>NZ_CM150748.1:0-1937500 GCF_056387575.1 Wenyingzhuangia gracilariae
ATGATAAAAACAGCCGAAGATGTGTGGGCTTCCTGCTTAAGATTTATAAAGGACAATATTACTCCAGTTGGTTACAAAACTTGGTTTGAACCTATTGTGCCGGTTAAATTAGAAGGCGGAGCTTTAACAATTCAGGTACCTAGTAAATTCTTCTTTGAATTTTTAGAGGAAAACTATGTTAAAATCATGCGAAGTGCTTTGGTTAGAGAGTTGGGGAAAGAAGCTAGACTTTTGTATGATGTTCGTCTAGAAAACTCATACAGCAGTAAAGTTCCACAAACGGTTAAGATACCAAGCTCTAACAGAGCTCCAATGAAGGCTCAAAACGTAACATTTCCCGCAAAAAGTGTTAGTAGAGAGGTAAAAAATCCGTTTATTATTCCTGGATTGCAAAAAGTAAAAGTAGAATCAAACCTAAACCCTAACTATTGTTTTGATAACTTTATGGAAGGGGAATCTAATAGATTAGGAAGATCTGCAGGAATGGCAGTTGCCAATAAACCAGGAGGAACATCTTTTAATCCGTTAATGATTTATGGTGGTGTTGGATTAGGGAAAACCCATTTGGCACATGCTATAGGTGTTCAGGTAAAAGACAAATATCCAGACAAAACAGTATTGTATGTATCTACCGAAAAGTTTATTCAACAATACGGAGATGCTGTTTTAAAAAACAACAACAGAAACGATTTTTTACATTTTTATCAAATGATAGATGTATTAATTGTAGATGATATTCAATTCTTATCAGGGAAAACAAAAACCCAAGATGCTTTTTTCCAAATTTTTAACGAACTGCATCAAAATGGAAAGCAAGTAATTTTAACATCAGACAAAGCCCCTGTAGATATGCAGGACATAGAACAACGTTTGTTGTCTCGTTTTAAATGGGGACTGTCAGCAGAGTTGCAAGCTCCAGATTACGAAACAAGAATAGGAATTTTAAAAAACCGTTTGTATAGAGATGGTGTAGAAGTTCCAGATGATGTGATAGAGTTTATAGCCAAACACATAAAAACAAATGTTAGAGAATTAGAAGGAGTTGTAACTTCTTTAATAGCACAATCTGCATTTAATAAAAAAGAATTTAGCTTAGCTTTAGCAAAAGGAATTGTAGATAAGTTTGTTAAAAACACTAAAAAAGAAGTTTCTGTAGATTATATTCAGAAAGTAGTTTCTAAATATTTTGAAATAGACTTAGCCACTTTGCAGTCTAAAACCAGAAAACGTCATATTGTACAAGCTAGACAATTGGCAATGTATTTTTCTAAGAAATTAACAAAATCTTCTTTAGCAAGTATTGGTGCTCAAATAGGTAAAAGAGATCATGCTACGGTATTACACGCTTGTAAAACGGTTGATAATTTAGCTGCTACCGATAAGAATTTTAAGACCTATGTAGAAGAAATTTCTAAAAAATTATCTTTCTAAAAAATGAAGACCACTAAGGTTTTAATGGTGTGTTTGGGGAATATTTGTAGATCTCCGTTAGCAGAAGGAATTTTAAAATCTAAAGTAGATTCAGCTATTGTTGTGGTAGATTCTGCTGGAACAGGAGCTTATCACGTAGGCAATTTGCCAGATTCAAGATCTATACAAGTTGCCAAAAAATACGGATTAGATATTACAGATCAACGAGCAAGAAAAATTCAACCATCAGATTTAGATACCTTTGATTGTATTTATGCAATGGATGAATCTAATTATAGAAATATTATTGCTTTGGCCAAAACAGAGGCTCAGAAAAGTAAGGTGGGTATGATTATGAACGAACTACAGCCTGATGAAAATATTTCTGTACCAGATCCTTATTACGGAGGAGACAACGGGTTTGAAAATGTATATCAAATGTTAGACAAAGCATGCGATGTTATTGCTAAAAAAATAAGTGAGTAAACAATGAAAGGAAATTTATATTTAATACCTACTACTTTAGGAGATAATGAACCGTTAGAGGTAATGCCAATATCTGTAAAGTCTGTGGTAGAAAGTTTGAATCATTTTATTGTGGAAAACGAAAAATCTGCTAGAAGATTTATCAAAAAAATAACTCCATCAAAATCTCAACCTAGTTTAGAATTAAAATTAATTGATAAATATGTAGATCCGGTAGAGGTAAACACGTATTTGGATGTTTGTATGGAAGGAACTTCTGTAGGTTTGTTGTCAGAAGCTGGTGTTCCTGCAGTTGCAGATCCTGGTTCTGATGTAGTGGCTTTGGCTCACAAAAAAGGGATTAGAGTTATTCCTTTGGTAGGACCTTCATCTATTTTAATGGCGATGATGGCTAGTGGAATGAATGGACAAAGTTTTGCTTTTAATGGATATTTACCTATTGATAAAGCAGATAGAAAAAGAGAAATTAAACGTTTGGAGCGTTTGTCTAAAGAACACAAACAATCTCAGATTTTTATAGAGACACCTTATCGTAATCATAAAATGTTAGACGATTTAAAGGCAACATTATCTCCCAATACCAGTTTATGTATTGCTGCAGATATAACCATGCCTAATGAGTATATTAAAACCTATACCATGGCAGAATGGAAACATCAAAAGCCAGAAATTCATAAAATTCCTGCAATATTTATTATACACGCATAAAGTTAATTTTTTAACAAAGCATTAAAAAAGCCAAATCTGAATAAGATTTGGCTTTGGTGTTTAAAATAAATTGAGGTCAATCTATTTTTATTTTGTTGATGGTGAAATTTAAATGCTCTATGCCATCTTTTACTTCGTTAATTCTAGAATTGGTATAATACAATTCGTTATTGTAAATACTAAAAGTGTCTGCCCATTTAATTTTTTCTCCCTCGGCAAAAACTTCTATTTGATTTGTTGAAGTTTTTAATCTCATTATTTTGTTGTTTTCTAAGTCTGCAAGATACAGGTTGCCAGATTTGTCTAAAATCATCCCATCAGGAGCTGGAGTTTTTTTAATAAATTGTACGCTGTTTTGAATTTCTTGCTCTGTACCATTTATCAATATATCAGTAGGAACAGCATAGAGACTATATCCGGTTAAAGAATGGTAGTAGAGTAAACCTTTAGTAGTATCTAAAGCAATACCATCAGAATGAACTGTATTTATCCACGTACTGTTGTTGAATGTTAAATAATCAGTTTCTGCAAGTGTAGAGCTATGGTTGTCTAAAACTCTTTTAAAGTTTCCTGAGTTTAAATCTAAAATTAAAAGTCCAGCATGTCCAGAATCTGTAAAATAAGCTTTGTTGTGTTTAGCATCTATACGTAAATCATTAATGTAGGAATCTTTGTGAAAGCTATTTTCTGAAAGTATATAAGTTCTACTTAATTGATGAGTATTTAAATTAAAAACGAATACTCTAGGATTACTCTCTACACCTTTAAATAATGGGTTTCGAGTATCTAAAACATATAATTTGTTGTTGTGTGCTACTACAGATTGTACGGCAACAAAAACAGAATCGTTTAAAGGAGTGTTTAGTGTCCAAGAGTTCCATTTCTGGTTAGGATAAGGAGTGGCTGTTCCTTTGGGATCAATTTGTACTACAGAGTTTTTAACACCTTGTCTCCATCTAGGAAAATTTGCAAATATTTGTCCTTTATTACTAACTGTTACACCGGTAACTTGTTGTCCTTTAAAAGAAGCAACCTGGGTAATTGTTTTAGGTTTAGAACTGCAGCTAATTAAAAATAGTGTAGATATAAATAATATAAATCTGTTCATGTCTAATAATGATTTTAATAAATTGAATTTATCTATGTACTCTTTGTTTGTTTAGCCAACGTTGGTAGGCAAAAGCATTTCTGTTGTGTTGACTTAATGTTTTTGCAAAATTGTGGGTACCAAAATTTTCGGGACTTGCACAAAAATAATAGTAAGAGTGTCTTTCTGCATTTAGAACCGCATCAATGGCATCAATGTCTGGCATGGCAATGGCAGATGGTGGAATGCCTCTGTTTAAATAAGTGTTATAAGGGGAGTTGTGTTGTAAATCTTTTTTCAAAACTCGTTTAATTACCGTATCACGTCCATATTTTTCTTTCAAAGCATAAATAATAGTTGGATCCGCCTGTAAAGGCATTCCAACTCTAATTCTGTTTAAATAAACACCAGCTACTCTTTTTCTTTCCGGTTTGTGTTGGGTTTCTTTGTGTACAATGGCAGCTATGGCAATTACTTCGTTTTTAGATAAATTTAAACGTTTAGCTTTGTTAATTCTATCCTCATTCCAAAAACGATGGTATGCATTTAGTAATTTGTTTCTTAATGCATTTGGAGAAATGTTCCAATAACAATCATAGGTGTAGGGCATACAAATATTTAAAACTGTTTTGTGTGTAAAACCTTTTTGTTTTAAAAAAGTAGGATCTGTTAAACTGTTTAAAATACTGATAGAATCGGCTTCTATTTGTTGAGCTAATCTTCCTGCTAAATCTTCTATATAATTCTGATTGTTAAAGGTAACTTTTATTGGGGTTTGTTTTCCACTGCGTAATAAATTAATCAATTCATTAGCGTTTAACCCTTCTTTTAAAACATACATTCCTGGTTTTACATGATTGTATTTTTTTAAAGACATCACTTTTTTTACATCATCAATATCTGTACATATAGAGCTAAGAGTATGAATAACATCTTTAACAGTATCTGTAGATTTTAGGTATACTTTTGTAGATTGATTGATTTGGCTACTGTAAATAATAGAGTAGTAGTACAATCCGATAGAGAGAATTAGCAAAGTAAAAATACCAAGACTATAATATATTTTTTTCATGAATGATTAAGGGTGCATCAATTGATAAAAGGCAACATCTTTAAAATTTCCATCGCTAAAAATCCAGTTTTTACGAATCCCTATACTTTGGTATCCTAATTTTTCAAAAAGATGGATGCTGTTTTTATTGTCTATAGCTATGTTAGCATATAGTTGTTTTAGGTTTAAAGTAGTAAAAGCATAATTGTTTACTAGCTCAAGGGCTTGTGTGGCATATCCTTTTTGTTGGTGTTTAGAATCTATTAAAACACCAATGCCTGCACGTAAATGTTGTGGGCTAAAATCAAATAAATCAATCATGCCCACAATGTTATGTTGTTTGTTTTCTATAGCAAATCTAAGTTGTTTTGCTTCGTAAATGTCTAAATGACTATTTTCTAAATATTGTTTTAAAAGATAACGAGAGTAAGGAGTTTGCGTACTACTAACTTCCCAATAAGCTTGGTCGTTCTCTATATTGTATAAGAACTCCAAATCTTCAGGCTCTAAAGCACGCAATTTTATTAAATTTCCCGTTAGTTTACTCATTGTAACTTAGGTTTCCTTTAAACACAAAAGTAGCAGGTCCTTTTAAAAATACATTTTTGTATCCGTTTTCTGTAGGAGTAAAAGAAACTTCTAATTCACCACCTTCTACTTGTAAAGGTACTTTAGTGTGAGTGGTTTGTTTTTGTTGATACATGGCAATAGCAACAGCAGTTACACCTGTTCCACAAGCAAGAGTTTCATCTTCTACACCTCTTTCGTACGTTCTTACTCTAAATTTTCCATTGCTAAGCGATTCTACAAAATTTACATTGGTTCCTTCTTGAAAATAAGGAGCACCATAACGAATTGTAGATCCGTTGTTTTTTACATCGTAGTTTCCAATATTTTCTACCAATTGTACGTGGTGAGGAGATCCTGTGTTTAAAAAACAGTGATTTTCAAAAACATCTACATTTGCAACATCAATCATTTGTAGGTTGGTAATTCCATTTTGGTAAGAAGCATAATGCAATCCATCTACCGCATCAAAAGTTGTTTCTGTTTCAAAAATCCCTAATTTATGAGCAAAAGCAACTAGACATCTACCTCCGTTTCCACACATAGTACTTTCTGTACCGTCAGAGTTGTAGTAAACCATGGTAAAATCATAGGTGTCAGATGGATTTAACAACATCAATCCATCAGCTCCTACACCAAATCTTCTGTTGCATAAAAAGTTGACTAATTTTGTATTTTCTCTAGGGAAACTTAAATCACGATTGTCAATTACAACAAAATCGTTTCCTGTGCCTTGATATTTATGAAAAGTAATGTCCATTTTAATTTGTATTGAGCCTACAAAAATACAAAGAAAAATAATGAAATGTAAAAGTTAATATTGCGATGTTTTATAATTATATTGTCCAAAAAAAAGAGAAATGAAAAAGAAAATTTTTGTGTTGCTATTTTTATTTTCAATAGCAATGTATTCGCAATCTGATTATAGAGATGGCTATGTTATTACACTTGAAAAAGACACCATATATGGATTGATAGATTATAGAGGAAGTTCATTAAACACTCAAAGTTGTCATTTTAAGAAAGCTAAAAGTAATACAGTACAAAAGTTTGATCCTAATGAGATTTATGCCTACAGGTTTGTTGATGGAAAGTTTTACATAGCTAGAGAATTACAGTTAAAGTATCAAAAAAAAATGGTGTTTGTAGAGTTTTTGGTTGATGGTGTGGTAGACTTATTTTATTACACAAACATGGTATATGATGAGTATTATTTGGTTGAGAACGATAAGGGAGAGCTGTATCAATTAACAAATAAAGAAAAGAAATATTATAAAGACAATCAAGAATACATTAGAAACACTAATAAATACAAAGGGGTTTTAAAGTTTTTGTTTAAAGATGCAGAAAAAACAAGAAATTCTGTAGATCATATAAGTTTAACTAAAAAATCACTAGTTAAGATTTCTGAAAAATACCATAATGAAGTCTGTACAACAGGAGAAGAATGTATAAATTATATGTATAATAGTTCTAAAGTAATATCTTCTTTTGGGTTTATTGTTGGGGTTGGTCATACTTCTTTAACGCAAGTTAAAAATGTTCCTCCCAATACTAAATACTTAGTTAATAGTAATTTTAATACATCTACATATCCCGTGTTTGGAGTATACTATAAAAAAAATCTACCTAATTGGATCGAAAAAATGTTTTTTGAATCAAGACTGATGTATTCTACTTTAGAACATACAACGGTTAATGATAATAGTAATGCTGATATTAATTCGATAAGGGATGTTTACGAGGTGAATGCTAAAGTTTCTTCGTTAGGGTTGGATTTGTTGTTAAAGTATGAATTCAATAATAATTTTTTAAAGCCTAATTTTCATATTGGTGTTTTTGGAGATTATTATTTTTCTACAGATTATAAAGCAACTAGGACTAGTACTTTTTTCTCGTCCGGAAATGAGGTTGATAGCAATAATTATGATAATGTTGAAGATAATTTTAATAATTTTAACACAGGTGTGTTGGTAGGTTTTGGTTTACGAAATTCGATTTTAAATAAAAATGAAATAACACTTGATATTTCGTATAAATATGGTTTAGGTTATAGTAGTTTTTATAACACTAACACAATTAATGTAAGTTTAGCTTACGGATTTATAAAAGAAAAAAGATGAATTATATAGTACAGTTATTGGTAAATGCTTTGGCGGTAATAATTATAGCTAATTTTTTACCAGGAGTAGAGGTGAGTAGTATGTTTACAGCAATTTGGGTGGCTTTAATATTAAGTATTTTAAATTTATTTGTAAAACCAGTATTGCTGTTGTTAACCTTACCAATAACGGTGTTTACATTGGGACTTTTTTTATTGGTAATTAATGCGATTATTATAAATATGGCAGCTTATTTAACTTCGGGCTTTTCTGTAAGTAGTTTGTGGATTGCTTTGGTTTTTAGTTTGTTGCTTTCTATTGTTAGCTCCATATTATCCTCTTTATTTGGAATAGAAGAAAAATAGGCTTAAAAGTTTATTACTTTTAAGCCTATTAAAAAATAAAATTGTATTTAATAGTTACAATTTAGGTTCCCATCCTTTTTCATATGTACGTTTGTAAAGTTTTAAAGCTGCTTTGTCTTTTTTAACTCTTCCTGTTTTGGTATCAATGTGTAAGGGTCTTCCTAATTCTTGAGCAATGTTTCCTAAATGACAAGTCATAGTTGTAATACTTGCATCTGTAATAGGAGAGTTTTGTTTTTCTCCTACTCTAATGGCATTAAAAAAGTTAGAGATGTGTTTTACATCTAAACTACCACCACCTGCAGTTCCTAAGGTAACATTTTTACCTGCTTCTTTTTCGTTTTTGATAAGTTTTCCTGATAAATCATATAAGGAATAACCTCCACGAGTTAATGTTATAGCTCCTTTGCTTCCGTATATAGTAGCTCCACGACCAGGTTGATTTGGTTGTATTTTTCCACGACTGTGTCCAGTCCATGTAATAAACTTACCATCATCGTAGGTAAATGTTGCTTGTTGGTTGTCTGCAAATTCCCAATCATCTTTATAAGTGTATTTACCACCAAAAGAAGAAACAGTTTTAGGAATATCTACACCTAAAGCCCAACGACAAATATCAATTTCGTGTGTTCCATTGTTGTGAATTTCACCTGTTCCCCAAGTTTTAAACCAATGCCAGTTGTAAGGGTGTATATTGTCTCTGTATGCTTCTCTTGGAGCAGGTCCTTGCCATAAATCCCAATCTAAAGTACTTGGTATCGCAATTTTTTTACCAACACCAATGCTTCCTCGGTTGTTGTTATAATAGGCTTCTCCTTTAAAAACATCACCAATAATTCCTTCTCTAATTTCTTGTACTCCTTGTTGACTTGTTACAGCTGAGCGTTGTTGATTTCCCATTTGAACAACTTTACCATATTTTTTTTGAGCAGCAACTAACATTTCGTTTTCAAAAAGGTTGTGGCTACAAGGCTTTTCTACATACACGTGTTTCCCTGCCTTTAAAGCTGCAATGGCCATAGGAGCATGCCAGTGTTCTGGTGTAGCTATAAACACAGCATCAATGTCTTTGTTTTCTAATACTTTTCTAAAGTCTTTTTCAACGGCAGGAATGTAGCCTAATGTTTCTTGACAGAAAATATTATTTTTCTCAATAATTTTATCATCTACATCACAAGTAATAGCAACTTTGGCTTCTTTGTATTTTCCGATAGCTTTGGTAAGAGATCTAGCTCTACTTCTTACACCAATAACAGCTACATTTAATCGTTCGTTAGCACCTATAATATTAGATCCATTTGTAGCAAAACTCAAATTAGGGATTAACATGCTACCCAAAGCAATACCAGCAGAACCAGCTGCTGTTTTCTTTATAAATTCTCTTCTTGTATCCATTTGAATTGTTTTTTTAGTGTTTTTTAATTTTAATGTTTCTGAAAGAAACTAAATCTCCGTGGTCTTGTAATAAGATTCTCCCTTCATTGAGCAATCCAAAGTTTTTCCATTTTTTGTATTTACTTTCTGATACTAGCTTTTTAAAGTGAGGGCTTTTTCTTTCGTACTCCAATACTTTTACACCGTTTAACCAATGCTCTACATGGTTGTTAACAGATTTGATATAAGCTGTATTCCATTCACCTATAGGTTTAACAGGTTTGTTTACATCTGCTTGAATTAAATCATATAAAGAAGCAATAGTTCTACTTCCTTCGTGGTTTCCTTTTTTAGCATCAGGATGTAATGCATCATCTAAAATTTGAAATTCCAAACCAATTGAAGAACCAGGTCCTTTGTTAATGTTAGTGTCTACATAATACTTAATACCACTATTAGCTCTAGGGGTCAGTTTAAAATCTACTTTTAATTCAAAATCACTAAAAGATTCTTTGGTTACAATATCTCCACCTGCAGCAGATTCAGCACCACCAGAAGCCAATACGCTAAGAATTCCGTTTTTAATTTTCCAACCTTTTTTAGGGAATTCGTCTAACTTGGCACCTTTCCATCCTTTGGTTGTTTTACCGTCCCATAACAACTTCCATCCTTCGGTTTTTTCTTGCTTTGTTAAATGGTTTCTTTTAACTGCTACAGGTGCTGTCGTTTTGGTAGCGTATTTTCTAGGATTTTCATCAATAATACGTATGTTTTTCCAACGAATTTGTGTTCCTGCTTTTCCTCTATGAACTTGCAAACCAATAAAACCACTAGCGGTCTCATTGTCTACTAAATGAGCTGCAGGTATACCGTTGATCCATGTTTTAATAGTGTCTCCAATAGCTTCAACTCTATATTTATTCCAATCATTATGTTTGAAAGCCTTTTTTGCAGGAACGTTGTCTTCTAGATCGTTCAGCCATCCTCTTTTTCCTTCTTCAAAAATTCCTCCGCTCCAAGCTCTTTCAGAAGGATCTATTTCTACTTGATAACCATGCACTCTTCCGTTTTTATATTCAGGAAAACTGTTGCTTCTTATTTGTATTCCTGCATTTGTATTTGCATCAACTAAATATTCTATTTCTAATATAAAATCACCGTAATGTTTGTTGGTTGTTAAAAAAGTATTAGGTTCTCCCTGAACTGTAGTTCCTGTAATAACACCTTCTTTTACATCGTAGGTGGATTTTCCTCCTTTAACGTTCCAACCCTCTAAGGTATCTCCCTTAATTAGGTTTTTCCAGGGACTTTTACTTTCCTGAGATTTACAAGATGTTAAAACTGTTAAAAGAGTAACAGCAGAAATAAGTAGTTTTTTCATTATTTTTTATTTTAATTACAAATCTTCGTGTTCGTGCACGATTGTAAATTTATTAATTTTTTTCAAATAATTTATTTATAGTTTATTATTTATGGGTTTTTATTAGGAATAGGTTGGTTAAGTTGAGTTTTATGACAATGTTTCCCTTGGCATAGTTTTTGAAAATTAGGCTTATAGAAATTAAAAATTTAAATAACATGAAACAGAATATTAAATTATTTGTGATGGCATTATTTGGTGGTTTTATGTCGATTCTTATATACAATCAATTTATAGATTCTAAAGAAGAAACAGAACAAGTTAAAACGACCAATATACAGCAATTTCCTGTATACACATCTAATACAAAATTAGTGGCAGCTGAAAATTTGACAGATTTTACCACTGCTGCAGAAGCAACAGTAAATGCTGTAGTACACGTTAAAAACACATCGGTAGGAGTGCAACAAGATCCTTTTGCTGAATTGTTTTTTGGACACGGATACGGAGGTAGAAAATATGAAAGAGTAGGAACAGGGAGTGGAGTAATTATATCGCCAGATGGTTATATAATTACCAATAACCATGTGATCGAAAATGCTTCGGAAATAGAAATTAGTTTAAACAATAAAAAGAAATACAAGGCTGAGTTAATAGGTACAGATAAATCGACAGATATAGCTCTAGTAAAAATAAAGGCAGATAACTTACCGTTTGTCACTTTTGGCGATTCTGATATTTCTAAGGTTGGAGAATGGGTGTTGGCAGTAGGAAATCCTTATAATTTAACATCTACTGTAACTGCCGGAATTATTAGTGCCAAAGGAAGAGATTTAGAAGGAAATAATAATATAGAATCTTTTATTCAGACCGATGCGGCTGTAAATCCAGGAAATAGTGGAGGGGCCTTGGTAAACACCAGAGGAGAATTAATAGGAATTAACACAGCTATTTCTTCTCAAACAGGTTCGTTTGTAGGGTATTCTTTTGCAGTGCCCTCTAACATAGCTAAAAGAGTTGTAGAAGATTTAATGGAAAGTGGATCTGTAAAAAGAGCAGTGTTAGGAGTTACAACTCAGGTAAAATCTGATGTAGATGGAGTTTATATTTCTGAAATTTCTAAAGGTACTGGTGCAGACAAAGCAGGAATGAAACCTGGAGATGTGATAAAGAAAATTAATGCTGTTAAAATTCATAAATTTTCTGATTTGGTAGGACAATTGGTGGCTAAAAGACCTGGTGATGAAGTGTTGGTAACTATTGATAGAGATGGAGTAGAAAAAATATTAAAAGTAAAACTATCTGAAATAAGTGAATTGGTAACAGAAGCTTTTGGTATTCAGTTTAACGAATTAAAATCAGAAGAAAAGAAAGAACTAGGTACGTTAAGTGGAGTAAAAGTGTCTAAAATAGATAATAAAGATTTACAAAAATTAGGAATAAGATCGGGATATGTAATTGTAGCAATTAACAATTATGAGTTAAATACATTAACAGATGTAGAAAAAGTAAAAGCTGCTGTAAAAAAATCTGACAACATCAACAAGCTTGTTGTTATCAACTTAAAAGGAGAAAGAGAAACTTTTTCTAGAGGGTGGTAATTTATTGAATTTATTCTACTGAAAAACAGACACTTTTTTAATTTATGTTAAATTCTTACAGCTTATTTTTATTTAGTAGATATTCTCTAAATAAAATACTAAATTTGCAGGCTAGCACAATTATTAAAGAGCATAAGTAAAAGATGAGTAGTTTTTTGGGAACAGGAGTTGCATTGATAACCCCTTTTGATAATGATGGTAATGTAGATGTTCAAACTTTAGAAAAGTTAGTTGAATTTCAGATAGATAATGCAGTTGAGTATTTAGTAGTATTGGGTACTACTGCAGAAGCAGTAACCTTAACTAATGAAGAAAAAGAATTGGTAAAAGCCACAATTGTAAATACAAACGCAGGTAGATTACCTATTGTATTGGGAATTGGAGGTAACAATACAAATGCCGTTATTCAAGAAATAAAAGAAACTGATTTTACAGCAATTAATGCTATATTATCAGTTTCTCCTTTTTATAACAAACCTTCTCAAGAAGGTATATATCAGCATTATAAAGCAATTGCAGAGGTATGTCCTGTAGATATTATTTTGTACAACGTACCAGGTAGAACAAGTTCTAATGTATTGCCTAAAACAGTTGCAAGATTGGCAGAAATTCCAAATATAATAGGAATTAAAGAAGCAAAAGGTGACATGGATCAAGCTTTAAAGTTGCTTAAAGCAGTTCCGAAAGATTTTTTAGTAATATCTGGGGATGATATGTTAGCTTTACCAATAACTGTAGCTGGTGGGGCTGGAGTAATATCTGTAGTAGGACAAGCTTTTCCAGGAGAATTTTCTCACATGATTCGTTTAGGTTTGTTAGACAAATCAAGAAAAGCATTTAATACACAATATAGAATTCAAAAAAGTATTGGATTAATTTTTAACGAAGGAAATCCGGTAGGAGTAAAAGCATTGCTAGAAATTTTAGGAATGTCATCTGCTAAAGTAAGGTTACCTTTGGTAGAAGCTACTCCAAAATTAAAAGCAGAGTTAAAACAATTTGTAGAATCGTTTTACGTTGCTTCATAAAAATAGATATATGTATAAAAATTTTAAATATAGTTTGATTGTTGTTTTAGCAACTGTTGTTTTAATATCTTGTGGAAAATACAATAAGGTATTAAATAAAGGAACGGGAGCAGAACGTTATAAAATGGCAAACGAATTGTATAAAGAAGGTGATTACGACAAAGCCATTCGTTTGTATGAGTTGGTAATGTCGGAATATGCTAATAAACCACAAGCAGAAGTTATTACTTTTAGGTTGGCAGACTCTAACTACAATATAAAAGACTACTTAACAGCAGTTTATTATTATGAAAAGTTTATAAGAAGTTATCCAAAAAGTACAGAAATAGAAAACGGACAATATAGAATTGCAGAAAGCTATTTTCACTTATCACCCAAATACAGTGTTACACAAACAGACACAAAAAAAGCACTAGAAGCTTATCAGAATTTTATAGACAGCAACCCAGATTCTGATAAAATAGCCCAAGCAAACAAAAGAGTAGACGAATTAAATTTAAAATTAGAAAAAAAAGCATTTGAAATAGCAAAGCAGTACTACAAAATAGGAAACTATAAGTCTGCCATTGTAGCTTTTGACAATGTGATTTTAGATTATTTAGGAACTTCTTACAAAGAAGAAGCTATGTTTTACAAGTTTAAGTCAGCTTATGAATTGGGAATCAATAGTGTTGTACATAAAAAAGAAACTAGAATTAAAGAAGCTTTAAAAGCTTTTAACAGATATAAAAAAGCTTTTCCTACATCAGAATACTTAAAAGAAGCTGAGGGATTGTACGAAAGACTTTTAAAAGAGAATAAAGCAAAACAACAACAAAACAGTTAAGATAATTATAAAATACTATGGATTACAAAAAAACAGAAGCTCCATTATCTACAATTACATATGATAAATCTAAAGTAGAGGCAGAAACACAAAATATTTACGAAGCTATTTCTATCATATCTCAAAGAGCTACTCAAATTGGTAGTGATTTAAAGAAAGAATTGGTAGATAAGTTAGATGAATTTGCTACTTACAACGATAGTTTAGAAGAAGTATTTGAAAACAAAGAGCAAATAGAGGTTTCTAAATTTTATGAAAAGTTACCAAAACCACATGCTATTGCAGTAGAAGAATGGTTGAATGGTAAAGTATACCATAGAAAACCAGAACAAGAATAGTTCTTTATGAGTGTATTAAGTGGGAAAAAAGTTTTATTGGGGGTAAGTGCTGGAATTGCAGCTTATAAAACCGCTCATTTAGTAAGACAATTTATAAAAGCAGGTGCCCTTGTGCAAGTAGTACAAACACCTGCTTCTAAAGAATTTGTAACTCCCTTAACATTGTCTACTTTATCTAAAAACCCGGTACATTCTACTTTTTACAATGAAGAAGATGAGAATGCGGTTTGGAACAACCATGTAGATTTAGGTTTATGGGCAGATTTAATGTTAATTGCTCCAGCAACTGCAAATACTTTGGCAAAAATGACCAATGGAGTGTGCGATAATTTATTATTAGCCACTTATTTGTCTGCAAAATGCCCAGTGTATTTTGCACCAGCTATGGATTTAGATATGTATCAACATCCATCAACTAAAGAAAGTATTCATAAATTAACTTCTTTTGGTAACATATGTATACCTGCAACTAGTGGAGAATTGGCTAGTGGATTGGTGGGAGAAGGTAGATTAGCCGAACCTGAAGATATTGTTGCCTTTATAGAAAAAGACATTCTGTCAAAACTTCCTTTAAAAGGTAAAAGAATTCTAATAACAGCCGGACCTACATACGAAGCTATAGATCCTGTTCGTTTTATAGGAAATCATTCTTCTGGTAAAATGGGGTTTGAATTGGCCAAATGTGCAGCAAATTTAGGAGCTCAAGTCACTTTAGTTTCAGGTCCATCTCATCAGCAAATAAAACATAGCTATGTAAATAGAATAGATGTAGTTTCTGCAGAAGAAATGTACAATGCATGTCATCAATATTACAAACAGGCAGACATTGCTATTTGTTCTGCTGCTGTAGCAGATTATAAGCCAGCTGTAGTGGCTCATCAAAAAATTAAAAAGAAAGATGCCAGTTTGCAAATAGAATTGGCACCAACCAAAGATATTTTAGCTTCTTTAGGAAAAAACAAAAAACACCAATTGTTGGTAGGCTTTGCTTTAGAAACAAACAACGAAGAAGAGAATGCTAAAGCTAAAATACAGCGTAAAAATTTAGATTTAATTGTCCTAAATTCTTTAAAAGATAAAGGAGCAGGGTTTGCAAAAGATACCAATAAAATTACTATTATTGATAAAGATTTTGGAATACAAAAATTTGACACCAAACCCAAAACAGAAGTTGCTACTGATATTTTAAATGCTATTATTCAAAAAATAAATGTATAAACAATTTGCTTTATGGATTTTACTGCTTGTTTTTACTGGGATAAAAGCACAAGAATTAAATTGCAGTGTAACGGTTAATGCAGATCAAATATCGGTATCTAACAATCAAATTTTTAAAACATTAGAAAATTCTTTAACAGAATTCATCAACCAAACAAAGTGGACAAACGTTCAATTTAAAGAGCACGAACGTATTAAGTGTGCGTTTACCATTTTGTTAACAGAACAAACCGGTACCAATTCATTTAAAGGAACTATTCAAGTACAAGCATCAAGACCTGTATTTAATTCTACTTATTACAGTCCGCTTATCAACCACCAAGACAATAGTTTTACTTTTAGATATACGGAGTTTCAGCCTTTAAACTTTAACATAAACCAATATGAATCTAATCTTGTATCGGTTATTTCTTATTACAGCTATTTAGCTATAGGTGTGTATGCCGATACGTTTGGTAAATTAGGAGGAGAAAGTTATTTAAAAACAGCCTTAACCATTGCCAATCAAGCACAACAATCTGGAGCAATAGGTTGGGATAACGCTATTAATAAAGTAACTAGATTTACGTTAATAGATCAATTATTAACAGATAGTAATCAAGATTTTAGAAATTTGTATTACACATATCATTATAATGCTTTAGATGATTTTGAAAGAAATCAAAAAACGGCAACAAAAAAAATAATGGAAGATATTATATCAATAAAAAAAATATATGATTCCAACCCAAATAACATTCTTATTAGAATGATGATGGATGCCAAGGCAGATGAAATTGTAAATGTTTTTAGAAAAAATAGAGGAGTAAACACTTCTCAAATCTTATCAGTATTAAAAAAAGTTGCTCCTAATAATTCAAAAAAATGGAAGCAAATTTATTCTAATTAAAAACCTAATTATATATGTTAGTTTCTTTAGCTGTTCAAAATTATGCTTTGATCAAGAAGTTACGAGTGGATTTTACCAAAGGATATTCTGTTATTACAGGAGAAACTGGAGCAGGAAAGTCTATTTTATTAGGGGCTTTAGGATTGGTTCTTGGAAATAGAGCAGACTTGTCTAATTTAAAAGATAAGGATAAAAAATGTGTGATAGAGGCAGAGTTTGAAATAGAAGCTTACCAATTAGAAGCTGTTTTTAATGAATTGGAATTAGATTACGAACCTAATACAATTATTCGTAGAGAATTATTGCCTAACGGAAAATCTAGAGCATTTGTAAATGACACTCCTGTAAATTTAAAAGCACTACAGTCTCTCAAAGAATATTTATTAGACATACACTCACAACACAATACAATGTCTTTGTCTGATAAAAACTATCAGTTTTATGTGATAGATGCTTTGGCAGGAAACTTAGAGCTTTTAAAAAAATACCAATCAGAATTTAAGAAATACAGAAAAGAAGTTAAGCATTTAGCAACACTAAAAGCTAATCAACAAGAAGCACAGCAACAATATGAATATAATTTGCATTTGTATAAAGAATTGCAAAACGCAAAATTAAAAGAAGCCAATGAAGTAGAAACTTTAGAAGCAGAAATAGAAAAACTGTCGCATGCCGAAGATATAAAAACATATTTGTTTGAAAGTTTACAAGTATCTACAGAAGAACAAATAGGAGTACAAACGTTGTTAAATCAATTGCAAAATGCTTTAGGTAAAATAGCTCCTTTTGATGTAGTATATACGCAAATACACGAAAGAGCCAAAAGTTTAAAAATTGAATTAGATGATTTGGTTTTTGAATTGGAAAAACAAGCCGAAAAAGTAGAAGCAAACCCAGATGAGTTAGAAAGTTTAAACGATAGATTAAGTTTGTTGTTTGATTTGCAAAAAAAACATTTTGTAACTTCTTTGCAAGAATTAATGGAGGTTAGAGATAGTTTAGCTCAAAAAGTAGGTCAGGTAGAAGATGCTGCCGATGTTTTAAAACAAGCAGAACATAATGTAAAAGCTCAAAAGACAAAAACATTAGAAATAGCCAAACAAATATCTAATAATAGAAAAAAAGTTGTTTCAGGTTTTAAAACAGAACTAGAAACGGTTTTGGCTAAACTAAGCATGGAAAATGCTCAGTTTGTAGTAAATATTGAACCTGTAAAAGAATTTACAGAGTATGGAATTGATGATGTTTCTTTCCTATTATCATCTAACAAAGGTTCTGATTTTGGTCTGCTAAAAAAAGTAGCATCAGGAGGAGAATTGTCTAGAATTATGTTAGGAATAAAAATGATTTTATCAAAGTTTGTGAGTTTACCTACTATTTTGTTTGATGAAATAGACACAGGAGTTTCGGGTGAAGTAGCTACTAAAATTGCTGATGTAATGGTAACTATGGGCCAAAATATGCAAGTAATTACCATTACCCATTTGCCACAAGTAGCCTCTAAAGGACAACAACATTATAAAGTTTACAAGCAAGTAGAAGGTGATGAAACCGTTACTTATTTAACACAGTTAGATACTAAAGAAAGGGTAAATGAAGTAGCAGAGATGTTGGGAGGAAAAGATAAATCTCAATCGGCAATAGAACATGCAGAACAATTATTAAGTATTTCATAGGAAAAACTTATATTTGTGGCAATCTATTTAAAATTATAGAATACACTATTTTAAACAATACATATGTACAATTTATTAAAAGGTAAAAGAGGAATCATTTTTGGAGCTTTAGACTCTAATTCAATTGCTTGGAAAGTGGCAGAATCTGCACATGCAGAAGGAGCAACTTTTGTGTTAACAAATGCACCTATCGCTATGCGTATGGGTGAAATTAAAGAATTGGCAGAAAAAACAGGTTCTGAAATTATACCTGCTGACGTTACTAAATTAGAAGACATAGAAAACCTAATAGAAAAATCTGTAGAGATTTTAGGAGGAAAAATAGATTTTGTTTTACACTCTATTGGAATGTCTGTTAACGTACGTAAAAAAATTCACTACACAGATAATAACTACGATTTTACTCATAAAGGATTTGATATTTCTGCATTGTCTTTTCACAAAGTAATGCAAGTGTTATATAAAAAAGATGCCATGGCAGAATGGGGATCTATTGTAGCTTTAACTTATATGGCTGCTCAAAGAGTATTTCCAGATTATAATGATATGGCAGACAACAAAGCTTATTTAGAGTCTGTAGCACGTTCTTTTGGGTATTTCTTTGGTAGAGACCACAAAGTACGTGTAAACACAATTTCTCAATCTCCAACAGCTACTACAGCTGGTAACGGAGTAAAAGGATTCTCTGGGTTTATTAACTACGCAGAAAAAATGTCTCCATTAGGAAATGCAACAGCTCAGGAATGTGCAGATTATACAATTACATTGTTCTCTGATTTGACAAAAAAAGTAACCTTACAAAACTTATTTCATGATGGAGGATTCTCTAACATGGGAGTTTCTACAGAAATTATGGCCGCTTTTGACGATCAAGAATAAGAGAATATTTTTATAAAATTAAAAAGCCTTTACATTGTGTAAAGGCTTTTTTTATTTGATATTAAATTTCTTCATAATCTTTTCTTTTAAGTAATGATCTAATTTTTTAGGAGGATCAAACCTATATCCCAAGTAAATATTCAATCTAAGTTTTTCATCTATTAAGGTAGATGTACTCCTCTCTTGAAAATATTTATCAAACTTTTGGGTTAAATTAAAGCCAGAAAACAATCGTCCGTTATCATACCCTAAAGTAAAATAGGTTTCTATTTGTATAGAGTTGCTATGATTTTTGCTTATTTGAGTAGAATTATTTGTATTTACAGATAAGTTGGTAAACTTATAACCCCCACCTCCTGTAGCACCTGTAGATAAAAACATAGAATTAGATAGTACATAGTTGTACAAATATCCTACCTGTAAAATAAACTCTAAATTGTTAGAATTTTGTTTCCCGTTGCTATTGGTAATACTTTCTTGATTGTTTATAGTATAATATTTATAAGCTATAGAAGGAACAAAACTCCCCACACTTAAATTTTGCTTTTCGCTTTGATTGGTTAATGATTTAAGGGAGAAATAAGGATTTAAAGCAAATGTAGAAACACCCGAATATTCCCTATAAACCATATCGGAAAACTGAATAAAATCATCTTTATCTGTATTCCAATTTGGAATAAAATCTTCGGTATTTTTTAAATAAAATCCTTTGGTTTTTTGATACAAAAAATAATGATGCCAATGAGGCATAAAAACATTTAAACCAATATCTGTAGTTTCTGTTTTTCCTTTTCTAGGATCAAAATTATTAATATAATTAATAATTGGAATGGTAACCTGAACAGATATAAACTGGTAGTTTAAGCCTATTTTTGGAATTTGTTTAGATTGTGGAGATAACGTGTATTCTGTTTGTGGAGATTTTATAGTAAAGCTTTTAGCATTGTTGCTACTACTTAACTTAACGGCAAAATATTCTTTAAAGGATTTAATGTATTGCTCTTTTTTATTTCCATTTTGTGCATTTACACTGGAAGCAAAAAAGATAAAACAACTAAGTAAAAAACATTTGGCTAATTTCAATGAAATTGATTTTATAATGTAAAAATACAAATTGACTATTTAATTAGAATAAGTTGTATACCCATATTTTTTTAATATTTGTTGAGCTTGTTTACTGTACATAAAATGATAAAATTTTAAAGAATATTGTAGAGAGTAATCATCTTGCTTTAAAACAACAATTCCTTGATCAATGGGAGCGTAGTCTTTTTTTGAAATGGATTTATAACGATAGGTAGATGCTTTTTTTTGAAGTACAGAAGCACTTGTAAAACCAATTTGTGTTGCTTTTGTACTAATAAATTGATTTACTTGAGAAATACTTTCTCCGTAAACTAATTTGTTCTTAATACGATTATACAAATGGTGCTTTTTTAAAACATTTATAGCAGCAACACCATAAGGTGCTGTTTTAGGATTTGCAATTGCAATGTGTTTTATTTGAGAAGAACTCAAAGTATTTAAACTAGGTTGTACACTGTCTATACAAGTCCAAAGAATAAGTTTTCCGTAGGCATATGTTTTAGGCTTGTTGTGTGTTAGTCCTTTTTGAAATAGAGTAGTAGGGTATTTTAAATCTGCAGATAAAAAAATGTGGTAAGGAGCTCCTTGTTCTATTTGGGCGGTTAATTTGCCCGATGAAGCTACAATAGTGTTAATGTTAATTCCTGTTTGTTGTGTAAACACATCAGACAATTCTTTAATAGCGTATTGCATATTGGCAGCAACGGCAATGTTTAATTTTTTTTTAGGGGCATTGTTGCAAGCATTTAGCCCAACAATAATTGCGAATAAAATAAAAACATTTCTCATAATTTTAATTACGGATGTTTAAAATATTGGGAGTCCAGTTGATTGATAAATAAGTAAACTGAGCAATTTTATTTACATCTCCATTTTTTCCAGTATCTATAGCGGTTATATTGTCATTTGGCAATAAAAATAAATGTGCTAACTCTACCTTTGTATACTTATTGGGTCTATAAAAAAATCTAAAATCGTTTTCCCAGGCATAAAAAGGATTGTGGTATTTAGAAGAGTTGCTGGTTGCTTTTTTTAGTTGAGTTTGACTACCTAAAAGATGACTTTGCCAGTTTAAACTAAATGTAGGTGAAAATATAAAATTTTGCATAATATAAGGGTTTATAATTCCCTCGTGTTCATTAGTTCTAACAGTTCTTTGTGTATAATCCATCCCTCCATTGTGTCTGTGAAAAGCTCCGTATTGTGCCAAAAAAGAGGTAGATTTATTATCTGTTTTGTTATGGTCTCCACTAAAAACTTGAGCTCCTAAACGAATGTTATAATCCTTGTTTTTAACCCATTTTATTTCAGGTTCTAAATAATAAGCATTGTGTTGTTTTCCATTTTCTATTTTACCCCACTGATAATATCCTGCGAATGTAAGTACAATTTGTTTTTTCTTATAAGTAATTCTTCCTCCGTTGGTAGATTTCCAAAAACCTTTTATGTTATTGGTAGATGGATCTGTGTATTCATCAGCAATATTTATAGCAGTAAGACTAAGATTTGAATTGACATTGTATTTGATGAAATTTGCAGCCATTGCTCTATAAATATCCCAGTCTACATTGTAAGCTACATCAAATTCATTTGCTTGGTTTTGATTGTATGCACCAATAAGATCTACATTTAAGTTCTCTTTTTTATACATAAACCGAACAGCATCATGTTGTCCACCTGCTTGTCTCCAATTGTTTTCTGCAAACAAACGTTGGTTATCGTACATAATTCTTTGTCTACCAATACGGGCTGTTAGGTTGTTGGTAAGTTTTGGTTCTACATAAAATTCATAAAATTGAGCTTTACCATTTGCATCTCTAGGGTTGGTATCTCCCCAAACTCTAATATCTTGTAGAGTTGTGTGGAATAAAAATTTTTCAGTTTTAAAATCTACATTTATTCTTGCTCTGTGTGATATAAAAAATGCTGCGTTTGAGTCTTGTTCGGGCAAACTTCTATATCCTTTTCTGTATTCTGCTCTAGGTCTATACTCCAAACTTAAATTAAACTCTGAGTTTTGAGTATTAAAAAAAGAATGATTGGTTTGAGAAAAAGAGCAATAGGTAATGACTAAAAATAACTTATAAATATTTTTTTTAGAAATAAACATTAAATAGATGTATTGTCTGGTTAATAATTTACAAACCTAAACAAAATCTATAGAATTTACGTATTTAATAAATATTGTGTGTACAAGAAATTTGTTTATAAATCGTCTAATTTCCATGTTCTAACCCAATCGTATTTTGTGGTCAAATCATCAAAAGAACCTGTTTCAAAAATACTTCCTTCTGGGTCTATAGGATTCCAATCATAGGTTTCTATAGCCATTGTTATATGTCCTTCCAAATCAAATTCGGTAGTAGGTGTAATGGAGTACACGTATTTTCCATCTAAATAAAATAAAATTTCTGTTGGAGATTTCCACCAACAACCATATACAAAAAAGCGACTGTTGTTTTGTTCTGTTAAATTTATTTTTCCAGACTTTCTAGTTTCTTCTCCAATATCACAACTTCTGTTATGTCTTATTGCGTTTGAATGAAAAATTTTATCCCAATGACTTGCCCAAGAATCTGTATTGGCATGGGTTCTACCTACACATTCTTGTATGTCTAATTCTAATTTTCTGATAGGTCCAGAATTGCAGTTTTGCTTAAAAGCAATCCAAAATGTAGAAGACATAACGGTTTTGTTGGCTTTCATTCTACATTCGTAATAGTGCCCTTGTTTGGCAGTTGTTTTAGATCTAATAATAGCTCCACCGTGTGTCCAGGTTGTGTTGTTAACGTTTTTTGGAGTTTTGTATTTTAGGGTGGTAACATTCAAGTATCCATCATCTACACTTACGTTTTCAGATTCAAACAATGCAGGAGGTCTACCGTACCATTTAAATCCATCAGTAGCAGGATTTCTATGCCATTTATCATCATCAAAAGTAGTTGCGTTAAATTCGTCTGAAAGAGCTTCTACTTTTGTCCATTTCTTTTGTCCAGGGGTTGGATCTTCATTACTTAGAAAGTAAGGATGAGTGTCGGGAAAAGGAATA
Source organism: Wenyingzhuangia gracilariae (assembly GCF_056387575.1). Classification (NCBI taxonomy): domain Bacteria; kingdom Pseudomonadati; phylum Bacteroidota; class Flavobacteriia; order Flavobacteriales; family Flavobacteriaceae; genus Wenyingzhuangia; species Wenyingzhuangia gracilariae. Next base: position 23,101 of record NZ_CM150748.1, read on the forward strand.
TTTTCGTTATTGTTTTCATTTTCCTCGGTTTCATTTTCTGTTTGTGTAGGAGGAGGTGGAACAAAATTTACAGTACTGTTGTTTTTTGTACATGCGGTAATACAAATGTAACTAAGTAGTAAGGGTGTTCTAAGGTATTGAAAAATAAAAAACATATTTAGTAGTTAAAATGTATACAAAATAACTAATAAATATGTTTTTTTAAGGTAACAAACTGTTTATTAACAGGCACAAAGGTTGAATTTAAGCACCGAGCCAGTTTTTTAATTTTGCTAACAGTTCGTCTCTAATAATTGGTTTGGTAATATAATCTACAGCACCTAGTTGCAAAGCTCTTTCTTTTTCTTCGGCTCTTACAAAGGCAGATTGGACAATTATTTTGGTGTCTGGATATGTTTTTAGAATTTCTTGCATAGCATCAAACCCATTAACAATAGGCATTCTAATATCCATTAATATAATATCTATTTCTTCATGTTTTTCGTTGTATATTTCAATGGCCTCTGCTCCGTTTTCTGCAAAAATTAAATTGATATTAATATTTTTAAATACTTGTTGAAAAAATATTCGAATCAAACGTTCGTCTTCTGCTATTAATATGGTTTTGCCTATTAATGTATTGTTGTTATCTACTTTTGGTTTTTCAATAATTTTTGTTTCAACAACGTTTTTAATTTCCGATTTATTTAAAGGGATTTGTACCGTAAACTCTGTTCCTTCACCTAGTTTGGAAGTAAAAGAAATATCACCACCTAACAAATCTAAAATTCCTTTGCAAATGGTAAGTCCAAGACCTGTACCTCCATATTTAGCATTGTCGTGATAATTAACTTGTTTGAATCGTTCAAAGATTTCATTGTATTTGTTTAAAGGGATTCCAATTCCTTCATCTTTTACAAAAATGTGTAGTTGCGTATTTATAATTCTAAATCCGAAACGAATAGTTCCTTTTTCAGAAAACTTTAACGAGTTGTTTAATAGATTGGAAATGATTTGTTTAATACGTAGCTTATCTGTGGTTATTTGTATTTGACTATATTCTTGAGGTATGATTAATTGAAATTGAATATTATTTTTATTCTTATTAACCTTAATTTGATTAAAGGTTTCTAGAATTTCATTTAAAATTTTAGGTAAGCTAAATGTTTCGTTGTGTATTTTTAATTCACCAGATTCAATTTTAGCAATGTCAATAATGTCATCAATTAGGTTTAACAATTGTTTAGAATTGTTGTCTATAATTTTTAAGAAATTAGTTTTGTCTTTTTCATTTAGGTTTTTTTCTTTTAACAATTCAGAAAAACCAATAACGGCATTCATAGGAGTTCTAATTTCATGACTCATATTGGCAACAAAATGATTTTTTTGCGAGTTAGCGTTTTCGGCTGTTTTTTTTGCCAAAATCAATTCTTCTTCTATAGATTTTCTTTCGCTAACATCTTGTGCGGCTCCTCTAAGTCCAATAATGTCTCCATGCTCATCCTTAATGGCTTCTCCAATTACCCACATCCAACCTTTGGTTCCGTTGCTGCGTATTGTTTTTAACTCTAATTCATATGGAACTCCAGTTAATCTAGTTTTTTCTAAAGATGTAGACAATAGTTCCCAACTTTCAGGGGTAAATAGTTTTTGATGTTCTGGATAAGGAGGTACGGGCTTATTAGGGTCAAAACCATACATTTTATAGAGTTCTCTAGACCAGGTTACTTCATTGGTTTCTGTGTCTAAAGACCAACTACCAATGCGTGTTATTTCTTGAACCTTTTGAAGTTCATCTTTACTGTTTTTTAAAGCTTGTTCTTTTTTCTTTAATTCAGTAATATCTGCAAATGTAGCTGCAAATTCTCCTTTTTTAGGAGAAAAAGCATGTACAATGTAGTATTTTTTTAAAATAGAAGTATAGTTTTCTAAATTTTGTTCGGTACCCTCTATGGCTGTTTTACCGTAAAACTCAACCCAATTAACATTGTCTTTTGTGATTTCAGGAAATATTTCGCTTACTTTTTTTCCAATAATATCTTTAGCACTAATACCTACTTGCTTTTCAAAAGCTGGGTTTACGTTTAGGTATTCCCAATCTATAGGTTTGTTATTGGCATCGGTAATAATTTTGGCATGAATAAAACCTTCATTAAGGTTTTTAAATAAATTCTTGTATCGTTGTTCTGTTAAGGCTAGTTCTTCTTCTGTTTTTCTTAATTCGTTTATATCTATAAAAGTAATAACAACTCCTTCTATTTTTTTGTCTACTGTAATAAAAGGAAGTATGCGTTTTAAGAAAATATTACCATCAGCATCTGTTATTTCTCTTTCTATGGTAATTAATTTGTCAAGAACTTCTTTAGAGTTATCAATGATAGAACGTTTAATTTCTTCTCCAAAACTAGAGGTGAAATTTGTTATAGATCTACCAATATCTAAAGTTTGTAAATTAAAGTGTTTTTGAATAGAAGGGGTAAATTTTCTAATGTTTAGATTAGTGTCTAAAAATAGCGTAGCAATATTAGTACTATTTAAAAAGTTTGTAATATCGTTGTTAAGATATTCTAACTCTTTATTCTTTTCTTGCAATTCAGAATTTACGGTATAAAGTTCTTCGTTTACAGATTGAAGTTCTTCGTTAGTACTTTGTAACTCTTCATTAGAAGCCATTAACTCTTCGTTAGAAGATTGTAATTCTTCGTTACTTGTTTCTAATTCTTCAACTACATTTTGAAGTTCTGAACGTGTTGCTTTTAATTCTATTTCTAAATCTTCGTAATGCTGTTTAGATATTTCTTCAATAGGAAAATCACTAATAACAATAGTGTTTTGTTCATCTTTACTTTCTTTACTAAATTCAAGAACATAAGTGCCTATTAAATCGGTGTTGTTTTTAGATTTGTGTATTGTTAAATCAAAAGTATAGATTTTGTCTTCTTTTTTGTTAACAATATTTTTAATTGTAATGTCTTTATTTTCTTTTTCTACCTTTTGCACACTACTTCTTATAATAGCTGCTAAATCTGGTTTTACAATTTTTAACAAATTGTTTTGAAACAAACCTTCAACATGTGTTAATTTGGCCCCAGCATCTCCAATTATATATAATATATTAAAGTTTTTATCTATAAAAATAGAATCGGGGCTGTGCTTTTTGCTTAAGTATTTATGGTATACAGATTCTGTATTTTCTTTAGGTTTGTAATCTGTTAAAAAAGAGGTTTTTCTTAGTGGACTATTTTTATAACTAAAAGAATTTATTTCGTTGGAATGAATAGATTCTGTATATCTAAATTTTTCTTCAGAAATGTTTTTGTAAACTTTCCATTTGGTGTCTATTACATCGTAACATTTAGAAATTTCACCTAAAGATTCGCTATTTCCTAAAAACAAGTATCCGTTTTTATTTAAAGCAAATTGAAAGTTATACATAATTTTTTTCTGAGCATTATTGGTAATGTATATCAATAAATTTCTACAAGAAATAAAATCCATTTTAATAAATGGAGGATCGCTTAATATGTTGTGGTTAGAGAAAACAATTTTTTCTCTTAAATTTTTAATTACAGCTATTTGATCTCCAGATTTGATGAAATATTTTTCTAAATATTTTTTTTCAATTTCTGTAATTGTGTTGATGTTAAAATAACCTGCACTAGCTACAGATAAAGCATCGTTATCTATATCGGTAGCAAATATTTTAAAGTCTAGCTGTAGTTTGTTTTGAGTTATATAATCATCAAAAAGCATGGCTAAAGAATATACTTCTTCACCAGATGAGCAGCCCGCCGTCCAAATTCTAATAGTATCTAATGGTTTTTTAGTAGAACAAATATTAGGAATTACTCTATTTTTTATAATGTTAAATGCTTCTTCATCTCTAAAAAAACGTGTAACACCAATTAAAAAATCTTGTTTTAATGCTGCTTTTTCGGGATCAGATTTGCGTAAGAATTTTAAATAATCAATAATTTTTTCAATATTATTGATGTTCATTCTTTTTTCTATTCTTCTTACAATGGTGTTTTTTTTGTAATTCTTAAAGTTGATGTTGGTGTGTTTGTACACTTCATCTAAAATAGAATACAATAATTCTTCGTTGCTTTTTGCGATTAATTCTTCGTCTAAAGAAGTAAATTTATTGTTGTAGGGAATTTTTTTGATTACGGTAGCAATTCCTTCAGGATCCAAAACATAATCTACTAATTTTGTTTTAATAGCAGAATTAGGCATTCCATCAAATTGAGATGAAATAGGGTCTTGAACAATAACAATACCGTTGTTTTCACTAATTGTTTTAATTCCTCTAGATCCATCAGAACCTGTTCCAGATAATATAATACCAACGGAATTTTCTTGATATTCTGCTCCTAACGTGTGGAAAAAAATGTCTATAGGAAGATTTAAATTAGGGGTTTTATCTATTAAATGTAACTCTGTACCTTTTATTTGTAAGTTTTTATTTCTTTGATTTAAGTATATACAGTTAGGATGAATGGTTTGGTTCTCATCTGCTGTATAAACGGGCATTTTAGTATGTTTTGCTAAAAGCTCTGGCATTAAACTTACAAAATTGGGTGACAAGTGCTGAATAATTATAAAAGCCATGCCTGTGTCTTCTGGAATTTGATCAAATAATTGTTGAATTGCATCTAGTCCTCCAGCAGATGCACCAATAGCAACAACCTTAAAATTTTGTTCATTCTTAATCATGATAGGCAGGTATAATAAATTAGGTAAATAAGTACTGAATACGTATCACTAATATAGTTTTTTTACTCTTTATTTTAAAAGAAAAATAAAGAGTATTTTGTATAGTAAAAATAGATTTGCTTAGAATAAAGCAACTGCCATTCCTAACAGAATAGCAATAAACTTAGGGTAGCTAAACTTGTGGTTTTCGGAGCTTTCAAATAAAATTACAGTAGAAATGTGTAAAAAGATTCCAATAATAATAGCTGTAATATAGTTTTGATAATGTTGGAAAAAATAAATTTTAGAAGCTAATAAGCTTCCTAAAGGACTCATTAATGCAAAAGCAGTCATAAAAAACACAACTTTTTTTAAGTCGTATTCATGTTTTAAAAAAAAGGAAGTTAACACTATTCCTACCGGAATTTTATGAATAACAATGGCCCATAAAAAAGATTGATTGTTTTCGTATCCTAAAGGAATTCCTTCTGAAAAGGCATGTAAGCACAAACTGGCAAACAGCATCCAGGGAAATTGTTTTTTTTGATTGTGAATGTGTACATGACCATGTTCTGCACCTTTGGAAAACGATTCTAAAACTAATTGTACTAAGATTCCTAATAGTATAAAAACTCCAATAAGTTTGGTGTTAATTTCTTCTGAATGTACATGTGAATGCTCTGTGTTGTATAAACCAAAAGTTTCGGGCAATAAATGGCTAATAGTCATAGACAACAAATAGGCACCACTAAAAGAAAGTAACAATTGAATGAACTTTTTTTTAGGATGGCTAACGCTTACAAAAAGAACACTAATTAAAACGGAAGCTATTAAGTATATATAAATCATTTGCTTAAAATCAAGATCAATCTATCTGAAGTTTGGGTGTTGAATTCTGATAAATTATAATCGCCAAAGATATGGTTAATTTTTAAATTTGCTTGCTTGCAATAGTTTCTGAATTTGTCTAAATCTATAGCTTTTACTCTCTCTTGAAAATGAAATTCTTTTCCATCATCTATTAAATCTATATCTTTAGTAATAAACCCGTTGGTAACGTGTCTTTTAATCTTAAAATCAAGATGATCTCTGGTAACAGTTTCACTTTTAACTAGGTTTTTAATTACTTTAGGAACGTTCATGTAATCAATAACAGCCACTCCGTTTTGCTCAATCATACTCTCTATGTTTTTTAGTACTTTAATGTCATCATTATCATCATCAAAATACCCAAAACTGGTAAACATATTAAACACGGCATCTACCTTTATTGGAAAGGGCTTTCTCATGTCTTGAACCATGAATTTTAAAGTGCTGTTTGCAAATTGATTGGCATATTGTATGCTGTTTTCAGACAAATCTGCACCAATAACATTGTATCCTAAAGAGTTTAAAAAAATTGAATGTCTTCCTTTTCCACAAGCTAAGTCTAGAATAGTAGCACTTTTAGGTAGGTTTAAAAAACGAACTAAGTTTTGTATAAATTTTTGAGCTTCTGTATTGTTTCTGTGCTTGTATAGTGTATGGTAATAGGTGGTATTAAACCATTCGCTAAACCAAGTTTTTGTGTTCTCCATTTATTTTTATTTGTGGGCTGTCAAATTTAGTTAATTTATTCTTTAGTAGTTTTATTCAAAAGACATTACAAAGAATTACTTTTGTACAAAATTTAAAAGTTTATGAGTAGTAATTTTAAAATGGTGGCAACAACCTTACAAGGGTTAGAAGAAGTGTTGGAAACCGAATTAAAAGAGTTAGGAGCGCAAGATGTAAAGGCTGGAGTAAGAATGGTAGAGTTTGTTGGAGATGAAGGGTTTATGTACAAGGCCAATTTGTACCTAAGAACTGCTATTAGAATTTTAAAACCCATTATGAAGTTTAAAATCAGAAATGAAGATGATTTGTATAAAAGCTTGTTAAAAATTAGATGGGAAAAATACCTTGCTGTTACGGGAACTTTTGCTACCAAAGGAACCAATCAATTTAGTGGATTAACAAACAACACTCATTATTTAGCTCTAAAAACCAAAGATGCAATTGCAGATTATTTTATGGCCAGATACGATTCTAGACCTAATGTAGATATTAAACACCCAGATTTAAAAGTAAACGTACATGTTGATAGGAATGGTGTTGCTACGGTTTCTTTAGATAGTTCTGGAGATTCTTTACACAAAAGAGGGTATAGGTTAAACACCAACTTAGCTCCAATAAACGAAGTTTTGGCTGCCGGATTAATTATGTTATCTGGTTATAGAGGTGATGAAAATTTTATAGACCCAATGTGTGGTTCTGCAACACTTTTAATAGAAGCTGCCATGATAGCTTGTAACATTCCTGCTAACATTAATAGAAAAGAGTTTGCTTTTGAAAAGTGGAATGATTTTAATGAAGAGTTATTTTTTGTGATACAAGATTCTTTGATTAAAAAAATTAGAGATCCAAAATTTAAAATTATGGGGTTTGACAAAGCTCCATCTGCCGTAAGAAAAGCAAACGAAAATATTGCCAACGCTAATTTAGAAGAGTTTATAGGAGTACACCACGTAAACTTTTTTAACTCTACTAAAGAAGTACATGGGCCTACCACTATTTTATTCAATCCGCCTTACGGAGAACGTTTAAAGCTTGATGATGTTGAAGGGTTTTATAGAAATATTGGTGATACGTTAAAGCATCACTATCACAATTCATCTGCATGGTTTATTACTTCTGATATTGAGGCTTTAAAATATGTAGGTTTAAAAACCAGTAGAAGAATTGCTATTAAAAACAGTGATTTAGATTGTAAATTTGTAAAATATGAAATTTACGAAGGAAGTAAAAAAGCCAAAAAGAACGATTATTAAAACACCACAGTTTTTTTAAACTAAAAAAGAGCTTTCATTTTTTTTTGAAAGCTCTTTTTTGTTAATCAATCGTATCAAATTCTATAAGGTAAAGATGTTCGTCTTTTTTCTTATAATGGTATTTTTCTCTTGCGTAATTGTTTAAGTTTTTCTGAATAGAAAGTTCTTCTATGGTTTTTCTGTTTTTCTTTATTTCTTTCTGATAAAATTCAATACTTTTTTCCAATCTTTTTATTTCTCTATCATGTTCTAGTTGATATAAATAGGAATTGGCATCAAAAAAAAGCATCCATATAATAAATATAAAAACAACTATAGGAACAATAATTTTTTTGTTTTTAAGAAGTTTTAACTTCATGTTTTATATAGGTTTTTTCTTTGTAAATATGTTTTTAATGTGTTGGATTATAGATGTTTTTTCATCGGAATGATATCCGTAGGAACCATAACCATAACCGTAACCATAACCATAACCATATCTGTAACCATATTTAGATGATTGAGCAAAATCATTCAATACAAAAGCTATATTCACTACCTCGTAGTTGGTGTATTTTTGATCAATCATTTTCATCATTCCTTTTTTGGTGTACCCTTGTCGGGTAACATAAATGTTGGCATCAGAAAATTTCATTAAATCCAAAGCATCAGATACCAAACCAATAGGAGGGGTGTCTATAATAATGTAATCATAAATCATTTTTAATTCTGCAAACAATTCTTTAGTAGCATCGCTTAAAATTAATTCTGATGGATTTGGAGGAATGGTTCCTGTTAAAATAATATCTAACCCAGGAACTTCGGTAGGTTGTATTACTTGTTCTAGGTTTAAATTTCCTATAATATAATCCACCAATCCAATTTCATTATTCTTTAAATGAAAGTCTTTGTGTATTTTAGGTTTTCTTAAATCGAACCCTAATAAAACTGCTTTTTTTCCACTTAAGGCATAAGAACTAGCAATGTTCATAGAGGTAACCGTTTTTCCTTCTCCACCAATAGAAGAGGTACACAATATGGTTTTGCTGTTTTTGTTTACGTTTTCTTTATGAAATAGGTATGGAATGTTAGATCGAATAGCTCTGTATGATTCTGCTACCGATGAATTTGGAGAATTTAACAACACCAAATTAGAATTGGTTTTGTTTTTTCCAATAACTCCTAAAACAGGTATTTTGTAGAGTTTTTCTATTTGTTCTACGGTGTATACGCTATCATCTAAAGCTTCTATAATGGTAATAAAAATTAAAGGTAAAATAATGGCCAATAAAATGGCAACAACATAATTAAAAGAAGCTTTACTTGCCAAAGGACCTTGACCTATATCTTTAGCGCTGTCTATAACCTTTATGCTAGATGAGTTGGCTGCAATGGCAGCTCCAGTATCGTAACTTTTTTGTTTTAAAATGTTATAGTTACTTTCAGACATTGCGTAGTCTTTTTCTAACTGCAATAACTGATGTTCTTTTAAAGGTAAATCTTTAATAGAGTATTTAATTTCGCTAATATGAGTGTTTATTTTTTTAGACTTTTCTGTGTTGTAAACAATTAAAGCATTAATTCTGTTTTTAATATTAGCTTTAGAAAGGTTGATTTTGTTTTCTAAATCGATAAAATCAGGATGTGATGGATAAATGTGGTTGCTAAGTAGTTTGTTTTTTAGCATTAATTGATTGATAAGCTCTGACAACGATGTTTGTAAACCTACATCTTGAATTTGAGAAATAGGTATGTTCTGAATGTCTAAGTCGTTGTTAAGGGTATTGTTTTTAAAACCAAGTAACAATTCGGTATTGTCTTTAATTTCTTTTAATTGGTTTTCGTAATCTAGAATTTGATCATAAGCTCTTTTTCCTTCATCAGATAGTTTTACAGAATTGTCTGTTTTAAACTTAATTAATTGATCTTCAATATTGCTTAGTTTGTTAGTTTCTATTAAGAATAAAGAGTCAATAAACTTTTTGGTGTTTACAGCATATGTAATTTTTTCTTGTTTTTCTTCTTCACCTAAAACTTCTACCGTTTTATTAATATAATCAATTAAGCGTTTTTTGTTACTCCCTTCTAAACTTAGGTTTAATAAAGAGGTTCCGGTAACAGCTGTTTTTATATCAATATTTGTATACAATGCTACTGTTCCGTTAAAAGAGTTAAAGCTAATGTAATAAGGTTTGTTTAAAATAGGTTTGTTAACCAAATGCAAATCAAACTCACAAAAAGGGGTTTTAATACTTTTTGTAATGTTAAATGTTTTCTGATAAAAATTACTTTTTAAGCTAGTGTTAGCTGTGGTGTGTGTAAAGTAATTGTATGTGGTTAGGTTTTTAGTTTCATCGTTTAACTTTAACGATAGCTGTATGGTTGTTGGGCTTGTAAAAATTAACTCTATTTTTTTGTTTAAAACTTGGTAGCTATTAGGGTTGTTTAACTTAAGAATAAACGGAGTGTAACCATAAATGTCTTTGTATCTGGTTTTAAAAAGAATTTCCTCTTTTTCCAAATAGTTAATGTAAAACTGTAGTTTTTCAACCACTTTTTCGTTATGAGTTCTAGATTTAAACTCTGCTTTTACAGATTCTACCATATCACTAGCACCACCCCAATTAAAGGAAATGTTGGTGTTAGAAGAAAACATAGGGTTCGACTTTTCGTTGATGGTTATTTGAGTACCAATGTTATAGATACTAGTATTCATCATATTTTTATATTTAGCAAAGGCTAAGGATATTAAAATAGATAATATAAACAACTTCCAGTAACTAACTACTTTTAGTAGGTATCCTTTTAAATCTATAGAACCAAAATCTTTGGTTATGTTATGTAGGTTTTTAGAATCCATATATTTTACAAAGTATTGATAAATAAAAATGTAGTAACCGCTACTGTAAACGTAGAAAGCACGGTGTTAAAAACCCCTAAACCAGTAGTTCCTACACCAATAGGTTTTTGTTTAATAGGTTTTATGTTGATGATATCATTGTTTTTTAACAGAAAAGCATTAGAGTTTAAGCTTTCCACATCGGTTAAGTCTACCACATATTTTTGTACTCCATTTTTTTCTTGTCTAATAATTTCTACATTGGTTCTGTTTCCATATTCTTTAATATCTCCAGAATTTGCAATGGCATCAATAATAGTAGCTTCATAAGCTTGTATTGTATTGGTACCAGGGCTTCCTATTTCTCCAACAATGGTGTATTTTATTCCTGCATTTTTAACGGTAACAAAAAAGGCATCTTTGTTTTGAATGTATTTAGACAATTCAATTTCAATTTTTTCTCTTATTTGATCTAATGAATATCCTAGCACATTCATTTCTCCAATATAAGGCAACCTAATGTTTCCGTGAGTATCTATTCGGTATCCTGTAAGATATGGGTTGATATTCATTCCGTTATTTTGGGTGTTGTTGGAGTTGCTTAATGAATTAAAAAATTCAGTTAATTCTTTATCTTTAGAGGTAACCGTAATTAAAAGGATATCATTTACTTGAGTTTTAAAGATCCCATGAGGAAAATCGTATTTTTTATTAGAAAGATCTCCTTGTAAATAAGTTATTCTTTTATTGCTTACGCACGATGTTAATAAAATAAGGGTAATTAAGGTCGTAACAATGTTTTTCATAGAGTCAGAAATGTCTTTAATAACAAATATAAAATTATAAATTAGAGTTTCTAACTTTAATTTACTTTACTTTTACACTTGTTTTTTAGTGAAAATCATGATTAAAGAATACTTCCGTTTTATAATTAATTCCACCAATCAGCACGGTGTACATTCACCCTTTGTATATAAGTTAGTTACGTGTTGTTTTTATCAAAAAACAACCAAAAACATTAAGGATCAAATACAAGCTTATCAACAAAAATTAAAGAAAAATAAAAACCACATATCGGTTACAGATTTAGGTTCAGGGTCTCGTGTTTTTAAATCAAACAATAGAAAAATAGCAGATATTGCTAAAACAGCATCTGTATCTATTAAATACGGACAGTTATTAAATAGGTTGGTAAATTATTTAAATTGTGAAAATATTTTAGAGTTGGGAACCTCTTTAGGAGTAGGTACTTTTTGTTTAGCAGTTAACAATCCTACGGCAAAAATAACAAGTATAGAAGGTTGTCCAGCAACTTTACAAATAGCCAAAGAACAATTAAAAAACTATCACAATCAGCTAAATTTAATTCAGGGAGATTTTAACAATGTACTGCCAGAGGTATTAAAAAACAAACAATACGACTTAATTTATATTGATGGCAATCATCAAAAGCAAGCAACCCTTACTTATTTTGAACAATGTTTAAAAGCAAAACATAACAATTCTGTGTTTATTTTTGATGATATATATTGGTCTGATGGAATGAAACAAGCTTGGGAAGAAATTAAAAACCATCCAGAAGTAACAGTGACTATAGATTTGTTTCAATGGGGATTGGTGTTTTTTAGAAAAGAACAAAACAAAGAACATTTTAAAATAAGATTCTAAAAAATGAAAATATATACAAAAACGGGAGATAAAGGTCAAACTTCTTTGTTTGGAGGCAAAAGAGTATCAAAATCTCACATAAGAATAGATGCTTACGGAACCGTAGATGAATTAAATTCTTATTTAGGATTAATTAGAGATCAAAACATAGCACCGCAACACAAAAACTTTATCATTAACATTCAGAATCAATTGTTTGCTGTAGGTGCTTTTTTAGCCACACCTCTAGAAAGTGAAACCTTAAAAAATGGAAAAAGTAGATTGGGGTTAGATCCTTTTGATGAAAAAGAAATTAATGAGTTAGAATTAGAAATAGATAGGTTAGATGGTGAGTTACCACAAATGACACATTTCGTATTACCAGGAGGACATATGGCGGTGTCATATTGTCATATTGCTAGAACAGTGTGCCGAAGAGCCGAAAGAATAAGCGTACTATTACACGAGAATGAACCTGTCAACATACATATAATATCTTATTTAAATCGCTTGTCCGATTACCTATTTGTATTGGCACGAATGTTGTCAAAACAATTGTGTGCGGATGAAATAAAATGGATTCCAAACAAATCAAAATAAGTTCTTTAAAAGACTAAAAAAAAACTTGACTTTTTTAATTAAAAAATTATTTTTGCAATAATTATAATTTGAAAAAAAATGTATTGGACTTTAGAATTAGCTAACTATTTAGCAGATGCACCTTGGCCAGCTTCAAAAGACGAACTGATTGATTTTGCAATTAGAACAGGAGCACCACTAGAAGTTGTGGAGAATTTACAAAGTTTAGAAGATGAAGGAGAAATCTACGATGATATTGTAGAAATATGGCCAGATTATCCGACTGAAGAAGATTATCTTTGGAACGAAGAAGAATATTAAATTACAACAGAATTAAATAAAAAAAAAGTCTCATTAGAGGCTTTTTTTTTATTTATTTTTGAGACATAAACAATAAAAATAAAATGGGGATATTAGACTCAGTAATCAAAATATTTGTTGGTGATAAACAACAAAAAGATTTAAAATTACTACAACCTATAGTAGCAGAAGTAAGAAGTTACGAAGAAGCATTGCAAAAATTAACAATAGACGAATTAAGAGCAAAAACTGTAGAGTTTAAAAGCTTAATTCATAAAGCAACAAAATCTATAGAAGAGGAGATTACTGCTTTAGAAGAAAAAGCTAAAACAGCTCAATTAGATGATAAAGAAGGAATCTATAATCAAATAGATGTTTTAAAAGATCAAGCCTATGAGGCTTCAGAAAAAGTATTAAAAGAAATACAAGCAGAAGCTTTTGCTGTTGTAAAAGAAACAGCTAGAAGATTTACAGAAAACACACAAATAGAGGTAACAGCAACTGCTTATGATAGAGAGTTGTCAGCAACTAAAGAATATGTACAGTTAGTTGGAGAGGATAAAGCAGTTTGGCAAAACTCGTGGGATGCCTCTGGAACGCAAGTTACTTGGAACATGATTCATTACGATGTACAGTTAATAGGAGGATCTGTATTGCATCAAGGTAAAATTGCCGAAATGATGACCGGGGAGGGAAAAACCTTAGTAGCAACCTTACCTATATATTTAAACGCTTTAGCAGGAAAAGGAGTACACGTAGTAACTGTAAACGACTATTTAGCAAAACGTGATAGCGCTTGGATGGCACCATTGTTTCAATTCCATGGGTTAACAATAGACTGTATAGATCATCATCAACCCAATTCCGATGCACGTAGAAAAGCCTACAATGCAGATATTACTTATGGAACCAATAACGAATTTGGTTTTGATTATTTGCGTGATAATATGGCTAGTACCTTAGAAGATTTGGTACAACGCAAACCTAACTATGCTATTGTTGATGAGGTAGATTCTGTATTGATAGATGATGCTCGTACACCTTTAATTATTTCGGGTCAAGTACAAGATGGAGATAGACATGAGTTTAACGAACTAAAACCTAAAGTAGCAGATATTGTTAAGTTACAGAGTCAATATTTGGTGAGTGTTTTAGCCAATGCTAAAAAATTAATCAAAGAAGGTGATACCAAAGAAGGAGCTTTTCAATTGTTAAGAGTCTATAGAGGTTTGCCTAAAAATAAAGCTTTAATCAAGTTTTTATCTCAAGAAGGAATTAAACAGTTGTTGCAAAAAACAGAAAATTACTACATGCAAGACAACAACAAAGAAATGCCTAAGGTAGATAAAGAGTTGTATTTTGTTATAGAAGAAAAAAACAATTCTATAGAATTGACAGAAAAAGGAATTGCAGCCTTATCTGGTCAAGAAGGAGGAGACTTTTTTGTGTTGCCAGATATTGGAGTTAAAATAGGAGAAATTGATGCAGCAGCCATTTCTGATGAAGAAAAAATAGAACAAAAAGAAGATTTATACAGAGATTTTAGCATTAAAAGCGAAAGAATCCATACGTTAAATCAGTTGTTAAAAGCATATACTTTGTTTGAAAAAGATGTAGAATATGTGGTTATGGACAACAAAGTAAAAATTGTTGACGAACAAACTGGTCGAATTATGGATGGTCGTCGTTATTCAGACGGACTACATCAGGCAATAGAAGCTAAAGAAGATGTAAAGATTGAAGCAGCTTCTCAAACCTATGCTACCGTAACGCTACAGAATTACTTTAGAATGTATCGTAAATTATCTGGTATGACAGGTACTGCCATTACAGAAGCTGGAGAATTTTGGCAAATTTACAAGTTAGATGTTGTAGAAATACCAACCAATAGACCTATTGCAAGAGAAGATAAAGAAGATTTAATTTACAAAACAGCAAGAGAAAAATACAACGCTGTTATAGAAGATGTTGTGAAACTAGTAGAAGCAGGTAGACCTGTTTTGGTAGGTACTACCTCTGTAGAAATATCTGAGTTGTTAGGTAGAATGTTGTCCATTAGAAAGATAAAGCACAATGTGTTAAATGCAAAATTACACAAAAAAGAGGCAGAAGTAGTTGCCGAAGCTGGGAAACCAGGAATTGTAACCATTGCAACCAATATGGCAGGTCGTGGTACCGATATTAAATTGTCTGAAGAGGTTAAAGCAGCAGGAGGTTTGGCAATTATTGGTACAGAACGTCACGATTCTCGTCGTGTAGACCGTCAGTTACGTGGTCGTGCTGGTCGTCAGGGAGATGTGGGGTCTTCTCAGTTCTACGTATCATTAGAAGATAACTTAATGCGTTTATTTGGTTCTGATAGAATTGCCAAAATGATGGATAGAATGGGGTTAGAAGAAGGAGAGGTCATTCAACACTCTATGATTACCAAGTCTATTGAAAGAGCACAGAAAAAAGTAGAAGAAAACAACTTTGGAATCCGTAAGCGTTTGTTAGAGTACGATGATATTATGAACTCTCAACGTGAAGTAGTTTACAAACGTAGACGTCATGCTTTAGATGGTAAACGTTTGCAAGTAGATATTGCTAATATGATTTATGATGCCTGCGCAGCCATTGTAGACAACAACAAAGCAGCAAACGATTACAAAAACTTTGAGTTTGAGTTAATTGTTTCTACTTCTATGAGTTCTCCATTTACTCAAGAAGAATTTGAAAATACGTTACCACAACAATTATCTGATAAGTTGTATGAGGTGGTAATGAAACATTACCAAGATAAAATGGCTAGAAATGCCAATACAGCTTTTCCTATTATTAAAAACGTTTTTGAAAACGAAGGAGATAAATACGAGCGTATTGTGGTTCCTTTTAGTGATGGTGTAAAATCATTAAGAGTTGTTACTGATTTGAAAAAATCTTACGAAACAGAAGGAGCAGAGCTAATTTCTGATTTTGAGAAAAACATCACCTTAGCCATTATAGATGATGAGTGGAAAGACCATTTACGTAAAATGGATGATTTGAAACAATCGGTTCAAAACGCATCTTATGAACAAAAAGACCCTTTGTTAATTTATAAGTTTGAAGCTTATGAATTGTTTAAAAAGATGTTAGAAAAGGTGAATAAAGAAGTGTTGTCTTTCTTATTTAAAGGAGAGTTGCCAGAAAGTAATCAGCAAATTTCTGAAGCAAAAGAACAAAAGAAAGCTCAGAATATACAAACTTCTAAGCAAGAAGTTTTAAATTCATCAGAAGCAGCTAATAAACAAGCTATTCAGAATTCACAAGCAGCTCAGCAACCAGTACAAGAAACAATTGTTAGAGATCAACCAAAAATAGGAAGAAATGATCGTGTTGTAATTCAGAATGTGCAAACAGGAGAAAAAAAGGAAACAAAGTTTAAGCAAGCAATTCCTTTGTTAGAAACAGGTCAATGGGTGTTGACTGGTTTGGCTTAAGAGATAAAAAACACACAATAATTCAGATAAAAAACCGTCAATATTGACGGTTTTTTTATGTATTAAAGTTAATATAGAGGCTTACCAAATTGTAATTCTATTTACATTTTTACCTTGGTAGTTGTCTATGTCATCAGAATTAAAACGAAAAGTAACGTCTGCTTTGTTAAAAGAATGGTGATCTCTGTATTGATAATATCTAATAGAACTAGTTTCGTTATCGTAGGATCTTTTTGTTGTGGGAATTCCAAAAATTTCAATCACTTTATCCATTGTAATGGTATGATTGCTACTTAGCTGTCCTAAGTTATTTAAGTAAGAATATGGATTCATTATGTATCTAGAACCGTTAATAGTAAAATTCGTCACTTCTGCATAAATATATACTTCATGTATCCAACCATTTACAGTAATATTTCCTCCTTTGGTTCCTACAAGTAAAGAAAATGCAAAACCTTTGCTAAAATAAAACCAATCTTCATATAAATAAGTTGTTGAGGTACCATTTAGAGTCTCTTTAGTTTCATAACTATAAACAAGTTCTGGTTCACCATGTAATTGTTTTATTCTGCCAGAAGTGTCATCATCTAACGTAATTCCTTCAAACGTAAGAAAATCTTCTGTACCGTGTTTACTGAATTTAATAGATAAAACTTTATTAATTGTTTCTGCTTTGTTTTTAAGGGTTATAACAATAGGAGCGGCAATAGCTGTAGTAGAAGAAATTTTGAATGAATTAGATGAGTTTTTTACGATAGATAATGCAGAAGCGGTACTTTTTACTTCTATAAGATCAGCATTATCAACATCAATATTTAAAGTAGCTACATCGTTAACAAATAGTTCGTTTTTACTTAGTTGTACATTGTTAATGTTAATTTTTTGAGTTGTAATTAGTGGGGTTTCTTCAGTAATTTCTTCAATTTGAGATTCTTCTGAACAAGAAAATAGAATGCACAGCAATGCTGTTGCAAATAAATAAGCAATTTTTTTCATAGTTTTTTATAATAACGAATGTAAAATTTCACATAAATTATTAGTTGTCTCTATGGTTTATTATACAAACCAAATTCAATTTTTGGGAAACTATGAGTGTTGGAAGGAATACGAATCGTTAATTTTTATAACAATATTTATATGATTGATTTTTTTAAGAAAGAAATAGGAGAATTTTAATGTTTGCTTAAAATTAAATCAATGATTTGTTCTGTTTCATCAGGATAATCAACTGGAATATATTGATCTTCGGCAATCCATTCATGTAGAATTTGAATGTGTTTGTTTTTTAGTTTTTTTATTACAGGGACACCAAGTTGTTTTAATGCTTCTGCATTGCATTGTTGTTCGTATTGGTTTTTCATAGGAACAACTAATAGCTTTTTTTGTAAAAATAAGGCTTCTGCAGGAGTTTCAAAGCCAGCACCACAAATAATTCCTTCACAACTTTCAAAACTTTTTATAAAAGCCTCATTGTTTACAGGTTCAATTGATATGTTTTTTTTACGATACGATTTTTTGGTATGTTTAGAAAAAATGTGCCAGTTTACTTTTTTAAATTGACTAAAGAATTTAATTAATTTCTCATCGCCGTAAGCAGGTAAATATACCGTAAAATAGTTTTTAACAACCGGATTTAAGTCTCTAATTTCTTTTCTAATAATAGGAGTGAAAATTTGTGAGTTGTATTTTTTAAAGTGAAAACCGTAGTAAGTTTGGGTAGGAGCGTAACGTTTTAAGATACGTTCTCCTAAAAAATCTCTTTTTTTGGGTTTTGGACTTTCTTTAGCTTTTACTGCGGCTTGATGACTCATTGAAACGCAAGGAATTGACTTTAGTTTTGCAGCCCATGCTGATAATGGTTCAAAATCATTAATTACCAAATCGTATTGACCAATATTTATTTTGTTCATTTCTTTACGAAATGTTTTAAAATCTGAATTTTTAATGGTTTTCCATAAATCAACACCTCCTTTTTGACCAAAAATAAAACTCAAGCCTTGTAACTGATGTTTGATGGGAAATGGCAATTGTACATCTGCTTGTACACCACTCACTAAAATATCTAAATCAACCTTTTGTTGTAAAATAGGAATAATATCTCTAGCACGACTAAGGTGTCCATTACCAGTACCTTGAATGGCATATAAGACTTTTTTCATGCTTATTGAATAGTTTTGTTGTCTATTACGTTAATTTCTTTCATTAACTCTTTAAATAGATCTTTGTTTTTTAAATCGGCTTTTCCTAAATCATTTTCATGATCGTGTTCTGTAGGTAGTAGTTTTTGAGCGATGGCATCTTCTTGATAATGATAAATTGTCCAAGCTTTGTTATTGTATTCTAAAGCTGTTAAATTTTCAATCCAATCTCCAGAGTTTAAATACTCTACAGAATCATTTTTTTCATTCTTAATAATTCTTTGTTGAGGTTGGTGAATGTGTCCACAAACTACATAGTCATAACCATTTAAAAAAGCAATATCGGCCGCTGTGTCTTCAAAATTATTAATGTGTTTTACAGCAGATTTTACACTGTTTTTTATTTTTTTTGAAAAAGAAATACGTCCTTTTCCAAGTATTTTTTCACTAATCCAATTTACCAAGGTGTTAATCATAATTAAGGCATCATAACCAACACCACCTAATTTAGCAAGCCATTTAGAATGTTGCATGGTAACATCAAAAACATCTCCGTGAAAAAACCAAGCTTTTTTACCGTCTAATTCTAGGACTAATTTGTTTACTAGTTGAAAGTTGCCAATTTCAAAGCCCACAAATTTACGAAGCATTTCATCGTGATTTCCTGTAATATAATACACTTCTGTTCCTTTGGTTACTAAAGAAGTTATGTATTTTATTACTTTCATGTGTGGTTTAGGAAAGTATCTTTTTTTAAACTGCCAAATATCTATAATATCTCCGTTTAAAATTAGTTTTTTAGGTTCTATAGTTTTTAAATAATTCAATAATTCTTTGGCTCTAGAACCGTATGTTCCTAAGTGTATGTCAGAAACAACTACGACATCTACTTTTCTTTTTTGTTTCTTTTTAGATGTAGGCATAAAATATAAAAACTATTAATCCCACAAACGTATGTTTATATTGTTAGAGACGGTTTAAATAAAGGTTATGAAAACACGTTTTTTAACTGTTTTTTTGTTAAATCTGTGTAAATAAAATTTAGAAGCTAAAATATAGCCTCTAAGATGTGTAAAATCATGAATTTCTATATGAATATGAAAATTAACATAGATTAATTTTTATATATTTGACCATCATATAAAACAATTTTTTTGGAAAATTATATACTCATAAACTTAGAGCAAGTAGAACAATTAAAAAAACAAGGATGCCAGTCGGATCATTGGGATAAAGTTTATATAAAGAGTACTACTGATTTAACTAGAATAATAAATGTAACATTTTCTGGAGAAAATTACATAGGAAGAATAGAGGGGGAAAGAGTTTTTTATGGTGGAATTGTAAAAAAGAACACCATTAAAAATGTACATTTAAATAATTGTAAAATAGGAGATGATCCGTTTATTAACAATATTAAAAGTTACATTTCTAATTACAATATAGGAAACAATGTTGTGATAGATAACGTTGATATTATTGCTGTAAACGGTTCTTGTAGTTTTGGGAATGGAGTAGAGGTTGATGTGATTAATGAAGGAGGAGGAAGAGATATCCTAATCTTTAATCAACTATCTGCACAAATAGCTTATTTATTGGCATTGTATAGACATAAAACAGTGTTGATAGATGAGTTAAAAAGAATGATTGGAGAGTACACAGAATCGGTAACAGATACTGTAGGTAGAATAGGAAATAATGTCAAGATTTTAAATACAAATACCATAAAAGGTGTTTGTATAGGAAACGGAGCTTCAATAAAATCAGCTTCAAAACTTGTGAATGGAAGTATCAATTCTACAGATACTGCTCGTGTTAAAATTGGAACAGGAGTTATGGCTACAAATTTTATTATTTCTAGCGATTCTAGTGTAGATAATTCATCTATTTTATCAAATTGTTTTATTGGTCAAGGTTGCCAAATAGACAAGCATTACTCTATAGAGCACTCTATATTTTTTGCAAACTGTCAAGGGTTTAATGGAGAAGCTTGTTCTGTGTTTGCAGGCCCTTATACGGTAACACATCATAAATCAACCTTGTTAATAGCTGGCTTATTTTCGTTTATGAATGCAGGTAGCGGATCTAACCAAAGCAATCATATGTATAAATTAGGACCTATCCATCAAGGAATTATGGAGCGTGGAGCTAAAACAACAAGTGATTCTTATGTGTTATGGCCTTCTAAAATAGGACCTTTTACATTGGTTATGGGAAGACATTATCAGCATGTAGATTCTTCTGATTTTCCATTTTCTTATTTAATAGAAAATAAAAACAAATCTTATTTAGTACCAGGTGCCAATCTAAGAAGTGTAGGTACTGTTCGCGATGCTCAAAAATGGCCTAAAAGAGACAATAGATCCGAAGGAAATAAAATGGATATTATCAATTTTAACTTATTGAGCCCTTATACCATTCATAAAGTTACCAAAGGATTAAAGCACTTATATGATATTTTAGATATTTCCGGAGATAAACTAGAAGAATACAATTACAGAGATATGGTAATTAAAAAATCTAGTTTGCATAGCGGAATTAGAATGTACAATATTGTTATTAATAAATTCTTAGGAAACTCTATTATTTCAAGAGTAGAAAAAGAAAATATAACCACTTTAGAGCAACTTAGAGAAGTGCTAAAACCAAAATCAAACATAGGGCAAGGAAAGTGGATTGATGTTAGTGGTTTGATTTGTCCAATTACAGCTTTAAATATGTTTGTAGATAAAGTTGAAAAATTAGAAGTCAATACTATTGAAGAAGTTATTTTAGAATTGTCTAAAATCAATAGCAAGTATTATAAATACGAATGGAATTGGGCTGTAGAACTTATAGAAAGTTATTACGGTATTAATATAGAAACCATAACTCAAGATCAGTTTATATCCATCGTTAAAAAGTGGAAAAAATCTGTAGTAGAGTTAGATGAAATGCTTTACAAAGATGCTAGTAAAGAGTTTGATTTGCATACACATGTAGGTTTTGGTGCCGATGGAAATGAAGAGGAAAGATTGGCCGATTTTAAAAGTGTAAGAGGGGTTTTTGAAAATAATTCTACAGTAGTAGAAATATTAAACCATATAAAAAGAAAAGAAAAATTAGGAGACAAGATTATTGCTCAAATAAAAGAAATTAAAGGATAAATTATGTGCGGAATTGTTGGATACATTGGAACTAAAAAAGCATCAGATATTTTAGTAGAAGGCTTAAAAAAGCTGGAATATAGAGGTTATGACAGTGCTGGAATTGCAGTTTTAGATAAAGACATTTTAATATATAAACAACCAGGAAAGGTAGTTAATTTAGAAAAAAGTATAGATGATAAAGTAGAAGGTGTAACTGTGGGAATTGCACACACTCGTTGGGCAACACATGGTGAACCTACACAAGAAAACGCACACCCACATAAGTCTAATAACGGAGAAATTGTAATTGTGCACAATGGAATTATAGAAAACTATAAGTTTTTAAAAGATGAGTTGTTAGATAATGGATTTTCTTTTTTAGGACAAACAGATACAGAAGTTTTAGTAAACTACATTCAGTACATACAAGACAAAGAAAAATTAAACATAGAAGATGCGCTTAAAAAAGCCTTACAAAATGTAAACGGAGCATATGCACTGGCTATTATAGATAAAAAAGAACCTAATAAAATGGTGGTTACTCGTAAAGGGAGTCCACTTGCAATTGGTTTAACAGATAGTAATGATGAATTTTATGTTGCTTCGGATGCTATTCCAATTATTGAGTACACACAATCTTTAGTGTATTTAAATGATGATGAAATTGTAGTCTTAGAAAGAGGTCAAAAAATGAAAGTGACCGACATTTACGGAGTAGAAAAATCATACAAAGTAAAAAACATAGACCTTAATTTAGATAAAGTTAGCAAAGGAGATTATGAACACTACATGTTAAAGGAAATTTTTGAGCAACCTTCTACAATTAAGAATACTTTATTTAGTCACTTAAATACCGAAAATGCTAATATTCATTTCGAAAATTTAGATGAATTAAAAGAAAAATTAGTAAAAGCCAAAAGAATAATTATTGTTTCCTGTGGTACTTCTTGGCATGCAGGTATTGTTGGAGAATATATTATAGAAGAATTAGCGAGAATACCCGTAGAGGTAGAGTATGCTTCTGAATTTAGATACAGAAATCCAATTATAACTAAAGATGATATTGTAATGGCTATTTCTCAATCAGGAGAAACAGCAGATACATTGGCCGCTTTACGTTATTCTAAAGCGCAAGGAGCTACAACTTTCTGTATTTGTAATGTTTTTAACTCTTCTATGGCAAGAGAGTGCGATTTTACTGCTTATACTTATGCAGGTGCAGAAATTGGAGTAGCCTCTACCAAAGCATTTACAGCTCAAGTAGCAGTTGTTTCTTTATTGGCTATTCAGTTAGGATTAGAAAGAAATGAAATATCTAAAGAAAAAGCTACTGCTTTAGTTCAAGAAATTAAAACAATACCATCCGTTGTAAATCAAATATTTGCTACCGATGACCATATTAAAACAGTGGCTAAAAACTACACAGAAACAACAAGCTTTTTGTTTTTAGGTAGAGGGATTAACTTTCCTATAGCTTTAGAAGGAGCGTTAAAGTTAAAGGAAATTTCATACATTCATGCCGAAGGATATCCAGCAGCAGAAATGAAACACGGTCCTATTGCTATGATAGAGGAATCTTTACCAACAGTAATTATAGCCACAAATAATGAATATTATGATAAGTTGGTTTCTAACGCTCAGGAAGTAAAAGCTAGAAAAGGACCAATTATTGCAGTTGTAAATGATGATGATAATGAAATGATTGATACAGCAGATTATGTGTTTAAAGTACCAAGAGTTTCAGATATGTTACAACCAATTGTCTCTGTTATTCCATTACAGTTGTTTTCTTACCACGTAGCGGTGCTAAAAGGATGTAATGTAGATCAGCCAAGAAACTTAGCAAAGTCTGTTACTGTAGAGTAGTAAAAACAAACAAAATAAAAAAAAGCCTCATAAATTTATGAGGCTTTTTTTATGGAAAAATAGCATTGTAAAACAGGAGTTTTTTGTTATGAATTGATTGTTTTAAGGGTGTTACAGTTGATTTGTGTGTTGTGAAGATACAAGCTAATATTATGATGAATTTATATTATATAAGACAATCAGACAGTAATTTAGTTATTGTTTAATTTTAATTAAAAAAGTATTGTAGGTCATTTTTTATAATGATTAAGCTTATATAGTGTTAATATTGTTGTTTTTTATAAGTTATTTTTAAATTAATTTAAAATTTAAAAATAATGAGGCTTTCAAACTTCTTTTTATTTAAGGCTAAAAATCAAACTTTATTCTTGTTGCTTTTGGTGTTGTCTTGCTCAACAAAAAATAATGATGACAACGTATTAGAAATGATTGATGATTTTTCAGAAGTAGAAGAAGCTAAAAAAGAAGAGGAATTGCCAAAAGTATATCCGTTTTCAGATAAAGTAAATAAAGGGAATTGGGTATTAAATAAAGACTTAACAGACGAATTTGAGGCTACAGTATTAGATGAAGAAAAGTGGCTTGTTCAAGGTAGAAATGGAGAGTATAGATCTAGATTTAAAGGAAGAGCTCCTTGGCAATTCTCAACAGAAAATATAAGGTTAGAAAATGGAAAATTAAAAATAACCATTAAACATGAGCCTAATTTTAATTGGGTAGATCCTGGCAATGAAGAATATAAATACACAACTGCAGGAATCAATACTAAAAAATCGTTTACGTATGGCTATATAGAAATAAAAAGCAAACTACCTAAAGCTAAAATAGTAGGATCTTTATGGACTACAGGTGATGGTGTTTTATCTGAATTAGATGTATATGAGGCAATTGGTAAGGGAAATAGAGAAAAATTAATGTGGTCTACCATTCATGATTGGTCTATTCCTAACCCTAATAAAGTTTGGACAGAAACAAATAGTTTGCCTTTTAGTTTTTCTGACGGATATCATGTATATGGGGCAGAGTGGAGTAAAGGTTCTGTAAAAATATATGCAGATGGTGAATTGGTAAAAACAGCTACGCAACAGTGGGTGGAAGAAAACGGTATAGATTCTAATAAATGGCCTTTAAATGGTGCACAGCGTATATGGATTGACTCAGAAATATTTCCATGGTGGGGTGAGCCTGAAATAAAAAATTTACCTGTAGATTATGAAGTTGAATATATAAGGGTTTGGCAAAAGGAAGAATAAGTTTATTCTATTTCTCCTCCTACTTTTAAGTTACTAGGTACTTCATTAGGAATTTCTTTATCAAAGTCTTCAGAATTTAAAGTGTTAAAAAAAGAAATAATAGAAGACATGTCTTTTACTTTAATGTTTATTTGTGGAACTAAGCTGTCCATTTGAGAGTTGTCAACCAAAGGGTTTTGAGAAATTCCTGTAGAAATATCTTCGTAAAATTCTAAAACTTCTAACAAAGTTTTTAACTTCCCGTTATGCATATAAGGTCCTGTATGTCTTAAATTTCTTAAGGTTGGAGTTCTAAATCCGTAAGAGTTTTCAAATCCATCATCGGAAAAATTTAGTTTGAGATTGTCTTTCATACCTAACGTGTGTATTTTATAATCGCTAAACATGGGACCAGAGTGACACAAATTACATTTTGCTTTTTTAAACAATTCAAATCCATCTTTTTCTGCTTGAGAAATAGCGTTTTCATCACCTTGTACATAACGGTCAAAACGAGAGTTAGGAGTAACCAAACTACGTTCAAAACAAGCAATAGCTTTTGCCAGATTGTTTTTATCAATGGTTGGGTTTTCTGGAAAAGCACTACTAAACAAGTTTTGGTATTCAGTAATTTGTTGTAGTCTATTTACAATAGTATCTATTATTACAGCTTCGTCAATTTTATGACCACGCATTTCTTCTAATGCTTGTATGGGTTTTAACGCTTGTTCTTCTAAACTATGAACTCTATTGTCCCAAAACATAGGAGCGTTGCTAGGGTTGTAATTACCTTTAATGTTAATTCCGTTGTATGCAGCATTTAGAACAGTATGTGCGTTTCTTTTTACAAGCGGAATGGTATTGTTCTTATTAAACTTTCTGCGATTACCTAAGCCAGTAGCATTGGCTCCTAACGATAAATCAATGTTTTCTGCATATGCAAATTTAGGATGGTGACAGGTGGCACAAGCAACATCTTTGTTTCCGGATAATATAGGGTCGTAAAAAAGTAGTTTTCCGAGTTTAATTTTTTCAGGAGATGTAGGATTGTCTTTGGGATGAATTACTTTAGGTAGAGGTATATATACATCATTGTTGTTATTAAATACAGCTGTTTTCTTTTGCTGACAAGCCCATAAAAAAACAAAAACAATAATGTATATATACTTACTCATTACTTTAATTTACACCAGCTACTAAAATTGGTTTTTTGTTCTTGTCTACAAATGTTTTTATATGATCTGTAGTTACTTTTGTTTGCCATAAATATACCTTTTCTAACTTTTTAAAAGAAGCAAGTATAGGTAAACAATTGTTATCAACTTCTGTAGCATACAAACCTAAAGCCTTTAAATTAGGTAAATTCTTTAACAAATCAACTCCTTTGTTGGTAATTGAATTTTTGTTAAGTTTTAACTGTCTAAGATTGTTGTAAGAAGACAGGCTACTTAAATGTTCATCAGTAATATTGTTTTTTTCTAAAGAAAGCCATAATATATTGTCTTTCATTTTGTTTAAATTTTCAAGTAGTTTTAGAGCATCTTCTGGAGATTTTGCGGTGTTGTTGGGTAATACAACATCATACAAATGACCTCCGTAAACCAATTCTCGAATAGCAAAACCTTTAGATAATAATTTTCCAATGTATAAACTGTCTACAGGTTGTACAGTTGGCATTTTATCTGTACTGTTTCCTTCTAATTTTAAATATGCCAACGCTATTTTAAGAATTTCATCTTTGTTAGGAGCATTGTTTAATTTAAAGTTAAAATCTGTTTTGTTGCTAGCAATCCAAAAACTTAATAATTTAATTTCTTCTTCGGTTAAAGGAGTTTTTCCTTCAGGAGGCATAAAACCTTTGTCGTGTGGATTCATAGTTACACGATGAATTAATTCAGATCCATCAACGTCTCCAGGGCTAACGGCTACACCTTCTTTTCCTCCTTTAAGAACACTTTCTAAATCATGTAAAGCCAATCCCCCTTTTTTCTTAGAAGGATTGTGACAGCTAGTACATTTTTCTTCTAAAATAGGAAGTACAACGTGTTCAAACATAGCTACTTCTTCTATCGTTTTAGGTTTTGTTTTTTCTTTAGGTTTTTCTCCAAAGGGTGCGTATTCTGTTAGATATTCTGAACCGTGAGTTAAGTTTCCTCCGTAGTGACCTGTAATGCTGATTAAAACAACCAAAAGAGTTAAGGTAGAAATGTTGGCTTTGAATCCTTGAAAAGCATTAATCTTAATTTTTTCGATGGAAATTAACCAGGCAATTAATGTAACAGCGGTAGTCGCAATTCCAAACCAAAAGTGACCGTCAAGCATAGGTCCATCATATTCACCAGTCATAGATAGCATATATCCTAACGCACAAGCTTTTACAGCTGTTAAAAAGGCAAATAATAATGCATAGGGAATGGCAGCTCTTAATTCATTTAAGTTTTTCCATTTGCTTATTAATTCTAAAAGAAAAGCAAACATTATAAATCCAATAGGTAAGTGGACAATTAATGGGTGGAATCTTCCTAGAAAGATGACTATATCAGCTACTTCGTTCATTTTGTATTGTGTTAAGTACCTTAAGAAAGGTACAAAGTTTAGTTGTTGTGTGTTTTAGTTTAGAGGTACAATAGGTAAGTACAAATTATTATTTTGTACTACTACTGTTTAAACTCTAGTTAATTTATATGGAGCAGAATGATTTGCGTTCCATTGACAGATGTATAAATTTTTGTCATTGTCTACGCAAACATCATGGCCATGTAAAATGGGTTTTTGAGGTAATTGATATGTTTTTTGCAACTCTCCATTTTGATAAACAGGTTGTGTTCCTCCAGGATTAGAAACTACTTTGTCTCCTTCCATAATGGTTACAAAACCTGTGTGGTCTTTCCAGTTTGTTTTTCCTTCTTTAGGTTGTGACCAACACACACCTGCATATAAGTTATCATCATCAAAAACAGCTCTACAAACTTGCATGTTTGGCATGTTTACAGTTTTAATGTATTTACCATCTAATGTATAGTATTTAAAACATTGCTGAGAACGAGAAGTACACACCACCATTGGATTATTTTTGTCTCTATAATCTATAGCCACACCATGGGCACTTACCAATTTATAATTTGGATCTGGATTGTCTTTTCCTCCCCAGTGACGAATGTATTGTCCGTTGGCATTGTATTGTATAATTCTACTTTCACCATAACCATCTGCAACATAAATATCTCCGTTAGGACCTATAGCTGTTTCGGTAGGACAAAAAGATTCACTTGGTTTGTAAACTCCAATAGTCATTGGGTGACCAATGTCAAAAAGAACTCTACCATCAACAGTTGTTTTAGAGATTCTACCATTGTGTTTAATCATTTTACCATTTGCCCCCATAGCCCATCCAGAATCTGCTATGTATAACATGTCTTCACCACCTTCATCATGAAGTGTCAATCCATGTCCACCTTGATAAGCTGTACCCCAGTAATCTAACAATTTACCAGATTTATCAAAGATTAAAATATTGTTTTGAGGATGATCACCAATCATAATTAAACGACCTTTGCTATCCATAACCATTTCATGACAATTCAACAAAGGAATTCTAGTAGGGTTTATTTCTGCCCAATTTTTTTCTAGTTTGTATTTGTAATCACCATGACCTAAAATCATATCCGTTTCGTTCAAAAGCCAATCAGATTCAGATTCACCTCTTTTAGAAATAATGGAAGCTCCAAAAGCCGAGGGAGCTGCAGCTACCATAGAGGCTGTAGTAGCTTGTTTTAAAAAATCTCTTCTTGTAGACATATGTATGTTATTAAAAACTGAAAGAGGTGTATAAAAATGATTTAAAACCGATGCACTTTCAGTTTGATTGTGAATATTTTTAAGTTAGTAAATCTTTTACTACATGACCATGTACATCAGTTAAACGGTAACGTCTACCTTGGTGTTTAAATGTTAGCCTTTCATGATCTACACCAAATAAATGAAGTAAGGTTGCATGAAAATCATGTACATGTACAGGATCTTTAACCACATTGTAACTAAAGTCATCAGTTTCTCCAAAAGAAAAACCTGGTTTTACACCTGCTCCAGCCATCCACATAGTAAACGCTTTAGGATGATGATCTCTACCATAGTTTGTTTTGGTTAATTGTCCTTGAGAATATACCGTTCTACCAAATTCACCTCCCCAAACAACTAAAGTGTCTTCTAACATTCCACGTTGTTTTAAATCTTTAATTAAAGCAGCTGTAGGTTGATCTGTTTTTCTAGATTGACTTTTTACACCTCCTGGGCAATAGTTGTGTTGGTCCCAACCTTGATGATACAATTGGACAAATTTTACTCCTTTTTCTAATAATTTACGAGCCATTAGACAGTTTGCAGCATAGGTACCAGGATCTCTACTATCTTTTCCGTAAAGTTCAAAAATATGATCAGGTTCATCACTAATATCGGTTACTTCAGGAACTGAGGTTTGCATTTTGAAGGCCATTTCGTATTGAGCCATTCTTGCTTGAATTTCAGGATCTCCATAGGCATCATCTTGAATATTATTTAAATGACCTAGATAGTCTAACATATGTCTACGATCGTTACCATCATAGTTTTCAGGATCACTTAAATATAAAACCGGATCTTTTCCTGATCTAAATTGTACTCCTTGGTGTTCTGTTGGTAAAAAACCATTCCCCCATAAACTAGCGTTTAAGGGTTGTCCTTTACCGTTTTTAGAAACTAAGGTGATGAAAGTTGGTAAATTTTCATTGTCAGAACCCAAACCATAACTCAACCAAGAACCGATAGATGGTCTACCTGGTAATTGGTTTCCTGTTTGCATAAAAGTAATGGCAGGAGTGTGGTTAATCTGATCTGTTTGCATTCCTTTTATAAAACACAATTCATCTACAATTTCTGCAGTATATGGCATTACTTCACTAACCCAAGCTCTAGACTCTCCGTATTGTTTAAATTTAAATGAAGATGGGGCAATAGGTAAGGTACTTTGAGCTCCACTCATTCCGGTTAATCGTTGGCCACCGATAATAGATTCCGGTAGTTCTTTTCCAAACATGTCTGTTAACTTGGGTTTGTAATCAAACAAATCCATTTGTGAGGGTCCACCACTTTGAAACAAGTAAATAACACGTTTTGCTTTAGGTAAATGATGAGGTAAACCTAATCTGTTTTTGTTGTAGGTTTCTAATATTTTTTCGGTCATCTTTTCTTGACTTCCAGCAGCCCATAATTTTTCGGCACCTAATAAATTTCCCAAAGCCAAAGCTCCCAAACCTAAAGAAGTCTTTTTTAAGAAATGTCTTCTATCTATTTGTTTTTCTATTTGTTGTAAATCTCTATTATTAGATCTAAATTTGCTGTTTTCTAAATCGTTACACATAGTTTTTTTATTTGGAGGTTCACAAATTATCTTTTGGTAATACTAGCATCAGCATTCATAATTGTACTTGCTACAATGGCATTGGCAGTAACTAATGCTTTATCATCTGTATTGTTAACTTTAAATACTCCTGTATTTAACCATCCTTTGGTTTTTTCTGGATGATTTTTAAATTTTTCGTATTCTTTTTGTTGTAATTCAGTTAATATTTTTAATTCTTTTTCTGTAATACTTCTACCTGTTAGTTTTCTAAATGTAGTTTTAATTCCTTCGGTAATGTTGTTTGCTTCTGCCATTTGTTTCCCTAACACTCTAGAAGCTTCTATATAAGTTGGGTCGTTTAAAATAACCAAGGCTTGTAATGGAGTATTGGTTTTTTGTCTACGAGAAGTACACAAATCTCTTGTAGGAGCATCAAAGGTCGCTAAGGTTGGGTTGGGAACACTACGTTTCCAGATGGTGTACATACTTCTTCGGTACAATCCTTCTTCACCATCTTGTTTGTATTCTGCACCGTTTACTTTCCACAATCCTTTAGGTTGATAAGGTTTTACACTTTCTCCTCCAATTTTTTTGTTTAACAAACCAGAAGCAACAAGGGCATTATCTCTTAACATTTCACCAGATAATCTTACAGCAGGACCTCTTGCTAACCATTTGTTATCTCCATCAACTTTTATTAATTTTTCTGATACTACAGAGCTTTGTTGATAGGTGTAAGACATCATAATAGTTTTGTGTAGTTTTTTTACATCCCATCCAGATTCTACAAAGTTTGTAGCTAACCAATCTAATAGTTTAGTGTGTGTTGGCAATTCTCCTTGGTTTCCAAAATCTTCAGAAGTGTTTACAATTCCACGTCCGAATAAATTTTGCCAATATCTGTTAACAGTAACTCTTGCTGTTAATGGGTTACGTTTGTCTGTAATCCATTTGGCCAATCCTAATCTGTTTTTTGGATATTCTTCTGGCATTGGAAAAATACGTTCTGGTACATTAGGAAAAACAGAGTCTGTTGGTGAGTCGTACAAACCTCTATCTAACACATATGCTTGACGATTGCGTTTACTTTCTTTAAGTACCATAATTTGCTTTACATTATTAATACTATCTACATAAGCCAATCTGTCTTTTTCTAATTTATGAAGAGCTTGACTGTAAGCATCTGAATTTGTTGCTAAATAATATTGAGTCAATTGCTTTTTTTGATTAGTAGATAAATCTGCATAATTTGCTTTTTTAAGTTCGTTAAGTGCATTTGATTTTGCCAATTGCATTACTTCAATGTCACTCAATTCTCTTTCGTATACCATTAAATCATCTACAATAGCATCTTTTATTCCTTTTCCTCTCCATACTGCTCCTATTCGTAATCCTGGTTCTATACGTTTGCTCTTTTTTCCGTACAATTGCAATCCGTGGAAAATAATGTCTTTATACAAGTTGTCAAAAATGGTTTCGGTTTTTTGTTTTTCACCGTTTACAAAAATTCCTACACCGTTGGCTGTACTAGAACCATCATAGGTCATGGTTAAGTGTACCCATTTTTCTCTAGGAACATCGTTAAGTGTTTGAACTACAATAGCGTTGTCTGGGTAAACATGTGCTAATAGAGCTTCTAATTTATTGTCTTTAATTTTTAAATGATATCCTCTAAAACTGTGTAGTTCTGGGCTGTTCATTTTATGAAAAATAACACCATCTTTTAAGTCTTTAGGAAGAAACACTTCAATACCAATTGTAAATGGTTCGTTTCTTTGAAAAATACCAATTTTATCTAAATCCATCCAAGTATCACCATTCATAGCCAAACCTTTTCCGGTTTTTCCTTTTTTAGTGATGATAGGTTCGTTTCTAACAAACTCTTGTCTCATTTGGTATTTTTGTTTTTCTTTGGTTTTAACTTTATTGGTTAATTTTCCATCGTTAAAATCAAAGTGCGCTACTAAATTTTTTGAGTTTGGTTTGTTGGGTATGTTTTTAAAAGCATTGCTAGCCATCCATTTGTTAGCTTTGGCAGCTTCTTTTTGAGCTACACTTTTGGTTTCTTTTTTTGTGTCTTCTACAATTCCTTTTAAATATGCTAAAACTTCTTCTTGCTTTTTAGTAGGTAGTAACATAGCAGGCACAGGTGTTGCTCTGTCCCAAGGAATCAGTCCTGTTTCGTCTACATTGTTAAAAAACGCAAACAATTCGTAATAGTCTTTTTGAGATATAGGGTCGTATTTATGATCGTGACATTTGGCACAAGCATAAGACAAGCCTAGCATTCCTTGGCTAACAGTTGCTGTTCTATCTGCAACGTACTCAACTCTAAATTCTTCATCAATAATTCCTCCTTCAATATTTTGTGGATGTAATCGGTTGTAGGTTGTAGCCAAACGTTGCTCTCTAGTTGCGTTTGGTAATAAATCTCCTGCTAATTGCCATGTAATAAATTGATCATAAGGCATGTTTTCATTAAACGATTTGATGACCCAATCTCTCCAAGGAGATACGTCTCTATAAAAATCGTTACTATAACCATGCGTGTCAGCATAACGAGCAACATCCATCCAGTCTAAAGTTCTTTGTTCTCCGTAATGAGGAGAAGCTAGTAAACGATCTATTTGTTTTTCAAAAGCGTTGGCAGATGTATCGTTTAAAAAAGTTTCGATTTCTTGTTCTGTAGGAGGCAATCCTGTTAAATCTAAAGAAGCACGTCTTAACAAAGTTTCTTTATCAGCTTTTTTAGAGGGATTTAGTTTTTTTTGTTCTAATTTATTTAAAACAAAATTGTCAATAGGGTTTTGAACTTTATCAGCCAATTTAACTTTTGGAATTTCAGGATTGTCTACAGGTTCAAAAGCCCAATGTTTTTTGTACTCTGCACCGTCTTCTATCCATTTTAACAATACGGCTTTTTCGTAATTGGTTAAGTTAAGATGAGACTCTGGTGTGGGCATTACATATTTAGGGTCGTTAGATAAAATTCTGTGGACCATTTCAGAGTTTTTTAAGTTCCCTGGATCAATAGCTACTTTTCCTGGAGATTCTGATAATTCTGCATATGCTTTTTCGGCAGTGTGTAATTGTACACCACCTAGTATTTTTTTCTCATCGGGTCCGTGACACAAATAACACTTATCCGATAAAATTGGTTTTACATCTTGATTAAAGTCTAGCTTTTTTGGCAGGTCTTTATATGCTACTTCTACTTCTTCAGGAATGCTAATTCCGCAAGAAAAAAGACAAAAGGCAGCAATTGTGTAAACGATCTGTTTCATGTAAAAGTTGTTTTTTACAAAATTAACTTTGAACCTTATGTGTTTTCTTATATTTGTCAGATATTTTTAAGTATAAATCCGACTTTTAATGCTCTTTTTATGTATTAATCTTAATAAAGTATGTATAAATCTATAGAAAATATAACATTATCTCTTTTAAATGTAGGATATGTTAGTTTAAATAAGAAATGGAATTACGAGAATGTTATGAGTCCTTTTTTTAGAATGTATTATATAACAGAGGGTGAGGCAAAGGTTTTTCATCACAATCAAGAATATGTTTTAAAACCCGGATATATGTATTTGGTGCCTAGTTTTACCTATAGTCATTATAAATGTGATGAACATATGAATCAGTACTATATAAGTGCTGTTGAGGTTTCTGAAACAGGACATTCTATTTTTACGTTGTTGAATTTTATTTATGAGGTTAAGGCAGATCATATAAGTTTACTTTATTTTAAAAGACTTTTAGAATTAAATCCTAATAGAAGAATAGTAAGAGATGACCCTAAAGTGTATGACACAGAAGACGGACTTAGAAATTTTAAAACAGAAAATCAGAAATTATCAGAAGGAGCTTATTTAGAAACTGCAGGACTGCTTAAAAGCATACTTGCCAAATTTGTGGTTGCTTATAAAAGACAAGAAGCTTTAAAAGAAGATAAATCTAAGTTAAAAGGAGTGATCAATTTTATAGAGGTTAATTTGCACACACAAATAACAGTTAAAGATTTGGCAGATTCTCAAAATTTAAATGTTGATTATTTTTCGAGGTTATTTAAGAAAATATATAAAATAAGACCTAATGAATATATTCAAAAAAAAAGGGTAGAAAGAGCTCAATTGTTGTTAATGGCTTCTTCTAGTTCTTTGCAAGAAATATCTGATACAGTAGGTTTTTCTAACATTTCTTATTTTTCTAGAGTATTTAAAAAATATACACAAAAAAGCCCTTTGCAGTATAGAAAAGAGAATTGGACAGTATAACCACAAACTGCGTTAAAACGCAGTTTGTGATTTTTTTCGACGAAATGTTTTTTTTTATCGTTAAAATGTAGTTTCTTTGAGGTAAGAGAATAAAATGT
Organism: Wenyingzhuangia gracilariae; assembly: GCF_056387575.1. NCBI lineage: Bacteria > Pseudomonadati > Bacteroidota > Flavobacteriia > Flavobacteriales > Flavobacteriaceae > Wenyingzhuangia > Wenyingzhuangia gracilariae. The sequence goes on from NZ_CM150748.1 coordinate 57,542, forward strand.
AATATTAACTAATTATTTACTTATTACGTTTTTTTAAATTTTAAATGTTGTGGTTTAAGGTTTACAAAACAAACTAATAGGAAATAATACAAATTATCTTAATGCTATGAAAAAGATAAAAACATTAATAATAACTGGAATGGTTGTGGTTCTAGGATTATGCAGTAAAGCGGTAGCTCAAAACGGAATTATTCAATTGTCTATAGATCCAACAATGTTGGCAAACGGTCCCTATGCCGATAGCGAACATGGAGAATTAGACATTGTGTTTAAAGGAGCTAAAATTTTTAAAGAAAATAATGAAATAGGTATTTTTGTAGAGCAATTTTCTGCAATGAAATATACAAGTGCAGGGTTTTTGTACAATAGAAAAGCAAATATATTTCCAGAATCATCGGCTATGTGTGATAGTGTTGAAACATTGTTTGGAGTTGATGCAGGAACTATTAAAAGAAAAATAGAAGGACATAATGATATGTATCTAACAGTAGGTTTAAATGCTGAATTTAGATTTTTATTATCGAAAAAGTTTGGTTTTAACCTAACCTCAAATTACAGATACAGAGGAGATTTAGATAAAATTTACAATGATAATTCACCATTTGTATTCAGCGGTTACGTTGGGGTGTTTTATAAGCTATAACTCATAGCGTTAATTAATTATTAGGGTTAATTAGTTAATTAAAGACTCACTTGGGCTACCCTGCCTTAGTGGGTCTTGCTATTTTAAATAATACACTTTTACTAGGCATATATTAATTGTGTAAGATTATCTTTGTAGTCTAAAAGTATTATATGCCTGTAAACACTTTATTAATAACACCTCCTTTTACTCAATTAAACACAGCTTATCCTGCAACGGCTTATCTTAAAGGATTTTTAGAATCTAAAAATCTAAGAGTATCTCAAATGGATTTAAGCATAGAGTTGTTTACAGCTATTTTTACCAAAGAATTTATAGATGCAATATTTAAACAAGCAAAAATGCTTGAAAACAATGACTTTCCTTTGGTTTGGAAACAAAAGGAAGCATATATAAATAAAGTAGATACAGTAATGAACTATTTAAGACAGCAAGAAGTTACAGCTGCTTATCAAATAGTTCACAAAGATTTTTTGCCACACGGACATAGAAGAATAAAACTTCAAAAAGATTTGAGTAATGAGTTTGGTAAACTTGGAATTTTAGACAAAGCCAAACACATAGCAACCTTGTTTGTAGAAGAATTAGGAGATTTTATAAATGCCAATGTAGATGAGTTTTTTTCTTTTACAAGATATGCAGAACACATAGCTAGAGCAGCTTCTAGTTTTGATACGATTGATGAGTTTTTACAATACGAAACCACTTTGATAGAAGATGAAATGTTGTATCTCCTAAATGAAAAATTACAACAAGAAGAATACAATTTAATATGTTTTACAGTTCCATTTCCAGGAAACTTGTTTTCTGCTTTGCGATGTGCTCAGTTTATAAAAAACGAATATCCACATATTAAAATAGCTATGGGAGGTGGGTATTGCAATACTGAACTAAGACGTTTGTCTGATTCTAGAATTTTTGAATTTGTTGATTTTATTACGCTAGACGATGGAGAAGGCCCTTTGTTAAAAGTTATAGAGTTTGTTGATGGATTGATTACCTCTGATCAATTAGAAAGAACCTATGTGTTAGAAAATCATAAAGTTGTTTATTTAAATAAAACTCCTAACACCATTTTTCATCATAAAAACTTGCCGGCTCCTAGCTATGTGGGCTTGCCAAATGATAAATATCTATCGTTTTTAGATGTAATGAACCCAATGCACCGAATGTGGTCCGATGGAAAGTGGAATAAATTGACCATTTCTCATGGTTGTTATTGGAAACAATGTTCTTTTTGTGATGTAACTCTAGATTATATAGGGAATTATGAGAATACCACAGCTGATGATTTGGTCAATAAAATTGAAAAAATAATTTCTGAAACAGGAGTTACCGGTTTTCATTTTGTTGATGAAGCCGCTCCACCCAAAATGTTGCGAGCTTTGGCTAATAAACTAATAGAACGCAACGTATATATAACTTGGTGGACCAATATTAGATTTGAAAAAACGTTTACAGCAGAACTATGTTCATTATTGTCTAAATCAGGATGTATTGCGGTTACAGGTGGTTTAGAAGTTGCATCGGATAGGTTGTTGGCTAAAATGAAAAAAGGGGTAGATATTAAACAAGTGGCTAATGTAACCAAAGCTTTTTCTAATGAAAATATTATGGTACATGCGTATTTAATGTTTGGGTTTCCTACAGAAACAGCGCAAGAAACCATAGATTCTTTAGAGGTTGTTCGTCAATTGTTTTATCACAATTGTATTCAATCTGCTTTTTGGCATCAATTTGCTTGTACGGCTCACAGTCCTGTTGGTAAAAATCCAGATGCATTTGAAATTCAAATCATAGGTCCTAAGTTTAAAGGGTTTGCCGAAAATGATCTGTATCATGAAGATCCTAAGGGGGCAGAACATCATTTATTTAGTGAAGGGCTAAACAGAGGCTTAAACAATTATTTAAATCACAAAGGCTTTGATATTCCGTTGCATACATATTTTAATTTTAAAGTACCCAAAACAACTTTACCTAAGAATTTGATTGAAACTTATTTAGAAAATTAGGGATTATACTAAGTGCGGAGCAAAACTCTTTAAAGCTTCTTCGTAACCTTTGTAAATTAAACGTTCGGTTTGTGAAGTGTTAATTCTATCAAAGGCAGATAGATCTGGAGTAATCAATATATCGGCTCTTTGAGTTTGTGCTTTGGCTGCTGCTTCTAATGTAAAGTGAAAACTATTTTGTAAAACCTCTATCATATTCTGAGGTTTACCATACATGTGTTTTGCATTCAAATCTATAGCTACAATATTTGTTGCGTTCATTTCTTCTAAAGCAGAAATAGGTACGTTTTCAGAAACAGCACCATCAACAAGCATTGTATCATTAATAATTATAGGTTTAAAAATACCAGGAATACAAGAACTGGCCATTACAGCTTTAGAAACACTACCTTTTCTTAAAATTACTTTTTCACCATTAGAAATATCGGTAGCTAAAATAGCTAAAGGAATTCTAGCATCTTCAATATTTACTTTTCCAATATTAGCCTCCATAAAATCAGCAATTTTGGTATTGCTAAGCAATCCGTATTTGGAAATAGAAAAAGCAGTAATGTCTCTCCAACTAATTTCTAAAGCAATATCTTTTACTCTTTCACAATTATTGTCAAAAGCATATAAACCGGCAACCATAGCACCAATACTTGTACCAGCAATCCATTGTATGTCTAAACCAAGTTCTTCTACAGCTTTTAAAACACCTACGTGTGCAGCTCCTAAAACAGCCCCACCTCCTAAGGCTAAACCAATTTTGTCACCTTTTTTTAGTGTTTTCATTGTGTGTGTTTGTGGGTTTACTTTTCAAAAAAACTAAACATGCAACCACCATACCTTTTAACTTGTGTAAAGTGTTCTAAATGACTTAAATCTGTTTGTTGGGAGTGTTCTATTACCAAAGTACCCTCTTCATCAAGCAATCCTTTTTCAAAAACCAAATTGGCTATGTTAGAAAATTGTTCGTCACTAAAATCGTATGGAGGATCTGCAAAAACAACATCGTATGTACCTTGATGTTGTTCTAAAAAAGAAAAAACATCTGCTTTAATGGTGTTAATATTAAATTCTAATTCTTTGGCTATTTTGTTAATGTAATAAATACATCCGCTGTGTTTATCTACCGACAAAATGTCTTCTGTTCCTCTAGAAGCAAATTCAAAACTAATGTTTCCTGTACCGGCAAACAAATCTAAAACATGAATATCATTAAAATAATACCAGTTGTTTAAAATGTTAAACAATCCTTCTTTAGCCATGTCTGTTGTAGGCCTAACAGGTAAATTGTTGGGAGCGGTTAATCGTCTAGATTTATATTTTCCTGAGATAATTCTCATAAATGTAATTGTAATAAGTTGTAATGTTCTTGAGGTAATGTGTTGATGTTACGATCAAGATTGGTGTTTAATTTAGAGTATACAGACAGGTTTCTAATATAGGTATATGCTAATTTAAAAAGGTCTGTTTGTTCATGAATGGTACCAAATAATGTTAAATTAAATTGGTTTGGATCCATTTTTAGTTGTTCTGCTACAAATAATATGTAATATACAAAGTCTTCTTTGGTTTGATAATTAAAATGATTGGCAAGAATTAGTTGATTGTTTTCTAAAACTACCAATTGAAAATCACGTTTAAAAACATTAATGAACATTTCTTTTTTAGAAACATTAAAGGTTTTTAAAAGATTTATTAAAAATACAGAAGAACTATGTAGGTATGTAAATTCACCAAAAGAATCAAAAATAAAATTATTAATATTTACAAAAGGAATGTATACATTATTGGCTTTTATAGAATGAATTTCATCGTAGCTTATAAAATCATTTTCAAAAGTTTTGATGGTGTTTTGTAAATATACAGACAACATACTTTCATCAAAAAAAGTTTGAGGAACATATGTGCTTAAGTTGTTGTGGTGTATAATAGTTACTTCATTATATGTATTGTGTAGTATTTCTTCTTGTTCAAAAATTTGTTTTACTTCTTGTAAAAGAAGGTTTGGGTTCAGAATGTTTTGCTCTGAAAAGTAAATATGTTTAAAAAAAAGATATTTATTTTGTTCAGGAGAATACGTACAAAAAGAAAATCCATCCGAACTTAATTGGATGGATAATCTTTTAATATTTTGTGTAAGAGTTTCCTTATTCATTTCTTACCATTGCATCAAATAAAGGTGGCCAGTTTCCGTTTACACTTACTTCGTTTAAAGAACCAATGCTAATAAATGCACCAGGAATATCATCTCCACCTAAAGCTTCTTTTTCTTGCTTTATTAAAGATTTATTCATTCCTGCTAAAACTTCTGCTTTGTCAATTTTTACTTCAAACACTGAAGCTAAAATTTTATTAGCTCTTAATATAGCCGATGTTTCAATTTTAAAATCTTTATCAGTACCAGGAATTGTTAGCATGTTTTTGTAATCACGTCCTTCAAATACTTTATCCTTTACAGATTCGTATCCAATAGTGTCTGTAACTTTCTTTTCTACTTCTACCCATAAAGGAGACCAAGAGGTTCCTCTGTTTTCTTTTACAATTTCTGTATGTGTATCTGTAACAGGGTATTTAGCTGTGTCAATAAACTTAATTAAGTCATCACCATTGCTTGTGAATTTTCCTAAAATTTCATTGTGAGCATCTTCTGCATCTGCAATCATTTTTAATTGCTTAATTACTTTTGCATAACGTACTTTTTTCTCTTCATGAAATTTAATGGGTTCCATAATACCGCTGTAAATTAAATAAGATAAGTATCCTGCTGCTCCTAGTAATACAATAGATACAATTGGAGTTAATTTAATAGGTAAGAATTTTACAATAAGTAATGCCAATCCAAAAGCTACTACTACACCTAAAAGAATAAATAAAATCATTGTTTTTTATTAATTTTATAATGAACGAAGACAAATCTACAATTTTTTTTTATTGATAAAAATTTTTAGGAGGTTTTCAATCTTTATATTTGTGTAAACTTTTTACATGATAAAAACAGCTCCCGAATTTTACAAAAGATTACATCAAAAATTTCCTTTTGATCCTACCAAAATTCAAGAAGAATTATTAAATCAATTGGCCGAATTTTCTTTTGATAAAGATGACGATGCCATTTTTATACTAAAAGGTTATGCAGGTACAGGAAAAACAACAACCATTAGTACCTTTGTCAATCATTTATGGGAAGTTGGTAAAAAAGCTGTGTTGTTAGCTCCAACAGGTAGGGCTGCTAAAGTAATTTCTAATTACTCTAAAAAAAAGGCCTATACCATTCACAAAAAAATATACCATCCTAAAAAACAATCTAACGGTAATGTTGCTTTTGTAAAACAACCAAACAAGCATACCAATACGATGTTTATTGTAGATGAATCTTCTATGATTGCAGACAATTCTGGTGAAGTAAGTTTGTTTGATAACAATTCTTTGTTAGACGATTTGATGGATTATGTGTACAATGGTTTTAACTGTAAGTTAATTTTTATTGGAGATACTGCACAGTTACCACCGGTAAAATCGGAGTTAAGTCCTGCGTTATCGGAAGATCTATTGTCAATAAACTATCATAAAAACCCTTATTTGTTAGAATTAGATCAGGTGATGAGACAAAATGAAGGGTCTGGAATTCTAACCAATGCAACCACCTTAAGGGGTCAGTTGGAAAGAGATGGTTTTTATGATTTTCAGTTTGATTTAAATTTTCCAGACATTGTTCGTTTAGAAGATGGTTATGATATAGAAGAGGCTATTGTAAATGCATATGATAGAGCAGGAGTAGAAGATACAGCGTTTATTGTACGTTCTAACAAAAGAGCAAATCAATACAATCAACAAATAAGAACCAAAATTCGTGGTCAAGAAAGCGAAATTTCTGCTGGGGATTATGTAATGATTGTAAAGAACAATTATTTCTGGTTAAAGGACACCACAGAGGCTGATTTTATTGCCAATGGTGACATTGCCGAAGTACAAGAGATTTTTAATATTAAAGAATTGTATGGTTTTAGATTTGCCGAGGTAAAATTAAGATTGATTGATTATGCAGATTTAAAACCTATAGAAACCGTTTTGTTGTTAGACACCATAATGTCAGAAACTCCTTCTTTAACTTATGAACAGTCTAACAGACTGTATCAAGAAGTTTTGCAAGATTATGCTGATGAAAAATCTAAATACAAACAAATGTTAGCGGTTAAAAACAACCATTACTTTAACGCTTTACAAATAAAGTTTGCCTATGCAATGACTTGTCACAAATCGCAAGGAGGGCAATGGGATACTGTTTTTATAGAGCAACCTTATTTGCCAGATGGGTTAACAAAAGACAGTATGCGTTGGTTGTATACAGCCATTACTAGAGCCAAAGAAAAAGTGTATTTAATAGGTTTTGAAAAAGATTTTTTTGAAGATCAGCCTTAAAAAATAAACCAATCGTTACAGCATCAGGAACATACGTAGTATCGTATTAGGTTTTAAACTCATAATTTGAGCAGGTAAATATGAATCAAATAATTATGTGTAAAAAACTTACGTTTCTTTTTTTAGCAATGCTATCTATTGTTTCCTGTAAAAAAAATAAAGAATCAAATTTAAACAGTCTTAAAGAGACCAAAGAAATTTATACTCCAGATTGGGAGTCTTTGTCAAAACATAAAACAGTACCAGATTGGTTGAGCGATGCTAAATTTGGAATTTATTTTCATTGGGGAGTTTATACAGTACCTGCTTATGAAAACGAATGGTATCCTAGTAAAATGTATATTAAGGATCATCCTGTTTACAAGCATCATTTAAAAACCTATGGTTCTCAAAAAGAATTTGGGTATCATCATTTTGTGCCCGATTTTAAGGCAGAGCATTTTGATGCCGATGAGTGGGTTTCTTTGTTTAAAAAAGCGGGAGCTAAGTTTGCTGGACCTGTAGCGCAACATCACGATGGTTTTGCCATGTGGAAGAGTAAAGTAAATCCTTGGAACTCTTTTGATAAAGGCCCTAAAAAAGATATTACTGGAGAGATAGCTAAAGCGATTCGTAAAAACGACATGAAGTTGATAACAACCTTTCATCATGCAAGAAATTTACAGAGAAATGCAGATCAACCAGAAAATTGGGGAGATTTTAATAGTCATTACACCTACAATCCAGACTGGCATACATCATCTAAAGATCCAGAGTTAAGTATTTTGTATGGAAACATGCCTAAAGAAAAATTTCATCAAAATTGGGCTCGTCAAATTAACGAAGTCGTAGATCAATACCATCCAGATGCTATATGGTTTGACTCTTGGTTGGATTTTATTCCTGAAAAGATAAGGCAACAAATGTGTGCCGATTATTTTAATGAAGCTGCTAAAAATGATCAAGAAGTATTTATAGGTTACAAACAACGAGATTTACCTAAAGAAATTGGAGTATTGGATATAGAGCAAGGAGGTAAAAAAGATATTACAGAAAAGTTATGGATGACAGATATTACCTTGAGTTACAAATCTTGGAGTTATGTTGAGGGACAAACCTATAAGGATACACACATGGTAATGAGTAATTTGATTGATGTGGTGAGTAAAAATGGAGTTGTTTTGTTAAATGTTTCTCCTAAGGCTGATGGAACCATTCCACAAGAACAACGCAAGATTTTATTAGAAATGGGAGATTGGTTTTCTAAGTATGGAGAGGCTATTTACAACACCAAACCTTGGGATGTATTTGGATTTGGAAATGCTCAGAGTGAAGAGGGAGTTCACGGAGGTCAGTCGGCTACAATTAAATACACCGCAGATGATATACGTATCACCCAATCTAAGGATGAAAAAAGTATGTATTTAATTTTCTTAGGAAAACCCAAAGTAGGCAAAGAGGTTTCTCTTCGTTTATTGGCAAAGCATAGATTGCCTCCGCGTTCTAACATAAAACGTATTGTGGTTTTAGGTTCTGAAACTGAAGTAGCTTATGATTGGGGACATTCAGGTTTTAAACTAACCATTCCCGATGCTCCTATGAGTGATATTGCCACAGTATTAAAGTTTGAATTGGAATAAAATAAAGAACCACTTAATTATTAAGTGGTTTTTTTAGCTGTTATAGATATTGATTTCTTTTCAAAATATTTAACTGTATATAGTTCTTTTTTGTTTTTAATTATTTCTAAATTCACTTTTAATAATCAACAAAATTAGAAATGGATATTAATGCAGATTTAGGAGAGGGTTTTTTGTTTGATGAGGAGTTAATGCAAAAAATTTCTTCATGTAATATTGCTTGTGGAGGCCATGCAGGTACAGAAAACTCCATGAGAGCTACCATTCGGTTGGCTAAAAAATATGGAGTAACTATTGGAGCGCATCCTTCGTATCCAGATCCAGAGCATTTTGGACGTAAAGAAATGGAAATTGCTCCAGAATTGCTAAAAAATAATATCCAACATCAAATATTAACGCTAATTAACATTGCCAGAGAAGAAGGTGCTGTAGTTCGGTATGTAAAACCTCATGGGGCTTTGTATAACAAAGCCGCTGTAGATGAATTTACAGCCAATTTGTTGGTAGATGTGGTTAAAAACATAGAGCCTAGCGTAGCTTTAATGGGGTTGTCGGGTTCTGTATTAGAACCTATTGCTAAAAAGAATTACGTATTGTTTTTAAAAGAAAGTTTTGCAGACAGACGTTACAATAGTGATGGTAGTTTGGTAAACAGATCCGAAGAATTAGCGGTAATTCACGATAAAAAAGAAGTTTGGCAACAAATAGAAAAACTTTTAACCACTAAAGAAATAATAAGTGTGCAAGGGGAACCGTTAGTAGTAAATGTAGACAGTATTTGTTTTCATGGAGACACTCCAGAAGCGGTAGACTTAGTTTCTTATGTTTGTGAGCAGTTAAAGAAAAAAAATATAGAGATAAAAAATGCAATATGATGTAATTACATACGGAGAAAAAGCACTTTTAATGAGGTTTAAAAACGAAATTTCTTTAGAAGTTCATTACCAAGTAAAATCATGTTATTATTATTTAAAAAACAATCATATTAAGGGTGTAGAGTCTTTAATTCCTGCATACAACTCTCTTACAGTACTTTTTAATCCTGATAAAATTGAGGGAAAAACATTAAAAGTATTTTTAGAAAACACTCCTTTTCAAGTTTCAGATGAAATTTTACAAAGTCAAAAAACGGTAGAAATTCCTGTTTGTTATCAGGGAGATTTTGCTTTAGATCTAAATGAAGTTTCTAAAAAATTACAATTATCTCATCAAGAAATAATAGACTTACATACAGCAAAACCTTATTTAGTTTATATGTTAGGGTTTGCACCTGGTTTTATGTATTTGGGTGGTTTAGACAAGCGTTTGCATATGCCTAGAAAAGCCAATCCACGATTAAAAATACCTGCCGGAGCAGTAGGTTTGGCAGATCAGCAAACGGGAGTATACCCATTAGAAACTCCTGGCGGATGGCAAATTATTGGACAAACTCCTTTAGAGTTATTTTCTAAAGAACAACCTGCGTTGGTAGTTATGGGAGATTTGGTGCAATTTGTACCTATTACTGAAAATGAATTTTATAAAATAAAACAATCATGCGTATAGAAATTATTGCTCCAGGACTTTTTTCTACAATACAAGATCATGGTAGGTATAATTTTTTGGACAAAGGAATACCAACTGCTGGGTTTATGGACGTAGCAGCAGCACATTTGGCCAATTTATTGTTGCATAAAAATCCTTGTTCAGCATTAATAGAAACCACATTGTTAGGGGTAAAATTTAAAGTAAGCAAAGCTGTTACTATAGCCATAACAGGGGCTGACATGCAACCTAAAATTAACGGAAAAAAAGTAGCAATGAATAAAGTGCTACAAGTTCCAAAAAATGGAGTTGTTTCTTTAGCTGCTGCACAACAAGGGATGTATGGTTATGTTGCTTTTTCTGGAGAAATAAATGTAGAGTCTGTTTTTAATAGCAAAGCAACTTATGTACCAGCAACTATTGGTGGTTTTAAAGGAAGAGCATTGCAAAAAGGAGATGTTTTAACCATTGCTGATGCTAAAACAATAGAAAGCAATGCAAAGGTAAAAGCAACAACGTATAAAAATAATATTGAAATTGATTGTTTAAAAGGTCCAGAATGGGATCGGTTTAAAAAAGAAACACAATTACAATTTTTACAAACAGTTTATACGGTTAGTAAAAATAGCAATAGAATAGGAATTCGTTTAGAAGGAACCCCTTTAAAAATGCCTGTTGTTGATGAAATTATATCATCAGGAATAGTAAAAGGAACAGTACAAATTACCAAAGCAGGAACTCCCATTGTTATGATGGCCGATGCTCCTACCACAGGAGGATATTTGCGAATGGTAAACTTAACAGAAAATTCTATAAACAAATTAGCTCAATTACCAATAGGAGGTAGCGTTACTTTTAAAATTAAAGAACAAGCTTAATATTTTTATGTATTAAGCTTGTTATAAATGCTTACATAGCCAAGGACACATAGTTGTAAAAGTTTTGGTGTGTAGAAAATTGAAATTCAAACTCTCTTTCTTTTTCTTCTAATTTTTCATTTTCAGAAATCCATAAACGCATCAATTCATCAAATTCCTCTTCTGGCAATTCTTTTTGATTGATAATGGTGTCATAAATTCTATTTAAATTTTTTCTTTGTTGGTGTAAGGATAATTCTGTGTACATAATATTTAATTTTTTATTTATGACAAATATGAATGTTATGTGTGTTTTCTTTGTGCACAATTGATTATTTTCGTTTTTAGATAGAAGATAAAATTTTAAAAGAATAGCTCATCAATCACAAAATCTTAGAAAATGGCAACTAATAAAAACGCAATAATTCGTTACCAAGCATTAGATAAATGTTTTAGAAACACAGGAAAAAATTATTCTATGGTAGATTTGATTGAAGCATGCAATCAGGCTTTGTACGATTTTAATGGAACCACCACGGGGATTAAGCGTAGACAAGTGTATGAGGATATTAATTTTATGAAAAGTGAACAAGGTTATGGAGTAGAGTTGGAGATAACCAAACAAGGAAGAACGGCTTATTACAGATATACAGATCCTAGTTTTTCAATCAACAACCAGCCTATGAACGAGACAGAGGCTCTACAATTAAAAGAAGCTTTGTTAACGTTAAATAGAATTAAAGGAATGCCTCAGTTTGGTTGGGTAGAGGAGTTAACATTAAAACTAGAAAAAGATTTAGATATACACGAAACTCCTAGAGAAATTTTAGGGTTTGAAAACAATCCTTATTTAAAAGGACTGGAACATTTAAACGAGTTGTTTAATGCTATTTTGTATAAAAAAGTACTGTCTATAGATTATAAAACGTTTAGAAAAAACAAAGTAGAAACATTTGTAATGCATCCGCAATATTTAAAACAATACAACAACAGGTGGTTTGTGTTAGGAACACACTCTAAATACAACCCTGTAACTACTTTGGCCATTGATAGAATTGTTGCTGTCCAAGAACGACCGGAGGATTACATAGAATCGGATATTGATTTTACAGAACGTTATGAAGACATTATAGGAATTACAAGAGGGTTAGATACAGAATTAACAACTATAAAATTACACGCAAATGCAAGTTTGGCATCATATATTTTAACATCTCCACTACACGGAAGTCAGAAAAATAATGATGTTACAGAACAAGGATTGATATTTACTTTAGATGTTATTCCAAATTATGAATTGGAACAACAAATTTTATCTTATGGAGAAGCTATAAAAGTAATAGAACCCCATTGGTTTGTAGAAAAAATTAAGAATAGAATTAAAGCTAGTTTAGAAAATTATTAACAAACACCTCAAAAGACATATAGCCTTTTGAGGTGTTTGTTTTTTTAACAACAAAAGTGTTTATTTGTTATTATTCTTTTTCCAAGCAGCTCTTAATGCTTTGTTTTGCTCTTCAGATAAAACCTCTTTTACTTTATCGTTTTTTATTTTTAATTCTGGTTTTAATGCCACCCATAATTCTTTTTTATCTTTTATGGATTTTCCTTTTTCAGCTCTAACTACAGCAAACTCTTTATAAATTGCAGAAATTTTTTCAGTTTGTTCAGCTGTTAAAACTAAAGTTTTGTTTGTTTCAGCTAACATTTTGTTTGTTCTCTCTACTTCATTGCTTACTTGTTTGTCAATCCATTTTTGCGAAAAAACACTTGTACTTAATACTAAGGTCAATCCAAATAAAATTTTCTTTAAACTCATTTCTAATGTATTATATATTGGTTAATACCGTAAAATTAGTTGAGTGTGAGTAAAAAAAATGTTCTATGCGTACATAAAAAGTGCATGACTGTTTATTTTAAGACTTTTAAGGCATAATTTTAAAAAAAGCATCTTTATAAGATCTTCCAATAGGAATTTGATGTTGCTGATGCAATAACAAGTGATTTCTACTTACTTTAATAATTTGTTTAAAATTGATTAAATAAGATTTATGAACTCTTATAAAGTGATGAGGTTGTAGTTCTTTTTCCCAAAAATGTAAAGGTTCAGACGATAGAATGTTTTGTTCTTTAAAAACAAAAACAGTGTAATCGGCATCTGATTTTATAAATAGAATTTGATCAATTTGAATGCGGATGTGTTCGTATCCAGATTTGATAAACATTTCGTTGTTCAGATGCTTTACCTCTTTAATATTTTGGTTTTGTTGAGTTTTTTGTAGGGCCTTAACAAAACGCTGAAAAGAAAAAGGCTTTAATAAATAATCAACAACATTTAATTCATACCCGTCTAAAGCGTAATCAGGAAAAGCTGTTGTAAAAATTACTTGAGGAGGATGATTTAAACTTTTTAAAAAATCTAACCCAGATATTTTAGGTAAATGAATGTCTAAAAAAATAAGTTGAACTGTGTGGTTTTTTAAAAATTCCATGGCAGCTATAGCATTGCTAAAAGTTGCTATAAGTTGCAATTGACCATAATCTTGAATGTACTTTTTTAAAATACGTTGTGCAGGTAGTTGGTCTTCTATAATAATACAATTCATAGGTTCCGTTTAAAAGAGCTGTATGTTTAAGCACACGCTATATTGTTGCTGATTTTTTAAAATATTTAAATCATACATGTCCGTATAAAGCAAATCTAATCGCTTTTTTACATTTGCTAGGCCAATACCTTTAGATAAGTTTTGGGTATTGGTGTTGCTTAAGTATGTGTTATCACAAACAAAAGTTAAAAGTCCTTTTGGATTTATAGTAAGGTTTATGTTAATTAAAATATCATCAGTTTGACTGCTGGTACTGTGTTTAAAAGCATTTTCTACAAACACCATAAAAATAAGTGGTGCTATTTGGTAATGTATGCTATTTCCATTGTATTTAAAGTGTACTTTACCTCTACCTTCAATTTGCATTTCATTTAGTTTGATGAAATTTTTAAGATGTTCAATTTCTTTATCAAGAGCTACAAATTGTGCTTTACAATCATACAACATATACCTAAGCATGTCTGATAGTTCTAAAATAAATTCAGGTGTTTTGGCCGATTTTTCAATAGCCAACGCATATAAATTATTAAGATTGTTAAATAAAAAATGAGGATTGATTTGGGTTTTTAAAAACTGCAACTCACTTTCTTTAGCCAATAATTCTAGTTGTTGTGTTTTTTTACGTTCTTTAATGGCATCCCAAGCAAATTTTGCTCCTAATAAAATTAAAAGTGTAGGCAATACATCAAGCACATCAAAAATTTGAGCAGCCAAATTTCGTCCTCTTGTAGTAGGATAATAAATACGCTCCATAATTCCTTCTTCTACAAAAACAACCCAAGAGATTGTTAAAAAACTAAAGAGTGTAAAACGTAAATATTGTTGAGTATAATAGTACTTAGGGAGTAAAATAAATCCAATAAAAAAGGCTCCCATAGCATGATTGCTAAAGAAAAATAATTCTTGTAATGTAATTACTCTATCATGACGTCCGTAGGAATATAAAATAAAAACAAGTCCAGTTAAACACAACTGAAAAAGAAATTCTTTAACAAAGGAAGAAAATTTGTTTTTTACAATCATACAATCAAAACTATAAAAATAGCTAGAATAATAAGAATCTAATCTGTAAACTCCTTTTTAAACAGGTTCAATAACAACTTTATATAATTAATGGTTGTTTGTGCTAAAAAAATGGTTGTTTGTAGATTAGATTTTAAGGTGAAATTTTGAAATGCTTTTTTTGTAGAAGCTAAAAAATACATATTCAAATGCTTTATAAAAATAGTTTACTTTTTACCTTGTTACTTGTGTGTTTTACTTTAAATGCTCAACTAAAAAATGCACATGTTTTATTAGGAGAAATAAAAGATTCATCAACCCAAACACAAGTTCCATTTGCAACTGTTGTGGTAAAAAATGCTGAAAATAATCAGGTAATAGAAGGAACTACATCTAACGAAAACGGGGTTTTTAGCATAGGTACAACGGCTACTAATTTTTATGTGGAAATAAGTTTTATGGGGTTTAAAACCAAAATAATAAAAGATTTTAATGCTTTACAAAGCCGTATTAATTTAGGAACCATTTTTTTAGAAGAAGATAGTCAGCAGTTAGAAGCGGTTCAGGTTAGAGCAGAAATTTCTAAAACACAGTTTAAGTTAGATAGAAAAGTATTTAATGTAGGTAAAGACATTGCCAGTACAGGAGTAAGTGCTTTAGAAGTGTTAAACAATGTTCCTTCTGTAAACGTAAATATAGAAGGAGAGGTTAGTTTAAGAGGGAGTAGTGGGGTACAAATTTTAATAGATGGTAAACCTTCTATTTTATCAGATGATAGTAGCAATGCTTTAGGAACTATTACTGCAGATATGATAGAAAGTATTGAAGTGATTACAAATCCATCAGCAAAATATGATGCAGAAGGAACTGCAGGACTGTTAAACATTATTCTAAAAAAAGAAGAAAAAAAAGGATTGAATGGTTCGGTGTCTCTTAATACCGGAACACCAGATAATCATAGTGTAGGACTAAGCTTAAATAGAAGAACAGAAAAATTTAATTTGTTCACTCAATTAGGAGGAGGATATAGATCTATGCCAAGAGAAAATAGCAATACAAACACAAATAAATTAACCAATAAAACTGTTGAGAGTATTGGAAAAGAATATAGAAATGAAACGTTCTTTAATTTAATATTAGGAACCGATTATCATATAGATGATTACAATGTACTAACCCTATCAGGTAATTTTGCTTATGAATGGGAAGGTCAGCCTTCTAAAACAAATTATAGTTCTTTTGATGATGATGTGTTGAATAGCGAATGGCAAAGAGAAGAAGAAACAACGGCTAAAAATCCAAAGTGGCAGTATGAATTTAACTACAAAAAGGAGTTTAAAAACAACAAAGAACATACATTGTTATTTAGTGCCTTGGGAAGGTTTTTTGGAAAAAAAACAGATTCTGAATTTAACAATACAACTACTTTTGGAACAAACAATCAAGATCAATTACAAGAAACCAATACAGATTTTCAACAAGCAGATTACACGTTTAAGTTAGATTACACCAATCCTATTACAGAAGAATATACAATTGAAGCAGGAAGTCAATATGTTATTAATGATGTAGGAAATAATTATGAAGTAAGAGATTTTAATGGAACTGAGTTTGTTGTAGACCCTAATTTGACTAATAATTTTGAATACAATCA
Organism: Wenyingzhuangia gracilariae; assembly: GCF_056387575.1. Classification (NCBI taxonomy): domain Bacteria; kingdom Pseudomonadati; phylum Bacteroidota; class Flavobacteriia; order Flavobacteriales; family Flavobacteriaceae; genus Wenyingzhuangia; species Wenyingzhuangia gracilariae. Next base: position 73,866 of record NZ_CM150748.1, read on the forward strand.
AAAAGTATTGGCTTTTTACGGAACAGGAGCCTATGAAGCAGCCCAATGGGGATTAAAGTTAGGTGTGCGTTTAGAACACACCAACTTACATACTTTGTTAACCAATACTAATAAGGATAACACTCAGAATTATACCAACTTTTTTCCTACAGTTCATACCTCTTATAAACTAACAAATGACTTTTCGTTACAAGCAGGGTACTCTAAAAGAATTTATCGTCCACGATTGTGGGATTTAAATCCGTTTTTTAGCATACGTGATAATTTTAACATTCGTGCCGGAAATCCTAATTTATTACCAGAATTTACAGATTCGTATGAGTTAACAGCTGTGTATGATTTAGGAAAGGCAAGCATGAATACAAGTGTATATCATCGTTATACTACCGATGTTATGGAACGTATTTTTCTTTTTGATGAAAACAGTAACGTTACTACTACCACCCCCTTTAATATTGGAACTAAAAACACAACAGGAGTGGAGGTGAACGGAAAATACAGTCCGTTAAAATGGCTTACTGTAAATGGAGATTTTAACTGGAATTACTTTACAAGAGAAGGGGAGTACAAAGCTCAAAATTTTGATTTTTCTGGAGATAGTTGGAGTTCTCGTTTGACTTCTAAAATAGGATTGCAATCAGATATAGATGTAGAAGTTACAGGAAATTATAGATCAAAATATAAAACAGTACAAGGACAAACATCAGGTTTTGCGTTTATGGATATAGGTTTGCGTAAAAAACTGTTGAAAGGTAAGGCTGTGATTAATTTTGCTATTCGTGATGTGTTTGCTTCTAGAATTAGTGAAAGTGAGGTAAATAATGACACTAGATATCAATATAGTTTTGGTAAACGAGGACGTTTTTTTACTTTAGGCTTTAGTTATGGTTTTGGTAAAGGTGAGGCTATGACATATTCAGGAAAAAGAAGATAATTAAATAATGTATTCATATGAAAAAACAACTATTAAGTAATAAGTCTTGGGGAGTAAATATAGCCATGCTTTTATTACGTGTAACTTTTGGTGCCACTATGCTTTTTGGACATGGTTTAGGAAAGTGGACTAATTTATTCTCTGGAAAAGAAATTAAATTTTTTGATTTTTTTGGAATAGGAGAAACAGCATCTTTAGGATTGGCTGTTTTTGCAGAAGTGATTTGTTCTGCACTATTAATTTTAGGATTGTTAACTAGATTGGCTTTACTTCCTTTAATTATAACAATGTCTGTAGCTTTGTTTATGGTACATGCAACAGATGCTTTTGCTGTGCAAGAAAAATCTATATTGTACTTGGTCGTTTATATTACCATTTTTATAAATGGTGCAGGTAAATTATCTGTAGACAATTTTTTGAAAAAATAATTATAAAAAAAAAGGAAATCAAAAAATTTGATTTCCTTTTTTTTGTTGCTATTTCTTTTTAACTAAACTTTCGTTAAAAACTTGTGTTTGAGAAGGAGATAAGACTTCTCTAATTTTTCCATTAGCTTCTTTTGTCAATGGAAATGTAGTACTCCAAAACTCTTTTTTATCAAAAGTTCCTGCTTTTTTCATTTTTTCTTTTACTGCCGACTTGGCTAACATTAATTCTTTGTACACAACATTAATTTTAGATGATTGTTCATCTGAAAGTTTTAAATCGGAACTAGAAGTAGTTAATGTAGTGTTTAATTGTGAGGTTAATACCTTAGCTTGTTTGTCTGCCCAGTTTTGAGAAAATGCTGTAGTAGATACAATTAAAGTAAGTACAAGTATAATTTTTTTAAAATTCATGGATGTTTGTTTATAAGTTTTCATCCAAATATATATTGTTTTAGTAATACTTTAATAAAACAAATCAATATTGGGTAATACCATGTCAATATTCATCTTTAATTGTTTTTAATGCAATTGCAATACGTGTGTTTTCTGAAATAAAAAAAATCAACATTAATTGTTTTTGTAAAAACCATATGTATTCTTAAGTACATATAATCCTGTTTAGTTTTGGAGGGTATTCATAAACCAAATAAAAATGAAAAAAATAATTTGGGCTTTGTTAGCCTGTATGCAAACCGTAAGTTTTGCTCAAAACACAACTTACTTTAAAAAACTACAAACACAGCAAGTTTCTAGTGATGATAGACTTACTTGGACATTAATAGGACCAGGGAATTCTGGTTATAGTGAAGATTTGTTTATTCACCCAACAGATGCAAACACCATGTTTTTAAATTACGACATGGGAAATGCTTACAGAACAACAAACAAAAGTAAATCGTGGGTAACCTTAAATGATTTTGATGGAAAAGGAAGTCAAATCCGTCCTAATTGGATTGCATTTTCGGTGCAAGATCCTAATTTTGGATTGATGTTAGAAAAAAGTTCTTTAAGCAAAACTTATAACAAAGGAAAAACATGGATTTCTTTAAAGAATTTCCCAGGAACAAAGAAAAATTCAGTAGTTGCTATAGATCCTAATGATAAAGATACCTGGTATGTTGGTGCCGGACAATATTGGAAAGTTAAAGAAATACACAGAAGTTTAAAAGATCCACACGGAACAAAATCTAACAATACAGATTATGGTTATTTATTAAAAACCACAAATGGAGGTAAATCTTGGAAAAAAATACTAACGCATGTTTCTAATTATTTAGATGTAGGTCGTATTGTTGTTAACCCAAACAATTCTAAAAATATTATTGTTTTAACAAACTATGGATTGTATCAAACCACAGACGGTGGAGATTCTTAGCAACAAAGTAACAATGGCTTGCCATACAATGATGTTAGAGATTTAACTTGGTATTATCACTCTAAAGACAAAAAGTTTTATTTGTATTGTGTGTTGCAAACCCATTACAAGTTAAAAGATCAAACAACCATAGCTACTGGTGGTGTATACAAAAGTGTAGATGCAGGTGCTAGTTGGACAAATATAACAGGAAATTTAGCAGCAAATTATAATTTACAAAAAATCAATCATAAATCTAAAAGTTGGTTGTATTATAAAACTATAGGATATTGGTTAAATCAGCCATTAGGAAAAGTTAGAAAATTAGCTCCAGAATATCCAACAGCTACCTTACCCGTTTACAATAGAATTGCAGTCAATTCAGAAAATCCAGATGAAATATATATATCTAACAACTTAAAACATGATTTTAGCTTTGGTCCTGGGGAATTAATGCAAACAACCGATGGAGGAAAAACATGGAAAGTCGCTTTACGAGCAGGAAAATATTGGGCAGACAAACAAGATGCTGCTTATTGGCAATCTTTAGGAACTCCATTAGGAATAAATGCCAAATTTGCTCATTTAGAAAGTGTCAATCATGAAGATGGTACAATTGGAGTTAGAGTAATGCAAACCAATGCCGATGGAGAAATTATTATTTGTTACGAACAACAACATTTAATTTCTACCGACCATGGAAAAACTTGGCAACAAATAGATGATGATGAAACTAGCCCTGGAAGTGGAAACTGGGTAGGACGTGGAGATAGTAATTTACCAGGTTTTGGGTTGAATTTAAATACACATGAAAAAGGACAATATTTGTTTTATACAGAAGAGCATGGTATTTGGAAAAGCACTTTGGATGGCGATAAGGTATATAAAGGAGCTACAGCTCTAAGGCAAATAGAAGGGCAGTCTGTAAATCATAAAGAAAATTCAGTAAGTATTACTGCTTTAACCGTAGACCCTAATAATTCTAAAACAGTATATACGCTTACCAACAGACAGAAAAATGCAGGATGTTTTAGAAAATCTACCGATGGAGGAAGAACATGGGTAACCATTTCTAAACCTATCAAAAACATGAAGTCCAATAATTTACTGTATTTGTTTAGTATTGTGGTAGATAAAGATACTCCTACCAATATTTTATTTTGCGTTCCTTCTCAAACAGAAAGAGGATGGCATCCTTCTAAATGGAACAAAAACAATAAAAAATATGCAAGTTTTTCTGATTATGGAATTTATCAGAGTAAAGATGGAGGAAAAACATGGAGACATAACAACACTGGGTTGCCAGAAAATTTAAATGTTACACATCTTTCTTATGATGAAAATTACGAGGTTTTATATGCAGCTTTGGCCACAAGCAAAGGAAACACACCAGGAGGTTTGTATAAGAGTATTAATAATGGAGATTCTTGGGAGCAAATGAAATTACCAAATGGAGTAACAAGTGTTAAGTTTGTAAAGTTTGATAAAAACGGAGTGTTATATATAGCCACTGGAGATGGAAGTACAGCTGTTGGCAAAGGGGGTGTGTTTAGGAGTTACGATAAAGGAAATGAATGGGAGTTGATCTTTAACATGCCTAATACCAATAGGGTAGATGTATCTAATTTAGACCCTGATTATATAGGTGTTGTGGTGGCTCCTAACAGAAAAACACAGTTGCTAAATCCAGGAATTTATATTTCTAGAGATGGAGGAAAAACATGGCATAAAAGCAATAAAGGTTTAGGGCAGCCAGATAAAATAGAAGGTTTTGGATTTGATCCGTTTGATAAAAATATTTTTTGGTCTGCCAGTCATGGTAGTGGTTTTGCCAAAGGGGTGTTTAAAAATTAATTGTAAATAAAAAAATCGATGAGAATTTCTCATCGATTTTTTTTATTGTAATAACAATAGAATTATTTGTTTACCAATTTGTATTGTGTTTCTAAAGGCACACCATACAAACCTTCAAGTTCCGATTTAATTCTTTTAAAAAATTTAGTATCTGGTGGCATACTTAAATCGTTCCAAAATTTAGGATTGTAAGGTAATTCTAAAGATCCCATATCTTTATCAATTCCATAAGGAGTAATTTTAGCTTTTTTTCTATCAGTAATTACATTTAAAACAAAAGCTTCAATTTTGTATTCCAAAGTTTCTGCAGGTGTTCCTAATAGGTTTGCTGGTATTTGATCTTTAGGGAAATTCCATTCATTTTTAAAGTAACTTAAATACATTTTACCGCTTTTGTGTTTTTTGTAAATAAATAAAGAAGGTCCTCTTTCTATTCTATAAATTTTGTATTCATCAATACCTACGTACAAGGTAATTTTTTCCCATTTTTTATCGGGGTTATGACCTTCAAGTATTACAACATCAGCACCATCATAAGAAGAGCTACCTGTTTTTTTCCAAATAAACTTTTTTAAATTTCTTTTATGAAAAGAATCTCCAGGTCTTATAGGGTTTACATCACACATATTGTTTATAGAGTGTCTCCATTGGGTACGTTTCCAAGTTCTATAATCTGCAGATTTTCTAGCTTCGGTAACTTGTATTGTTCCCATCCAATAAGCAGGTCCTCTGTCTTTAAACTTAACAAAGTTTTCTACAAAAAATTTAGATTTTCCTTCTTCTGTAGCGGCTCTTCTATATAAAATTTCTTTAACATGTGGTTTGCTAAGTGTATTTTTCTTTAAACTTTTAAGAGCATTTTCTACATAATCAATAGGGTGTAATAAAACTACAGTGGTTAGGTTTACTACATTTTCTTTTAGAACAATTTTTTGAATTTTTTGATTGATGTACTCTTGAACTTTAATTTTATAACTATCAAAACCTAATGATGATACGTACAAAGTGTCTTGAAGTTCGTTCTCTGACAATAATAAAGAGAACTCACCATCTTCTGTACTTGCAGTACCAATAGTTTTGTTTACAATTCCTACCGTAACAAAAGGAACGGTTTCGTTGGTTTCATCGTAAATAGTTCCGTTAAGCACAATTTTTTTTTGCTGTGCAGTGGCAGATATAAAAAATAGTAAAAAAAGGAGATGAAATATTTTATTTAGTTTAAGTATCATTGTTGTTATTTTAGTTTGTTGTAAATAAATTATATAGGGTAGTAGTTAGGTTTATTTATTTACAAGTTGATATTGTTGTTCTAAAGGAACTCCGTACAATCCCTCAAGTTCTGATTTAATTTTTTTGTAAAATTTAGTATCAGGTGGTAACGTAAGTTTAGACCAAAACTCAGGATGATAAGGCAAGTCTAAAGATCCCATGTCCTTATCTACCCCATAAGGAGTAATTTTCATTTTTTTCTTATCTGTAATCACATTTAAAACAAAAGCTTCTGATTTGTATTCTAATGTTTCTGCAGGAGTACCATGTAAATTTAAAGGAATATGTGTTTTAGGAAAGCTCCATTGATTTTTGTAGTAGCTTAAGTACATTTTACCGCTTTTGTGTTTTTTATAGATAAAAAGATTTTGACCTCTTTCTATTCTAAAAACTTGGTAATTGTCTATACCCACATACAGTGTAATTTTTTCCCATAAAATATCTGGGTTCTTACCTTCTAAAATAACCACGTCTTCACCTTCGTAAGAAGAGCTCCCTGTTTTTTTCCAAGTAAATTTTTTAAGATTTCTAGCGTGTTCAGAATCGTTTGGAGTTAAAGGGTTTGTATCATTCATTCCCATAACAGCATGTCTCCATTGTGTACGTTTCCAAAACCTATAATCTGCCGATTTTCGTGATTCTGTCACTTGTATTGTTCCCATCCAATATGCAGGACCTCTTCCTTTTAATTTAATGTAGTTTTCTACAAAAAACTTAGCTTTTCCTTCTTCTGTAGCAGCTCTCCTGAATAAAATTTCTTTAACATGTGTTTGACTAAGTGTATTTTCTTTTAAATTTTTAAGAGCTTTTTTAACATAATCTATAGGATGTAATAAAACAACAGCAGTAAGGTTTACTACGTTTTCTTTTAGAACAATTTTTTGAGTTTTTTGATTGATGTATTCTTGAACTTTAATTTTATAAGTATCAAAACCAAGAGAAGAAACGTATAATGTGTCTTGTAATTCTTTGTCCGATAACATTAAAGCAAATTCACCATCTTCTGTACTAGCTGTACCAATCGTTTTGTTTACAATTCCTACCGTAACAAAAGGAACGGTTTCGTTGGTTTCATCTAATATAACACCGGTAAGAGTTATTTTTTTATTCTGACCAAAAATATGTATGGTACTAAGAAATAAGAAACTTAATAAAAGTGTTTTTTTGAGTAGTTTGTGTATCATATTTTATTGTTTTACGTTTCAAAAATAGAAATTAAGGACATGTATTATGGCTATAATTGTCCAATTTACTATAATAAAGGTTTATTTTGTGTAGATATTACAGTAATATTCCTTGAAATATTAATTTTTGTTATGAAAACAACAAATTTTTTATGAATTTATCTTTGCTCAGATTTTTCTTTTTTACCCTTTAAAATAAACTTATCTGCTTTTTGAATTAAAGATTTTTTTGTGGTTTGTTGATTGTTTTGTGTTTTGTATACACAAAATTTAACAGATAAAGGTAAATGATCTGAGTTGATGTTTTTTAGAGTTTTTAAAAGGTCTACATGTATATCACTTGTGTGATATAATAAATCTAAAGGAATTTTAAAAAATCTATAATTTGCCGGAAATGTAGAAACAAGTCCTCTACCAATTCTTGCATCTTTTAATCCAGAAATTTTAGAAAACAATTTAGTGGCTCTAGACCAAGCTACACTATTAAAGTCTCCAACCACCACAGTAGGCTGTTTTTCCTCTTTTACTTTTTTGGCAATACTTAGTAATTCACCATCTTTTTCTTTAGAGTTGGGTTCTTCGGTAGGACTTGCTGGTGGCGGATGTATGCCGTAAAAAATAAAATGAGTATCGTTATTTGTTTTTAGACAGGCTTTAATACTTGGAATGTCATCAGAAATAAAATAATTAACTTCTAAATTTTCAACTTTTAGATTGGTGTAAAAATGCATTCCATAAGTGTTTTCTAAAGCAATTTTTTTAGAAGTAGCATACATGCTATCTAAGGGTAGTAAGGCTTTTTCCCAGTCTTTGTTAGATTCTATTGTTAATAATATATCGGGTTTTTGTTCTTTAATCAAATCAATTAAGTGATGATATTCTGTATTGTATTGATATACATTTACAGAAATAAGAGAAATCAAATCATTACACCCGTCTGGTTTTCTGCTTCTTTTTTTTAACAATAAATACGGATACAATACATATATATTGTAAATAGTTGTAGGTATCAATACACCGTATGTGATTTTAAAAAAGATAGTTTGTTCTATAAAAAACAAACCAACTAGAAGAAGAGCTAACTGAAGTGCTGTTAGTTGAATTTTTCCAAAACTGGCAATTCTAAAAAACCAATATTGAGATTGAACCTTTGGTAAAAAAGAGAAAACAATGGTGAGAATACATAATAGATAAAATACAATGTCCATATTTTTAGGGTTTACTCTTTAACATAATCATTAACTAATACCAGCGTTTCTTTTTTGCTTTAGAAGCTGCAGATTTTCTCCCTTTTTTATGTTTGCTTCCTTGTTTTTTATGAATTTCTGGCTTTGCTTTAGGGTCTAAAGGATAAGGATGATTTTCTTCAATAGGAATTAGTGTACCTAGTAATTGTTGTATGTCTTTTAAATATGCTTTTTCATCAGCAGAACAAAAAGACAAAGATCTTCCTTGTTTTCCCGCTCTACCTGTTCGTCCAATTCTATGCACATATGCTTCAGGAATGTTAGGAAGGTCAAAATTAATAACAATATCTAATTCTGGAACATCAATTCCACGAGCAGCCACATCTGTAGCTATTAAAATATTTACATCGTTGTTTTTAAACTTATTCAAAGCTTTGGTTCTAGCTGCTTGAGTTTTATCTCCGTGAATAGTGTCTACTTTGTAGTTGTTTTTTAATAAAGTAGCTTCAAGTTTATCAACTCCAAATTTGGTACGTCTAAAAATAATAATGTTTCCTCTTAAATTGTTTCTTAAAAGATGCAAGCACAATTCAATTTTTTTAGGTTTGGGAACCATGTATAATTCCTGTTCTATGGTTTTTGCTGCAGATGATAGTGCTGAAACAGAAACTTTTTCAGGTTCGGTTAGCAATTCCTTGGCAAGTCCTTCTATTTTAGGAGGCATAGTGGCAGAAAATAATAAGGTTTGTTTTTGAGATGGACACAATCGGGCTATTTTCTTTACATCATCAATAAACCCCATATCTAACATTAAGTCGGCTTCGTCTAAAACTAAAACCTGAATATAATCTAGGTTGATTACATCTCTTTTATGCAAATCTAACAAACGACCAGGAGTAGCAATTAATACATCTATTCCTTTGTGAACTTGGTCTATTTGAGGTTCTATAGATATTCCCCCATAAACAGCTGTAGTTCTTATGTTGGTGTAAACACTATATTGTTTAAAGTTTTCTTCTATTTGAATAGCCAATTCTCTTGTAGGACTTACAATTAAGGCTTTTATTTTTTTTTGTTTGCTACTTGCACTAGTTTCAGAAAAAATACGATCTAAAATAGGCAATGCAAATGCAGCTGTTTTTCCTGTTCCTGTTTGTGCACTAGCTATTACATCCACACCATCTAAAACTAGAGGAATGGTAGCTTGCTGAATTGGAGTAGGTGTGGTGTAGTTTTGTTCTGCAACTGCCTTTAAAATTTTAGCGTTTAAGTGTAAGTCTTTAAATGTCATAAATAGTGTTTACTAGTAATACAAAGATAAGGAAGTATTTATGTAGATTTAGATTTTGTGAGTTCTAATCTGTGAAAAGATTGTTCTGATAACGTGTTAATATCCAGTTATGCTTTGTTTTTACAGTGGATAAGAAGGGATGGTGATTTTAATCAACACAGCAGTTGATAGAGGTTGTTATAAAAACAGCAATGTCTGTTTACCTTTGAATAAGTATTAATCAAAAAATAAAAGATATGAAAACGTATACAGAAAAAATTGGAATACAATTAAATTCTTTATTAGAGAAAAATTATGATGCAGAAAAAGGATATAAAAATGCAGCAGAAAATGTAGAGAATCAAGAATTGAAAAACTTTTTTATTAAAAAGTCTGCAGAAAGAAAAGGTTTTTCTCAAGAGTTAAAAACAGAAATTGCTTCTTTTAATCAGGATCCAGATAAAAATGGAAGTGTAACTGGAGACTTGCACAGAACTTGGATGGATTTAAAATCAATTTTATCATTAAACAACGATGAAGCTGTTTTGGAAGAGGCTATTAGAGGAGAAAAAGCATCGGTAGAAGAATATGAAACCGTTTTAACAGAAACAGCTTTGCCAAGTAGTACCAAATCTATTTTAGAATCTCAAAAGAGAAAAATTGAAGCAGATTTGGCATCTGTTAAAGTATTAGAGTTTTTACACTAATAGCATATAAAAAATTAAGTTTTATCTATAAAAAAAGCATTAAGAGTTTGTCTCTTAATGCTTTTTTATATTGGGTGATTTTTTTTAATAAAACTTACTTTGTTAACCATTCTTTAGCGTTTACAAAAGCTTCTAACCATGGAGAAACTTCATCGTTTCTATCTGCAGGGTAGTTTGCCCAGTTCCATTGAAAAATAGAACGCTCAATATGTGGCATCATTACCAAGTGACGACCATCTTCAGAACTCATCATTGCTGTATTATAGCTAGATCCGTTAGGGTTGGCAGGATATCCTTCATAACCATATTTACCAACCAAGTTGTATTGGTCTTCTGTATATGGTAAGTTGAATTTTCCTTCTCCATGAGAAATCCAAACTCCTAATTTACTTCCTGTTAAAGTGCTTAACATAACAGAGTTGTTTTCTGTAATTTCTACAGATGTAAATCCAGATTCGTGTTTGTGAGAATCGTTGTGTTCCATTACAGGCTTTTCTGCATGCTCTGGGTTAATCAATCCTAATTCTATCAACAACTGACATCCGTTACAAATTCCTAAAGACAAGGTGTCTTTACGAGCGTAGAAGTTGTCTAAAGCAGCTTTTGCTTTTGGGTTGTATAAGAAAGCACCCGCCCATCCTTTGGCAGAACCTAAAACGTCTGAGTTAGAGAAACCTCCTACAGCCGCTAAAAAGTTTACATCTTCTAAAGTTTCACGACCAGAGATTAAATCGGTCATGTGCACATCTTTTACATCAAAACCAGCCAAATACAAAGCATTGGCCATTTCACGTTCAGAGTTAGATCCTTTTTCACGTAACACAGCAGCAACAGGTTTCTTTCCACTTTCTATTTTAGGAAGTTTTCCTGTAAAGTGTGCAGGGAACGTAAAGTCTAAGGCTTGATTTTTATAATTGTCAAATCTTTCGGTAGCTTTTGCTTCTCCAGATTGTTTTTTGTCTAATAAATAAGAGGTTTTAAACCAAACATCTCTTAACTCAGCTACATTAAATACTTCGGTAGCAGCTCCGTTTACTAAAGTTACCACTTCAGTTTCAACAGTAGTACCAATGTTGGCAAATTTTAATCCTGCTTCTGTTAATGCTGCTTCTACTTCTGATGGATTTAGGGTTTGGATGATAACTCCAGCATTTTCAGCAAACAATACTTTGGTTGTATCTGCTTCTCCCAATGCAGAAATATTGATGTTGGCTCCTAAATTAACATCTGCAAAACACATTTCTAAAATAGTGGTAATCAATCCACCTGCAGAAATATCGTGACCTGCTGTAATCCATCCTTTTTCTATTAAAGATTGAACGGTGTTAAAAGCGGTTTTAAAAATAGCACTGTCTTTTACATCAGGAGTTTCTGTTCCAATTTTGTTAACTGCTTGTGCAAATGATGATCCTCCTAATTTAAATGCATCAGAAGAAAAATCTATATAATAAATAGCGTTCCCTTCTTTTTTAGAAAATACAGGTTCTACTACTTTTTTAATATCGTTACAATGTCCTACACCAGAAATAATTACTGTTCCAGGAGCAATTACATCTTTGTTAGGGTATTTTTGCTTCATAGATAAAGAATCTTTTCCTGTTGGAATGTTGATTCCTAAATCAATCGCAAAATCTGAAACTGCTTGTACTGCGTTGTACAAACGAGCATCTTCTCCTTCGTTTTTACAAGGCCACATCCAGTTGGCAGATAAAGAAACAGAAGTTAATTTATCTTCTAAGGGAGCCCAAACCAAATTGGTTAAACATTCTGCAATGGCATTACGAGAACCTGCAGCCTCGTTAATAATAGCAGAAATGGGTGCATGACCAATAGAAGTAGCAATTCCTTCTTTTCCGTTGTAATCTAAAGCCATTACCGCAACATCATTCAACGGTAATTGCAAAGGACCAGCACATTGTTGTTTGGCTACTTTACCACCTACACAACGGTCTACTTTGTTTGTTAACCAATCTTTACAAGCTACAGCTTCTAATTGTAAAACGGTTTTTAAGTTTTGTTGTAATTCACTATTGCTATATGTTACATCTTCGTATTTTCTAGCAACTGTTTTGTCGTGCATGTATGTTTTTGGAGAAGAACCAAACATGTCATTTAAATCTAAATCCATAGGAGCTTTTCCTGTTGTTGCAGATTTAAAAGTAAAACGATTGTCGTTGGTTACATCACCAACAGTGTGCATTGGAGAACGCTCTCTTTCTGCCACACGGTTTAAATAGTCAATATCTTTATCGTGAATAACCAATCCCATTCTTTCTTGAGATTCGTTTCCGATTAATTCTTTTGCAGATAAAGTAGGATCACCAACAGGTAATTTATCCGTATCAATCAATCCTCCAGTTTCTTCTACCAATTCAGACAAACAGTTTAAGTGTCCACCTGCACCATGATCGTGAATAGAAACAATAGGGTTGATGTCACTTTCTACCATACCACGAATGGCATTGGCAGCACGTTTTTGCATTTCTGGGTTAGAACGTTGTACGGCATTCAATTCAATTCCAGAATCCATAGCACCTGTATCTGCAGATGATACGGCAGCACCTCCCATACCAATACGGTAGTTGTCTCCTCCTAGAATTACAATTTTATCACCTGCTTTAGGTTCGTGTTTAATGGCTTGCTCTGCTTTACCATATCCTACACCACCTGCTTGCATAATTACTTTGTCAAAACCTAAAGTTCTTAAATCAGCATCTGCTAATTCTTTGTTGGCTTCTTCGTGCTCAAAAGTTAACAAAGAACCAGAAATTAAAGGCTGACCAAATTTGTTTCCAAAATCTGAAGCTCCGTTAGAAGCTTTGATTAAGATGTCCATAGGTGTTTGGTACAACCACTTTCTTTCTTCAATATTTTCCCAAGGTCTGTTTTCTTCTAATCTTGAGTAAGAAGTCATGTAAACAGCAGTTCCTGCCAATGGCAAAGAACCTTGACCTCCAGCCAAACGGTCTCTAATTTCTCCACCAGCACCTGTTGCAGCTCCGTTAAATGGCTCTACAGTGGTAGGAAAGTTGTGTGTTTCTGCTTTTAAAGAAATTACAGAATTAAATTCTTTGGTTTCGTAAAAGTCTGGTTTGTCTGCTGTTTTAGGTGCAAACTGAACCGCTTTAGGTCCTTTTACAAACGCTACGTTGTCTTTGTAGGCAGATACAATTCCGTTAGGGTGTTCGTTAGAAGTTTTACGGATTAATTTAAATAATGAGGTTTCTTTTTCTTCACCATCAATTACAAAAGTTCCGTTAAATATTTTATGACGACAGTGTTCTGAGTTGATTTGTGAAAATCCGAATACTTCAGAATCTGTTAATTTACGTCCAATACGCTTAGACATGTCTTCCAAATAAGCAATTTCATCATCGCTTAAAGACAATCCTTCTTGTGCATCAAAAGCTTTAATGTCTTCAATTTCTAAAATTGGCTGAGGTTCTACATTAATGGTGTAGGTTTCTTGGTTCAATCCTTCGTACATTTTTTGTAACATAGGATCTATTTCAGCATCTTTAGTATCTACTTTCGTAAACTCTTCAATTCTTTCAATTCCAGAAATACTCATGTTTTGAGTAATTTCTACAGCATTGGTACTCCAAGGAGTAATCATTTCTCTACGAGGTCCTATAAAAAAACCTTCTAATGTTTCTTGGTTTACTTGTTTAGCATTTCCAAATAGCCATTCTAATTTTTGAATGTTTTCAGAGTCTAGAGCTGAAGTTTGTACTGCAAAAACAGTCGTATTTTTTTGAAAGAATAATATCATTATGAATGAAGTTTGTTCAAATTTTACTTAAAGCGCAAATTTAGATAAAATCAGGGACTTTAAAGTAGGTATTTTTTAAAGTTTTTTTAGGATAGAAAACTTAGATGATACTTGTTTTGTAAAGTGTTTTTCTTTTGATGATTTTATATCGAATTTTTAAGCGATGTATTTTTAAAAATAAAATAGGTTCGTATTGTGTGTATGCTAAAAATAAAAAAACAAAAAGCAATGCTCCTAAAATAGAAAAAAATGGATTCAGCTTGGCTTTTATCAAAGAGTCCAATCGGAAACCAAAAAAACCTTGATACAAAATAATTACATGTAAAACATATACGGAAAGTGTGTTTTGTCCTATTTTGATAAAAGTTTCATAATTCCAGTTGGTTAATTTCCATATGGCAATAACAATAGGAATAAAAAACAAACTATAAGTAACTACCTTTTGCAAAGGAGAGGTTAAAGGAGTTGTAAACAAATAACAACTTATTCCAAAACAAACCATTATGCTATATTGAATAACAATATTAGGAATAGAAAAAAGGATTTGTTGACGAAAGGCAACTATACTTTTTTGTAGTAAAATAATACTACCAATAACAATTAATACTTGACAAAAACGGATAGGTTCGTATTCGTATTGAAACGGACTTAGTTGATTGAACAAAGGGAGTTTTTGCAATAAAGAAAGTAACGGATAACAAAGTTGTTTAAAAATAAACCCCGCCATAATAAGAGTTAAAGGAAATAGAAAGTGGCGAGTTTTATGGTTAAACTGATAAATAATACTACCTAAGCATCCTCCTAAAAATACATAAGCAGACCATGGAAATAAAGGAAAAACAGATGTTTTTAGTGTTGTGTTTTTACTAGTAATTAAAATGTTTTCTATAAAACGAGGGGTGTTTGCGTAATTTAAATTGTAAAGTGTAGGACTTATAACAATTACCATCAATCCTAAAAAAACTAAAAGTACACCTATTGGAATTTTTAAAATATACGTTTTAATTAAATACACTGTAATTAAAAGCAATAAAGAGGTTCCAATACATTGTAGTACATGAAATATTTGAGTTAAACTAGTAAACAAAGGTCTTTCTAAAAAGAAATGAGTATACAAGTTAAATTGCAATAAGTATCCGGTTACAATTAAAATAATAGCTCTTTTGCATCCTTTCTGAACTCTAGGGTTCTTCCATCCCTGAGTTTTATTTTGTACTAATAAATAGGTGAAAATTAATCCGGAAACAGACAAAAACAAAGGAGCTGTAAGACCTCTTGTGAATTTCCAAAATTCGTAAATTGGGTTTGATGAGTCTCGGTAAACAGGTAGCAAACTGTGGGTCATAAAATGACCTTCTAACATCATAATAATAGCTACAGATCTAAGAATATCAATATATTCTAATCTATTTGATTTCAATGTTTTGTGGTTGATTATTTTGCGCGAATGTAATAAAAAAACAAATGAGATAATCAATTATTTTTAAAGAAGATTTAAAGAATTCTCAGCCTTATTCTATAAGACCTTTTGTGTTATAATACACTGTGTTTGTTGTTGTGTAATTATATAGATAAGAATAAAAAGATATGTTTTTTTCATCCGTTAATAAAACCTAATTTTGCGTTATGGAAGAATTCAACCCACTTTTTGAAGAAATTAAAAGTAGCCTAGTAGCAGATACTTTTGTAAAAATAACTTTAAGCAAACCAATCCGTAAAAATGATGGTTTAAGAAATGTGTATATACGGTTAATTTCCATTCAAAATCAGCAAAAATTTCAGTTTACCTACCGCAACAAAACCAATGATGTGGTTAAGAATTTTTCTGTAGAAGAAGCTATGGAACAAATAGCAGATTTGCTTACCAATACATTCCGTTCTGGTGTGGTGTTTACCTTGCCAGATGATATACAAGTATTTGTTTCTAAAAAGAAAGCGATTACATTAAAAAAAGTAGCTCCTAGTTTTACACACAAACTACCAGAAACACACGACAGACCCAAAGAAAAAAGAGCTGCTAATAAAGATTATTTATTCTATTTAGGGGTTACAGACAAAGAAGGGAGTGTAATTCCTAAAATGGCTGATAAGTATCGTCAGATTAATAAATATTTAGAAATTATAGAAGGCTTAATTAATGGAGTAAAACTGCCTAAAAAAATTCAGATTGTAGATATGGGATCGGGCAAAGGGTATTTAACATTTGCTTTGTATGATTATTTAAAAAATGATAGGAATAAAGAAGTTTCCGTTACAGGTATTGAATTGCGAGATGGTTTGGTAAACTACTGTAACAACATTGCAGAAAAATGTGGGTTTGATGATTTACAGTTTGAAAATAAATTAATTCAAGATTACGACAATAAAAAAATTGATATTCTAATAGCTTTGCACGCTTGTGATACTGCTACAGATGATGCTATTGCTAAAGGAATTATAGCCAATGCAGGTTTGGTAATTTGTGCACCTTGTTGTCATAAACAAGTTCGTCAGCAAGTAAAAGGAATAGAGCAGGAGAGTCCTTTGTTAAAATACGGCATTTTTAAAGAACGTCAGTTCGAAATGGTGACAGATACCATTCGTGCCTTAATTTTAGAAAAAAACCAGTATACAACCAAGGTGTTTGAGTTTATCTCTAACGAACATACTCGTAAAAACGTAATGCTAGTAGGGTCTAAGAACAATAAAAAAATAGATACAAAAGAAATTAATAAGAAGATTAAAGATTTAAAAAATGAATTTCATATCGATTTTCATTATTTAGAAAAACAAGTCTAAAAAAATCCCTGAAGCAATTCAGGGATTTTTTTAATATAATTTTATTTTTTGTTTCTTTTTTTGGGCAAATTGTTCTTGCAAATTTAGTTTGATGAGTTTGCTATTATCTAGTTTAGGAATGATAAACATTTTCATTTCTGATAAATTGATAAAACTTGTATAAAGAGTACCTCCCATATTCCCTGTATTAGGATCTTTTTTAGGTAACTGTGCAGTGCCACCAATGGTGTTTCCAAAAGATAAAAAATTGATGGTTTCTTTTTGTTTTAAATCGTTAATTCTTTTTTGAATCGATTGATATCGATAACAAGGAAAATTTCCTGCTTGTGGTTTAGACAATAGGTAGTTGGTTGCTATTAAAACATGATCTTTTATGTAGATTGTTTTTCTTTTTCCATCAATCCATTCTACCACAACTGCATTTCCGGTTTTGTCTCCAAACATTATATGGCCATTGGCAATAGCTATTTTTTCTTTTTCAAGGTAATCTAAGGCTTGTGAGGTTGTTGTGCATTGTGCTAAAATTTCATCACCTATATTTCTACCGTTTGGAGTGTTGTAATTTTCTGGAATTTTTTGAGTGGGAGTGACAGCAGCATCAAAAAATAATCCTGCTTTGTTAACTCCTCCTTGTGCAAATTCTTTCCAACCGTACCATAGTCTAGCCATTCCTTTTTTAGAGTCGGGAATGTATTGTATATAAGCTTTGGTGTTTAGCCAAAAATCTTCGTTGTTGGCAATGTAAATAGTACCTGTTTTTTCATCAACAAAATAAACAATACTACAAGCTTTGCTGTAACTGGAATAAATAATAAGCAAAAAGAGAATGGTTAATTTTAAATGTTTCATGATTGGTTGAACAGATCTATGAATTGTCTTTTTCTATTTTAACACTAAAACTAGGTGCTTTGTAGTCTTTATCTAAATAATCTTTAGGAATGGTGGTCATATTTCCATCTCTATTTGCACGGTAATGCGGAGATAGTATTTCAATACCATTTTCGTTACATACATCTTGAATGTTTTGATGTAATTCAGAATAAATAATAGCTTGTTTGGCTACTACTTTTGTATAAGCGTTTAATTCATAAGAAACATAATAATCATCTAAGCTAGTTTGTAAAACAAAAGGTTTAGGTATGTTAGATATTGCTTCTGTTCTTATTGCAGCTTCTATCAAACTTTCGTGTACCAATTTCCAAGGAACATCATATCCTAGGGTAATTGTTGTATGTAGTATTAGACCATTTTCATCGGCAATACTGGTGTAGTTAATAATATTACTAGCTAGAATAGTAGAATTGGGAACTGTAATAATTTCATTTTTTACTGTTTTAAGTCTGGTAATTAACAATGTTTTTTCTACAACATCTCCCATAATATCCCCAAATTTAATTCGATCTCCTAATTTAAAAGAACGCATATAAGTAATCACCAATCCGGCAACCATATTAGAAATAGCTGTAGATGAACCTAAAGAAAATAACACCCCTACAAACACAGTTACTCCTTTAAATACATGCGAGTCAGAACCTGGTAAATAAGGGAAAATAAGCACCACCATAAAAGCATACAATAGTACTCTTACAATTCCGTAAGTAGGCATTGCCCAATCTGCATGAAATCCATTAATTTTTAGTTTCCCATATTTAATTTCATTAAAAATATATTTTACAAAACGGATAAAATAACGCATCACAAAATAAATAACTGCAATGCTGAATAGGTTAGGTAAAAAAGAAACAATATTGTTTAAAACCCCTTTAAAAGGATTCCATATTAATTTAAAAAGAGTGTCGGCCCAATCTCTTGTAAATGGAAAAATACTAAACAAAATAGGCAGAGTAATGTAAAGTATAATGGCATAAACAATTATTTTTAGAGCCTTAATAATATAAGAAATCAATACAAGTGCTTGTTCTGTAGACACAATAACATAATCGTTGTATTTAATGTCTTTTAACCAAGATTCTTGTTTTTGTTCAATAATAGCATCTACTTTTAAAAACATTTTACGTACTAGTTTTATTACAAGCCAAATGATTAAAATAGCGAGTAAAACCAACCCAATACGCATGGCAATTTTTTGTAAGCTATTTTCTTTTTTAGCTGTTACAATAGCCGATTTTATATTGTCTTTAAATAAATTGGCACTGCTTTCTATAGATTGATTGTACCAAATAGCATCTGCTTCAGAAATACTCATAATAATTAGTTCGTTATAAACAATATCATAAGTGTTTTCAAAAGGATGAACTTTAATGTTGTCAATATTCAGAAAATCATCGTTGTATAGTTTTTCTATTTTTCTAGAAATATTAGCAGCTCGTTCTGCAGGTGTAGAAGATCCTATTTTTGCATAAACTAAAAATAAAGTGTCTTTAAGAACTCCAATAACAGGATGTCCTTTTGCTGTATTTCTTAAAGCATCTATTCTTGCTTTTTTCTCAGAAATTCTTTTTTTCTCACTTTCCTCAATTTGTTTTAATTGGTTTAGTAATTCTTCTTTTTTTAAATTGTCTGTAGTTTTTAAAGAGCGCAATGTCTTTTCTAATTCAATTTTTTTAATAGAATCTTGCTTACGCTGTTCTTTAATTTCAGAAATTTTTTGATTAAACTCATTTAAAAGTTCATTGTTAATACTATCGGTTTTAGTGGCAATACTATCAACTATGGTTTCTTGTGCATGTACATGTAATGGCATATTAAAACAAAAAACAAGTACAACTAGTAATAGGTGTTTTTTCATAATTTTAAAATCAAATCATCATCATTAATATGAAGATGTAATTAAATGTAGTTTAAAAAAAATTAAGAAGCTTTTTTTTTAGATAATTGTTAGAGGTTCTAGAGACAGAAGGTGAATTTGGTTATGATAGTCAAATTGTAAATCAGGGTGTAAAGTTGTTGTTTTTCTCTTGATAAGTTTTAACTCTCTGTGATATAAATTAAGCAATTGTTGGTTTTTGGTAATACTAGGACGTAAGTGCTTTAGTTTTTTACAAAAATACAACAGTAGTTCAACCTCAGTTTCCTTCACACTAGAATACCTAATATAGGTTTTAAGCTGTTTGAGTATTTTACGAATTGATTTTTTTATATAGAAATAAGATGAAGTGTTTATTTGGTCAAATAAAGTATCTATTTCTAATTTTATTTCAGAAATATAAGCATCCTCATTTTGAGCTTCAAATAATAAATAAGTTAAAAGTTCTTTATTTTCTTTTTTAAATTTCGATAGTCTTAAAACAAGTTCGATAAGTTTGTTTTTATCTAAATTGTTAAGCTCTGTTTTAAGTTGTTTTATATTTGCCGTTTCCATATATAACGAATATAATCTATTTTCTTAAGAAGTTTTTAATCGCTATAAAAAAAGAAAACCTCGCTAAGTAGCGAGGTTTTCTTTTATATAAATGTTAGGTTTTATTGTACACCTACTAAGTCTCCAGCAATATCTTTAGATGGTAAATCAGATTTACCCATTAAGAAAATATCAACTTGACGAGCTGCTTCACGACCTTCAGAAATTGCCCAAACAATTAAAGATTGACCTCTACGCATATCTCCTGCAGCAAATACATTAGGAATGTTAGTCTGGTATTTACCATATTCTGCTTTGTAGTTAGAACGAGCATCGGTTTCTATACCTAATTGCTCAGCAATAGTAGCTTCTGGACCTGTAAATCCTAAGGCTAATAAAGCCAAATCACAAGGCCAAATTTTTTCTGAACCTTCAATCTCAATTAATTGAGGTCTTTGTCCAGGAACCATTTTCCACTCTACATTAACAGTTTTTAAAGCTGTTAACTTTCCGTTTTCATCTTTAATGAACTCCTTTGTGTTAATCAACCAGTTTCTTTCACATCCTTCTTTGTGAGAAGTAGATGTTTTCAACTGTAAAGGCCAATAAGGCCATGGAGTTGTAGGTGATCTGTGTCCAGGAGGTTTTGGCATAATTTCAAAATTAGCTACAGATTTTGCTCCTTGACGATTAGAAGTACCTACACAGTCAGAACCTGTATCACCACCACCAATTACAATTACATCTTTACCTGTTGCTAAAACTTGATTTTTTACTTCTTTACCTAAAACAACTTTTGTTTGTTGCGTTAAGAAATCCATAGCCTGTACTACACCATCAGCATCAATACCAGGAGTAGGTAAAGAACGTCTTTGTGTAGCACCACCACATAAAGTAATAGCATCAAAAGCTTTCAATTCTTCTACAGAAACATTAACTCCAACATTCGCATTTACTTTAAAAGTAATTCCTTCTGCTTCTAAAATAGCCACACGACGGTCTATGATTCCTTTTTCCATTTTAAAGTTAGGAATACCGTAGCGCAACAATCCTCCAACTTCATCATCTCTTTCAAAAACAGTTACAGTGTGTCCGGCTCTGTTTAATTGTTGAGCAGCAGCCAATCCTGCAGGACCTGATCCTACAACAGCAACCGTTTTACCTGTTCTTTTTTTAGGAGGTTGAGGTTTAATCCATCCTTCTTTAAAAGCACGTTCAACAATGTTTTTTTCAATATTTTCTATAGAAATAGGATCTTCTATAATTCCTAATACACATGCTTTTTCACAAGGTGCAGGACATAAACGTCCAGTAAATTCAGGAAAGTTGTTTGTAGAATGTAATATTAAAGAGGCTTTTTGCCACTCTCCTTGATGTACCATGTGGTTAAAATCAGGAATTAAATTTCCTAATGGACAACCACTGTGACAGAAAGGAATACCACAATCCATACAACGAGATCCTTGTTCTGTAATTTCAGCCTCGCTTAAAGGGACTGTAAATTCATTATAATGTTGTACACGCTCTTCTACAGCTTTGTACGATTCGTCTTTTCTTTCGAATTCTTTAAATCCAGTTACTTTTCCCATATTTACGATACTGTTAATTCTTCAACCATTGGTTCTTCATTTGCAATACGCTCTAAAGCTACTTTGTATTCTTTAGGCATAACTTTTACAAACTTAGCTAAGCTATTTTCCCAGTCAGCCAACACTTCTTTTCCTCTGTTACTGTCTGTATAAGCCACGTGTTTTTCAATCAATCCTTTTAATTCAGCTGCATCTTCTGCAGTAATAGGATCAAAGTCTATTGTTTCTTCATTACACAATCCATCAGTAAATTTACCAGTAGTGTTTAATACATATGCATAACCACCAGACATTCCTGCTGCAAAGTTACGACCTGTATCTCCTAACACAACAACTCTACCTCCAGTCATGTATTCACATCCGTGATCTCCTACACCTTCTACTACTGTAGTAGCTCCAGAGTTACGAACTGCAAAACGTTCACCTGCAATACCGTTAATAAATGCTTGACCTTTTACAGCACCAAACAAACAAACGTTACCTACTATAATATTGTCTTCTGCTATAAAATCAGCTTTAGCAGGTTTTTTTACTATAATTTTTCCTCCAGATAATCCTTTTCCTAAATAATCGTTTGTATTTCCTTCAACAGTATAAGTAATACCATGAGCTCCAAATACTCCTAAACTTTGTCCGGCAGAACCTGTAAAATTTAAGTTTAATGTGTCTTCAGGTAATCCTAAGTGACCGTATATTTTAGAAATTTCATTAGATACAATAGCTCCTACAGAACGATCTGTGTTTCCAATAGGATAATTAAGAGTAGTAATTTCTTTTCTAAAAATAGCAGCATGTGCATCTTTTAAAATTTGGAAATCAATAACATTGTCTAAATTATGATCTTGTTGTTCTATATTTCTAACAGGTAAATCACTGTAACCAGCAGGTTGGTGTAAGATTGCAGATAAATCTAATCCTTTAGCTTTATAATGATCAATTGCGTTGTTAGCGTTTATTTTTTGAGTTTGACCAATCATTTCATCCATTGTACGGAATCCTAATTGAGCCATAATTTCTCTTAATTCATTTGCTACGTAGTAGAAAAAGTTAATTACGTGTTCAGGAGTACCCTTAAAGTTCTTACGTAATTCTTTATCTTGAGTAGCAATACCTACAGGACATGTGTTTAAGTGACACTTACGCATCATAATACATCCTGAAGCTACTAATGGTGCGGTTGCAAATCCAAATTCTTCTGCACCTAATAAAGCAGCAATAGCAACATCACGTCCAGTTTTTAACTGACCATCACATTCAACAACAATACGAGAACGTAAGTTGTTCAATACCAATGTTTGTTGTGCTTCTGCCAAACCAAGTTCCCAAGGTAAACCAGCGTGCTTTAAAGAGGTTAAAGGAGAGGCTCCTGTACCACCATCATATCCAGAAATTAAAACGACATCTGCTTTTGCTTTAGCAACTCCGGCAGCAATGGTTCCAACACCTACTTCTGATACTAATTTTACGTTGATACGTGCCTCACGGTTCGCATTCTTTAAATCGTAAATTAACTGAGCTAAATCCTCAATTGAATAAATATCGTGGTGTGGTGGAGGAGAAATCAACCCTACAAAAGGAGTTGAGTTACGTGCATCTGCAATCCAAGGTAAAACTTTTGTACCTGGTAATTGACCACCTTCTCCTGGCTTAGCACCCTGAGCCATTTTAATTTGAATCTCTTTAGCAGAACTTAAGTAGTGAGATGTTACCCCAAAACGTCCTGAAGCTACTTGCTTAATAGCAGAGTTTTTATTGTCTCCGTTTGCATCTGGTTGGAAACGTCTTCTGTCTTCACCACCTTCACCTGAATTAGATTTTGCACCTAAACGGTTCATGGCAATGGCTAGGTTCTCATGAGCTTCACGAGAAATAGACCCGTAAGACATAGCACCCGTTTTAAAACGTTTTACAATTTCTGTCCAAGGTTCCACTTCATCAACTGGAATAGGATCATAGTTTGTAAATTCAAACAATCCACGAATGGTTAACAATCCTTTTGCTTGTTCGTTAATTGCGTTTTTATATACATCGTAAGAAGCTTGGTCATTTAAACGTACAGCTTGTTGCAATTTAGCAACGGTTGTAGGGTTAAATATATGACGTTCACCATTACGTCTCCATCTATAATCACCACCAATGTTTAATCCTAAACGTTTGTCGATGTATGTGTCTGGATATGCATATTTATATCTTTCGTTGATTTCTTTTTCAATTTCGTACAATCCAATACCTTCAATTCTAGAAGCAGTGTAAGGGAAGTATTTGTTTACAAATTCAGAATTGAAACCTACGATTTCGAAGATTTGAGATCCACGGTACGAGTGTAACGTAGAAATACCAATCTTGTTCATTACCTTTAAGATTCCTTTTCCAATAGCTTTGTTAAAGTTATCTACAGCTTTTTGCTCATCTAATTTGATGAATCCTTCTTTTACTTGTAAACGGATAATTTCGTTTACCATGTAAGGGTTTACAGCAGAAGCACCATATCCGAATAAGGTAGCAAAATGATGTGGTTCACGAGGCTCAGCAGATTCTATAACAATATCAAAATAAGAACGCTTACGTAAACGGTTCATTTGATGGTGTACATAAGAACAAGCTAATAAAGCAGGAATTGGAGCTTTTTCTTTAGAAGCACCTCTATCTGATAAAATAATGATGTTAACTCCGTTATCTACAGCTTTGGTAATTTTAGTAATGATTTCTTCTAAACCATCTTCTAGACCATTCATTCCCTTTACTTTGTCATACAACATTTCAATAGTTTCAGCTTTAAAACCATCTACGTTTATATGACGGATTTTCTCTAAATCATTATTGGAGATAACAGGGTTTTGAATTCTTAATTTATGACATTGTTCAGCAGTAATATCAAAAATGTTTTTGTCATTACCTAAAGCTAAACTAATATCCGTAACTACTTCTTCACGAATACCATCCAAAGGTGGATTGGTAACCTGAGCAAATAATTGCTTAAAGTAGTTCGGTACTAATTGAGGTCTGTCTGATAAAACAGCAACAGGAGTATCAATACCCATAGAACCTAAGGCTTCTTTACCTTCTTGTGCCATTGGTACAATTACTTCCTGAATATCTTCAATAGTATAGTTGTACAAACGTTGACGAGTTTTTAAATCCAACGTTTCTATTGGACAATTTTTATTATCGTTAGGAACGTCTTTTAATCGTAAGCTATTTTTATTTAACCATTCTTTGTAAGGTCTTTCAGAACAAATTTTATTCTTAATTTCTTCGTCTTCAATAATTTTACCTTTGTTCATGTCTACTAAGAACATTTTACCAGGTTCTAAACGACCATGGCTTACAATGTCTTCTGGAGCTATTTCTACCACCCCAACTTCCGATGACATGATTAGTTTACCACTCTTAGTAACGGTATAACGAGAAGGTCTTAAACCGTTACGGTCTAATAAAGCTCCCACATAATCTCCATCTGTAAAAGGAACTGAGGCAGGACCATCCCAAGGCTCCATAATACAAGAGTTGTATTCATAAAACGCTTTTCTGTCTTCAGACATGGTAGCGTGTTTTTCCCAAGCTTCAGGAATCGTCATCATCATTACTTCTGGTAAAGAACGACCTGTTAGGGTTAATAACTCAACAGACATATCCATAGAAGCAGAATCTGATTTTCCAGGTAAAATTATAGGAAATAACTTTTCCATGGTAGCAGCATCAAACACGTCAGATTTCATGATTTCTTCACGCACACGCATTCTAGAAACGTTACCTCTTAAAGTATTAATTTCTCCATTCTGACATAAGAATCTAAATGGTTGTGCTAATTCCCAAGCAGGCATTGTATTGGTAGAGAAACGTTGGTGTACCAATGCTAATCTGGTTACTAAGTCTGGTTGTTGTAAATCGGTATAGTAAGGTCCAATATCTTCTGGCATAATAATACCCTTATAAATAAGTGTAGTATTAGACAAAGAAGGTAAGTAAAAGTAACTAGCTTCAGACATTTTTGAGTTGCGAATAGCGTGCTCTGTAATTTTACGTGCAGCGTATAGTTTAGCTCTAAAAATATTTTCTTCTAAATCACCTTGAGCAATAAAAATTTGCTCAATATTTGGTTCAGAGGCTAAAGCAATTTCACCTAGTTGAGAAGAGTCCACAGGAACTTCTCTCCAACCTAAAACTGTTAAGCCTTGGTTTGCTATTTCTTTTTCAAATACATCTTTACAGAATTTGTGTTGATTGGTGTTTTTTGGTAAAAAAACCATTCCTACAGCATATTTACGCTGTTCTGGAATTTCAAATTCACAAACTCTTTTAAAATAGTCGTGAGGGATATCAATTAATAATCCAGCACCATCTCCGGTTCTCCCGTCGGCACTAACACCTCCACGGTGTTCTAGTTTCACTAAAATTTCTAATGCATCATGAATAATTTGGTTGGTTTTTTCACCTTTTAGGTTACAAATAAAACCTGCACCACAGTTTTCATGCTCAAATTCTGGTAAGTATAGTCCTTGTTTCTGTATCATATTTTAAAAATATAGGCGACAAAATTACGCAAATATTAATGAAAATCAAACTATCGTAAGACTTACATAACTTTGTTCGTTAGATATTATTGTTTTGTTATGGATAATTCAAAATTTATGATGTTTTATTGGTAATGTGTTAAATTTTAACCTTGTTTTTTTGGGGGTTAAAAATAACTAAGTATGAATGTGTTAGCTTGATATATAATAAACTCCTGTTTTTTAAAAGGTTAGCTTATTTAGAATGGTTATGTATTATTAAAATGTGTTTTTCTTTGTTTTTTTGATAAAAAAAGAAGGTTGCCAAATAGGCAACCTTCTTAAATGGTTTTTGTAAAAAGTAGAATCTATTTAGCAAATTTTAAAACTCCTTTATCGGTAGTTAAAATGTATACACCGTTTGCTAAGTTAGTAATACTTACTTGATTGTTTACTTTTCCTGTTTTTACAGACTGTCCAACAATGTTGTAAATTGTATAGTTGTCGTTTATGTGTTCTGAACTAAAAGAAATTGAATTAGCATTTACAGTAACTCCTTCTAAAGCAAGTTTATCTGTAGATAATGTGGTAGCATCAATGTCGAATAACTCAGGTGATACATAGCTGAATATAGTAGCATCTGTACTACCGTTGTAACCGTATGCAACAACTTGTATTCTTGCTTGAGAAACAGATTCAGATAAATCTGGTATGGTAAGACTAACTGTTGTAGATTGTTCTGTAGCGCTATTTGTTACAATTGCTGTTCCTTCTACCATTAGAGGGATTGTTTTGTAGTCATTTGTAAGGAATCTTACTCTAACGTCTAAGTTGTCTCTTACAGGGTCCTTTTTCAAGGCTTTATAATTCACTCCAAAAGTTAGAGTAGCTCCTTCGCTTACGGTACCGCTTACAGAAGTGTGGTAATCTGTAGGAGAAACACCGTTAATAGTTGTAATAGAAGTTGCAGCACTTACTTCTACACTTTCGTCTGCGTTAATTTCAAAAGTTGGAGAAGTACCATTAACAAAACCACTACCATTATTAGCTCTAATTTGAATTCTTGCAGGGTCAATTCCAGGATTAACAGCAGGAATTGTTACTGTAAAAGTTGTGGTAGTTGGTGTTGCACTTTCTGTTACAGTTTGTGTTTGTTTGGTGCCTGCTATTTCAGCCCAGTTGTTTAACACCCTAATAACAAGATTGTCGGTTCCAGCCACTACGTTTTCGTATTGCACAGTTACTGTTAACACGGTACCACTATCTAAACTAGGGTTAGCTGTAAAAAAAGCTGAAGCAGTAGAGCCATTAATATCGGTAATGCTAATGGTTTGTGCAGTTAATGCAGATGTAATCATAAAAGAGATTACGGCAAAAAATAAAGTAATTTTTTTCATTATATATAGTTTTTGAGTTATAATATTAAAGATAATTTATTTATTGATGTGATTTATAGTCTTGTTAGTAAATGAAAAAAGAAAAGAACTTTGGTTAGTTAGCTGCTTAGATTTTATTGGGGTTGTAGAAAGTTAAGTATAGTAGCAGTCTAGTTTTTTTATTATAATTTTTGGGTTTGTATCGAGCTAGTTTAGATATTTGTTATGTTTTTGTTAAACATTTGTTTTATTTTAAAAAAAGAGAAACGAGGAAAGAACAATTGTTAGGGTAAAAGAGAAGAATTGGTTGATAGAGTAAAGTACAAAACCTAACAAAATTGTTTTGTTAGGTTTTGTAAAATTTTATTGTTTATATGGTGTTTTTTATTATCCGTTCATAGATATTAAAAATTCTTCATTGTTTATTGAAGTTTTGATTCGGTCTCTTATAAATTCCATAGCCTCAACAGGATTCATGTCAGCTAAATACTTTCTTAAGACCCACATGCGTTGTACTGTTTTTTCATCTAACAACAAGTCGTCTCTACGAGTACTAGATTTAATTAAATCAATAGCAGGGTAAATACGTCTGTTGGCAATATTTCTTTCTAGTTGTAGTTCCATGTTACCGGTACCTTTGAATTCTTCAAAAATAACTTCGTCCATTTTAGAGCCTGTTTCTGTAAGAGCTGTAGCAATAATACTTAAAGAACCACCCCCTTCAATGTTTCTAGCAGCACCAAAGAATCTTTTTGGTTTGTGCAGTGCATTGGCATCAATACCTCCAGATAATATTTTACCAGAAGCAGGAGCAACGGTGTTGTAGGCTCTTGCTAAACGAGTAATGGAGTCTAGAAGAATCACTACGTCGTGACCACATTCTACCAATCGTTTTGCTTTTTCAAGTACAATGTTTGCAACTTTTACATGTTTGTCTGCGGGTTCGTCAAAGGTTGAGGCTACTACTTCACCACGAACGCTACGTTGCATATCTGTTACTTCTTCGGGTCTTTCATCAATTAATAAAACTAATTGATATACTTCTGGGTGGTTGGTTGCAATGGCATTAGCAATGTCTTTTAATAACATTGTTTTACCTGTTTTAGGTTGTGCTACAATCATACCACGTTGTCCTTTACCAATAGGAGCAAATAAGTCAATAATTCTGGTAGATAAAGAGCTTTTTCCGTTAGATAATTTAAATTTTTCTTCAGGGAAAAGTGGAGTTAAATGTTCAAAAGAAACACGATCTCTAACTTCTTTGGGGTTTAATCCGTTAATTTTTGAAACACGAATTAAAGGAAAATATTTTTCACCTTCTTTAGGGGGTCTTACCACACCTTTTACAGTGTCACCAGTTTTTAAACCAAAGAGTTTAATTTGAGATTGAGATACATAAATATCATCAGGAGAAGATAAGTAGTTGTAGTCAGAGGATCTTAAAAAACCATATCCATCTGGCATCATTTCTAAAACTCCTTCGCTTTCAATAATTCCGTCAAATTCGTAATTAGGGTCTTTTAAACTTTTACCCTTGTTGTTTTTATTATTTCTTGGGTTGTTGTTTTTTCTAGCATTGTTGTTTGCTGGTGTATTGTTTTGTGGAGTGTTGTTATTTTGTGGAGAAGGGGTGTTTTTTTTGTTTTCACTAGTTGTTGTGTCGTTATTTTTGGCACGTGGTTTTCTAGTGGTGTTTTTCTTCTCGTTAACAGCGGCAGGAGTAGGTGTGTCTGGAGTTATAGCTTTGTTAGTCGTGTTTTCGGTAGGGGTTTCCGGAGACTTTTTTGGTTCTTTTTTATTTAATTCCTCAGAACTTTCAGTTTCTTTTTCTTTAACAGAAGAAGTTGGTTTTGTTTTGGTAACTCTTTTTCTTTTAGGAGGCTCTTGTTTAGTGGCTTCGTTATCTAAAATGGTAGGAGTTGGATTACTTGCTTCGGTAGCAGCTTGCTCGTCAAGAATTCTGTAAACTAAGTCCATTTTTTTTAATTGACTTGTTTTTTTTAATCCAATTGTTTTTGCAATTTCGTGTAAATCCGCAAGTGTTTTTGCTTTTAATTGTGAAATTTCGAACATTTATAATATGTATGATGATAATAAAATATGCAACAATAAGTATAGTTGTGAAAAATTATACGGTTGCAATTTGATATTTGATTTTTTTTGAAAATTAGTTACAATATATAAGTGTTTGTACTGTAACAGCTTACTAAGCCAAAACAAATATAGTTTTTTTTTTAATGTAACAAAGTCTTTAATAAATAAAAAGAAAATGTAAATTTGTGCTAGTTATTAGAAAAAGTTATGATTCAGAGAATTCAAACAGTTTATTTATTTGTTGCATTTATAATTGCAGGAGTATTAACTAGTTTTTTTTCATTTTTTACACTTTTAGATCATGTAGAGCTATATTTAGCAACTACTTTTAGTAATAACTCAGTTCTTTTAAAATCAGTAGGAGTGTTTTTTGTTTTATCATCTGTTTTGTCTTTAGTCGCTATTTTTAATTATAAAAAAAGACAAAATCAATTTGTGATTAATAGAGTAAACATTCTGATCAACTTCTATTTATTGAGTGTATTGATATACTTATCTCTAAAACTACCTGGAGAAATGAATATTTCTGAGAAGGGTATTGGGATTTACTTTCCAATTGCTATTATTGTTTTGCTAGTCATGGCAAACAAGGCAATTAAAAAAGATGAAGATCTCGTAAAATCTGTAGATAGGTTACGATAAACTTAACATCTTAGTTTATTTAGTGCGACTAAAACCTCAAAACTTTTGTTTTGGGGTTTTTTTATGTTTTTAAAACAAGATGGGATATGAATATTAATTCTAAAATTCAATTATAAATTGTAATTTTGCATTCTACAAAAAATAAAACATGTTAGATAAATTAAAAATAGTTAAGCAACGTTTTGATGAAGTTTCAGATTTAATTATACAACCAGATATTATTTCTGATCAAAAGCGATATGCAAAACTTAATAAGGAATATAAAGATCTAAGCAAAGTAGTTGAAAAAGGAAACGAATATCAGAGTATACTTTCAAATATAGAAGAAGCAAAAGAGATTATAGCTGACGGATCTGATGCCGAAATGGTAGAAATGGCTAAAATGGAGTTGGAAGAAGGAAATGAAAAAATTCCTCAATTGGAAGAGGAAATTAAATTTATGTTGATTCCTAAAGATCCAGAAGATGCCAAGAATGTAATTGTTGAAATTAGAGCAGGTACTGGTGGTGATGAAGCAAGTATTTTTGCTGGAGATTTGTATAGAATGTATACTAAGTATGCAGCTTCTAGAGGATGGAAGTGTGAAGTAGAAGATATAGCTGATGGTACTTCTGGAGGGTTTAAAGAAGTTATATTTAGTGTAACTGGTGAAGATGTTTATGGAGATTTAAAATTTGAATCTGGAGTACACCGTGTACAACGTGTGCCACAAACAGAAACACAAGGGCGTGTGCATACATCTGCAGCTACTGTAATGGTATTGCCAGAGGCAGAAGAATTTGATGTTGAAATAAACAATGCAGACGTTCGTGTAGATTATTTC
Organism: Wenyingzhuangia gracilariae; assembly: GCF_056387575.1. NCBI lineage: Bacteria > Pseudomonadati > Bacteroidota > Flavobacteriia > Flavobacteriales > Flavobacteriaceae > Wenyingzhuangia > Wenyingzhuangia gracilariae. The sequence goes on from NZ_CM150748.1 coordinate 104,921, forward strand.
TGTTCATCAGGGCCAGGAGGTCAGTCGGTAAACACCACTTATTCAGCAGTACGTTTAACACACATACCAACAGGAATTGTAGCTCAATGTCAAGATCAAAAATCTCAGCATAAAAACAAAGACAAAGCCATGAAAGTATTGCGTTCTCGTATTTATGAAATGGAATTGGCTAAAAAATTAGAAGCAGATGCAGCTCAACGTAAAACAATGGTAAGCTCAGGAGATAGATCTGCAAAGATTAGAACTTATAACTACCCTCAAGGTCGTGTAACAGAACATAGAATTGGTTTAACACTTTATGATTTAAGTAATATTGTAAACGGAGATATTCACAAAATTATTGATGAGTTAAAATTAACTGAAAATACAGAAAAGTTAAAAGAATTAGGTGAAGCCAATATTTAAAGACTTTAAATTATAGATATAAAAAAAGCCCCTTGCTATGTTAGGGGCTTTTTTTACTTTTATTACCATCTGTTGTGGGTCCGGTATTGTTTAAAACTGTTACAGTATAATGTTTTCGGGAAATTTGCTATGAACCTAAACGTTATATGTTGTGTTTGTAATCAAATTTTAAACTTTTATAAAAGTGTAAAAGAAAAAAATGTTGTATTGTAAAGTTATGAATGAAATAGATTTAAAAACGACAACTTCGATTAAGTGTTGTTTGTTGTAGTTAAATGGTTTGTTTTATTCTTTTTTTGGTGTTTGTATCCTTTTTTTAGGATAAGGTTGGTCGTTGATAAGTAATCGTATTTTCATAGTATTAAACCCATAAGGTTTGTACTGATTTTTTTAAATTTACTTATATATATAAACTCCATGAAATTAGAATTAACAAGACCTATCGTATTTTTTGATTTAGAAACTACAGGAATCAATATAGCTAAAGATAGAATCGTAGAAATATCAATTTTAAAAGTATTTCCTAACGGAAATAAAGAAAGTAAAACTTGGTTGGTCAATCCGGAAATGGAAATTCCAGCAGAATCTTCAGAAATTCACGGAATTACAAACGAAAAAGTTGCAACAGAACCAACTTTTAAACAATTAGCTCCTCAAATTCATGAGTTGATCAAAGGTTGTGATTTGGCAGGATTCAATTCAAACAGATTTGATGTGCCTTTATTGGCAGAAGAAATGTTAAGAGTAGGGGTAGATTTTGACTTAGACAATGTAAAGTTTGTAGATGTTCAAACAATTTTTCACAAAAAAGAACAAAGAACTTTAACCGCAGGGTACAAATTTTATTGTGATAAAGATTTAGAAGGGGCACACTCTGCAGAGGCAGATACCAATGCAACTTATGAAATATTATTAGCTCAAATAGAGAAGTACGACGATATTGGAACGAATGTTGCTGATTTAAGTGCATATTCGTCTCATAAAAAAAGAGCAGATTTTGCAGGTTTTATTCAGTTTAACGACAAAGATGAAGAAGTTTTTACGTTTGGAAAATATAAAAACAGAACCGTTTTAGAGGTGTTGGCAGAAAATCCGGGTTATTACAACTGGATTATGAATGCAGATTTTCCATTATACACTAAAAAGGTGTTAACTAGTATTCGATTGAAAACATTGAACAACAAATTAAAATAATTATGTACGTACCTTATTATACATTACCAGATACAGCAAGAGTTTGGATGTATCAATCTAACCGAAAGTTTACAGCACAAGAGCAAGAACAAGTAGGCAAAATGACTACTGATTTTGTAGAACAGTGGACAAGACATGGAGAAAATGTAAAGGGGAGTTTTACCATTCTTTACGATCAGTTTTTAATTATTGCTGTAGACCAAAGTTTTGTAGAAGTTTCGGGTTGTTCTATAGATGCTTCGGTAAAACTAGTACAACAAATACAAGTGCAGTTTCAGGTAGATATGCTAAACAAATTAGCTGTGGCTTATAAAGAAAACGAGGAGATTAAAGTTGTTCCAATGAATCATTTTGCTGCTTTGGCAAAAGAAAACAAAGTAACTCCAAATACGGTTGTTTTTAACAACATGGTAAATACTAAAAAGGGTGTAGAAACTCAGTGGGAAGTTCCTGCTAAAGATAGTTGGCATGCACGTTGTTTTAATTAGTATTTAGAGTTGTTTATGAAGTATATTTTTCGGGTAGTTGTTTTTTTTGTTTTTTCTAATTGTTTTTCACAACAAGTAGAATTAGGTGCGCAACCTTTGGTGGCTAAAGATAGTTTGGCTCAAAAAGTTTGGGTAGATAGTATCCTTAAAAACATGTCTTTAGATGAAAAAATAGGGCAGTTGTTTATGGTACAAGCCTATTCTAATAAAGATGACAAACACAAACAGGAAATCAATAGTTTGATTCAAAATCAGCACGTTGGGGGTTTGATTTTTATGCAAGGAACTCCTGAAAAACAAATTGATTTGTACAATGAGTATCAGGCGAATAGTAAAATTCCTTTACTCATTGGTTTTGATGGTGAATGGGGCTTGTCTATGCGTATTAAACCATCCTTTGCTTATCCTTGGAACATGACTTTAGGAGCAATTCAAAACGATTCGTTGATTTATCGTGTTGGACAGCAAATAGGAAAGCATTGTAAAGAGGTTGGAATTCATATTAATTTTGCTCCTGTGGTAGACATTAATACCAATCCTTTAAACCCTATTATAGGAAATAGGTCTTTTGGAGAAAACAAAAAAAATGTAACTCAAAAATCAATAGCTTTTGTACAAGGAATGCAGAGTGTTGGAGTGTTAGCCAATGCCAAACATTTTCCTGGACATGGAGATACAGCCTCAGATTCTCATAAAACATTGCCTGTTGTAAATTTTAATGTAAATAGATTAGACAGTTTAGAACTGTATCCCTATAAACAATTAGTGAAATCTAATTTAGCCAGTGTTATGGTGGCTCATTTGGATGTACCTGCTTTAAAAACTGAAAAAGGAAGACCTACTTCTATTTCTAAAAAAGTAGTTACTGAGCTTTTAAAGAATAAAATTGGTTTTAAAGGATTGGTGTTTACCGATGCTTTAAACATGAAAGGAGTGGCTAATTATACAGCTGCAGATAGTGTGGCTTTGGAAGCTTTAAAAGCTGGAAACGATATGTTGTTAATTCCAGTGGATGTAGAAAAAGGAGTTAAAACAATTAAGAATGCCATTCTTAAAAATGTACTGACAGAAGCTAGGTTAGATAGTTCTGTAGTTAAAGTGTTAATGGCTAAATATTGTGTGGGTTTACAGCACAAAAAAGTATTAAACAAAGTTGATGTTCAACAAAGAATTCACACGATAGAAGACGATTTGTTGTTTAAAAAAGTTGCCGAAAACGCAATTACCTTAGTAAAGAACGAGAATAATTTACTTCCTTTAAAAAGATTAGATACGCTTAAAGTTGCATCTGTTTCTTTAGGAGATGATGTTTCTGGAACTTTTGTGCAAACTCTTAAAAAATATACCACTGTTGATGAAATAAATCAACTAACGGTTGCAAATTATAAAAGCAAATTAAAAAAATACAATACTATTGTTGTTGGGGTTCATAAATCTGATGAACATCCTTGGAAATCTTATAAATTATCTAGTACCGAAGTTGCATTAATTCAAAAAATAGCTTCTTACAAAAAGGTGATATTAACAGTGTTTACAAGCCCGTATTCTTTGTTAAAATTAAACGGGTTTGATGGAATTTCTAACGTAGTTGTCGCATATCAAAACAATTCGGTATTTCAATGGGTAGCTGCACAACAATTATTTGGAGCGGTACCTTTTACAGGAAAATTGCCAGTTTCGGTATCTCAAAAGTTTAAGGAAGGAAGTGGTATTACTACTCAAGCACTGCAACGTTTGCAATATGGTTTTCCTGAAGAAGAAGGAATGAATTCTTATCAACTAAAAAAAATAGATTCTGTAGCCCAACTTGTAATTAAAGAAAAAATGAGTCCTGGTTTGCAAGTATTGGTGGCTAGAAAAGGAAAAGTGATTTTTGAAAAATCGTATGGATATTTTACCTACGATGCAGTACAAAAAGTAAACAATACTTCTATGTACGATTTGGCTTCTTTAACCAAAATATTAGGTGCGTTTCCTTTGTATGTAAAAGTTCTGGAAAAGGGAGTGTATAGGTTAGATCAGACTTTGGGAGATTTGTTACCTATGTATAAAAATACTCCTTTGGAAAAACTGTTGGTGATAGATATGTTTGCGCATCAATCGGGTTTACAAGCGTGGATTCCTTTTTATGTAAAAACCTTAGATAGTGTTTCTAAAAAGCCCATGGATATTTGGTATAGAAATAAGGCCGAAAAAGGATTTGATTTAAAAGTTGCTGAAAACTTGTATTTAAAAAACGAGTATATTGATAGTATTTATCAGGAAATAAAAGTGGCTCCTTTGCGTAAAACCAGAGACTATAAATACAGTGGTTTGCCTTTTTTTTTATTTAAAAAAGTGCTAGAAAACCATTATCATCAACCGATGGATGTGTTGCTTAACAATCAGTTTACAAAAAAAATAGGAGCCTCTACATTAATGTACAATCCTTTAGAAATGTATGCAAAAGACAGCATTGTCCCTTCTGAATTGGATACTTATTACAGATATCAAAAATTACAAGGAACAGTACATGATATGGCAGCAGCCATGTTTGGAGGAGTCTCTGGAAATGCAGGATTGTTTGGAACTGCCAATGATGTTGCTAAAATGATGCAACTGTATTTAAACAAAGGAATGTATGGTGGAGAAAGGTATTTTAGAAGCAATACATTTGATATGTTTAACAAGGCTTATTTTAAAAGTAGAGACAATAGAAGAGGTTTGGTTTTAGACAAACCATCGGGTGATGATGTTGTTAAAAGTACGTGTAATTGCACGTCTATGGAAAGTTTTGGACATAGTGGTTTTACCGGAACCTTTGCTTGGGCAGATCCTAAAACAGAGTTGATTTATGTTTTTTTATCAAACAGAACTTATCCTACCATGGCTAATAATGCTTTGGGTGCTAATGATATTAGAACGGATATTCAGCAACTTATTCAAGATGCTATTGTAGAGTAGTTGTGCGTAATGCGACAAAAAGTCCCATGATTATAATACATGTACTTTATTTTGTATTTTTGGTACGTATTGTAAAAATGTAAGACATAATGTCCCCAATAAAAAAACTTGATAAACTTCCTCCTAAAAGAGAAAAAGTAGAAACTTTAGAAATTCTAAGACAATTAAGTAAATCATCAAAATCTTTAGGAGAATTAAAAGGAATTGCTCAAACAATGCCCAATCAAGAAATGCTTATTAATGCAGTAGTTCTCCAAGAAGCAAAAGATAGTTCTGAGATTGAAAATATTATTACAACTCAAGATGAATTATATAAAGCTTTAGCTACAAAAACAAAACAAGGTTCCCAAGTAAAAGAAGTAATCAATTATCGAAAAGCTATTTTTTCTGGACAAGATTTACTTAAAAAACAGGGTTTCTTAAGATTGAAAGATATTGAATTCTTACAAAAAACAATTATTGAAAATAATGCAGGAATAAGAAATATGGCTGGAACTGTTTTAAAAAATGACAAAACAGGAGAAGTAGTTTATACACCACCACAAGAGAAAGACGAAATTTTAGATTTATTAGGTAATTTCTTAGAACATTTTAATATAAAACAGGACGACTTTCCTCCTCTTATAAATTTAGCAATATTACATTACCAATTTGAAAGTATTCATCCCTTCTATGATGGTAATGGTAGAACAGGTAGAATACTAAATATTCTATATTTAATTATAAATGAATTTCTTGATATTCCTATTTTATATTTAAGTTCATATATAAATGAAAACAAATCAGATTATTATAGACTTCTAAATAAAGTAAATAAATCTGACCAATGGGAAGAGTATATTTTATACATCTTAAAAGCTATAGAAGTAACATCTGATAGAACTATTCAAAAAATAAATTCTATCAATAATTTACTTTCTGAAACCATTGAAATTGTACAAGAAAAAGAACCTAAAATATACAGGAAAGAACTTATTGAATTACTTTTCGAACAACCTTATTCAAAAATCGAATATGTGGTGCAAAAACTAAATGTAGAAAGAAAATCAGCTTCAAGATATTTAAATAGTCTCGAGAAAATTGGAATTATTACTTCTGAAAAAGTTGGTAGAGAGAACATTTATGTTAACAGAAAATTAATCGAAATACTAAAAAAGCACTAACTACAACAACGGCTAAAAACCATTTGGGCTTTCCTCTTTTCTCTAAGTTTATTGCTTTTTACTTGGTCACAAAAGCCTTTTGTTTGTTTTGTGGCTGAAAGTTCCGTTACTTTTTTACCCAAACATTTCCTAGCGAAAACCGTTATACTGTTAGTGATTGACCGGCCTGTTTGAGCTCTTTTATTTTTTAAGTATTCAAAAAAGCTTTTTTGTAAGCTCCTTTTGTTTTCAAGAAAAAAGTGTTTTTGTTTGTGATGATAAAAATAAAAAGCGAGTAGGGAAAGCACGACCCAAAGGGGAACACCCTAATCAATAAATTAAAATTCCATTCCTACCTTAAAGTTTAAAATTCTACCCGTTAATACATTGGGAACTCCGTTGTATTGCTGATTGTCTACATCGTAAATCCAAGTATTGGTGGTGGTGTTGTTAATGTCAAAAATGTTAAACAACTCCAAACCAAAATCTAGTTCTTTAAAATGCTTTAAAAAACCAGTTTCGTATCTTTTATTTTCGTCTACAATAATATAAGCCACTCCAATGTCGGCTCTTCGGTATGGTCTTAATCTTGTTTGAAAGTTGTATCGGTCTACTTGGCTATTAGGATCGGCACTGGCATTGGTAGGAGATCCACCTGGTAAGCTAGAATTTAAGACTAGGTTTAGATAGGCTTTAAAATTGGGATTGCTGGGCACATAGTCTTGAAATAGCATGGCAAACTTAAAACGCTGATCGGTAGGTCTGGCAATATAACCTCTGTTATTGGTGTTTTCTTCGGTTTTTAAGAATCCTAAACTAATCCAGCTTTCTTTACCTGGAACAAATTCTCCGCTCAACCTTAAATCTAATCCAGCCGCGTATCCTTGCGTGTTGTTGTTGGCATCGTAGCGAATTCTAACATTATCCAAGGTATAAGCATTGATGTTGTTTAATTGTTTGAAATAAACCTCAGACGTCATTTTAAACGGACGTTTCCATTTGGTAAAACTATATTCGTTAGAAAACACATAATGAATAGATTCTTGTGCATCTACATTAAACTGAAGCACTCCTTGAGGATTTCTTAGTTCTTTGTAAGACGGAGGTTGGTGGTAATATCCTGCAGAAAGTCTAAAGACCATGTCGGTATGATTCCAATCGGGTTTTAAAGAAAGTCTAAACCGTGGACTGATGGTTTGTTTAAGGTCTGATTGAATGCCAGTAACGTTGTCTTTTAAATACCAAAGTTGTGTTCTAATTCCTGCATGATGCCATAGAATATGATTTCCAATCCACCATTTTTTATTCCATTGTGCGTATCCAGAAAAACGAAAAATATCGGCATTGTTTTGTGCTCTTACGCTGTAAAAAGGAGTAATGGGTGCTGTAAACGGAGTGTTGGGTTGGTTGTTTTCTATATTCTCATTAGGGTTTCTTAGTGTAATTCCGTTGTCATCAATGGTTGTCCATTCGCTAATTCGGTCTCTAATGTTTTCTTGTTGGAACTTTAAACCTGCTTCTAGTTTGTGTTCATCAATACTGTGCTGAAATGTAGCTTTCAGGTTTTGAATTAAAATGTCTAAATCGTTTCTTGCGTGGTCTAGTTGAGAACCTACTCCTGTGGTAAATAAAGGTTCTCCGCTTGTAGGGTCTATTTCTGAAATTCTGTAAGCTCCAGAAATATCGTAATGTTCTTGTTCTTGTGTGTTGAACAAAGAAGCGGTCAGGTTGATGTTTGTGTTTTTATTGAACTTGTATTTGTAGCTAAAAGCACCAAAATAGGTTTCAAAATTATCTTGTTCGTTTCCTTCGTAAAAAACAACTAGTTCTTGTGGTTTTATCAATCCACCAAATTGAGTAACTCTAGAAATAGGTGTAAAATTATAGTTGTTAATGGCAATATTTCCTAAAAAGTCTAAACTGCTTTTAGGGTTGATTTGATAGGACAAGTAAGTTTGGAGGTCTACAAAAACAGGTTTAAAGTTAGTCTCGGTATCCTTACTATTTACCAATAGTTGATTGTTTCTATATCTGGCTCCAATTAAAGTAGAAAGCTTGTTGTTTAAGAAAATATTCTCATAAGTATAACTAGCTCCTAATAAATTTAGGTTAACGGTAGAAAGTTCTTTGGTAGGTTTTTTATAGTGAATATTTAGTACGGAGGATAATCTGTCTCCATACTTAGATTCAAACCCTCCTGCAGAAAAATTGATGTTTTCTGTCATGTCTGAATTTAAAAAACTCAATCCTTCTTGTTGCCCCGATCTTACTAAAAAAGGTCTGTAAATTTCAATTCCATTTACATAAACTAAGTTTTCATCAAAACTACCTCCACGAACGCTGTATTGTGTGCTTAGTTCGTTACTATTATTAACTCCTGGTTGAGTCATTAATAAATTTTCTATTCCAGCATTGGCTCCAGGTACACGCTTAAATTTTTTGGCTTTTAGTTTGATGACTCCCTGTTGCGCAGCTTCGTAACTTTTGAGGGTTACTTCTTCAATTTCTTGAGACTGTTCTTTTAGAATAGGAGAGTAGTTAATGGTTTTGTTTTTATAGCCTTTAAAGGTTTTTATGACAGATCCATAACCAATGTGTGAGAATTTTACGACTGTTTTTTCGTAAGCTATAATTTCAATGGTATAGGTACCATCATCATTACTAATAGTTCCTTTGTTTCCATACGTAATGCTAGCTCCACTTAAAGGTTCTTTGTTTTGATTGGTAATGGTACCTGTTACAAAACCTGTTTGTGCAATAGTTACAGAACTAATGAATATAGTAAGGAGCGTGAGTATATTTTTCAAACAGATAGGTTTATTTGGTAAAGTTAGCTTCAAAAGTTTGCGTATTGCCTAGCAAATCTTCAATCTTTAGTTTAAATATATGTTTTTTACCTGTAGGTTCTAAATCATTTAGATCAAAAGTAAGTCTATTTTTTTTAGGCTCATATTCCATTAAAATCCATTGATTGTCTACGGTAGCATAATAGTTTTTAATTCCTGTTTCGTTATCTTTTATATGAATGTACAAAGATTTGTGTTTGCTAATGTTTTGATGGTTGTAAAAGCTAGGTTTGTATATTTTAGGAGCAATGCTGTCGTATTTTAAATAGAAATCTCCTAAGTATTTGGTATTGGTGTATATTTTATTCTCTTTTTTATATGTAGTTACATAGTTGTAATATTTCCCGCTTTTTTGAGCAAAATAGACATGCTTTTTTTGATGAGCGCTTAAACTATCTGTAAAATAGGTTAAGGTATAGTTTTTATCAAGCGGTAATTCAGGTTTGTGAACTGTTATTTGATCACCTTTATACTTGTAGTCTATATAAGTGTCTTGATAAAATGTGTTTTTTGGAAAACGAATTTCGGACAAACCTTGTTTAAAAACCGTGTATTTGTTTTGAGGAACAAAATAAGGTGTTTTTATATTTTCTTGAACAATGGGAATGATAGATTTGTTTCCTTTTATAGGAATTCTAAGTGTGGTTTGGTTGTTGGCAACATCTTTAGCTACAATTTCAATCCTAAAATTGTCAGTTTCCTGAACGGTTAAATAACCTTTGTTAGTAGCTTGTTTGTATATAGACAAGGGGTTTACTTTTTCTATATACGTTTTTTGAAACTTTCTATATTTCTGTTTGTAGTAAGGATAATCAATTAATAAATTAATGTATTTGCTTTCGCTAAAAGCAAAAGTCTCTAAGTTGTGGTAATATACCAATGTATCGTTCACATGCATTTCTATACTGTACACACCATTTTTGTTAAAAGGAGCGTGATTTAATAAATCGTGGGTTCTTACAGAAAGACCAATTTTTCCAATCGCAGTGATTTCATCAGCAACATATAAGTTATTGTTTACTTTTTTGATTTGTATTTCTTGTGCTACAGGTATTTGATTGATAGCCGATTTTTCTCCAAAAGGAGTCGCTCTTAACCCTCTAAAAATAGGAGGGATGTTATCGGTAACTGGGTAACCAAAAAGCAAAGGATTGATGATTTTTTCAGTCTTTGTGTCTCTAATTTCAAAATGTAAATGTGGAGCGGTAGAACCACCAGTATTCCCAGAGTAGGCAATAATTTCATCTTTAGCAATAGGAAGTGCTGTTTTACTTGGGAATAGTTGAATTTCAAAAGATTCCTTTTTGTATTGCTGAGCTTTTACATAAGCTTCTATTTTGGGACTGAATTTTTTTAAATGACCATATACAGTGGTATATCCGTTAGGATGTGTTATGTATAAAGCCTTTCCGTATCCCCACAACGAAACTTTAATTCTAGAAACATATCCTTCTTTTGCGGTGTATATTTTTTTACCTTCTACGGCTTGAGTTTTAATATCAATTCCTGAATGGAAATGATTGGTTCTTAATTCTCCAAAAGTACCTGCCAAAATAATAGGGAAATCTACAGGATTTCTAAATTCGTTTTGTGGGTATTTTTGTTGTCCAAATGATAAAATAGTTCCTAATAAGAGGAATATGTAGCTTGTTTTTTTCAAAAAATAAGGTTTTATGAACAAACAAAAATAAGGAATATCTTAAAAAGGACACATAAAAGTCTGAGAAACAAAACAAATCGTAAAAAATAGAATTAACGCATCAAAAAGTTGGAATTCACAATAACAATGCTATTTTTGTAAGTATTGTTTTAGCGATGATAATATGGGAAGTCAACAAGAAATTATAGTCAAATTAGAGGCTAATATTGAACAACTTCTAGAACGCTATGAGTTTTTGAAAAAAGAAAATGAAATTTTGTCAAACAGCAATTTTCAATTACAGCAAAGAGAAATAAGTTTGCAAGATGAAATTACATTTTACAAAGAAGAGCTTCAACTATTAAAAGTAGCTAAAACATTAGAAGGCAGTGAAGGATATAAGAGAGATACGAAAGCTAAAATTGATTTTTTAGTAGCTGAAATAGATAAATGTATTCAAGAATTAAATACATAAAGTTCTTTTTGAAATGGCCGATAGTTATAAAATTAATGTTGTGATAGGTGGTAGGAATTATCCTATTTCGGTTTCTTCTACATCAGAAGAACAAGGGGTAAGAGCGGCTGCAAGCAAGATTAATAAGTTGATATCTGATTACGAGAGTAATTATGCTGTTAACGATAAACAAGACGTTTTGGCTATGTGTGCGTTACAATTTGCTTCGTTAATAGAAGTAAATAAAGTAATAAAAGAAGAAGAAAATGAAGCAACGATGGCTAAAATTTCAAAAATAAATAGTAAATTAGAATCGTATTTACAATCATAAAGTTCATTACATAGAAATAAAAACACTGCCTACTTTGGTTTTCGTTTGATAAACTCAACACTATATCTTTAAAAAGGATGAGTCTAATATGTTAAAGCGCGCTGTCTTAGAACAGATTCTTGATCATGTTGTTAGTCCTAAAAAATGTTTTAAGGAGTTTATAAAACTAACCTCAGTAGGTTTTTTTATATATCAAATTTTACTAAAACAAATGAATAGTACAGCTATAATATTAATTGCCATAGGAACCTTTTTATTAGGTTTTATAGTAGCAAAAATGTTAGAGAAGTTTAAAGCTTCTCAGATTATTAAAAATGCAGAAAAGGAAGTAATCTCTATTCTTAAAGAGGCAAAACTAACTGCAGAAACTCTTAAGAAAGATAAAATACTACAAGCAAAAGAAAAGTTTATAGAGCTTAAAGCTGAGCACGAAAAAGTGATTTTGGCTAGAGACAAAAAAATATCGGATGCCGAAAAACGTGTAAAAGACAAAGAAACTTCTTTAAACAAAGAGATAGAAAAGAACAAAAGGTTAAACAAAACTATTGAAGAAAAAGAAGCGGATTATAATTATAGACTTGAGATTCTTGATAAAAAACAAATAGAAGTAGATAAGTTACACAAAAAACAAGTTGAAATTTTAGAATCCGTATCTGGTTTGTCTGCAGAAGATGCTAAAATTCAATTGGTAGATTCTTTAAAAGCTGAAGCAAAAACAGATGCTATGGCTTACATACGAGATACGATTGAAGAAGCTAAATTAACGGCAGAACAAGATGCTCGTAAAGTAATCTTAAACACCATTCAAAGAGTAGGGGTTGAGCAGTCTATAGAGAACTGTGTGTCTGTGTTTAATATAGAATCCGACGATGTTAAAGGACGTATTATAGGTCGTGAAGGAAGAAATATTAGAGCTATTGAAGCTGCTACTGGTGTAGAAATTATTGTAGATGATACTCCAGAAGCAATTATTCTATCTTGCTTTGATCCTGTTCGTAGAGAAATTGCTCGTTTGTCATTACATAAATTGGTAACAGATGGTCGTATACACCCAGCAAGAATTGAAGAGGTGGTTGAAAAGACGGAAAAACAAATCAATCAAGAAATTATTGAAGTTGGTAAACGTACTGTTATTGACTTAGGAATACATGGATTACACCCTGAGTTGGTTAAAACAGTAGGACGTATGAAATTCCGTTCTTCTTACGGACAAAATTTATTACAGCACTCTAGAGAAGTGGCTAACTTATGTGGATTAATGGCTGCAGAGTTAGGACTGAATGTAAAAGCAGCTAAAAGAGCTGGATTGTTGCATGATATAGGTAAAGTGCCTGATACAGAAAGTGAATTGCCACACGCAATTTTAGGAATGCAGTGGGCAGAGAAATATGGTGAAAAACCAGATGTGTGTAATGCTATTGGAGCTCACCACGACGAAATTGAAATGAAAACCATGATTGCCCCTATTGTTCAGGTGTGTGATGCTATTTCAGGAGCAAGACCAGGAGCAAGAAGACAAGTTTTAGATTCGTACATTCAGAGATTAAAAGATTTAGAAGATTTGGCATTTGGATTTAAAGGTGTTCAAAAAGCATATGCAATTCAAGCTGGACGTGAATTGCGAGTGTTGGTAGAAAGTGAAAAAGTTACAGATGAACAAGCTTCAGATTTATCTTTTAATATTTCTCAAAAAATACAAACAGAAATGACCTATCCAGGTCAGGTTAAAATAACTGTAATTAGAGAAACTAGAGCTGTAAACGTAGCTAAGTAAACTTATTAACAATTATAAGATTGTTCATAACTAAATAAAAAACCGTTCTAGTTTTCTAGAACGGTTTTTTGTTTGTATCTAAAAATGAAGGATAATGAAAATAAAATTTCAAGTTTTTAAAACAGTAGCCCATTATTTAAGCTTTACCAAAGCATCAGAAGAACTTTGTATGTCTCAGCCAGCAGTATCAAAAGCTATTAGGAGTTTAGAAAACACTTACAAAGCTACTTTTTTTGTTAGAAAGCGTAATTCTATAGAGCTAACCCCTAAAGGATTGGTGTTTTTAAGTTATGTAGATAGAGTATTGAGTGTTTATGCTGAAATAGATCAGGAGTTTGTCAATTTACAAGATTGTTTCCCTAAAGATATTAGTTTTGGGGTAAGTACAACATTAGTTAATAATATTATGCCTAGGATTATTGTTCGTTTTAGAAAACAATATCCTGATATAAAGTTTAATATTAAAAGCGGAAATTCGGATGAGATAGAAAATCTTATTTTAAATCAGCAATTAAATTATGGAATAACAGAAGGAAGGAATACCAATAAAAAATTAAAATTCAAGAAATTTATCAAAGATGAAATTGTGTTAGTGACCAATGCAAAAAATACTTTTTTAAAAGAAGATGTTGTAGATAAAAAACAGCTACAACACATTCCTGTTATAGAAAGAGAATTGGGTTCTGGAACTAGAAAAATTATCGATAGTTCTTTGAGTACTTTTGGGATAGAAAAACTAAATACGGTAGTAACCCTAAATAGTGTAGAAGCCATAAAGAATTACTTATACTATTCCAATGATTTTGCTTTTTTATCTATTCATGCTGTTAGTGACGACTTACTGAATCATAGATTAAAGATAGTTGAGATTGAAGGATTGACGATTGAGCGTTGGTTTTACTTTGTGTCTAGAACAGGTTATTATTCTAAGGTGATGGAATATTTTGAAAAATTTTCTCAAAACAACTATAACTTTTAGTTATTGAGGATGTGTTTTTAGATTGCAGTACTATTTAGTTTTAGGTGTAGTTTTATGACTGTAAAATTGATACAGCATGAAAAATAAAAGCATCAAAATTCTATATTTAATTTTTATAGTTACAGCTCTCTCAGGAGTTTTAACTAGTCCCGTTGCCTTGGTACTAGGTTTTTTGTTTTCGTTATTTTTTCACAATCCATTCCAAAAACAAAGTTATTATTTTATTCATTTTTTATTAAAAGTAGCTGTTGTAGGATTAGGATTTGGAATGAGTATGAAAGAAGTTGTTGAAGCTAGTAAGCAAGGGATTGGTTTGACTTTTTTGTCTATCTTTTTTACTGTTTTTTTAGGTTTGTTAGTTATTAAAACGCTAAAAATAAATAAAGAAGTGGGCTATTTAATTACCTCTGGAACTGCTATTTGTGGAGGAAGTGCAATTGCTGCTATTTCTTCTGTTGTAAAAGCAACATCAAAACATATAAGTGTTGCTTTAGGGGTTGTCTTTTTATTGAATTCTTTGGCTTTGTTTGTTTTTCCAGCTATAGGGAGTTTTTTAAAACTTACACAGCATCAATTTGGTTTGTGGTGTGCTGTTGCTATACACGATACAAGTTCTGTAGTAGGGGCTACTTTAAGTTATGGAAATGAGTCTTTAAAAATAGCAACTATTGTAAAACTATCTAGAACTTTATGGATTGTTCCGTTGTCTGTACTTTCTATGTTTTTGTTTAAAACACAAAACAGAAAAATTCAAATTCCCTATTTTATTTTGTTGTTTGTAGTAGTTATTTTTATCAATAGCCTAGGATTTATTCCTGTAAATATTGGAGGAATAATAGTATCTATAGCTAAAAGAATAATGGTGGTGACTTTGTTTATTGTAGGGTCTACTATATTAACTAAAGATTTAAAATTGATAGGAATAAAACCTGTTGTGTTGGCGATTTTTTTGTGGGTATTTATCTCTGTTTTTTCTTTAATTTATATCCTTTATTTATAAAATTAGTTTTGAGCTCTAGGGTGGTATTTGTTTACAACTTCGGTGAGTTTGGTTTTGTCTATGTGTAAATAAACTTCTGTAGTCGTAATGCTTTCGTGTCCTAGCAAAGCTTGAATTACTGTTAAATCGGCACCACCATTTAATAAATGTGTGGCAAAAGAATGCCTAAACGTATGTGGACTAATTTTCTTTTTTAAACTTGTTTTTTCTGCCAATTGTTTTATAATGGTAAAAATCATTACTCTAGTTAGTTGGTTTCCTCTTCTGTTTAGGAATAAAATATCTTCAGAACCTTTTTTAGGGGGCGTTAAGTTTCTTTGGGTATTAATGTAATTATTGATTATATTTTCTGTGTATAGATTTATAGGGATAAGTCTTTGTTTGTTTCCTTTTCCTGTAACTTTAATAAAACCTTCGTTAAAATATAAATCAGAGATTTTTAAGTTAATGAGTTCGCTTACACGCAATCCACAACCATAAAGTGTTTCAAGGATTGCTCTATTTCTTTCTCCCTGAGGGTGCGATAAATCAATAGCATCAATAAGGTTGTTGATTTCTTCTTCGGCTAATGTGTCGGGTAGTTTTAAGCCTATTTTTGGAGCTTCTATCAGGTTCATAGGGTTGTCATCACGGTATTGTTCCATCATTAAATATTCAAAAAAAGAAGAAAGTCCAGAAATTAATCTTGCTTGAGACCTAGCTTTGTGAGTTTTTGAATAGTTATACACAAAACTTTGTATGTCTGCAGACAAAATATTTATTGGAGTTAGCGAGGTTTCTTTAAAAAACGAGGCTAGTTTTTCGCAATCTTTTTGATAATTGACAATAGTGTTTTTAGCTAACCCTTTCTCTATGAGTAAGTATTGAGTAAAATCTTTAATGTAGTGGTTCCAGTTCATAGGTAGGTAAAAATAAGAAATATAAGGTCAGATGACAGTGGCTTAACAGTAAATGTTGCCAAGTTCATATATGTTGGGAGTAGTGGAGTATAAGTTGTATTTGTTTTATGAGACATGTTTTTATGCAAATAGCTATAAATTCAATCAAAGAACCCTAAATAAAATTGCACAAATTATATTTATAGTTTAATTTTAGGGTAGATTCGCTGTAACGAATCGAGGTTTTTTAGTAGCTAAAAAGTCTAAACTCAATAGAAAAAGGGTGCTAGTCCAGCTTTTATTGAGTTTTTTTAGGTCTATAAACAAGGTGATTTCTTTTTTTAGATCGTTTTTACAATTGGAATGCTGAATTTATTTTTTGTAACGTTGCTTTTATGAAAGAATAAAGGTGTGGTTTACGTTTTTGAACGTTAGAGTTGTTTAAAAGTAACGTTTCTTTTGCTTGTTAAAGCGGTGGATTTTGATGTGGTTAAGGGTAAAAAAAATCCCCGACTGCTGTAACAATCGAGGTTTTTTAGTACTATAAAGCTAAAACGCTATATAGAAAAAGGGTGCTAGTCCTATTTTAAGGTAAAATTTACATTTTTTAACATGTTGCGAAGTTTTACATCGGGTCTAAAATTTAAATGAGCTGATTTCACGGTACTTGCTGTCACTTCCTTTTCCGTTTCAGATGGAAAGGAACGTACACCTACTTGAAAGGAGCCTAGCTTGTTTAGTTTTACAATTTTTCCTTGTTCTAATTCGTCCACAATGTTGTGAACCAAAGAAAGTATTACAGCATAACAGTCGGCTTCTCTAACTGTACTTTGGTTAGAGACTAAATAAGCCAATCGTTCTAAGTCAGTAGTACCTGTTGCTACTGCTTGTGCATAAAATTTTTTTTCCGCGGTCAGATCTTGCGGGTTGGTCTTTTGTAAGGGTTTAATTCTTACCATATTACATAAAGTTTATAAATTTCACTCTTTTGAGTGGTCGCCACAATAGGTGTTGACATTTATAAAGTTAAAAAAGATGTTTTTTAAAATAAAAAATCTATGCAAAAGTTATTGACAATCATTTTTTGTTATAGTTCTAGAAAATGAAGTTAGTATATATATGAGCTCTATGCTTATTCTAGGCCTTTGTTTTATTGATGTTTGTTATTTCTGATAACATAAGTCATTTGTGTGTTGTGTATGCACATATAAAAAAGTTATCAACAAGTGTACATATTAAAAAATTAATTTTTTAGACATAGAAAAGGAAATTAAAGAAAAAAAACAATTGCTTGTTGTTGATTTTTAACGACTTATAGCTTCTTTGTGAAAATATTAAAACAGGTTTTTGTTGTCTTGATTAGGAATCTTTATAAAAACTAAGATTCTAGGTTTTTAAAAATAGGAGTGATTCAGTGAATTGCCATAAAAAATATCAATTTATTTACATGGATATTATGGGATGTTTGATAGAATGCCCCTGTTTTTTCTTATTTTTGGCATTATCCATATGCTATTCTAATGAAACTATTAATTTTAAACGGACCTAACTTAAACTTGTTAGGAAAAAGAGAGCCTGAAATATACGGAACTCAAACTTTTGAGCAATATTTTGAACAATTAAAAGCCAAGTATTCAAATGTAGAGTTGACCTATTTTCAGTCGAATAGTGAGGGGGCTATGGTAGATAAAATTCACGAAGTCGGTTTTTCTTACGATGGGATAGTGATGAATGCAGGTGCCTATACCCATACTTCTGTAGCTATTGCCGATGCGGTTAGTGGTGTGACGACTCCAGTGGTAGAAGTTCATATTTCTAACACACACAAAAGAGAAGCATTTAGACACAAATCTTTCTTATCTCCCGTTTGCAAAGGAGTTATTTTAGGTTTTGGATTAAAAAGTTATGATTTAGGAATTGAGAGTTTTATTGAATAAACGATGAGCAAAAATGAAGATTGGTTATACGAAATAACCCCCAAGAACAATCTTTTTGATTTAAACTTAAAAGAAGTTTGGAGGTACAGAGATTTGTTGTTTCTTTTTGTGAAAAGAGACGTTGTTACGGTATATAAACAAACTATTTTAGGGCCTTTGTGGTATTTAATTCAGCCTTTGTTTACTTCGGTAATTTTTACGTTAATATTTAATACCATAGCCAAAATAGATACGGGTGGAATTCCCCCATTCTTATTCAATTTAGCAGGAGTAACTAGCTGGAATTATTTTAGAGAATGTTTAACAGCTACAGCCGATACCTTTAAAAAGAATCAAGCCATTTTTGGAAAAGTTTATTTCCCTAGAGTTATTATGCCGATGTCTGTTGTTTTATCTAATCTAATGAAATTTGGAATTCAGATAGGAATTTTAATTGCATTTTACATTTATTATGTTGCTAGTGGTAGCCTAATAAGACCTACTATTTACATACTAACCTTTCCTTTGGTAATTTTATGTATGGCTATGTTGGGGCTAGGCTTAGGTATGATCATATCCTCGATGGTGACAAAATATAGAGACTTAACATTTTTGGTTTCTTTTGGTGTACAGTTGTTAATGTATGTGTCCTTGGTAAATTTACCTTATAAAGAATTTAAAGAAAGAGGCTATGAATGGGCGGTAGACTACAATCCTATGGCACATATTATAGAGTTTAGTAGATATATTTTATTGGGAGAGGGAACAGTTTCTTTATTTGGAATACTGTATACTGTTGCAACTAGTCTTATTGTCTTCTTATTAGGAATTGTGATATTTAATAGAACTGAAAAAACGTTTATAGATACGATATAATCAGTTATCGGTTTTAGGTTAACCGTTTTGTGTTTAAAATTAATTACAATGAAGAGTTATAAAGATTTAGAAGTTTATAATATTGCTTTTGAGTTGGCTATAAAAGTTCATAACATAACTTTAGAGCTACCCAAATATGAGGTATATGAGCAAGGAAGTCAGGTTAGACGATCTTCTAAAAGTATTAAAGATAATATTGCAGAAGGATATGGAAGAAGAAAATACAAAGCTGATTTTATAAAGTTTTTAATTTATGGACATGCATCTTTATTAGAATGTAAATCTCAATTAGAAATGATTCAGGAATTGTATGATATAAAAGAGATTAGTGTTTTGATTAAAGAATATGACGTACTTGGGGCAAAATTATATACGTTTATAAGCTATGTTGAAAATAACTGGAAAAGCTAAAGTAATGGAAAAAAACATAGGAAACCAACAACCGATAACGGAGAACAGTCAACAGATAACCGATAACGGAGAACAGACAATAGACATCATTCTAAAAGTAGAAAACATATCTAAACAATATAGGTTAGGTACTTTGGGTACAGGAACCATTAGTCACGATTTAAACAGATGGTGGCATCAAATTAGAGGGAAAGAAGATCCATATTTAAAAATTGGTGAAACCAATGATCGATCTACCAAAGGAGAATCGGAATACGTATGGGCCTTAAAAGATATTTCTTTTGAGGTAAAAAGAGGTGAGGTTTTAGGGATTATTGGAAAAAATGGAGCAGGAAAATCTACTTTGTTAAAAATTTTATCAAAAGTAACAGGGCCTACTACGGGGAGTATAAAAACCAAAGGTAGAATAGCCTCGTTATTAGAGGTAGGAACTGGATTTCATCCAGAAATGACAGGACGTGAAAATGTGTATTTAAATGGTGCTATTTTAGGAATGACCAAAAAAGAAATCAATGCTAAAATTGATGAAATTATTGCCTTTTCGGGATGTGAACGCTATATAGATACCCCAACTAAACGTTATTCAAGTGGTATGACGGTTCGTTTGGCTTTTGCTGTAGCAGCCTTTTTAGAACCAGATATTTTAATTGTAGATGAAGTATTAGCAGTAGGAGATGCTGAGTTCCAAAAGAAAGCCATTGGTAAAATGCAAGACATTTCTGATAGTGAGGGAAGAACTGTATTGTTTGTGAGTCATAATATGGCTGCTGTTAAGAGTTTGTGTACAAAGAGTGTCGTATTAAACAATGGAGAGGTAGTTTTTAATGGAGATGTACATGAAGGTGTGAGTTTTTATTCCGATTTGTTTTCAAAAGAACTACAAGAAGGAGCTAAAATAAAATCCTTTTCAGATAAAATATCAGTTGAGAAAATAATAATAAATAAAGGAGATAAACAACTAACAACTGGATGTTCTTTATTTATTGGAGATAAAATTACATTTAAATTTACTTTGTTAATAAATACTGTAATTGAAGGGCTTTGTGTCTCTTTGGATATAATTAACAAAAATGAAGAATTTATAGCTCATATATCACATGAAGAT
Organism: Wenyingzhuangia gracilariae; assembly: GCF_056387575.1. NCBI lineage: Bacteria > Pseudomonadati > Bacteroidota > Flavobacteriia > Flavobacteriales > Flavobacteriaceae > Wenyingzhuangia > Wenyingzhuangia gracilariae. Next base: position 125,302 of record NZ_CM150748.1, read on the forward strand.
GGTGAGATAGTTTTTGAACCAATATATAATAATGGGAAAATTGAAGTGGAGTTTACAACCGATAAAATATTTTTTATTCCTGGGGTTTATAGTTTTAATTTATGGGTTGGACAATTTCAAATAACTACGTTATACACTATGCATAATGTTTTTTCATTTACTTTAGAAGAAGGAGAATTAGTAAAAAGAAAAAAAGAGTTACCAAAACATTCAAAGTTTTTCTTAAATACAAAATGGAAGATATATGATTAAAGTAGGTTTTTTGATTTCATATGATTATGAAATGTTGTTTAAATCTTTACCATATGTATATAAAAATTCCGATAAAATTTATTTAGCAATTGATGTTAACTTAAAAACATGGTCTGGTAATTATTTTAATATTTCAGATGATTTTTATGAAAGAATATTAGAACTAGATGTAGATAATAAAATACATTTTTACAAAGATTCTTTTTACCAAAGGAATTTATCAGCAATGGAAAATGAAGTTAGAGAAAGAAATATGCTGTTAAAATATATGGGAAAAGGATGGTTAATTCAATTAGATGTAGATGAATATATTTTAAATTTTAAGATTCTAGCAAAGTATTTAAACTCTCATAATTATTTAGTAATGTTTAATTGGTTTTTTCCTGTAACGATATCTGGTAAATGGGTTACTTTATTTAAAGAGAGTGAAGGAAGTTTTTTTTATATGCCAGATTTAGAATCTTTTAGTTTTATAACAAATATTCAGAGATATACAGGTGCGAGAAAAAACAGTAGGATATGCAATATTCAGTCAAATGTTATAACGCTACATCAATCATGGGCAAGATCATCAGAGGAAATATATTTAAAATTAAAGAATTGGGGGCATAAAGATGATTTCGATACAGAGGATTATTTTAAATTTTGGAAAAGAGTAAGTTTTGATAATTATAAAGAAATTAAAGATTTTCATCCTTTAGAACCCAAACAATGGGAATCTTTAAGTTTTTCTACGGTAGAAAATTTAGAAAATAAATATTTGAATTATAGTTTAAATTTAGAATTAGTTAACGGTTTTAATATAATTAAATCTAATTTTAAAGTTAAAATGGATAAGAATAAAAATTTAATAAAAAGATTCTTTAGAAGAGTTTTATTTAGACTAAAAAAAATATGGTAGATGTATCTATTTTAATTATTAATTTTAATACTGATGAGTTAACACTACAAGCTGTTAATTCTGTAATAAATTTCACAAAAGATTTATCTTATGAAATTATTGTGGTTGATAATAATAGTTCTATAAAAACTAATCTTTCTAGCTTATTGAAAGAAAAGACAAATACTTATTTTTATCAGCTAGATGAAAATAAAGGTTTTAGTAAAGCTAATAATTTTGCTTATGCAAAATCAAAAGGAGAGTATGTTTTTCTTTTAAATTCAGATGCTTATTTGCTAGATAACTCAATACTAAAAATAGTAAATAGTTATAAAAATGAGTTTAGGTATAAAAAAATAGGATGTTTAGGTGTTAATCTAATTAATAGAAAAGGGGATCAAAATATATCTTATGGTGATTTTTATTCTGTAAAAAAAATAAAGGAAGATTTTGGTTTATCTAAAGATAAAAAGGTTTTGTTTTCTAAAAAAGTAGATTTTTCAGGAATTAAAGAAGTTGATTATGTTTCTGGAGCTGCAATGTTAGTTAAATCGGATTTGGTCAAAGAATTAGGGTTGTTTAATCCTCAGTTTTTTATGTACTTTGAAGACATGGATTTATGTTATAGGCTTTTAAAAAAAGGATATAAAACAATGTTAGATTCAACAATTAGTATTGTTCATATTGGAGGTCAGTCAGGCATAGTTAGTCAAACATCTAGTTACAAAAGAGATAAAGGTGTTCTTTATAGTAAGTATCTGTTTTCAAAAAACTTTTTACCAGTATTGATAGCAGAACTAGTTTATTTAGGATATTATTTTAAATGTAGTTTCCATCATTTAAAAAATAGTCTTTATCAATTAAAAATAAAAGTATGTGTGAAATAAAAAAAAAAATATTAATATTTTCCTCAGTAAGAAAAAATTATGAAATAGTAGAATTGGCACTTAACTCATGGTTAGCCTTAGAGGTGTCCAATTTTGAAATAGATTTTTTATTTTATGATGATAATGACGATTATAAATCAACTAAATATCTTAAAAAATTAGAGGAAGATAATCTTAATGTTAAATTAGCTGACTTTAGGATTGATATAGCTGATAATTTTAAAGGAGATCATATTTGGAATAAAAAACAAATTAATAAAATTACGCTAATTAAAAATCAAGCTATAGAATATTCTTTAGAAAAAAAATATGATTTTTTGTTTTTAATTGATGCAGATTTAGTTTTAAATAAAAAAACATTAGCACATTTAGTCTCTTTAGAAAAAGATTTTGTTTTTGAAGTCTTTTGGACTTTATTTTATGGAGAAGCGTATTATAAACCAAATGCTTGGGATTTTCATTCATGGGCTTATTATAATGAATCTACAATTTTGAATCTTTCTAGACCAGGTGTTTATGAAGTTGGAGGAGGAGGTGCATGTACCTTGTTATCAAATACTATTTTAAAAAAAGGTTTAGATTTTACTAGATTAAAAAGTTTATATTATCAAGGAGAGGATAGACATTTTTGCACAAGAGCTCAAGCTTTAGGGTATGGGGTTTATGTAGATACAAAATATCCAGTCTATCATATTTTTGATAATAAACAGATTAGAGAAGCAGAAGAATGGTATAGAAAAGGGGCAAATCCTTCTTTTTTTAAAAAATGGTTGAATGAAGATTGGGAAAAAAAAGTAGTGAATTCTTTTAAAATAGAAGAGAATTTAATGAAAAGGATAAAATTATTTATGTATTCCATTAAACGTTCATTTTATAAAATTTTTATAGGAGGTAATGATAAATAGTATACTGATTATATCAGAATCCATAGATATAGAAGACAGTAGTGGTTCTAAAGTAAATGTAGCTTTGATTCAAAATTTAAAAAAGATAGGCTATAAAGTAAAAGTATTACACTATACTAGAAAAGAGATTCAACTAGAAGATGGAATTGAATGTATTTCTATACCTGAAATAAAATTTTCTTTGAATTATATTTTAAGTAGATCACAGCGTGTTTTTCAAAGGGTTACAAAAAAAAACATTTCTAAATTTATAGAAAATATATTTGGACATTCTTTTACCTTTTTCAACGATTCTAAAAGTATTTCAAAAGGAGTTGCTAAGTATTATAACAATGAAGAATTAATCATAACTTTAAGTAAAGGAGCTAGTTTTAGACCGCATCATGCGATGTTAAGAGTCCCTAGTTTACATACTAAATGGTTAGCTTACATACATGATCCCTATCCTTTCCATTTTTATCCAAGACCCTATAATTGGGTGGAGTCGGGCTATCAATTTAAAGAATCTTTTTTTAGAAAAGTTTCTGAAAAAGCAAAGTATAGTGCTTTCCCGAGTTTGTTATTGCAAGAATGGATGGGGGGATATTTTCCTAATTTTTTAAACTCAGGAATTATTATACCCCATCAAAGTTTAGAGATGGCAAACACAGAAGAAATTGATTTTCCTAACTATTTAGATATCACAAAGTTTAATATTTTACACGCTGGGTATTTAATGAAGCAACGTTCTCCATTAGGTTTAATTAAAGGATATCGTCAGTTTTTAGAAAAGAATAAAGAAGCGGTAAAAAACACAAAATTAATATTATTAGGGAATGCAGAATATTATAGCAATGAATTAATAAGGGAAATAGATGAAAATGTTTTTTGGAATAAAGGTAACGCTCCTTTTAAGGAAGTAGATTTTGTTCAAAAAAATGTGTCGGTAAATATTATTTTAGAATCTAAATCTGAAATTAGTCCTTTTTTACCGGGTAAATTTACACATTGTGTAAAAGCAAATAAACCTATTTTGCTATTGGGGCCTTATTATAGTGAAAGCAAACGTTTATTAGGAGATAATTATAAGTATAAGACTGAAGTGGACGATATTAAAAAAATTTCAGAATTAATAGAGGAGCTTTATAAAAATTGGAAAAAGAAAAATAATCAATCTTTAGAAAGAGATGATTTACAAGAATACATAAGTTTAGAATATTTAAAAAAACAATTTATACATATTCAAAGTTTATCAATCTAATTAAGAATAGTAATGGCTAAAAAAGAAAGACTTTTCTGGTGGAATGAAAAATACTTCCACAATCATGAATATGAAAATTACGGAGATGTTTTAGGAAAATATCTGTTTGAAAAAGTTTCAAAGAAAGAGGTCGTTTTTTCACTGCCAAAAAAATGGTCTTATAGAGACTTATTTAAAGATCCTATTTATTTTACAATCGGTAGTATTTTGGCTAATGTAGATAAGAAATGTGTTGTTTGGGGAAGTGGTATTATTAGTGAAGATATTCATGTGGAAAATGCAAAATACCTAGCTGTTCGTGGGCCTAGAACTAGACAGTTTTTATTAAATAAAGGATATAGTGTGCCTGATGTATATGGAGATCCTGCATTATTATTACCTAGGTATTATAACCCCAAAGTAGTGAAAAAATATAAACTTGGAATTATACCTCATAATTATGATTATGAGAATACGTTAAAAAAATATAATCATTTAGAAAATGTAAAAGTAATTTCACTTAAAACGAACGATATAGAGTTTACAACAAATGAGATTTTAGAATGTGAAAGAGTTGTTTCATCATCTTTACACGGAATTATTGTTTCTCATGCCTATCAAATTCCAGCTATATGGGTTGAGTTTTCAGATAAATTATTTGGTGATGGTATAAAATTTATAGATTATTTTGAATCAGTAAAACTAACCCCATATAATATAAAATTATCTCAGATAGATTTAACAAATGAAATTATCGTAGATCAATTTTTCAAGAATTATCCTTCATTGCCTTTAGAAAAAACAATAAAGATAATTAATAACAATTTGTTAGAGGTTTGTCCATTTAAATCATAATGATCTATGGAAAATAAAATCACTTTTATATATACTTTTCGAAATAGAGATTTATATAGAATTCGTAAAAGTTTAGAATCTTTAAAACATCAAACTCTTCAAAATTTTGAAGTAATTTTTGTAGATTATGGTAGTGAAATGACTTCTGCTAAAAAAAACAAAGAATTAGTTGAATCTTTTGAGTTTTCTAAATATATATATTCATATACTAATAATCAGCCCTGGAACAAATCTAGAGCAATTAATATTGCTCTAAAACAAATACACACTCCCTATATATTTATAGCAGATGTAGATGTATTTTATAAAAAAAGTTTTACAACTATTTTAAATAAATATTTAGATAATAATGAGGTTGTTTATTTTAAAGCAGGTTATTTAGATGAGGGAGAATCTGAAAAAGAAGTTGATTTTGAGGATTACACTGTGTTAAAATATAGTAATCATGAAGCAACAGGATGGACATTATTCCCAACGGAACATATTAGAGAAAGTGGTGGTTTTGATGAATATTTTCATTTTTGGGGAAGCGAAGATACTGATGCACATGTAAGAATGGTGAACAAAGGATTAAAACTTGTTTATTATGAAGAAGAAATACTATTGTTACATATATATCATACTTCTTTTCATAAGGCTTTAAAAGAACATCCTAGAGAACAATTTATAGTACCCAATAATATTGTTAAATTAAATAATCAGCACTGTGAATTCCATAAAGACTCAAAAATTATAAATGTTAATTTAAATAGAAGAGTTGGAGAAGTAATGAGTAAGGAAGATTTTATGGAATTACAAAAGAATATAACACATGTTTATTATATCAATAATTCAATTAGTCAAGTAGAGTATTATATATATAATATTTTGAATTCAACAGAAACAGGTATCTTTCATTTTCAATTCTCAGAGCAAAATAATAATAGAAATATTAAAAGTTTACTAAAAAAAATATTAGGTATTAAACAAGAACGTTATTTTACCTTAGAACAGATAAACTCTTTGCTTATAAAAGAACTCATATTTAAGTATAGAGATTACAAGTACTTGTATACAATCAACAGTTCATTGGATGAATTGAATCTGATTATAAAAAGAGATAAATTATGTTTATTATAGCAGAAATAGCGCAAGCACACGATGGAAGTTTAGGAATGGCACATGCTTATATAGATGCGGTTGCTAAAACAGGCTGTGATGCCATCAAATTTCAAACTCATATTGCTGAAGCAGAAAGTAGTATTCATGAACCTTTTAGAGTCAAGTTTTCTAAGCAGGACGTTAGCAGAATGGACTATTGGAAACGTATGGAGTTTACTTTGGAGCAATGGAAAGAAATCAAACAACATTGTGACGAAGTAGGCTTAGAGTTTATGAGTTCTCCTTTTAGCAATGCAGCTGTAGATTTGTTAGAAGAGGTTGGTGTGAAACAATACAAAGTTGGATCTGGAGAGGTAAACAATTTTGTGTTGTTAGAAAAAATAGCACAAACAGGAAAACCTGTTATCATATCCTCAGGAATGAGCTCTTTTGAGGAATTGGATAAAACCGTAACATTTTTAAAATCTAGGAGAGTAGCTTATTCAATTTTACAATGCACGACAGCATATCCTACACAACCTGCTCAATTTGGTCTGAATGTTATTCAAGAACTGAAGGATCGATATAAAGTTTCTGTAGGTTTTTCAGATCATTCCTCTTCAACAGAAGCCTGTATTGCGGCAAGAGCATTAGGTGCAGAAATTTTAGAGTTTCATGTGGTTTTTGACAAAGAAATGTTTGGTCCCGATGCCAAAGCATCGTTAACCATAGATGAAACAACTCAATTGGTCAAAGCTGTAAACAATATTACGGTAGCCTTGCAAAACCCTGTGAGTAAATCAGATAATTCGGAATTTCATAATTTAAAATCCATTTTTGAAAAATCATTAGCAGTTAATAAGAATTTAAAAGCAGGAGATACCCTTAGTTTTTCGGACTTAGAGACTAAAAAACCTAAAGGATTTGGTATCTTGGCTAGTGAATACGAAAAAGTAATTGGTAAAAAATTAAAAAGAGACTTGTCTCAATGGGATTTTTTAAATGATGAAGATTTAATAGCATAATATGTCTGTAAAAAAAATATGTGTTGTCGTTACAGCACGTCCCTCTTATAGTAGAATAAAAACAGCTTTAGCAGCCATTAAAAATCATCCTAAATTAGAGTTGCAATTGGTGATTGCAGGATCTGCATTGTTAGGACGTTATGGAAATGCGGTAGAGTTTATAGAAAAAGATGGTTTTACCATAGAAGAGAAAGTTTTTATGGTTTTAGAAGGAGAAAATCCTACTTCTATGGCCAAAACTACAGGTTTAGGAGTTATGGAATTGGCCAATGTTTTTTATCGTTTACAACCAGATGCTGTGGTAACTATTGCAGATAGGTTTGAAACAATTGCAACAAGTATTGCTGCAGCTTATCAAAACATACCCTTAATTCACATTCAAGGAGGAGAAGTAACAGGAAATATTGATGAAAAGGTCCGTCATGCCAATACCAAATTAGCAGATGTACATTTGGTAGCCTCAGAAGATGCGAAACAAAGAGTCTTAAAAATGGGAGAAAATCCAGAGATGGTGTTTAATACAGGTTGTCCCTCTATAGATTTAGCTAATGAAATAAAAAACAATCCAACTTTAGATTTTGATCCTATTCAAAAATATGGAGGAGTGGGGGAAAACGTAAATTGGAAAGAAGAGGGATATATAGTAGTTATGCAACATCCGGTAACTACAGAATATGCATCCGCTAGAAAAGATGTGGAAGAAACCTTAAAAGCAGTTTATGAACTAAACATGCCAACTTTTTGGTTTTGGCCCAATGTAGATGCAGGGTCTGATGGGACTTCAGGAGGGATACGATCTTTTAGAGAAAATTATCAGCCTAAGAATATTCATTTCTTTAAAAATATGGAGCCGAATGATTTTTTAAAATTATTGGTAAATAGCAAGTGTTTAGTAGGGAATTCTAGTGTAGGAATTCGTGAATGTTCTTATTTAGCAGTACCTGTTGTAAATATAGGAACTCGTCAAAACAAAAGAGAAAGAGCGAGTAATGTCTTAGATACTATTTATGATAAAAATGAAATTATAAAGAGTATAAAAAATAGAATTACTGCTACTAATATTGTATCAGAAAATATTTATGGAGATGGAGCATCGGGGCAAAGAATAGCCAATATTCTTGCAGAAACAAAGTTAACATTTCATAAAACCATTGTATACTAATGAAAATTTTAGGTGTTATACCCGCCAGAGGTGGTTCTAAGGGAGTTCCTAGAAAGAATATAAAATTATTAGGAAAAAAACCTTTGATTCAATATACATCTGAGGTTGCCTTAGCTAGTAAATTAATTGATACAGTAGTTTTAAGTAGTGATGATGATGAAATTATAACAGTAGCAAAAAAAATAGGTATTCAAGTTCCTTTTAAAAGACCTTTAAATTTAGCAATAGATATAGCTCCTACCTTACCTGTTATTCAACATGCTTTAATCTATTACAAAGCTATAGGTATTGAGTTTGATGCTGTTTGTTTATTGCAAGTAACAAGCCCTTTTAGAACGGTTGAGTTTTTAAACAAAGCGATTGAAAAATTTATAAAGGCCAATACAGATAGTTTGGTTTCTGTTCAAGAAGTTCCACATGAGTACAACCCTCATTGGGTTTTTAAACAAGATGATTTAGGGAGTTTAAAAATTGCTACAGGAGATGAACAAATTATTTCTAGAAGACAAGACTTGCCTAAAGCTTATCATAGAGATGGAAGTATTTATTTAACAAAAACTTCCGTTATTTTAGAACAAAATTCTTTATATGGAACTAGTATTTCTTGTATAGAGTCTCCTAAAGAATGGTATGTAAATATAGATACGTTAGAAGACTGGGAAAAAGCTCAAAAATTATTAAGCCAATTAAACAGGTAACCTATGTGCGGTATTGCAGGAATTTTAGGGGTAGATATAGATAAAAAAACTACTTTATCTAAAATGTTGTTGACACAACAACATAGAGGACCAGATGATACAAGTGTTTGGAATGATGAACTTGTTGCTTTAGGGCATAATAGGTTAGCCATTTTAGATTTAAATAAAGAAAGTAATCAACCTTTTAAGAGTAATTGTGGTAATTACATTTTAATCTTTAATGGAGAGGTTTATAATTATTTAGAACTTAAAGAAGAGTTAAAAGTAGCGTATAGTTTCAAAACAGCATCGGACACCGAAGTTCTTTTGGCTGCATATATAAAATGGGGAAAAGAATGTTTATCAAAATTAAATGGAATGTTTTCTTTTGCCATTTGGGATGTAAAAAAACAAGAATTGTTTGCGGCTAGAGATCGTTTTGGAGTAAAACCATTTTATTATGCTCAAAAGAAAAATGTGTTTTATTTTGCTTCAGAAATAAAAACATTGCACGCTGCTGGAGTAAGAAAAGAATACAATGAGTCCGTTTGGGCAGGTTATTTAGCGTATGGAAGTTATGGAATGCCTAACGAAACTTTTTGGAAAGATATTGAACAATTACCAGGAGGACATTTTTTAGAAATTAAAAAAAATCAGTGTGAAATTTCTAAATGGTATTTCTTTGAAGAAGAAATAAAAAAACATAAAAAAGAAACTTCTTTTACACAAGTAAAAGAAACTTATAAAAAAATATTAGAAGACAGTATAAAACTTAGATTTAGGGCCGATGTAGCAGTTGGTTTTAATATTAGTGGTGGTTTAGATAGTTCTACACTTTTAGCATTTGTAAATAGAATAGAAGGAAAAGAACGTATAAATGCATATACCTTTTACACCAATAATGAACGTTATGATGAATTACCTTGGGTAGAGGAGATGATTGCTTTAACCAAAAATCCATTGCAGAAGGTATTATTAAAAGCAGACAAAGAATTAATTCATAAGTTGACATATATTGCTCAAATACAAGATGAACCCTTTGGTGGAATTCCAACAGTAGCTTACAGTCAAATTTTTAATCAAGCTAGAAAAGATACTAATTTAGTATTGTTAGATGGACAAGGAATGGACGAGCAATGGGCGGGTTATGATTATTATACCCAAAACAATAGCCACACAATTCAAGGAGTTTCTAAATCGCCTTTTAGACCCAAAGTTTTAAATGAAGATTTTATAAAGAAAGCAAAGAAAATAACCTATCCACAACCATTTGATTGTGAGGTGTTAAATAAGCAGTATAGAGATTTATTTTACACCAAAATACCTAGAGCTTTAAGGTTTAATGATCGAGTTTCTATGGCATATAGTACAGAGCTAAGAGAACCTTTTTTAGATTATAGGTTGGTAGAATATGCTTTTGCACAACCTTTAGAATATAAAATAAAAAATGGGGTTCAAAAATATTTATTAAGAGAGTTAGTTGCTGAGTTTTTAAGCGATTCTATAACATATGCTCCTAAAAGGCCATTACAGACACCTCAAAGAGAATGGTTGGGAGATGAAATTTTTAATGAAGTAGAAAGTTCCGTAAATAAATTAAGAAAGAGTAGTATTGCTAATTGGTTCAATTTTTCAGAATTAGAAAAGGAATTAAAATTATATAAAGACGGAGATAGAGACTCTAGTTTTCATATATGGCAGTGGTTTAACACTAGTGTTTTAAATTAAATGATAATGAATCGAATATTGTTTTTTTTTATAAAAAGGCTTCCTTTAAATTTTCTCAGAGTATTTGTTTACAAGTATTTCTTTAATTACAAAATAGGTAAAAATGTCTACATAGGTAAAAGTATAATTAAAGCTAATAAAGTTAATATAGGTGATAATGTGTCTATTAAAAATGATAATCATATAGTTTGTAATACTTTAAGTATAGGGAATGGAGTTCATATACATAGTGGTAATTATATTGGTGGTGGGGCAAATTTTAGTATAGGTAGTTATAGTAGAATAATAAACAATCACCATATAGATTTATGGAATAATGTAATGATAGGTAAGAATTCGTGGCTTGCAGGAAAGAATAGTCAGATTTGGACACATGGTTCTGTAAATACTAAAATAGGAAAAAGCTTAAATGTAGAAATAGGAGATAATGTATATATAGGTTCAAATACAAATATTGCTCCTGGAGTTAAAATTTCTAATTGTAATTTAGTAGGTTTAGGAAGTGTTGTCGCTAGCAGTTTTATAGACTCTAATACAATTATATTAGGAAATCCAGCTATTGTTGTTAAAACAAATATTGATTGGAGGAAAAATTGGTAAATATGAAAAAAATATTAATAGTTTTTGGAACTAGACCTGAAGCCATAAAAATGGCTCCTTTGGTCAAAGAATTATATCAGCAGACTAATTTTGATACGAAGGTTTGTGTAACAGCGCAACATAGAGAAATGTTAGATCAGGTTTTGGAATTTTTTAAGATTATACCAGCATATGATTTAGACTTGATGAAAGCCAATCAAAGTTTAAACCAATTAAGTGCAAGAATATTAACAGCTATAGATACTGTTTTAATAGATTTTAATCCAGATTTGGTGCTAGTGCATGGTGATACTTCTACAAGTAGTATGGTGGCTTTAGCAGCTTTTCATAGGGGTGTTCAAATAGGACATGTAGAAGCAGGCTTAAGAACCTATAACAAACTGGCTCCTTTTCCAGAAGAAATCAATAGACAAATGACAGGGAGATTGGCAGATCTTCATTTTGCTCCTACACAACAATCGGCTCAAAACTTGCTAAATGAAGGAGTACATCCAAATTCAATTCACGTTACAGGAAACACTGTGATTGATGCCTTGTTATGGGGGATTCAGCATGTGAATGAGGAAAGAAAAGATATTCAAGCAATTAAAGAATTTATTATAACAGATAAAAAGTTAATTGTTGTAACGGGACATAGACGGGAAAATTTTGGAGAGAAGTTTTATGAGTTTTGTGCTGCTTTAAAAGAATTAGCGACTCGAGACGATGTACAAATCATATATCCAGTACATTTAAATCCAAATGTCCAAAAAGTAGTCTATGACACCTTAGGAAATCTTAACAACATATTATTAATTGCTCCTTTGGACTATGAAGCTTTTATATGGTTGTTAAACCAATCTTATTTAATTATTACGGATAGTGGTGGGGTACAAGAAGAAGCTCCTTCTTTAAAAAAGCCGGTATTGGTAACAAGGGAAGTAACCGAAAGGCAAGAAGCTGTAGAAGAAGGAACTGTAAAATTGGTAGGAACAAATAAAGAGGAAATATTAAAACAAGCTTTTTTGTTGTTAGAGAACCATCAAGTATATCAAGATATGGTAGGAACTAAAAATCCTTATGGAGATGGAACTGCATCACAAAAAATACTAAATATTTTAGAGAATAGTTTTAGTTTTAAATAGTAGTAAGAATGAGTAAAATGAAGAAAGTATTTGTTTTTTTACCTGATGGAATTGGTCTTCGGAACTTTGCTTATACTAATTTTGACAAACTAGGTCTTAAGTATAATTTAGAGACAGTTTATTGGAATAATACAAATTTTGATTTGTCTACAATAGGCTTAAAACAAATTAAAATAAGTAACAGTAAGAGTACTGTTTTAACTGATTTGTATAAAAGAGCAAAAGTTATAATAGAACTTAAACAAAATTATAAAAAGACTAAAAATAGAGTTTTTCTTTCATACATTTTTCCACAATCTTATAAAGGATTTAAAAACTGTATAAAATCATTAGTTGTAGATTGTTTTGTATTCTTGTTTAATTCAAAGAAGGGTTTAGAATTTATAAAAAACAGAATGTTTGCTTTAGAGCGTACAACTACGTATTATAAAAAATCTAAAGAAACTCTTATTAAAGAAAAACCCAATCTTGTTTTTTTAACCAACCAAAGACCTTTATCTGCAGTGGCAGCTTTGTTGGCAGCTCAAGATTTAAAGATACCTACAGTTACTTTTATATATTCTTGGGACAACTTACCTAAAGGAATGATGGTTGTGAAATCTGATTATTATTTTGTGTGGAGTGATCACATGAAACAAGAATTAATGTTTTATTATCCAGAGGTGTCAGCAAATAGAATTCATGTAGTGGGAACACCTCAATTTGAAATACATTATCAACCAGAATTAATAATTCCTAAAGAAGAATTTTATAAAAAATATAATTTAGATTTTGATAGAAAATACATCTGTTTTTCTGGAGATGATATTACAACCTCCCCTAATGATGAATTTTATTTAGAAGATGTGGCTAATGCAGTGGAAAATTTAAATAAACAAGGAAAAAATATAGGAATTATCTATAGAAAATGTCCAGTAGATTTTACGAATAGACATCAAAAAATATATGAAAAATATAAAAGTGTAATTACTCTTATAGATCCTCTTTGGGAAAATTTAGGAAGTAGTTGGAATAGGGTGATGCCTACAAAAGAGGATATGAATTTATTAGCGAGTACTGTTTGTTATACAGAGTTGGTGATAAATGTAGGCTCTTCTATGGTGTTTGATTATGCTGCTCAAAACAAACCATGTGCTTATTTAAATTACAATACCGAAAAAAAGAAGAACACGAAATGGAGTATCCAAAAGATATACAAGTTTATACATTTTAAATCGATGCCTAGTCAGAAAGCTGTTTTATGGATCAACTCTAAAGATGAAATTTCAGATATAATAATAAAGGGATTAGAAGGAAAAAAAATGGTAGATACTTTAGATTGGTATATTAAGATTTGTGGAAACCATCCTGAAAATTCATCAAACTATATTTGGAGTATGATTAAAAAAATAATTGAATAATGCATATTGCTTTCTTAACACCAGAATATCCATGTCCCAATTTTAAAGGGAGTATTGGTGGCATAGGAACCTTTACCAAAAATTTGGCAGAAAGTTTATTAAAGAATAAGGTAAAAGTAACGGTGTTTATTCACAGTCAAAGTACAGAAGTTACTTTTGATGTAAATGGAGTAGAGGTTCATTCCGTAAAAAAGAAAGCTGTTAAAGGAATTACTTGGTATACAAACAGACGATATTTTAATAAGTATGTCAATCAAGTTATAAAGAGGAATAAAATAGATGTAATTGAAGCCCCTGAATGGACAGGTTTTACTGCGTTTATGAAGTTTCAATGTCCGCTTGTAATTAGATTGCATGGTTCTGATACTTATTTTTGTGATTTAGAACATAGAAAAGTAAAAGCTAAGAATCATTTTTTTGAGAAAAGAGCATTGCTGGGAGCAGATAAGATTGTTGGAGTTAGTAACTTTGTGTCTTTAAAAACAAAAGAGTTGTTTGGTTTAACAACTGAAATTAAAACAATTTACAATACAATTGATATTGAATTGTTTAAGCCCAATCCTAAATTGATAAAACCAAAATCCTTATTCTATTTTGGAACTCTTGTTCGTAAAAAAGGAGTCTTAGAAATCGCAAAAATGTTTACTAAGTTGGTAGAAGAAGATGATGAAATTACGTTAGTTTTGTTGGGGAAAGACAATAAAGATGTGTTTACAGGGACTTCTACTTTACAGATGATCAATGAAATCCTATCAGAAAAAGCTCAAAAAAAGTTAAGTTACATAAAAGCTGTTCCTTACAATCAAGTTTTAAATTACATACAACAAGCAGAAGTGGTGTTGTTGCCTAGTTTTGCCGAAGCTTTTCCTATGACCTGGTTAGAAGCCATGGCCTTAGAAAAAAAACTAGTGACCTCTAATATAGGTTGGGCCAAGGAATTAATGATTGATAGGGTTACAGGATTTATGATTGACCCTACAAATACAGATGATTTTAAAAGAAAGACTTTAACTTTGTTGAATGATAGCAAGGAAGCTAATAAAATGGCTGTAAATGCTAGACAAAGAATTGTAACTAATTTTGATAGCAATTATTCAATACAAGAGAATATCAATTTCTATAAGAACTTATAATGATTATTTTATATCACGACGAAATTTCTGCAATAGAGTATGAAAATACTCAGGAGAATACACTTATAAGATGTTCTGAGAAAAGCATTCAAAAATGCTTGTATTCTTTGTCTATTGAGTTTAAAAACACCTTGCTGATTTGGTGTCATTATCGTTTAAAAGATGTTATCAATAGAGCAGCATTGCCTCAAATTTTTCATCATCAATTAATTTTGGCAAGTTACAATCTCAGTGAAAACTACGTGATTCCAAAAGAAATAGGCTTTGTAGATCAACACTGTTTTATCAATGTAAAAAAAGAACTTACGTATCCTACTTGGTTAATGTCTTCAAACATTGGAGGTGTAAACGCTAATGTTTTACTAAAATGTCAAGAATTAGTCAATGTTAGACAATCATTTGATGAATTTTTGTGTAGCCTGGCAAAATTAAATATGCCCAAAGGTTTACTGTGTTATTCTGAACCTAATTTATTGGGTTATGTACCTAAAGAACTGTCGTTTGATATAAAAAGTGAGAAATCTGTCCTGTTTAAATTTGTAAAAAAACATTATAAATTACAGTGGGTTTTTATTTTGCTGTTTAATTATGTATTATATAACAAGCAGTTTCCTTTTATCGCTTTTATCAAAAGTTTATGGAGTAAAAAGAATAAAATATCTTCTATTGATTTCTCTGACTTACAAGTAAAATCTATAAAAAAAAGTATTGCTAAAGATTCTTTCAAAGTAGATGTGTTAATTCCAACTTTAGGACGTAAAGAACATTTATATAATGTACTAGTAGATTTATCTAAACAAACTATAATTCCTAAAAAAGTAATTATAGTAGAACAAAATGGACTAGAGGGATCTGCATCAGAATTAGATTATTTAGTTAATGACTGGCCTTTTATTATAGATCATACGTTTACGCATCAATTGGGAGCTTGTAATGCTAGAAATATCGCCTTGTCTAAAGTGACTTCTGACTGGGTGTTTTTTGCAGATGATGATGTTAGATTTGATATAAATTTATTAGAAAGAACTTTTAATGAAATAAACAAATATGGGACAGATTCTATTGTGATGGGATGTTTACAAAAAGGTGAGTTAAACAAGAGTAACACAATTAAACAAAGTGAACATTTTGGATCTGGAACAAGTATTGTGAAAGCTCGTTTTTTGAAACATATTAAATTTAAAAAAGAACATGAGTTTGGTTATGGTGAGGATAATGATTTTGGAATGCAGCTTAGAAATTGTGGAGTAGAAATTTTAAGTATTCCTACTATAAGTATGTTACATTTAAAAGCACCTGTAGGTGGTTTTAGACAGAAAATCAAACATGAGTGGAGTACTAGTCAAATTCAGCCTAAACCTTCACCAACAGTAATGGCTTATAACTTAAAACATTTAACACCAGAGCAATTAAGAGGATACAAAACCTTACTTTTTATAAAGTTTTATAAGAAACAGTCTATTAAAAATCCATTAGCTTATTTAAGAAGTTTTCATAAACGATGGGATGTTAGTGTAAAATGGGCTAAAAAAATGATGGAAGATGAAGTTTAGCTTAATTATATGTACCTACATGCGACCTCAAGCTTTGTTAAAGCTATTAAAATCTGTAGCGGTTCAATCTTTGTATCCCGATGAGATTCTAATTATTGATGGATCTACGAATGATGATACAAAAAGGACTCTTGAAGAAAATTCATTCGATAATTTAAAGTACTATAAAGTTTCTGATGAGGAAAGAGGTTTAACCAAACAACGAAATTATGGGGTTAAAAAGGTTGGAGATTCCATAGAAGTAATAGCTTTTTTAGATGATGATACTATTTTGGAAA
The DNA here is from genome assembly GCF_056387575.1 of Wenyingzhuangia gracilariae. Taxonomy (NCBI): domain Bacteria; kingdom Pseudomonadati; phylum Bacteroidota; class Flavobacteriia; order Flavobacteriales; family Flavobacteriaceae; genus Wenyingzhuangia; species Wenyingzhuangia gracilariae. The sequence goes on from NZ_CM150748.1 coordinate 142,060, forward strand.
AGGATTATTTTTATCATTTACTAAATACATATCATTTGTATCCAGATGCATTAGCTGTTGGTGGTTATATTGTTAACGAGATTGAATGGAAACAAAAACAAAAAACAAGTTCTAAGGAGTTCTTTTACGATGGTTGGGTAAGAAAAGAAGGTGCTAGATTCAAACTAAGAAAAAAATTAGGTTTGTTAGATACTACTCCACCAGGTTGGATGCCTAAATTCTCTAATGGTCGTTCTGTTGGTTTTTTACCTCCAAGTAATAAAGTGTATCCAGTAGAGCAATTAATGGGAGGAGTTGCCTCCTACAGAAGAGAAGTTTTTAAAGAACTTTCTTTCTCAAAATATTTTGAAGGTTATGGGCTGTATGAAGATGCGGATTTTTCTTTACGATTGGCAAAAAAAGGAAAACTATACGTTAATACAGCTGCTAAACTAGAACACCATCATGATGCTTCAGGAAGACCTAATCAATTTAAATATGGGAAAATGGTGACTCGTAATGGTTGGTATGTTTGGAGAGTTAAATATAATAAACCAAGTTTAAAAGCACGTATACAATGGAATAGCATTGCTGTAGTACTAATTGTACTAAGATTTGCAAATGTTTTTACAACAAATAACAGAAAAGAAGCTTTTACAGAAGTATTAGGAAGATGTGTAGGATTGTTTTCTTTGATTTTTAATAAACCAAAAATAAAATAATGATTTTTGGAATTATAACACATGCAGTTCACAAGATTAAAGACGGACAGGTTTATGCTTATGAACCTTATGTTCGAGAAATGAATTTATGGGCAAAATATGTCGATGAAATCATTATTCTAGCTCCTGTTTCTAAAGATCCAATTAGTAGTATTGAAGCCCCTTATCAACATGAAACTATTAGAATTGTAGAAATTCCAAACTTTGACATTACTTCTTTTAAAAACATAGTAAAATCCATAGTAGTCATTCCTCAGATTTGTAGATTGATTTATAAAGTAATGAAACAAGCTCAACACATTCATTTGCGTTGTCCTGGAAATGTAGGTTTGTTGGGATGTTTGGTTCAGATTTTATTTCCCTCAAAGCCCAAAACGGCTAAATATGCCGGAAATTGGGATCCTAATAGTAAACAACCCATTACATATGGATTTCAAAAATGGTTGTTATCAAATACTTTTTTAACAAAAAACATGAAGGTATTGGTGTATGGACAATGGCCGAATCAGACTAAAAATATTTTGTCTTTTTTTACAGCGAGTTATCATCAAAATGAAATTGTTGAAATTCAGACTAAAAATATAAATCAGCAAATAAAATTACTTTTTGTAGGAGGGTTAACGGTAGGGAAACAACCTTTAATTAGTGTAAAATCAACACATCAACTATTACAAAAAGGATATGATGTTGTATTACATATTTATGGTGATGGAGTTAAAAAACCAGAAATAGAAACTTATATAAAAGAACATCAATTAAAAGATAGAGTAGTGCTACATGGAAATGTAGAGAAAGATGTGGTTAAAAAAGCATTTCAAGAATCACATTTTCTTATTTTTATATCTAAATCCGAAGGTTGGCCTAAAGTAGTTGCCGAAGCTATGTTTTGGGAATGCTTGCCAATAACTTCAAAAGTGTCTTGTGTGCCCTATATACTTGGGAATAATACCAGAGGAAAGGTCGTAAATTCTAATATTGATGAGGTTGTCATGGCTATTGAAAATTACATTAATAATAAAGATATATATGTAGATCATGCTCAAAATGCAAAACAGTGGTCTAGACAATTTACACTAGAAAAATTTGAACAAGAAATTAAAAAAATATTAAATGTCTAAAGAACTAAATGTTTTACAAGTTATTGATTCTTTAGCGGTTGGAGGAGCAGAAGTAATGGCTGTAAATATAGCTAATGGGCTTGCTGATAGAAATGTAAATTCTCATATCTGTGTGACTAGAAAGGAGGGCTTGTTAAAAGAAAAGATAAACACATTTGTAGGATATCTGTTTTTAAATAAAAAAGGAACTATAGATTTTAAAGCTATTTTAAAATTAAAAAAATATATAAAAAAGCATAGAATAAAAATTATTCACGCACACTCATCTTCTTTCTTTATAGCTATTTTAGTAAAATTGTTAATTCCATCAGTACAAGTTGTTTGGCATGATCATTATGGAAAATCAGATGAAATAGATGAAAGGAAAGCAACTGTTCTTCAATTAAGTTCTTTTTTCTTCTCTTCAGTGATTGTTGTAAACCAGGTCTTATATCAATGGGTAGAAAAAAAAATAAAAACTAAAAACATCCATTACTTGGCTAATTTTTCAGTACTTAATAAATCAGAACCTATTACAAAATTAAAAGGGATAGAAGGAAAGAGAATTGTTTGTTTGGCAGCATTTAGACCTCAAAAAGATCATTTAAATCTATTAAAAGCTTTTAAAAATATTCAACAAAAATATTCAGATTGGACCTTGCATTTAGTAGGAGATCATCAAAAAGATGATTATTTTCATAAAGTTTTTGATTTTATGAAAAAAAATAATTTAAATACTACTGTATATGTTTACAATGCTTGCTTAGATGTTCTTAATGTGTTAAAACAAGCGACGATTGGTATATTGTCATCAAACTCAGAAGGCTTGCCTTTGGCCTTGTTAGAATATGGGTTGACTGGTTTACCTGTTGTTGTAACAAACGTAGGTGAATGTAAAAATGTAGTGAATAATTATGGACTAGTTGTTCCAAAAGAAAATACACTAGAGTTGGCTGCAGCTATTGTAAAATATATTGAGAATGAAGATTTAAGAGCATGGCATAGAAAACAATTTCAAGAACATATTATTGAATTTTACTCCAAAGATACTTATTTCGTTAAATTAATAAACACCTATAAAACATGTTAAAAAATAGAACCATCCTTGTTGGTGTTCACTTGATAGCTGGTTTTTTTTTAACTATATCAATAATTCCTAAATTGGTTGCTTTGGGGGTTTTGTTATATGCTCTTTTTGATATTTATGCAAGTAAGAATAATAACAATCAATCTTTTTTATGGGCAGCCTACTTTGTAAGTGCCGAAGTTTTAATGAGAATGACTGGGGGAGCAATTTTTTGGGAAATGGGAAAATACGTCACGATGTTCTTACTTTTTTTAGGTTTGTTAATAGAGGAGAAGTCTAAAGGAGTACCTGTTATATTTTTAATGTATATTTTTTTACTATTAATTGGTGTTGCTTTTTCAAGAATACCGGCAGGAGATTCTATTAGAAAAGCAATTATTTTTAATCTAAGTGGTCCTATAACTTTAGGAGTAGCAGCCATGTATTTTTATCAAAGAGATGTGGATTATAGAAGGTTTAAAGAGGTGATGTTTTTTTCCTTATTACCAGTGTTATCAATGTTGGTTTTATTATATTTTAGAACACCAAGCCTAAAAGAAATTACTTTTGGGTCTTCTGCAAATTTTGAAACTTCAGGTGGGTTTGGACCCAACCAAGTAGCTACAGCTTTGGGATATGGGATTTTTTTAATGGCTACATTATTACTATTAAAAGAAAAAATATCGGGGTATTTAGCTGTTGATGTTTTTTTACTTTTTTATTTAATATATAGGGGATTATTGACTTTTTCACGTGGAGGAATCTTAACAGGTTTTATTGCTTTTCTATTACTTTCTTTATTTTATTTAACTTCTAGAGCTAAGGTAACTTCCATTTTAAAATATGTAGGAATGATGCTGTTTTTTGTATTGTCTGTATGGATTTATAGTACAAACATAACAGGAGGAATGTTAGAAAATAGATATTTAGGAAAAAATACAAAAGGAGTCCAAAAAGAAGATATCTCATCTGGAAGGGTTGATATTTTTGAAAATCAGCTAGAAACATTTATGAAGAATCCAATTTTTGGAATAGGGGTTGGCTCGGGTAAATATATGAGGTTAGAAGAAGAAGATAGCCATATAACAGCAGCTTCTCATAACGAAATGAGTAGATTGTTAGAAGAACATGGAATGATAGGATTGTTAGCTTTGTTGTTGCTTATTTTTGCATCAACAATCAACTTTTTTCAGCAACCTATGTATTTTAAAGGTTTTGTTGTGGCTTTTGCAGTCATATGGTTTTTAACCATTAATCATTCAGCTATGCGAGTTGCTTTCCCAGGTTTTATTTATGGGCTAAGTTTGATTAATGTTACTAATAGAAAAAAAATGCCTGTTACATGAACATTTTATACTTAGGAAATGATTTGGCTGAAGCTTCTAAATATCACAGTGCATACCAAACATTAAAAGAAAATTTACTTAAAGAAGGATATACATTATACACAGCATCTAAACAAAAAAAACAGTTTTTTAGAATGTTAGATATGGTGTATCATGTTCTAAAATATAGAAATAAAGTGGATTATGTGTTGATAGATACTTTTAGTACCAAAGCTTTTTATTTTGCATTTATTTGCTCTCAATTGGCAAGAGTGTTTAAGCTAAAATACATTCCCATTTTACATGGAGGAAATTTACCACACAGATTAGATACATCGGTTTATTATAGTCAACAAATTTTTAATCATTCGGTATACAATGTTTCACCCTCTCATTATTTAAAGCATGAATTTCAAAAAAGAGGTTATAAAGTCAAGTTAATTCCTAATACAATAAATATTCAAGAATATTTATTTAAAGAAAGGAAACACATCACACCTAAAATATTATATGTTAGGGCATTTGCAACTTTGTATAACCCATTGATGGCAATAAGTGTTTTTCAAAAAATTTTAAAAATAGATCCAAAAGCAGAACTATGTATGGTTGGGCCAGATAGGGATGGGACGTTAAAAATATTTCAAGAAAAAGTAAAAGAATTAAAGCTTGAAAAAGCTATAAAAATTACTGGGGTAATGTCAAAAAAAGAATGGCATACATTGTCTCAAGATTATTGTATTTTTATTAATACAACCAATGTAGATAATACTCCTGTTAGTTTGATAGAAACCATGGCTCTAGGACTACCTATTGTGTCTACAAACGTTGGTGGAATTCCTTATCTAGTTTCAGACACTATAGATGGTGTATTGGTAGAAAAAAACAATGCAGACCAAATGTTTCAACAAATTATAAATTTGTTAGAAAAACCAGAGTTTGTAAATCAATTGTCTATAAACGGTAGGAAAAAAGCAGAGCAATTAGATTGGAACGTTGTTAAACATAAATGGGCTAATATTTTAAGATAAATGTTGCATAAAATTATATATAAAATAGGGGTTAAATCTAGAAATCCATCTTTACAAAAATGGATTTCTTTTTTAGAAAAATCTGAAAAATGGTCTATTCAAGAACTTGAAGCTTATCAATTAAAAAAGTTAAAAGAGTTACTGTCTTTTGCATATGAATATTCGCCTTTTTATAAAGAATATTTTAACAAGCATAAGGTTGATTTGAATGAGATTAAAGAGTTGAATGATCTTGTAAAAATTCCTGTGTTAGAAAAACAAACATTGTTAGAAAACATACAAGGCATTCATACAAACTATACGTTTAAAAAAACGTTAAAAGCCATCACATCAGGTACCACAGGAAAATCGTTAAGTTTCTTAAGAGATGAAAGTGCAGATTCCTTTAACAGAGCTGCATTTTTTAGAGGTTATTCTTGGTATGGAGTAAATCCTTGGGATAGAAATGCGTATTTTTGGGGATTTAATTTTTCTTTTAAAGATAAGTTAAAAACTAGGTTTTTAGATTTTTTACAAAATAGATTTAGAGTCTTTAGTTATAATAAAAAATCTTTTTATCCTTTTGCAAAGAGGTTAAAAAAGGTAACGTATATTCACGGATATTCATCGATGTTATACCAAACAGCAAAATTAATTAATGATTTAAAACTAGAAAAACCTAAGAATTTAAAGATGATTAAGGGGACTAGTGAAAAAATATTTGAAGTATATCAAGAAGAGGTACAAAAAGCTTTTGGTTTAAAAATTATTAGTGAGTACGGTGCCACAGAATCTGGAATTATTGCTTTTGAGTGCCCAGAGGGACATATGCATTTAAACATGGAAGGATGTTTGGTTGAAGAAATTGAAGGTCAAATTGTAATTACCAATTTACAAATGAAATCTTTTCCTATTATAAGATATAAATTAGGAGATTATATAGAACTGGCAGCTAAAAGCGAAATCTGTAGGTGCGGAAAGGAACATAGAGTTTTAAAAGATGTAACAGGTAGAGTGGGAGAGAATGTATATGGTCATTCAGAAATATACCCTAATCTTTATTTTTATTATATATTTAAAAACATTCTCAAACATTACGATATAAAGTTAAGTTATCAAGTAATTCAAGAAAAAAAAGGTTTTTTAGACTTTAAAATAGAACAAAAACTACAGCCTAAAGAATTGGAAATTGTAAGCAATGAGATTAAAAAATATTTTTCTGACGATATAAATGTACAAATACAAGACCATGTAGCGTTTACAAACTCAAAAGGAAAACACAAAAGTTTTATTTCTAAAATTAAACCTTAAATGACACAAAATTTAGTCTCTATAATCACTCCATGTTACAATTCTGAACAGTATATTAAAGAAACCATTAATAGTGTATTGAATCAAACACATAAAAACTGGGAACTTTTAATTACAGATGATGGATCTACAGACGAGTCATTAACCATCATCAAAGAGTTTGCAGAAAACGATGCTAGAATTCAGGTGTTTACAATTAACAATTCAGGCCCTGCTGCAGCAAGAAACAAATCCATAGAGCAAGCAAAAGGAAAATATATGGCTTTTTTAGACAGCGATGATATTTGGTTTCCTAACTTTCTTGAACAATCTATTAAAAAATGTATTGATAGTGAGGGGTTTGTATGTGCTTCTTATGAAATGAGAAATGATGATATGGAAGAGGTATATCCAACATTGGTGGTGCCCAGTAAAGTGAATTATATAGACATTTTAAAAACAAACACCATTAGTTGCTTAACAGCATTTATAGATATAGATAAATTAGGAAAAGAATTTATGCCTAATGTTAGGTATAGACAAGACATGGGGCTTTGGCTTATTTATTTAAAAAAAGTAACTTTTTGTAGTGGTATTAAAGAGCCTTTAGCAATATATAGAATAAGAAAAAAATCACATTCTAGAAATAAATTTAATTTATTAATTCCACAATATAAATTTTACAGAAATATCAGTAAATTATCGGTAATTAGCTCTTGTTATTATTTGCTAGTTTGGTCTTACTATGGATTAAAAAAATACAGGTAAAAACTATTTAGAATTAAAACATGCCCATAAAAACAAAATTATATTTATCGGAAAGAATTACCTTGCTAAGGTTTATAGATGTGTTATTTATAGGCTTAGGTTTAACGCTTTCTAATCTATTTTTTAATTTTAAATATTTAGATGTATTACACAAGCCTATATCTACAAACACAGTAGTCTTAGTAGTTTATTATTTGGTTTGGGCACAAGTTTTTCAAATGTTTAATTTAAGAGACTCTGCTAGTAGGTTTCAAACAGTAAGAAACTTATTTATTACAAGTTGTATATGTGTGTTACAGTATTTATATACTCCTATTTTAACACCTGTACTGCCTTCAAATAGAATAGATATTTTAATCTTTTATGCAACTATTTTTATATCTGTTTTTTTATGGAGAAACATTTACATTTTTACCATTTCTAAAAGACAATTTTACAAGCATGTTCTTTTTGTGGGGGGGAATCAAGAGGTAGTGTTAGACATGTATCATCATGCAGATATCTATGCTAGAGATAATGCGATTATAGGCTATGTTTCAGAACAACCATGGCAAAATGATTATCGTTTTTTAGATGTTATTACAACCGATTTTAATAAAGTTATAGAGCAAAAAGATGTGAAAGAAATTATAGTTTCATTAACAGGTTTTTCTAAACAAAATATTGAGGTTTTAAATCAAAAATTGGTACGTGTTTTTGAACAGGGAATTAATATTGTGAACTATGAAGATTATATAGAAAAAATAACACAATGTGTGCCTGAAAATAATTTAACCCAAGATTTTTACAAATACTTTAACTTTAGTGAAAACCATGAAAACAGATTGTATTTAGCTATTTTTAGGTTGATAGATATTATTACAGGTTTAATAGGTTTGAGTTCTTTATTAGTTTTTTTGCCTTTAATCTTACTAGGGAATTTAGTAGGGAATAGAGGGCCTTTGTTTTATAAACAAGAAAGAGTAGGACGTAAAGGAAAGATTTTTAACATTATTAAGTTAAGAAGTATGGTTACAACAGCAGAAAAAAATGGAGCACAGTGGGCTGTAAAAAACGATAGCAGAATAACTAAGTTTGGAAAGTTTTTAAGAAAAACAAGATTGGATGAAATTCCTCAATTTTGGAACATTTTAAAAGGAGAAATGAGTTTGATTGGTCCAAGACCAGAAAGACCTGAGTTTGTTAAAGAATTAGAAAAAGAAATACCGCTATATGGTATTAGAAACGTAATTAAACCAGGATTAACAGGTTGGGCACAAGTAATGTATCCGTATGCTGCAACCATAGAAGAACAACAAAAAAAATTGCGTTATGATTTGTATTACATTAAAACCAGAAGTTTGTATTTAGATTTTAAAATTGTAATTAAAACCATTAATACGGTTTTATACTTTAAAGGTCAGTAGTAGTTTTATTGTGGTTACTTTTTATTTGGGAACCATATAAACAAAGCATTGCAAATGCTAAAACATAAATAGTCTTGTTAAATTCCTGAAAACCAACAATGCTTATTATTAAAAAGCAAATTAGTTGAGCAATTCCTAAATAATTTAAATAGAATTTTAGGTTTTGTTTTACAAACGGATACAATAAAAGTAAAGGACTAGCCCATAAAATATTCATATTCATTTTAGTAGTACTATGTTCTGTTAAAAACCACAAACAGAAAATAATCAATCCTAAAATTCCGTAAAGTATGTATATAAAATTTACTCCAGTACGTATAGGTTTAAATATGCTAATTAAGCAGAAAAATAATATCAATAAAGAAATAGATAAAGGACTAAGTAAAAAAGGTGTTTTTTTTGCTTTTAAATGGTAATCAGGTAACAAAAATCCTTCTTTAGCAATTAGTCTAGAACTGTTTATATGGCTGTTTTTAAATCCGCTGTACACGTAATCCGGTAAAAACATATATTGCTTTAAACTTGCTTTTTTGTCTATAACTGCACCTAAAGCCAAATCAATACCAAATTTAGCCCAAGAGTTTGGTACCAAGTAGTTGTGAATAAGTTCTCTATGGGTTAAATCTTTTGGAAAGTTCGTGTAATCAAAATCAATAGCTCCAACACTTTTTTCTATTACCTCATGCATTTTGGTGGCACAGTTGTCATAAAAAAAATCGTAATGATAGTCTTTGTTTTCAGGCAAAGCATTCCATTCTAAGTAATTAAAAACTTTTTGGTTTTGTTCTTTATTAAAATTTAATATTTGAGCTTTTACCCACCTGTTTTCTTTGTAATAAGTATAAGGAAAGTATTTAAAATTATAACTACTTAGTTGATATAAGAGTTTCCCTTGGCAAAATTTTAAGTAAAAATTAGGAGTGTTAAAATCAAAAGTTCCGTAGTTGTATACTCTATCTAAATTATTCAAGTCATCTTTTACTCTAATAGCACTATGCCCAAAGGCTGAGTACAACTCGTTTTGACCAGGAGCACAAGTTAAAATGCTAATTTCTGCTTTAGAAGATAGTTGAATGTTTTTTTGAGCCGATAAAGAAAGTGTAAAAAATAATAGGATGTATAATGATTTCATTATCTCATTTCGTTAAGTTCTATTTTTATGGAAAAAATATTTGAGTAATTAATACCAGAGCTAGCTCCAACATTGGTTAAAGCATAGTCTAAATGAATTTTTTTGAAAATTATTCCCATTCCTAAACTTGGTTCTAGTGTAACGGATTCAGAACCATCAAAGTCAATTTCGTTTTGAAAATTTCCAACTCCAACTCTAAAATAGGTTTTGTTTTTATAGCCTAATTCCAGTCCAAGGTTTGGAGAAAAACTTACATATTCAGAAGAAACAATATCGTTTGTTTCTATAAATCTACCAATCAAATCAATAGAAGTTAATAACGAATATTTTTGATTTAATTGTTTAAAATAAGAAGCTCCTATCTGAAATTTAGGTAAGGTTAATTCGTAGCTATTTGGTTTTTCTTGATTTTGGCCTTCTTCTATTGTTTGAGAATTTGCGATTCTATCAAAAATAAAATCATCTACTTTCCATGCCGTAAATGTGGTTGTAACATCTCTAATAACAGCACCAAGTTTAATTCCGTTCCATTCGTATTGAGCTCCAATATCAAAACCAAAACCATTGGCATTGGCAAAATCTCCAATATTTCTTCTAATTATTTTTCCGTTAACCCCTACGTTTAAGTGTAGCTTAGGAAAAGCTTTGGCCAAACTAAAAATAGCAGCAACATCGGAACTAGAAAAAGAGGATACATTGTTGTAGTTTATGTTTCCGTTGCTGTCTATTAAATTGGTGGTGTTTAAAATATTATCAACCCCTAGTCGTATTACAGATATACTCATAGCCACATCATCTCTTTCTATGGGCAATGCTGCACCAAAATAATCGTAACTACCAATTCCGTTAAAAAGAGAATTGTGCATGGCTGCAAATTCAAAATCTTGTACAGTAATTACCCCTGCAGGATTCCAGTAACCAGCCTCTACCCCCGAGGTAAAAGACGATACAGATTTGCTCATTGCCATTGCTCTAGCACCAATACCAATATTTAAATATTCATTAGAGTAACTACGAACTAGCTGAGCTTGTGCGGTTAGGGCAGTAAACAGAAATAAAATAGATAGATGATAGAATTTCTTCAAAAGTAATGTAGTTTCAATGATAGTCTAAAAGTATACAAATATATTGTTTCAATTTTAAGAAAAGAGGACAAATTTAAATTAACTTATTTTATTTACTTACACAAAAGTATGTTTAGCTTTGTAGTGCTAATAAACACATTGCAATTATGAAAATTTTAAAGTTTATTCCAAATCTGTTAACCTTGTTAAATTTATTATCAGGATGTTTGGCAGTAGTGTATGCAGTTAACAATCAAATTCAGTTTGCTGTTTTGTTTGTAATGCTAGGTATCTTTTTTGATTTTTTTGATGGATTTGCAGCACGTTTGTTACATGTACAAAGTGAGTTGGGAAAACAATTAGATTCTTTGGCAGATATGGTTACTAGTGGTGTAGTTCCAGGTATTGTAATGGTACAAATGCTATTAAAATCTGGAAATAGCGAACCGTTGACTTATATAGATGGTTTTGAAAACTTTCCGTTTGTAGCAATGTTAGGTTTTTCTATAACACTAGCATCTTGTTACCGATTGGCCAATTTTAATATTGATGAAAACCAAACGGAGAATTTTGTAGGCTTGCCAACACCTGCTAATACTTTGTTTATTCTTTCTTTGCCTTTAATGCATGTGTATTCAGAATATCAATACATTAGTTATATTGTAGATAATCAGTATGTATTGTTATTGATAACGGTATTGAGTTGTTATATGCTAAACGCAAATATAGAATTGTTTGCTTTAAAGTTTAAAACTTTTGCTTTTGCAGAAAATAAGCTAAAGTATATATTCTTACTATTATCTGTAGTTTTGATAGTTGTAATTAAGTTAGCTGCAATTCCTGCAATTATTTTAATGTACTTGTTACTATCAACTCTAAATAATAATAAGAAGAAGTAAAAATTACTTCTTCTTAAATCTATTTTCTTTTAAAACAAAACTTTCTCCTAAGTAAACTCTACGAACCATTTCGTCATCGGCTAGTTCTTGCGGAGTTCCACTTTTTAGAATGCTTCCTTGGTACATTAAGTAGGTTTTGTCTGTAATGGCTAAAGTAGCCTGTACATCATGATCGGTAATTAAAATACCAATGTTTTTGTCTTTTAAAGTAGCTACAATAGATTGAATATCTTCTACCGCAATAGGATCTACCCCAGCAAAAGGTTCATCTAACAAAATAAATTTAGGATCCGATGCTAAACACCTAGCAATTTCGGTTCTACGTCTTTCACCACCAGACAATAAATCTCCTCGGTTGGTTCTTACATGCCCTAAACTAAACTCTTCTATTAATTCTTCTAATTTTTGTTTTTGCTCTGCTTTGGTTCTGTCTGTAAATTGCAGTACAGAAAGAATGTTTTCTTCTACTGTTAATTTTCTAAATACAGATGCTTCTTGAGCTAAATATCCAATACCATGTTGTGCACGTTTGTACATGGCATAATCTGTAATTTCTTGATTGTCTAAATAAATATGACCTTCGTTAGGTTTTACCATTCCAACAATCATGTAAAAGGAAGTTGTTTTTCCGGCACCATTAGGACCCAATAATCCTATAATTTCACCTTGTTCTACTTGTAAAGAAATTCCTTTTACAACTTTTCTACTACCGTATATTTTTTGAATATTGTCAGCTCTTAAAATCATAAATTACAATTTGTCTTGTTTTTTAACAATTATTTTAGACACCCAAATACTAATTTCATAAAGAACTAAAATAGGAATAGCTACAATAATTTGACTAGCAACATCTGGTGGAGTAATAATTGCAGAAACTATCAAAACCAATACCAAAGCGTGTTTTCTGTAGGTTTTTAAAAATTCAGGGGTTATCAATCCAAATTTTGTTAAAAAATAAACCACCAAAGGCAATTCAAATACCACAGAAACACCTAATAAGGTGTTGGTAATTAATCCAATATAGCTGTCAAATTGAAAGTTGTTTACAATTAAGTCTGTAATTTGATAATTGTAAAAGAAATAAACAGACATAGGGGCAATAACAAAGTAGCTAAAAGAAAGTCCTAACATTAACAACAGTGTAGCAATTACAATAAATCCTTTACTTTTTTGTCGTTCTTTAGCTGTTAATCCTGGAGTTATAAAACGCATCATTTCCCAAATAATATATGGGAACGATAGGATTAAGCCTAATATAAAGCTAGACCACAAAGCATTCATTAACTGATTGGTAGGTGCTAAACTTTGTAGTTTGGCATTAAAGTTAATGTTACAAAAACTGCTTTCTAAACCTAGTTGCGTAAAAATATCGCAAAACCATTGATAGGTTATAAAATCGGGTTGTAAGTGAGCAAGTAAAAATTGATTGTATACTTGTTTTTGAAACACAAATAAAATAATGGTAAATATAAATATGCATAAGGTAGATCTTACCAAATGCCATCTTAATTCTTCTAGGTGGTCTAAAAAAGACATTTCTTTGTTTTCTTCCATAGTTTTTTAGAAAATCCCTTCTTTAATTAAATCATGAATGTGTACAATTCCTTTGTATTGGTTTTGTTTGTTTACAACTATTAATTGAGAAATATTATGAGTTTCCATAACCTGCATTGCTTCAATGGCCATGGCATCAATATTTATTTTTTTAGGATTTGTAGACATAATATCTTTAGAAGTAAGCGTTAAAAAATCATCGCTTTTGTTCAGCATTCGTCTGATGTCACCATCGGTAATAATCCCTTTTAGTTCATCGTTTTCTAAAACAGCTGTTGCTCCTAAACGTTTGTTTGATATTTCTAACAAAGCATGTTTTACCGTTGTATTAGTATCCACCTTTGGAGCTTCATTATTTTCAACCAAATCACTTACACGTAAATATAATTTTTTACCTAATGCACCTCCTGGATGATATTTGGCAAAATCTTTACTTGTAAATTGATTCAGTTCTAATAGTGTTACCGCAATGGCATCACCCATTACCAATTGAGCAGTGGTACTTGTAGTAGGTGCTAAGTTGTTAGGACAAGCTTCTTTTTCTACAAAAGTGTTTAATACATAAGTAGCTTGGGTTCCTAAAAAGGAATCTTTATTACCTGTAATGGCAATAATTGGGTTGTTGTTTCTTTTAATAAGTGGGATGAGTACTTTAATTTCTGGAGTGTTACCACTCTTAGAAATACAAATTACCACATCATTGTTTTGAATAATTCCCAAATCACCATGTATAGCATCTGCAGCATGCATAAAAATAGCAGGTGTACCGGTAGAGTTTAGTGTGGCTACAATTTTAGTAGCAATTGTTGCACTTTTTCCAATACCAGTTATAATTACCCTACCTGTACTATTTAAAATACATTTTATGGCATTTTCAAAATTGGAATCAATTAATTTGGTTAAATTAGCAATTGCATTGCTTTCTAGTTCAATAGTTTTCTTGGCAATAGAAAGTATATCGTTATTCAAGGTTGTAATTTTTTTACTAAAAAAAAGTTATATCTTTAATTGCAAATGTATTTAAAATTAGCATACTATTATTATGAATCAAGATAAAATTGATTTGTACGGGCCGCTAAAAAAGTATTTTGGCTTTAACAAATTTAAGGGTTTACAAGAAGATGTTGTAAGAAGCATTGTAGAAGGAAATGATACTTTTGTAATCATGCCAACAGGTGGTGGAAAATCGCTTTGTTATCAATTACCAGCATTAATGCAAGAAGGAACTGCAATAGTAGTTTCTCCATTAATTGCGTTAATGAAAAATCAGGTTGATGCCATTAGAGGAATTTCTGAAAACCAAGGTGTTGCACACGTATTAAATTCATCGTTAAATAAAACAGAAATAGCCAAAGTTAAATCGGACATAGAAACTGGAATTACAAAATTATTATATGTAGCTCCAGAATCTTTAACCAAAGACGAATATGTAGACTTTTTAAAAGAGCAAAATATTTCTTTTTTTGCAATTGATGAAGCACATTGTATATCTGAATGGGGACATGATTTTAGGCCAGAGTACAGAAACTTAAGAAGAATTATTCAGCGAATAGGAAATGTACCTATTATTGGCTTAACAGCTACAGCTACACCAAAAGTACAAGAAGACATTATTAAGACATTGGCCATGAATAATGCCAATACGTTTAAAGCTTCTTTTAACAGACCCAATTTGTTTTATGAGGTAAGACCCAAAACCAAAGAAGTAGCGAGTGATATTATTCGGTTTATAAAACAAAGAACAGGAAAGTCTGGAGTTATTTATTGTTTGAGCAGAAAGAAGGTAGAAGAGTTGGCACAAACATTACAAGTAAATGGTATTTCTGCGTTGCCTTACCATGCAGGTTTAGATGCTAAGACTCGAGCCAAACATCAAGACATGTTCTTAATGGAAGATGTAGATGTAATTGTAGCCACTATTGCTTTTGGAATGGGAATAGATAAACCCGATGTACGTTATGTAATTCACCATGATATTCCTAAAAGTTTAGAAAGCTATTACCAGGAAACTGGTAGAGCAGGACGAGATGATGGTGAAGGATATTGTTTGGCTTTTTATGCGTATAAAGACATAGAAAAGCTAGAAAAATTTATGGCAAACAAACCAATTGCTGAGCAAGAATTAGGACACGCTTTGTTGCAAGAAGTAGTAGGCTATGCAGAAACCTCAATTAGTAGAAGACAGTATTTGTTGCATTATTTTGGAGAAGAGTTTGATCCTGTAAACGGATTGGGAGCTAAAATGGATGACAATACCAAAAATCCTAAAAAACAAACCGAAGCCAAAGAAAGTGTAGTGACACTTTTAACAGTGATAAAGGGGTCTAAAGAAAAGTACAAAACTAAAGACATTGTTGCTACTTTAATGGGGAAAGCCAATGCCATGTTAATTTCTCACAAAACAGATGAAAGAGACTTTTTTGGACTTGGAAAAGATAAAAATAATGAATATTGGACAGCCTTAATTAGACAAACCTTAGTGGCCGGTTATTTGCGTAAAGAAATTGAGCAATATGGCGTGGTGAAATTAACTCCTAAAGGATTAGATTTTTTAGAAAACCCAACTTCATTTATGATGACGGAAGATCACGTATATGTAGATGAAGATGATAGAGCTGTAATTATAGCCAATGCAAAAAATAAAGCTGCAGCAACTACAGATGCTCAGTTAATGAGTTTGTTAAAATCGTTAAGGAAAACGGTTGGTAAAAAGAAAGGAATTCCCCCTTATGCTATTTTTCAAGACCCTTCTTTAGAAGATATGACTTTAAAATATCCAACCACTATAGAAGAGTTATCTAATATTCATGGAGTAGGAGATGGGAAAGCAAAAAAGTTTGGAAAAGAATTTATTGAGTTGATTGCTAAATATGTAGATGAAAACAATATAGAAAAGCCAGATGATTTGGTTGTAAAAACAACCGGAGAAAAATCAGGATTAAAGCTATATATTATTCAAAACACCGATAGAAAACTACCTTTAGAAGACATTGCAAGTGCCAAAGGTCTTGAGATGAATGATTTAATTAAGGAGATTGAATCTATAGTATATTCTGGAACTAAATTAAATATAGATTATTATTTAGAAGATATTCTAGATGAAGATCAGCAAGAAGAAATTCATGATTATTTTATGGAAGCGGAAAGCGATAGCATAAAAGATGCCTTAGAAGAGTTTGATGGTGATTATGACGATGAAGAATTGCGATTAATGCGTATAAAATTTATTAGTGATATTGCCAATTAAATTAAAACTAAAACATATTAAAAAAAGCCATTTGTAAAAATTACAAATGGCTTTTTTAATAATTATGGCTTGTATTTGTTTACAATATCAATCAAAGTGTTTTTAGCAATAGGTTTGTATATGTAATTGTTGAATTTTAATTTTTCTTCTTCCTCATCTTCTTTAAAAGTATGGGCTGTTTGCGCAATAATAGGTAGTTCAGGTCTTATTTGTTTTATTTGCTCTGTAGCTTCCCATCCATTAATAACAGGCATTTTAAGATCCATTAATACCAGGTTAATGTTTGGGTTGTCGGTACATAGTTTTACAGCCTCTAAACCATTATGAGCCCAAAGTAATTCATCAACCACATTACTTAATACTTGTTTTAGATAAGCAAAGTTACTCTCGTTGTCCTCTGCAACCAAAACAATATAAGGTTTCTTTGTCGTATTTTGATTTTTGGTTTCTTCTGAAATAATATTTTTTATTTGAAACGGAATGTGAAAAGAAAATTGAGAACCTTTGTTTTTTTCTGAAACAAGTTTAATGTTTCCGTTCATGAGTTCAAGTAGTTTGTTTACAATAGAAAGTCCTAAACCTGTTCCTTGAGAAAAATCATCTAATTTAACAAAGCGGTCAAATATAACTGCTTGTTTGTGCTCAGGAATACCTATACCCGAATCATTTACAAAACAGGTAATGTTGTTATTGCTGTCTGGTTTGTATCCAAAGTTAATGGTGCCTTTATGAGTAAATTTAATAGCATTAGACATTAAATTCATAAAAATTTGTTTAAGCCTACTTTTGTCAGAGTATATCATTAATTTAGAGTAGTGCTTTTCTAGGTTGATGGTTACTTTAGTACTACACTTATGGTCGTAAGTTTCGTAAATTTCATCAAGTAAGGTATTAAGATCAAAAGTTGTTTGGTTTATTTCTATAGATTCAGATTCTATTCTAGCAAAGTAAATTAAATCATCAACTAATTGTAATAAAGCTTCACTTTGCGAGTTGATAATTTTTGTGAATTCTATAAATTCTGGATTGGTAGTTTCTTCTGCTATAATGTTAGAAAACCCTACAATAGAATTTAGAGGGGTTCTAATTTCATGACTCATAGAAGTTAGAAAAGCTGTTTTTAACCTATCTGATTCTTCTGCTTTGTTTTTGGCTTTTTCTAAATCGCATAAAATTTGTTTGTTTTCAGTAATGTCTTCTTTTAAAGCTATGTAGTGAGTAATTTCATTTTTATCGTTTTTAATAGGGGCAATGTTTACGTTTTCCCAATATAGATCTCCGTTTTTCTTTTTGTTTCTAAATTCTCCTTCCCAAGCTTTTCCTTTGCTTAGGTTTTTCCACATAGTGTTGTAATATTCTTTTGTGTGGTAGTTAGAGTTTAAAATTCGTGGGTTTTTACCTATTACATCATCAAAACTATAACCTGTTGTTTTTTCAAAGCAAGGATTTACATATTCTATATCTCCTTTAGGATTGGTGATCATAATACAAATAGGACTTTGTTCTATTGCTTTTGTAAGTTTGTTGGTTTCTTCTTCTGCTTTTTTTCTTTCGCTAATGTCTCTTACAAAAGCTAAGAAAAGTTTTTTATTACTGTTGTAAAATGTACTTAAATGAACTTCTACAGGAAATGTTGTTCCATTTTTTCTTTTGTGGGTTCCAAAAAGTAAAACGCTTTGTGTGGCATCTAATTGTGTCCAGGTTTTTTTTAATAGTTTTTTGTCTATAAATTTTTCGTTTACATCTATATCAAAAACCGTCATATTTTTAATTTCATCAATAGTGAAGCCTAAATCTTTGGTGGCTTTTATGTTGGTATTAATTATGTTTCCTTCTACATCGTGCACATACAAAGCATCTGGAGCGTGATGTATAAAACTTTTAAATTTTTTTTCGCTTTCCTTTAAGGCATGTTCTGCTTTTTTCTGGCTAGTAATATCAGTATGTGTACCAATAACTCTTATGGGGTTGTTGTTGTCATCAGTTTTAAAGGTTTTAATTCTTGACCGTATCCACATCCATTCTCCATTCTTTTGCAGAAATCTAAAAGCTTCATCATATTTGTTTGTTTTTCCAGAAAGAAAATCATTGGTTTTTAGTTGTACATATTCTAAATCTTCAGGATGTACTCGTTTTTCCCATTCTGCTACGGTTCCAGGAAATTCATTAGGTTGATACCCGGCCATAGTATAGTAAGTAGAGTCGTAATATACTTTGTTGGTGTCTATGTTCCAATCATAATATCCATCATTATTAACAGTTAAAGCCAAGTTGCTTCGTTCTTCGCTTTTTTTCAATGCTTTTTCTGTGTGAATGCGTTCTGTTATATCAATCATAGAAATCCAACAACCTTCTATTTCTGTTTCGTTTCTATAAAGACTAACAATGTTGTTTAAAAAGTATTTTTGTTCATTCTGCTTTGTAATTTCTTTGGTGGTAACATTTGTCCATGTGTATTTGCTAGTAATGTATAGTTTTATAAGTTCTTTAGCCGTTTTATTATTGTCCCATAAAATACCTATAGGTTTGTTTATAATTTCTTGTGCGTTTTTAAAACCATAAAAATTGGCTGCAAGGTTGTTACATTCTACCAAATAAGCGTTTTCTAACAATGTTTCTATTTGTTCATTAACGGGTAATCCTGTTTTTAAAGGTGTTTTAAATTCTACTCTAAATAAACCTTGAATAGCAGAATTTATTAATTTTTGATGTCTTTCTAGTGTTTTTTGAAGTTTTACTTCGGCTTGTCTTTCAGCAGTAATATCTAAAAACGTTCCTTCTGTTTTTACAATATTGTTATGCTCATCTTTAATAACTCTGGCACTTACTTTTGCAACAAAAGGTGTTTTGTCTTGTTTTAGGGCATTAACCACAAAGCTTTTTACGTATCCTTTTCTTTTTAGTTCAGAAATAAATTGATTTCGATCTTGAGGGTTTGCCCAGAATTTTACAATACTAGTTCCTGTGTGATCTATAGTGTTGTCTAGTCCTAAAATTTTTTCAAACTCATTGTTATAGTAAATCAATTTTCCATCAACAGTTGCGGTGTAATAGCCTTCTAATAAATTTAAAATGGTATTTTTTAATTTGTTTTTAGAGGCTGAAACTTGAATGTTTAACTTTTTGATTTTGTGATAATAATTGTATAATAAGTAACCTAAAATAGCAAAAATGGTAAGTATTATATATCTAGAAAAAATAAATTGGTTTATTTTTTTCTGTATTTTTTCTATTTTATGAGCTAATTTATTCTTTGCTTGTTGTGTAGTAGAATTAGTAGTTAAGTATGTTTTTTCTATTTGATTGAAAAATAGATTTTGGTAATTTTTGTAGAGTTGACTATTAATAGGTAGTGGATAAGCTTGTGTATTGCTGTTTTTTTTTAGGAAAGAATTATTTTGTAAAACTAATAAAGTATCTAAAGAATTGGTTACAACAGAAGGGAGAGATGTTAGCTTGTCTAGAGTTTTAGATAGTTGTTTTTTACTTTGCTGATATTCTTGTTTCCAAATTTTATTTTTGGTTTTAATAAAATTTTGTGCTGTATAATCTAGCTTGTTATTTAAGTAGATTAATTTATGTAAGTTATCTAATTGATTTTGTTTTGTTTGGACTTGCTGAATATTGTTTAGGGTAGATTTTGTTTTATTTAGGATTATAAAATTGACAGAAATAAAAATAATGAAGACGAAAAGATATATAACTATAATAATTTCTTTAGGGGTAATTTTTTTCATTTTTTCTAACTGGGGATTATAGAATAATTTATCGTAACTGAAATTTAATGAAAAAACATTAGACTAATTAGTGCTCAACCCACATTTTATTGCTAAATACACAAAATGCATCAATCTTTATAATTGATGCATTTTTAAATGTTTAAGTTTAATTTTCTTAAAAATTAAACTTTCCATTATTGTTTTTCCATAATTCTTTTGGACTAATAGGTTCAATTACATCCCAATGTTCGGCAATTTTTCCATTATCAACTCTAAATAAATCGTAAAATGAATTGTGAACAGTTCCAAAAGTACCTTCACTTACTACCAATACAAAATTTCCTTGTCCAAGTACTTTGTGTATGTTGTTATATTTAAGAAATATTTCTTTTTTAGCCAAAGCTTCTAAAGTTGCTCCTAATCCAGAAAGTTGGTCGGGAATATTAGGATTGTGTTGTATGTAATTATCTCCGTCAAAGTACTGAGTTAATTTTTCCATATTTCCGTTTACTAAAATATCTTTCACAAAATTTTCTACCAGCACTTTGTTTTCGTCTGTTTTGTTTAGGTCTTTAAGTTCTGTACTACCATCAATCATAGAATGCCCGCTAGGGTTTTTGTTTTCTGGAGTTTGTTGCAAGTTGTCCCAATGTTCTGTAATAAGATTGTTTTCAAATTTAAAAATGTCAATTCCAATTTTAGGACCAAAAAAATCATATTCGGTATGTGTAAAAACATAATTACCATCTTTAAAAACTCTTACAGTATTAACCTTAGCCGATCCAGAAGGCAATTGTGCTAACAACGCACCAAAACCAGCAAGTCCATCGGCAACTTGTGTATTGTGTTGTATGTATTTTTTAGAATTTATATAGGTAATGGGTTCTTGTGCACCTGTTTCTATACTTTTTAATAAACGAACTACTTTTTGCTCTTTTGTAACTGTTGTTTCCATTTCTTTTTTAGGGTTTTTGTTTTTTAATTGTGTACATGCAGTGGTTACTACTGTAACAAGTAAAAGGTTTACAATTAATTTTTTCATTGTTATGTAACGTATGTTATGGTTATCACAAAGGTGAAATTATTGTAAGCCTGCTAAAAGGTAAAAAAGAGACTTTGAATGATACTTTTAGTCTAACGTAAATTGCTCTCTAAATTCTACAGGTGTTTTATGGGTGTTCTTTTTAAAATATTTAATAAAATTGGTAGGTTCATCAAAGCCTAAAGCAAATCCAATTACTTTAATACTATCTGTAGTGTGTGCTAATAATCTTTTAGCTTCTAGTAATACTCTATCGTTTATAAATTGTTTGGGTGTTTTTCCAAAAACTTTAGAGGTTGCATAATTTAGTCTTTTAGAGGTTACATGCATTTGATTGCAGTAAAAAGAAACTTGCTTATGTTTGGTATAATTTAGGTCTACTAAATCTCTAAAAATTAAAATATAATCAAGGTCTGCATCTTTTTTTAATTCAATAAAATTTTGCTTACGTCTTTCTCTTTCAGAATAAAGAAGTAGGTTTTTTAATAAGTTTCTTAAAATATCTGATTGAAAAGAATCTTTAATAGTGTTTGCTTCGAGTTGTATTTGATTAAAAATAGGAGCAAAGGTTCTATCTCTTTTAGGTAGAACTATCTGAGATATAGCTAACAAGTCGTTAAACAGAATAGTGCTTTTTAAAAATTGTATATCTAAATTTGTTTTACAGAAAAAGTTATCGGTAAACAACAATATAATTCCCTCAACATTATTTTGAAAATAAAATTGTTGCACCTTGTTTTTGTTTATAAACAACAAGCTGTTTTCTTCTATTTGAATAGAGTTAAAATCTACTATTTGATTGGGTGCAGAGCTTTGAAACCAAATTAAATGATAAAAATCTGTTCTATGAGGTTTACACAACTCATCGCCAAAGTTTTTAAATAACTCAGAAATACTAAGAATTTCAAACTCTTGAGGAAGTCCCTCTTTAAAATTATATTTATGAATTTGGTTATCCAATTTGTGAAATGAATTGTAATTTTCTAAAGATACTGTAAATAATGTTGCTAAACATTATATTGTTACAAGTGAACGATACATTTTTAGCAGTGTAATTTGTTTAATCTATAAATAACAGCTATACAGCTATTTAAAATCAAATGTTAAACGATAATAAAATTTTTAACCAAAATGATTGATTAATTTAATAAAGTCCGAATTGGTTAACTAATAATTGATTCAAATTAAATTGCTAAAAAGATGAAAAAGAAGGTTTTATACATAGAAGATAATTCTATCAATAGACTATTGTTAGAAAAATCATTAGATGGAATTGTAAAAATAGACACCGAAGGAAATGGGTTTAAAGGAATAGAGTTGGCCGAAGAAAAAAAATACGATGTGTATATTTTAGATTTAAATTTAGGAGATTCTGAAATAGATGGATTTGGAGTTTTGCAGAGTATAAAAATGAAAAAAAATATAAAAGGAATTTATGTTGCTTTAACGGCTTATGACGGAACTGAATGGAAAAATAAATGCATTAGTTTTGGGTTTGATATGTATTTTAGTAAACCTGTAAATGCAAGATCTATGTGGTCTGATATAGAAGAATACATGAAATTAGCTCATTAATTTATAAGAAATAACACAATAATTACCTACCGTTAGTAAGAATGCAACAGCTGTTTTAATTTATTAAAATAGCTGTTGTATTTTTATAAAACAATAAAAGTTTAGCTATTCTATTTTGTGTGCTTGTGTAGTAAAAGATAAACCTTGTTGACTAGTTGTAGAAATCATAACAGCTTCAAATAAAGGTTCGTTAGACGTGTTTGGAATTTCCCAATTAAAAATAAAATTAGCTCCAGAACCTCCTGTTTTGTCAGATTCATCAATAACTATCTCAATTGTTTCAAGAGGAGCAACATAAATGGGGTGTTTAAAATACGTTCTTATAGATTTTCCGTGTGTATCAAAATATTCTGCTTCATTTAAGTAGATTGTATCTTTTAAGTTGATGTTTCTAATGCTTACAGTTACCGTTAAATCGTGAGTGCTGTGCTCATTTTGATCGTATATATGTGAATAGATTGGTAAATAGGAAATCCCTTGCTTTAAAGAGCTTTTAAAGGATGTGTTTACTTTTCTTTTATTCCAATTTTCAGGGTTGTAGGAACTTACTTCTTTTTCTTGTTTACAACTAACTAAAAAAACAAAAAGAATTAAAACATTACATATTTTCATACCAACCTAATTTTAAATACAAACCTAGGTAAATATAAATAAATCTTTAAGAAATATATTAAATAAAAGAAGCTAGGAGAGGGTAAGTAAAAAAATAATAATTTGATTTTTAAAGATGAGTTTTTAGCATAGAATATAGGTGCAAAAAAACGCTTAGGTTTTCACCTAAGCGTTCATAATATAAACTAACTATACTAAATATAAGATTGTTAAGGTCTTACATCGTATTCTTTAATAGAAACATCATCTATGTAAATAACAGCTTTACTATTTTTAGAAACCGCTCTAGCTCTAAACCATAGTTTTTCAACAGTTCTAGGTCCTCTAGTATAGGTTCTTTCAATTTCTATCCATTTATCTGTTTCTAAGTCTGCTTCAGCTTGTCCTTGAATTACTTGTGTTGCAGAGAAGCCCCAGTCGTTTAGCAAGAATAATTGAATGTCTAGTACAGAATTAGGGTTATTATCTACCGCAGTTTCAGAAGGTTTAGGCAATCCATTTTGAGTATCAATGTATATTTTGTACTTAATAGTATAGGTTCTACCTTCTAATAATTCTGGTTTGTTAGAAGTAAATGTGTAACCTGCTTCTGCAGATGGTTCACCTGGTTCAATAGCAATTTTTAAACTTTGTGTTCCTGTAACAAATTGCTCTGATGATAATTCTACATGTGTACTATTTCTCCACCATGGTGTAAATAAGTTCATGTTTCCTACTTCTTCAGGTACATATTCAAAGTCAAACATTTCAACAGGAGCATTAGTAATTACTTCTGCTTCTGTACTATGAGCTCCAGAGGTTAAGTTTCCTGTACCATCATATGAAACTGTAATAACATCATTTTGATATATTTTTTCAGACATTATTAATTGTAGTACATTTTTAGAACCCTCTTTTAATTTAGTTTCTGCAACAGCTATAGGGGTTCCGTTTACATTTACAGTAAAATGATCTTTTAAATCAATCGCAGGAGCATCTAAATCTCCATTAAATGTCAATTCAATTTCTTCATCAATAGTTTCTGTAATTTCACCAACTAAACTTAGGTTTGTTCCTTGCGTTACATTTACAATAGCAGGGAAGTTTAACACAGCATTATCTCCAGAGAAAATGTTTAGCTGAGCATCAGCCACTCTTTTAAGTTGAATACCCGTACGGAATTCACCAACTCCTGTAAACATTACATCGTGTGTAATTGCTTGTTGGTAAGAGTTTCCAAAAGATTCGTTTTCAATTTTCTGAACAGTATCTCCTGTTTGGTTGTTAATTAAGAACCATTTTCTGTAGTGAGGTCTAGAAGCTAATAAATTACTAATGTCTTCAAAAGAAATAACATTTCCTGCTTCTAAGTCTATGGTTTGCGTATCTCCAGAAACTTCATCTCCTTCAGTAAATTGAGAAATTTCAACCCCATTACTTAATATTTTTAATCCAGGTATAATAGAATCAAAAACATTTATTTCAAAAGTTTTGTCTACAATCCATTTCTTTTTGTCTTCATCATAAACAGAAGAAATAGTACCTGCGTTTACGGTTTCAAAACTAACAGAATCGTTGTATACATTGTATAGTCTAACTTTACTTACAGGAGTGTTGTAAAAGGCAACAGCTACTGATTTTTCTTTAGAAACAGTTGTACCTTCTGGTAATAATGATTTAGCAATAACACTTCTAGAATCATCATTGTACTTATTGTCTGGTAATGGACCTTTTACAAATCTATCTCCTTGTTCAATGTACCAATAATGTTCTATGGCTCCTGCAGAATGATCTAAATAAGTTATGTAATTTCCTTTAGGTACATTGGCTAAGGCTGGATCATCTGAGTTTGATATTAATGAAGTTCTCCAAGCTAAAACAGAATGTGAACTCGGAGCTTCGTATTCGTCTTCCTGGCAACCCATTGCCATAAAAAGGAAGACGAAACTAGCGATTAAATATAATTTTTTCATAATTGTTGTTTTTAATTTTAATTAGATGCGTTAGAGTTCAATTCAGTAATAGGAATTGGTAAATAAGCTTTAGTATCATCGTAATTAATGCTTGCTTCTACCATATCTTTAAAATAAGATGCAGTTAAACGTCTAGAAGCTATAACTTCATCAGACCTACTAACAACTGCCCCCGCTAATTTTACTGTAGCTGCATTTAAGTTTAACACATTGTCATTATCTGTAAGTGGATCAGAAGCTATATGTCCTTCGTATTTTTCATCATATACATGATAAATGTCTTGAAAACCACCTAAATCTGCACTTATTGTTGGAAAATACAATGGGAAAATTTGAACACTCCATCTGTTTACCGTTTTGGTAGGGTCTGCAGGGTTTTGTGCTATGTAACCTCCAACAGCATATTCTCTTTCTGCAAGTTCTTGGAATCTTTCTTTGGTTACTCCCCATCTTCTTAAATCTATAGTTCTAATCGCATTTCCTTCAAGTGCTAATTCTAAAGGTCTTTCTACATGACGTAAGTGGTATCTTAACACTTCGTAAGAGTCATAAGAAATATTTTCATAAATGTCTTCTTTACCTGTTCCTCCTATTTGACCATTTCCGTTAATGTCTAGGGCTACAGCTCCGTTATCGGTTGTAAAGGTAGCATCAGAAAACTCTTCAGAACCAGTACTTGGACCTAATAATACAACTCCAGAACGGTATCTTATTTTGTTAATAATTCTACGTGCTTCTGTAATATCTCCTTCTTCAAGTATACACTCTGCGTACATTAAATAAATATCTGCTAAACGAATTAATCTCATGTTTACACCAGATCTACCATCTGTAGTTAAACCTGTTTCACTAGAGGTTATATCCCAGTTGGTTAATTTTTTCCACATAAAACAGTTTGCTAATTGTTTAATAGCTCTTGGATGTGAAACTAATTCAGTCATTTCTCCATCATAATACTTTGAGTCTGTGTCATCTATATAGGCAATAGAGTGAGACATTCTATGAGAGTATTTTTTTAGTTTTTGACTTGGGTTTTTGTACTTGTCTTCTGGTGATAATGGATCAAAATCTGGGTTGACTCCTAATTGATTCATGTCTCTTTTTGGATCGATAGAATCTCTTTGATATTGTACAACCATCCAAGAGGCTGGTGATATTGCTGGATTGTAAATTCCAGCTCCTAAACGTAAAGATAATTCGTTATGAAGAGCTTCTTCTCCAGATAGTGTTTGAGCTAAATCGATAGAGTAATTTACTTCTAAAATAGATTCTGAGTTGAATTCATTTTGAGAAGTAAAGTTGTCACCAACATGGTTTGCCAATTGGTATCCGTATCCTCCATCTTCACCTACATCTGGTAATAATCTTTCAAAGTGTTTTTTTGCTTTGGTAAGTATTCCCATATCAGGATTTTTAAAATCGTATTGATATAAGTAGCTTTTTCCTAACAAAGCCTCACATGCTCCTGCACTAATTCTTCCTAAATCACCTGCATCGGCAATATAATTTACTTGGTTTCCGCTAGGCCCTTCAATTGTTCCACCTCTGTTTAAAATATAACCTGTTTTCCATTGTAAAGGAAGGTTATTCATTCCGTAAGTTAAGTCTTCTCTATAGAAATCAATAACTTCTTGTTTGCTAGAGTTTGGTTTTTGTGTTTCTGCAGGACTTTCAGAAGGTTGATCAAACAAAGGAACTTCACCTTGGTTAAAAGAGTTTGATAATTGAAAATAGAAATATCCTCTTAAAGCTCTGGCTTGTGCATATAATAGTACTCCTTTTAAAGAGTCTATTTCTGTTTCGTATCCTCCTTTAATTCTTTCGTACCCAGCAATTACTTGGTTAGCTCTAAATACTCCTTCGAATAATGAAGCCCATTTATCACTAATACTTCTATTAGAGTTGTTAAATGTTTGTGTGTAGAAAGGTTCGTTTCCTGCAGTGTAGGGTCTTATTCCTCCTGGGTAAACCATGTCACTACGTTCATATTCCATTAATGTAGAAATGGCCTCATCTTTAGAAAAACTACTATAAGCTGCGTTTAGTTGTGAGCTTAAGTTGTCATTACTTTTTATAAATTGATCGCTTCTTACAGCATTAGGGTTGTTAGCATCTAAAAAGTCATCGCTACATGCACCTAATGAAAAAACTGAAAGTAAGATCAGTAATTTTTTAGTATATCTTTTATTTTTCATTGTACTTGTTTTTTGCTAATTAAAATTGTAATTGTAATCCTGCTTTGTATTGAGCAGACATAGGGAAAGTACCTCTATCTAAACCTCTAGTACTTAGTCCATTATTACCAACTTCAGGATCAAAACCAGTATATTTTGTGAACGTTAAAGCGTTTTGTGCTTGTACATAAAATCTTAATCTGTTTACTCCTAGTTTTTGAGTCAATTTTTTAGGGATAGTATATCCTAAAGCAATGTTACGTAGTCTTACGTAAGATCCATCTTCTAAAAAGTAATCGCTAATACTTCTATAAGAGTAGGTTGCATTGTTGTTTACGTTGTTGGTACCTCTGAACTCTGGTACACTAGTTAAAGTGTTGTTTTCAGCCCATCCGTAAAAAACATCTTTATGTCTTCCTACTTGGTATGCATAGGCTTTGTTACCATTCATAATTTCTGCACCAAAAGAACCATACCATTGCATAGAAAAATCAAAGTTTTTGTAGTTAGCATTGTAATTCCATCCTATTTCAAAATCTGGAGTACCACTACCAGCATATACTTTATCGTCATCGTTAATTACTCCATCGTTGTTTGTGTCTATAAATTTAGAGTCTCCTAACCTTGGTGTAAAACCATCTACAGAAGTAATACCTTTTATTTCGTTTCCGTTGCTGTCTGTGCTATTAGAAGTGTATGCATCTAATTCTTCCTGAGTATTAATAATACCATCTTGTTTTAATAAAAAGAAAGCACCAGCTTCATATCCTTCAGTAATTGCCGTAACAATGTCGTTACTATTTCTACCTACATATCCTCCGTTTAAGTAGCTAAAAGGATTGGTAGGACTTGTTTTTGTAACTTTGTTTTCGTTAGTTGTAAACGTAGCAGAAGTATTCCATTTTAATTTTCCTTTTCTGCTTCTAAACTTTACAGCAAACTCAAAACCTTTATTGGTCATGTTTCCAATATTTTGCATTACAGAACGGTTAGAGAAACTAGTTCCAATACCAGATGATATAGGTACTAAAACAGGGTATAATAAATCTTCTTTGTCTGAAATGTAGTAATCTGAAGTAAGAGTTAATTGGTTGTTAAACAAGCCTAAATCTACTCCGAAGTTTTTTTCAATAGAAGTTTCCCATTTTAAATCTTTATTGTAGTGAGATGTTCTAGTAATACCGTATGCAATTTCTTCTGTGAAATTATCTTCACTAGCTCCTCCAAATACGTAATTGTATCGGTTATAAACATATCCATTTGTTTGATATGCACCAAATCTATCATTACCAGTAGTACCGTAACTAGCTCTTACTTTAAAGTTTTTAACAACAGATTTTAATGGACTCCAAAAATATTCATCAGAAACATTCCATCCTACAGAAACTGAAGGGAACCATCCCCATCTGTTTTCTTTTTCAAATTGAGAGGAACCATCTCTTCTTATACTAGCGCTTATTAAGTATTTACCTGCATAGTTGTATTGTGCTCTTCCTAAGTATCCTGTTAATGTTTTGGTAAAATCATTACCATTACTACCTGTTTCAGGAAACCCTAAGTAGGCATCTAAAACAGTAATGTCATCACCATAAGCGTTTAAAGATCTTTTACCATAAAATGATTTGTTTTGTGATTCTTGTATGGAATTGGCAAAAACTAAATCAAGATTATGTCTATCGAAACTCTTTTTGTAGTTCACAATTGTTTCGTAAGTTAATTTAGAACTTTGTGTATGTGTGTTTTGCATAGATGACCTTTGCCATGCAGAAACAGGAACGATAATTTCACCGTCAGCATTTGTAACTTGTACTTCAGGTCTGTAAGAGTCAGTTCTGTCGTTTGAGTAGTTTCCTCCAGCTCTAGCAGTTATTGTTAAATTATCTGTTAACTGATAATCTAATTGTAAGTTAATGGCCGTAAAGTTTAAATCTACTTGAGAAGATTGCTTTAAAGTTCTTAAAATATTATTTACATTGGCTAGGTTAGAGTCGTCATTGTCTGTTCCTATATCAAAGTTGTTAGAAGATAAATCTACATCTGGTCTGTAAGGATCATATTCGTAAATTTGATTTAAAATATTCCATGCTGGTCTATCTCTGTCATCTTTTCTAAAAGTAAATCCAGATGTTATTTTAAGTTTTCCAGATGTATACTTTACATTAGATCTTAGGTTAACTCTTTTAAAATTTGTATTCATTAAAACTCCTTCTTGTCCAAAGTAGTTGGCGTTAAAGTTGTATAATAAATCTTTTTTACCCCCAGAAATACTTAAATTGTAGTTTTCAATAGGAGCTAAGTCGTTTAAAATTGTTTTTTCTAAGTTGGTGTTGTTTAGGGCTTCAGCAGGATTTTGTGCTGCTCTATTCCATTGCTCTTCATATAAAGAACCTTGAAGGTCTGAAGCTAATTTAATTCTAGTATATAAAAACTCAGAAGAATCCATTAAAGGAGTATTACTGGTAATTTTCTGAATACCATACTCTGCTTTAAAGCTTACTCTCATATCACCAACCTTACCTTGTTTAGTGGTAATTAAAATAACCCCTCCGGCACCTCTAGTACCATATATAGAAGCAGATGCAGCATCTTTTAATACATCAATACTTTCTATTTCACTTACACTTAATCCTGGGTCATTGTCATAAGGAATTCCATCTACGACATATAAAGGCTTGTTCTGTCCATCTAATAAAGAACTAAACCCACGAATTAAAATGTTAGCCTCAGAACCAGGTTCTCCAGAACTAGATGTAACACTAACCCCAGAAATTTGACCTTGTAAAGCAGAACCAATGTCTGAAGTTGTTGTTTTTTCAAGAACTTCTGCTTTTACATTTGCAACTGCTCCTGTTACCTCTTTCTGTTTCTGAACACCGTATCCTACAACAACTACTTCATCTAATTGAGCAGCATCTTGTTCTAGGTCTACTTTAATAACTGTTTTTCCTTTTACAGGAATTTCTTGTTTTGTGTAACCTAAATAGTCTACAATCAAAACATCATTGTTGTTCACATTAATTTCAAAATTACCATCAAAATCTGTAATGGTTAATTTACCTGTGCTCTTTACGCTTACAGTTGCTCCAATTATAGGCCCATCACTTGAACTAACGTTCCCCGAAATCTTTTTCGATTGTGCGTGCATAAAACCGAAACAAAAAACACTAATGAGCGTAATAAGTACCCTCTTAGCTTTTAAGTTATCTAATTTAAATCTCATAGTTTAATTGTATGTTTAAAATTCAATTAAGAATTTCTATAGAATCAGTCAATATGAGTAGGTTAAATGATTAGCCTGGGGGAACAAATGTTGATTATTTCTTTGTGTATTGTTTAACCCCTTGTTTTTATTGGGGTTCTTAAATTTTTTGAGGTTTTTTGTTAATATTATGTACACTTTAAATGTGTGTTTTTTTTAGTTTTTTTATAGTTTAAAATTATCTTAAAAAAATAGACTGTTTTTTTTAAGTAGCTGCTTTTTAGGTGTTTAATTTTGTTTTTAAATTGACATTTGTTGTTTTTTAGTCTTGTGTAATAGAATCCATTTAAGGGGGTATTGTGTTATGTTTTTTTTGTTGAAAAGAGCAAATAGTAAATTTTTTATGTAAAAATTAGGTTAAATAAGTGTTTATTTATCTAATTGATAATAGATTCTTGTTTTATTGTGTTTTGTAATTGTTAAAAGTGGTTTTTATTAAAAAATTAGTTGTTTTTGTGGTTGAATAATGGGTTTTTATAATTGTGTCTTTTTTGCGTTTGTTTAAGACTTAAACAAGACTATATAGTTTGGTTGAGTTTTTAATAAAGAATTGCTTCCGTTTGTTTTTATAGGGTATCTCTAAAAACACCTGTATCACCTGTTTTTTAGGATGTTTCACCTCCTTGTCTATAGATTGTCTAGTTTTTAGAAATGCATCAGTTCTATATAAAATTTTTATTGCTCTGTGTTTGATGGTTTGTATTAGAGAATTAATCAGAATGATATAATGAAGCAATACAAAGGAATGTATTCTTAACATTTAAATAAAATAGAGTGTATACGGTTGTAAAGGCTTAGCTCCAGGATGTTCCTTTAAAGTTTGTTTTATTTTTTTTATGAAAGAAAAGGAAGTATTTGGTTATAAAAATGGAAGTAACAAAAAAGGGGGGTAAACAGAAATATATTTTTTCTTAAAATCATTTATGATGTTTTAAAAAACATTTTTTACAATCATTGCTGTTAATTTTAGTGAATTTTGATTGTATCGATAAAATTAAAATATAAATGAAAGCTAAATATAGAATTGTAATTCTTGTATTAGGAATGTTTGTGCAGACAAGTGCTCAAAAAGGACCTTATGTTGTAAATGATGATGGATTGAATCTTTCTGCTAAAAAATGGAAACTAATAAAAAGTATGTCTGATGAGTTTGAAGGAAACAAATTGGATGATCAAAAGTGGCACATGCAAAAAGGATGGATTGGTCGTGCACCTGGTTTGTTTGTAAACAATACAATTAAGGTAGAAAGAGGAGAGTTAAGAATAACCAATTATAAATTACCTGCTCCAGTTACAAAAAACAAACAAAAGTTTACACATGCTTGTGGTTTGGTTGGCTCAAAAAAGGGTATGACGTATGGATTTTACGAATGTAAAATGAAAGCTAGTAAAACGTTTATGTCTTCTACTTTTTGGTTAATTAGTGATAAAAGAGAGTTAACAGGTTGTGATAAAAGAACTACAGAATTAGATATACAAGAGTGTGTTGGTAAGGTTACCACAAATAAAAAATTTGCTCAAGATGCTACGTATAGAATGGGTTCAAATACGCACAGTAGAGGTATTCCAAAAGAATGTAATATAGCTAAAGGTACCAAAGGCGGAAATGCTCTTTTAAAAAAGGGAAAGGTGTACGAAGATTTTCATACCTACGGAGTTTGGTGGAAAAATGAAAAAGAAGTGTTGTTTTTTTTAGATGGTGTTTTGGTTAACAAAGTTACACCATCAGCAGATTTTAGCATTCCTATGCATTTAAGAATGGTTACAGAAACTTACAATTGGAATCCTGTGCCTGCAGATGGTGGTTTAACAGGAACCAAAGAAGAAAGAACAACATCTTATGATTGGGTAAGATCTTGGCAGTTGATTAAATAAAATAGAAATACAGATAAAATGAAAAAAATATACATTTCAGTAGCCTTGGCTATGTTTGTTGCTTTGGGTAGTTATGCACAAGTATCTAAAAGTCAAAAAAAGTTTTTCAAAGAAATTAGAAAAGAAAGAGTTGTTTCTGATAATTCTATTGAATGGAAGCAATTTGGACCAGGAATGTCTGGTTATAATGAGGAGTTTTGGTGTCATCCTACAGATACAAATGTAATGTTTATGGGGCCAGACATGCACGTGAGTTATGGATCTTGGGACAATGGAAAATCATGGCATAGTATAAAAGATGCCGATGGTGATGGTAGAGATATGGAACGTGTTTTGGATATCGATTTTTCTACACAAAATCCTGATTTTGGTGTGGCTATAGAAAGAGCTGGTGGAGTATATACAACTAATGATAGAGGAAGGAGTTGGAAAGAAATATATAAAATTCCAAGAGAGGGTAAGGGGAGTAAATATACCAATGCGCATACTCAAGTAGCCATTCATCCTAAAGATGATAAAATTTGGTTTATAGGTGCTGGAGATTTTTGGAATGTTAAAAATAACCATAGAAGTTTACAAAAACCACATGGAACTTTAAATTCAAGAGCAAGCTATGGCTATATCTTAAAAACAGAAAATGGAGGTAAATCTTGGAAAAAAATAGCCACAAATATTTCTGATAAATTAGATGTAGGAAGAATTATTATTCACCCAAATCATCCAAACCATATGATTATTGCTACAAGTCACGGATTGTTTGTAAGCGATAATGGTGGAGATGACTGGAAACCTGCTCACAAAGGGTTACCTAACAATTTACCAAGAGATTTGTCTTCTTATTACAACCCAAAAACAGGAGATTTTATATTGTATTTGGTAGAGCAAACTGTCTATGAAAAACAAGGAAATTCAACAATAGCAAAAGGAGGAGTGTATAAAAGTGTAGATGGAGGATTAACTTGGGAAAACGTAACAGGAAATTTAGACATCAATTTAAATAAAATCAATTTTACACCAGAGCATGATCGTTATTACAATGCTATTGCTAATTGGTTTGGAATGCCTAAAAAACAAGCTAAAAATACGTTCAAAGAATTGCCTTCATCAACATTACCAGTATTCAATCGTTTGGTAGTAAATCCTACAAACCCTAACGAAGTGTATTTGGTATTTAACAAAAAACACGATAAAACCTTTGGTGCCGGTGATGCTTGGAAAACAGAAGATGGAGGAAAAACATGGTTTGCATGTGCTAGACAAGGAATGTATTGGTTAAGTGGAAAAGACAAAGCATATTGGTCAGCAAGAAATAATCCTACAGGAACCAATATAGCTTTTGCACATTTACAAAATTACATGGACAATCAGCCAGCGCGTTCTGGTAACCGTATGTTAGCAATCAATGCCAAAGGAGAAGTGTTTATGGGAATTGATCAGCAAACTATTCGTTCAAATAACGGAGGAAAAACATGGAAACAAGTAGATGATTTTGAAACGTCTCCAGGAAGTGGAAAATGGATTGGTAGAGGGGATAGTGACTTGCCAGGTAGATTTATGTTGCACGAAACCGGAATAAAAGAAAGAAGGTTGTTGTGTAGTGGAGAGCATGGCTTGTGGCAAACTACCGATTTAGAAAACTGGCCAGATAAACAAGCAGTTGCTGTAGAACAAATAGAAGGGCAAATATACGATGTTAAAGGACATCATTCTTTACATTCCGCGTCTACGGTAGCAGTACATCCTAAAGATCCAAATACTATCTATTTATTGGCTTGGAGACAAGAGCATAGAGGAAAATTAAGAAGAAGTACAGATGGAGGAAAAACATGGGAAAACATTTCTACCATTTTAAAAGGAGACAACCCTTCTTATAGAGGTTTGGTAGCTCAATATTCTTTAATGATCGATCCTAAAGAACCTAAAAATATGTATTTCTGTACTATCAGAAAACCAATTGCAGAAGTAGGAGATGGATCGACAAAATTAACTAAAGGAGGTTTAGGATTTTATCGTTCTTTTGATGGAGGATATACTTGGGAATTAAGTAATCAAGGATTTCATAAAGGAGCAAGCGTAAGAAGATTGGCTATGGATCCAGAGAATCCAAATGTTATTTATGCTGCTTTAAATGATAATAATGGAGGTTTGTACAAAACAACTAATAAAGGTACTACTTGGGAACAAATGCGTATTCCGTCTGAAATTAAAGCTGTTAATAATGTGTTTGTTGACAGAAATAACAAATACATGTATATAGCTACAGGTAGAAAAAATGGTACGTATGAAGAAGGTGGTGTATGGAGAAGTAAAAATAATGGAAAATCTTGGGAACAAATTTTTAAAGCCCCTTTTGTATGGCAAGTAGAAACATCTCCTGTAGACGAAGATTTAATTATAATTAGTGTTGCAGGTCATTATCCTTCAAAATTTAAAAATCCAGGAATTTATTTGTCAACCAATGGAGCAAAAAGCTGGAAAAAAATAAATAAAGGTTTGGGGCAACCTAATAAAATGGTAGATGTAAAACCAGACCCATATAACAAAAATGTAATTTGGAGCGCTGCATGGGGGTCTGGATGGTACATTGCTTATTTAAACGAATCTAAGAACGGTTGGTTAAAATAAAAATATAAATTATGAAATTAAATAAAACAGCATTATTAGTGCTATTTGCTTTTGTCTTATTGATGAAGACAACATGGGCACAAAAACAACAACCCAATGTTCTTTGGATTTTAACAGACGATCAGCGTTATGATGCTATTAGAGCATTTAACAAAATGATTGATGGCCAAGAAATGAGTAAGTTGGGGTATGTAGAATCTCCAAATGTAGATAGATTAACGCAAGAAGGAACAACATTTATCAATACCTATTGTCAGGCAACAGGATGTGCACCTTCTCGTGCTTCTATGCATTACGGTCGTTATCCATTCCGTTCAGGGGTGTATGAGTTTGAGTATCACAACAACAAAGCACCACATTTTAAGCCTACTTTACCAGAGCAGATGGCTGCGTTAGGTTATGAAACTTTACACATTGGTAAATTAGGAGTTCGTTTAAGAACTAAAGAAAACGGAAAATTAAAGTCGGCAAAAATGTACCAGCAAGATGTTAGCTTTAAGCAGTTGCGTAAAGATGGGCTGACAGATTGGGGAAAAGATTGGTTTTATGAATTGGACGGAGAAAAATTGAAAAAGCCAATTAAAAGCATGGAATTTTTTGTTACTGAAGAAGGAAAGTTTGAATATAGATCTAATGATTTAGAACAAAGGTTTCCGGAGTACAAAGGAAGTGCTAAAAAAATAATGGAAAAGTATGATCTTTTTATGGAGTACAATAAAAAGAAAGGAGCTTTAACTCCATTTTCAGCTCCTATTATTAGTGGAGTTAGTCCTAGAAAAGCAGGAAAAACAAGAGATGGATATTATGCATCTATTTTTGGAGATTTCTTAAAAAGTGAAAACAAAAAATTTAAGGTAGGGTCTAGATCATTCAAAGGTGTAAATACAGAAAAGCCTTTGTTCTGTCACATTGGATTCGATTTTCCTCACACACCAGTATTGCCACCAGCAAGTTATAGAGAGCGTTTTCAAAAACATAGGTATAAGGTGCCTAATTTTGATAAAAAAGAATTTCAAAAAATGCCTAAGCAATTGCAAAAGCAAGTAAAAAGTTCTTACTCGGATCATTATACAGATGAACAAAAACAAAAAATGATTCAAGATTATTATGCTTTTTGTGCTTATGGAGATGCGTTAGTGGGGCAAGCTGTTGATGATTTTGTTGCCTACAGTAAAAGTAAAAACCAACCTTGGATGGTGGTATATGTTTGTGGAGATCATGGTTGGAAATTAAATGACCATGGTGCAGTTTCTAAATTTACTTCATGGAAAATAGATAGTCACAACCCAATAGTGGTGGTATCATCAGATAAAAAAGCGTTTCCAGCAGGTAAGGTGGTTAAAGATTTTACCGAGTTTGTAGACATTGCACCTACAATAATGGTTGCAGCAGGTGCAGATTTAAAAAAGTCTGAATATGATTATTTAGATGGATTAGATATGCAGAAAGTAGTCTCTAAAAAAGCTCCTAAAAGAGATTATATTGTAGGTGAAAGTCATGCTGTAACAGGACCAAGAGCTTATATCCGTACTAAAGATTACGTGTTTTCTATGCAAACTCGTCCTACAAAAAAACGAGGAGAAAACATGAATTGGGCTTTAAATGCAAGTTATCAAGATTTAGATCCGGCTTTGTATGATATGAAAAAAGATCCTAATGAAATTCACAATTTAGCTTTTGATAAAAAGTATGCTAAGATTGTAAAGCAAATGAAAGAAAAGTTAATCAACATTGTTTTAGGAGATGATAGAGTAGAAGTAAATTGGGGAAAAAGAGGTGATGGAACTCAACTTTTTCATAGCAATTTTGCTCCAGGTGCACATGATTATAAACTATCGTTAAAAAAATAAATAAAGTCTTTTTTTAGTTTTAAAAAACAGCCCTGTCAATAATGTATATAGACAGGGCTTTTTATGTGCTTATTTTAAAATATTAGAAAGCATATGAACCATTTTTTATACATAAAAAAACATATCATCTACTTATTTGCTGTCTTTTAAGGTAATATTACCATTCATTGAAAAAATGATAATATCTAACAGTTTAAATCTAAAGTGTATGCGTAAAATTACAATTTTAAACACTACAGTTGTGTGTAAGCTATTATTAGTACTATTTGTTTTAGGAATTGTATCAAAAGCAAAAGCACAATATGGAGGAGGTTCTGGAACAGAGGCAGACCCTTATCTAATAAAAAATGCCACACATTTAATAGCGCTATCTACAACACAAAATCATTGGGAGGATAAAGCCTTTAAACTGACAAATACCATTGATATGTCAGGAAAATCTTTTAGTCCTATAGGAAATGCATCCGCAAGCTTTGGTGGTTTTTTTGATGGAAATCATCAGAAAATAATCAACTTAACAATTACACCTAACGAAGCAAGTGAAGGAACTGGTTTTTTTGGAAGCTTTAATGGGGCGGTACGTAATTTAGGAATAGAGAATATAGAAATAAACGCGAATGGAATTTCAAGAGTTGGAGGTGTTGTAGGGTACATGACAGGTGGTTCTGTAACCAATTGTTATACTAAAAACGGAAATATCAATGTAGGGAGTTCTGGTTGGGCAGGTGGTATTGTTGGAGTAGCGTGGAATGCAGGTCTTTGCACAATTCAAGATTGTTATAGCTCTATTTCTATTACAGCAAATTGGGCTTCGGGAGGAATTGTAGGGGCAACAAGAGGGCAGCACACAATTAGTAGAGTAGCGTTTTATGGAACCATATCTAACAACAACCCCGCTATTACTACGGTTCAGAACGATGATCCTACAGGCAATAAGAATGGAAAAGAACCTACTCACTCTTTTTATGCTGCCGCTTCTGGTGCTGCAGATGTGAATGCAACAGCATTAAGTACCAACGAATTACAAACAGCTAGTAATTACAGCACGTTTAATTTTTCTACTATATGGACAATTGATGAAACCTTAGGTTATGCAGTCTTAAATACTGTTGATGTTGTAGACGAAATTCCGTTTTTTGAAAAAATAAAAACACAAAAAGTAACCTCTAGCAATCAAGTAATTTGGAAGAGTTTTGGGCCTGGAACCTCTGGGTATTGCGAAGAGTTTTGGTGTCATCCAACCGATACCAATGTTATGTTTAGCGGACCAGATATGCATGCTGCTTTTGGAACTTGGGACAATGGGAAAAGTTGGCAAACATTAAAAGATTATGATGGAACAGGTATTGATTTAAGACGTGTTATAGATATCAAATTCTCATTAACAAATCCAGATTATGGAATGTTGTTCGATAACAACCAAACAGGAAGTAAAACTAGTGGTAAAGTTTTTGAAACACATGATAGGGGGAGAACTTGGAGTTATTTAAATACCATGGGAAAAGCACATTCTAAATTGGCAGTACATCCTACAAACGATAATATTTGGTTTTTAGGTGCTGGAGATTTTTGGAACGTAAAAGAAAATCACAGAAGCTTAGCCAGCCCAAATGGAATTAAAATTAGCAGAGCAGATTATGGTTATGTATGGAAAACTACAGACAAGGGGAAAAATTGGAGAAAAGTAGCCACTTCAATTTCATCGGATTTAGATGTAGGACGAATTGTTTTTAACCCTGCAAATCCATCGGTTCTAATTATGGCCACTAGTCATGGTATGTATAGAAGTACAGATACTGGAGAAACTTGGACAGCTAGTGCCAGCGGATTGCCTCATAACTTACCAAGGGATTTAACGTCTTATTACAATGCCAGCACAGGAGAGTTTATTTTATATACCGTAGAACAAACGAAATACACTCCCAATGGAACAAGTATTACAACTACAGGTGGTGTGTATAAAAGTACAGATGCAGGTTTAACTTGGCAAAGCATAACAGGAAACTTAGGGTTAAACCTTCAGGTAATAAATGATTATTGGGTAAGAGATCGATACCATAGAACAGTTGCTCATTGGTTGGGGATTTCAAAATCAGTATCTAAAAACACATACACAACTTACCCAACTTGGACAATGCCTGTTTACAATAGATTGGTTGTAAATCCTATAGATAAAAATGAGTTGTATTTGGTTCATAATAAAAAACACGACAAGGGCTTTGGTCCTGGTGATGTATGGAAATCTGAAGATGGAGGAGTAACTTGGTTTGCTTGTGCAAGAAGCGGAGCATATTGGATTGCAGAAAAAGACAAAGCTTATTGGCAGGCCAAAAACAACCCCATAGGAGCTAATATAGATTTTGCACATTTGCAAATAGCACAAGACGAAGGTTCGGAAGGTGATGGGGCTAGAATGTTGGCTATAAATTCCATAGGGCAAGTGTTTACAGGAATAGATCAACAATTGTTGCGATCAAATAACAAAGGAGTTTCGTGGTCTCAGGTAGATGATGACGAAACAGCAAACGGAAGTAACAAATGGATAGGACGAGGAAATACCAATTTACCTGGAAGATTTTTATTGTTAGAAACAGGAGTGCCAGGAAGAAATTTGTTATGTAGTGGAGAACACGGATTGTGGCAAACAACAGATATTGGAGATTGGCCAGATTCTGATGCTGTAGCAGTAGAGCAAATAGAAGGACAAGTACACGATCATAGTGGGAATTATAGTGCGCATTCTATTTCTACAGTTGCTGTTCATCCAAACAATCCTGATATTATTTATTTTTTGGCATGGAGACAATCTCATAGAGGAAAATTAAGAAGAACTACAGATGGAGGACAAACATGGGAAAATATTGCTACCATTTTTGAAGCCGATAATGGATCATGGGAATCTGTAGGGACTCAGTACTCTTTAATTATAGATCCTGTAAATCCTAACAATATGTATTTTACATCTATATACAAACCTATTTCAGAAGTTGGAGGTGGTGCCAATGTAGATTTAACCAAAGGAGAATACGGAGTATATCGTTCTACAGATGGAGGTTTTAATTGGTCGGTTAGTAACCATGATTTTCCTGCAGGGTCTAGTATTAATAGAATAGCCATGCACCCAGACAATCCTCAAGTAATTTTTGCAGCTATGAATCAATGGGGAACTAATGATTCTGGTGGGTTGTATAAATCGGTAAACGGAGCTGTAGATTTTACTAAAATGAGTCTTCCTTCGGTGATAAAATCAGTAAATAACATTTTTATAGATAGAAATACCAAAGACCTATTTATTTCCACAGGATCTCGTTCTGGTACCTTAGAAGGTGGTGGTGTTTGGAAAAGTACGGATGATGGTGTTACTTGGGAACGAATTTTTGAAGCTCCTTATGTATGGCAAACAGAAGTATCTCCTACAAACTCTAATATTATTACTATTTCGGTAGCAGCTCAAGTTCCAAACAAATTAAATGAGTTTTTAAATCCAGGAGCTTATTTGTCTCTAGATGCCGGAAAAACATGGGCTAAAATAAACAAAGGCTTGGCACATTCAGATAGAATTGTAGACTTAAAACCAGATCCTGTAGATCAAAATGTATTGTGGTGTGCAGGTTGGGGTAGTGCTTGGTACAAGGCTATTATTCAAACAGAAAATTTAACAACTCCTAGTGTAGCAACAGAAACTAAAGTTCGTTTGTACCCAAATCCTGTTCAAGGAAATCAGGTATTTGTTTCTGGAATTTCAAACTCAGAAAAAGCAGAATATACCATGGTAAACATTCATGGAAAAAGAATAACATCAGGTAGGTTTGTAAATCAAGGAATAGATGTTTCTAATCTTAAGAATGGAGTTTATTTGGTAGTTATAACTTCATCAAACTTAAAAATAACACGTAAAATAATTATACATAAATAAAGCTGCAATATTGTTTTGTAGTACTTAATGGACATTAAAAATGAATAAACTAAAAAAACTAGCATTGTTGGTGGTTAGCATATCAACCTTTTTTGTAAATGCACAAAAGAAACCTAATATTATTTTGCTGTATGCAGATGATATTAGTGCTCGTGAATTGCCTTTTTACGGATCGGATACTTGGACTTTGCCTAAGGGAGGAAATTTAAAAGGTGGTGATACACAAGACTTAAAATATAGAGCTAAAACTCCTGTGTTAGATAATTTATCTAAAAAAGGGGTGTATATAAAAACAACGTGGGCTGCTACCGTATGTGGACCAAGTAGAGCCATGATGATGACAGGTAGATATGCTCATTTACACAAATGGTGGCATAATAGTGATAAAGGAAAAGCTCCAAATGGAAAAGGTTCTTGGGATTTGTACGGAAGTTCTCCACACACCATTGCACATGTAGCTAAAAAAGGAGGTTATGCAACTTACTGGGCAGGTAAAACACAAATGAATACAAAAGGATTTGAGTTTGATGAAGGTTGTTTTACACCAGGGGAAGGATCGTACAACAAAGCCATTCACACTACAGATTTTAGATTAGAAACTAGAAAAGAAACAGGAAAGAAAAAGATTTACAATGCAGACACGGGAGAATTGTTAACGCAAAAAAGTTATGTGCAATCAGGTTGGTATTGGAAACCCCATGTGCAATTAATGAACAATCCCAATGCAAAAAAACCTTTGGAATGGTGGCCAAATGATAAAAAATCTAAAAAAGAATTTGGATTAAACACTTTTGGTCCTGATGTAGAATTGAAATATATTTTTGATTATATAGAAAGAAAAGAAAAGGAAAACAAACCTTTCTTTATTTACCACACTAGTCATTTAGGACACGATGCTTTTGATTTTTTACATCCTAAAAGCGGAAACAAATGGCCAGGAACACCTAAAGTTCATTGGGATGGTAAAAAATATATACGTACAGAACCAAATATTACAGGAGATCATGGAGTTTACAATACGCATGGAACCATTACAGAAGATGGAATTCACAATCATGTAAATTATTTAGACTATCAGGTTTGGTTGTACATGAAAAAGTTAAAGGAATTAGGAATAGAAGACAATACTATTTTTATTTTTTGTGCAGACAATGGAACAAGCGGTTACGGAAAATCTAGCCCAATATCTCAAAGAGGAACACACGTTCCAATGCTTATTTATGCCCCTGTTTTAAAAATGACCAAACAAGGTGAGCAAGATGTGTTGGTAAATATTTCTGATGTTTTACCAACGATTGCAGATATTGCTGGAGTTGAAATTCCAGATTCTTATGAAATTAACGGAGAAAGTTTGCTTCCGTTTTTAACAACTCAAAAAGAAAAACACAGAGAATGGATTTATGCATACCACAAAGGAACTCAAATAGTAAGAGGAGACTTGGTTATGAAAGACGGAAACAATGTTTGGTACGATGTAAGTAAAACACCTTCAGATTTAATTAGCTTTCCAAAAATTAAAGATTGGAATACTGTATCAGCAGCTCATAGAAAACAACGTGATGAGTTGTTGCAAATTATACCAAAATACAACTTGCATGGTACTGAACACGATGCACCTAAAAATGGCTATGGAAAAGTAGCTCCTTTAATATTAAAAAAATAAAAAACAATGAATAAATATTTAGGGGTGTTCTTAGTAGCATTGATGTCTTTTCAAACCAATGCACAGTTAAATAAAAAGTATTTTAAAAAATTAAATTCTAAAAAGGTAACTTCTACAGATTTGGTAAGATGGAGTCAAGTAGGACCAGGAATGTCAGGTTATTGTGAGGAGTTTTGGTGTCATCCAACAAATTCAAATGTAATGATGATGTCTCCAGATATGTACAACACTTATGGCACATGGGATGCTGGAAAAACTTGGAAAACAGTAAAAGATGTTGATGGAGATGGAAAAGATTTGGCTAGGGTTCGAAAATTTATGTTTTCCTATCAAAAACCTTCTTTTGGGATGGCTATTACAGGAAGTGGAGTTTTGTATAAAACAGAAGATACAGGAAAAAGTTGGAAACAAATTCATTCTTTTAAAGGGAGGTATGCCGACATAATGGTAGATCCGTCTAACGATAAAAACTGGTACATTGGTCCTGGTGATTTTTGGAATGTGAAGAAAACGTGGAGACATCAAAATGGACAAAGCGGAAAGCAAATAAAAAACAATGGAGTTTACAGAAGTAGAAATGCTGGAAAAACATGGGAGTTTTTAAAAGTAGGCAATTTTAAAGATTTAGATGTTGGTAGAATTTTAGTTAACCCTAACAATAGTAAAACAATTGTAATAGCAACCAATAAAGGAGTTTTTAGAAGTGATAACCAGGGGAGAACATGGGGGTCTAGTGCCAAAGGTTTGCCTGTAAATAGACCTAGAGATTTAGATGCTTTTTACAATGCAAAAACCAAAGAATATATTTTGTATTTGGTAGAGCAAACTGCTTTTTTTGAACACGGAACCTCAGTTAAAACCAAAGGAGGAGTGTATAAAAGTATAGATGGAGGTGTTAGTTGGCAAAATTGTACAGGAAATCTTGCCGTTGATTTGAACAAAATTGATAGTGATATTTTAGAAAAAAAGTATTGGAGTTCGTTGGCTTTTTGGTTTCAAACCAGTCCAAAAAAAATCAAACAAAAATATCCTGAACTGCCAAAACAAGTGTTAGATGTATGGCACCGTATTCAAGTAAATCCAACTAATAAGAATGAGATTTACTTGTCACACAACAACAAACACGACAAATCTTTTTTGCCTGGAGGTACATGGAAATCTAACGATGGAGGAAAAACATGGATAGCCGTAGCAAGAGAAGGTGGGTATTGGAAAAATAGAAAAGGAGAAAGTTATTGGAAATCAAGAAACAACCCAACTCATGTAAATACAAAGTTTGCTCACTTACAACCAGAAATGGATAGAAGAGAAGAAGTTTGGGGAAATAGATTTTTAGAGTTGAGTGCTAATGGTACGGCATATATTTGTTTAGATCAACAGGTATTGGCATCTACAAACGGAGGCTTGTCTTGGGAGCAAATTGATGATGATGAAACAGCTCCAGGGTCTAACCATTGGGTAGGTAGAGGAGATAGCAATTTGCCAGGTAGAAATATGTTGTTAGAAACCGGTATTAAAAACAGGTATCTTTTAGGAAGTGGTGAGCACGGTTTGTGGCAAACAGCATCTTTAGACAACTATCCTGATAAAATGGCTGTTGCTGTAAAGCAGTTAGATGGTCAAATTCATCACGGAGGATCTCATTCTCCAGGAGCGATAGCAGTACACCCTAACAACCCAAATATTATTTATTTTTTATCATACAGACAAGAGAATAGAGGGATGTTGCGTAGGTCTACCAATGCAGGAAAATCATGGGAAAACATTGCCACTATTTTTGATGCAGATGTACCACAGCACATGCGTT
This sequence comes from Wenyingzhuangia gracilariae, assembly GCF_056387575.1. Lineage (NCBI taxonomy): Bacteria > Pseudomonadati > Bacteroidota > Flavobacteriia > Flavobacteriales > Flavobacteriaceae > Wenyingzhuangia > Wenyingzhuangia gracilariae. The sequence goes on from NZ_CM150748.1 coordinate 186,685, forward strand.
TGGTTTTTCAAAATTCATTACTTATAGATCCTAAACAACCTAATAATATGTATTTCTGTGCTACGCGTAAGCCAATTTCACAAGTACACGGGCCTTATGCTAAAAAATTAACCAAAGGAGATTTTGGGTTTTATCGCTCTCAAGATGGTGGTTACACATGGGAATTGAGTAATGATGGATTTCATGAAAAAGCCAGTGTACGTAGAGTTGTTTTTGATGTAAACAACCCTAAAACATTATATGCTGCTGTAAATGATGACAATGGAGGTTTGTACAAAACAACCAATCAAGGAAAAAATTGGGAAAAGATAAAAATCCCATCAGAAATACAAAATGTAAACAATGTGTTTATGGATAGAAAAACAAAGAATTTGTTTATTTCTTGTGGAAACGAAACTGCCACAGATGCTGGTGCGGGAGTGTGGAAAAGTAAAGACAAAGGAAAGTCTTGGGATAAAATTTTTGAATTGCCTTTTGTTTGGCAGTGTGAAACCTCTCCAATCAATCCAAAAATAATAATGGTAAGTGCTGCTTTACCTCCAAAAACAAGAGATAAAAATGCACAATTAAACCCAGGAGCGTATGTGTCTTTTGATGCAGGAAAAACGTGGAATAAAATTAATAAAGGTTTGGGGCAACAAGATAGAATTGTAGACTTAAAACCAGATCCGTATAGAGAAGATGTTTTTTGGGCATCGCAAAAAGGAAGCGGTTGGTTTATTGGGTATTTAAAAGGAACTAAAAAAGGATGGTCAGAAAAATAAGAGAATGAATCGTCTAAAAAAATATTTTAAGAGACTCCTCTTTTTAGCTATTATACATATTTCTAATAATTGTACTGCTCAAAGTAATAGTTTTTGGAATGGTAAACAATGTGCAGTTGTGTTAACTTATGATGATTCTTTAGAAGAGCATTTAGAGAATGTGATTCCGAGTTTAAATAAACACAATTTAAAAGCAACTTTTTATATTATTGGTAGTTCAGATGATTTTGTAAATAGAAAAAGCGACTGGAAAGCTGCTGCAAACAAAGGACATGAATTGGGAAATCATACGTTAATGCATCCTTGTGCCAATACTCCAAAAAGAAAAGTACAGTTACCACCAGAGAAAGATTTAAATAACTACAGTTTGCAAAAGGTGGTTGATGAAATAAAAATAACCAGTAATTTACTACATCAAATAGATGGTCAATCTGAACGAACTTTTGCGTTTCCTTGTGGACAAAAAAAAGTAAACGATACATTGTTTTATCCCTATATTAAAAGCAGTTTTGTAGGAGCTAGAGGAGTTAAAAGGGCAATGAAAGATGTTGAAGAGGTAGATCTTGAAAATATAAATGCTTATGGGATGAAAGGACATACTGGAGCAGAAATGATTGAGTTGGTAAAACAAGCCATGAGTAAAAATAAACTTTTGGTGTTTTTGTTTCATGGTGTAGGTGGTGGAAGTTCTTTAAATGTAGAAAGAGATGAGCATGATAAATTATTAGATTTTTTAGCAATCAATAAAAATAAAATATGGGTTGCTCCTATGGTAGAGGTGGCTAAATTTGTAAAAACAAACAATCAATAAATGAAATCAATTAAAATGAAAAAAATATTCATCGTATCAATTTTGTTACTGTCTGTATTTGTTACCAATGCACAAACTAAATTGGCAAATGTATTTAATGATCACATGGTATTACAAAGAAATACAAATGTAAATATTTGGGGAACAGACAAACCCAATACAACGGTTAAGATAGATGCCAGTTGGGGAGAAGAAACAATAACCAAAACAGATGCTAACGGAAAGTGGAAAACAACTCTTAAAACGGTACATGCAGGAGGCCCTTTTTTTATAAAAGTAAAAGGATCTACAACCAAAACTTTGCAAGATGTTTTGTTGGGTGAGGTTTGGATTTGTACTGGCCAATCTAACATGGCAATGCCTTTAAAAGGTGGACCCGGACAAGAGTTAGAACAGAGTAATGATTTAATTTTAAACAGTACTAACTCTAAGCTTAGATTTTTTACAGTAAGTAAAGAAGTTAGTAGCACACCTTTATATACATGTAAAGGAAATTGGCAGGTTTCTGCTCCACAGACAGCTGCAGATTTTAGTGCAGTAGGCTATGCTTTTGGGTTGAGGTTGCAAAAATATTTAAACGTACCTGTAGGTTTAATTTCAAGTAATGTAGGAGGAACTCCTGCACAAGCATGGACACCTAAAGAAACAATTGTGAATGAATTTCCTGAGTTTCAAAAAGATTTTTCAAAAAAACTTACCACAAAATCAGCAACTGTATTGTATAATGGTATGATTCATCCTTTAATTCCGTTTACGATAAAAGGAGCTATATGGTATCAGGGAGAAGGAAATCGATGGAATCCAGAACAATATTCTAGGTTATTTCCTGCAATGATTAAAAGTTGGCGACAAAATTGGGGACAAGGAGCATTTCCATTTTACTTTGTACAATTAGCTCCTTATGGAAATAAATTAAAAGGTTGGGTTGGTGTACAACAAGCACAATTAAACACTATGTTAACAGTTAAAAATACAGGTATGGCTGTTATTAATGATATAGGACATAAAACAAGAATTCATCCTCCAAAAAAGAAAGAAGTAGGAGAGCGCTTGGCACTTTGGGCATTGGTTAAGGATTATGATGTAAAAGGAATTCAGTATTCTGGACCCATTTATCAATCTAAAAAAATAGAAGGAAATAAGGTTTTGATAAGTTTTAAAGAAGCACCGTTAGGAATTACAAGCATGGGAAAATCTTTAACAAATTTTGAAATTGCAGGAGAAGATGGAGTTTATCAGGTGGCAAAAGCTAAAATAATTAAGAAAGGTAGTGTTTTGCAGGTTTGGAATGAAAATGTTCCAGATCCTAAAAATGTAAGATACGGATGGCAAAGTTATATGGAAGGCTGTTTGTTTAATACGGCAGGGTTGCCAGCATCTTCTTTTTCTACAAAAAAAAGTATTGAGTAAAATAATCAATTACATGTTATGAGGCTAAAAATTAGTTTATTATTGTTCGTCGTTTCGTTTTCGTTACTGGCTCAAAAACCAGCCGTTTGGCTTATTAGCGATGGAGGTAAGGGTATAAACGATCCTGACGATATTTCTGCAATAGCAAGTTACCTATTAATGTCTAATCATTTTGATACACGAGCTATTGTATTGGCAAGTACCACACATCCTTGGAATAAAAACACAGAGAATCAAAAAAAATGGGCAGAACAAACGTATGGAAAAGCCTATGAAAAAGATTTGCCAAATCTGAATAAGTTCATAGGAGGTTATCAAAAAGAAATCCGTTTTTTAGAATCGTCTATTAAAGGACAAGGAAAAAGTTTTTCACCAAATGTTCGTTATTCGCTAAAAGACTATCCGAGTATTCAAGCATTGTTTAAAGAAGTAAACAAAAGCAAACAAATTATAAATGTATTGTGTTATGGCCCTTTAACCGAACAAGCAATTTTTGTAAGTTATTGTATTCAAAACAATAGAACAGATGTGTTGAATAAAGTACGTTTTATAAGTCATTGGACCAGTTCTAATTTTTACGTAGGGACTATAGAAAATCCAGAACATACACACAATTGTTTTGCTGATGGAGTCGCTTGTCATTACATAAAACAAAGAGCTTTAGATGGAGCTATTAAGTTTTATGAGTGTGGTGGAATAGGTCAATATGGAATTGTTGAGCAAGCACAAAAAGGAAAAAAATATTATGATTTGTTTAAAGAAAGTTCGTTAGGAAAAATATTTGCCGAAGGAAAATTTAATAAAAATAGAGTTGATGATTCTGACAGTGCTACTTATTGGGCTTTGTTAGGTAATTACGGAGTTTCGTTAAAAGATATAACCAGTAACGGAACAAATTATCCTGAGGTAGAAAAGCGCAACGTAAATGCTTTTGGAACAAGAGCCAAAGATATCCGTAATGAATTGTTAAGACGTTCCAAGGCAGCCTCCGGTATCAACCCAGATGCAATTTCAGTAGATGTTATTGTTCCAGAACACGGAATGGCAGATCCACATGTGTGGGTGCAAAATGATACTGTATTTGCTATTTGTGGTCATGACGAATCTTGGGAAGGAAAAGGTTCTTTTAGAATGGATCGTTGGGAAATATGGTCTTCAACAGATTTAAAAACATGGAATTTTCATAGAAATATTTTGCCTTCAGATACTTACATAGGGAATCAACCTAATTGTTGGGCTGGTGATATTACTGAAAGAGATGGGAAATATTATTGGTTTTTTTCTAATAGAAATATAGATACAGGAGTAATGGTGGCAGATAAAATAACAGGTCCTTATAAAGATTTGTTGGGAAAACCCTTGTTGCCTAAAAACATAGTGCCAGAACATCCTTACGATCCTGAGATTTATATAGAAGACGGAGTATATACCATTTGTTTTGGTTCTGGAACGTACTATATGGCAACGTTGGCTAAGGATATGAAATCGTTAGATACAAAGCCTAGAGCTATAAAAATAAGTAAGGATGGAAAACCCTTTTTATCAGAAGATAAACCAACTTTATTCAAAAGAAATAATTGGTATTACTTGGTGTTTGGTAGTCGTTATGCAATGGCTAAAAACTTATATGGTCCCTATGAATTTAAAGGAAGTTTTTTAAGCGGAGGACATACTAGTTTTTTTGATTGGCATGGACAAAAATATGTGTTACAAGAAAATCATGATATTAGTGCTTTTTATAGAGGAGCAAGTTTAAAACCGGTGTTTTTTAACAAAGATGAAACTATTAGGATTCCCAAAGGAGATAGAATGTACCCAGCTCCAGGAAGACCATTTAAATTTATCAATAGTACTATGGGATGGCAAGCTTTACAAGGAACAGATTTAAGTTTTAAAAAAGGAGTCTTGTTAGGAAAAATTACAGAAAAAAATGCTTTCATAACTAGTGCTCCATGGTTGTACACAGAATCTAAATTGTGTTCAAAAATTACTGTAAAAATTAAAAACAATACTCAGGCAACATCTTTAAAAATAGCCTTGTATAGTAGGAATAAAGGAGGTGATTTTTGGACTCATACAGCTCCTGTAGATTGGAGTATGCAGCAGTGGGTAGAAATTCCTATTACGGCAAATAGCAAAGAGTATAAAAGCTATACGATTAACTTGTCTAAGTTTAAAAATATAAAAGAAAGAATTATGCAAGTGGGGGTTCAGCCCGCTGTAAACGCTTTTAAAGGAACTTGGGAAATAGATGAAATAATTATTGATTAATTTCAGTATATCAAATACCCAACTATAAATTTAAAAAGATGCTTTTACGCTAACGTAAAAGCATCTTTTTTTTGTGAAAAAATGAAATAAATAAAAAAACAACGACTTTTTTTAGTGTAAAACAGAATAAAACAAGACACAAAACAGTACTTTTTACTGAAAAGTAAATAGACATTGACTTAACATTTTAAAATATTTGTGCTTTTTAACTTGTAGTGTTTATTTGCAAAAAACACTGTTAAATCCTTGATTTTATAAAGGGTATATATAATAGTAATGTTAATTGTAGGTAGAATAGGTTGCATTTTCTTAGTTAGACCTGTTGTTTAGTAATAAAATAGAGGTTTGTCTTTTGTATTTTTGAGAATATCATAAAATTATAAACTCAACAAATTTACAGTATGATCAAACAGATAGTTGTATCGTTTTTAGTAGCTGTTTTTTTTATAGCATGTCAATCTACAGAAACATCAAAAAAAACTAGCATCAGCAATCAAGAAGGTTTCCCCTTTATACTTCCTAAAGAAAAACCAAATAGAGAAATGAGTGCGGCTATGGAGCGTATTTATACAGATTATGAAGCACCACAACCACATCATAACGAGTTGTTCAGTCAATTTAAATACACAAAGCTAAAAGGGTTCGATTATCATAATAATGATGGAACCATATCTCGTAGAGATCCTTCTAAAATAATAAAACACAATGGTAAATATTATATGTGGTACACTTATCGTAATACACCTACACCTCCACAAGGAGCCGCAAAATCTAGCGATGTAATTCCTTCTTCAGATTGGGATTTGTCTGAAATTTGGTATGCTACTTCTAAAGATGGATTTACTTGGGAAGAGCAAGGTGTGGCTATTAAAAGACCCGAAAAACCAAATGTAGGATGGCGTTCTGTAACAACGACGGATATTTTAGAATGGAAAGGAAAATACTATTTATACTACCAAGGATTTATGGAAGCTAGCGGAAAACGTGGAGACGATTGTCCTGTGGCAGTTTCCTATGCAGATTCTCCTGATGGACCTTGGACCCCTTACAACAAAGTTGTAATTCCTAACGGAAAACCTGGAGAATGGGATCAGTACTCTATTCACGATCCGTATCCGTTGGTACATAATGGAAAGGTGTACATTTATTACAAATCAGATTTTGGTGAAAAACCAGAGTTGGTGCGTATGCAAGGTTTGGCTATAGCCGATCATCCTTTAGGGCCATTTACAAAACATCAATTAAACCCTTTAATCACCTCAGGACACGAAACATCTTTGTTTCCATTTAGAGAAGGGGTAGCGGCTTTGGTGTATAAAGATGGGCCAGAACATAACACCATTCAATATGCTAAAGATTGGGTAAATTTTGAAATAGCTTCTATTACAGAAATGATGCCTTATGCTGCAGCTCCATATGTGCCAGATGCATTTACAGATACCAAAAATGGTAGAGGAATTACTTGGGGAGTTGCACATTTTATCAATGTTACCAATTGGGATACATTTCACTCTATGTTGGTACGTTTTGATTGTGATTTGAGTTTAGATATTAACGATCCAGAAATGAAACAACACAGGGTAAATCACAAACCAGATGTGTATTACAGACAAGGATTGAGTAAAAAACAATTAGCGAGAATTCAAGAACAAAATCAGGACTAAATTTAGTTGTACAGATTTTTAAAATAAAAAAAACATACTCAATTACATAGTTAAGAGTACTATTAAATAAACCGTAAAACTAGAATAATGAAAATAAATAAAACGTTACTTTTAGCGCTTTCAATCTGTTTTTCTAAACAAATTGTAGCGCAGCAACAACCCAATATTTTGTGGATTGTAACAGATGATCAGCGTTACGATTCTGTAAAAACATTTAACGAAGCTCTTCATGGTAGAAAAAACAGTGAGTTAGGTTATATAGAATCTCCTAATGTAGATGCATTGGCAGCAGAAGGAACTACGTTTATCAACACCTATTGTCAGGCTACAGGTTGTGCACCTTCACGTGCAGCTATGCATCAAGGTCGTTATCCGTTTCGTTCAGGAGTGTATGAATTTGAATATCATAACAATGTAGCAGAGCACATGAAACCTTCTTTCCCAGAACAGTTAGCATCTTTAGGATACCAAACATTTCATGTAGGAAAATTAGGATATAGATTAAAAGGTTTAAAGCCTGATGGAAAAACCAAGTCTCATAAAGTATATCAAACAGATATAGATTTTAGATCTTTAGGAGAGCAAGGATTTACAGACTACGGAGGTGGTGGTTGGTGGAAAAAAGTTGAAGGAGAAACTTTTGACAAACCTATTAAAGATATGTCTTATTTTGTAACTCCAGAAGGAAAGTTTGAATACGTTTCGGAAGAATTAAATGCACAAACAGATAAGTATAAGAATACTGCTAAAGAAGTTACGGAAAAATACGATTTAATCAGACATTATAAGAAAGGTAAAAAACAATCTATATACAAAGGAATGATTATTTCTGGAGTAAGTCCACAACCTGCAGGGAAAACTAGAGATGGCTATTATGCACATTTTTTAAATGAGTATTTGGTAAACGAAAACAAACCTTTTAACGCAGGAAAATTAAAGTTTAAAGGAGTAAACCCTAACAAACCTGTATTTGCACACATAGGTTTTGATTTTCCTCATACACCTGTATTGCCTCCGGCAGATTTTAGAGAGCGTTTTTCTAAACACACTTATAAAATTCCAGAGTTTAACAAATCTGAATTGGCTGGTATTCCAGAACAAATTAAAAGATTGTTAAACAACAAACCTTCGCATCATTTTACAGAAGAAGAAAAACAAAAAATGATTCAGGATTATTATGCTTTTTGTGCTTATGGAGATGCTTTGGTAGGACAAGCCGTAGCTGATTTTAAAGCTTATAGTAAAAAACACAATCAACCTTGGATGGTAATTTATGTATGTGGAGATCATGGATGGAAATTGAATGAACATGGAGCCATTTCTAAATTTACTCCTTGGGAGTTAGATAGTCACAATCCAATTATTGTAGTGTCTTCTGATAAAAAGAAATTCCCTGCAGGTAAAATTGTAAAAGAGTTTACGGAGTTTGTAGACATCGCACCAACAGCTTTAAGTGCAGCAGGTGCAGACTTAAAAAAAGAGGAATACAAACACTTAGATGGATTGGATTTGGCAGCCACCGTAGCTAAAAAAGCCCCTGTAAGAGATTATATTATAGGAGAAAGCCATGCAGTAACTGGAGCTAGAGCTTATATTAGAACTAAAGATTATGTTTTGTCTTTAAAAACCAGACCTAGTAGAAAAGAAGGAGAAAATATGGAGTGGGCACTTTCAGCATCATGGGAAGATTTAGATCCGGCTTTGTATCATACTGCTAAAGACCCTAAAGAGCTAAAGAATGTAGCCTTTGATAAAAAATATAGAAAAGTAGCGAAGAAAATGAGAGAAAAGCTATTGAACATTGTTTTAGGAGATAACCGTGTAGAAATAGACTGGGAAAAATGGGGTACAGGAACCAAAATATACAGAAGTAATTTTGCACCAGGAGCGCATGATTACACGTTAAAATTAAAATAATTTTACACACATTGTTTTTGTGAAAAAAGGTAAGGCTAAGTGGCTTTACCTTTTTTTTAGCGTAGTTTTTCTCTAGGAAACGAGTATGTAAATTAGTAATAGATCTAAAAAGAGATACTTATTGGTAATGCAAACTAATGCTGTTGCTATTTTGTCTAGTACAGGCAGTATTGTGTTTTGCAAATAGTTTAGTACACTTGTGTTTTTTATGAGATATGTGTTTTATATCGGGTAAGAAGGTTGGTATATTTTAAAATGAAGTGTGAATTATTGTAGTTGTGTTAATTTTTAATTTTTTTTGTGTATGAAGAATATAATTGTAATTAGTATATGGCTTTTAATTAGTTGTTCTCTATGGTCACAAGAGCTTACTGTTACGAGTATAAACAATATAACTTCTCCACAACATAGAGATCATATTGGTAATTGGTTTAGGGAAGATACTTTTAGCATTGTAGGAACTTATAGTCATACCGAAGAGGTAGAATCTGTTAAAATTAGATTGTTGACCTTTAAAAAAGGAACATGGACCCATCCTATAGATGTGTTTAATGTTGATTTGCCAACTCCTTATACAGGAGAAATAAATCATTCTTTGGTTGTTCCAAATAGCTATACATTGTCAGTAAATGAAGGTGAAAATGCAAACACACAAATTTTACAAGTAAATGTATCATTTGCCAACAATAGTTCTGTTTTGTACAATTATTATTTGTCTATTATACCACAAAGAGTTCCCGCTATAATAGATTTTGATAGTGTTTATAACAGTGCATCTGGAACCAATTTGGTTAACAATATAAATTCAGCCATTGCAAATGCGATAGAAGGGGATACGTTATTGTTTAAAAGTTCGGAATATAATTTTGATGGAAAATCGTTAAGCATTGATAAGCCTATTGTAATTACAGGAACAATTCCTAATAAGCAAGAGAATCATATAGGGGCTTACCAAGTTCATACGCTGTTTAACAATTTAAAGAATGTAACCTTAAAATCTGATGATATTACAATTTCTAACCTGGAGTTAAAAGCATATCCCACAACTAATTATGTGTTTACAAGAATATCTGGACCAACATACGGAAATGAAAATAACGGAGTGTATTATGATCAGATTAAGTTTACAAACGTTATTTTTACAGGAGGTAAAGTTCAAGTTTATGGAGGAAATGGAGCGGGAGTTGTTTTTCATCAAGTTTCCTTTTTAGATTTTAGTTCAGGGGGTTATTTTTTAAATCGAAAAGGAAGAATAAACACTGCTCCCAATTTTTTAATTGAAAAATCTTTTTTTAAGCCCAATTTTGAGGCTGTAAATTACAATGTAAGAGCAATTTCTTTAGATGCTGGTAATGACGAATATCCTGTTGTGTGGCATCAGAACCAAAGTACCATTGTAGATTGCATGTTAGATGGAACCGGTTTAGGAATCTCCTCTAAGTGTGCGTATGTAAATGTTAAAAACAATCATTTTAAAGGGTATAGAAAAGACGTTGATATGATTCATATAGAGGAATTTGGTCATCACTTTTTAATAGATGGAAATACTTTTGAACACATTAGTCCAGCACGCGGAATTTACATTGATAGAGAAACACAACAATGTCATGATATTACCATAACCAACAACAAATGGGTGGGCAAGTACGAGTGGATTATATCTGCCAATGCACCGTATAATTTAATTATGGAGAACAACGATTTTTCTGAAGCCTACGCAAACAATCCAAATTACAAAACAATAGATCTTACTTATGATCATGGAGGAGAAAGTACGTATTTAAAATACGAGCTTCCATCAACTGCTATTTCTTTTAAAAACAATACAGGGCTTACAGCTCAAAAAGATGGTGTTTTTGCCTATAAAATGCTGTCAGGAGACAATACTTTAGAAATTGATTATCCGGAAAGTAAAATTGAAAAATCTATTTTAACCCAAGCACCCAAGTCAATTATAAACACAGAAAAAAGTTATCGTATAAAGAATAAATCAAGTGGAGAATATCTTAGTGTTTCAGAACAAAACAGCAAAGTAACATTTACTAGTAATGTAGCTACAGACAATAGCGATGTATGGTTGTTAAGTTTTAAATATCCGTATTATCATAATATAAAAAATGTAGAAACAGGTAAATATTTAGAGGTTTACAGAGGGTATACTTTAGGAGATATTAATAATGGAACTACAGAAGATATATACGTTGAGCATGCATACAATTATACAACTACCGATGCCATTCCTTTTTGGTATTTTAGAGAACATTCTTTAAATGATCAAAAACAATACGAAATGTTTCCAGGTGGTAATGAAAGAAAATCTAGGGTTTTAAAAAAAGGAGATAACGCTCAAATAGAAATAGCAAGAGAAAACAATCAACCCAAAGCATATGAAGCGACTAGTTTGTGGATCTTAGAAGAGGTAGATAAAGGTTTGTCACATTCAAAAAAAATAGCAAACGACATAAAGGTTTCTTACAATGCAATTACCAAAGAAATTTACATTGCAGGTGTTCAAAATAAATGGATAGATGCAATGTTGTTAAGTAGTACAGGAGCAAAGGTAATGCATTTAAAAACTACAAATACTAAAGATGTTTTAACTTTAAATGTATCTAAACATAAACAAGGAGTGTATATATTAAAAACACAAGTAAACAACAAGCAGTCTACTATAAAAATAGCATTGTATTAAATAAAAAATAACTTTTTAAGTAAGAAAAATGAAATCTATAAAAACGTTAAAAATTGTTTCCCTATTTCTATTTGTTCATTTTGTTGTACAGGCTCAAAGCCCAACAGCGATTGATAAAAAATTAGAAAAAAACAAGATATGTTTTGCCTTGTATACAGTACACGAACAAACATTAAAATTAACCGCACAATTTTATCCTGTAAGGAACTACGACCCTTTTGAAGCTACATTGCAAATTAAAAACAATGGAAAATGGGAAACAGTTCAAGAAACTAGAATTCAATACCCAGGTTATACCGCACATTTTAGAATAGAAAATTGGGATGATACTCAAGAAAAAGAATATCGTGTAGTTTATAAAAAAAACAAGTTTTATACCGGAATTGTTAGAAAAAATCCAAAAGAGAAAGAAGAAATTATTATGGCAGCTTTTTCATGTTGGTCAATTTATGAAAGACATGGAGGACAAGGACCAGCAGATGATATTATTAACAATTTAAAAAAATTAAAGCCAGATGTTTTGTTTTTCTCAGGAGATCAATCTTATGATCATAGTGATCATTATGGGTATTGGTTAAAGTTTGGAGAAGTTTTTGGAGAAATTGTTAGAAATACACCAACCATTGTAATTCCAGATGATCATGACATAGGACAAGGGAATTTATGGGGTAATGGTGGAATTCCATCTAAAAATAGAGATGGGAATTACGGGGGGTACTACATGCCTGTAAATTATATAAAAGAAGTAGAACGTGCGCAAACCAGTCATTTGCCAGATCCGTATGATCCTACTCCTGTAGCCCAAGGAATAGGAGTGTATTATACAGATTACAAGTGGGGAGGAATGAGTTTTGCCATTTTAGAAGATCGTAAATTTAAATCGGGACCTAAAAGTGTACTGCCAAAAGGACGTGTTAACGATACACGTGAAATGGATGTAGAAGGGGCAACTTTATTAGGAAAAAGACAATTAGAATTTTTAGAACATTGGACTACTGATTGGAAAGATGCCGAAATGAAAGCTGTGTTGTCTCAAACAATTTTTGCAAATGTAACCACCCACTCACCAACCTTAGACAAAAAACAAAAATACAGTGTAGATTCTAACGGATGGCCACAAGCAGGAAGAAACAAAGCTCTGTCAGTAATTCGTAAAAGTTTTTCATGCATGATTGCTGGAGATCAACATTTAGGTTCTGTATTACATCATGGAATTGAAGAGTGGAACAATGCAGGATATTCTTTTGCCGTGCCTGCAGCTTCTAATTTTTGGATGCGTTGGTTTAAACCCGATGCTCCAGGAAAAAATCATGTTAAGGGAATGCCAGATTATACAGGAGAATATTTAGATGCGTTTCATAATAAAATGACAGTATTGGCAATTGCCAACCCAGAACATAAAGACAATACCGAAAAAGAAAACTTACTAAACGGTAGAGCTTCGGGTTATGGAATTATTCGTTTCAATAAAAACAATCGTCAAACTACTTACGAATGTTGGCCTAGAAATGTAGATATGTTTGCTCCTGATGCTAAGCCTTACAATGGTTGGCCTGTAACATTTCATCAAACAGATAATTTTAAAATTGCCAACGGATATGAGTTGCCAAGTATTAAGGTTTCTAAAGAAAATCAAGTTATAACGGTAAAAAATCAATATACCAAAGAGGTGGTTTCTTCTTTAAGAATTAAAGGAACTACCTATCAGCCTAAAGTAATGTATGCCGGTTCTTATACGGTTGAGGTAGGAGAAGGAAAAGAAAAGAAAATCTTTTATGAATTACAAGCAACTCCTAAGAACAAAAAATCAATTAAGGTAAAATTTTAAAAAAAATTACAAATGAAGTTAAAAAACATTTTAATAGCCTTTGTTATAGCCAATTTTTGTGTGTCTACACAAGCGCAACAACATTCATACGGACCACCAAAACCTCCTGTAGGAAAACGATGGGTAATGAATCCAGATTTTTCTGATGAGTTTAACGGAACAAAATTAGATGCTAGTAAATGGTACAATTATCATCCGAATTGGAAAGGAAGAGAGCCAGGTATTTTTCTACCTTCTCAGGTTTCTGTAAAAGATGGATATATGCAAATTCAAGGTAAAAAATTAGAAAAAGACACTTTGGTTAAAGCCTACGGAAGAACATTAAGATTTAATATTGCCGGAGGGGCTGTTGTGTCTAAAAAATCGGCTTTTTTAGGTTATTATGAATGTAGAGTAAAAGCTGCTGCCACTACTATGTCTACTACTTTTTGGTTTTCTACCAATGGGGTAGAAAAAGGACCTAATGGTTGCGATAAATATGGGCAAGAGTGGGATATTCAAGAATGTATTGGTAGGTCTGGAGATTTTCAAGGAAATCACTTTGCTAATGGAATGAATTCTAATGCACATTTTTGGTATACAGACTGTGATAAGAAAAAACACGATTTAAGAGCACCTGCAGTAAAATTTCATAATAAAGACGTTGCTTCTAAAGATTTTCATGTATATGGAGGTTGGTGGAGAGATGAAAAATCGGCAAGTTTTTATTATGACAATCAAGAGCCAAAACACATGAAATTCTATGACAAAATTGTAGACAAACCTTTTAACAGGCCTATGTACATGCGTTTGGTGTCAGAAACATATCCTTTTCCTTGGATAGAATTGCCTACCGACAAAGAATTGGCAGATCCAACCAAAAATACGGTTTATTACGATTGGGTAAGGGGGTACGATTTGGTAGATGTAACGAAGAAAAACATAGACCAATCTTATGAAATGAGTTTAAACTTGTATCACGAAACTGTAATTTTTCCACAAACAGAAATAGAAATATTTGATAAACAAAAAATTAAAATTCCATTTAGTTTTAAAGCTAATCAGAAAAGAACTATTTATTTAAAAATTTCTAAAACTACAGATAAGCTAAAAGAAAAGTGGGATGAAAAAATAGCTGAAAAACAAATAATAGTATATCCAGGTTATGGAGCTATGGAAATAGACATCAAACTAGATAAGGAATTGTCTAAAAAAGAAAGTTATAAAGTAGAGGCTTTTATTAGAGATGTACATGCAAGCAACAAACTTAAAGATGCTATAGAAGTAAGTACTATGTTTTTAAAGTTAAAGTAATTTTTAAAAGAAATACCTATATATGTTTTGTTTTTAGCTATATGTTACATTGCTTTTTAAAGCACCTGTCTACTTTAGCGGTTACTACTTATAAAAACAAAAAAATGAAACAGATATCAAGTGTTCTTTTTAAAGCTATTTTATTATTGATAGGTTTTGTTGCTCAAGCTCAAAAACAACAAAAACCAAATATTGTTTGGGTAATTACGGATGAACATAATTTTAGAACTTTAGGGTGTTATAGAGACTTAATGGATTCTGAGCAAGCGAAACAGTGGGGAGACAAAGTTGTAGAAACTCCTAATTTAGATTGGTTAGCAAGTAAAGGAGCTCTGTTTACAAGTATGTATGCAGCCTCTCCAGTATGTTCTCCCTCTAGGTCTAGTATGTTTACAGGTCAATATCCACACACGGTAAATATGCCTGTAAACAATAAAGTAATTGATAAAAGTTACCCTACCATTGCCAATATTTTAAACAAAGAAGGTTACAAAACAGGATATGTGGGCAAATGGCATTTAAGTGGAGAAAGTAAACCAGGGTGGGCTCCTGAAGCTAGTCATGGTTTTACAAACAATCGGTATATGTTTAATAGAGGACATTGGAAGGTGTTTGGAATGACGAATGATGGAGTTCCTTTTGTAGCTGCAAAAAATAAAAAAGGAGAACCTAGCTATGGAATGGTAGGAGCTAACGAAAAAACATACTCCACAGATTGGTTAATGGATAGAGCTATTGATTTTATTGATGAGCATAAAAAAGATCCTTTCTTTTGTGTGGTAAGTTTGCCAGAACCACATGGTCCAGATGCAGTTAGAGCTCCTTATGATACAATGTATAAAGACAATGTTTTTTCTATGCCTAGAACTTTTTTAGAGGCAAGAAATGAGCATTCTCCTAAATGGAGAAAGTTAGATAAAAAGGTAAACAATCCTAAAAAAATGCAAGATATGATTGCTACTTATTTTGGGTCAGTTAAATGTATAGATGATAATATAGGAAAGCTAATACAGTCTTTAAAGCAAAAAGGAATTTTAGAGAATACAATTATTATGTTTTCATCAGATCATGGGGACTTATTAGGAGAGCACAATCAAGTAAATAAAGGAGCTCCTTTTGAAGGTTCTGCCTTGATTCCATTTATAGTATATCACCAAAAATCTATAAAAGCAGGTACGGTTGTAAATACAGCGGTAAACAATACAGATTGGATGCCTACTTTTTTAAATATGGCAGGTGTAAAAAATCAACCAAAATCTGCAGGAAAAGATTTGTCTCCCTTATTAAAGAATCCGAACTTAAAAAACTGGGATGGTGTTACGTTTAGTAGAATTCATAATAGCTGGGTAGCGGCGATTTCAGACAGATATAAATTAGCAATTGATGTGTCTTCTAAATCTCAACCTTGGTTAATAGATATTAAAAATGACCCTGATGAATTGACAAATCACTACGGAGAAAAAGAATACAAAAGTGTTGCTGTAGAATTGGCTAAAAAATTAAAAGATTATGTTTATAGAGAGAATGATCCATTTAAAAACAATACCAATTTCATTAAAAAATTAGAGCAAGTAGTAGTTTACCAATAACAGCATTATATACTCGTTTTTTTAAAACTGCCTTTTTTCAAGGTAGTTTTGTTGTAAAAATTCCTTTTTACTTTTTGATGATAAGTTACTTGTATTGAGTGCTTTAGTAAACTTGTCTATGTTTTGTTGATGAGTTAATGATCAAAGAGATGTATCTTGGTTCTTTTTTTAACCATATGTAATCTTGTTTTGTATGTTTATTTTAATTTTTTTTAAATAAAATACTTATACTTGGTTTGTAGAATTGTGTCTTTTTGGGTTTGATTATTCCCTGTAAGCCAATTAAGATTTATAATAAAATAGATGTAGAAATAATTTAAAAATGATGAACAAGCAAACCATAAAAAGATTTGGGTTATTATCGGCAGTATTGGTGTTAATATGTAATGCTATCTATGCTCAACAAAGAGAGCACGATTTTAATTTTGATTGGAAATTCCAATTACAAAAAGGAACAGAAATTCCTAAAAATATTCCATTAAAAGATGATGGTTGGAGAGACATTCGTTTGCCTCATGATTGGAGTGTAGAGTTTTCTTTTGATAAAAAATTAGAAGGAGCAACAGGATATTTACCAGGAGGAGTAGGAGTTTATCAAAAACATTTTAAAACTCCAATAGATGTTAAAACTCAAAAAGCATATGTTTTGTTTGATGGTGTGTATAACAATGCAACCTTTTGGTTAAACGGACAAAAATTAGGAGAAAATCCTTACGGATATTCACCAACATATTTTGATTTGACCCAAAAATTAAAAACCGATGGTTCTGAAAATATATTAACAGTACATGTAGATCATTCTCGTTGTGCAGATAGCCGTTGGTACACAGGAAGTGGAATTTATAGAAAAGTAAAATTAATTACTGCAGATCATTTACACATTCCTATTTGGGGTACATATGTAACCACTCCAAAAATTACACAAGGAGAAGCTTCAGTAACATTGGAAACCAAGGTGAAAAACGATGGAAGAAAAAGAGCTAAGTTCACATTAGTTACTCAAATTATAGATGCCAAAGGAACTGTTGTTGCTACAGAAAAACGCAATGCAAGATTATCATCAGGAAAAGAAACAGCAATTACACAAAATTTAGAAGTTTTAAATCCTAAATTATGGGATTTAGACACTCCTAACATGTATAAGGCAGTTAGTAAAGTTCTGGCAAACAATAAAGTGGTAGATACCTACACAACACCTTTTGGTTTTAGAACCATAAAACACGATAAAGAACAAGGATTCTTCTTAAACGGAAAATCAACTTTTGTAAAAGGAGTGTGTATTCACCACGATGGTGGATTGGTTGGTACCGCTGTGCCTAAAGGAGTTTGGAAACGTAGATTGTTAGCTTTAAAACAAGCAGGAGTAAACGCAGTTCGTACGTCTCACAACCCATTTTCACAAGAATTTTATGATTTGTGTGATGAGTTAGGAATTTTAGTACAAGCAGAAATTTTTGATGAGTTTGACAATCCAAAAGACAAAAGATGGAACATGCAAGAACGTGAGCCAGATGCAATAACAGAAGGATATACCAATCATTTTCAAAAATGGGCTAAAAGCGATTTAACACGTTCTATGTTAAGAGATCGTAATCATCCATCAATTTTTGAGTGGAGTATAGGAAACGAAATTGAATGGACTTATGAACATTACAGACACGTAAGTGGTTTGTGGGATCCAGGAGCAAAAGGATACTGGAATCGTTTGCCAAATATTTCAGCCAAAGAAATGCAAGAACGTTATAAAAACTTACCTGACAGAAAGTACAAATTAACAGAAACTGCACAAAAATTGGCGAATTGGACTCGTGAAATAGACAACACAAGACCTGTTACAGCCAACTTAATTATTCCTGTAGCAAGTTTAGCATCAGGATATGCACAAACTTTAGATATTGTAGGGTTTAGTTACCAAGTAAATCAATACGATTGGAGTAAGAAAAACTACCCAGATTTGCACTTTACAGGAAACGAAAATGCTGGAACTTGGGAAGAATGGAATTCTATTATAGAAGATCCTATGATTTACAGTATGTACATGTGGACTGGAATTGACTATATGGGAGAAGCAAATAGAAAATGGCCAAACAAAGGATGGGATGGAGATATTTTAGACTTTGCTGGATTTAAAAAAGAAGGATGGGACCACTTTAAATCTATTTGGGTTAACAAACCACACGTTTCTTTAGGAACATATCCTGTAAAAGATTCTTTAATGGTAGATGATTTAAGCGGAAAAGTAAAAGTACAATCAGCTAAATTCTTAAAATGGAATAACAGCCGTGCTCAAAAGAACTGGAATTACAAAAAAGGAGAAACTGTAATTGTAGAAGTACCAACTAACTTACATAAAGTTGAATTGTTGTTAAACGGTAAATCTTTAGGATGGAGATCTTTAAGTGGAAGTCCTGATAGAATTTTACGTTGGGCAGTTCCTTTTGAACCAGGTACTTTAATAGCTAGAGGAGGATTTGATGGAAACGAAGTTGAATATGAATTGAAAACAACATCAGAGCCAGTAGCAATAAAATTAACTACAGATAAAACTAGCTTAGATGCCGATGGATATCAAGTAGCACATGTAATTGCACAATTGGTAGACAAAGACGGATTGAATGTTACTACAGAAAACGTTAAATTAACTTTTGATGTACAAGGAGATATTCGTGTTTTAGGGGTAGATAATGGAGCTTTAGATAACATACAAGATTATCAAACCAATAGTTTGGTAACCTCTAAAGGTCGTGCTTTGTTATTGGTACAATCTTTAAAAAACAAAAAAGGAGCTGTGGTTATAAAAGCAACATCGCCAAAACTAAAAAGTAATTTAGTAATGATTGAGGCTAAGTAAAATAAAATAAATGAAGAAGAACGGTATTTAAAACTTTACGTGTTTTAAATACCGTTTTTTTGATATTGAGCATAAGAAATAAATAAAAAAACATGAAAAAGACACCTGTAATTTATCTGTTTTTAGTTGCTTTTGTATGGAGTTTACAAGCGCAAAAAAATCCAAATGTTATTTTAATTTTAACAGATGATTTAGGAATTGGTGATTTAGGATGTCAAGGAAATCCGTGGTTAAAAACTCCAGAAATTGATGCGTTTTATGCACAATCTGTTAGAATGACCGATTTTCATGTAAGTCCACTTTGTACTCCTACTCGTGGAGCAATCATGACAGGACAATACCCAATTAACAATGGTACATGGGCCACTTTTAAAGGAAGAGACGGTTTGGCAGAAAACACCGTTACCATGGCCAATGTATTTAAAAACAATGGTTACAAAACAGCATTGTTTGGAAAATGGCATTTGGGAGATAATTATCCGTCTAGACCCACCGACCTTGGTTTTGATGAAGCCATTCATCACTTAGCAGGAGGAGTAGGAGAATTGTCTGATTATTGGGGAAATAGTTATTTTGATGATGTGTATTATAAAAATAACAAACCCAAACAATTTAAAGGATATTGTACCGATGTTTGGTTTGAGCAAACCACCAAATTCATCAAAAAAAACAAGAACAAACCGTTTTTTGTGTACTTACCAACCAATGCACCACACGATCCGTTAATTGTGGCTCCAAAATATGCAGCTCCTTATAAACACTTAGAAGGGAAAGAAATTATTAGTGCCAACTTATATGGGATGATTGCTAATATTGATGAAAATTTTGGAAAGTTTCAACGTTTTTTAGAAAAAGAAAATTTATCAGACAATACCATTCTTATTTTTATGAGTGATAATGGAACTCGTTTTGGATATAGTAATAATGGAAAGTTAGGATACAATAAAGGATATAGAGGAATTAAAGGTAGTAAAGAAGAAGGAGGTCATAGAGTACCTTTTTTTATTCGTTGGCCTAATGGAAAAATTCAAGGAGGTAAAGATGTTCAAAATTTAGCAGAACACGTAGACTTAATGCCAACATTGGCTGCTTTGTGTAATTTAGAAATTCCTAAAAACATGAAGTTAGATGGAAGAGATTTTTCATCAGTATTGTTTAATTCTAAAGCAAAACTACAAGACAAAATAGCTTTTGTTCACAACAATCAAGATTGGAGACCACCTAGTGATGTGGCCAAATCTTGTTTAATGAAAGGAAATTGGAGGTTGATCAACGGAACACAGTTATACAATGTAGAAAAAGATCCAAAACAACAAAATAATGTGTTTGATCAATATCCAGAAATTGTAAAACAACTGTTATATAATAACCAACAATTTGTAGAAAAAGCAAAACAAAATACAGCTTACAAAGAATTGCCATTTGCTGTTGTGGGAAACAAAGCACAAAAAGAAATAAAATTAACCATTCAACATGCTATTGGTGAAGATGGTGGAATTTGGAAACCAGAACAAGTTTCTGAAGGAGTTAAAAACAAAAACAATACGCATGCAATTTTTGTGGAAAAAAAAGGAGTTTATCAAATATCCTGTGCCAGATGGCCAAAAGAATGTTTAGGGCCAATTTTAGGAATACCATCAAAAAATCCTAAAAACTTATACAATTATAAAACCATTCATCCAGAAAAAGTTAGCATTAGTATTGCCAACCAAAAACATGAAAAAGTTATTGATGAAAAAGATACGATGGTAACTTTTACAGTAAAATTAACACCCGGTAAAACATTACTTACCACAGATTTTATTGAAGGTAAAGAAAAGTATGGAGTGTATTATACTTATGTGAAATTTATAAAATAGTTAAAAGACAAAATAAATGAATTATTTTCTTAAAAAAACAAAATGGAGTTTAGCAGCCATAATGGCTGTTGTATTTACAACTCATGCACAACAAGTAGATTTTTCTTTTCAAGATACGTCATTGCCTATAGATAAGCGTGTAGAAATATTAGTATCTCAAATGACTTTAGAAGAAAAAATAGAGCAGTTAAGAAATGGAGCACCTGCCATTCCACGTTTGCAAGTTCCAGATTATGATTGGTGGAATGAAGCTTTGCACGGTGTAGCACGTAACGGAAAGGCTACTGTATTTCCTCAAGGAATTGGAATAGGAGCTACTTTTGATCCAGATTTGGCCGAGCGTGTAGCTTCTGCAATTTCTACCGAAGCAAGAGCCAAATACATTATTTCTCAAAAACATGGCAACCATAGCAAATATGCGGGGTTAACCTTTTGGACTCCTAACGTAAATATATTTAGAGATCCACGTTGGGGAAGAGGACAAGAAACCTATGGAGAAGATCCTTTGTTGACCTCTAAAATAGGAATTGCATTTGTAAAAGGTTTGCAAGGAAATGATCCTAATTATTTAAAATCGGCTGCATGTGCAAAACATTTTGCAGTGCATTCTGGACCAGAAAGTATGAGACATCACTTTAACGCAGAACCCACCCAACAAGATTTGTACGAAACATATATGCCCGCTTTTGAAGCTTTGGTAAAAGAAGCCAAAGTAGAAGGGGTAATGGCAGCCTACAATGCTGTGTATGGAAAACCTGCTGCGGCTAGTGATTTTTTATTACAAGACGTGTTAAGGGACGAGTGGAATTTTGATGGATATATTACTTCTGATTGTGGAGCCATTAGTGGAATTTCTAACAAATTAAAATATGTAAAAACTCCTGTAGAAGCAGCTGCCGTTGCTTTAAAAGCGGGAACCAACTTAAATTGTGGAGGTACGTATAAGAATTTGAAAAAAGCAATAGACAAAGGTTTAATTACTGAAGAATTAGTTCATAACAGAACCAAGCAGTTGTTTAAAACTCGTTTTAGACTGGGAATGTTTGATAAGTCAAACACAAATCCATATTTAAACGTTGGACCAGAACATATTCACAGTAAAGAACATATTGCTTTGGCTAGAGAAGCAGCACAAAAATCAATTGTATTGTTAAAAAACAAAAACAATACATTGCCTATTTCTAAAGATGTTAAAGTGCCTTATGTAACAGGACCTTTTGCCAATTCATCAGATGTGTTAATGGGGAGTTACTACGGAATTAGTCCAGGAATAGTTACTGTGTTGGCAGGTATTGCAGATGCAGTATCGTTAAGTTCATCATTAAATTATAGAAGTGGAGCTTTGCCATTTCATAAAAACATCAACCCCAAAAACTGGGCACCTAATGTAGCTGCAGAATCTGATGTGACTATATGTGTTGTAGGTTTGTCTGCCGATAGAGAAGGAGAAGAGGTAGATGCAATTGCTGCTGAGTATGTAGGAGATAAAATTGATTTGAAATTACCACAAAATCAAATTGATTATGTACAAACAATGGCAAAAAAGAAAAAAGGGCCTTTGGTATTAGTAATTGCAAGTGGTAGCCCTGTTTCTTTAGAAGGAATAGAAGAACATTGTGATGCGATTGTACAAATGTGGTATCCTGGAGAGCAAGGAGGAACTGCGGTTGCAGATGTGTTGTTTGGAGATATTTCTCCTTCGGGACACTTACCGATTACGTTTCCAAAAAATGTAGCACAATTACCACCTTATGAAGATTATTCTATGAAAGGTCGTACTTATAAATACATGACAGAAGAACCTATGTTTCCTTTTGGTTTTGGATTGACATATTCTAAAATAGAAATTAAAAATTTAGAATTAAGCTCATCAAAATTAAGAAAAAAACAAAATTTAGTAGTTAATGTAGAAATAGCCAATGTTGGAAATTATGATATTGAAGAAGTGGTACAGTTGTATATAAGTCCTGTAAAAAATACAGAAAATTTACCTTTACAAAGTTTAAAGGCTTTTCAAAGAATTTCTTTGCCAAAAGGAACTACAAAAAAAGTCACTTTTACTTTAAAACCAGAAGAACTGAAAGTAGTAAATACCAAAGGGGAAAAAGTCTGGAAAAAAGGAGCTTATAAAATTATAGTAGGTAACGCATCGCCAAGTAAGCAAAGTGTAAAGTTAGGAGCAGCAATACCACAAGAGCAAATTATAAATTTAAAATAATTAAATATGAAATCGTTTTTTAAGGTTGCAATAATTTTTATTTTTTCAATTGCAAACGTTTCATTATTTGGAGCTTATAAATTGCCAAAACCACCAAATGTAATTGTAATTCTTACAGATGATCAAGGAATTGGAGATTTGGCTTGTCAAGGAAATCCATGGATTAAAACACCGCATATAGATTCATTTTACAAGCAATCAGTTCGTTTTACAGATTTTCATGTAAGTCCTTTGTGTGCACCAACAAGAGGGGCTATTATGACAGGTAGATACCCAATAAACAATGGAGTTTGGGCAACTTACAAAGGAAGAGATTTGTTAAGCGAGGGAGCTCCTACAATGGCCACAGTCTTTAAAAAGAATGGTTATAAAACAGGTATGTTTGGGAAATGGCATTTAGGAGATAACTATCCAACAAGACCTACAGATTCTGGTTTTGATGTTGTAGTACAACACAAGGCAGGTGGAGTAGGAGAATTATCGGACTATTGGGGAAATAGCTATTTTGATGACATGTACTACGTAAATAATCAACCCAAACAATTTGAAGGTTATTGTACAGATGTTTGGTTTGATGAAACCATGAAATTTATAGATCAAAATAAAGAAACTCCTTTTTTTGTGTATTTGCCTACCAATGCACCACACAGCCCATTAATTGTAGATCCTAAATATGCAGCTCCTTATCAGCATTTAGAAGGAACAAAAATTCCAAGTGCTAATTTTTATGGAATGATTGCCAATATTGATGAAAATTTTGGAAAGTTAGAATCTTTTTTAAAAGATAAAAATTTGTTAGAGAATACCATTGTTATTTTTATGACAGATAATGGTTCTGGTACAGGGGTTAGTAAAGATGGAAAATTAGGATACAATAAAGGGTTTAGAGGAAAAAAAGGATTTAAAACAGAAGGTGGCCATAGGGTTCCTTTTTTTATTCGTTGGCCAAATGGAAACATTCAAGGAGGAAAAGATATAGACGATTTAACAGCACACATAGATTTGTTGCCTACACTTGCTAGTTTGTGTGATTTAGAGCTTCCTAAGAATCTAAAATTAGATGGAGTTGATTTTTCGTGCTTGTTTAAAAATAAGAAAGAAAAATTAAATGATAGAACATTGTTTATTCATCATAGACAAGATTGGAGACCTCCAAAAGATGAAGATGAAACTTGTTTAATGAAAGGAAAATGGAGATTGGTTAATGGTAAAGCATTGTACAATGTAGAACAAGATGCTTTTCAGAAAAACGATGTAGCTAAAGAATATCCTAAAATTGTCAAATCGTTTTTAAATGACAATCAACGGTTTTTAAAAATAGCAAAAACAGGATCTGAATACCAACAATTTCCTGTAAATGTAATTGGTAATAAACAACAAAAAACCATCAAATTAACTATTCAACACGCTATTGGAGAAGACAAAGGTATTTGGAAAGCAGAACAGGTAGCTGCGGGAATGAAAAACACGAACAACACCCATGCAATAAAGGTAGATAAAGCAGGTGTTTATAAAATTTCTTGCAGAAGATGGCCTAAAGAATGTTCTGGACCTATTTTGGGAATTCCTAAAGAAAATCCTAAAAATTTATTTACATACAAAACTATTTCTCCTCAAAAAGTTAGAATACAATTGGCCAATCAAATGTTGGAAAAAGAAATTCAAGAAAATCAGGAAGAAGTAGTATTTCGTGTGTTTTTAGAAAAAGGTAAAACTTTATTAGTAACAGATTTTATTGAGGGAACTAAAAAATATGGTGTTTATTATACTTATATAGAATTGGTTCAATAATTAGTTTAACAACAGCTTTTTATAATATTTAAATTTTAAAATAAAATATGATTCAAAAAAAAATATCAATTACAGTAGCATTACTAAGTTTTATGACAGTGACTTGTTTTGCTCAAAAAAAGAAAAATATTGTATTTCTTTTTGCAGATGATGCAGGATATCACGATTTTGGTTTTCAGGGAAGTAAAACATTTCCTACTCCTAATCTAGACAAATTAGCCCAAGAGGGAATGGTGTTTAAACAAGCGTATACAACAGCAGCCGTTTGTGGTCCTTCTAGAGCAGGCTTGTTAACCGGTAGGTACCAACAACGTTTTGGTTTTGAAGAAAACAATGTACCAGGTTATATGAGTAAATCTTCTAAATTGTTAGGAGATGAAATGGGAATGCCTTTGGAAGAAAAAACCATGGGAGATTATTTAGGAAAATTGGGTTATCAATCCATTGTGTTGGGTAAATGGCACATGGGAAATGCAGATAAATACCATCCTTTAAAGAGAGGATTTACAGAGTTTTATGGATTTAGAGGGGGAGCAAGAAGTTTTTATCCTTTAACCCAAAAACAAGCAGCAGATAAACCTGAAGATAGATTGGAAATTGGGTATAAAAAATACCAAGAACCTAAAAAATATTTAACGTATGACTTGGCCGATGCAGCTTGTGATTTTATAGACAGAAATAAAAAGAAACCTTTTTTTATGTACGTTTCTTTCAATGCAGTACATTCACCTATGCAAGCAACTCCAGAAGATTTAGCTAAAATAAAAGGGTTAACAGGAAAAAGAAAAGTATTAGCAGCGATGACTTTGGCTTTAGACAAAGCTTGTGGACAAATTTTAGAAAAATTAAAAAAAGAAGGTTTAGAAAACAATACACTAATTGTATTTTCTAATGACAATGGAGGTCCTGATGGAACACATACTTGCAACTATCCTTTAAGTGGGTGTAAATCTAACAACCTAGAAGGTGGAATAAGAGTTCCTTTTGTAATGAAATTACCTAAAGTAATTCAACCAGGAACGGAATACAATCAACCAATTAGTACCTTAGATTTGTTACCCACATTTGTAAATGTTGCAGGGGGGAATGCCTCTAAAATTAAAAATTTAGATGGGGTAGACTTAATGCCATACATTACTCAAAAGAACACTAACAGACCTCACGAATTGTTGTATTGGAAAAAAGAAAACCGAGGAATTGTAAGAAAAGGAGATTGGAAGTTATTGCGTTTTCCTGACCGTCCAGCTGAACTGTATAAAATAACTGAAGATGAGGGAGAAAATAACAACTTAGCTTATGAGCATCCAGAAAAGGTAAAAGAACTGTTTAAAGATTTGTTTGCTTGGGAAGGAGAATTAGAAAGACCATTGTTTATGTTAAAACGCCTTTATGAAGTAAATGCAATGAAACGTATGGATGACAAAAGAACTCCTGTTTTAGATGTGGTAGAGTAATGTAAATGACTTATTTACCATAAAAAACTCCTTGATAATTGATAAATTACCAAGGAGTTTTTTTTTTAGACTAAAATCAGGGTTCTCCCCTTTAAAGAAGACAATATTCTACCTTTTTATAAAGATACCTTGTGTAAATTCACGTTTAGTTTTTTAGCAGATGTGTCTAATTGAAAAAAAATAAAATTTAAATGAAAAGTCGTTTCTTAAGTCTAGTAGTTGTAATTACTAGTTGTATTTTCTTGTTTACAGTGTCTTTAAATGCTCAACAACCCAATATTGTTATTATTTATGCTGATGATATGGGCTATGGAGATTTAAATTGTCAAAATCCACATTCTAAAATTTCAACCCCCAACTTAGATAAACTTGCAGCTAGTGGAATGCGATTTACAGATGCACATAGTTCTTCGGGAATTTGTACACCTAGCCGTTTTGCTTTGTTAACAGGACAATACCATTGGAGAAGAGGTCACGGAATTGTAAATAGTTTTGGAAAACCTTATTTTAAAAATACAGATGTTACGCTGCCTCAAATCTTAAAACAAAAAGGATACAAAACCGCTTGTATTGGTAAATGGCATTTGGGTTGGGATTGGGAAATAAATCCCGAGGAACCCAAACATGATGTGGTTGTGTTTGGTAAGAAAAAGAAAGCCATGAGTCACAAAGCGATCAACTGGACTAAGCCGATTAAAGGAGGGCCTTTAGCCAGAGGGTTTGATTATTATTTTGGAGATGGAACTATTAATTTTCCTCCTTATTGTTTTATAGAAAATGACAAAGTGGTAGAAGCTCCTTCAACTTTGTTAGATTTAAAAGGAATGAAAACTGCAGAAGGACATTGGGAATTTAGACCAGGGCCTATGGTGAAAAATTGGAATCCTTATCAAGTTTTACCAACATTAAAAACCAAAACTAAGGAATGGATAAAGAAGCAAAAGAAAAAAGATCCTTTCTTTTTGTATTTGGCTTTACCATCACCCCACGCACCAATTATTCCAAACAAAGAATTTATAGGAACCTCTAAAGCGGGTGGTTATGGAGATTGGGTAGTACAAACAGATGCTGTTGTAGGAGAAGTCTTAAAAGAATTAAAAGATAATGGGTATGATGAGAATACGCTTGTTATTTTTACAGCAGACAATGGCCCTGAAAGATATGCTATGGCTCGAGCAGAAAAATATGGACATTATAGCACAGGAGATTTTAGAGGAGTAAAAAGAGATGTTTGGGAGGGAGGTCATCATGTTCCGTTTATTGTTTCTTGGCCAAATAAAATTAAAGCAGGAACAGTTTCTAATGAGGTCATTTCTCAAGTAGATATAATGGCTACGTTGGCAGAAATTACGAACATTAATCTACCCAAAAATGCTGCCCCAGATAGTTACAGCCTAAAACCATTGTGGTATGGGGAATCTTATCAAAAACCATTGAGAGAGGCTACAGTTCACAATACTTATAAAAATAAATGGGGAATTCGTAAAGGAGATTGGTTGTATATCAACCATAACAATGGGGCAGGCTCCAAACCTTTAACTAAAGAATACAATCAATTAAGAGGTTACACCACTTTTAATACCAAAGGTTTGTTGTTTAACATGAAAAATGATTGGGGACAACGTGTAAACTTGTACGAGAAATATCCAGATAAAATTAAAGAGATGGAAGCTTTGTTAACCACCTATAGAAAGCAAGGGTATTCTGTAAAAAGATAATTGATTGTTGTAACTAAATAATTATGCTGGTTGAATTTTTCTACGTTGTTTGATGAAGATAAAAGGAAAAGTAGAGTAAAAGAATGTTAAAACCATATGTTTCTTATTTTTAATGATGTTTTTTTAACTAGCTCTAACCTATTCTATAGTTTTAGGCATTAGAAAATTAAATTTTATCCTAAATAAATAACGAATGAAAACACATAGTTTAATTAAAAGTTTAGTGCTTATAGGAATAAGTTCTCTTGGGTATGCACAAAATAGAAATACTTCAGAAAAACCCAATATAATTGTTTTTATGGCTGATGATATGGGGTATGCAGATACAGGATTTACGGGAGCAAAAGATATCAAAACCCCAAACTTAGACAACTTGGCTAAAAATGGAGTTTTCTTTAAACAAGGGTATGCCAACCATGCTTATTGTGGACCGAGTAGAGCAGCATTAATGTCGGGTCGTTATCAACACAGATTTGGTTTTGAAACCAATCCAGCATACGATCCTGCAAATCCGTATATGGGAATAGACAAAGGAGAAAAACTGTTTCCTAAAAGACTGCAAGAAGTTGGTTATAAAACGGGTGCTATAGGAAAATGGCATTTGGGGGCAGCAGCAGAATTTCACCCACTAAATCGTGGTTTTGATTATTTCTACGGATTTTTAGGAGGCGGACATGATTATTTTAGAATTGATGGAACTAAAAAAGTTTGGGAAGCTTATTTACAACCTTTGGTAAGAAACAAAAAAGCAGCAAATTTTGATGGATATTTGACAACAGCTCTAAGTAATGATGCAGCACAATTTGTAAAAAACAATAAAAAAGATCCTTTCTTTTTATACGTTGCTTATAATGCTCCACACATGCCGTTACAAGCTCCAAAAGAAGATATTGCTCGTTATGCACATATTAAAGACCCTAAAAGAAGGGTATACGCTGCCATGGTAGATGTGATGGATCGTGGAATTGGAAAAGTAATTCAATCATTAAAAGACAATGGAATTTATGAAAATACCTTAATATTTTTCTTAAGTGACAATGGAGGACCTCAGTCTAAAGCAGGAAGTACTAAAGGATGGAATGGTTCCAGTAACCAGCCTTTTAGAGGAGGTAAAGGGAATTTGTACGATGGTGGAGTGCACGTTCCGTTTTTTGCAAGTTGGCCAAACAAAATTAAGCCAGGTACTGTAGTAGATTACCCAGTAAACTCTTTAGATATTGGTAGAACTGCTGTAGAGGTTGCAGGAGGAGATGCTAGTGCGGCTCCTAAAATGGAAGGAGTAGATTTAATTCCGTTTGCCACAGGACAAGACAGCGGTGCTCCACATGATTATATTTACTGGAAGAGCGGGAACAAATGGTCTGTGTTGGCTGCAGATGGAACTAAACACGTGTTGGATAGAGATAGTAAAAAACCAGAATTATTTTTCTTACCGAAAGATGTTTCTGAGCAAAATGATATTTTATCTGAGAATGAACAAAAAGCAGAAAAGTTAAGAGCAGAGTGGGAAAATTGGAATAAAGGTAACATTGCTCCACAAATGATTAATTACAAAGGATACCATAAGCTAAGAGATCAGTTTTATAAAAACGCTGTACCTAAGGGAGCTAAACAAAAAAATAAATCATAGAACAGTCAGTATTTAAAGAACTGCTAAAAAAAAAGAGTCAAAATTTTTGGCTCTTTTTTTTTGATAAAAATTTAAACATTGCAGATTGTTCGTTTTTTTCAATATTAAATCTATTTTTGTTTCGCTAATTTGTCATAATATTTAAAAAATCCTGTTTTAAATATTACATTATTATAAGTATAATGCTTCAATTTGTTAAGAATAATATAATGTTAGGTGTAAAAAGAAAGAACGTAGCTTTTTTGGTGTTGTTCTATTTTTTTATATCTTTTTTTAACGTTGTAAACGCACAACAAATAGAAGCCATTTCTTTATTTGAAACTACAGATTTACCAACCACTGATGTTTCTAGAGTTCGTCAAGATAAAAAAGGGTTTATTTGGTTTGTTTCTGAAGATGGTTTGTACAGATTTGATGGTTATAAATATGAGCATCACGCGTTTTTAAACAATCATCCAGATTTTCCATTACGTAGAATTAAAAAGTTTGAATTTGATAATTTTGGTAGAGTTTGGTTAGACACTAAAGACAATCGCTTGTATTGTTACACTTTGGCTACTAAAGATTTACAAGAAATACGTTTTCCTAAAGACAGTATTTATTCCGATATAAATAGTATGACTTTGTGCAACGATAAATTATTTATAGGACACATAACTCCTCATTACTTTTCGTTAAAAAACCTAGATCTTAACAACATAAAACCCATTCAAATTAGTACGGTAAATAATACACGTTTAGGGTATTACAGAAACAATATTGTTTGGTTTGTTATGTCTAGCCATATGGTAATGTTTGATGCTAAAAAGGAAAAATTATTAAGAACCATTTCCATGCCAGTTAATGCAACAAGTATTTGTGTAGATGGATTTAACAATGTTTGGATTGGAGATAGTTCTAGAAAAATTAACATTTACAATACAAAAAAAAATACTTGGCAAACGCTAAACACTACCGTAAATGGAATTAAATGGATGGAATATGATGAAAAAAGGAACAAAATATTAGTTACCTCTTTTACAGATATTTATCAAATAGATTTAAATAAATCAAAAACAACATTAGAACACATACCGCTGCATAAAATTATTCAGAATGGTAGAGAAACTTTTATAGACAAACAAAACAACGCATGGTTGGTAGTTTCTAATAACGATTTAATCAAACTTAATTACGATGATTTAGAACCTTTTCATTTAAATTTTCAGCAATTATATAACGATCAAAATAGAAAGTTCTTGTTTCAAGATTTAACAGGAGATTACTGGTTGTCTGGTAGTCATGGGTTTACTAGAAAAAATTTAACAACACAAAAAGAAAAAACGTATTTACCCAATGCAGATGTTCGTTTTGTACAAAAATACAACGATAGTCTTTTTTATGTTTTTAGCCGTAAAGAGGTTTTTGAATGTAAGTACAATTCACAAAAACAAGATTTTGATATTGTTAAAAAAGTGAATAAGTCTCAAAGTCAAATGAAAAACATTATTTCTGGAATTAGAACCAAAGAAAATGTGTTTTGGTTTGGGAATAATAAGGGAATGTCTAGAATAAACATAAAAGATAACACGTTTGAAAATTTGCCAATACTAAAATGGAGTCGAGTAAGTTATATGGTTTACGACGAACAACACAATAGCATTTTAGCTAGTGCTACCAACAAAGGAATTTTTCAGTTTAATTTAGATGAGAATCATCAAGTGGTAGATGTGGTAAACATTAATCAATCTAAAAATTTAGGAAGCAATACCGTTCAATACATCCATATAGGCAAACAACATGTTTGGGCAGCTACCTCAAGAGGGTTGAGTAAGTTGATTTACAATCCACAAAAAAAACAATACGAGGTAGTAAAAAACTATACCACAGAAGATGGTTTGTCTCATAATTATGTTTCTACATTGTTGGCTCAAGATAAAAACACCTTGTGGGTTGGAACCAATCTAGGTTTGAGTAAATTAAATACTACTACTCAAAAGTTTAGCAATTATTACAAAGGTTTTGGTGATGCTGCTAATAGAATTACCAACCGATTTGCTTTGTATGCACAAGATCAACATATGTATTTTGGGGTCAATAAAGGGTTTTTAAAATTCAATCCTAAACAAATAAAAAAAAGCCCTTACCAATACAATATTTATATAGAAGACATTGAAATAAACGGTGTAAATGGAAAAAAAGCAGAAGATCTTAAAAAGTTAAATCATTATCAAAATTACATATCTTTTACCGTTTCTGTACCTAATTACATTTCGCCTAATGGAGTTAAATATCGTTATCGCATAGACAATCAGCCATGGAAAGCAAGTTTTGTACGTTTTCCTAGCTTTACAATCAACTCACTTTCATACGGAAACCATACGCTACAACTACAATGTAGTAATGAAGATGGAGTTTGGAATTCCGACATCAAAAAAATACACATGTATTTGGCACCCCCATTTTGGAAATCTTGGTGGTTTGTGTCTTTATTGTTATTACTTTTAATCGCGCTAATTCGTTTTTTAATCATAAGATTTAGATTTAAAAAAGAATTTGACATTCAACTAGGGATTGAAAAAAAATTAAGAGAAACAGATCAAGAAAAAATTAAATTTTTCACAGATGTTTCTCACGATTTAAAAACTCCTTTAACTATGATTAGTCGTCCTATAGAAAAAATGTTAGGACAAGATATTCCAGAACAAGAAAAAAGATATTTGTTAGAAACTGCATCTAAAAACACCAATCGCTTACTCAATTTGGTGAATCAAGTATTAAACTTTAGCACCATTCAAAGTGGAGATTTAACATTAAATATTCAAAGAATAGAACTTATTCAGTTTTTAAACACAATTGTATCAACATTTGCTTTTGAAGCATCACAAAAACAAATCAATTTTTCAATTCAAACAAAAGTTTCAGAACTTATTGTCTTTTTTGATAAAGAAAAAATAGAAAGAGTGTTGTACAATTTAGTGTCTAATGCGTTTAAAAACACTCCTAAAAACGGAAAAATTGTATTGGCGGTTTCTTTTGATGAGATGAATAAAACAGTCAGTATAGCTGTAGAAGATACTGGTGTTGGAATTAGAAAAGATAAGTTAAACAGAATATTTAAACGTTTTTATCAAACCGATTCACAAAATGTTGGGCAAGGAATAGGGCTGTCTATTGTAAAAGAATATATAGAAGCTCATGATGGAAATGTAACCGTAGAAAGCGAATACAAAAAAGGAACTAAAATTACTTTTGTACTACCTGTAGAAGATGTTTTGGTTGCTAAAGAACCACAAGAAGAAGAAACAAATCAGAAAGACGATAAAAAACACACGGTTCTAGTAATAGAAGATGATGATGAATTAAGAGATTATATATGCTATGAATTAAAACCTTTTTATAAAATATACACTGCTACAAACGGAAAAAGAGGAGTAGAATTGGCTATAGAAAAGAAACCTAATTTGGTTTTAACCGATTTAAGAATGCCCGAAATGAATGGTGCAGAATTGTGTGACACGTTAAAAAATGACATAAGAACTTCTTATATTCCCGTAATTGTAATTACAGCTTTTAGCGGAATGGAGTTAGAAGCTCTGGCCATTGGTGCAAATGATTATATTTCTAAGCCTTTAAATATTGATAGTTTATTGTTAAAAATTAAAAACCACTTAAATGTTTTAGATCAGGCTAAAGAAAATTTAGATAGAGAAATTCGTTTGACTCCAAAAGAAGATCAAACAGAAAGTCCTCAAAAACTATTCATTAGTAAAATTATGAAGGTGATAGAAGAAGAATTTATCCATCAAAAATTAGACATAGAATTGTTAACTTCTAAAATGAATATGTCTAAAAGTGTTCTGTATAAAAAGGTTTTAGAATACACGGGTCAGTCTGTAAACGAATTGATTACTACAATTAAAATAAAAAAGGCAGAAGAATTATTACTAAATTCTAACCATTCTTTTAACGAAATAACCTACATACTTGGTTATAATGATAGCAAATACTTTAGGAGTTTGTTTAAAAAGAAAAATGGAGTTACTCCGTTGCAATTCAAGAAGAAACACAAAGAAAACAAAGACTAAAACAAATGTCTTTAGCTGTATATTGCATGTGTTCCCCCTTTTTTAAGGAATATACCCCCTCTTTTTTTAGTGATATGATAGTTAATTTTGAAGTACATTGAAAAATGTGAAACAAAAACAACTTTTTAAAGAACATATCAAAAAATGAAGTTAAGACTTGTTGTAGCTATTGTATTAACATTTCTATTTTCTGGAATTATTTTTTTACCAGAAAATATAACAAACACTTGGAGTGCTTTTATAGGAAATTTTCATCCTTTATTTTTACATCTACCCATAGGTGCATTACTAGCTTTGTTTGTTATAGAAATATTTCAGCTATTTAACCCAACACTAAAATTAGAAACAATAGGCCAGCCTTTGTTATGGTTTTCTGTAATTACAGTAATTCCTACAGTATTAGCAGGTTTTATGTTGGCTGCTTCAGGTGGTTATAACACAAGCGTATTAAGTTTTCATAAATGGTTGGGAGTTTTAACCGCCCTTATTAGTGTTTGGTTGTTAGTGTTACACTATTGGTTGTATCGTAAGAATAAGAAAAAAACAGTTTATAAAATTGTTTTAGGGATTAATGTAGTTGTACTTTCTTTAGCAGGACACTACGGAGGGTCTTTAACGCATGGCAATGGTTATTTAACCAAAGACATGCCATTGGTTCTTCAGAAATTATTAGGCATAGAACCCAAAGAAACCTATAAAAAAATACAGACAGATACTATTGTAGCAACCAAAGAAATTTCTAAAAACATTCAGGTATTTCAACAAGAAATACAGCCCATTTTAAGTACACGTTGTTTTGAGTGTCATAACGAAAACAAACAAAAAGGGGACTTGCGTTTAGATACGTTAGATTGGGATGTGACCACAACACATGGAGCCAAAATTTGGGACGATATTTTGTTTGAGGTATCAGAAAAAAATATGCCACCAGAAGAAAAAGAGCCTTTAACAGATGTGCAAAGAAAAATTATTGTTCAATGGATACAGAATTCCTTTAAAAAACAAAAATCAAATCAAGCAGAAATAACAAAAAGCAAACAGGAGAAAACAAAAGAAAAGCCTGTGTTGGCACAAGCAACTCCTAAAATCACTAAAAAATTATCTAAAGAAGAATTAAATTATAGAAAAAATATTCAGCCAATTTTTAGTAAATATTGTTACCAATGCCATAACTCCAAAAGACAAAAAGGAAATATGCGTTTGGACAACTTAGATTGGAATATGCTAAAAGGTCACGATGCCGAAAAATGGCATTCTGCTCTAGATGAAATTAACAAAGGGGAAATGCCTCCTAAAAACAAACCACAACCCAATCGTTTTGAAAGAGAAAAAATAGTGAATTGGATGACATTGTCTTTAGCCAAAGCAGCAGATGCAAAGCAGGTGGCAAATAATGGAGTAATGCGTAGGTTGACTAAAAAACAATACACACACACATTAAATGAATTGTTAGGTTTGCCAATTAATTTTGGAAATGTATTGCCAGATGATGGAATTTCTAAAATGGGATTTAGTAACAATGGAGAAGTATTACAAATATCGCCGTTACATTTAGATTACTATCAAAAAATAGCAAGAGAAGCTTTAAGTAAAACCATTGTATTTGGTAACAAACCCAAGTCTACCAAGTACAAAGTTACGTTTGGAAAAGGGATTGGTACAGGTAAACCAGGAGCTGTTTTTGGTGGTTTTCAATCCATTGCCATGAGTAAAGATGATTTTGTTGTTCAGGTAGCTAAAGGAGATGAATCTTATGAAAATTCGTTATATGATAGCATTAAAAATAAGATTGGTTTTGATTTTAGAGGGTCTGATCCCGATCGTTTTAGTGTAGTTAAAGAAGGGCTTTTAATGCAATCTGCCAAGCCTCATAAAGAAGAGCCTCCAAAATCTTGGCAAGGTCCATCACCTAATGTAAAAATGGTAATTAGAGATTACTTTCCAGGAAAAGGAAGCTTTGCTTTTAGAATGGAAGCCTCTAAAGGATATATTGATGAACACAGCGAAATGGTTTTTCCTATAAAAAATCAAAAGCTGAGAGCAAAAACGGAAGCTTCTATTGTTATTGCAGCAAAAGACATTGATATTAAAAAAGGAAAGAATTTAATTATTGATAAAGACCAAACTTTAATTCAAGCTAAAGACGTTACTAAGTGGGTAAACGCAAAATTTAAATACAATGTAAAAAAAGAAGGGTATTATCAGGTAGATATTATGCATCCATATGTTCACAAAGACGAAAAAAAGTCTATTAGTTTAGGTTTGTTAGGTGTGGGAGGACAAAAAATATCGCATTTATTTAAAGAAGGAGTTAAACAAGAACAAAAACAGACTACAGTAACTCCTATAGGTTTGGTATATTTAAAAAAAGGGAAACATTTAGGACTTTTACAAAGACCGTTTTTTGTAGGAATGCACAAGATTATTTTAACTCCAGTTGAGGAAGGAAATTCTATATTAAAAGGGATTAGAGGTAAAGTAGAATTAAATACTCAAAAATATAAAAACGAGTTTCCTTCTGTAAGAACTTTTGCAGGTACACGTACAGATGACGGACAAGATTATTTAAATTACGATGTACCTAAAATAGTACAGACTCCATTTGGTAAAACACAACAGTTAGAATTTACCGGGTATTTTGAAGATTTACCTGTACCAATGTACAATCCTAATGATAATGGTGAGTTTTCTAATATGATGCATATTGGTTTTTGGAATAATTTTTTGGTAAAAAACGCCAACGATTCTGGACCTGTATTGCTGGTTAAAAGTGTAGAACTAGAAATGCCTTATCATCCAGTATGGCCTCCAAAAAGTCACACAAAAATATTTTTTGATTCGCCTAACCAAAGCAATAAAGAAGTATATACTAAAGAAGTTCTAACAAAGTTTATGGAACGTGCTTTTAGAAGAAAAGTAGCAGAAAATGAAGTAAACAGATACATGAGTTTTTGGCAATCTATTCGCAATGATTTTCCAAGGTATGAAGACGGAGTTAAAGAAACTTTGGTTGCAGTATTGTGTTCTCCTAACTTCTTGTACATTTTAGACCAGAACAACCCTAAAATAAATCAAAAAAATAGTGATTATTATTTGGCTTCTAAATTGTCGTATTTTTTATGGAATTCACCTCCAAATCAAGAACTAATCAACTTGGTTTCTAAAGGAACGTTTAGACAAGAATTGTCTCAGCTTATAGAAACCATGACCAAAGACCCAAAGGTAATGCGTATGATTCGTTCTTTTGCTACAGAATGGTTGCGTATAGATAGGCATAATGGAATGAATACAAGTGTGAAACACTATGCAGATTACAATCGTTTTGTAAAGGAAGATATGAATAACGAAACCTTTTACTTTTTAGAATACATACTAAAAAACAACTTAAGTATTCTGAATTTTATTGATTCTGATTTTGCCATGTTAAATCAAAACTTAGCAGAGTTTTATGGGGTAGATGGGGTAAAAGGACACAATTTTAGACCTGTAGCAGTTTCCAAAGAAATAAACAGAGGAGGGTTGTTGTCTCAAGGAGCATTTTTAAATGGTCATTCCGATGGGGTACAAGCACATCCTATAAAAAGAGCAGTTTGGTTAAAAGAAAAAATCTTAGGAGACCCCGCACCGCCACCACCACCCAATGTTCCAGAAATTGACCCAGATACTCCTGGTTTTGAAAAAATGACTTTAAAGGAACAATTAGAGCTGCATAGAAACAAACCCTCTTGTTTAAGTTGTCATCAAAAAATTGATCCGTATGGAGTTGTTTTTGAAAATTTTGATGCCGTTGGTAGGTTCCAAACCAAAGTCAAAGGAAGGATTATAGATTCTAAATCTATATTGCCAGATGGAACTGAAGTTGTGGGGATTAAAGGAATTAAAGAATATATTTTAACACAAAAAAAAGAAGAAGTTACACGTTCTGTAGTAAAGCATTTGTTTGCTTATGCATTGGGTAGAAACGTAACATTTGCAGATGATAAAGAAATAAATAACATCGTTAAAAAGGTAAGAGAAGATAATTACAGATTTCAAACCATTATTAAAGAGATTGTTTTGAGTCCGTCATTTTCTAAAAAAATATAGACAATAAAAAATAAGGTTATGAGTAAAAAATCTTGGCATATGGACAGAAGAAGCTTTGTAAAAGGCTTAGGAGTAGCATGTATGTTACCGTATTTAGAATGTATGGGAATGACTAAATTATCTGTAATGGATGCTCCCAACAAAGTTGATATTCCTAAAAGATTGGTTTATTTATATACTCCCAATGGAGTAGCTATGCCTCCTAAAGAAAGTGAGTTTTATCAAAAATGGAATTGGTTTCCTATGGGAAAAGGAGCCAATTATCAATTTACCAACACACTGTCTTCTTTAGAACCTTACAGAAAAGAATTGTCTGTTTTAGGAGGGTTAAGTCATCCATTTAGTAGAAATGTATTAGGGCATATTGCAGGAGATACCTGGTTAACAGGTGGAGATTTACGAAGTGCATATAACAATAGTATTTCGGTAGATCAAATGGCTGCAAGACACTTAAAA
This sequence comes from Wenyingzhuangia gracilariae, assembly GCF_056387575.1. Lineage (NCBI taxonomy): Bacteria > Pseudomonadati > Bacteroidota > Flavobacteriia > Flavobacteriales > Flavobacteriaceae > Wenyingzhuangia > Wenyingzhuangia gracilariae. The sequence goes on from NZ_CM150748.1 coordinate 225,054, forward strand.
GAAAAAACACGTTTTCCATCGTTAGTCTTGTCTACCGATGGGGGGGTAGGATACAAGTCTAGGGCTTCTACTTTGTCTTTTGATTCTTCAGGAAAAGCCATTCCATCAGAACATAGACAACGAGAAATTTTTGAACGTTACTTTTCTCCAAACGGAGGAGGAACTACAACGCAAAGAAGAAAATCTTTGCAGCAAGGAAAAAAAATTGTAGATCTAATTTTAGAAGATAGCAAAGCTTTAAATAGAAAGTTAGGAGCCAATGATAAAGCTAAAATGGATGAGTATTTAACATCGTTAAATAGAGTAGAACAGCAAGTGGTTAGAAATGAGAAATGGTTAGATATTCCTTTAAAAAAGTTTGATTCTGATCATTTGAATTTAGAAGTAACACCTCAAGATCCTGAAGCATATTTAAGAGCTACACTAGATTTAATTGTAATTGGTTTACAAACCGATGCTACTCGTGTGGTTACCTATATGATGGCTCGTGAAGACGGAATGGGCTTTGGAGATAGTTTTCCAAAATTTACATTAGGCTTGCCAGGTCATCACAGTATAACTCATGATAAAAAAGCTGGACATTGGGAAGAATGGGGGAAATACGACCAATGGTTGGCCAAGCAATTTGCTTACTTTTTAGACAGAATGAAAAACACTACAGATGAATACGGTCCTTTATTGGACAATACATTGGTTTTGTATGGAAGTTCATGTAGTTCTACTCACAATGCAAATAATTGTCCGTTAATTTTAGCAGGTGGTAAAAACATGGGAGCCAAACACGGAACATATACAGAGTTTGATCCTAAACATGTACACTTGTCAAATTTATTTGTAAGCATGTTAAATTCGGTAGGTTTAGAAACAGAGAAGTTTTCGGATAGCACTGGAACTTTGCCTTCTATTTTGGTGTAAGAATTACCGCATAAAAATTATCAATAACAAAAACTATAAGAAATTCAGTTGCCAATAACAAGCAGCTAACAACTAAAACAAAAAATATGTCAAATCAAAAAAATGCACCTGTAGTAAGTAAGGAATTGTTAATTCCGTTTATTGTTATTACTTCTTTATTTGCCCTTTGGGGATTTGCAAACGATGTAACCAATCCTATGGTTACTGCCTTTAAAAAAGTAATGCCAGAGTTGAGTTGGTTTCAGGCTTATTTGGTACAATTTGCTTTCTATTTTGGCTATGGATGTATGGCTTTACCAGCAGCATTGTTTATTAGAAAGTATAGTTATAAAATGGGAATTTTAGTAGGACTAGGGTTGTATGCTGTAGGGGCTTTTTTATTTTATCCTGCCTCTTCTTTAGAAGACTACAATTTCTTTTTAATTTCTTTATATGTAATTACTTGCGGATTGTCTTTATTAGAAACTACCGCCAATCCATTAATTTTATCTTTAGGAGACAAATCTACAGCAACTAGACGATTGAATTTAGCACAAGCATTTAATCCTATTGGATCTTTGTCAGGAATGTTAATAGCTCAATTTGTGGTTTTAAGTCAAATTCAATCTAATCAATATGATGAAACAAGTTATGAAGCTTTAGATACTGCTGCTAAAGTAGCTATGCGTACTCAAGATTTAGGAATTATTAGCACACCCTATTTAGGGATTGGAGCTGTTGTTTTAGTGGTTTTGGTTGTTGTATGGTTTACAAAAATTCCTAAAGTTCAAGAGGAAGAAGAAATTACTTTAAAAGAATCTTTTCAAAAAATATTTGCCAAAAAAGCTTTTTTACCTGGAGTGCTTACTCAGGCTACCTATGTGGGAGCACAAATTATGTGTTGGACAGCTATTTTTCAATATGTAGAATATTTAAATCAATCTAGACCTGCAGACGACCAGTTGCAAGCAACGTACTGGAACATGTTTGCCATGTCTATCTTTTTAGCAGGACGTTTTATTGCCACAGGGTTGATGAGTAAATTTAAAGCTCCAAAATTATTGTTTATCTACGCAATAATGTCTGTATTGTGTTGTTTGGGAGCTATAGTAATACCTGGAATGGCTGGTTTGGTAAGTTTGGTTTTTGTGTCTTTGTTTATGTCTATTAATTTTCCAACTATTTATGGAATTGCTCTAAAAGATATGGATGGAGAGGCCAAAGTAGGATCTGCATTTTTAGTAATGGCCATTGTAGGTGGGGCTATTTTTCCTCCATTACAAGGATTGATTATTGATATAGGAGGACCCGAATTGGCCAACACAACCATTTTGGGTGTACCTGAAGTAAAATTTTCGTTCATTATGCCTATGATTTGTTTGATTCCTGTAATTTTTTACGGATATAGTAATTCTAAAAAGGCTTAACAATTGGTTTTTATTAGAAACAATTGTTGGATGTGTTTTTTTTTGTTTTTTATAGAAAGTCTGTGTAGTCAAACTATGGTAAAAAATAGTCGTAAAGAATTAAGAAATACACTACAGCCTTTTTTTGTTCCAGTGACTATTGATAAGGAGTTTATAGCCAAAAACAAATTAAAGATAGCTTTGGGAAAGCAATTATTTTATGATCAAAATTTGTCATTAGGAAAAGGAGTTTCTTGTAACAGTTGCCATAATTTACAGAAGTACGGTACCAATGGAGCTTACTATTTAAATCAAAAAACAAAAGGAAAATTTTATAGAGATGTTCCATCTGTGTATAACAATTTAACATATGAATTGTATAATGCTGATGGTGGTTTGGATAACTATACTCAAAAAATAAAGGAATCTTTTTTAAATTCTTATGAGATGGGAGTGTCTCATATATCTAACATAATTACCTATTTAAGAGAGCATCCAATTTATCAAGAAAAAATAAAAAAAGTATTTCCTAAAAATCATCAAAATATTAGCTTCAATAATATAGTAGAGGTATTGCAATGTTTTATGAAGGAATTAAAAACTCCTGCTCCTATAGATGATTTTATGAATGGAAATGATAAAGCTTTAACAGAAGTTCAAGTTCAGGGAGGTAAATTGTTTGTGAGTAAAGCTTGTTATTCTTGTCATACGGGCTCTAACTTTGGAGGACAAATGATTCAAAAATTAGGAATAGAACATCCATGGCCCAACCAACAAGATTTAGGGTTTTATCATATTCATAAAGCTTCTGCTTATAAAATGTTTTTTAGGGTTGCACCGCTTAGGAATGTAGAAAAAACAGCCCCTTATTTTCACGATGGATCTTCTTTGGTATTAAAAGAGGCTATTGTTAAAATGGGAATTTATGAAAGGGGCATTCAACTAAAAAAAGCAGAGGTCGTTAAAATTCAAGAATTTTTAAAATCTTTTACAGGAAAAATATCTAAAGAATATATTAAAATCGAATAAATGAAAAGAATAAATCAACCTATAAAATGGACTCTGTTAATTTGCATTGTTTTGTTAGCTGTTTCTTGTCGTCAAAATACAAATAGTGTTACAGTTGTTAATAGTAAAGAGCAATGGCCAATGTCTGGCGGTCCTAACGGAAGTTGGAAAGTAGAAACAAACCATCATATACCTATTAAATGGTCTGTAAGAACAGGAGAGCATATTAAGTGGAAAACAACATTGCCAGAAGGTGGGCAAAGTGGAATTGCTGTTTGGAAAGATAAATTATTTTTAACCATCAACCCACCAAATAACAATCCAAAGTATACGGATTTGTTAAAAGCTTATAAAAAAGTAAAGCAAACGTATGACAAAGGGTTTAAGGTTGCTTTACAAGCTATAGAAAAAAAGAAGCATAAAAAATTTAAAGAGGTTCAAAAAAAATATGAGACACTTTGTACAGAGTGGCAAAATGTATTGGCAGAAAATAACTATTACCAACATGGTTCTGCTTTGGAAAAACCAGAGATAGAAAACAATATGATGAGAAAACATCCGTTAGGAAAACAATATGCCAAAGCTTTAACGGAGTATAAAATGCATGTACATCAACAATCTAACAATTTGCAAGAATTGTATTCTGATTTAAAAAACAAAGAAAAATTGTTAAAAGGTGGAGCAGTAAGTAAAGATATTGTTTTGATGTGCTTGGATTCTGAAACAGGAGAAATTCTTTGGCAACAGCCTATAAAAGGAACAATAGACAGTCAGTACAATTATGGGTTTAGCGATGCAACCACTCCATGTCCGGCTACTGATGGAAAAAATGTATGGGCAATTAATGCAAGTGGTGGAATGGCATGTTTTACAATGGACGGAGCGCTTGTTTGGGAGCGAACTTGGGTGCCAACAACTGGAAGACCTTTTAACAAACAATTTGATTCTATGTTGTTCCAAGATTTAGTTCTGAATGTTGAGCCTCCTGTAGATGGAGATTCTGAAAGAATAAAAGAATGGAATTATTTGCATGCTTTTCATAAAAAAACGGGAGAACGTGCTTGGGTAACCAAACAAGCAATTACACATTACAACACTCCTATATTGGGAGAAACAATAAATGGAAAACCAGCGGTGTTAATAGGTAGAGGCGGACCACATGGAGTTCCAGAAAGACCCGTTGGATTAAGTCTTATTTCTTTAGCTAAAGAAAATCAGGGAATAGAAATTTGGAATTGGCAACCTAAAGAACCCAATAAATTATCTGGTTGGGGAGCATTAAGCACTCAGCATTGGAATAGTGGTAAAGCTTCTTGGTTTGATAAAGGTGAGCATCATACTATTATTGATGCTAATACAGGAAAATTTATAGCTAAAAAACAGTTAAATATTGTCAATCAATATAATTTTGATACGGTAAAACAAAGCTATGTTTTAGCAGAAAATGTAAAATTAAAAGGATTACAAAATCAAAGACATTGCAATTTTTTTACAGAAAACAATGTGTATTATATGGTACGTTACAGTCCGTATTTAGCCAAACACAATACAATTACAGGAGAAAATGAACATTTGGAAGTACCAAGAAATATAGATGCTAAAGGAAACTATGTTTACAAACATCCTCAAATCAACGATGGGTTGAATTCTAAGGGGCAGTTAAATGCTGCTGATGCAAGAACAAGAGGAAATGGTTTTCAAAAATGTTTTTTAGGATCGCCAACAATGATTAATAATTACCTGTTTTTTACCAATGCTGTAGGAATGGTTTATGTAGTTGACGTAAATGCAACCAATTTTGACGAATCTGCTTTGGTAGCCGTAAATGATTTGGGTGAAAGCGGAAAAACATGGTCCGTAAATTCATTGAGCTATGCCAATGGAAAAATATACCATAGAACTATGAAAGAAGTTATTTGTATTGAATAAAACAAAGCCCACTATCTAATTAGGTAGTGGGCTTTGTTTAGTTTATTGTTTTTTGGGGTTGTAAAGAATAATTACTTGAACTAGTATAGCCATTACAATTAAAAATACAATTTCTCCTTGGGTAAACAAATCAATAGTATTCATAGCTTTGTTGCTAATAAACATTTGCTGTCTTCCTTCTTTTAACTGTACTTTAGATAGTTTGTATAAATATTGTTTGATTTGTTTTGTATTTCTAAGCAAACTATTATTGTTTTTGTAGTTGTTGTCTACAAATTGCTGTTCCAATACTTTTAATTGCTCAAACTCTTTTTTAAAGTTGTTAAAAAACAAATGTTCTTTGTCGGTAAGTTTAGTCTGTTCGTATTTGTCAATTAAATTCGATATATCAATATTGTGTTTTTTGTTTTTGGTATGAAAATAAGAAGTGTCGGATGTTACAAAAGCAATTTCTTTGTCTTGAACAAGTATAGAAATTTCAAACAACAAATCATTAGCAACAATTCTATCCTCATAAATTGTTGTTACAGACTTTTTTAGTCTGTTAAAATTGTCTTTATCAATAAGGTTTGTAGCTAAAACAATAGCAAAAACCAATAAAACACTAGCGGCCCACTTAATTCTACTAAAAATAGTCATACTCTTAAAATTGTTTGAATCAAATTTATTAAGAATATTATAATTTTTACCTATAAAAAATAAAAATATAGCAGTAATTTTTACAAGATAATGTAGAAAATAAAGAATTTATAAATTGTGTATTTTTTTATAGGTAAGCCAATCTAAATATAAGTTTTCTGTTTTAGTTCTAGCCCAAGGAGTGGTTCTTAAAAACTTTAAACTACTTTTAAAAGTAGGGTGGTTTCCAAAACACTTAATTCCTGTTTCTTTTTCCATTTCTTCCCAACCAATATTTTCAATAAGTTCGGTTAAAATATCGGCTAGTTTAATTCCGTGTAGCGGATTGTTAGGTTGTGTCATAAACAATATATATAAATGCAAAAATAAGCTCTAAATATGAATAAAGCCACTAATTGACCTATAGAATGTAATAAGAGGTTTTTTTTAAAGAATTATAGAGTAAATGTTGTTTAAAATTCTTTTACAGTATATGAATTGTGTGTATACGTAAACAACTAATTCTACAGTTAAACATATGGTTTTGATTACAGTCTAAATTCTGAAATTAAAACTTAAAATTAAAACAGCGTATGAAGTATTTATTAAAATCATTGTTCTTATTAGGACTATTCTTTCACGGAAGTTTGTTAAAAATCCATGCTCAAAAGAAACCTAATTTGCTTTACATTATAACAGATGAACATAACTTTAGAACTATAGGGGCTTATAGAGAGTTATTGTCTGATAATGAAGCTTACATGTGGGGAAAGAAAGCTTTTGTAGATACTCCTAATTTAGATTATTTAGCTCATAACGGAGCTATTTTAACAAGTATGTATGCGACAGCTCCATCGTGTACACCATCAAGAGCCGCTATGTTTACAGGTAATTACCCACATACGGTTAAAATGCCTAAGAATGGATATGTGTTGTCTCACGACATTCCTACTTTGGCAGATGTGTTGGTTAAGAATGGTTATGAAACAGGTTATACAGGTAAATTACATTTAATAGGACATCCTAAACCTAATTGGTCGCCAAAATATAGTTATGGTTTTCAACACAAAAAATACATGTTTAACGGTGGACATTGGAAAAAATTTGAATTAGATAAAGATGGAAACCCCAAAATAGGTAGTGTAAATGCTAAAGGAGAACCTAACACAAAATTAAATGGAGCCGATGAAAAGTCTTTTGCTACAGATTGGTTAACAGACAGAGCACTTGAATATATAGATTCAAAAAAAGGGTCAAAAGCTCCGTTTTTTCAAGTAATAAGTTTTCCAGACCCTCATACCAACAATACAGTAAGAGCACCGTATGATACCATGTACAATATTAAAGATGTTGAATTGCCTAAAACATTTAATCTAGAATATAACAAAGAAATGCCTGCTTGGAAAAATCCTGAATTGGATTTTGCTGTTGATAAAAAATCAAAAGAAAAAAAGTTTAAAAAAAGTTATACGACAGAAAAAGTAAAAAGAAAATTAAAGAATGATATTACTCAATATTTTGGAATGGTAAAATGTATTGATGATAATATAGGTAAGGTGATTAACAGATTAAAACAGAATGGACAATTAGACAACACCATCATTATTTTTTCATCAGATCATGGAGATTTGTTAGGGGAATATGGTAGAGATAACAAAGGAGTTCCTCAAGAAGGATCTGCTAAAATTCCATTTATTGTTTATTACCCTAATTTAATAAAGCCAGGAACCATTGTAAACAAAGCGGCCAACAATACAGATTTAATGGATACTGTATTGGCATTAATGAATGTTACAGATTTTGATCCAAATACAACAGAGGGTAGAGATATTAGTCCGTGGTTGTTAGGTAAACAAGACAAATCTTTAGAAGATGTTACGTTTGTTACTTACCAATGGTGGACATCTGTAATGACAGATAGATATAAACTAGTTTTAGACAAAGGAATGACCAAACCTTGGTTGATTGATTTAGAAAAAAATCCAGATGAATTAACTAATTTTATTGATGACAAAGCTTATCAACCTATTGTTAAAGAATTAGCTAAAAAATTAAAAGAGTATGGGAAAAAACACAAAGACCCTGTGGTTTTAGATCCTAAAATAGAGAATCAGTTGAACAAATTGATATAAACAAATCAAAAAGAAAAAAAACAGCTTACCAATAAAAGGTAAGCTGTTTTTTTATGAAATGCTTAAAATAAAAAAGTTACAGAAATCAATAGCCATAAAATACACACGTTTTTGTACTTTTGCACCAAATTTAAAACAAGAATCATGTTAACAGTTTCAAACTTATCAGTACAATTTGGAAAGAGGGTATTGTTTGATGAAGTGAATACAAAATTTACGCAAGGAAATTGCTATGGAGTTATTGGTGCAAACGGTGCAGGTAAATCTACATTTTTAAAGATTATATCTGGTAAAATGGAAGCTACCTCTGGGCACGTTACCTTAGATCCAGGAAAACGTATGTCTGTATTAACCCAAGACCATTATGCTTTTGATGAGTATACGGTATTAGAAGCTGTTTTAATGGGGAATAAAGAGCTTTACAAAATAAAAACCGAAATAGATGCGTTGTATGCTGATTATACAGATGAAAACGCTGAGAAAATAGGTGAATTACAAGTAAAGTTTGAAGAAATGGACGGTTGGAATGCCGATGCAGCTGCCGCTACCATGTTGTCTAATTTAGGAATAAAGGACGATTTGCATTATACCTTATTGGCAGATTTAGATGGAAAAACCAAAGTACGAGTATTGTTAGCGCAATGTTTGTTTGGGAACCCAGATGTGCTAATTATGGATGAGCCTACCAACGATTTGGATTTTGAAACCATTGCTTGGTTAGAAAACTTTTTAGCAAATTATGAAAATACAGTTATCGTTGTATCGCATGACCGTCACTTTTTAGATGCAGTTTGTACGCATATTTCAGATATCGACTTTGGAAAAATTAATCATTTTTCAGGAAACTATTCTTTCTGGTACGAATCTTCTCAATTGGCAGCAAAACAACGTCAGCAAGCCAATAAAAAAGCTGAAGATAAAAAGAAAGAATTAGAAGATTTTATTCGTCGTTTTTCTGCCAATGTAGCCAAGTCTAAACAAGCTACATCTCGTAAAAAAATGATTGAAAAGTTAAATGTAGATGAAATAAAACCTTCGAGCAGAAGATATCCAGCTATTATTTTTGAAAGAGATCGTGAAGCAGGAGATCAGATTTTAAACATAGAAAATTTATCTAAATCTTTTGAGGGAGAGCCTTTGTTTAAAGGTATTGATATCAATTTGTCTAAAGGAGATAAAGTATTGGTAGTTTCTAAAAATTCTAAAGCGGTAACCTCATTTTACCAAATAATTATGGGGAATGAGTCTGCGGATACTGGAGAATATAAATGGGGAATTACGACCAATCAATCTTATTTGCCATCAGATAATTCAGAGTTTTTTGTAGATGAAAAATTAAACTTGGTAGATTGGTTACGTCAATATGCAAAAACAGAAGAGGAAAGAGAAGAAGTTCATTTAAGAGGTTTCTTAGGAAAAATGATTTTTAGTGGAGAAGAGGCTTTAAAAAAATGTAACGTATTATCTGGAGGAGAAAAAGTACGTTGTATGTTGTCTAGAATGATGATGACCAGAGCAAACGTTTTGGTGTTAGATGAGCCAACCAATCACTTAGATTTAGAGTCTATTCAGGCATTAAACAACTCGTTAAAAAACTTTAAAGGAACGGTGTTGTTTTCTACACATGACCACGAATTTGCACAAACGGTTGCTAACAGAATTATAGAAATTACACCTAATGGAGTAATTGATAAATATGCTACGTTTGATGAGTATTTAGATGATCCAAAAATTAAAGAATTAAGAACTAAAATGTATCAATAACATTTTTGATTATACTCGTAAAAAGGCGAATCTTGTTTTAAGATTCGCCTTTTTATGTAATTAACTATAGGGTTACTCTACCAAATTAACCATAGATAAATCTACGGCACCTTTTAATTCTGTAGATAGTTCTCCTAACCACCCCATGTTTACTTGCGATCCAGTATATACTTTTATAAAATCGATACCTTTCAAAGTAACAGGATTCATATCACTGTCAACAGCCCAATCAATATCAAAAGCATTTCCATTTCCGTTTTTACTATAATCAGCATCGTAATTGTCTACATACCCCCATTCTAAAGGTTCTGTTGAAATAAAGCTAGTTCCGTTTACTGTAGGAAATAATCTAGTTCCAGAATAGGTAACTTGATCTTGTTCTTTTATAAAAAGAGGATATTTATTAAGAGTTCCAACACTTAACTCACCATTGTTTCCTTTGTTATCTGTCCAAGTAACAGCTTTAGTGTTGCTTTTAGGATTGGTGTATGTTATGGTGTAATTGTGAAGTGTTTCGGCTTTGGCATGTGCACTTCCTGCAATTTCGTACCAAGTATCGTCTGCTAATCCGTTTCCATTTTCATCAAAAGAAACTTGTACAATACCAGGTTCAGAAAATGTAGAAAAAGCATTTCCATAAATAATAAAATCTTTATCGTTGGCTCTGTTTACTACCGTATGATCAAAAGTAAAAATGATAGAACCACCCCAAGCTCCCAAAGAAATAAGTCCTGTTTTTCCACCTACTACTGTTTCAGCAGATTCTAAATTCCCAAGATTTTTATTAATGTATTGTCCTGCAGCCGGATTATAGGATAGAACTTTAGAAATGTATTCACTACTTTCTGATGTTATAGGACGTGCATACTCTTTAAAAAAATCTATAGGCTCTGGATCGTTATCTTTTTCTATAGGTTGTTCAGTAATATCCTCTACAGGTTCAATGTTTTCTTCTTTTTCACAAGCTGTAAAAGTAAAAAGAGAAATGCTTAAAAAAGCGGCTAATAAATGTTTGTTTGTCATTTGTTTGTATTTAAAATAGTTGATAATTCACATTATTTTAAAACAAAACACCAAGGAATAATAGGATAAATCCAATAATAATTTACCCAAAGCTATAACTCCCGAAAGCTTTGTTTTTGTAATTATTGGCAGGTATTCTGACTCGTTTCACTTATTTAACCCTTCCCATCTTTTTGCAGACAGTGGTAATGTTAAAAAGCTGTTTCTGTTTTTTACAGAGAAACTTACAGCAGCGGGAACTGTTCAGGATTTACACCTGATTCCCTTTTAATGCACATGTTTTATATAAAAAATGTACAACCAAAAATCGTGGCAAAATTATAATATTTTAAATGTTAAACAGTATAAAACGTAAAATATATGTAAAGTACTGAATAGGGAGCTTATACAAATACTATTGTGTTATTTGTAAGTTGATTCGTACATGTTGTTTAGTAAATTTTGAATAAAATCATTTTGCTCTGTTTCTATACTCAACCAACTAGCAACAGCATTTACAGAACTAAAAATTTCATAATGATTGCGTTTAAAATGTTCGTTAAGCACATATACCATAGAAGCAACAACTTGTTCTGGGTTGGCTGTGTAAATGGCAACTCTTGCAGCTCCGGTAAGTTTTAAATTGTTAGAAATCCATGTTCCACAATCATACAACTCTTCTCTAGACATTTGAACCTTAGTAAATCTAACATCAATAATAAAACCATAACTACTATTAAACTTAGAATCATTAATAATTTGTGTGGTTAAGTTTTTTATAGCCATAAAAGTTAAATCACCTTGGTAATATTCAATAATTAGTTTTAAGTTTTGTATTATAATGTATTTAGAAGTGTTGATATTTGTTTTGTTAGGCATATTAATTTGGGGTGGGGTTGTTCTTATTAAATTTAGTGCTAATTTAAGTTTTTTAAAACTGAGTGTTTTCACAAGGAAATTTAAAACAATTCTTTAATTAAGCCTATAAACCTTATATTTGCATGTTAGAAATAAGGGTAAGAAACAATTGTTTTTACGACCCATTAGCCAAACAAATCATATGGCAAATATTAGAGAAGAACTTAAGAAAAGAATTTTAGTATTAGATGGTGCTATGGGTACCATGATTCAGCAATACAAATTTACCGAAGAAGATTATAGAGGTGAGCAATTTAAAGATTGGCATGTTTCTGTAAAAGGAAATAATGATATGTTATCTATCACTCAACCCACAGCTATTAAAGAAATACATGCAAAGTATTTTGAAGCAGGTGCAGATATAGCAGAAACCAATACATTTTCTAGTACAACCATTGCCATGGCAGATTATGAAATGGAAGATTATGTATATCAATTAAATTACGAATCTGCTAAAATTGCCAAAGAAGTAGCTCAGGAGTTTACTGCTAAAGAACCACACAAACCTCGTTTTGTAGCAGGTTCTATAGGACCCACAAACAGAACCTTAAGCATGTCTCCAGATGTAAACGACCCTGGTTTTAGAGCCGTTACATTTGATGAATTACGCATTGCATACAAGCAACAAACAGAAGCTTTGCTAGATGGAGGTTGTGATATTTTATTGGTAGAAACCGTTTTTGATACGTTAAATGCAAAAGCAGCTTTATTTGCGATAGAAGAAGTAAAAGCAGAAAGAAACATAGAAGTTCCTATTATGTTGAGTGGTACTATTACCGATGCATCAGGTAGAACGTTATCTGGGCAAACAGCCGAAGCTTTCTTAATTTCAGTATCTCACATTCCATTATTAACTGTAGGTTTAAATTGTGCCTTAGGAGCAGATGCATTAGTCCCTCATTTAGAGGCTATTTCTAGCAATACTCAATTTGGAGTTTCTGCACACCCAAATGCTGGTTTGCCAAATGCTTTTGGAGAGTACGACGAAACTCCTGAACAAATGGCTTCTCAAATTCAAAACTATTTGGATAAGAATTTAATCAATATTATTGGAGGATGTTGTGGTACAACACCAGCACATATTAAAGCTATTGCCGATATTGCGGCCAAAGCAGAGCCTAGAAAAGTTGCAGAGCAACTTTGTACGAAATAATATAGTTATAATATTGAGACTTAGTACTAAATACTCAGTACTCAATACTAAGCGAAAGTAATGAGCGAAATAAAACAAACAAAATACATGAAATTATCTGGATTAGAACCTTTAGTTCTAGGTTCAGATATGAATTTCATCAATGTAGGAGAACGTACCAATGTAGCAGGTTCACGTAAGTTTCTTAGACTTATTAAAGAAGAAAAGTTTGATGAAGCTTTAGCCATTGCACTCCACCAAGTAGAAGGAGGTGCTCAGATTATCGACATCAACATGGATGATGGTCTGATTGATGGTAAAGAATCTATGGTTAAGTTTTTAAACTTAATTATGGCAGAACCAGATATTGCTCGTGTACCCATTATGATTGACTCTTCTAAATGGGATATCATAGAAGCAGGTTTGCAAGTGGTACAAGGTAAATGTGTGGTCAACTCTATCTCTTTAAAAGAAGGAGAAGAGGTTTTTAAAGAACACGTTAGAAAACTAAAAATGTACGGTGCTGCTGTTATTGTAATGGCTTTTGATGAGGTTGGACAAGCAGATAATTACCAACGTAGAATTGAAATTGCTGAGCGTTCATATCGTATTATGGTTGATGAATGTGGTTTTCCATCCGAAGATATTATTTTCGATTTAAATATATTTCCTGTAGCAACAGGAATGGAAGAACATCGTAGAAATGCCATTGATTTTATTGACGCTACACATTGGGTACGTACCAATTTAACCAACGCAAGTGTAAGTGGAGGAGTGAGTAATGTATCGTTTTCGTTTAGAGGAAATAATCCTGTACGTGAAGCTATGCATTCCGTTTTCTTGTATCATGCCATTAAAAAAGGGATGAATATGGGAATTGTGAATCCGGCCATGTTAGAGGTGTATGATGACATTCCTAAAGATTTATTAGAACATGTAGAAGATGTAATTTTAGATAGACGTGATGATGCTACAGAACGTTTGTTAGATTTTGCGGAAAGTTTTAAAGGAGAAAAGAAAACAGAAGCACAAATCTTAGCGTGGAGAGAATTGCCTTTACAGGAAAGAATTACACACGGACTGGTAAAAGGAATAGATCAATATATTGTAGAAGATGTAGAAGAAGCACGTTTACAAGTAGCCAAACCCTTAGAAGTAATAGAAGGTCATTTAATGATTGGAATGGGAGTGGTTGGAGATTTGTTTGGTGAAGGAAAAATGTTTTTGCCACAGGTAGTAAAATCTGCTCGTGTGATGAAAAGAGCCGTAGCTCACTTAATGCCATTTATAGAAGCTACCAAAGATGCCGATAGTCCGCCACAAGGAAAAGTATTGCTAGCCACCGTAAAAGGAGATGTGCACGATATTGGGAAAAACATTGTAGGTGTTGTATTGGCTTGTAACAATTATGCTATTGTAGATTTGGGAGTGATGGTACCCCCAGAAAAAATATTGCAAGCAGCTATTGATGAAAAGGTAGATGTTATTGGATTAAGTGGATTGATTACTCCTTCTTTGGATGAAATGGTTCACATAGCTAAAGAAATGAAACGCTTAAATTTTACCATTCCATTGTTAATTGGTGGAGCAACAACATCCAAAGCACATACAGCCGTTAAAATTGCACCAGAATATGATGGAGGAGTGGTACACGTGTTAGATGCTTCTAGATCGGTTCCGGTAACAAGTACTTTAATTGGAGAGGATAAAAAAATAGCTCAAGCTTTTAAAGATAAAACCTATGCAGAATACGATAAAGTTCGTGATGGATTTTTAAACAGAGCACGTAAAAAAGTATACCTGCCTTTAGAAGATGCAAGAGCCAATAAATATCAGTTAGAGTTTACTCAAGAAACCGTATATACACCGAATCATTTAGGAGTAAAAGTAATTGATAACATGCCGTTAGAAGAATTGTTACCCTATATAGATTGGACACCATTCTTTCAGTCATGGGAATTGCATGGAAAATATCCTGCTATTTTAAATGATGAAATTGTAGGAAAACAAGCCACAGATTTATTTGCGGATGCTCAAGAAATGCTAGATAAAATCATTAAAGAAAAATGGTTTGTAGCCAAAGCAGTTTATGGATTGTTTCCAGCAAATTCGGTAAATAGCGATGATATAGAAATATATGATACTAAAGATACTTCTAAGGTGTTACAAACCATGTTAACATTACGTCAGCAATCTAAAAAAGCCAAAGGGAAACCAAATTTAGCGTTGGCAGATTACATTGCCCCTAAAGAATCTGGATTACAAGATTATATAGGAGGATTTTGTGTAACTGCAGGTTTTGGAGTAGAAGAAAAAGCAGAAGAATACAAGCAAAACTTAGATGATTACAACTCTATTATGGTAAAAGCATTGGCAGATAGATTTGCCGAAGCTTTTGCAGAATATTTACATGATAAAGTTCGTAAACAAGACTGGGGATATGCTAAAAGTGAAGATTTATCTAACGAAGAATTGATAAAAGAATCTTATCAAGGTATTCGTCCTGCACCAGGATATCCATCTTGTCCAGATCATACAGAGAAAACACAATTATGGAAGTTGTTAAGCGTTAAAGAACATATTGGAGTAGAATTAACAGATAGTTTGGCAATGTTCCCAACAGCATCCGTTTCTGGGTACTATTTTGCACACAAAGATGCTCGTTATTTTGGTTTAGGAAAAATAACCAAAGAACAAGTACACAATTTTGCAAACCGAAGAGGATTGACCAATGCAGAAGCAGAACGTTGGTTAAGTCCTAATATGGCAGAGCAGTAGAAATTTTGTAAGTATCAAATAGATTGATAGACATATAAGCAAAAGCAATTATAGAAAACTTTGATTAGTTGAATAATTGTATATTTTTGTTACAACAAAGTAATTGAATTAAAACATTTAAAAAATAAAATTATGGCATTAGAAATAACAGATGCAACGTTTGAAGAAGTAGTATTAAAATCAGATAAGCCTGTATTGGTAGACTTTTGGGCTGCATGGTGTGGACCATGTAGAATGGTAGCTCCTATTATTGATGAATTGACAGAAGAATATGATGGAAAAGCAGTCATTGGTAAAGTTGATGTTGATGCAAACCAAGAATTTGCGGCTAAATATGGAGTACGTAACATTCCTACTGTATTAGTTTTTAAAGGAGGAGAAGTAGTAGATAAGCAAGTAGGAGTAGCTCCTAAAGCAACCTATGCTGCTAAAATTGATGCTGCTATTTAAGCTTGTTGATAACACAGATATAAAAAAAGATTACCAATGGTAATCTTTTTTTATGCGTAAAATTCTGAAAATTAATAAGCTATGTTTTTAGAGCTGAAAAAAAATAAAAAAAGCCTATAAACCCTTTGCACAACTGTGATTTAGTTGTATATTTGCAACCGCTAACAGCAACGGTCTGGTAGTTCAGCTGGTTAGAATACCTGCCTGTCACGCAGGGGGTCGCGGGTTCGAGTCCCGTCCAGACCGCAAGAGAAAATTTAATCTCTTCCAAAACCTTATAAACGCTATGTTTATAAGGTTTTTTTGTGCGTGAATATTTCATATAAAATCAAAGTATTTTATATATTTGGTTCACAAATCGGTTCACAGTTTTAAATTGTGATTTTTGTGAACCAGTTTAAATGATTTAATAGTTGATTTGACTTTTGTCCATTGTTTAACCACAAAATGACGATACTATGAAATCATTAAACACTTATGCTATCCTATTTTGGATATACACCAATCGTGCAAAAAATGGATATACAAATGTTTTTGCAAGAATTACTATCAATTCACAAAGAGCCAATATTAGTCTAAAAAAGAAGGTAGAAGTTTCTAAATGGGATTCTTCCAGAGGAAGAATCAAAGGAAATTCTGTAGAAGCAAGACAAATCAATCAATTCTTAGATAAAGAGCAAGCTAAAATATCCAAAGCTTATCAGGAGCTAGAATATGAAGAGAAATTAATTACAGCACAATTAGTTAAAGCAAGGTATTTAGGTACCGACCAAAAACATAAAACTTTACAAGCTTTAGTGACCTATCACAATAAATTAGTAGAGAAAAAAAATCATAAGAACACTTTACGTAGTTACAATACTTCTCAAAAGTATCTTTTTTCATACATAAATGAACTACTAAAAACTACCGATTTATATCTTAAGGAATTGGACTATCAATTTTTGTTAGGTTATGAATCCTACTTACGCAATTATGAACCTACCAATGGACAACATGCCATTCAGAACAATACAGTTATGAAGCACATTCAAAGGCTTCGTAAAATGGTTAAAATAGCTGTTGAAATGGAATGGATAAACAAAGATCCATTTATTTAAGTTCTCTCCTACTATTGAAAAAAAGCAAAGAGAATATTTATCAGAAACTGAATTAGAGAAAATTCAAAACTATCATCCAAACATTCCAAGGTTACAATTAGTTAAAAAACTATTTTTATTCAGTTGTTATACTGGATTATCATACATCGATATCAGAAATTTATCTCCAGATAATATTGTAAAAGGTATTGATGGAAACAATTGGATTATCACCAAAAGACAGAAAACAGGAACTTCTGTAAAAGTTCCTTTACTAGAATCTGCTGAAAACATCATAAATTCATCTTACGAAAACTTACGTGTTTTAAATTCAAAAAAATTACTACCCACTATCTCCAATCAGAAACTAAATAGTTACTTAAAAGAAATAGCAGATTGCTGTGGAATTACTAAGAATTTAACCTTTCACATGGCACGCCATACCTTTGCTACTACAGTAACATTGTCCAATGGAATTCCTATAGAAATGGTTTCTAAAATGTTAGGACATACTAAGCTTACTACTACTCAAATCTATGCTAAAATCATCGACAAAAAAGTAAGTGATGACATGCAACTACTTAAAAATAAATACAATAGAAAAACTCAAAAGCATAGGGAAATATCATAATCAAATTGAGTGTTTTGATATCAAAACACTCAATTTTAACTGTGTTTTTACTCAGTTTTGTTTTAAAACTCATCATCTCATCATTAAATTAAAAGTTGCTTAAAAATTTAATTGCAATGAAAAAAATAAAAACAATGATGAAAAATTATGAGAATTCTATTAAAAAAATTGAAGCAAAAAAACTTAATAAGCGTGAAGAACTGAAACTAAAAATTAAGGTTTCAAAAACACATTTACATCAAATTAGAGTTTACGTTAGGACTTTATCATTTAAAAATACACAAGAAGAAATAACCTTTTTTAAAAACATCAAGCCTGGTATTTGTGGAGAAATTAAATTTTTAAAATTACAAATGGCTTACAAAACCGAAAAGCCATTTGTTTCCATAGAAAAACAAAAGAAATACATTCACAAAGAGCTTAGGAGGTTAGAATCTAAAAAGAAGAAAAACCTCAATTTTTATAGATATATCAAACAAGGTCAGACTACTTTGGATGATAAGTACTTTATTAGAGGCAATGAACAATTAGTTTTGTTTTCACAAACAGATTATCCAGATATAGATCCCGAATTTGCAACCTCTTATGATTTATTAGCATGTGAGGTGGTTACATATGATTTACTAACAGAGTTTTACAAGCAAGAGCTTCACTGTTTATATAATATTGAAAATGGTTGCTATAATGTTTTAAGTGAAAAAGAAAGTACTATTCATAACTCCCTTTCTTGGACAGCATCCAAAACGGATTTAATAGAGCTTATATATTCACTTAAATGTTCTGGGGCTGTTAATAATGGGGAAGTCAACATCAAAGAAATCATAGAAATATTCGAAAAGTTGTTTGGTATTGAGTTAGGTAACTACTACAAAACTTTTGGAGAGATTCAGAATAGAAACAAAGACCAAACCAAATTCTTAAACAAATTATCTTTAAATCTTGTTCGTAAAATTGAATTAGAAGATGCATAAAAAATCGGTAGTTTTTGGAACTACCGAAAATAGTATTTTTACAAAAATTATTTAAATAAATTCTAAGTAACAAAACCTCAACCCCTATAGACGTTGAGGTTTTGTTTTTTAATGTTTTTTTTTCGGTAGTACCGAATAGGTACCGAATAAATTCCATCAAAGCGTTGCAATTTTGAAAAACGAAAGTCAAATCAAACTATTAGTTAATCTTTAAAATTGTAAAATATGCCAACAACAATTATTACCACAGATGATTTAAGAGAATTTAAAATTGAATTATTAGAAGATTTTAAAAAACTCTTAGAATCAAATTCATCCACAAAAACCAAAAAGTATTTAAAGTCTAATGAGATTATGGAGTTACTTCAAGTGAGTCCAGGAACCTTACAAACACTTCGAATCAATGGTACTTTACCTTACACCAAAATTGGTGGAATTATTTATTACGATGCTGAAGAAATTCAGAAAGTAATGGATGAGAACAAAGTAAAACATTGAGTTTATGGCTGAGATTAAT
Organism: Wenyingzhuangia gracilariae; assembly: GCF_056387575.1. Classification (NCBI taxonomy): domain Bacteria; kingdom Pseudomonadati; phylum Bacteroidota; class Flavobacteriia; order Flavobacteriales; family Flavobacteriaceae; genus Wenyingzhuangia; species Wenyingzhuangia gracilariae. The sequence continues at coordinate 244,283 of NZ_CM150748.1, forward strand.
TACATATCACATCTCAGTAATTTCTTTGTAAAAATACAAACCGACTCAAAAATGAATCCTACACATGTAAGCATGTATATGGCTTTGTTCTATCACTGGAATAAAGCCAGATTCTCATCGGAATTTTTTATCAATAGAAATGAAATTATGTTAATGTCTAGAATAGGTTCCAAAGGGACCTATCATAAATGTTTACATGATTTATCAGAATGGAAATACATCATTTACAAACCTTCTCATAACCCTCATATTGGAAGTAAAATTTACATGTTCAATTTTGGGACAAGTAGTGAACAAGTAGTGAACCGATACCGTACCAAAAGTGGGACAACTACCGTATCAAAAGTGGGACAAGTATCGGGGCCTTATATAAACAATAATAAACATAGTAAACATTATAAACAGGAAAATCATAATTCTGATTATTTAAAAGTTGAAAATGACAAAGATTACAACCAACCACTTTGATGGTCATCGAGCGGAGTCGAGATGAAAAAAATAGTTCCGGCTAATTTCAAAAATATAAACTCTATGCACCCACACATCATACACGAAAAAGAAACCCTATTCGAATTAGGAACTATTGAAAATAATATCATCCACTACGATTTTGACAAAATTGTAGCCTATCTCAATTACAAAGGCAGATTAACCTTTGGAAAAAACTTTAAAATCTACGAAGATGACATGTTTTTACTCTACAAGCTTTGCTTGTATTTTATCAGAGATTACAAGAATTGTGAAAAATACGGACTAGATCCCCACAAAGGAATTTTACTTTCTGGTCCCGTAGGTTGTGGAAAAACAAGTTGGATGAAATTATTAAAACACATCACACCTTCAACAAATAGTTTTCAAGTCATACCAAGTAGATTTTTAACGTTCCAGTTCAACAGTAAAGGTTTTGAGGTAATAGAAAAATACGGTTCTAGCTTTTCATTTTGTTTTGATGATTTAGGAGTAGAGCCTGATGGTAAACACTTTGGGCAAGATTGTAATGTGATGGGAGAAATTTTACTCTCCAGATACGATTTATTCATTCAAAACAAAAAACTAACCTTTGCTACCACTAATCTCAATGCAGAAGAAATAGGCGAACGTTACGGTTCTAGAGTTCGTTCTAGAATGCGACAGCTTTTTAATTTAGTAGCTTTTGATAAGAATTGTAAGGATAAACGATTGTAAGTCGATGTTTTACAGCTTTGTTAAAACCTATTATATATTTTATTAACTTGTAGAAACTTTTAAAATTAAATATTATGGGAATTAAACCAGGACCAAAAAGGATAGCAAAAACAACAGGAAAACCAGACAAACGTCAACGAGATAATAAGGAAACTCCTGGAAATACTCCTTCATTAAAACCACATAAGCATAAAAAAGGAGATTAATTAACTAAGAGTTTATTACATGTTGTCTTAAATTGGGTATATTCTTTTTGAGGAAACTTTTTACCAGTCCATTCTTCATAATCACTTTTATCAATAGAATTCTGTTGTTTCAAGATGTCTGTTACATTGTAGACTAAAGGAATCCATGTTGTTTGTCCACACATAATGATTTTGTAATTATACTCATCATTTTCAACAAAATTGCAACCTGGTTCTTCATTTATCGAACTTAATATAAAGTCTATTGGGGTAATACGATATTTTCTTAGTTCATAACGGATGTTATTCACATCTTTTTTTTGAAACACTAAAAAATAAGTATCTGGTTCAGCATCAAAATAAAGAAAGCTTTTTTGGTGCCTCTCAATTTCAAATAACATATTTATAAAATCGCTAATACAAAAAGAATAATTACTAAAAGTATATTGTTGATGTATAAACCCATCAATAAAACTAAAATGCATCCAGGCATTAATAGTTTGTTTTAAGGTTATTTTTAACATAGATGATTGATTTAGTTATAGATTATAATGGCATTAAAAAATACTTAAAAACATTAACAACCCAACCAAGAGTACTATACAATGGACAAATCCTTTAATAACCCATCCTCCAAAATTTAGAACATGAGACTTGTTATTCTTTTGTGTAAAAGCGAGGCCTGTTATCAGTATAGCGAAGATTCACATATGTTAAAGCTTTAATGTTATGGCAAATAACAATATGAACTGTGTTATGTAGCTGCATTGATAATCAAACAATTTACTATCATTTTCCATTAAATTACATCAAATACCACCTTGTATGCACATCAACAACACACAATAATATTAATTTTACTCAAAAAGTAATAAAATGTGTGATTTAACAAACGAGTTTAAACTTTGTACTTGTGATTTTGAACTTTCAAAAGCAAAATACACTTGGAAAATATTTAGAAAGAATTCTACAGTTGTTCAAGTAATTGTTGGCGAATATTACATACCGTATCTAGACTGGGACAATAGTACGTTACCTGAAAGAGTTGAATTCTACCTCAACAAAGCTCAAGATGAAAATAAGTTGTTTGACAAAAAGATAGATTTATATGACAATGATAGATTAGTGTTTTATAAAGAAAGCAAAATAAAGCTTCAGTTTAATTATGAGATGTATAGATGGTGGCTAAATAATTCTAAAAAAGAGCCTAAATATGCCATAATAAATCAAGGAAATATAAAAATAGCATCTGAAAAAATACGACAATGAAAAAGAGAATTCTAGTCGATTTTGAATGTGATATTATTGAAGATTTCGAAAAAAAGAAGAGCTTTTTTTAAAAAGTATCTAGAAGTGTATCACGTACAAAAATATGTTTGTGAGTCTTGTGGTTTTCCTATTTTTGATGATGAAGGAGCTTATGATATTTGTCGAATCTGTGATTGGGAAGACAACGGTTATAATGATGAACGGGAAGATTGGCCGAACCACAGTGCTGGTGAAAAATTAACTTTAACCGATTATAGAATTCAAAGTGGTGAAGAAGTTCTAAAACAACCTAAGACAGTACAGGATTTTAAAAGAATTATAAAAGCAATTTACCGTTACGATCGTTTTGAAAAATTTTATTACTCGCATGAAATATTCTCTATGGATTCAGATAAAAAAATTGAATTAGATAAAAAAAGGAAACAGCACTTACCAAACTAAAACAAGAACTAAGAATTTTAATTTAATACAATCGGATTTAAACATATACTAAAAGAACTTTTCTTTCTAAAAACATCAATAAAATTGACTGACTACAAAGAAGATTGCTTTTTACCTTTTACCATGAATCACTAACAATTCATATCGTACTACTTTGTATATTTAACAACTCAAAACAAATAATTGCAAATGTCAGAAGAGCAAAAAAGAATATTAGAAAAACAATTATGGGCCATTGCAAACCTATTAAGAGGTAAAATGGATGCCGATGATTACAGAAATTATATCTTAGGGTTTATATTCTTTAAGTATTTATCAGAAAAACTACACTTATATGCTGATAATATTTTAAAACCTGACAACCTTAAATACGAAACATTAGATGAAAATTCTGAGGAGGGAAAATTATATGTAGAACACGTAAAAAAAGCTTGTATTAAAAATTTAGGGTATTTCTTAAAACCTTCAGAATTGTTTACAAGTATTGCCAACAAAGGAGAAAACTTAAATAATTTAGAAACCAATGAAAATGATGAAGCAGTAAACTATTTCATCATAGAAGATTTAGAGCGTATTTTAAACAATATTGAACAAAGTACCATGGGTACAGATTCTGAGGATGATTTTGTACGTTTGTTCGAAGATTTAGATTTAACTTCTTCTAAATTAGGAAGAACCGTAAAAGCTCAAAACGAAATCATAGCCAAAATATTAAGTCACTTAAACCAAATTGATTTTAAATTAGAAGATACTGAAAGTGATTTATTAGGTGATGCTTACGAATATTTAATTGGTGAGTTTGCTGCAGGTGCTGGTAAAAAAGCAGGGGAATTCTACACGCCTCAACAAGTGTCTACCATTTTAGCTAAAATTGTAACCTCTCGTAAAACACGTATTAGGTCTGTTTATGACCCTACATGTGGTTCGGGTTCTTTATTGTTAAGAGTAAAAAAAGAAGTAGATGATGTCGGTTTTTTCTACGGACAAGAACTAAACCGTACCACATACAACTTAGCGCGTATGAACATGATTTTACATGATGTTCATTTTTCTAAATTCGACCTTAAACAAGAGGACACCTTAGAAGAACCCCAGCACATGGAAATGGACTTAAAAGCAGAGGCTATAGTAGCTAACCCTCCATTTTCTGCAGCATGGTCTGCCAAACCTATTTTTGCTTCGGATGATAGATTTAGCCAATACGGTAAATTAGCTCCAAAAACCAAGGCCGATTTTGCCTTTGTACAACACATGGTACATCATTTAGATGAAAACGGGATTATGGCTTGTGTTTTGCCTCATGGAGTTTTGTTTAGAGGAGCTGCAGAAGGACATATTCGCAAATACTTAATAGAAGATAGAAATTATATTGATGCGGTGATTGGTTTACCTGCCAACATCTTTTTCGGAACCAGTATTCCAACTTGTATTTTAGTGGTAAAAAAATGTAGAGAAGTAAACGAAGATGTTTTGTTTATGGATGCCTCTAAAGAGTTTGAAAAACAAGGAAATCAAAACAAACTACTAAACAAACACATAGCTAAAATTGTTGATACCTATAAAGAGCGTACTGAAATTGAAAAGTTTAGTTATAGAGCTCCATTGTCTGAAATTGCAGAGAACGATTACAATCTTAACATTCCTCGTTATGTAGATACCTTTGAAGAAGAGGAACCAGTAGACATACATGCGGTAATGGCAAATATAAAAGAATTGGAAGCCCAACGAGCAGCATTAGACACAGAAATTGATGGTTATTTTAAAGAACTAGGATTGAATTTTTCAACCCTATAAAAATCCTTAATCCTAATTTATTAAGTAAAATAACAATCAAGATGACAAAAAATAACAAGAGTGTTACTAAAGTTCCTAATAAAAGAAATATCCCTAATTTGAGATTTCCTGGGTTTACAGAGGATTGGAAGGAAACAAAAATTGGAGAAATATTAAAAATAGGTAGCGGTAAAGATTATAAACATTTAGAGAGTGGTACTATACCTGTTTTTGGGACAGGGGGCTATATGACCTGTGTAAATGATTTTCTTTTCAATGGAGAAACAGTATGTATAGGAAGAAAAGGTACTATAAATAAACCTTTTTATTATTATGGTAAGCTCTGGACAGTAGACACTTTGTTTTATACACATTCTTTTAGAGATATTATACCTAAGTTTTTATTTTATGTTTTTGAGCAGGTTAATTGGTTAAAATATAATGAAGCATCAGGAGTGCCGAGTTTATCAAAAAAGACCATAGAACAAATAAAGATTACAATACCAAAAATAGAAGAACAAAAGAAAATTTTTGTTTTACTTTCTGTAATTGACGACCGTATCTCTACCCAAATTGAAATAATTCAATCTTTAGAATCCTTAATGTCGGGGTTGATACATGATGTTTTTTCTCAAGAGCGAAGGTTTAAGGATGACAATGGAAATGAATTTCCGGAATGGAAAAAAAGTAAATTAGGAGATTTAGGTAATATTGTTAATGGATTAACATATAGTCCTGATAATGTAAATGACAATGGTGTTTTAGTGTTACGCTCCTCAAATGTAAAAGAAAGAACCGTCATTTTAAAAGATAAGGTTTTTGTGAATGTTAAAGAGGGAGAGTTTAACCCCGTAGTCTTAAATGATATTTTAATATGCGTAAGAAATGGAAGTAAAAGGTTAATAGGAAAAAATACTATTATTAAAAAAGAATCTGTTGGTCTAGCATTTGGTGCTTTTATGTCTGTCTACAGAAGTGATTATAATCAATTTTTATTTCATTATTTTGATAGTCAACATTACAAGAGAGAGGTACATAAAAACTTAGGTGCTACAATTAATTCAATCAATGGGAGTGATTTAAAAAAATTTAAAGTTCCTTTTCCTAGGGTAGAGGAACAAACCAAAATAGCTAATTTTTTATCTTCAATTAATAAGAAGATTGAAAAAGAGAAACTACTTTTAAAAGAATACGAGCAACAAAAAAAATACCTGCTTCAAAATTTATTTATATAAATAGGTTCTGTAATAAATACTTTTTTTTACTTTTATAATGCTCTAACAATTTGGTTTCTAATGCTATTTTAGCATCAATTGCTGATAGTGTAGCTGCTATTTTTTGCTGTTCTTCTATACAAGGTAATCTAACTAAACACTTTCCTATTTCTCCTAAATTTATTTTTACAGGAAATGCAACGTGAATTATTCTTTTCCATAGTTCTCGCTGAAAAGTAATTCCGTTCATATATTGAGATAAATATTTACTAGAAAACGAAGAGTTATGTTTGATTAAAGCTAAACTGACATAAAACGAAGCAACTACATCCCAATCTATATATTTAGCTTTACCTACATTACCAATACGGGTCATTAATATATCTCCTTTTTCTAACACTACTCTTTTATTCTCTTTTTCAAAAACTTCTTTAGAGATAAATTTTGTTTTTTCAAATTGATTAGCTGTAACATGTTCTACACTATAAAAAGGTATACCTTCTGAAACATAATTAGGTGTTTGATGTGTACCATCATAATATTCTGCTACTTCTCCTAGTTTTTTTTCTTCCCATTTAGAAAATGTATTATTACTATTATCTTTAAAAACTAATTCTTGAGAAAATAATTTTTGCATGGCACCTTTTTTTAACAATTCATAATCCTTTATTATTTCAATTTGAGTAATAATTCTAGAATCTACGAGACTTAATAAATCAACTATTTTATTTTGTTCTTCTTTACATGGTAAGTGAAGATTTATTTTTGAAATTCTTCCTACGTTTATACTTAAAACTTTTGAGCCTTGAGATTCTTTTTGTATTTGTTTTCTAACAAAATTAGATTTGAATAAATAACCATTAAATCCTAGACTAAAAATATTTTGTTTTGGTCTTGCTAATAAAGTATGTAATCCTGCTAATAACTTTTCATTATTAATGTTTAAAATCTCAATACTCTTACCTACATCATTTAAATCTTCAGAGGCATCCGCAAACACTAAATCTCCTTCTTTACAGTAATTTCCTTCAGAAATTCTATCGATATTTATTTCTTCATTAATAAACGGAACAGGTTCTTTAGTGATATCAAATAAGGTATGAAATTTAGTATGTATATCTCCGTAGTGAATGTTTTTTATAGTTCCTTTTTGGTAATTTAAATTATCACGAGAAAAAGAATTTGTGACTTTAAATTCCATTAAATCACCCATTTTATTTACTTTCCAATCTCCTTCAAAATTTGGAAATCTCAAATTAGGAACCTCGATTGATTAAAGATTATAAATCTTTAAATATCGTGTATCGGAATCCTTAATCCCTAATTTATTTCTTTGTGCATTCATTAAAAACAACACAATGCACCATCAAAAAAACATTCAAGAAATTAGCAAACTTTGGGTAACAGACAAAAAACAATACGTAAAAAAATCTACCATTTCGGCTTATGTGTTACTTACAGAAAACCATATACTTCCTGTGTTTGGTAATTATAAACGACTAGAAGAAGCAGAAGTACAAACGTTTGTATTACAAAAAATAGAACAAGGCTTAAGTCATAAAACCATCAGAGATATTTTAATTGTGTTAAAAATGATCTTAAAATACGGAGCAAAACACAAGTACACTACTTACACTCCTTTTGAATTGCAGTTTCCTACACCACGTACCCATCAAAAATTAGAAGTACTAACACGTTCAGAGCAAGTAAAAATTATGAATTACATTCAAGAACATTTTACCTTTAAAAATTTCGGAGTTTATTTATGCTTAAGTACGGGTTTACGTATAGGAGAAATATGTGCTTTACAATGGAAAGATATTGATGAATTGGATGGTTTAATATCGGTAAACAAAACCATTCAGCGCATTTATACCATAGAAAACGGAATCAGAAAAACAGAGTTATTAATAGATACTCCAAAAACAAAAAATTCCATAAGAGAAATCCCTATAAACAGATCTTTAGTTAGCAAAATAAAATCTCTTAAAAAAGTGGTGAATCCTAATTTCTATGTACTCACCAACGAAGCCAAACCCACAGAACCTAGAACCTATAGGAACTATTATAAAAATTTAATGTCGGACTTAAACATGCCCAATCTAAAATTTCATGGACTAAGACATAGTTTTGCTACCCGTTGCATAGAAAGTAAATGTGATTATAAAACAGTAAGTGTGCTTTTGGGGCATTCCAACATAAGCACCACACTTAATTTATATGTACACCCTAACACAGAACAAAAGAAAAAAGCAATAAATCAAATGTTTCGTGCTTTAAAATGATATTTTAGTAGACTTAAAATTAAAAAAGGAAAATTATTATAAATAGTAAAAAGAAAATTCAAAGGGAGCAAATTTATATGGTGTGCTAAAGGCAGTAAATTCATATAATATTGGGCATAAACAAACTATTAGAATCTTGTCCGTTCGAATGTCCTGAACTTGTTTCGGTATCTATCGAGAACATGTGTTAGATGTATAAAAATGAATCCATTTTAATCAAAAATAACTACGGTTCATTAAAATTAATCATAATAATGCGTGGTTTATGGTGTGAAAGTTGTAATTTTGCAGCAACAGTACACACCACGCTACATCATAAGAACAGCGTCCCAGGGTGTGTCTTTTGCTTTTTATAAGGTTCAATAAATTCTACAAATACTTTATGTTTGATAAAAAAGCATTTACATTAGAAGAACAAGTAAAGCAATTACAAGAACGTGGTTTAGAAATTAAACATCCACGGATAGCAGAAAAATACTTAATCAATATAAGCTATTATAGGCTTGGTGAGTATTGGTATGTAATGCAATCAGATAAGGAAAATCACATTTTTAAACCCAATAGTAAATTTGAAGATGTAATAGCACTATATAATTTTGATGCCGAATTACGTTTGTTATTGTTTGATGTGATAGAAAAAATAGAAATTAGTTTGCGTACCAAATTAATATACTACCTATCGCATGAAATAGATCCTTGGTGGTTTCAAAATTTTGAATTGTTTAACGATAGCAAAGCTTTGGTAAAAACCTTATCTAATTTAGAAGAAGAAATAGCGAGAACCAAAGACATATCTATAAAAAACCATCATAAGAAACACAAAGATGATGGACGTTTTCCTCCAGCATGGAAATCGCTAGAGCAAACAAGTTTTGGAGCATTGTCTAAGCTTTACGGAAATTTAAAAAACACCGTAAGTGCCAAAGATAGCATTGCTAAAGAATTTGGTGCTGTCAATCACACATATTTACCTAGTTGGTTACAATCCATAGCTCAAATTCGTAATTTTTGTGCACATCATTCAAGGTTATGGAATCGTAATTTGCCAGGAACAGTAAAATTACTATCAAAACCTCCAAACCCATGGATAACAGATATAAATAACATTCCTAAACAACATGAATTTAGTAAATTGTATATTCACATGTGTTTAATGAAATACATGCTAAACACCATCATTCCTAAGAATGAGTTTGGTAATAGATTAGAGGCTTTGTTAAACAAATACCCAAACGTAGATCCTAATGCTTTAGGCATAAAACCAAATTGGAAAGCAGAACCACTTTGGAAATAATAAAACAGCAATGAGAACCCAACCAGAACAAGAATTAGAAAATAACTTAGTAAGCCAATTAATAAGTTTAGGTTACAAGTCGGTTACTATAAAAACAGAAGATGATTTGGTAAAAAATCTAAAACATCAACTTGAGACACACAATAAAACCACTTTTACAACTGCTGAGTTTAAAAGAGTTTTAATACATCTTTCTAAGGGGAATATTTTTGACAAAGCTCAAACATTACGAGACACAAAATATGTGTTACAAAAAGACAATGGTGATAAATCTTATATTGAATTTATCAATCAGGACTTCTGGTGTCAAAATCAATTTCAAGTAACCAATCAAGTAACCATTAACGGCAAAAGAGAAAACCGTTATGATGTAACCATTTTAATAAACGGGTTGCCTTTGGTGCAAATTGAATTGAAAAAAAGAGGAGTTGAATTAAAAGAAGCCTTCAATCAAGTTTGTCGTTATCAAAGAGATTCTTTTGGATCTAACCATGCTTTGTTTAACTATGTACAGCTTTTTGTAATAAGCAATGGAGAAAACACAAAATACTATGCCAATACCTATAAGCAGGGTAAAATGCCAAGTTTTAAGTTTACCTCTTATTGGAGCGATAAAGAAAACAAGAGAATCTCTCAATTAGAAACGTTTGCAAACATCTTTTTAGAACCTTGTCACATTGCCAAAATGATTACCAAGTATGTGGTCCTGCATCAGAGTGATAAAATTTTAATGGCATTAAGACCCTATCAATACCATGCGGTAGAATCCATCATTAACAGAATAAAAAACTCTGATAAAAATGGATATATATGGCATACTACAGGGTCTGGTAAAACAATAACATCATTCAAGGCAAGTCAAATACTCATCAACAACCCTAAAATTAAAAAAGTTGTTTTTGTTGTAGACAGACAAGATTTAGATGACCAAACAGTAAGAGAGTTTCAATTTTTTGACAAAGATAGTATTGATGGAACAGAAGATACTAAAACATTGGTGAAACACTTTTTAGATCCTTCTAAAAAATTAATAGTAACCACCATTCAAAAACTAAATGTAGCCACAAAGAAAACCGCATTTAAAAATCAAATCGAAAAAATTAAAGATAACAAAACCATTTTTATTTTTGATGAATGCCATCGTTCTCAGTTTGGAGAAACTCATAAAAACATTGTGAAATTTTTCACAAATCATCAACTGTTTGGGTTTACCGGAACACCTATTTTTAAAGAAAATGCAACCAGTATTAAAAGTGTAAAACAAACCACAGCAAATCTGTTTCACGATTGTTTGCATAAATATGTAATTACGGATGCGATTAGAGATGAAAATGTGTTAAAGTTCTCTATAGAATATTACAACGTTTTTAAGAAAAAAATTCAAGAAGAAACAGAAGACACCAAAGTACAAGCTATTGATACAAAAGAGGTGTACGAGAGTGATGGCTATATAGAAACCGTTACCAATTACATTCTTAACAATCATTACGACAAAACCAATAGCAAACAATTTACGGCCATGTTTTGTGTAAGTAGTGTGGATATTTTAATAAAGTACTACGAACTTTTGAAAGCTAAAAAAGAAGCGGGTGTACACAATTATAAAATAGCAACCATCTTTTCATACAATACTAATGAAGAGGTTGAAACGATTGATGGTAATTTACCTGAGGAAGATGTTAGTGATGATGCTCCAGTAAACAAAGCAACAAGAGACAAGTTAGATGAATTTATTGCAGATTATAACAAAATGTTTAACGATTCACATACTGCAAATGATGCCAAATCTTTTCTAAATTATAAAACCAATATCTCTAAAAGAGTTAGAGCAAAAGAAATAGATATTTTATTAGTTGTAAACATGTTCCTTACAGGGTTTGATAGCAAAACATTAAACACCTTATATGTAGATAAAAACTTAAAATATCATGGATTAATTCAAGCTTTTTCTCGTACCAACAGAATTTTAAATGATAACAAATCACAAGGGAATATTGTAACGTTTCGTAACTTAAAACAAAACACAGATGATGCGGTTAGGTTATTTTCTAATCTTTCGGCAAAAGAAACCATTATCATAGCTCCTTATCACGAGCAGCTTTCTTTATTCAAAGAAGCTTATGAGAAATTAATAGCGATCACTCCAACACCTAATCATGTAAATGATTTGGTTACTGAAGAAGATGAACTAGAGTTTGCAAAAGCGTTTAGAGATATCATTCGTCTTAAAAATATTCTAGAGTCGTTTACCCAGTTTAACTTTGAGGATTTGCCAATAAAACCGCAAGAGTTTAAAAATTTTGTTTCTAAATACTACGATTTAAAAGATAAAATTCCCAAAAGAGTTAAGGCATCTATTTTAAATGAAATTGATTTTGAAATTGAATTGCTACATAGAGATGAAATAAACGTAACCTACATAATGAAGTTGCTAGCACAGTTACAAGAAGCGAATCCTAAAGATAAAGCAAATCAAAAAAAGCAAATTATAGAATTGTTATCTGGAGATGCAGAGCTGCGTAGCAAACGTGAATTGATAGAAAAATTCATTCAAAACAATTTACCTTCTATTGAAAATAGTGAATTGATAGAAGATGAATTTAAAAATTATTGGAAACTAGAAACCCAAAAAGCATTACAAGAATTAAGTACTACAGAAGCTTTAAAACATGATAAAGTAGAAAACATCATAAACGATTTTTTGTTTACAGGTAGAATGGCCACAGAAGATGAGGTGATTGATGCTTTAGAAAAACAACCTAGTGTACTCCAACGTGAATCAATAAGCAATAGGATTACATTAAAAATTAAGGACTTTATCAAAACCTTTATCAATGGTATTGATAGTTAAAAAGTAGAAAATGAATTTATACTCGGTAAATAAAAAGAATGAGTTACATAGTTTTAAAGAAATTCCTTTTAAACTAGAAAGTGAAATACAACATGTTTTTGAGGAAAACCTTCATGTTATAACAAACTTACAATTGGTGAAATCGGAGTTTTCTATAAAAAACAAACGAATTGATACGCTAGCTTTTGATAAGGAGTCCAACGCTTTTATTATTATAGAATACAAAAGGAGCAAAAACAGCAGTGTCGTAGATCAAGGTTTTACTTATTTAAGTTTAATGCTAGAAAACAAAGCAGATTTTATAGTTGAGTATAACGAAACTTTAAAACAAAACTTAAAACGTAATGACGTTGACTGGAGCCAAACCAGAGTCATGTTTGTGTCTACAAGTTTCACTGAAAATCAAAAAACAGCAACCAACTTTAAAGATATTGCTATTGAATTATGGGAAATAAAAAAATATCAGAATAATTTAATCAGCATCAATCCTATAAAAAAATCAAAATCTGCTGAAAGTATAAAACCCATTACAGCATCTAATAGTCAGCTTCAATCGGTAACAAAAGAAATAAAAGTATATACTGAAGAAGAACATTTAGTGAATAAATCAGAAGAAATTATAGAGCTATACGAGCTTTATAAAGAAGCTATTTTAAACTTAGCTGATGATATTGATATAAAGGTAAATAAACTATACATAGCCTTTAAAAAAGAGAAAAACCTTTGTGATATAGTAGTACTTAAAAAAGGATTAAAATTATTTATCAACCTAAACAAAGGGCAATTAGACGATGCCAAAGGAATCATGCGTGATGTATCCAACACAGGACACTGGGGAAACGGAGATTATGAAACCATTGTAACCAACACCAAAGATTTGGAATATATCATGAGCCTTATTAAGGAAGTTATTTACCAGTCCTAATATTATAATATTAAAATAGAGATATAATGAATTAATATTTATAGTTAATGGATATCTAAAATAATACGATTTACAATCTTAATATTGGCTATAAAAATAACATTGATAAAGGTGTTCATACAAATTGTATATTATCGTACAAGTAAACCTAATAATACTATAATTTTTAAAATTGTTTTTTGATCGGTTAAATCGTTGTCGTTTAATAGTTTTTCAATTTTATCTCTTACCAAGTTTAATACTTTTTTATGATGAGTTCTAATCACTTTTTCACTAACTCCTAGCTGTTTAGAGGCTTCTTTTGCACTAAGATTATTTTCCCAAACTTCTTTAAATATTTGTTGAGTTAATTCAGGAAAAACTTTTAAAATATCTTGGATAACATTTAATATTTCTTCTACCTGAATATTTTCTATGATATGTGAATAACTTTCAGACTCACTTAAAGTTTCTAGCAAAAAGTCATTACCTAAAGTTTTTGCAGCAGAAGTTCGTAAATAATCAAACATTCTATAAGTAAAATAATGAATCAAATATTTTCTCGCAGCTCCTGTCTCATCTGTTTTTATAGCATAAGGTTTTGACCAAAAAATAACCCAAAAATTTTGAACAATATCTGCTGATATTTCTTTGTTACCCGTATGTTTAGTAGCCCAGTTTAAAAGTAAACTAGCGTATCTATCATAAAAAATCTTAAATGCTTTCTCATCTTTTTTATCATAAATAGCTATTAGTAAATTTTTATCTGATTGTAACATTTTATCAAAGAATAATTTTAAGCGCAAATTACCAAATAGTAATAAGATATTGTTGAATGTAGATTAAAAAAATGTTACTAAAAATCATTTTCTTAATATAAGAATGTATGGGGAATGGTTTTTATTATGTTGATATATAGTCTTTTGAAAGAGGTAACATTTCCTTAACCTAATTGAGGGAAAAAAAAAGGGGCTTCATACGATATATATGTAGAGTACAACAAAAACATGGTTTTCACATGAAAAATAATAACAAAAAAAAGTGGCTAAAATTATTATTGGTTACGGAACTGTTCGAACGATATTATGAAAATAGAAGTTCTGAGCAAGAAAGAAAAATAATGGAAGATTGTGATCTTGAGAAAGAAAATAAACTAGATATAACTTTTTTTAAACCTAATGCAAAAACTAAAAGTATATGGAAAAGAATAAATGTTGAGTTACAGCTGAAGTCTTATACTCAAAAAAAACAGAAACAAATTTATAAATATACAGTGGCTGCTTCTGTAGCAATTATTGCTACTACTGGCTATTGGTTTATCCCTAATATATTTAAAAAATCGAATAGATTATCTAAGGTGTTGTCTGAAAAAACTAATGAACAAATACCAACAGGAACAGACAAAGCTATTTTAACTTTAGAAGACGGTTCTGAAATTCATTTGGAAAAAGGAACAAAATTCAAAACAAAAAACGCTCAGAGTAACGGAACACAAATTGTTTACAACACTGCTATTTCTAATTTTCAAGCAGACACTGTAGTCTCTGTTTTAGCTGAAGCCCCTAAAAATTATATAACCGTTCCTAGAGGTGGTCAATTTTTTATACAATTGTCAGATGATACTAAAGTATGGCTGAATTCTGATTCTCAATTAAAATTTCCTGTTCATTTTACTAAAGGAAAACCAAGACAAATTGAATTGGTATATGGAGAAGCTTATTTTAATGTATCTCCTAGTACAGAACACAATGGGGCTCCTTTTAAAGTAATAACAGCATTGCAAGAAGTTGAAGTATTAGGAACCGAATTCAACATCAAAGCATATAAAGAAGAGTCTAATATTTATACTGCATTGGTAGAAGGTAAAGTTTCTGTAAGTACCGAAAACAGCAAAAAAATACTTTCTCCAGATCAACAATCTGTACTAAATACAAAAGATCATCAAATAACTGTTCATCCTGTTGATGTATACAATGTCATCTCTTGGAAACAAGGTGTTTTTAGTTTTAAAGGCACAACATTAAAAGAAATTATGCTTGTGTTGTCACGTTGGTATGATGTACATATAGAATTTGAAAATAAAGCACTAGAAAAAATAAAGTTTAATGGAGTACTTAAAAAGAATGAATCATTAAATGAAATTTTATCAACTGTACAAAAAACAAAATTTATCAATGCTTATACCATAAAAAATAAAACAATCATTTTAAGATAATAAAGTAAAAAGAAAGGGAAAAAGTATCCACCTACCACAGCAGTACTTTATTCCCTTGTTTTTAAGAATTAATCAATTAAAAATTAACTAAATCGTATCCAAATTTATGGAAATTAAATTTATGAATCTGTTTTTCCTATTAGGAAAAATGAAATTACAGTTTGTTATGAGGCTGTTCGTTTTCTTGTTTTGCACATCCCTATTCAGTTTTACACCGAGTACTGTATTTTCACAGGAAGAAATTACTATACATAGAGAAAAAATAGTAGCAATAGATGAAGTTTTTGACCTTATTAGAAAACAAACAAATTATGCGTTCTTTTACCAAGAAGATTTATTTAAAGATACCCCAAAAATAGCTATAAAAAAAGGAAAATTTAATGTGCTAGAGCTTTTAGAAAATAGCTTAAGTAAAACAGCATTTAATTACGAATTAACAGCTAATAACAATACTATTGTAATTGTAAAAACCACTCCTGAAAAAAGTATCCAACAACAACAACAACAACAACAAGGAAAAGTTATAGGTAAAGTTTTAGACGAGGATGGAATGCCCATTCCAGGAGCCACAATTCTCATAGAGGGAACCACTCAAGGAACCATGACCGATTTTGATGGTAATTTCAAGATCAATGTACCCGTAGGAACCTATACGTTGGTGTTTAGCTATGTGTCCTACCAAACTCAAAAAGTAACCGATGTTGTAGTAGATGCTAACAAAACCAATCAGTTAAATATTGTGCTTAAACAAGACATTGCAGGCTTAGACGAAGTTGTCATTACTGCTAAAATTGCACGTAACCAAGCAAGCATTGCTGGATTCTTAAATCAACAAAAAAAAGCGGCTCAATTTTCAGATGGTATTTCTGCCGAACAAATAGCCAAAACACCAGATAGTGATGTAGGAGCTACGCTAAAACGTATTACAGGAGTAACCACAGTAGACAACAAATACGTAGTGGTACGTTCTATGGGAGGTCGTTGGAACCAAGCGGTGATGGATGGGGTAAACTTACCCAGTACAGATGCTTACCAACAACACTTTTCTTTTGATATTATTCCGAGTGCTTTGGTAGAAAGTGTGGTGGTGAGCAAAACCGTAACTCCTGACATGAATGCCAATTTTACAGGTGGATATGTAGAAATAAAAACCAAAACAGTTCCCAAAGAAAACTTTACCTCGTTTTCTGTAGGAAGCTCTTACAACAGCCGTAGTACCTTTAAAGACCGTGTAACCAAACAAAAAGGAAAATACGATTATTTTGGCTTTGATGATGGAACTAGAGACTTTCCTGATTTGGTTGCAATAGAAGCTCCCGAGAGCGAAGCTGAAGCAGATGCTTATATAGAACAGTCTAAAAAGTTTACCCAAGACAATTTTACCAATTACACCACCAATACTCCTTTAGGAAGCTCTTACAAATTAAGTTTAGGAAGGGTGTACGATCTTAAAAACAATCACAAATGGGGATTTGCGACCGCATTGACTTTAAGAAACAGACAAGAAACCCAAGAAATAGAACATACGCAAAGAAGTACTTGGAAAGAAAACTCATTGTTTTTACCTATTACAGAGAACAATAAATACTACAAAATGGAGCAGTATTCTTTTCAAAACTCAGGAGCTTCTTACAGTTATAATAGTAGTTTAGGGGGGATTGTCAATGCAGGGTTGGATGTAGGAAATCATCAAATAGATCTAAGAAACACCTATACTCATACTTTTGATAGTCAATTGACTCAAATTACAGGTTGGGATAATGAAAGAGATGACTTTCCTAATATTGTAGATGGTTCTGCATTGCCATATACTGAAACCACAAACTATCCCGTTTTTCAAGATTTTATTCAAAACAAGTTAGAAGGGAAACATGTTTTTGGAGACTTAGAAGTAAAATGGTTTGGAGCCCATTCTTACACAGATAAGAAAACCAAAGATGCAACTTCTTATGATGTATTTGATGTGTATCAAGGAGAAGATATAATATCAGAATATTTGGTTGTAAATAGAAATCCAAACACTTTAAAACGATATCATTTCTGGAACAAAGAAACCAATTACAATTGGGGAGGAAGTGTGCAATGGAAATGGAATTTAGGAGACCATGAGCACCGAGTAAAGGCAGGATATTTTGGAACCCACAAAAGAGCAGAAAATAAGCAAGAACGTATAGATTTAAGTTGGTTGGTAGAAGAACCTAAAGGAAAAGGAACACGTTTGTCCATTCCTTTTTCTGAACTGCTAAATGGAGATTATTATGGTTGGAATCAATACGGATGGTCTAAGTACGATTATTTGGCAGATGCTACTATAGGAGAAACCAAAATTCATGCACCTTTTTTAATGTTTGACAATGCTTGGACAAAATGGTTCCGTATGGTATGGGGAATGCGTGCAGAATCTTTTTTGTATGCACAACTACAATCGCAAACAGATAGTAATTTTTTGACTGGTGGTGGAGATAAATTACAAGAGGTAGATGATAAAAAATGGCAATACCTACCTTCAGCCAACTTGACTTTTACTCCTTCTAAAAAAGTAAATATACGATTGGGTTACAACCGTTCGGTTACCCGCCCACAGTTTGCAGAAAGACTAAGAGTCCCTTATTTTGATCCTGTGCGTTCAGCACTAGTTTCCAGTTCTAAAGGTATGGTCTCTTCGGTAGCGGATAATTACGATTTTAAAGTAGAATGGTTTCCAAAACTAGGAGAACTATTATCTGCCAGTGTGTATTACAAAGAAATTCAAGATCCGTTAGAAGCCGTTGCAAGTAGAGGAAATGGGACAGGAGCAACTTTTATTACTACAGCAAATTCTAAAAGTGCTACGTTATGGGGAATAGAAGCGGAAATCAGAAAAAGCTTTACTTTTTTGGGACAGAGTACCATTTTAGAGAATTTATACGTTACCGCCAATGCTACTTATAACAATACCAAGGTAGTAGGTTGGGGAAGTGGCGTATTACGAGATGAAAATAATGAATTAGTTCTTGATGAAGATGGTAATTCCATATCAATAGATGTTCCTTACGATGCCAATCGTCCTTTGAGTGGACAGTCCCCCTATGCGTATAACATCGGCTTAGATTATACAGGAGAACGTTTTGGATTCAATGTAGCACACAATACAGTGGGGGATCAATTTTTACTGGTTGCGGCAGATTATTTTCAAGAAGAAATACGCAGACCTTTTAGTACCACCGATGCCCAAATTAGTTACAAATTTTTAAAGGAAAAAAACTTACAATTCAAAGTGAATGTAAAAAATATGTTTGACACTCCTACGGAAACTTATAACAACCAAAACAGTTATACAGGTGAGGAAAGACCAGCTATAGGGGGAATACGACCTAGTTCTAGAAATAGATATGGTTTAACTCCAGGTGCTAGCAATGGTTACGATGAAGGGATAGATAAAGTAAAGTTCAAATCGTACAGAGGGGTAAGTATTAGTGCCAATATCAGCTATCGTTTTTAAATAAGATAGAATTACGTTCATAAAAATAATGTTAGTTCAAGAGTCCTGAACTCGTTTCAGGATATATCAAGAACACACCATAAAAGAATAAACCCTGAAACAAATTCAAGGTTACGAAGATAAACTTTGCGCAAAGAGGCTATAAAACCTTTTGTCTAAAAAAACCTGAGACAAAAGATGGCGAAAACAGGTACAGCTATAATCTTTAGAAAGAACAGTTACCCTTTCTAAAGATTGCTTCCTAAAAAAGGTGACTACTAAAATAAACTTGTTAAAAAATTTATCATGAAAAAATTATTGTCTATGGCAGCAGCGATTGCGATGTTAAGCTCTTGCCAACAGAATGAAGATCTTCCAACAGGAAATACTTCTTTCAACATGGAAGTAACTACTGCAGATTATGCAGCAGCAACTTTATCAGTACAAAATGTATCTGGAGACATTACCAGCAACACTACTTGGACGAATGATAAGGTTTGGGAAATTAGTGGAGTAATCAAAGTAAAAGATGGTGCTACTTTGACTATTGAAGCAGGTACCTACATCAAGTCAGACGGGGTAACAGCAGATCCAAATGGAGTTTTAGTCATTACGAAAACAGGTGCTATCAATGCTGTTGGTACAGCAACCAACCCAATTGTATTTACCAGTTACAAATTGTTAGATGGAAATTCTAGTAACAGTCCAGCTCCTGGAGATTTTGGAGGGGTGATTGTTTTAGGAGATGCTCCTACAAATACGGGGTCTACTAACAATATCATTGAAGGTTTACCTAGTGATGATACAGACTTCTATTACGGAGGTTCTGATGCAACTGATAACAGAGGTACGTTACAGTACGTTCGTATTGAGTTTGCAGGTAGTGATTTAGGTGGACCTAACTCTGGAGACGAAGTAAACGGATTGACTTTAGGTGGTGTTGGTTCTGGTACTACTATTGACCATATTCAAGTATCTTACGGATTGGATGACGGTATTGAGTTTTTTGGAGGTACTGTAGATTTAGAGTACGTTGTAGTGTTCGCACAAACAGACGATGCATTGGATTTTGACCAAGGATATACTGGATCTGTTACCAAAGCTTTGGTATTGGCGGATAAAAACAGTGATCACTCTGGTAGTTCATCTCCTGACTCTAATGGTATAGAGTTAGATAATGATAGTTCAGGTTCTACTAATACACCTATTACAAGACCTGTAATTGCTGATTTATCTATTGTTGGTGTTAGCTACCCAGCAGCGGCTGACTTGTACGAAAATGGAATTCATGTACGTAGAAATGGTGAGATTGACTTAACCAATACTACCGTAACAGGTTACAACACAGGTGTTTTCTGGCAAAGTCCTTCTTTACCTGCAAATTCTTCATGGTCTTTTTTTAAAGCTCATGGGTTTGTGAATCCTGCGACTTCTACAGGGGGGGCAGTTAGTTTGGGTAATCCTATTAATAACCCTACTTCAACTTCAAGTACTGCTGAAAAATGGGGATTAACACAACCTTTCTTTAATGATGGTGGATTTAGCTTGTCTGGTAACACAGGTGCATTTGCAACTGAGGCAGGATGGGCTACGGCTACTTGGACTCAGTATTTTGGGTTTTAATTTTTAAGTAAAACAAACCAATGGACATCAGCTTCGGCTGGTGTCTTTTTATCAAACAATTATTTAATAATAATAACAACAAAACAATGAAAAAAATAATACTTTTAACGAGCTTGTTAGTGGTTGTAGGAACAGCTCAAGCACAATTGCCTGTATGGTCAGACGATTTTAACGATGGAGCTGTAGATGATTGGACTTTGGTAGATGCAGATGAAGATACTTATAATTGGAAAGCACAAAAGGCAGTTACAATGGATAATACTACATGGGTTGTAGGGAAATTGGATGAATTTGATATTTTGGGGTCATACATTTATGCATTACCATCTTTTAATACAATTAATAACCCTAACAATTGGGCGATTAGTCCAGAAATTTCTTTAGCGGTTACTGGGGCTGAAGGGTTCTATTATCAAGGAACGTTTAAACTTTTGATAAATGGTCAAGCAGCTTTGGCTACTGATAGTAAATCAGCAGACTTATTATTTTATGCATCTACAAGTCCCGATTTTAGTGATGTTGCAGCAGGTTCATTAGAAGGATCTTTTGTTTTGTTGGGGAAAATATCATTAAAAAACCCAAACAATTCTTCATTTGGTCCGTTTCCTGAACAATTTGAAGATTATGAGCTAGATATTACTAGTTATATAGAAAGTTTACCTAGTCAAAATACTCCATTTTATATAGGAATTCGTCACATGACAAATTCCAATGGTAATAATTTTGGTTGGGGTTATGAGATAAATTCTATTGTTTTAGATGCATCTACATTAGGAACCCTAAGCAATCCAGAAATCCCTGGCTTGTCAAAATTAGCGTTGCAAGAAAATCCTGTAGGTTCTAAGTTGTTGTTTAATGATGCAAGAAAGCTAGAAAAAGCAGAGCTACAGATTTACAATGTTTTTGGAGCTTTGGTAAAAGAGGCTAGCTATAGTGCAGAAGGAATATCTGTTTCAGAACTTTCCTCAGGAGTTTATTTTGCAGTGCTTTCTACACCAAGCAAACAATACAGCATTAAGTTTATTAAAAAATAAACGCAAAAAATTAAAAATGCACAATGCTTTTGCATTGTGCATTTTAGTTTTTAGAACACCGTTATTTTATACTGTACATTCACAAAATACAACATATGAAAAAATCAATTTTAGGAATCATTTTGGGTACAACTCTTTTATTCCAAAGCTGTAACGATTCTTTAGAAGTCCAAGAAACCAATTTTGGTGTTGTTGGAAAAATTTCCATTCAAGGTTATGTATTATCTAACAACGCAGATTCAGTACGAATCAAAATCAATCACCAAACCCTAGAAATAAACACCGACAGTGTTTTTACCAAAAACATTCAAAACAACTACGAATTTGTCAACTATTACGACAGGGTTATTCCTAGAAACATTCAAGTCATTAGCCATTTGTCTGAAGACGTTTTAGAAGAAAAAGAATTTATCTATAACAACGCAGAAGTCAGTGAAATTTTAGACACCGTTTCTTTTTTTTACAAAGCTCCTAGCATTTTTATATCGGAGGTCTACAAAGATCGTCCAGGTAAATTGACAGGAAACAACTACATGGGCTATCGTTTTCGGTTTCCTAACATGAATTATTATAGCAAAAGTGGCTATCAGGGTACGGTAGATGCTATCATCACCTCTTTTTTAGGAACACCATTGGCTACTGCTCAAAACATCAATCCAGAGGCGTTTTCTGCTTATGTAGAATTTGATACCTCTTTGGCCATTCCGCCATTAATCAACATTCAAATTGTAAAACATGGTACTACAGAATCCTATTTGGCTGACAATGCTGAAATAAAAATTACGTTACCTGTACAAGCGGGTAAATCTAAAATGGTTTTGTTAGAAGAAACAGCCGATGCTTCGGGTAATTTTACAGGAGTAAGTGCTTCTATAGATTTAAGAACCTATTTTAATTACAATTAGAATTTTTTTAATGAAAAAAACAATCGCCTATCTTTGCTTGTTCATATTTTTATTTGTCTCATGTCAACCCGATGTTGAAGAAATTATCACCTATCAAGAAGGAACTAATGAGTATACCAATCAATGGATGTATGAACAAATGGAACGCTATTACTACTGGAACGAAAGCCTTCCTAATAAGGTAGATTTGTCCTTGCCTCCTAAAGATTTTTTAAAAAGTATCCTTCATTCAGAAGATCGATTTTCTTATGCTTACCATCCTGCTCTGTCCGAAACTTTTCCACAAAGTTTGCGTAGGTCTTATGGTTTTGATATCGCATTTAAGGAATATCAAGGAAAGTTGTATGGTGTTGTTTTATATACCCTTGTGGGTTCTCCTGCACAAAATGTAGGATTGGTTAGAGGTGATTTGATTACCAAGATTAATGGGGTTAATTTGACTAGTTCTAATGCTAGTAATTTGTATTCTACACTAATTACAGCCGATGAAGCAACCTTAGCACTTGTTACTTTTACAGAAGAAAACGGATTTTCTAACACACAAGAGTTCCATATTTCTCAACGCTTTACCTTGGATCAACCTATTCAAACTACGGTTATAAAAAATAACGGAATTAAAATTGGTTACATTTACTTTTCTCATTTTGACAAAGGAATGGCTCAAAATTTTGTTCATATTTTTGAAGATTTTAAAAATCAACAGGTTAACAAAATTGTTTTGGATTTGAGATATAACGGTGGTGGCGATGTTTCTTCTTCAGCAGCGTTGTGTGCTATTTTAGCTCCTAATATTTCACAAGACGATTTATTTATTCAATTTGTTGGCAACAAAAACGGAGGTACAATTCTACAAAGTTTTCAAGAAGCTATTGAAATGAATGAGTTTCAGGTTGATTTTAAAACGCTTCACAATGTGCATCCATCCATTCAGAAAGTTTATATTTTATGCGGTTCTCACACAGCATCCGCTTCAGAAATTGTCATCAACAATCTAAAACCCTACATGGAAGTAGTTACCATTGGAGAAAAAACCGTTGGTAAAGATGTGGCAGGTTTTACAATAAAAGATGAGCGTTTGGAAGAATCTGGCTGGGTTTTGTATCCGTCTATTTACAAACTATTCAATGCCCATCAAGAAGGAGGTTACGCAAAGGGCATCACTCCTACTCACATTGTAGATGAACTAGAGAGTTTGGAAATACAACCATTAGGAGATTCTAATGAGTTGTTGCTAAAAAAAGTACTCAGCCTAGTCAATTAAAAACACTTCAATACACACAACGTTCCTTCTTTCTGTAAAAATAACCAACAGTTTGAGACTATTTTTATTACAAAATCACATTGATACTACTGGCAAACTAGGTTGTTAGTAAAATTCAATTTTTTAAATTTGTTTGTTTTAAAGCTGAGCCAGTAACCTAGTATGCTGGCTTATATTTTGTGTAGTTTATTGTTACCCTTAAAAAAAATCAACCTTGTTTTTAATAAAATAGGGGTAATTAAAAATAAATATTTTCTATTAAAAGCACAATGTAAACAACCGAAGAGGTGTTGTCTTTTACTATTTTAAACGAAGTAACATTTTTATTGGTTTCCAATATTTTTCTTAATGTTGCAATACATTCTTTAGACTTGTACCTAACTGTTCTTTCGTTCATGTTAAGAATTTTAGCAGTTTCTTTAAAAGTATGTCCATCACGATGATGGAGCATGAATACTTCTGCCATTTTTCCAGGAAACTCTTTTAATATAGAATGAATAATCAACTCCAACTCCTTAATATCATATTCTTCAGAAACATGATTGTAAGACAAACTTTCTTCAAAATATTGAAAAGTTTCTTCGTTAGCCAATGTGATGATATTGATACTCTCTTTTCTAATAAAATCAAGAACTCTGAATAACAAATAATGAGATAGAAATCCTTTGGCACTCCCTTCCTCATTACATTTAAACTTTTCTGTTTTTTCCCAAATATCAATCCAAAAATTTTGCAAGATTTCTTCAGTCTGCTCCACATTGTTTATTCGGTAATTGTTTGCTTTTTTTTATGCATCAGAATACGATTCTATATACAGAAAGGATTCGCAACAAAACAGATGCCTTAAAACAACAACAATCTTCTGCAAAAAGAAAGAGTATGGATGATAAAAACAAAATGGGAGCAGCCGATAAAAAATTTATAAACTCTTTGAACTGGACAACAAATGTGTTGAAAAAATACTTTGAAGAAACCTTAACAATTCAAGAAAAAAAATTGATTAAAGAACAATTAGAGGCTATTGATTTTGATGAAACCGAGCTTAAAGCACTTATTCCTAAATGAGTACTAAAAAGTGGAAAGCGGAGTTCCTCCTTTAATCGTCAGCAAACAACCCTGCCAAAGTAAATAGCACTTTTTTTAAGCTTTTCTATTCATCATAAAGTTTAAAAAAAGAGCTATTTTACATTTCATGTGCCCGGCCTGTCCTGAGCCTGTCGAAGGGCACTTTGTCACGGTTGTTGCGTTCCTCAATCAGTCCTCACTGCAATTCCTTTGTCTGTTTTTGTCACTTCACTTCATTCACACTCATGGCTTCGGTTCATTTCGTTCAGCCACAACACAGCCAACCATTGCCATAATTTTAGCTCGCCTTGCAGGTCGCTACGGGCTGCGGGTTCTTGATTGTGTTGCTTCCGCCTTTTTGCCAACCACATCATCCAACACACAGGCTCTAGCAATTAAATCGGCACCCTTGTGTATTGTTCCGTTTCTCTTTAGGTTTTTGTTTGAAAAAATACAAAAACCTGCCGTTCAACTCCACACATAGCTGCAAACCACATTCGTTCCTCATGCTATTTTTTGCACCACCCGTTGCTCCACTCGCAAGGCGGCTCGCTAGCGCTTGGCCTGTGTCCGCAAACCGTTCCACTATTTGCACACTCAGCCCACCGTTTGGCTCAAGGCTGTTTTACCTCATTTCAATCCGATTAATCATTTTTTTAAAATGAAACTAGATGTCTAATTATAAATGGCATACACAGTTATTGCGTGTAAATTCAAATTGAATATTTCTTATCGAATACCTAAGAAATAATGAACGAAACAATGAAAGTGCGTTTCGAAGAAAAAGAGCATGGAATTGTGAGAGTGAATGATGCGTAGCAATTTCATAAGGTGCTTCTTGATTTTTGCTTACTTTTTATCAAGAAAAAGTAGGAAAGAAAGCATACATAATTATACCAATTCCCCATGTGCTTGTGGGCATTGGAAGCTTTTAAGAAATAATAAAGTTTACAAAACAATCCCCTCAGCACCGCACAGCAAGAGGTTTTTCATTCCACTACGTTACATTACAAACCACTTGCTTTAAGCCTTTGAAAAGAAAGATATTATTTAAATAAAAAAGGTTGCAAATTTCGTTGCTTCCTTTCATCCAACACTCAATGCTATCAAGTTCAAGCCCTCCGGGTTTTGATAAAAACTTTGATAAGTATTTCAAAAAACTATGCATTCTTTCTCCAAACTTTTTTCCAAAAAGCTTGACAGCATCTGCCACAGCAACAATGTTATAGGCATCTTTTTTCCAAAAAAAATATTGATGCGGAGTGTAGCGGAGCAATTTTAATTGGATAGCTATGTACTGTTTTGAAATCAAGACCCACCGTGTAGAGATGACCTACGACAAACCTCACTTTTTCATTTTAAACAAAGGATTGAACAGTGGCAAGCCACTGGACAACCCTTGTCCGAACTGCTTTGTGGTTACCACCAGATCAGAAGAAGACAAAAACACATTATTTCATTTATCAATGATGCTTCAAATTGGAGGTTTTTATGCTTATTATTTAAAGGGTAGTGTTATTCCATTTATTGGTATTAAAGATTGTTCTAAAACATTAAAAGAAGGAATGATTTTAAATGTTGAGGTTTACAAACACATCAAAATCATTCAAGCAATTAACCAGGAGCAAGAAAGATTATCTCAAGCATTGGAAAAAATTAAATTATTAAAAAAGGCTTTTATACAAGCCTGTTTTAAAGAAAGTAAAAACAAAATCAGTGCATAAAAAAAACTCCTGATCAAAAGACCAGGAGTTTATAAAATGAAGCAAAGTATCAAGTCTTTTTACTTTCTACCTTTTACCAACTACTGAAAATCACTTCAAAAAAATCTTACGTAACAGGAGCGATACAAAGAAACTGACCACCGCACCAATAATAGCCATGATAATAGTAAAGTAAACATCATGTAGTTTGATATTCGCTAGGGTAGTAAACAATGTACCTCCAAACACCGTTGATTTTAATTGAAGATTTTCCATAGCTATTTATTTTTTGTCTGAAACCACAACTTGACTGACCGCAGTGGCCACCGTTCCGGCTACTGCTACATATCCGGCAATACTAATCACGGCAGCAGGTAACGCAATTGGAGAGGCCAAGATGGCCCCACTTGCAGCTGCTAATGCTAGACCAATGTTTCTAAGTTTTCTAAAAAAGGATGGTGTTGGATGTTTTAATCTTTCTTGAATATTCATAAGTTCTAAGATTTTATAATTAATTGTACAGTTTCCTTTCTATCAAAAGCTTGATAACATTTGGAAACCAATTTGTTTAATAAACTTCTGGAAGAGGTACCTTTTCCAATGCCTGATAAACAAGTTACAGGAGCGATACAGCCTCTTAATTCTTTCAAAGCATCATTGGCAGGATGAATTAAAATAAGTGTCCTGTTTTTAACATTTTCCAAAATCAAATGATGTCCGAGTTTTTGAGAATACCTTGATTTTAACATATAAGTTCCTTCTGGAATACAAGAAACATTTCTACGATTTTCTAACCAGGGCAACTCGATACAGAAGCCAAAAAAAGAATCGTGAATAAAGAGAGCACCGTTGGTACCCTCTTTAAAGTAAGTTCTATACAAATGGATATCCATATCCTTACACTTTATCAGCTATCTTAATAGCCAAAGCATTGTAAGAACCATTTTTTAATGAATACATTTCACCATTCACTTCTTGATAGAATTCAACACCCAACACCTGAACAATAGGAAGTACAGAGTTTGCAGGAGCTGAAGCAGTCAAGTCAATAATGGCAGTATCATTACCATCGTATGGTAAAATAGCTGTTTCATCATTGTCAAAAACAAAAGTTTCATTCTCAAAATCCAATTCTGCCACACCAGTCACAATTTTAAAGTGAGTCGTTCCAGAAGGACCTGCAATGTGAGTTGTTGGTTTAAAAGCAGGAATGTTAACGGTTGCTTCTCCTGTAGCTCTATCCAAAGCATTGGTAAAAGCTGCAAACATAGTAGCTCCTAATTTTCCATTGATGTTGAACTCAAAGTTAGTTAACAATCCAAAAGTTCCATCTTGAATGGTTCTTTCCCCACGAGCATGCGTAGTATCTGTTTTAACCACTTTTAAAACAGTGGTTGTTAATCTACTAGAAACACGTTTGTCTTTAGCATTTTGCAAAAGAGTTCCTTTTAATTTAATAATACCTGTTTGTTTTGCTATAATACTATGATTTTAAAGTTTATAACAAAAGAATTAGTATCTTATATAGAAATCAAAATAAGGGTGTTATATAGGCCGTTAAAAGCCTTTCTTTCCGAAATAGTGTATATTTACCCCTAGGATAAAGTATAGTTAAAGTATTAAATCATGAAAATTACCAGAGCATGTATTTATCCAAAAGATGTTCAGTGTATAACTGGAAGAAGTGAACGTTATGGTAGGAGGCTATTAAAAGAGATTAGAGAACATTTTGATAAGCAACCACACCAATTTATTACCTCTGAAGAATTCGCTGAATACAGTGGAATAAGTATCGAAATCATTAATAATTATTTGAAGCAAGTATCATAAAATTTGATGTGTTTTGTATTGATTTAAAGATAGTTAATTTGTAAATTTGTAGAAAGAACGATAGTTAAATAATACTAAAATTATTTAAACTTTAGGTTCACAAATCGGTTCACAAAAATAATTTATAAGTGTTAATAGCACTGTTTATAAGGTATAACGGGAATAGTTCGAGTCCCGTCCAGACCGCATTAATTTTTAAAACACCTTATAAACACTATGTTTGTAAGGTGTTTTCTTTTTTAAGGTGTAAATGAGGGGGTGAATAATTCTGTTTAATTAGATATTTTTAGGATCATTCCTAAAAGTTGTGTTTATGCAAAAATATTTGTTAGTCTAAATAAGAAGAATTCTACATTTCTTACCCCTCTGAATTGTGCTCTAAAGGCTTTTATTTTGGCATTGAAAGATTCAGCAGCAGCGTTTGTACTTCTATTATTAAAGTAATTCAATATGGATCGATAGTTATTATAGATGGTGTTTGCAACTGTATTAAAAGCCTTAAATCCTGATTTTTCTACTTGATTATACCACTGTGCTAACCTTGTGTATGCAATTTTTATTGATTTCGCTTGGTTGAATATATTTTTGAGACTTTGGACTAAGTCGAATGCTTTTTTGATATCTGGGTATTGCTGGAATAGAATTTTACTTCTGAAGTATTGATTTTGTGTCCAATCTGAAAGAGCTTTGTAGAGTAAATATCTACTTCTAGCGAGTAGTTGTTTTCTAGTATCTCCATTTTCAAAAGTTTCAGGAATAAAGAGTATCTTTTTCTGTTTTGCTAATTTTATGGAATTGTTAAATTGTTAAAAGGAGATTTTATGGTGGAGTCTGGCGGAGTCTGAACTAAACAAAGGAACCATTTTTATGTTTACCATTCCTTTAAACACAACAACACTTTCTCCCAAAAAAGAAATCAATCAAAATGATTTAAAAAAATTAAACAACCGTAATATAATTATAGCAGAAGATGAACCTGTTAATATTGAGTATTTTAAAGCTTTTTTTGAAAAATTATCTGCAAACGTTACCTACGTTAAAAACGGAAAAGAAGCGATAGAGGCTTATTGTTTAAATCCTAATGTAGATGTTATTTTAATGGATATTAGAATGCCAGTAATGGATGGTTTAGAAGCGAGCAAACAAATTTTAAAAATGAATGCTAAAACAAAAATTATAGCCCAAACAGCTTATGCCATGTCATCAGATTATGATAAATATATAAGTTTAGGATTTACAGATTATATTTCTAAACCGATCAAGAAAAAAGAGCTGTTAAAAAAACTGATAGTAAACATTCAGAACTAAAAGTAAATTTGATTACTACTCCTAATTTTTTTGTTTGCATCAGAAATTGGTTTATTAATAGCGTAAATAAAAAGGTCGTCTAAAATAAACGACCTTTTTGTTTAAAAATGCTTTACAAGTTCTAGTTGATATGTATAGGTTTCTTTTTTAGAAATTTTATCCTTTAATTTAATAACTTGATTATTGTTTCCAAATCCAGCTAAAACTTTAAAAGTAGTTGTAGAAACTACTTTGTTGTTAGTATCTACTACTTTTAAAAGTGCCTTTGTATTTTTATTGGCTTTGTAAGTGTAAGAAATTTCTATCTTTTTTTTACCAATTACCTTTGGAGTTTCTGTAAGATTAATTTCCTCTTTATAAATAGGAGCGTAGTTGGTTGTATAGGTTTTGTTTATGGGAACTAATTCATAAGACCTAACCCAATTGTAATAAGAAGTATTAATAGCATTGTTGTTTAATTCTTCTGGGGTAGGAATAGGTTTAACCCAATTGTAGGTTTCGGTAACCATGTTTATTTTCATGGCTCTGTCAAAAGGTTTGTCAACTACTTCAGTACTTACTTTTACATCACCAACAAAACGGTTGTCTGCGTAAAAAGACACTTCGTTGGCATTTTTCCAGTAAGCTCCATAAGTATGAAAATCTTGCCAAGACTCAGAACTTAATTTAGCATTGCTTTTTTGACCATTTCCTTCAATTGCATTATTTCCTGCAGAATAGAATTTTTCTCTACCACCATTACAATCAATATAACGGTAATGTGTGTTAAAATTCATTTGTGTTCTAAACTTGTTGGTTCTATTAAATGTACCACCAATACTTTCTACAATATCTAGTTCTTGGCTGTATTTGTCTTTAGCACAATTTTCTCCGTTACTTTTTTTAGTTACAAAGTCTACAGGTTGTTTACTGTTAGACATCCAAAAAGTGGTAGACATGTTTATTTTAGAAGCTTTAAAATTTACCTCGTAATAACCAAAATGAGCTGTTTCTTCTTTACTTTGTACCGCACCACCTGCAATGGTATATCCATTTTTTTCTTCGGGTAACATTCCGTTTTTAATTTGCATAGTTCCGTTGTTTACAGAAACCGTACTTGGTTCGAACATGGCTGGTTTTCTTCCTTTCCATCCTTTAAAAGTATTGTTCCATTTGCTACGGTCTAATTCGGTTCCGTTAAATTCATCAGAATATTTTTCATTAATTACCCATCTATATCCTGGTTTAGGAGTAGGAGGGTCAAAAGATGCAGCAAATATATTGCTACTAAAAGCTAATATGGCAATCCATGCAGTTTTCATAAAATAATTTTATTGGTTTAAAAAAAACAAAAGTATAGGTTGTTGTAACTGGGTTTGGCTAGAGTAGATTTAAATACTAATACAAATGTCTAGAATTTATTTTTTGAAATAAAAAACTCATCATTCTAAAAAATAATGATGAGTTTTGTTATAAAAGAAATGTAGTGTTCTATAAAGAAACTAGAATTTTATTTCTTGAGCTTTTATACGTTTTCCGGTTAAAGGAGTAATGTAAAAACTATATTTATAAGTTCCTGGGCTAAGTAAATATTCTTCATGTGGTTCTGCTATCGCAGACCAAGTATTATCTCCACCTACTCCTGTTTGCTGCGCATCTACATTTACGGTAAACACGTTGCGTTTTTTCAATTGATAGGTGTGGGTTGCTTTTTGTAAATTTTCTAAGCTATAAGGCCATACGCTAAAGTTAATAGGTTGTTCGCTAGAAATTAAAACTCCTTTTCCTGCTTTGTTTTGCAAACTAAACCAACGAGTTCCCATATGATTTCCATGTTCTTCTGGATAAATGTATTCATAATTCATATGGTTTGCATTGGCTTTGTAAATACCTACAAAAGCTCCTGTATTTCTATCGGCATAATTAGCCTGTGGTCCTTTACCATAATAAGTTACATTTTGGAATTGGTTGTATAAATCAAAAGACATTCCTATTCTTGGTGCATTAGGTTGTCCGTTAGGAATGTTGGCTTGGTAATTTACTTTTAAATTTCCTTTGGCAATGTAGGTATATGTTAAAAGAACCTCTGTATTAGTTGTACTTATAGTCCCTTTTACGTTTACAATTGCTTTTCCTTTTTTAGGGTTTGATACGGTTACATTGGTTACTTTAAAATTCTTATTAGCATCCATCCACATCAATTCATTCTGTTGTTTTTTAGCTCTTCTATAAGCTTGATCATTTTCAGTTGCTGCTCTCCAAAAATTTAAGTTTAGTGGAGTAGCTAAAACAGCAATCCCTTCTTTTACAAAATCAGTTACCATTCCTGTTTGTTTATCAATAACAACTTTACTTTCTGGAGTTTGTAAAATCACTAAATTATTTTGATCTTTTATGGTAAGCTTAGAACCAGAACTCATTTCTTTTGCCTGAGGAGTCTCATAATTTAAAGCAAATTGCTCTTGAAAAACCAAGAATCCTTTTTGAGCCCAAAGGGTATTGTTTTTTAGGCTTCCTTTAATGTTGATAAAAAATTCATCACCAGCTTTTACACGTGGTTTTTTAAAGTCTACAACTATTTTATCTGTTTGATTAGGCAATGTTTTTAAAGAAGCAATACTTCCTTGTTTGATAATATTTCCGTTTTGAACCAATTCCCAAGTGATGTTGTAAGCAGACAAATCTTTTGCATGATGTCTGTTTAAAATGGTAAATTTACCTGTTTGTGCGTTTGTAGTGGTAATAACTACAGGTTGATTAACTTTTTTACACTCATAAATTTCAGGTTTTGGAGTTCTATCTGCAGCAATAATTCCGTTGATACAAAAACTTCCATCGTTTGGAGTGTCTCCAAAATCACCACCATAAGCAAGATATTCAATACCATCTTTGGTTTTGGTCAATACACCTTGGTCAATCCAGTCCCAAATATATCCTCCAATAGCTCTATCGTTTCTATAAATAACATCCCAATATTCTTGCATATTTCCTACAGAATTACCCATTGCATGTGCATACTCACACATAATTACAGGTCTGTTGTCTATAGCAGCTGTATCATCAATTAAACTTTGCAATGCATCTGGATTTGGGTACATTCTACTAATCATATCTACCCATTTTGGATCTGTAGGGTTACCTTTTCCAATGTTAAAATATTTCTTTTTATAATCTGGGTGGGCAGGTTGTCCTTGTGCACCTTCGTAATGAATGTAGCGTGTAGGATCATATTCTTTAATCCAAGCAGCCATAGCAGCATGGTTAGGTCCCATTCCCGATTCGTTTCCTAAAGACCACATTACCACACTAGGGTGATTCTTATCTCTTTCCACCATACGAATGGCTCTATTTAAATAAGCAGCTCCCCAATCAGGTACATTGCTTAGTTGCCCTCTAGTTCCATGAGATTCTAAGTTGGCTTCATCCATAACATACAATCCGTATTGATTACACAATTCATAAAAATAAGGATCGTTAGGGTAGTGAGAGGTTCTTACTGCGTTAAAATTAAATTGTTTTAACAGTTTTACATCTGCCTCTATATCTGCTCTAGTTACACTTTTTCCATTAGTCATACTATGATCATGACGATTGACACCAATCATTTTTACCATGTTACCGTTTACCAAAAAACGTCCTTTTTCATCAATATGAACTTCTCTAAATCCAACTTTTGTACTAGTGTGTTGAGTTTCGTTCCCCTTATCATCTTTAAGAGTAAAAATTAAAGTATACAAATAAGGTTGATCTGCTGACCACTGCTTTGGAGCTTTAATTTTAGACTCCATTAAAGCAAAATACACATTGTCTCTTTGCGGATAAAACTCTTTAAAGTATTTTCCTAGTGTAATGCTCTCGTTGTTTATTTCTTTTCCTTCGGCATCAATTAAAGTAGTTGTTAAGGTCCAATTGTCATAATTGGTAGCTAAAGGACTGGTGCCAAAATGACCTATTTGTTTTACATATTTATTAGATACATTGGCTACAAATTTAGGTCTAACTAGTAACAAAGCATCTTTGTAATTTTCATCAAAATCGGTACGTACGGTAAAATCAGCCAAACGAACTTTAGGTACAGCTTGAATGTAAACTTCTCTTTCTATACCGCTCATTCTCCAATGGTCTTGTGCTTCTAAATAACTACCGTCTGCCCAACGATATACTTTTACAGCAATTTTATTTGCTCCTTTTTTTAAGTGTGCTGTAATATCAAATTCTGATGGCAAACGAGTGTCTTCACTATACCCAACAAATTCTCCATTTACCCAAACATAGTAAGCAGATGAAACTCCTCCAAAATGTAAGATAACATCTTTGTTTTCCCAGGCATTGTCCCATTGTATAGTTTTTGTATAGTGACCAATAGGGTTGTCGTGATGATTGATGTTAGGAAAATCACTAAAAAAAGGATACGTAGAGTTGGTGTATATTGGAGTTCCATACCCTCTCATTTCCCAGTTAGATGGAACATCAATATTTTTCCAATGGTTAGTATTGTAATCTGTTTTTTCAAAACCCTCAATAGCATCTGACGGTTTGGCTACCCAGTGGAATTTCCAGTTACCGTTTAGGGATTTAAAGAATTTAGATTGATTTCTATCTCCTTGTAAAGCCTGAGTTTTATTTTCGTATTCGTAAAACGTACTACGAGCAGGCATTTTGTTAATTTGATTGACATGTGGATTCTCCCAATCATTTTTTTGTGCTTTGGTACTTTGTATAAAAAGCACCGCACTCATAAGGATTATTAATTTTTTCATTCTTAATTTTTAAACTTCTATTTTGTGTATGCTAAAATACAATGCTAAACCTTAAAAAGAGAATAATGAATGTGCTATCGTGTGTAGTATATGTTGAATTCTAAGAATATTCTAAAAAGAAAATCCTTAAGCTCCGTATATATACGGAGCTTAAGGATTGATAGGGAATAATTGTTTTAAAAAATAGAAAATTATGCAATTTGTTGCAGAGCACTATCTATAGGAGTATCTCCAGTTACAAGCTCAAAACTTTTTTCATATGCATTGGGATGATCTAATACCTTTGCTATAAAAGTAGCTACATCTGTACGTGGAATTGTTTTTCCTTTTTGTGCTAAATCATAGCTTAATGTAATGTTATTGGTGGCTGGTTTGTCTGTTAAAGTTCCAGGCATTAAAATGGTATAATTTAATCCGCTGTGTAGTAAATGCTCGTCTGCATCTGTTTTTGCTTGTAAATATGAAGTTAAACTTTTAGGCCAATTTTCTTGTGGTTGTCCTGATCCCATAGAACTTACCATAATAAAACGATCTATTTTGTGTTTAATAGCCAAATCAATAGCCTTTTGCGCTCCTTGTCTATCAATAAGATGTGTTTTTTCATCAGAAGTATGTCCACCGCTACCTGCTGTAAAAATAACAGCATCAATTCCTTTATAAGCATGTTCAAAATCTTCTTCTAAATCTGCTATTACTGTGTCTATTTCTTTGTTTTCAAACGCTTGTTTTTGTTCTGGTTTACGCAACATAGCAATAGGTTGGTGGTTTGATTTTTTAAGTTTTTGGGCTACTTGTTGACCAATATTTCCATGGGCACCAATAATTAATACTTTCATGTGTTTGTTTATTTTTAGAAGTAATGTTTTTAGGTAAAAATCATAAGCCATCAAAATGGATTGTGTTACAAACATTACTAAAGATTTTACACAATATTGTGCTTAACTATAAAACATCAAATAGCAAACCAAAGTAGGGTTGTAGTAGAAGTATAACGATTGATTGTAATCAACATATAAAAATCCCTAGTCTTAAAAAAAGACTAGGGATTGAAATTGAATATGGTAAGTTAATGAATTACAAATTCTGATAAATTTTAGAAATATCTAAAGGATCGTTCATGTTTTTCTGTAATTCTAATAAATCTTTAAAAAGACTTTTTACTCGTTGTTTTTGCTCAGGATTTTCAGATAAATTATTCATTTCCTCTGGATCGTTTTTTAAATCGAACAATAAAACTTTAGGAACATCTGGATACACAATTAATTTGTAACCATCTTTTCTAATAGCACGTTGTAGACTTAAATATGCTCCATAAATAGAAGGGTAGTAGCTTTCTGTTTTTTGCCCTTTAGCAATGTTTAAAAAACTATTAAAATCTATATAATCTGGTTTTTGTATTCCTCCTAACTCTAAAGTTGTGGCCATTACATCTTGTAAATACACATCGGTGTCTACTTTTTTGTTTTTAGGAATATCGGGTCCTAAAATAACCATAGGAGGTCTTAAACTATGATCGAATAAGTTTTGCTTTCCTAACAAACCGTGTCTTCCCATAGCCAAACCATGATCGGCAGTAAAAATAATATAGGTATTCTCCATTTTTCCAGATTTTTCTAAAGCTTCTAAAATTAACCCTATCTGAGCATCGGCATAGGTAATACTTGCATAATACTCTTTAATATGAGTTTTAATTGCATATTCAGTTCTAGGAAATGGAGCCAAAGCTTCGTCTCTTAAATTGTTTCCGTTTCCAATAGATTTACGGTACGGATATTCAGGAATAAAACTTTTAGGGACTTCCATTTGGTTAACATCGTACATTTCTTGATATTCTTTAGGAGCTTGTCTAGGATCGTGCGGAGCGTTAAAAGCCAAGTACATAAAAAATGGTTTGTCTGATGTTTTTGCATGGTCTATAAACTGTAAAGCATCGTCTTTTACAACGGCACTCCAGTGTTTACCACCCTCCCAAAATCCTCCAAATTTAGGATTGCTCGGATCCCAAGAATGATCGTTTTCGTTTTGAGGACGATTGTAACCTATAGGCATTAAATCATCTGGATTGGCATTTTTTATGTTTTTAATAGAATCGAACTTAGCGACCATTTTAAAATGATCCCAAGCATCTTTTGGCATTCCACCTCTAACATGGGCAGTATGGTTGAATACTTTTTCTGGATTAATGTGTACGTGCCATTTCCCTGTCATATAGGTTTCATATCCACCTGACTGCATTAGTTTTGACCAAATTTTTTCGTCGTTTCCTTCTTGTTTGTATGAGAATTTTTTAGCATTCCAAACAAATCTACCAGTGTTCATCATTGCTCTGGAAGCCAAACAAACAGCACCACTCCAAGAACCCATATTGTAAGTGTGGGTTAGTGTAGTTCCGTTTTGTACTAGCTTATCCATGTTTGGGGTAATAATTTGAGAGTTCCCTAAAGCATGGATAGAACTATAGGTTTGATCGTCTGTAAAAATAAAAACGATGTTAGGTTTTTCTGCCTTTTTAACCTTCTTTTGTTTAGGAGCACAGCTAAACAAAGCAATGCTAAGGACTGATAATGCAATGATTTTTTTCATGAATCTATTTGTTAATGACCTCCGTTAGGATGACTATCGTTTGTATATCTATATACAGCTGGTTTTCCCTTACCTCTAGCATAGGTAATTTGTGTTTTCCAAGCTGCTTTTAATTTGTTAAGAACTGCTGTATGTTTTGGGTTGTTGATTAAATTGTGCAATTCGTTAGGATCGTTTTTTAAATTGTACAATTCCTCATACACAGGTTGTTCTCCTTCTAAAGAAGATTCTGCCAAATGTCTGTAATAAGCAATATCTGGATCGTGTACTGCATATAACATTTTGTTTACAGGAATTCCCATTTCTTTAGCTGTTTTAATTTCTTGAGTAGCAGAACGAGTGGTGTTTTTGTAATAACGAATGTATTTCCATTCTTTATCTTGTACCGCTTCACATTTAGGATTTCCAAAGTGAGTAGACCATAAGTTTTCTGTGTAGGTATAGTCTCTTACTTCTTTGTTTTCTCCTTTAATTAAGTTAGAAATATCTTTTCCTTGCATTTCTTTAGGAATTTCTATACCAGCCATGGCTAACATTGTAGGAGCAATGTCTATTGTTTGTACCAAAGCATCACTTCTCATTCCTCTTGTTTTTCTTTTTGCTTTAGGATCTAACACAATAATAGGTACATGGGTTGTTTTTTCGTAACACAGTGCTTTTCCTCCTAAACCTTGTTCTCCCATAAATAAACCGTGATCAGAGGTAAAAATAAGGATGGTTTTTTTATTGATTTTTAGGTCTTTTAATTTTTGTCTTAAATTACCAACCAAACGATCAATTCCTGTCATTGCTTCTAATTGACGGATATATCTTTCTTTTACATCTTTTGGAGTATCAGAGTAATTGTATCCATCTTGTCTGTCTTCTGCTCTTAATAAATCTGCCGGTAACTTAGGTGTTTTAATGTCTTTTTTAGCAATATAGTTGTCCGGTAAAGGAATTTCTATATCTCTATACTTGGTTCTATACAAAGCATCATCTGTAGGCTTTAGTTTCATAGTTTTAGTACTAGCACTATGAGGTAGATTAAAGTTGATTGATAGCATAAAAGGTTTGTCTAAAGGTCTTGATTCTAAAAACTTAATAGCTCCTTTTAATTTACGTGCGTTAGGATCTAAAAAATCATCAACCCCTTCGTTAATTACTTCTGGTTGCGTATCTGCAATGGCATCGTTAAAAATTTTGTGTCTATCTTTTGGATAAAATCCTAAGTGACCGTGACCAGCATACCAATAATCAAAACTTTTTTCCATGACTCCGCTATCGTAACCACCTTTTCCAATAGGAGCGTGGTTTTTACCAATCCATCCTGTATAGTATCCTGCTTTACGCATAACCATTGGATATGATTTTTCCCAAGCTTTGTCCGACACAGAAGTTCCTGAGTTAAAGTTAACACCGTGCTTACGTTCGTATTGCCCTAATAAAATAGAAACTCTACTTGGGGTACAAATAGCACTAGATACGTGTGCGTTGGTAAATAAGACTCCTTCTTTGGCAAGTTTGTCTATATTGGGAGTTTCTACAATTTCGTTTCCTGTACAACCTAATAAATTGTAAGATTGATCATCTGTAAGAACAAAAATAATATTTGGTTTTTCTTGTGCTTGTAGACTAGTAATAGCCAAATAGCACATTAAAGTGATGAATTGAATTGTTTTTTTCATATAAGAAATTATTTACTTGTAATAATAATATTTGTTGATTTTAACCCTTTAGCCGAAGCTGTAAGTTTTATTTTTCCTTTCTTTTCGGTAGATTTTATAACAGCCAAACATTTTCCGTTAAAAGCTTTTCTTTCCGATGCTTGAAACGAAGCTAATGAGGTTTGATCTCCGTTACCTACCGCAATTAATTTTCCTTCACCTTCAACTTTAAATTTTACCAAATGGTTGGCTAGTGGGCAGTTGTTTCCGTTTTTGTCTTGAATTTGAATGGTGATAAAAGACAAATCATTTCCATCGGAATCAATTGTAGATCGATCTGCTGTTAATTGAATTTTAGCAGGTTTTTGTGCCGTTTTTACCGTTTTTTCTGCAACTTGTTTTCCGTTTTTATAGGCAATTACTTTTAACTCTCCTGGTTGGTAAGGTACATTCCAGCTTAATCTATATTTAGACTTGTACATTCCTTTTTTAAATCCGTGATATTCTGATGGAATTTCTGTAACATCTTTTCCTTTTGTTTTTCTTCCGTAAGATTTTCCGTTTACAAACAATTCAACTTCTTCTGCATTGGTATACGCTACTACAGGTATGTTTTTTCCTTCCATACCTTTCCAATTCCAATGTGGCAATACATGTACCATTGGTTTAGTTGTCCATTGACTTTGGTATAAGTAATAACGGTCTTTAGGAAATCCACATAAATCTACAGGACCAAAATAAGAAGAGCGAGATGGCCAATCATCATTCCAATATCCGTTTGTAGAATTGTCTCTACCTCCATATGGAGTAGGTTCTCCTAAATAATCAAAACCAGTCCAAATAAACTCTCCTAAAGATCTAGGTTCTTTTAACTGTGCATCAAACTCAATTTCTGGAGCATATGCCCATGGTGGTCCCACAATAACATCGTAACTAGAAACATGATTGGTTTCGTGTTTTTGATGAAAATCGATAGGCAAATGATAAACTCCACGACTACTAGTCATAGAAGAGGTTTCTGAACCGTATACAATAACCTCTGGGTGTTCTTTTAAAATATCTCCGTATTCTTCTGGCCAATAATTCATTCCAACCACATCTACATACTTATACAAATTGTTTTTAAACGGAGCAGGAAAGTAGTTAAACCCAATAGTTGTAGGTCTTGTAGGGTCTTCGTCATGACAAATATCGTTTAATAATTTGGTGGTTTTCCAACCGTCTTTTCTAGATTGTTCTAAAATTTCGTTTCCAATACTCCACATAATTACCGATGGATGATTGCGATCTCTTTTGATCATGTCACGCAAATCTTTCTCGTGCCACTTGTCAAAATATAAGTGATATCCGTTTTCTACCTTCCCTAATTTCCATTCGTCAAAAGCCTCTACAATCACTACAATACCTAGCTCATCGCAAATTTTTAAAATTTCTGGAGAAGGAGGGTTGTGACTAGTCCTTAGAGCATTTACCCCCATACTTTTCATAATTTCTAGTTGACGTTGTTTGGCTCTGTAATTAATGGCAGTTCCTAAAGGACCTTGGTCGTGGTGCATACAAACTCCTTGAAATTTGATTTGTTTACCGTTTAATGTAAATCCATTGTTTGTATCAACCTGAATGTTTCTTATTCCAAAAGTAGAATGGTACACATCAGTAATTATTTGGTTCATGATGATTTTACTTTCTACCTGATACAATTCTGGAGTTTCTAAATTCCATAATGTAGGATTTATAAGTGTAGTTTGAACATTTACCTTAGAAATTGTTTTAGGATTTAATGTAATTTCTTTCTTTTCTTGATGTACAATTTCTCCTTTGTTGTTTTTAATAGTTGTTTGTAAAAAAGCCGAAGTAAACTTATCCAAACAATTCATAATTTTAGTTTCTATATTAACTGTAGCTTGTTGTGAGCTAACTTTAGGAGTGGTAATATAGGTTCCGTATTGTGGAATATGAATGTTGTCATTTATTTTTAAACGTACATTTCTATAGATTCCAGCTCCAGGATACCATCTAGCAGCTAAATCTTTAGGGTGTAGTTGTACTGCAATTACATTCTCTTTATTAAAGTGTAAAAAAGGAGTAATATTAAACTCAAAACCAATGTAACCATTAGGACGTTCTCCTACATAATTTCCGTTTACCCATACTTTAGCATTGCTCATAGCACCATCAAATTCTACAGAAATAATTTTATTTTGATAGGCTTTATCAATGGTAAAATGTTTTCGATACCATGCTTCTCCAGTAACCGGTAAACCACCCGTTCTGGCATTGTGTTTATTGCTAAAAGGACCTTCTATAGCCCAGTCGTGTGGAAGATTTAATTTTCTCCACTGGCTATCATCTAAAGTTACTTTTTCACCATTTAGTGTATCTCTTACAAACAACCAATCTTTGTTAAAGTTAATATCTGCAACCGATTGGTTTTTTAGAGAAGAGGTACAGGCTGTAAAAGCAATGTACAAAAAGAGCACCCATAAGATGCTAAGCATTTTTTTAGAAATAAAGGTCATAATTTATATAGCAATTGTAACACTTTGTTGTACAAAACAAGTACAACAAAGTGAATAAGATGTTTTTAATTTATTTTTTGAATGTAAACGTAGTAAGCTACATTTTCTTCTCCATTGGCATCAATAAAACTAGCGTTAAAACCAGTTCTACCTTTAGGTAATTCTACTGTAAAGTTTGCAGCAACCGCATTTTGTTCAATAGAAGTTGAAATTGCTTTTTCTTTATTGAATTGAATAGTTGCTTTTTGATAATGTAAATTTTTACCTGCAGGAATATTGTTTTCAAGTCCAGGTACTTCTTTTTGGGTAATAGCAGCTACCTCTTGGTTGATTTTATACCCAGATTCTATAGGGTATCTTCTTAAAGATATTTGATATTTTGCTGCTTCTGTAACATCAATACTCCAATAACCTAAACCTTTAATACCTTCTCTAATATATATTTGATTCCAAGGATATTTACCTGAAGTTGTGTGAATATCATGTGCTGTTAATGTAACAGGGTTTTCTTTTTCTAAACCTATTTTGATATATACTTCTTCATCAAACTTTACAGAAACACGTTCCCACCATTGGTTGTAAAAAGCTTTCATTTTAGCTACTTGTTCCGGATATTGCTTGGCAATGTTGTTGTTTTGTCCTTTGTCGTTTTCAATATTGTAAAGTTCTTTTCCGTTTACCAAACGCCATTTGTTTTGCATTACAGATGATTTTCTCCATTTTTCTGGTTGTTGAATTCGTTGAGAATCTGTAACCAACATTCTATCCCAAGTAGTTTCAGGATTTTTTAACAATGGAACTAGACTTTTACCGGCTAAAGGTAAGTGGTTTTTAGGTAAATTAAGATTACACAATTCTGCCAATGTAGGAAGAATGTCTAGGTTTGCTGTCATTTCATTAACATCGGTTCCTCCTGTTAACTTTCCGTTTTTCCAATGAATAAAAAAGGGAACTCTGTGACCACCTTCATATTCGCTACCTTTGTGTCCTTTCATTCCAGCATTGTAACCTAATTCTTTACCTTTTTTAAATGCATGACCTGCCGATGTTCCGTTATCAGTCATAAAAATTAAAATAGTATTGTCAGCAATGTTAAGTTCTTCTAATGTTTTTCTTAGTTTTCCAAAATTGTCATCAATATTGCTAATCATTCCAAAAAATCGCTTTTGTTTTTCGGTCAATTCTTCGTTTTTATATTTGTTGTAATATTCTAGAGGTACGTTGTACGGACCATGAGGGGCATTGGGAGCTAAATAACAAAAGAAAGGTTTGTTCTTGTTTTGTTTGATAAAATTAAGGCTCTCTTCAAAAAAGACATCGGTACAATATCCGTTGTATTTTGTAGGAACTCCATTTTTAAAATAGGTATCATTAAAATAGGTGTTTCCCCAATAGTCTGGAGTTTGTCCAACACCACCACCACCGTGCATTACAGTGTGTTGAAATCCTCTGTTTTCTGGTTTAAAATCATGATTGTCTCCCAAGTGCCATTTACCAAATCCACCTGTTACATATCCGTTTTCAGAAAACATATCAGCCATTGTTTTTTCATCCTCTCTAAGTAAAGACCATCCACCTACGGTGTGCCATACACCTACTTCGTTTGCATATCTACCCGTCATTAATCCAGAGCGAGTTGGTGCACATGTAGGACCTACATGAAAATCTGTAAGTCTATAACTGTCTTTGTGAAATTCATCTATGTTAGGAGTTTTAATTATTTTATTTCCTAAGGCACCAACATCACCATAACCTTGATCATCTGTAATAACAATAATTACATTGGGTTTTTTAGAACTTTTTTGATGTTCGTTGTTGCTACTACAAGCAAAAGAAAATAATAGGCATGCTATAAGGTATAAAGACTGTTTCATGAATGATTAAAATTATTTATAAATGTAAAATTCTCAAAAATAAGGAAAGTTAATAACTACAAATGATTTTTAGCTTGAAACAAATGATTTCTTTTGGTTATAATATGTGTTTTAGCTCTTTATTTTATAGTGATTTACAAATTATAGAAACTAACAGGTTTAAATTTTTTAGTTGGTAAATAATTAGTTATTTTTAGTTAAACATATGTTAATTATGAATTTAGTTTTAGCCAGTTCAGGAACTGTACACGGATCTGAATATTTAGAATATTTATTGCCTACAATTGATAAGTTGTATAAAGATGTGGAAGAGGTTTTGTTTATACCTTTTGCACAGCCTAGTGGTATTTCGTTAGATGATTATACAGATAAAGTTCAAGAAGGATTAAGTTCTTTAGGTATTGAAGTAAAAGGGTTGCACGAGTTTGATGATTATAGATTGGCCATTAAAAATGCCAAAGCCATATATGTTGGAGGAGGCAATACTTTTTTATTAGTATCTAAATTGTATTGCTATGGTTTGTTAGAGGTGTTGAAAGATGCTATAAAAAGAGGAACTCCTTATTTAGGAACAAGTGCAGGAACAAACATTGTTGGATTAAGTATGCAAACCACAAATGATATGCCCATAGTATTACCACCTAGTTATAAAACATTGGGAATATTACCTTTTAACTTTAATGTACATTATTTAGAACCAAGTAAAAACTCTAAACATAAAGGAGAGACTAGAGCAGAAAGGATTAAAGAATTTCAGTGCATAGAACACACAAAAGTTTTGGGGTTAAAGGAGGGGAGTTGGTTGCGAATAAAAGGAGACGATATCCTTTTAAGAGGAGGAAAAAAAGCTTTTTGGTTTGATAAAGGAGAACTTACAAAATTAGAACCCAACACCAATCTAAAACAAAAAAGCTGAGCAATTAATTTGCTCAGCTTTTTTGTTGGATTAATAATTAATTCTATCCACAACCTCTAAACCATAACCGGTAATACCTACACGTTTTTTTTGTGCGGGGGAGTTGGTTAATAGTTTTAGTTTGGTAATGTCTATATTGTGTAATATTTGGGCACCAATACCAAAATCTTTTTCATCCATAGAAGATGAAGTTTCAGTTTCGGTGGTAATTCCCTTTTGAGCATTTTTAAAATCAGACAAACGCTTTTTTAAGTTAAAGGTTTGCTGTTCTTGATTGATAAATACAACAGCTCCTTTTCCTTCTTTGTTTATTTTATCAAAAATTCTTGATAATTTATCTTCTGGCCCTTTTGTTAAAGTATTTAATACATCGTTTCCAAAAGCATTAGGAGTTACTTTACAAAGTACAGCTTCGTCTTTTGTCCAAGAACCTTTGGTTAAAGCCAAATGGATT
This sequence comes from Wenyingzhuangia gracilariae, assembly GCF_056387575.1. Taxonomy (NCBI): domain Bacteria; kingdom Pseudomonadati; phylum Bacteroidota; class Flavobacteriia; order Flavobacteriales; family Flavobacteriaceae; genus Wenyingzhuangia; species Wenyingzhuangia gracilariae. Next base: position 288,819 of record NZ_CM150748.1, read on the forward strand.
TGATTGTTTGTTGTTTGGTTGTAAGCTCTTAGCCTAAATTTTCCAAATCTTGTTTCAATATCAAAATCTTCAATTTTATCAATTAAAGAATCGTGTTGCATACGGTAGGAAACTAAATCTTCTATAGAAATTAATTTTAGATCAAACTTATCTGCCACCTCTTTTAACTGAGGCAAACGAGCCATGCTTCCATCTTCATTTAAAATTTCTACTAAAATTCCTGCTGGTTTTAATCCTGCCAATCTAGCCAAATCTACACTTGCTTCTGTATGACCGGTTCTTCTTAACACACCACCTTCTTTTGCTTTTAAAGGAAATATGTGTCCAGGTCTACCAAGGTCTTGAGGCTTTGTTTCTTCTTGAGTTAAGGCATATATGGTTTTAGATCTGTCGTGAGCAGAAATACCTGTAGTACATCCGTGTCCTATCAAATCAACAGAAACGGTAAACTGGGTATTGTGTAAAACAGTATTGTTGTCTACCATCATATTCAACCCTAATTCTTCGCATCTTTCTTCTATTAAAGGAGCACAAATTAATCCACGACCATGTTGAGCCATAAAATTAATCATTTCTGGAGTTACTTTTTCGGCAGCAGCAATAAAGTCTCCTTCATTCTCTCTGTCTTCATCGTCTACAACAATTACCATTTTTCCGTTTCGGATATCTTCTATGGCAGCTTGAATGCTATCTAACTTTATTTTAGATGTGTTTTTTGTGTTATTCATCTCTTTTTTTAAGTCTATTGAATAGTTTTTTAAACGGCAACAAAATTACACCAAATTTAATGAATCCCATGTCTTTTGATGCGCTTATCGTAAATATAATTGCCAAGGGTAACATAATAAGTGTACCTAACCAACCACCTAAAAATGCAGATAAACTACTTTCTTCTGCTAGGTTTTTTCCAAAAGTATTGGTAAAATGATAGGTTACATATATAACAATGGCTACAATCATTGGCAAACCAAAACCTCCTTTTCTAATGATAGATCCTAAAGAGGCTCCTACAAAAAACAACATTAAGCATGAAAAGGAACTTGTTAGAATTAGGTGGTATTGATAATCGTGATTGTTCAAATCTTTTCGTCTTCTTTTGTAATAGTCTTTGTAATTATTTACGTTTTTAATTTTGTTGTTAACAGAGTTAATTGCTTGATTTAAAACTGTTATTTGGGTGGTTAATGAAAAATTTTCTAATATATTGGGGTTTAATTCTTTTACTATAGGATCAATAGTGTCTGATAATTTTTTAGCATCTATACTACTTTGCATAGATTGTAATTTTATTTCTAAATATTTGTCGTAAGAAATTTTTAAACTATCAGAACTATTTTGCAATTGCACCATGTTTTTCATGGTGTAATGATGCTTGTATTTTTCTTCTTCTAAATCGCTACTTGTTAAATCGGAAATATCGATGTTAACGGTATATTTATCAAACTTTGCCATAGAGGAAGGCATGCGTAGTTTGTCTTCTTTTTTTCTTTTATCTGCTGTATGATCTTCAAAATAGTAACCATCTTCTAATATTAAGGTCATGTATTTACTACCTTCTTCGGTAGTAATTTTTCCTTTTTTGGCTGTAATAATGGTTTGATCTTCTTTTAAGCCTTTTGTGTCTATAATAATAACATCTTTTAGTAAATTATTTTCCTCTCCATATTTTTTAGCGAATTTAATACTGTATCCTGGTATTTCGTCATTAAAACTACCTTCTACTAAGGCTAAAGTAGGCTGTGTTTTTTTAATGTTTAAAAGCAAGTTTTTTTGTTTTAAACTGGCATATGGAAATGTGTAATTAATCATTAAAAAATTAATTAAACTAATAATTCCAGCAGTTACAATTAAAGGTCTTAGGAATCTGTAAAAAGAGACTCCAGAAGATTTTATGGCTGCTAGTTCATAATTTTCACCAAGGTTTCCCATGGTCATAATGGAAGACAGCAAGACAGAAATAGGCAAAGCTTGTGCGGTAACTAACAAACAGGTGTACCACAAAAATTTAAAAATAATGGCAACTTCTATTCCTTTTCCAGCAATGTCATCAAAAACCAACCATAATAGTTGCATTACCAATACAAACATTACAATTAGAAAAGAGGCGAAAAAAGGAACTAAAAAGTTCTTAATAAGGTATTTATCTAAAGTTTTCAACTAAATAGTTATTCGTTAATATAGTAATCTAACGCTTGGTATTTTGCTTTGTTAAAAACAAATGTTGATGGCGATAGGTTTTGATTTGTTTTGTAGCTGGTAATATCAAAACTTGTGTTGGTTCCATTTTTACCAACTTCGGTTAAAGATTTTATTTGGTGTTTGTTGGTGTTTATTCCTAGTAAAATATGTGAAACTTCTTCAGAATCTTTAGTAGGAATTAATTTAATGTATTGAATTTCTCCTGATTTTTTGTCCAATTGATACGTGTATCCTTTTTTGTAAAAAGATAATAATTTAGAAGGAGTTAAACTTTCATCATCTATGTCATTGGCAGATGTGATGTTAATTTCTTCATTTTCTGGAGATATTACATAGCTCTTTTGTTCATCAAACAAAATAATATTGTCTAAATAGTTTAGCAAATATTTATCTCCTTCTATGGTGGCAGATCCTTTACTGGTTTGTTTAATATTAACCGCTTTGTTTTCTAAAGTATGGGTAAATTCAATGATGATATTTTTTTGAGATTCTAAGTTTTTAGTAACTTTTTTTAGAATTTCTTCGGCTTGTGGTGAGTTTTGGCTATAACCAAATATACTTAGTAATAATGCTAAGGCAATAGTAATATTGTATTTCATTTTAATTGTTTTTTTCGTTGGCTAACAACTGTTCCAAAGCTGTTAAATCGGTAATTAATACTTGTCTGGCTTTACTTCCTTCAAAAGGACCTACAATTCCTGCAGCTTCTAATTGATCAATCAATCTTCCAGCTCTGTTGTAACCTAATTTTAATTTACGTTGCAATAAAGATGCAGATCCTTGTTGTGCTATAACAATAGTTTCTGCAGCTTGGTTAAATAGTTTGTCTCTTTCGCTAATGTCAATATCAAGTTCTGTACCACTTCCTTCTTCACCTACAAATTCAGGCAACTGATAGGCTTCTGGGTAAGCTCTTTGCGATCCAATAAAATCAGTAATTTTTTCTACCTCTGGAGTGTCTACAAAAGCACATTGTACTCTTGTTAAATCGTTTCCACTAGAGTATAATAAATCTCCACGACCAATTAACTGATCGGCACCTGGAGCATCTAAAATGGTTCTAGAGTCTATTTTAGAAGTAACTCTAAAAGCAACACGGGTAGGGAAGTTGGCTTTTATAATTCCGGTAATAACGTTAACGGACGGACGTTGTGTTGCCACAATTAGATGTATACCAATGGCACGTGCCAATTGAGCTAAACGAGCAATAGGTGTTTCTACTTCTTTACCTGCAGTCATAATTAAATCTGCAAATTCATCAATTACCAAAACGATATAAGGCAAAAACATATGCCCATCGTTAGGATTTAGTTTACGTCTTTTAAATTTATCGTTGTATTCTTTAATGTTACGTACCATTGCATTTTTTAGCAAATCGTAACGGTTGTCCATTTCTATACACAAAGAATTTAGGGTGTGTATTACTTTGGTGGTGTCGGTTATAATAGCATCATCTGTATCTGGTAATTTTGCTAAATAATGACGTTCTATTTTGTTAAATAAAGTTAATTCTACTTTTTTAGGGTCTACCAATACAAATTTAACTTCGGCAGGGTGTTTTTTGTATAGCAAAGAGGTTAGAACAGCATTTAATCCTACAGATTTTCCTTGTCCTGTGGCACCCGCCATTAGCATGTGTGGAGCTTTGGCCAAATCAAACACAAATGTTTCGTTAGAAATGGTTTTACCTAAGGCAATTGGCAATTCCATTTTTGACTGCTGAAATTTGTTAGAAGCAATGGCCGAATTCATAGAAACAATATTCGATTTTTTGTTGGGTACTTCTATACCAATAGTTCCTTTTCCAGGAATTGGAGCTATAATACGAATTCCTAATGCAGATAATGATAGAGCGATATCGTCTTCTAAATTTTTAATTTTAGAAATTCTAATTCCAGCATCAGGAACAATTTCGTACAGAGTAATAGTGGGTCCAACAGTAGCTTTTATTTGAGCGATTCCTATTTTGTAGTTGCTTAAAGTTTCTACAATTCTATTTTTATTGGCTTCTAGCTCTTCTGCATCTACAGAAATACTTTCATCAAACTCTCTTAATAAATTTAGTGTAGGAAATTTAAAGTTTCCTAAGTCTAGCGTAGGATCAAATTCTCCAAAGTCCTTAACCAATTTGTCCGACAAGTTACTTGTAGATGTTTCTTCTTTTTTAGAGGTTTCTACAGCTATTTTTAAATCGTCTTTTTTGATTTCTTCTTTTTTTATGCTAGAATGATTTTCTATGGTAGGAGTTGCATTTTTTACATTTAATTCAAAAGAAGATAATGGCTTTTCTGTTTCTTCAAACTCGTCTAATGATATAATTTGTTCCTCTACAATTGGTTTTTTGGTGTCGGCAACGGTTGGTTGTTGTTTGTCATCGGAATTTTCTAGTGCTGTTTGTTCACTATTTTCTTTAGTGTTAGAATTTTTAGGTGTTTCTTTTTTAGGAATAAAATCAGATTTAAAATTTTCTAATTCTTCTTTTTTGGGAATCCAACTCTTAATTTTTTCTGGGGTAATTTTAAAACGAATAACTGCGTAAGAAATGTATCCAAAAATTAAAATGATTAACAAACCAAAAGGAGCTAAATAAGGAATTAAAAAGCTGTTTAATTCTACACCTACAACACCTGCTATTAAAGCATTTTTATCGGCAAAAAAACCAAAAGTAGTAGCGGTCCATATCAAACCTAAAATTCCCCAATTCCATGATTTTGCTATTTTTTTAACAGGTATTTTTAATAGGATGTAAACTCCTGTAAAAAATAATAAAATAGGGATTAACAATGCTGCAACACCAAAGCCATCGTAAATAAAAAAGTGACTTATGTTGGCTCCTATTTTACCTAGTAGATTTTGAGCAATTACTGTTTTGTCTCCTAATTGAGATAGTGTACTTTGATCTTGTTTCCAAGAAAAAAAGAACGAAACAAATGAGGTGAATAAAAAGATTCCAAAGAGAGCAATAAACAATCCAACAACGGTTTGTGTTTGTCTGTTGTTTACAAACTCTTGTATTTTTATTTTAAGTTGTTTTGGTTGATTTGTTTTTGTGTTTGTTTTCTTTGGCATATTTAAATTTTAAATACAGATAGCAAAGATAGGGAATTACTAAGAGTAGTATTGCATTATTTTAGGGATATAAATAAAGCCAATTATGATGGCTCCAAATAGTCCAGAAAAGAGTACAGCCCCAGCACTAATGTCTTTAATAGTTCCTATTTTTTTGTCGAAATTGGGTTGTATAAAGTCGGCTGTTTTCTCTATGCATGTATTTAAAGCTTCTACGCTAATTACCAGCCCTAAAGCTAAAAACTGACACATCCATTCGGTAGTGTTTATTTTAGAAAGTATACCAAGTGTTGTTAACAGAATAGTGCTTACTGCATGAACCTTAATAGCGTTTTCTGTTTTTAATAAATAAACAAAGCCTTTAAAAGCATAATTAAGGCTTTGAATTCTATCAATTACTATGTTTTTTTCTTCTGTTTTCATGGATAGTTAAAAGGGCTTGTAAATATACAAGCCCTTGTTTTTTTATAAAGCAGCTAAAGCTGATTCGTAATTAGGTTCGTTAGTGGTTTCACTTACTTGTTCTGTGTAAATAACCTCGCCATTGGTATTGATAATAACAATAGATCTAGATAACAATCCTTTTAAAGGTCCGTCTGCAAAAGCTACTTGGTAGTCTTTACCAAAATCTCCGCTAATGTCTGATAAGCTAACTACGTTTTCAATTCCTTCAGCACCACAAAAACGTGCGTGTGCAAAAGGTAAATCTTTAGAAATACATAAAACTTTTGTGTTTTCTAATTCTGAAGCTTTTTGGTTAAAAGTTCTTACAGATGTTGCACAAGTTCCTGTATCTACACTAGGAAAAATATTTAAAATAATGTTGCTTCCTGCAAAATCTGCTAAAGAAACTTCGACCAAATCGGTGTTTGTTAATGTAAAAGCAGGAGCTTTGCTACCTACTTGGGGTAAATTACCTACGGTTGTAAAAGGGTTAGATTTTAAAGTTACGTTTGCCATTTTATTGTTTTTTTTAAGAAAAATAAATATATAAAAAAAGCCTTTAACTTAGGTTAAAGGCTCTTGAACTTAATGTAATTATTTTTACAACTCTATTAAAGAGTTTTCTGCGTTTGCATATTCATTAAAAACTAATGCTTCTGGTTCGTCATCATTAATATATTCTCCATCTGCAATAAACTTGTATTCGTAAGATTTGTTGGTTTCTAAATCAACAACTACTTTAAAAGTTCCGTTTTTTAATTTTTTAAGTGGAGTAGCTGTGGCATCCCACTCATTAAAATCTCCTACTAATGATATTTCTTTTACTTCTGGTGCTGCGTATGCAAAGGTAACTTTACAAACGGGTTTAGATTTTAAAAATTTTTTAGATACAGCCATAATTCAATTTTATTTATAGATATCAAAATTAATAATATTTATAATACAAAACACTCTTTTTTTATGAACTCCTTGATTTTTAAGGATTTGTTAATTTAGGTTGATTAACATTAGTTTATTGTTAAATAGAGGTAGTTATTCTTGTTTTAATAATATTAATTAATGATGATTTAAGGTTGATGACATATAGCGTGTAATTTTTTTTATATTTAAACGACACAAGAACAGAATAAAAAAAGAAAATAAGGTAAATGATAGAAGATATTGTTAAGAATTTAGAAAAAGGAAAATATTTGTTAGAAAACATTCATAATGAAAAATATACAGACAAAAGCATAGCTCCCTATTATTCTAGCATTGGTAGTCATGTTAGACATGTGTTAGATGTTTTTAATTGTGTTTTTATTGGTTTAAATACAAATTTGATTGATTTTACAAAACGAGAAAGAAACATAGAGGTAGAAAACAATACCCACAAAGGTATTGCTTACTTTAATCATATTATTAATCAATTAAACAGACTAACAGCAAAAGATTTAACAAAAGAATTAGAAGTTGTAGAGGACTTAGGTAGTGGAACTTATCAACTAAAAACAACACTTGGAGCTGTTTTAGCTCAATCGCAAAGTCATGCTATTCATCACTACGCTACTATTGGTTATTTATTACATCATTTAAATGTTTGTTTACCATGTAATAGCTTTGGAGTAAACCCTACAACTCCTAAAAAGGTATTTGCAGATAAGTAAATCTTACCTAATTTTAATATAGCTTTCTTTAACGGTTTCTTCTGATATTTTTTGAATATCACTATATTTTTTCCCTTTAATTAAAGCTTTATTATCAATTAGAAAAGTCATGGTTTTAGCAGATTTAAAGCTTTTAATTCCTAAAGTTTCTGATTTGATAACATTGTTTCCCTTTATTTTTAAAAATCCCTGACCGTAACCTACAGATATTGCTGAATCTGCTTTTCCAGATTCAATAATATTGTTGTCCAAAGTAATATTTCCAGAACCTGATGCTTGTTTTTCTTCTTCCGTTAAACGTCTACCAGTTCCATGCCCAATTTTATCGGTTGCATATAAAAGAATGGCCACATCTGCCAAACATGTAATAGTATTGTTAACTACCAATACATTTTTAGTTCTATCCTCAAAATGTAAAGCTTGCGAGTATGGACCTGTTCCTCCTAAAAACGTACATTTTTTAATAGTAACATTTTGTGTGTTGGCCAACGCAATATTAAATCGATCGCACAAGTCAAAATGGGTGTTTTTTATTTGAATGTTCTTATGCCGAATAATTTTTGCGTGTGGATTGTCTAAACTAATTTGATGATCTCCTTTAAAAAATTTACAATCATCTACTATAAAATTTTCTAAAATAGGGCAGTCCATGGTTTGCAAACTAAATTTTGTATTTTCAAAATTGGTGCGAGTAATGGCAACATTTTTATAACTTCCTTTAAAGTTAATACCTGTATATTTTCCGTTTTTAAAGTAACAATCTATCACCTTAATTTTATCAATAATTTGTTTTTGATTGATGAAGTATAATTGCTGTTGTCCGTTTAAAAACAAAAGATTTTGAACCGTAATATTGCTGCCTGTTACTTTTAAAATAAAGTCTTTTTGATTGGTTCTTTGGAATTTATATTTTCCAATTCTCTTGTCTTTTCCTTTAAGAGTAATATTGTTTTTAGTAATGATAATAGGAGCTTCTTTTTCTTGAATTACGATATCTATATCTACCACAATTACATCTCCAGATTTTGCCTTGTTATAAGCATTCATAAACTTCTGACGTGTATTGTTGGTTTCTGTTTCTGCTGAGACCAAAATGTCTTTTGCATTTGCTTGCATTGCAAATAATAAACAAATTGTTGTGGCAAATAAGTTTTTGTATAAGGTTTTCATTTCAAATTGGTTTTAATATTGGCAATAACGCACATTTTATTTTGGGTGTAGAACAATTTTGTTTTTTTGAGAAAAACGAATGTGTTTTCTATACCAAAAGAAGTAAGTAGATGTAAAATAAAATTTCTATAGAATAATTGTAAATAGTTGTTTTTTTAAGTATAATATTTACAACTGCAGTATTAATATTCACTAGAAATTTAGATATTTTATACTATCATTGTACCTGTAGGATAAAGAAAAATAAATTTAAAAATTCATTAAAAATGAGAACATTAAAATTTAGAAACCACGATGAAATGCCTGCTTTTGGTTTGGGAACATGGAAATCTGGTGAAGGAGAAGTTTACAACGCTGTAAAAACAGCTATTAAAGAAGGGTATAGGCATATTGATTGTGCTGCTGCTTATGGTAATGAAGTAGAAGTTGGAAAAGCAATAAACGAAGTTATTAAAGAGGGGATTGTAACAAGAGAAGAGTTGTGGATTACTTCTAAATTATGGTGTAATATGCATGCCAAAAACGATGTGTTTATTGCTTTAAAACAATCGTTAAAAGATTTGCAATTGGAGTATTTAGATTTGTATTTAATTCATTGGCCTATTGCTCAAAAAAAAGAAATTCCTTTTGTAAGCGATGCATCTCACTTTATTCCTTTAACCGAGTTGCCTAACGAAAAAACGTGGGAAGCGATGGAAGAAGCTGTTGCACAAGGTTTAATCAAACACATTGGAGTTTCAAATTTTGGACCTAAAGCTTTGCAACAATTGTTAGAAAATTGCAACATTAAACCAGAAATGAACCAAGTGGAGTGTCATCCGTATTTTCAGCAATCGGAACTGATTGCTTTTTGTCATAAAAACGATATACATGTTACTGCATATGCACCTTTAGGATCTGGTGATAGAGCTGATAAGTTTAAAAAAGTAGATGAACCAGTTTTGTTACAGGACCCTGTTATTAAAGAAATAGCTGCTTCTAAAAACGCTACAACAGGACAAGTGTTAATTAGCTGGGCTTTGCACAGAGGGACTTCTGTTATTCCTAAATCTGTAAACCCGAGTAGAATTGCTCAGAATTTTCAATCTCAACAAATAGAGTTGTCAGAAGAGGATATGCAGAAAATTGAAAATTTAGATAAAAATTACAGATTTTTAACAGGAGAGCATTGGGTTTATAAAGGTAGTCCTTATACTTTAGAAAGCATTTGGGCTTAAGTATTTTGCTTTTTATAGTTAAAATACAATCGATTGATTTGTTTTAATTGAAATATTATAAAACCCTAAACAAATATTTGTTTAGGGTTTTATAATTATTATGTGTTTTGAAGAGTGTAAAGCAATTTGTAAAAGTAACTTATTTATGAATAGACCATTGTAGCTTGTCTATACTAACTCCCATGTTTGGATATACTACACTTGATATATACCATTGACCATCTTCTCCCTGAAAAATTTCAGGAGCATGAGCATTTAATGTCGTAATGTGTTTTTGTAAATCAATTCCAAAGTTGTAAATGTCTTTAGAGGCATATACAATTGCTTCATGAGTATAAGCTCCCATTAAATCAGATCGATCCCATTGCCCTTTTCTCCAAGAGCATACAAATAAATAAAAAGTGTTGTTGTAAAAAATTATGGAGGGAGATTCTGGATCAAATGTATTGGTCGTTAATATTGTTTTGGCATCGCTCCATTTTATGAAGTCTTTAGAAGTTCTCATACGAACACATTTTTCAGAACAATAGGTCATGTAGTAAGTGTCTTTGTGTAGAATAATACTAGGATCTCTAGCTCCTTTTTCCTCTTTAAATAAAGTACCCTTAGGAGTCCATTTATAGAGGTCAGAAGAAGTTGCTAATCTAATAGGGCTATGACCATATACCATGTAGTATAAATTTTGTTTTTTTACAATATAAGGAGCGTGATTGGCATTTATTTCTCCTGGTCGATCTTTTGGTGTTAGTATTTTATGTAGTTCATTATAGTGATTGATTTTAATACTGTTTTTAAAATTTTTAACAGAAGAAATTGCATGAAAAGAAGCAAATTCTCCCTGATGAATGTTTCCTAACTTAGGATTGGTATAGGGGTGTGTAATGCCAAAGATATGCCACAGTCCATTTTTTGCTTTTACAAAACAATGATCATTAGGAATCCATTTATCATACCATTGGCCTTCTTTTAAAACCTTTGTATCAGGGCCAAAAAAATAATCTCCTTTAGGCTCATATATTTTTACAAACTTATTATTTTGTTTGGGAATTAATATTGCATTGGATTGAGAGAAACTTGTAGAAAAGTGCATTACAATCATACAAAGAGATAGGAGAACTTTCATATTTATTTTTGAGTTTTTATCCAATGGACTATGGTTGTATTGTCTAGTATTTTTTGCTCTTTTTTCGAGTAAAAAATATACTGATTAAGTCACAAAAGAGAAGGTTGATTATAGATTGGATGGTCATACTTTTTATCATAGTCTATTTAATTTGTAAAATATAAATTACCTTTTAGTTCTAGATCTTTTCCATTCGTATGTTCCCTTTTTAGCCGCTTCTACCAATTTAGGATATTTTTTAGTTCTAGCTTCACCATCATAGTTGTCAAACACATCTCCATTTCCAAACATTCTAGGGTCGTTTTGTTGTTTTAATTCTTTAAAAAGCTCTTTTTGTAGTCTTTTTTTTATTTTTTTATAGGTGGATTTATACGCTAAATTATTTAAGCATTCAGGGTCTTTTTTTAAATCATACAATTCCTCTTCGGGTCTTTTTCCGTAGCAGTATACAAAGGCCGGATTGTTTTTAGGCAAGTGTTTGGTATAATATTTTGTAGGGCTTGCATCTGTGTCTCTATAATCGGCTTCTTCTGTACCACAAGGCCATCTGTTAGGTTTAAAATTATAAGAATATACATAGTTTTCATTATGAATACTTCTTACTGGATATCCCCAACCATTGGGTCTAGAGGGATCATTTCTTTCTCTACCTGTAATTACTTGTTTTCGGTTGTTGTTTATGGAATTGTTAAAAATAGGAGTTAAGCTTTTTCCTTCTATTTTTTGCATTTCTGTGTTTTCTGGTTGTATGTGTGTAATTTCAAGTATGGTTGGAGCGATGTCTGTAAAACTTGTAAAATCATGAACAATTCTACCTGGTTGTTTTATGTAGTTAGGCCATTTAACAGCAAAAGGTACTTTGGTTGCAAAATCAAAAGGATGGCCTTTGTATCTAGGAAATGGCATACCGTTATCTGAGGTAACAATAATAATGGTGTTCTCTAATTCACCGGCATCTTCAAGGTGTTTTAAGATTACTCCTAACTGAATGTCAAAATGTTCTACTTCAATGGCATAATCTAAAATATCATGTTTTACATCTTCAGAATCTCCCCAAAATGTTGGGTAAAAATCGATGTCAGAAAACTTTTTTCCATTTTTAATTCCTGACTTAAATTCATAAGCTCTGTGAGGTTCTTTGCATCCATACCAAAAGAAAAAGGGAGTGTCTTTAGGTTTGTCTTCTAAAAAAACTTTAAAGTTACCTGCGTAATCATGTTTGTTAATTCCCCATGCTTTAACTTTTTTTACTTTTAATTGATTGTATTCTTTTCCTGTTAATACTTTGGCTTTTTCTTTGTCTCCAGGACCCCAACCTTTTCCTGTAAAGCCTGTATGATATCCGTTTTTACCCAATACTTGAACAAAACTAGTAAATTTATCAGGCCATTTTGTAGGAGTAAGGTTTGCTAAATCTTCTAATTGCCATGGGTTTCTTCCTGTTAAAATTACGGCTCTTGAGGGGGAACATTTACTACTAGGTGTGTACATATTATTGAATAATAATCCTTCTTTAGCAATTTTATCAAAATGGGGAGTTTTTACAAACTTGTATCCGTATGCACTTGCATGAGACATGTCATCTGCTACGGCAAATAAAATATTGGGTTGTTTATTTTGTGAGTAGAATGCTTTGCTAGAAAGTAATAAAGCGAATAACAAAAGTATAAATCTAGACATTTGAATTAGTTTTTATTAATGTTGAATATATGCTGTTAAAGAAATTAACTGAGCTAGTGTATTTTAATTAAAGGTACAATAGGGGAGAACATCTATTTGTTATTACTGCTGGGTGTATTTAATTCTCTAACCCAAATGTTTCTGTAACTAACTGCACTTCCGTGGTCTTGTAGTCGTATAGCATCTTTGCCATGTACTTCTTGTCGTGGCCATCCTATGTAGGAAACAGCACCTAAAAGTTCAAAATGATCTTGAATTAACACACCGTTATGAAAAACAGTTAACGATCCTTTTTTAACTCGTTTTTTGTTGTGAAATACGGGTGGATGATAGACAATATCAAAAATATTCCACTCTCCTGTAGGAACTGATGGATTTACCAAAGGAGGAGATTGTTTGTATATAGAACCTACCATTCCATTTACATAAGTTTCGTTATTGTTGTTGTCTAATATTTGAACTTCATATCTAGCATCTAGTGCCACACCGCTATTCCCCCTTGCTTGCCCAGTTCTTTTTGAATCTACTGGGGGAGATCTCCATTCAATATGAAGCTGTATAGCACCAAATTTACGTTTGCTAACAATGGTTGCGTTTCTTTTTTTACCTCCTTTGTCTACAGTCATTGTTTTTTTAATAGAATCTAGTTTCCATGTACATGGGCTGTTGTCCTTCATAGTTATCCATTCATCCATGTTGCTTCCATCAAAAAGGACAATTGCATCACTAGGAACACCGTTCTGATAAGGATTTATCTTTTTAGGTATAGGGCTGTAATACTCAGTTTCTCTATGATCTTTGGGAGAGGGAATGTCCGAAAAATCTCCTGTTTTTAATGCTTTTAGAATATTAGGATTAGGGGTGTAGTTTTTATTGGCAGGGTGTGTTTTTTTATGTTGACTTTGTGCCAATAAGTTTAATAAGAGAAAAGCTAATGTTAATGTTTTTTTTAGTGGTTGCATTGTATATGTGTTTTACACAATATTAACAGAACAAGACTTAATTTACTGGCTTTTAATTGTTAGTAGACACTTAACAACACACTTAATAGATGTTTTTTGAATCAAATAATGCTATTATATAATGAATTTTACAATGTTGAATTTTATAAATATGGTACTTTTATTTAAAGTTTTAATTCTCTCTTTATGTATTATTATTTAATTTCTTCAATCTTAATTTCTATGACTATTAAGTTTGTCACTTTTTCTAAGCATCTAAAAATTTCGGATATACGTTTTTCAAAACAAGATTCGGTTTTGCCAATAACTCACTTTGAGGAATTTAAGAAGAAATTTAATCCTTTAAGTAAAAATATAGAGGTAGATGCTGAGTTTTGTACAGAAAGTAGTTTGATTGATAAACAATTTGTGTCAACTTATTTAGCAGTTCAAAATTGTAGTATAGGTGTATGTGAACCGTTTGATAGAACGAACGATGATGGTTTTTGTTTTAAAGAACTTAAAGAGTTTTCTTCTTTTTATTTGTTCACTTTTACTTATGAAAATGGTTATTGCTGTAAAACTTTATACGCAGCTACCTTAAGTAAAAAAACATTAAAAATTATTGAAATGGGTGCTATAGCTTTTGCCGGGAATAAAGAAGGATGGTTAGGGGATAAGTATGGAAAATGGATAAATACCAATACGATGGATATGATTACTGTTTCTAACTACGATGATGATTTTGTAGAAGAGAATAATAATTCTAGAATAGACACCACATGGTCAATCATTAAATTAAGTCAAGAAGGAAAGTTTACAGAACAAATACGAAAAAAAGTAAAATATTTGGAAGGAAGAAAGATTTATTTTAAGGAATTTAACCAAGAGCTAATTAAATAATTTTTGTTATAACACAAGCGTTTGCTTAAAGTTGTAAATAGTAAAAACATTCTCTATTTTATTTTTTAATGTCTTAACTACTAAAAACCACTCTTTTTAAGTGGGGCATTAATACTTTCTTTAATGGTTTTTAAGTATTGGGGTTTTATGTTTACCTCAAATTAAATCATTAACTAATGAAATATAAAATTTTCTTTTTTACACTACTTGTTGTAGTAACTAATGTAAACTGTTTTAGTCAAAATCATCAAAATAATAAAACAGAAATAGGTAAAAATACCTTAAATCTTTCCAGTTTAAAATCTTTTAAAAAAACATCCAAAAATTGGAAAATTGTTAAAAATGTAATGGTGGATGATCAAAATCTAGTATCAAAAAGCGGAAAAGGTGTTTTGATACATACACTAAAAAACAAAAAATCTAAACCCATTGCAACCAAGTTTAGGCATGGTAATATAGAATTAGAATTTGATGTATTACTACCCAAAAACTCAAATTCTGGAGTGTTTTTACAAGGGAGATACGAAATTCAACTAGCTGATAGTTGGTGTAAAAAAGATTTGACTTTACAAGATATGGGAAGTATTAACAAAGGGAACAATGCTTTAAATAAAGGCTGGGTAGCTAGTAATAATGGAAGTAAGGATCCCAGAGTTTGGCAACACGTAAAAATTAATTTTCATGCTCCAAAATTCGATGAATCAGGAAAAAAAATAAAAAATGCTTGGCTAGAAGAGGTAGAAGTAAACGGTTTGGTAGTTCAAAAAAACAAAGAAATACAAGAACCAACTTTAGGAGCCATGTATACTGATGAAAGTCCGTTAGGTCCTATAGTTTTTCAAAATTCTAATAGCCAATTTGCTTTTAAAAACATAACCTACAAATTAAATTATTATACTCATTTGTCATCAAAACACATTGTTGCAAGCATAAAAAAATCAACAAATATAAAAAACATAGAAAGTCTTAAAACTCTAAAAATTGATAAGAAAAAAAAGGTCAAAACAATTTCACCTTTAACAGATCTTAAAAAGAATGCAAAAAACTTAATTGTTTATCAAGGAGTTTTTGACATACCAGAAACAGCAGATTATGAGTTTACTATGTCTGCAGAAGGGGGAGCTTTTTTAGCTATTAATGATAAAATTCTACACAATTTTAACATGTCTTATTCAGGACACGAAAATAAAAAACCAAAACCTAAACATATCAAATGCAATTTAAAAAAGGGAGAAGCTTCTTTTATTATTGCTTATAACAAAACCTCTCCATCAAAAAGATTTATTGAATTGTTGGTAGAAGGAGAACATTTACAAAAGCATTCTTTACTATCTCATAAGTTTTCTAAAAAAGAAAAAGAAATACAAGAAATGAGATTTATTATTTTAGAAAAAGATCAGAAAACAAGAATACAAAGAAGTTTTCTTATGCATAAAGATGAAAAACGAACTCATTGTATTTCTGTAGCACACAGTGGAGATACGAATTATTCTTATGATTTAGCTAAAGGTTGTTTATTGCATATTTGGAATGGAGGTTTTTTAAATACTACACACATGTGGCACGGTAGAGGAAATGGACAGTTGGCTTATCCTGAGGGACCTACTATTTTGTTCCATGGAGATGTAGATTTTGCTTTTATAAAAAATGAAAAAAGTAGGTGGCCAACAAAATTAGCAGAAAACATAGAACAAGAACAAAAAGGTTATCGATTAGATGCTATAAAAAATCCAACCTTTTATAGAGAAATACAAGGTGCCAAGATTTCTAACAAATTTGTACCTACATCTACTATTCATCAAAGAAAATTAACCAGAGAAATAACCACAGATTCAAAAAAAGATATTTGGCATAAAGTAACCGAAGCAGATAAAATAGAAAAACTGCCAGGTGGTGGTTATTTAATTTTGAATCAAAATATAGTAATAGATTTTTTGAACTCTAAAGATTACAAACCCATCATAAGAACTCAAGGAAATGTTCAAGAATTAATTGTAAAAATACCTGAGGGTCAACAAAAAATGACATATGATATTGTTTGGTAAAACAAATAGATAAAAAACAACTTGATGAAATTATAGATTAGATGAAAATAAAAATGAAACATATAGCGGTGTTACTTTTCTTATCCATAGTCCAAATAGGATTAGGACAAAGTGACAAGAAAAAATTTAATAAAGAACAAGCTTTAAAAGATGCTGAATATTATAAAATTGTTGATGTACCCATTCCTAAAGATGTTGTTCTAGAAGTAGGAGGTTTGGCTTTAACAGACGAGAACAAACTAGGGGTGTCTACAAGAAGGGGAGAAATATGGCTTATAGACAATCCTACAAGTGAGAATCCTACTTATAAGCTATACGCACAAGGAATGCACGAAGTATTAGGGTTGGTTTATAAAGATCATGGTTTTTACGCATCTCAAAGAGGTGAGGTTACAAGATATGAAGACGAAAATAACGATGGAGAAGCAGATTTGTTTAAAACAGTTTTCTCTTGGCCATTATCTGGTAATTACCACGAATATTCTTACGGTCCTGTTTTAGATAAAGAAGGAAATTTATACGCACATCTAAATTGTACCTATTTTGGTGGAGGATTAAGTAAAGCAAAATGGAGAGCATGGTTGTTAAAAATTACTCCAGAAGGAAAAATGACACCAATAGCAACAGGATTTAGTGGGCCTGCTGGACTTGCTATAGATAATGAAGGAGAAATTTTTTATTCTGAAAACCAAGGAGATTGGGTTGGTTCTGGACGAATAACACATATAGAAAAAGGTGATTTTCTAGGGCATCCAGCTGGTTTGGCTTGGACAAGCGAACCCAATTCACCTTTAAAATTAAAACCAGAAGACATTAAATCAGATTCTTTATCTATTTATGAGTATGCTAAAAAAATCAAGGCATTAAAATCTCCAACAGTTTGGCTTCCACATACCATTTTAGGAATTTCTACTTCCGATATTTTATACGACACCACAGGAGGAAAGTTTGGTCCTTTTGATGGGCAAATGTTTGTTGGAGATCAGGGAAATAGTAAAATAGTTAGAGTTTTTATGGAAAAAGTAAATGGAGTTTATCAGGGAGCTGCATTTGGTTTTGTAGAAGGTTTTTCTTCTGGAGTACTTAGAATGACTTGGGCAAAAGACAACAGTATGTTTGTTGGAATGACAAGCAGAGGGTGGGGGTCTACAGGTAGAGCACCTTATGGATTGCAACGTTTGGTTTGGACAGGTAAAACACCTTTTGAAATAAAAACAATGAAGGCTCTTAATGATGGATTTGAATTAGAGTTTACCAAACCAGTAGATATAAAAATGGCAAAGCAAGTTGCAAATTATAAAATGTCATCATTTACTTACAAGTACCATAAAGAATACGGGAGCCCTATTATTGACAAACAAAAAGCAATGATTCATAAAGCAGAAGTTTCTAAAGATGGTTTAAAGGTAAAATTAACAATACACGGAATGAGATTGGGGTATATTCATCAAATAAGCATTCCAGAATTGAAAGCCAAAACAGGAGAAACTTTGGTACATACAGATGGTTATTATACTTTAAATCAGGTACCAGGAGGAGAATTAAAATCTCCACAAATGACTATGCCTATGGGAGGTGAGTCTACGTTAAAACAACCTAAAAGAGTAAATGTTAAACCTAAAGGTTGGAAAGCAGATCAAAAAATAAGTATGGGGACTCTTGTAGGTTTAAGATTTAGTGAGGAAAAGGTAGTAGTTAAAAAAGGAACCCATATAGAAATGTCCTTAGTTAATAATGATGATATGTTGCATAATATTGTTATTATGAAACCAGGTAAAGATACACCTAATATTGTAGGAAATATGGCTTTACAATTAGGATTAGATGGTCCAGAAATGAATTACGTACCAGAGACAGATTTGGTGTTGTATCATTCAGGAATAGTAGAGCCAGAAAAAACAGAGACTATTTACTTTAAAGCTCCTACAGAGCCAGGTAATTATTGGATTGTGTGTACTTTTCCAGGACATTCATACACCATGCGAACTCAATTGATTGTAAAATAATTTAACAATAATACATAGAAGAGTAGTACAATAATAAAAGTTGTACTCAAATTAAAGCTTCATTAAATAAAAAAACATCGTTCTATGAATTTAGAACGATGTTTTTTTATGTATTTGTAGTTTTTATTTAGAAGCTTCAATAATTAATTTTTGTACTATTTTTTCACCGTTTAAAGACTCATACATAAATATATAAACTCCCGAAGCAAGATGTTTTAAGCTCATAAAATTAGATTTTTTACTATGTACAGAAACAGAAGTTACAACTTTTCCAGACAATGTTGTAATGGTAAGCACGCCATTCATGTTTTTGTGTGTAATGTTATTTTTTGCTGGATTAGGAAAAAAAGACGGTTTGTTTGATGATTTTTCTATTTCATCATCAATATTCATTTTACTCTCCATATCACTTTCAACTACAATTGGTTTTTGAGTGCGTATGGCTGGCAAATCAAAAGCTACATCTTTAATTTCTACATTACTTTCAGTAATATTTTGTCCTGCACGTATCAATACATCACCAGTTCCTTCGTCATTTCCTCCAAAAGATATTTTTTTGGTTGTGTTGTTTCCACCAATAAAGTTATTCAAAAGTATGGTATTGTCTTTTTTAGTTCCTATTTGAATGTTTTCTCCTTCGTTAATTAAAATGTACTTGGCTATTTTAGAAGATTCGTTAAAAGTATTTCCTGCAATAAAAATATTTCTTGGGCCATAAGCGTGTACATCGCGTTTACAGTCTTTATCAATATGTCCACTCTTTGCACATTGTGTATTGGCTCTTCTTTCGTTACTACCATACACATTATATGTCCAAGTAGAATATGTGTTACTTGGTCTTTGTTGTGTAACTCTTTTGTGACCTTCGGTTCCGTTAATATGGATATAGGTATAAGGTTGAGATACCGTGTTTGGCATAGAAAACGTATTGTTATAAATTTCTATGTTATGTGTAAATTGTTCCATGTGTATGGGCTGACACCCCCCTCCAGCATCATCTGTCATACCTTTAAAAATATTGTTCTGAATTAGTACATCTTTAGATTGTACCATGGCTATGTGGAATTGTTTACTTTTTTCAAACGTACAATTTTGTATAACCGTTCCGTTTAAACTAGTGCTTTCTGTGTATCTTCTCCCAGTACCATTTCCTGTATCTTCTCTATCATTTCCATTGTCTGATGAGACGGCTGTTTCATACCCTTCTTTAAATAAGCATCCATCAATAATAACTTTGTCTACATTAACAATTACCTCACCATTTCTTTTGTTGGTGTTTCTGTTAAATATTTGCACGCACATAAAATCGATATTAGAAAAAATACAGTTTTTTAACACAAGACCGTCTGTAGGATATGCATTAATTGCATTGATGGCATTCCATTTAGAATTGGTAAATTCTACGTTTTCAAATTGATGGCCTCTACTTTTGTTGAATCTAAAAATTGGATTCCCCCAAGTTTTTTGATTTTTACCTCCATCTAAAGTTAAATTAGATATTTTATAATTATTTCCTTTAGCATCTATCAATGTGTTTTTTACAGCAGTTAGTTTAAGAACTGTATTGTTGATGCCACTTCCTTCTAAGATCAAATTATTATTTGATAGGGAGAGGGTTTTTGAAAACTCATAAATTCCTTCTGGAAAAATAATTTTTTGAGTTGTATTGTCATTTCCCCATTCAATAATTTGATCTATATTGTTAGGATTTGCTATTTGTGTTTGACTTACAACGGTAATGCTTTTAATACATAGCATTGCCATTATTAATGTATGTTTTATAGTATACATAATCTTATTTTTTTTTGATGACTTTTACTCTCTTGGCCCATTCTTTCCATTGGGTAATCATTTGATTTAATTTCTCTGGGTGAGTTTTAGCCAAATTATTTAATTTGTTGTTTGTATTTCATCATCATAACATCTAATATCAAAATCTTCCATCATTTTAATCAATTCTTTCACTTTTTCGGGGTACGTGTCTACCAAATTGTTTTGCTCAGAAATGTCTTTTTTTAGATTATACAATTGTCCTTTTTTAACAGGTGGTTGATTATATCTGTATTTTTTAGGTATTTTTTTTCCGTTGTATAAAAACTTCCAGTCTTTGTATCTTATTCCATCAATATGGTTGGTGTTAGAAGCGTAGTAATACATTTCTTTTCTAGGAGATTTTAATGTTTTTCCATTAAAAAAATTGGCAATATTGTAACCGTCGTATTTTCTGTCTGTAGGCATTTTTATACCTGCATAGTGTGCAATGGTAGGGAATATATCTAAAGTAGAAACCAATTCATCACTAACAGAACCAGGTTTAATTTCTCCAGGTGCCCAAATAATTGCAGGCACTCTTTGTCCTCCTTCGTAAGTAAGAAATTTACGACCTTTAAGAGGTTTAGCAGAACCATGGCTATTAGGACCATTGTCTGATGTAAAAATAACCACTGTGTTTTTATCCAGTCCTTCTTTTTTTAGTGTTTTAAAAATTTCACCAACACTCCAATCTATTTCCGCAATAGCATCGTAGTAAGGTGTACTTCCGCTAACTCCTTTAAATTTTTCTCCAACATGAATTGGAACATGAGGAAAAGCGTGTGCTAGATATAAGAAAAAAGGCTTCTTTTTGTTTTTTTTGATGAAGGATATTGCTTCGTCTGTGTATCTTTCTGTAATGGTATTTTGATTGGTTGGATATTCAACAATTTCGTTATTACGAAGTAGAGGAGCTTTGTTTTTTAGAATATTATTACTTCCTTTTTTAAATTCAGATTCTACTTTGTTTATATCAGAATGTAATTCTTTTAAAGTGTAGTTCTCTGTAAGTTTTATGTTTTTAGAAATAGCGATGTTTTTAGCAATAGACATATTGTTGCTGTATGGTATACCATAATAAGAATCAAACCCTTGGTTTAGAGGTAAGAATTGTTTGTCGTGACCCAAATGCCATTTTCCAACAATACTGGTTTTGTATTTTTTTTCTTTTAAAAGTTCGGCTATGGTAATTTCTTTTGGAGACAAGCCTGGTTCATTTGTTAATGGACGTAATACAGCGGGAACTTTAACACGTTTAGGCATTCTACCTGTTAATAATGCAGCTCTAGACGGGGAACAAACAGAAGATGCAACATAAAAGCTAGTAAGTTTTAATCCTTCTTTAGCCATTTGATCTATGTTGGGAGTGTTTACTTTTTTAGAACCAAAGCAACTTAAATCTTCATAACCTTGATCATCTGTAAAGATGATGATGAAATTTTTTTGTTGCGCTTGGACATGAAATCCGAAACATAGGAAAAATGTTAGAACTAAGAAATGGTGGTTTATTTTAAGTAGTTTCATTGTATTATAGGTGTTTATATATAGTTATTCAATAGTAATTTTATAGACAATGGCAGCATCTCCATATTTGGGCATTTTTTTGGGAGTTCTAACTTGTAAACCACTGTTTGTTTTTTTCCATTTAATATGTTCTTTGCTACCTAAAACATTTATGGTTTTAATTTTTAAATGTTTGGCTTTGTGTGCAAATACTTTTAAAATGGTTTCTTGTTTAGCTCCAGGCCAACCTAATTGTATAGCATACACCGTTTTTTTATTTTGGGTGTAACGAATGTCTTTTGCATTTAAATTGTTTAGTCCTGCTTTTATTGATCCGTAAGCATTCCAATCATCGTTAGGATTTCTTTTAAGTTCTGTAGGACCTTGTCCAAACTCAACAAACGGACGAGTTTTGTAAATAGCTTCTCCATAGGCAGACAACCAATTTCCAATTCCTTCCATAGATTTTACTTGTTCTTCTGGAATAATTCCTTCTGCCATTGGAGCAGCAGCTAAAATCATAACTCCATTTTTACTAACAACTTCGGCAAGTATTCTAATGGCTTTATTAGGGTTTAATGCAGTACGTTTGTTTTTATTATAACCCCAAGAACTACCTAATTGAAAATCTGTAACCCATACAAAAGGAGCAATTGTTTCCATGGTAGCTCTTTCTATATTTACAACAGCTAAATCTGTAGGGAAAAAGGCTCCTTTTGTATTTACAACTACTTCTTTATTTAGTTCTTTTGCTTTGTTAAAGTAATTTGCTAAAAACTGTTTTCGGTATTCTTCTTGAATGTATCCTTGTGCAAAATCCATCCAAATATAATCGGGGCAATAGGTATTAATAACTTCGTTTAATTTACCTAGCCATATGTTACACTCTTCTTTGTAGCTGGTGTTTCCGTATAGAATGTCAAAAGCACCTCCTTCAGGAAATTCTAGTTTGTTATAAGTTGTAAGATGTTGACTTACTGGACGTAGTACGCTATTTTCTTTTTTAGGGAAAAACATCATATGAAAACCATGATGAAACGTAGTCATAAATTTCAAATCACGTTTTTTAACTTCTAAAGCCATTTCTTTTACAACATCAATTTTAGGTCCCATATCTTTTGAGTTCCATGGATTTACTTTGCTCTCCCATAAAGAAAATCCATCGTGATGTTCTGCAATTGTTCCAATAAACTTGGCACCTAATTGTTCAAATTTATCAACCCAATCTTTAGCACTAAATTGTTCTCCTTTCCATTCTGGAATAAAATCATGATATTGTTTTGCTCTACCATAAGTTTTGGTGTGGTAGTCGTAGATATCTTTTCCCCAATTTTTCTTTCGATCATATTCGTACATAAAACGACCATACCACTCATTACCGTTGGCAGGTACATTGTAGACTCCCCAGTGGAAATACACTCCTAATTTGGCATCAGCAAACCATTCTGGTGTTGCTTTGTGTTTGCTAAGGTTTTTCCAGTTGGGCTTAAATTTTTCTTGAGCAAAAGAAAAAGTACTAACAAAGAGTACTATTAGTAGTAAGTATTTATTTTTTTTCATTAGGGTGTTGTTTTTGGTGTTTATTTTTAAAACCTTAAAAAAAAGTAAGGTTAGTTCTCCAAAGGAGACTTCTCAATTATTATAATTCTAGGATCACCTGTGTTTGTTAAGTATGTAAATAATTCTAAATGCAGTTTTTTACAAACTTCAGAATGATTTTAACTAGGTTGTTTAATTGATAAGTATCTTTTTTTATATGATACAGTTCTACTATTTTATGTAACTAAAGTTATTAACTAGCTAAGAGCCTAACAAAACAATTTGAATAACAAATGGTTTAAAATGATGTAGTTTTCTAAAATAACTCTTTCCAAAAATGGTTTTTAGAAAAGCATCCATATCTTTTAATAAGTTAAGTATTACATACTTTTTTTGAAGACACAAGTTTAAATTAGAGTCAAAAAAATAAGGAATAACAGCTGGTTTCTTCATTGTTTACAATTTGAAGTTCTTGTGAAATTAATATCTAATGATTTAAAAGAAACTTAACAACTAGTTAGTTGTTTTGTTAATAAAGGGTTAATATATAGCTTAATAAAGTATGTAAACACTTGTTTACGAGTGTGTTTTTTGTTTTTTTTAATGAAGTAGTTATAAGTAAGAACTGGTTTTATTTAATCTTTTGTGTTGGTTTTTAAGGTTATTATTAAAATGAATTTTGTAGATTTTCAGTAAGTTTGATAATAATTACTCGCCTACATTTTCAATTTTATGTCAAAAAAAAATAATCTTATTTTTTTTCAAACGATTTTAAAAATCACTTTTCTGTTTCTAACATGTAATGTTGTTGCACAGACAATTAGTGATAAAACCTTTGCGATTGCAGAACTATCTAATATTAATGATATAAAAGAAGTTTTTAAAAAAAAACATGCAAGTGAAAATTTTGGTATGTCTATCAATATAATTGAAGATGCTGAACAAACCAATTTACTTGTACAGTTAGAAAGAGATCGTATAAATTTGGCTTTACTTTTAAAGCAAATTGAAGAACACCTAAAGAGTCATAAAAAAGAAGTGTTTCCTTTGTTTTTAAGGTTTAAAGGAAAAGAAAGTAAACTAATCACCGCATTACAGCAGGCCAATTTGTTAGATGTAGTTTATCATCAGCCAGCTGGAGAAAGGTGGCCTACTACCGAGCAAATTTTACAAAAACAAAAGCAATTAATTATTTTTAAAGAAAAAACTTCTAGTAAGTTTTTTAACGCCATACCTCACCATGTGTTTAATATTTCTAAACCATTAGAAGAACGGTTTTCAGATGCTGATTTGTCTAATGAGTTTTTAATGGTTCATCGTTTTACATCTCAAGGTTTGTTATTAGAGAAAATACCCGAAAATTGGAATAATATTAGTACCAGCAATTATGCAATTGACTACTTAATGACAAAGTGGAAAATTACCGGAAAAAGACCCAATTTTATTTTTTATTCTTCCATTCAATATGCCCCAACCATTTATTATTTATGCAAATTATTAGATCAGGTATCTTTTGTAAAAGGTAGTGTAAGCATAGATAGGCAATTGGTGAATAGAATTAATTGGAAGCATAATAAAAAATCTATTACAGGCGGATTTTATAGTTTTCCTTTTCATGCTCATGAAAATTTAATTCTACATCCTTTAAAAGAAGGTTTTTCTACATTATCTGATGAAGTAAAATTATCAGGAGAAAAAAATAGAGAAATAAATTTTGAGATGAAGCCTTTAGAAATTATAGATGGTTTAACGGCTAGTTATAAGTTTGAAAATAATTTAGAGAATGATGTTTTAAGTACAAATACTACACTAGTGAGTAATACACCTGTTTTTGTGGTAGATAAGAACAAAGGAAATGTGTTAAAAATTAGTGATAAAAATGCAATAAAATTAAACAATGTAAAAGAATACGGAATTGTAAATTCTAGTTTTACCATAGCGGTAGATTTTAACTATACTTTTTTAAAAGGTCAAACTAGTTATCCTATTTTAGGTACCGATGAGGTAGCGTATAGAAAAGGATTGCATTTAAATGTACAAACCAATAAACTTATTTTTGGTTTTTTTACCAACGATACAAAAGTCAATTATAATTTACCCGAAAAAAAATGGCATCAACTTATTGTAAAGTACAATTTAAATAAAAATGAGCAAACCATTTACTTAAATGGAGTGTTGGTAGGAAAGTCTAAGCATAGAGCTTCTTTTATAGGAAACTCCAACTTGTTTTTAGGACATTGTTTGGAGAATGTTCATTTTTTTAATGGTTATTTAGACAACTTACGTATTTGGAATAGAGCTTTAAGCGAAAAAGAAATAGTTTGGTTGCATAACAATGACTTAGTTGTTGAAAATAAAAATAATGTGTCTCCAATATTTCTAGTTATACCTTTAGTTTGTTGCCTTGCTTTGCTTATTGTTTTTTTTCTTAGAAAGAAAAAAAGAAAAGGTACAGTCTACATTCCTTTAAGGGAAAAAGAACAGAAAAAAACAAATGTCATTCAGTTGTTTGGTCAGTTTAGGGTTTTTAACAATCAAGGAGTTGATTTATCTGAGAATTTTTCACCAAAAATTAAGGAACTATTTTTACTGATTTTAATAAGAACAATACAAAACAAAAAAGGGATTAGAACTCAGGAACTGACACAAATTTTATGGGAAGGTTTTTCTTCTGCAAAGGCAGCAAATAATAGAGGGGTTTCATTTAATGTGTTAAAAAAAATAGTAAATAAAGCCAAAGGCATTCAAGTAGTTTATGAAAACAAACTATGGAAAGTAGTGTTAGATGATGCTTTTTTTGTGGATTATGAGTGGGTGTGTAAATTTTTAAAGGAGAAAGAAACAGATACCAAGGTGTTTTTTGATATTGTTAAAACAGGAGTGTTTTTAAATGATGCTAAAACAGACTGGATGTTAGAAGAAAAATCAAATGTGAATTTTGACATTCTAGATGTTTTATCAATTTACACAAAGGAAGAGTTTACCAAAAAGAATTATCCAAAAGTTTTAGAAATCACCTCATATATTCAACAAATTGATGAATTAAATACTGTGGCTCTTTACTATCAACTACATTGTTTAAACATAAAAGGTAGTAAAAACAAAGTCAATTATCTTTTTGAAAGTTTTTGTAAAAAATATGAAGAGCTTAATGATATTCCTTTTAGGTATGATTTGCTACATTTTTTAAGTGAAGATATAGATGAGTTTTGGGATTAATAGTGAATACACGTGCATCTATGTAACTTGTTATAAAAATTTAGTCTTTAAATAAATATTTTAGCAAAGAGCGGATTCCCATGGCAAACAAAACAATGGTAGCAATAGCTAAAATAATTCCTATATAAAGAATAAAGTGGATATCTGCTTTTTGTTGTGCTTTAAAACCCATAGTAATTACTATGGGGCTAAGAATAAGGAGAGATAAGGTAGCTCCCATTATGTTAATACCTCTTCTTAAATGTTTTTTAGGGTCTGGAGTTTCCATTATTTGTAGTTGTTAATTGCGTTTCTAACACTTCCGTATTTTAAAAGTAATGCTTTGGCAGTGTTGTAGTCAATATCAATTTCTTTTAAAATCATTTTGGTACCTCGGTCTACCAACTTATCATTAGACAATTGCATGTCTACCATTTTGTTTCCTTTTACTTTTCCTAATAAAATCATCACACTGGTACTAATGGTGTTTAATACCATTTTTTGAGCTGTACCGGCTTTCATTCTAGAACTTCCTGTTACAAATTCAGGACCTACAGTTACTACCACGGGATAGTTGGCTACTTTGTGTAAAGGACTATTTAAATTCATGGTAATGCAGCCTGTAACAATGTTGTTTTGGTTGCAAGCTTCTAAAGCAGCTATTACATAAGGAGTGGTTCCCGATGCTGCAATTCCTATCACTACATCATTACTACAAATGTTGTGTTTTTGCAAATCTATCCAACCTTGTTGGGTGTTGTCCTCTGCATTTTCTACCGCTTTTCTAATAGCAGTATCTCCTCCAGCAATAATTCCTATCACCAACTCATGAGGAACTCCAAAAGTAGGAGGGCATTCTGATGCATCTAAAATACCCAAACGTCCACTAGTTCCTGCTCCCATATAAAACAATCTACCTCTATTTTTTAGTTTTTCTACAATGGTATTGACCAAAGCTTCAATTTGTGGAGTTGCTTTTTCTACCGCAAACGCTACTTTTTGATCTTCGTTATTAATGTTCTGAATTAATTCTAAAGCAGACATATTTTCTAAATCGTTGTATAGAGAATCTTGCTCAGTAGTTTTTGTGAAATCCATGGATTTATTCTAGGTTGATGTTTCTTTTAATTTGATTTCCGTTTTGATCAATTACCGTAATTTGATGTTTTCCAATGGTTGGAGTAATCGCAATTTCATGATGATGCGTTGTTGTTTTTACATAGGTATGATCTAAGTACCAAAACAGTTGTTCATCGCTTCTTTGATGACTTACTTTGATGACAATAGGATTTGTTTGTTCATCAAAATCTTTTGTCAGGATAAAATTAGCGTTTTCATTTGGACTTATAAAGTCCATAACGGAATTGTTCACGTTTAAACAACTTTTTTTAATAGGAGGAATATCTTGATAATTGGCATTTTGTTTTTTGTAGTACCATGCTTGGTTGGGGGGAAGTACAAACCAAGTGGCAGGGATAATAGTATTTTCATCGGCACAATTTTTAAACACACGATGTTTTTGCTCTTTGTCTACATATATTTTTTGATGGTAAGGACAGGGCAACGTGGTATTATTTGTTAATGGAATCCATTCTTTAGTGGTTGGGCATAACGGATTTGCTTTGTGACCGCTAAGGCTACAAACCTCTATTTCTTGAAGTTCATCTATAGGTTTGTCAAACCAATAATTTTCAGGCAAACTTTCCAAAACATCAAACATAACTGGTGCAGCAAAATTGACCCCTGTCATGTTTGCAATTCCTTCTCCATCGGCATTTCCAACCCAAACACCAATGGCATATTTTTTAGTTACTCCAATACTCCAAGCATCTTTGTTTCCAAAGCTGGTTCCTGTTTTCCAAGATATTTTATGAGAAGAATTGTAGTGTTTCCATTCTTTGTCATTTTCGGGTCTAGTTAATTCTGTAATAGCCTCAAGACCTAAATAAATACTCCCTGCATCAAAAATATTTTTTGCAATGGATTTTTCTCCCAAGTCTAAAATGTTGTTTTTGTAAAAACTAGCCTCTTGATGTTCTTTGCTAAAATAACTTCCGTTGTTGGTGTTGTAATGATTTAATGTGCTTGCCAAATTGGAATACATATTGGTCAGTTCCCATAAAGAACTTTCTGCTCCACCTAAAATTAAAGTCAATCCGTAATGATCTACAGGTTTGTGAACTCCTTTTAATCCTAAATAGTTTAAATCACTTTTAAACTTATGCATGCCATAGGTTCTTAACATTCTAACCGCTGGAATGTTTAACGATTTGGCAAGTGCTTTTTTAGCCGAAACAGCTCCGGAGTAGGTAAAATTATAGTTTTGTGGTTTGTATTCTTGTATTTGAGTAGGCACATCTGGCACCAGCATATTGGGTAGTATTTCTCCACTGTTTAACATGCCCATATATAGTATAGGTTTTAGAGTGCTACCTGTACTTCTTTGTGCCTGAATCATGTCTACAAACTTTTCGTTTTTTGTAGTGGTAGGACTATTTCCTACATATGAAACTACTTTTTTAGTGTAAATATCAATCACCAAAACCGCTAGGTTGTAAATGTTGTTTTTAGCATATTGTTGATGAAATTTGGCAACACTTTTAAGGACTTGTTGTTGAATGTCATCGTTTATGCTTGTTTCTATTCTTTCTCCTTTGTTGGTTTGATTAATGTGTGAAATTAAATGAATGTTTTCTTGCGGAATAGCAACAGGTTTTTTAGGAATGTTTTCTTGTATAGATAACTGATACGTTGTTTCATCAATAATTCCTTTTTGTTTTAGTTTTAATAACAAAAAATCTCTTTTCTTTTGTAATAAGTGTTTGTTTTTTCCAGGGAAAATCAACCCCGGAGCATTAGGTAATACTGCCAATGTAGCACTTTCTGCCCAAGATAACTTTTCGGGAGAAGTTCCAAAATATCGCCAAGAAGCCATTTCTAAGCCCACTACATTTCCTCCATAAGGAGCGTGATTGGCATAGAGTTTTAAAATTTCATCTTTAGATTTGGAGAATTCTAATCTTGTAGCCCAAATAAGCTCAATGAATTTTTCGGTATAGGTTCTTTTTTTATTTCTGCTTAAACGTATGACTTGTTGTGTAAGTGTACTAGCACCTCTTTTGTTTTTTCCTGTTTTGTAATTGGTAATCATGGCTTTTCCTATAGCTATAGGATTAAAACCAGGATGATTGTAAAAATATTCATCTTCATAATAGCGTATGCACTGCTTAAATTTTGTCGGAATGGAATCCGCAGGAGGGAATCTCCATTGTTCGTCACTAGCAATAGTAGCTCCTAGTAATTGATGGTTTTTAGAAAAAATAACGGTAGAATAATCTTCCTTAAATAGGTGAGTGGGTAAAAACAAGAAATACCAAAAACACAACATAAAACCTATACTAAGTTTTAGTTTGTGTTTTAAACAATAAGATGTAATTTTTGTTTTCAAATTAAGGAGTTACGTTAATTTAAGTGTTTTTGTTGTGGTTGATAAAATACTTGTCTTACCTAATTTAGGAGTGTTTGTTTGTAATTAGATAGAGCAAACATAAAGTTTATTTTTCTTATCTAGTTTTTATGTTTTATTCGTTTTTAAAATAAATTAAAATGTCCGATTGGGCGATTGATTTGTCTTAATGGGCGATTGATGTTTTTTATAGTCTAGTAGTTTTGCTAATTAATTAAATAATAGTAACAACTTATACTTATGAAACTAAAAAACTACTTTTTTTTATGGACTTTCCTATGCCTTAATACTATATACGCACAAAAGAATCATTTAGTTTCTGTAGCACAAAAAGTGAATGTTGTAGAGTCCGCAACACATTTAAATTTTGGAAATCATAATGACTATGTAAGAATTCAAGGTATTAATCTTGCTAATTCTCCTATTACCATTGAGTTTTATGCTAAATTTAACAATCTTTATCAAGCGGGTTATATACTAAGTCAAGGAGTTGAAGCATATGGTCAACAATTACAAATTGGTTTTAGAAATGGTTTTTTTCATTTTTCTTTTTTTGGAAATGATTTATTTATATCTAATTACAATACAGATAGCAATTGGCATCATTGGGCATGTGTATATGATCCTGTTACTCATGTAAGATCTGTATACCAAGATGGAGTTTTGGTAGGACAAAATTCAATAAGTCCATATCAAGGTTCTGGAGATTTATTGTTGGGACTAAGAACATTGTATAACAATACGGGGTTTTGGGGAGATTTAGATGATTTACGCATTTGGAATGTTGCAAGAACATCTGCAGAAATTAATTCTAATAAAGAATGTGAATTGGTAGGAAATGAAACAGGTTTAGTAGCTTATTACAAGTTTAATCAAGGTGATGCATATGGAAATAATGGTGGGATAACAAGTTTGTTAGATGCAACTTCTCATGGACACCATGGAACTTTTCAAAGTTTTTCCTTATCAGGATCTAGTAGTAATTTTTTATCAGGTTCCCCTGTAAGTAACTGTACGATTTTAAATATTGCAAATTTTAATATAGATACTGATGTTATAATTTTTCCAAACCCAACATTAGGAAGTGTAGAAATTAATTTAAAAAGCTTAACGAATGTTACAGTTACGGTTTATGATGTAAGTGGTAGAGAATTGATGCATAAATCTTTATCTGCAAAAGAGAACCGTATAGATGTTTCTAATTTAAAATCTGGAATGTATTCTTTTATTATAAAATCTACAGAAGGAACAACGGTTAAAAAAATACTTAAAAATTAATAAAATATCTTTTTCTATATCCATTAAAAAAGGCTGTGTAAACAGCCTTTTTTAATGGATAAAATTATAGTGTTTAGAGAATTAAAATTAAGGAGTTACATCAATCCACATTCCTTTGGTATGACTCATAAAATTATCATCATACATAGCCTCTACATGCGTTCCTGGTAAATAATAAGAACCTAAGTAGGTGGTGTTTATTCTTACTTTTAAATTTATTTTTTGATTGGATTTTAAATCAAAATAATAGTGAATAGCATTGTCTCTAATATCGGTATAAGTAATAGCACTGTTGGTGTTGGTTTCTCCTGTTGCGTAGCGTGTGTTTAACAACTCCCAACCAGATGGAATTTGATAGGTCATGGCTACATCTTTCACTGCTTTGTTATAGGTGTTTTTAATTTCTATTTCTGCGGTAAAATTAGTTCCTTGCGGTAGATTTTTTACATCGATTTGTTTACCGTTGGCATCTACATATTTTATATGGGTAACTATATTTTTAGAAATGTTTTCTTCGGTATTTATTTCTGGAATTCCTGCGTAGGTTAATTTTACATACAAAGGTTGTTTGTTTTTATTGTTTACAAGAATTTTATTGGCTCCCTTAGTAAGTTCAACATTGTTAGCTTGTATAGATTTTTTAGATGCTATATTTAGCTTTTGCTTGTTTACTTTTACTTGTACATCCAAACCTTTGTTTGCTACATTTTTGTAATAATTAGCCACGGCTAATAAGCTCATAGCAGTTGTTTTGGTATTTAAATAGGTGTTTGCGTTTAATTCTTTGGCAATATCGTTTAACAATTCTCTAGCCTTTGTGGAGTGGTTTAAAACTCGGTACGTTTCTAAAGCTATGGCTTTGTTGGCCAATGTAGAACCATGGTTTATTTGATGCACTTTGGTGTAATTAATTAATGAAGCACTTTGTGTTAATTCCAAGGCAGCCTTACTTTGCCCTATAGTTGCATAAGCCAAAGCCAATCTTAATTTGGCAATGTTAGAAAGTTTGGCATCTTCTCTTAAACGGTTCATCATAGACATTTCTGGTTGTTGGGCCAGTGCTAAGGTGTACAAACGGTAAGCTTGTTCTACATAGGTGTTGTTTTCTGTTTTTCGCCAATTTCTTGCGGTCTCCTTTTGATAAGCAATCCAATTGTTTTTAAAATTATAAGGCAAAGAAAATCCGTGTTGTTCTGCTTCTAGTAAAAAATGACCGGTATAGGTGGTAGCCCATTCATTTGCTTTCTGATTTCCTGGCCAATAACTAAATCCTCCGTTAGTTAATTGAAAATTGTTTAGTTTTTGGATTCCACGATTGATATGATCGGCTATTTTATTTTTTTCTATTAAAGAGGTTTCAAATAACTCATTGATGTACAATTGCGGAAAAATAGCCGAGATTGTTTGTTCTAAGCATCCGTGAGGGTATTTGATTAAATATTTTAATCTATCCGTAAAATTTATCTGCGGAAAAGTAGAAACTTCAATAGTTCCTGTATTGCTGTTTTCTATTCCAAATCCATCAACCACCAATTCTTTTTTAGCATTGGCTTCTATAATAAATTGTTCGCTTTTGGTAATTTTATTTATTGGGTTGTAAGCATCTAACTCAATATCGTAACTAGCGCTGTGATTTTTATTACTTGCTTTGATACTAATTTTTCCTAATCCAGAAGTTAAGGCCTTTATGTTAAAATAAGCAATCTCATCACCAGGTTCTTTAAAAGTAACTTGTTGTGTTTTAGTTCCTACAATGCTAAAAACCTCATTGGTTTTAATTTCAACTTTTACACTTTGTGTTCCGTTTAAAGAATTAAAAACTGTAATTGGAATTTTAATTTGTTCGTTCTGACTTACTTTTCTAGGAGCGCTGGCTAATAGCATTAATGGTTTTTTAACCAAAATACTCTGCTCTGTTTTTCCATAAGCTTCGTTTTTAGGTTGATGTGCTACAAGCATTGCTTTCACAGCTCCAATGTATTTAGGAAGCGTTATTTTATGTGTGGCGGTTTTGTTTTTGTCTAAGGTAAAAGGACCTTTAAAAATAACCACAGGTTTAAACCTATTGGCTTTTTGAGTTTTGGCAGCTCCCAAATCTTGATCTCCACCAATACTAAATACCTGATTTAATTTTCCTCCAAATGCACCAATTACATCATCGTACATATCCCAAGTTTTAATACCTAAAGCTTGTTTGGCATAAAAAGTATTCCATGGATTAGGGGTTTTAAACCTTGTTAAATCCAACAAACCTTCATCTACCACAGCAATCGTGTAGGTAAAGGGTTGCCCGTTTTTTTCTGATATTTTTACTTCAAACTCCTTTTCAGGTTCTACTTCTTTGGCCACTTTAAGAATAGGGAATAGGTGAGATGAAGCATTTTCTACAGTAATGTTTTTTAACCCATACATTCTTATAGGCAAATCGTTTTTAGTATTGTTGTGAGCTTGTAAAGTATGGATGTTAATGTACACGTTAGGAGTCATGCTTTGATCTACTGTGAAAGTAAAATTGGTACTTTCTTTCTGAGTTTGAATTCGGTAATGTTTAAGAACCTCAGTATTGTTTTCTAGAGTAATTAATGCATTTCCTTGTTCCGATGAAGGGAAGTTTACGCTTACCGTTTCTCCTATTTGATAGGTTTCTTTATCTGTAGTAAAAATAAGCATGGCCGCTTCTTTCTGATTTCCTTTTTTTGCTTTTCCAGCCCATCCTGGCCAATCAATAAATACACTTTCTCCAGTACTGTGCCCGGATTTTTTGTTGGTTACTTTTACAAAATAATGACCCCATTCAGGATACTTAACTTCAAACTTAAAATTCGCTTTTCCTTGAGCATTGGTGGTGACTGTTTGATGAAATACAGCAGATTGGTATGAAGCAGAATTGAACTGAGAATAGTTGTTGTTATTGTTGTACCACCAACTGTTTTTCATTTTGTAAATGTTTATTTCTAAGCTTTGGTTGGCTACCGGTTTTCCTTGATTATTTACACTTACCAATTCAAACAAATGTTGTTTGTCTGTAAGCAGCATATTTCTAGCTTTGTCTCCCACGGGTCTTTTAATTCCTGTGTATATGGTAAATGGTGAATAGGTTTGTGTGTACACATCGGTGCTAAAATCTCCCCCGTTTTCATAAACTCTAGTGGTTAAATAAGCTTTTAACATTCCCGGAGCATTGCTGTTGGTTTTAGGTTTTAAGGTGAATTTTGTGGTTCCTTGTGCATCTAATTTACTTTTTAGAACATTGGTCTGTGCGGTTTCAAAATGTTTGCTAGGATCGTTAAAAACATAAGCTGGATAGTGCTCAAATTCTGTATTTTGACTTTTTAAGGTCAAATCAGTTTCTACTTTTAATTCCTTGGCAATGGCTCCATGTAACCATTTGGCAGCAATGTTTATTTGGTTGTTATTGCTTAAAATTTCTGTATCGGTTTTAATGTTGATTTTAAGACGATTGGGTTTGATGGTTTCTACTTTTAAAGTCTTGTTAAACACAGCACCACCTACAGCAATGCTTAGGTTCCAATTTCCAGTTTCGTAGCTGCTTTGAGTTGGAACCGCATAGGTATATAAATTATTGGTTCCTTGTGTATTTACTTTTCTGTGTTTTAAAACTCCGTTAGGGTTTTTAAGTTCTAAAGTTACCGGATGTCCTGCGGGAATTTTGTTTTTAAGGTCGTTTAACATAAAGCCAATAAAAATGGTGTCTCCAGGTCTCCAAACTCCTCTTTCTGTATATATAAAACCTTGAATTCCTTTGGTAGGTTTTACTCCGTTGGTATTAAAATTACTCATAGACAATACATTTCCATCGTTTACTTTTAAGTAAGTGGTTTGTCCGTTTTTTTGAGCTGTAACAATAAAAGGAGTATTTTCTAAATGGCTAATAGCAATTCCCTCCTCATTTGTTTGGGTACTGTAAATGGCTTGTTGCTGAAAGTTGTAAAATGTAATTGCAACATCAGACATAGGTTCAGAACTAACTGTGTTGTTAGTGGCTATAAAATAAGAGTTGTTGTTTCCTTTTTTTACGGTAATTCCAATATCAGTAGCAATTACGTTTTTGTAAATAGATTTGTTAGCATAGTAAGAATCTGTACAAGGATCGTCTCTTTCTCGCCAATTGTAACTTTCATAATTGCTATAATATTGGTTGTTGTCCCAATTGCTAGTTTCTAATTCTTCTTCATCAAAGTTGATGCTTTCTACAGGTGTTGTATTGCTGTTTGTTTCTCCTTTACATTGATAAGTTGCATAACTTCTTTTGTAAGACAATTCTACTTTGTAAATAGCTCCTTTATCTATGTTAATAAGCTTGTCTAAAGCCAATCCGTAGGTTTGCCATTTAGCGTATGCGGAACTATTTTTGGGTTGCAAAGGAATTATTTTTCTTAAAATGGGTCTTCCTACCATTTTAAAGTTTTGATTTCCTTGTAGGTTGTTTTGTTGTAGGAACTGAAGAATATTAGATTCAAATATTTTGTAAATTTTAACTTCTACCGCTTTTAGATTGATGGCTTCAAATTGAATGTTTAAGTTTTCTGAATTAGGAAGTATGTTTCCGGATTTAGAAAATTTAACATCAGGCTTGGGTTCATCAAAAGAAAGGGTTTTGTATAGGTCTTCTTTAAATTTGTATCCGTAAGTGTTTTTAATCCCTTTTCTAACGCCAATGGTTAATTCACCTTTTAAAGTTTTATCAGGATAGACTTTAACCACATTTCCACTTTTAACAAATTTTAATTTTCCACTTGACTGAATAGAAATCAAGCCGTTTAAATATTGGTTTTTATCTACAGGGTCGCTAAAATTAATTTCAACTCTTTGTTCAGCATCATTAATTACCTTTACATCCACCACTTTAAAGTTGTTTTTTCCGTGTATGTGAATTTCTCTTTGCTGTTGTTTGTCAACACCTATAGGAGCTCCGTTGTATGTTAAGGATAGTTTAGAATCGTCTAATCCTCTGTAAATACTATCTATCTTAAATAAAAAAACGTTGGTGTCTACAGTAACTACATCAAACTTTACTTTTTTGTTTTCTGAGTTTTGCGTAGCGGTTAAAATTTGTTTTACTTTTTCTAAAGAAGTTACATCGTTCGTGGTGATGTTTCCTA
Organism: Wenyingzhuangia gracilariae; assembly: GCF_056387575.1. Lineage (NCBI taxonomy): Bacteria > Pseudomonadati > Bacteroidota > Flavobacteriia > Flavobacteriales > Flavobacteriaceae > Wenyingzhuangia > Wenyingzhuangia gracilariae. The sequence continues at coordinate 325,181 of NZ_CM150748.1, forward strand.
AAACATATTGCCAGTCTCGGTTATAAGATTGAATGGCTTGGGTGTGAACTTCAAAATTTTGTTTTTTTGTTTTGTAAGTAAAGTTGTAAGTGGTTTCTGTTTTTAATGCTTTTGGAAATAGCTTGTTGATATTAAGGTTTATAGTGTAAACCGTGTTGTTTTTTAAATTTTTTGCAGGGGTAAAAATTATTTGTTTTTGGTTGATGATTTCTACAGTTCCATTGACTTTAGGTTGTATGGAAAAAGCTTTTTTAAGGTCTTGATTGCTGATAGAAGACTCTTGAGCAAGATAAATTGTTATTGGAGTTTTAACGGAGTTTATACCTGAAGTATGATTGTAAATGTAAGTACTATAGTCAATATCAGGATTGTTTTTGGGTTCTTTTTTAGGAGAGCAACTGTCAACAAGAAAGGAAACAACAAAGCATAAGAATGCTAAAAACAGAAAAGACTTTTTCATTGTAAATTTTTTTCCTAAAGTAGGGATTTACAATCAAAAAGTCTAAACTAAAAAGAAGAGAGAAATTCTTAATACTCTGTAATTATTTCTTTGTCCGATTTTTCTTTTACAGTATATTCAATATACGTAAATTGGTTGATAGAGAAATAACCAAAAGCTCTGTTTTCTTCATCGGTTTGATTTAAGATGTTTCCTCTAATAGTTGCAGGAGCGGTAGAAAAAGGTCCATTGCTACCTTCGGCAGTTAATAGTATTTTAGTTAAAAAATCATTATAACGTTTGCTAATTCCGTAGCTGGTAATTTTTAACAAATCTCCAGGTAATAATTCTTCTTCAAAATAAGTAAAGTCATAATTGTTTTCACCAGGAACTTCGCTTAATAAATCATCATCTGCATTAGAATATTCTGGCAAAAGAGATATACTTGTTGGTGGTTCTATTTTGAATAAAAAGAAGTTGTCTACACCTATTTCATTGTCTATGTTTAAATCTACTTGAATAATTCCCTCAGGATCTAAATCTTTGTTTAAACTTTGTGTAATGTAGTTAGGGTCTTCTATAGATGTGTAGGTGTCTTCGGCAGTATAAACTTGTCCGTCAACTTCAATTTTTATGCTATAGGTTTCGTTAAGAACAGGTTTTTTAAAATCTGTAGCCACATATAGTTTTTGGGTTGCATCATAAGCAAAAGTTCCCATAGATTCGTTACTGCTATTGGTTACTGTAATATTTGCATTTGTAACTATTGGGTAGTCTTGGCTATAATAAGGTGTAGATTTTGTTAATTTGATGGTTTGTGTTTTGGATGCTTCATCATCATTTTTGTTCCAATCTATACTAGCCTCTACAACCAATCTAGGTGTAGCGCTTAAAATATCGTCTAAAACAACTTCTTTGGTACAGGATAGGGTACAGAAAGCTAAAAAGAATATGTATATGTAATTTTTCATGATTGTTAGAATTTAAAGTTGAAAGTAACTGAAGGAATCATTCCGAACATTGTTAAACGTTCTGTGATATTTCGTGTGGTTCCGGTTTTAAAATTTTCCTCTTGTCCAAAGGTAATAGCAGATGCATTTTGTCTGTTGTACAAATTGTAAATGCTAAAAACCCATTCTCCTTTCCATTTTTTGTTTTCATACTTTTTAGGAACGTAAGTAGCAGAAACATCTACTCTGTGATATAAAGGCAATCTTTTAGAGTTTCTGGGTCCGTAATTAGGAACATTTAAGTCTAAATAACCATAACTAGCATTGGCATAGGTAACAGGTTGTCCTGTTTGTAGGTTAAAACTAGTGTTAAATTTCCATTTTTTAGAAGCTTTATAGTTGGCAATTACAGTTAAATCGTGAGTTTTATCATAACCAGTTGCATACCAATTTCCGTTGTTAATTCCTACTTCTTCGGCTGTTCTTCCTTTGGTTTGTTGTTCAGATCTAGATAAAGTATAGCTAATCCATCCGTTAAATTTCCCTTCTTCTTTTTTAAACATCAATTCTAAACCATAGGCTCTTGCTTTTCCATTTAAAATAACAGATTCTACGGCTTCTTGTGCTACCAATTCTGCACCATCTGTATAGTCAATTCTATTTTGTACTGTTTTTCCAAAAACTTCGGCAGTTAAACTATACATATTATTAAAATCTTGACTGTATCCGAAGGCAATTTGATCAGATAATTGGGGTTTGATATATTCTCCACTAGGTGTCCAAATGTCTAAAGGGGTAGGAGATTGAGTGTTGGATAGAATATGAATGTATTGTGCCATTCTTTGGTAGCTGGCTTTAAAAGAACTTTTATTGTTTAAGGCATATGCAATAGAGAATCTTGGTTCTAAGTTGTTAAAAGCTTTTCTTAATTTACTTCTATCCATGTTTACTTGTCCAATAGGTTCTGCTTGTTCGTAAAGTTTTGTTTCTTTATTGTACAAAACAGGAGAACCTTCGTAAATATTAATATTATTTTCCCCTAATCTTAAAAAATTACTCCAACGCAGTCCATATCTTAAATCTATTCTGTCGCTCAATCGGTGTTCAACATCAATGTACACGCCGTTTTCTATAGCATATTTTTTTGCTATTTGGTTGGTTTCTATTCCTGTTCCAGGCTTGCTTGGTTGAATTTTTCCAGGATTAAAAATGTAGTTAATAGATTGTACTCCGTAATTGATGACAATATCATCGTTAAAATATTGTTTTAAATCGTATTTAAGATTGTAGTTTTCCAATCCAGAATCCCATTGAAACCCAGCAATACCAATTTCTAAACCATAGTAGTAATTGCTGTAAATAAGCGATAGGTTAGAAAATAGTTGACTGTTAAAAATGTGGTTCCAACGTAAGTTGGCTACAGCATTTCCGTATTTATTTACAAATGTTGTTCCTAAAGAAAAAATATCACGACCAAAATATCCTGACAAGTACAATTTGTTTTTAGAATTTACTTCCCAGTTTACTTTGGTGTTTAAATCGTAAAAATAAGCTTTGCTTTTGTTTTCTGGCTGAATTAGGGGTAAAAACAAATCGGCATAAGACCTACGACCACTTACAAAGAAAGAGGCTTTCTTTTTAACAATAGGTCCTTCTAAAGTTAATCTAGAAGACAGCAATCCTATTCCTCCGTTTCCGTGAAATTCATATTTATTTCCATCTTTTTGATGAATGTCTAAAACAGAAGAAATTCGTCCTCCAAATTTGGCCGGAATTCCACCTTTGTAAAGTTTTAAATCTTTAATGGCATCTGCATTAATTACAGAAAAGAATCCAAATAGGTGAGAGGAGTTAAAAAGGGTAGCTTCATCTAACAACACTAAGTTTTGATCGGCAGCACCACCACGAACGTTAAATCCTGATTGTCCTTCACCTGCATTGGTAACCCCGGGCAATGTAACAATAGATTTTAACACATCCACTTCTCCCAATACGGCAGGAATTTCTTTAATGGTTTGTACTTTCATTTTATTTACACTCATTTCAGCTTTTTTAATGCTTATTTTTTCGGTGTAAGCAGAAATGACCACTTCATCTAGGTTTTCTGAATTTTCTTGTAAGTTTACATTAAGTGTTGTGTTTTTAGTAAGGTTAATTTTTTTAGTAAAATTGTTATACCCTAAATAAGACACTTTAATGGTGTATTCCCCTTTTGGAAGTGTAAAGGAATAAAAACCATATTCGTTGGTAACCGTTCCTTGAGAAGCTACGGGTTCTATAATACTAACACCAATTAAGGTTTCTCCAGAACTTGCATCTTTAACAACACCTGTAATTGTGAATTTTTCTTGTGCATAGCTGCTACTTACGATAAGGAGTAAGAGCATTAAAATTTTTTTCATGTAGTTGTGTTTATTTGTTGTAATTGGCTGCAAATTAATGCTTTTTTTAGGTCTTAAAGGTTTCAAAAGAAGCAGTGAGACCTATTTTAGACTGTTTTAATAGTGTTTTTATATTTTGTTAAAAAGATTGGTTTGTTTTTGGTAAAATTGAATTCAAATTTTCATTGCTTTGGAAAATATTTGTTAAGCAATTTAAATGAATATGACATTTAGATGGCTTATAAATTTTATTTTTTTGTTTATACTATCTAAATCAAAAATAGTTGTTGTTGGGTTTTAGAAAGTATAAAATAGATTAACTTCTAAAAAGTATCTGTATAATGGTTGTTAGTACCATTAAACAGGGTTACTGTATCAACCTTTTTTTATATTCTGTAGGAGATGTGTTGGTTTCTTTTTTAAAAATTCTATTAAAACTTGCTTTGGATTGAAAACCACATTCATAAGCAATTTCAATCATGTTATGATGTTGGTAAGCAGGATCTTCCATTTTTTGTTTCACATCCTCAATTCTTTTTTTGTTTATGAGTTCGTAAAAATTAGTGTGAAGGTGGTTGTTTAGCAGGTAAGAAAGTTTTTTATGGTTAATGTGCATTGCATCTGCAAGTTTTTGAAGATTTAGATTTTCATCTTGATGAATTTTTTCTTTATCAAATAACAAATTCAGTTGTTGCTTTAAGGCAATGGTTTCTGTAGGTTTTAATTTTTTTTGATTTGGTTTTAACTTTAAAGTTCCCTCGGGTAATAAAAATTTTGAATGATTGGTTCCGTAATATCCCAAATAGACTATTAAAATAGCAGCCATTAAAATGGAAAAATAATAAGTCTCATTTTTTTGATTAAAAAACAAGTTGATACCATCAATAACAAGAGCAAAACCAGTAATGGCAATTGTACCAATTAGCATATGATTTACCCACTTTATATTGTTAATTGAACTTACAGAAAATAAATTTTTAAATGCTTTTAAATAGTAATTGTATTTTACTTTAGAAATAATATTATAGGTAATTAGGTAAACGTTTAAAAGTAAGTTTAATAAGTTGTCATTATCTCGTGTAATTTTTAAATATTTAAAAAGAGGAATATTTAAAATATATGTAAACAGCTCTGGAATTGTAAAAATAGCACAATAAAGAACGGCAGGTAAAAAATGCAAATAGTGTTTAAATTTTAACTTTTTTCTATGATAAAACAGAGATTCAATATAGAAATAGATTAAAGGACCTAATATAAATTCAATATTGTTTGCTATTGGGAATGTAATTAAAATAAGAATATCAAATTTAATTTGTATAGCATATAAAACCAGTAAACAGTTAAGCAGAACAATAAAAAAGACAATTAATATTTTAGTGTGCGTGTCTTTACTTTTTTGTTTAAAAAGCAATAAAATTAAGATACTAACAATAGTAACAACGCTAATAAGTAAAAACTCTATAAACTTATTCATCTTGTATTCAAAAAATAAAATTGTTTAGTAACAAAGTTAGAGTTTTTAAGTTTAGGTTTTGGGTAGTTATAGAATTGCTGATGGTGTAAAAATTAAGATTTAGACAATTTCTTATGCTAACCTTTTTTTATATTCTGTAGGAGATGTGTTGGTTTCTTTTTTAAAAATTCTATTAAAACTTGCTTTGGATTGAAAACCACATTCATAAGCAATTTCAATCATGTTATGATGTTGGTAAGCAGGATCTTCCATTTTTTGTTTCACATCCTCAATTCTTTTTTTGTTAATGAGTTCGTAAAAATTAGTATGAAGGTGGTTGTTTAGCAGGTAAGAAAGTTTTTTATGGTTAATGTGCATTGCATCTGCAAGTTTTTGAAGATTTAGATTTTCATCTTGATGAATTTTTTCTTTATCAAATAACAAATTCAGTTGTTGCTTTAAGGCAATGGTTTCTGTAGGTTTTAAATTTTTATTTTTAGGTTTAAATTCAATGATCCCTTCGGGCAAAAGAATTTTAGCTTGATTGGTTCCGTAGTATCCTAAGTAAATAATTAATACAACCGATAAAATCATAGTAATGTAAAAGGAATCATAATTATTAGGAATAAAAAAGCTAAAAAACCCTACAAAAAAATCAATAGAACAAACAAACAAAATACCTAAAAGCATTTTGTTAACCCAACTAACATTTTCTATAGACGATGTTGCAAATAAGTTTTTGTATACTTTTAAATATTGATTGTATTTAAGTTTAGCAAAAGAAATATAGGCTATTAAATAACAGATTAATAGAATGTATAATATGTCCTCGTACTCATCTCTTTTGTGTAGATAAGCAAAAAGATAGGTGTCTGTAAAAAAGGAAAAAATTGTAGGTATGGTAAAAAATAGTAAATAAACTAAAGCAGGTAAAAAATGTAAATAATCTTTTTTTTGAATTGTTTTTTTATGATTAAACAGAGCTTCTACATAGAGTAAAATAATGGGACCAAGTAGAAATTCAATATTATCTACCACCGGAAAAGCAATTAATATAAGAATGTTAAACTCGTTAATGTCTGCATATCCTATAATCAGATAATTCAACAAAATCATAAAAAATAGGGTTAAAAGCTTAAAGTGCAATTCTTTTTTTTGTGCTTTAAAAAGCATAAAAAGAAAAGTAGCTATAATAGTTATACCGCTAACAAGTACAAATTCTAAAAGTTTAATCATTAATTTTTAAGCATAACAAGTTAAGTGTAAAGTTAGTTTTTTTAATGTTTTTAAGTTTATGTTATGGTTAAATATGGTTAGAATAACTATTGACAAATAGAATTTGTGGAATTTAAAATTTAAGAAAGGATTAGTTAAATAGTAAAAGGTATTATTTAGCTAGCTAAGCAAGTTAAAATCGATAACCTATACTTATTGCACGACGGTTGATTATATTATGGTCCGTTTTATTAGCGTTAAATAAATTACCTCCCATACCAAATAAAGCTTCAAAAACAATTCCTTTTTTGGTAACCCATTTGTATCCAATACTTAAACCTAGTGATAAGTCAATAACATCAGGACCTTCATTTAAAGTAATATTTCCATTGACATCTGTTAGTTGTTTTCCATCTATTGAACCTAGTGTTCCAAATCCTTCAATAAAGAAACCCGAAGCATATTTTTTACCAAAATATCTTCTGTAAAAAGGAGAGATTTGAAAATTTACATCCTCATCATATTTTTTACTGAATGAGTACAATCCTGTTATTCCTAATGATGACTTTCTATTTAAATTTCTTTCATAAGTTGTTTCAAATAATCCAAATGCTGTGAAATAAACATTAATTTTTAGTTCATTTTTATTTTCGAATGAATAAGGGGTTATTTCATCTTTATTTTGTCCATTAACTGTAAGAATTGAAAATAGGATAGCTATTGTTAAGAGAGGGTTTTTCATAATACTGGAATTTGATTTTTTTGATTGAATTATATTTGGAATTGTTTATTCGTGTTAAATTTGATTGAATATGTTTTTTTAGGGTTTGTGATTCCTTTTTTAATTAACCAAATAGCCAAAATTACTTCTTGTAATAAAAGCGGAGTTGTTATAATTATGTATTCGGTTGAAATAACAGTAAGTAGTTGAAAAAAAATTAAAAAACCAGCAGTCATAATTAATATGTTTCCTGCTATTCCCCATATTGAAATCCAAGTTGGGATGTTTTTTTGTTTATAAAGTATAGCGTAAAAAAGTAAGTTTCCTAATCCTGTTGCTGTAATCACACCTAAATGGTTTACTAAATCTCTAGTGTTTTTTAATATTTGACCAATTGTTTCATAAAATTTTAAATCACTATTTATCTCTGTTAAGTATTTTTCACTTAAAAGGATATATGTTGGCAATAGTATTATTCCTATTAATTGAAATACTCCCGCCATAAATCGAAATCCAACAAATCCAATAGAAAGAAAACTACTATACTGTTTTAATATTGGAAATAATATTAAAGAGAAACTAATATAAATTGGTATTAAAAGAAATTGAAAAAGAGCTCCAATTAAAACGGTATTTTTGTTTAGATAAACAATTTCAAGATATTTTTCATTATCAATTGAAGGAATAATACTTAAAATACCAGTAATTATTCCCAAAAGGATTAGAGTTCCTGCAATTCTCGAATTTCGTTTATTTTCCATATGCTACAAAAGTAGCCTGGATCTAATTTAGATTTCATTGACTATAGTTAAGAAATTATTTTTTGGTAAGTATTCTTTTTCTAATTCTACTTAACGATTCGGGTTTAATACCTAAATAACTAGCTATTTGGTGCTGAGGGACTCGTTGAATTAAATCTGATCTATTTTTTAACAGATCTAAGTATCTTTCCTCAGGATTGGAAGTTTTAAATTTAGCAAAGGAGTCTTGATTTTTAGCCATTATAACCTCGCCAATAACTCTAGACAAAGATTCTAATTCTGGGTACTTTTGAAATGTTTCTTTTTCTAATTTAGGGTTACCCACACTAACTATCACATTTTCAACACATTCTAAGTAATAATTAGAGGGACTAGATGTTCCATAATTAGAAGGTGTAACGGCATATTCCTCGGTATAAAATTCAATAGTTTTTTCTTCTCCGTTTTCAACAATATAACTTCTTATACATCCTTTTAAAATAAAATAGCATTCAATACAAATATCACCTTCTTTAAGTAGAATCGTACCTTTTTTAAAGTGTTCAATAAAAGTGCTGTTTACAATAGCGCTTTCTAATTCATGAGTGATTTTAGTATATTTTGAAAGGTATTTTAGAATTTCATTTTTCACGGTTATAGGGATTTAAAATAGAATTTTGGAAGATGTTATTTTTCAATGAAAATTCCAATTAAGGAATATTTTTTTTAAAAACGGTCAATTGTTCTTATTATTGGATTTTATGAAAATATATATTATTTAATGTTTTTGTCAGATGGGAAATTTAATTAGGGAAAGAAAATAGTTGAAAGATTGTCATCATCAAAACCAAAAAACGCTAACCATATGGTTAGCGTTTTTTGGTTTATAGCCTTACTATAAATCAATTTCAATTTGATTTTTTAGAATATCTTCAAAAGTTTCTCTTTCTCTAATTAAATAGTCTTGTCCTTTAACAACTAAAACTTCGGCAGGTCTAAAACGAGAGTTGTAGTTAGAAGCCATAGAAAAACAATACGCTCCTGCATTGTCCATACAAATAATATCACCTTCACTTACTTTTCCTAGTTCTCTAGTTTCTGCAAACGTATCGGTTTCACAAATGTACCCTACTACATTGTAGATTTCTTTTTCACCATCAGGATTAGATATGTTGTGTACTCTGTGGTAAGCATCATACATCATAGGTCTCATCAAATGATTCAATCCACTATCTACCCCAACAAAATTAATATTAGGTGTTTGTTTGATGACATTTACTTTGGCTAAAAATTTACCAGATTCACTTACCAAGAATTTACCGGGTTCAAAAATCAACTTTAATTCCTTACCGTACTCATCACAAAAAGCGTTAAAACTAGCTCCTAATATAGGTCCTAATTCTTCTAAGTTGGTTGCATGGTCTCCATCTTTATAAGGAACTTTAAAACCGCTTCCTAAGTCAATGAATTCAATCGTGTCAAATTGTCTTGCAATTCCTAACAATACTTCCATAGCTTCTACAAATGCGCTAGGATCTTTAATGTCAGAACCTGTGTGCATGTGTACACCGTTTACAGGAGTTCCGTTGGCTGTTACTATTTTTTTGATTTCTTCAATTTGAGTATGAGAAATACCAAACTTAGAATCTACATGTCCTACAGAAATTTTAGCATTTCCACCTGCCATAATATGCGGATTGATACGCAAAGAAACAGGAGCCTTAGGAAATGCTTTTCCAAATTTATCTAAACTAGATAAGTTGTCTAAAGTAATTTTTACCCCTAAATGATGAGCTTCTGTAATTTCTGCAAAAGAAACTCCATTAGGAGTATAAGAAATATCTTTTACGTTAAAACCAGCAGCCAAACACAATTTAATTTCTTGAACAGATACACAGTCTCCTCCAGATCCTAAGTTTTTTAAAAATTTAAGAACGTTAATGTTGGTGTTAGATTTTACTGCGTAATTTAATTTTACATTTTTTACAGAAGAAAAAGCATTCATCATACGTTTGTATTGACGTTCTATAATATCTGCATTGTATACATACAACGGTGCTCCGTATTTTTCTGTTAATGAAATTAAAAATTGATTGTCCATTATTTTTATTTTTAAATCTACTTTCTATTAATATTCAATGTCACCTTAGTGGCTACATTTCGACTCCGCTTGATGACTTAGGTGTTCGAATGGAGTCGAGAATTTTCTGTCTTAAATAAATCTACAGTTTCGTTTAAATTTATTTATACTTATTTGCTGTAATTTCAGCAATATTTATAATTACTTTAATCGCCTTTTCTATAGATTCTAAAGGAACGTATTCGTATTTTCCATGAAAATTGTGTCCTCCTGCAAAAATATTAGGGCAAGGCAAGCCCATAAACGATAATTGAGAACCATCTGTACCACCACGAATGGCTTTGTATATAGGTTTTATGTTCTCTTTTTCCATAGCTGCTGCTGCAATATCTACAATATGCATTACAGGAGCTATTTTTTCTTTCATATTAAAATATTGATCCTTTAATTCAATAGAAAAAATATCCTCTCCAAATTTTTGATTCAGCGAAGATACTAAAGACTTCATGGTTTCTTTACGAGCTTTAAATTTTTCTAAATCGTGATCTCTAACAATGTATTCTAAGGTTGTTTTTTCTACATCACCGTTTATATCATGCAAATGATAAAATCCTTGATATCCAGTTGTTTTTTCTGGAACTTCATCAGCAGGCAATCCGTTAATAAATTGTTGAGCTACCAAAATAGCATTTACCATTTTGTTTTTAGCATAGCCCGGATGTACGTTTTTTCCTTGAACAGTAACTACTGCACTTGCAGCATTAAAATTTTCGTATTCCAATTCTCCAACTTGGCTACCATCCATGGTATAAGCCCATTCGGCACCAAAAGTTTCTACATTAAATTTATGAGCTCCTTTTCCTACTTCTTCATCAGGAGTAAAACAAATACGAATGGTTCCGTGTTTAATTTCTGGATGATTGATTAAATATTCCATAGCGGTTACAATTTCTGTAACTCCCGCTTTGTCATCGGCACCTAAAAGCGTAGTTCCATCAGTAGTAATAATGGTTTGCCCTTTGTATTGCTGAATGTCATCAAAATAGGTGGCATCTAAAACAATATTTTGTTCTGCATTTAAAACAATATTTCCACCATCGTAATTTTTATGAATTTGTGGATGTACATTTTTTCCGCTAAAATCTGGGCTGGTGTCTATATGGGCAACAAAACCAATTACAGGAACGTTGTAGTTTACATTGCTGGGTAAAGTTGCGGTTAAATAACAGTTTTCATCCAATTGTACATTACTTAAACCAATGGTTTTTAATTCTTTTTCTAGCATACGAGCCAATACCCATTGTTTTTCGGTACTAGGAAAAGCAGGGTTGTTTGGGTCAGATTGTGTATCTACCGTTATATAGCTAATAAATCTATTTAGAATGTGTTGCATGCTATGTACAATTTTTGGCAAAAATAGCTAAGTGTTTACAACAAGCATAAACTTTTGTAAAATAAAACCGATTTGCTTTTACTTGTTTAAGGAAGCATATTTAGTGAGTTAAAAATATGTACAATTTCGCAGCTGTTTTGCGATAAATTTTGACTACCGTTTATTTGTGATGATAGTAAGTAATAATATTCTTTATCGGCCACATAACACTGAATGGTATAAATTGCGTTGGTTGCATTTTTTTGGAAACTATACACTGCATATGCGGGTTTTTCTTTAAAAGTAATGAGTTTGTCTTTTATAATATAGGTATTAGGATTGGCCAAAATTTGTTGGTTAATTTTGTTTTTAAATTCTTCTTCAATAATTATTTTTCCTTTAAATCTAGTAACATCAACAAGAAAAGATGCCGAAAAGTTACGGGTAGTGTCTGCTGCGTATATTCTAGACTGATAATCATCAAAATACAATTCTCTTTTCCAATGTTCTCCAATGCTAATTTCAAATCTATTTTTTACATCTCTAATGGTTTTCGTGTGATGAAATTCTGTGTTAGAATTGCAATCAATCACATTAAAAATAGTAGGTTTTTGTTGACAAGAAAATAGGAGTGTAGCTATGATAAAATATAGGAAGTAATGAATTTTTTTCATCTGAATAGTTAACAATTAAATATGTATATTTAGTTGACTAAAATAAGTCTAAAATATCAAAAACATATATGCGAGCATTGGTAATTTCTGGAGGCGGTAGTAAAGGAGCTTTTGCAGGAGGAGTAGCAGAGTATTTACTTATTAAAGAAAAAAAGGAATACGATATTTTAGTAGGAACTTCTACAGGTAGTTTGTTAATATCTCACTTAGCGTTGGGTAGAATTAAAAAACTAAAGGAGTTGTATACCAACGTAAATCAATCTACAATATTTAGTGTAAATCCGTTTGTTATAAAAGGGAGGAGAGGTGCTAAAACGGTGTCAATCAATCATTTTAAAGTGTTGTGGAACTTAATTAGAAAACAAAAAACATTTGGGGAAAGTAAAAATCTTAGAAAATTACTACACAAAACTATAGACGATGTTTTTTTTGATGAATTAAAAGCTACCCATAAAGATATTGTGGTAACGGTGTCTAACTTAACTTTGGGAAAGGTAGAATACAAATCCATTAAAGATTTTGAAAGGGAACAATTTTGTGATTGGATTTGGGCATCTTGTAACTACGTACCTTTTATGAGTTTGTATGAAAAAGATAATTTTCAATATGCCGATGGAGGTTTTGGTTCTTTGGTTCCTATTAAAGAAGCAATCAATCGTGGTGCTACAGAAATAGATGTGATTATTTTAGATACAGAAACAAAGTTAATAGCCAATATTCCTGCAAAAAACCCATTTGCATTAATTTCTGATGTGTTGGATTTTACGTTGGAACAGGTTAGAAATCACAATGTATCTATAGGTAAATTGGCATCGCATTATGGAGAGGTACAATTAAATTTGTATTACACACCTACAATTTTAACCACCAACTCCTTAGTTTTTGATAAAGAATTAATGACAGAATGGTGGAGAGATGGTTATACTTACGCAAAAAATAAACATAGAAATACAGATATGAACGAATTAAAATTCGCAGATAAATAAAAAAGGGAGCTAATTAGCTCCCTTTTTAAGTGTTAGAATAAAATACAAGTAGCTCTTGGTGCTTCTATTTCATCTACAAAAGTTAGTTTTCCAGATTTTGCATCTCTTTTAAAAGAGCAAATATTATTTGTATCTCTATTGGCAACAACTAAAAATTGATTGTCTGTACTTAAAGAAAAATTTCTAGGGTGTTTACCGTGCACCGAAACACGTTCTACAAAAGATAAAATTCCGTTTTTGGCCACACTAAAAACAGAAACGCTATCGTGTCCTCTGTTGCTCATGTATAAAAATCTACCGTCTTTGGTAATTTCTATATGTGCAGCTGTATTGGTGTTTACATCAAAATCAGTAGGTAAAGTAGGTACTGTTTCTATAATGTGGTAGGTGTTTTCTTTTGTGTTTTTTTCTACCACAGAAACCGTAGCACTAAGTTCATTAACCACATAAAAAACAGGAAGTGTAGGGTGAAAGGTAATCAATCTTGGCCCGCTATGTTCAGGAAGTGCTAATTCGTTAAATGCATTAGGTACAAATTTGTTGGTTTGTTGGTTTATGCTCGAAAATAAAATTTTATTTGCACCTAAATCAATGGCAATAATATTGTTAGAGTTGGGTTCAAAATAACACGAATGGGCAAAGACTTTTTTTTGTCTTTTATGACTACTAGGTGTAGAATAACTGTGTTTTTGTGTATCTAAAATAGGGCTCAATTTTCCGCTATCATCAATAGTATGTAAATCAACACTTCCATCTGCATAATTGGCATTTAAAACATATCCGTTTTGTGTAGATACGTAACAAGGAGATTTTCCGGTAGCAGAAGTACTTATAGGGATTAATTTATGTTCTTCAATTTTAAAACTACTCAATCCAATTGCTCCTCCAGAACTAGTACTAATCAAAAATTTTTGATTTTCTGTTGTACATAAATAAGATGGATTATTTGTTGTAGCGACTAATTTTATAGGAGATAGGGTACCGTTTTGATCAATATTAGATTGGTAAATACCTTTGCTTGTAGAAAAATTACTGTTAGTTACAGTTCCTATATAAAAAGATGAGTTTTCTAAAGTTGTTAGCATGGTTTTATGAGGTTTACAAGAAGTGATTAATCCTGTGATAAGAATAGCTTTTAATATGGATTTATACATTTATATATTTTTTGTGAAGATATTAATTTTTTAACACAAAAAATAAATGCAACAGCGTTGCGTTATTTGAAAAGGTTTATATCTTTGCAGCCAATAAAAAAGATGTACATAAAATAAGAGTCCAATGAAATTTAAAGCAATTGTAGCAGCGTTAGTTATAGCAAGTAGTATTGTTTCTTGTAAAAAAGACGATCCAATAATACCTAATCAATCAGAGTTAATAGCCAACGTAACTTTAACTTTAACACCTAATGATGAAGGAGATGCCGTTGTTGTTCATTGGCATGATGAAAACGGAGACGGAGTAGTTGATGAAAGTGAAAAAACAGCAGGAAGTTTAGAATCGGGTAAAACATACAATGCGGTAATCTCTTTAAATGGTGAAGAAGAGGAAGATGAACATCATCACGAAGAAGAGGAAAAAGGTGAAGAGCATGGTCATGAACACGGAGATGACATAGATGCTGAAATAAAAGAAGAAGCAAAGGATCACCAGTTTTTCTACATTCATAATATAGATGGATTAACTGTTAAATATGCTGATGAAGATGCAGATGGGAACCCAATTGGTCTTGAAACTACTTTTACAACAGGGAATTCTTATAAAGGTGGAGATATCAATATTGTTTTACGTCATGAGCCAAATAAATTTGCTCAAGGTGTTGCTAGTGGAGATATAACCAATGCAGGTGGTGAAAATGATGTAGATATCACTTTTAATTTAGGATTAAATAAATAAGAAAATACACATTGAAGTTTACACATTATTTAACAATAGCTATACTGTTTGTTCAGTATAGCTTTTTTGCTCAAAATTGTAGTTATACCCTTTCGGGATCAATTAAAAATGCCTCCAACAAATCAACCATTGTTGGAGCTTCTATATTTATAAAAGAAACGGGAAAAGGAGCCATTAGCAATCAAGATGGATTTTATGAAATTAAAAATATTTGTGAAGGAAATTATCACATTATTGTCCGTCATATAGGGTGCGAAGACAAAGAAAAATCGGTTACTGTAATTAGTAATGTTAAATTGGATGTAGAAATGCCCCATTTGGTTAATATGCTAGATGGTGTCCATTTGCTAAACAAACATCCTAAAAAATCAACCCAAAGCACACAGGTAGTTAAACTAAAAAATATTCAAAAAAACACCAATAAAAACTTAGCCAACCAACTAGAAAATTTAACTGGTGTAAGTACAGTTAAAAACGGAAATAGCATTGCAAAACCCGTAGTGCATGGGCTTTATGGTAGCCGAGTAATGTTGTTAAACAATGGTGTGGTACAAAGTGGTCAGCAATGGGGGAACGATCATGCTCCAGAAATAGATCCATTAATGGCAGGTACCATTCAGGTAACCAAAGGAGTGGGTGCCTTAGAATATCAAGGAAGTAGTTTAGGAGCGGTTATAAATGTAATTCCAAAAGACATTCAAAAAGATCCTCATTTGCACGGAAATCTACTCTATTTTACAGAAACCAATGGGAATGGACACAATGTGAATGTAAGTTTAGAACAAAATCATGAACAAGTTGCTTGGAGAGTTACCGGAACTTTAAAAAAATATGGAGATAGAAAAACATCTGATTATTATTTAAATAACACAGGGTTTACAGAAGCAAATTTAGCTATTCAATTAGAAAAAAAACTTTCAGATGCTTGGACATTAAAAGTATATGCAAGTACTTTTAATACCACACTAGGGGTGTTAAGAGGTTCACATGTTACACTTAGTTCCGATTCTGAAAATGGAGAATTGTCTGAATATGCAAAGTCTGTTTTGTATGCGGAGGAACCTCAATATACAGAAGCTAATTTTTCTTATGGTATTGATGCTCCAAAGCAAGAAGTACACCATCACTTGTTAAAATGGGAAAATGAAGTTAAGATAAATGCAAATGAGTTATATACATTTAATTATGCTGGACAAATAGACCAAAGAGAAGAGTATGATATACGAAGGTCTGGTAGGAGTGATACTCCAGCCCTAGGTTTGTTACAGCAAACTCATTTTTTAGAAGCCACACATCAAAAAGAATACAAAAACAAATTAGAGATTAAAAAAGGAATTCAATACACGTTTACTGACAATACCAATGACCCAGAAACAGATATTTTGCCTTTAATTCCAGATTATTTATCGCATCAAATAGGTGGTTTTGCTTTGTTTGATTTGGATATGGATAAATGGAAGTTTGAGTTTGGTGGACGATACAATTTTACGTATCAAAATGTGGCTTATATCAATAGAAACATAAATAGGGATATAGAAAAATATGATAACTATTTTCATAACTATAGTTTGGCTACAGGAATAGATTATCATGCAACTCAAAATCTATTTTGGTCTTTTAATGTGGGGTTAACGTCTAGAAATCCAGATATTAATGAATTGTATTCTAATGGATTGCATCAAGGAGTTAGTGGTTTTGAAATTGGTAATCCCAATTTTAAAAAAGAAACTGGGTTAAAAGCTACCTTAGGTTTAGAAGGAAATATAGATTTTAAATGGTTTTTTGAAAGCTTAGTGTATGCACAGTATATAGATAACTATATTTACTTACAGCCTAACAATCAGTTTACAACAACTATTAGAGGAACGTTTCCTGTTTTTGAATATCAGCAAGACAATGCAAGAATTTTAGGTTTTGATTTTGGAACCAACTATCTTTTTATAGACGATTTTAAGGTAGGGGCTAAGTATAGTTTTATTAGAGGAAATAATTTATCAGAATCTACACCATTGGTATATATGCCAGCCAACAATGCTTTGTTAAATGCCGAGTTCAAAGGGTTTAAAGAAGGTTTTTTTAGAAACTCAGTTTTAGAAGTTCAATACAAATACGTGTTTAAACAAAATCATTTGTTGGAGAGTCAAGATATTTTAACACCACCCAATGCTTATCAGTTGGTAAATATAAATTTAACAAGTGAGTTTTATGTGGCTAAAACAAAAGTGAACTCTTATGTAAAAGTTGATAATATTTTTAATGTTACATACCGTGATTATTTAAATAGATTAAGGTATTTTTCTGACGATTTAGGAAGAAGTATTGTATTGGGGATTAAAGTAAATTTTTAAGTATGACAAATCAACAAGAAAAATTAGCAGAATTACTAAGAAACAGAAGTTTAAAAGCAACACCTAAAAGATTGGAATTGTTAGAGTTGGTTGCAAATTATAAATCGGCAATTCCTTATAGTGAAATTCAAAAAAAACTAGCAGGTTTTGATAGGGTTACATTGTACAGAACCCTAAATGCATTGCTAGATGGGGGAATTATTCACAAAGCTTCTGTAAGTACCGATGAAACTTATTATGCGATGTGTAAAGAGTATTGCACATCGGAGTGTCATAACCACAAACATGTACATTTTAAGTGTGTAGAGTGTTTAGAGGTGTCTTGTGTAAATACCACAAACACCATTCAAATTCAAATACCTAATGTGCAAATTCAACAAGTAGATGTAGAAGTAAGTGGTGTTTGTAGCAAATGTGTTTAAAAATTAATTTACAGCAATAAATTTTGCCAACGGAGCCATTTTAGCTTTGTTTAAAAACAATGTATTATTGCTTATGGTGTAGTTGTCAACAGTTTCTAAAATTTTTAAAAAAGAGGTTTCGTAAGGGGCTTTAAAACAGTACTTTTTTGTGGTAACTGTTTTAGAAAAACTCAATCTGTTTCCAGATTTAAGCGTATAACTACCAGATAAATTATTACAACCTGTAAATCCTGAAACTATATTTTCTGTACTATTTAAGTTTAAATAAGGAATATTTTCTTCTGTTTGTTCTACTTTTTTTCCGCCTAATTCTACCAACTTCCATTTTTTATCTGTTAAATTAAAATCGGTAGTTATTTTTTGCAACACATATTTGGTTGCCAAAGCTCCATCAATTGTTTCTTTTTGTTTGTTTAGCTGAATTAAAGTGTTTTGTCCTACCATGTAACTCGTATTGTCTAGAGTTATGGTATTTTCTAAATTGTTCCAAGTAAATTTTCCTTTGTTAAGAGTAGGTGTATTTTCTTTACCTAAATAGGTAGTTTGTTTTGTGTAGCTTAAATCTTGATTTATTGTAATTTTAGTTTTTATTCCACTACAATCTGCACAAGGAATTGTTCCTATATAAGTTCCATTCCAGTCTAATGTTTTTTTACTTGTGTTTTTAAGATCTATAGGGCTTTGAAAATGATGTGGGTTTTCGTTCTCCTTAGTAGCATTTTTGCATCCAATAATAGCAAAAGTAAAAAGAGTAATTGCAATTAAAGTTGTTTTCATAATTCTGTTTTTTGATAATAGGGTTCTATGTGAATTAAAATATTTCCTAGGTTTGGTATTTCTTTATGTAAAGTATCTTTTAAGACATGTGATATTTCATGCCCTTCTATTACGGATTTAGATCCTTTTACCCGAGCATGCAAATCTACATGATACTGCATACCTGCCTTTCTAATAAAACATTTTTCTGTTCCCATTACACCAGGAACTTTGTTAGAGGTAGTTCTAATGTTTGTAATTAAATCGTCATACCTGTGTTCATCCATAATTTCTCCCAAGGCAGGTCTAAAAATTTTATAAGCATTGTACAATATGATAAAAGAAGCAATCAAAGCAGCCCAATCATCGGCTGTTTCGTATCCGTTTCCAAAATAAATGGCAATTAATATACCAATAAATGCTGCTACAGAGGTTAATGCATCACTACGGTGATGCCAAGCATCTGCTTTTAAAGAAGAGCTATTGGTTTTTTTACTGTTGTGCAGTACAAATCTGTAAGATAGTTCTTTCCATAAAATAATAATTCCTAAGATATACAAGGTCCATACTTTGGGAACTTTATGGGGAGTTTGTATGTTGATGATACTTTTGTAAGCAATTATTATGGCCGAAGAAACCAAAAGGACTACCACCATAAAAGTAATTAATGGCTCTATTTTTCCGTGTCCGTAAGGATGATTTTCATCGGCAGGTTTTTTGGCATATTTTAAACCAAATAAGACTAATAACGACGAACAAACATCGGAGCTAGATTCAATAGCATCGGCCACCAAAGCGTATGAATTTCCTATAATTCCAGCAGCTCCTTTTACAATTGCCAAAAGTATATTTCCCAACAAACTAAAGTAAATAGTCTTGATTGCTTTTTTATGATTCATAGCCTACAATAGAAAGTAATAAAGATAAAAAAAACACCTTTTAAAAGTTTAAAAGGTGTTTGTGTTTTAGAAAAAATTAAAGTTTAGTTTACTTCAACTAATTCAATATCAAAAATTAAATCTTGACCAGCCAATGGGTGGTTTGCATCTAATACAACTTCTTCTTCTTCAACACCAACAATTACTAACATTTGTTTTTGACCATCTTCACGATTAGCCTCTAATTGCATTCCAACTTGAGGTTCTAATTCTGCTGGTAATTGAGTTTTTGGTAATTTAAATACAGCATCTTCGTTTCTGGCTCCATAAGCTTCATCGGCAACAATGGTAACTTGTTTGTTGTCTCCAACAGACATTCCATTTACTGCATCATCAAAACCTTTAATCATTTGTCCTGCACCTACAGTAAATTCTAAAGGTTCTCTTTCTCTAGAGCTATCAAATACTTGATCGTTATTTAATTTACCTGTGTAGTGTACTTTTACGGTGCTACCTTCTTTTGCTTGAGACATATCTCTGTTTTTTGAATTAAAGTTCAAATTTATAGATTTAAATATGGCTCATAGAATGATTTATAAAAAAAATAAATTTCTTGTTTGATGATTTTTAATCAGAAGGAGATAAATGGCTTTGTGGGGTTGTTTTGTAGGGTAAAACAGTACAATAAAAAAGGAACTTAAAAATAAAGTTCCTTTTTATTAATTGTAATCTAAGTATTGTTGAATTACTTTACGATGGTTGTTATTATCTAATTTAAAATCTTCTATTAATGTATTTAATGCATTGGGTTTTTGTTTTGCAATGTTAGATTTGTTGGTATAACTTGTAAAGTGAATGTTGTATTGATTTTCTTTCTTTTCTATTAAAATATACAAATCTTCTTTAATCCAAGAATAGGCTATCGTATCAAAAAAAGAAGAACTGTCTTTGGTAAAATTACTAAAGTTATAATAGTTTAAAAATTGTTCCATGGTTATTGAATTTCAGCAGACAAACCTAGTTCTAATAATTTTGAACAACGTGGTTTTAAATCTTCGTAACTACCTGTTTTAACTGCGCATTTGCCTTTGTAGTGAATTAACATGGTGCATTGTTCTGCCTGTAACGGTTCATGATCACACACATCTATAAGGCTATCTATAACAAAGTCAAACGTGTTTACATCGTCATTGTAAACAATAATTTCATAGTCCTTTATAAGTTTTTCAAGGACTTCTATGCTTTCTGATGTTTTTTCTATTGTACTCATAATCAGTGCAAAAATAAGAATTATTTATCTAATAGTAAACCTACCCAATTATTTTTAGTATATGTTTTTTGAATTGTTAATCCCAAGTCTTTGGTTCTTTGTTCTAAAAAGGGAATATCTTGGGTGTAAAATCCACTTAATAATAATTTACCTCCATCATTTAAACAGTTGTTATAAGTATCCATATCATTTAACAAAATGTTTCTGTTGATGTTGGCTATAATTACATCGTATTTTTGATCTACCAACATAGAAGCATCTCCTTGGTAAGCAGTAATGTGCTTACAGTTGTTTTTTTCTACGTTTTCTTTGGTGTTGATGTAACACCATTCATCAATATCAATGGCATCAATAGGTTTGGCACCTTTCATTTCTGCAAAAATGGCTAAAATACCTGTTCCTGTTCCCATATCTAATACACTTTTGTTGGTTATGTTTAACTCTAACAGGTGTTTGATCATTAAATGTGTGGTTTCGTGGTGTCCTGTACCAAAACTCATTTTAGGTTCAATAATAATTTCGTATTCCAACCCAGATTTTTCGTGAAAAGGAGCAATTACACTTACTTTATTGTCTACTTGTATCGGTTCAAAGTTTTTTTCCCATTCTGCATTCCAATTTACTTGTTCTATTTCTGAATATGTATAAGAAATATCAAACTCAGAAGAGGTAAGGGCAAAAACAGAATCTAAAATATCTTCATTCCAATTTTGGGTTTGAATGTAAGCATTTACACCTGTGGTTGTTTCCTCAAAACTTTCGAAACCTAATTCGCTTAATTCTGCAATTAAAATATCTGTGGCAGGTTGTTGTGGTGTAACTGTAAAAAAGTAACCAATGTAATTCATAAGTTATTATCGTAATTGTGGGATACAAAAATAGCTAAAAGCAAAAGCTTTTAGCTATTTAAGAACTTAATATTTTTATCTAATTAAATGGCTTTAATTACAGCAGCAAAATCAGCAGCTACTAAAGAAGCTCCACCAATCAATCCACCATCAACATCTGGCTTAGAAAAAATTTCTTCTGCATTAGATGGTTTACAAGATCCTCCGTATAAAATAGATACGTTTTCAGCAACGCTAGCTCCATATTTATCGGCAACCAATCCACGAATAAAAGCGTGCATTTCTTGTGCTTGATCTGCAGAAGCAGTTAATCCTGTACCAATAGCCCATACTGGTTCGTATGCCAATACAATGTTAGACCATGCTGCAGCATCTAAATGAAATAAAGCTTCAGAAATTTGTTTTTTTACAACAGCTTCTTGTGTGTTAGATTCTCTTTCTTCTTTAACTTCACCAAAACAGTAAATTACTTCTAATCCATTTGCCAAAGCAGCATCTGTTTTTTGAGCTAATAAAGCTTCATCTTCACCAAAGTATTCACGTCTTTCTGAGTGACCTAAGATTACAGACTTAATTCCAGCGCTAGTTAACATTTCAGCAGAAATTTCTCCTGTGTAAGCTCCGCTAGCATTTTGGTTCATGTTTTGAGCAGCAACTTCTACAGCAGAACCTTCGGTTGCAGCTAATACAGTAGTTAAATTTACAAATGTAGGTGCAACAATTACTCTAGTATTTTCTAAAGAAACACCTTTTAATTCACTTACTAATTCTTGTGCTAACGCTTTAGATTCGGCAACGTTTTTATTCATTTTCCAGTTACCTGCTACAATTTTACTTCTCATTATGTTTATTATTTTTGATTTTCTAAAATTTCGATTATATCAGAATCATCGGCTTCAATGGCTCTGTAAACAACAACATCACTATTTGGATTGATTAGAATGTATCTAGGAATCCAATCTAAATGGATGTTCTCTGCAAATATACTTTTCCATCCATTTTCTGCATAGTAATGATCTCCTTTTATACTATAACGTTTGATACCGTTTTTCCAAGCTCTTTGATTGCGATCCAAAGATATAAATACATAGCTTATTTTAGGGTAGTTTTGCTGTATAGTTTTTAGTTTAGGCAAGCCTTTTATGCAGTCTCCACACCAACTAGCCCATACATCTATAAGAACTGTTTTCCCTTTATAAGATTCAACTAAGTTTTGAAAAGTAATTGTACTTCCGTTGTTTGTTACAATAGGGGCTTGTAAAGCTTTTGATGTAAATTGAGTATTGTTAGGTGGTTTGCAACTAAAGATTAGTAAACTAAGGAAAACATAAATAATTTTTTTCATGATTTTATTTTAATTCAACACTTGGATCTAAAATGCTGTAAGAAATATCTACCAAAATATTTAGGAGGATAAAAAATGCAGCAATGGTTAGAATACTTCCTGATATAACAGGTAAGTCGGAAGAATTTAAAGCGTTTACAATTTCTTTTCCCAAACCATTCCAGTTAAAAATATATTCTACAAAAACAGCTCCTGCTAATAAAGAGGCAAACCATCCGGATAATGTTGTAATTACTGGATTTAAGGCGTTTTTTAAAGCATGTTTTTTAACAATAGTAGTTGTTGTTAAACCTTTGGCTTTGGTTGTTCGTATATAATCTTTACTAAGCACATCTAACAAAGAGTTTCGGGTTAACTGAACAATAACAGCTAAAGGTCTAATTCCTAAAACCAAACTAGGTAAAATGGCATTTTTCCAAACTATTTTGGTTCCTTCACCAAAATCATCTACTTCAATAATATTCCCTGTCATTGCTAAGCCAGTGTATTTGTGTAGTACAAAACCAAACAACCAAGCAAAAATTATGGCCGAAAAGAAAGAAGGAAGACTCATACCTAAAGTACTAACAATCATAATACATTTGTCTAAAACACTATTTACTTTTAAAGCAGAAATAATTCCTAATATTAAACCAATAACTAAGGCAATACTAATAGCTGCTACAGCTAATAGCAAAGTATTGGGAAGTGTTTCGGCTAAAATACTGCTCACTTCTTTATCGTTTTTTTGAAAAGATTTTCTAAGGTTGGGCCATTTTAAAACCCAACTATATTCTTGCGTTTTAAACCATACAAACCTTTTTTTTGTTTTGGGTAAAAAAGAATAATCTGTAGAAGAGGTACTGTGTACAGAAATAGGCGATAAGTCGTTTAAGTAATGTAAATACCTTTTGTGCATTGGTAAATTTAATCCATATTTAATTTTAATATTTTCTAGCTGTTCTTGGTCTTCTCTTTGGTCTAAAAGCATTCTAGACGGATCGCCTAATAAGTTGAATAAAAAGAATAATAAGGTTGCAACTCCAAATAAGCTTACAAATCCTTTTAGTATATTTTTAATTAAGAATGATATCAATGGAAGTAATTATAGATTGTTTCAAATATATTACATCTATTTAAAATAAGTAAGTTCTAGGTTTAATAACTTAAATTATATTTAAAAATTAAAAGTTGTGTTTTTTATATAAATCACTCATAAAACCATTTGTTTCACAAAAATATGCATACCCGCTATTCAAATACCTAAGTATTTTTTTTATTTGCCATATCGTATTGCAATTTACGTATTACTAAAAAATAATATTTTTATGAAAATTAAAACTTTAGCAGTTTTATTCTTAGGATTAGCACTCATTACATCTTGTAAAAAGGTTTCTCAAAAATCAGAATTAAAAGATTATCAAAACATTTCTTTTGAACCCTTGTCTACAGCAGTAGTAACTAAGTTTTTTAACCATCAAACAGCAGCACAAGTTGTAGCAGAGCCTGGTTATTATGTTTGGGGATTGTCTGTTGTAAAATGGGAAGGGGAATACCATGCTTATTACTCTAGGTGGAAAAAAGAATATGAACACAAAGGTTGGATGACCCATTGTGAAATTGCTCATGCAGTTGCTAAAAACCCACAAGGACCTTTTGTGTTTAAAAATGTAGTACTAGAAAGTAAAAAAATAGGAGGTTGGGATGTAAATAATTCTCATAATCCATATGCAGTAGTAGCTAATGGAAAAGTTTGTTTGTATTATATAGCCAATGATATTAAAGAGTTGTTAGCAAAAGATGTTCCCCAAACTCCGGAGCCAACAACAGAATGGTTTGATGCACATAGAACACAAATTAGAGATAGTCAGCGTATTGGAGTAGCTGTTGCAGACAATCCTGCTGGGCCTTTTATACGTTCTAAAAATATAGTAGTTGCTCCAGATGATATAAAATTTAAGAAAATAGCCGTAAATCCTGCAGTTATTTATAAAAACAACGAGTATTTAATGATTATGAAAGGGGATGACTTACATCATAAAAATCCTTTTAGAATTCAGCTAGTAGGTAATTCTAAACATCCAGAAGGACCTTTTAATTTTTATGAAAAACCTGTATACGCAAAAGCACAAACAGAAGATGCTTGTATGTGGTACGATCAGGTGCTTAAAAAACATTATATGGTTTGTCATGTAATGGGAAAAAGTGAACTGGCCTTATTTAGTTCTACCAATGGTTTTGATTGGCAACCTGATGAAAGAAGAGTTTTTATGAAAAAGGAATTTGTATTGTCCGATGGAACTATATGGAAGCCCAAACGAGTAGAAAGACCTTTTGTATTAACCAATCAAAAAGGACAACCTATAATGATATATGTAGCAGTATATGATAAAAATGTAAATGGAAACATAGCAATTCCTATCAAATGGGAAAACTCTAAAAATAATAAAGAATAGACATGTTAAAATTAAACTACAATCTGTTAGCTATTTTTATACTAACAACTATTTTGTCTTCATGTAAAGAGAAACCAAAGAATATAATT
Organism: Wenyingzhuangia gracilariae; assembly: GCF_056387575.1. Classification (NCBI taxonomy): domain Bacteria; kingdom Pseudomonadati; phylum Bacteroidota; class Flavobacteriia; order Flavobacteriales; family Flavobacteriaceae; genus Wenyingzhuangia; species Wenyingzhuangia gracilariae. Next base: position 350,476 of record NZ_CM150748.1, read on the forward strand.
AAAAAAGAACCTGAAAAGAAAAACATCTTGTTCATTTTAGCAGATGATTATGGGTATAATGATTTAAGTTATAGAAATAGTACTTTTTATGAAACTCCTAACATTGATAGAATTGCCAAAGAAGGAACTGCTTTTAATGAAGGGTATGCAGCTTGTCAAGTTTGTAGTCCATCTAGAGCAAGTATTTTAACAGGAACATTTCCAGCACGCCATGGAATTACCGATTGGATAGGTGCTAGATCTGGAGAAAAATGGAGAGAAAAAAAACGTTTCTCTAAATTATTGCCAGCTGAATACAATCATCATTTAAGTAAAGAAGTAGTAACATTACCAGAGGCTTTAAAAGAAGCTGGTTATACTACTTTTTTTGCAGGTAAATGGCATTTGGGAGAAAAAGGTTCGTGGCCAGAAGATCATGGTTTTGATATAAACATAGGAGGATATGAAGCAGGTGGTCCTAGAGGTGGTTATTTTGCACCTTTTAAAAATCCAAATTTAGAAAATCATCATGATGGGGAAAACCTATCTATGCGATTGGCCAAAGAAACTGTAAACTTTATGAAAGAGCATAAAGACCAAAAGTTTTTTGCTTACTTATCTTTTTATGCGGTACATGGTGCTATACAAACTAATCAAGAAAAATGGCAAAAGTATAGAGAGAAAGCGGTTAAAAATGGTATTGCAGATCAAGGATTTAAAATGGGACATTTTTTACCGATTAGACAAACACAAGACAACCCTGTGTATGCAGGTTTGGTAGAAAGTATGGATGATGCTGTGGGAACCGTTTTAAGAGGATTAGAAGAATTAGGTTTGGATAAAAACACGATTGTTGTATTTACATCAGACAACGGAGGAGTGTCTGCAGGAGATTCTTTTTCAACATCTAATTTACCTTTAAGAGGAGGAAAAGGATATCAGTATGAAGGGGGAATTAAAGAACCCTATTTTATTAAAGTTCCTTGGTTAAAAAATCAAGTAAAAGAGAGTAATACTCCTGTAACAGGAACAGATTTTTATCCTACATTATTAGATTTGGTAGGAGTGGAGTTAAAACCAGAGTCTCATAAAGACGGAATCAGCTTGGTACCTTTGTTACAAGGAAAAGAAACCAAAGAACGTCCTTTAATTTGGCATTATCCACATTACGGAAATCAAGGAGGAGAGCCATCTTCTATAATTAGACTAGGAGCTTGGAAATTGATTCATTATTACGAAGATGGAAGAAATGAACTGTACAATCTTGTGAAAGATAAGGAGGAACAATACAATGTTGTAGAAAAACATCCTGAGTTGGCCACAGATCTACATCAGCAATTATTTAGTTATTTAAAAAGTGTAGGGGCAAATTATCCCAAAAAAGATCCATTGTACAATGCTAAAAAGGAACAAGAATACTTACATAAAATAGCCACTAAAAAATTAATGAGTTTAGAAAAACAACGTTTAAATTTACTTAAAAAAGATTATCAGCCCAATGCAGATTGGTGGGGAAGCAAAATAACAAAAGACTAAGTAAAGTTGTTGTCTAGTTTAAATTCAGTTTTTCTGTATCAAAATAACCATATGATTTGTATAAATAAAGATATGTAGTTGATAAACTTTATTGTTTTTATTCTCTTTGTAACCAATCAACAATTATAAAATTTGTAAAATGATAAATTTGAATTTAACAAAATTGACAGCAGTAGCTTCTTTTTGTTTGTTAACGATGAGTGGTGTTGCTCAAGAAAAAACGGAAGCTTTTCCGTATAAATTGCCAAAAGAAAAACCAAACAGACCATTGAGTAGTTCAATGGAAAGAAGTTATGACCAATATGCTGCAACTCCTCAAGATAATGAGTTGTACTCACAATTTAAGTATACAGAAATAAAAGGATTAGATTATAGCAATCATGATGGTACTATAACTCGTAGAGATCCCTCTAAAGTAATTTTTAAAAACGGAAAATATTACGTTTGGTATACCTACAGACATACCAAAACTCCACCAATAGGAGGTAAAAATGCACACTTAGCTACAGATGAAATCCCATCGGCAGATTGGGATTTATGTGAAATTTGGTATGCTACGTCTAAAGATGGATTTACGTGGGAAGAGCAAGGACCCGCAGTAACAAGACCTAAAAAACCTCAAGCAGGATGGCGTTCTGTAACCACTACAGACATTTTAGAGTGGAAAGGTAAATATTACTTATACTACCAGGGATTTATGGAAGCTAGTGGAAAACGTGGAGACGATTGTCCTGTGGCAGTATCCTATGCAGACTCTCCTGATGGGCCTTGGACTCATTACGATAAAATTGTGATTCCTAACGGTAAACCAGGCGAATGGGATCAATATTCTATTCACGATCCATACCCATTGGTACATAATGGAAAAATTTACTTGTACTATAAGTCAGACTCTAACGGACAGCCAGATTTGATTCGTATGCATGGATTGGCTATAGCAGACAATCCTTTAGGGCCGTTTAAAAAACATCCATTAAACCCAATTTCTAGTTCAGGACACGAAACAACTATGTTTCCATTTAAAGAAGGAATTGCTTCTATAGTAATTAGAGATGGTAATGAACACAATACCATTCAATATGCAGAAGATGGAGTAAACTTTAAAGTAGCTGCTATTACAGAGTTTTTACCAAATGCAGCAGGACCTTTTATTCCAGATGCTTTTACAGATACGCAAAATGGAAGAGGAATTACTTGGGGAATTTGTCATTTTACAGCAGTAAATGGATGGAAAACTAACCATGCAATTTTAGCTCGTTTTGATTGTGATTTAAGTCAAGATGTAAATGATCCAGATATGAAAAAGAATCATGTGTATTTAAAACCAGAGTTCTTTTATAAAATGGGATTAAATGGTAAGCAAAAGAAACGTATAGCAGAAGAAACAAAAAAATTAAATAACTAATTTTTAAAAGTAGCATACAAAATATAAGCTCTGATTTATTTCAGAGCTTTTTTTAATTAAGAATACCTTGTCCGTATCTAGAGGCATACACTTTTGTAAATTCTGCTCCAAAAAATAAAATAAGACTAGAGTAAGAAACCCAAAGCAAAACAAGAATAACAGAACCTGCAGCTCCAAATGTAGATTCGGGATTGGTGGTACCAAAATAAATTCCTAATGCCATTTTACCTATACTAAATAATAAACTAGTCACAAAAGCACCTAGCCAAACATCTTTCCACTTTATAATTGCATCGGGTAAAATTTTAAACATTAATGCAAATAGCACTGTAATTAGTAGTAAAGGAATAATAAAGTTGATGATTTGAAATAACAAAATAACAAATTCAGGTAAAAAACCACGAATCCAGCCAGTAAGTGCATTAATAACAGATGTTAGAATTAAAGAGGTCAGTAATAAAAAACCTATGATTAAAACCAGACTTAAAGAAAATAATCTGTTTTTAATTAGTTTGAAAAAACTTTGATTTGTGTTTTCTGGCATGCCCCAAATTTTGTTAAGAGATTTTTGAAGCGAAATAAACAACCCTGTAGCACCATATATTAATGTGGCAATACCAATGTATAAAGCAATTGTAGATTGATGCGTGTTTAAAGAATTCTGTAAAATATTTTCAACCAAAACAGCAGTATCTTGTCCTAAAACAGCAGATATTTCATTAATTATTTTAGTTTTAATTTCTGATTTATTGTAAAATAAACCTATGGATTGTATAATAATAATTAACAAAGCAGGAAAAGAAAACAGTGCGTAATAACTAACAGCTGCACTCATTTGAAAAGGATCGTTACCAATCCAATTTTGATAAGTGTTTCCTAGTGTTTTTTTTATTTCTAGAATGCTTTTTTTCATAATTATTTAAAAAAGAGAATGTAAATTAGTTACACTCTCTTTGTTTTAAAATTTGTTCCTTTTTCATTTCAACTTTCATTTATATAGATTTTCTCAGTTGTTTTTAGACAGCTTTTCTTCCAAACAATAAAGAAATAAAAAACAAAATAATAAATAGTACAAATAGTATTTTGGCTATACTAGTTGCTCCTGCAGCAATTCCAGTAAAACCGAAGATACCAGCTATAATGGCTAAAACAATAAAACTTAAACTTAAACGTAACATAATTTTTGATTTAAAGGGTTTATAAATATGAGTTTGTAACTCCTGAAATCAAAATTAAGAGGTTTCTTAAATTTAAGTATTGACAACGAACAAGTTAAAAGTTGAGTAGTATCAATTTTATAAGAAATAATGGTCCGTATAAGGGGAAATGTGACAGACAATTGCTAGTCAGTAAACTAGGATTCTTTAAAATGTTTATTTAGGCTTGCTTTATGTTTTTTTAAGACTACTTTTCAGTGTTCTATTTTTATAATTTCGACAAACTAACTATTACTTTTTTGCTAAATTGACTGATAAAACCATATTATCATTAAAAGAATTTAAAGAACTTTATGATACTTTTTATTTTTCATTATGTCTGTTTGCTGATAGATATATGAATGATATTGAGTTGTCAAAAGATCTTGTTCAAGATGTTTTTGTAAAAATATGGAATAACAAAACCCCTTTTGAAAGTGAGTTGGCTATTAAAACGTATTTGTACAGGTCGGTTAGAAATAAATGTTTTGATGTGCTAAAGAGTAAAAATTTTAAATCTAAATCTAAACTCACAGATTATGATTTATCGATTATTGAATCTGAATCTTTTTATGAAAAAGAAATTTTTATAGAAGAGGTTTCTAGAATTATAAATACAGCCGTAAATACGTTGCCTAAAAAATGTGCTGCTATTATAAAATTGAGTTTAAAAGGTTTGTGCAACACACAAATATCCGAAGAACTATCTGTGTCTATTAGTACGGTTAAAGCACAAAAAAGGATTGCTTATCAAAAATTACGTCCCTTGTTAAAACAGAGTGTAATAAGTGTTTGTTTTTGTGTTTTTAACAGGTTTTTTTGTTAATAAATAAATTATTTATAAAAAAGTTTATCTTTTTTTAGTCTATTCTCTTTTTATATCGTCTTTAAGTATATAGGCAATAAATAAAGCTTGTGCTTAAGATGAAAAAAATTGAAAACATATTTATATTGGCAGCTAAAGTTGCTAAATCAATTTTAAAAAACAAGAAAGTAAATCTAAATAAGATTACGGAACTGTTTGATGAAAAAGAGGCTGTTGAAATTCTGAATAGATTAGATGCTATTGAAGAGAAAACGAACAGACAGTTAAAACTAAAGTCTCTAAAAAAAACTAAAAATAATGATTGGAAAAAAATCCATGAACAAGTTGTTCCTGCTAAAAAAACAATTCGTTTAGCATTGTTTTACAAAGTTGCTGCTGTGTTTGTTGCTGTTTTAGGACTGTCTTATTTTTTAACTTTTTACAGCAACAATAATACGGTATACAATATAGCAACGAATGATGCTATTGTTTTAAAATTAGATAATGGAAAAACTCAAATAATCCATACAGACGGATCTAGTGTCATTGTAAATAATAATGGAACTGTTGTAAGTAAACAAAAAGGAACAAGTTTAGAATATGTATCTGCAAATAATGTAGAAACTTTAATTTATAATGAATTAACAGTTCCTTTTGGAAAAACATTTCAAGTTTTATTGTCAGATAGTACCAAAGTGCATTTAAATTCAGGCACAACGCTTAAATACCCTGTAAAATTTTTAAAAGGAAAAGAACGTTTGGTTTACTTAACGGGTGAGGCCTATTTTGAAGTATGTAAAGATAAATATCATCCATTTACGGTAGTTTCTAAAGATATTAATATTAGAGTTTTAGGAACAGAATTTAATGTTTGTTCTTATCCAGAAGACTTTGGCTCTAAAACTGTTTTGGTAGAAGGTTCGGTTAGTTTATATAAAAACAATCAAGACTACAATAAAGAAAATGAAACACTTTTAGTTCCTAATCAAAAAGCGGTTTGGAATTTTAATAATAAAGAATTCATTGTAAAAGATATTCCTGATACTTCTATATATACAGCATGGATGGAAGGTAAAGTAGTGTTTAAACACACATATTTTAAAAATATCATCAAAAAATTGGAAAGGCATTACAATGTTAAAATTCAAAACAATAATTCTGAACTAGCACACAAAAAATTTACAGGATATTTTGATAATGAAACAATAGAACAAGTATTAAAAGCCTTCTGTAAAAACTATAAAATAGAATACACAATTAAAAACAACCTAATAACTATAAACTAAAATCAATGAAATAAAAAGAAAGAACTAAATCCGAAAAGAAAACGCTTTAAACTAAAAAATCGGAAAATGCTGCAACATTTCCCGATCGTAATTTAAAGTGTTACAATTATTAATTAAACACTAAACTCAAAACAAAAGTATGAAAAATCTCAAAAAGGTTGAGAGGTATTCCCTTTTTACATTAAAGTTTGACTTAAAGATGAAACTAACTATTTATTTGTTTCTATTTTCTCTTATCCAAATCAATGCTACAACTTATTCTCAAGACACAAAAATTTCCTTAAAACTAACCGATGTAAGTGTAGAAAAAGTATTAGATGAAATTGAAACCAAAACAGAATTTAAAGTATTATATAGCAGCGATGAAGTTGATTATACAAAGATTGTTTCTGTAAATGTTGTAGATACAAAAGTATCAGATATTCTAAATACTATTTTTAGCAATACCAATATTTCTTATGATTTGGTAGATAAACAAATTGTTTTATTTACTTCTAAAAACAAAAAAACAAACACCCATACTTCTAATAATACTCAGCAACAACAAACAAGGACTATTATTGGTAATGTAACCGATAAAAATGGAGTAGTTCCGGGAGTAAACGTAGTTGTAAAAGGTACCAATAAAGGAGCTATGACAGATTTTGATGGAAATTATTCCATTACTGTATCTGGACCTAGCGATGTGTTAGTTTTTTCATATGTAGGGTACGAAACAAAAGAAGTAATCGTAGGAACAGAATCACTAATTAACGTTGTATTAAAAGAAGACGTATCAGAACTTAATGAAGTTGTTTTGTTAGGATATACATCTCGTAAAAAAGGAGAATTAACAGGATCTGTTTCTCAAATTTCAGAAGAGGTTATAGAGAAATCATCTAGTAAGGACATCGCTAAATCATTAGCAGGTAGAGCTTCAGGTTTAATTATTAATGACCGTGGAGGATATCCAGGTGCTGGTAATGGAAACGGTGGAAATACAAATGATGATTCGACTACAATCTTAATTAGAGGGATGTCCACATTAGGAAATAATTCACCTTTAATTTTAATAGACGGTATTCAAGCGGGGTCTTTCTCTCATTTATCTCCACAAGATATTGCTTCATTAACCATTTTAAAAGATGGAGCAGCTGCAATATATGGATCTAGAGCAGCAAACGGAGTTATTTTAATTACGACAAAAAGAGGAAAAACAGGTGCTCCAAAAGTTAATTTTACAACTTCATACACCTCTTCTTCATTTTCAAGAACTCCAAGCTTAATGTCTTCAGAACAATTTGCTATTTATGAAAACGAAATAGCATCTAGGGCTGGCAATGCTGCTCCTTATTCTGCAGCCGATATCGCTAAATATAAAGATGGTTCAGACCCACTAAATTTTCCAAATACAAATTGGGCTGATTTAACCTTAGCAGATAGCTCACCAGAATCTCGTACAAGTTTAAGTATTTCGGGAGGAGATGATAAAACAAAATATTTTGTGAGTGGTGATATGTTTGACCAAAAAGGAATGTATAAATCAGGAGATTTAGGATTTAAACAAAAACAAATTAGATCTAATATAGATATGAATGTTTTTAAAGAACTAAAATTAGGAGTAGATTTATTAGGAAGATTTGGTGATAGAAATGAACCAGGAGTAGACGATGGTTTTATTTACAAACACATATACACAAATTCACCAACTCAAGTAGGATTTTACCCAAATGGATTAGCTGGATGGGGAGGAGAAAATGGAGCCAACCCAGCGGTAATGTCTAGTAATCAATCAGGTTTTATAAATAGAAAAGATACAGACTTAAGAGGGAAATTTTCTTACGATTTAAGATTAGATAAACTTGTTAAAGGTTTAAGTGTAAAAGGTTTTGCAGGTGTTAGAAAACAAAGTAATGATGAGAAATCTTGGTATACTCCATGGACAGTGTATGCTTTACAAGGTACTGATTATGTAGAACAACCAGGTTTTTCTCAAAGAGGACAAGAAAGGATTTTAAGAGAATCTTTTTGGAAATATGATGAAACACTATTAAATTCAACAATACACTACAATACTTCTATAGAGAATCACAATATTAGTGGTTTTGTTGGGGTTGAAAAATTAGAAAGTAAAACAAGACAATTTTGGGCACAAAGAATTGGAGGTTTTCCAACAGAAAATTCAACAGAGTTAGCTATTGGTGGACCCGACAATCAGCAAACATCTGGTCAGTCTAATGAGTTTAAAAGATTAGATTATTTTGGATCTATCTCTTATGATTATAATAAAAAATATTTTGTAGATCTTACCATACGTCGTGATGGTTCCAGTATTTTTAATAAAGGGTCTAGGTATGGAACTTTTCCAAGTATAGCAGTGGCCTGGGATATTAGCAAAGAATCTTTTATGGAAAACATTCCCATATTAAATTCTTTAAAACTTAGAACTTCTTGGTCAGAAATGGGGAATGATAGAATTGCTCCATTCCAATGGGCTACAGGTTATGCATCAGGAGAAGCAAACCCAAACAGTGCAATTCCACGATACTATACTTTTGGAACAGGAGGTACGCTAATTAATGCTTTTGGGGTAACCAATATTCCTAATAAAAATGTAACCTGGGAAACCGCTAACATGAAAAACATAGGTTTAACTTTTTCTATGTTAGATAAAAGATTGTCAGGAGATATTAATTATTTCCGTCAAGACAGAAGTGGTATTTTGGTAGATAACGCTAATGAAATTCCAGGTTTTACGGGTATAGATACTTCTTTAATTCCAGAAGAAAACATAGGGAAAACGAAAAGTTGGGGATATGAACTAGAATTATCTTGGGCAGATAAAATAGGAGCAGTTAACTATAATTTAGGAATGACTTTTTCTCAAGCTAAAAATGAAGTGGTAGATATTAATGAACCTGATGGTGTATTGGCATGGCAAAAAGAAGAAGGAAAACCTATTAATTCTTTCTTAGTCTACCCAACAAACGGAATTTTTAAAAATCAAGCAGAAGTTGATGCTGCTACTGCAAAATTGCCAGGAACTACAGAAGGAGAACCTTATTATATAGATACTAACAAAGATGGTGAAATTACAGGAGCAGATAGAGTTAGAGTTTCAGATACCAATATACCACAAGTTCAGTACGGTATTTTTGGAGGACTTACTTATAAAAACTTTGATTTTAACTTTTTATTACAAGGTCAAGCTGGTGCTAAAACTTTAGTGTTCTTTGATCAAGTAGGAGCTAAACCAGAATTTGTGTTTACAGACAGATGGACTCCAAATAATAGAAACGCATCTTATCCAAGATCTTTTGTTCAAGGAGATAAATTTAGTGGAAACCAAAGTGGTGATGAAGCAAATTTTGAAGGAGCAGATATTTATTTAGAAGATGCATCTTTTTTAAGATTAAAAGAAGTAGAAGTTGCTTACACATTTACCAAAGAAAAATTAAAGTTTGGAAACGTAAGAGTTTTTGCTAGAGGATTTAATTTACTAACCATGTTTTCAGATATCTATGATTTAGGTTTAGATCCAGAGGCTACAAGCTTTAATAATTTTAGAAATGCTACCTATCCTTCATTAAGAAGTTACACAGTAGGAGTAAATGTTAATTTTTAAAAATGAGAATGATGAAAATAATAAATAGATATAAATTAGCGTGTTTAGGTGTTTTTGCTGCTTTTAGCTTGTCTAGTTGTAGTGAAGATGTATTAGATACTTTACCAACAAATACAACAGAGGCTTCAGTAGTACTTTCTGATCCAGATTTAGTGGAACAATTACTGTTTAAAACTTATAATAGTACAGAGTCTTGGGGGTTTAACAGTAGAATATGGTGGTCTAGAAGATTTAATCTTGAAAACGCATCTTACGAAGCAAAATTTAATTTTAACAATTTAGATAGATTTAGAGTAAGAGCTGGTTGGACACCAACCAATATTGGTGATTTTAGATTAAAATGGGAAACGTACTGGCTTTATATTCGCGAAGCAAATGATTTTTTATTAAAAGTTCCTACTAGCGAAGCCATGACAAAAGACGAAGATGCTGTAAAAGTATTCATTGCTGAAATGAAATTCTTAAGAGCTAATACCTATGCAAAATTAGTAAACTTATGGGGTGGTGTTCCAATTATCACGAGCCCATTTGGTTTAAAAGATGATTTTCAAATAGAACGTAATTCTTATGAAGAGTGTATTAATTTTATTGTATCAGAATTAGATGCAGCAATTGCAGACTTACCAGAAACTAGATCGGGAGATGAATTTGGTAGAGCTACTAAATTGTCAGCCATGGCGGTTAAATCACGTATCTTGTTATATGCAGCAAGTGATTTACACGACCCTACAACGCTTCCAAATGGACCTTTGTATGATTATACAAAAAGCACAAAATGGCAAGATGCTGCCGATGCTGCTAAAGACATTATTGATGTAGTAGGAGATAGAGATTTAATTTCTGTAGCGAATGCAAAACAATACAATAACTTGTTCTTAGCACCTAATGACGATATTCTATTTGCTAGACCTTTTGGTTCTGATTTATACGGATTTGGAACAGACGTAAACTCTTTGCCAGATAAAACTCAAAGTCCAAGTGGTTACGGAGGATGGGCATTGTCATCTCCAACGCATAATTTTACATTAGAGTTTAATATGGAAGATGGTACAAACACATCTACAGGGACTTATGATCCTTTAAACCCTAACGATAATCGTGAAATGAGATATTATGCAAACATTCTTTACAACGGGGCTCAATTTAGAGGAAGAGATGTACAGTATTTTTTATCTGATGATCCTACTGTAAACCCACATGGATTAGATTCTCCTGAAGGATTAGGAAATCAATTGCATTCCTCTAAAACAGGGTATAATATTAAAAAGTTTCAGAACGAATCAACCACAACATTAACTGAAACTACCGCAGGAAGACCTTATATTTTGTATCGCTTGGCCGAAGTGTATTTAAATTATGCGGAAGCAATGTATCATGTAGGAGGTGGAGTTACTGAAGCTCAAAAATATGTAAGTAAGGTGTCTACAAGAGCCTTACAACCTGCAATTACGAGTGTAGGTGCAGAGCTTTTAGAAGATATTAAAAGAGAAAGAAGAGTGGAATTGTGTTTTGAGGGACATAACTTTTTTGATGAAAGAAGATGGATGAACACAGCACATTTAGGTTTTGATATTAAAGGGTTAAAATGGACCAAAGCAACAAATGGAGTTTTATCATTTAATGAAGAAACGGTAGTTACAAGACCTTGGTTTGATAAAATGTATTATTTACCAATTCCTCAAGATGAGATAAATAAAGTATCAACTTTAGTTCAAAACTCAGGATATTAATAGTTAGTTTTTTTAGGATAGAGAAAAGAGTTAGGTAAATTAATTTTTACTTGGCTCTTTTTGATTTTGTAGAAGTGCATAACAGCATTCAGTATATTAAAACCCTTTAAAAATTCCCAATCCAAATAATGCAAAATCGTACTTTACAGGGTCTATAGGGTCTAATTTTCTTAAAGAAGTATCTAATTCCAACAAGGCCTTAGCATCATTTTGTTTTCGGTTTATAAAACCTAGTTTTCTTCCCACATTACCTGTATGTACATCTAAAGGACAAGAAAGGTAGGCAGGCGGAATAGTTTTCCATATTCCCAAATCTACACCTAGTTTGTCTTGTCTTACCATCCACCTTAAAAACATGTTAATTCGTTTTGCAGCAGAACCTTTAAATGGATCAGAAACGTGTTTGGTGGTTCTAGTAGGGTGGGGTATTTCAAAAAACACCTTTTTAAATTCATGAATAGCAGGCTGTAAAGATTTGTCTTTTACATTGCTAGCAAATACATTTTCTAAACCTTTGTGGTGGGTGTATATGTTTTTTAAAGAACGAATAAAATATTGAAAGTCAATTCCGTTGAAAGTTCTATGTTTAAACTCGGTTAATTTTTCTAAATCAGCTTCGGTGTGATTTATTACAAAATCATAAGGAGTATTGCCTAACAATTCCATCATTTGTAAACAATTTTTAATAATCATAGGACGTTTTCCCCAAGAAATTGTAGCAGCTAAAAAGCCTGCAATTTCAATATCTTCTTTGGTAGAGTATATGTGTGGTATTTGAACAGGATCACTCTCAATAAACTCTCTAGTATTGTACTGTTCTACTTTTTGGTCTAAGAATAATTTTAAAGATTTTTGATCCATTGGTGTTTTTGTAATTAAAAAAATAAAGGTAAGAAACAAAATGACTATGCTAAGTATGAATTTCAAGCTGATTATATAGAAAGGTTAACTCTCTAAAGTTAATAAAGAGAAGTTATGTGTTAATATTGTATAATTTTTTAATATTGTGTTCCCTGTACATTTGCAAGTATTAGCTTTAAGATGTGGTATTGTTTAAAACACAGCATCTTTTTTACAAAAAACACAGCAAATGAAAACAAGTGAAATTTCAGATCCGTTTAAAGATACACGTATAGAGAAAGGTTGTGGGCATATGGAAGATCAAAACGATCCGGCTACCATGATATTGCGTTTAAAAGATGTGCGTAAATGTGCTCATAACTGGAAAACGTTTCAGTCGGGAGCAGAACCTGGTAGAATTGTAATACCATCAGAAGTACATATTAGAGATACCAGACAAATTCCTTTTGAAGTAGACCCACCAGAACACAAAGCCTATAGAAACTTGGTAGAAGCATGGTTCAAAAGACCTTTAGATGCGGATTATCAAGAAAAATTGACTGAAATTATAGATGGGGTTGTTGATGAGGTTTTGTCTAAACCCTCTATAGAAGTTGTTGCAGATTTATCATTAAAACTGCAATCAAGAGCTTTAACCCTTTTGTTGAATACTCCTTTTGAGGAATCAGAAAAATGGATTTCTTGGGGAACTCATGTGTTTAGAAGTGAAGACACTGCACTAGATGGAGATAAAGCTAATATTTTATATGATTACATTGATGCTGAAATAGACAAAGCGATAGCCAATCCAGGGTGTGATTTGTATTCAGTATTATTAGCTTCTGAAATAGATGGTAAAAAATTAACTAAAGAAGAGGTTAAAGGGGTAATGATTTTAACTTTTGCAGGAGGTAGAGATACTGTTATTAATGCATTAACCAATTCAGTAGCTTATTTTGCAGACAATCCAAAGTCCATAGAATATATAAGAAACAATCCAGAACATACAGGAAAGGCCGTAGAAGAATTAATTAGATATTTTTCTCCATTAACTCAAATGGGTCGTGTGGCTACAGAAGACACTACTGTTTGTGAACATGCTGTAAAAGCAGATACAAGAATTTCTTTATGTTGGGCTTCTGCAAACAGAGATGAAACTGTGTTTGAAAATCCAAATGAAGTAGTATTGGATAGAAAATTGAATCCGCATGTAGCTTTTGGTTTTGGTACACACAATTGTTTAGGAGCTACACATGCTCGTCAAATAATGAATATTTTTTTAACAACTATTGCAAAAAAAGTAGCTTCTATAAATGTTTTAGAAGCAAAAGAAAATATTGAAGATTTGGGAGATTTTAAAAGAAAAGTAGGGTATAATAGTTTAACTGTAAAATTTAATGCTCACTAAATAAAACAAACAAAACAACTAATACAAAGAATAGAATGGCTAAAATAACTTTTATTACAAGCGAAAACGAAAAAATAGAATTAGAAGCAACTTCTGGATCTGTAATGCAATTGGCGGTAGACAATGGTGTTCCAGGTATAGATGGAGATTGTGGAGGAGTATGTTCATGTGCTACATGTCATGTACACGTGTTGCCAGAGCATGTTGCTAAAACCGGAGAAGCAAGTGAAATAGAAAACGATATGTTGGAGTTAGATGATAATGTAAGTGAATACAGCCGTTTGTGCTGTCAGTTAGAAATTTCTGAAGCTTTAGATGGTGTTGTTTTACAAGTTGCTAAATAATTTAGGATGTCTGTAAATAAAGTATGCGTAGTTATTGGTGCTAGCCATGGTGGAGTAAATTTTGCGACCGCTTTGCGTAAAGAAGGTTGGGAAGGAGCAATTGTGTTGTATGATAAAGACCCAGAACTTCCTTATCATAGACCTCCTTTGTCTAAAGCTTATTTAACATCTCCTGATGGAATAGAAGCGTATCACTTAAAATCTGAAGAAAGTTATGCAAAAGACAATATTCAATTAAATTTAGGTGTAGAAGTTTTAAGTATTGATAAAGAAAATCAGCAAATATCTTTAAATAATGGGGCTGTTCAGTCATACGACAAATTAGTATTGGCTACAGGTGCAAGACCTATTATTCCTCCAATAAAAGGTATTCAAACAGCACATCATCTATATCCGCTAAGAACCGCAAAAGATGTAGAAAACATTCGTACAGCATTGTTGGCATCTACCACTAAAAAAGTAGTGGTTATTGGTGGCGGATATATAGGTTTAGAGACAGCAGCATCTTTAAAAAAAATGGGAGCTGTGGTAACTGTTTTAGAAAGAGAAGAACGAATTTTAGCAAGGGTTACAGCTCCAGAAATGTCTTCTTTTTTTAAAAATCTACACAATCAACATGGAGTAGATGTATTAACGAGTAAAAATGTAGTACAAATACAAACAGAAGCTAAAGTAAATACCGTTTTGTGTGATGATGGAACTTCTTACAAAGCAGATGTTATTGTAGTAGGAGTGGGAATTTCTGTAAACACAGAGTTGGCTAATTCTATAGGTTTAATTATTGAGAATGGTATAAAAGTAGATGAAACAGCAAGAACCAGCAATGATGCAATTTACGCTATAGGAGACTGTACGTACCATTTTAATTTGCATTACAATCAATTTATACGATTAGAATCTGTTCAGAATGCGGTAGATCAAGCAAAAATAGCCGCTGCTGCCATAGCAGGAAAAAATCCTATTTACAATAGTATTCCATGGTTTTGGTCAGATCAGTACGATGTAAAACTACAAATGGTAGGCTTGTCTCAAGGATATAATCAAGTATTGTTAAGAAAAGAGGAAGACTTAAAGTTTTCTATCTGGTATTTTAAAGACGATGTTTTATTGGCTGTAGATGCTGTAAACAATGCCAAAGCTTATGTAATAGGAACTAAGTTTATCAAAGAAAAGGTGTTGGTTGATAAAGAGAAATTAATAGATATTTCGGTGCCTTTTAAGCCTGCAGAACTAATACAAAAATAAACTTAAAACCTTAGATAATAAAAGTCTAAGGTTTTTTTATGAATTAAATAAAAATTAAACTTCTAAAAATATATGTAAAAAAGCATATATTTGTAATTATATGCTAATATGTATATATTTTAAAAAATGAAAGCTGTAATTACTGCCGATATTGTAAATTCAAGAAAAGTTTCTCCAGAAATATGGTTAGAAGCTTTAAAAAATACATTCATCACTTTAAACATAAAAGATAAAAATTGGGAATTGTTTAGAGGAGATAGTTTACAAGTAATACTAATGCCTCAGCAAGCATTGTATGCTGCAATCTTAATAAAATCAGTAATCAAACAAATACCAGATATTGATATAAGAATAGCCATAGGAATAGGAGAGGTTAGTTATGTGTCCGATAGCGTTACCACTTCTAACGGAACCGCTTTTATAAATTCTGGAACTGCGTTTGATCAACTTAAAAAATCTACATTAATCATTCAAACTCCTTGGGCAACTTTTGATGAGGTAATAAACATTATGTTAGATTTGGCTCAATTATCTATGAATAATTGGAAACCTGCCATGGCAGAAATAATAAGTAAACAGTTAGAAAACCCTAAATACAAACAAACAGAAATAGCAACTTTACTAAATAAAAAACAAAGCAATATAAGTAGTAGTTTAAAAAGAGCTGGATATTATGAAATTTTAAAGTTTATAGAATATTATAACAAAGAAATACATCAAAAATGTTGTTAATTAAATTACTATTAGCCCATGTTATAGGAGATTTTGTTTTGCAGTTTAAAAATTGGGTAGCAGACAAAGAAAAGAAACAACTAACTTCTAAATATTTGTATATACATGGTTGTGTTCATGGTCTAGTTTTATTAATTGTTCTAGGCTTTAAAACTCAATACGTTCCATCTATTTTATGCATAACCATAACACATTTAATTATAGATGGTATAAAAGTGTTACGACCTTTAAAAAACAAAAGAATATTGTTTTTGGCAGATCAAGTGGCTCATATTATGGTTCTTATAGGGGTGTTTTATTATTGGGAGCCTTTTTGTGTGTTTAAGGAGCCTGTTAAAAATCAATATTTTTTGTATGCTTTGTGTATTGTTTTATTAACCTCTGTAACTTCTGTAGTTTTAAAAATTATGTTTAGTTACTGGAATAAAGATGTAAAAGCATTACACAACAATCATAATTCTTTAAAAAATGCTGGAACTTACATAGGAATGTTAGAGCGTTTATTGGTGTTTTTATTTATTGTGCTAAATAAGTGGGAGGCTGTAGGTTTTTTATTGGCAGCAAAATCTATATTTAGATTTGGTGATTTAACAAGAGCTAAAGACAGACAATTAACAGAATATGTATTAATTGGTACATTGCTAAGCTTTGGTATTGCAATTGTAATTGGGGTTTTGTTTAATACGGTAGGTTTAATAACTTCATAATACAGAAATTAAAAGCTTTTTTAGCCATTTTCTTTTAAAATTAAGATTCGTTAATTTTAACAATTAGTACAAGTTAAATCATTACTTTTGAGTAGTTGTAAACCCTCATATTATAAAAAATGAAAGAGAGAAGAACCACCAATATGCTATTGTTAATTTTAGTAATACCTTTTATCTTTTTTTTATTAAAAACCTTATCATTTATATTTATTCCTTTAGTGTTGGCTATGTTTATAGCCTTGTTGTTTTTACCTTTAATGAGGTGGTTTGCTAAAAAGAAAGCCCCAAAATTTGTTGGAATTTTAGCAGTTATATTAGTAACTGTTGCTGTAGGAAAAATAGGAGTTGAATTGATTAAATTGTCTAGCAATGAAATTTTAGGAGCCAACAGTACTTTTTTTCAAAAAGCAGAAACAAAAATTGTTGATTTAGTGGTAATGATTGAGCAAAACTTAGGAATTGTAAGAGTAGAAGGAGACTCTCTAATGAGCCATTATTTTAAAGGAGACAATTTAATAGGAAAAATAATGCCATCTATAGATTTTGTAGGAGATATTATTTCTATGACTTTAATGACTTTGTTTTTTGCCATTTTATTATTAGCGGGTTCTGTAAACATGGAAAAACTATTAAACAACACAGTATTTAAACAAAAATATGCCTCTGTAAAAACATTTAGAAAAATAGAAAAAGACATTATTACTTTTGTAAAAGTAAAGTTTGTAATTAGCTTATTTACAGGAATAGGGTTTAGTTTGGCTTGCGTTTTTTTTGATGTAAGTTTTCCAATATTTTGGGGTTTGTTAGCGTTTTCTTTAAACTTTATTCAAATGATAGGTTCTATAGTTTCCATAGTGCTGCTGTCATTATTTGCGTTGGTAGAAATAGAAGTAATGAGTACGTTGTTGTTTTTTATAATAACAATTTCTGGAGTTCAAGCTATTTTTGGTAGTGTTTTAGAACCTATTTTTATGGGAAAAACTTTTTCCATAAACGTAATTACTATATTAGTTATGTTAATGTTGTGGGGGTTTATTTGGGGTGTGTCAGGTTTGATATTATCTATTCCAATAACAGTAATTATAAAAATTATAATAGACCAGTTTCCAAAATATCATATCATATCTAGTCTTATGGCAGGAGACAGTTCTAAAGTTTAAGTCTTTTAATTTGAGTTTGTACACTCAAAAATGTATTGAGAATCACTCTATTTAAACTGAACATTGATTGTTCCTTGAATTACGTATGTGTGTAAACAATTACTTTTGTAGTTAGTATTAACATTAAAAACACAACATAAATCTTATGATGAAGAGTAAATGGATGGCAGCTTTAATATGTTTTAGTTGCATCGCTTTGGCAAAAGCACAACAAAAACCAAATATTTTATGGATTGTTACAGACGATCAAAGAGCAGATGCTTTAGAGTGTTTTAATAGAGCAACAACAGGAAAATCAAAAAGTAAATTAGGATACGTTTCATCTCCTAATATAGATCAATTAGCTAGTGAAGGAGTTTTGTTTGTAAACGCATACAATAATTCTCCTGCATGTGGTCCTTCTAGAGGTTCTATGTTAAGTGGACGTTACCCTTTTAGAAACGGACATTATGCTTTTGAACAAACTCATCAAGAGCCAGACTTTGTAAAACCATCGTTACCACAAACCCTACAAAAACATGGATATGTAACTTCTTTGTTTGGAAAAGATGGAGCATATATTTTTAAATGGGGACCTGGTCAAACATTTAAAGACCCAGGACATTACAATTACAAAGTAAGTTTTAAACATGATTTGCAAAAGAATGATGTAGGTGATTTTTGGGCTCAGCCAGCTTATGTACCTGGTACATGGAAACTAATAGGAACAGAGGAACGCATTAAAACTCCAGACGGAAAAGTAGAGCATTATCTTATTAGCATGAAAAAGAAAAAAGATCCTGTAAGCGATGCTGATGTGCAGAAACGTAAACAAATGGAAGAGAAATATGAAATTTTACGTTCCTATACGCGTTTTGGAATGAAAGATTTAATTTTAGGTGGAGAAAATCCAATGCCAGCAGGACAAACCATTGATGGTAAAATTGTAGAAGAAATGAAATTGTATTTACAAAATGCAAATTCTACATTTAAAAACACTTACGGTAAACAAAAAAAAGGAGCTAACAGTCAAAAACCTTTATTGGTTAATTTAGGATTTCATTTACCACACACACCTGTATTGCCTCCAAAGTCTTTTAGAGATAAGTTTAAGAAGAAAAAATACAAAGTACCTGCATTTAGCAAAGAAGAAATGGAAACATTTACTCCTCAGTTAAAAAGATTGCACAGAAATTTAAATTTTTCTGACATGACCGATTCAGAAAAACAACAAGCAATTCAAGATTATTATGCTTTTTGTGCTTATGCAGATGCCTTGATTGGTGATGCAGTAAAGGCTTTTAAAAACTATTGTGAAAAAAACAATCAAGAGTATTTAATTGTTTATACTGTAGGAGATCATGGATGGCAATTAGGAGAACAAGGAATAGAAGCTAAATTTTCTCCTTGGGAAAAATCTACTAGAGGTGCTATGATTGTAGTTGCATCTGACAAGAAAAAAGTACCTAAAGGAAAAGTAAATACAGATTTAATAGAATATGTAGATGTTGCTCCAACATTGTTGAAAGCTGGAGGAGTTGCTATAGACACAGAAGCATATAACTATTTAGATGGAGTAGATTTACAAAAAACAATAAATGGTACGGCTCCTAAACGTGATTATATTGTAGGAGAAATGAATTTAATAGCAGGGCATAGAGCATATTTAAGATCTAAAGATTTTGCTTTTTCTATGCGAACTAGGCCACAATATATGAAGAATTGGAAACCTAATCAAAATGTAAAATGGGCTTTAAATTGTTCTGTAGAAGATGCAGAGTTGGCGTTGTACGATTTAAAGAAAGATCCGTTAGAACGTAACAATGTTGCCAATACCAAAAAATATAGAAAACTTGCAGCTTGGTTTAGAAATAAGTTAGGTTCTATTGTTTTGGGTGATGGTAGGATAGAGTGTGATTGGTCTCAGGCCAATACATACAATATAAGCAACTTTGCCAAAGGTGCTCATGATGGAAAATTAGATATTCCAAAAGAAATATTACCATAATTAAAAAAAGCATTTACCTTAAGGTAAATGCTTTTTAGTTTTAATAGGGGTTATTTTACAATGAATTTTTGAGTATAAGTGTTGGTTTCTGTTTCTGCTTTTAAAATATAAACTCCTTTTAAATTAGTTGTGTTTATAGAGGTGTTATTGTCTTTTGTTTGTATGCTTTGTACTAAAGTTCCATATACACTGTAAATATTTAACGTTGCTAGTTTATTGTTTAAGTTTAAAGAAACGTTTAAAACATCTCCTGTGGAAACAGGGTTTGGGCTTACTCTAAAAATAATATCATTATTGTTGTTAAAATTATTTGAATCAATAGTTTGTCTAGAGCTGCTAGGTGTTTGAGTAACTAATGCTCCAGAATTTACATCCACAAATTGCCACTGAGTCCAGTTTCCTTTGTAGGTATTGGGTCTTTGTTGTATTTGACTATAATCATTAGAGTTTTCTGGGCGAAAATACATTCCAGTTGCTTTGTTTTGTAAATAAAAATAATTTCCAGTACTACTAGTGCTTACTTTTTTAAATTTGGTATAATCACCTGTATAAGTATTTGGAACTTGTACTATTGGAGTTCCATCGGCATCGCTAGTTATGTTGGTATTGTTGCTAAGTGGTCTAAAAAACTTTTCGTTAGCCGTGTTTTTTAAATGGAAATATCCGTTTCCAGCATCTACCATTCTCCATTTTGTAGGCGTACCATTCCATGAATTTGGTACCAATTCTAAGTCTACAAAATTATTACTACCATTGGTTCTTAATTTTTTGCCTGTTTCTTTATTAACAATATAAAATTCTTGATTTTCTAGTTTCCAGGTTCTTACCCAGTCTACATACATGGTGTTAATGTTGTTATTGGTTAAATCACTCTGGTTGGCAAGTCCACCAATCCAATCTGCATCTGTAGTCCATAAATCCCAAATAATATTTAAATCTCTGGTAAATTCACGGTCATAAGTATTTCCATCTAAATGGTCTCCTACATAAATACTACCTGCTGGTTCTCCGTCTAAATAAAATTGAACATTTTTAGAGTCTGACCAGTATGCTCCAAAAATATGGAACTCCTCATTCCATTTTTTACCGTTAAGAGGATTGTTAGAGGATAAATTTCTGTTGTCAAAGTTTCCATGCTGACGAACTGTTTGTGGACTTTTATTTTCATCTGCTTGAAAATACTGAGAATTCATTTTCCAAGGAAAATCGGGTTGACATTCGCAAGATGGATTGGCATTGTTTTCTATGATATCAATTTCATCACGATTGTTAATATCACCATTGTTTAACCAATAGGTAGTATACGCAGAAATATTAGAAGAACGAATTCTACTTTCTGTATACATAGGATAACTTATTTGAACTTTTGACATAATTCTAGCAGATCTAAACCATCTTTCTGCTCTTTGGTCTAATGTGGCTCTAATCCAAAGATATCCATCCCATTCTCCAGAGTTGGCATTGTCTGCGGTCATTTCTACAGGAACATCATAATTCCATGTAGATTTTGTCCATTTGTTTGAGTCTAGAGAGTTGTCATTAAATTCATCTGTTAAATTGTCAACTTTTACCCATTTTTTACCTTGAGGCTTAGGGTCTGAGTTAAATGTTGGGGTGCTTTGTGCTGTTCCTATCAGGGTATAAAAAAAAGATAGGATTACTAATATGTTAATTTTTTTCTTTACAAAATAAATTTTTCTCATTATTTATAGTTTTTTGTTGTTAGTATTCTGTAATACTACTTTTAAAAATATAAAAACGACAAAATGAATATGTAAAAAGTTACCTCTTATGTTTTTAGTGATAAAAAACAATGTTAAAGGAGGTTTGTCTAGTTTTAGAGAATTTGTATTTGTTGTAAAGAAAAAAAAGTTTTAATCATATTTTGCATAAAATTTACCATTCCATTTACCTTGCACACGTAACACTTGTTCTATAATATCGCGTACACAACCTTCACCACCTTTAATGGGGGATACATATTTAGAAATGGTTTTAATTTCTGGAGCTGCATCTTGAGGTGCACAAGGCATTCCTACCAATTCCATAACAGGATAGTCAGGAATATCATCTCCCATGTATACAATTTCATCAGCCTTTAAACCGTGTTTTTCTAAAATTTCATGGTACTTTTTAATTTTATCATGCACTCCTAAATGAATTTCTGTAATTCCTAACCCTTGCAATCTGGTTCTAACTCCTTCGTTGCTTCCGCCAGAAATAATGCAAACAGGATATCCGGCATCAATAGCTGTTTTTAAAGCATATCCATCTTTAATATTCATGTTTCTTACCAATTCTCCGTTCGGAAAAATAGTAACCATTCCGTTGGTTAAAACTCCATCAACATCAAAAATAAATGCGTTTATATTGTTTAGTAATTCTTTATAACTCTGTGCCATGTTTTTCTTGTATAGATTTGGTTAATATTTTATAAACTTCTAAGTCAGTACCTTTTAATTGATTATAATGTGTTTGTATGGTTTTATCATCTCCTCTTAATGCAGGTCCTGTTTGAGAGATATGCGGAGGAAATAATTGGGCTTTTAAAAATGTTTCTTGTATTATAGGTTGTAAAATGTTAAAATCTAATTGATTTTCTTTACAAATATCATAAGCAATCCCCATAACTCTATTGCTAAAATTATTTACAAATACAGCTGCTAAATGTAGCTTTTGTCTTTGGGTTTGATTGATTTTATAGACCACATTTGACAGCAATTTTGCAAAATTTTCCAATAGAATAAAATCGGTATCAAATTCTGTTTCTAGACACAAAGGTATTTGTTTAAAACTAATTTTTTTTTCTTTGGTAAAACTTTGTGGAGGGTAGAGCACACCTCTTTTTAATGCTTTTAGGTTGGTGTAAGGAACGGTTCCTGAGGTATGAACTACTAAGCCCTTTAAATGTTCTAAATTTAATAAAGGAATTACGGAGTCTGGCAATGCTACAAGGTAAATATCTGCTTGTTTTAATTCAGATATTTGGTGAGTTATAGACAACATATCTTTAAATAATTCTACACCTTTGGCAGATCTGTTGTAAATTTGAATCAAATCAATATTAGGGTGATTGATGCATGCATGAATTAAATGAAGCCCAACTTTACCAGTTCCTAAAACACATATTTTAATCATAGTTTTCAAAAATAAGAACAATTCTAAACACTACCTTGAAATATATTACATTTGATTACGACAAAGTGGTAGCCTATCTTTGAGAGAAGAATAAACACATTTTATGACCATGAAATATATTTATATAATACTCCCTTTAGTTGTTATAGGAATTTATGCCTTTAAAAGTTCTAAAGTAAAATTAACCACCAACAAAACCAATTTGTACAATTTTGTGGTAAAAGATTTGCAAGGAAATGATTTTGACTTTTCGACCTTAAAAGGGAAGAAGGTAATGATTGTAAACACAGCTTCTAAATGTGGATTAACTCCTCAGTACAAACAATTGCAAGAAATTTATACAGAATATAAAGATTCTTATAATTTTGAAATTGTAGGGTTTCCATCAAATGATTTTTTATTTCAAGAACCAGGAAACAATCAACAAATAGAAGAATTTTGTCAATTAAATTACGGAGTAACGTTTCCGATGATGTCTAAAATAGATGTAAAAGGAAAAAATCAGGCAGAAATTTATCAGTTTTTAACCCACAAAAAATTAAATGGATTTAAAGATTCTAAAGTAAAATGGAATTTTCAGAAATATTTAATTGGTAGAGATGGAAAATTAGAAAAAATTATAAACCCTAAAACAAAACCGAACGACCCAAGTATTATAGCTTGGATTACAAAATAATTATGAGTTTTAAATTAGACATATTAGCCATTGGAGCACACCCAGACGATGTAGAGTTAGGATGTGGTGCAACCATTGCCAAAGAAGTGGCAGAAGGAAAATTAGTAGGAATTTTAGATTTAACCAAAGGAGAATTAGGAACCAGAGGAACTCCAAAGATTAGAGCCATGGAAGCGGAAGCTGCAGCAGGAATTTTGGGAGTTATGGTAAGAGAAAATTTAGGATTACCCGACGGTTTTTTAGAAAACACCAAAGAGTACCAATTAAAAATTGTAGAGATTATTAGAAAATACCAACCAGAAATAGTGTTGTGTAATGCCATTGATGATAGACATCCAGACCATGCAAAAGGAAGTAAATTGGCTTCTGATGCTTGTTTTTTAGCAGGATTAAGAGCTATTAAAACAGATATAGGTTTTGGGGAGCAAGAAGCTTGGAGGCCTAAAAACGTATATCATTATATTCAGTGGAAAGGTTTAGAACCAGATTTTGTGGTAGATGTGTCTGATTATATGGATGTAAAAGAAAATGCTATAAAAGCATTCAAATCTCAATTTTATGATCCAAATAGCAATGAGCCAGAATCACCTATAACTAGCAAAAATTTCTTTGAAAGTGTAAATTACAGAGCTAAAGATTTGGGTAGAATTATAGGGGTTGATTATGCAGAAGGCTTTACCTCAGAACGTTATGTTGCCGTTAAAAAATTATCAAATATTTTTTGATTTTTTTCTTTGTAGAAACTAAGAAACGTCTTATATTTGCAACCGCTAACGCAAATGCGCGCAAATGGTGATTGTAGTTCAGTTGGTTAGAACGCCTGATTGTGGTTCAGGAGGTCGCCGGTTCGAATCCGGTCCTTCACCCAAGAGTTGATAACTCTTTAAACTAAAAGCTTAAGATGTATTTCTTAAGCTTTTTTTTATGGATGTATTTTAAAATATTTAGAATTTAAAAAGCCCTCATTTATAACAAATGAGGGCTTTTAATGTAGGTTTTACGTTGATTTTACAACGGATTATTTTTTAATGAATTTTTGAATTGAAATTCCTTTTTCAGTTTTTAGGTTAAGAATATATACTCCTGTAGTTAAATTAGACAAATTAATTGTGTTGTTTGTTACTAGATTGTTTTCTTGTACCAAGCCTCCTGTAATATTGTATATAACATATTTTATAATGGATGAGTTTGTTGCAATGTGTAACTCATTTTCTACTAATTTAGGATATATACGAACCGAAGTGTCCTTTGTTAGGTTTTTAGAACTTAATGTACCATTGTATTCATAAGCTCCTAAATCAATAGTTGTGTTATAAACTCTGTTAGTACCTTGGAGGTCTAAACTACCATATGTATTTGTGTCAAAAAGGGTATTGTCTCCCTGATTTAATACATAATTAGAAGCAGAAGTTGGTTTGTATTCTGCATCTAAATGGAGAGATATTGTGTTTGGATCTAAATCTTGAACGTTTGTAAATGAGGGTGCACTATAACTACCAGAAGCTCCTCCGTTATTTGAGGTTTGAACAATTGAGTTTTTAATATTTAATAGGTAATGATTACCCTGAGTACCATATGAAATATCTCTGTCGGCATAATTTCCATTTAAGGTATTTCCGAAAAAGATAGAATTGTTTACAAGTAACTGACCCCAAGTATTTTCCGATCCCATAATAATACATTGACCATAAGATGTGTTATTGATATTAACAACATTGTTGTTTATAAATGAGTTATTATTTAAAGTTAGGTGTAATTCTCTAAAGTTTGTAAATGAACCATTAGGAATTCTGTATGCATTGATAACAGAAAATTTGGTTTGGTTATCCGCAAACAATACATTGGTAAAGTCTGCATAAATCTCGTTAAAGCGATCTGCATGTAATAAAATAATACTTTGTCCAGTACTTACATTGTTTATAAAACTAACGTTGTAAAGTTTGAAATTATCTTTTAAACCAATTCCTTTTATTAAAAAGTCGTTACTGTAATTGTTTTTAAAAGCACAGTTTTTGATGCTTAAGTTTTCTATCCAAGTTGAAGCTCCAACCTGTTTTGAATATATAACTCCATTATCTTGGTTATGTGCATTGCTTGTATTGTCGTAAATATTTTGAAATACCAAACCATTAAGATTGATACCAATAGCATCTACCAATATTAACCTATCGGCATTATCTGTTTTATTACTTGCAAAATCACCATCAATATCATCACCATTCATATCACCAGTAATAATTGTAGCATTGTCTGTG
Organism: Wenyingzhuangia gracilariae; assembly: GCF_056387575.1. Lineage (NCBI taxonomy): Bacteria > Pseudomonadati > Bacteroidota > Flavobacteriia > Flavobacteriales > Flavobacteriaceae > Wenyingzhuangia > Wenyingzhuangia gracilariae. Next base: position 376,509 of record NZ_CM150748.1, read on the forward strand.
TTAATTTTTGTTACATCTCTGTCCGATAGTTCAGTTTCAGTACCATTAAAACCTCCATAAATAGAAATAGTTTCGTTAATTTCTAAAGGTGTGTTTTGTGCAGATGGTTTATAAATACCCTTAGCCACCCATATTCTACTATTAGTACCGGCAACAGCTAAGGCATCTTGTATTGTAGTGTAAGCATCAGCCCACGAACTACCATCATTTGCACCTGTAGCATTTACATTTACATAAATAGGTTCATAACCACAGTTAATAGAATAACTAGAGCTTGCATCTCTAGTCCAACCTGTAGCATACTGACCAGCATTGGTGTAAGATGGCGTAAAACTAGCATCGTGCTGAATACAGGTTAAATTAGGATTTCCGTAAGATTTCATGTAAGAAAAATTAGCATTGTTGCCATTAGCTAAATTTAACTTAACCAATTGATTGTTTTGGCAGTGAATTTGAGTTAGTGTTGGAATATTACTTACATCCAATGTAGTTATTTGGTTGTTGGCACAATGTAATCGTGTTAAGCTAGTGTTATTACTCACATCTAAAGAAGTTAAATTATTATTGTAAACTTCTAATGTGGTAATATTCACAAAGGCTTCAATTCCGGTTAAATCTGTAATCCCTATACCTGTTGCTGATATTGTTCCTGTAAAAGCTTGCGCTTCGGTAATCGAAATTTCAGAATCAGAATTTGTATTGATTGCAGTATTGTTTAATAAGTAATTTTTAAAGTTAGCATCGGGTATGTTTACGTTTTGTGCCATTGCATAAAACCCTGCTAAAAAGCTTAAAATAGGTAGTAATTTTTTTTTCATGTTTTTTATAATTTATAAAAAACAAAAAAACAGAAGATTCTATCGTTAGAATAACACAAAAGATGGATGTAATAACAAAAAAGTAGAAATAGATTATTGGTGTAGTTCTCTATAGGTTTTTGGGGTTACATCGTTGTATTTTTTAAATAGTTTGATAAAATAATGTGGTTGTGTAAACCCCATTTCATAAGCTATTTCTTGGATGGTATTTTGGGTGTTTAAAATCTTAATTTTTGATTTGTTAATGACAAATTGATTGATGTAATCTGTTGTCTTAATTCCAGTAATTTTATATATTAAATTGCTTAGATATTTATCCGAAAGATTTAAACAATCAGACAAGTAGTTTATTTTGGGGATTCCATGGGTTAGTTGTAGTTCTTTAGAAAAATAATTTTCAAGAATTTTTTCTATACTCACAATGATATCATTGGTTTTGGTAATAGCTTTTAATTGTAGTTGCTTTTGTAGTATTCTAGAAGCATGCCTAAGTATTAATTCTAGTTCAGAACAAATAATACCTTTAGAAAATTCATCGTTGATAGTTATTTCGTTCGCAATTCGTTCTGCGCAACTATTAATTATTTTTTCTAGTTTTGGCTTTAATTCTAGCGCTGTATTTAGTTCGTAGGAAAATAAATTAAAACTATCTAAAGTATTTAACAAGTTTGTTTTCTTTAAAAATTTAGGAGAAAAACAAAGAATCCATCCTTTTTTACTGTTGCTATTTTCTGTTCCTTCTATCACTTGATTTGGAGCTACAAAAGCTAAAGAACCAGATTGTAAATTGTATTCTTGAACACCATAACGAAGATTGTTAGAAGCTTTGTTAAACATAATACAGTAAAACTCACAAGTAACTTTTAAGTTTATAAGCTCTTTAGGAACATTTAAATCTTTTAGATTGATGTAGGCAAAATCTGAAAAATTAGATTTAGGATATTCTAATTTTTGTAAAAAATAGGAAACAGATTTGTAATGTATAGTTTTATGTGCCATTTTAAAACTATTTAAATAAAGGAATTAAGTTTTTAAAAATCTAATTTTTATTAGGAACCAAGCTTTCAAGATTCTTAAAATCATACAAATCACGATCTAGTAGGTGAGAGGGGTATACGTTTTGCAAAGCATTCATCATAATAGAACTTCTGTCAGGAAAATCTGCTTCCCAATCTTCTATCATTTGTTTTACTTTTTTACGTTGTAAGTTTTCTTGAGATCCACACAAATTACAAGGTATAATAGGGAATTTTAAATGGTGTGCATAGGTTTCAATATCACTTTCTCTACAAAAAGCCATAGGTCTTAAAATGACCAAATCTCCAGCATCGTTTACAAATTTTGGAGGCATGGTTTCTATTTTTCCAGCAAAGAAAAAGTTTAAGAAAAAGGTTTCTAGAATGTCATTTCTATGGTGTCCTAAAGCCAATTTATTACATCCCAAATCTTTAGCGGCTTCGTACAAAGTTCCTCTTCTTAATCTAGAACACAAACTGCAGGTGGTTTTCCCTTCTGGAGTTTTTTCCATCACCACTTTGTAGGTATTTTTTTCTATAATTTTATAATCAACTCCCAAGTTACTTAAATAAGTAGGCAGTACTTCTTCAGGGAATCCTGGTTGTTTTTGGTCTAAATTAACAGCCACAATTTCAAAAGAAATAGGAGCTACTTTCTGAAAATGCAACATCATGTTTAACATTGCATAACTGTCTTTTCCACCAGACAAACATACCATTACTTTGTCTCCATCTTCAATCATTGTAAATTGCTCTATAGCTTCTCCCACAGCACGGTGCAATTTTTTAGTAACTTGTTTTATATTCTCCATAATAACCACAAAAATAGTGTTTAGATGCTTAGAAATAAAGAATATCTTTTGCTTCTGTTACGAAATTAAACTTTGTTAGTTTTAAAATTTTATACGTCTAAAAAATCATGAAAACAGAAGCGTTACAAATAGATTTGATATATGATATTATTTGCCCTTGGTGTTATGTAGGACATCAACGTTTGGTGAATGCCATCAACAAAACAAATACCAATGTACAAATACATTTAGTTCCTTTTCAAATAAGGCCTAATCTTTCTGAACAAGGGATTTCTATCAAAGAATATTGGGAGGCAAAAGGAGTTACCAATGTATTAAAAGCTTACGAAAAAGTGATTGAGGCTGGAGAGTCAGAAAATTTAGATATTAATCCGAATAAGTTTTCTAAAATTCCGAATACCTTAAAAATTCATCAAGTAATTCTAAAAGCCGAAGAAAAAGGAGTAGGATTGGAGGTTTTGCATGCTATACAAACAGCATATTTTTCTAAAGGAGAAGATTTAACCAAATTAAATACCCTGGTTAAGATAATTAAGGATTTTTTGTCTGAAGAAGAAGTTGTTGATGTATGGAATGATGACAATCAATATAAAAATGCGGTGCTAACCAAAGAAAAACAAGCCAAAGAATTACATGTAAAAGCTGTGCCAACGTATGTTGTAGCGCAAAAACATCGGATTTCTGGAGCGGTTTCTAACTTTACTTTGGTAGATATGTTAAATCAATTGGCACCTAAAGAAATTATAGGCGATTTTTGTGATGTAGAAACAGGAAATTGTGAAACTTTGTAGGACTAAAAAATAAGATAAAAATGGATTTTTTAAAAGCAATAAAAAATAGATATACGACTAAATTATATGATCATTCTAAAAGAATTGATGTGGATAAAATTCAAAAATTACAAGAAATTTTAACTTTATCTCCATCATCCATCAACAGTCAGCCTTGGGAATTTGTTTTTGTGTCTGATGCTACTATAAAAGAACAATTGTCTAAAGTATCGCAACACAATACACAAAAAGTGTTAGACTGTGATACGGTGGTTGTTTTTAGAAGTATTGATAATTTATCAAAATTTAAAAACGAATTGAAGGAAAGGTTGCCAGAATATGCTATGGGGTTTTATGATGATTTTACGGAACATCATTCTGAAAGTGACGTAAAAATATGGATGGATAAACAAGTATACATTGCTTTGGGTACTTTTTTAAGTGCATGTGCTACTATGGAAATAGATGCAACTCCTATGGAAGGAATAGAACCAAAGGCTTATGATGCTATTTTAGGAAACGATGATTATAGAAGTATTTTGGCTGTAGCCATAGGATATAGACATGAAAAAGATGTAAATCAGCTACACATAAAACCAAAATCTAGAAAAAAAATAACTGAAGTAGTTAGAACTATTTAGAAAACAATAGAACCAGGGGCATAAAACTTAAGTCAAGTTGTTTTGAATTAAAACACGAATAATTTGTCCTTGTGCATAGTCTGTATCTAGTATTTGTGATTTGTTTACCAAAATTTGTTGCACTCCAATTAATATTGTTATTGTTGTTTTGTTGATGTGTAAAATAGTTCCTTTTAAAGTATTGTCAGGATTTTTAGATAACAAAATTTCTGTAGTTCCCTGGTCTATAACTTCTCCGTGGTTCATTACACAAACGTGATGCGCTATTTTTAAAACCTCTTGTAAACTATGCGTAACCATAATAACGGTAAACTGATACTTTTTTTGCAAAGTAATTAAGTACGATTGCAATTTGTGTCTTAAAACTTCATCAATAGCTGTTAAAGGTTCATCTAACAGTAACAAATCGGGTTGTTGTACCAATGCTCTAGCCAAAGCCACACGCTGTTTTTGACCCCCCGAAAGTTCATTGGGTTTGGTCATTAATAAATGTTTAATTTCTAGAGTGGCAATTACATCGTTTAGCAATTCTTGATTCAGTTTCTTTTTAACAAACTTTAAGTTGTTTAAAACGGTCATATTAGGAAACAAACCATAATCCTGAAATACATAAGCAATGTTTCTTTTAGCGATAGGTGTTCTTTTTCTCTTAGCGCTATGTTCCCAATAAACATGATTGAATTTTACAATTCCCTCATCAATTTTATCTAGACCGCTAATTAAACGTAATAAAGATGTTTTTCCGGCTCCAGAAGGACCATAAATCACATTGATTGCCTTGTGTTTAAAAGAGGAATTTATGTTTAAGGTAAAAGCTCTTTGATGACTGGTATAGGTTTTAGAAAATTCACATTTAATCATTGTACCACACGTTTTAAATAACCACCATTAATTAAATATACACATAACAATACCGTAAAAGAAATTCCTAATAAAATAAGAGAATATTGATTGGCTGCTGTGTAGTTTAACGCTTCTACTTCATCATAAATGGCAATAGAAGCTACTTTGGTTTTGTTAGGAATGTTTCCACCAATCATTAAAACCACTCCAAATTCTCCAATAGTGTGTGCAAAAGTTAAAACAATGCTTGTAAGAATAGCGGGTTTTATATTGGGTAATAATACTTTGCTTAGAATTAAAAACCGAGACTTACCCATTAGTTGCGCTGTTTCTGTGTAAGATGTTGGCAATGCTGCCAATCCTGCTTGAATAGGGTGCACCATAAAAGGTAAACTGTAAAGAATGGAAGCTACTATTAATCCTGTAAAAGAAAAAACAAGGTGTATGCCAAATGTATTTTGCAACCACAATCCTATAAAATGGTTAGGTCCTAAAAACACCAAAAAGTAAAATCCTAAAACAGTAGGAGGTAGTACCAAAGGCATGCTAACAATAGTTTCTATAATAGGTTTAAATTTAGAACGTGTTTGTACCAACCAGTAACATAGAGGAATGGCTATAAAGAACAATAAAAAGGTTGTAATAGCAGCCAGTTTAAAGGTAAGATATAAAGGTTCTAATTCCATGTGTTTTCAAATTCTTTAATAATTAAGATACAACTAATATTTTAGAACAGTTTTAAGTGTGTATTTAAGAACGATTGTAGTGTGTGTTTATTTTTCTTCATTTTCAATCACCACCAAAGCCATTTTAATAGCTGCATATTCTAATTGCTCATTAAAATACTCATAATAACTTTTTAGTGATTTAGGATTTTCTACTTTGGTCATGGCTTCTCTAACAGATTCAATTTCTTTTTCCGAAACAAAGTCTGTTAGGTTTATTTGAATGCCTTCGTTATATAGTTTTACAAAATGACTCTGAATTGTATTTGGAGTTAAACCTCTTTCTTTGGCAATTTCTTCTACAGACAAACCTTGTTTGTGTAATTCTAAGGTTTCTAAATGAGTAGCTGATTTTCCTTTTTTCTTTTTAGTAGGCTTGCTTACTTTTTCTTTGTTAAATTTTATGATTTCTGTAATAAAATCATAACCATAATCTTGTAGTTTTTTTTGACCCACTCCTTCTATTTCTAAAAAATCTTCATCGGTAACAGGACGTTCGTTTGCAATGGCTTTTAAAGTAGCATCACTAAACACCACGTAAGCAGGAACACCTTTGGCAGTTGCTAGTTCTAAACGTAAAGTTCGCAAACGCTCAAATAAATTGTTTTTAGGAGTGCTTGTTTTTTGCTGCGTTTTAGGTTCAGCTTTAACAAAATCTGCTGGTTTAGTTAAAGAAACTTTCATGCCGTTAAACAACACTTCTTTAGAAAGTTCGTTTAGTTTTAATGTATTGTTTTCATGAAAAGCAATTTCACAAAATCCTTGGTTAATGAGTTGAACCATGTATTGTTGCAAATCTTTCCAGGCAATGTCTTTAGCTACTCCGTAGGTTTTTAGTAAATGATAATTTTTGTCTAAAATGGTTGCATTTTGCGAACCTCTTAAAAAATCGACGACTACGTTTAAAGGCTCGTTTTCTTGCAATCTAAAAATTCCAGACAATACTTTTTGAGCAATAATAGTTCCATCAAAAATAACAGGAGGATGTTTGCAGACATCACAGTTCCCACATTTTTTGGTAGCAGTTTCTCCAAAATAACTTAGTAATATATTTCTTCTACAACTAGTCGCTTCTGCGTATTGCAGCATTCTTTCTAGTTTGGCTAACTGTACTTCTTGGTTTCCAGATCCTTCTGCAAATTTTCTGAGTTGAATCACATCTGCATAGGAGTGGAATAAAATGGTTTCGGAATCTAGTCCGTCACGTCCTGCACGACCAATTTCTTGGTAATATCCTTCTATATTTTTAGGCAAGTTATAATGTATAATCCAACGAACGTTAGATTTGTCTATTCCCATTCCAAAAGCAATGGTTGCACAAATAATAGGAGTGGTGTCGTGAATAAAGTTTTCTTGGGTTTTGCTTCTAACATCGGCAGGTAATCCAGCATGATAAGCAGCTGCTTTAAATCCGCTTTTCTTTAACCTATCGGCTAATTGTTCGGTTTGTTTTCTGCTTAAACAATATACAATTCCAGATTCATTAGGTCTAGATTTTACAAAATCTACAATTTGTTTAACCCTGTCTTGTGCAGGTCTGACTTCTAGACTTAAATTAGCTCTATTAAAAGAACTGATGTTTCTTTTGGCATTGGCAATGTCTAACTGATTGGCAATGTCTTCTCTAGTGGCTTTGTCTGCAGTTGCAGTTAAGGCAACCAAAGGTGTGTTAGGTAATCTTTTTTTTAAAAAAGATAATTGAGTATAAGCAGGTCTAAAATCGTGTCCCCAAGAGGAAATACAGTGAGCTTCGTCTACAGCAATTAAACTAATTTCGCAAACCTGAGAAAGTTGTTCAAAAAAGGCCAAACTTTCAGGAGCCAAATAGAGCAATTTAATTTCTTTGGCTTTTACCTTTTCTATGATAGAAGAATTCTCAAAATCTGTTTGGGTACTGTTTACAAATGCTGCAGAAATTCCGTTGGCATTTAATGCATCTACCTGATCTTTCATTAAGGCTATTAAAGGAGATATCACTAAAGTCAATCCGTCCATTAAAATAGCAGGCAATTGGTAACAAATAGATTTTCCACCCCCAGTAGGCATAATCACTAAGTTATCGTTTCCTTCTAGAATACTGGTAATAATTTCCTTTTGTAAAGGTCTAAACTGCTCGTATCCAAAATAATCTTTTAAGGTTTTGTGTAAAAGTATATTTTGATTTGTCATAACAGTGTTTAATAGAGTTTAATGGCTTGGTCTAAAATTTCTTGCAACAAATTTAGATCAATATCTTTATTTGGGTTGATAGGGAGTATTTTAAAAATTTTTCTATTTCCTTGTACTAATGCAGAATGATGTAAATCTGGACCTTTCGCAAAACTAATGTAAGGTTCGTTTGTTTTTTTATCTTTCCAAAGATAGCACAATGGCTTTGCTTTAAAATAAAAATAAGGTAGTCCCCATTTTAAATGCAATGTTATTTCTGAATGGTATTGATGGATGAAATTTCTAAGAAATAAAAACACACTTTTGTTGGGTTCTTCTTGTTTCTCAAAAAAAGCATCAGTAGCACTCATTAATTTATATATTATTTTAAATAATAAGATCTTTTTAGCAGTGTTGATAACTAGGTGTCTCCAGTCTACTTTGGTTGTAACTCAGTACAGACTGCTAAATGACAATAACTTCTTTTTGATTTATTTTTCATTCAATACAAATACATCTCAACTACGCTCGATGATCCTAATATGTTGACTGCACTTGATGAACTTGTTTTAAACTAAATAATAATCCAAAGATTCTTTAATCAAATCAATAGAAACCTTACAGTCTATTTTATATTTCTCAATACCTTCAAGTAATACAAAGTTTACCTGTCCGTTTACATTTTTTTTGTCGTGTTTCATTAAATCAATCACAGCAGGGTAATCTTCTTTTAAAACAGGTACTTTTCCAAAAATTCTAGTAATTGTTTTCTTTATTAAAGTTAAATCATCTTCTGGAAAATCAAATAATTTACTAGAAATATATGCCTCTGTAATCATTCCCAAAGCAATAGCTTGTCCGTGGGTTAATGTTTTTTTGTCTTCAGATTCTAAAAAGTATGATTCAACAGCATGTCCAATAGTGTGCCCATAGTTTAAAATCTTACGTAAGTTAGCTTCTAATCTATCTTCTAAAACTACTTCGTTTTTAATTTCAATAGAACGGTGAATCATTCCAACCAAGTCAACGTCATTTTCCTGATTGGTAAATTGATCCCACAAAGATTTGTCGTAGGTTAAACCGTATTTAATAATTTCTGCCATTCCAGAAGTCATTTCTATTTCTGCTAGTGTTTTTAAATAAACAGGGTCTATAAGTACCATTTCAGGGTCTGCAAACAAACCTATTTGGTTTTTTAACACCCCTAAATCTACTCCTGTTTTTCCACCTACAGAAGCATCTACCATACTTAGTAAAGTAGTTGGAATGTTAATAAACTGAATTCCACGTTTGTAAGTAGAGGCTACAAAACCTCCCATATCGGTAATCACACCACCACCAATGTTAATCAATAAACTTTTTCTGTCAGCTCCCAAATCAGTTAAAGCTTGCCAAACACTCATGCAAGTTCCTAAATTTTTGTTTACCTCTCCAGATTCTATTTCTATAACTTCAAAAACTACATTTGCTGTAACTTCTTGTTGTAAAATAGGCAAACAATGTTCGTGTGTGTTTTCATCTACCAAAATAAAAATAGTTGTAAAGCCTTTTGTTGTAATAAAATTATTTAAGGCATTGTAACCAGTTTCTTGAAAATGAACAGGATAGCTTGTAGATTGTATTGTTTGCATATTCACATAAAATTTAGCTACAAAATAAGGTCAAATTATTTGAAAAATAAAAAAAAAATGGTTTTATAAATTTAAAAGGTTAGGTGTGTTTTGTTTGTGATAAGTTTAATTAAAAATGATATTTGTTATGTTTTTTTGTAGTAAAGTATTTGATTAGTCTTTATAATTACACCATTTGTCTATTTATTGTATGTATAATGAATTTGTAGTAATATTTTTATGGGTTGTGCTTACCTAACTAAACCCAGTGAATTATCATTATGAAAAAATTATTAATAATAGTCTTTTTTATAAATTTTCTAGTTTATTCTCAAACTCCAGGGGGAGTCTCTACTACAAATATGTCAATTTGGTTATCGGCAGATAGTAACGTAACAGATTCTGGAACACTAACATGGGGAGATAAAAGTGGGGTAGGATACAATGCATATCAAGCTACACCAGCTAATAAACCAACACAATCAGTATTGTTTAATTACAACGAAACTTTTAGTTTTGATGGAGTAGAAGATTTTTTAGCGGTTCAAACCTTAAATTACACCAACGGAACTAATATTAGCGATTTGTATGCTTTTGTAGTTTACAGAACAGGGTTTTCGGGTAGTACTACCGCTAACTGGGCTTTTTTAGATTTTGACAGGAGTGAATCTTACAGTTTAAGTGTAAGTGGAAATGGAAAACTAAGAATGTCTTACAAATCTGGTGGTTCTATTATAGATGCAGATGCAAACACTGTAACCAATAACAATTCTCCCCACATAGCAACTTTTATTTTTGACAATTCGGTAACCAATGAAACTCAAATGAGAGCAGATGGTTCTTTGGATTACAATCAGAATAGAGTGAGTAATGATATCAACGTAACTGCAAACCGATATGGTTTTGTAGGAGACGGATCTGAAGCATCTAGTGAAAATGGATCTAGAAATGATGTTTTTTATGATGGAGAAATAGCAGAAGTAATTTTATTTGACAAAGGATCTATAACAGCAACAGAGGTTTTAAAAATAGAATCTTATTTAGCGTTAAAATATGGTATTACTTTAAATTCATCAAACGCTACATACCTAAACTCAAGTGGAACTACAATTTGGGACAATACTACCTATTGGAATAATGTAGCAGGAATTATTAATGATAGTACAACAGGAGCTATTCATCAAAAAATAGCCAAATCAGAAAAATCCAATTTAATTGTTTCTACAACAAATGATTATTCATCTGCCAATAGCAATGGAGCAAGAACCTCTTTACCATCTGGGGCTTATTTGTTGTTTGGAGAAAATGGACTTGCAGGGTATGACACATACAACGCAGGTGCAAGCGAAAATATTTTAAGAACCAAGTGGTTGTTTAAAGAAAGTGGAACAGACACAGGTACTATTTATGTTGCTTTTCCTAAAGCAGAACTTCCTACAGGAACAAGTGTAGATTTAATTGTAAGTTCTGGTGATGATGTTTTTGATGTTACAGACACAAGGTATACCATGACCGATGATGGAACATATTATTATAAAGATGTTAATATTTCAGATGGAGATTACATTACATTTATAGTAACCGATGCTAAAATAGCAGGAGTTTCTGTAGCTAACTTTGATATTTATTTAAGAGCAGACCACACAACCACTAGCGGTAGCGATTTAAGTTTAACAGATGGTAGTTTTAACAACGCACATGCGTACCAAAGCAATGCTTCAAATATTCCTTCTACAAGTAGTTTAATGAATTTTAATCCTACTTTAGAGTTTGATGGTAGCAGTGATTACATGTACATTAGAAATAAAAAATATACCGCTTCACAAGCTATTACAGATTTGCATGCTTTTGCAGTTTATAGCACATCTTTTATTGATGATGTGTATAATACAAACTGGTCTTTTTTAGATTTTGATAGAAGTGAATCTTACAACATGTATATTCATGGTGATGGACGTTTGGCATTCTCATACCAATCAAGCGGAACAAAAGATTTGTATAGCAATTCTTTAGGAAATGATGGGCTGCCACACATTGCAGAATATATTTTTGATGCTAGTTTAACCGATGAAACATTTATGAAATTTGATGGGAATATAGAATACAACTCCAATTTAACTACCGGAAATATTGTTGTAAAAGCAGATAGATATGGTTTTATTGGAGAGGGTTCTGAAGCTAGTTCTGAAAATGGTACAAGAAACGGAATTTATTTTGATGGTAAAATATCAGAAATTATATTGGCAGATAGACAATCTTTTACAGCAACAGAATCTTTAAAAATAGAAACTTATTTAGCATTAAAATATGGAATTACCTTGCACAATTCACTGGTAAATTATTTAAGTGCAGATGGAACCGTTTTATGGGATAATACTAGTTATTGGAACGGAATAGCAGGAATTGTAAAAGATGATATTGATAGCGATTTAGATCAAAAGGTAGCGCAATCAACATCAGCAAAAGATTTAATTTTAGCAACCACCTTAGATTTTTCATCAAGTAATTTAAATGGTGCTAGAACTTCTGTAACAGAAGGAAGCTCTTTGTTATTTGGAAACAACGGATTAAGTACAGGAGTAGAGGTTTTTAATATAGGAGCTAATGAATACATTACAACTAGAAAGTGGTTGTTTAAAGAAGTAGGTGCAGATACCGGTACTGTCTATTTAGCCATTCCAAAATCTTACTTTAGCGATGATGTAACTACTGTAGAACTATTGGTAAGTACAGATGATACTTTTGATGGCACAGATACAAGATTGTCTTTAATAGATGATGGTACAAATTATTACATTCATAGAAATATAGCCAATGGAGAAAGAATTGCTTTTATAGCAACCATTCCTTCGTTACCTGCACCTGGTAGTGTGAATAACGGATTGACAATGTGGATTAAAGCAGATAACAATGCTGTAAGTTCAAACGGAATTTTAACTTCTATTGGAGGTTCTACAACAAACGGATATGGAGTTTCACAGTATACAAACATTTTAAAACCAACAGATAGTTTAAGCTCTAATTACAATCCTTTGGTAGATTTTGATGGGACGAATGATTATTTAGCTATTGAAAATTTAAATTATACAACAACTGGAGAAATTACTAAAATGTATTCTTGGGTAGTTTATAAAACAGATTTTAGTGATACACCTACTGGAGGTGGATACGACACAAGTAATTGGGCATTTTTTGATTATGACAGAGATGAGTATTTTAGTACTTCTATTGGTGGAGATGGTAAATTAGGCTTTTCATACACTGCAAACGAATCTACTTATGACAATCAAGGAACTACTACGGGAACAAATGATGGAAAAACACATATAGGAGGTTTTATTTTTGATACAGCTATAGGAACCAATGAAACTGTAATAAGACTTAATGGGGCTGATGATTTTACTGGAAATGTAACAAACAATGCCATCGGTTCTGGTGTTACCAGATATGGTTTTTTAGGAGATGGATCTAACGCTACTACGTTTAACGGAGGTACTACAGGAAATTATTACAAAGGAGGAATTTCAGAAGTAATTCATTATACAGGAACAACGCTTACAGCAGCAGAAATAAATAGAATAGAAAGCTATTTAGCTATCAAATATGGAATCACATTAAATTCAAGTGGAGGAGGAACCTCAGGAGATTATGTCAATAGTTTGGGAAGTACCATTTGGGATGCCTCATCCAACTCATTGTATAGTTATGGAGTTGCTGCTATTGGTTTGGATGAAGAATCAGAGTTGAACCAAAAGCAATCTCGTTCTGAGTCAGCAAATTCAATTTTAACAATTTCTATAGATGGAAATATAGCAAGCAGTAATCAATTAAATACGGGTAGTTTTGATGATGATTTAGACTTTTTGTTTTGGTCTAACAATTCAGGAGGTAGCACAGTTACTATTGTAGATGCAGACATTCCCACAGGAACTTGTTTGCGAAGTACCAAAAAAATAAATAGAGATTGGAAAGTTCGCAATGTAGGGTCTGTAGGAGCGGTTACACTTTCTTTTGATTTGTCTAATATTCCAGACCCAGACAATTACGATTTGTTAATAGACCAAGACGGAGATGGGGATTTTGATACAGGAACAGTAGAGAGCATTACCACAGGTGTTGTTACCGGAAGTACTTTAACATTTACAGGAGTTACTTTGTTAGATGGTGAAGTTTTTACCTTACAAAGCAAAACAAGAACAGGTTTGGCTATTTATGGAAATGGAGTTTGGTACGGAGGAACCGGAACAGCAAATGCCATTTCTACATCAGACAGTAGTAAATCAGTTCAAATATTAGAGAATGTCACTTTAACAGAAAATGCAGTTTGCGATTGTATGAATGTGGCTAGTGGAAGTGTGGTTACAGTTCCAACAGATCAGTATTTAGAAGTTATCAATGGATTGGAATTAGATGGAGATTTATATTTAGAAGGAACAGCAGAATTGATTCAAACCGGAGCAAGCAATGCAAATCTAGGAACAGGGAAAGTTTATAAAATCATCAACGAGGCAACTAGTTCAATTTACCGATACAATTATTTTTCTTCTCCAGTACACAATTCAGGATTGTTTAGTATTGGGAGTGATTTAAAAATAAACAACGGTCCAACATTAGGAGACAATACAACTCCAGGATTTATAAGTCATGATTTGGATGGATTTGGAACTACGTTTAGTACCCGTTGGTTTCACACGTTAATAGATGATTTTGATTTTACAGAAATAGATCAAAATACGACAATGGCTCCTGGAATAGGTTTTACCATGAAAGGTACAAGTACAGCCAATGCTTATAATTTTATAGGAACACCTAATAATGGAGCTATTGATGTTTCTATATCAGCAGGAAAGTTCTTGTTAACCGGAAACCCATATCCATCAACCATAAGTGCCAATGCGTTTAACACAGCAAACAATACAGCTACAGATGGAACCATTTATTTGTGGGATCAACCTACAGATATAGGAGACCATTACAATGCGTTGACAGATAATAGTGGAGGGTATGCAACCATAACCAATGGAGTTACTGTAGCGGCAGCAAAGTACGAAGATGAAACGACCACGGTACCGGGTTCTACCACGCCATCTTTATTCATTAAACCAGGACAAGGATTTATAGTGTATAGTACCTCAGGTGGAACGGTTTCTTTTACCAATGGAATGAGAGATGGAGTTGCTTATGATGGTAGTAGACATTTCTTTAAAACCAAAGCCACCAAAACATTAAACATCATTAAGCCTTTGGTTCGATTAGGTTTTGAATATGAAACAGATGATCATAAAACTTATCACCGACAATTGGTCACTTCATTAGAAGGAAATACATTGGAAAAAGAGATTGGAAAAGATGCATTTATGTTTGATTACTATAGCAACGATGCGTATTGGATTGTAGAGAATGATATCGATCGATTTATCATTACCAGTGTACCTTATGTAAGTGAAACCTTAGAGCTACCAATTGGAGTCGTAGTAGATTCAGAAAAAGAGGTAACTTTTAAAATAGATGATGTAGAGAATTTAGCAAATGACATTTACATCTTAGACAAAGAAGAAGGAAAGGTGTCTAAAATTAGCAGAAATGATACTTACACAACAACCGTAGGATCAGGAGACCACCAAAATCGTTTTAGTTTGGTTTTTAAAGAATCAGAGAATTTAGATACAGAATACATAGATAAGAATAGCAAAACGGTTATTTACATTCAAGACAAAGTAATGAATGTAGTGTTAGAAAGCGGAAATATAGAACAAGTAGAAATCTACAATTTGGCAGGGCAAAAAATTGTTTCAAAACAAAATAAATTAAGTGAAAATAGGATAACAGTTGATTTAAGTAAGTTGGCAGAGCAAATTTATATTGCTAAAATTAGAACCAACACAAGTACGTTTACACAGAAAATCACACTAGAATAATTAAAGGGCTAATCTATTAAAAGCTGTCTTTTGTCTAATTAATAGTAAATGTTTACAAAACAAACTCTATTTTTGACCTTAGTTAACTTGTTAAAAGTTTAAAATACCCCAATATTATATATGAAAGCTATTTTTTTGAAAAGTAATTTACTTGTTGCTTTATTATTATCCCTAAGTATTTATGCACAGGTGCCAACCCCGGGAGGTGTTGAGGGAACAGTGTTGTGGCTAAAAGCAAATGCAGGAACCAATACAACTACAGATGGAGTTGGAATTACTTCTTGGACAGATCAGAGTGGTAACGGATTTAATGCCACAGGAACAGGAGATGCTGTATATTCTAGTGCCAATGCCATTAATGGAAATCCAGTTATTTATTTTACAGATGACGATCAACCAATTACAGGAACCACAATAACAAGAGGGTTAGGTCCTAATAGTAGTATTGAACAAAGTACTTCTTTTATAGTTCAAAGAAAATCAGCAACAACAGATGACTGTTTTATAGAATTTTATGAAGGAAGTTCAAGACAATTTTATATTGACAGAAGGTATGATGCCAACGAACCATTTTTTACCTTACCAACAGGAGTTCAGCAAATTATATCTGTAACAGATCCTGGAGGATCTGGATCTGGTGCTAATTCAAATATTTATCTAAATTCAAATCATTTTTTTACGTCACAAAATTTATTTTCAACCACATGGGAAAATGGTTCTTACGTAATTGGAGATGATAGTACAGGAGATAATGAATTGAATGGAGAAATAGCAGAAATTATTTACTTTGACTACGAAATGTCTGAGGCCAATAGAAAAAAAATAGAAAGTTATTTAGCTGTAAAATATGGAATTACATTAGACAATACAGATGGAGGAACAGATGGAGATTATACTACTAGTACAGGAATTACTATTTGGGATGCCTCTGTAAATGCTACATATCATAATGAAGTAATTGGAATAGCTAAAGATAATGGTACAGCTTTAGATCAAAGAAAGTCTACAGAATACAATACAGATCCAACTTTGTCTATAGAAAAAGCTGCTGGTTTTTCGAACGATTTAGATTACCTTATTGTTGGTAACAATGCGGCTTCTTTGGCTTTTTCTACATCAGGAGTGCCTAGTGGAGTTACAAATAAATCAGGAAGAACTTGGAAAACAGAAACCAATGGAACTCCTGGAACTATATCGGTTAGTTTTACTTTAGGAACCAGTTTAACCAATTCAGGTAATCCATCAGAATATGCTTTGTTAATAGATGCTGATACCGATTTTACTACAGGGGCAGCTGTACACACGAGTGGTGCTTCTATAAATGGTAATGTATTAACATTTACCAATGTAAGTTTAGCTGATGGAGACTTTTTTACATTAGCATATACTCCTATCAATGAATTTCCTGGAAATGTATCTACAGGATTAACGCATTGGTTTAAAGCTGATACAGGAATTACTACAGATGCAAACGGTATTACAAATTGGGGGAACCAAGCCACAACAGGTAGTGGTAACGATGCCATAAGAAATGCTGCGGTTACTACAGATTATCCTACAGTTGTATCAGATAAACACAACTATAATGCTTCAGTATTAATTTCAAATGGAGACAATGGATTCTTTGATTTGAATTTGGCGGATATTAAAAGTTCAGACTATAGTGTTTTAGCTGTGGTAGAAAGAACAAATACAAATGATCATAATTATTTTTTAGGAACTACATCAACCACTACAAATCAAAGTTTACGAATCGGATATAGAAATAACAATACCAATCCTAGAGGTTTATTTCATCAACAAGGTTCTGGTAATTCTGTATCTAGTAGTTTTGTAAGTTATAATGCATCTACAGAGCAAGCTACTTTATATAGAAGTGTTTTAGATGTTGGTGTAGAAAGAAACATATCTATGTTAATGTCTGGAGTTGAATATGAAAATGACAACTCTAACTTTTCTGCTTTAACAGGAACTGCAGCTGGAGTATTGGGAAAAGGAAATACCGCTACTAGAGGTTTTGAAGGGTATATGTCCGAAGTTATTATATACAACACAGCCATTTCTGGAGTTAGTTTAAACAAAATAGAAAGTTATTTGGCGGTTAAATATGCTTTAACATTAGACAATACAGGAGGTGGTACTAACGGAGATTATATAGACAGTGATGGAAACATTATATGGGATGCCTCTGCAAATACTACGTATCACAATGAAATTATAGGAGTAGGTAGAGATGATTCTTCTGCATTAAACCATCAAAAATCATCAGAACCTATTTCATCAACCAATTTAACGGTAGAAAAAACAACTAGTTTTAGTAATAATCAAGATTATCTTTTAATAGGTAATGATAATGGAACTATTGGAGTAACATCATCAGGAATTAGTCCTGTATATGCCGAAAGAATAGAAAGAACATGGAAAGCTGCAGTTTCTGGAACGGTTGGCGGAGTGTCTATAAGTATTACATTGCCAACAACAAGTACAGGAAACACAGGAGATTATGCTCTTTTAATAGATTCTGACACCGATTTTTCAAACAGTAGAATTCATACAGAAGGTATTTCTTTAAATGGTGATACTGTAACATTTACCAATGTAAATTTTTCTGATGGAGATGTTTTTACTGTTGGTATAGGATTGTCTTTTGGACCAGCAAATGTAACGAGCGGATTGACACATTGGTTAAGAGCTGATGATGGAACATCTACAACTACAAATGGAGCAGCAATTACGCAGTGGGACAATTTAACAGGTTCTAACCATGCAACACAAGCAGGAACTAGTGATTTTGCAACCTATGAACAAGCAATTCACAATTTCAATCCATCTGTACATTTAACAAACGGTGATAATGGATATTTTGATTTGAATTTAAATGCTATTAACAATTCAGATTACAACGTAATTGCTATTGTGGAAAGAGATAATACCGATGTTGAAAATTACATATTGGGAACAAATGCTTCTACTGTAAATCAAAGTTTCCATTTTGGTTATAGAAATAATAACAGTTTAACTCTAGCTCAATTTAGTAATGATGTTGATGTTGCAGTAAATAATTATAATGATCCGGCCATTTCTAGAGCATTAATAAGAGGTCAGTTAGACAGCAGTAGCGGAAAAGTAATTCAGGAATTAAGAGATGGAAGTTTTTCAGAAAACTCTCATACTTCTACTACCTTTTTATCTGGAAACAACCCAGGAGTATTAGGTCGTGGATTTAATACAAATGGTTTTCAAGGTTATGTATCAGAAGTAATTGTATACAACAACACATTGTCAAACGTGAATTTGGCTAAAATATATTCTTATTTAGCCATTAAATACGGAATGACTTTAGATCCTACGGATGGGGTAACCAACGGAGATTATACAGATAGTAGTGGAAACATACTTTGGGATGCCTCTGCAAACAGCACATATCACAATGATGTAACAGGTATTGGATATGACATAGCATCTAACTTAATTCAAAAACAATCCAAATCAGAAAATTCAGATGATATTTTAACCATTTCTATATATAGTTCTGTAACAGCTACAAACAATTTAAACTTAGGAAGCTTTGATGATAACTTAGATTATTTAATGTGGGGAAATAACGGAAGTACTTCTAGCATTGCTTTGGTAGATCACATAAGTTCAGAAAATGCTTGTTTAAAACAATTTGATAGAGACTGGAAAATTAGCAACACAGGAAATGTACAAAATGTAACACTTCAGTTTGACTTATCTGCTTTTAGTTCTAGAGAGTTCAATTTAATTGTTGATGTAGATGGTGATGGAGATTATACCACAGGTACAATACAAACCATAGCTACAGGTAGTGTAAATGGGAATAATATTATTTTTACAAATGTAGATTTGCCAGATGGATGTGTGTTTACATTGGTAGATAATAGTTCAGATATTGAGTACAAAGTAGGAGCGTGGATTGGTGGTGCAGGAACGAATCAAGAGTTTGATACTTCTGCTACAGATTTGGTAAAATCAGTAAGAATATCAGAAGATGTTACTTTAACAGGATCTCATAACTGTAAATGTTTAACCGTTACCAATGGTGCAAAAGTTACCGTATCTACAGATGAGTATTTAAAAGTAACCCATACACTAACTTCTAATGGTTCTGTTTATTTAGAAGGAACAGCAGAATTGGTACAAACAGATTCAGACACAAATTCAGGAACAGGGAAAGTTTATAAAATCATCAACGAGGCAACCAGTTCAATTTACCGATACAATTATTTTTCTTCTCCAGTACACAATTCAGGATTGTTTAGTATTGGGAGTGATTTAAAAATAAACAACGGCCCAACATTAGGAGACAATATAACTCCAGGATTTATAAGTCATGATTTGGATGGATTTGGAACTACGTTTAGTACCCGTTGGTTCCACACGTTAATAGATGATTTTGATTTTACAGAAATAGATCAAAATACGACAATGACCCCTGGAATAGGTTTTACCATGAAAGGTACAAGTACAGCCAATGCTTATACTTTTATAGGAACACCTAATAATGGAGCTATCAATGTTTCTATATCAGCAGGAAAGTTCTTGTTAACCGGAAACCCATATCCATCAACCATAAGTGCCAATGCGTTTAACACAGCAAACAATACAGCTACAGATGGAACCATTTATTTGTGGGATCAACCTACAGATATAGGAGACCATTACAATGCGTTGACAGATAATAGTGGAGGTTATGCAACCATAACCAATGGAGTTACTGTAGCGGCAGCAAAGTACGAAGATGAAACGACCACGGTACCGGGTTCTACCACGCCATCTTTATTCATTAAACCAGGACAAGGATTTATAGTGTATAGTACCTCAGGTGGAACGGTTTCTTTTACCAATGCAATGAGAGATGGAGTTGCTTATGATGGTAGTAGACATTTCTTTAAAACTAAAGCCACTCAAACATTAAACACCATTAAGCCTTTGGTTCGATTAGGTTTTGAATATGAAACAGACGATCATAAAACCTATCACCGACAATTGGTCACTTCATTAGAAGGAAATACATTGGAGAAAGAGATTGGAAAAGATGCATTTATGTTTGATTACTATAGCAACGATGCATATTGGATTGTAGAGAATGATATCGATCGATTTATTATTACCAGTGTACCTTATGTAAGTGAAACCTTAGAGCTACCTATTGGAGTTGTAGTAGATTCAGAAAAAGAGGTAACTTTTAAAATAGATGATGTAGAGAATTTAGCAAATGACATTTACATCTTAGACAAAGAAGAAGGAAAGGTGTCTAAAATTAGCAGAAATGATACTTACACAACAACCGTAGGATCAGGAGACCACCAAAACCGCTTTAGTTTGGTTTTTAAAGAGTCAGAGAATTTAGATACAGAATACATAGATAAGAATAGCAAAACGGTTATTTACATTCAAGACAAAGTAATGAATGTAGTGTTAGAGAGCGGAATTATAGAACAAGTAGAAATCTACAATTTGGCAGGACAAAAAATTGTTTCAAAAATTAGTAATCAAAAAACAGATAGATCGACTATTAAACTCCATAATTTGGCAGAGCAAATATATGTTGTTAAAATAACAACAAATAATAGTAGCTTTACCCAAAAAATAGTTTTAGAATAAGTTATACATGATTCAAAGAATATTAATTTTTGTCACCATACTATTGGTTTTAGACATATACCTCTTATCTAGTTTTAGAAATTACTTTACCAACACTACTTTAAAGTTAAGTTTTAAATGGTTTTATGGCGTTAGTATGGTTTTAAGTTATGCTTGTTTTGCTTTAATTCTTTTAAAATTAAATGATAGACCTACACAAGCATCACTAATAATAAACTTATGGTTTGGATATACTTTTGCATTTATTGTGTTAAAAATAGGAATGTTTTTAACTGCTGCTTTTGATGATGTTATTAGAATTGTAGAGTTTGTCGGAAAATCTATTTGGAGAGTGTTTTTAAGTTCTGATACTCCTGTAAAATTTAGTGACAGAAGAAAATTTATAGGCCAAGTAGGGTTGGGCTTAGCAAGTATTCCTTTTTTATCTATGTTGTACGGAATTACCAAAGGGAAATACAATTATAAAGTAAAAAACATTGTTTTGTCTTTTAAAAACCTGCCAGCATCTTTTAATGGTTTAAAAATAGTGCACATATCAGATATACATTCAGGTAGTTTTGATGACATTAACGAAGTAAAACACGGAGTAGATTTAATCAAACAACAAGAAGCAGATTTAATTTTGTTTACAGGTGATTTGGTGAATAATGATGCTGTAGAAATAGTACCTTACAAACAACTATTTAAAGAAATGACAGCTCCTTTAGGAGTTTTTTCTAGTTTAGGAAATCATGATTATGGAACACATAAAAGATGGAATAGCTCAAAAGAAAAACAACAAAACTTATTAAATCTTTTTCAACATCAAAAAGAAATGGGGTTTAATTTGTTAAACAATAGAACTCATACAATCACAAAAAACGGAGAAGAGTTAGATGTAGTTGGAGTAGAGAACTGGGGAAAACCACCGTTTCCTCAAATAGGAGATTTAAGTAAAGCCTTAGAAGGAACCAATCCAAATAATTTTAAAATACTATTGTCTCATGACCCAACACACTGGGATGAAAAAGTAATTCCTCACAAACAGCATATAGATTTAACGTTATCTGGTCATACACACGGAATGCAGTTTGGAGTAGAAATACCAGGATTTAAATGGAGTCCATCAAAATATATTTACAAAAGGTGGGCTGGTTTGTACACAAATAACAACCAGCATTTATATGTAAATAGAGGTTTTGGATTTTTAGGATTTCCTGGAAGAGTTGGTATTTGGCCAGAAATTACAGTAATTACTTTGCATAAAGAAAGTTAGTATGGGTGTGTTTCATCAACAATTAAAATATTGGTACGAAAAATCTAAACTAGCGTTAGAGGGTAGAGCTTTAAAAGAAAAAGAACTTTTAAAAAGAGCACATTTATTACAGCATTCAGAATACAATCCAGACTTTCGTGTTAACATGGTAAATGTATGTGGGATCTACGAAATTGTAGGAGGAAATCCAGATATTAAGGATAGCTATTACACAGGGCTGTTGCATATAGATTTAATCAGCAATCAAATAGAAGCTAGTTGGCTAATAGAAGGAGAACAACATCAAACAGGATATGGTTTTGTATTTAACAATACTTTAATCATTCATTTTAACTACCTGTCTAACAAAGAAGTTTACCACGGTATTGTAGCCTACGAATTTTTAACTTCAGATGTGGTAATAGGTAAGTGGACAGAAGAAGTTGCCATAGAAAATGCTTTTGAAATGGGACGAAAATTAACTCCAAACGAGTTAGGAGAACCTTATCCTGAAGATTTTTTTAGTGCCAATTAAATAAAAAGTGCCATCACTTATAGGAATCAAGTTAATAAATGACTTTTAATCCTAAAATGTAACTTCTTTTAATTACTTTTGCGCTTTAAATTTAAAGCACAACATGCAAGAAATAAGAAACATTGCTATTATAGCTCACGTTGACCACGGTAAGACTACTTTGGTAGATAAGATCATTGATCAAGCAAAAGTTTTAGACGAACGTAAAGAACGTACAGACTTATTATTAGATAACAATGATTTAGAGCGTGAAAGAGGAATTACTATTCTTTCTAAAAACGTATCTGTAAATTATAAAGGAACTAAAATCAACGTAATTGATACTCCTGGTCACGCCGATTTTGGTGGTGAAGTAGAACGTGTATTAAAAATGGCGGATGGTGTTTTATTACTAGTTGATGCTTTTGAAGGTCCAATGCCACAAACTCGTTTTGTATTAGGGAAAGCAATCTCTTTAGGGTTAACTCCTATTGTAGTTGTAAACAAAGTAGACAAAGAAAACTGTACACCAGATATAGTTCACGAAAAAGTTTTTGACTTAATGTTTGCTCTAGAAGCATCAGAAGAGCAATTAGATTTTACAACCATTTATGGTTCTGCTAAGAACAATTGGATGAGTACTGACTGGAAAAACCAAACTGAAGATATTGTACCTTTGTTAGATGCAGTATTAGAGTCTATTCCAGCAACAAAATACAATGAAGGTACTCCTCAAATGCAAATTACTTCTTTAGATTTTTCTGCATTTACAGGTAGAATTGCAATTGGAAGAATATTTAGAGGAGATTTAGAAGTTAACAAAGATTACATGTTATGTAAAGCTGATGGTTCTACTAAAAAAGTAAGAATTAAAGAATTACATGTTTTTGAGGGAATGGGTAAAGTCCAAGTAGAAAAAGTAAGATGTGGAGATATTTGTGCAATTACAGGTGTTGATGGATTTGAAATTGGGGATACAATTGCTGATTTAGAGAACCCAGAAGCATTACCAAGAACAGAAATTGACCAACCAACAATGAGTATGTTGTTTACTATCAACAACTCTCCTTTCTTTGGTAAAGAAGGTAAATTTGTTACTTCTCGTCACTTACGTGATCGTCTGTTTAAAGAACTAGAAAAGAACTTAGCTTTAAAAGTAGAGACTACAGATTCTGAAGATAAATTTAACGTGTTTGGTCGTGGTGTATTACACTTATCTGTTTTAATTGAAACAATGAGACGTGAAGGATACGAGTTACAAGTAGGTCGTCCTCAAGTTATCTTTAAAGAAATAGACGGTAAAAAATGTGAACCATACGAAACATTATCTATAGATGTTCCTGAAGAAGTTTCTTCTAGAGCTGTAAACTTAGTTTCTTTACGTAAAGGAGATTTAAT
Source organism: Wenyingzhuangia gracilariae (assembly GCF_056387575.1). Lineage (NCBI taxonomy): Bacteria > Pseudomonadati > Bacteroidota > Flavobacteriia > Flavobacteriales > Flavobacteriaceae > Wenyingzhuangia > Wenyingzhuangia gracilariae. The sequence continues at coordinate 400,584 of NZ_CM150748.1, forward strand.
GGTTATGGAGCCTAAAGGAGATTTACAACATCTAGAATTCACAATTCCATCTCGTGGATTGATTGGTTTAAGAAATAAAATTTTAACTGCTACTCAAGGGCAAGCAATTATCAACCACAGATTTAGTGAATACGGACCTTTTAAAGGTGAATTTACCGAAGAAGAAAAAGGAGCTATTGTTTCTGCTGCTGCTGGTAAAGCAACTGCATATGCTTTAGACCGTTTACAAGATAGAGGTAAATTCTTTATTGATATAAATGAAGAAATTTATATTGGTCAAGTAATTGGTGAAAACAGCAAAGCTGATGATATGGCTGTAAACTTAATTAAAGGAAAGCAGTTAACAAACATGCGTAAATCTGGTACTGATGAAGCTATGAAAATTGCTCCTAAAGTAAACTTTTCTTTAGAAGAATGTATGGAATACATTAGAGCTGATGAATATTTAGAAGTAACTCCAGAAAGTTTAAGAATGAGAAAAATAAACTTTAAAGGATAATACTTACCACATAAATTTATAAAAAACTCTTTCAAATTTTGAAAGAGTTTTTTTATGCCAACATATAATATTTTTGTAAATTAAAATTATGAAGTATTTTATTGTGATTTTTTTGCTATGGACACAATTACTTTCATCTCAATCCTTTAAAATTGAAAGAAAAGTTAGCTTGTCAAAAAAACTTGAAGAAACATCAGGTTTAATTTATTGGAATAAAGAATTAATTTCTTTTAATGATTCTGGAGGAAAAGCAGAACTATATATTTTAAATCCTTATACGGGAAAAAGAAATAGAACTGTTAGAATTCAAAATGCTCAAAATATAGATTGGGAATCAATAGCCCAAGATGAAAAAGCCATTTATATTGCAGATACAGGTAATAATTATGGAGATAGAACTAATTTGGTTATTTATAAAATTTTAAAAAAAGACATTGCAAGAAGGAATGCTGTAAATGCTCAGAAAATATATTTTTCTTATGAAGATCAATTTTTTTACGAAAGGCAAAAACACTATACCAATTTTGATTGTGAATCAATCACCATATACCAAAATCAATTATTAATATTTACCAAAAACTGGGGGAATTATCAAACAAATATATACAAACTACCCATAAAACCAGGGAACTATAGTGCTATTAAAATACACTCTTTAGATATTGGTTGCTTGTTAACTTCTATAGAATACAATCATCAAAATAACAAGTTTATAGGTACAGCATATGATAAAGATTACAAATCATATTTAATTTTGATAGAAGATTTTTATTTAAGCAAACAAAAAGTATCTAAAATAGATTTGACCCCAAAATTAAAATATGCAAATCAAATAGAAGGAATTGCATGGAAAGATAAAAATGAAGTTTATGTATCTAGAGAGGCCTCTAAGCGAAAAGTAAACGGAAAAAAATATAAGAACAAACAAAAACTCTTTTTAATCAAGCTAAAAGATTAGTTGTATTTTTGTGTATTCATAAAAACAATCTTGTGTCTAAATTTTCTAAACTAGTACAAAAACAAAAAGAAAATCAATCTTCTAAAAAACATCGGTTTAATTTAGAGGCTAAAACCAATGCCAATAGGGAATTGGTGTTGTGTGCTTGTGGTTCTCAAAAATCTTATAAAGTTTGTTGTGGTGTATATCACAAAGACATTTTAAAAGTAGAATCTCCCTTGCAATTAATGAAATCTAGATATACTGCTTATGTAGTTGCCGATATAGATTATTTGTTAAAAAGTCATCATTCTTCTACAAGACCAACACAAGAAGCTGATGAAATTTTGCAATGGACAACTTCTGTTACGTGGTTAGGCTTAGAAATTATAAAAGCAGAAAGACCCCAAAAAGAAGAAGGGTACGTAACTTTTGTAGCCCATTTTTTAGAAAAAGGTATTAAAAATACAATTACAGAAACTTCTAGGTTTGTAAAAGAAAATAAGCATTGGACTTATATTGATGGAATTCATCTATAAAAAAACTTACAATGGCAAAAGCAGGAAGCGATAAAAACACAAAAAACAAATCCAAACATACCAAGTTAATGGATAGAAAAAAGAACAAAATTAAAGCCAAAGAACAAGCTCACAAAGATAGGCTTAAAGCTTTAAAAGAGCAGATAAAATCAAAACAAGAAGAATAAAAAAATCAGAAATAGAGTGTGCAATAAACTCTTATTTCTGATTTCTTCGTAAATTTCATTCAACCTAAATTTACTTTGCTAATATATAGCTTTTTAAATAAAAAACTGAGAAAAAACAGTTTTTTATTTCTTTAACAAGGATATTCGTTTTTAGCAATGGCTACAGCAGCAATTTCTTTCTTTAAAGCTACAATGTTAGGATAGTTAGTGTATTTTGTAAATCGTTTTAATCCCATTAATAACATTCGTTGTTCGTCATTTTCTGTAAATGAAATAATAGCCTCTTTTCCTTTTCTGTTAATGGTTTCTACTGCGTTAAATAAGTTTAATTTTGTCATGGCAATTTGTAAACTAGCTTTACTTTCAGATGTTTTAGAAACCAATTTTTCAGTTTTTAATAATGTAGATTCAGCCATGTAAATTTCTATCAAAATTTCAGCAGCACACAACACAATTTCTTGTTGTTTTTCTAATTCCATTCCAAACTTTTCCACAGCTTTTCCGGCAATCATTAAAAAGGTTTTTTTCAATTTTGTTAAAACCTCTTTTTCTTCAGAAAATAAAACACTGTAATCAGGAGTATCAAAAGAAGGAATAGCCATCAAATCGTTAGCCACATTCATGGCTGGAGTCATTAAATCTATTTCTCCTTTTAAAGCTTTTTTCATCAGCATACCAATAGATAACAATCGGTTAATTTCGTTGGTTCCTTCATAAATTCTAGAAATACGAGCATCTCTCCAAGCACCTTCCATAGGAGTGTCTTCAGAGAATCCCATACCTCCATAAATTTGTAAACCTTCGTCTGCATTAAATTGACCTACTTCGGATCCATAAACTTTTAAAATGGCACACTCTAAAGCAAAATCTTCAACTCCTTTTAATTCAGCTTCTGCATGAGGCATTCCTTCAGAAATTAAAGCATCAATTTTGTTTTGAATATCTCCAGCAGCTCTATACACTCCACTTTCTGTTACAAAAGTTTTAGTACACATTAATGCTATTTTTTCTTGAATAGCACCAAAGTTTGCAATACTAGTTCCAAACTGTTTACGCTCATTGGCATAGTTTACTGCGTTGTGTATAATTCTTCTACTAGCATCTAAACAAGCGGCAGCCAATTTAATTCGACCAATATTTAAAATATTTAAAGCTATTTTAAATCCGTTTTGTCTTTCTGACAACATGTTTTCGACCGGAACGATTGTTTCGTTATAGAAAACTTGTCGGGTAGAGGAGGCTCTAATTCCTAATTTTTTTTCTTCCTCACCCATAGTAATTCCATTCGGGTTTTCTTTGTCATATTCAACAATAAAAGCTGTTAAGTTTTTATCATCTTCTATTCTAGCAAATACAATCATCAAGTTGCAAAAACCAGCATTTGAAATCCACATTTTTTGACCCGATATTTTATAATGTGTTCCATCTTCAGACAATACTGCTTTGGTTTTTCCAGAGTTGGCATCAGAACCTGCACCGGGTTCTGTTAAACAATAAGATCCAAACCATTCTCCAGTAGTTAATTTAGGAACGTATTTTTGTTTTTGTTCTTCGGTACCATACAATACAATAGGCATGGTTCCAATACCTGTATGTGCTCCAAACGCTGTAGCAAAAGAACCTGTAGCTCCAGAAATATAATCACAGACCAAAATGGTGGACATAAAAGACATGCCCATTCCTCCGTAAGACTCAGGAACAGCAATACTTAAAAATCCCATTTCTCCTGCTTTTACCATTAGTTCTTCTGTAAAAGCATAGTCTTTTTTCTCGAAACGTTCTTTGTGTGGCCAAACTTCACGATCTATAAATTCCTTTACAGATTCTTTCATCATAGATTGCTCTTCTGTAAAATCTTCAACAATAAAAACATTGTTAGCGTTTGTTTCTTTAACTATAAATTCTCCTCCTTTGATTGTATTTTTCATGCTATTTATTTCTTTATTAATTTTAAACTAAATTTTTATTTGTTTAAAAAAGGTTATTTTAAAAATTCATAAATTCCTGCTGCTCCTTGTCCTGTTCCTACACACATGGTTACAATACCATATTTGTTATTCCGTCTTCTCATTTCATTAATAAGTTGGACAGATAACTTTGCTCCAGTGCAACCTAAAGGATGCCCTAGGGCAATGGCTCCTCCGTTTACATTCACAATATCTGGATTGATACCCAGTTCATTAATTACGGCTAAAGACTGTGAAGCAAATGCTTCATTCAATTCAATTAAATCAATGTCTTTTAAACTCATTCCTGCATTTTTTAAGACTTTAGGAACCGCTCTTACAGGACCAATTCCCATAATTCTAGGTTCTACACCTACGGCAGCAAAAGAAACCAATCTAGCAACAGGTTCTAAATTCAGTTCTTTAACCATTTCTTCGCTCATTACAATTACAAATGCAGCACCATCGCTCATTTGCGATGAGTTTCCTGCAGTAACAGATCCATTGTTGGCAAATACCGGTCTTAATTTGGCTAAGACTTCTAAAGAAGTGTCTTTTCTTGGTCCTTCATCTTGGGTTACTTCATAGTTTTTAGTTTGTTTTTTACCATCGTTATCTACAAAAATTTCTTCTATGTTAATGGGAACAATATCATCTTCAAATAAGTTTTCTGCTTGCGCTTTTAAAGCTTTCTGGTGTGAGTGAAAAGCAAATGCATCTTGGTCTTTTCTAGAGATTTTAAATTGTTCTGCAACTGCTTCAGCCGTTAATCCCATTCCCCAATAATATTCTTCATTACCTGCTTTGGTTTCTTTGTAGTTGGGAGAAGGTTTGTATCCTCCCATAGGAATGTAAGACATACTTTCTACACCTCCCGCAATAATACAATCGGCCATACCTGACTGAATTTTAGCTGCTGCTATGGCAATGGTTTCTATTCCAGAAGCACAATAACGATTCACGGTCATACCAGCTACATCATCAATTTTTAATCCCATTAAAGAAATTAGACGTCCCATGTTTAAACCTTGCTCTGCTTCGGGCATTGCATTTCCTACAATCACATCATCAATTCTAGTTTTGTCTAATTCGGGAGTTTTTTCTAGTAAATATTCAATGGTTTCTGCAGCCAGTTCATCAGGTCTTTTAAAACGAAATAAACCTTTAGGAGCTTTTCCTACTGCTGTTCTATATCCTTTAATTATATATGCTGTTTTATTCATTAGTCTTGAGTTTTTAGATACGAGGTTTTAGAGCGTTTTGAAAACCGTAAATCATTTTTTGAATTTCTGTACATAATTCTAAAACGCTTGTTAGTTTGTTTTTATTGATAAAGTTTAATTCATGACATAATATTAATTGGGTTTGTCGTTCATAAGCAGATCCATTAGCAATTCCTAAAAAATGATGAAATTCCTTATTAGAGTTTCGGCCAGCTCCTTCTGCTATATTTGATGCAATTGATTTAGAACTTCTTTTATTGAATTCAATAGATTTTTGCCAAATTTTTAAATCCTCTATTTTATGCATCTCTCAAATCTAATTTCTATGATCTCATTAACCAAAACTTTAGTTTCTCAATGGTTTTCCTGTTTTTAGCATGTGCTGAATTCTTTCTAAGGTTTTTCTTTCTCCTAAAAGAGATAAAAAAGCATCTCGTTCTAAATTCAATAAATACTGTTCAGATACCTCCGTAGGTTCCGACAAATCTCCACCGGCCATTACATAACCCAATTTATTAGCAATCAATCGATCGTGTTCTGATGCGTATTTTCCTGCCACCAAACTATCAGCTCCTACCTGAAACATTCCTAAGACTTGCTGACCTAAAACTCTTACTTTTTGAGGTGTAGGCTTTAAATAACCGTCTTCTAACATTTGTATAGCATGTCTTTTGGCTGTGGCTATTTGTTGATGTTCATTAACAACAACAAGGTCTTTGTGTTCTTTGTAATATCCTAAATCAAAAGCTTCATGTGCCGATGTAGCTACTTTGGCCATTGCAATATTGATGAACGCATCTCGCATTCTATTTAATTTTACATCATCTTTTAAAACGGAATCTGAAACTCTTTTAGCCATTTCTTTGGTTCCACCACCACCAGGAATTACTCCAACACCAAACTCCACCAAACCAGTGTAGGTTTCTGCTGCTGCAATTACTTTATCGGCATGTAGACTTAATTCACAACCACCACCTAATGTTAATCCTCTAGGAGTAATTAGGGTAGGGCAAGAGGAGTAACGCATTCTCATTACCGTATTCTGAAAGTATTGAACGGCAAAATTTAACTCGTCATATTCTTGTTCAATAGCCAACATAAATACCATGGCTAAATTGGCTCCTACCGAAAAATTAGTGGCTTGATTTCCTAAAATTACAGCATCATATTCCGATTCTGCCAAATCAATCCCTTTATTTATAGCTTGTAAAACTCCGCTACCTAACGTATTCATTTTAGATTGGAATTCTACATTTAAAACACCATCTCCTAAATGCTGAATAGAAGCTTCTGAATTAGACCAAATGGTTTGACTTTCTCTAATATTATTTAAAATGATGAAACTATCTTGTCCTGGTATTTTAACCTGTTCTTTAGAGCTGATATTGTAGTAGTGTTTTTTTCCTTCTTTAACAGTATAAAATGTTGAGTTTTCTGAAGTGTTAAGTTCATTTACCCAAGCAGCATACGATAAATTTTCAGATTTCATTAGTGCAATTCCTTTGTTAACACCAATGGCATCCCAAATTTCAAAAGGACCGTGTTGCCAGCCAAAACCAGCTTTCATAGCATCATCTATTCTGTAGATTTCATCAGATATTTCTGGAATTCTATGACTTACATAGGCAAACAAGGCAGCAAATGTTTTTCTATAAAACTCACCTGCTTTGTCTTGTCCTTTGATTAATATTTTAAACCTATCGGTAACATTATCTATGGTTTTGGTTGCGCTTAAACTATTAAAATTAGCTTTTTGGGAAGGATGGTATTCTAAGGTATTTAAATCTAAAGCTAGAATAGATTTTTTTCCTTTGTCATCTACATGTTTTTTGTAAAACCCTTGTCCGGTTTTACTTCCTAACCATTTATTGTCTAACATGGTTTGTATAAAATCAGGAAGTTTAAACAATGCTACAGACTCATCATGCTTGCAATTTTCGTACAAACCATTGGCTACATGTACCAAAGTATCTAAACCAACCACGTCTACCGTTCTAAAAGTGGCAGATTTAGGTCTACCAATAATAGGCCCCGTTAATTTGTCAACTTCTTCTACTGTCATTTCCAAATCTTTTACAATATGGAGCATGCTCATAATTCCAAAAATTCCAATTCGGTTTCCTATAAAAGCAGGAGTGTCTTTGGCCAAAACAGTTGTTTTTCCTAAGAATTGGGATCCAAAGTTCATTAAAAAATCTATAACCTCTGGTTTACAGTCTGGACCTGGAACCACCTCAAATAGTTTTAAGTATCTAGGAGGGTTAAAGAAATGACTTACAGCAAAGTGTTCTCTAAAATCTTGAGAACGCCCTTTGTTCATAAACTGAATGGGTATTCCTGAGGTATTACTTGTAACAATTGTTCCTGGTGTTCTATGTTTTTCAATTTGCTCAAATACTTTTTGTTTGATGTCTAAGCGTTCTACGACCACTTCAATAATCCAATCAACCTCTTTAATTTTATGAATATCATCGGTTAAATTACCTGTAGTAATTCTATCAGCAAACTTTTGTGTGTATAAAGGTGCAGGATTTGATTTTATGGTTTTTTGTAGGTTTGTATTTACAATTCTATTTTTTACCAAAGGATGATTTAAATCTAATCCTTTAGCTGTTTCAGAACTGCTTAATTCAGTGGGTGCAATGTCTAACAGTAAAACTTGAACTCCAATATTTGCAAAGTGACAAGCAATACCTGATCCCATAATTCCTGAACCAATAACTGCTATTTTGTTGATGTGTTTTTTCATACTTAAAAAATTAATTTTTGGTCTATCAATTCCTGAATAGTTTCTGTCACAACTTTAAATGTTTCTATTTGTTTAGGGGTTAAATTATCTGCTACTGTTTGATTAAATTTTAATACGAGTTGTTTAGAAATCTCTCGTTGTTTTTTTCCTTTATCAGTTAGTTTTATCAATACACTTCTGCCGTCATCAGGATTTTTTTCTCGATAAATCAACTCTAGTTCTTCCATTTTTTTTAAAGTTCTGGATAGGCTAGTTGCTTCAATTCCCATTTTTGGGCCTAATAGCGTAGAAGGAGTTCCGTCTTTATAGTGAATGCAAATTAATACAAAGCCAATAGTCATTACACTATTTCTTTTTAAGGCTTCCTCATTGTACATTTTGTTAATGGATTGCCAGGTACTTCTAAATAAATAATCAAAAGGTGTTGTTTTCATAGACTTAAATATACTAAAAATAAACTATGCTTGCACAATATTTGAAAATAAAATTATTTAATATGTTGATTTTTTAACAGCTTTTTTAATATATAGTAGTTTTTAGTGATGAAAATTTAATATAAAGTAATTACGTAAAAAAAATAAACAAAGGGTAGGTTGAGTTTTTAGTTTGAATATTACAATCAATATATCCGTATATATACCTAACATTATAATATCTTTGAAACCGAAAATTAAAGGAAAGCAGTAATGCAAGAAATAATTCTGAATATACAGAACCTACAAAAATCCTATGGTTCTAAAACAGCTTTAAAAGAGGTTTCTTTACAAACTAACAAGGGAACTATTTATGGGTTAATAGGACAAAACGGAGCAGGAAAAACAACTTTAATAAGAATCATAAATCAAATTATAGAAGCTGACCACGGAACTGTTTTGTTTAAAGGTAAAAAGTTATCCTTAAACCATATTCAGCATATAGGTTATTTGCCAGAGGAAAGAGGGCTGTACAAAAACATGTCTATAGAAGAACAGGCTTTGTATTTTGGACAGTTAAAAGGGATGACAAAAACAGATGCAAGAACTCAGCTAAATTATTGGCTAGAGCGTTTTGATATTGTAGACTGGAAAAAGAAAAAAATCCAGGATTTGTCTAAAGGAATGGCTCAAAAGGTTCAGTTTATCATAACCGTACTGCATCAACCTGATTTGTTGATTTTAGATGAACCTTTTAGCGGTTTTGATCCTGTAAATGCAAATTTAATTGCAAACGAAATTAAAACGTTGGCTAGTAAAGGAACTACGGTTATTTTTTCATCACACAGAATGGAATCTGTAGCAGAAATGTGTGATGCTTTGAGTTTAATTCACAAAGGAACTATTTTATTAGAAGGTAGCATTGCCGAAATCCAACAAAAACACGTACAAGAACTTTATCAAATAGAGATTACATCTTTAAACAATGCAGCCATACCTTCTTTTTTAGAAAACACTAACTATTGTGTTAACGTGTTAAATCAAACTCCTAAAATATTAAAGCTAGAAGTAACCAAAGTAAACAAATCAGCAAATTTATTAGAAGACGTTTTAAAATTGGGCGAGTTAATTTTATTCAAACAATACATTCCTAGTCTTCAAGAAATTTTTATAAAAACAATAGAAAATGCATAAGTTACTGTTAATTATAAAAAGAGAATTTATAACCAAAGTACGTAGCAAATCTTATTTGATTTTAATTTTTCTAAGTCCTTTGTTAATGCTCTGTATGTTTGCGGCTATTTTTTATTTTGCGAGTAAGGAAGAAAAAGCAAACAATCATCAAAACAAAATTTTAACCATTACCACTCCAGAAATAAATTCTGAAATTCAGAAAACTCACCCCAATCTTATTTGCGAACAAGGCAATGCAATTTCTTTTGAGCAAGCCAAAACATTGGTAGATCATGCAGATTTTAATGGTTTGGTGTATGCAAATCCAAGTTTGAGTGTAATGGAAATTTATGGAGATCAAAATATTCCTTTACAATCTTTAAAATCAATCATTGAAAAACACAGAAGAATATACTTGTTAGAGCAACACCAGATAGATAAAAATATCATTCAGCAAGTAGCTACTACAAATATTGTTCATATTACTCATAAAAAAGAATCTAAAAAAGAAATCCAAAAATGGGTAAAAGGAACTGTAGCAATAGGTACTGGGTATTTAATTATGATGTTTGTAATTATTTACGGAAACTCAGTAATGCGAAGTATTATAGAGGAAAAAAATAGTAGAATTATTGAAATTATGGTATCTACAGTTAAACCTTTCCAATTGCTGTTAGGAAAAATTATAGGAAATGCTTTGGCTGGAATTTTACAGTTTTTTATCTGGGGATTATTGCTTTTAATAGGCTTGTTGGTTCTTAAATTTACCATCCCAGGCAATGCAAACGAAACCCAAAAAATGATGCAGATTTTTACCGTTATTTGGGATTTAAATTACTTACAAATTATAACTTGTTTCATCGCTTTCTTTTTAAGTGGTTATTTGTTATATAGCGGTTTTTACGCATCTGTGGGAGCAGCTGTAAATAGTGAAACCGACACCCAACAATTTGTACATCCTATATTGTTACCTTTAATGTTTGCGGTTTATATTGGTATTGTTACTGTTGTAAACGGAAATGCCAACGGACATACGGCCACCTTGTTTTCTTTTGTCCCTTTTACCTCTCCAATAGTTATGTTAATGCGCATTCCATACGGTGTTCCTATGTGGCAAATACTTTTGTCCTTGGCATTATTATTGGTTAGTTTTATCACAACTGTTTATATAGCAAGTAAAATTTATAGAATAGGAATCTTAACTTACGGAAATAAACCCAATATGAAACAGTTGGTAAAATGGATGTTTCAAAAACAATAAAGTACATTATGAGTAAAATTTTAATTATTGAAGATGAAGATGCAATTAGAAGAGTTTTAAAACGCATTATAGCTGATGAAAATAAAACTTACGAAGTTGAAGATGTAGAAGATGGAATTAAAGGGTTAGAATTGGTTCAAAATCATGAGTATGATTTGATCTTATGTGATATTAAAATGCCTAAAATGGATGGTGTAGAAGTGCTTGAAAAAATAAAAGCTTTAAAGCCAGAAATACCAGTTATTATGATTTCTGGTCATGGAGACTTAGACACAGCTGTACAAACCATGAGAATGGGAGCTTATGATTATATTTCTAAACCGCCAGATTTAAACAGACTTTTAAATACCGTTAGAAATGCCTTAGATCAAAAACAACTAATTGTAGAAAATAAAATTCTAAAGAAAAAAGTTAGTAAAAAGTATGAAATGATTGGGGAAAGCCAACCCATAATTCATATCAAACAAATGATTGATAAAGTGGCTCCAACAGAAGCAAGAGTGTTAATTACAGGGCCTAACGGAACAGGTAAAGAGTTGGTAGCACATAGATTACACGATTTAAGTGAACGTTCCAAATCTCCAATGGTAGAAGTTAACTGTGCAGCCATTCCATCAGAGTTGATAGAAAGTGAGTTGTTTGGGCATGTCAAAGGTTCTTTTACAGGTGCCAATAAAGACAGAGCCGGAAAATTTGAAGCTGCTCATGGTGGAACTATTTTTTTAGATGAAATAGGAGACATGAGTTTGTCTGCTCAAGCCAAAGTGTTGCGTGCCTTGCAAGAAAATAAAATAAGTAGAGTAGGTTCAGACAAAGACATTAAGGTAGATGTAAGAGTTTTGGCAGCAACCAATAAAGATTTGCGTAAAGAAATAGAAGAAGGACGTTTTAGAGAAGATTTATACCACCGTTTGGCAGTAATTTTAATAGAAGTACCTTCGTTAAATCATCGTAGAGATGACATTCCTATGTTAATCAACCACTTTACAGTTATCATAGCAAAAGAACAAGGGATGACTCCTAAAACTTTTTCTAAAGAAGCTATAGAAAAATTACAAGAATACAATTGGACAGGAAACATACGAGAGTTAAGAAATGTAGTAGAAAGATTACTTATTTTAGGAGAAAAAGAAATTAGTGCTACTGATGTTGAACTTTTTGCAAGTAAATAAAAAATAAAATTCTAATAAATAGGGCAAAGCCTACATACAATGATTGAACAAATAAAAAATATTGAAATAGGAACAGGGGTTGGAGCTGTTAAGTTTGGAATGCTAAAATCTGATGTTTTAAGCATTTTAGGAATGCCCACAGACAAAGTTGTAGAAAAAGACTTTGAAACAGGTGATGCTGTAGAAACTTGGGATTACGACAATTGTGGTATTGCTTTTTCTTTTGATGAAGAAGAAGATTGGAAGCTAGAAACCATAACGATCAACTCTAGTTATTTTGAATTAAATGGAGTAGGTCTAGTAGGAAAAGGGATTCAAGAAGTTCAAGATTTTGTTGAGCAAAATAAATTGGGAGACATGGAGTTTGAAGATTATTCAACCCCAGAACTACCCAATCATGAATTGATAGACATAGATGAAGCCAATATGTTTTTATGGTTTACAGATGAAATTTTACAAGAAATTCAGTTCGGTGTAAAATGGGATGACGATGACAATGCTTTGTGGCCAACACGTTAATAAAATAAACATAATAGTTCATCGACCACATCGAGACACAAAATATTATACAAAAAAGCTCCAACTTTAAACAGTTGGAGCTTTTATCTTAAATACAATTAAATCAACTGCAACAGGTCATCGAGCAGCATATCATTACGTATCTTTAAAAGGGGGTTCGAGCAGCTTGTACTGAGTAACATCATTAGCTCTCCTAAAAGGGTGTTCGAGTAGCCTGTACTGAGTTACATCGAAGTAGAGTCGAGAACAGAAACATCTCTTGTTATAGTAACATTTAATTACACCTAAACACTCTACTTCTCGACTACGCTCGAAGATCGTAATATTAACACAACATATAACCCCAAAAGGTGTTCGAGTAGCCTGTGCTGAGTAACATCATTAGCTCTCCTAAAAGGTGTTCGAGCGGAGTCGAGAACTGAAATATCTCTTGTTATAGTAACATTTAATTACACCTAAACACTCTACTTCTCGACTACGCTCGAAGACCGTAATATTACAACACACAACCCCAAAGGATGTTCGAGCGAAGTCAACAATACATCATTACATATTTGGTGTTCAAGTAACCTGTACTGAGTAACATCATTAGCTCTCCTAAAAGGTGTTCGAGCGCAGTCGAGAACTAGAATTTTTCTTATTGTAGAAACTTTTATTTACACCTAAACACTGTGCTTCTCGACTACGCTCGAAGATCGTAATATTAATACAACACATAACCCCAAAAGGTGTTCGAGCAAAGTCAACAATACATCATTACGTATCTACAAAAGGGTGTTCGAGCGCAGTCGAGAACTAGAATTTTTCTTATTATAGCAACATTTAATCACACCTAAACACTCTACTTCTCGACTACGCTCGAAGATCGTAATATTAACACAACACAATCCTAAAAGGGTATTCGAGTAGCCTGTACTGAGTTATACTGAAGTAGAGTCGAGAACTAGAATTTTTCTTATTGTAGAAACTTTTATTTACACCTTAACACTGTCCTTCTCGACTACGCTCGAAGACCATAACACATACCCCTAAAAGGTCATTAAGCAGCTTGTGCTAAGTTGTAAATGAGTTAAGATGCAAAATATTACCATAAAAAAAGCTCCAACTTTAATTCGTTGGAGCTTTTTTATTTCTAAGATTAGGTAAAAGGATTTATTTCCATCCACCACCTAAAGCTTTATACAAATCTACAACCGTTAATAGTTGCTGTAACTTGCTATCTACCAAATTTAATTTGGCACTTAAAGCACTTTCTCTAGTAGTTAATAAATCTAAATACGTAGCATATCCGTTCTTTAGCAATTCTTCCGAATTTGCTTCAGCGTGACTTAGAGCTTCTGCTTGGTTTACAATGTATTTAAATTTAGTGGTTTCTGCCTGATACGCAAAAAGAGCGTTAGAAACTTCGCTACCTGCAACCAACAATGTTTTTCTATAATTTAACAAAGCTTGTTCTTCATTGTTTTTAGCAACTTCAACCTGTGTTTTTAACTTACGTTGATTAAAAATGGGCTGTGCAATTCCACCTATTACATTGGTAAAAATAGAATTTGCACTCAACCAATTGTCAACAGCTAAACTTTCAAATCCACCAGAAGCGGTTAATGTTAACGATGGATACAAATTGGTTTTGGCTACATTTTTCAATTCAAAAGTTTCCATCAAGCTGTATTGAGCAGATTTTACATCAGGTCTGTTACTTAATAGTAAGGCAGGAACGCCAATTTCCATTTCAGTATCAATAGCTTGTTTGTTCAAAGCACTTCTTTTAAATTCTTGAGGATGAATACCTAATAAAATGCTAAAACTATTTTCCAATTTAAAAATTGCTGTTTCTAAATCTACTTTTAATGCTTCGGCACTGTTGTATTGAGCAATGTTTTGATCTACAGCAACCTGATTCACTTGACCAGATTCCATTAAAGCCTTAATGGTTTCTACTCCTTTTTTACGAACAGCAATGGTTTGTTCTGTAATTTCTAACTGAGCATCCAAAGCAAGTAATTGATAATAAGTACCTACAATTCTAGAAACCAATTCGGTTCTAACTGCTTGTTGAGCAGCAGTAGACTTTAAATAACTAGCATAACTAGCTCTTTTGCTACTGCGTATTTTTCCCCAAATGTCTGCTTCCCAAGATAAATTACCCGATAAGCTATAGGTTTGAATGTTTCTATTAGGAGACAGTCCACCAAACCTACTGTTTTTAGAAATACCTTGATCTGTTACATTGGCTCCAACACTAAACGTTGGCAAATAACCTGCTTTTCCTTGTTTTAAATAAGACTCCGCAGAATTCATTTGTTTGATGGCTATTTGCAAATCAAAATTGTTTTGCAATCCTTGGTGTACATATTCTTGTAAATAAGCATCTGTAAACATGGTTTTCCAAGATACATTTGCCATAGATACAGAGTCCATTTCTTTGGCAGTGTTTTCATCAACCCTAAACACATCTTTAGAAGTTTCTTCTACTTTGGGTTGTCTGTAATCTTTAACAGCCAGACAAGAGGTTAGGAGTGTGGTGGCTCCTAACATCAAGATTGCTATATATTTACTATTTTTTTTCATGATTTAATCAATTTGTTTGTTTAACTCTACTGCTGTTTTAGATACTTTTTCTTGCAACCATTGAAATAGTATAAATAGAATTGGAATGACAAAGACACCTAAAATGGTTCCTATCAATAAACCTCCAACAGCACCCGTACCAATAGATTTGTTTCCTTCAGATCCTACACCTTTGGCTAAAACTAAAGGCATTAATCCTAAAATAAAGGCAAAAGATGTCATTAAAATAGGACGTAAACGAGATTTTGCTCCATCAATGGCAGCTTGCACAATGGCTTCTCCTTGTTTTCTTTTTTGCAAGGCAATTTCTACAATAAGAATGGCATTTTTGGCCAACAACCCAATCAGCATAATTAGAGCAATTTGGAAATAAATGTTGTTTTCTAAACCTAAGAACTTGGTGCTAATATAGGCTCCAAATACACCAAATGGTAAAGATAGAATTACAGCAAAGGGTAGTAAATAACTTTCGTATTGAGCACTTAACAAGAAATACACAAACACAATACTTAAAATAAAAATAAACGTTGTTTGGTTTCCTGCATTTACTTCTTCACGAGTTAAACCAGAATATGCAATGCTATAGTTGTTAGGCAATTTGGCTGCTTCTTCTTCAATAACTCTAATGGCATCTCCTGTACTGTATCCTTCGTTAGTTGCTCCTGTAATACTTGTGTTGTTTAACAAGTTAAAACGTGTTACCGCTTGTGGTCCATATACTCTTTCTAGTTTTACAAACTCTGTAATAGGAGCCATTTCACCTTTGTCGGTTCTAACAAACATATTGTTCAATGCATTGGTGTCTGCTCTGTCTTCTGGTAGTGTTTGAATGTAGACTCTAAACTGTTTTCCAAATTTAGAAAAGTCCGATGCGTATATTCCTCCAATATATCCTTGTAAAGTAGAAAATATGCTAGAAACAGAAACTCCTTTTTCTTTGGCTAGCGGTACATTTACTTTCATTTCATATTGCGGATAATTGGTGTTAAATGCAGATTGAGCATATTTAATTTCAGGATGACTCATTAATGCAGCAGCAAAATCTTGATTTGCTTTGTCTAAGTCTGTAAATTCTCCTCCAAATTTATCTAAAAGGTTTACCTCAAAACCAGCAGAGTTACCAAAACCACGAATACTTGGCGGAGAAAAGAAAATAATTTTTGCTTCTGGAACTCCTGCAGCAACACCAAATAATTTTCCAGTAATGGCTTGTGAAGAAAGAGAAGGATCTTCACGTTCGCTCCAATTTTTTAATTTAATAATTCCCATTCCGTAGTTAGAACCAGAACCATTAATTAAACTTCTACCTTTAATAAAGTTAACAGCATCAATCCCTTCTATTCCATCTATTTTTGCATATAGCTTTCTGGCTACAGCATCGGTTCTGTCTAAAGATGCACCGGCTGGTAGTTCAATATTGGCAAAAATAATTCCTCTATCTTCATTTGGTACAAAACCTGTAGGTGTTGTATTGGCTGCCCAATAAATTCCAACTCCAGCAATTAGCAATAACAATACAGATACAAATTTGTTTTTGTATAAAAATTGCAACGATTGTCCGTATTTGTGAATTGTAGCATTAAAACCTCTATTGAACAATGTATAAAAACGTTGTAACGGATTTTTACTTTTTAGTTCCTCATCTTTATGGTGTGTTTTTAATAACAAAGCACACAAGGCAGGACTTAAAGTCAATGCATTTACTGCTGAAATTAAAATAGCAATAATTAAAGTTACCCCAAATTGTTCGTAAAACACCCCTGTAGGTCCAGTAATAAAAGTTACCGGAATAAATACAGCGGCCATTACTAGGGTAATAGAAACAATGGCTCCAGAGATTTCATTCATCGCAACTAAGGTTGCTTTTTTAGGATTCTTTTCACCTTCGTCCATTTTAGCATGAACAGCTTCTACTACTACAATGGCATCATCTACCACAATACCAATGGCTAGTACCAAGGCAAATAAAGTTAGTAGGTTGATAGAATATCCAAATACATTTAAGAAAAAGAACGTACCAATAATAGATACCGGTACTGCAATGGCCGGAATTAAGGTAGATCTTAAATCTTGTAAAAAGATAAATACCACTAAGAATACTAATAAAAAGGCTTCTAATAAAGTACTGATTACTTTTTCTATAGAGGCATTTAAAAACAAACTAGTATCATAAGGCACAAAAATATCCAATCCATCAGGAAGGTCTTTTTTAATGGTTTCTAAAGTTGCTTTAATGTTTTCTATAATTTCTTGTGCATTGGATCCTTTGGTTTGAAAAATTCCCATAAATACAGCAGGATTTCCTAAACTCATGGCATTAGAAGCATAAGATTGTGCATCTAATTCTATGGTAGCAATATCTTTTAAACGTAAAAACTCTCCGTTTCCTAAGGCTTTAATCACAATATCACTATACTGACTTTCGTTTTTAAAACGTCCGCTATAAGTTAAAGTGTAAGAAAAAGACTCTCCACTGTTCTGACCTAAAGATCCTGCAGCAGCTTCTAAGTTTTGTTCTTTTAAAGCTGCAGTTACATCAGAAGGAATTAAGTTGTAAGCCGCTAATTTTTCTGGTTTTAACCAAATACGCATTGCGTAATCTTGCTGAGAAAACACACTTACATCTCCCACACCACTAATACGTTGCATGGCAGGAATTACATTAATTTTTAAGTAATTCTGAATAAAAGTAGCATCGTAATCTTTGTTTTTAGAGTACATAGAAATAAACATCAAAGCACTGTTTTCTTGCTTTTGTGTAATTACTCCTGTTTGTGTTACTTCTTGTGGTAATAATGCCGAAGCTCTTGCTACACGGTTTTGTACGTTTACAGCAGCAATATCTGCATCCATTTCTTGGTCAAAATAAACCGTAATTTCTGCTGCTCCTGTGTTAGATGCCGTAGAGGTAATGTAGGTCATTCCTTCTACACCATTTATTTGTTCTTCAATAGGAATAATTACACTTTCTAATACAGTTTCTGCATTGGCTCCTGTATAATTTGCTGTTACCTTAATGGTAGGGGGTGCAATATCAGGATATTCTTCTATGGGTAAATTAGTAATACTAATAACCCCTAGCAATACTATAATGATAGAGATTACCGTTGAAAGAACGGGTCTTTCAATAAATGTTTTTAACATAATTGTAAAATTTCTAGGTTCAATTAATTTTTAAATAATGTAGCTATAGGTTTTATAGCTTCTTCAAAAGGAGTGTCTTTTGGAGAAATTGTAGCCCCATTTCTTAACTTGTTAACACCGGTAATAATAATTTTATCACCCACATTAAGCCCCGATTCTACTACGTATAAGTTATTTACAACACCTGCTATTTTTAATAAAGTAGCTTTAATTTTATTGTCTTTTCCTAACGTGTATATCATCACATTTTTTTGTTGTTCAAAAGTTGCAGATTGTGGTACTACAATTGCATCTTTATAGGCAATAGGCAATCTAATTTTTCCACTATTCCCGTTGGTTAACAATTCGTTAGGGTTGTTAAAGGCAGCTCTAATTGTAATGGTACCTGTGTTTTGATTGATTTGACCAGTACTTGTTTGAATACGACCTTTTTCTGAATATACTTTTCCATTGGCCAACACCAAAGTTAAATCTGGAGCATTTTTAATACGTTCGGCTTTGGTAGTTCCTTCATAACGTTGCAAGTGGTCTATGTATTGAGCTTCATTAAAACTAAAGAACGCATATACTTTGTCTATTTCACTTACGGTTGTTAATGGTGTGGCATCATTAGGGCTAACCAAAGCACCTTGTCTAAAATTAATAGCACCTACATAACCATTTATAGGACTTTTAATTGTTGCATAACCAATATTAGCAAACACACTACTGTAATTTGCTTTGGCTTGTGCTAAGTTGGCTTTGGCTGTTTCTAATTGTATAGGACTAATAATTTTTTTCTCTACCAACGGAATTAGTTTGTCAACCTCAACTTTGGCAACGTTTACTGCTGCTTTTGCTGCTTCTGCATCCTGAGATAATGTTTGTGTTTCTAACTTAAACAATGCTTGTCCTTTGTGTACTTTTTCGCCTTCATCTACCAATACTTTTTGAATGTATCCCGATACTTTGGCTCTTACATCACTATTTACAACTCCTTCTATAGTAGTAGGGTATTCTGTATAGCCTGTAACTGTTTTTTGTTGAATTGTTGTTACCGGAATGCTAGGAGGGGGAGCTGTGGCATGTGCGGTTGCTTCTGCTTTACTTTTTCCGCAACTAAACAAGGTTGCAGAGACCAATACTAGTGCTGCTGCTTTATATACTGTATTCATTTTATTTAATTTTAGTGATTAATTTTCTTTTTATTTTAAAGATCAAATTGGGTATCTGTTAATTTTGCTCTTAACTCTTTAATAGATGTGCTGGCATCATCTATAAACTTGATGTAGTTATTATGGAAGTTTAATTCAAATTTTTCATCTTCATTTTCTATCTTATTATTGTTGATAATTTCTTTATATTCTTTTATTTCTAAATGCAAGGTTTTAACTTCTGCCCATTCTTCTATCATATCATCAATATGTTGTAAAATCATATCTTTATTAATGATGAAGTACTTTTTACGATCGCCAGTTTTGGTGTAGTAAATAATTTTTTTTAAATCTTGTAAATGATTCAGGTGTGTAGAAATTGTACTTTTACTAGCACATAAAACACAAACCATTTCGTCAAAAGTGGTTCCTCTTTTTCCTGTAAGAATAATATAGGCTAGAATTCTAGCTGCAACAGGAGCCAATTGCTCTCTTTTTTCTAAGTGCACACCTAGCTTTTCTACCAAAGCCATTTTCTTACTACATATCTGTTCTTTCATAACTTTCTAAATTATAGAATGCAAATATACGACTAGTTCGGTTATAACCGAACTAAAAGAACTCTAATATTTATTATTAAAAACAAAATGTAACATATGTTTATGCTTATCGATAAAAAGAGGGGTGATAATACTATATGTTTTGTAAAATATACGGTCTTCGATTAGCCTGTGCTGAGTTAGACCGAAGTAGAGTCGAGAAGTAAAGTGTTTAAGTATGATTAAACGTTGCTATACTAAGAAACATCAATTTTTAACTTTGTTCAAACGCAATTATATACAATTGTATTTGATACTCTCTTAAAACATAACATATAAAAGCTTATGAAACACCAAGTGCTTGTTTCAACTTAGTAAGTTCTTCTAAATTCTGAATGTCCTTTTTGTACAAATCCATTCCATCTTTTAAGTTTGTTCCTTCTTCAATCAATTTAAAATCAAATCGATTGATAATTTTTAAACCACTTGATGAATAAGCCAAGGCATAAATAGAAATAGGTAAATTATTTTCGATACTTGAAAACCAATATGTAAAAAAAGTAGAAAACAAGTCTGTTACAACACGACTTCCAATTCCTTTTTCTTTTGCCAAGCCTCCCCATAGCCATATTTTTTTATGCTCTATATCTAATTGCTTTTCTGTTAATGCCAATTCACTCCATTGTCCGTTTTGCAATCCTTTTATAAAATCTTTTTTAACAGGCCACATATCCAAAGCAGCAACAATAGATTTATTTTTTTGAACAGTCCAAATACCATGCTGGTACATATCCCAACAATTAACAACTGTATTTAAAGCTAACATTTGTCCATCAAACCTGTCATTAAAAAATTGATGAAATAATGTCAATTCGCTTTTTAACAATGGAACCCCTGTTTTATTCATTTTTGTATTTGGTTAATGTTTTTTCTTTAAATGTTGCGTTTTGATTGGGTAATAAGTAAGTTGTTGTAAGTTATGTTTTTATAAATGTGGGGTTAACTAACACTAACGGTCTTGTGTGAATTGTAAATGTGTATGGCTTTCAGTGTTGGCTATTCAGTTCCATTATGTCTGTTGTAAGCTTCAATAAATTCTTTATGATATTCTTTTGATTGTTCCAAAAGCTCTCTGTAAGTTTTTACAAAAACTTCTCCTGACCTAGCATAAGTTTCTTCCTTTGCTTTAAAGTTATAATCTTCAGAATGTTTTTCTCCACCAACAACATAGCAAACAACTTTTGAAAAACCTGTTTCAGAAGCATATTTGTTTTTTAAAAAAGTCCCATATTTATAAGCTTGTTCAACTGCTTTTTCATCTACTCTATAAGTACTTCTTTTTATTTCAATTACATAAAGAATTTCGCCTAAAGCATTACTGCTTAAAAAGTCAATTCGCTTATTTTTTTCTTCAAGCTTTTCTTCTGGAAAAGCATCTTTTAAAAGTTGTGAATACGTTACTTCATCTCTAAACTCTAGAATTCTTGGGTCTAGTAACCACGGGAATTTTTTCAAGAAATTATGTAGTGTTGGAACTTCCTTAGTGTTAGTATTTAAATAAGTTTCAAACTGCTTAATTACCTCAATTCTTGCATCCGCTAATCCTTTAATTTCCTTTGCCTCTATAGCTTTCCAATCATCCATTAACTTCAAAAGCGTTGGTATATCTTCAGGATTTGATATGTCAGCAATTTTTGAAGCGTATTCTTTAAATGTTTGATTGTTAAATTTATCTATAACATTACCAATTATCTCACTAGATTCTTCAACATCAATATTTGAATTTTCAAGAATTGGGTCTATTATTTTATTACTTAGTTCTCTTTCATAAGTAGGTAATTCACCTTGCCATTTGTCTATATCTAATTCCTTAGTTTCAACAATAGATGTTTTTTTTATCGCTGCTCTTTTAGTTTTCCATTCACTACCAATTCTGCGAATAATTTTATGTAGATATTCTTGTAATTCTCTGGTTTTTTCATTTTCCCAGTTTAAGGAATGTCTATCAGTTGAAATAACGTCTTCATCAAATTCGTCAATAAAATCTACTTCTAAATAACCTGTTACATAACTATGAAATTGGTCATTATCTCTTGCTCCATAAAATTCAGCTGTATTAACAATTTTACCTCTTGAAGTCAAGTACAAACCTCTCATTTCAGTATCCTTAACAGGTGTTTCTAGGGTGAAAATATTTCCTTCTATATCTTTCCAATGTTCATAATCTTTATCGTATTGCTCATCTGGAAATTTCCATTCGAATTGTGTTTTTAGCTCTCTAAACTTTAGGTCATTAGTTACTGGAACTTCATTTGAATTATTCAAATAAAGAGTAGTTTTCATTTCGTCAAAAATCAAAAACTTTTTAGATAGACTCAACGCTATTTTGTCGAGTTCAAAATCAGATTTTCTTCTTATCTTTTTTAAGTATAAAATTGTTCCTTTTTCGTCATCTGTTGGTTCATTTTTTGAAATTATTTCAGGTTCATATTCGCCTTTACTATTTCTGATATCTTCCAAACTCATTTTAAAATGATTTTTAAAACCATTTTTTACTGAGATAACTTCTATAACATCACAAATTCCAAAAACAGATAATTTTCCAAGTCCTTTTTTTCCTATGACTTTTCTTTTTTTTACATCACTTTCCTGTTTTTCTGTGTCTTTTCTTCTGTTTCTCCCTATAACTAAATATTTTTCTTGTAGTTCTTGGAAATCCATTCCATTACCATCATCTGTGTAGTGAATTTCTTTACCATTATCATCAACTTGAAAATTAATAAGTACTGTATCTGCATCAGCATCCCAAGAGTTTGAAATTAGTTCGGATAATACACTTGGTAATTTTGAATATAATGAGATACCTAAGTGCTCAATTGTATTTGGGTCAAATACAAGTTTTAAATTTTTATTCATAGTTGTTCTGTAATTTTTTTAGCAATTTCATTTGCCATTAATGGTGGAACAGCATTTCCAATTTGGCGAAAAGCAGCACTTCTACCTCCTTCAAAGAAAAAATCGTCAGGAAATGATTGAATTCTAGCAGCTTCTCTTACCGATAATGACCTTACTTGCTGACTGCTTGGATAGATATAATGGTGACCATCTTTAGCAATATGAGCAACCATTGTGTGAGAAAGTCCATTGATATCAACAACTTTATATCTGTCAACAAATGATTTTTCGTTTTTGTGAGTTTTAAGTTTGCTTGGCAAATCTGGATATTTGAGACGTTCTGATTTGTTTAACCATTTATTAATAGCAATTTTATAAATGTTCAAATCTCTTTCGTTATGAGGTCTTGCTATGTGTTGAGTAACAAAGTCAATACCATTTCTAATTTCAAACTTCTCTAGATATTCTGTTGCATTCGATACATATTTAGTGACTAAATTTTGCTCTCCAGGATTTAAATATTTTAAATCTGAAAGTATATCTTCAATTGTATAATTTATATCTGTTTTTGTGAACTTAGGATACTTAAAATCTAATCCTTTTTGCCAACCAATTAATATTATTCGTCTCCTTTTTTGCAAAACTCCAAAATGTTCTGATTTTTGGATTGTATAATCTAGTTCAAAACCAATTCTTTTAAAATATGCTTGCATATTTTTAAAATAACTTCCTTTATCGGCTGTAATTAAACCCATTACATTTTCAAACACAAAAACTTTTGGCTGATATTTCTTTAAAAACTTTCCATATTCTTTATAAAGAAAATTTCTAGGGTCATTTTGCATTTTATTTTTATCTCTTGCTCTTCCAACAAGAGAATAGGCTTGACAAGGTGGACCACCTACAATTAAATCAATTTGTTGACTTCCAATAAGATTGTCAATTTTATTGAATATTGTTTTATTGTTTTTTCCACCAATAGGAATGTTAATTACAGAATTTGAAATCTCATTATTGCCGTGTTTTTTCAAGAAATCTTCACGAGTAGTTTTTTGAGAAATATAATCATAGTAGAATTGGACTTTGTTCTCTTTTTTTAATTTATGATAGACAAGTCTTGTTTCTAAAGTATCACAAGCTTTTTTGTCTATTTCTACGTGAGCAATAGGATTAAAGCCTGCTTTTATAAATCCTTCTGATAAACCACCTGCTCCAGAAAATAAATCTATGAAGTTCAAATTTTTCATAGTGATTTATTCAGATTTATATGTCCGTATATTTTTTCAAGAATATCTTTTGGGTCGGCATCAATAGCTTTAGAAATCAGATATAGTTCCTCAGCTTTAAGATTTGATTCCTCTTTTTTGCTAAGATTACTAAGACGAGATTTTCTAATTCCTGTTTTTCTAGAAACTTCCGCTTTATTAATTGATTTATCAGTAAAATACTTACCTAGAAATGTCATAATTATAGCTAATAGATTAATTCCTCAAATGTATACAATAGTTCCGATTAAAACAACTTTTGTTGCTTTTAAAGAAATTTTTATTAAAGGTGATTTGTGGCTGGAAAAGAGCTTGACTGAGCGTTGGGCTTTTCAGCTTGTTGCCAACACCTAACATCAATACCCAAGGTGTTTTTTTGTTAAAAAACGAAGTTACATATTTTAAATAATTAACTTTTGTTAATATTAAAAAATATTCACAAAAAATAGTTTTTAATCTAACAATGTTAGACAATTCCTAGTTTAGAATAGAGTGGAGGGTGTTGTAAAACTCTCATTAACAACACTTAAACTAGTGGGTGTGTTTAGGTAGAAGTTTATTTTTTGTAAAAAAACACTTATATTAGCAGGTAATCATCTCTATTTTAGAGGTGTATATAACTTAAAAATATGCTGTTATGAAAAAAGAAAAACAACCTTTGTTAAATGTAAAAAACAATCCTTTAGAGTTAGATGCTCATTTGTTAGAAAACGAAGTTTGGCTAACCACAGAACAAGCCATGGCACATTTAAATGTAAGTCGTAGTACTATTTATAGATTGCGAAAACAACATCACATTCCCAGTTTTAAATTAGGGCACAGTCCTATGTATCCAAAACATTTATTAAACAAATTGTTTATGTACAAAGCTATACAAAACATTAAACAAGATTAATAGAGGTATCTAAATACCTACCTTTTACAAAACTATTTTTGCATTCAGAATATAAAAAAAAATCGTGTTAGCCTATAACAAATATTGTGTTACACGCTAACACGACTTAAAGAACTAGCTTACAAGCAGTGTTTAAAATTGAGTATTTTTACAGTACCGTAACTGCTCCCATATAGGTACTTATAGATGCAAAATGAGTTTCTGGTTTGCTAAAAGCAACCCAAACTTGCACCTCAAAACTAGCCATGTAATTGGGTAGAGTTACGTTTGTTGTTGCAGCATCTCTAGTAGCAGCGGCTGTATTGGTATAAAACAATTGCAAATCTGGAGCATAAACCACCACCATAAAAGCATCTGTAGCAGTGGCTTTTCCTTGTCCGCTATTGTCTTGCCAGCTAAAACTTAAAACCTGGTTTGCAGCAGCACTTAACGTAGCCCCATCAACCCCTCTTAAATCTCCTTTGCTAATGAGTACTTTTTCATAATCCATAACCATTCCTTGCGGAGAGCTTACCACTGCATTTTTAAGATGATAAGAAGTAGCCATGTTAGAACGAGATCTATCGCCCTGAGGGGTTCCAAAATAAAGATTTAAAATTTCTACAATTGGACTTAAGAACACAATAACTGTTTTAAATTTTTCGCGTTGTTCTTCTTGTTTTACGGTAGGTACATAAGATCCACGTTGTGGTAAACTACGCATTACATTTTTACCTCTCCATCTTGTACCTACTACGTTTCCTACTTTACCAGAAAATCCGCCAAGTATTCCTTTTTCAAAAGTTGCCATAATTTATTTTTTTTGATTAATAGAAGACCAATCTAAGGTCTAAAAGACAGAAAATCAAACCTTTGGTATGTGTTGACACAAAGTAACATGTATAGATAGGTTGTTCTTATTATTGGCTTTGAACAGTTTTTATTGATAGTACAAAAAATTCAATAGCATTTACTGACTTGTATTGGTACACAAACCTTGTTTTTAGAGGCTTTTGTTCGAGTTTTGTTCGAGAATCCTTCGGTACAAAGCATACTGTATATTTGAAAAATGCAGTTTTTTGGGAGCAAACAGGGAGAAAACTAGGGGAGTACTTAGTTGTGTTGTGTTAAAATTATGATCTTCGAGCGTAGTCGAGAAGTAGGGTGTTTAGGTGTGATTAAAGGTTACTATAACAAGAAATATTCCAGTTCTCGACTTCGCTCGAACACCCTTTTTGGGGAGCTAATTGTGTAACTCAATACAGGCTGCTCGAACACCCTTTGTGTGTGGTGCAATATTACGGTCTTCGAGGGCAGTCGAGAAGCACAGTGTTTTACTATAATTAAAAGTTGCTATAACAAGAAATATTCCAGTTCTCGACTTCGCTCGAACACCTTTTGTGGAGAGCTAATGATGTTACTCAGTACAGGCTGCTTGAACACCCTTTGTGTGTGGTGCAATATTACGGTCTTCGAGCGCAGTCGAGAAGTAGGGTGTTTAGGTGTGATTAAAGGGTTTTTATAACAAGAAATGTTCCAGTTCTCGACTTCGCTCGAACACCTTTTGTGGAGAGCTAATGATGTTACTCAGTACAAGCTGCTTGAACACCCTTTGTGTGTGGTGCAATATTACGGTCTTCGAGGGCAGTCGAGAAGCACAGTGTTTTACTATAATTAAAAGTTGCTATAACAAGAAATATTCCAGTTCTCGACTTCGCTCGAACACCCTTTGTGGAGAGCTAATGATGTAACTCAGCACAGGCTACTCGAACACCTTTTGAGGAATGTGTAGTGTTATGGTCTTCGAGCGTAGTCGAGAAGCACAGTGTTTTGCTATAATTAAAGGTTTCTATAATAAGAAAAATTTCAGTTCTCGACTTCGCTCGAACACCCTTTTGTAGATACGTAATGATGTATTGTTGACTTTGCTTGAACACCCTTTGTGGAGAGCTAATGATGTAACTCAGCACAGGCTACTCGAACACCTTTTAGGTATGCGTAATGATGTATTCTTGATTCTGTTCAAGATTAAAAAGTTAACAATTATCCTTATCTTAGGGTGAAAAATGGCTGGATACTTATATATATTAGAATGTTCCGATGGAACTTATTATACAGGAAGTACAAGAAATTTAGAAAGAAGATTAGCAGAACATCAATCTAAAAAAGGAGCTAATTATACCAAGACTAGATTACCAGTAACATTGGTTTTTCAAGAATTCTTTTTAAATATAGCTGATGCTTTTTATTACGAAAAGAAAATTCAGAAATGGTCGCACGCTAAAAAAAAGGCAATGATTGAAAACAACTGGAAACTCTTACCTATACTTTCTGAATGTAAAAATGATACGCATTTTAAGAATCAGGAAAAACGTTAAGTTTTAGATTTTTATAATAAGAAATGTTCCAGTTCTCGACTTCGCTCGAACACCTTTTGTGGAGAGCTAATGATGTAACTCAGTACAGGCTGCTCGAACACCCTTTGAGGATGTGTAATGTATGGTCTTCGAGCGCAGTCGAGAAGTAGGGTGTTTAAGTGTAATTAAAAGTTGCTATAACAAGAAATATTCTAGTTCTCGACTCTACTTCGGTATAACTCAGTACAGGCTACTCAAACACCCTTTTGTAGATACGTAATGATGTATTGTTGACTTCGCTCGAACACCCTTTTAGGAAAGCTAATGGTGCAACTCAGCACAGGTTACTCGAACACCCTTTTGAGTGATGTTGTATAAAATGTATGGTCTTCGAGCGCAGTCGAGAAGCACAATGTTTTGCTATAATTAAAGGTTTCTATAATAAGAAATACTCCAGTTCTCGACTTCGCTCGAACACCCTTTGTGGAGAGCTAATGATGTTACTCAGTACAGGCTGGCTGCTCAAACACCCTTTGAGGATGTGTAATGTATGGTCTTCGAGCGCAGTCGAGAAGCAAAGTGTTTGATTGTAATTAAAAGTTGCTATAACAAGAAAAATTCCAGTTCTCGACTTCGCTCGAACACCCTTTGTGGAGAGCTAATGATGTTACTCAGTATAGGCTGCTCGAACACCCTTTTGTAGATGCGTAATGTATGGTCTTCGAGCGCAGTCGAGAAGTACAATGTTTTGCTATAATTAAAGGTTACTATAACAAGAAAAATTTTAGTTCTCGACTTCGCTCGAACACCCTTTGTGTTTTTTGTTATAGTAGCATATATTTAATATGCCATTTCTACAATTTTCTCTACATCGGTAGGAGTTAAGTTTTTGTGTTCACCCAATCCGTTCCAGCCTCTAGATTCAAATCGTTTGGCTATTTTTTGAGCTGTACCTTGATATTCTTTGGTGTAATCAGATAATTTGGTGTCTATATCTAAACTCTTAAAAAAGGCTTCGGTTTTAACAATGGCTTCTTTTGCTTTGTCTTCTACAGAACCATTGGTAATATTCCATACACGTTCTGCGTATTGAGCCAGTTTTTCTTTTTTAGCTTCAAAATTATGATGGTAATGACTTGGTGCAATAATGGCTAAAGTTCTAGCATGATCTATTCCAAACATAGCCGTTAATTCGTGACCTATAGCATGTATAGCCCAATCGGTAGGAACTCCTTTTTGGATCAATCCGTTTAAAGCCATGGTACAGCTCCACATAAAATCTGAAGCGGCTTTATAATTGCTTGGATCTTTTATGATTTTAGGGGCAACTTCTATTAAAGTCTGTAAAATACTTTCTGAAATTCTATCTTGCAATAAAGCATTAATAGGATAGGTCATGTATTGTTCTAAAACATGCGTAAAGGCATCGGTAATACCATTGGCCAATTGTCTTTTAGGAATAGACTGAATAACTGTAGGGTCTAAAACAGAAAATTGTGGAAACAAACCAGGACCACCCATGGCTAGTTTTTCTTGAGTTTCTTCTCTGGTTATTACAGCTCCAGAATTCATTTCAGATCCTGTAGCAGGTAGGGTTAATACGGTTCCAAAAGGCATTCCTTTTGTTGTGCGTATGTTTTGAGTTAGAATGTCCCAAGGACTGTCTCCTTTGTACAAAGCAGCCGAAGCTAAAAATTTGGTTCCATCAATAACAGAACCACCACCTATAGCTAGTAAAAAATCAATATTTTCTTCTTTAATAACTTTTAAGGCTTTCATTAAAATGGCATATTCCGGATTGGCAGGAATTCCACCAAATTCAATCACCTTAAAATTAGATAAAGCTTTGGTTACCTGCTCATAAATTCCGTTTTTTTTAATGCTCCCACCACCGTATAACATTAATACATTTGCATTTGCAGGTATTTCTTTAGCTAGGTTTTCTATTTGATTTTTACCAAATAGTATTTTGGTTGGGTTTTGATATTCAAAATTATTCATGTTGATGTTTTTAGAGGTTTGTAATGTTTTTTTGTTGGTAAAAACTTATTCTATTACTGTTACTAAATCTTCTGTGCTTTTTCTAACCTTAACCAAAGGCTCTAACCAATCATTTTCTGCATTTCTATATCCAAGAGGTAACAATACGGTACTTCTTAATCCTTTTGCTTTTAGGTCTAAAATTTCATCAACAGCAGCAGGATCAAATCCTTCTATAGGAGTTGCATCAACCCTTTCAAAAGCAGCAGCAGCAATAGACAATCCAAAAGCAATATAAGCTTGTTTGGCAGCGTGGTTAAAGTTTTCTTCTGCCTCTTTTTGCGGATAAGCTCCTAATAACATTTGTCGGTAGTTTTCCCATCCTTCGTTTTTAAAACCACGAATCTCATTGGTCAAATCAAACATATAGTTAATTCGGTCTTCGGTATATGTGTCCCAAGCAGCAAAAACCAACAAATGAGAACAGTCTGTAATTACAGATTGATTCCATCCTACAGCTTTAATCTTTTCTTTCAACTCTTTGTTTTTAACCACAATAATTTCAAAAGGTTGCAATCCGCTAGAAGTAGGAGCTAGTCTGGCAGCTTCTATAATTTTATCAATTTTTTCTTGAGGTACACTTTCTCCGTTCATTGCTTTGGTAGCATATCTCCAGTTTAATTTATCTAATAATTCCATAATTGTATTGAATCTAATTGTTATGTTAATTTTATACTATCCCAAGCCATTTTAAAGGCTTGTTCTTTATTTTCGTCGGTAAGTTCGTAAGCATCTCTTTGTTTGGCATTGATTAAAAAGGCCAAAGGATACACGGCATATGCATACAAAACATAAGGACAAGCTTTTTTTATAATTCCATCATTCTGACCTTTTTCCCATAGGTCAAGTAGGGGTTGTAAATGTTTAATACCTTCTTTTCTACTTTCGTCATCAATAATGGGGGTGTTGTCGCAATGAGATAAAAACAAAGCTTCTTCTACTTGTTGCAATCGATAATCAGCAATTTGATACCAAATGGTTTTAAAACTTTCTTCTACCGGTGTGTTTGGACTGTAATTTTTAAAAATTGCTTGTGTAAACTTTTGCTTTACATGTAAGTATACGTTATTGATAAGGTCTTGTTTGTTTTTGTAATACAAATAAATAGTACCAGGAGATATACAAGCTTCTTTGGCTATTTTAGACATAGGAGTTGCATGAAAACCGTTGTTGATAACCAGTTTGATAGTTGCATTGATTAATGCATTTCTTTTAAGATCGCTTTTACTTAACTCTGCCATATGTTTTGTTTGCTGATACAAAGGTACTATAAAAAATGAATGAACGTTCATTTATGAAAAATAATATTTTTATTTAAAAAATTACAGTCTGATAATGTGTTGGTTACAAGAAATATTGTAAAAAAAAGATTTTTTTTTAGAGATAGATTAAACCTTTGTTTAAAGCTAGGGTCAAAGCTTGGATTCGATTATTAAATTGATATAGAATATGATGATGAAGTAAGGATGTTTGAATAAAAGAATCATATTAAAGAAATAATTATAACAGAAATTAAAAACATTAAGAAAAATGAAATCACAAAAAATTACAGTTATCGCATCAGCAATTTGTTTATTTGCAGCAGTAAGTGCTTTTTCTCAAGAGCAAAAACCAAAACCATCTCCAGAAAAAATGTTTAAAAACTGGGACAAAAACAAAGATGGAAAAATTACAAAAGAAGAATTAGAAGGTAAAAAAATCTTAAATAGATTTGATAAAATAGATAAAGATGGGAATGGGGTTTTAACTTTAGAAGAAGTTAAAAACGCAATGAACAAACAAGGAAAAGGTAAAGGAGAAGGAAAAGCTAAAAAAGAAAAAGCGGCTCACAACCACGACGATGACAACGAAGGAGGAGAAGAATAAATAAATTCTTATAAAATAAAAGAAAAGCACTTACCCATTTTGGGTAGGTGCTTTTTGTTATTTAGTAGACTCTCTTTTAATAAGGGTTGTTTCTAATTGAATAATTTCTGGAGGAAGTATAGTTTTATCTTTTAAAGCCTTTATTTCTTTATACAATTGTTTAAAAGCTGTTTGTCCCATGGCATACCCCGGCTGATTTATAGTAGTAATGTTTGGAGATATTACAGAAGACATAAACCAATTGCTAAAACCAACTATAGAAATTTCATTAGGTATTTTTACACCCAGTCTGTTAAATTCTGCAACAGCACCAATGGCCACCATATCTGTATTTATAAAAATACCATCTACATCTTTATGTTCATTATATAGTTTAAGTGCATTCATTTTACCATCTTCAAAACTATTTTCATCACAATCGTTTAAATAAACCAAGCTAGGATCGTATTCCATCCCGTTATCTTGTAAAGCTTTTTTGTAGCCTAAAAAACGATCAATAGAGTTTTGAGGCAATAAAGGTCCTCTAAAATGAGCTATTTTTTTACAACCTGTATCTATTAAATGCTGTGTTGCCATGTAAGCAGATTTTTGATCATCTATAATTACTTTAGAGCATTTTACTAGTTTGGCTATTTTATCAAACATAACCAAAGGTTTGTTTTGTTGAATTACAGCATTTAAATGTTTAAAATCAGCACTTCCGTTAGCTAATGAGATTAATATTCCATCTACTTGATGACTCATTAACAATTCTATTTGTTTTTTTTCTAACTCATAAGATTCATTAGATTGTAAAATAATTACCAAATAACCTTTTTTTTCCGCTTCGGATATAATTCCTTTAATCACATTAGAAAAAAAATGGTGCACTACTTCAGGAATTACCAATCCAATAGTTTTAGATTCTTTGGTTCTTAGATTTACCGCAAAACTATTAGGAGTATAATTTAATGTAGCTGCTAGCTCTTTTACCAATGCCTTGGTTTTAGGGCTAACATCTGGATAATCTTTTAAAGCTTTAGAGACTGTTGTTACAGATATGTTAAGTTTTTCAGCAATTTCTTTTAAAGTTACTGGTTTCATATGTTTATTTTTAAGTGAAAATAATAAAAAAATAGGAATCGAAAACGTTTTCGGTTAAATCGAAAACGTTTTCGGTGAGAAAAATGTAATTTGAACTAGTGTTGGTTTATAATTTAGCAAAACAATAAGTCTTTTATTAACAAATTACTACAATACTATTATGAAAAAATCAAATCAATTTAAATTTGGAATTTTGTGGGTACTACTGTTTTCGGTATCTACAATAGTTGCACAGTCAACAGTTTCTGGAACGGTTAGTGATGAAAACGGAGAACCTTTATTAGGAGTTAGTGTTCTTGTAAAAGGAACTTCTCAAGGTTCTGTATCAGATTTTAATGGTAATTACTCTATTACTAATGTAAAAGAAGGAAGTTACACATTAATTGCAGATTTTATAGGGTACACCAAAACCACTAAAAAAATTACAGTAAGAAATCAAAATATAAGTCAGGATTTTGTCATGAAATCGGATGCACAATCTTTAGACGAAGTAATTATTACGGGAGTTGCTACTCCAAAGTCTAAAATAGAATCAAGTGTTTCTGTTACCACCATGAAGCCTTCTGTAATAACTCAATCTGCTCCTAGATCTACAGCAGAAATTTTTAGAACTATTCCTGGTATTCGTGCAGAATCATCAGGAGGTGAAGGAAATTCTAACATTGCTGTAAGAGGGGTGCCAATTTCTTCTGGAGGTTCTAAATACGTACAGTTGCAAGAAGACGGTTTACCTGTGTTGTTGTATGGAGATATAGCTTTTGGTACTGCAGATATTTTTACAAGATTTGACAACAATGTATCTAGAATTGAAGCAATTCGTGGAGGATCTGCATCTACATTAACATCTAATGGACCTGGTGGAATCATCAATATTATTAGTAAAACAGGAGAAAACGAAGGAGGATCTATAGGAACTACTTTTGGAGTAGATTACAATTCATTTAGAACCGATTTTGATTATGGAACTAAAGTAGATGATGGATTGTTTTTACACACAGGAGGGTTTTATAGAGTAGGAGAAGGAATTAGAACTACAGGTTTTACAGCAAATAATGGTGGACAATTAAAAGTGAGCTTGACTAAAAAGTTTGACAACGGACATGTAAGATTGTATGCTAAATATTTAAATGATAGAACAGCAGCATATATGCCAGTACCAATTAAAGTAACAGGAACAAATAGCAATCCAGATTGGTCTGATGCTCCAAACTTTAGCGCTACTAAAGGTTCTCTTCACTCAGCAAACTTAACACAAACATTGCGTACAGGTGCTGATGGAGAAACAACAAGAGGAAATGTAACGGAAGGAATGCACCCAGTGTCTACATCTGTAGGATTTGAAGCTAGTTTTGATTTAGATAATGATTGGAAAATTACAAACAATGGACGTTTTTCTATGAACAAAGGTAGTTTTATAACTCCATTTGTAGAAAGTTTAGCTTCTGGAGCTGATATGGAATCAACTTTAGGTGGAGCCTTAACTTATGCAGACAATGGAGCTACTGTTGCAGATGATGCATTGGTAAGTAGAATACACATGTTTGATGTAGAATTAAACAACTTAAATAATTTTATGAATGATGTTAAGTTGTCTAAAACAATAGATAATATAAGTGTTACAGCAGGATACTTTAAATCTATACAAAACATATCTATGTCTTGGTTATGGAACACTTATGTGCAAGAAGTGAATGATGATAATGCTAGATTAATTAATGTAGGAACTTTAAGCGAAAATGGATTGTTAAATTACGGAACACCAGCATGGGGAAATTTACAACGTAACTACGACACTCAATACAATGTGTCTGCACCTTATGCACAAATTTCTGTGGATGCTACAGAAGATTTAACCATTGATGGTAGTGTAAGGTACGATATGGGAAAAGTAAGCGGATCTTTTGCAGGAGGAACAGAAGGAGCAATTGACGTAAATGGAGATGGAGCAATTTCTACAGCAGAGCAAACGGCACATGTTATTGATAACGCAAACCCAACAGCAGTAGATTATGATTATGACTATATTTCTTACTCATTTGGTGCAAATTATAAGTTTTCTGAAGGAGAGTCTGTGTTTGCAAGATACAGTAAGGGAGCTTCTGCTAAATCAGATCGTATTTTATTCTCTGGATTAGATTATTTGAATGGAGATAAAATCAACGCGTTAGATTTTTTAAGTCAAGCAGAAATTGGATACAAAAGAAACTTAAAAAGAGGAGCTGTATATGCAACTGCTTTTTATGCAACAACAAATGAAGAAGGAGGTTTTGAAGCATCTTCTAATAGTATTATAGAAAACGATTACAAATCTATGGGGGTTGAATTAGAAGGGTTTTACAACTTTGGAGATTTTAATTTAAGAGGAGCTGTAACTTACACAAAGGCTGAAATTACTTCTGGAGATAACAAAGGAAATAAACCAAGAAGACAACCAGATTTAATTTACAATATTATGCCGTCTTATAACTTTGGGGCACAAAAACAAAACTCAGTTGGTTTAAGTTTTGTAGGGCAAACAGAAGCTTATTCTCAAGACTCTAACGAGTTGGTAATGCCAAGTTTTGTAATTGCAAGTGGGTTTGTAAATTATGCAATCACAAAATCATTAAATGCAAACCTATCTGTTAACAACATTTTTAACACAATTGCTGTTACAGAAGCTGAAGAAGGTAGTATTACAGACAACCAAGTGAATTATGTAAGAGCAAGAACCTTACCAGGTAGATCTATTAGTTTAGCTTTAAAATATCAATTTTAATTAATTGTTAGGGATGTATTAGGTTGGTGTAGCAATATTGTTTCACCAGCCTTTTATAAAAGTGTTAAGAAAAAACAACAACATTAATAAATAAAGCTATGTTCGGAAAAGTAAAATTAAGTTTTTGGCAAATATTAAACATGAATGTAGGTTTCTTTGGTATTCAATATAGTTTTGGATTGCAACAAAGTGCTGTTAACCCAATTTATGATTTCTTAGGAGCAAGTCCACATGAAATTCCATTGTTAAATTTAGCAGGCCCTGTAACAGGCTTATTGGTGCAACCTTTAATAGGAGCTATGAGTGATAAAACTTGGTCGCCAAAATATGGAAGAAGAAAACCTTATTTTTTTATAGGAGCCTTAATGTGTAGCTTATGTTTAATAGCTTTTCCTTTTAGTAGCTCTTTGTGGATGGCAGCTGGTTTGTTGTGGATCTTAGATGCCGGAAACAATACTGCAATGGAGCCTTACAGAGCTTTTATTGCAGATAAATTAGATGATGAACAACAGCCTTTAGGGTTTCAAATGCAAAGTTTTTTCACCGGTTTTGGACAAACATTAGCCAATTTATCGCTATTTATTTTTCCAATGATATTTATAGGAAAAACAGGATCTCTACCTACATGGGTATATGCTTCTTTCTTTTTAGGTGCAGTTTGTTCTATAGGTTCTATTCTTTGGAGCATGAAAACAACCAAAGAAATTCCACCTACACCAGAAGAGTTGGCAAAAATAAAAGCAGAAAAGAAAAGTGCTTTTAAGCCTTTGATAGAAATATTTTCTGCCATTAAAGGAATGCCTAAAATAATGTGGCATTTAGCTTTGGTCTATATGTTTCAATGGTATGCTTTGTTTTGTTACTGGCAAAATTCATCTAAAAGTATTGCTTTGTCTGTTTGGAATGCAACACCCAAAAGCAATCCGGAAGCTTATGAAAAAGCAGTTAGTTGGACAGGTTTGGTAAATGGTTGGTACAATATTGTTACGTTTTTGGTGGCTTTTGTATTGGTAGGATTTGCTAAAAAATACAGTCCTAAAGCTGTACACACAGTATGTTTATTATTAGCAGCTGCAGGTTTCTTAGCTTTTCCACACATACAAGACAAAAACATATTGTTTTTTGCTATTACTGGTTTTGGAATTGGATGGGCAAGTATGATGGGAATTCCGTATTTAATGGTTGTGGCAGATATTCCTAAAGAACGTTATGGAGTTTATATGGGAATTATCAATATGATGATTGTAGTTCCAATGATTATTCAGAATGTAACTTTTGGGTATGTATTAAAAAATTATTTAAACAACGATCCTCGTTTGGCGATTTCATTTGCAGGAGTATTATTACTTATAAGTGCTGTGGTTACTTTGTTTATGAAAACCAAAAAAACAAGAAACCAAACTACTGTTGTTGCAAGTCATCATTAAGAAAAAAAACATGAAAACAAATATAAAAAATATAGATATTCTATGTGTTGGAGAGGTGTTGATAGATTTTATTGGTCATCAATCTGATGTACAAATTAATCACACAAAGGATTATAGAAGATATTTAGGAGGTTCCCCTACAAATGTAGCTATCTATAGTTCTAAATTAGGCTTAAACACTTCGTTGGTAGCCGCTATTGGTAAGGATGGATTGGGAGAGTTTATATTAAAAAGTTTAAAAAAGTTAAATGTAAATACTCAACATGTAAAACAATATGATAAAAAATCTAGCAGTGTGATTTTTGTTTCAAGAACCAAAGGAACACCAGATTTTATTCCTTACAGAAATGCAGATTATTGTATTGATGAAGATCAAGTATCTAAAGAAACTTTATTAGATACTAAAATTTTTCACACTACCTGTTTTGCTTTAAGTAAAGGTCAGGCTCAAAAAACAATTTTAGCTAAGGCTAAAGAGGCTTATGAATTAGGATGTCAATTAAGTATTGATATTAATTATTCTGAAAAAATTTGGGATAGCGAACGTTCAGTTTCAGAGGTTATTAAGGAGTATTGTCAATACAATCCGTTAGTAAAAGTTAGTGAAGACGATGTAGAAAGACTATTTAATAAATCTTTAAGTCATCAAGAAATATTTGATTTATTTCATGGTTTAGGTGTAAATATTATCTGTTTAACATTAGGAGGTAAAGGGGTTGTATTATCAGAAAAAGGTAAAAACCCTATAGAATTGCCTGCAATACAAGTTGATAAAATTGAAGATGCCACAGGTGCTGGAGATGCTTTTTGGTCTGGTTTTTTAACAGGTTTTACAAAAGAAAAATCGTTGCAAGAATGTTTAGAAATGGGATTGAAAGTTGCCTCTATAAAATTACAACATATAGGAGGTTTGCCAGATTGTGTAGAATTATAAAAAAAACATCAACATGAAAAAAGATACAAACCAACAAGTAAATGGAGTAATGCTAAATGCTTATCCGGATAGTATAGGAAGCAATTTGCAAGATATGATCCATGTTTTAAAATTATCTGAATTTAAAAATGCATTTTCATTATTTTATATATTGCCTACTTTTTTTAATAGTGATTTAGATAGAGGTTTTTCTATTGTTGATTATAATATTAACCAAGAATTGGTTTCGGAAAATGACTTAAAAGAATTAGAAAAGTTAAATGTTTCTTTAAAATTTGATATTGTATTAAACCATTTATCTGTAGCTTCTCCTCAGTTTAAAGATTTGTTAAAAAATGGAGAAAACTCAAAGTACAAAAACTTTTTTATAGATTGGAATTCTTTTTGGAAAGAAGAAGGAGTTTTGAACAATGATGGAGTGGTGATTCCAAACGAAAAGCATTTGAATAAATTATTTATGCGTAAATCTGGTTTGCCTATTCTAAAAGTACGCTTTCCAGATGGTACTGAAAAACCTTATTGGAATACGTTTTACCAAAAAATAGAATTTCAAACTATTGAAACTGTAGATTTAATTAAAATCAAAAATATTACAATAAAACAAGCCAATGAAATTTGTAAAATCATCAACAAAACTATAGAACATAATAAAGATATTTTTGATGTTGATTTGGGAGAAAATAATAAATACAAAGAACAAGTATTACAAATAGTTACACAAAACCTTACTTATTTAGGGCAAATGGATGTTAATGCAAAATCTCCATTAGTTTGG
Source organism: Wenyingzhuangia gracilariae (assembly GCF_056387575.1). Taxonomy (NCBI): domain Bacteria; kingdom Pseudomonadati; phylum Bacteroidota; class Flavobacteriia; order Flavobacteriales; family Flavobacteriaceae; genus Wenyingzhuangia; species Wenyingzhuangia gracilariae. The sequence continues at coordinate 438,843 of NZ_CM150748.1, forward strand.
GAGTTTTACGAAGAAACTTTACAAAAATTAAGTAATTACGGATGTAAAATATTACGCTTAGATGCTTTTGCCTATTTGCACAAGCAAGTAGGACAGACTAATTTTTTTAATACTCCTGGTACTTGGGATTATTTAGAAAGAATTAAACAAATAGCTGTTAAAAATAACTTAACATTATTGCCAGAAATTCATGCAGAATACGGTATAGGTCTGCATGATCAAGTTGCAGAAAAAGGATATCAAATTTATGATTTCTTTTTGCCTGGCTTAATGATCCATACATTAGAAAATAAAGATAGTTCAGCATTACTTACTTGGGCTAAAGAAATTATTAGTAAAGGTTACAAAACAGTTAATATGCTAGGTTGTCATGATGGAATTCCTGTATTAGATTTAAAAGGGAAAGAAATAAATGGAATTTACAACAAAGGATTGTTAGAAGATAAAGATATTGAAAGCATTATGACTACCATAATTAATAGAGGAGGTAGGGTTAAAAACTTATACGATGCTGAAGGTAAAAAAATATCTTATTATCAAATTAATGCAACTTTTTATAGTGCTTTAGGAGAAAATGATCATAAAATGTTACTTGCTAGAGCTTTGCAATTATTTATGCCAGGAACTCCACAAGTTTGGTACTTGGATATTTTTGCAGGTACTAATGATTATGATGCTGTTGAAAGAGGAGGAAAAGATAGTCATAAAGAAATTAACAGAACTACATTGGGTATTGAAGAGGTTAAGAAAAGTTTACAGAAAGAAGTTGTATTAAAACAATTAGAAATGATAAAAGTTAGAAATACTCACAAAGCATTTCTAGGAACTGTAACAATTAAAGAATCTGCAAAAGATAAAATCTATATTGTTTGGATAAATAATAAAGCTAAGGCCGAATTAACTGTAGATTTAACTACTTTAGAATATAACATAAAAACAACATAATAAATATTACCCCTATTAAAAAAAGCACTTACCTATTTTTGGTAGGTGCTTTTTGTGTTTAAGGCATTTTTTTTGATAGTTTTTATAAAGATTGTAGACTTAAACAAAAAAGGAATTTATGACGTTTAAAAATATAGCATACTCCGTATTAGATTTGGCAATTGTATCGGAAGGTAAAAATTTACAAGAAACATTTAAAGACACTTTAACATTGGCCCAACAAACAGAAGCGTTTGGCTATACCCGTTACTGGTTGGCAGAACATCACAATTCTTCTAATATAGGAAGTAGTGCAACCTCTGTTTTAATAGGATATGTGGCTCAAGGAACTCAAACCATACGTGTAGGATCAGGAGGTGTAATGTTGCCCAATCATTCTCCATTAATAGTAGCAGAACAGTTTGGTACTTTAGGCTCTTTGTATCCTAACAGAATTGATTTAGGGTTGGGAAGGGCTCCAGGAACCGATAGAGAAACTGCAGAGGCCATTCGTTCTGATTTTATGAAAGCGGCTCATTCTTTTCCAAATGAATTGGAAAAAATAGAAACTTACTTTTCTACAGACAATGCAAATTCTAATGTACGTGCTACTGTAGCAGAAGGGGTAAATGTGCCTATTTATATTCTAGGTTCTAGTACAGATAGTGCTCATTTGGCTGCCCAAAAAGGATTGCCTTATGCGTTTGCGAGTCATTTTGCAAGTACACATCTTACCGAAGCTTTAAAAATTTATCGTAACGAGTTTACCTCATCAGACATGTTAAAAGAACCGTATGTTATAGCGGGAGTCAATGTTATTATAGCAGATACAGATGAAGAAGCTGAGCGTTTGTTCACTTCTTTAATTGGTTTAATTGTAGGTTTGTTTACCGGTAAAAGAAAAAAAGTACAAGCTCCAGAAGCGTTTACAAAAGAACACGAGCAAATTTTAGAACACCCACAAGTTCATCAAATGTTAAAATATTCTTTTGTAGGAAGCAAAGCTAAAGTAAAACAGCAAGTACAAGATTTTATAACACAAACTCAAGCAAATGAATTGATTGCGGTTACTAATATTTATGATGTAAAGGATAGAATTAAATCATATCAGTTGTTTTCTGAAATTATGCAAGAATTAAATCAGTCCTAGTTTTTTAAATAATTGACCACTTGTAATAAGAAGTCACATTGGGTATTGGCAATGGTAAATTTAGGATCTTTTGTATTTTTAGTTAAGATAATGGTGAATGCTGTTGTTGCTTTGGCAGCAATCAGTCTATTTAAAAATAAGGAAAAATGAAAAACATAGTTTGTTTTGGAGAGGTGCTTTGGGATGTTTTTCCAGAGCATAAAAAAATAGGAGGAGCTCCTTTAAATGTTGCTGTTAGACTACAATCTTTAGGTAATCATGTAAGCATGATTAGTAGTGTGGGGCAAGATACAGATGGAGATAAAATCATAGATTTTGTAAAAGAACACAAAGTTAATGCGAGCAATATTCAAATCAATCCTGCACAGCAAACAGGAAGTGTAGCAGTAACTTTAGACAATGAAGGATCTGCTACTTATGAAATTGAACACCCTAGAGCTTGGGATAAAATTGAATTGTCTGAAAAAGCGATAAACAGGACCAAGACGGCAGATGCTTTTATTTATGGAAGTTTGGCAGCTAGAGATTTAGTTTCTAGAAACACACTTTATGAATTGTTAAAAATAGCTCCTTACAAAATTTTTGATGTGAACTTAAGAAAGCCACATTACAGTTCAGAAATTTTAAATGAGTTGATGCATCAAGCAGATTTTATAAAATTTAATGATGATGAAATTCTAGAAATTGTAAAGAATTATACAGCAGGTATACATACTGTAGAAGAAGCAATTCAGTTTATTGCCCAACAAACCGGTGCAACTTCAATATGTGTAACCAAAGGAAGTAAAGGAGCGGTGTTGTATTACAATGGAAAACTTTATCAAAATCCGGGTTATAAAATTACTGTGGTTGATACGGTGGGAGCTGGAGATTCGTTTTTAGCTTCGTTAATCAATCAATTGTTACATAATTCAAGTCCACAAAAAGCCATTGATTTTGCTTGCGCTGTGGGAGCTATTGTAGCGAGTAGAGAAGGAGCAAACCCTACTATTGAGACTGCTGCAATTGAAGCATTAATGAATACATAAGTTTATTTAGGTACCCCTATATTTGTAACATCTCCTAAAAATTTAGTTTTTAGGGGGGGTATACAGTGATGTTGAGCAGAATCAACATCAGTTTTCCTTTAATTAGCAAGTGTTTCCGTAATTTTAAGCAACGTAAAATATAAAAAATATGTTATCTCTCTATTACTTGCTTATTCAAAAACCAGCAGAAATTCCAAGTCCACATAACAATCATCCTCTAGACACATCAAACCCTTTAGAAATAACGGTTTACATTATTTTGCCCATTCTTATTTTTGCCTTGTATTTTTTATGGAGACAAAAGAGAAAAAAATAAATATTTTTGGGCTTTTACAGTAGCTACCTAAAGCTCTACAACCTTAGAGTATTCCATAAAATAAGATTCCAAACGTTTTAAGTGGGGATCTAGCTTTTCGGCATAAATTACATATTGGCATTTTTTAATGCTTTGCGATATAGATAACAATGTTGCATACACCTCTTTTTTAGCTAAAAACTCCGCATCTTCTACACTAACTATTTTTAATAGAGAAGTGTTTACTCCATAAGTAGAAAGCAGTTTTTGAGTGGTTTTAGGAGTCGCAATTAAAATATCAATCCCTTCAAAAATTTCAGATTTTAACAAGTCAATATGTTCTTTTTCATTGGCAAAATAAACACGTAAAGAGGTATATCTGGTATATTCTAAAAAAACATTGTACAAATCCAATCCTTTTTCGTTGTTTTCTACCCATACCATAGCTCGTGGTGCAGTTCCTACTTCTTCGCAACTTAATTTTTGCATGGTGGTTAAGACCAATGTACTTGTTTTTCCACTTCCTTTAGGAGCAATGCAAAAAGTGTTGGCACTACTTTTAATAACCGGAATGCTTTGTATTTGAAAATCTGTAGGAGTTGTTATTTCTAAGCGTTCTAAGGTTTCTTTTATATGTGGATGTAGCTTTTTAAACGGAGCAGGAAATACAGACATAAACACTAAATTTTTAGATACTTTTTAGACCTCAAAACTACATGTTTTATAGGGGAAATAAATAAAATTAAACAAATTATAATTAGAAATCTGTTTTACAGGGTTTTATGGATGTTAAAATTTTAAAAATAAAAAAAGAATTTAAATATTTTAATTTAAAACTATGATTACTATTGCTGCATAAAATTACATTAAAACATGGGGTAACTATAAGGTTGTCAGTTGTGTATAGGTGTAGATAAACAATTTTTAAAACAAAAAAATAAAATGAAATCACAAAAAATTACAATTATTGCAAGTGCAATTTGCTTAGTAACATCTGTAGCTTCTTTTTCACAAGAAAAAGAAAAACCATCACCAGAAAAATGGTTTAAAAACTTAGATAAAAACAAAGATGGTAAAATTAGCAAAGCAGAATTAGAAGGTAAAAAAATAGAAGACAAATTCGATGCAATCGATAAAGATGAAAATGGTTCTATTTCTTTAGAGGAGTTTTTAGCTTTTGCACAAAAAGGTAAAAAAGCCAACGTAGCTAAAAAACCAATTAAAGTTGTAGAAGAAGAGCCTGAAGCTATTGAGGATGAGGGTGGAGAAGAATAATAAAATTAGTTAATACCAGATATTTTAGACTCTTTGTTTTTTTAAACAAAGAGTTTTTTATGTGTAGCTTATCGCATTCAGTTTGATTAAATAGTATATTTGAAAAAAAACTCAAAAAGTATTTTTCCTCTTTTGAAAAAATCATCTATAAAAAATCTTACGATAAGTGAAATTGTAAAAGTCCTTGGTGATGCAGATCAAGGAGATGGTTTACATGTACATATTTCGCACAATAAGTTTGATGAAATTCCACTAAAATATCCTTTTAGGAGTGATAGTTTTTCTATCCTATTACTCGTTTCGGGTAGTTTTACCATACAGTTAAATTTAATTACACATACACTTTATAAAAACGAAGCTATTATTGTTAAGCCACAAACTGTGGCTCATGTATTAGAAATGCACGCTCCTTTAAGTGTAGTATCTATTAGTTTTACAATTGATTTTGTTTTAAAAAACGGATTTAAAAAAGAGGATTTTGATGTTTTTGATTTCTTTACAACAGACAATATTCCCAAAGTAAAACTAAGCAAAGAAGAAGTTGGATCTGCGGTTGCCATAGCTGAAATACTGGAAAGAAACAAAAGATTTTCTCTGGATAAAATACCTTACAAAGAAGAGTTAATTCAGCATTCTTTTAAGTTACTGCTGTATCATTTTTCATCTATCTATACAAAAGCTTATCCTAATTTAGAAGCCAATTTATCTAGGCAAGAAAATTTAGGGTTGAGATTCATCAATTTGTTAAACGAAAATTTAAAACAAGAAAGAACCGTTCAGTTTTATGCAGATGTACTTTGTGTAACACCAGGATATTTGTCTAAAGTGTTAAAAGAAGTTACAGGAAAAACAGCCAACCAATTAATAGATGAAGCAGTTGTTTTAGAAATTAAACTATTATTAAATACTCCCTCCTTAAGCATTACAGAAATTTCTGAAGAGTTACAATTTAGCAATCCTTCTTTTTTGGGTAAGTTTTTTAAAAAACATACAGGGTATTCTCCTTCGGCTTTTAGAAAAATGCACATAGCACATTCTACCCAATAAAAACGATTATGTACTATGTTTTTTATTCATAGACTAAGTGTTCATAAGGGTTTGTATTCTTTTTTGTTTTTTTTAGCAATAAAAAAATAACGGTTTTAGACCAGTTTATGCTTTTTATAGACCTTTTACAATTGTTTCAATAGGGACAAATTTGTGGTGTAAAAAATAACTAAATCAATATTTACACAAACAATCATATCTATGAGACATTTATTAACGCTAACAGCACTCGCTTTTTTGTTAGCTAGTTGTTCCCACAAAGAAGAACCTAAAGTTAAGGAACAAATTCAAAAAGCAACTATTAGAGAAATTACAAGTACCTCCGAAAATGAATTACTAACCTATAGTGGAACTATTGAAGCAGACAATATTGTTTCTATAGGCTTTTCTGTTGCTGGTAGAGTAAATCATGTAGCTGTGCAAGAAGGGCAAAGAGTTAAAAAAGGACAATTGTTAGCTTCTATTGATGCTATTAATTATCAAAACGAATTTACCATTGCAGAGGCCAATGCAGAACAAGACACAGATAATTTTAATAGATTAAATGGTTTGTACCAAAAAGGAAGTTTGCCAGAACGTGACTTTATTGCTGCAAAAGTAGCTATTGCCAAAGCAAAAGCAAATAAAAGCATGGCTGCTAAAAATTTGGCAGATACCAAATTGTATGCACCGTTTACAGGAATTATTACAGCCAAAACTACGGAGATTGGTGCAACTGTTGCCCCTGGAGTTCCTGCTTTTACCATTATGAAAACAGATAGGGTATATGCAAAAGCATCTATTACAGAATCGGAAATTTCTAAACTAACTCTTGGCAAACAAGCTGTGGTTACTGTTGCATCTTTAAACCAAACATTTAAAGGAACCATAGATGTTTTAAACCCTAGTGCAGATGAACTTACCAGAACATTTACCATAAAAGTTGGTTTAGACAATAGTGATAATCAATTATTGCCTGGGATGATTAGTAGCATTCAAATAAACACAGGGAATCCTGTTAAAGTGATTACCATTCCTTCTGTTTCTGTAGTAAGGGATGCTAACGATTTACTGTATGTATTTGTGGCAGAAAACGGAAGAGCCCTTAAAAAAAGAATCACTGTGGGTGGTTTTAAAGGCAATAACATTGTGGTAAACTCTGGCTTAAACGTAGGAGATAAGGTGCTAGTAGAAGGGCAAAAGAATGTAAAGGAAGGACAAAGAATTGCCTTATAATTTGAACCGAAAGACACTTTAGAAATGAAAAAAGTAAAAATAAACCTCATAGAAGCTTCTATGAAATACCATCAGGTAACCATTGTACTTACTATACTATTAATGATTTTAGGAATTTACTCACTAGCTACCATGGCACGTAGTGAAGATCCTAAGATTACAGTACGAAAAGGTTTAGTAGTTGCAGCTTTTCCTGGAGCTGATGAAGTTCAGGTAGAAAAACAATTAACAAATCAACTAGAACAATATTTATTTGGTTTTGAGGAAGTAAGAAAAGAAAAAACAGTTTCTGACACCAAAGAAGGACAAGTAATTGTAACTGTAGAACTGAATGAAAATGTAGAGAATCCAGACTTGTTTTGGTCTACATTACAACGTGGTTTAAACACCACTTTTAGACAGAATTACACTTTACCACAAGGAATGATTGGACCTATGGTAAATAGCGATTTTGGAGATGTAGTTGCACAAATGATTACGGTATCTGCTCCCGGACGTAGTTATGCAGAACTAGAAACTTACTTAGACCAGTTAGAGGATGGATTGAAAGTGATTCCTGAAACCTCTAAAATTAAAAGATACGGTGGACAAAAAGAACAAATTTATGTGACTGTTAAAGATGAAAAACTAAAACAATACGGATTTGATTTTTCTACCATTGCCCAAGTCATTCAAATGCAAAATAACATAGGCTATGCAGGTGGAATTACTTTAAAAAACTCCGAAGTTTCTGTGTTTGCAGATAATGAATACAAAAGCATTACTGATTTAGGAAATCAGATAGTGTACAGTACTCCTAACGGAAAAGTGGTGCGTTTAAAAGATGTAGCAACTATAGAACGTCGTTACCAAGAAACCGAAAGTTATATTAAAGTAGGGAATGATAAAGTAACTATGATTGCTGTAGAAATGCAACCAGGAAACAATATTGTGGAGTTTGGAGAAAAATTAGAAGTTGCAGTACATAAAATAGAACAAGAATTACCCAAAGATGTACACATACAAACTATTGTAAATCAGCCAGAAGTAGTAGAAGAAAGCATTAGTCATTTTATGCTTGAGTTTGCCATTGCTATTTTAGCTGTAATAACAGTTGTTATTGTATTACTTCCGTTTCGCTTTGCGGTTGTGTCTGCAGTGGCTGCTCCCGTTTCAATATTCATCACTTTTGGAGTTTTAAATATGATGGGAATAGAAATTCATCAAGTAACCTTAGCGGCCTTAATTATTGTATTGGGAATGGTGGTAGATGATGCCATTGTAGTGGTTGATAATTATATTGAAAAATTAGACGAAGGTGTAGATCCTTGGACTGCAGGTTGGCAAAGTGCCACACAATTAATGGTACCTGTATTTACAGCTACCATGGCCATTATTTGTTCCTTTTTACCTTTGGCATTTTTCTTAAATGGTTTGTCTAAAGAGTTTATACAAGCTTTACCAATTGCGGTTGCTGTAGCTTTATTTGCATCGCTATTAGTGGCTTTGTTGTTAACTCCGTATTTGTGTTATGTCTTTATCAAAAAAGGATTAAAAGATACCGAAAAAGAGGAAAAGGAAAAGAAAAAAGACAGCATGTTAGATCGCTTGCAAAATGTGTTTAACACTGCATTAGATCGTTGTTTTAAAAAGCCAAATTTAACACTATTAATGGGGCTTTTGTCAATATTCTTAGCTTTTGGAGTGGCTTCAGGATTGGAACAGGAATTGTTTCCTACCGCAGAAAGAAATCAATTTAACATTGAGGTTTGGTTGCCAAACGGAGGTAGCTTAGCACAAACGGAAGAAGTTGTAAAACGTGTAGAAAACCAAATACAAGGAGATGATAGAGTGGTAGGAGTTGCAAGTTTTGTAGGAACAAGTTCTCCTCGTTTTCATTCTACCTATGCACCAGAATTTCCACGTAAAAACTTTGCCCAAATTTTTATAACCACCACAGGTAAAGATGCTACCAAAGAGCTAGCTAAAGAATATTTGGTAAAGTTTAAAAACTTTGTACCAGATGGTTACATAAGAATACGTGAACTGTCTTTAAACGAAGCACCTGCACCTGTTGAAGTGAGAATTGTAGGAGAGGACCTTAATAAACAAAAAGAGGTTGCCATACAGGTAGAAAAAATCTTAAACAGTACAAAAGGAACCAACTGGGTAAGAACCTCTTATCAAGATGATTACTTAGGAGCCAAAATAGAATTAAAAGATGATGTTGCCAATAGGCTAGGAGTAACCAATGCCAATGTGTTGCAAACTTTAGGAGCAGGTTTAAAAGGATATCCGGTAAGTACCCTTTACGAAGGAGATAAGGCTATTGATATTTTAATGCGTTATGATGAGAAGGATAGAAATAACATAGATGATCTTGCTGCTATTCATATATCTACTGCTTTTGGAACCAAAATTCCGTTAAGAGAAGTAGCCCATATTTCTCCAGAATGGCATACAGGAGTTATTACGCACAGAAATGGATTGCGTACGCTTACAGTAAGAGCAGAAGCTCAATTAGGCGTAAAAGCTGCAACCATTCAAGCAGAAATTATGCCTAAAGTAGATGCTTTAAAGTTGCCCGATGGAATTAGTATTCATTACGGAGGTGAGTTTGAAAGCATCAACGAAACTGGACCTGGAATGGGAGCATCTATGGGAATTAGTGTCTTGTTAATTTTTTTAGTGTTGCTATTTCAATTTAAGAATTTTACCAAGGTGTTAATTGTATTGTCAACGTTCCCTTTAAGTTTATTAGGTGCCTTTTTAGGATTGTATTTAACAGGAAATCCAATGGGATTTACAGCCTTTATGGGAATTATTAGTCTGATTGGGATTGTGGTTCGTAACGGAATTATACTGGTAGACTATGCTGATGAATTAATTTTAGAACATGGATACAGCAAGTTAGAAGCCGCTAAAGCCGCAGGAAAAAGACGTATGAGACCTATTTTTTTAACATCAACCGCAGCAGCAATTGGAGTAGTGCCTATGATTGCAGGAAAATCTCCACTTTGGGCTCCTTTGGGTAGTGTTTTAGCTGTAGGACTGCTAGTATCTATGGTAATGACTTTGTTTATTGTTCCTGTTTTGTATTACAAATACGTAAAAATAGAAGCACCAGAGTTTCATCCGCATCCAAACGCACAAACTTTTGAATCTATTTTATACAAACCTAAAAAAAGTAGAACAGCTAGAAAGTTGGCTGTCTTAAAACACAAATTAAAAAAACGAATTTAAATAACTAAGAACTATAGTCTACTACGCTCTTTATAAAAAGCGATTGTTCCAAAAAGCCAAGAGGTAGTAGCTATAGTTTGTATTAAAATAAAAATAATGAACACCTATAAATATATACTGTCCTTTGTTTTTTTGATGGGGTTTTCTGTTCAGCATATCCATGCTCAAAAACAAGTATTATCTTTAGAAAAAGCAAAGACACTTGCCAAAACAAACAATAAAAAAACACTAAGAGCTTTGCAAAATATAGAAGCTGCCAAAGCCGCAAAAGCTTCTGTATCTGCAACAGATAAACCCTATGTAGAGGCTAGTGCAATGGGAATTCATGTGGGAAATCCTATAAGTGTTTTGTTGCCAGATTTTCAGGCATCAGCATCTTTAGGAGTCACACAAGTTATTTATGCAGGAGGAAAAATAAAGAACTCTAAAAAAATGAGTACAACTGCTGTTAACTTGTACAGTGCTCAAAAAGAATTGACTGAAGCAGAAGTTTTGTTAGATGTAGAAACTACTTATTGGCAAATTATAAATGTGACTGCCAAAGTAGATTTGGCTCATAAATACAAAGATTTGTTAACGGAGTTGTTAAAAGACTTGACCAATTCTTACGATGCGGGTCTTATTTATAAAAACGATGTGCTGCAAGTACAAGTACAATTAAATCAGGCCTCCTTAGATTTGATAAAAGCAAAAGATGGACTGTCTATTTTAAAGTTAAAAATGGCACAATTGATAGGGCTTAACAACACAGATTTTGAAGTAAATACCGAAATGAGTAATGAAACCTTGGTTACTCATAAAGCCAATCCAGAAGAAGCAATATCACAACGACCAGAAATAAAAATGCTTACAGAATCTGTAACCTTAGAAAATTTACAAACCAAAGTGTTAAAAGGAGATAGAAAACCAACGGTTTCTTTAAATGTCAGTGGTTTGTATGCTACCGGAAAAAACATCAATTTTAGTGATGGAGGTAACAGTTTAGCTTCTTATTACGGTGTGTTAAATGTTAGCGTTCCTGTGTTTGATTGGGGAAAAAGAAAACAAAAAGTAAAAGAACAAGAGTTTAAATCTGCTGCAAAACAATTAGAGTTAGAAGAAACAGAGGAGTTGGTACTTATACAAATTGAAAATGCTTATTTAGAATTGCAACAAGCTTTAAAAAGAGTAGAAATCACAGAAAAATCTTTAGAGCAAGCAGATGAGAATTTAAGATTGTATCAAGATCGTTTTGAAGCAGGTACCGTTATTGGTAAGGATGTTTTAGAAGCACAAGTACTGTGGCAACAAGCTTATTCCGAAGTGATTGATGCAAAAGCAATTCAACAAATAAGTTTGGCTAATTATAAAAAAGCAATTGGTGAAATTAATTAAAATCGTTTAAAAAATGTTTGTCAAAAATCACATTTTAAAAGTGTCCAAAACATTGTTTTTTAGTTTTGGTATTAAAAATATTAGCATGGATGATATTGCTAATAAATGTGGGATTTCTAAAAAAACAATTTACAAACATTATGAAAGCAAAAGTAATTTATTAAATCAAACCATTGTGTTACAGGTAGAAGAATTAAAAAATAACCTAATTAAAACGAGTGCAGTTTCTAAAAATGCTTTAGAAGAATTGCATTCGTTTTTTGCATATATTAACGAAATATCTTACGTAATATCTCCTGTATATGGAAAAGAATTAAAAAAGTATTATCCTTATAAATATATAGAATTGTTTAGGTTTAAAAACGAAATTATTATTCCTTTTGTTTTACAAAATATTGAAAAAGGAATAGAAGAGGGGCTTTATAAACAAGAATTAAACATTCAGGAAACCTGCGAATCTTTTGATGCTATTTCTAAAATTATTTTTACTTCAGATGCCTCTTTTAATTACCAAACCAACAAAAATGCAGTAGTTTTTCTAAATTCACTTTTTATACATAGATTGGTTTCTGTAGAGGGTTTGAATCTTTTAAACGAGTTAAATAAGAGCTAATTTTTGATAAAATAGGTTAAAAAAGCATCATTCATAGGGTTAATGATAACCTTTATACATACACAAACTTCCGTTTATAATACTTTAATCTACTAGACAACGTACTTAACTTTGTTTTTAAACTAAAAATCTAGATGATGAAAAAATCTTATTTAACTATTGTGGCAAGAATAAAAGTAGCAGAAAATGATAGAGAATTTATTCTATCTGAACTTATAAAATTAGTACGTATTAGTAAAACCGAAGTTGGAAATATAGATTATGTTTTGCATGACGACAACGAGAATCCAAATCAATTTTTTGTGTTTGAAAGATGGGCAACGTTAGCATCTTTAAAGGACCATGGTCAGAGCAAACATTTCATTCAGTTTAAAAATGCTACCGATGGAAAGTTAAAAGAATTTGTTGTTCATAAAATGACAGAAATTATCAACTAAGATTTCTATACTATATTTTTTAGTATAGTTTGTCAATCTCTGAGAATCGCGTATTTGATTTTATTCTGTACAATTGATCAAATACACGATTTATAAATATAACTATTTTGGTTATATATTAAGTAATGTTCTCCGTTATGTAACTTGAGCTTTGGTAAAAGCGAAAGTTGTTACTATAGGTTTCTTAAAAAAAAAATATTCTAAAAGTTTCTTCTACAATGTTAATGGAAAGCTTTTTATGAGACGACGTAGGAGGGAGGCATAATGTGTGTACAATAAATACATATGCTTATTTGTCAGTATTTTACTGTTCTTTTGTTGTATTCTGTCAGATTATTATATGCATATCAAAAAAATACAATTGGTATAAATATTGACATAACGTAAATAACATATCTATAAAAGCTTATGAGTAAGTATTACAAAATCACTTTTCTTTTTACTGGATTATTAATACTGTTTTATAAGCCTATAAAGAAACTATATGACGATACAATAATTAATCCTGTCTTAAGTAAGATAGAATCTAATTTAGTTATAGATTTAATCTTTGCAATTGTTTTATTTTTTATTATTAGAAAAGTATACCTAAACTTTGTAAATAGAAGTTATGTTTCTGGACACCAATGGTTATTTAGTTTGATAGCTATTGGCTTTTATGTTTTCATAAGATTTTATCAGAATTATAATTTTTTCGGATTTACTTTTTTCGACTCTTTAAAATACCTCGATATTTTATCATTCTATTTTTTAGTTTCCCCATTAAGTTCAATTTTATCTGTTTTTCATAAAAAGAAAAAAAGAGTAGAAAACAATGACCATCTTTTTGATGATTCGCCGATAGATTCAGAAAATGAAGATGCACTTGATAGAAATTATAAAGCTAAACGTATAGCAGATGAAATTTTTCAATCAAAAACAAACGAAGCAATTGGGTTTGGGATAACAGGAGAATGGGGAAGTGGAAAAACCTCTTTTCTAAATTTACTAAAAAAGGAAATCGAAACTAAAAATTCAGAAAACGATTTTATTGTTATTAATTTCAATCCATGGCGTAATTTAGGTGTTGAACCGATTATCCAAGACTTTTTTGATACTATTCAACAATCTTTGAGACCATATAGTGAAGATGTATATCGTGAAATTAAAGAATATTCAAATTCATTATTGAATATTAGTAAATCAAATATAGCAGATAGCTTAAAAGAGATTTTAGGATTAGCTTTTAAAAAAAACATTTCTTCTGACTTTAATTCTTTAAATTCTCTTTTAAAAAGCATCGATAAGAGAGTAATAATTTTTATTGATGATTTTGATAGACTACAGGCTAATGAAATTTTTGAAATCTTAAAACTTATTAGGAATACTGCTGGCTTTGACAATTTTGTTTATGTTGTTGCCTTTGATAAGGTATATCTTAATGATTCTTTAGAACATTTAAATATCCCAAATCCTCAAAGTTTTTCAGAGAAAATATTCTTAAAAGAAGAACATTTAATACCTGTTACTCAATCTCAAATCAAAGAGTTTATTAAGGTAACATTAATTTCAAAAGTAGAAGATAAAAAAGAAGAAATTGAGTCTTATTTCGGTGATAGTTCTTTAATTTTTGGAACAGAACATAATGATATCCCTTTGAATCATTTGCGAGGTGCTAAAAGGTTTTTGAATTCTTTTGTTAATGATTATTTACAAATCTTTACAAAATTTTATTTCTAACAGAGATAATAAAATAACCGATAAATTTTATGATGGTAATATCCAAGAGTTTAAAGATTTCATTTTATCCATTTTAAATAATTCTACGTCTCCATATTTGTTTGAATCAGATTTTCTCAATCATGTTATTGATGACAACTTTAATGAAGAACATTTTATTTTATCAGAAAACGAAATAAAAGATGTTCTAACCAAATATTTAAGAGATTATTTAAAGACCTCAAATGAATTGTCGAATAAAGTTTGGGCTTTATTCGACAATTGTAAAACCATTACAACAGAATTAAATGAGCAACATCAAAGAGTAAGAACTTTTAATTATTTTGATGATGTACAAGAATTACTGATTGAATTCATGAAAAAAGATTTAGATAATTTTTTGTTGAATTTTATTGAAGCTATGCCATTTAGAGGAAGTAGTCAAGGAGATAATTTAGTTGGTGTGTCTCATGGAATTAAAAACAATATTTTCGGAAGTTTTGAAGTCTTTGAGAATTGGTTAAATGATTTAAATGAAGATGATTTAGCTAAACCAACTTTATTTAAGGTGGAGTTTTTAGAATTTTTCAGAAAATTTAAAGAAGCAGAATTCAATAAGGTTGATTTTGATTTCAAATTTCAACCTGTAATTGATAAGTTAAAATCACTTGAGCGTTAGTGTGATTATATTTTAATTAGTATTTCAGCTTTTTAAAGAATTTTCTTCAGTCACCTTGGTTAGTTTTTTTATGAAACAAAGATAAGTGAATTTAAATAATGTCAATTATAGCTTACGAATAGATAAACCGCTCTTATTAACAAGATAATATATTTGTGTTATAATTTATATTATGTTAAATAGAATATTTTAAAGAAAAGGACTGTAGTTATTACAGTCCTTTTATATTATTGTTGCTTAGCTTCTTGTTCCGCTTGTTTTTTCATAGTTTCATTTGCTATAATAGCCAATTCAACTCTTCTGTTTTTAGCTTTTCCTTCTGCAGTAGAATTATCAGCAATTGGTAACAATTCACCTTCACCTTTTACTGTAAATCTATCAGCAGGAACTCCTAAAGTTTGTAAATAGTTTGCTACTGCTTGTGCTCTTTTTTCAGACAAAGTTAAGTTGTATGATTCAGCTCCGTCAGAATCTGTATGTCCGGTAACAAATAAATTTGTTTCTGGATACTTTTGCAATACCTCTGCTAATTTTGTTAATACGTTTTTAGTTTCTGTATTGATTGATGTTCCGTTAGAAGCAAAATAAATTCCAGAATCTTTGTCAAAAACAACATCAATTCCTTCTCCAACTCTATATACTTGAGCTCCAGGAATAGAATTTCTTAGTTCTTCTGCTTGTTTGTCCATTTTTTTACCAATGATTACTCCCGTAGTACCCCCAACAGCAGCACCTCCAATAGCTCCAATTGCAGCTCCTTTTTTACCACCAATTAAAGCACCAATTCCTGCTCCAATTGCAGCACCAGCTCCTGTTCCTAAAAGACCTCCTTTGGTAGTGTTGTTCATACTAGAACATCCAACAAACATGCTTGTGCTTAAACAAACTAAGACTAAATTTCTAAAGATTTTTTTCATTGTTATATTTTTTATTGTACTGTAAAAATAAATTCTTTTTTGATTATAAGTTCTATAAAATAGACCAATGGATTAAATGTAATTATTATTTAACATATGATTACTTTAAATTGGTGTTTAAATAGAGTTTTAATAGTTAACTATTCTTTAAACTTCATATTAATAGCCGTATTCAGTTTACGTTTGTAGTCTTCTTCTAACCACATAATGTAATTTTTTGTACTCTTAATCATGTAATGAGAATACTTTTTAATTCGGTCTTTAATATCATCATCTAATAAAATAGCCAATTCTCTAGCATCAAAAACATCTTCTGCGTTTTCGTAACACATTTGTGCATGTTGTTCTACAGATTTGTCTAAAACTATTTTTGATTTGATTCCTCTTTTAATGGCTTTTTCGTATTCTTCTTTTACTTTGAATGAAATATCTTCGGAGTTTTTAAATTTCTCTCTAACCTCAGGTGGCATTTCATATACAAATTGACGTTCTATTTCCTCGTCATTAATTAAGTTGTCTAAATAATAATCTGGAGATTTAAAAATACGCTTCCAATTAATGGGTGCACTCCACAAGCCAAATCTGGCAGCATTGTTACCTAAATCAATAACATTAAATGTTTTTTTGTTTTTAAACACACGTGAACCACGACCAATCATTTGGTAATATAAAGTGATAGATTTTGTGGCTCTGTTTAATATAATGGTATCTACACTTGGCTCATCAAACCCGGTGGTTAATATACTTACAGAGGTTAAAATTGCATCGGGTGTGTGTTTGAACCATTTTAAAATGTCACTTCTTTCTTGTTTTGAAAAAGTATTATCTAAATGACGAATGTTTTCGTAACCTGCTGCCTTAAAAGTATCGTATACATGCCATGATGTGTTGATACCATTGTTAAAAATTAAGGTTTTTTTACCTAATGACTTTTCTGCATATGCGTGTAAAAGCTTGTCTTGCATTAGGTTACTAGAGTATAAATCGTCTGATGATTTAACAGTATAATCACCATTGATCCCCACTTTTAAACCTCCTAAAGCAACATCAAAAGTATAGGTAGTTGCTTTTGCTAAAAAGCCTCTTTCTATAAGAGTAGATATAGGCTCTCCCACTAACAATTCATCATAAATTTCGTTCATAGGAAGTTTTATGTTGGAACTTAATGGGGTTGCAGTTACTCCAAGTATAAAACAGTTTTGAAAATATTTAAATAATTTTCTAAAAGAATTGTAATGAGCTTCATCAATAATTACCATGCTAACATCTTGCATATCTAGCAACTCATCATTCAATCTGTTTTTTAGAGTTTCTACCATGGCAACAAAACACATGTATTCGTCTTGGTCGTCTAATGATTTTACATCACTTGTAATTACTTTGTTAGCAACTCCAAATTCTGCCAACATTTTTGATGTTTGACTACTTAATTCTATTCTATGTGTTAGGATAAGAACCTTTTTTTTAGATTCCTCAATAAAACGTCTTGCAATTTCTGAAAAAATAACAGTTTTTCCCCCTCCTGTTGGTAGCTGAAATACCAAGTTATAATTGTCGGGTTTGTTGTTGATTTTATCAAATACTTTATCAATATTTTCTTTTTGATAATCGTATAACTGTTTTCCTTTTTTAACTTTTTTATTTTCTTCTACTTCCATATGGTCTTTATGAGTTTTGCAAAACTACGCAGTTTTTAAAGTTCTACGAAATTATTACCTCATTTTTACTCATAAAATATGGTAGTTGGGTTAGTTTTAGGGGTTTGTAAAATAAAAGAAAGCTATTTGTACATTATTTGTGGCTATATCTTGTTTAAATTAAGAATTGTACAAAGGTAGTTTTAGACTATATTTTCTTAAAAGGCTTTCTTATTTCGTAATTGCTAGGTTTTACATATTGTGTTAAAGGTTTTAAAACACAATGCAACAATGGGTTTGTGTGTTTTATATACAAATTCATTTCTTTGGGTATAGCACCTAAAGAACTTTTCATAGTTTCTGCTGTTCTTCCTAATCTTAATTCTGTTACTTGTTTGTCTATGGCTAATTTTACATAATCATATAAAATTCTTTGATAAACAGGTTGTGTTTTATTTACGTTGTAATTAAGTCCTACGTAATTTGCATCTAAATAATTGTTGTTGATACAAGCAGTACTAAAAGCAATTAATTCTTTGTCTAAAAAATATCCTGTAAAAATAAAAAGATCTTTAAGTTGCTTTTTTAATTCATAAAAACTGTTGGTAGATAATCTGACCATATTAAAACTAGCTGTATCTAGAACGGAATTATAAAGTTGATGAATGGTTTTGTTATGAGTTTTAATATCTTCTGCCAAAAATGGTTGACTAGTAATTAATGATGTTTTTTTGTATACACTTTTGGCTCTGGTTCTATATTTGGTAACCATATTGGCTAAATAATCATCAAAGGAAAGCCAGTTTTTAGAGAGACTTAAAACCATGTTTACATCTATTTGAAAACAAGCATGTTTTTTTAGCAGTTCTTGTTGTAGGGTTGTTTGTTGATTGAACCAAAACTCTTTATGCATGATAAATTTTAGTTTGGTTGTTTTTTTTGATTTGGATAAATGTTTGGTTAATTTCTTTGTTATTAAAGGAATTAATTCTGTAGATACATTAGGTTTGAAATAAAAGCCATGAGGCCCTGTGGCAAAAAAGTTCCCACACAACAATAAATTTCCATTTATTCTTTTTAAAATGTTGGAGGTTGTAGTATTGTGTATTTCGCTTGGGAATTTTTTTTGATTGAAAAATTCATTTTGTACATGAATCCATTGAAAATACATTACTCCTACAGGAATGTTGGAAGCGTATACAACTACATAAATAAAAACAATTGAAGAAGAAGTGCTTTTTTCTATAGCTTTTAAATATGCGGGTTGTAAGTAAATGTTTGGTACTTCTACTTTTTTCCAATCAGTTTCTAAGCTACTAAAGGTAAAAGAATAGGAAAAAGAGAGATGGGAGTTTATGGTTGTCCTTTCTGGAAATTCAATCATTATTGGCAATTACATGGTATAAAAAAAACACCTTAGTAGTGGTTTACTAAGGTGTTTCCTTACAAAGAATAAAACAATTAATAATCTTTAAAAATTGCGTGCATCATTCTTTTTTTATCGTTTATACTTTCTTCCATAGAAATCATGGTTTCAGTTCTTCGAACCCCATCAATATCATCTATTTGGAAAATTATATCTTTAGCTTGGTTGGTGTCTTTTGCTCTAATTTTACAGAAAATATTATATTTTCCTGCAGTTATGTAGGCTACGGTTACATTTGGAATTTTTTCTAATGCATCTAATACACCTCTAATTTTAGAACTACTTTCTAAAAACAATCCAACGTGTGCAATAAAATTGTATTGCATTTTTTCGTAGTCCAAGGTTAATGTAGAACCTTTTATAATTCCCTCATCTTCCATTTTTTTTACACGTACGTGAATGGTTCCTGCAGACACTAATAATTTTTTAGCAATATCGGTAAATGGTGTTCTTGCATTTTCGATCAACATGTCTAATATCTGATGATCTATTTCGTCTAAATGATGTTTTTTCATGGCCTAATGGGTACTTTACTTTCTATATTTTTACAAGTAGCAAAAATACAATAATTTAAAAATCTATTGCATTTTTATAAACTAAATATAGGGATTCTTAACGATAATATAAACTAAATTTCCTGATAGCCATAAAAATTTTTCAAATCTCCTCTTTGATGTTCTACCAATTTACTAACAAGTTTGTTGTTAACTACCTCATATTCATATTGAAAAGCAATGTCAGAGGTTGAATTATCATCTGTTTTTTGATTTCTGATAATTAAATCAAAATTTTGTTTTCCGTTGTTTGGAATGTCAAAATAGGGTTCGTAATTGTTATAATTGTCATTATTTACTAAATAAATAAGTCCGCTTAACATTGCGTAAAAGTTAAATTTACGTACAATGTCTCTATCGTAATCATTTTTATAATGTCCTGCTTCTATTAAAATAGTATTATGTCCTAGTTTCTGAAAATTATCTCCGGTAGCGGTTGGATAAAATTCATCGGTATATCTACCAACGTGATTTGGAATTAATTGCTGCAAAGTATTATTCATAGCAACAATGGCTGCCATGGTTTCTTTTCTACCTTGTGTTAAAGTTCTTTCTACATCTATAGAAGGAGCTAAAAAAGAAATGGTTGCAGGGTTTGTAAATCCTTCTACATTAAAAATGGTTCTTTGGTCGTGTAGGTTGAAACAAAATTGTGGATTAAAAGTATCTAATACATTTCTTAGCAATCTACTTTCTTTTGCTTTTAAATCTACTGCATCTCTATTTAAATCAATTTGATTGGCATTTACTCTTGTAAAATTTTGTGATCCATCTGGATTCAACATAGGAATAAAAACCAAAGTACATTTTTCTAACAAGTCTTTTGTGAATGTTTTTTCATTTGCTGAGTCACTAATATATCTAAAAACATCAAAAAGAGCTTTGGTTCCTGTACTTTCATTTCCATGCATTTGAGACCATAGTAAGATTCGTTTAGGTCCGTTTCCTAATTTTACTTGATATATATTTCTACCCTCTTCGGACTCTCCTATTTTTAAAACTTGAAAAGGAGCTTTTAAGTTTGTAAGAATTGGCTCTATGTCTTCTAATAAAATTCGTCTACCTGCTAGTTTGTTTTCAAAATTAGCAGCATACCATTTTTCTAAAATATCTAATTCTGTTTTTTTCATGTTACAAAAGTAAACTAAGTTTTGTTTACAAATGTGATTTACAAAAGTAAACAAAAGGTGAGTTTTTGAATCATTAAAACACAAGAAGGAAATTAATGTTGTAAACCTACTATAATCAATGCCTATATATTGTTTTTTACTTTAATTAAATGTATTTAATTAGTTGAAAAATAGTTTTTTACGATGTTTTATCTAAAGTCGATTAATATTGTTTGTCTTGTGTATACACTATAGTTTATATATGGGGAATTTCTTTTGGTTACAATTGTAAAATGATTATCTTTCCGTTGTGAAAAATAATTGTTTACAATGTTAAATCAAGAAGCGTTTATAGATAGGTTACATAAAGTATTTAATCATTATGGATTAAGTGCCTCTACTTTTGCTGATGATATTAAAGTGCAAAGATCTAGTATATCTCATTTGTTGTCTGGTAGAAATAAACCTAGTTTGGAGTTTGTGTTAAAAATAGTAGATACTTATAAGGAAGTAGATTTGGAATGGTTGCTTTACGGAAAAAATGCATTTCCCAAATCAAAAAGTAACACAGAAGTAAAAACAACTAACACTAAAGTAAGTACAACTCTTTTTGATACTGTTGAAAAAGAACATACAGAAGTGAATACGAGTAAGGAAATTCTAGATAGAGATCAAAAAAAAACAACCCCTTCTGCAATAGAAAGGATTGTTATTTTTTATAAAGACGGTACTTTTAAGGAATATGTTACTAATGAATAGTTAATCTACCGCTAGTTTTCTAATTCCTTGCTCTATAAGGTCTATTAGTTTTGTTTGATTTTTGTTTTTTACTTCCTTTTGTTTGGTAATTACTTTTCTTAAAACTCTAATTGCTTCGTAATTAAAGTTGTATTTTTTATACCTAAGTCCTTTTTCTACAAAATCATCTACTAAAACCTGAATAGCTTCTTCGTTATTGGTACTAGCTACCCAATCAAAAGCATTTTCAAAATCTTTTTTAAATTTTTCGTCTTGTATTAAATACATTCCTGTTAACAGATATTTGGCTACAAACGTTACGTGTTCATCTTTTCTGTCTTCTAAATACATTTTTAATAACGGAACATAAATAACATCTTTTATGTTGTTAGGAAGCTTATTGGCATATTCTTTAGCGGTTTCTTTGTCTACATAATACATGGCCAACAAACTATTTCCTTTTACTTTAGGCGATATGTTGTTTATACTTTCTTTAAAAATAGGCAAATACTCTACGTTTATTAATTTACCTAGTGTAGAAATTGCTGCTGCTGCCACATTAGGATTTTTGCTTTTTGCTAATTTTTCAATTTTAGAAACGGTTTTCTTTTTGGTGTATTTGGCAGATAAATTGATGTTTTCTATAGCGTATACTTGAATTACATCATAAGAATCTTCCATGGCTAATTCAAAAACTTTAAAAACATCTTTTTCCTCTTGTTTGTCTTTTAGCAACTCTAAAGCTCCTAACCTATCTACAAAGTGTTCTACGTTTTTGTATTGAAATATAAGCTCGTCGGTACTTAGTTCAGGTTCATTAATTTCGGCTAATAAAACATGATCTGAATTTACTTTGATCAATTTGATATCATCGCTATAAGGAAATCCAAATGTTTTTTCTTTTTGATCTACAAAAACCTTATAATTTTGCTTTCCTTTTTTGGTGTAAATATCAATAGATAAAGGAAAATCGTATATTTTTTCTAATTGAGTAATTTTAACTTTTTGTTCTCCTGCCAACAAATCTTTTTCTACAGATATGTTAAGTTTTGGATGACCACTGTTGTAGTACCATTGACTAAAAAACCACATTAAATCTTCTCCAGAAACTTCCTCAAAAGCCAAACGTAATTGATGTGCTTCTGCAGATTTAAATTTATGATGATTTAGATAGTGCTGCAAACCAGCAAAGAATTTTTCATCACCTAAGTAATTTCTTAGCATGTGTAAAATCATTCCTCCTTTGTTGTAGCTAATCACATCAAAAACATCGTCTTTTTTGGTGTAATTATACCTAACAAGGTGTTTTTCATAGTTTTCATGCAGTCTATCCGGGTTTTTGTTTAAATAAGCATCTTTGGTTTTTTGCATATGCTCATTGGCTCTGTCTTTTCCGTATTTATGCTCTAACCACAAGTATTCGGAGTAGTTGGCAAAACTCTCGTTTACAGTAATATTGGCCCAACTTTCTGTAGTAACCAAATCTCCAAACCAATGATGGAACAATTCATGAGCAATTACTGTTTCCCAAGTATTTCTTTCAGACAGTTCTCCTTTACTTAGCATGGCTTGTTCTGCGTGTATAACAGCTCCAGTGTTTTCCATTGCACCACTAACATAATCCCTAACAATCATTTGACTGTATTTGTCCCACACATAGTCTACTCCTGTTATTTTAGAGAAAAAATCTAACATTTCTGGAGTGTTTTTAAACAATTCTGCAGCGGTATCTTTGTAAGATGGTTCTACGTAATAACTCACTTCTTTACCGTTCCAGTTGTCTTTTATAATTTCAAAATCACCAACTCCTACAAAAAACAAATATGGAGCATGTGGCAAATCTTGTTTCCAAACATCTGTTCGGGTTCCATCGTTATTTTCTGTTTGAGAAATTAACAATCCGTTAGATAAGGTTTTGTATTTGTTTGGTACAGTTAGCGTAATTTGCTGAGTTGATTTTTGATTAGGTTTGTCTATAGTGGGAAACCAAGCACTGTTTTGTTCTGGTTCTCCTTGAGTCCATATTTCTGTTGGTTTGTTTTTGTCCAATCCTTTAGGGTTGATGAAATACAAACCTTTGTTGTCTGTAATGGCAACACCACCTTCGTTTTGAACTTTGTTAGGGTTTCCTTTGTATTTGATGTACAGTTTAATTGTATCGTTTTTGGTATAAACTTTATTTAAATCTATATTTAAATGCGTTCCTGAATTGTAAAACTTTAAATCTGTGTTTTCTGATTTTACCTCATACACATTCATTTTTTTTGCATCTAACTGTAAATTGTTAGCAGCATCAAAATGAGGTTTTAATAAAATCCAAGCTTCACCATCAACGGTTTGGTCATTAAAATTAAATTTTAAATTTAGTTTGGTATCAATCAAATCAAACTCTTTAGTGCTTGTTTTACCATTGTCATTGTATCTATAAATACGTTGTGCATTTGTATTGAATACAAGAATCAGAAATAATAACGTTAAATAGTTTCTTTTCATAAATTAATATTTAATTAAAGATGTTGTTGTACTAATTTTATTTAGTGGCTCTATTCCTTTTAAGAATTCTAGTTCTATTACAAAACTAAATCCGGCTACGTTTGCTTTTTGTTGAATTAATTTAGCTGCGGCAATGGCAGTTCCACCAGTAGCTAATAAATCATCGTGAATTAACACATTGCTGTTTGGAGTAATGGCATCTTCATGAACCTCTATGGTTGCTGACCCATATTCTAATTCATACGATTCTTTAATGGT
The DNA here is from genome assembly GCF_056387575.1 of Wenyingzhuangia gracilariae. Classification (NCBI taxonomy): domain Bacteria; kingdom Pseudomonadati; phylum Bacteroidota; class Flavobacteriia; order Flavobacteriales; family Flavobacteriaceae; genus Wenyingzhuangia; species Wenyingzhuangia gracilariae. Next base: position 462,932 of record NZ_CM150748.1, read on the forward strand.
TTTGGCTGGTAATTTTCCTTCTTTACGAATCATAATAAAAGGAACTTCTAGTTTTTGAGCTAATAGAACTCCAAATAAATAACCTCTAGATTCAATACCAGCAACAGCATCTATTTGGGTGTCTTTAAATTGATTGGCCAATTCATTAATTAACTCTTTAACAAGTTTAGGATTTAGTAAAATGGGTGTAATGTCTTTAAATAAAATTCCTTCTTTAGGAAAATTAGGGACATCTCTAATAACCGATTTTATTTTTTCTTGTATAGATAAACTCATTTATTTTTTTCTGTATTTTTCTGTTAATGTGTTTACATGTTCTAATATAGAAATGTCTTGTTCTGTAATCTCTTGTCCTGTTAGTTCCATCATTTTAGTGGCGGTTCTAATGGCTTTTTTAAAAGTATAAACATCTACAATTTTGTTACCACTCCAACTAAAAGAAGGCACAAATTTTTCGGGCATATCTGATCCAAAAATATTGGCACTTACTCCAACAACTGTACCAGTATTAAACATTGTATTGATACTGGTTTTGGAGTGATCTCCCATCATTAAGCCACAGAGTAACTGACCTGTTTCTTCATAAATTTCTTCTTCGTAACTCCATAATCGTACTTTGCTGTAAGTGTTTTTTAGATTAGATACGTTGGTGTCTGCTCCAAAATTACACCACTCTCCTATTACAGAGTTTCCTAAATATCCTTCGTGACCTTTGTTAGAATTTGCAAATAGAATGCTGTTTTTAATTTCTCCACCCACTTTACAGTTAGGTCCCACAGTGGTAGCTCCATATATTTTTGCTCCCATTTTTACCAAAGATTTTTCCCCTAAAGAAAAAGGACCTCTAATAATGGCTCCATCTAAAACAACCGCATCTTTAGCAATGTAAATAGGGCCGGATGATGCATTTAAAATACAAGGATTGATAATGGCACTTTCTTTTATAAAAATATCTTCTTTGTTGATCGCTTGTACATAATCTGGAATTGGTGCCGAAATTTCATCTTTGGTCAATAGCTCAAAATCTTGTCTAATAGCCAAATCATTCAACAAAAACAAATCCCATTTGTGCTCTATGGATTGTACATTTTTTACCTCGATGCTATCGTAACTAGAAAAATCTATTTCTTCTTGATCTTGGGTGCTATAAAAAGCAATCATTTCACCATTACAATATACAGCCTGATTTGGTTGTAGATGTTTAACAGCATTAAAAAAATCTAGATTGGGAAGATATCCTGCGTTGATAAAAATGTTTTCTTCCATTTCTAACATCGGATATTTATCTTCTAAATATTCTTCTGTTAACGTTGTGGTGGTCAATCTTAAAAAAGTTTCCCATTTTTCACGAATCGTTAAAATACCAACTCTTATGTCAGCTACGGGTTTGGTATAAGTAAAGGGCAATAATCCATCTCTAAAGGGACCATCGTAAAGTATGTAATTCATAGTCTTTTTTAAAATAAACGGGGTTGTTTTTTTTAATGGAAAAGATATAAAAAAACCACCTAACAGTAATTGTAGGTGGTCTAGTTTATTTTAGATGTACGTGTTATCTAGAATAGTTTGGAGCTTCTTTAGTAATGGTCACATCATGCGGATGGCTTTCTGCAATTCCAGAGGCTGTAATTCTTACAAACTCAGCACTTTTTTGATCTTGAATTGTAGCAGCACCACAGTATCCCATTCCGGCACGTAACCCACCAATAAACTGATGCATTGTATCGTACAATTCTCCTTTATAAGGTACACGACCTTCAATTCCTTCTGGAACTAATTTTTTGCTATTGTCTTCATCTCCTTGGAAATATCTGTCTTTAGAACCTTTTTTCATAGCCTCTACAGACCCCATTCCTCTGTATGATTTAAATCTTCTTCCGTTAAACAAAATAACTTCTCCTGGAGCTTCTTTTGTACCTGCTAATAAAGATCCTAACATTACAGAATCTGCACCTGCAGCAATAGCTTTAGGAATATCTCCTGTGTAACGTACACCACCATCTGCAATTACAGGTACTCCACTTCCTTCTAAAGCTTCGGCTACTTGCATAATGGCAGACAATTGAGGGTATCCTACTCCTGCAACTACACGAGTTGTACATATAGAACCAGGTCCAATACCAACTTTTACTCCATCTGCTCCTGCAGCAACTAAATCTAAAGCGGCTTTTGCAGTTACTATATTTCCAGCAACTACATCTAAGTTAGGATGCACCGCCTTAATTTCTTTTAGTTTGTTTAATATGTTAATTGAGTGACCGTGTGCAGAATCTAAAACTACAGCATCTACTCCTTCTTTTACCAAAGCAGCAACACGTTGTAAACAATCCTCTGTTACTCCAATAGCGGCAGCAACTCTTAATCTACCATATTCATCTTTATTCGCTTCAGGGTTTTCTCTTACTTTTACAATATCTCTAAAAGTAATCAATCCAACTAATTTAAAGGCTTCATCAACAATAGGTAGTTTTTCTACTTTATTATCTTGTAAAATTACTTCGGCTTCTTTTAAAGAAGTTCCTGCGGAAACAGTAACCAAACCTTCAGAAGTCATTACTTCAGAAATTAATCTTTTGCTGTTTTTTTCAAATCGCAAATCTCTATTGGTTACAATTCCTTTTAAGACACCCTCAGCATCTACAACTGGAATTCCTCCAATTTTATGTTCGCTCATTAACAAATTTGCATCCATAACTGTTTCTTGAGCAGTAATGGTTACAGGTTCTAAAATCATTCCAGCTTCAGAACGTTTTACTTTTTTTACCTGTCTAGCTTGTTCTTTAATAGACATGTTTTTATGAATCACTCCTATTCCACCTTCACGAGCAATAGCAATAGCCATTCTTCCTTCTGTAACCGTATCCATAGCAGCAGAAATAATAGGTGTATTCAAAGGAATGTTCCTTGAAAATTTAGATTTTATTGAGACAGTATTGGGTAAAACTTCTGAGTATGCTGGAACCAACAATACATCATCGTAAGTAAGTCCTTCAGTTATAACTTTGTAAGTAGACATTTGCAATTAGTTATGATTTAATTGCATGCAAATATACAACATTTTAAACGATTGGGACGAAATGATTTTAAAGAATTTTAAAGACCTAAACCTTTGTATATCAAAGTGTTTTTTTATAACTTTAATAGAGTCATTAATAAGCCACTGTTATGAAAAATATAATTATACCTGTAGATTTTTCTAAATATTCAGAATATGCATTAAAAGTTGCTGTAAAATTATCAAAAAAACACAACTCTAATTTAATTTTAGTCCATATGCTTGAAATGCCCACTGGGTATTCTGACCATGGTGGAGATTATGGAAAAACGATTGTTTTTTTAATTAAGTATGCCGAAAAAAAGATGGAAACTTTTATTAAAAAAGACTACTTACAAGATGTTAAAATAACCGTAGTAATCAAACATTTTACTTTGTTTCCTGAAATAGGAAATTTAGCAGCTGAACATGATGCTAGTCTTATAGTAATGGGGTCTCATGGAATTAGTGAACACAATGATACTTTTTTAGGATCGAATACAGAAAAAGTAGTGAGAAGTTCTCCTGTACCTGTTTTGGTTGTAAAAGAGGAAGTTGAAAATGTTGAGTTTGATAAATCGGTGTTTGTGAGCGATTTTAAAATGGAATCAGTACAGGCATATCAAAAGGCTCAACGTTTTTTTAAAACATTAGGAGTTAAACCGACGTTGTTATTTATCAATAAGCCAGATGGCGGTTTTGTTTCAACAGGAGAAATGAAAGCTAGATTTGAAAACTTTTTAATGAAAGCAGATGGAAATCTAGACAACCTATCTTACTTTGCCAATTACGATGATTACTCTGTTGTGGCTGGGGTTAAATATTATGCTAACGAAAATCAAGTAACATTAATAGCTGTTGCTACACATGGAAAATCTAGTTTGTCTAAATTTTTTAACAAAAGTATTTCTTTAGATATTGCAAACAAATCAACATTACCAGTATTAACAGTACTTATATAAGCAAAAACAGTATTAAAAAAATGTTCTAAATTTTAGAAATAGAAATTGTTTTTTTGTTTAAAACTCTCTACTTTAGTCGACTTTTCCAAATAATTGTCAAACTTTATAAAAGTTATGAAAAAAATTATTGTTCCTGTTGATTTTTCAGAGTATTCAGAACATGCATTAAAAACTGCTGTTTCATTAGCAAAAAAGCACCAGTTGCACATTACGCTTGTAGCAATGGTTAAAAACCCTGCCTCTTTTTCAGAGGAGACTATTACAGAATCTAAAGAACGTTTTTTATCTGTAGAACAAGCAGAACAAAAAATTAAAGATTATGTACAGCAAGATTATTTAAAAGAAATTTCTGTTGATTATGTGATTAGATATTATAGAATTTTTAGCGAATTAGATGGATTTGCTAAAGATTTAAATGGGGATTTGATTGTGATGGGAACTCATTCTGCGACACATACAGAAGATTTCTTTTTAGGATCGAATACAGAAAAAGCTGTTAGAACCACAAGAATTCCTGTTTTAGTGGTAAAAGAAGTAGAATTAAATTTAGATATAAAAAAGGCTGTATTTGTAAGCAATTATAGACCTAAGGCTGTGATAGCTTATCAAAAAGCAATGAGTGTTTTTAAAACTCTAGGAGTACAACCTACTTTGTTATTTGTCAATAAATTTGGTGATAAGTTTTTAACGGAAGAGGAAATACAAAAAAGAATAGAAAGTTTTTTAATGTTGGCAGATGGTCATTTAAAGAATTTAAACACTTTTAAAAGTATAGATAGCGAATCTGTTGGTAAGGGAACTCACACTTTTGCAGAAGAGAATGAAATAGGTCTTATTGCAGTGGCTACCCAAGAAAAAACAAGTATAGGAAAGTTTTTAAAAAAGAGTCAAAAATTTAATTTAACAGAAAAGAATAACTACCCTATTATGAGTGTGAAAATGAGCAACTAAACAGTCTTATCTGTTTTCTTTTTCCATTTTAGAAACTATTAAAGCCACTGTAGCATCGCCAGTTACGTTAATGGTTGTTCTTAACATATCCAGAGGTCTGTCTACTGCAAAAATTAACGACAATCCTATAGGTAATAATTCTTTAGGGAAACCAATGGTGTCTAACACAATTAATAACATTACCATACCTGCACCTGGAACCGCCGCAGAACCTATAGAGGCAATTAACGCTGTCACAATTATGGTGATTTGATTGCTAAATGTTAAGCCTTCTGGCCACAAAACCTGCATGATAAAAATAGCGGCTACGGCTTGGTACAAGCTTGTTCCATCCATATTAATAGTGGCACCTACAGGTAATACAAAACTAGAAACTTCTTTTTCAACTCCCAAATGCTCCTCAACACGCTCCATAGTTACAGGCAAGGTAGCTGCACTAGAGCTGGTAGAAAAAGCCAACAATTGAGCTGGAGAAATATTTTTTAAAAACCAAATAGGTGATTTTTTAACAATGATAGAAATACACAAGGTGTAAAAAACAATCATTAATAACAAACCTAATACTACTATTCCTGCATATTTTAATAATGCGATTAAGACATTTAGATCATCAGAATTTACAACTACGGTGGCTAACAAAGCAATTACAGCATACGGAGCAAATAGCATAATTATGTCTATCATTTTTAAAATGACATCATTTAGAGAATCAAAAAAATCTTTTAGTGGTTTTGCTTTTTTCTCTTCAATTAACAACATACAAATTCCTAAAAACAACGTAAAAAAGATGACTTTTAACATGCTTTTGTTGTCTGACATAGCCTCTACAATATTGCTAGGAATGATGTCTTCTATAAATTGTAAAGGCCCTTGAGATCTTTGGTTTTGAGCTTCGGACAGCTTACTTTGCACCCCAGCATTGTTTACATAATTGCTTTTTAAAGTCTCTACGGTTTCATTAGAAATTCCATCGCCTGGTTTAAAGAAGTTGGCTAAAGACAAACCTATAGTGATAGCAACTACTGTAGAACAGATGTATAATACAATGGTTTTAATTCCCATGGATCTAAATTTAGAAATGTCTTTTAAATCCGAAATTCCTTTAATTAAAGATCCCATTATTAAGGGAATGGCTATAAGTTTTAATAGTTTTACAAAAATGGTTCCAAAGGGTTGAACCCAATCAATTATAAACTGCTTTCCTCCTGTGAATTGTGAGCAACTAAAACCTAAGATTACTCCTAAAAAAAGTCCTATAATTATTTTCCAATGTAAAGCTATTTTTTTCATGCAACACTATTATTTAATTAACATCCACAACTATCTTTACCACATGTTTTTTTAGTAGAACTAGGACGAATAAATTTACGATACAAGTACCAAATGGCTCCTGCAACTACAATAATAGTCAATATGTTTTGAATCCAAATCATTAGCTAAGAGTTTGATAAGCAATGAATGCTGTTATATAGGCCAAACCAGACATGATAAACATTTGAATCAAAGGCCATTTCCAGCCGTTTGTTTCTCTTTTTACTATGGCAATGGTACTCATACATTGCATAGCAAATGCGTAGAATAACAGAATAGAAATACCCGTAGCAAAAGAATATACAGGTTTTTTGGTGTCGCTATATACCTCGTTTCTCATCCTTTTTTTTATGGTAGATTCTTGTTCGTTTCCAACACTATATATAGTAGCTAATGTTCCTACAAAAACCTCTCTTGCTGCAAAAGAAGTAATTACGGCAACCCCAATTTTCCAATCATAACCAAGAGGTTTTATTACAGGTTCTATAAATTTTCCCATTACACCAATATATGAATGCTCTAATTTGTAGGATGCAATTTCTGTTTGTTTTTGTTCTTCGCTAATGGTAGAATGATGTTTTTCTACATATTCTGTTGCATTTTGCATTTCATTACCTGGACCATAAGATGCTAAAACCCATAATAGAATAGAAATAGCTAATATGATTTTACCTGCTTCAAAAACAAATGCTTTGGTTTTTTCAATAACGTTATATGCTACATTTTTAAACAAAGGAAGTTTGTAGTTAGGCATTTCTACGACAAAGTAAGATTTAGATGTTATTTTTAAAAACTTATCTAACAAAGCAGCAGCTACAATTGCAGTAAAAAAGCCTAGTAAATATAATCCCATTAGCAATAAACCTTGTACGTTAAAACTTAGAAAAGTAGCATTTGCGGGTATAATTAAGCTAATTATAATAGCATACACAGGCAAACGTGCAGAACAGGTGGTAAACGGAGTTACTAAAATAGTGATTAAACGTTCTTTCCAACTTTCTATATTACGAGCAGCCATAATTGCAGGAATAGCACATGCAGTTCCTGAAATTAAGGGAACAATACTTTTTCCGCTCAAACCAAATCTGCGCATAATTCTATCCATTAAAAACACAACACGACTCATATAACCACTTTCTTCTAAAAACGAAGTAAATAGAAATAAAAAGGCAATTTGTGGAATAAATATAACCACACCACCAATACCAGGAATAATTCCTTCGGCCAATAAATTTGTAAAAGTTCCTTTAGGCAAATGGTTTCTTGTTAGTTCTGATAAAGTTGCAAAAGCACCATCTATTAAGTCCATTGGAATGGCAGACCAACTAAACAAGGCTTGAAAAACCGTAAATAAAATTGTAAAAAAGATTAAATATCCATAAACTTTATGAATTAAAATTCGATCTAAAAGTGTACGAACATCTTTAGCGTTTTGTGGATCTTGAGAATATGTTTTTTCCAAAACATTTTTTAAAAACTGATATCTTCTAACGGTTTCTAAATGGTGTTTTTTCTTTTCGTCTTTGGCAAATTTAGACAAAACAGATTCATGTTCAACAAAGCAAGGAGCTGTACTTACAGTGCTATATCCTGCAATTAGTTTTTTTAAATAAGAAATTCCTTTATTTTGTTTAGAACTAACTAGTGCAATTTTAGTTTCCAGTAAAGATTCAAGTTTAGGAATATCAATATCAATTCCTCTAAGTGTCATTTGATCAGCCATATTAATAGCCAATAACGTAGGAATTCCTAAATCTTTAATTTGAGTAAAAACAAACAAGTTACGTTTTAAGTTTTCAATATCTACCACTACAACCACCACGTCTGGGTAATTCTCGTTATTTTGATCAGAAAGTACTTTTACAGCTACATCCTCATCCATAGAACTAGCATTTAAGCTATAAGTTCCTGGTAAATCAATTATTTCAGCATTCGTTTTATTGTTTATTTTAGAAAAACCTGTTTTTTTATCAACCGTAATTCCAGGATAGTTTCCCACTTTTTGGTTCAATCCTGTTAATCTATTAAATAGTGATGTTTTTCCGGTATTAGGGTTTCCTATTAAAGCTACTTTAATATTGCTCATAATTTTTCTACTAATATTTTAGAAGCTACCTCCAATCTAATTGCTAAATAAGTACCACTAATATTAATATATAAAGGGTCTTGCATTGGTGCTCTTTGTAAAACTTCTACATAATTTCCTTCTATACACCCCATTTCAATTAACTTTAAGGGAATGTCTATTTCTACAAAAGATTTGATGATGGCTCTCTCCCCTCTTTGTAAATCTGCAATAGTATTAGCTTTTGTCATTCAATTCTATTTTATAAAGGGATCTTCCCTTTTTTGTTAAACTCTTGTAGTGTTTAACATTTATGACCTTTAAAATCTAGCTTTTTAAGCAACTTATAGAACCATTATTTCAATGATTTTGTTCATTTTAAAAGAATGTCAAAGATATAAACTATTTAGATTTATTTAAAATAAATAGTTCCTAATTTTTAATTATTGCACCACCTATAAAATAAGCCTTCTGAAATTTAGAAGGCTTATTTGGTAAACAAAAACAAACAATAAAATCTTATACAAGACACTTAGTATAATGCTACAAATATATTTATTTTTATTAATTCTAAATAAAAATAAATGTTATTTTTGAAAAAAAAAATATTTCATGAAAACCTTAGATAAAATATATCAAAACAACTTAGGAATAAGTTATAAAACTCTAAATTCAGAAAACTCTCCATTAATTGTATTAGAAATACATCAAATTTCATTTATGATTAATAGCAAAGAATTAAACTCATTTGTTACGTCTACAGAAACAATTATTAACTACCATAGTACTTGCACTTGTCCACCAGATTTAGAAAATAAAATGGTGGTATACCAAGCTAAACAAACAGAAATTAGAATGCAATTAAGTTTCAATCAACTATTACAACTAAAAGATTTGTTAAAAGGAACTGAGTTTAAACTCTCTATGGACAAAATTTTAGAAAAATATAAAATAAACTAAATATTATTTTTATTAAATCTAAATAATTATACATTTGCTACAAAATTAATATTAACAAAATTTAAATAAGCATGTATTGTTTTAAAAATGTAACAAAACTAACCTTAGTAATTATTACCTCAATTATGATTGGATGTAACAACGATGATGATAGCGGTGAAAACAATTTAACCATTACAGAAAATGGTTTTATTGAAAATTATGCAGAAATAGCTGCAGCCAATTACGAAGATGCCTACACAACTGCATTGGCAATGAAAACAAAAATTGATGCTTTTATAGCAACTCCAAGTGAATCTAACTTAATAGCAGCACGCAATTCATGGTTATATGCACGTGATTATTACGGACAAACAGAAGCTTTTAGAGAAGCTAATGGACCTATAGATAACAAAAATTTATTAGGAATAGAAGGACAAATTAATGCTTGGCCATTAGATGAAAATTACATTGATTATGTTTTTGATTCTAACACACACAGTTATGTAAATAATGGATTGATTGGAAATGAAACGTTTGAATTGACAGAAGCCAACCTTATTGCAAAAAATGAAGAAGGCGGAGATCCTAACATTTCTACAGGATGGCATGCTATTGAATTTTTATTATGGGGACAAGATTTTAATGTAAACAGTAGTCATCAAACAGATTATTCAGTATCTGGAGAAAGACCTTATACAGATTATACAACGGCTGATTTTGCAGAAAGAAGAAAAAAATATTTACAAATTGTAACCAATTTATTAGTAAATGATCTTAAAGATTTAAAAGATGTTTGGAAAGAAGGAGGTTCTTATAGAACTGAATTTGAAAGCATGGACAAGACCAAAGCATTAAAAAACATTTTAAATGGAATAGGATTTATTTCCAACGGAGAAATTGCTGCAGAAAGATTAGATCCTGCTATAGATGAAGATCAAGAAAATGAACATTCTTGTTTTTCAGACAACACAAATCAAGATATGTGGGCAAATGTGCATGGAATAAACAATGTAATTATTGGTGAATACAAAAGAGAAAACGGAACTAAAATTTCGGGAATTTCTTTAATAAATTTAACAAAAGAAGTTAGTGTAAGTGCTGCCGAACACTTAAAAACTTCTGCAGAAACAACCATTTCTAAATTAAATACACTATTGTCTTTAAATAAGAATTTTGACGAAATAATTTCAGAAGAATCTATAGGTAGTAAAGGTCCTGCAGGTCAATTATCATCAGCATTAAAAGCACAAGGAAGTGCAATAGCAGAAGTAGCAACCTCTTTAGGAACAAGTATTTCTATAGGAGAATAACAATCTTTTTTTATGTAAAAACTGAGACTAAAAAATAGTCTCAGTTTTTGTCGTTTTATAGAATATGAAAAATATAAATTTATTAATTAGTACATTTTTTCTCTTTTCTTGCTCTACAGAAGTAGGCTTGAGTGATGATGAAGTGTATATCAGCACCCATTATCAAGAGGGGGAAGAAAATTTAGTTTCTAATTTATCTACAGATGCTTTTACAGCAGACAAAGCTTTTGGAAGAGGTGTCCCTGGTTTGTCGGATACCGAAACTGCTTTTTTTGGTATAGGAAACGCAATGTTCGATCAAAGTTGGGTGTCATCTCCAGCCTCTACAACAACTAGAGACGGATTGGGGCCTATTTTTAATGCAAGAGCCTGTAGTACTTGTCATCAAAGAGATGGACGTGGTATTCCTAAATTAGAAAACAACATTGGTTCACAAGGTTTTTTAATTAGATTAAGCCAAGGAAACTCCCCTACTTCGGGTCCTATTCCTTTTCCTAATTATGGAGATCAATTACAAGATGCTTCTAATTTAAATGTGTTGCCAGAAGCAGATATTCAAGTAGACTTTCAAATTATAAAAGGAACTTATCCCGATGGTACCACTTATGAATTAAGAAAACCAACATATAGTTTATTACACGAAAATTATGGAAGTTTAGCCAATGTAGAAACCTCGCCAAGAGTAGGCCAGCAAGTTATAGGGTTGGGTTTTGTAGATGCACTTTCTGAAGTTAGTATTTTAAAAAATGAAGATATTAATGATGTTGATGGTGATGGAATTTCTGGGAAAGCAAATTATGTGTGGAATGTCAAAGAGAATAAACGAACCATAGGTAAATTCGGATGGAAAGCCAATCAGCCTACTTTGGCACAGCAAATTTCAGGAGCTTTTAATGGAGATATGGGATTAACAAGCTCTATTTTTCCCAATGAAAATTGTCCAAATGGAATAGACTGTTCTAAAATAGCTAATGGAAACAATCCTGGAGAAAATGTAGAAGTATCCGACAAGCAGTTTAGTAGAATTTTACTTTATCAAGCAGCATTATCAGTACCTAAGCGTAGAGATGTAAAAGACTTAGATGTTTTAAAAGGTAAAAACCTATTCCACAATTTGGCTTGTATAAAATGTCATCAAACCAATTTTACAACAGGGAACAACTACCCTACTTTACCGTTGTTAGAAAATGTAGCTATTCAACCCTATTCTGATTTTTTATTACATGATATGGGAAGTGATTTAGCAGATAATAGAGGTGATTTTTTAGCCAATGGAAACGAATGGAGAACACAGCCATTATGGGGATTAGGACTAATAGAAATGGTAAATAATCATACTTTTTTACTACACGATGGAAGAGCTAGAAACATAGAAGAAGCCATTCTTTGGCATGGCGGAGAAGCAAATACATCTAAAAATGCTTTTATGAATTTATCTAAAAAAGAAAGAAATCAATTACTAAAGTTTTTAAACACGCTATAAATGAATAAATACATTTTAATAATTACACTATTTGTATTAGCTAGTTGTAAAAATGACAATACTCCAAATAATGAAGTTTTAAATACAGAATTTTATAAGAATTACTATCAAAACAATATTGCTCCAAGTATCTCATTATTAAAAGAAAACGTAAATAAACAAATAGAATATATAGAAAACTTTCAAAAATCAAAAAATCAAGAAGATTTTGAATTGGTAAAATCTCAATGGCTAGCTTGTGCCCAGCAATATTCTAAAGCAAGGGTTTATAATTTTGGATTGATTAAAGAACGTTTTTTTGATATTAATATTTATAATTTTCCTGCAAGCACATTGGCTATTGAAAGTAATATTTCTGAAAAAACAACATATAATACTGATTTTTTAAGGAAAGAGAGTACTGGAACTAAAGGATTAGGAGCTATAGAATATTTATTATATAGTAACAATGCTTTTAGTTCATTAACAAACGATTCTTATAGAATAGATTATTTACTTGCCATTGGTAAAGAATTACTTAGGCAAGTAGATTTGTTGCAAACAACTTGGGAACAAGAATATTTAGAAATTTATGTAAACTACAATGGAAGTTTGTGTACACAAAATGCTAAATGTTTAACATTTAATCAGTTGATTAATATTTTAGATATCACGAGAGTTACCAAAATAGGAAAAGCAGCAGGTTTAGAAAAATCGGATAAAGTGGTGCCAGAGAATTTAGAAGCTTATAGAAGTAAATCTTCTTTGCTTTTAATTAAAGCAATGCTAGAAGAAGTAAAATATGTATATCAAAATAGCGATACCAATTTAGCTTCTATAGTCAATTCAATAGATAAATCGGGAAAAATAAGTTCAGAAATAGCTTTAAAATTTCAGAATTTAGAACAATTAATTCAAAATTTTGACAACAATTTATATGATGCTATTCTTACAGATCCTACAAGTGTAGAACCAATTTATAATGCATTGGGAGAGTTGGTTGTTTTATTTTCTGTAGATGTGAATAGCACATTGTCTTTAACTGTTTTACCTACAGATAATGATGGAGATTAACATGTTAGTATATATTTTTAAAAAAGAGAGGTCGTTATTATAGCAACCTCTTTTTTTAGAAAACTTTGTCTAATTCAGTTTTTCATATTCAAATTGTGAATGTCCACGTTCTCCACTACTACTTAATAAGGCAGTAAATCGTAATTTATAAATATTTCCATCAGCATCTTTTACAATATAATATCTATCATCTTTAGCAATACCATCACCACTATTTCTCCAATCGCTTGCAATCACTGCTTGGTTGTTGTATACAAAAGCACTAGTATCTACATCGCTTAAAGAAAATTGGGTGTAACTAGGTACATTGTTATTTGTTCTTACATCATCTTTTATTTCATAGGTCAACACTTGGTACAAAACAACATTTCCTAAAGAGTTGTGTAATCCGTAATCAGAATATGTTAATCCGTATCCTCCCGAACTGTAAGAAAATACACCTGAAAAGTTAAGATCCCATTTAGAAGATTCTGGCTCTACTTCTACTACAGCATCATTTGTTAAACTAATGGCTGTTTTAACTTTATTACTATTCTTTTGTACAACAATTTCTTTATAAGTAGTTGTTTCATTTAAATCAGCATAGCGAATGGTATAAGAATCTCCATCGGTTAAGACTCTTACTTTTACAAAACCTCTATGTTCTCCTGTTGTTTTTATGGCTCCTGGTTCTGCAGCATCGGTAGGAATTTCATAACCAAGCGAAACAATGTATACGTTGTTTTCACTATCTGTGGTAGAAATTTCTGAAAAAGCAGTTTCGTTTACATTTCCTTCTTTAGAATCTGTAAATACAATTCCTTGTTCTACATTGCTAAACTGAGAATATCCTACAGGTAAATTCACCAATAATTCAGAAACTGTAGTTACCTCCGTAGGTGCTCCCCAAGAGTTTAACGTTAGTGTTTCTGTTAAATCACTAGCTTCTGTTATAGCTAATAAATCTGTTTTTCCTTTTAATTCTGCTGCGGCTACTAATAAAGAAGAGTTTAAAAACACGCTGTTTTCTGTACCATTATAAACTGCAATTTCCCAAGTATCTCTTTTTACAGCGGTTTGCTTACCGGTACTTAAATCTATATAACTTTGGTTGGGTTGTGTAGAGCCACCTGTTAATAAATCTATCACAGCTCCTGTAGAAGTCACTGGAGTAAAACTAACGTTAATGGTTTTGTTAGCTCCATAGTCCCATCCTGCACTTTCTAATGAGGCAATTGTAAAATCAATACTTCTAGAGGTTCCTTCTATAGGATCTGTAAATTTTGTTAAGGTAATACTAGCCTTACTATCTCCGGAGGCTACAGGAATTGAAATGATTCCGTTTTCTCCAGAAGGATTTGTGGTAAAATCTGTTCCATAAACAGCATTTTCTACAGTATAAGAAATATCAATAACTCCAGAGGTAGAAGCGGCTCTAGAAAAATTTAAATCGATATCTATTTCCGATTCACCTTCTATAATACTTGTAGATGTATTTGTAAAAGAGACGGTAAAATCTATTAAATTGTTGCTATCATCGTTGCTGCAAGAACTAAAGACAAACAGTGCACATAATAGTTTTATAAATAATTGTTTTTTCATTTTGATTGATTTTAATTTAGGTTTAAAGTGAATAATAATTTTAAAAAATAAGATCTTCCGTTTCCAAAAAGTCTAGAGTTTGCTGCGTTTTGATGAGCTTCTGCCGTTACATCCGATGCATTTACAGTAACAATATTTAGTAAGTTTCTAGCTCCAAAAGTTAATTGTACATATTGGTTAAGTTTGTGTCTTATAGAAGCATCTATCCAGGTAAAAGAATCGGTTTTTCCAATTTCTACACTGTTTTCTTCGGTGTTGTTTCCTAATAACACTTGTCTTTTTCCAGTATATTTTAATTGACCCGACAACGTAGTTCTTAACAATGGAATAGTGTAGTTGATGTGAGATTGCACATTAAAGCTCCATAAATAATTTGAGTTAGATAGGTTTAATGCCTTAATAGAGGTGGCTGTACCCAAATACGTTCCGCTTAAACCTAAGGATAGGTTTTTGTATTGAAAGTTATTTTCTAAAGAAATTCCAGCTATTTTAGAATTGTCTATGTTAGCAAATGTAAACAGGTTGTTTCCGTCCTCTTCTACCTGAGTTACATCTGCAATTTTGTTTTCAATATTAAAATAATAGCTTTTTAAACTGGTTTTTAATCTACTTTGATTGGAAAAATAACTTTGCTTGTGAATGTTTAAAAGAAGAGAAATTCCATCTTCAGGTTGTAGGTGTTGGTTTCCTTGTACATTGTGATTGGCATCTACAAAATAATAAAACAACTCACTAAAATTAGGAGCTCTAAATGCAGAACCCAACACAGCTTTTACATGCAATTGTTCTGTAATTTGGTAGGTAGATGATAATGACCAAATAAGTTTATTTCCAAATTGGGAATTGTTGGTTATTCTAGCTCCTGGATAAAAAGACAATTTGGGAGTAATGTTTACATCTGCTATTCCAAAAAAATCATAATTGTTCAATTGATTTTCTACAACATCTTCAGAATAACTTCCTGTAGCAATAGCATCAAATCCTTTTTGCCAAGAAAATTCATATCCTAATTGTAAATTAAAATAGTTTGATTTAGGAAGGATATTGTTTACAAAAACTTTAGAAAACCATACATTGCTAGACTGGCTTAAAGCATTAGTGTTGTATCCTTCTATGCCTTGTAATAAAATATTGTAAACAAATTCTTGATAATATCGTTTTTGGTTTTGTTGAGAAAAAAACAAATTGTAATTCGTTTTTCCTGCTAAAGGTCCCGATATGGTTAAGTTGTTTACCCATCTGTTGGTTGTAAACATTTCATCTGTTGCTGTTGCTTTTACGCTTCCATCATCTTGTTTTCTACCTGTAACAAACTTGTCGTACACAGAAACAGATTCATCAAAATATTGAAGTTTGTAAAACAACTTGTGTTTTCCTAATACTACATTGGTGTTGGCAAAATAGGTTGTTTGTTTTTTAGGATTCCATTCAGTTCCTCTTAAAGTATCGTTTTTTACAACTCCGTCTTGTATGTTTACATAGTTTTTTCCTTGGTAACCATTGTAAAATCCTTGATAATTGTTTTTAGAAACCCCTACAGTTAAATTAAGGTTCTTGTTAAAATTATGAGCAAGTTTTAAATTTTGAACATGACGACCTCTGTCTGAAAAATTATATTCTTTACCAATACTTTCTTCTTGTAATGATGCTTGAATTTGCCATTTGTTTTTTTGTTTGCGTTGGGTAACAATATTAATAACCCCTGCCACGGCATTGTCTCCATACAACACACCCATAGAACCTTCAACCACTTCAATTCGCAATACATCTTCAATATTTAACTGGCTTATGTCTATGTTGTTTCCTATTCCATTGTCATTTGCAATAGGAATACCATCTAATAAAATTTTTACATATTGTCCATCCAAACCAAACATACTAATGGTTGATTTTCCTGTTGCAGCATCTGGAATAATGGTAATGTTTAAGTTCTGAGTTAATAAATCTGCTAAATTATTGGCTGCAACTTTTTCTAAATCTTCTTTTTTAAGCTCTTGTACCGTAAACAATTTTTTACTTAAAGACATTACATTGTCTTTGTGCGTAAGCACTACTGCACTTAAAGCTTCTACTTCTAAACTATCTATAAACGCTTTGTGTTGCGCAACTATTTTTGTTGATAAGACGACTAAAAACAAGACTAGATGTTTTTTATTTATATCCATTCCAAATAAATTTTCAGCAAATATATAAACTATTTTAAATCAATCTAAATTAATTTAGTAAATTTGTCGGCAAATAAATTCTTAAAAATTAAAGTAAATGAACAAGTTTTTGATAACCAGCTTTTTGCTGAGTTTTGCCCTAGTGGGAAATGTGCAAGCCCAAAAAAAGAAAGACAGAAAAGCCATAAAAGAAATGTGTGGTTGTTTTGAAGTCAGTTTTAATTTTGTCGAAACATTTCAGTATAGCAAAGATTCATTGTACAAGCCCTCTAAAACCAAACAAAACGAAACAGCATTAGAATGGGCTCAATTGGTAACCGATGATAAAGACCATATTTCCATACAACATTTACTACAAGTAGGTCCACCAAACAAGCCTTTTATTGTAAAACATTGGCGACAAGATTGGTTGTATGAAAACAGAGATTTTTATATGTATAACGGAGATAGAGTTTGGAATTTTGAAAAGAAATCAAAAAAAGAAGTAAACAACCAATGGACACAAAAAGTCTATCAGGTAGATGACAGTCCTAGATACGAAGGAACTGGTTCTTGGGTGCATGTAGATGGAAAAACGTATTGGGAAAACACAACTACAGCTCCATTACCAAGAAGAGAATACACCAAACGTAGCGATTATAATATTACGTTAAGAGGAAATCGTCATGAGATTACTAATACAGGATGGATTCACGATCAAGACAATGCAAAAATAATTAGAGAAAAAGGAAAAGAAGATATCATCATTGCCCATGAAAAAGGGTACAATATCTACAGAAAAGTAGCCGATGAAAAATGCAAGGCAGCCCAAGATTGGTGGACAAAAAATAAAGACAAATGGGCGGTTGTTCGTGCTAAGTGGAACGAGGTTTATGGTAGAAATAAAGATTTGCACTTAGAGGCCAAAGTAAACAACAAATTATTATACAAATATTTATTTTCTGACGATTATGAATCTCCAGAAAAAATTAATAAGATTATAGAGGATTTTGTAAAATAAGCAGATGAAAATAAGAACAAAACATTTATTATTCTTAGTCATTACATTGTGTTTGTTTGGATTTGCTACCAGTCCAACTCCAAACAAATACAAATGTTTGATTCAAATGCAAAACTACGTAGGAGAAGGAGCTTATGTTGTGGTTTCGTTACTAAACCCTAACGGAGTTTATGAACAAACTTTATATGTACATGGAGATGATGACGATTGGTATTTTGACATTTCTGAATGGTGGGATTTTTATGGAAAAAAAAGAAACAATATAGATGCCATTACTGGAGCTACACTAAGCGGTGGAAAACGTGGTATGAGTGTATTAGCGTTAGATGCCGATAAACTAAATAAAGGTTATAAAATTCGTTTTGAAACAGCTGTAGAAGATCAGGAATACTACAAAAATGATGTAGAAATAGAATTTACAGACCAAATCTTGAATCAAAAAATAAAAGGATTGGGGTTTATTAATTATGTTAGGCTGATAGAAACTCCATAAAAAAAAGGTTTGATACAGTGTATCAAACCTTTTTTTATGATTTTAAAAATGTCTTTAATAATTAGACATGGCTTTTTTAGCCCAAGCCACTAACAATTCACTTTCTGATTTTGTTAGTTCTCCATGAAGTTTTTCATAAGATTCTAAAGGCATTTTCCCCTCTTCTACCTCTTCTTCTACTTCGTGTAATTTGTGTTTTTTTCTTTTTGCATCATATGCAGCCCAACCCGAAAAGTTTAGGTGTTCTTTACCTTCTTCTACATGATGGTTGATCCAAAATGAAACGGGAGCAATGTTGGCATACCAAGGATACGCTGTTTTGTTAGAATGACAATCGTAACATTTAGCGGCTAAAATGCTCTGAACTTCTTTACTAGGTTTTGTTTCATTTACAAACAAATCAACTTCAAAAGTTTCTGCTTCATTTTTTTCTGTACCTATAAATTGTATGGCTATAAATACAACAACAAGTCCAATTAAAATTTTTTTCAACATAATTTAAAATTTAATTTCTAAGGTTCCGTAAAAGTATCTAGGTTCTGCTGGAATAATTCCAGGTCCAGGATACCCAGTTGCTCTACGTGTAAAATAATTGTTGTCTAATATATTATTTATTCCTGTTTCTAAAAGAAAATGCTTAGAAAATTTATAAGAAAGAGAAACGTCTAAAATGTCGTAATAAGGAATGGCACCAATTACGTTTACATCATTGTTTGGGTTGTACGGAGAGTTGGTCACATCTGTAAATTGTTCACTTATGTAAGTGTACTGAATGTTTCCTAACAAATTATCCCACCCAAAACTAGCTCCTGTTTTTAAATTGATGAGAGGTATAAATTCAACTTCGTTTCCTGCCACTCCATTTTCTTCAGATTTTAAGTATACAGATCTAGTTACAGCAAGATTAGTAAAAATATCTAACTTTAAATTTTTATGATCTTTAAAATAGGTCTCTTTAAGGTTCCATTGCAACAGAGATTCCAATCCGTAAATAAAAGCAGTTCCTATATTTTTACGTACCCACTGAGCTCTGTTGTTCAACACCTGTCCTATTCTATTTCCGTAAACCAAGGTAAATATATTGGCATCGTAAGAGAATTTTTTAGCAATCCTACCTCTTACACCTAAATCTCCAGTATAACCTGTTTCATCTGTAATATTAGGATCTATTTTAAATGTTGGATTGACTGTTCTAATGTCAGAAAAAGTAACCGAACGATAATTCTGAGAAAAATTACCGTACAACTCAAAAACCTTACTAGGTTTGTAACTAATCCCTAAGCCTAACAATACAAAATTGCGGACAAACTCATTATTGTCATCTACATTAAAACTTAAATTAGGTCGATTCGTATTATAAACAAAATAATTTCCATCAGATTTGGTACTAATATGTTCAAACCTAAAACCTGGAGTAATACTCAAGTAATTGTTAACATTAAAAATATGCTCTCCAAACAACGAAGCATTAAAGTTTGGAAACTTAAACTCATTCTGATTAGGGTACTGGGTAGCCAGCTCATCAAAAGAAAAATCTGCACCTACACCTTTACTTCCTGCTCCTTGTCTTTGACTATTGTTGGCCTTGTAAATTTTACCTCCAAATAAATAATAATTAGTTTGTTTTCCAAAAGAATAACTCGATAAAAAACGAGTTTCCATTCCGTAATTTTTAAAATTCCCAACAATTAAATCTCTATTAAAAAGATAACTTCCATTGCTATTTTGTTCATCTCCACTAGGATTAAAAACACTTCCTCCAACATTATTAGGATTTCCTCTAAATCCAATAGCTTTTCTAGAAGCATTCAATGCAAATACACTCACCGTTAGTCTAGAAATATCGGTCAATTGTTGCTCTAACTTAAAATTGTACAACTTCCAATCCACTCCAAACCAATTACGCTTTAAATAACTTTGCGTAGGATCTTCTAAAAATTGTACATCAGACAATCCTCCAGGTTGATGAGCCACATAATTAAAAGAAGAAATTTCGAAACTTGCTTTTGTGTTTTCGGTAAACTGATACCCTATGTGTGCAAATAAATTGTTGGATTTGTAATCTGAATTTGGTCTAAAACCATCTCCTTCTTTTCTGTTGTAATATGCATAATAGCTTAGCTTATCTATAGTTCCACTAACCGATGTAAAACTCGCTAAGGTTCCAAAAGAGGCAATAGTATGTCTTGTTATAAATTCTATAGGTTTATCTACAGGTTTTTTGGTGATGAAATTGATCAATCCACCAAATTGAGTTCCGTATTGCAAAGATGCTGCACCACGAATGATTTGAATTTGCTCTAAAGCTTCTGTGGGTGTTGTGTAATAACTTTCCGGATATCCTAACACATCGGCACTAATATCGTAATCGTTTTGGCGAGTGTTAAAGTTGGCGGTTCTATTAGGATCCAATCCTCTACCTCCAATATTTAATTGCAAACCACCATCGTTACTATCATAAATATTTAGTCCAGCAACTTTAGCAAAAATTTGTCTAGGATTGTTATTGGCTTTGTTACCACTTACCAAATCTAAATTAACAACTTCTGTTTTTTTACCTGCGTAAATATGGGTTCCTTCTACAGGCTTTAGTGTCGTTAATCCGTAGTTAATTCTTTTTGTTGCATTTAACACAACAGCCGATAATTCTTCTTTTAAAGGAGCTAAAGAAATAGTAATTTCTTGTGATTTGGTGAAATTATAATCTTGCTCTACAGTTGCATAACCGTAATAAAAGAACATTAAATGTACTTTGTTTTGGTTAAAATTGGCTTTTAAAACACCATTCTGATTGGTGCTTCCTATATAAGTATTTGTTCCTTGCACAACCTGTACTCCTTCTATGGCTTTGTTGGTTTCTGCATTTATCAATTTAAAAGTTATTTGATAAGCATAACCAAATTGTACAAACAATACAAATAGAATAAGTATACTAAAATCCTTTAATTTCATCTTTTAAGGGTAAAATCCATGTTTTGTTATGAAAGCCTTCTTTTTCTTTATACAAATCAACTTTTGGGTTGATGTAAAGTTGATTCAAACGACCGTTTAAGGCTACATAACTCTCTACAAAAATTTGTATATTTTGATGTCCTTGGCTTTTAAAATGATCTCCTAACAAATGCGCATATTCCAATATAAAATCGGGTTGAAAGCTCATTTGTTTGATTTGGAAAGAGGTTAAAAAATCGGAATTTTTTACGTGAAATTGCTTTCCCGACACACTGTCTTTTACTGTAAAGGTAGTGTACCCCGCTTTTTCCATTAACATTACTCGCCAAGAAAAACGAAACCCTTGTTCTGTCCAAAATAACTCACCAGGGTAACACAAATTTCTGAAGGGCAAAAATAGTTGAATTGTAAAAAATAGACTAATTATAAATAGGATATTTTTAGGTTGCTTATAACGGTAACTTTCTTGTAAACAAACCTTAACGTTTTTAGGAATTCGTAACGATTTTTGAATCTGTTTTAAGAACTTTTCATGCAAGTTACTATCAAAGAAAATAAGCGTAGCACAAATCATAATGTACGGGAACATTCCAATATTGAAAAGAATTCTAGTAAATACATGAAAAATTACTACAGCAACAAATGCGTAAGGTCTTGTTTTACGGATTAAAAGTAAAAACGGAATGGTTAAATCGTACAAAGCACCACTCCAACTCATGGTATAATGAAACCAAGACTGATTCATAAATGGTCCTACAATGGGTAAATCTGTTTTGGTAGACAACCAAATTTTTAAAGGTTGGGCTCTAAACAACCAATCGGAATTTAGTTTGGCCAAACCTGCATAAAAATACACAATACCTAAAAGTAGTTTTATGCTGTCAACCGTCCATTTAGGAACAAAAGTATATTGTATTTCTTTTTTACGAGTATCTAAAGAAAAGGTAGCGTTTAAAGGCAAAAAGCATAATAAAAAACTTAAAATACTCACAAAGTAATAATGATTTAAATAGGTGGTTTTGTCTATCAATTCTATGTAAGTAAAACTTAAAAAGAATAAAATGATGGACAATCTATATTTGTAACCTAAAATAATTCCTACAGAAGCCAACATTGCTAGAACAAACAATCCGTAGGTATAGATTCCCAACGTTTTTACCCAACCAAATCCATAATAGTTAAAATGCCATTTAGGCAATACATAAAATTGCTCTACCCAATCCATAGCCACAAAACGGATAAGACTGGTAAGCATTAAAACTCCAAATAGAATACGAAAAGCAGCCAATGTAGCTGCTTTTGTTTTTTTTGTGTGTATGTATGTTTGAAATCGATTCATTTTTAATCTCCGTCTGTATCTTGATAATCAATACTAATATTTAAGGCTTGCATCATATTGGTTTTTAACAAAGGAATAAAATCCTGTAATACATTGTAAAGCGCTACCATTTTCGCATTATCAGTTTCTACTTGTTTAGCAAAATCATTGTCTAAAACAGCAACTGCCGCATCAATATCTTCAAAGTGTTTTTCTATATATTTAGACAAAGTAATCGTTTGATTTCCAATAGCAAGATCAGCATTTAAAAAATTTAAATACTCTTGTATTCCACTACCACTAATCTTAGTTCCATCATAAGAAGCTCCATAAAACAAATTTTTAAAAGCCTCTAAATTTTCTACAAACAAAGCTTTTGAATGCTCAGAACTATAATAAGACTCTACATCTTTGGCTACTTTTTCTGTTGGACTACTATTAGGAAAAGTACCTGATGGATTTCCTATTTTAGCAGTTCTAAGTTCTTGTTCGGCATAAGAAATATAATCATTAATCATAATACTAAAAGAACCAGTAGCAGTTTTATTTGTATTATTAATAATACTTGTTTTGTTGTTTTCCCAGTAGGTTTTTCTTTCGCTAACTCTTGTCAAAAGAACATCAATAACACTACTTAAAAACAATTGATAATTTGTTTTATTTTCGAAACTAGTATAGGTATTACTATTGACTAAATAATCAATGGTATTTAATCCTTGGTACGCTATAGAAATAGAAGAAGTAAAACGTTTTTCATTTTTATCAAGAATTGTTCCTATTTGCTTTTTAATCATATCAGGATCTATAGGATAATTTCCTGTAAACAAACGAAAAGAAGCAAGATCTTCAAATTTATGTCCTATATCAAACATAGCCGCATATTGCCAAGCTTTTTGTGCCTCAAATAAATCGGTTTTTAATTTGTTTAAGTCTTCTTGTGTTACATTGCTCCCAAAATTATTTTTGGTGTTTTGCATAGCTTTTACCTTAGTTTCCAAAGCAACAAAAGAGGGAATAACACTATGATCTACCCAGTTTTTCAATAAATTTTGTCTATTGTAATTATCAGTACTTACTTTAGTATTTTCTTGTACACAAGAAAATAAACTACTTATAAAAAGTCCTATTGCGATCCATTTTTTCATACTACCTAATCCTTAAATCTTTAACCTAAAAAAGAAGATAAATTTGAATTCACAAATTTATCTTCTCTTCAATGTGTATATCTTAAATATTATTCTACGGCTTTAGCCACAACTTCTTCTATAGTACCAACACCTAAGTCACCTGATACTTTATTATAAATTGGGGTCATTAAATCATCCAAGATCCCTCCATTAGTTAAGTCGTAAAATCCATCATTTTTTTCTAAAACACCAATATAAGTTTCAACATCAGCATTAGTAAAATAAGGCTTATCTGTAGCTACGTTATAGGTATATTGTAAAGAATGAATAAATCCATATCCTTCTGATAAAGCGTGAAAACTTTCAGGCTTTCCAGCTGTTTGTCTAGCATTATTTAAATAATACAACCCTCTAACAACAGGTACTATAGACAATTGTGTTCTTAAAGTTTTAATGGCTGCATCTAAAGCAGTTTCATTATTTGCTACAATGGCTGCTCTTCCTGAAATAAGTGCTGCATCAACAACAGATTTTACTTTTTTAAAGTTTTCTTGTCCTTGAATTTCTTCTAAATAATGTCCTAAAAAACGATCTCTGTAATCAGAATCATCTTCAGATATCCCATTCAAAAGTCCGTAAGCTTTATCCCACAAATGCTCTTGTTCTGTATAGTTTTTACCAGCAATAACTGTATTACTTGCTGTTTTAACATCACTAAGAATTACATTTACAATTTGATCTAAAGTAAAGGCACCAATTAACCCTTTGTAATAAGCTTGTGCGTATTCCAATCCTTTTTCGTTAAAATAACGAGTTTTACTACCTGAAACATACTTTCCAGCCACACCTGCTGATGCATCTTTACTACTAGCAAAAACATCATTTATTTGACCTGAAATATATGTATCAAAATCTGCAAGAGAAGTTGAGGCTACAAAATCAACTAATTTAGACCCGTTTAAATCCGCATCACTAAAATTAGTTCCCTCTTTAAAACGATTGTTAATATCTGCTACTGTAAGAGCAGGATCTTCTGGTGCTGATAATTTTGCACCAATTTCATAGGCTTGTTTTAATAAAACAGTTTGTTCAGAATAGTCTACTGTAGATTTACCATCTCTGGTAAATTTATATTCCGACAATTCATCAATCTTATCATCACTTTTAGAACATGATGTAAATACAGCTCCTGCTGCTACTAATACGGCTAATGTTAACTTTGTAATTTTCATTGCTACTTATTTAGACTTAATTTAAGTTGTTATTTATTTACGGCTACAAATATACAGACCAATTCTAAATAAGCAAAGTTTATTTTAATTTATTATAAATAAAATAACGAAATTGTTTTCGTTGTTTTTTTTTTGTTAAAAAACTTGTAAAGCCACATTGTAGGTACTTTCAAAACGAAGAGTTTGTATGTTTGTGGATACTTTTTGTTGTGTAAAATAAGACAGCATTTTTTCAGTAGGCATATTTCCAGTTAAAGCATTGGTGGCCATAGGGCATCCGCCGTAACCTCTAATAGCACCATCAAAACGAAGACAACCGCTGTTATAAGCTGCATCAATTTTTTCGTGCCATTGGTCTGGAGTTGTGTGTAAATGTGCTCCAAATTCCATTTTAGGATATGCTGGAATTAAATTGGAAAATAAGTGGGTAATAACTTTTGGTGTAGAAGAACCTACGGTGTCTGATAATGATAAGATTTTTACACCAATAGCAGATAATTTTTCTACCCACTGCCCTACTATGTCTACATTCCAAGGATCTCCATAAGGATTACCAAACCCCATACTCAAATAAGTAACCACTTGTTTGTTGTGCTTGTGTGCTATTTCAATAATTTCTTTTAAAAGCTCAAAACTCTGAGCTATGGTTTTATTGGTGTTTCTAACTTGAAAAATTTCTGAAATAGAAAAAGGATATCCTAAATAAGTTATTTCTTCAAATGCACAAGCATCTTTTGCCCCACGAGCATTGGCTACTATGGCTAGTAATTTACTTTTTGTGGTTGTTAAATCTAATTTGCTTAATACTTGTGCTGTATCTGCCATTTGAGGAATGGCTTTGGGAGAAACAAAGCTACCAAAATCAACCGTATCAAAACCACATTGTAAAATAGCGTTGATGTATTTTGCTTTTAAATCTGTAGGAATAAAATCTTTAATGCCTTGCATGGCATCTCTAGGACATTCAATGATTTTTACGGGTTGTGGCTCTATCATAATATCAAATATAATAAGCTTCTTTTGAATACGTTTTATAAACTTTAAACAATGTAAATTTTAAAAAAGAAATCCCTAATTTTAATCAAAAGATTCTTTTCTATGAAAATTTTTAATCCACATCAAATCAAAGAATTAGATACTTATACAATTCAAGAACAACAAATTACCTCTGTTGCTTTAATGGAAAGAGCTGCGCAACAAATTGTTAATTATCTGGTTTCTAGATATACAAAAACGCAACATTTTACCATTTATTGTGGAATGGGGAATAATGGTGGAGATGGTTTGGCTATTGCTAGACTTTTGTTAAATAAAGAATATACTGTAACCGTTTATTTGGTAAAATATACTGCAAAAACCTCTTTTGAGTTTGATGAAAACTTAAAAAGATTGAAAGAAATAACCACAATAAGAACCATTATTTCTGAAAAACACATTCCCCCAATTCCTAAACACACCCTAGTGATTGATGCTATTTTAGGTTTGGGAATTAATAGACCTTTAGACAAGCTTTGCAAAACTTTGGTAACGATTATAAATGCTTGTGATAATTTTAAAATTGCGATAGATATTCCTACTGGTTTGCCATGCGAAATATCTTATTTTTCTGACAAAGAAACTATTTTAAAAGCAAATACAACGTTGACTTTTGAAGCCCCAAAACAATCCTTTTTACTACCTAGTTCTGCAAGTTATGTAGGGAATTGGATTGTAATGTTTATTAATTTGTCTGAAAACTACAAGAATACCATAGAAACAGATGCTACTTATGTAGATTCTAATTTTGCACAAAAATTAATAAAAACCAGAACTAAATTTTCACATAAAGGAAATTTTGGACACGCAGAAATTATTGGAGGAAGTTTTGGCAAAATTGGTGCTGTTGTTTTGGCAACCAAAGCTTGTTTAAGAGCAGGTGCAGGTTTGGTAACTGCCTATACGCCAAATTGTGGAATGCAAATATTACAAACTACGGTTCCAGAAGCTATGTGGACAGGAAACACCCCTTGTGAATATTATTTGGAAGGAAATTATATTTCTACAAACAAAACCATTGGTATTGGACCTGGTTTAGGAATGCACCCTAATACGCAAAGTTTTTTACACTTGGTACTTAAAACAACTCATACTCCTATGGTTATAGATGCTGATGCAATCAACATTTTAGCAAAAAACAAAGAGTGGTTTAAAGAAATACCCGCAAACAGTATTTTAACACCACACCCCAAAGAGTTTAAACGTTTGGTGGGTGATTTTACAAATGATTTTGAAAAACTAGAAAAATTAAAACAGTTTGCAAAAACATACAATTGCATTGTTGTTTTAAAAGGAGCGCATACTGTGCTGTGCAACACAAAAGGACAATTGTTTTTTAACAGCACAGGAAATCCGGGAATGGCAACTGCTGGTAGTGGTGATGTGTTGACAGGAATTATTACAGGGTTGTTGGCTCAAAAATATTCTCCACTTCAAGCTGCAATTTTAGGAGTGTATATACATGGTTTGTCTGGTGATTTGTCTGCGGAAACAACAGGAGAAATCTCTTTAATAGCAACAGATCTTGTTCAAAACATATCTAAAGCATATATAAAAACAACAACTATTGCAACTACTGTTTAAATGATTTTACTTTTTTAGGTCGACAAATAATTTTTATAAATCAATATACAATAGTACTAAAACTAACTGGAATTAAGTTTTAACCTCTCTTTAGGGTTTTGTACATTTAGGGTTCATAAAATTATTGATTTCATATGAATATTAACGACAAATCTAATCCAAGCCCTTATACTCCTAACCCAGAAAGATATAACACAATGGAATACAATCGTTGTGGAAACAGCGGTGTGTTATTACCAAAAATATCCTTAGGACTTTGGCACAACTTTGGTTTTTTTGATTCTTTTGAAAATGCTAGAAATATTTTAAAAAAAGCCTTTGATTTAGGAATTACTCATTTGGATTTAGCCAATAACTACGGACCACCGTATGGTAGTGCTGAAGAAAATTTTGGTCGTATTCTTAAAAAAGATTTTGCCAATTATAGAGACGAGTTGTTTATTGCCTCCAAAGCTGGGTACGATATGTGGCCTGGACCTTATGGAAACCATGGATCTAAAAAATATTTAATAGCTAGTTTAGATCAGAGTTTGCAACGCATGGGCTTAGATTATGTAGATGTGTTTTATCACCATAGACCCGATGCAGATACTCCTTTAGAAGAAACAATGGCTGCTTTGGATTTAATGGTAAAACAAGGAAAAGCTCTGTATGTAGGTTTGTCTAATTACAATCATACCGATACAGAAAAGGCTCATAAAATTTTAAAAGACTTGGGTACTCCTTGTTTAATTCATCAATCTAAATACTCTATGTTTGAACGTAGTAGGGAAAAAACTTTATTTCCTACCTTGTTAAAAGAAAACATAGGTTCAATTGTGTTTTCTCCTTTGGCACAAGGAATGTTAACGGATAAGTACATTAACGGAATTCCAGAAAACTCTAGAGCATCTAAAGACAAAACGTATTTAAATACGGAAACGGTAGAACAAAACATTTCCAAAATAAAACAGTTACACGAATTGGCTTTGGAAAGAGAGCAAAAGTTATCTCAAATGGCTATTGCGTGGATTTTAACACAACCCGCAATTACATCTGTATTGGTTGGAGCTAGTAGTCCACAACAGTTAGAAGAAAATGTATTGGCATTAAACAATACTTTTTTTGAGCAAGAGCTTTTAGATAAAATAGACTCTATATTGTCCTAAAAATCAAAAAGTCCTCTAAAATTTTAGAGGACTTTTTGACTATTTTTCTTGTTTTTAAATTTTCACCATTTTTTCAATGGCAAAATTGTCATCAGCTTTAATTCTTACTATATAAGTTCCACTTTCTAGATTTGAAATATCTATTTTAGGTTGATTATTTTTAGATACGTTTACTTTTTGTATGGATTGTCCTGTAATTGTTAACACTTCTAACTTTAAATTATTTACAGAAAGATCAAATGTTACATTTACAAAATCTGAACTAGGATTTGGATGAATATGAAACAAGCTATTAAAATAAGCATCTATACCTAAAGCCAAATCATCCGATTCAAAAGCAGCATCATACTGAGGTAATTCATGAGTATTAAACCATAATTTTCTATGTGGATGTCCTCCATTTCTTTCATGGTCAAACCAAAGAGGTTTTACGTTTTTAAACTCTTTAACATAGTCTATTCCTTTATTGATTAAACCTTGTAAAATTTCAGGTTTATTAGTAATTTTTGTAGTTTCTCCAGGATCGGTTTCAATATTGTACAATTCCCAAGCGGAGTTTTTAGATCTTTTAACAGCTTTGTATGGATTAGCTGCTATTGATATTGCGTGAAAACCATTTAAAGGTCTTAATACATAAATAGGATCTTGTGTTCTTATAGGTTGACCTGCAATTAATTTATCCATAAAAGATTTTCCATCTAATTTTTTGCCTGTCGGTACGCTACCCCCTGCCAAATCTACCAAGGTAGGATAAATGTCTAACGCACTTATTTGGTATTTGTAAGAACTTGTTTTTTTAATTTTATTTGGCCAGTGTACAAAAAAAGGAACTTTATGACCACCTTCAAAAACACTTCCTTTTAATGCGTATAAAGGATGATTAACGGCTCCTTTGCTATAAGTATATCCTCCATTATCACTTAAAAATAAAATCAAAGTATTGTTAAAAACATCCATATCTTTTTTAAGTTCTGTAACAATTCTACCTATATTTTTATCCATATTGGTTACCATAGTTGCATAAATAATTCTGTTTTTTGTGTATTCATCCAACAAATTACTTCTATACTGGGCTACTTTGGCTTCTTTTTCTTCTTGCGATAAGGCATCATAATCATAGCTCGTTTCCTTTTTTAATTCACGCTCTACTTTATCCAACTCATACCCTCCCGATTTTTTTAAATAATTACTATTTCTAACCAAACTCTCAAAATTTGGATTTTCTACTTTAAACTGAGCAATTTCGTCAGCAGGTGCTTGCAAAGGTGTGTGCGGTGCATTGTAAGCCATATACATAAAAAAAGGATCTGACTTTGTTTTGTTTTCTGCAATGTATTTAATGGCTTCATTCGTTAGAATATCTGTTAAATACTCATCTTGACTGAATTCATCTTTTGCAACATAATTACGTTGTCTTTGCAGTGGATCTTGATATTCATTAGTAACTGGGTTACTACCTCCTAACCTTCTGTAATACAAATCTTCATATTCACGTTCAAAATATGATTTTCCTCCTCCTAAAAAACCAAAGAAATAATCAAAACCTCTATCTAAAGGTTGGTATTTTCCTTCTTCAAAACCTAAATGCCATTTTCCAAAGGCAGCTGTATTGTAGTTGTTGTCTTGTAGTATTTTAGAAAAATATGTTTCTTTTACAGGAACTCCTAAAGTTGAAGTAATATCATTAGGCAAATTGTATTGTGCTCCTATTCTGTTAGGTTGAACCCCCGTCATAAGAGCAGTTCTACTAGGTCCGCAAAATGGATGAGCTACGTGTCCGTTGGTACAAATAATTCCGTTAGCGGCTAAAGCATCTAATTGTGGTGTAGGAATTACTCCTTTTTCTGTTGGAAAATTTGGAGCTCTGTTAAATCCAACATCTGCATATCCTAAATCATCGGCCAATATGACAATTACATTGGGTCTAGTATTGTTTGTTTGCGAATAGATAGATCCGCTTACAATTGACAAACAAAAAGCAATAAAAGTAGTTTTAATCATTTTTTACATATTTTGACTTTAAAACAAGCATCATTATCAATTCTTAAATCAAGATTAAGGGTATCTGCTTGTCTGCTTGACAAAATTAGAGGATATCCTAAGTATTTATAAATCCTATTTTGACCAAAACAAGTCTAAAATACAGAGTTATAAATTATATATCAAAAACATTATCAATACAATAACAAAAAGAATAATTTATTGTAAAAAATAAAATATCAGAAAAGTGGTTTTCTATAATACAAAACTCGTTGATTATTTTTTAGGAATGCTTGAAACTTTAGGAACTATACCTACATTTGCATTATGATTTTAAAAGATACCATAGTAGCTTTAGCAACAGCCTCAGGAGTAGGTGCTATTGCCGTAATACGTTTGTCTGGACCTAATGCTATTCAAATAGCAAATGAATGTTTTAACTCTGTAAAAGAAAATAAATCTTTATTAGAGCAAAAGTCTCATACGCTACATTTAGGTCATTTTATAGACAACAAACGTGTTATAGATCAGGTATTGGTATCTGTATTTAAAAATCCACACTCTTACACAGGAGAAGATACTATAGAAATATCTTGCCACGGTTCTTTATACATTCAGCAAGAAATTTTACAAGTTTTGTTGAAAAAAGGAGCTAGAATGGCCGATGCAGGAGAGTTTACTCTACGTGCATTTGTTAACGGAAAGTTAGACTTGTCACAAGCTGAAGCGGTTGCCGATTTAATTTCATCGGATTCTGAAGCCTCTCATCAAGTAGCCATGCAACAAATGCGAGGTGGTTTTTCTAATGAAATTCAGAATTTAAGAGATCAGCTTATCAATTTTGCTTCTTTAATAGAATTGGAATTAGATTTTGCTGAAGAAGATGTAGAATTTGCAGATAGAACTCAATTTAAAACACTAGTAGCTAGAATTCAATTAGTTTTAAAACGTTTGATTGATTCTTTTGCTGTTGGAAACGTAATTAAAAACGGAATTCCTGTAGCCATTGTAGGAGAACCTAATGTGGGGAAATCTACCCTTTTAAATGCTTTGTTAAACGAAGAAAGAGCTATTGTTTCTGAAATTGCAGGAACCACTCGTGATACCATAGAAGATGAAATTATTATTGATGGTGTTGCCTACCGTTTTATAGATACTGCTGGAATTAGAGAAACTAAAGATGTTGTAGAAAATATTGGAATTCAGAAAACTTTTGAAAAAATTGGTCAAGCCCAAGTTGTTATTTACTTGTTTGATTTGAATAATATTCAGTATCAAGTTTCTAATATTAAATTGGAATTAGAATCTATTAAGAATAAGTTTCCTCAAAAACAATTGATTGTGATTGGAAACAAAGCCGATACTATTTCGGATTCACATATTACGGCACTAAAACAAGAAATTCCTGAGTTGATAGCTATTTCTGCCAAATCTAAAATTGGAATTGAAACTTTAACCAATGAATTGACCAAATTGGTAAATATAGGTGCTTTAAACAATAGCGACACCATTGTTACAAACTCACGTCATTACGATGCATTGCTAAAAGCTTTAAACGAAATAGACAAAGTGGACTACGGTTTACAAAACGATGTTTCTGGAGACTTAATGGCCATAGACATACGTGAAGCCTTGTATTACTTTGGTTTAATTACCGGAGAAGTTACTAGTGACGATTTGTTAGGGAATATTTTTGCTAATTTCTGTATTGGGAAGTAAAAAATAATTTCTTCTTGTATCAAATGACTCTTTGTTTTAATAAATAGACTTATTGTTTATAACTTTGTTTTATTCGCTTATGAAAACAAGCCTATAATCTTTCTGAAAAAATTATTTTAGCTAGCTTTTAAATTAAGTTATGGCTAACGAAAAAAACTGGTTACACTATTATAAAAACAGCTTAACAGATAGCGAAAATTTAGCTATAGATATTAGTAGAGTTAAAAATTTATTTGAAGAAAAAAACTGTTTTGTTGGCAATGGAACGTTAAACGCCAAACACGCAAAAGAAATGCTTGAGGCCGAAGAACGCAGAATTAATAGGTTAAAAGGCATCTCCAAAAAAGACAATACCAATTGGATAGAAATTACTGAAACTGAAATTTTAATAGCTCCTTTTTACTTAAGCTATTTAACAGATCATCCTCATACAAATCAAAAAGTAATTCGTCCTTTTTGGATTCCTGCAAGAGTCAACAGATCGGGCCAATTGTCTGTTTCTAAAAATATGTTTCCGTTGTTTGTTAGAAATTATTTAACTCCTATAGCAGACATTCAAAATGATTTTATTTTTTCTACAACAGATAGAATTATTGAGGCTAGAGATATAGAATCTCCTGTTACTGTTGAAGAAGATAATCCTATTTCTTGGAATGAATATTGGGAATACGCCAATCAAGTTTTTAAAAAAATCACCTTTAAAAACATTTCAAATTATTCAGTAGAAAACTATCAAACCATACAGCATTCACTATATTTTGCAACCAGTTCTAAAATAGCTACCGCCAAAAGCATTCTATTTTTATATGATCATATTTTAAACGAAATTGAAGACTTACCACTATTAACTAAAATTATAACTCCTACAACCCGAACACGTAAAAATGCAATTACAGATCAAGGTTTTTTAAGCTACAATCATTTTCACACAGGGCAAATGTCAAACCAATTTCCCTTGTCTATTAGTCAACGAAAAACGCTTTTATCTTATTTAACAGCAGAAAACAATGCTGTTATAGCGGTAAATGGCCCCCCGGGAACAGGAAAAACCACACTATTGCAAAGTGTAGTTGCTACTGAGTTTGTAAAATCTGCAATTTTAGGAGATGAGGCTCCTGTGATTTTAGCTTGTTCCAGTAACAATCAGGCAGTAACCAATATTATAGATAGTTTTATAAATTCTCAAAGTAGTTATCAAAAATTATCTCAAAGATGGATTCCTGATTTTACAGGTTATGCAACCTATTTACCTTCTAGTTCTAAAAGCCTAAAATCTTTAGAAAATATCAATTTTTTAAAAGGGAATTTATTTGGACATGAAGGTACTTTGTGTGATTTAGAAACGGATGATTATTTGAGTAAAGCTGAATTCTATTTTTATCAACAGTTTAGAAATTATTTTCAAACAGAGGTAGATTCCTTAGAAGAAGCTTCCGAATACATTCAGAAAGAACTTATTTTACTAGAAGACGAATTGATTAACGGAAGTAAAATTTGTACCGATTATATTAATTCTATCGATAAGATTAATGCAATCTTAATTGATCCTAACAACTATATTCAAAAAGATAAAATTCAAATTTCCAATTTAAAACAATGGAGAGATGCGCTAAACAAAATAAAATCTGGAGCTAAAAAAACAAACTTTATAGAGTTGGTTAAAACAGTTTTTAGCAATCATAAAAACGAAACAACAGCTATCTTTAAAATTCCCACATCAATATTATCCGACGAAAGTCAAACACTAAACTATGTTAAAGAAAATTTATCGAATTTAAATACTGCATTACAAGCCAATATTAAACTTAACAATTGGAAATTAAAAAACAACATTAAAGGTTATCCTTTTGTATCGGAAGAACAAATGTGGGATTTTGAGTACGAAAAATTAAATTCTACTCAAAAATCACATCAATATTTTTATGATGAATTAGATGTAGGTATTAGACACAAAGCTTTTTTATTAGCAACTCATTATTGGGAAGCTCGTTGGATAGAAGCTACTAAAGAAGCTTTAGAAAATGAAACTGAAAAAGGTACCGGAGAAAAAACAATGAGTGCAAAATGGAAAAGAAGAGCAATGTTAACACCTTGCTTTGTCGCTACATTTTACATGGCTCCTCCACACTTTATTTACAGTCAATACCAAGGAGAAGACTCTAATGGAAAACCTATTTTTGAGTATTTGCCTTTGTTTAATTTTATTGATTTGTTAATTGTTGATGAAGCTGGACAGGTAACTCCAGAAGTTAGTATTCCCCTATTCTCTTTAGCTCAAAAAGCAATGGTTGTTGGAGATTTACAACAAATAGAACCCATTTGGTCTATTCCTCCTAAAATTGATGAAGGAAACCTTTCTCAGCAAAATATTATTTCGGCACCACAACAGACAGAAGAATTAGAGGAGTTAGGTTTTTTAGCTTCTAGCGGAAGTATTATGAAAATGGCACAAAATGCTTGTGAATTTGAAACGTTATTACCTGTTGGAAATCAGCCAGGAATGGTTTTGTTAGAGCATAGAAGATGTAACGATGAAATTATAGGTTTTTGTAATGAACTGGCTTACAATGGAATTCTAAAACCTATGAAGGGTACTGCTTCGGAGGATCAAATATTCCCTTCTATGATTGCCTACCATGTGGAAGGAGTTAGCGAAAGAAAATACAATAGCAGGTGTAATATAACAGAAGTAAATGCTATTATTAAGTGGTTAAGACAGAATGAAGAAACAATATCTGAAGCTTATAATGTAACTAATATTGAATCGGTTTTAGGTATTATTACTCCTTTTGCTAGTCAAAAAACAGAATTATCAAAAGCCTTAATAGAAGCTGGTTACAATATTAATAATATTAAACTAGGAACTGTACATGCTTTACAAGGTGCCGAAAGAGAAATTGTATTATTTAGTACTGTATATACCAATTTAGATGAGGGAACCTTATTTTTTGATAGAGATAATAAGCCCAATATGTTAAATGTTGCTGTGTCTAGAGCCAAAGATAGTTTTATTTTATTTGGAGATACTCGCGTATTAGACGAAACACAAAATACACCTTCTGGAATTTTAAAAAGACATTTAAATGTTTTAGAATTGGTGTCTTAAAATAGGTTTGTTTTTACTATTAACGTTCTTTGTTTATGTTACTTTAATTAAAGAATCCCTCCATTTATTTGTAAATAGAGGGATAAAAACCTATAAACTATTATTTTACAATATATACTACCACTCTGGGTTAGTATTCAATTCGTTTTGTGGAATTGGATAATATTTGTTTTGTGAAATATCAAAAAACTCTTTTCCTACTTTATCGCTATTTGAAATTTCTTGCTCTAACAAGTTCCATCTTTTTAAATCATAGAATCTTTGACCTTCTCTAAAAAACTCAATCATTCTTTGATGTCTTATTTCTTCCATTAATTCTGTTTGATTTTTTCCTATTGTTAAAGAGGGTAAATCGGCTCTATTTCTAATTTTGTCAATAAAAGGATATGCTTCTGTTAACTTGTTTTGCATTGTTAAAGCTTCTGCTTGCATTAACAAAACATCGGCAAAACGCAAGACCTTTTCATTAATTTCAGAAATTTTAATCCCTTCATTGTTATCTCGCCAGTTTTGATATTTTTTAATCATTGAATGATATCCAAAAAGCAGTGTAAATTCTGAAAAAGGTTTGTTATAAAATACGGCTCCAGGATAATCCCACATAATAGAAGCATACATTCTAGGATCAAAATCGTTTGCAATTGTTTTTTCTTTTTGAAATTCATCAAATATTTTGTTGGTAGGAAATCCCTCGAACCATCCACCAACTTCTGCAGGAGCAAAAAATTGACCATTTACATTTCCTTGAGATTCATTTGCGTTTTCAGCTTGTCCAATATTAGTACCTCCTACGTTTTGAAATTGAATTTCAAATAGAGATTCTTTATTATTATCGTACTCTTTTAAAAAATTATCTTCATAATTAGATAATAAATCATAAGAATAAGGAGCTTTTGAGTTTCCGTTTTCATCTACCAAAAGTGAAAATTCTGCTTCAGCTAAATCCCATTTGTTTTGATACAAGTACACCTTTCCTAAAAAACCTATTGCAGCTCCTTTGGTAGCTCTTCCTACCCATTCATTAGTATAAGAAACAGGCAAACCACTTTTAGCTTCTTTAAAATCTGTCTCTATTTGTTTCCACACGTCAGCTTCTGGCGAATGCTTCTTAAAATAATCTTCTTTAGAGGTTGGCAAATCTGTAATAATTGCCACATCACCAAAATTTATTACTAAATAAAAATAATTTAAGGCTCTTAAAAATTTTGCTTCTGCAATAAACGCTTTCTTTTCATCTTCTGACAAATCTGCATTTGGTGTATTTATTATTACTTGATTAGCTCTGAAAACACCTGTATAAAGTCCTTCAAACGTTTTTGAAACACTTACATTAGTTGATGCGTTGGTAAATGTTGATAATTTATAAAAATCAGCTACATCATTTCTAATATAAAAATCATCACCTCTACCATTGGCTATAGGTATACCATTATTATTATAATATCCCGTTCTTCTACTTTTAAATGTTTTATAGGTTGCTGCTAAACCAGACAACACATCCTTTTTGTTTTTCCAAAAATTTTCTTGAGTTATTACATTTGGATTGATTTGTTCCAACTCGTTTGTACATGCTCCTAACATAACCACAAACATTAATATATATATATGATTTTTCATTTGTATTGCTTTTAAATTAAAAGGTTAATTGAACTCCTGTTAGAAAAGTACTAGATAATGGATATGCTAATGATCCAAAATCTACCCCTCTATTTAAAATTGAACCATTGTTTCCTAAATCAGGATTAAATCCTTTGTATTTAGTAATTGTAAATAAATTATCAGCACTTACATATAGTCTTAAATTATTCAATCCAATTTTTTTAACAACTGATTCTGACAAAGTGTATCCTAATTGAAATGTTTTAAATCTTAAATAAGAACCATCTTCTAAAAAACGACTAGAGGTTTGATCATTTCTGTTAGGGTCATTAATAACTGCTCTAGGCATGTTTGTGTTTGTATTTGTTGGTGTCCAAGCGTTTAATGTAGAAGCAGCATAGTTATACTCTGCATCCATACCTTCTAAATCTTGTCTTAATCCATTATAAATTTTATTTCCGTAAGTTCCTTGAAAATACAATCTCATATCAAAACCTTTCCAGTTAAAATTCCCTCCAAAACCAAACGTAAAATCCGGTGTTGGGCTTCCTAAATATTGTCTGTCGTTTTGATCTATTTTCCCATCATTATTATAATCTACAAACTTTACATCTCCTGGTTTAGCATTGGGTTGAATTAATATTCCGTCTTTAGTATAATTATCTATTTCTTCTTGAGATTGAAACAATCCATTTTCTTTAATTAAATAAAATGCTCCAACAGGTCCACCTGCTTGCGTTATAGTTGTTAAAGCATCGTGAATAGTAGCTGTACCTCCAAAAATTTGTTGTGTACCGGTTCCTAATTTATTTACTTTATTTTTTATAGCAGCTACGGTACCTATAACTTCATAATGAAAATCTTTTATTGAGTTACTATATGATGCTGAAAATTCAAAACCTCTATTTGTAATTTCTCCTGCATTTACATATGGACTATTTGCACTAGCTCCTGTTGATAATGGAATAGGAACTTGAAGAATAATGTCTGTGTTTTTTTTAATAAAATAATCAGCAATAATTTTTAATTGGTTATCAAAAAAACTAACATCTGTACCAAAATTTAATGTTTTTGAGGTTTCCCATTTAATATCTGGTGAAGCAAATGCAGTTTGAATAGCTCCAGACCAAAGTTCTTGATTTTGTCCGGTTACATAATTGGTGTTTAAATTAATCGTTGAATTGTATCTATAATTAGCGAAGTTTTGACTACCTAAAACCCCATAACTCATTCTAAATTTTGCATTATTTAAAATACCATCTTTATTAAAAAAATCTTCATTTGATATATTCCATGCAGCAGATAATGAAGGGAAATATCCATATCTGTTGTTTTTTCCAAACCTAGAAGATCCATCTCTACGAAGGATTCCTGTGACTACATATTTATCATCATAAGAATACATCATTCTTCCAAAGTAAGAAATCAGTACATTTTCATTTGCATTACTTCCTGTTTGAATGTTTGTTGTACCAGCATCTAAAACTTTTATACCATCTGGCATACCACTTTTACTACCTGTTAAAGATCTGTATTTGGTGCCTTGGTATGTATAACCAAATAAAGTTTTTAAGCTGTTTTTACCAAATTTTGTATCATATTTTAAGGTGTGTTCTAGTAGAGTAGTATTGGTTTCATTTCTTGATTCTGTTAAATCTGTATTTAGATTTGTAAAAAAAGTTCCTATTTCATAAGCAGGAGTATAATACATATTGTAGGTATGGTTATTTGTATATCCTAAATTGAATTTATAGGTTAACCCTTTAACAATAGAGGCTTCTAAATAAGCATTTATTACAGTTCTTTTTTCGTTATCCTCAGGTTTTATTAAATTTGATTGAGCCACAGGATTTATTACAGTTACCACTGGACCATATGCACCTGCATAACCACCTATTGCACTTGCATCATAAACATCAAAAACAGGAAGCATTTTTGCTGCAGAACCTGCAGAGTTACCTCCTTGTCCTTGTCCCCATCCGCTTAATATTCCATTTGTTGTTCCGTTAGATAACAGGACTGTTTCCCCTATAGTAAAACGTCCTTTTTTTATTTCAGATTTCAACCTTAAGTTTAATCTATTATAATCTGTATTTATGACAATTCCTTCTTGTGATAAATAACCTCCAGATAAACTAAATGTATAATTTTCTCCACCTCCACTTATATCTAAATTGTAATTTTGTGTAGGTGCTATTCTATATATTTCACTTTGCCAATCTGTTCCTTTTCCTAATGATGATGGGTTTTGGGCAAGATCTAATCTAGGTAAACCCGCATTATCATGTGCAGCATTGCTAACATTAGCCCATTGCTCTGCGTTTAAAACATCTAATTTTTTTGTTACTTTTTGCACTCCAGAATAGGCACTAAAGTTAATTTTAGTCTCTCCTTTTTTACCTGATTTGGTTGTAATAATAACAACACCGTTAGCTGCTCTAGACCCATAAATGGCTGCAGCAGAAGCATCTTTTAAAATATTCATAGAGGCAATATCTGTAGGGGCTATATTATTAATATCAGATACTTGAACTCCGTCTACAATGTATAATGGATCATTATTTCCTAAAGATCCTGTTCCTCTTACTAAAATTCTTACTCCAGAACCTGGATTTCCTCCAGCAGATTCTACTTGAACTCCTGCTATTTTACCTTGTAAAGATTTGGATACTGTATTTGTTCCTTGTGTTACAATATCATCGGCTTTTATTGTAGAAACAGCTCCTGTAACTTCATGTCTACTTTCTGTTCCATATCCTACAATTACAACTGCGTTCAATTCACTAACATCTTGTGCTAAAGACACGTTAATTGTTATTTGATTTCCCACAACTACCTCTTTGTCTTTATATCCTACATAAGAGAAAATTAATATAGGGTTATTTCCGTTTGTAGTAATTTGATAATTTCCATCAAAATCTGTGATAACTCCTTGAGTAGTTCCTTTTATAGTGACATTAGCTCCTGGGACTGGCATTCCAAACTCATCACTAACAACTCCTTTTATTAATTTTTGTTGTTGTTTAACGTTTAAATTTGGTGATGTTTTAGTAAGAATTATTTGCTCTTCTAAAATTTTGTAATGAATATTAGTATTGTAAAATAGTTTTGTTAAAACACTATTTATTAATTCATTATAAGCAGATATTGTTATTTTTTGATTTAAATCTATTTCTTCTTTGCTGTAAAAGAAACTATAATTAGTTTCCTTTTCTATTTTTTCTATAACTTGTA
The DNA here is from genome assembly GCF_056387575.1 of Wenyingzhuangia gracilariae. Lineage (NCBI taxonomy): Bacteria > Pseudomonadati > Bacteroidota > Flavobacteriia > Flavobacteriales > Flavobacteriaceae > Wenyingzhuangia > Wenyingzhuangia gracilariae. The sequence continues at coordinate 503,316 of NZ_CM150748.1, forward strand.
AAATAGTTACAGATTCTTCTTTAATTGTAATTTTTTTATTTTGAGAATAGCCTGTTTTGGCTTGTATATGTAAAACACTAATTAATAAAAATAGAATAGAACATTTCATTTTTAAATCTAATTTTAAATAGGCGAAGTATTGCCCATATAGATTGTCTTTTTTTTTCATAATTTTGAATGATTTTTGTTTTTAATCGGACTGAAATCTTTTACTATCGGAAGATGTTGGCCCATCTTCCGATTCTTTATTGTTTTAAGGACTCATATTAGTTGTTGTTTATTTAGTTATAATTACTTCTTTATGTTTTATTTCATAGTTAAATGTTGTGTGTGCTTTAAAAACATCTAAAACCACATGTAAAGGTTCATGTTTAAAAAGTCCTGTAAACTTTTTAGTATTTAACAAATTGTATTTATTGTGTATTTTAACATTGTACTTTCTTTCCAGCTTTTTTATAATTACATCAAAAGAATCATTAATAAAAACCAGCTTATCTTCTGTCCACCCTGTATATTTTGATATATCAACCTTTGTTATTCCTATTTCTTTATTTTTATATAAAGCTTTAAATCCAGGTTTTATAAGTATTGGTTTTTCATCTATTTTTTCTCTATAAACCCCTACACTACCTTCTATCAAAACGGTCTCTGTTTTTTGTTCGTTTTTATAACAAGAAACGTTAAATTTTGTACCATAAACTCTTGTATTCATTTTATCTGTTATTACAGTAAATGCATTCTTTTTATCTTTAGCAACTTCAAAAAAAGCTTCACCTTCTAGATATACGTTTCTAGGTGTATTTTCTAAAAATTTTATAGGATATTTTAATTTTGTTCCTGAGTTTAAAAGGACTTTAGAACCATCAGATAGTTCAACCTCATAAATTTTACCATAAGGCACAGTTATTTTATTGTAAACTAATTTATTAGTTTCTTTTGTAACATTTTTATAAGATATTTTCTTTTTACTACGAACAATAGCACTTGTTTTATTTTTTATAAGTTCAGAATTTACATCTTCTAAATAAACAATACTCCCATCTTCTAGTTCTAAACTTACTTTTGTATTATTGGCTATTTTTAATGGTTTTTTTATTAAAGTAGGAGTAAAATAATAAGTAGCATAACCTAAAGTCAACAATCCTAAAAATATAGCTGCAATTTTTAATAATAATAATTGTTGGTTTTTATTTTTTTGAATGTTTACAATACCATTTTTTAAATCTCTATTAACAATTATATTTCTCCAAATAATTTCAAAATCTTCTTCAGACAATGTATCCTCATTTTGATCTAACAACAAAACGAGTTTACGCGCTTTTTTTACTGTTTCTTTTTGATTTGGATGTTCTTTTAACCAATTTGTCCAAAACTTATTTGCCATCTCATTATTCTCGTATACCCATGTTTGAAAATATGGGTCACTTGCAAAATCTTCTATGGAATAATTATTGTATTTCATTATACGTGATGGATTATTATGTCTGTATATTGATAAAGAGATATTGTTTTGTATTTTACTCATAAAAAAAGTGATTTTTTTATTAAAAAATCACTTTTTATTGTTTTTGAATTAACAATACACGTTTAAAGGCCTTATTCAATACTTTTATATTTGTAAAACAAATAGTACTAAAACCAAAACATTTTTAAGTGTTTTTAATGTTCTAGACAATAAATTGTAGGCTTGTTTTTTATTTAAAGACATGATATCCATAATTTCTTCGTAGCTAAGACGGGCATAAAATTTTAGATATACAATTTCTTTTTGTTTAGGTCTTAAATTATCTAAACATTTTTTTAAAGATTTTAACTCAACATCTAATTGTTGTTTTTCTATCAAACTAAACTCAATAGATTTTAACTCATCTTTAAGTTCATCAACACTTTCATTGGAATTGTGTGTTTTTTTATATTTAATCTGTTGTTTAATTAATTTTCTTCTAAGAGAAATATATAGATATGATTTAATTGAATTTACTTCAGAAAGTTTTTCTTTAGTATCCCATAATTCAATAAATAGATCTTGAATTGCATCTTTCACTAAATTTTTATCATAAACTACCTTTAAACCATATTTATATAGTTTGTCTACATTTTCTTTATAAATTGTAGCAAAAGCTAATTCACTTCCTAATTGAAATTCTTTCCATAAAGTAAGATCATTGTTAACTTTAGGTATAATTTCTTTATCCTTTTTAGGAAAAGACACTTCTTTAAATCCTGAAAGATTACTTAAGTTTTTCATAAAAAAAATGATAACAAAATAACGATACCTTAACAAAACTAACAAAAAAACAACAATATCCAATTATTGATATCTTATTGTTAAACTGTTTGTTTTTTACAATATGTAGGTTGTTATATATTTACAGAATATAATTATTTCTTTTTTATGATTTCAATTCTTTTTCAAGACAACTACACTCTAGCCGTTTACAAACCTAACAATATGTTGGTACATCATTCTTCTATGGCTAACAATCAGTTAACCGAAAAGTCTTTAGTACAATTGTTAGGGGAACAGTTGGGTGTAAAATATTATCCCATACACCGGTTAGATAGAAAAACATCTGGAATTATTTTATTTGCCAAACAAAAGGAATATATTGCTCCTTTTCAAAAGCTTTTTGTAACCAATAAAATTCAGAAAACTTACTACGGATTGGTACGTGGTTTTATTCCTGAAAACGGAAAAATAGACAGTCCCGTAAAAGGTCGTGATGCCAATGTACACAAAGATGCTTTGACTTATTATAGCAGAATTAAAACGTACACAGTATCTGTAGAAGTAGGACCTTATCAAGAATCTAGATATAGTTTGGTGGTTTTACAACCTAAAACAGGACGGTTACATCAACTAAGAATTCATTTGAACAAAATTAGCCACCCTTTAATTGGTGATCCTAAGTATGGAGATAGATTTCATAACAGAATGTTTGCCAAACAACTTAAAATAGACACTCTTTTTTTACATGCAAAAACTTTAGAGTTTGTACATCCGTTTACTCAAAAAAAAATAGCACTAGAAGCTCCACTTCCAGAAAAATGGGAGACTGCTTTGAATTTCTTAACAAATTAGGCTTTGTAATTTTTTAACGGATTGGCTAACACATTGGTGGCTATGGTAACAAACAATACTATAGTTATAGAACTTAAAGGCATTAATATAGCTGCAATTAATGGGGTTAAAATTCCTGCAACAGCAAAATACAAACCTACTATGTTGTACAAAACAGAAAGTGCAAAACTAATTTTAACCACAGTTAAACTCTGTTTACATAAGCGAATATAGTTAGGTAATAAATGTAATTTTTTAGCATCTATAATAGCATCACTAGCAGGAGAAAAAACATTTACATTTTCTGCCACCGCAATACCTACCTGTGCTTGTAACAATGCTCCTGCATCATTCAAACCATCTCCTACCATTAATACAGAATTTCCTTTATTTTGACATTCTTTAATGTGTTGCAATTTATCGTGTGGAGATTGTTGAAAATAAAAAACCGTTGAACTTGGTAGCTGTTTTTTTAAAAAAGGCAAAGCCGCTGCATTGTCTCCAGACAAAATATTGATTTGGTATTTTTTTGAAAAGTAAAGTAACATCTCAAAAATGTTTTTTCGATACTCATTCTCAAATTTAAAATATCCTTTCACCTTGCTGTCTATAGATACATATATCCTACTCTCTGTTTCTAAGTCAGTTTCTTTACTTTTTACAAAAGCAGCAGATCCTATTTTAATAATTTTATTATTGTGCGTACACTGCAAGCCCATTCCTTCTATTTCTTCAAAAGAACTTATCTCTGTAATTTTTGCTTTAATATTAAAAAAAAGAGTTCTACTTAATGGGTGGTTAGAATTCCTTACCAAAGTTTTAAGAATGGTAAGTTCCATTGGTGTTAATGCTTCCCCTACATAACTACAATTTTGTTTGTTTCGGGTTGTTAAAGTTCCCGTTTTGTCAAAAAATAAACTTTGTACTTGTGTTATATGTTCTATTACCATGGCATCTTTTAAATAAAAGCCCTGTTTTCCTAAAATACGTAACACATTCCCCAAAGCAAATGGTGCCGATAATGCCAAAGCACATGGACATGCTACAATTAAAATAGATGAGACTACATTGATTATTTGGCTAGCATCTATAAAAAACCAAATAAAGGCAGCAACCAAAGTAACACATAGCAAACCTATGGTAAAATACTGACTAACTTTGTCTGTAATGTTTGTTAATACAGATGAATTTGTATACGTATTTTGACTCCATAATTTGGTTAAATAACTCTGGTCAACAGTTTTGGTTACTTGCACCGTAATAGTGGTTCCTTGTTGTTTACCCCCCGCAAAAACAGTATCTCCAGATTTTTTAGCAATTAAATTAGCTTCTCCCGTTACAAAACTATAATCTAACAATGGTTTTCCTTTTAATACAATTCCATCGGTTGGTATAATTTCTTCATTTCTAATTAATAAAATATCAGTAACCTTAAGTTCGTTTACAGGAACTACAACTTCATTTCCGTTGACCATTGTTGTTACAGCAATGGGAAAATAAGATTTAAAATCTCTTTCAAAAGATAAAAAGTCGTAGGTTTTTTTCTGAAATAATTTTCCTAGTAATAAAAAGAAAATCAACCCTGTTAAGCTGTCAAAATAACCTTGACCTGTTTGGGTAAAATATTCATAACAACTTCTACCAAACAACATTATAATTCCTAAACTTATAGGAACATCTATATTTAAAATTCTTTTTTTCAACCCTTTATAAGCCGAAATCAAATAATCATTTCCGGCATAAAAAACTACAGGAATGGAAAACAACAACATTAAAAAAGAAAACAATGGTTGGTAATGTGTAAGCCAAGCATCGGGTTTTCCAAAATAGTCTGGAAAAGACAAAAACATAGTGTTTCCAAATGCAAAACCGGCAATGGCTATTTTATAGGTGCTAGATTTGCCTGAGGTTTTGGCTTTATTGCCATTTTCTAAACTAATATATGGATCGTAACCAATGCTAGCTAACAATTCTACTAATTGCTGTAGTTGTAAAGTGTTTTTATAAGTTATTTGTACTGTTTTTTTGGAAAAATGAACTCTAGAATTTACAATATTATCTTGTAGTTTTTGTAAATTTTCTAGCACCCATACACAAGAACTACAGTGTATTTGTGGAATGTAAAGTGTTACAATTTCAATCCCCTCTTCTTTAAAATCTAAAAGTTTATTTACAATTTCCTGATTGCTTAAAAAACTATATTTCCCTTTTATTTTATTTGGAGAAATCCCTGGTGTGTTTTCTAAATTGTAATAATCAGAAAGATGGTGTTCGTTAAAAATTTGATATACTGTTTTACAACCATTGCAGCAAAAGGTTTTATCATCAAACAAAACAATAGTCTCCGTAGCTTTATCTCCACAGTGATAACAAGTGTGTTCTTTATTCAATTTTCTTATTCTTTATTCTATGCAAACATCTACAAATAGGTTGTTTTTTAAAATGACTTATGTCATAATATACCCATATAATCCACTCGTTTATTACGCTAAGTTTTAGTACATTTGTTAACACAAATCCCCTTTTGTAATGATGAGTAGATGTGAACAATGCCTAATTAAAGAGTTTAACAATTTAAACGCTTTATCTAAAGAAGAGTTAAAAAAAATTTCAGATTCAAAAGATATACATACATTTAAAAAAGGAGAAGTTATATTTAACGAAGGTAAATTTGCATCGGGAGTATATTGCATAAAAGATGGAGTATGTAAGTCTTCTCAATTGAATGCAAACGGAAAAGAACAAATTGTTAAGTTTACTAAAAAAGGAGATTTAATTGGTTATCAATCTGCCATAACTAATGAACCTAATACCATTACAGTTACTGCTTTAAGTGATGTTTCTGCTTGTTACATTCCTCAAAATTTAATTAAAAAGCCTTTAGATGAAAATGCTAAATTTTCAAACGCAATGTTTAAAACCGTTTGTAGCGATTTAAAAGAGGCTAACAATGCAATAACCAATATATCTACCAACACCGTTCATCAAAGAATGGCCGATTTGATTTTGTTTTTAAAAGATACCTATGGAATTACAAATGCAGGGGTCATTAAAATTCAATTAAGTAGAAAAGAAATTGCCAGTGCTGTAGGAACAGCTACAGAATCTGCTATTAGGGTTTTATCTACCTTTAAAAAAGATGGGATGATTGACTTAACAGGAAAGTCTATTACCATTATAGACGAAGAAGCTTTACTTAGACTTGCAGAAGGTTTTTAAACCAACATATACCTTGTTGTTTTTTATCAGTTGATACATATCAATTTGTAAAGCCAATTGGCTCAACACTATCATTGTATTCTTGTTATACTTTTGAGTAAGTATTAATCATAAAAACTCAAGTAAACATGAATTCAATAGAAAAAACAAAACCTTTTGCAAAACTAGGATACACACATTTAGAAACTGCTGAAATAGTTTCTGCCCTAAACAAACTATTAGCATCTTACCACGTACACTATCAAAAATTAAGAAACTACCACTGGAGTGTTGTTGGTCCTGATTTTTTTGATATCCACGAAAAATTTGAAGCACAATACAATGTTGTAAAATTAAATATTGATGAAGTTGCAGAACGTATTAGAATCTTTGGAAAAAAACCAACAGGTACATTAAAAGAATATTTAGAGGAATCTGAAATTTCTGAAGTATTAGAACCACAAACAGCAACTGAAATGGTAAAAGAAATTTTAAATGATTTTGAAATTCTTTTAAACCAAATGAACAAAGTAATTGATGCTGCAGAAAATATTAATGACCGTGGGACTGAAGATATGATGAGTGGATTTATCTTACAAATGGAAAAAATACACTGGATGTTAACATCGTTCTTAAAAGACGAAAAAAGTGTTTTATCGTAAAATTACTTTTCAACTCACTTAAAAAATAATCAACATGGCTATTCTAGGAAATATAATAAAAACAACCATAGATACTCTAGACACTTTTAGTTTTGATACTAAAAGTGCCTATGAGCATCAAGAAGAACAATTAAGAAAATTACTAACCAATGCACAAAATACGTCCTTTGGAAAATATTACAATTTTCTAAACATCCTAGATAGCAATAATATTGTAGAAGCGTATCAAAAAAACGTTCCAATATTTACTTACAAAACGTTAAATCAACGATGGTGGAAACAACAACAAAAAAATCCAGATATTACTTGGCCTGGTAAACCCAATTTTTTTGCAAAAAGTAGTGGTACCACAGGTAAAAAAAGTAAACGTATACCTGTTACCAACGATTATATTTCATCAGTAAGAAGTGTAGGTACCTCTATGATTAAAGACTTGTCTAACTTTGACTTGCCATCTGAGGTTTTTGAAAAAGAAATTTTTATGCTCAGTAGTTCGGCCAAATTAAAAGAACATAAAAACGGATTTGAAGAAGGTGAAATTAGTGGTATTAACGTAAGTAATTTTCCAGACTGGTACGATGTATTTTACAGACCTGGTAAAGAAATTGCCACTATTGATGATTGGGAAAAACGCAAAGAAAAAATTGCAGAAGAAGCACCCAATTGGGATATTGGTGCCATTGCCGGAATACCCTCTTGGATTTTAGAAGTTTTAAAAGCTATTATAGAAAAAAACAACTTAAATAACATTCACGATATTTGGCCAGACTTTAGCGTATATTCTACCGGAGGTGTTGCTTTTGAAACGTATAGAGCATCATTTGAAAAAGTTTGTGGTAAAGAAATTTCTGTACTAGATACTTATTTAGCATCTGAAGGTTTTTTTGCCTACACAGCAAGACCCAATACCATGAGTATGAAGTTGGCTGTACAACATGATATGTTTTATGAATTTATTCCTTTTGATGAGGATGGATTTGACGAAGCAGGTAACTTGTTAGAAAATCCGAAAGTAGTTGCCTTAAATAAAGTAGAAAAAGGAAAAGAATACGCATTATTAGTTAGTACTTGTGCAGGTACTTGGAGGTACATGGTAGGTGACACCATTGAATTTACAGATCTTGAACATCATGAAATAAAAATTACAGGAAGAACCAAATTCTTTTTAAACGTAGTAGGATCTCAGTTAAGCGAAGAAAAGCTAGACAAAGCGATATTAGATACTTCTAAAAAGTTTGATGTAGAAATTAACGAATATACCGTTGGAGCTACTAAAAAAGGAGAAGACTATTTTCATCAGTGGATATTGGTAACAGATCAACAATTAAATACAGAATCATGTAAAAACTTTATAGATGATTGCTTACAAGAAGCAAACAAAAACTATAGAGTTGCCCGTAGCAAAGCTTTAAAAGGTATTGATGTACTTGTAATTAGCAAAGACAAATACCATGCGTATCTAAAAGCACAAAAGAAAAATGGAGGACAAATAAAAACACCTAAAGTGATGCCTCAAGAAAAACTAGAGACTTATTTAAAATTTTTAGATCAATAAAAACAATACCGTTTAGGGATTAAAGAGCAAAGTTGTAATATAACTTTGCTCTTTTTTATACAATTACTTTTATATAAACTTTAATAAATATTAGTTTTTTAAACCAACTAAAAAAAAATACAGCAGTTTTATAGCTGAAAAACAAAAAACACTATTTATGTTTTAAGTTGAAAACACTAATTCACAGCTATTTAAGAACAAGTTTAACTTTTGTTAAAAATAGCGTTAATTTTAGTATTTTTATACAAGAAATGCTGTAACCAAATAAACTTTAATAAATGACTTATTTTTTTATTGCATATGGTGTTTGTAATAAAAAACAATTTAGTTAAGCATGAATTTAGCCAAGTGGGTTCAACTCGTTAAACCAAATCTAAAACTTTATAAGGGAGGTTTTTTTGAATTTCCTTTTCTGGCTAACACTCCTGAGTTAATGATAGAAAGTACTATTAAAACACCCGGAAGTAAACACATTAAAGAAGAGCAAGCTGTTTATAGAAACAATCCTTTTACTAAAGGATCTTTTCATTACCGAAAAATTGAAGAGGGTTTGTGGCTTACCATTACCGATGTAAAATTTAAATACAACACCGTTATCAAATCGGTATATGATAAAGAAATTCCAAGCGACCACTACACCATTACCTTTACCCTGTTTGAAAGTGAGGTAAAGCTTCAGAACACTTTTATAGATAAAGTGCCTTTTCACAATAAATTTTGGGGATTTAAAAAACCTGGAACCGATGTTGGTGCCTGTTTTTACAAAGGATCCAAGTCTAAATTTTTTATTTATTACATAAGCCCAGAGTGGATTGAGAAAAATGTTCCTTTAAATAAATTGGCCAAAGACATTCCTTTTAAAAAGTTTTTAGATTCTAACAAAGGGTTTATTTCATACCAAGATATTGTACCCAATGCAGAAACATTATCGTATGAAATTTTACATACGGTTAAAACCTTTAAAAACGATATTTTTAATGAAACTCTTTTAAAATCTCAGGCTTTTAGTTTAATATCATCTTTTTTTAAACATGTTTTTAGAGATGTTAGAACCGACAACTATCAAGAAAAAGGAAAAGCTGATTATAAAAAAATTTCGGAATGTGAGCGTATTATTTCTACAAACTTAAGTGCTCCTTTTATAGGTATAGATAATATAGCTAAAAAACTAAACATATCTCCCTCCAAATTAAAAACCGACTTTAAATCTGTTTATGGAACTTCTATATTGCAATACCACATTCAAAAAAAGATGGAATTGGCTATGCAATTAATACTCAATACCCATTTGCAAATTAAGTACATAGCTCAAGAGGTAGGTTACGAAAGTCAAAGTAAATTTAGTATTGCTTTTAAAAACAAACACGGAAAACTTCCATCAGAAATACGCAGAAACACTACGGTTGATTAACTAGAAACTTTACATCGTACATAAAAAACAAAAAAATACCCGATTGGGCTATTGATTTGTCTGAATTGGCTACTCAAACACTTTTCTGTATAATAAATTTGTTATAAACAAACAACTTATGGTTAAGTGGTTTAATTGTATGCAAAACCACATGAATTTGCCTTTTAATGGCTTTTTAAATAGACAAATTATGATTAAGAAAACACTTTTAAAATTCATTTTCTTGAATTTACGTACACCTTCTACATCAAAACCTGTTTCTTTTAAATTAAAAAATATTAGTTATCAACTAATTTCATCTACAGCTGTAAAAGTAATTGCGTGTAAAAACCAAACTTTAAATAACACTGTAGTTCTTCCCGAACACATTTTTTATAAAGGAAAAAATTATACGGTTACTACTATAGGAAATGGTGCTTTTGCCAATTGCTATAGTTTAAACAGTATTAGCATTCCTTCTACAATTTGCTGTATTGAAAACAATGCTTTTGCCAATTGTTACGGGTTGGTTCAAGTAATTTCTAAAATGGAAAAGCCCCTAGAAATACACAAATCTGTTTTTGGTTATGCTGCAGAAAACTGCAACTTAGTGGTTGCATCTGCTTCTTTAGAAAACTACAAAAAAGCAACTATTTGGAGTACATTTAATGTAATTACTACGGTTGAACCTTTTACAGTTGCAGGAGTTACTTATGATATTACATCAAATTCCACGGTTAAAGTAGTTTTAAATATTAACGATGGATATACTGGTGCTATTCACATTCCAAACACCGTTTGTTATAATAGCACAACCTATAAGGTAACCGAAATTAGCGATAGAGCTTTTTCTTATAACAAAAACATTACGGCTATTAAAATAGGGAATAACATTACCACTATTTTAGACTCTACCTTTGATAGTTGTTCCAATTTGTCTCTGGTAGAAATACCTAATTCAGTAACTACTATAGGTATATCTGCCTTTGAAGATTGTACTAGCTTAACTTATATTTCTATCCCTAATTCAATTCTGTCTATTGGAGAATCTGCTTTTGCAGGTTCTGGATTGACATATTTTATTTTTCCGAACACCGTAACCACTATTAAAACAGCTTTGTTTTACAGATGTGAAAAATTAGAAACAGTAATTATTCCAAATTCTATAACAAAAATAGAAGAATTGGCTTTTGCACAGTGCTTTACTTTGTCTACTTTAATTTGTCATGTAAAAACCCCATTAACACTATCTTTAAATGTATTTTGTGGAGATACAAACATTCATGCTAGTGTGTTAGAGGTTCCTGAACACAGTTTAAAACTTTACAAAGTTTCTGATATATGGAATACTTTTGGATCTATTATAGCTAGTTAACACTCTATAAAACTAACTGTATATATTTTCTTTCCTTGTTTCCAATTTTTCTAAAATAAAATGATACCCGATTGGGCTATCGATTTGTCTTAATGGGCTATTCTATATTTTTTATGAAGAATAAATTTGTTTCCCTAAAACAACTTAAATTAATTTCTAATGAAACAAAAACTACTCCTATTATTTACTATTCTTTTTATAAGTAGTATCCAGGCTCAAAGTTTTATAGTTAATGCACTCTCCTATTATTCATGATACATTTTAGAAAGTGCAGCATCATCTTCTTTTTCTTTTTTCTCTATATAATTTTTTACGGTATCTAAAGGCATGTAATATCTATTCATGTTGATTAAATACTTGCTAGAAAACACATTGCTTAAAAGAATGTAACGTTTGGTTTTTAAAAGTTCGTTTTTAAATCCTTTTGTCAAAGCAATATAATCAGCCTTGTGTTCCACTTCTTTTTTAAACGAATTAGAGGTTAAGTATTTAATTCCGTACCAAAGCATTCCCCAATTAGAATGTTCTGTATAATCACATATATGCCCTAATTCATGTGCAAACCATCCTTTTAAAACCCCTAAAGGTACTTCAGATAATTCTATATCAGTATCTTTTAAATATTTTCCTATTTTAATTCTGTATTTTTTGGTTCCGTTAAACAAACTCATAAAACCAATAATGGGTTGAGCCTGCATAGTGGTTTCCCCTATTCTTTTTTGAACAACTGTAATTTCATAGTTATGAATAGTAGGATACTTTTTGTACACTTCTATAAAGCTAGTTTTTATTTGTTCATCGGTTATATTTAAAAATGTTACATTCATTGTTTTAGGATTCTTTTTTTGACTATGCGCAGTTGTAGCTAGTAAAATAGTTAGTGCACAGATTAAAACCTGATTCCATAAGATAGTTTTGTTATCTAATCGTCTTATTATCATATACGTATAGTTTATACTTTAGGTTTTAAAAAAGACTCTTTTTTTAGATTTTTAACAGCAATGGCAATAATTGCTGTTATGGGTAATGCTACAATCATTCCTGTAATCCCCCATATTTGTTCCCCAATTAGCAATACAACAATGGCCAATAAAGGATTTAAATTAATTTTATTTCCAATTACTTTAGGAGTAACAAAATTCCCTTCTACAAACTGAATGATTCCAAACAAAATAGATATTGAAATTAATTGAGATACAGATTGGTTAATTATAAACGACACCAGCATAACAATAACAGATCCTATAGTAACTCCTATATACGGAATAATGGCTAAAATGGCGACTAAGAATCCTAAAGCAAATGCATAAGGAACGTTAATAAAAAATAAGCCTATAGAATTTGCCAATCCTAAAATTAACATTACCAAAAACAATCCTTTTAAATAACGTTGTACAAGCAATGTAGTTTCTTGAAACAAAGGTTTAGATTTTATTTGCATGGACTGCAATATGTTTTTAACCGTTGTTTTAATTGTGTCTTTATACAACAACAATAAAAAAATATAAATAGGAATTAAAGATATGTAGGCTATAAAAGTACCTATATTCCCAAAAAAAGAGGTAATTGTAGAAGAAGCTGATGACAAAATTTGATCTTTGTTTTCTTCTGTAGCTTCTATAAAATTAAGATCGGACAACCCTAAAGTATTTTCTAATAAATTTTCTGTTTGTGTAACTAATAAAACAATCCTTTCTTCCATATCTGGATAATCGTTGTAAAAATCAGATATTTGAGAGCTTATTAAGTATACAATTAAATAAATTATAGAAAATAAGGTTCCTGTAACCAAAGTTACCGCTAAAAAATTGTTTTTTATTAGCTTTTTAACCGCTCCTAATACAGAGCACAATGCCAAACTGATTAAAATAGAAATAATAAGCGGTGCTAAAATAAACTTACATTTAACAACTGCAAAAACCAACAATGTTAACGATATAACAGCATAGGTTACATATTGCAGGTAGGTAAGTTTTAACAATTTCATTTTATATTTTTTTAATTATTTTTTGAATTTCTTTGACAATAGATGTAAAACTTTTGAGCTTGTATACATATGTATGTAATTCGTTAAATTTACGCCCTAACATAACTACAAAAGGCTTAGAAAATCCTAAACGTTTTAAAACTCCTTCCGACAGAACAATTTCTGCAATGTTAAATGGCTTTTGAAAATGATGAGCTACAATTTTTTCTTGCAATGCTAATTCTCTTATTAATAATTGTTTGTGTAAATAAAAATTTGACTTCTTCATGATATTTATTTTTAAGATGGAATATGGTTGTTAATGTAGGTTTTAAACATCCAATTTTTTAGACTTGTTTTAAAGACAAACACCAAAACTAAAATGATTAAAAACAGAGAAGAAACCAATGTAAAACCTAAGTAAATACTGTTAAAAAGATGATTTAAGTACAAAGCAGTACCGATACCTAAAAACATTAAAAATGTAAATAGAAATAGAGTGGTAAAAACTCTAAATAATATTTTTGCTCTAATTTCTCCTATTTTTTCAATAGCTTCAAAATGGTATAACTTTTTTTGTAAGTCTAGGTATTTTAATAAATCATCTTTCATAGTAGTATTTTTTAGTGGTTTAACAAGGCATTGCCTTTTTCAGTTCTTTTTCTAAGCTTGTTATTTTAGCTTTCATTGCTTTTATTTTTTCTGAAGCAATATCTTCTCCTTTTTCAATTAAATCTAAAACCTCTCCTTTTAGTTCTAAAATTTTATTCTTAATATCTTCTCTAGTTTCTTCTCCTTTTTTAGGAGCAAATAAAACTCCTGCTGCTGCACCTGCTATGGCTCCAGCAAATAATGATACGATTACTTTTCCTGTAGTGTTCATGTTTTTTAATTTTTATTGATTATTACTATTTGTGATTATTTCTTTTATTTTTTCTGAATCAAAATTCAATGTTCTTATAGGGAACGGAATATCAATATCGTTTTTATCAAAAGCTTGTTTTAAAGCTATAATAGCATCATTTCTCGCTTTTAAAAATCCAGGCTGATCATTTGCCTCTATCCAGAAATACAGCGTAAAATTGATAGAACTTCCTCCGTATTCGTTAAAAAATACATTTACATCTTTTGATTTGTTTACAAATTCTAAAGAGCTAATAGCTTCTTCTCCAATTTGTTTAACACGTTCTAAATCCGAACTGTAATTTACACCGCAGTTAATTTCAATTCTTCTGTCTGGCAAAGAAGTGTAGTTTCTAATTTTATTTTGAAAAACATCTTTATTCGGAATAATTACTTCTTGTCCGTTAAAAGAATGCATTACAATATTTCTTAAATTAATGTGTTGTACAATTCCCATTTCATCAGCAGTTTCAATTACATCGCCTATTTTAAAGGGTTTTCTAACAGCCATAAATACTCCCGAAATAAAGTTGGTTGCAGAATCTTGAAAAGCAAAACTTAAAGCCAAACCAATTACCCCAGCACCTGCTAACAATGAGGTAACTGCTTTGTCTAATTTTAACACACTAAGTGCTACAAATATTCCTAAAGACATTACAATAATAAAAGTAATGGTACCTGTTAGCTTTGTTAAAGCCTGGTTATGTGTAATTTTTTTAGATCCTTTTTCTGTTAACATTTTTACCAATCGGGCAAAAAAGTAAAAAGCTATTAAAAGAACCACACACAAAACAATATTGGGAAGCATTGCTATAATGGTTTCTGCCCAACCTATCAGTTTGTCTTTTACGATTTCATAAGATTTATTGATATTAAAATACTCCATACTGTTTGGTTTAGTTGATTATTTTGATTTTAAGATTGCTTGTATGGTTGTTCCTTTGGTTGGCATATGCATAGGATCTACCAAATAAACTTCGCCTCCATACAAATAAGTCGTAATGGCTGCCAAATTGATTAAAGACATGTTTTGATTGTTTTTTTCACTATCAATCATGGTGGTTTTGTTAACAACATCATACACACCATATACTCCATTTTTAGAAGACACATACAATCTGGCCACTTTACTTTCAAATGCCTTTGGAATTATTTTTTCCAACCTATTGGTGGTTAAATCTTCATTAAAAACTACTTGTTTAATTTTTAAAGAATCTTCTATTAATTGAGAGTTGGTTGCTTTTTTAAACAACGGAAGCAAATAATAATTAGAGGTAATATGCACACAATTGTCAAAATAATTATCCACTATAAAAGTTTGAATATTATTTTCGTTTGAAAAAACAATTAGTGTTTTAGGTTCTTTAAAAGTAATGCTGTTCCATAAAGAAGCATCGTTTAGTATTTGTTCTAATTTTCCTATTATATTTTGAGCATCTGTAGGGTTTGTACCTTTAGCAATTAGCTTTTGCTCAACTTTGTTTATTAAAAGAGATAAATTGTTTTTAGAAACTTTTACTCCTGTATGAATAGAACAATAAATAGAAACACAATTAAAATCTGTGATACTAGCTAAGTCTCTAAAATTTTCTGTAGCTATATGTGTTTTAAATGTAATCATTGCCGTACTTAATATATCTTGTTGTTTGTTATTACAAATTTCAAAATATATGTGCTTATATGTGTTGACAGGCATTGAAAATAAAGTTGATTCTCGTCAACTTTTACACACAATTCATAAAAAAAAACCTCACTAAATTAGTGAGGTTTTTTGTTGTTTATTTAAGATGGTTACCAAATTAAATCCATCTTTTGAAGTTTTTGTCTATCTACCAAAATAATCTTTTTCCCTTCGGTTTTAATTATTTTACTGTTTTTAAACTCGGTTAATGTTCTTGTTAAGCTTTCTTTGGTCGTTCCAGTTAGTTTTGCCAAATCTGTTCTTAATAAAGTTATTTCATCATCATCTGCTAATAGTTCTTGTAATTTTTTAGATACTCTTTTTCTAACAGAACTATAAGCCATTAACATTAAATCTTGTTCTTTAGAGCTTAATGTTTCTGATATGATTTTCATAAACTTTTGAGCTACTTCCCTATTCTCGTATATTAAGGTTAAAAAATCTTGTTTAGATATTTTTGTCAACTCCGTTGCTTCTAAAGATTCTGCAATTTCATCATATGTTCTTTCTTCAAAAATAGGTTGAAATCCAAAAAATTGTCCTTCGGTGTATACCGATGTGATGTATTCTTTTCCATCATCACTATATCTATACGTTTTTACACTTCCTTTTTCTATGTAGTAAACAAAATGTACGTGTTCTCCTTCTTTATAAATATATTCTTTAGGAGAAAAACTAAACATGTATGATTTTTCTTTGATATCTTTTAAAGAAACTACTTTTTTAGCTTCGTTTAAAAATTCGTGTACTCCTTTACTACCAGTGCTATATTGTTTTTTTAACAGATCGTTTTTTTTAAGTCTGCTTTCTATAGCAGAAATTAATTCTGTACTTTCAAAAGGTTTAAACAAATAATCATCAGCTCCTAGGTTCATTCCTTTTCGCAAATCTTCTTTTTCTGTTTTTGCGGTTAAAAAAATAAAAGGAATGGTGGCTGTTTCTGGGTTTTGACTTAAAATATACAAAACACCGTAGCCATCAAGTTCTGGCATCATTACATCGCATATAATAAGATCTGGTAAAAAGCTTTTTGTTTTTTCTACCCCTAACATTCCATTTTCTGCTACCTCTACTTGGTATCCTGCCAATTCTATTAACTCAGAGATGTTTTCTCTCATGATTAAATCGTCCTCAATCAATAATATTTTTTTCATAAGCTTAGACCATTTTTTTTATATCTGTATCTTGTGTGTGGTTTTTATTGGTAGGAAAAGTTATTTTAAATACAGTTCCTACATTTTCTTTACTTTCAAAATCTATAGTTCCTTTCATTAGCAATACATATTTTCTAACAATATTTAATCCTAAACCTGTACCCTGTAAATTGGTAACGTTTTTAGCTCTAAAAAAACGTCTAAACAAGTTGTCTTGATCTTCATCGGGAATTCCCATTCCTTCATCTCTAACAGAAATATGTATTTGTTCGTTATTTATAGAAGCAACTATGTAAATGTTTTTACCAGGAGGTGTATATTTTATTGCGTTAGATAATAAGTTGGTAAACACATGTCTTAAAATATTTTTATCTAAATAAGCCTCTTCCTCATCAGATTGAAAGTTGAAATGTATGTTTTGACCATCTTTGGCCAAAGCAGTAAACTCTTCTTTAAACTTTAATAAGGTGGTCTTTAAATTAAAACGTTCTTCGTGGTATTCTATTTTACCTTCTTCTAATTGTCCTAATGATAAAAATTGATTTAACGTGGTTGTAAGTGTTTTTATAGAAGTTTTTATTTTGGAAACATGAGATTCTACTTTTGTTTTGTGTACAAACTGATTCCACAACTGTTCGTTAGTCTTTAAATATCGTTCTATTAAATCTATAGATGATAATATACCGGCCAAAGGAGTTCTAAATTCGTGAGATGCAATAGATATAAATCTAGATTTCATATCGTTCAACTCTTGTTCTCTTTCTAACTTTTCTAAAATTACTTCCTTAGATTTTTTTTGATGTTCTAATTCTTTTTCTAATTTTTTACGTTTGGTAACATCATTTAAAATACAAATAGTATATACTTTATTATCTTCATCAGAAATAAAATTTTGATTGCAATCTATTTCTAAAGTTATAAGCTGGTTGTTTTCTTGAAAATAATTGATTTCATATTTACCATAATTCTTAGTTTCTTGATTTAAACAGTTTTCAAAATAACTTTGAAAATCTTCTTTATAGTTACTAGGCAATAAATTACTTAACAATACACCTTCTAATTCTACAGGTTGTTTTTGCAATAAGTGCAAACTAGCTTTGTTAAATTCTAACACAACTCCTTTTTGTGTCATTAGTATTACACCATGAAACAAATTGTTTAGAATGGAAGTAAATTTTTCGCTGTAAATATGATTATCACTCATAATATAATAAAGTTCTTAAAACTTGTTTCTCCAAATATAGTCAATAATTAGAAGGGTTGTTTCTGTAATTTTTTAAAATTGACCAAGATCAATTTACAATCATACATTCATCAATTTAAACAGCTTACTTCTCTTCTAACTTTGCAGTATACAAACGTAAAAACAAGTATTATGAAAAAATCAACAAAAAGAAATTTATTCACACTTATGTGTGCCATAGGTTTAGGAGTTGCAGGTGCAAATGCACAAACAATAGCTAAGAATGCAATAGGAATTAGAGCTGGAGACAATGATGGTTTTGGATCTGAAATATCTTATCAAAGAGCTTTAGGAAACGCTACACGTTTAGAGTTAGATTTAGGTTGGAGAGATACCAATAATTACGATGCTATGAAGTTTTCTGCAATTCACCAATGGGTATACCCTATAGAAAATAGATTTAACTGGTTTGTTGGTGCTGGTGGTGGTGTTGGTTTTTTTGATAACAACAATATAAATAACGATGATGAAGTATTTGTAGTAGCAAGTGGTGATATAGGTATTGAATACAATTTTAACATTCCGCTAATTATTTCTTTAGACTTAAGACCCGAAGTAAGTTTTAACAACGAATACTCAGACGGATTAGATTTAGATGCTGCCTTAGGGATTAGATATCAATTTTAAAACCAATTATAAACTAAAAAAACAGACCCATGAAAAAGTTAATTATTGCAATCATGTTACTTCCTACAACCTTATTATTTGCACAGCAAGACTTGCATAAAAAATCTAGCGTAGGTATTAAAGGAGGTTACAATTTAGCTAGTGCCCAAATTAATGGAGACAACAATGTGGATCAAAGACACGGTTTTCATGTAGGGTTTTACAACGAAGTCTTTTTACAAGAACATTTTGCCATACAAACAGAACTTTTGTATTCGCAACAAGGATATAAAATTAAGAACGACAGTGGAACCTTTACTCAAAAGTTAGATTACATTAATTTGCCAGTAATGTTTAAAGGTTATTTATCTGATCATTTTTACATAGAAGCAGGACCACAATTTGGAGTTTCTGTAAACCATACAGAAGAAATAGATGCCAACTTTGATATTTTTGATAGTACCAACGAAACAACTCCTAACGATTACGATTGGGGAGCAAATGTAGGTACAGGTTTTAAAACTAGTACCGGATTTAATGTAGGTGTTAGATATTACTTTGGTTTAAACAAAGTATATGATGAAGAAAATCAGAAAAACAGAGTTTTACAAGTATCAGTCGGTTTCGACTTTTAAAGAACAAAATACCCAATCAATTATTAATCATAAAAATAAATCAAAATGAAAAAGTTATTTACAATAAGTACAATTTTATTAGCCGTAGTTGCTATAACAGTAAGCTGTAAAAAATCGCCAAAAGAAAAAGTAGAAGATGGATTTGAAGAAGTTGGAGAAGGAATTAAAGACGGTGCGCATGATGCCGGAGATAAAATAAAAGAAGGTTATGAAGAGGTAAAGGATGAAGTAGACGATGCAACAGATGCAAAGTAACCCCAACTTTATCTTTGTACGAGAGCTATCAAATATTTGATAGCTCTTTTTAAATGTATTTTTAGTAGATTTAAATGTTATTTTTAGAACAACTTACTCTCTATACAATGGATGTTACAAACTCAATTGTTTCCAAAATTTTTAAAGAAATTTCATTTAATGAATACGAAACTTTTTGTATTGAAAAAAAACTAAAAAAATTACATTTAAAAAAAGGAGAAACATTGTTAAGAGCAAATGAAACTGTTTTTTATCAATTTTACGTGCATTCTGGTTGCTTAAGAACTTATTTTATAGATAAAAAAGACAAAGAGCATACATTGCAATTTGCAGTTAATGATTGGTGGATTAGTGACTATACTGCTTTTTTTTCTACAAATAAAGCTACTATGTATATAGAAACTTTACAAGATGCTATTTTGTACAGAATATCTAAAAAAGAAATGGAAATACTATTTACTGAAGTTCCCAAAATAGAAAGCTTTTTTAGAAAAAAAATGGAAAAGGCTTTTGCCCGTTTTCAGAAAAGAATTTTAGCAAACTTAGCAGAATCTGCTTTAGAAAGATATGTTTCTTTTGTAAAAACATATCCTAATATTGAACAGAATGTTAAAAACTACCACATTGCATCTTATTTAGGAATTACCACAGAAAGTTTAAGTAGAATTAGAAAAGAATTGGCACTTCAGTAGTTTTATTATCCTACATCAATTTTTTAGTTTTTGATTGGTTGTAAACTTGTAGTGCAAAACAAAATTTACATACAACATGAAAAAAATAGCACTATTTGCCATTGCAACAGCTTTGTTTGTCTCTTGCGGTCGTCATAAAAACAAAGACCCTCATACTCCTGAACAACAAAAAAGTAATCATCAACAAAAAAACACAAAAATGAAAAAAGTATTATTTGTATTAACAAGCCACGAAGATTTAGGAAACACTGGTCATAAAACTGGTTTCTGGATAGAGGAATTTGCAGCTCCATATTATTTATTAAAAGACAAAGGCATTGCAATAACTATAGCATCTCCTAAAGGAGGACAACCTCCTATAGATCCAAAAAGTAACGAACCAGATTCTCAAACTCCAGCGACCATTCGTTTTAAAAAAGATAAAGAAACTCAAGAAATTTTATCAAACACATTAAAATTAGCAGAAATCAATCATCAAGAATATGATGCTGTGTTCTATCCTGGTGGTCATGGACCATTGTGGGATTTAGCCGAAGATCAATACTCTATTTCTTTAATAGAAGATTTTTATAGCAATAACAAACCTGTAGCAGCAGTATGCCACGCTCCTGCAATTTTTAAACACACAAAAAAACAAGACGGAACACCACTAGTAAGTGGTAAAAAAGTAACTGGATTTACAAATAGCGAAGAAGCTGCTGTGGAACTAACCAACGTAGTTCCTTTCTTGGTAGAAGATATGTTAAAGAATAATGGAGCAATTTATTCTAAAAAAGAAGATTGGGCTTCATATGCTGTACAAGACGGATTGTTAATTACAGGACAAAACCCTGCATCTTCTGAATTGGTTGCTGAAATTTTATTAGAAAAAATTCAGTAATTAAGCAACACATTTAAACAATGTATTAAGCGATTTAGAGTGTATCTAAATCGCTTTTTTCTATAATACATAGTTGTTAATTACTTAAATCATAACATCCCCATTAAAGAACGTTCATCATTAAAATAAAATATTTATCTCTAAAATATAACTTTATTATATGTAGATTTATATAAAAAATTGACTTCAATATTATCTATACAATTAGAAAAATGAAAATCTACATTGCAACCATATCTTTAATTCTACTAAGTTGTACCAAACAAAACAATCTTAATTTACCTCAAGAGTGTAAATTAATTTTTAGTGATGGTGTCTCTATAAATGGTCCCGTTTTTAACAATTCAATCTCTACAAATTCACCAACTTCTCTAGGAGTTTCTCCTATAAACACAGAACAAGATACAATTGTATATAAAAGTCATTATTTTTATAACAAACACAATCAGCTAGAAAAAAGAGTTAACTATACACTATCTAAAAATTACGGAATTACAATTATGAATTATGATTCAACGGATAGTTTGAGTTACGATCATCAAGGTAGAATTGACAAACTATATTCAAAAAACACTCACCATTATTCTTATGAATATTTAAAATCCAGTAACAAACCCCATAAAATTTACCATTATTATGGATTGGATAAAAAACTTTATAGCACAGAGAGCATTGCTTATGATGAACTAAAACGTATTAAAACAGTAAAAATTAACTATACTTCTACTAAAGACAACAGTTACTTTATATCTAAAACAGAAACTGAATATAAATACCAACATCATAATTTAATTGAAATTGAAACACTTCAATCTGTTATTGCTACAGAAAATAACCCTATAACTAAAATTCATACGATTCAAAAATTTAAAAATTACGACACTAATAAAAATCCCTTAAAAAACGTGCCTTTTATCAATGTAAGGGGAATTTCAGAATCTGATAATAATTATACAAAATACACTACCGAAACTATTACATCTCGTAAAAACTTACCCGATATAAAGAGTAGTTCTGGCTACGAGTTGACTGATGAAAGTTTAAAATATCTTGAAACATCTAAATTTAAGTGCGATTAACTTTCTATACATAACATACTCACAAAGCTTATGTAATTTTCAATTTCACAAATAGACATAAAAATAATTATTTCCGTACTTTCGCAGTTCAATAGAAATAAACAAAAATGAGTATCCAAAACCATTTAGAAATTGCTGTTAAAAAAGCATTTGAAGAAATTTTTAAAACTGAAATTCCATCTGTAGAATTCCAAGCAACTCGTAAAGAATTTGAAGGAGATATTACCATTGTAGTTTTTGCATTTTTAAAATATGTAAAAGGTAATCCGGTTCAAATAGGAACTCAAATAGGAGAATACCTAAAAAACCATGTAGATTTAGTGACTAATTTTAATGTGGTTAAAGGATTCTTAAACATTTCTATCAACCCTAGTTATTTTGTAGATAGTTTTTATACAATTTACAATACAGAAAACTACGGAACCCTTACTCCTGATCCAACAGACAAAGCAGTAATGGTAGAATACTCTTCTCCCAATACCAACAAACCTTTACACTTAGGACACGTACGTAACAACTTGCTAGGTTTTTCTGTAGCAGAAATTATTGCGGCTAGTGGTAAAAAGGTTTACAAAACTCAAATTATAAACGATCGTGGTATTCATATTTGTAAAAGTATGTTGGCATGGCAAAAGTTTGGAAAAGGTGAAACTCCAGAAAACACAGGTTTAAAAGGAGACAAATTAGTAGGAAACTATTATGTAGAGTTTGATAAAGTTTACAAAGAAGAAATTAACACTTTAATTGCCGAAGGTAAAACGGAGGCCGAAGCCAAAAAAGAAGCTCCAATTCTATTAGAAGCTCAAGAAATGTTGCGCAAATGGGAAGCTGGAGATACAGAAGTTGTAAGTCTTTGGAAAACTATGAACCAATGGGTGTACGATGGTTTTGCGGTCTCTTATAAAAACTTAGGAGTTTCTTTTGATAAAAACTATTACGAAAGTGAAACCTATCTTTTAGGTAAAGATTGTGTGCAAGACGGTTTAGACAGTGGGGTATTTTATAAAAAAGAAGACGGTTCTGTTTGGATAGATTTAACCGATGAAGGTTTAGACGAAAAACTAGTATTGCGTGGAGATGGAACTTCTGTGTACATTACTCAAGATTTAGGAACAGCTATTCAGCGTTTTCAAGAATTTGATATTAATGCGTTAACCTATACAGTTGGTAACGAACAAGATTATCATTTTAAAGTATTGTTTTTAATCTTAAAAAAACTTGGTTTTTCTTGGGCAGACAATATGTATCACTTGTCTTATGGTATGGTAGATTTACCATCAGGGAAAATGAAATCTAGAGAAGGAACCGTAGTAGATGCAGATGAACTGATGGAAGAAATGACCAATACTGCTCGTGAAATTTCTCAGGAATTAGGAAAGCTAGAAGGTTACTCTGATGACAAAAAAGAAGAGTTGTACAAAACCATTGGAATGGGAGCTTTAAAATATTACATTTTAAAAGTAGATCCTAAAAAACGTATTTTGTTTGATCCTAAAGAATCTATAGACTTTAACGGAAACACAGGTCCATTTATTCAGTATACCTACGCACGTATTCAGTCTATTTTAAGAAAAGCAGATTTTGATTATACAGCAAAACAAACTATAGAAATTTCTGACAAAGAGCTAGCTGTTATTAAAACATTACAGTTGTATCCAGAAACAGTGCAATTAGCGGCTAAAAACCACAGTCCTGCTTTAATTGCAAACTACACTTATGATTTGGTTAAAGAATATAATTCATTCTACCAGAGTTCTTACATTTTAGGGTGTGAAGATGAAGCTCTAAAAATATTTAGAACTCAATTGTCTAAAAAAGTAGGTGACACCATAAAATCGGCCTTTAATTTATTAGGAATTGATGTTCCTGAAAGAATGTAATTCTGAATGACAATTCCTCAAAAAAACATAGCTATATCACTCCTCAAAGCAACTTTAAAAATTTGCATTGCTGGAGTGTTTATAGGTTTATTGCATAAGCATGATAAAATTGTAGCTGGAATCTTAGTTTTAAAAGTCATACATTCTATGTATAGCTTAGGGTTTAAAAACAAACAGAAATTCTGGATGGTTCCTATTGGAATGGTCTTGTCTGGTTTGCTAGGAATTGGTGCTGAGTATTGGGGAATTTCTAATGGATATTGGGAATACCACCATATAAATACACTAATGCCTTATTGGCTACCTTTTGCCTGGATGTTGGCTTTTAGTTACATTTATAAATTAGAAAAAGAATTGTTTAGTCAATTAAACACCCCACCCTTAGTTACCAAAACTTTGATTACTTTTTTATTGGCTTTAATTTTTCCTGCTTTTGGAGAAATCATCACTATTAACTTAGGTGTTTGGACCTACTCTTGGCCTTATCAGTTTTTAGGAGTTCCTTTGTATGCTTTAATCTGTTTGGTTATTTTTCATATGTGTGTCAACACTTTTATCTATGTGTTAACAAACAAACTACAAATCAAAGATCCTGTTTTTAGTAAATAAACAAGAGTTCTTTTCTTCTATTTTTATCCTTTTTAACTATTTTTTCTTAAAAAAAATTTTTAACACACATATAACCTATAGTAAAACACTGTAAATCAGTAGTAATATGTTTACAGATTAATTTGTAAACATTGTAGTAACATACTCATAACACTGTATTTCTAGGGTATTGCTTTTTAGCAATGTCTTAGGTATATAAAAGAAAAAGTATGATTCCATCTGACATAGAAAACAGTATTTTACACTACCTAACTGGCAACGCTACTGAGCAAGAATTGGCTATGTTAGAACGTTGGATACAAATAGATAATCACAGAGAACTGTTTAATGAGTATATAAAAGTCTATTACCTTACCAATACCTTGTATACCAAAACCACCTCTACAAGTTTTAAAAACAAAGAGTTCACTAGAATTCAAAAAGAAAAAAATCATAAACAAAAAGCAATTATATATCTCGGTTTAAAATACGCAGCTATATTAATTCTTTTTATAGGTTCTAGTTATTTTCTGTATGATAGAAACATTGTAAAAGATACTTTTGGTATAAGTTCAAATCAAATAACACTACAATTAGCAAATGGACAAGTTGAAATTATCAACGAAAAAAGTTCAAAAGAAATAGTAGATATACACGGAAACAAAATAGGGATTCAAGAAGAAAACAGAATTGTTTATTATAAAAAATCTATTTCTAACACACCCGTTTATAATCAACTAAGTGTTCCTTACGGTAAACAGTTTGAATTAGTCTTGTCTGACGGAACTACTATTACAATTAACGCTGGTACAACAGTAGAATATCCTACCCAATTTGCCTCTAATCAAAAAAGAGAAGTTAGTATACAAGGAGAAGCTTTTTTTAAGGTAGCAAAAGATTCTCTTAGGCCTTTTGTTGTAAAAGCAAATGATTTAAAAGTTCGTGTTTTAGGAACTCAATTTAATGTATCAGCATATCCTGAGGAGCCCAATATAGCAACAGTGCTAGTAGAGGGATTGGTGGGGCTTTATAACAATGATTCTTACAATAGCAGTACTACTACCCTGCTAACTCCTGGTTTTAAGGCACTTTATAATGAAAAGAAAGGTTCTATATCTAAAGAAAAAGTAGACACCAGAATTTATACAGGTTGGAGAACAGGACATCTTATATTTAGAAATATCCCTTTTAAAAACATTATAAAAAGATTAGAACGCAGCTACAATGTTCAAATAATTAACCATAACAAACAGCTACAGCAAGAATGTTTTAATGCAGCTTTTAACAGTAAAAAAGAAGATGTATTTAAAGTGCTAAACACTTTTCAAAAAAGCTACAAATTTGAATATACTTCAAACAAAAATCAAATTATTATTCACTAAAAAACAACTAATAACATGACATAATAGAACAAAAAAAAACGGGAAATGCGCTAACATTCCCCATTAAGGAAAGTGATAAAAATTACCACTAAAAATCTCAATCAAAAATATGAAAATTTTCACACAAATCAAGAGTATGGCTTTGTGCGCTCTAAAATTTAATTTAAAAATTAAATTAACCACCTTTTTTTTAGTTGTTAGCCTGTTTACACTACACGCTAACAACACCAATCAAAACATTAAAATTACCTTAAATCTAAACAAAGTAACTATTGAAAAAGTTTTAGATGAAATAGAATCTAAAACAGAATACCAATTTTTATACAACACCAAAGATGTAGATATAAATAAAATTGTTAGTATTCATGTAGTCAATGAAAAAGTAGAAACTGTACTAAATCAATTGTTTAAAAACACAAACAAAATTTACGAAATTGTAGACACCCACATTGTTCTTAAAACAGCCCCTATAAAACCGCTTAACTCCAAAACGGTACAACAACAAGCTATAGAAATTACTGGAGTAGTACAAGATTCTCAGGGAATGTTATTGCCAGGAGTAAATGTATTAATTAAAGGCACTAACAAAGGAGTGCTTACAAATTTTGATGGTGTTTTTAAAATTACCGTGCCCAACAAACAAACTATTTTGGTGGTTTCTTATGTTGGAATGCTTCCTCAAGAAATAACAATTAACAATCAAACAGAATTAAATATTGTTTTAGAACGCTCTGTAGAAAACATGAACGAAGTAGTAATTACTGCTTTGGGTATGAAGAGAGAAAAAAAGGCTCTAGGATATTCTGTAGGAGAATTAAATACAGAAAAATTAAACCTTGTTCCTCAAGAAAACGTATTGGGAGGTATGTCTGCTAAAATTTCTGGATTAGACATCCGTAGAGGAGGAAACGATTTAAATAGCGAAACATATGTATATATTAGAGGAAAAACTTCTTTAACCGGAAACGATCAGCCATTAGTCGTTATTGATGGTTCTCCTATTGGAGACACTAATGTTTTGGGAGATATTAGCGCTATGGATATTGAAAACATATCGGTATTAAAAGGAGCTAGTGCAGCAGCATTATATGGTTCTAGAGCTGGTAACGGGGTTATTCTTGTTACTACAAAATCAGGAAAACACGTTAAAAAAGGAATTGGAGTTTCTTTTAACACCACCACAACTTTTAACACTCCTTACAAATATATTGACTTGCAAAATAGATTTACAAATGGACAAAAAGGACAATTTGACGAAGCTACTTGGCAACATTGGTATGGAGCCGAAGAAGGAACTCCTGCTGTGCAATGGAATAGCAATGGACAAGAAACTCCTTTAAAATTTTACGACAATAGTTTAGAAGATTATTTTAAAACAGGAATAACTACTATTAATGATGTTAGTGTTTCTGGTGCTTCCGAAAAAGGAGAAATTCGTCTATCTCTTTCTCATTTAAAAGGAGAAGGTTTTTCCCCAGGTACAGAACTAAACAAAATAGGTTTTAATCTTGCCACTAGCTATCAGATAACAGACAACGTTAAAATATCCACAAACATCAATTTATCCAATCCAAAATCAAACAACTTTCCTGTAAAGTCTATTGGTAATAACGATCAGTATTTTGACATTTACAACATTGCTCCTCATATTAACATTAACGATTTAAAAGGAGATTATTGGACTGATAAAAACTCTCAACAAAAAAAAGTAACAGAAGGGTATAACAATCCTTGGTTTTCTGCTAACGAAAGAAAAAACACTTTTGATAAAACCAGAGGTTTTGGAAACGTAAAATTAGATTGGGAAATTACTCCTGATTTTAATGCAATGGCTAGAGTTTCTCATAGTAGCACAACAAACAAAACAGAAATTATAAAACCTTGGTCTTACGATGGATTTGGAAGTAGCAAACCTTTTGGTTCTTATAATATTAGTAATACTATTTCTAGAGAATCTAATATTGATGCCCTTTTTTCATACAAAAAAGATGTTGGAGATTTTAACATAGCTCCATCTGTAGGTGCCAACATTATGCATCAAAACGGCTACTCTATAAACAGTGGTGGAGACAATTTGGTACTACCTGGTTTGTATACATTGTCAAACGTATCTAGAGGTGGTTTAAACTATGCTAGTGCTAGCTATAAAAAAGCGATTTACAGTGTATATGGTATGGTATCTCTTAGTTTTAAAGACTATGCTTTTGTAGATATTACGGCTCGTAACGATTGGTCTAGTACTTTGCCTAAAGAGAACCGTTCTTATTTTTATCCATCTGTTTCTACAAGTGTATTAGTTTCAGAATTTGTAAACATGCCAAATTGGGTATCTCTTTTTAAGTTAAGATCTAGTTGGGCACAAGTAGGTAAAGACACTTCTCCTTACATGATTAGCCCTACCCTATCTCAAGGTTATTGGGGAGATGATTTTACTTATTCATTACCTAGTAGTATGCCTAATACAAACCTAAAACCTGAAATTGCTACTTCTTATGAAATTGGTACTGATGTAAAACTTTTTCACGGTCGTTTAGGCTTTGATGCTACTTACTACAAAACTCAAAACAAAAACCAAATTTTAAATGTAGCTGTATCTCCTCTTACAGGTTATACCAGTACTACAATTAATGCAGGTAATGTAGAAAATTATGGTATTGAATTAGGAATGAATGTAATTCCTGTAAAATTCAAAGATTTTGAATGGAACATGAATCTTAACTTCACCAAACAACAAAGTAAACTGGTAGAATTGGTAGATGGTATTGATAGAGTTTCTTTTGGAGGAGGTACGGATATGGGTGCATTTACAAGAGTAGGTGGTACTATTGGAGACCTGTACTCTCCTTACATTAAAAAAGTAGAAGAAGGAGAATACAAGGGTTGGAATATTTTAGATGCTAACGGTAGATGGGAGGTAGATAGAAGCAAAGAAAATCAAATTAAAGTAGGAAACTTTAATAACGATTTTGCTATGGGACTTAACACCTCTGTTAGTTATAAAAATTTCACAATTTCTGCTAGTTTTGACTGGAGACAAGGAGGAAATTTCTTTTCTGAATCTATGAAAAGAATGGCTAGATCTGGAAAAATAGAAAATTGGAAAAATGGAATCAGTTCTAGTACATTTTCTGGTGTATTAAACGCTAATTCTTATAATGGCGATAGAGAAGCCCTTGCCGAAGCCATTAAATCGAACCCTGCTTATAGAGATAACGATGTATGGGTTGGGGGTAGAAATCAAGAGCTAGGTGGTTTTGAATACAACGGAAATTACAATGGTGCCTTTTTTCCTGGAGTTATAGACAACGGAGATGGTACTTATACAGAAAACTTTGGAGGTGCTGGTACTAAATTCTTTGATGCATACAGAGTGGTAGAATCTAGTGGGAGTTTTTGGAGAACCGGATATGCTTTTATGTACGATGCTTCTTTTGTAAAAATGAGAGACATTACTCTTACTTACAAATTTCCAAAAAATATTGCAGAGTATATTTCAGCTCAAAACATATCTTTTTCTGTATACGCTAAAAACATCATGTTATGGACAAAGGCAGGAATTGGAATAGATCCTGAATTGGCTTACGATGGTGGTAATCAAGGTTTCGAAAAATGGAATCTTGCTCCTTGGACAATACCAATGGGATTCAGACTTAATGTTACTTTTTAAATAAAAAACAAGATGACACAAATAAAAAATAAAATAATCACACTATCTGTAGCTTTAGCAACTCTTCTGTTTTCTGCTTGTAGTGAATCTTTAGACGAAATAAACACGAGTCCTAATACACTTAGTGACACAGAGGTTGATATTAAATTTGTACTAACAGGTGTGCTAACAAAATCGGCACAAATAAGGAGTAGAATTGCCTTTGAAGGAGGAGAGTTATCTGCTGCTACTCAATACTTACAAAGAGATTTTACCAGTTACGAAGAAAACAATTATCAATGGGGAGCTAGTGATTTTAGTATTTATTATGAACCTTTAAAAGACAGTCAATACATTTTTGAACGTGCTGAAAAAGAAAAAAAGGACGAAACAAAAAACTATTATCAAGCTGTGGCTTTGATTATGAAATCTTATGAATTTGGTTTTCTTACCTCTGCTTTTGGAGACATTCCTTATAGCAAAGCTTTACAAGGTGAAAAAGGAGGAAATGAATTTTTTAAACCAGTGTACGATTCTCAAAAAGATGTTTTTATAGGTATTCTAAATGATCTAAAAACAGCCAACACTTTGTTAAAAAACACTGGAGTTATTACAGAAGCAATAGATGCTGATGTTGTATATAATGGTGATGGGCAAAAATGGAGAAAACTAGCCAACTCATTACGTCTTAGGTTTTACATGAGGTTGTCTGAAAAGAACAATTCTGATATTGATGTATCTGCAGAAATAGCTACAATTGTAAACAATGCTAGTGAATTTCCTATTTTACAAAACAATAATGACAATGCCATGATTGCGTATATTGGAACAGATAGCGATAATAGTTGGTCTGGTGGGGCTTTAAATTACAGTAATCGTTCTGAATTTTACAGAAGAAAACCGTCGGCAACTATTGTAAAAGATCTTACAGAATTAAAAGATCCTCGTTTAACCAAATGGATAAAACCTGTAGATGTACAACTAGCACAAGGAGCTACCAATCAAGTAGTAGAAGAAGCTGGTAAAATAATACGCTATGTAAATATAGACATCAATGCTATTAACACAGATGCAGATAAAGAAAATGATATCAATACCGATTTATTTGTAGGGCTTCCTGTTGCTTTAAGTGCTCCAAACGACTTTAATTTAGGAGGTACTATTAGTGATTATAAAAACGACATTGCCAACCTTGATGCCACTATTTACTTAAATGCAGCTGCAAATCCTCATGCTTCTTATTTAACAGATATGTATGCAGCAAACAACCATCCTTTGGTTAAAGCTACTTTAATGAATGTTGCTGAAGTTCAATTTATTTTAGCAGAAGCAAGTGCTCGTGGATGGATTACAAACAATGCTTATGATTATTACAAAAATGGAATTAAAATGTCTTTTGAGCAGTATGAAATTACCAATGGTGATGACAATTCCGTATACGATAAAGCAAACAATACTTTAATTTCTTTTGATGAAAATGAATACATAGCCAATGTTAAAAATATTTTTGACAATGCAAGTAACAAGCTAGAACCTATTATACATCAAAAATGGATTGCTTTGTGGCTAACTAGTGAATCTTGGTTTGATTGGAGAAGAACGGGTTTCCCTGATTTAAATAGCAATATTATATCAGGAAGTAACGGAAACAATACTCCTGTAAGATTCTGGTACACGGATCCTTATAACGAAGATAATATGCTTAAAGCAATTGAAAAATTACAACCTGCCACCAATAATCAATGGTCTAAAATGTGGCTATTACAATAAATTACAAACTAAAAACAGGAGTACATTACTCCTGTTTTTTTTAACTTTTATCCAAAAAAATGAAGAAATTAATACTTTTTTGCAGCTGCATTATTGTGTTCTCTGCCTGTAATCAAACTTCTCACGAACAGCAGCACAAAGAACATGCACACAATCACAGTCACTATCAAGCAGATGTACCTGCTCATAAATTAATTTTTCCATCAACCACACCCGATAGAATTATTGTTAATTTAACAGAAGATTCAGCACATAGTTTTGCTGTAAATTGGAGAACAAATCAAGAAATAGATACGGCTTATATAGAAATAGCAAAAGAAACACATGGTCCAGATTTTTTACTAAACAACCATATAAAACGCATTAGAGCAATAACTCAATTTATAAAAACTGAAAATACTAGAGATCAAGAACCTTTGGTACACGCAGCTTATCATTCGGTAATTGCAACCAATTTAGAACCAGAAACCACTTATGTGTATCGTGTTGGGAGTGGTGCTAAAAATAGTGATACTTGGAGCGAATGGTTTCAAATAAACACACCTGCCAAAGACACAAACAAAGCTTTTAGTTTTATTTATTTTGGAGATGCTCAAAACAATGTAAAATCTATGTGGTCTAGGGTAATTCGTAAGTCTTATAAAATGATGCCTACGGTGGATTTTATGCTACACGCAGGAGATTTAATCAATCATAGCGAATCGGACAAAGAATGGGGAGAGTGGTTTTATGCAGGAAGTTTTATTCATGCCACTGTACCTAGTGTAATGACTCCTGGAAATCATGAATATGACAAGAGCAGCAATCGTAAAAATTTATCTGCCTTATGGAAACCTCAATTTACATTACCCGAAAATGGCCCTTTAGAAGAGTTAAAAGAAACGTGTTACGCCATCAATTATCAAAACATGAAATTAATTTCTATTGATGCACAAAGTTTTATCAACAATCAAAACTCTAGAAATGCTCAAACAAAATGGTTAGATTCTGTTTTAACCCACAACCACAAAAAATGGACAACTATTACCATGCACTACCCTATTTATTCAACAAAAAAAGGTCGAGATAACAAAGAGTTACGTGAAATGATACAACCATTGATACAAGAACATGGTGTAGATTTAATTTTACAAGGTCATGACCATACTTATGCTAGAGGTTATGCTTCTAATCAAGGTTTAGGAAAAACAGTTGTAGAAAATGCTGGAGCAATATATGCAGTATCTGTAAGTGGACCTAAAATGTACGAGTCTCAAAATCAGGAATGGATGGTAAAACGTGGAGAATACACACAACTGTTTCAAATAATTACCATAGAAAACAATACATTAAATTACAATTCTTACACACCTAAAGGGAGTATTTATGATAGTTTTAGTTTGGTAAAAGATGCCTCTGGAAAAAAGACCATAACCAACAATAAACCAGAAATTGGTGTAAGACACCGAAAAGACTTTGTTTCTAAAAAGTAAGTTTTTGTTTTGTTCATTTCAATTTTGTTAAAATTGAAATTAGTATGAAGACCGTCTATTTAGACGGTTTTTGTTTGTCTGTATTGTTTTGTTCTTTTTTGGATTCCGTTCGCTCCCTAAGAATACTAAATGCATTTGTAATGTGAGCTTCTACAGCTTTTTTTGATATTGATAAATATTCTGAAATTTCTGCATTGGTTAAGCCCTCTTCTTTACTTAATAAAAAAACCTGTTTGCATTTAGTAGGTAAAAGCTCAATTTCACTTTTAATCAATGCTAATTTCTCATTCAATAAATTAGTTTCTTCGGGTTCTGTAAAAGAGTTTAACGTATCGTAAAAAATTTGATCTAAAACTATAGAAGATTGTTTTTTTCTATAACTATTTACAAAATCATTGTAAACAGATTTGTACAAAAAGCTTTTTACAGATTCTTTTATGTTTAATTTCTTTCTAGTTTCCCAAACGCGCATAAAAACATTCTGAACAATATCTTCTGCCAAAGCAGAATCGTTGGTAAGACTATAGGCATATCCAAAAAGTTTTTGATAATAAATATCTATTAAAGCTATGTAGGCTTTTTCATCTCCTTTGATGAGATTTTTAAGTAAAATCGTAATATCCTTTTCTGCATTAGTCATTTATAAAACCCTAGTTTGAACTATAAATTTCAGCTATTAAAGCTCAATACAACTAAAAACGGAATTACCTTATTATTAAAAAATTTATATCAATAAGTAAAGTTACTACTGGGGTTTAATAAATAAGCTTGGTCTACTTAATACTCCTAAACATATAAATCCAAATCATTCTAGAAATTCTAATATTAAAAAATGTTAGTAACAGCATTACTACAATTAGAATAGGAATAATTCTTAAATCTAAAGACTTTTCAAAAAAAGGACTGGCAATAAAATAAGTTAACACACCTTCGGCAACTCCTAGCCCATAACTTACATACATAGCACCAATAAAAAAACCAGGTTCTTTTATAAATTTATAATCGCATACATTACAAGTAGCATTCATTTTAGGAATGCTCACACTAAAAACAATGTTTTTGTCTTTAAACACTTTTCCTTTACCACATTTAGGACATTTGTTTGTAAATATATTTTGTATTAGCTTTAGCATTTTGTTGTTGATTTAAAGCTTCAAAAATAGATATTCATAGTTTTTAATATAATTAACATCTTCACAAACAATAGCACAATAAAGACATTTTAATTGCCATGAAAAAAGTCCCTATATATACAATTCAGAATTTTAATTCTAACAGTTACAAAGACCATTTGTATATAAATACATTTAAGCAACATTTAATAGCACATAGTTTTATAGAACAATCGCATCGTCATAATTTTTATCTTTTAGTTTTATTTACCAACGGAACAGGAACTCACCAAATAGACACCAATACTTTTGATATTAAAAGAGGGAGTTTATATGTGCTAAAACCCGGACAAGCACACGGTTGGACACTTTCTAACGATATTGATGGTTATATTCTTTTTTATTCTGATGAAATTTACAACCTCTATTTTGGACACAAAAAAATTGAAGAATATCCATTTTACGAGCCTTCTAAAAACATATCTGAAATTATGTTTAATGATAAAGAACTTTTGGAAATTGAATTTTATTTTAAACTGTTGATTCAAGAAAATTCGCAATTAAAATCTAGAAAAACAGATAAGCTTCTAAATATTATTGATATTATTCACATAGAAATATCAAGAAAATTTTTATCAGAAAACACCTATTCGTACCATACATACCATCAAAAAATAAAAATTTTCAATCAACTATTAGATCGTTATTATACTACAGAAAAATCTCCTTCATTTTATGCTTCTAAAATGAACATTACTCTAAAACACTTGAATAGAATTTGTAAAGAACTTTTAAACAAAACAATTACCGAATTAATTTCTCAGAAAATTATTTTAGAAAGCAAGCGGATGCTTACTTTTAGCAATGCATCTATCAACGAAATTGCGGCTAGTTTGGGTTATGAAGATTACTCCTATTTTTCTAGATTGTTTAAAAAACACACGCAACAAACTCCTACAAAATTTAGGGCATTGTTGCATAAAAATGTTTAGTTATGGATGTTTAGGGAATATTTGATTTAGAATAACCTCAAAAACATCGGTTGCTTCTATAAAATCTTGACTGGTTTCTTTTGTATTGGAATCTTGGTTTTGAATTAATAAAGGATAATATGCTTCTTCTATGTTTACAGCTCCATGAGATCCTTTAACCAAAGTAGCATCTAATGGAATTACATCTAACATAGACCTAAACCCTAGTTTTTTCTTTAAAATTTTAAAGATAATTCTAGCAGTCATAAATTTCTTTTTAGGATCTGTAAACATTTCTACAGGATCGTAACCTGGTTTTTTATGAATATCTACATTTCTAGCAAAATCTGGAGCTTT
The DNA here is from genome assembly GCF_056387575.1 of Wenyingzhuangia gracilariae. Lineage (NCBI taxonomy): Bacteria > Pseudomonadati > Bacteroidota > Flavobacteriia > Flavobacteriales > Flavobacteriaceae > Wenyingzhuangia > Wenyingzhuangia gracilariae. The sequence continues at coordinate 538,829 of NZ_CM150748.1, forward strand.
TTGATCATTTAACCAATAATAATATGTAAACCAATAATCTTGCTTGGCTACTAAAACCAAATCTCCTGCTCTGTTGTGCTGTATGTTGTATGTTTCCTGGGCTGTTTTATCTAACACCATATCAATTTCAGGACAATTCACAAAAAGCTTTTTTACAGCATCTATATTGTTTTTATCTTTTACATATACATGTGCTATTTGATGATCTGCAACCGAAAAAGCAGCACTTTCTCCAGCATCCAATAGCTCTAAACCATTCTCTTCTCTTATTGCTAACAAATTATGCTCTCTTAACACACGATTGACGTGAAAAGGAGCTTTTACTGGAGCAATTCCATATTCTGACAAAACAATAATATTCACATTGTTGGCCTCGTAAAAAGCAACCAAGTCTTTAAAAACAGCATCAAGTTCTTGTAAATTTTTTAAAATAACTTTTTCATCATTTGTTTTTTGCAACACATAATCTAAATGAGGCAGGTAAACCAATTGCAATGTTGGTGAGTGCCATTTAAAAACCAATTTAGAAGCATCTGCAATCCATTTTGTAGCTTTTATAGAAGTGTTAGGTCCCCAAAAATGAAATAAAGGAAATGTGCCTAATTCGTTTTGCAATCGATCTCTTAAATCTCCTGGTTTAGAATAACAGTCTGGTTTCTTTTGACCGTCAGCTCTATACTGAGGTCTTGGAGTAACGTTGTAATCTGCATTAGAATACATATTGTACCACCAAAACATATTAGAACATGTAAAATTTTTGTTTTTTTCTTTAGCAACATCCCACACTTTAGGAGCTTCTACCAAATGGTTTGATTGTCTCCATAATTTTATTTCACATTCGTCTTTAAAATACCATCCGTTTGCAACAATACCGTGTTCTTTTGGCCATTTACCTGTTAAATAGGTAGATTGTGCTGTACAAGTTACCGCAGGCAATACAGGCTTTATTTTAGATGTTTTTCTCTTTTTAATCCATTCCGATAAAAAAAGACCATCGTATGTTAACAAGGAACTTGACAAACCAACAATATCTATAACCACTGTTTTTTTCATTTGATATTTTATTTTTCTAGTTGATTGGTAACCCACTCTAATTCTCTTACAACAGAGCTAGTAATATCTGTCTGTAAATATTCAGGCAGCACTCCCCAAGTATAAGTTTCTATTTCTAAATGCTGTGTGTACTTTAACTCTTTTAGCAATTGCAAAGCTGCTATAATATCATTCTGAGTAGACTGTAAAACCTTAAAATCTGTGGTAAAAACAGGTACGTGAAAATGGGTTCTTATTTCCTTAAAATTTGGGGAACTCATCAATTCTATTCCCTGTGCTAAATCTGGAAAATGAACCAAACTATTGTCTTGCAACTGTACTATGGATTGATGTAAATAGGTAGGTTCATCAAACTGCTGTAAACATTCTTGTTGCGTTTGTATAGAAATATTTTCTGATTTTTGGCACTTAATTGCTGAACTTATTTGAATTTTACCAATTTTAATTTGATGCTTTAACAAAGATTTGATGACAAACTCTGGACGTTCATAAGCCAACGCAAAATGGCAAACATCATAACAAACTTGAATGTGATTTAACACATGTTCTTGGGCTGTTTCTAAAGAACAATTTAAAGTGTTTTGAACAATAGCTGCTCCCGTTTGCAATAAATGTTCTTTGTAAAAAGAAAGTACTTCTTGTGTGTTTTCTAAAAAACCATCAGGTTCTGGCTCAATATCTAAATGAATGGTTTTTCCTGTAGTTTGCTTAACAGTTATTAGATCCAAAGCAATTTGAGCTATAGAATTACACGTAATACTTGTTACTTTTTCTTTTTCGTCTGTGGAATTAAACCAATATTTATAAGATAACGGAGAGGTAGATATACCTCCATCTATACCATTAGGCAGTAGATAGGTTAAAATTTTAATTAGGTTTTGAGTATAAACAATACGGTCTTTTGTGGTCCAATCGGGTATGTGTACTTTATCTTTAATGGCAACATCATGAAAATCTCCATAAGGAAAACCATTCATGGTAAACACATACAAATCATGCTCTTGCAACCATGTCTTAAATTCTTTTAAATGGTTACCTTCTAATAAAACATTTGCACTTTTGGCAGAAAGTCTTAAACCAATACCTAGGGCTTTGGTTGGGGCTACTTTTTTTTTGATAGCCAAAGTGTGTATTTGTAAACTTTTAAAAACTTCGTCCCATGTTTCTCCTGGGTGAATATTAGTGCAGTACGTTAAATGTCCTTCATTTAATTTCATATAACCTGTTTTTAAGACAAATAGTTATTTAAATAATCTATGGATTTCAACACTAAATCTGCCTCAATTTCGTGTACTTCAAAACCAGTTCCTAAAGCAGACAACAGCATAATGGTTAGCTTTCCTCCTAAATGTTCTCTAAACTCCTCTAAGCCTTTTATAATTCCTTCATCCATTTCGGTATAAGAAATAGAAAAGCCTAAGTTTAACGTGGTGTTTAAAACTCGATGCAATTCTGTTTCTGACAAATAACCTTTTAAATAAGAATAAGTACTATCTAAAGCAATTCCTATGGCTACTGCTTCACCATGTCTTATGTTAAAATTAGATAGTTGTTCTAATTTATGTGCAGACCAATGACCAAAATCTAAAGGTCTAGAGGAACCTTGTTCAAAAGCATCTCCAGAATATTGAATATGCTTCATGTGTAAATCTGCACAACGATAAATCAACTCATTCATCACCTCTAAATTTCTATTATTTAAAGCGGCTGTATTTTGTTCTATCCATTCAAAAAACTCATAATCTTTAATCAAAGCTACTTTTATAGCTTCAGATATTCCTGATCTCCAATCTCTATCATCTAATGTAGATAAAAAAGCATCGTCGTTAATAACGGCATAAGGAACCGCAAATGTTCCTATAAAGTTTTTCTTCCCAACAAAATTAATTCCGTTTTTAACACCTATTCCAGAATCGTTCTGAGACAATACTGTTGTTGGTACACGAACCAAACGAACTCCTCTATGAGAAATTGCAGCTGCATATCCCATGGCATCTAACACTGCTCCTCCTCCAATTACAAGTATGTAAGAATGTCTGTCTATACCATATGTATTTACTTTTTCTAGAACAGAATTGATGTATGCATCATTATTTTTTGCAATTTCTCCTCCTGGAACCTCCATCACATCACCTTGCAAACTTATTTGTTCTTGGTAATGTTTAAAATAATTTTGAATGTTTGTTTTTAAATTTGGATGAGCCTTAGAAACCCCACCGTCTAAAACAACCAACACTTTAGCAACTCTATCCTTGTCAATAATTGTATTGGCTAGCGTTGTGTTTTTAGTGTCAAACAAATTACTTGTAAACAGTAAATTAAAATCAAATTGTACTTGAAAGGATTGCTTAATTATTTTTGTTGAATTCATAAATTAGGTAACAGGGAATTTTTTTGAAAAATAGATAGAAATAGGCAGCAAACATAATACCAATAATGCAGTATTTACAGAACTAAAACCAGCCACATAACTTGCATTTAACGGAATTAACGATAAAACTGCTATTTTAACCGCTTTCATAATTAATTTAGGTTGGTTTTTTACAATCGCATTTATTTTGGCTACTACATTTACACCGTACCACAAGGCTAAAAAAACACCTGCTTTTTGTAAAGAAAAATTAAAGTTTTTTGCTATTAACAAGAATCCAACCACAATACTAGCATCTAACAACATGGCTACTGCAATGGCTAATTTGTTTTTCCCTTTGGTTTCTTTTTGTGCTGTTAATGTAATGGCAGATACAAACAAAATAGGTAGAATTGCTATTAAATATAGTTTTTCATCTAAGTGAGTAAGAATACTCATTCCCAAAATTAAGTTCAATCCCCTACACATTCCCATATTTATAGGTCCTAAAAAAGAATGATGTTTACCGTATTTATCATACGTTAATGCACAAATAACAATACCAATGGCAACAAACATGCTAAAAACAGAAACCCACAAACTAGCTGCTATAGCGAGTATAAAAAGAACAATTCCTGCTGTTTTTGCTTGTTGTATACTTAGTTTTCCGCTAGGTATAACACGTTCTGGTCGGTTAATTCTATCCGATTCTACATCAAAAATATCGTTAAAAACAATTCCACCAGCATACAAACAAGCTGTAGCAAAGCTCAACAATAGTCCTTTTACAAACAACGGATTTGTTATTTCTGTATACTGCAAACATCCTGCTATGGCTATTCCTGCCAAAACATCTGCTACAGAAGTGACTACGTTTGCAGGTCTTATAATTAAGAGGAATGCTTTTAATTTAGCGTTAAACATTACTTTGCCATTCCTTTAAAGTTTATTTTTTTAGGATCTTGACCTCTTAACACAGAATTTCCGGCTAACAAATCAGCTTGATCAACCGTGTTTTCTTGCAACCAATCCGACTCATTAAACTGTCCGCTTTGACTGTAAAAAGACAATGCGTTTTGATAACAAATTTGATGAACATCTTCTTTAGACACACCTTTTTCTAACATTAAGGCTGCTGTTTTGGGTACAGACAAAGCATCGCTCACCCCCCAGTCTGCAGAACTATCTACAATTACTTTGGTAGAACCGTATTGTTTGGCTACTTCTACCATTCTTTTTTTTCCCATTTTTGTTTTGGGGTAAATGGTAAATCCTGCCCAAAAACCACGATCTAACACTGCTTTGGCGGTTTCTTCGTTGTTGTGATCTATCAATACCAAATGTGGCGGAATTCCGTGTTCTTTTACCACATCCATACTTCGTAAAGTTCCTTGTTTTTTGTCTCTGTGTGGAGTGTGCACCAAAACAGGCAAATCGTACTCTTTGGCCAATTCTAATTGAATTCTAAAATATTTATCTTCCAATTCTGTTTGATCATCATAACCAATTTCACCAATAGCCACCACACCTTCTTTGGCAATAAACTGTGGTAATAATTCTATCACCTGATCTGCCAAAGCTTCATTGTTAGCTTCTTTGGAGTTTAAACCCATGGTACAATAGTGCTTAATTCCAAACTGAGAAGCTCTAAAACGCTCCCAACCTACCAAGGTGCTAAAATAGTCTTTAAAAGAACCAACATTGGTACGTGGTTGCCCTAACCAAAAAGCAGGTTCTATAACTGCTACAATTCCTGCAGCTCTCATATTTTCATAATCATCTGTAGTACGAGAGATCATGTGTATGTGTGGATCTATAAAATTCATTTTACATCTATATTTTTTAACCATTTGTATTCCAATAATCAGAAGATAATGGTTGATTGTTTATAATTTGATTTAATATTTCTTTTTCTACACCTGTAGAAGTTCTTTTTAAAATTAACTCTTTAACATCGTCTCTTAAATATCCCTCTATCATTCTCCATGCTTCTACAGGAATTTGTCTACCTGCTGCCCAACGTTCTTTTACAAACTCTTGTAGCATAATTGCTAAATCTTTGTTCTTTCCATCATCCAACCCTTGTACTTTAGAAATGTTTCTATCCATAAAAAAACATTTTAAAATTAGCTGATTCCATTCTGATTCACTTAAATAAGCTTTGGCAAACGGATTTCCAAAAGCAATAGCATCAAATACATCTGCAATATTGGTTCTAATACCTTCTGTATATTGATGTGTAAATTCTTTAGCGTTTTGTAACAAATACAATCCTTTATACAAGGCTACTTGTTCTTTAATTTCGGCCGTTTCAAAAAAAGAGATAATTATTGATTTGTTTATCTTTTCATCTAAGCTCATCATTAATTGTATACGAGCCAATTCTTGTTTGTTCCAAGTATTGTTATTAAATCCAGGATATAAGTTTTCTAATTCTTTTTGTTGATGTTCTTCCCATTCACAAACTTCATCTTTAATAAATCTTGAAACCAAACTAAAAAAAACGTTGAATTTTTGACTGCTTTCTACAGAGCTAATTTGATCTGTTTTTATACCAATCCAATCAAATTCCTTTGGCGAAAATTGAGATTGTATATTAGAAATGAACTGAAGTTGATCTTTTTTTGAAATCATAATTTTGAGTGTTACTTATAATTTACTTTTTCTTTTTTAACTGATACAAAACTCCTAAAGCTGCAATTAATAGGCCCATAAATTCTCTAGAACCTTCTAAATATGGTTTTTCATACACCATGGTTCCAAAAATTTCTTCTTTATGGTCTATTTGTAAATAATCAATAAAAAGAGATAAATAAAACAAAGAATAGCCCAATAGCAGTACAATTACTAGTATTAAAAAAGCTTTGGGAATAGGTTTAAAAATAGCATACAAACAAATAAAAGCAACTGCTGCATAAATAGAAAACCAAATGGCACTATCTGGGTCGTTTAACTGAACAACAGCAAACAGAATAAATAAGATAAAAAGAATAATATTGATTGTTTTTGCAGAAATCTTCATTGTAAAAACACTTTTTTTAATAATAATAAATCAGTTTTGTTAAAATAATAGGAACAACACAAAACTAACAAAGTTTTCTATTAGTAGTGTTCAATTTTATTCACTGTAAAAATACAAACAAGAATAAACGTACACTAAAATACTTGCACAATATATTTCTGTAAATTTATTTGATGTTGCAAAATTTCACAAAACAAACAAAACTTGTCTATAATTTATTTCTAACACAAAACAGCATTCTTGCACAAACCGTTTTATATCTTTTTATTAAACCTCAAAACATCAGTAACTTAGCAGATTTGTTTTCTTTTTAAAAACATTAATTTGTTATAAAAAGCACAGTTAATAAACAATTATTTATAGGCTGGCAGGCTATGTAATATAATTTTGAATTGTTACATTTGCATACATTATAAATTTCAATCACTAGATTAAAAAATACACACATGAAATACGACATTATTGTTATCGGAAGTGGACCTGGAGGATATGTTACTGCAATTAGAGCTTCACAACTAGGTTTTAAAACAGCTGTTGTTGAAAGAGAATCTTTAGGAGGTATCTGTTTAAACTGGGGATGTATTCCTACAAAAGCTTTATTAAAAAGTGCTCAAGTATATGATTATTTAAAACATGTTGATGATTATGGTTTAAAAGCTGAAGCTATTGATAAAGATTTTGAAGCAGTAATTAAACGTTCTCGTGGTGTAGCAGAAGGAATGAGCAAAGGTGTTCAGTTCTTAATGAAGAAAAATAAAATTGATGTGATCAATGGTTTTGGAAAAATAAAACCTGGTAAAAAAGTAGATGTTACAGATGCTGATGGTAAAGTAACAGAATACGATGCAGACCATATTATTATTGCTACAGGTGCTAGATCTAGAGAATTACCTAACTTACCTCAAGATGGTAAAAAAGTAATTGGATACAGACAAGCAATGACTTTGCCTGAACAACCTAAAAAAATGATTGTTGTAGGTTCTGGTGCTATTGGTGTTGAATTTGCTCACTTTTACAATTCAATGGGAACAGAAGTTACCATTGTAGAATTTATGCCAAATGTAGTTCCTGTTGAAGACGAAGATGTATCTAAAGCTTTTGGTAATGCTTTAAAGAAATCTGGAATTAAGGTAATGTTAAATTCTTCTGTAGAATCTGTAGATACTTCTGGAGATGGAGTAGTTGCTACCGTTAAAACTAAAAAAGGAGAAGAAAAATTAGAAGCAGATGTGTTATTATCTGCCGTTGGTATTAAAACAAACATAGAAAACATTGGTTTAGAAGATGTTGGAATTGTTGTTGATAGAGATAAAATTATTGTAAACGATTACTACCAAACAAACATTCCTGGTTACTATGCTATTGGAGATGTTGTTCCTGGTCAAGCTTTAGCACACGTTGCTTCTGCAGAAGGAATTACTTGTGTAGAGAAAATTGCTGGATTACATACAGAAACTATTGATTATGGAAACATTCCTGGATGTACTTATGCTTCTCCAGAAATAGCTTCTGTTGGTTTAACAGAAAAAGCAGCCAAAGAAGCTGGTTACGAAATTAAAGTAGGAAAATTCCCTTTCTCTGCTTCTGGAAAAGCATCTGCTGCAGGAAACAAAGAAGGTTTTGTAAAAGTTATTTTTGATGCTAAATACGGAGAATGGTTAGGATGTCATATGATTGGTGCAGGTGTTACTGATATGATTGCTGAAGCTGTTTTAGGACGTAAATTAGAAACTACAGGACACGAAGTATTAAAAACAGTTCACCCTCACCCAACCATGTCAGAGGCTGTAATGGAAGCTGTTGCTGCTGCTTATGATGAAGTAATTCATTTATAAAATAAAACACTTAATTCATAAAAAAATAGGAAAGCTTAAAACTTTCCTATTTTTTTTTATCTTTTTTTAAATTAAAAATAAACTATATTTGATTTTTGAGGTCTAACACAAGTTAGAGAATCTTATAAAAAATCATGAAAAAAATATTATTATTTAGCATTTTATTATGCTTGGCATCTTTTACTGTTTTTAATGCTACAGACTTTTTAAACAAAGTTGAACAAAAACTTAATCTATACACAAAATACCATCCAGAAAAAATCTACATTCAGACCGACAAACCTTTCTATTCTACAGATGAAGATTTGTGGTTTTCTACCTATTTGGTAAACGGAATAACACACCAAAAAACAAACAAAAGTAAAGTAGTTCATGTAGAATTAATCAACCCAAAAGATAGTATTGTATCTAAAAGACGATTATTCTTTAACAATACCATTGCTGCTGGTGATTTTAAAATTAATAAAAACTGGACTCCTGGAACCTACATTTTAAGAGCCTATACCAAATACATGCAAAATAATAGTAGTGATTATTTTTTTCAGAAAGAAATCCCTATTTACGCAGTTACCAATCAAGACAGCATAGCTAGCAATACTCCAAAACCAACAACCACAGTGGTTTCTCAAAAAGCATCCATCCAAAAGGAAACCAACAGACCCAATTTAAGATTTTATGCAGAAGGTGGAAATTTAGTTTACAACACAGCCAATAAAATTGCTTTTGAAGTAAAAGACAAACGCTACAATCAAATAAATCTTAATGGTATAATTAAAGATCAAAACCATAACGAAGTTGTAGACTTTAAAACATTGGAATTAGGATTGGGAAGTTTTATTTTTATTCCTGAAGAAAACAAACACTATTATGCGAGTGTTATGATTAACGGAAAAGAAGAAAAATATTATTTGCCTAAAATAATAGCTAAAGGGTACACGCTTGGTGCAACCAATAACGGAGATCATATTATTATCCACAACTCATCTACATTAGAAAATGGCTTAAAAGGATCTTACTTAGTTGCCCATCAAAGAGGACATCTATTATATAAAAACTTTGAAACAGAAACTAAAACAAGTAATACAATTAAAATTTCTACCAAAGAATTGGCAGATGGTATTGTAACTATAACATTATTTGATAAAAACGGAAACCCGGTTGCAGAAAGGCTAATTTTTATAGACAACCCTAATAATAATTTAAAATTAACCATTCATAATTCACAAAAAACCGCAGAAGCACGTAGCAAAGTAACCTTAGAATTAAATGTTAAAAACAATGCCAATCAAAATGTAAACAGCAACCTATCTATGGCTGTTAGAGATTTAAAAGCGTATCCACACAACACTAGATCTGGTAATATAAAATCATGGTTATTGTTAAATTCCGATTTGAAAGGAAGTGTTAAAAATGCAGGTTATTTCTTTGAAAAAGAAAATGATAGCAAAAGAAGATATTTACTTGATTTAGTAATGATGACTCATGGTTGGAGACGTTTTACTTGGCCACAAATTTTGAGCAAATCAGATACAGTTACACCTACAATAAAACCAGAACTAGGTCTGTATATTTCTGGTATTACCAAACAATTAAAAAAACCATATGAAGCATTTTCTGCTCCCACTAGGTTAACATTTTTTGGAAAAAACATTTTTCAAGAACCCATTAAAAACTCAGACACTTTAGGAAAGTTTAAATTTGGACCTTACGTATTCTTTGATTCTATGCCTGTAATTATAGAGTCTAGAATGGATCATTTTAAATCTAAAAAAAGAAAATCTAGAAATGTGGTTATTTTAGTAGATAAAGACCGTAGTACTCCAAAAATTGAAAAAAATGTTTTCTTTAACAAAAGTGATGATGAGGACAAAAAACTAGAAGTTGCCAATTTTATAAAAGTAACCCAATACATCAAAGAAGAAAAGTTTAGATACGAAAAAGAAGTGGAAAAACTAAACGAAATTACTTTAGTAGCTAAAAGAAAAACTGAACTAGAAAAAAGACAAGAAGAAATGAACAGCCTTACCGATTATGGTGAACCTATGATGGGAGAACGCTTAGACTTGTTAAACGATTTTACTGCACCTGGTAGTTATACTGCTTTTGATATTGTTAGCCAAATGAATGGGGTTTTTGTTAATGGCGATACCATTTTTTTAAGAAGAGCTAATAACCCTGCTAAAATTGTTTTAGACAACCTAGAAGTAGACGGAAGCTTTTTACAGTCTATTAACGGAGATGAAATTTCTTTTATAGATATTTTACAAGGTTCTGATGCCGTTACATTTAGCAACGCTGCAAACGGTGTAATTGCCCTATACTCTAACACAGGAGATGTGGGGAGTAAAAGCATAAAAAGAAGCCCAGGTATTATAGATTTTCAAGCTAAAGGGTTCTATACTTCAAGAAAATTTTATGCCCCAGATCATGTAAACGATTTTGAATTGTTAAACAAATCTGATTTAAGAACGACCCTGCATTGGGAGCCAATTATTAGAACAAATACTAACGGAAATACAGAAGTTTCTTTTTACACAAGTGATTTAAGAAGTGATTATATAATAGAAATAGAAGGTATTGCTGATGATGGAACTCCAATTCACGGAATACAAACTTTCCATGTAGAGTAACATCTAATTTACAATAAAAAAAGGAGAAAAAGTGTAATGTACTTTGGACAGCCCCCAAAAAGTTGGACGGTTAAAAAATTAATTATTGATATGAGCTCGATATTTTATCGGGCTCATTCCATTTAAAGCTACTGATATTCTATCATTATTATAATAGCAAATATATTCATTAATTTCCTTTTCTAATTGCTCAATCGAGTTCCATTGTTTTAGATAAAACAGCTCAGATTTTAAAGTTCCAAAGAAATTTTCAATAATAGCATTATCTAAACAATTCCCTTTTCTAGACATACTTTGAATCATCTTGTTCTTTTTTAAGATATTCTGATATTTTTCCATTTGATATTGCCATCCTTGATCCGAATGTAATAACACATTTGCTGCTTTATACTTTTTAAAAGCTTTCCCCAGCATTTGAGTTATTTGTCTAAAATTAGGACTCCTAGAAATTTGATAACTAATGATTTCTCTACTACATAAATCAATAATTGGAGACAAATAAAGTTTTTGACCTTTAACTTTAAACTCTGTAATATCTGTAGCCCATTTTTGATTGGTTTTAGAAGCCTTAAAATTCCGTTTAAGTATATTGGGAGCTATTTTACCTTGACCTCCTCTGTAAGAACGATACTTTTTAACTCTAATCAAAGATTTTAACCCTATGGACTTCATTAGTCTTAATACTGTTTTATGATTGATGATAATCCCTCTGTTGTTTAGTACTAAAGTGATTCTTCTATAACCATACCTACCTTTGTGTTGATGGTAGATTTGAGTAATAAACCTTTTTATAAATTCATATTTATCAGGCTCTTTACTTTTTTGTAAATGATAATAAAAACTACTTCTAGCCATCTTTGCATGATGTAACAATACCGACAAATCATGCTTATGCCTTAACTCATTTATGACTATTGCTTTTTCTCTCTGGCTTGAGCTAAGGCTTGTAACTTTTTTAGCAAATCAAGTTCTGCTTTTAAAGATTGATTCTCTTTTAAAAGTTTTTCTTCTCTAGTTAATGGTATAGATTTATTTTTTCTAGACTTGGGTTTCATTCCGATAGGTCTTCCTTTAGGTTGATTTTTAAGACCTTTCAAACCTAAGGATTTATATCTTCTTTGCCAATTAATAATACTAGCACCACTTCCAATATCAAATAGAATACATGCTTGCTCTAAAGAAAGATGTTCTTTTTCTATTCGTTGTAAAATATCAAGTTTAAATGATGATGTATATTGTTTATTTATCTTTGGTAACAAACCTTGAACTCCTTTGTGTTCATATTGCCTACACCAAAGAGAAAGAAGAGAACTATCAAAACCTAGCTCTTTACTCAAACTAGTTATAGAGCGTTCTCCTTTAAGAACTAACTTCACACATTCTTGTTTAAAGCCTAATGTGTATTTTACTTTTCTAGACATAAAAATACCCCCAAATTGTGTCTAACATTTTGGGGGCACTCTACTTTTTCTCCTTTTTTTTATTTAGAACGTAGCTACCAATTGCAATCCATTATAAGATGATGAAATGGTGGGAATACATTTGAACGAAACTTCTTGATCCTTATTTGGTAAAATACCTCTAGCTTTCCAACTACTTTTTACAACAGATCTACCAATTACAGTTCCTATAATTCCACCTGCAACCAAATCAGAAACCCAATGTCTGTGTTCCTTAATTTCGGCTGCAAAAACAACTCCAATAACACTATAAGGAATCCAGTAATTATCAAATTCCATTTGAAATACTTTCGCAATTGCAAAAAAAGCAGTTGCATGTAAAGACGGCATTGAAGATCCTTTTCTATCAGACATTAAAATCTTTCCTCCTCTATCATTAAAAAAATCAAAAGGATTATCTGTTGTATGAGAAAGAATATCTGTACCCTGTTTTAGACTCGTATAAGGTCTTTGTCTTCCAAAGGCAGATTTTAATAAAATTTGAGTTATTAAAATAGAATAAGTCAATGCTTTAAAACTATTAACTGCAGCATACTGTCCTTTTTCATATGCAGAAAATAAAGAACCTACATACATACCAGACATGGTGTAAAATAAATACGCATCATTACCGCTAACCCACGGATATGTATTGTTGTTAATAGCTATGTTGGGTAAAGAGTATCTAATATTGTTTTCTATATGTTCTTGATAAAATTGGGTAACCGGTTTATCTACCAATATTAACGAGCCTACCAAACCTGTATACAATGCCGATTTTGTCCAATCATCAGATACATTTTTTCCCATATAAGTAAAATCAGTAGGAATTGTTTGTACAGATGTTTTAAACACTTTGTAGGCCAAATTTGTTGTTTTAGAAAAGTAAGAAGACTTTTTTTCTTGCGCTAACAATAAAAAAGGAACTATTAAGATTGATAAACAAATATTTTTCATCGTTTTTTTGGAGTAAAAATAGAATAATTTAAGCATAAAAAAAGCTCATAATAAATTAATATTATGAGCTTTATAGTGACTCCGGGAGGATTCAAACCTCCAACCTCTTGAGCCGTAATCAAGTGCACTATTCAGTTATGCTACGGAGCCTATTGCGGATGCAAATATACAGGTTTATTACAATGTCACAAAATATTTTTCTATTTTTTAAAGAGAATTTTTAGTAATGTAATATCGCCACGCAATTATCATTTTCTGAAAAGTATTTGCTTTACTTATATCCAGTCCTTTACGAGAAAAACTTGGCAAAAACATCTTGTTTATTTTTGCTAAAAATCTAAAAATTCTTTTTTTCATCTTCTTGTTATTAAGAACTATATTCGCATTAAATTTAATAAAATGAATGCACTCTTTATTATTACAGGTTTAATTATCTTAATTTTTGGAGGAGATTGGCTTTTAAAGGCATCTGTTAATATTTCTTTAAAACTAAACATATCCAAAATAGTTATTGGTATGACTGTGGTTTCTTTTGCTACATCTGCTCCAGAACTAATTGTAAGTATCAAATCTGCTTTAGAGGGCTTTCCTGATCTTGCTTTAGGAAACGTAATTGGTTCTAATATTGCAAATCTTGCACTAGTATTAGGAATTACAACATGTTTAAGCTCTATTAGTGTAGACCGTTCTTTTTACACCATAGATGGACCTATTATGATGATAGCTTCTCTTCTATTGTATTTCTTTATTGGTTTTGATGGTATTTTAAACCGATATGAGGGAATTATCTTCTTTTTATTTTTAATTGTGTTTTTAATTTTCCTTTTAAAAATACAAGGAAAAAAGAACATAGAAACTATAGATTTAGAAACAGAAACCATTCCATTAAGCAAAACCATTATTTATTTAGCCTTAGGAGGTGTTGGCCTTTGGGGAGGTTCTGAATTGTTAATTAAAGGAGCTGTTGGTTTGGCTCAAGAAATAGGAATTAGCGAAAGAATTATTGGTATAACTATTGTTTCTGTTGGTACAAGTATCCCAGAACTTGCTGCCTCTATTATTGCTGTTATTAAGAAAGAAAAAGCAATATCTATAGGAAACTTAATCGGATCTAATATTTTTAACATTTTAGCAGTACTAGGAATTACCTCTATTATAAACCCAATAACTGTAGGAGATCCTAAAATAATAAGTAACGATATTTTTTGGATGCTAGGAGTATCAGTACTTATATTTCCTTTGTGTTTTATACCTAAAAAATTAAATTTTGGATTAAAAGAAGGAATACTTTTACTAATTACTTATGCCCTATTTATTTACAAGACTATATTTTAGTGTTTTAAATAAAAAAACCAATCATTTTTATTAAATTTATTTCATTGACTATCAGTAAAATAAATTTAAATGATTTGTTATGAATATTTTAACAACAACACAATATTAATTGTTAAATACCAAGGAACAATTACAAAGTTAATGTTAAGCTCTTTTTTAAGTTTTCTTTTTAAAGAAACCGATGTTTCTAATTTAAAAGACATTATTGCAGATTATAGAAAAGCACAAATGGGTTTTTCTACTCAGGATGTAAATGAACTTACCCAACATAGAATGCTTGTAACCCAACAAGCAAAAATTCCTCCTAGCCAAATAAAATCTATATTTTTAGTAAACGGTCCTAAAGAAATTGCCATTACCACACTTTTTTCAATGGCATTAGAAAAATTTTCACCTGTTTTTATATTTTCTACAGATGATCCACGCATAGAACAACTTTCTTTAACTAAAACTTCTTTTGAATTAGAAGATAAAATCAAAAACTTAAAACACACATTTCAAACTCCCCATAGTAATTAATTTATTATTTTATGTTATTGATAAAATCATGATATATTTCATAAAATACACAACTAAATTGATTGTATTTTTACAGCATGAAAACAGATATTAAAAACAGAAAAGATGTATACAAATTAGTTTGCAGCTTTTATGACAATATTAGAGTGGATGAACTACTAGGACCTATTTTTAATCATATGATTAAAGATGATGAATGGCCAGCACATCTAGAAAAATTAACGGATTTTTGGGAAACTAATTTATTTGGAATTCCTAAATTTAAAGGTAGCCCTACGCAAAAACATATACAAACCGATGCGGCTTTTGATCATGCCATAAATCAAGTACATTTTGATAGATGGCTATCTATATGGGAAAAAACAATCAACAGTTTGTATGTGGGTGATTTGGCTACTAGAGCTCAAATGGCAGCTCATAACATTGCTCAAATCCAGAACATGGTCATCAGAAGACAAAAACCTAAACACAAAAAAGAGTAGCATTTGCTACTCTTTTTTATTGAATTGTTTTACCAATCTATAGGTTTGTAATCTTTCAAGAATTTACCACACCAATGTTTTCCTGTATTAATTCCATCAAACAAAGGATCTATCACCCTAGCAGCACCATCTACAATATCTAACGGTGGCTGAAAATCATGTACTTCTTGTTTCTTTTTAGACAATTCCACAGGATCTTCATCGGTAACCCAACCAGTATCTACAGCATTCATATAAATACCGTGTTTTGCTAAGGTAGATGCAGATGTATGCGTTAACATATTTAAAGCGGCTTTTGCCATATTGGTGTGCGGATGTCTATCTTCTTTTTTAAAGCGATAAAACTTTCCTTCCATAGCAGATACGTTTATAATATGCTTTTTTCCTGTGTTCTCTTTCTTCATCAACTCTGCCAAACGGTTGATCAATACAAATGGAGCTACGGAATTTACCAATTGTACCTCTACCATTTCAGTAGTTTCAATCTCCCCTATTTTTAATCGCCAACTATTGGTTTTACGTAAATCTACTTGTTGTAAATCTGCATCTAATTCTCCTTCTGGAAACACCTCGCTAGTTGTTAAAGAACTGTCAAAACTATAAGGTATTTGAGACAATTTAGCAGATGCTCTTAGACCAACTCCAGGTTGCTCTCCGTGCCAACTTACCGGAGCATTGTTTTTAGTAGCAACTACACTACCACTTAACAAGTTTAGCTCATTTAAACAACTATAATGATCGCTTAACAACTCTTGGGCATTTACGGGTAAAGCAGATAATGGTTTTTCTTCATTCTCCATTAAATGTGAATAAAAACCAGCAGGTCTACGTACGGTTTGTGCAGCATTGTTAATTAAAATATCTAATCTATCGTATTTTTGTTCTATATAATTACAAAATATTTCTACACTAGGAATGTGTCTTAAATCCAAACCATGAATTTTTAAACGATGTCCCCATTCTTGAAAATCAGGTTCTTTTGCAAATCTTAAAGCTGAATCTGCAGGAAAACGAGTTGTTGCTATAACGGTTGCACCAGAACGCAACATCATTAATGTAATATGATATCCTATTTTTAAACGAGAACCCGTCATAATGGCCACCTGCCCAGTTAAATCTGCTTCTTGAAAACGCTTGGCATAATTAAAATCACCACATTCTGTACACATACTATCGTAGAAATGATGCAGTTTTGTATACAAGGCTTTACATACATAACAATTTCTAGGTGATTCTAGTTCTGGTGTATCGTCTTTCTTTATTTCTGTAAACGTTAACATTTTAGGGGCTTCAAAAACAGCTGCTTCTCTGGCAGACCTAATTCCCGTTTCTTTACGTGCATGTTTTTCACGCTCACGCTGTTTACGTTTGGCTGCTTTTTTAGCATCTTTTCTTCTTCTATCTTGCTCCTCTTTTGTAGGTCTACTTAACAAACCTGCTACTTTCATTAAAGCAACACGTTGTTCTTCTGGCATTTCAAAAAGCTGATGGGTATTTTGCAACAAAGACTCTAGTGTGTGAATACACTGTTTTACTTCTTTGTCGTTTACCATATGTTGATTTGTATCTTCTGACATAAATTATTTAAAATGGAATGCAAAGATACTACATTTAGCTTTATAACTAATTGATGTTAACTCTTTAAACTACTCTAGACTTGTAATATAATTATCTACCCTATTCATAATTTCTTTTGAGGTTCTAGCCCCTAATCCGTAGGTAACATATTTAACAATACCTTTTTGATTAATTATCATAGTAGCTGGGTAACGTTCAATACCAAAACGTTCTGCACACCACCTTGCTTCTCCAACTAATTGATAATGAATTCCTGTTTTTTCTCTAAACACTTCAACATCATACGGATCATCTAAAAAAAGACTCAACACAAGTACATTTGGATTGTTTTTATAATGTTCTTCCATATCATTTAAATAAGGAATTGCATTTTTACATGCTCCAGATTTTACAAAAGAAAAATTAAGAATCATACATTTTCCTAACATTTTTTTGGTGTCTACTTTAACTTTATCTAAAGTCTTTAATCGCAATCTAGGAGCTTTTTCTTCTAAATATTGGTATTTTACATTACTAATAGATTTTTTTCCATTCTTTTTATACTCAATCCATTCTTCTGCCGTATACTTTTGGTAATTAGTAAGTGAAAAAACCGTTTTAGGTAATTTTATTGATGCAATACTTTTTGCTACATATTTTCCTCTTCCATATTTTTTTGAATAAAACGGATATTCTAAAACAAACCCTTCTATATTATAATTATCTACATATTTTAATCCTAAACTTTCTGTAGCATATATTGTTGTAGGTACTCCATTTGTTAAAACAATGTACTCTTTACAATTAAGCCCTATAATTTTTTTAGTTCTATTTTGATTTTCTGCATTTATAGTTCCTTTTTTAAAAGGAGTACTAACTGCTGTTTTATAATTATTGGAATCTGTGCATTCATATATTATTTGATTGTTATAATCTAATAATTTATGATGAGTATATTTTAATTTGGTCTTAGGACTAAAGTCTTTAATCAACATAAAATCCTTGTTAAAAGTTATAATTCTTTCGTTAGGATAGTATTCTTGCTCAAATTTATTTAACGTTTTTTCGTAGATAATTTTATACCTAATAGAAAACTCATTTCTTAATTGATTTGCATTGGGGTACTTCCACGGGTTTTCTTGTGCATTTACACAAAAAAAAGCACATGTTATTAGTAAAATAACGAAGGTGTAATTCTTTTTCATTTTTAATTTTTTCGCAATATATACATATTTTTAAACTCATTAAATATCTGTAAGCTTTTCTCTACTTTTGTTACTAAAAAATAAAACAACACCTATGCTTACCTGGAAAGATATTATACATTTTAGCATAAAAGGAAATCCATCTCCCAATAATAGAGTAGAAAAATCTGCTAAAGAATGGAAAGAGATTTTAACGCCAAAGCAATTTCAAATTACCAGAATGTCGGGTACAGAAATGCCTCATACGGGTGAATTTTGTACAAGTCATCAACCTGGTATTTACAGTTGTGTATGTTGTGGTAATGAGTTGTTTGATGCTACAATAAAATTTGAATCTGGAACCGGATGGCCAAGTTTTACACAACCTACACGAATAAATGCGATTAAATACATAAAAGATGAATCTCATGGCATGATTCGTGTAGAAATACAGTGTAACAATTGTGATAGCCATTTAGGTCATGTTTTTCCTGATGGTCCTGAACCTAGTGGCTTGCGTTATTGCGTAAACTCAGAATCTTTAACAAAAAAATAATGGCTAAAATAGAACAAGCTACTTTAGGAGCCGGATGCTTTTGGTGTGTAGAAGCTTTTTTTAATGAAGTAAAAGGTATATTAAAAGCTACATCGGGTTATAGTGGAGGAACCGTACCTGGAACACCTACATACCGAGAAATATGCTCTGGATTAACGGGACATGCAGAAGTAATTAGAATAGAATTTGATGCTGATATTATTAGCTTTGAAGAAATTTTACTGTTATTTTATACAGCTCACGATCCTACAACATTAAATCGTCAAGGAGCAGATGTAGGTACACAGTATCGCTCTGTTATTTTTTATCATAATAAAACCCAAAAAGAAATAGCTGAGCAAATTACAAAAGAGGTTCAACAATATTTTAACGAACCTATTGTAACAGAAATCAGCCCTTTGATTAATTATTTTGATGCCGAAGATTATCATCAAGGTTATTACAAGCAAAACCCAGAACAAGGTTATTGTGCCATGGTGGTAGGACCTAAACTAAATAAATTAAGAAAACTACATGCCAATAAATTAAAATAAAACTTATGGAGTTTACTCATCAAAAAGACAAAAAAAACTACATTTTAAATGTTGATGGAAATATTGCTTATGTAGAATATGTCATCAAAAACGAAAAAATGTACCTTACCTATTCTGAGGTACCCACAAGTTTAAGAGGACAAGGAATTGGAAAAATTTTGGTAGAAAAAACATTTGAGAAATTAACCGAAGAAGGATACAAGGCTGTAGCAATTTGTAGTTATGTAAAAGCTATAGCACAACGTAGTCCTAAATGGAAAGATATTATTGAATAAAATGAAATTAAACATACAAAATACTTTTACAAGTGAACTTCCTGCTGATGAAAATTTAGAAAATTTTACAAGACAGGTAACCAATGCTTGTTATTCATATGCAAATCCTATTCAAACCCAAGCTCCTAAATTATTACATGTTAATAAAAACTTAGCTCAAAAATTAGGGTTTAAAACATCAGAATTAAATTCAGATGCTTTTTTAAATCTAGTTACAGGAAACTCTATATATTCTAATACAAAGCCGTATGCTATGTGTTATGGTGGGCATCAATTTGGAAATTGGGCAGGTCAATTAGGAGATGGTAGAGCAATTAACTTATTTCAAGTAAAAACCGATGCATCTTATACCTTACAATTAAAAGGAGCCGGAAAAACTCCATATTCTAGAACTGCCGATGGTTTGGCGGTGTTACGTTCATCTATACGCGAGTATTTATGTGCCGAGGCTATGCATCATTTAGGGGTGCCAACAACGCGTTCTTTGTCTTTATCTTTAACAGGAAATCAGGTTTTAAGAGATTTATTTTACAACGGAAATGCTGCCTATGAACCTGGAGCCATTGTTTGTAGAGTTTCAGAAAGTTTTATTCGCTTTGGAAGCTTTCAAATATTTGCTTCCAGAAACGACAAAACCAACTTGGCTGCATTAATCAACTATACCATTCGTCATTATTTCCCTCATTTAAAAGAAAACGACAACAACAGTTACGTAGCACTTTTTCAAGAAATTGTAAATGCAACCGTAAAAATGATTGTACACTGGCAACGCGTAGGTTTTGTACATGGGGTAATGAATACCGATAATATGTCTATTTTAGGACAAACCATAGATTATGGTCCATATGGTTGGTTAGATAATTTTGATCCAAATTGGACTCCAAATACAACCGATAGTCAGAACAGACGTTACCGTTACGGACAACAACCTAATATTGGTTTGTGGAATTTGTATCAATTGGCCAACACGTTTTATACATTAACAGAAAATGCTAAACCTTTAGAAAAAGCTTTGAATAGTTATAAAACACAATTTGAAGCACAAAACCTACAAATGATGTGTGCAAAAATTGGTATTGAAACTCCTAACAAACAAGATTATATTTTAATTCAGTCTTTAGAAACCAATTTAAAATTGATAGAAACAGACACGACCATCTTTTTTAGACTGCTAGCAACTGCCAATAAAATTGAAGATTGCTTAGAAGCTTTTTACATTCCAGAACAATTAAAAAACGAAACACTAACCGAATGGCAAGTTTGGTTTGAACAATACAAAACAAGATTAGATAACCAATCTATTTCTAAACAAGATAGAATTAGGAACATGAATGCCGTAAATCCTAAGTATGTATTGCGTAATTACATGTCTCAATTAGCTATAGAAGCTGCCGAAAATGGTGATTATAGTTTGATAGATGAACTGTACAATCTTATTCAAAAACCATATGATGAACAACCCAAATTTCAAAAATGGTTTGCCAAAAGACCCGATTGGGCCAAACAAAAACCAGGTTGTTCTATGTTGAGTTGTAGTAGTTAAAAAGTACTATTATAACAAAGCAACAAAGTACTAGAACAGATGTAGAATTTAACATCTAAAAAACGTCGCTAAATCTATACAAAATCTAGACTATTACTTATAAAAACAAATTTTATTGTTCCCTGTTTTATATAGTTATAAATTTGATGAATTAACCAATAATAATGATATTTATGAAAACAAAATTCTTTAAAAAAGTACTTCCTTTAGTTTTAGCTTTTGCTTCTTTTTCTTTAGCTTCTGCTCAAAAAGATAATGTATCTTTTGCCAACAAAACTACAAGTGTTCAAAATGTAAAACCATTAGTTTTTGAAGTGAACTACACTGCCTCAGAAGACAGAGAAATTAACATAGAGCTTAAAAACTTTGAAACAAACAAATGGGTTGCAGGTAGAACTGTTAAAGTTGATAAAGGTGAAGGAACTACTAAAGTAAAACTTAACACTAAAGGTCAATTTAAAGATGGAAGCAACTATACTGTAATTCTTACTATTAGACCTGTAGGAAGCACTTGGAAAGATGCTATTGTAAAAAAAGAGCTTAAGCCATTTGCTATTGGTAAAAATGCTAGTAATGGTGAAATTACTGAAGATAAAATTTCTTTTATTGAAGGAACTGGAAAATTGGCAAATCCTAAATTGTTAATTTTTGATGTTAAATATGCTGCTACTACTGATAGAGATATTGTTTTAGAATTAAAAAATTCTACAAACAACAAATGGATTGCTGGTAGAAAAGTTAAAGTTAGCAAAGGAGCTACTACCACAGCTATTAAATTATACAATAAGGATGGATTTGAAAAAGGAGATTCTTATTTTATCAATGCTTCTATTAGACCTTCAAATTCTACTTGGAAAGAAAATATTGACAAAGCCACAATCAAACCTTTTTCTATTAAATAATTGATAGAAGTTTAAAACTTAAAAAAGAGTTGTTATTCCATGGAATAACAACTCTTTTTTTATGCAATCAATATGAACTAGCCTTCCAATTCTCTATCTAACTGCTCTAAAAACATAGCTGCATTTTTTAGGTGTGTTTCTTTTTTTTCTGCCGATAAACGCTCAAAAGTACGATACATCATAGATAAACGAGGATTTTTCTTTATGTAGTCGCTTTGCTGGTCTATAAAATTCCAAAACAAACTATCCCACACCACTTGCCAATCTCCAGTGCCGTAGTTGCTCATTTTTTTAATGTAATTAGATCCGCTTATATATGGCTTTGTTGCCAACACACCTCCATCAGCAAACTGACTCATTCCATAAACATTAGGGACCATAACCCAATCATAAGCATCTACAAACAATTCCATAAACCATTGGTACACTTCATCTGGATCAAACTCACACAAAAGCATAAAATTCCCCAACACCATTAAACGCTCTATATGATGACAATATCCCGTTTTTAAAGCTTTTTTTATCGTTTCATCAACCGGAGCAATACCCGTAGTTCCATTGTAAAAACTCTTTGGTATTTTTCTTTTAAAACCCCAAAAATTTCGAGTTCTACAAAAACTACCTTTTGCTACATAAACCCCTCTTAAAAACTCTCTCCAGCCTAAAACCTGTCTTATAAAACCTTCAAGAGAATTCATAGGAATATCCTTTTCATTTCCATAAGCAATAGCTTTGTGAATAACCTCTAAAGGAGATAAAAGACCAATATTAATTAGCGGAGAAAGTAAGCTGTGGTGCATAAACACCTCTTCTTTTACTATTGCATCTTGATAGGTTCCAAACTCTGAAAATCTATATTCAAAAAACTGATGTAACCAAGCTTCAGAAGTTTCAAAATCTGTAGGATAATAAACTCCCTTATTTATTTCTCCATAATTATCATTAAAATATTTCTCTACATAAACAACTGCTTCCTGCCAATACTCGCTAACTTCAGGAAAATAAATAGCCGGTGGAATTTTATCTTTTGGATACTTTTTACGGTTATCACTATCAAACGTCCACTTTCCTCCTTTGGGTTGATCGTTAAAATCCATTAAAATATCTAAATCCTTTCGTTGTTTTTTATAAAAATTAGTTTGAAAATAAGACTTGGCATCTTTTTTAAAATAAGCATCAATAGCGGTTGTTGAGTTGATAAAATTTGGATTATCGTAAACATGTAGTTCACAGCCCTTAAAAGCAGATTTTATTTTTTTGTCCAACCAATTGTCAACACAATCTATAAGATAAACTTCCTTAATATTTTGCTCCTCTATTTCTAAAGTAAAATTACAAATGTCCGACAGTTTATGTTGCTCATCTATATACACTACCTCTACCCCTTTACTGATTAAATATTGCTCATAAAATTTTAAAGTAGCTCTATGGAATGCTAATTTTCGTTTGTGAAATTTGTATTGACTAAAAAACAATTCCTCTTCTACCAAATAAGTTTTGTAACCATTGTTAATTAGTTTGCTTTCTTTAAATAGTTGATGTGGAAAAATAATATTTATTTGATTACCCATGCTTTTACTTTGTTCTTTTTGCACCTTTCGCTACAATATTTTACTTGTTCCCAATTCTTTTCCCATTTTTTTCTCCACGTAAAACTTCGTTGGCAAACAACGCATATTTTTGTGGGTAAGTGTTGTTTTTTCATTTTGTTTATAACTCTTTTTTACATTGATTCCAAAACTTAAAAAAAGAGGTATAATAACCTGTAGCGCTACTCATCCAATCTCTTGATACCGGTGTACCCTTGTAATGTAAATTGGTAGGATGTTCTTTGTAAACTAGGTTTTGTTCGTCAACAAATTTTAACAACTCAGAAAATTCACCAACAAAAAAATGAATTTCGTTTATGTTTTTAGTGAGTTCTAAAGAAAAATCTAAACATTTTTGACTTACAGGATATTTCTCAAAAAAAGAGGGTTCTAACAAAAACACACGTTGTACGTCTTCACCTTTACACCAATAAGGATCAATATTATAATAATTATAAATGAGTGTTTTTTTGTTTTTATCAAACGTAAGGGTTTGTGTTTTTGGCAGCATCAAATCATTAGAAAAAGAGCTGGTTTCTTTTAACCCTTTAGGAATTTCCATCGTATCAAAAGCTTCATAAGGTACATCTAAAAAAGTAGCAGTTTGATCGCTCTTAAAATACTTATTTATATTTTCTTGATTGGCTACATATTTCTTGTTAGAAAACGCTCCTGCAACCCATTGCCAGCTTAAATGATTGCTTGCCAAATCTCCATCTAACAAATGACTATACATCCATTTGGCAGGTTCTAACCAATGTGATTGGCCTATATTGCAACAAATAGCAGCCACATACATTCTCATATGGTTATGCATATAACCAGTCGCATACAATTCTTTTATGGCATTATCTACTTCAATAATTCCTGTGCTTGCTTCTAAAATTGCTTTGGGAATTTTATGGTGATTTACCTTAATCTGTGGTCTTTTTAAATCTGTAAAAATAGAGTCTCCTTTGGCAATCCAAACTTGCTGCCAATAATCTCTCCAAGCCAATTCTTGAATTAATTTTTGTGTACGTCCCCAAGGCAGATCCATTTCTTTTATGTACTGATGTACTTGCTTGGTACTAATAACACCTCTAGAAATATAGGGACTTAAATAGGTTACAGCACCATCTTTATAATTTCTAGAACTTGCATATTTTATAGGATCAATAGCTTTTATTCTTTGAGTGATGGATTTTATATCTGTAGGAAAGCTTGTCATTTTTAGAATTTTATCAAATACAATTTAGTACGAGCTTTTAAGAATGACTAAGTTTTACAACCGATTGCTATTATTTAAAATCAAACTAAAAGAAATTAAGCTTGATGTTTTTTAAAACTAAGAAAAGAGCTTTTATTAAAATTAATAACTCCTCTTTTTTTATATTATTTAAGTATTTTTAGTCCATGACAAAAATAGGATTGGGCTTAGCGGCTTTGGGTAGACCAGAATACATAAACATAAGAGAGCATAGCAATGTAGATAAAAGTAAAGAAGCTTTTAAAAACAATGCTTTTGATATGTTAACTACTGCATATCAACTAGGAGTACGTTATTTTGACACCGCTCCATCTTATGGAAAAGGAGAAGAATTTTTAAGAGAATGGCAAAACCTATATCAATATTCAGATACAGATTTAGCCACCAAATGGGGATATACTTATGTAGCTAATTGGCTATTGGGGTACAAAGGAGCTCATGAAATTAAAGAACATAGTATTGAAAAACTAGTGGAGCAATGGGAAACCTCTAAGGAATTACTGCCTGCACTTAGGGTGTATCAAATCCATTCTGCAACTTTAGAAAGTGGAGTTTTAGAAAATCAGAAAGTATTAAAAAAACTAAGCCAAATTAAAAAAGAAACAGGTTTGTTAATTGGTTTAACAACTAGTGGACCCAATCAAGATGCTGTTTTAAAAGAAGCAGAAAGTATCAAAATTAACCATCAGCCTTTATTTGATGTTTTTCAGGTAACTTATAATATTTTTGAACAAAGTACTTTTCAAACTTTAATCGATTTTAAATCTAAAGGGAAAAAGATTGTTATTAAAGAAGGGATTGCCAATGGTAGAATTTTTAACAACACTCCTCCTCTTTTAACAAATTTAGCCACTAAATATAGTGTAACCATAGATGCTGTTGCTTTACGATTTATTATAGATACCTTACAGCCTTATGTTTTGTTAAGTGGTGCTTTTACTCAAAAACAACTTCAAGAAAATTTAATGTGTTTGAACTTTAAATTGACCCAAGAAGAAATTGAGAAACTAGCAGCTTTAAAACAAAATAAAGAAAATTATTGGACGGAACGCAAACAGTTGTCTTGGAATTAACGTTTTTTATTTGATTATATTCCCTTTTATTAAAAGGCTTAATGGTTTATAGCCAATATCACTCACATAGTTATTGGTTAGATCATCATATACCAAATAGCCTAAATTTTCATTAAAATAAAAATCAAACAAAGCTACAGCACTGTAAGTACCAATTTCTGAGGCATTTGATGTAAACACATTTACTTTAGCTTCTTCATTAGGATTTAAAACATCTATACTATTTGTAAGGGTAGCACTAAAAATATTGTTTGTGTTGTTATTAGGTGTATTTATATCTACATATTT
The DNA here is from genome assembly GCF_056387575.1 of Wenyingzhuangia gracilariae. Classification (NCBI taxonomy): domain Bacteria; kingdom Pseudomonadati; phylum Bacteroidota; class Flavobacteriia; order Flavobacteriales; family Flavobacteriaceae; genus Wenyingzhuangia; species Wenyingzhuangia gracilariae. The sequence goes on from NZ_CM150748.1 coordinate 565,200, forward strand.
ATCTGTTCTAAATGTAAGCCTAATAGGGTAATTACCTACATTTACACAAGTTTCAATTTCTAAACCACTGTAATTGGTATGTGCTTTTGTATCTGGAATTGTAATTTGAGGAGAATTAAATAATATAGGTCTTTCTGTATCTACAATTATTCTATAAATCTTATACAGCGATTTGTCTGAGTTAGAAACTTTAAATTCAACAATATTCGGATAACTAAAATCAATACGCTCTCCTTTTTTGATCGCGTATTCTTTAAAATTATTTTTGTTAACCCTGTACTCTATTGTGCTTCCTAAATAAGTGATTACAGGTGTTAAATCTGTAAAATCTACAGATGCAGGAAATAAACAGACAAGCAAAGAGTCTACAGAATGTAGATGAGATTCTAAAACAACATCAATATTGGTATAAGCAGAGTTATCGTTAGCCAACAATTCAAAATTGGTTATAGCTAAACTCTCAACAGGCCTTGGTTCTGTTTTAACTGAATCATTTAGACTATCATCAGAATTACACTCTATTCCTAAAACAGAAAAGAATATTAAACCTATTAATTTCAACCATTTACACCTTATTTCCATACAAGTAAATATACATAGAGAACCATTGCTTTGTGTTAAAATTATATTATAATTGAATCAATAAAAAAAGTCGAAAGCATACACTTTCGACTTTTATCTTATGAATTGTAAGTTCTTTTATGCCAAAGAACTTAAACTTGCTTTAATAGTTTCTATTTTAGCCATAGCATCTGCCTCTTTTTTGCGTTCTATTTCAATTACTTTTTCAGGAGCATTGTTCACAAAACGTTCGTTAGATAATTTCTTTTGAACAGATTTTAAGAAACCTTCTGTGTAAGACAATTCTTCTTTTAATTTAGCTACTTCTGCTTCTACATCAATAGCTCCAGCCATTGGCACAAAATATTCGTTAGATTTTACACGGAAACTCAGTGCACCTTCTACTGCTTCTGTAACATAGTTAATAATAGCTACATTCCCCATCTTAGCAATTACAGCATCAAAATCTTTAGATGTATTATCGTTGTTTAAAACAGACAAATCAATGGTTTCTTTAAAAGAAATGTTTTTGTCTTTACGAATGGTTCTTATTCCTGATATTACTTCTGATGTCAATTCAAAATCAGTAATAATAGTTTGATCATAATCTGTAGCTTTAGGATATTCTGCAATAATTAAAGCTTCTTCTGGTGTTCTATCTGCAATTAACTGCCAAACTTCTTCGGTTAGGTGAGGCATAAACGGATGTAAAATCTTTAAGTTATCTTCTAAGATTCCTATTACTTCTTTAAAAGTAACAGCATCCATTGGAGATCCAAAAGCAGGTTTTACCATTTCTAAGAACCACGCACAAAAATCTTCCCAAACCAATTTATAAATGCTCATTAAAGAATCACTCAATCTATACACTTCAAAATTAGCATCAATCTCAGCCAATGTTTTTTGGAATTTAGCTTTGTACCAATCAATAGCAATTTTAGAAGCCTCTGGTTGTGCTTCGGTTTCTGAAACTTCCCATCCTTTAATCAATTTAAAGGCATTCCATATTTTGTTAGCAAAGTTACGTCCTTGCGCACATAAATCTTCATCAAACATTAAGTCGTTACCCGCTGCAGCAGATAATAACAACCCTACACGAACACCATCTGCTCCGTATTGTTGCATCAACTCAATTGGATCTGGAGAGTTCCCTAAAGATTTAGACATTTTACGTCTTTGCTTATCACGAACAATTCCTGTAAAATATACGTTGCTAAATGGTTTATCATTTCTAAATTCATACCCTGCAAATACCATTCTAGCTACCCAAAAGAAAATAATATCTGGCCCTGTAACCAAATCATTAGTTGGGTAATAGTAATTAATTTCTTCGTTATCTGGATTGTTAATTCCATCAAAAACAGAAATTGGCCACAACCAAGAAGAGAACCAAGTATCTAAAGCATCTTCATCTTGTTTTAAATCGGCAACTGTTAAATTACTGTTTCCAGATTTTTCTTTAGCTAAAGGCAATGCCTCATCAATAGAAGTAGCTACTACAAAATCTTCTACTCCTTCTCCATAGAAAAAAGCAGGTATTTGGTGTCCCCACCACAATTGACGAGAAATATTCCAATCGCGAATATTTTCTAACCAATGACGGTATGTATTATTGTAACGCTTAGGATACAACTTAATTTCTTCATCTTTTAACACCGCATCTAAAGCAGGTTTTACAATGTCTTCCATACGTAAAAACCACTGAGCAGAAATTTTAGGCTCAATAACCGCCTTTGTTCTTTCTGATGTTCCCACTTTGTGCATGTGTTGTTCTACTTTTACCAAAGCTCCAATTTCCTCTAACTCTTTGGTAATTTCTTTACGAACCACAAAACGATCTTTACCGTTGTAATGCAATCCGTTTTCATTTAAAGTAGCATCATCATTTAAAATATCAATAACTTCTAGGTTGTGTTTCTCCCCTAAAACTTTATCATTTTGATCGTGTGCTGGTGTTATTTTTAAACAACCCGTTCCAAACTCAATGTCTACATATTCATCTTCTATAATAGGAATCACTCTATTGGCAATAGGTACAATGGCTTTTTTTCCTTTAAGATGTGTGTATCTTTCGTCATTTGGATTGATACAAATAGCGGTATCTCCTAACAATGTTTCTGGACGAGTAGTTGCAATGGTTACGACTTCATCAGTCCCTTCAATTTTATAATTGATGTGGTAAAAGTTTCCTTGTTTTTCTTCAAAAATAACTTCCTCATCAGACAACGTAGTTTTTGCTTCAGGATCCCAGTTTACCATGCGGTAACCTCTATAAATATCTCCTTTTTTGTATAAATCAACAAAAACTTTGGTTACAGACTCACTTAAATCTGCATCCATAGTAAATTTTGTACGTTCCCAATCGCAAGAAGCACCTAATTTTTTAAGTTGGTCCAAAATAATTCCACCATGCTTATCTGTCCATTCCCAAGCGTGTTTTAAAAACTCATCTCTAGTAAGGTCTTCTTTATTAATCCCTTCAGATTTAAGTTTAGCTACTACTTTAGCTTCGGTAGCAATAGATGCGTGGTCTGTTCCAGGTACCCAACAAGCATTGTAACCTCTTAAACGAGCTCTACGAATCAATACATCTTGAATGGTATTGTTAAGCATGTGTCCCATGTGCAATACCCCTGTTACGTTAGGTGGAGGGATTACAATTGTATAAGGTTTTTTATTGTTAGGTGTTGAATGAAAATAGTTGTTTTTCATCCAGTAGTCGTACCATTTTTCTTCTACCGCAGTAGCATTGTATTTATTAGGAATACTCATTGTTTGTTTTTGTTAAATAACAGAATGCGAAAATACAAATATACTTATGACAAAAAAAAAATACGGTATAGTTATTGAATGTTCCTATAAAAATTTAATTTTATCAAAAATTTAACCAACATGAGAAAATTAGCTCTTATTATTTGTATGACTTTGGCACCTTTACTAAGTTTTGCTCAACACGCAAACACTGCCAAAGAAAGTTCTTTAAAACCAGAAATGAAATTTGAAACAGAAGTGATAGACTACGGAAAGGTAGCTCACAATGCAGATGGTGTCCGTTTTTTTAAGTTTACAAACGTAGGTAGTGCTCCATTGGTCATTCAAAGTGTTAAAGGTAGCTGTGGATGTACAGTACCAACAAAACCAGAAGAACCAATTATGCCTGGACAATCTGGAGAAATTAAAGTAAAGTATGCTACAGACAGAGTAGGTAGATTTTCTAAAACAGTAACCATTGTGTCTAATGCAACAGAACAACCTAAAGTTGTAAGAATTAAAGGAGAAGTGTTAAAAGACTAAACTTTAATTATTCATAATTTAAAAAGCCATTCCTAAAAAGAATGGCTTTTTTAGTATTTCTTTTTTTGTTGATTCTAATCAACTTACAATATCAGGGGTTATATGCTGTATAGAATCAATAAATTTGTACTTTTGTTGCCCTTAAATCATAAATAAAAACATACAATGCTTAGAGTTTCTAATAAAGGTCGTGCTATTCCTGAGTCTCCAATTCGTAAATTGGTTCCTTATGCAGAAGCCGCCAAGAAACGTGGTACAGAAATTTTTTATTTAAACATTGGTCAACCCGATATTAAAACTCCCAAAGTTGCTTTGGATGCGGTGCGTAATATAGACATGGAAGTGTTAGAATATTCTACCTCTAACGGTTCTGAACAATACAGAAACAAATTAGTTGATTATTACAAAAAACATAAAATTAAGCTAACTAACGAACAGATATTAGTGACCACTGGAGGTTCCGAAGCATTGTACTTTACCATTGCTAGTATAACAGACCCTCAAGATGAAATAATTATTCCAGAACCTTTTTACGCAAACTACACTAGTTTTTCTATTGCAGCAGGTGTACATGTGGTACCTATTAATACGAGTATAGACAATGGTTTTGCTTTGCCCAACATTAGTGAGTTTGAAGCCTTAATTACCCCTAGAACTCGTGCTATTTTAATTTGCAACCCCGGAAACCCTACAGGGACTGTTTATTCAAAAGAAGAAATTAAACAATTAAAAAAACTAGTTGTTAAATATAATTTGTTCTTAATTGCCGATGAAGTATATCGTGAGTTTGTCTACACCAAAGAAGGACATTATTCTATAATGGAGGAAAAAGGGATGGATATGAATGCTATTATGATTGACTCTACCTCTAAACGTTACAGTATGTGTGGTGCTAGAGTTGGATGTGTGGTTTCTCGTAATCCAGAATTGATTAGTACGGTCATGAAAATGGCTCAATCTCGCTTATGCCCTCCTACCATTGCACAAATAGCTGCAGAAGCAGCCTTAGAAACCCCACAAAGTTACTTTGATGAAGTGCGTACAGAATATATAGAACGTAGAAACATACTTATAGAAGAGTTGTCTAAAATAGAAGGTGTTCAAGTAGTAAAACCCGAAGGTGCTTTTTATTGTTTGGTAGATTTACCTGTAGACAATGCTGATAAATTTGCTCGTTGGATGTTAGAAGAATTTAACGACAACAACCAAACTGTTATGGTAGCACCTGGTAGCGGATTTTATTCTACACCAAACATAGCACTTAGCCAAGTAAGAATTGCATACGTGCTTAAAAAAGAAAAATTAATTCGTGCAGTTGAAATTCTTAAAAAAGGAATAGAAACTTACAACGCACAATAAATCTAAAAAAGAACAAATTAGTATGAAAAAAATAGTTGTAATTGGTGGTGGAAACATGGGATTCACCTACGCAGAAGGAATTTATAATGCAAATATTGCAGACATACAAATTATAGACAAATCAGAAGATAGAATTGCTGAAATTAACAGCATGAACAAAATGAAAGCCACAAGCTCTTACGATGTTCTCGCCCATGCCGATATTATTTTTTTAGCCGTTAAACCACAAATTGCTCCGTTAGTTTTTGCTGATATTAAATCTATTGTAAATAAAAACCAATTGTTTGTTTCTGTAATGGCAGGAATGACCATTGAGACTATACAACAAGGATTAGGAATAGACAAAGTAATTAGATGCATGCCTAACTTGCCTGCTTCTATTCAGTTAGGAATGACTACCTATGTAGGTTCTAAAGAAGTAGCAAAAGAAAACTTAGACTTGGTGGGAACCATTTTAAAAGCTACAGGAAAAGCCTTTGAAGTAGAAACAGAAGATATGATTGATAACACTACTGGAATTTCTGGAAGTGGATCTGCATACATTTTTTACTTTATGAATGCTTTGGCAGAAGCTGCTGAAGATTTTGGATTTACTAGAGAACAAGCCAAAACATTAACCGCACAAACTTTTGAAGGAGCTGTAGAATTGTATAAACAAAACGACATTTCTTTAGAAGAATGGATGAACCGTGTTGCTTCTAAAGGAGGTACAACACGTGCTGCCTTAAATAATTTTGACAGTAATAATGTTCACAATTTAATTAAAGAAGGAACCGTTGCTTGTGTAAACAGAGCTAAAGAATTAGCAGCAGACAAATAAGCAAAATACTACCTTTTTATAAAAAAACTCCTTTTAAGATTAAAAGGAGTTTTTTTATATTCAATTACATCAGTTGGCGTGATTTTTGTTAAAACTCTTTGTTTACAAAGTATCAATAAAAGCTAATAACTTTATAGCTAATTACATAACTTAGTTAACGATTCTATTACATACAACAATGCGAAAAATTATTCTATCTATCTTAGGAGTTCTATTAATTATAGGTTCCGTTTTTATTGCTAAAACATTAATTGCCAATAAAAAGAAACCCAAACCTATTGTAAAAAAAACAATCAAATCGGTGTTTATTGATACTGTACAAAATGGAGATATTCAAATTGTAATGCCTGCAAATGGTAGTTTGGTAGCTAAAGAAAACATAGAACTATACACAGAAGTACAAGGAATATTTAAACTAGGATCTAAACTATTTAAAGTAGGTCAGGTTTACAAAAAAGGAGAAACAATTATAGAAATAGATGCTTCAGAATTTAAATCGAGCGTTCAATCTTCTAAAAGTCAATTGTACAACACAATAGCAGCAATTATGCCTGATTTAAGATTGGATTTTCCAGAAGTATATAACAAATGGGTTGCCTATTTAAAAGATTTTGACATGAATAAACCTACACCTAAACTTCCAAACATGGATTCTGAAAAAGAAAACTATTTTATTAGTGGTAGAGGAATTGTTAGCAGTTATTACAATGTAAAAAACCTAGAAGAACGATTGAACAAATACAGCATACAAGCACCCTTTACAGGGATTCTAACAGAAGCTTTAATTACTGAGGGAAGTTTGGTTAGAAGCAATCAAAAACTAGGAAGATTTATCAAACCTACTCATTATGAAATGCAAGTATCTATTGGAAAATCTTTTGCTAAATTTTTAAAATTAGGGGAAACTGTAAAATTAACAAACCTAGATAAAACCGAAGAATACAAAGGAACAATTACTAGAATTAACGGAAGTGTAGATGTTACCACACAAACCCTAGCTATTTTTATAGAAATAGAAAATTCGAACTTAAAAGAAGGTATTTATTTAGAAGCTTTGATCAATGCAAAAAAAGTAGAAAATGCTATAGAAATAAACAGAAATTTACTTTTAGATAATAACGAAATTTACTGTATTGTAAAAAATAAGCTAGCAAAAATAACTGTTAAACCTATTTATTTTTCAGACACAAAAGTAGTACTACAAAACATTCCAAACGGAACAATTATTTTAAGCAGTCCTATTTCTGGAGCATATGCAGGTATGCTTGTTAAACCTTACGCTAACACTGTACAATAATGAAAAAAATTATAAGTTACTTTATCAAGTATCACGTAGCAGTAAATATTTTTATTATTGCCTTTTTTGTCTTTGGTATATTTGGAATCAACTCTCTTAAATCGTCCTTTTTTCCTTTAATAGAGTCTAAAATCATCAATATAAACATAACCTATCCGGGAGCAGCTCCTTTAGAAATAGAAGAAGGAATTGTTCTGCAAATTGAAGACAATTTAAAAGGTTTAGAAGGTGTAGACAGAGTTACCTCTGTATCTAGAGAAAATAGTGGTACCATTACCGTAGAAATAGAAAAAGGAGAAAACATAGATTTTATGCTTTTAGAAGTAAAAAATGCTGTGGATAGAGTTCCTAGTTTTCCTACTGGAATGGAACCTTTGGTTGTTTCTAAACAAGAAGAAGTTAGACAAACCATTTCTTTTGCTTTAAGTGGTAAAGACGTTCCTTTGGTTACGCTAAAACAACTAGCTAGAACTGTAGAAAATGACCTAAGAGCCATTGATGGAATTTCACAAATAGAAATTACCGGATATCCAGAAGAAGAAATAGAAATTGCGGTAAACGAAACACAACTATTAGCTTATGATTTAACGTTTAATGATGTAGCCAAAGCCGTAAGCAATTCCAATATTTTAACCACCGGAGGTGAAATTAAAACTGATGTTGAAGAATATTTAATAAGAGCCAATAATAAAGCATATTATGGTGCAGAATTAAGTCATACAATTGTAAAAGCAAGTGACGATGGTAAAGTTATTAGATTAAAAGATGTAGCTGTTATAAAAGATCGTTTTGAAGAAACCCCCAATGCTACCTATTTTAACAAGCAACTTTCTGTAAACATTACAGTTACCAGCACCAATAGTGAAGATTTAATTTCTGCTGCAGAAAAAGTTAAAGATTACATAAAAACATACAATCAAAAGAATGAAAACGTACAGTTAAATATTGTAAGTGATTTGTCTAAAACATTGGTACAAAGAACCGAACTACTAACAGAAAATGCCATTGTTGGAATGATTTTAGTTTTGGTGTTTTTATCCTTATTTTTAAACACTCGTTTGGCTTTTTGGGTTGCATTTGGACTGCCTGTAGCATTTTTAGGAATGTTTATTTTTGCTGCTCAGTTTGATGTTACCATTAATGTATTGTCGCTTTTTGGAATGATCATCGTTATTGGTATTTTGGTAGATGACGGAATTGTTATTGCAGAAAATATTTATCAGCATTACGAAAAAGGAAAATCACCCATACAAGCTGCTATTGATGGAACTATGGAAGTAATTCCACCCGTGGTATCGGCCATTATTACAACACTGCTAGCTTTTTCTTTGTTTTTATTCTTAGACAGTAGAATTGGTGAGTTTTTTGGAGAAGTATCTGTTATTGTAATTTTAACCTTGGTAGTTTCTTTGGTAGAAGCCTTAATTATATTACCAGCCCATTTGGCACACTCCAAAGCGTTAAAACCACATGTAGAAGAAGAAAACCCATCTAAATTAAAGCAGTTTTTTGCTAAAATGAGAAGCATTAATAAGGTTGGGGATGCGTTAATGACCTATTTAAGAGATAAGCTTTACAGCCCTGTTTTAGATTTTGTTTTAAAATTTAAAATACTATCTGCCAGTATATTTGTTGGTTTGTTAATTCTGACTATAGGAGCAATTATGGGAGGAATTATAAAAGTAACGCTATTCCCTACTATTGCAAGTGATCGTGTAACCATTCAACTAGAAATGCCAGCAGGAACAAATGAAAAAACTACAGATTCTATCATATCTTTAATTGAAGAAAAATCTTTTATCGTAAATAAAGAGCTTAGTGATCAATATCTAAAAGGTACAAACAAACAACTATTTGAAAACACTATTTTAAGATTCACAAGTAGCTCTAGCGCACAATTAACCATTAACTTATTACCCGGTGAAGAAAGACCTGATGAAATTAAAGCACACATGGTAACCAATAGGTTAGAAGAACTGGTTGGACCTGTAATTGGGGTAGAAAAATTAATTTATGGTTCCGGAGGTAATTTTGGAGGAAGCCCTGTATCTGTTTCTTTATTAAGTAATAATATTGATGAGTTAAAAGCTTCTAAACAAGAATTAAAAGCTTACTTAGAAACCAATCCTATACTAAAAGATATAGAAGACAATGATCCTGTTGGAATTAAAGAAATTAGAATAGAATTAAAAGAAAACGCATATTTATTAGGCTTAGATTTAAATACAGTAATGACTCAGGTTCGATCTGGTTTTTTTGGAGTACAAGCACAACGTTTTCAGCGTGGCCAAGATGAAATTAAAGTTTGGGTTCGTTATCATAAAGACAATAGAAACTCTATTAATGATTTAGACAACATGCGTATTGTTACCCCAACTAACAAAAGAATATTCTTTAAAGACATTGCACATTATAGCATTGTTCGCGGAGAAGTTGCAATTAACCATTTAGAAGGACAACGAGAAATTAGAGTATCTGCAGATTTAAAAGACCCTAGTGCAAGTACTACAGATATTTTAGAAGATATTAGAACTCAGTTTATTCCTAGTTTACAAGAAAAATATCCTAGTATTTCTGCTTCATACGAAGGACAAAATAGAGAAGCTAGCAAATTATCATCATCTCTAAAAAGTGCAGGTTCTATCATATTACTTTTAATATACATTACCATTGCGTTTACTTTCAGAAGTTACAGTCAACCCCTATTACTACTACTTTTAGTGCCATTTAGTTTAACTGCTGTTGCATGGGGACACTGGATTTTAGGTTTTCCTGTAAACATACTATCACTATTAGGAATAATTGCTTTAATAGGAATTATGGTAAATGATGGGTTGGTATTAATAGGAAAATTCAACACCAATTTAAAAGAAGGGATGAAATTTGACGAAGCATTATTAGAAGCAGGAAAATCTAGATTTAGAGCTATATTTTTAACCTCTTTAACGACCATTGCAGGGTTGGCTCCATTACTTTTAGAAAAAAGTAGACAAGCCCAATTTTTAAAACCAATGGCTATTTCTATATCCTTTGGAATAGCCTATGCCACTCTACTAACCTTATTAGTTCTCCCATTATTCCTATCATTTAGCAATAGTATTAAAAAGAATGTTAAATGGTTGGCAACCGGAGATAATGTTACAAAAGAAGAAGTTGAACGCGCAATAAAAGAGCAACATGAAGAACAAGAACATTAAAACCTATATATGGATTGCATTTGCCTTTTGCTTTGCTAACACAAAAGCACAAGAACTGCTAACCCAAAACAAGGCTATTACAATTGCCTTAGAAAATAATTATGGTATAAAAATGGTAAACAACAATGTTGAAATTGCCAAAAATAGTGCTGATATTTTAAACTCTGGTTATTTACCCACTTTAACAGGAAATGCTGGAGCTAACACAAACTTAGACAATACCGAGGCTAAGTTTTCTAATGGAAATGTTACTGTGCTAGAAGGAGCCAAAAGCTCATCTTACAATGCCTCTATCAATCTAAACTATACCTTGTTTGATGGTTTGGGAAGAGAGTACAATTATCAGAAATTAAAAGAAGAATACCAGTTGTCCGAGTTACAAGCTAGAGAAACTATAGAAAACACCATACTCCAACTATTTTCTTTATACTACAACGTAGCTTTGCTAAAAGAAAACACAACTACCTTAACCCAAACTTTTAATATTTCTAAAGAAAGAACCAAAAGATCAAATTACCAATTTGAATATGGTCAAAACACAAAATTAGAAGTTCTAAACGCACAAGTAGATGTTAACAATGATAGCATAGAGTTGATGCAAATTGAACAAGAATTAAAAAATGCCAAACGTAATTTAAATGTAATTTTAGGAACTACATTAAATACAAATTATGATGTTGATACAAAGGTTGATTTTAGTTTACAATTAAAAAAAGAGCAACTATTTAACAAGACAAAAAACAGAAATATTGCTTTGTTAAAAGCCGATACCAATATTGCCATTAAAAAATTAGAAGCAAAACTTATTCAATCAGAATTTTTACCCACATTAGGATTAACAGGTCGTTATGGTTGGACTAAAAACAATAACAATGCAGCTTCTTTTTTAAGCTCTGCTACAAACAAAGGTTTATCTGCAGGACTAAGCTTAACTTGGAATTTATTTGATAGTAGAGTTTTTATAGCTTCTAAAAACACCAAACTAACTTTAGAAAACGAAAAACTATCTAAACAAAATATTTTGATAGAAATAGAAAGAGATTTTAACAATGCGTGGGAGGATTATCACAATAAATATAAAATTTATCAAGTACAAGAATTAAATATCAAAACAGCTCAAAATAATTTTGATAGAACCCAAGAAAAATTCAAATTAGGACAAGTTAATTCTATTGATTTTAGACAAGCACAACTCAATCTATTAAACGTACAATTAAACAAGAGCCAAGCAAAATATCAAGCCAAACTTGCCGAACTACAATTGTTGTTTTTAAGTGGAGATTTGTTAAATCAACAATTTTAAACACTGATAGACAGTAACTAAATCTTCTTTTTAGTATCTTTAGAAATATGGAGACTATGAAAAAGACTGAAATAACAATAGACATTTCAAAACATAAAAAACAAAGTGTATATACTTTGTCTTTTGTGTTTGATTATGAATTGAAAGAAATTTGTAGAACATCTGGAGCAAAGTGGAGTTTTAGCAAAAAGATTTGGTATTTTTCTATGAATGAAATTACCAAAGAAGAATTAATAGCTTTGTTTAAGAATAAGGCTATTTTAAAATTTACACCCATTTTTAAAACCGATGCATCTAAATTAAATTTATCGCCTTTAAAAACTCAATTATCAGAAAAGCAAAAAAAGCATTTAAATAGTTTTTACAAATACCTAAAAGGGAAAAGATTTAGTGAAAGCACCCTTAAAACTTATTGCTATTTAGTGGCCGAATATTTGTTAGCAAAAGAAACAAACACAGACATTACTACAAGATCAATAGAACAACATGCAGAGAATTATTTAATACCCAAAAAAGTATCCGTAAGTACCCATAGACAATATATAAGTGCTATGAAACACTACTTACATTTTACAAATTCCAATGAAGAAATTGATTTTTCTGCATTAGCTCCAAAAAAAGATAAAAAACTGCCCAATGTACTATCTAATAAAGAAGTTATTGAACTTATTAGAGTTACCAAAAATTTAAAACACCGATTGTGTATTGCTCTAATATATTCCTCTGGTTTACGAATTGGCGAGTTGATTAATTTAAAATTATCGGACTTTGATTTAGACAGACAATTATTAAAAGTAGTAAAAGGAAAAGGTAGAAAAGACAGATATGTTCCTATTGCACAAGTGATTGCTCCCCTATTACAAAATTATTTGGTTACGTACGAACCCAAAACTTATTTAATTGAAAGTCTAGATAAAGGGACTAAATATTCTCCAGAATCTATCAGAAAAATATTAAAAACCAGTTGCTCTAAAGCTAAAATACACAAAAGGGTTACTCCACATACATTAAGACATAGTTACGCTACTCATTTACTAGAAAACGGAACCGATATTAGGTATATACAAGAACTATTAGGTCATTCTAGACCCGAAACGACGATGGTTTACACACATGTTAGAAGTCAGGATTTACAAAAAATCACCAATCCGTTAGATTTATTTGTTAAACAAATTGAACAACAGCAAAAAAATACTATTTTTATCCAAAAAGAAACACCAAAAGGTACTGATATCCTGTAAATAAAATTGTTATTCAGTACCTTTTAGTGGGATATAACAAGTTAACTTTAACAATAGTAAAATTCGGTCGAATTTTTAGCAGTTTCAGAAATCATAAAAATTCTTAGAAACTTGAGACCACGTCTCGCCTACTTTTTTTCTAAACTTTTTACTTGCTGATAATTCATAAATATAAAACCTAATAACTTTTTTACTTATTGAGAAAGTTAAACTTACTGAAAGATTTCTTCTTCTAAATCTTGATTACGCTGAATTTTAAAGTAGCAACGCTGAAACAACTCTTGCGTTTAATGAAACAGTAGCAATGCAAAAAATTATGCTTTGAAAGTCTTTTAAAAATGAAAATGAAAAATTTAATAAAACTATAATTTTGCTGAAATTACTCTTTCAGCTTAATGAAGCAGTAGCAACGCTGAATTTTTAGTAACTACACTAAGTTTCAATGAAAGTTCAAAATAAAATGAAACTTATAAAATTGCAAAAGTTAACAACGCATAAAAACAATTTGGGTTTGGTTTCTTTCCCAATGTTCTGTACTTTTAAACTATAAAAATCGCTCGGTTCGAAAAGTCTGCGACGTTTTCTCCCCAAACTGATTTTTATACAAAACCGTTGGTGTTTAATATCTCCGAAGCTAAGGACTCCCCCATTTTTTTAGCTTCTATCGAAGGTATGTGATAACGAAGCCACTCTTTTTATCTTTTGATAGGTAAAATGAAGAATGAATTTACCTATCATCAAACTGTTCGATTGCATCGTTGAGAGCTCGCTCTCAGTACGTTGGAACGTACAACAGTTTGAAGTTATTCAATAAATATTTAAAAATCAAGTATTTATAGTTTTATAACAAGATTATTTTTTATTGAATAAAATTGAAAAGATAAAAAGAATGGCATAAATGTTAGTAGCCTTCGATAGAATTTTCAGCAGACATTCCTTATTCCTAAATAAAGAATATATACTGAAAAGTAAAAACTTGGGGAAGCGTTTTATAGCTCGTAGCAACGTGTTCGGAGATACTCCGTATCAAATAGATAAAAATAATGTCTTCGACAAATGAGAATAGTGACATGATACTAAACACAACAGTGTATATAAAAAATAGCGGTATTCCTGTGATATCAATGGTTTATTTTTCTAAATTTATACTATATATAGTAACGAAAAGTTAGTGCTTTAAAATTCGCTACTTTTCATATACTTTTAAGTTGGCAACAAGGAAAAAAATCATTGCTTTATTAATTAAAACTACTACTACAATTGGATATTAAAACTAAAATTGAAAAAATTATTTCTATAATATTTCGAAAGAGATATTTATATAATATATTGGAAAATGAGATTTATTATAAAAGTTTTGGTATTGAAAAAAATCAAACAGGAGAATATAAAGTAAAAAATGAAATATTATTAGGAAAAGCATACCAAAAAGCCTGGGACAACAGAGACTTTGAAATAAATAAATTTTGGACAAGAGCTGCTTATTTTTGGGGATTTATTGTATTAATTTTTGGAGGTTTAATAACTCTTTTAACTTCAGAACATAATGAAATTGCTATTAACTTACGATTAGATTTATATCTAATTGCCCTCGGATTAATATTTTCAATAGCTTGGTATTTAGTAATGAAAGGAAGTAAGAGTTGGCAAGAAAATTGGGAAGCTCACATTGACTTTTTAGAAAATTATGTTTCTGGACCAATCTATAAAACCGTTCACTACAAAGGAAATAGATTTTATTCAGTATCAAAAATAAATGAATTATTAGCTTTACTTGTAATTTTGGTTTGGTTAAGTTTTTTTATTCAATATTATTCTGAAAACTTCATCTTTTCGTTAAACTTTAAAGAAATAGACTATCAAGCGACAATAACTTTATTTGTTACTATTGCTTTTACATCTTCTATGAGGTTTGGGTATGCCTTAGGAATTTATAAAACAAAAAAAACTGGATTTTTAGACAGATGGTCATAAAAACCCAGTTGCCAACACCGGCTAAACTTCATGCGGGTTTTGTTCCAACTTCAAAGTTTTGTGTATATTTACCAAGTCGCCAAATCTTGTTGATTTGGCTTTGTGAAACCAAAGAAACAAATCCAAACAAAAAGCTTCGGCTTAGTACGTGTTCGAAAATCTTGTCGATTTTCTTCCCGCACAAAGCCTAGCCAAAACCGTTGGTGTTTAATATCTCCGAAGCTAAGGACTCCCCCATTTTTTTAGCTTCTATCGAAGGTATGTGATAACGAAGCCACTCTTTTTATCTTTTGATAGGTAAAATGAAGAATGAATTTACCTATCATCAAACTGTTCGATTGCATCGTTGAGAGCTCGCTCTCAGTACGTTGGAACGTACAACAGTTTGAAGTTATTCAATAAATATTTAAAAATCAAGTATTTATAGTTTTATAACAAGATTATTTTTTATTGAATAAAATTGAAAAGATAAAAAGAATGGCATAAATGTTAGTAGCCTTCGATAGAATTTTCAGCAGACATTCCTTATTCCTAAATAAAGAATATATACTGAAAAGTAAAAACTTGGGGAAGCGTTTTATAGCTCGTAGCAACGTGTTCGGAGATACTCCGTATCAAATAGATAAAAATAATGTCTTCGACAAATGAGAATAGTGACATGATACTAAACACAACAGTGTATATAAAAAATAGCGGTATTCCTGTGATATCAATGGTTTATTTTTCTAAATTTATACTATATATAGTAACGAAAAGTTAGTGCTTTAAAATTCGCTACTTTTCATATACTTTTAAGTTGCCAGTAATAAGACCAAAATCGAGAAATGATTAAACTGATTTTTATTTTTATTGTAATTGAGGTTCTTTTCTTGATACCCTCTTACTTTTTATACAGAAAAATTTTAAAAAGAAAATCTGGAACTAAGAACTTGAAGTTTTACTCTTTTTTGGCAACACTATTGATGCCTATTATATGGACAGCATTGTTAATTGGAATCTGCTACGGAATAATAAATCCAATATTGAGGTCGAAAGATTTTAATTCAGAAGACTGGATTGAAAATACAAACTCTAGATACAGAATGGTTAACGACTTAAAAAAAAACGTATTAATCGGAAAGAACAAAACAGAAGTTCTTGAAATTTTAGGCAAGAATGACGGAGAATGTGGATACAAAACAAGCCCGAACACAATTTGTTATCTTGTGCCTGAACCTGATAATATTGGAGTTTTAGATCATTATGAATTAGTTATTCTGTTTAATGAATTTGGAGAAGTTGTTGAAGTAACTTCCGAAATGATTTAAAAGCGGAATAAAAACTACTGGCAACAACGGCTAAAGTTAATGTGGGCTTGATTTCTAATCCGATGTTTTGTGTATATTTACTAGGTCGCTAAATCCTTTTCGATTTAGCTTTTGATAACAAATTAAAAAACTAAACAAAAAGGCTTCAGCTTAGTGCGTGTTCGAAAATCAATGATTTTCTTCTCCCACACTAACCTTAAGCCAAAACCGTTGGTGTTTAATATCTCCGAAGCTAAGGACTCCCCCATTTTTTTAGCTTCTATCGAAGGTATGTGATAACGAAGCCACTCTTTTTATCTTTTGATAGGTAAAATGAAGAATGAATTTACCTATCATCAAACTGTTCGATTGCATCGTTGAGAGCTCGCTCTCAGTACGTTGGAACGTACAACAGTTTGAAGTTATTCAATAAATATTTAAAAATCAAGTATTTATAGTTTTATAACAAGATTATTTTTTATTGAATAAAATTGAAAAGATAAAAAGAATGGCATAAATGTTAGTAGCCTTCGATAGAATTTTCAGCAGACATTCCTTATTCCTAAATAAAGAATATATACTGAAAAGTAAAAACTTGGGGAAGCGTTTTATAGCTCGTAGCAACGTGTTCGGAGATACTCCGTATCAAATAGATAAAAATAATGTCTTCGACAAATGAGAATAGTGACATGATACTAAACACAACAGTGTATATAAAAAATAGCGGTATTCCTGTGATATCAATGGTTTATTTTTCTAAATTTATACTATATATAGTAACGAAAAGTTAGTGCTTTAAAATTCGCTACTTTTCATATACTTTTAAGTTGCCAAACATTAAACTGAAATCTTGAAATTAAACAAACCACATCTAAAATTACATAAAATAGATAATCAACTTGTACTTGATATTGATACGTGGGAGCTAACAAATATTATAGACGATTACTTAACTGAAGAAGCTGATATTGTTTATGAATTTTATAAAGAACTACCAACTCAAGAATATAGAAAATTTCGACTTTTCTTTGCCGAAAAACATTCAGAAACTAAACTTTTAAAAATTTTAGAAGATTATACAGATAAAGAACTTATTGATATTGTGAAGTCTCAACAAAATAAATGAATTGTATTTTACGTGTTTCAATTAGCGTAATGCTCCATTAATAATTATTTGATAAATTATTATAATATGAAAAATGGTGTCCAATATTATGTTATAGAAACTGTGAGAAATTTACTTTTCTTGAAATTTTCTATTAACAAAATAACTTTTCTAGTCTTTGAAAATTGATTTACAAGAGTAATGCGTAAGAAATTATTGTAGCTCTGGGAAACTTAAAAGTCTTTGAAAACCTTAAATTAAAAACTAAATATTTTAATTCAAAAACAACGTTTGAAAAAAACGTTAGGCAACACCGGCTAAACTTCATGCGGGTTTTGTGCTAACTTCAAAGTTTTGTATATATTTACTAGGTCGCCAAATCTTGTTGATTTGGCTTAGTTTAACTAAAAAATACAAACCCAAACAAAAAGCTTCGGCTTAGTCCGTGTTCGAAAATCTTGTCGATTTTCAAGCCCGCACAAAGCCTAGCCAAAACCGTTGGTGTTTAATATCTCCGAAGCTAAGGACTCCCCCATTTTTTTAGCTTCTATCGAAGGTATGTGATAACGAAGCCACTCTTTTTATCTTTTGATAGGTAAAATGAAGAATGAATTTACCTATCATCAAACTGTTCGATTGCATCGTTGAGAGCTCGCTCTCAGTACGTTGGAACGTACAACAGTTTGAAGTTATTCAATAAATATTTAAAAATCAAGTATTTATAGTTTTATAACAAGATTATTTTTTATTGAATAAAATTGAAAAGATAAAAAGAATGGCATAAATGTTAGTAGCCTTCGATAGAATTTTCAGCAGACATTCCTTATTCCTAAATAAAGAATATATACTGAAAAGTAAAAACTTGGGGAAGCGTTTTATAGCTCGTAGCAACGTGTTCGGAGATACTCCGTATCAAATAGATAAAAATAATGTCTTCGACAAATGAGAATAGTGACATGATACTAAACACAACAGTGTATATAAAAAATAGCGGTATTCCTGTGATATCAATGGTTTATTTTTCTAAATTTATACTATATATAGTAACGAAAAGTTAGTGCTTTAAAATTCGCTACTTTTCATATACTTTTAAGTTGGGCTTAATTTATGAAAAAATACAGTTTTCTTACAAAGATTAATGCATCTCAATATATAATGGATATGTATGAAAATGAATATCTTTATTTTAAACCACTTAAAGATTTTAGAAGTCCAGTAAATGATAAAACAGGAAGATTAGATCCTAGAGAGCTTAATTTAAAAAACATTCAAGTAAATAATTTAACTATAACTTCTGAAGAAAAACCAATTGAATTACATAAAATATTTAAAGATTTTAAGTGTCAATATACTGAACAACTAAAAAACCCTAAAATTAATTGCTGTTCTTTATTTTGGTTCGAATTAGAAACTAACAAAGAAAATAAATCATTCCATTTTGAACTTTTAGAACTTGGAGATAAAGCATTGATAATTCATAATATTAGTGAATTTTTTAAAATACTTGATGAATCAATAGAAAAAGAAAATTTAGAATACTCTAGAAAAAAAGTTTCATATTACTCTCCATATTCACATAATGGAGAAATTACACTTCACGATAAAGATGAAAAATATCAATATCAAAATGAATATAGAATTCTAATAACTCAAACTAAAGAAGAAGCGATAAAGATAAGCATACCTGGATTAAAAAAAATTAGTCTAGTTATTGACTCGAAAGATTTAAATAAGTTAATAATTAAGTAAAAACTAAGCCCAACACCGGCTAAACTTCATGCGGGTTTTGTGCTAACTTCAAAGTTTTGTGTATATTTACTAAGTCGCCAAATCTTGTTGATTTGGCTTAGTTAAACCAAAAGAAACAAAACCAAACAAAAAGCTTCGGCTTAGTACGTGTTCGAAAATCTTGGCGATTTTCACCCGCACAAAGCCTAGCCAAAACCGTTAGCATAAATAGCTCACTCAAAATCTGAATTGAAATAAGAAACTACAATTAAATAAATGAAAAAAACCTTAATCACTATATCTAAAATCATATTAGGTATTTTCTCAATAGCTCTTCCCTTTTTCATTATTGTATTCCTATTAACTAATTTCATACGGATATATGAATACGACCAATTGAAATGGATTGCATTATTAATTTGCGCAATAGGATTTTACATTTCTGGTTTAATAAATAGAAAAACACCTTTAAAGCTTGTTCCTTTACTTTATATATCACTTCTCATATTTATTCCAATGAGGTGCTTTTATTTTCCTCTAATTTATTTTCTTGTCTTATTTGCAACAATAAGTTTATTAATAACTAGAAAAGAGGTTAATAAAACAATGAAATTAGCTTCAATCACAGTAATGAGCGGACTATTTGTATATTTCCTTTTTTCACAACCTCTAATTATCAGACAAGGAGAATCAATAAAATTAGACCAATATGGCGAATTAATAAACGGAAAGAGAATTTGGGATTTTACTGAAAAGAAGAGCAACTTGTTACCAGAGTCAGTTTTTTTAGATTCACAATCTAAATCGTTTGACATAAAATCTTTGAAAAACAAAACATTATATATTTCGTTTTGGGCTACTTGGTGTGGACCTTGTCGTGCAGAAAAACCAGAACTTGAAAAACTAAAAGCAAATTTCAAGAATAATTCAGATATAGTGTTTATAGACATTTCTGTGGATGGAGACGAAGATAAATGGAAAGAACATATTGTATCAAATAAACCTTCAGGAATTCAACTAATATCAAAAGACTATGCAAAAACAAGAAATTTATTCAGTTTATCTGGAATTCCTGCTCATCTAGTTGTTAACACGAAAGGAGAATTTGGAAAAGCAAGAAGTATTGAAAACGCATATTCTCTTTTATCAGATTCTGTTCATCTGAATAAATTTATTTATAGAAAATTAACAAAAAAAACAAATTCATTTGATATTGATAATTATAGAATGGTAAAATATGTAGAATTAGATTCTACAAATACAATATACTATACAACGAATGAGAAAAATAGATTATTAGCTACTCAATTAAATAATAATCTAGATACAATGAGAAAAAAGGAGAAATCAAAATTCATAAATCTATTAATTGAAAAATTTCCAACTCAAAATAACGATTCGCTTATTTATAAAGTTATTTTTAGTAAAAGTAACATAGAAAATGTTGAATTAGAATCGGAAAATGAATAAACTAAATACAAAACTACTTATGCTAACACCATATATAATTTATTGCTGGCTACTCGCCTACTTACGAAAATCCTCGCGGACTTTCTTTGTCGGTAATTATTTACTAAATTAGTTGCTTAAACCACGCAACAAACCATATACAAACACGTTGCCAGTAATGGTAAAAAAATGAGAGGAAATAAAAATCTATAACCAAATTGAATTTGAAACAAACTTGAAAAAATTATTATTATTTACACTTCTGATTAGTCAATTAAGCTTTGCCAATGACTCTATCGAAATAAGTATCTTAACTTGTTCAGCTGGTCAAGAAGTCTATTCTGTTTTCGGACACTCTGCAATTAGAGTGATTGACAAAGAAAAAAACATAGACCAAGTTTATAATTTTGGAATGTTTGATTTCAATACACCAAATTTTGAATATAAATACTTGAAAGGAAAATTAAAATACTATATCGGCATTCAAGAGACACAAAACTTTATTAAAATCTACACTCACGAAAACAGATTAGTTTCAGAGCAAATTTTAAATCTAACATCACAGCAGAAACAGAATCTTTTCAGTAAACTTCAATTTTTATACAGACCAGAAAATAGATATTATCTATACTCTTTTTTAGACAAAAATTGTTCCACAGAAATTCGAGATTTATTAAACCAAGTCGGAATATTTTTCCAAAATAGTGAACTTAAAGAATCTAATAGAGATTTAATTAGTTCATACTTATTTGAAATGCCATGGCTTAAATTGGGAATCAATTTGGTGTTAGGAAAATCATTGGACGGAAATTCTACTCGTAAGCAAAGTATGTTTCTGCCAGACTATCTACAAAAAGAAATTGGTGCTTTTGAGTTAAATGGAGAAAAACTAGTAAAATATAAACAAACACTAAACTTATTAGAAAGTAAGAGTACATATAATATTCAGAAAACATTCTCACCAATATTAGTCTTTTCAATTTTAACTTTGTTATTTCTATTTTGGTTTCCTATTCCTATTAGAATAATAACCAGTTTCAGTGTTGGAATTATTGGCTTATTCATCCTTGGATTATGGCTGTTTTCTGGACACGAAGAAGTCAAATCTAATCTAAATATTATTTGGTGCAATCCTTTGTATCTACTATACATTCCTTTACTAATCAAAAACAAAACTAATAGAATATTGAGTTTGACATTAATGGGCACATTGAGTATTTCTGTACTAATTTGGATTTTCAACGTACAAATTTTTGATGTATCAATATTACCAATATTAACGCTTTTGGGGATTTTAAACTTTATAGAAATAAAAAAAACAAGAACGGAATAAACATTTAACAAACGGAATCTAAAAACCACTACAGGCAACACCGTATAAAATTAATGTGGGTTTTTATGGTTTTCCCAAAGTTTCTGGCTTATTTACAAGGTCACTTATTCTTATTTAAGTATTTTTAGGTCGACAAGATAAAAACATAAAATAAGTATAAGCTTGTGGATCGGCTGACAATTTTTCGATTGTCTACCTCCCACACTAATCTTATACAAAAACGTTAACTTTAACAATAGTAAAATTCGGTCGAATTTTTAGCAGTTTCAGAAATTATAAAGATTCTTAGAAAATTGAAACCACGTCTCTCCTACTTTTTTACTAAACTTTTTGCTTGCTGAAAATTTATAAACTTAAGATCTAATAACTTTTTACTTGTTGAGAAATTTTAACTTACTGAAAGATTTCTTATTCTAAATCGTGGTTACGCTGAATTTTAAAGTAGCAACGCTGAAATAACTCTTGCGTTTAATGAAACAGTAGCAATGCAAAAAATTATACTTTGAAAGTTTTTTAAAAATGAAAAATTTAATAAAACTATAATTTTGCTGAAATTACTCTTTCCGCTTAATGAAACAGTAGCAACGCTGAATTTTTAGTAACTACGCTAAGTTTCAATGAAAGTTCAAAATAAACTGAAACTTATAAAATTGCAAAAGTTAACAACGCATAAAAACAATTTGGGTTTGGTTTCTTTCCCAATGTTCTGTACTTTTAAACTATAAAAATCGCTCGGTTCGAAAAGTCTTCGACGTTTTCGCCCAAACTGATTTTTATACAAAACCGTTAACTTTAACAATAGTAAAATTCGGTCGAATTTTTAGCAGTTTCAGAAATTATAAAGATTCTTAGAAAATTGAAACCACGCCACTCCTACTTTTTCACTAAATTTTTTGCTTGCTGAAAATTCATAAACTTAAAAACTAATAGCTTTTTACTTGTTGAGAAATTTTAACTTACTGATAAGTTTCTTTTTGTAAATCGTGGTTACGCTGAATTTTAAAGTAGCAACGCTGAAATAACTCTTGCGTTTAATGAAGCAGTAGTTAAGTAAAAAGTTATGCTTTGAAAGCCTTTTAAAAATGAAAAATTTAACAAAACTATAATTTTGCTGAAATTACTCTTTCCGCTTAGTGAAGCAGTAGCAACGCTGAATTTTTAGTAACTACGCTAAGTTTCAATGAAAGTTCAAAATAAAATGAAACTTATAAAATTGCAAAAGTTAACAACGCATAAAAACAATTTGGGTTTGGTTCATACTCCAAAGTTCTGTACTTTTAAACTTAAAAATCGCTCGGTTCGAAAAGTCTGCGACGTTTTCGCCCAAACTGATTTTTATACAAAACCGTTGTAAAATATATTCAAAAAATAATGAAAGAAATTTTAAAATCATTTATTGAAGTTTCTAATGAAAGAATTAAAAATCCTTTGATAGGAACTTTTATTTTTTCATGGATTATAATAAACTGGCGACCAATAATCATACTTTTCTCTTCAGAAAAAAATATAACAGAACGAATTCAAATAATTGATAATAATTACTCCTCTATATCAACATATCTAATAATACCATTATTTATTTCATTGTTCTATGTAGTTGTAATTCCTTACTTAATGTGGGGGATTGATAAAATAATTAAAAGCTCAACAATAGGGAGAAAGGAAAACTTAACTGATCAGATAATTAAAGATTACGAGGGCAAACAAAAAATTGCAGTTGAGGAGAGTAAATTAGAGGACATAAAATCTAACTATCGAGATAAATCAAATCTCAATAAACAAATTGAAAAATTACGCTTACAATTAGATGAAAGAGATGAAATACTCAACAGTCAAAATTCTGAACTAGAGTTTTTGAAAAGTGAAAACAATGAATTAACAAAACAAATTAATAATATTAATCAAGAGAAGTCAAAAAATGAGACTAATGAGTTGCATGAATTGTATTTTGATTTTATGAATTCTGATTTATATAACCAATTTAAAAACATCGGTATAAATATTAGAAACAAACAAGATTTTCCAAAATCCACAGACGAGATTTTAAAAGAAAAATATTTAATGGAAAATATTATTCGAGAAATAAATGACGAAAACAATTTTGGTTATGAATTCACTGAAAAAGGTTTGTTTTTTTGGAAAGAATACTTAAAACGAATTAAATCCGAAGAAGATTCAATAAAAGCTAATATAGACGATTTACCATTTTAAAAAAATACATTTTACAACACCGGCTAAACTTCATGCGGGTTTTGTGCTTACTTCAAAGTTTTGTGTATATTTACTAAGTCGCCAAATCTTGTTGATTTGGCTTTGTGAAATCAAAAGAAACAAAACCAAACAAAAAGCTTCGGCTTAGTACGTGTTCGAAAATCTTGTCGATTTTCAATCCCGCACAAAGCCTAGCCAAAACCGTTAGCAATAATTAAATTCTATGAAAATCATAAAAATCATTACTGTGAAATTTGACACTTCTCCACCAGGTTTAACAGATTTCAATTATTTAATTGATGATATTTTAATTAGATTTCATAGTACTTATAAAACCGAAAAAGAGGAATATTTTATTTTTTCTGCTGAACTAAAAAAAATAGATTTTTTAATAGAATCTGAAACTATAAAAATCGAGGAAAACATAATTAATAATCTTAATAAAAATTTAGAAGACACAATAAACTTAATTTCCTTAAGTTCAAATACAGGTAAAAAAATATTTTCATCAAAACCTTCTATATTTCTTGAAAATGAAGATAAAAATGATATTGAGATACTTGAAAATTTAAAAAAAATCGCTTTTATAAATATAATAAGTCTAGCAAGCTACAATATTCAACATACTTTCAATTTAAATTTTTGTTCAACAAATTTAAATGATAGACTTGATGGAGTTAAAATATATTCAGAAGCAAAATCTTCAAAAACTTCATCTGGAAAATTTAGAGAATTAATAAGACTATTTGAAAAAGGATTTAAGAGTTCAAACAGTGGTTTAATTAAACCTCTTTCAGAGTTTTTGCTATCGCAAACAAAATTAAATTATAAAAAATCAGAAATAGAAAGGTGGATTAATATGAGAAATAAATCTGTTCATGCTACTTGTAAAGATGGTTTTTTAATTGATAGAGAAGTAATTTCTTTAATTCCACGATTAGAGCAAGCTGCAATTGATATACTTTTTAATAAATCTATATGGGGTGATAGATCTATAAGCAGGAGAGATTTATTTGAGTTTAAAAAAGGTATTTATGACTCTGACAATACGATATTTATTCCTCCTGAGACTAATGAAAACTTAAGTTTAATTTTCTTTGATGAAAGTCAAACATTTCCAATAAACCTAAAAGCTAATTTTGACGATAAAATGATACCCAAAAATTGGTGGTATCAGAAAGAAGAATTTCATCTTTTTAAAAATACAATTAAAATAATAAAATAACTATTGCTAACACCGGCTAAACTTCATGCGGGTTCTGTGCTTTCTCAAAGTTTTGTGTATATTTACTAAGTCGCCAAATCTTGTTGATTTGGCTTTGTGAAATCAAAGAAACAAATCCAAACAAAAAGCTTCGGCTTAGTTGCGTGTTCGAAAATCTTGTCGATTTTCAATCCCGCACAAAGCCTAGCCAAAACCGTTGCCAAAAATTTAAACCAAGAGGGCTCTATTCAATAACTTAACGCAACAAATCTAATTTTATAGATTTGTTATTATGGAAGTAAAAAAACATAGAAGACTTACCTTAAAAGAAAGGGTCCAAATTGAGACTCTTTTAAATGAAAATAGATCCAAAGCTTACATCGCTAAACAGCTCAATAGATCAAGATCAACAATCACCAGAGAAGTAAATAAATTAGTTATTAATTCTAATGATAAATATGATGCTCATTTATCTCATTGGTGTGCTAAAGATGATTACTTAAACAAAAGAAATCTAGATAAAATCAGTACACATAAACCTTTAAAATATTTTGTATATAAAGGTCTTTTGTCTGAATGGACTCCTGAGCAAATAGCTGGTAGAATTAAGGAACTTTACCCTAATGATCCTATCATGTCTATTTCTCATGAAGCCATTTATAGACACATTTACACTAGACCACAAGCTAGTTTAAACAAAAAACTTATCAAACTGCTAGTGCGCAAAAAAACAAGACGTAGACCTGTTAAAAAGAAACGTGGAACTGGTAGTAAAATAATCAACCAAATCAGTATTGACAATAGACCTAAGCATATTGAACTTAGAGAAGAAATAGGACACTGGGAAGGTGATTTAATGATTGGTAAAAATCAAAAATCTGCTATTGGAACAATTGTAGAACGAAAATCCAGGTATACTTTAATCGTAAAACTAAAAGCTAGAAATTCAAAAGAAGTTGCTAAAATGTTCTCTAAAATTCTAAATAAACTAAACCCTATATTCAAAAAAACGATGACTTACGACAACGGAATTGAAATGGCTAGACACGAAATAATAACACAAAAAACAGGTATGGAAATATACTTTGCTCACCCCTATTCTTCGTGGGAAAGAGGAACTAACGAAAACACTAATGGACTCATCAGAAGATACCTCCCAAAAGGAACAGATTTTAATCTAATTGATGAAAAATTACTCATCAAAATTCAAGATAAACTTAACAATAGACCTCGAAAAATAATTGGTTATAAAACACCTAAAGAAATTATGGATTTTGAACTAAAAAACGTAGCTTAGTTTCAATCAAAAAAAAGCAACGTTTGTTGCGTTACAACATTGAATGCAGCATAATTTAATAAAAAATAGATATGGAATTACACTCTCAATTAAAAGGATTGTCTGAGAAAATTGAACAATTAAAAGATAAAATTGAAACAGAAGAAGCTACAAAAAATGCTTTTATTATGCCTTTCATAAACATTTTAGGCTATGATATTTTTAATCCTACAGAAGTAATACCAGAATTTACAGCAGATTTAGGATTAAAAAAAGGTGAAAAAGTAGATTATGCTATTTTCCA
Organism: Wenyingzhuangia gracilariae; assembly: GCF_056387575.1. Taxonomy (NCBI): domain Bacteria; kingdom Pseudomonadati; phylum Bacteroidota; class Flavobacteriia; order Flavobacteriales; family Flavobacteriaceae; genus Wenyingzhuangia; species Wenyingzhuangia gracilariae. Next base: position 592,142 of record NZ_CM150748.1, read on the forward strand.
AAATGAAAATCCTATTTTAATTATTGAGTGTAAAAATTGGAAACAAGATTTAAATATTCATAACTCTCAATTGTTTAGATATTTTCACGTTACTAAAACAAGATTTGCACTTCTTACAAATGGAATTATATACAAATTTTACACAGATTTAGATGAAACAAACAAAATGGACGAAAAACCATTTTTAGAATTTGATATAACTAAACTTAAAGACAATACAATTAAAGAAATTGAGAAATTTCATAAATCAAAATTTAATGTTTCACAAATTGTAGATAATGCAAGTAATCTTAAATACACTAGAGAAGTTAAATCTTTAATTGATGAAGAAATTACTAATCCTACACAAGAATTTATAAAATTATTCGCTAACAGAACTTATGGTGGTCGTTTAACAGCTAAAATAATGGAAGAATTTACAGAAATAGTAAATAAAGCTTTCAACCAAATTATTAGTGAAAAAGTTAATGATAGATTAAATTCTGCATTAAACAAGGAACAAGAAAAACAACAAGCGGAAGAAGAAGTAATTGAAGAATCTCCAAAAAGTAAAATTGAAACTACTGAAGAAGAAATAGAAGGTTATCAAATTGTAGTTGCAATATTGAGAAGAAAATTACCAAAAGCTAGAATTGTATACAGGGACACACAATCATATTTTGGAATTTTATTAGACGATAATAATAGAAAGCCTATTTGTAGACTTCATTTAAATGGAGGTATAAAATATATAAGTTTATTTGATCAAGACAAAAATGAACTAAAGGAAAAAATTGAAACAATTGATGATATTTACAATTTTGAAAATCAATTATTAAATACAATTGACAATTACATAAATGAATAAAAAACTTTTGGCAACACCGGCTAAACTTAATGCGGGTTCTTTGCTTTCTCAAAGTTTTGTGTTTATTTACTAAGTCGCCAAATCTTGTTGATTTGGCTTTGTGAAATCAAAGAAACAAATCCAAACAAAAAGCTTCGGCTTAGTCCGTGTTCGAAAATCTTGTCGATTTCCTTCCCGCACTAAGCCTAGCCAAAACCGTTGGCAAATATAAAAAATGAAAAAACTACTGATACTATTATTCTTTATTTCAAGCTTCTCATTTGCTGAAAGTATAAAAGATTCTCTACAAATAATTGAACTAAAAAACGAAATTCATATTTTAAAAAACCAAGTTGATACTTTAGAAAATTCAACCGACAGAATATTAAATAGTCTTTATGTTACAATTGGTTTTATTCTTGCTGCTGTACTTGGATTGAATATTTGGAATCTGATTGTATATAATAAAAAACAAAACAGTTTAATAAAGAACGAGATTGAGGATGCTAAAAATAAATTGAATAACACTATAAAAGAAAAAACTTCAAAAATTCCAGATATAATAAGTGACTCTCAAAAAAGAATAATGAAAGAGCATTTCAGAGATTTTAGTGAATTAAAACTATCGGAACTATCTAAACATTCAAAGCATATTGAATACGACTTAACTCAAACAGAGAGTGATTCTATTATGAAATTTTTAAGACTAGCTAAAGAAAGAGATGAAAACCTTGGCTATGGAGAGTTTTATGTTAAAAAAGGGTTACTTGCACTAGAAAGTTACTTGAAGTCAAATGGTTATATATATCATACTGATGTTGACTCACTACTAAAAGAATTAAAATCAGAAAAATATAACGATTATGAGAATTATACAAATAAAATAATCGAACTATTAAAATCAAAATAACATTTGCCAACACCGGCTAAACTTCATGCGGGCTTCTGTCCTACTTCAAAGTTTTGTGTATATTTACTAAGTCGCCAAATCTTGTTGATTTGGCTTTGTGAAACCAAAAGAAACAAACCCAAACAAAAAGCTTCGGCTTAGTCCGTGTTCGAAAATCTTGTCGATTTTAAAAACGCAAAAACCACATGTACCAAAAAATCCGAAAAATAAAAAACTAGATGTCCTAAAACAAAAAACACTACTCAGGTAGTGCTTTTATCATTGTACAAAGCCTTTCTTTTATCTTTGCTTTATCTCTAGCCCAACAGACTTTCTCTTCTCCTTTTGAATACTCAGGGTATGGAACTTCTTTAAATTTATGAAATACGACTTTTTTACAAAACGGGTAAATATACCTATGTGTTTTTACTTTAAATTCCTCTGTCTCTCCTGACAAATAAGCTAAATTATTTCTCATATATCCTCTTGGAGAAGTAGTATTGGTTAATATTTGCTGATGTACAACCTCATTAGTTCGTTTGTTTCTTAAAAATACTGTGTAGTGAAAACCATAATATTTGAAATTGGAAGCCTTATAAATTGTTCCGCAACCTAAACGACCATCTGCAAATGATTGTACTGCTACGATGTTCTTATCCATCTTTTTAAGCAACTTTAAAGAGTTTCCAATCAGTATAGATTCTGAATTGTGTGTTAATTCATCACTAATCCACATTCTATTAAGCTCAATCATCCAAGCATCTTTGTTAGGGTGTCTAAATAAATCTGCTTTTAAATTTTTCATATATCCATAAGAAGCAACACCTAAACATTTTTCTAAATTATCTTGCTTAAATATTCCAAAGTTATATTTACCAAAACCTGCATTATTCCATTTTTTAGAATAGTGATTTTTTATTATTAATTCTTTTGCTAATTGTTTAGCTATTGGTTTTATAACTAAAAACCCCATTCTTTTTGACCAAATTTGTTTCTCCATTGTTTTAATTATTATATACATTTGTAAAGCCAAACCTTACAAACACAAAGAACCCAAGAACAACTAGAAGACATTTGTCCTCCAGTAGCTCTTGGGCTCTGTGTTTAAAAAGGTTTGGCGACTATTTTAAAGCTGGAGGACTTTTATACTTACACCTCCGTTAAGTGTTTGGTTTAACCATTGATATATTGAGCTATCCAGTAAATACCATCATATATAAACATCCATGCATCTCCCCATCCAACATGTATTCTTTCTATTATTTGATTGCTAAACAAATCAACACCATTCCCATACACATAAACACTTTCATTTAAAGCTCTCTTTACATAGTGAGTTTGTCCTTTTTTTGGATTAAGCGGTAAGTAAACGTTTGATGTTGTATTAGGATAGCAACTCAACCAAACAGTTTCTTCATCAATTGTATAAGATGTGGCTGAAGTTCTTTCTGTTTTTAAAAATAATCCGTTTACTAATAGTTTGTCAAACCTACCTCCAAATGCATCGCTCTGCCCGTTATGACCTCCGTAAACTCCATACTTTTTATAGTTACCTGTTCCGTACACAACACCCGAAACGCCTGCTAAAAAATTAGTGGGATTAATTATTTGACCTATTGGGTGATGGCCAATACCAGCGATTGACGTTCTTGAAGGGTTAACTGAGCTTCCTCCTTGTGTAAGTAGAATATTTCCTCCGTTTGTCACAATACCACCTCTCTCAATTCTTGAAATCCTTCCCGATGTATCATTTATTATTATACTCCCGATACTAGCGTCTAATTCAATGTCTGGCTCAGTGGTGTTATCCGATACAATTTTACCATCTTGAATAATCCAATCTCCTATATTAGCACCGTTGGCAAAAAGAGTGTTAGTTGCAATGCTTTCAAACTGTGCTCCAAAATCATCCCAATCAGCAGGAACGTATGAACTTGGAGAAGTAGCATTTGTACCAATGTATAGTTTATAGTCAGAACCATATTTTACAACGTCTTGACGTTTAGAATTGTTATAATAGGTTTTACTTGTGTCAAAAACACCTCTAAAAACTATCGCAGCACCAGCACTTCCTGTGTCTCCTGTATCACCTTTTATTCCTTGAATACCTTGTTCTCCCTTTTCGGCTGAAATCACCCAATTACTCGTGGTTGGTAAACTAGAACCAGGAATTGCAGAATTATAAGTATAAGTTGCTCCGTTATAACTTACTTGCTCGTTTTGGTAGTAAGTTCTTACTGGATCATATTCACCTGTAAAAACAGTTACTGAAAAAGTATCTCCGCTAAGTGATTTTAGTTTAACATTCAACAATGTTAATTGATTAGCTTCTGTAACATTCCAATCTAAACTACTTTGTGTATTACCTAATTTAAAAGCATTACCTTCTAAATCAAAGAAGTTTAAGCCATCAAAAGATTGAATTTTACCTGTTTTAATCGTTCCACCGTTAATAAAAGTCATTCCTTTGGTAAAGTCATAATCTCTACGACCATCAGCAACGTTGTAAAGTATTCCTAAATTAAAGATATAATAACCTGCTTCGCTTTCAGTTTCTTTAGGAGTTTCTGACAGTTCCCAAACACCTGTTAAAGCTACTTTACTACATTTTGCATAAACGTAATAGTTTTTAGTAGAGTTTAATGAAGTAAAAGTTTCTTCTGACATTTCCCATACATAACCTAAGCCATCTATTTCAATTTCATAGTGTACTAATTGGCCGTTTGAAATTTTAAAACTGTTTACATTACCTTCAAAATTCGCTTGAATAGTTACTTTATTTAAACCAAAATTTTGAGACTTAGCTCCAGCAGTTAACATTAAAGTAGAAATGCTTTCGGGCTTAATGTGTTCTGGATCAAAATATCCATCTGGATCATAAACCAAACCTTGCAATTGACGTGTTCTATTTACTGCTTGTCTGTAATTTTCAGCCTGTGTTCTATCTACGTTATTGGTAGTAATTTTATTGACTACTGTTTGTTTGATTAATCTATCGGCAGTACTATAATTAATTTCATCAGAAATTGTAGCAGTTACATTGTATTCATTTGATAAAGGATATGATAGTTCGGTAACTCTTAAATTAGTATCTACTCCTAAATCTTCATCTACTAAATTAACTACATAACCTACTTTTAAATCAATACCGTTATCACGTAAGTACTTTTCATCATTCGCTAAATTATAGCTTACTTTTGGTTGACTGTTTTGGTTTAAATACTCAAGCGTTTTGGCTTCTAATTCCGTTTCTGCTGTATCAATGTAGCTTTGTGGCATATTGATATCAACCAACGTGTATTCATCGCCTATAGCTGGTTTGTTAAGTGAGTTTGGAAGCACATAATCGTTATCTTCTTCAAAATAATTGAAAGTAATTTCCTTAGTTGAATGATTATAGCTATTAATCTCAAACTCATAACCAGCCAAATCTCCTGTTTTAAAAACTATTTTTGCAACTACTCCTTCAAGTAAATAATCATTAATATTAAAATCAATAGAAGTATCTATAAGTTTATTTTCTGAAGAAGTAGATGTAATTGTTCCTGTTCTTTGTGGATAAATTGTATCATCAGTAAAAACACCTTCTTTTACTCCGTATAAATCAATGTTGTTCTCTAGGAATAAGTCCTCAAAAACAAGTCTTTTCTTACCGCTTCTATAATCGTATTTTAAGTTTTTTTCGGCTCCAAAACCATAAACACGAGTTACTACGTTTTCATTATCAATAGCTTCCCTTGTAAGTCCTGTCAACCCTTTTTGCCTACCATATTCAAATACAATAGAAGTTGTAGTTTCAACTTTCTCAACTAAAGATATTTCTTTCCCAACTACATTGAATTCTAGTTCAAAAGTTTCTGCAATTGTATTTAAAGCACCTCTACAGTTTAAGTTGGTGTAAGTAATAGTTTTACTTTCAGTTGTGTCTACAGTTCCTAAAGTCCAACCAGCATCAATTGTATTTATGTTAGTTAACAATAAGTTTAAATGGTCTGTAGCGTTTCCATGATAAGAAAACTCACTTGCTCCCTCATCCATAAAAAGCTTATCATACAATGTGTAAACTCCAGCTTCAAAAACAATAGTGTATTTGTAACTTATGGTACTAATTTTCTCCATTAACGGAGGTCTATTAATAGAATAGTTGTTCCCTTTATGAACTATGTAGTCTTTTATTTGAATATCAATAGGTGAAGTAGTGTAAAACGTAGATGTGATTTTATGTTCTCCCATTAGTTTTTGGGAGAACTTTGTATTCTTATCTATGCTTACACTTGCTACTTCTACACTATTTCTTAATATGGATAGGTTCATATTGATTTACTCATGTTTATTCGTTAAATAATCTAAACCAGCTATATTTATTTGGCAGCCCCCTTTTGGCTCTACTCTATAATTAATCATGTAGTTAGGCTGTGTATTTCCTATATAAATTACATCAACCATTAAACCTTGCTCATCAAAAACAGCAGGTTGCGTTACTTCTCCTTGCTCGTTAATTACAGCTTCTGAAATTTTAAACTTACCTGTAATAATTTGAGTGAAAATATCTTCACTCTCTAATTGTTCTATAATTGTATTAGCTTGACTTTCATCTTCAAACCAATACTTCGCTATTTTGTAGTTGTTTTTCATTATAAAATTGTTTTGTCTATTGCGAAATCATCTCCCACAGCGTAGTTGTAGGTAGATATCTTGTTTAAAAAAATATCTCCCTTTAATCTTAAATTTTCAAAAGGTAGCTCTGAAACGCCTAAATTCTCTTTCACCTTAATACCATTCAAATAAACAGATATCTTTCCTAGGCTTATAGATAATAGCATTTTGAATTTATTGCCGGTAATAAAAGTGCTATTCTCAGTAGTTACCCCTCCAATTCTTAATGTAAATTTACCATCTCCAATAGCTATAACATCATTTAAGCTACTGTTATTTCTAAGCATTACATCGTAGAAGGCTCCTGATATTGGCGTATACTTCTCAACATCAATAAAAAATGAAAAAGCATCTTGTGAAAACACCTCATATGTCACTAAATCAGTAAAATAAAGCTCACTCTCTAGAGATCTATTTAAAAGTAAATCATTGTCAATCTCAGCAGTGAAAGTTAAGTTTTGTTCTAACTTAGCATCGTCAATCAATAATCCTTTGTTTACATCTCCCAAGTAAATAGAAGATGCTCCATTATGGGCGTATATTCTCGTAGAAATGATATTGGTTGCGTCAGACAACCCTCCAACAATTACTCTCTTCCACCCATTACCTCTATCTAACACGTGGGCTGTAGCGTTTGAGAAATTTCCTTGCGTGTCGATAGTGTATGTGTCGTTTATTAAATCAAAAACAACATCTATTCGATTAGCAATGCTATCTCCTCTTAATCTAACTTGTGCAAAATTTCTACCGTTAGGCTTTACGTTATAACCTGTAAAATACTGCTTAGAGGTAGTATCCTTGGTGTTTTGTTGTTCAATCTGGTGCGTTGATGTAGTAGCAGTTTCTTTTAAAAACGTTGCAGATTGACTACCTCTTGGAGAAACAGCATAGTTAGGTACTATATTAAAATTAGTTTTCAACCATCTGATGTCCGTAAAATCTCTATTTTTTAACAATAAGTTCATAGATAATGGAGATATCCTTATACAAGCTTTTCCAAAAGAATAATCTAAAGGCACTTCATCAATAGCCTTAGATGTTAAAAAACCATTTCTTGAAAACTCCCATTCTGTAGATGCCCTAGTAAAAACACCATCACTGTTATATTTTTTAAATGATGGGACTAAAGCTTCCGCAGAAGTGTAAGGCAACACAATGATAGATGCGTTATTTTCATCATCTAATTCTTTAGAAATTTTATAAAAGTCAACTGTTTTACCGACAGCCAAGGCATCAACTCTCTTAGCGTGAGCATAAGCATCTGAACCTGTTAACAATATTTGTTCTCTAGCATTATTTAACTGTGCTTCGGTTTCTAAATCATCAGCAACAATAGCAATATTATCTTCATTAGTATCAACATCTTCAATTACATCATCAACTTGACCTTGCTCCGCTTTCGTGTTATACAAATCATTCACGCCATTCATTGCAGAAGTAGCAAGCCCCCATACATCATTAATCGCATCAACAATACTTGTTTTAATAGTTGTTAATAAACTAGCCTTATCTCCAACATCTAAAATCAAGTCATCTACCTTATCATCTAAGTCATCGTGGTTCTGTTCTATATCTGCCAATTGAGCATTGGTATCTGGAGGAGTATTTGCTACCTTATCACGCTCTGCATTTGTGTAACGTTTGGTATTTGTTCCCTCGGCCAAATCATCGGTAGTAAACAAATTCCAAAGCTTTTGAATTGTTGTGTGTTCGGCAGCACCTGTATCAACGTTACCAACCATAAGCTTATCAGTCTTTTTAAGACTAATACGCTCGAACATTCCTAACCAAAATTCTTTTATTCCTGACATAGTTTTATCCTTTTACTGTTATATTACCTCCGTTATTATCTGTGATTAAATCTCCAAAATTGTCCGCTAAATTGAATTGAACATCTTTTAGCCAATCATTATCATTCAAGCACAATTCAACATCTATAAGAGCTACTGCAATGTTGCTTCCTACTTTTATGTTTTTAACCTTAAAACCATCAATTGCCCAAGCCTCACGACCTGTATTATCAATGTTGATTTGTCTTAGTCCCTCACTAGCCAATTGCTTGTGTAAAATGCCTATGCTAGTGGTTAATTCTGATATAGTACTCTTGTGAGCAACCAACGTAATACTTGCTTTATGTAAGGCTGATTTAGTCAACTGAAAACCTTCATATCCATAAGTAGAATAGTTTTGCTTTTTAATAGCCATTCTATTCATATTGTCCTCAATCTTTTGAATAAACATTCCTAAAGATTGAAATGGCACTCCATCTATTCCGTATACTTGGTAATCCGTTGGTTCTGGAATGGTTACATCAGGAATCTCTACCACTGGCTCACGGAAAGTGATATTTACTTTTGCCCAACCATTATTGATATAATCTACTTTGATTTCGTCTTTAACATACACATCAAAAGTTCCGTACGGAGTTTCAAAAGGAACCCTATCAGTAAAACCATTTAAAACCTTATAAAAGTCTTTTAAACGATATACTACATCTGCTCTATCAATCGCTTTAAATAAAGCCGAAAATTCAATATCTCTACCATCAAAAAAAATCTCATCAGAACTTACATATGGCTCAACTCCATTATGATCTCCCCAATTGTGGTAGGTTTTCTCTATACGTTTTGGCATATCCAAAAAACCACCAATAGCCAAATTAGAGCCAGCAATTCGCCCAGGAATAAATCCGTAAGTAGATATATCTATATTGTTTATTTTATAAACCATAACCGCTATCTCTTGTTGTGGTTGAACCTCCTTGAGTATTTGTCTTGATTGCTCTTAATTCTGTAATAGCCAAATCTAACCTTGCAACTGTGTTGGCTGTGTTTACTTCCGTATTGGCGGAATGTAACAACAATGAGTTTAACACGTTAAATCCTTTTCTACTGATGTCTAAATTCTCTTGTGAAATGGTTTTAATTTCTTTAGTAACATCATACTGACCTCTAAAAAGACCTGTTAACTCGCTTCCAGTTTCTTCTGTTAACTCTCTCCTTATTGCTCCTGTTAAACCTTGAGAACTTGTAGATCCCGACAAATCTATTCCTGATTGATTAAAAGCGTCTATGTATTCATTTCCAGCCTGTACAACTTCGTTATACATAGCCTCAAATTTGCTTCGTTCACTTTCATCTATTACACCATCTTCTAAAAACTTAGCCAACTCATCTTGTAATAATTGCATCTTAGGTTGTATAATGGCATTGTCTAAACCTGCCAGCATAGCATCTTGTAAAATACTAGTAATATCATCTCCAAAGTCTTGAAGGGTTCTTTTACCATTTGCAAAACCCTGTTTTATACTATCACCAATGGCACGGGCGGTATTCCCTACAACTTCATTTTGTAGATCTATTTGTAGGGCTCTTTGTGCCTCCTCAATACTTCCATACTCCTCACGTAATTTTACCAACTGATCATAAGCCTCTTTAGCATCACCAGTTAAAGGAGTTTCTGAGTTTATTTTTTCTAATTTTTCAAACAACTCGTCCGTTATTTCTACATCTTCGGGCTCAAACCATTTTATAGTTTTTGTAATTGTTGTTGCTTTACCTCCACCTCTTACAACTTTATCGACTTCTTTTTCTAACCATTTTCCTGCTCCAATTAATTCAGCTACAGACTTCTTAACCTCTACAACTCTTGTTTTTCTCCCTATGCCTAAAAAACCACCATACTTTTCAGTATACTTATCTGTTACAGTTTTAGATTTTAACAGTTTGTCAAAAACATCTTGCTGATCCTTTAAATTACTTTCTGCATTTTTTTTGTTCGTCTCATACTCTTCCTTAATAATCTCTACTCTTGATTGGTACAAATCATTAATTTTAGCTTCATTAGTTAACCTTTCTCTTAACTTGGCATTGTAAAGTAATTGAGCGTTAAATATTTCATCTTGCCATTGTTTCAGTTCCTCACGTGCTTGCCTCTCACTTTCTCTAGCAGCTTTTGATATATTTAGTATTCCTGTAATGGCTCTTATTCCTGACTGAATACCACCAACAACATCTCCCGACATAAACGAAGCTACAGAAGAGGCAGCATCTAAACCTACATCGGCAACTTGCCCCATTGTACTTATGGTATCTCCTAAACTTTCATCAAAACCACTTACAGCATCGCCTAAGGGTTCAAATTCACTTGTAATAGCAGAAATGGAACTTGCTATTTTAGAAAACTTATCTTGTGTACCACTACCAACCGCATCCTCAGCCTTTTTAATTTTATCTAAAATTTGTTTGGCTGCTTGTTCCGATATTCTTCCTGCAGCTAGCAATGAAGCAACCATTTGCTTGGCAGACTTAATTACTGTTTTTGCTGCCTTAACAGATAAATCTTCTACTCCGTTAATTAAAGCTTTGTACTCTTTGGTTTCTTTTACATGAGCATCGTCTAAATTGTTAAGTGTCTTTTTTTCTTTGGCATTTAAAACTTCTAATTCTGCAGTATTTCCATCCGCTATAAGTTGTTTTCTTATTTCCTGAAAATCACTTATTATTTTATTTCTCTTGGTCTCATAACCTTGTAAAGAAGCTAACAGATCATTGTATTTTTTTTCATCGGTTGCTTTGGCCTCATCACTAACGCCCGATAACAATTGCACACGTTCTGTTTGTCCACCTGTGGAAGCTCCCGTATTTACAGCTATAACTGCCTTTTGGTTTTCAGCAACTTTACTGTTTACATATTCCAAATAGCTATCAAACTCCCCGAGCTCTTCTTTGTACTTTTCTTTAGCCTTTTGAACACCAAACTGTTTTTTATACGTTTCGTAGGCTTCATATAATTTCTTTTTTTCCTCTAAATCTGTTTTTAACTTATCCGTTTCTTGGCGGTAGGTTAAATCTTGTAATGCTTTGGTTTCGGTAGCATTTAAACCCGATATACTTATTTGCTTATCCTTGTTTTTTGGATCTGCATTAAATTTTTCTACTTCGGCTCTAATCTTGGTAAACTTGTCTTTTAAAGCCTGTATTTCCTCTTCATTACTGGTAAAACCTTTACGGGCATATTCTTTATCAATAGCTTCTAATTTCTCTAATAATTTAGTGTGTTCATCAACTATATTTTGTGTAGAACTTCCATCTAAATTCAACCCAAATTTATTTTTAAGCTTGTCAATTTTTGTTTCAAAATCCTGCTTCATTTTCACATCGTTGTCCAATATTTCAGCCTCTTCTTTTTGCAAGGCTTTTCGTTTTTTAATGGTTGCTGCTAATACAGCTAAATTTCCATATTTGCTATTCCTTGATGTTACACGTTTGTTTTTTTCAAAAAAGGCTAAAATTTCTTCGTCAGACATCCCGTTTAATCCCTCTACCTTATCATTATTTTGTTTAAGGGATAATTCTTCATTTTCTAGCTGATTTTGTTTCTTATGATTTTCAGCTAAATTTTTAGCAGCTTCATTTAACAATACCGTTGCTGCAGCTTTGTATAATGTTGCTTTTATGTATGCTGGAGCTTTTTCATTTAAGTTTTTTTCGGCAGTTGCCAAATCATTAACTTTTCCTAATGCATTTCCTAAACTTTCATTGTATTTATCTACTGCTGTTTTTTTATCAAGCAATCCTTTTCTTGCTGCATCAACATGAGACTTTACAGCTATAAAGTTTTGAATTGCTTTTTGGTACTCTGTATTATCAAAAGCATTAGCCAAAGCTTCTTGGCTTTTTTTAACGCTATCCAAAGCATCTTTTCCTTTTAACAGGCTACCAATCCAGTTTCCTATTTCTTTACCGTAAACAGTTAATAGTGTTATTCCTACAGACAACACCGTTTGCCAACTAAACCCAGCTTGTAGTAATTGTTTCCAAATTGGTACTGCTTTTTGACCCGATGCAGTTAAAGCTTGGTTTTGAGCCCTTAATCGGGTAATTTCATCAGCAAGTATTGGAATGTTGTTAGAAACTGCCATAAAACCAGTTTGCATGGAATAGGTAAACGCTGGCAGTTCTCTAGTTAATTGGTTAATGGAGTTTTGCATTCCATTCCACTGGGGTTTGTTATTTGCCAGTGCTTTAGTTTGAGCCTCTATGGATCTATTGGCACGTTCAACGCTTTCCTCGGCACTTTGGGCAGCACCCGAAATACTGTTTTTAACGTTTTTAGAAGCTCTATCTACCTCCTTATCGTTAATTAAAAACGCTACATCTATTGGCTCAAAATTATCCATTAACCTCTTTGTTTTCTTCGTTTAAGTAGTTCTTTACCTGTTTCTTGTTTTGCTACCTCTTTTACATGCTTAAAGTTGCTTCGGTCAGCCATCATTAATAAAATATTGGCTCTTGATACTTTCCACATAGCCTCATGCCACGTTAAATTGGTGTCTTTAAAAATTTGAAACTTTAATCCCCAAGGGCTATGCATTCCTGTTTGGACTAACTCCCCTGTGCTTTTTGACCCAGTGTTGGTGTCGTAATCTTCATTTTGCGAACCAATTTGGTAGTATTCATAAAATCCTCTGTTCCGCTATGCAACACTAGTATTTTTACCATTGTTAACATATCTACTGGCTGACAGTTCCACAACAGGTATTTTGCCAATGGTTTGGTGAACAACCATCCTGTTACATACCCATTTAAAATGGCTACAGCTACACACTTTGCAATGGTTTTTCCGTGCTTGGCTCTTAACTCCATCGCTTTTTCTATACTAATACTATCTAACTCATCTGCTGTAATACCTGTGCTTAAATAGTAGCTAGAAAATCTCAACATAGTTCCCTCGTAAGGGCTTGTAATGGTTAACTTTATAGTCTTTTTAAAGAGCCTTAAGAAAAAAGGCGATCGGATAGGAATCTTTACGCCTTTTTGCAATAAGGTATCTGCAGTTCTTTTTTCTACACTAGTGTTTTCTTGCATACTAAACCTCCTCAATAGTTACTGGGGCTGAATCATCAACTGGCAATAATGGAATAAATGTTGTCTTTAACATTTCTACATCAGAATCGTTTAGTTTTCTATCAAACACTGCTACCACACAAGCTCGTTTATAAACAATCTCTACATTGTCCTTGGTTACAAACTTTACTTGCTTTTCTATAACCTCCTGCTTAGTTGCTTTTTCTAAAGTAGTTTTTCCGTCTACAGTTGCGGCAGTTCCTCCCTTTAACAAGGCTACATTTTCTAAGCTTAAATCAAAGAACGATACAACTCCAGTTTCCTCTCCAGCTTCTGTTAAAATAACTTTTGGTACTGTTTTACCCTCCGAATAATGTGGAGTTCTTGTAGGGTCAGCCTCAATAATTTCTAAGGTTTTTTGATACACAAATTTTGTTAAATCCACAGGGTTAATTGGCGTAACTCCATCAGCATCTAAGTCGCTAACTATTAAGGATTTTAAACCATATCTATACTTTGCCATAATTTCTAATAATTTTTAAGGTTGTTTTATTCTGTTTTGTTTGCATCCGTAGTGTCTCCAGTTCCGTCTCCTTCAGTAGCATCTCCAGTTACATCATCGGCATCTACATCAATGTTGTCTGTCAATACTTTTACACGGTCTTCAATCAACTCAAATAGCCCCTTACGCTTCTGACCATTTGTTTCTGCTAATTTTAAACGCTCTAACTCCTCTAGGGTTTTAATTCTTTTAATTACAGGTGTTAATTGCGGAATTGATAAACTTAAAGTTGCTTTAAACTCTATCTCCTTTCCATCTTTATTTTTAGTACTTCCCACAAATTCCGCTCTTTTACAGTGTTGTACTTTTTTGTCTATTAAAACTCCAGCGTGACTTTCGGCAGCATTTACATTGGTGAATCCTTGCGCATCACTGGTTACGTGTAACTCATCAATATTTGGATGGTTCTCAAACATTTTTTTGATTTTCTCTTCTCTTTGATTTTTCATTTTATCAAGGTTTTAAAAGGTTTTAAAATTGTTTTTAAAGGGGTGAAAAAATAGGACACTATGAACACCACTATTGCCAAAATGGTTGCAATGAGCCAAAAGGGTATTTTCCATTGTTTCCGCTCATTGGTACTGACAACAGCCTCTTTACTGGTACTATTTTCTTGTGTTGTTTTAATAGCTTTTTCTTTTTGGCTATTTTGTCGCACCACCTTTGTTTTGGTAGTACTTGTAGGTTTAGAGGCCGCCTTGTAGCTTACTCCTGTTTTTGTAATGCTTATATCTAAAGTTTGTCCGCCACTTTCAACGGCAACCACAACAGGCTTGTCTGTTAATTCGGGCAATGGAAAGTTTCCTTCTAGTGTTCCGCCATAATTGGTTGTTTCAGTTTCTAAGCTGGTAATAGCAGTAGAATCTTTTTCAACTAACAGGGTTTCATCAATTTTAAGCGTAGCTTCTTTTTGACTATCTAAAGTCTTTTTATGAGAACCACAGCTCATCATTATTCCTGACGCTAAAATCACGGCCATCGTTTTACCAATAGAACCACATCCTATTATTACTGTTTTCATTGTTGTAAATTTTTGTATTCGGGAATAGCATCAAAAGAGGGACACTCTTTAGAGCGTTCATTTGGCTCAATAATTCCGTTATGGTTTAAGTCTGGAGACAAATCTCTATGTCCCAATATTTGCACCTCGGCAGGATTACCTCCATTGGCTTCAATCCACTCTTGGGCTTCCATAATACAGCTTAGAATGGCAAACTTTTGTTCCTCCGTTCTAGTATCTTTGGCCACTTTGTAATTATCAGGATCTACTCCACCTATGTATGAAATATGTATAGACTCATGGTTATGGCCTTTAACACCATTGGTTACATGGCTAAAATCATATAGCTTGTGAATAGTTCCATCAACAGCTATTACTCTGTGATATCCACCAGTACGCCAACCTTTAGATTTCCAGTAAGCTTGTATAGAGGCTAAGTTTCCAAAACCAGCTGTACAATGAATTACTATTTTTTTAACGGCTGTTGCTTTCATTACCCCATTATTTTTGTTAATAGATTTCTTATTTTTTCGGCTAGTTTTTTAATCACATAAGTAACCGCATCAAACTCTGCCAACTCCTCTCCTGTATAAATAGAATAGCTATTGGCTACGCAAGAATATCCCTCTGCTACTACCAAAGCAGCTAACAAAGTGTTTACTACTTTTAAAGCGTTTTCTTTGTCAAAAACACCCCAAACAACACCAGCAACTACAGGAATAACAAACATGACTATCTTTGCTAAAATGCCCTTTTTCGCTTTTTTAGAAGTTGGGTTTTCTAGTGTTTTAACCACCGAGGACTTTCCCCAGCCTAAAAACATATCCAATATTTGTAAGCCTAACAAAGCGTAAAAAACATAAGGATCAATTCCCTTGCTACTTAACCATCCATAAACAAGTGGAAACACATACACCACGGATTTTAACATTCCTAAAAAGGAAGTATCTGTTTTTAACATGGCGGTTTCTGTTTTCATTTAAAGGAGGGTTTCAAAAAAAGCTCTAGCCCTTATAACCGCTAGAGCTTTTTATTTATTTAGGCTGTTTTAGCTTGTTTTAACAAAGCAATTCCTGCGTAGTCTGCTCTACGAGCTCTACCTCCTGAACGAGCCAAGAATGAGTACACATCTCCGTACATGGTTGGGTCTCCTAATTGCTCAAAAGCTTCAACACCACCATAAGCAAACTCTACTGCTTTTTCGTACCAAAACAAACTTGCTTCATCATCCGTAGCAGAACCAACTGCCTCAGGTGCTAACAATTCCCCTGCATTGTCTAAACGAACAACAGATTGTCTTGTCATAAACTTAAACCCTTGAGCAACATACATCACACCCTTTCTTCTTTCCTCTTCGGTTACCTTTTGCATTGCAGTTGCTGTTACAAGGTCGTTTGCTGGGAACATTTCCGCCTCCATTTCTGCTGTTAACAATGCATACATTTTTCCATTTTTCCAAGTACCTTGCTTTGTGAAAAAAGTTTTCATCTTTTGTGCATCGGTTAAAGTAGCTTTTTTACGAGTTCCTGTAGCAGCTGGGGCTGTTGCTGGAGTTGATTCTCCTGAAGTTTCTAATACACTTGTACTTGGCAAAGCACTTGCAGCATACCCAGTTGTAGCAGGAGAACGTAACCAGTTTTGTAAGGTTTCTTCTGCAACTACTTGTCTCAACTTATCCATATCTTCCCCTAAGACTGAATCACGCTTGTCATAAGACAATTCTTGCGTATCTGCATTAGGAATTAATACAGGGTCTGTAGTATATTCATCTAACACATACACTACATCAGTATCAGTACGTTTTCTAATATTTGCTGGTAATGTACCTCTGTTTTTTACCACGTTCCCACTTCCTCCTGACTGTGGTATATGTACAACTTTTGAGGCAATAACATTTTGATCTGCATCATGGGAATGCCTTAAAAATTCGTTGTCTTTAAAAATTTCCTCTTCAATATGGTTTTGCCAAATTTCAACTTGAATTGCCATAAAAGCAATGTTGGGCATTTCTACAAAACTCAAAACCGTTCCTGTAGCAAATGCTACTACTGGAGCAGCTGCCATTACTGTTGGACTAACACCTACCGTTAAAAACGCCACAAACAGCACCATCAACAAGTTATAGGCATAGTTTTTAATTTTAAAATTCGCTTTTTTCATAATATCTACTTTGTTTAATAATTGTTTTAAAATGTTTTTAAAGCCTTATAAATACTAGCTTTTACTTTTCTTGCCAGTCTTTGTCAAACTCTTCTTTGTACTTGGTTTTAAACAAGTCAAAATTGTCGGCCTTTAATTTTACCAACAGTCCTTGTTTGTCTAATTCTTTCCACGAAAGCGTTTGCATTTTGTCCTCCGTTGCTGGTTTTTCAATAGTCCCCATGACATCAGGATTTTTTGCCATTCCGTCTAAAACAGCCTTTGTACCATCATAATCTTTGGTGGCTAATTTTACCCAGCCTTCCTTTTGGTCTGCCGTAATTTTTTTATCGTCAAAAGCATCATCTACCAACGTTTGAATTTTGGTATCCATTTTCAACTTTACTTCAGCCTTGTACTTGGTTTCAAACTCGGTGGCATTGTCCTCCGCAGCTTTCTTTTCTTGGCTCAATGTGGCAATGGTATTTTTTTGCGTTGCAGCAAGCGTTACCAATCCATTAATTTTTGCCAAAAACTCTTCATCTTTAGCATCTTCGTTTAAACCAAGCTTTACCGCCAAGTCTGATGCTTTTAATTGAACTAGTTTCATATTTGTATCGGGTTTTAAAAATTGTTTCTCTATTTGAGCCAAAGACAGCGTGATGAGATTATCGCTCGTGTCGTACAATGCTATTTCTACAGCTCCAGCGTTAGAACTTATATCCACAATACTGATCTCTTTTAGTACCGACCTTACCAGCCATAACTCACCATCTATCTTTTTCCATTCCAACGGAAGCAATCCAGCCGATAAAGCTCTAAGCGTTCCGTTCTCTAGTTTTTTATAAAGTGTTAATGCAAAATCGTCCGTATCATCTAAGGTTAAGGCACAGGTTAATTTGTTGGCCTCAAACTTTAAATCCAAAGCATTACCAACGGGTAAAATTTCTGTTTTTACATCGCCTTTTGGACGTTTATGCATCCATAAAAGAACTGGGTTGCCATTGTATTCATCAATTTGAATTCCTGAGGTTAATACATGAAAACCATCCATGTTTTTACGCTCATCAGACACCACATATCTTTTGTTTACTTTTTTCATTTACGTGCTATTTACACAGCAAATTAATGGGGCTTTTTAGCCTAAAAAAAATTCAGAATTTGTAAGCATGTAGTAACTGTATGCTAAGCATACACTGTGGTGTATGCTTACAGAAAAGCAATTTTAAAACAGCCTGTTGTTAGTGCAACTTTGTGCCATATATAGTTACTGTTATGGCAAAAAAAAGACTTACAAAAGATGAAATTAGAGCCCGTTTAGACTGGGCTAAAACAGAAATTACCCGAAACAATTTAAGTCAAAAAGAAGCCTCCGAAAAAGTGGGACTAAGCGTAGTAACTATTAATAAATATTACCACGAAGAGAACTGGGAGAAGTACAAAAAAAACCTATTGCTTACCCGTGAAGAGCAAATGGCCAATTTGTACGATGAGTTAACCGAAATTAACGAGTATATTAAAACATTGCCCGAAGGTCAACGCTTTGCCGACAGCAAACTAGGAGATGTACGTAGAAAACTGGTAAAGGACATTAAGGAATTGGAAACCACTGCCAGCCTGCCCGAGATTATTCATGCCTCTCAAAAAATAATGGAGTTTATCCGAAAAATAGATTTAACCAAAGCACAGGAGTTTTCGGGCTATGTAGATGCTTATATAAAATCCCAATTGTAACATGAGTAAAGTAGATGACAAAAGAGCTCTAGACCAATGGGAGAAGTATTTAAAAGCATTAAAACGTGCTACTGTAATAGATACTACCGAAACAGCCGAAGAGCGTTTAAAAAGAATTGAATATTTAGAAGCCAACCCTGAAGAATGGTTTAAATATTACTTTCCTAATTATTACAGTTCCGAACCTGCAGATTTTCATAAAAAATCTACTAAAAGAGTTTTAAACAATCCTGAATATTACGAAGTACGTGTATGGTCTCGTGAGTTGGCAAAATCTGCTCGTACCATGATGGAATTTACCTATTTAGCTCTTACAGGTAAAAAACGTTTTTTCATCATTGCATCGGCCAGCGAGGGAGCAGCTACCAAATTATTAAAGCCTTACAAACTCAACTTTGAAAATAACCAGCGTATTATAAACGATTATGGTAAGCAACAAACGTTGGGAGATTGGACAGACAGTGCTTTTACCATAAAAGCTGGTGCCACCTTTATTGCTTTAGGTGCTGGACAATCGCCTCGTGGATTGAGAAACGAAGAAATTAGACCCGATGCCATTTCTGTAGATGATTTTGATACGGATGAAATTTGTAGAAATCCCGATAGAGTGCAACAAAACTGGGATTGGCTAGAACAAGCCCTGTTTGCCACCCGATCTATTTCTAAACCTTTATTAATTATTTTCTGCGGAAACATCATTGCCGAGGAATGTTGTATGAAAAAAGCCGTTAAGGTTGCAAAAAAACTAAAAACAGGCGGACATGTACAAGTAGTAAATATTAGAGATAAAAACGGAATATCTACATGGCCAAACAAAAACACAGAAGCAAACATAGATCGTGTGCTCTCTTTAATTTCTTGGTCATCGGCACAAAAAGAGTATTTCAATACACCTATTACAGAGGGTAAAGTATTTAAAAAACTACACTATGGTAAAATAAAGCCATTACACATGTATAAGTTTTTAGTAGCCTATACAGACCCTAGTTACAAGAAAAAAGGAGATTACAAAGCCACCTGTTTAATTGGTAAATGGAAAGATGAGTATCACGTAATTAAAATGTACTGTGCCAAAACTACCACCGCCAAAATGATTGACTGGTACTATGAAATAAAAGCCTTTGTAGGCGATAAAGTTCCCGTGTATTACTACATAGAATACCCTTGGATTGATGAACCGCTAAAAATAGAATTAAAGGCAGCAAACAAAAGACATGGAACATTTATAAATCCTGTGCCCGATGAACGTAATAAGCCTGATAAATACTATCGTATTGACACCAATTTAGAGCCTTTAAACCGTAACGGTAAATTGATATTTAATGAAGATTTACAAGGCACGGAAAATATGGAAGCAGCCGAAGGTCAGTTTTTAGCACTTAGCCCAAACAGCAGCAACAAAGTAAACGATGATGCTCCTGATAGTGTGGAAGGTGGTAAATACATAGTAGATTCTAAAACCATGAGCAACGCAACCATGATAGATGCCATAGGACATCACAGAGGAAGTATCAACGCTAAAAAATATTAATCATGTTACAAATACAAGATTTTAACACACACCTATACACCGAAGTCATTAACGTTATTAGCCGTGATGATAACCAAGTATTGCAAACTGCCATTAACGCTGCAGAAAGCGAAGCTAAAGGCTATTTATCAAGATACAACATAGAAGAACTGTTTAATGCTACTGGAGAAGATAGAGATCCAATTCTTTTAATGTTTTTAAAAGATATGGCTATATGGCATTTTATTGTAGTCGCAAACCCTAGTGTAGATATTGAGTATAGAAGAGACCGCTACAACGATGCTAAAGATTGGCTGGTAAAAATTCAAACAGGAAAAGTAAGCCCCGTAGGCTGGAACTACGCAAACAATACCGAAGAGCCTGCTCCTGAAATACATGTAACATCAAGTCCTAAACGAGAAACCCATTTTTAACATGAAAACCGAAAAAAAAATAAACGTAAAAAAAGCTGGAGAAGCTCCAAAAAGCGTTGTCGTTCAGCAAATAGATGTTAGACCTAACAACAGAACCACACAAGACGTACCCAAATGGCGAAGCGCTTTACAAAGTGCCGAAGCTCGTACGCCTCGCAGAACCTTGTTGTATGATTTGTATGCTGATACTGTATTGGACGATCAGGTAATAGCTGTATGGGGAAAACGTTTAGATGCTGTTACAACAGCAAACTGGCAGTTTTTAGACAGTGATGGTGTTCCTGTTGACGCTATCAATCAAATGATAGATTCTATTGGTTTTGATGAATTGTTAGAAGAAATTTTAAACGCTAAAGCTTGGGGATATTCTATGTTTGAGCCTAAATTCTTTTTAAATCCTAGCGGAAAATGGGAAGTTACGCCAAACTTAATTCCTCGCCTAAACATGAGACCCGAAAAAGGAATTGTGGCATATCAAGCTACAGGCGATGATGGTATTAATATTCGTGAAGGAAATTACACCAAAACCATTATGGAGGTTGGAAAAGAAAAAGACTTAGGTTTATTACTTCCTGCTAGCTTACCCGTAATTTTAAAACGTGGTGGTATTGGAGATTATGCTATGTTCGTGCAAGTATTTGGTAGCCCCATAGTAGATGCTCTTTGGGATGGATTTGATCCTAAACAAAGACTTGAATTGTTAAACGCCATTAAAGAAATGGGAAATGGTGGGGCTTTAATAAGACCACAAGGAACTGAAATAAAGCTGCTAGAAAACAAACAAGCTGGTAACGAGCCACACAGCAACTTTTTAAACTTTTTAAATAAGTGTATTAGTAAGGTATTATTAGGAACTACAGAAACTACCGAGAGCAGTAATACAAGTGGTTACGCACAAAGTAAAACCCACGAAAACCAAGACAACAAAAAACACGATGCTGACATTACATTTGTCCGTAAGGTATTAAACTCACGTTTTATTAAGGTATTAGAAGCTCATGGCTTTGATACTGCAGGTGGAGAGTTTGATGTAAAAGGAGAAGATACCAGTCTAACTACTAAGGAAATGTTTGAAATGTACATGGAAATGAAAGCAAAAGGAATTCCTATTGATGATGATTTCTTTTACGAAACCTTTGGTGTTCCCAAACCTGATAATTACGACGCACTAAAAAAACAACATCAAGCAGCACCTCCTGAACCACCAAAAAACAAAAAGGTAGATGTTACTGGTAAAGAAGCTAAAAAAGAACCCAAAGAAAAAGAGGTAAAACTTAGCTGGAAACAACGTTTTATAAACTTATCAAGTTTTTTTCTAAACGCCCCAGCGGAAACGACTGGGGCGAACAAACCGACATGTTGTGGAAATCACCACATGATTAAATTAAGTGCTTCAGACAGTTTTAAAAACGCTGAACTGATCAACCGAATTGCAGATAGTAATGGAACATTAACGTTTGACAAAAATTTGTTTGATTTTACCAGCAGTACCCTTTTAAAAGCTTTTTATAAAGGTTTTAAAAAGGAACTAGAAACATTGGCCTACAACGTTGGTTTTGAGTTTGACACCGATGATCCTGCCATGCTTACTGCGTTTGAACAAAACCTTTTTCGCTTTGCAGGAACTAAGTCTTTAGCATTAACACAAGAACTAAATCAGTTGTTTAGAAACGCTAAAAACTTTGATGAATTCTATCAGCAAGCTTTAGCAAGAACGGATGTACACAATAAAATGTGGCTGGAAACAGAATACAACACCGCTTTGTTAACTGGAGAAGCTGCAGCAACGTATCATAGGCTAATGGCACAAGCCGACATATTTCCATATTGGGAATACAAAACCGTAGGCGATGATAGAGTAAGAGCCGAACACCAAAAATTAGACGGAATAATTCTGTCAGCTAAAGATGAACGTTGGAACAAACTATTTCCTCCTAACGGATGGAGCTGTAGATGTTATATTGTACCTAGATTACGTAATGAGGTTACAGATGAAAAGTTAACAGAATCTAAACTAAAAGCCGATAACTACTTAAAAAGCAAAACATTTGCTAAGGAGGTAGAAACGGGCTGGGGTGTTAATAGAGCTTTATTAAAAGAAGTCTTTACAGCCAATCAAATATACATGGTAAAACATCCAAATAAATCATCTAAAAACATCAACAATTTAGGAGCTAATGATTTTAATTTAAAAAGTTACAGTCAAGCTAAAAAAATAGCAAGTGAAAATTACCCAAAGTACCAGGGAACTAGTCAACAGTTTTATGATGCATTAAATGAATTTAATGGGGTAAAAATAATCAGAGATTACAACAACAGACCTCTCCATATTGTAAGAGACGATTACGAAAGGCACATTAACAAAACAGATGACAGAGTAATTCTTTTAAATGCTTTACAAGACACGTTACAAAATCCTGATGAAGTATGGTCTTTAGCAGACAGACCTCAGAAAGCAGTTGAAGCTGAGAAAAAAGAAAAAAAGTACAAGGCTAAAATTTACAATGAAGTAACCTATTTAAAATACTATTTAGACGAAACAATACTTGTAAAAACACATTTAAGAAATGGAGTGCTTGAAATTAAAACATGGGTAAACCTATGGGAAAAGAAAAAGATTATAGAAAGCTACAGAAAAGGGCTATTGATTCAAAACAAATAAAAAAGGCCTTGTACTAATACAAGGCCTTTATGGGTTGACTAATTTACCTCACGACTCTATGCACAATGAAACCTCCATAACCCACTAGGTTGATTTCATCTCACCAAGATAAAAAAGCTTATCACAAAGATACACAAAATGAGTGCACAACAACAAATAAACAATTGGTTTGCAAACTGGGAACACAAGTTTGAAACTGCTGTACCTAATATTATTGCAGAAACTGCTACAGAATATTATCAGGAAAGCTTTAAAAAAGAAAATTGGAACAATGTGCCTTGGCAACCATTAAACCCTAAATACGCAAGTAAAAAAACTCGTGGAGCGGGCAGAATATTAACCGCTAGTGGAATTATGCAACGATCCATTAGGCCAACAACAGTTACCAGTGCAAAAATTGTAATATCTGCAGGTAACAGCAAAGTACCATATGCTAGGCTGCATAATTTTGGTGGCAGACAAAGAGGAACTCGAAAAGTACGTAGTTACACCAATACAAATTTTATGGGTAAAGGTAAACGAGTAAACATTAGAGCACACACCCGAAACGTCAACTACATTGTTCCTAAACGTCAATTTATGGGACATAGTAATATTTTAAATCAAAGAATTATAACTCGCCTTAAAACGGCTTTTAATCAATAACTATGGAGAATTTATACATCATTATTATAGAACGTTTAATTTTTGCTTTTCCCGAGCTAAAATGGATTGATATTAATAAGGGACAAATGAGAGAAGAAAGGCCTCCTGTGGCTTTCCCTTGTGCTTTAGTAAACATCAATATGCCTAATTGTAAAAACTTAAACGATGTACAACAACATTGCAAAGCTTTTGTAACCATTGATCTTTGTTTTGATTTTACTGCCAACAGATCTGCCAGTGCTTTTTCTGTTGAAGAACGCAAAAAAAGTTTTGAATACTTGGCTTTAAGCCGTAAGCTATATCAAAAATTACAAGGTTGGGAAGCGGAAGGACTTAGTCCTTTGAGTAGAGTTAGTACAGACGAGCCGTTAATTAGAAATGGTTATAAAATAACTGCTAGTACTTTTGCTGTAGAGTTTAAGGATGAAAGTTTTAAACCTTTGTATTTGTCAGATAATTTTGGAAACCAAATAAACAACGGAGGTTTTCCAATACAAGTAAACACCATTTAAGACCAGTTAAACCAAGGGTATAACTTTTTTAATTCTGTGGTACTAGTTTGATTTTCTATCAGCTCTTTTATCTGTTGCTCCTGTTCCATTAAAATCCCTACAATGGTATTGGGAGTAATATAAAATTCATTGTACAAAGCCATTAAACAATCATCGTAAAGCTTTCGAAGTATTTCTGCATGATAGTAGTACCTACACCCCATAATAATGGCTCTACGCTCTAACGATGCGTTTCTTTGACTCTTTTTACCAATATTATCAGGTATAGAGCTTTTTATTAATTGTGTATGTAGTTTGTGTTTTCCTCTAGTCATGGCTACTACAAAAATAAGCCAAGAACTTTGGGAGTAAAAAAAGAGTTACACAACAAAACTGCCTGTTTTTACAAAAACCTAGTGTTTACATGGTTTACAGCGTTTTTTACTGCACATACCCCTATGTTTTGGGTAGTATAAAAGCACAAAACCCCTTGTTTTATAAAACCCATAAAAAAGCAAAAGCCCCTACTTTCGTAGAGGCTTTTTTTATTTAAGTAAATTCACACAATATCCAATGTCCAATATCAACTTGATCTGTTACATAAACTTCGAGACCTAAAAAGGGATACTTCATTTTAGTGTAGCTTTCCATTTTTTGAGGTTGCTTATTTAAGGTATGGTTCATTATAACACCATATTTTAATACTTCATCAGGTTCATTATAACTCATAGCAAGCGATGAGATGTATTTGAAGTCTAAAGGATGACATTTTAAGTATGTAGGTCTCTTAAAGTGTTTTTCCATATAATCCAATTTAGCCTGTGTAACTGATTGAAATGTTAATTGTTTACCACTCATTTTTTTGCTGATTAAAAATTGCTTTTAAAAAACTTAGTTCTTTGTTTGCAAATGTATTTAAATCTTCTAGAGCTTTCTTATACTTTACAGATCCATCTTTATTAAACACTCCAAACCTGCTTCCAGACATTGAAAACTTTTGATATCCAACGTACATGGTTTGCAATTCGTCTCTTGTAGAATAAGTTGTCATATTACAAATGGGAGCTTCCACCTTCATTTTTCCATCTTTAAACTGTAACATGAGGTTGTATTTATTTTCAAACGTATGAAAAGAGTTTCTTCTTATTCTTTGATTATCTATTGCATGAATGTTTACAGATTCACTTTCTACTACGCTTAAAACATCTTTTGAGGACTTAAAAACGCCATTATAAGCTATCAAAGTAGCCTTATATATCTCCTCCTTGGTTTTGTTAGGAAATTCTAACACCACATAATCTTTTGTAGGATCTTGCTCATTTACAAAGCCCGCAGGAGTTAATTTAAAGGTTTGAGCATTCATAAATAAGCTCATTAAACCAAATACAACAATTATTATACTTTTCATAATACTATTTTTTTTCAAAGTTAATACTAAAATCTAATTATGCTATTTAGCATATATTTTGTTTTATATGCTGATTAAGGTATATTTATTAAATGAATAATTTTAGACAAAACAGACATTACGTAGGCTTAATAGGAGTTATTATATTAATAATACTTAGCTTACTAGCTGAACTATATAAGTGGCTGTTTTAAAAAAAGGTATTGTTATCCGTTGTTCAAGCCAATTAATTAAAAAAGGCTGAATCGTAGCTACTCTTTAAAATCTAATTCAGTTTGATTTATTTCTAATTCTATATATTTTTTACAAATCAAAACAACTTGCTCCCAGTAATCATCTTCAATAGCACTTTCGAAACTGTCAAACAAATCTGAATCACCCTCACAAAGAACGCAATTACTATCATTCTCCAAATGTCTTCTGTAAACTTGAAATGAATAATGTTTACCATAAAAAGTAGATTCAAAAAAATAAACCTCTCCTTTTATGTCTTTTGGCTCATCCCAATCATTAACATTTACATGTTCTAATTTAATTGTTAAGTTTTCACTCATTTGAAACCTAGAACATAATAAGTCTAAAGGCTCATTAAAATTGTTAAACGCTTTTTTTAATACTTCTAATTCCATGATTTATTTTTTTAAGTTATTTAAGTTGTTATGCATTTGGCTTTCTACGGCAGCCACAGCCTTTTTTAATCAACTGGCAAGAACACCGCATAAAAAACATTTCACGATTTTTTATACATGTCAGTTATACACCACTTAACCAATCAACATCAATCGGTTGATATAGATAATCACTTTCAGTTACTTTTCTACGCTTACACCACTTGCATTCATAATATTTATTGATTACACCTCTTTGATATATCCAATTGTGGATTCCAATTTTACAAAAACGATGTATAACAAATGCTGTAATGCAAGCCTTGGTTTGTGCAGATTTGGTGAGTAATCTTTTCATACATTCAATTATTTAGTTTTTAAAGTCTCTTTTAGCTCTTTAATTTCAGCTCTTAACACCTCCATTTCTCCAAGTGTTTGCAATAGTTTTTTGTAGTACGTTAAATTCATTTCTGCACTTTTGCCCTTACTACAAGTTTTCTTATTAAACCACCTTCTAATTACATAACCCCTTATAATGCTTATTATGGTATAAAAAACAGTAATACCAACGTTTTTAATGGGAGAGCTTTCAAAGCCAAATAAGGGCATTACAAAAAAGGTACTGGCCAAGCTTACTATAAAACCTACACCAGTATTGGTGCAGGTTTCTATAATTGATTGTTTTTTAGTTTGCATTTGTTACAAGCTTTAAATTCGTGCATCTAACACCATAAATAGCAACCTTAGTTAAAGGATCTATAACATCAAACATGTATTGGTTTAAGTTTTCTCCTTTTTCTATTATTCGTTGAGATTTACCAGTTATAGCAACTGTTGTATTCTTTAGAATAGTCTCTCCTCCAATATTACTTACATCTTTAAGTAATATTGCTTTTACACCCTCCCAATTAGACGATGATTTTCCTTTGTAAATTGATTCTTTTATCATTTATTTTTTTTTTAATCGTTAAACATGATATCTAAAGCCAGTAATATAAAAACCGCTAACGCAACGGCTATCTCTGGATATTCATTAAGTAGTTCAAAAAAATTTCTCATCAGCCTAGTGTATTAAAATCATCTTCAAACATTCTTTTGTTTAAAAACGTTGCTGGATAAGCTTTGTCTATGGTTTTTTTGCGGTGCAAGTACCCATCATACTCTTTTATTTTTTTTAGAGCTGTTAACTTATCGGCCTTACTTAGTCTATTCCAAGCCTTTTCTGCCGTGTGTTTAGATACTTTTTTATTGTAAAGGCTGTAAAAAGCCTCAAAACTTATATCAGGTTCCCCCTTTATTACCTCTAAATTTTTAAGAGGAATTATATGAGAATTCATATCTCTTTCTAAATATGGAAAACGTTGGGGTTGAAAAAGCCATTGTACTTGTTTAGGGCTTAACTCTCCCTCTTCCAATATCCATTCCTTTAAAAAGCCGTTTAAATCGTATTTAAACACCCAAACATTAGGAAAGTTTTTGCCTTTTACGGTGTAAGTGGTTAGTAAATCTTTCATGCTGTTAGTTGGTTTATTTTATCGGTTACCATTCTTACGGTGTTGCGTTGGTACTCCGTGTTACACAATTCAAAACTATTTCTAAGAAGTTGCTCAAATACAATGGCTTCGTACACCTCGTAGGTTATTTTAAACTCGCCTACCTTATAGGTTCTGTCTACCTGCCTTTTTCTAAGTTTTTGTATTAACTGCTTGGCTATTGCGTGGTTTTTGGTTTCTTCTTGTGTTTTGGGCAAGGCCTTTAAAGCTTGGTCTAAAATGTTTATCACAATAGCCAATTTGCTTTCATCGTATACTATTTTAATTTTTTCCATTTTCTACTTTTTTAGGTGGTGGTTGAAAAGCCGCTAAATATCCATCGGGGTAAACAAGCACATAGCTTTCTAGTTTACACCTAAGCGGGAGCGTTCTTATTAATATTTGGTCTACTGGTACCAGTTCCGCTGTTTTACTGTTGTTTCTAAATAATTTTATCATTACAGGCCTTTTATTAGTTTATCTACTTCTATTAAAAATTCGTAATTACCCATTTTTTGTATAGCCTCTGCCGTATTTTTATACCCCAAATACTTGGCACAAACTGTGTTTACCTTTTCCTTGGTTTTGGCATTAATAATGGCCTCTTTAAACACTTTTTCGGGCTTAGTAATATAGTGTTGCTTAATTCGTAATATTGTCATTTGGCTAGTGTTATAGCTTTTTGCAATGGCCAATAATGTTTCCCCCTTTTTTATTCGCCTTAAAACTATTGGCAAATCAGCATCTTTAATCTTTGAGGTTTTATGTCTTTTGGTTCTACTGGTTCTAACTCTAGAACCTTGCTTGCCCCAAAATAAATTGGTGTGATGATCGTTATCGGGATTAAAATCTTTACGTTGTATGGTAAAGCTTAAATCGGGTCTCATATCATTGTAACACTCACACACTAATTTTGCCACACTATGCGTTCTACCCATAAAGTGCACATTTCTGTAGGCGTAATTGTTTCTGCCTTTTTTATGATAAGTTCTAGGAACTAAAGGCTTGTTTTTGTAAATGATTTCTGTACCATCTTCATTTACTTGTAAATCTTGTATAATTGGATGTTGTTTCATTTTTAAAAGGTTTTAAATGCTTTCTAAAAAGCTTTTATACATTTTCTCGAACACACTTACTACTTTGGGTAAATCTTGCAAAGGAATAGCGTTTAAAGGTTTGTGAGGGGTTGTATGCTTTACACACCAGCTGTCTATTCTTTTTATATCTACACTTCCATTGGACAACTCCCAGCTCATTTCATGAGCCATGGATAATATTTTGTTAACCATTTTATCTTTTTTACTAATACCGTTTAGCTCCTGTATTAAAGCTTGCGTTTCTTTATGGTTTAAGTTTTCTAGCTTGGTGGTTCTACCGTTGCTAAACCTGCGTGCCATGTTTATTTCTTCGGATGGAATTCCCTCTTTATACAAGAGAACTCTAACATATTTTACTTGTTTTTCGGTCATTTTTAATAAATCTTAGTGTTTACAAGGGGTGTAGCGTTTTTTATTGCACATACCCCCTTGTTTTCAGTTCCTTTTTTATACAAAACCCCTAAGTTTTGGCGGGGCTGTATTGCTTTTAGCCTAGTAGTTTGGCTAAGTTATTTTGCTAAGTTTTTGGTAAAAAACAGCGGGTTTCTGTGTCTAGCTTCCTGCTCCCAAACTACGTATGGCTCTGTACCTCCATATCTGTTTTTTTCAGGAAAAATAATATAGTCTTTTGCTAAAAAAATAGTTCCTCCATCAAAGGCTACTCTCTCACAAATACGCTTCTTAAAAGTTCCATTTTTAGAAGTATGCATTATAAAAACAAAACCTTTTTTATGCCCATACTTTTCCTTTAAAAACCTATAATCTTCCCAAGTAAAACCTGTATAATCAAAACTGTCTATAAATATATAATCCTCACTATTTCTCTTTTTTAACCTACTATCTAAATCTTCTAGTAGTGACACTCCATTTGGTATGTTTCCCAATGGATCTACAACTAAAAAATTACCATTGTGTTCTTCCATATTATTACGTATTGTCGCTAATTGCAAATCAGCTCCATGACGTTGTTCATAGCTCAACCACAACACTTTTCCTTTTGTCGCTAATAGCTTTGCAAGTTTTATACATCCTTCAGTTTTTCCATTTCCAGAAAAACCTCCAATAGACAAAATAAACGATGTTGTTAAGCTCCCCAGCAAGCCTTTAAACTCACTACCTTCTAAGTCTAAAAACTTAAATTTCTTTTGATGAAATTGCTTTATTCCTAATACTTTCATGGTCTATAAACTTGAAAATTGTAGACTGATATCATGCCATTTATCCATGTCATCTTTGTTGTAAGCTCTTAGGTAAAGTGCTGTGCCCACCACTACTTGATTTTCCTCTATAATCTTAAAATTCTTAGTTAATACAGGATCGTTAATTTTATTGACTTCAGCTCTTAGCTTAGATAGTAGTTTAGGATCGTAATCTCCAGCTCCATTTTTAGCCAAAATGGTATCTAAAAGGCTATATGCTACTTTAGAACGCTGTTCAAACTTGTCCTTAAAATATTCCTTAACCCCTTGTATTCCTACTAAAGCCTCTTCATTAAAGCCCATGCGTTCGGCTCTATCTACCACCACTTTTAAAGTTTTTGATTTGTTGGTTAAGCTAAATTGCTTTTGTTCTTTGGGCTCGGCATCTTGCAAATCAAACATTTCATTCCATAGAGCGTTCCCCTCTGTAACAGCATCTTTTTTAAGGTCGCTCATAATTTGCTGTAAGTCCATAAACTGAGACACCACCTCTCTTACAAAGTTTTCTTTTTTTTGCTCAAAGGCTTTTACTTTTTGCTCCTTAGCTTTTTTTTCTTGTTGCTCTACTTTTGCTAGGGCTTTTGCTAAATCTTCTTTACTTACTGATGTTAAATCTACTACTGACATTGTTTCTTTAATTTATAGTTAATACTTTCTAATTCTTTTTGTTTCTCGTATACAATGGCTGGCTCTTTACATATATTGGCGGTTAAAAAAGCTTCTAGTTCCTCCTTTTGTTTTGTTAATATACTTTGCTCTATACTCATGGCTTTTTGCTTAAATTTTGGATAGGTATTAATGTAAAATCCCATATCTCTAATGGCATCATACACGTAAACTCTGTCTATATTTAAAAGTGTTGCTATATACTTTTTACTTGCCGTGTTTCTTAAAAAATAACAGACCATTTTACGAACTTCGGGCAAATCTCCCTTTCGGCTTTTCCCTTTCAAATCCTGATACGTTACACCATAATAATTGGCTATTTCTATAATAATATCAAGCATGCTTTATTCTTTTAAATACAACTTCCGCCATCATGTGAGCATAGCTTTTTTCTAAGTGCAGGTTTGTTTGTGAAAAAATGTAACTATTGGGATTATTAAACTCTAGGTAAAATGCGTAGGTCTGTAGCTCCTTAGGCATGCTTAAAAACCTTTGGTCTCTTTTATGCCAATGGTTTTTCCACCAAGACCAAAACTCTTTGATTTCCGCCACTTTCTGAGTTTCTGAGTAATTACCCTCGGTTTCTAAATTTAAATAGCTAAAACCCATGTTAAACTGAATTCTACAATATTGCTCATGTGGTATACTTACAACCTGTTGAACTTGATCTTTTACCGACAAACTGCGTTGTTTTACGGCCTGAGTATGTGTGATTGTTTTCATTATGCAGACATTTTTAAATAAGCCATTACTTTAATTTTTACACTTCTTAAATCCCCCTCTGATGAATTGTATATTTCTGTGATAGTTTCCTCGTTGTATACTCCATTAGCTTTGCATACAGCAGCTACATCGTTCCTATTTGGTTTTGGCACTACCAAAAACAGCCTACCTATACGAGAGTGTATTTCGGGATACCCTTTTTTACCTTTTAAAACCCCATCTTCTATGCGTTTACGAAGGAACTCGGTTGCCTGTATAATTAGCCCACATTTATCTTCTAAGGCATTGTATAACGATATAAAGAAGTACAGTACCTTATCGTTTAACTTATCTGCCTCATCAATTATAATTAAGGGCTGTTCCAGCTTTAGCAAATGTTTAATAATGGCATTCATCATTTGAGCCAAGCTTTGTCCGTAGCCATTCTTTCCCATAAGGTTTAAAATTTCCTCTAAAAAAGTACGTGGTGTAAAATACTCGTTGCTCTTTATAACAAATACGTTACCCTCTGTTTGTGCTACTGCTGGAGTGGTTTTTCCATGACCCGTAGAGCCTACAATACCTAAGGTTTGAGAGTTTAATCTTGCGGCTGCATATGCTTGCTCTAAAAATAAATACCCCCTAATCGGTGCAATGTTCCACCCGTTACGAACCGACACCTGTTTTTGTAGGTTTCTCCAAGCATCATCACTTAAAGCTTCCCACTTTTTATTAAGTATTTGGCTTATATAGCTATTACTTACATTGGTTAACAATTTTGATGCTTTGTTGGCAGAACCCCCAGCCACATTTGCAATGTAGTTGCGTAAATCGTTGGTAATTTGTTCTTTGATTTCATCAGAAATCACTTCATTTGTAGTGTAAATCATTTTTTTACATTTTATTTGGAGTAGCTACTTGGCGGAGTAGCTGCTCTGTTAATAATTAATTATCTTCCGTACATCTGCTTGTAGATGTCTGTTTCTTCCTCTTCCTCGCTGGGCTTTATATCAATAACTTTTGCCCCGTTATTCATGGCCGTAATTACTTTTTGATCTTGGTGAGTAACTTCTTTTACCAGTACCCCTGCTTGTAGCCTACTTTCGGCATTTATACCTTTTCGTTCTAACAATGCCTTTCTATCATCAATTTGGGCTTGTAAAAGTGGCATAATGCTCCTTTTATCTTCTAGTAACTGGTTCAAACGCTCCTTATCTCCCTCCTCAAAATCTGCAATTGCAGAGGGCAACAATTCGTAATTATGAGCTAAAAACCTCAATCCTTTATGATCCGTAACTAGTACAGTGCTTAAGTTGGTTTCATCGTAAATTACTTGTACTTTTTTACCTGCATGCTTTAAAATAATTTCTTGAGACAGCTCATAAATCAACTCCTGCCCATTAATGGTTGGAGTAATTCCTGCAGCGGTTATTCCGTTTAAATAATTGTGTGTTTTACCATATACCTCTAAATATTTTTCTGTGCTTAAAACTCTCTTTTTAGCTTTTTCAGAAGTTAAAAAAGCCTGTACCCATTCTTGTTGTCTAGTCAATTCAGAGCCTTTACGCTTGGTGGTTCTCATAGCGTTTATAAAAGCTTCTATTTGTTTTGGGGCTTCGGATACATGAGGAAAGTATGCAGGCTTTAAATTATCTGCATTTAATTTTTGCTTTGCAGTAATGTTGTGCCCGCTGTAGTTGCTTGGAAACATACGTTTTAATACCGAGTGCCACACCGTACCAAAAGAACGCTCTACATATTTTGCCTGTGAATTACTTACTCCTGATGGAGTAAATACAGCCATGCTATTGTAAAACTTTTGTAATTCGGTTGGTTTTTTAGGGTTTGGAGATACATGCCAGCGGTCTGTATTAATTTGTTGCCATGTATATAAATCTCCAGTAAGTGCTGCCACATGTCTTTGTGCATTACGATATGCTTCTTTTACCAGTTCATCGGTAACGGTATCGCCTATTGCATATCCTAAAATATAATCGTTAAAGGCATCTATTACTACATATAAAGAAGGTCTGTACCAATCATTAGTAGCCGTTTTATAAAACAAATCTAGTACGTTATCATCAGAGTTTATAAGTAACAAAGGGGCTGATGGTCTTTTTCTACGTGCCTGCTTAGACAATAAGTTGTAAGTTTTACCCTTACCCTCTCGCTCTAATAAAAGTTCATTTTTCCATTTTTTTCGCCAATACCCCACAGCTTCGGGTGTAATGGTTTTGTAGCCGTTTTCACTAGCCCACCTGTTGTACTCTGCAGCAATAATAACATCAGAGTGTTTATTACGCATGGCTAACATTTCCTTTAAATATGCTTGCGGTACTCCTTCCTCTATTTTTATACTAAAACTGTTACCAAACTTGTGTGTTTCTATTAAAAACTCGTAACCATTTTCATTATATCCCTTTATTTTTTCACGTAATCGCTTAGGAGTTTTAGGCAAACTCACCTGTCTTGTTTTAATTAAATCTATAACCGCATCCCAAAACTTTGCTATGCTAATATTTAACTCCTGTTTAATCAGTTTTTTATCTGCAGTTAACTTAATTAACATGTTTAACCATTCTGCAGCTTCGGTATATCTTCTTACATAGTTTATTTGTGGTTTACCCTGTAAACTATAATCAGAACTTGGCAACATTTCGCCATTAGGTAGTATATAGCCCCTGTAAAAAGTATCTGCCTCATGATCCTTTATTATATGTTCTAGCAAAGGCTGTTTACAAACGTATGAGTACGGACAACCATAATAATCTTTAACCATACCCCTATGCTTTACTGGCATCGTTTCGTATTCTATGTAAACGGTTCTACCATTTCCCCCAGTTCCATGAGTGGTGTAGTTATTCTTTTTCTTGTGATAATCGTAAATATCCTTCGTAACCACTACAGGAACTAACTCGCTATAGGCCAAACAAAGCTTTCCGTCTAAATACACCATACTACAAGTTTTTTAATTTATAAATGAGTAAAGACTTATGCTCGTTAGCAATTTCATCTATTGCACGAATGGTTTTAGCCTGCACGCTATTCCTGTTTGATGTACGTGCAGCTTTTACTGTAACAACAGAACAGCCTAAAATATCAGCTATCTCACTTTCAGAAACAGCGTAATTTTTAGGACATCTAGTTTTTTTTATTTTACTTTTGCTCATATTTGTATACCATTGAGTATACAAATATACAAACAAGTTTGTGTTAATCAAGCATTATTGAATTTTAAATCAAATATATTTGAAAAAAGATACTAACATATTTGAAAGAATAGAAATTGTAGCAGCTAAAAACGGATTTAGCTCTATCAATAAATTTTGTCTAGAGGGATTAAAATATAAATCTTCAGAAAAGATAAATAGACTAAAAGACCCTAACAAAAAGCCCTCATTTGATATACTTGAGGATATAGTTAATAACTTCAATGTAGATGCTAATTGGCTAATAACTGGAGAAATCGATTATAAGGATACATCAACTTTTCAGGAACCTGAATTCGTATACGAATCTAAAACAGACATCAAGATAGCATCTCAAAAGATACCTTTATATGATGCGGAAGCTGTTGCGGGTATTGTTCCAGTATTTGAGGATTTTAATACACAAACCCCTGTAGACTATCTTCAAATACCCAACTCTCCAAAGTGTGATGGAGCGATGTACGCCACAGGTGACAGCATGTACCCTATAGTTAAAAGTGGAGATATCCTAGGATATAAAGAAATCAAAGATTTACAACACGATATCTTTTGGGGTCAAATATATATACTATATATTGAAGTTGCTGGAGACATTCTAAAAACAGTAAAGTACATACACAAAGGGTCAGATGCACATCATGTAAAGCTTGTATCAGAAAACAGACACCACGAACCAAAAGAAATACATCTAAAAAAAATAAAGGCAATTGCTCAAGTAAAATTAACAGTTAGATTGAATTAAAAACTTACAATACCCCTACCTAAAACAAATACAAACAAGTTTGTATTTGTAAGTTTTATACCTATAGCCCTACCCCTAAAACATTATTTTCAACATGAAACTCCGCCCAAAAACTCCGCCCAACCCTCCGTGCAACTCTCGTTTTTGAGTGCATTACCCAATCTCCATATTATTTATAAACAACATATGACCTAAATAAACACGGCTAGCCCTTAAAAGGCTTTTTAAAACAAAAAGTCCTGCAAAACATAGCTTTACAGGGCAATTTATAGTATGGCTTTAAAATGCTTTTAAAAAGAGTTTAACAATCCTTTTAAAACTTAAAGCAATATTTAAGCAAATTTAAGTAAATAGTACATGTTGTTTTTTAGGCAATTTTATAAAAACCCTTATTTTATTGGGAGTTTCGGGCATTTTTATACTATATGTTTTGGTACATCTTGTTTTATCCCCCTTAATTTTCTTCCCGCACAAAGCCTAGCCAAAACCGTTAGCTTTAACAGACAGTAAAATTCGGTCGAATTTTTAGCAGTTTCAGAAATTATAAAAATTTATAGAAAGTTGAAACCACGTCTCGCCTACTTTTTTACTAAACTTTTTACTTGCTGATAATTCATAAATGTAAAACCTAATAACTTTTTTACTTGTTGAGAAAGTTAAACTTGCTGAAAGATTTCTTCTCCTAAATCGTGGTTACGCTGAATTTTAAAGTAGCAACGCTGAGATAACTCTTGCGTTTAATGAAACAGTAGCAATGCAAAAAGTTATTCCTTGAAAATCTTTTAAAAACTGAAAATGAAAAATTATACTCTACCGAAAATCACCCTTGCGTTTATGAAAGTAGTAGCTCTCTCAAATTTATTGTTTCAAAATACTTTTTTATAAGCTGAAAATGAAAGTTATTTTAAAATTCAGTAATTACGCTAAGTTTCATCGAAAGTTCTAAATAAAATGAAAACTGGAAAGCTGCAAAAGCTAACAACGCATAAAAACAATTTGGGTTTGGTTTCTTTCCCAATGTTCTGTACTTTTAAACTATAAAAATCGCTCGGTTCGAAAAGTCTCCGACGTTTTCGCCCAAACTGATTTTTATACAAAACCGTTGGCAAAACATTTATATGAAAAATAAAACAAAAAATCTTATAATAATTTTTTATACAATAGCTTGTAGTTTATATGCTCAATCTAACTTTTCTATTGGGTTTGACAAAGGATATAAAGAAGGTTATTGTCATGATAAAGGAATAAACTGCATTGAACCTATTTCCCCCATAGCTCCTATACCAAAAGTAGGTGAAGATATGGATAGTTACACAGATGGTTATAATAGAGGATTTCAGATGGGGTTAACATCAAACAAGAGTAACACATCTTCACAATTATCAAATATTACTACTAGAATCAAGGCAACTCCTGGTATTGTTCAAGAAGGACTTTTTTCAAAAAAAAATAACTTTAAAAATGATTCTAAAGAAAAATATCTTTATAATCTTTTTGAAAAAATGAATAACGATTATGAAAATGATAATTTTGAAAACATGTTATCAAATGCAAATAAAATCATAAAAATTGTTCCTTCTTTAGGAATTACATACTATTACAAAAGTGTGGCTTTATATGGCTTAGGTCAAACATTAGGTGCTTATAACAATTCAGTTAAAGCAATAAAAAAAAGAGAAGTAACTTCTAGCATGAAAGATGGATACAGTTTTATGCATAAAGAAATGAATGAGTATTTAAAGAATCTAATGTCTCAGAATAAATTTATTGAAGTAATAAATACTACAAAAGGTTTTTGGTTTGACACAACTTTAAAAAATTATTACAGAGGTTTTGGTTACTATTTTTTGAATGATTACAAATCAGCAAAAAAATATTTTAAAAAAGTAAAAAACAATGAATTAATTGAAAGATATTTAATTAGTATTAAAAATAAAGAATACTTACCGAATCCTTTTACTACATCAAAAGTTACAAATTCTAAAAATAATTCGAGTTTATCCAATAGTAAAGAAATACTTTCGAAAGCTTATGAACTATTGAAAATAGGTAAGTATAGTGAAGCTATCAGCAAACTTAAACCTTTAGAGAGTCAAATTCAAAATAGTACTATAATAGATGAAAAAATTGTCTATTATACATATTATCTTCTAACAGAATGTTTTAAGAATCAAAATGACACGATAAAAATAATTGAATATTCAACTAAGGTTATTAATCATAAGATTGACGATAAAGTTGGCTCTTATTATTTTTTGCGAGCAATAAATAAAAGTAAACTTAAAGATTATTATGGTGCTAATAATGATTATCAATATTTAATTGATAACTATAAGAAGATTGACTGCAAAATTGACTTATCTACTTTATATAATAATATAGCTTACAATTTTGTATTAATGAACAAACTTCAAAAAGCAAAACCTATGATTGATAAAGCATTGTCTCTTAATAAGAGTCTGAACTATATTTGGGATACTAAAGGTGAATTAGAGTACAAACTTGGAAACTATGAAAATTGTATAAATGCCATGGCAAAAGCTATATCAATAAAACCAGACTCAAACTCACATTATTACAAAGGTCTTGCTGAAATAGCTTTAGGTTTAAAAGAAAAGGGTTGTAACGAATTGTCAAAATCAGGAGAAATGGGTAATGCTAAGGCATATTTAATAATAAATGAAAAATGTAACTAAAATGAATAATTCAGAATTTTCAAAGAGATACTGGTCTGAACTAAAAGTATTAGTGAATAATATGATATCTAATTCTCCTCTTCATTCAAATAAAGAAAAATATATAACAGAATGCTGGACTATTTTAAAAGACAAACTTGAAAGCTATAATCTTGAGGAAAATGATTTTAAAGAAATTTACGTCAAATTAAGAAAACAAATTGAAAGGGGAATTCTTAAATAAAACGTTTGCCAACACCGGCTAAACTTCATGCGGGTTTTGTGCTTACTTCAAAGTTTTGTGTATATTTACTAAGTCGCCAAATCTTGTTGATTTGGCTTAGTTAAAACCAAAGAAACAAATCCAAACAAAAAGCTTCGGCTTAGTCCGTGTTCGAAAATCTGGCCGATTTTCAAGCCCGCACAAAGCCTAGCCAAAACCGTTGTATGTAATTATGACAAAAAAAAGTGCATTCAAAATATTTATCTTTTTAATAGTAACACTATCACTCACGGGTTGTTCTCCATATGATATTCGTGAGGACGGTGTATATTTTATAGAATGGAATGCTGCACAAGGTAGAGTTGAGAAAAAAATTAACAGAGCCGATAAAAATTCTTTTAAGCACATAAGTGGTAGTTATGGAAAAGATAAAAATTTTGTCTTTTTTAAAAGAAAAATTATTAATGGTGCCGATCCAAATTCATTTAAAAGAATAAAAAGAGGATACTCTATCGATAAAAATAGAGCTTATTATTATGGTGATTCAATAGCAAA
Source organism: Wenyingzhuangia gracilariae (assembly GCF_056387575.1). Classification (NCBI taxonomy): domain Bacteria; kingdom Pseudomonadati; phylum Bacteroidota; class Flavobacteriia; order Flavobacteriales; family Flavobacteriaceae; genus Wenyingzhuangia; species Wenyingzhuangia gracilariae. The sequence goes on from NZ_CM150748.1 coordinate 631,154, forward strand.
TTCTAGTAGCAAACAGTTTGAAATAATCGATAATTATTACTCCAAAGATTATAAAGATATCTATTATAGAAATCAAGCTTTAAATGTTTGTTCTGTTGAGAATTTTGAGTTTGTTTTTCACGACAGTATTGAAAATAAGTATAGACGTTGGACAAGAGATGGTTGTAATTATTTCATTAATAATATCAAAGTGCCATCATCCGAATATGATAATTTAAATGTATATCCTAAAAGCGGAGGAATTTCTTCGGATTCTAAAAATGTTTATCACTATAATAGAAATATTTGTTACGACTCTAAAGGAATAAAAATATTAGACACAGTTGATATTAAAACCTTTGAAGTGTATGGATTTATTAAGTGTCGAGATAAATACGGTAATATTAACTTATATAATACTATGAAACAAATCAGATTAAAATAACTACACACAACACCGGCTAAACTTCATGCGGGTTTAGTGCAAACTTCAAAGTTTTGTGTATATTTACTAAATCGCCAAATCTTGTTGATTTGGCTTTGTGAAAACCAAAGAAACAAATCCAAACAAAAAGCTTCGGCTTAGTCCGTAATCGAAAATCTGGCCGATTTTCAATCCCGCACAAAGCCTAGCCAAAACCGTTGGTGTTTAATATCTCCGAAGCTAAGGACTCCCCCATTTTTTTAGCTTCTATCGAAGGTATGTGATAACGAAGCCACTCTTTTTATCTTTTGATAGGTAAAATGAAGAATGAATTTACCTATCATCAAACTGTTCGATTGCATCGTTGAGAGCTCGCTCTCAGTACGTTGGAACGTACAACAGTTTGAAGTTATTCAATAAATATTTAAAAATCAAGTATTTATAGTTTTATAACAAGATTATTTTTTATTGAATAAAATTGAAAAGATAAAAAGAATGGCATAAATGTTAGTAGCCTTCGATAGAATTTTCAGCAGACATTCCTTATTCCTAAATAAAGAATATATACTGAAAAGTAAAAACTTGGGGAAGCGTTTTATAGCTCGTAGCAACGTGTTCGGAGATACTCCGTATCAAATAGATAAAAATAATGTCTTCGACAAATGAGAATAGTGACATGATACTAAACACAACAGTGTATATAAAAAATAGCGGTATTCCTGTGATATCAATGGTTTATTTTTCTAAATTTATACTATATATAGTAACGAAAAGTTAGTGCTTTAAAATTCGCTACTTTTCATATACTTTTAAGTTAGGCACAAGCTAAAAAAAAATCTCGCTGAATAAGAAAATATAATTTTAACTATGATTTGTGAATTACATAAAGAAAATTCTGAATTAAGAGAAAGTCATATAATCCCTAAATTTGTATACAAATGGATGAAAAAAACAGGAACAAGCAGATTAAGACAAGTAAAAAATATTAATATTCCACTTCAAGACGGAATAAAAAAATATATGCTATGTCAAGATTGTGAAAACCTATTTTCAAAACCTGAAAAATGGTTCAGTGAAAATGCTTTTTATCCTTACTTAAAAGACAATAATTTTAATTTACCAAATAATGAGAATTTAAAATACTTTATTACTTCTGTGCTTTGGAGAGTACTTAAATACTTCAAAGACGATGGAAATAATTATAATTTTAAATCCGATTTAGATAAAGCAGAAAATATTTGGAAAAATTATCTTTTAAACGACAATACAATTTTTGAATATAATAATATGCATTTAATCTTAGTTGATAATTCAACTTTCATTACCAAAGAAGCAGATTTATATTTTTCACGAGCTGTTGATATTGATATTGCAGAAAATGACGAAATATGTTTTGTTTATGCTAAATTTTCTAAATTCATTCTTATTGGAGAAATTATAGGATTTAACGATAAATCTTTTGAAAGGACTAATATTTTAAAAGAAAAAGAATTTTCTTCATCAAATCAGGAAATTAATGATAATAGAATTTTAGATTTTTTTAAAAGTAGAATTAACCAATCTCCTAACTACGAAGATTTATCTGAAAATCAAAAGAAAAAAAATGATAAATATCACGAGAATAGACTTGAAAATTATTCAAAAAGTGAATACAAAAAAATCGTAAATAAATACAGAACCATTTAATAAAAACGGTTAAAAATAAATTAAAATTAACAAGCATAATGAATTCATTAAAAAATCACTTTGTACTATTTGTTATATTAATGGCAACAAATACGAGTTTTAGTCAAGACAGAACTAACACAAAAACAATATCGGAAGTAAAAAACACTAATTTTCTAAAAAAAGTTAAAGGATGGTATTTTGACGATGATAATGGTAAATGGATAGAAAATCAGAATATGATTTATTATAAATCAGCATCAATGAGATATTCATTTGCTCATAGAAATTTAGATTCAATGACAATAAATAAAATATTATTAAAAGATATTCCATATTATGTATTACTAATTAATAAAGAATCTGGATATTATGAATACCCAACAATAAAAGAAGATTGGAAATCTACAAGAAGTGTCAAATATCTTATATTTGATAAAGCTGAATACATAAAAATCAAAAATTCACTAAACGAATACAATGAAAAAGTCGTTTTAATTGATATTTTTTCAGACGGAGAATTAGATGACCGATTTGACAAATTATCTAATAAAAGGATTTTAATAGATATTGAAAATAATATAAAGAAAGTTGAATCCGAAATACAAATTTTTAAAGAAAAATGGGACAAAAGTAAATCTCTAAGAAGGAGAAATAAAAATGATTTTAAAAAATATTACTATGAAAGTAATTATAAAGCTTACAGACACTATTTTCCAATTTCAAATCAAATAATTGATAATAAAAAAATAATCAGATTTTTATTTATTCTGGATGATTATGATGTTAAAAATTATGATATTCTAAAAGAATATTATTTTGAAACAGAGCAACTTGAATTTAAAAAAATATTCATTGAATAATAAAGCCAGTGCCTAACACCGGCTAAACTTCATGCGGGTTTTGTGCTTACTTCAAAGTTTTGTGTATATTTACTAGGTCGCCAAATCTTGTTGATTTGGCTTTGTGAAATCAAAGAAACAAATCCAAACAAAAAGCTTCGGCTTAGTACGTGTTCGAAAATATTGTCGATTTTCACCCGCACAAAGCCTAGCCAAAACCGTTGGGCAATATTAGAAAAAAATAATAATGAGTAATTTACCAAAAAACAATAAAAACGATATTATTATTAGTGTTGCAAAATCTATTGGAGGAATAGTTCCTTTTGCAGGAAGTCTTATCGGAGAAATTGTTGAATTGGGTCTGAAACCAAGATTAACAACAGGAATGGATATCTGGATGAATGAAATTTCTGAACGTATAGAATTAATTGAAGGTGAAAATTCAAAAACAATTATTGAAAAACTATCTAAGAATGAAGAATTCATATCAATTTTAATTGAAGCTTCACAAAGAGCCGCGAAAACACATTTACCTAAAAGAAAATTAATTCTACAAAATATTGTTGTAAACTCATTGAAAGAAAAATATTCTTTTAATAAACAAACTTTATTTTTAACCTACCTTGACAGAATATCAGAAATACATATCATTATTTTATATTACTTAAACGAAAACTATAAATTCGTTAATGGTGAAATAAAAACAGGGTTTGAAGGTAAAGAAATTGATAAATTAACTTCTCCTAACAATTCAAGTATTAGTTATCATCTGAGACAAGAATTGTCTAATTTAGTTTTTATAGATGTTACAACAATTAATGAAGTGGGATATCCTTATCTAAGTATTCATGGAAAAGAATTTTACGATTATATAATGTCGTAAAACATTGCCCAACACCGGCTAAACTTCATGCGGGTTCTGTGCTTACTTCAAAGTTTTGTGTATATTTACTAAGTCGCCAAATCTTGTTGATTTGGCTTTGTGTAACCACAAAAAACAAATCCAAACAAAAAGCTTCGGCTTAGTCCGTGTTCGAAAATCTTGTCGATTTTCAAGCCCGCACAAAGCCTAGCCAAAACCGTTAACTACAAGCGAATAAAATGAAATTCGAATTAGACAAAGTAGTTCCTTGGGGACGAAATTTAAAAGAATATAAAGAAATGTTTAATCTATCTGAAAATGACTTAGATAAAAACATAATTAGTTTTGGAGATGGTCCTGCTAGTTTTAACTCTGAATTAAATAGCATTGGAAAAAAATGTGTTTCAGTAGACTTAATATATCAATACTCTGAAAATCAACTTAAAGAACGTTTTGAGGTCGTTAGAAAACAAGTAATGAAACAGGTTAAAAATAATCCTAATAATTTTACTTGGAAGAATATTAAAAATCCTGATGAATTAGAAAGTTTAAGAATAAATTCTATGAATGACTTCTTGAAAGATTTTTCAAAAGGAAAAAAAGATGGAAGATATATACACCATGCTTTACCTGAAAAACTAACTTTTAAAGAACAAATATTTGACTTAGGTTTAAGTTCTCATTTCCTATTATTATATCCGAATCTTGGAATTAACTTCCATATTGAAGCTTTGGAGGAAATGTTGAGAGTCTGTAAAGAAGTTCGAATATTTCCTATATTGAATTTAAATGCTGAGAAATCAGAAATGTTAGATGATATTATTTTACATTTTGAAAAAAATTATTTACTAAAAATCGAAAAAGTAAATTATGAATTTCAGAAAGGAGGAAATGAAATGCTCATAATAAAAAGAAATAGCCAGTAGTTAACACCGGCTAAACTTCATGCGGGTTCTGTGCTTTCTCAAAGTTTTGTGTATATTTACTAAGTCGCCAAATCTTGTTGATTTGGCTTTGTGTAACCACAAAAAACAAATCCAAACAAAAAGCTTAGGCTTAGTCCGTGTCCGAAAATCTTGTCGATTTTCACCCGCACAAAGCCTAGCCAAAACCGTTGGGGTACATTAAAAAAATGAGAAAGACATTATACATTTTAGTTTTTTTAATTTTATCTAGTTTTCAATACTCTAATGAAAATATAGATTTAGAAAAGAAAATAATGTCTGACATTTTTTTCGAAATATTGAAACAAATCATTCCACCACCTCCACCACCATCTCCTCCTAACGCTGGTTATTTTCAAAGAATTAAAGCAAAAGATGGGACATATTATTACGCAGATGTTACCGATAGACCTATACCTAAAAAGAGTGATAAAAGATTAATACTTATTGTTGATAGCATTCAAGAAATTTCAGATAATGAAACACAAATTATTAGAGAAAAAATGAATATCAAATTAAATAAATATTCTGAAGAAGATTTAATTTGGAAATATGAAAAAGAACACAAATCAGAAATTAAATTTTATAGAAACCTTGAAAACATAAATTTGAATTATAAAATTGACTTAAAAAAATTCAATCATTCTAAACTTTTTAAATTTGACTATAGTTCTAAATATCCTCCTGAAAATTTAATTTGGGAATGGAAAAAAGAGAATAATTCAAACCTAATAGCTTGTATAAAATTCTCAAAAATCATATTTAATAAAGATAAAAATTATGGTTTTTTAATTACTCAAATTAATTACGGAAATGAAGATGATAGAAAAGTGATTTTTATAATTAAAAAAGACGTAGACAGATGGATTATAGTAGATAAATCCTTTCTAATTTCCTGAATAAAAAAACGTACCCCAACACCGGCTAAACTTCATGCGGGTTTTGTGCCAACTTCAAAGTTTTGTGTATATTTACTAAGTCGCCAAATCTTGTTGATTTGGCTTTGTGAAACCAAAAGAAACAAATCCAAACAAAAAGCTTCGGCTTAGTCCGTGTCCGAAAATCTTGTCGATTTTCAAGCCCGCACAAAGCCTAGCCAAAACCGTTAGTTTTAACAATAGTAAAATTCGGTCGAATTTTTAGCAGTTTTAGAAATTATAAAGATTCTTAGAAAATTGAAACCACGTCTCTCCTACTTTTTCACTAAACTTTTTACTTGCTGAAAATTTATAAACTTAAGATCTAATTGCTTCTTACTTGTTGATAAATTTTAACTTACTGAAAGATTTCTTTTTGTAAATCGTGGTTACGCTGAATTTTAAAGTAGCAACGCTGAAATAACTCTTGCGTTTAATGAAACAGTAGCAATGCAAAAAATTATGCTTTGAAAGTCTTTTAAAAATGAAAAATTTAATAAAACTATAGTTTTGCTGAAATTACTCTTTCCGCTTAGTGAAGCAGTAGCAACGCTGAATTTTTAGTAACTACGCTAAGTTTCAATGAAAATTCAAATAATGCTGAAACTTAAAAAATTGCTAAAAACTAACACCGTATAAAAACAATTTGGGTTTGGTTTCTTTCCCAATGTTCTGTACTTTTAAACTATAAAAATCGCTCGGTTCGAAAAGTCTTCGACGTTTTCTCCCAAACTGATTTTTATACAAACCCGTTGGTGTTTAATATCTCCGAAGCTAAGGACTCCCCCATTTTTTTAGCTTCTATCGAAGGTATGTGATAACGAAGCCACTCTTTTTATCTTTTGATAGGTAAAATGAAGAATGAATTTACCTATCATCAAACTGTTCGATTGCATCGTTGAGAGCTCGCTCTCAGTACGTTGGAACGTACAACAGTTTGAAGTTATTCAATAAATATTTAAAAATCAAGTATTTATAGTTTTATAACAAGATTATTTTTTATTGAATAAAATTGAAAAGATAAAAAGAATGGCATAAATGTTAGTAGCCTTCGATAGAATTTTCAGCAGACATTCCTTATTCCTAAATAAAGAATATATACTGAAAAGTAAAAACTTGGGGAAGCGTTTTATAGCTCGTAGCAACGTGTTCGGAGATACTCCGTATCAAATAGATAAAAATAATGTCTTCGACAAATGAGAATAGTGACATGATACTAAACACAACAGTGTATATAAAAAATAGCGGTATTCCTGTGATATCAATGGTTTATTTTTCTAAATTTATACTATATATAGTAACGAAAAGTTAGTGCTTTAAAATTCGCTACTTTTCATATACTTTTAAGTTGTATGTAAGTGCGCAGAAAAATTATTTAAAACAGATTTATGAAATTATATACACATTGTAGATCATGCAGAGAGGAAATAAAAGTTAAATCATTTTCTCAAACTAGACATGATTTACAAATGGAAAAATCTAGAGAATTTGATATAAACTGCCCACATTGCGGAGTCGTTGAGAAAATACATATCAATGATGTCAAAGCTCAAAATAATAAAATGATTATTGTACTTGGAATTCTTACTGGAATAGTTGTTACGATTGGATTATGGATGTATTTTGGTGCAATTGGGACAATTAGCTTTATTATTCCAATATTATTTTGGAATCAAGAAAACAGAGCCGTGAAATCCTTTAATTCATACTTGATAAAGAGATAGGACATCTATGAATGGACATTTTTCACAGTTTCAAAAAAGAAATGCAGCCCAAGAAAATCATAAAAAATCTCTTTTATATAGAGCTCGCAAAAAGAGAAAACTTTATTTTGGAGAGAAAGAACCGTCAGAGGATTTTGATTTTTTAAAAATGTCGGATGATGAACTTATAAAATTTAAGAAAAAAACTAAGGCTAAGGCAAAGATTAAAAACAGAATTATTTGGACAATAACGATTATAATTTCTATACCGATAATCTATTATTATTTAAAACTAACCGATTCCATATAAACACCTACATACAACACCGTATAAAGTTAATGTGGGTTTTTATGGTTTACTCCAAAGGTTTGTGTCTTTTTACTATGTCACTTCTACTTATTTAAGTATTTTTAGGTCGACTAAGATAAAAACACAAAATAAGTATAAGCTTAGTGCTAGGCTGATAATCTAGCGATTATCAACTCCCACACTAACCTTATACAAAAACGTTGGTGTTTAATATCTCCGAAGCTAAGGACTCCCCCATTTTTTTAGCTTCTATCGAAGGTATGTGATAACGAAGCCACTCTTTTTATCTTTTGATAGGTAAAATGAAGAATGAATTTACCTATCATCAAACTGTTCGATTGCATCGTTGAGAGCTCGCTCTCAGTACGTTGGAACGTACAACAGTTTGAAGTTATTCAATAAATATTTAAAAATCAAGTATTTATAGTTTTATAACAAGATTATTTTTTATTGAATAAAATTGAAAAGATAAAAAGAATGGCATAAATGTTAGTAGCCTTCGATAGAATTTTCAGCAGACATTCCTTATTCCTAAATAAAGAATATATACTGAAAAGTAAAAACTTGGGGAAGCGTTTTATAGCTCGTAGCAACGTGTTCGGAGATACTCCGTATCAAATAGATAAAAATAATGTCTTCGACAAATGAGAATAGTGACATGATACTAAACACAACAGTGTATATAAAAAATAGCGGTATTCCTGTGATATCAATGGTTTATTTTTCTAAATTTATACTATATATAGTAACGAAAAGTTAGTGCTTTAAAATTCGCTACTTTTCATATACTTTTAAGTTGGTGTTTAATATCTCCGAAGCTAAGGACTCCCCCATTTTTTTAGCTTCTATCGAAGGTATGTGATAACGAAGCCACTCTTTTTATCTTTTGATAGGTAAAATGAAGAATGAATTTACCTATCATCAAACTGTTCGATTGCATCGTTGAGAGCTCGCTCTCAGTACGTTGGAACGTACAACAGTTTGAAGTTATTCAATAAATATTTAAAAATCAAGTATTTATAGTTTTATAACAAGATTATTTTTTATTGAATAAAATTGAAAAGATAAAAAGAATGGCATAAATGTTAGTAGCCTTCGATAGAATTTTCAGCAGACATTCCTTATTCCTAAATAAAGAATATATACTGAAAAGTAAAAACTTGGGGAAGCGTTTTATAGCTCGTAGCAACGTGTTCGGAGATACTCCGTATCAAATAGATAAAAATAATGTCTTCGACAAATGAGAATAGTGACATGATACTAAACACAACAGTGTATATAAAAAATAGCGGTATTCCTGTGATATCAATGGTTTATTTTTCTAAATTTATACTATATATAGTAACGAAAAGTTAGTGCTTTAAAATTCGCTACTTTTCATATACTTTTAAGTTACCCTACATAGTCGAAAAAATTCCAAAAATAAAGTTTGGGAATCAGTGTGGGTAAATTCCAAAAATTAATATTTCTAAGCTTTGAAACTTTTTCTACAATACGTATTCAAATTTCCATTGCTTGTTGGTTCAGTAATTTCTCCTAAAATTCTTTTCACGATAATTTTCTAGAAAATAAATAGTTCTTAAGTCCACTGTTTAAGTAGCTTTGCTGAATTTTTAAAACTTTTACTTGAAAGTTTATCACAAGATAAAAAAGAACTTTAAAAACGCTGAAAATGAATTCGTAGCTACGTTGAGTTTTAAGAATTTTGCTTCCAAAATAGTTAGTTTTTAATGAAAGGTTTTTATTCCTTGAAAACTGAAAAGAATTTTCTTTTAAATAAGAAATTAAAACTTCTCGAAAATTAAAATTAGTAACTCTCCTAATATTTCTATTTACCGAAAAATTCCAGTAGTTAAAATACGATAGGGTAACACCGGCTAAAGTTCATGTGGTGTCTGTTTTTAACTTCAAAGTTTTTTCTATATTTACTAGGTCGCTAAATCCTTTTTGATTTAGCTTTTGACAATAAAATTTAAAACTAAAAAAAAGGCTTCAGCTTTGTGCGTTCCTGAAAATCTAGCGATTTCCCGCACCACACAAACCATAGCCAAAACCGTTGGCTGTAATTAAAAACGACCGAAAAATGACTCCAAAACAAGTCGAAAGAATTCAAAATAAAATCAAAAAAATTAAACATGAACTTGCTGCAGATAAAAAACATTGGGGAGGATTTTATCATGACGGTAGAGGACTTAGATATTTACCACCAGAATTATATTTAAAATTAAACGATTATTCTGGAGCTCTAAGATATTTTAATTGGTTTGACAAAAACTTCCCTGAAGATTCTGGATTTCCAATATTTCTCTTTGAATGGACAATTACCCTTTTCAAAAAGAAAAAAATTAAACTTGCTGAGAAAAAAGCTTTAGAAACATTTTATTCTAATACTTATTTAATTGACATGTTTTTAGGAAATGAATTACTACACTTTGATAAGTCCGAAAGTTCAAATTGGGAATACTCAAGTTTAGTAGAAAATTTAAAATATTCGAAAAACCAAGAAGAACTCAATGATTTTACTAAATGGTTGAAAAACTTTACAACAACTGAAACATTTTACGATTTTGCTAATAAATTCATTAAAATTGAAACAGAATTAAAAAATGAACCTGTCGGAAAGAAAAGATCAAATCTTGTTAATGAAAAATACAAATTACTCGAAAATCTGAAATAAAAAACTACAGCCAACACCGGCTAAACTTCATGCGGGTTTTGTGCTTACTTCAAAGTTTTATGTATATTTACTAGGTCGCCAAATCTTGTTGATTTGGCTTTGTGAAACAAAAAGAAACAAAACCAAACAAAAAGCTTCGGCTTAGTTGCGTGTTCGAAAATCTGGCCGATTTTCAAGCCCGCACAAAGCCTAGCCAAAACCGTTGGTGTTTAATATCTCCGAAGCTAAGGACTCCCCCATTTTTTTAGCTTCTATCGAAGGTATGTGATAACGAAGCCACTCTTTTTATCTTTTGATAGGTAAAATGAAGAATGAATTTACCTATCATCAAACTGTTCGATTGCATCGTTGAGAGCTCGCTCTCAGTACGTTGGAACGTACAACAGTTTGAAGTTATTCAATAAATATTTAAAAATCAAGTATTTATAGTTTTATAACAAGATTATTTTTTATTGAATAAAATTGAAAAGATAAAAAGAATGGCATAAATGTTAGTAGCCTTCGATAGAATTTTCAGCAGACATTCCTTATTCCTAAATAAAGAATATATACTGAAAAGTAAAAACTTGGGGAAGCGTTTTATAGCTCGTAGCAACGTGTTCGGAGATACTCCGTATCAAATAGATAAAAATAATGTCTTCGACAAATGAGAATAGTGACATGATACTAAACACAACAGTGTATATAAAAAATAGCGGTATTCCTGTGATATCAATGGTTTATTTTTCTAAATTTATACTATATATAGTAACGAAAAGTTAGTGCTTTAAAATTCGCTACTTTTCATATACTTTTAAGTTACCTGCAAGCGCAAGAAAAATAGAGAAATTTGAAAAAAAAAATACATATTGATATTGTAATGAAATTATATTCTTTGTTTTCTGACAAGAAATGGAATGAAATTGACGGAAATCAAAAAGTTTTTGAGAATTTTTGCAAGTTAACCGACAACTTATCAGAGGAACAAACAGAATTAATTTTTGAATTGACTGAACGTTATAAATGGATTACTTTAAACGAATATAATTCTAGGTTAACGAAAATGCTCAAAGGTCTTTATGAAAAACAATTAGACGGTATAAAAACAATTTACTTATTCCCTATTATAAAACCAGAGGATGAGGAAAAAATAAAAAGTGGGAACACTATTATATATATGATTCGTGGGATAAAACCATTTTTAGATGAATATGATAAAATAAATTTTAAAGAGTTAAATAAGTTTGATTTAATAAAAGAAGAAAATTTAAAGTTAAAAGAAAATGAATTACTTCTCTTAGTAGATGACTATGTCGGTTCAGGTGAAACATTAAAATCGACTTTGAATGAAGTATTAAAAAACAAATCAGTTTCAAATAAAAATGTTGTAGTTGCTTCAATTATGCTTCAAGAAGAATCATTAGAACACTTAAACTCACTTAATATCAACTCGTATTCTAGTGATATTGTTAAAAAAGAAATATCTCAACATTATAAATCTCCTATTTTAGAAGAAAAAACTAGAATAATGGAAGAAATTGAAAAATTAATACCAGGCGGTAGTCATTTCTCATTTGGTTATGAACAATCAGAAGCTCTAGTAACAATGATTAGAACTCCCGACAATACATTTCCTATTTTTTGGAAAGAACATAAGAAAAATGGTGAGAAATTTAAAGCACCATTTCCTAGAAGTTAATACAATGGAAGAACATAATTTATATACATTATTGAATATCATTAAAAGTAATGGTGATATAAAACGGTTAACACGCAAAGGATTAACCTTTAAAGAAATTGCAGAATTAACTAAACTAGCTATAACAAAAGAATTTATTAGTTATGAAAATAGTTTAGTAGCAATCTCAGATAAAGGACTAAAAAAAATAAAAGAACTAGATGAAAGATACAAGGTAATAAACAAAGATTTATGGATAGAGGCAGAAAACAATAGTAAAATCCCAAAATTGGAAAAAGATTTTATATTTTTGCCTAATCAAAATGAAATTCATTTTTGAATCCATATGAAATTTGGGTGGTGATGTCACTTACCCGTATTGTGAACATAATTTCAAGCTTAAGGAGCTTTTAAAATTTTAAAATCAGAGATATTTAAAATTTCAAAATCTCCTTTATTCCGAACGGGGGCTCTGTGTAGTCCCCCGCTCTAAAGGATTTAAATAATGAATAATAATTTTAATAAATATAAAAAAGGATTTACAGAAAAAGCTATTAATAATGGCTATTCAGAAGATAATATCCAAAAGTGTTTAGCCTATGCTGAACCAATAATTTCAAAAGGATTTCCAGTAATTTATAATACTTCGCACTTAAGTTCTTTAGTTGGTTACAATAAAAACTATCTAAAAAGGGCTGTTCTTCATACAAAGTATTTTTACAGAAAATTTAGTATTACAAAAAAAAGTGGTGGAACTAGAACCTTATTAGAACCACTTCCTAGCTTGAAAGAAATTCAAAATTGGATATTAACTAATATTTTATACCAACATAAAGTAAGCAAATATGCAAAAGGATATATTCCCAATAGAAGTATAAAAGACCACGTTAAATACCATACAAACGAGAAAACTGTATTGACACTTGATGTCAAAAAGTTTTTCAATACAATTTCATTCAGTCTAGTAGAAAATATTTTCTTAGAAATTGGATATTCTAAAATAATCTCTAACCTATTAACTAAACTTTGTTTTTTAGAAGGTGAGTTACCGCAAGGAGCTCCAACTAGTCCATATATTTCTAACATAGTACTTATAGATTTTGACAATACAATATCAAAGTATTGTGCTGAAAATGAGCTAAAATATACCCGATACGCAGATGATTTAGCATTTTCTGGCGAGATTAAGAAAACTGCATTAATAAAATTAGTAAGGTCAGAACTAAAGAAATTAGGTTTGAAATTAAATAATGATAAAATAAACTTGATGAAACAAAATCAACCTCAAATCATTTCAGGTATTGTCGTCAATAAAAAAGCTCAAGTACCTAAATACAAACGTAATAAAATTAGAAATGAAATGTTTTATATTAAGAAATTTGGTCTTGAAAATCATTTAATTAAAACAAAAGAGTCTAAGTCATATTATTTAAAAAACTTAATTGGTAGAATAAACTACCTCTTATCAATTAATTCAAAAGACACAGAATTTATAGAATACAAAGCATATTTAAACGAGCTAGGAAAAGCCAGCAGGTAACAATGTATAAAAATAATAAGGGTCAAGTGCCAAACCCAAAGTTGGTTCATATTAACAAAGTACGCCAAATTTACAATTTGACGGTTAAAAGAAAAATAACAGTAAAATTGTAAATTTGGCTAAGTGCTAAACCGAAAGTAAGTGCATTTTTAATCCCTTACTATTCTTATACTAACCGTTACCTACAATTAAATAACGAAAAAAACAAAGTGAAATTTTTATGAAAAAAAAGAAATTATTTATTACAATATTTAGTCTTTTACTAATTGTATCCTGTGATAATGAAGATAACTTAACGAATGAAGAATTTAATAATCTTGAAAAATATAATGAAGAAATAATACAAATTATTGTTCCTAATACATCTGAAATAAAAATTGGTAGCATATATAATTTAGGGTCAGATAAATTTCGTCCTAATTTAATTAATGAAATTGAATCTGAATCTTATAATATTGAAGGTGGATCATTTGCTGGAAAAAGTGGACCTGATGCATATACTAATATGGAATTATTAGAAAGATTAAAATTAAATAGAGCTAATCATATTCCTGAAAATGATAATATTATAAAAAAATTCGAAATAGATTACACAATAAATAACTCTCTGAGAAAACATCTATTTGAATTAGACCCTAATAATTCAACTATTCTTTTTAATCATTTAAATATGAAAGGGTTTACTGAAAAATTAACTAATGATACTTCTATTTTAGCTAGTAATGACTACTATGTTAATTCAATATTAAAAGGCCTTCAAATAGTATATATCGAATATTATCAAGTAAATCCAAAACACAAACTTGGTATAGAAGGTATAAAAAAAGCTTTACAAAAAAGATTTGCTAGTAGTTCATTAGCAGAGGAAGAATATATTGAAATAGAAAACACTTTAAAATCTGATGGAGTATATTGTAAAAAAGTATTATTTTCTACAATAGATAATTCTGAGATACGAAAAATAACATCTATGAAATTGTACGAAGAGTACATGAAAAACACAAATCACAGTATTGTTGATTTTAAACCTATCAAATTAATTTTAACTAAATAAAAGTAGGTAACAACGTATATAAAAAATAGCTCACAAAGTGCAAGACATAAATTTTTGCACTTTTTTATTACTTTAGTTTTAATATTGAAAATATAGCAACTCAACACGCAACTTTTCATATACAAACCCGTTGGTGTTTAATATCTCCGAAGCTAAGGACTCCCCCATTTTTTTAGCTTCTATCGAAGGTATGTGATAACGAAGCCACTCTTTTTATCTTTTGATAGGTAAAATGAAGAATGAATTTACCTATCATCAAACTGTTCGATTGCATCGTTGAGAGCTCGCTCTCAGTACGTTGGAACGTACAACAGTTTGAAGTTATTCAATAAATATTTAAAAATCAAGTATTTATAGTTTTATAACAAGATTATTTTTTATTGAATAAAATTGAAAAGATAAAAAGAATGGCATAAATGTTAGTAGCCTTCGATAGAATTTTCAGCAGACATTCCTTATTCCTAAATAAAGAATATATACTGAAAAGTAAAAACTTGGGGAAGCGTTTTATAGCTCGTAGCAACGTGTTCGGAGATACTCCGTATCAAATAGATAAAAATAATGTCTTCGACAAATGAGAATAGTGACATGATACTAAACACAACAGTGTATATAAAAAATAGCGGTATTCCTGTGATATCAATGGTTTATTTTTCTAAATTTATACTATATATAGTAACGAAAAGTTAGTGCTTTAAAATTCGCTACTTTTCATATACTTTTAAGTTGGCAAACAGTAAAAATCGTTCTAATGAAAAAGAAGATTATATTTTTAACATTATCGATTTCAATTTTATTTTCTTGTAATCGGAAAAATGAGGAGTTAAAACTTCAAAATGATATACTGACTAACAAAATATCAAAACTTGAGAATATAATAGATTCACTGAATTTATTACCCACAGTCAAATTTGAGAAAATAGCAATAAAAGATAAAATTCTAGATTCAATTCTTGATTTAAAGAATCAAAAATATGTGAAAGATTTGAATCTTAATTATTTGAAAACAAAAGATTCTATTATCTCGAGTGAGTACTTAAATTTTGCGAAAGAAAATAAGAAGTCTATATTATCATTATTAGCGTTCCAGCGGATTAAGAATATTGATTTTAAACAAAGCATGATCAGTTATAATCAGCTTAACGGAAAATGGAAACTTGATAGCATCTCTGGAATTTGTTTTAACGAAGATTATAAGACAAAAACTAGTGAAGAAATAATTTTCACGAAAGACAAAAAAATCAAGTTTATCAAAAACAATAAATTGATTAAAGAGAGTAAATTTTATTTAAAATATTCACGTCTTTGGGGAGCCGAATTACACTTTTTAGAAAAAAAAGCACCTCTATATATAAATATTAAAGAAAATGGAATACTATCATTAAGTCGATTTGCAATTGGAGCAGGAACTAAAAATTATGAAAGGGTTAAATAAAACACCGTTAGCCAACACCGGCTAAAATTAATACGGGTTTTGGTGCTTACTCAAAGTTTTGTGTATATTTACTAAGTCGCCAAATCCTTTTTGATTTGGCTTTGTAATAAGAAAATTAAAACCAAAAAAAAGGCTTCGGCTTAGTCCGTGTTCGAAAAGGCTATGCTCCTTTTCTTCCCGTACTAATCCTAGCCAAAACCGTTGTATGCAATTTGACCAAAAAAAATTGAATAAATATGAAAATACCGAAGTGGCTTAAAATTGTTTGGTGGATTGTTCTAATCGGAATTACCACACGAACACTTCAATTAAGATATGAAGATATTATTTCAGGGAAATCCGTTCCCTTTGATGTTTTTGTATTTATAATTTGGGTCTCATTGATGTTAGCACCATTATTTCAAGAGATAAGTATTTTCGGAATTAAGTTAAAGCAATCAATTGACGAACTTAAAAGTCAAATTAATGAAGTGAAAAATGAGATAAGCAATAAAAACACATTTAATCCGACAATAAACTTAACACCAACCGCTGACAATAAAATTCAAGATTTAGAAGATAAATACTCGAAAATTTTAGATAATATCCTTAAAAATAAAGGAATAAATCCAGAATCTAAACCGAAGAATACTTTTAATGTGCCAGAATCGAATCAGTTTCTATTTGCAACAAGATTCAGAATTGAAAACGAGTTGAGACGAATATGGGAATATTCAATTGGAAGTCAACAAGAAAGACGAAAAACTTCAGTTACACATATTTTGAGAGATTTGACAGATAACAGAATAATAACTAAAGATGTTTACTATCCATTGAGGGAAGTCATTGCAATTTCGAATTACGGAATTCACGGAGAAGATGTATCTGAAAAGCAAGTAGATTTTGTGAAAGATATTGCACCGAAATTAATTGCGACATTAGAAGAAATTGAATAAAAAAACTGCATACAACACCGGCTAAACTTCATGCGGGTTTTGTGCAAACTTCAAAGTTTTGTGTATATTTACTAAGTCGCCAAATCTTGTTGATTTGGCTTTGTGTAACCACAAAAAACAAATCCAAACAAAAAGCTTCGGCTTAGTCCGTTCTCGAAAATCTTGTCGATTTATCAACTCCCACACTAAGCTTAGCCAAAACCGTTAACTTTAACAATAGTAAAATTCGGTCGAATTTTTAGCAGTTTCAGAAATTATAAAGATTCTTAGAAAATTGAAACCACGCCACTCCTACTTTTTCACTAAATTTTTTGCTTGCTGAAAATTCATAAACTTAAAAACTAATAGCTTTTTACTTGTTGAGAAATTTTAACTTACTGATAAGTTTCTTTTTGTAAATCGTGGTTACGCTGAATTTTAAAGTAGCAACGCTGAAATAACTCTTGCGTTTAATGAAGCAGTAGTTAAGTAAAAAGTTATGCTTTGAAAGCCTTTTAAAAATGAAAAATTTAACAAAACTATAATTTTGCTGAAATTACTCTTTCCGCTTAGTGAAGCAGTAGCAACGCTGAATTTTTAGTAACTACGCTAAGTTTCAATGAAAGTTCAAAATAAAATGAAACTTATAAAATTGCAAAAGTTAACAACGCATAAAAACAATTTGGGTTTGGTTCATACTCCAAAGTTCTGTACTTTTAAACTTAAAAATCGCTCGGTTCGAAAAGTCTGCGACGTTTTCGCCCAAACTGATTTTTATACAAAACCGTTAACTTTAACAATAGTAAAATTCGGTCGAATTTTTAGCAGTTTCAGAAATTATAAAGATTCTTAGAAAATTGAAACCACGTCTCTCCTACTTTTTTACTAAACTTTTTGCTTGCTGAAAATTTATAAACTTAAGATCTAATAACTTTTTACTTGTTGAGAAATTTTAACTTACTGAAAGATTTCTTATTCTAAATCGTGGTTACGCTGAATTTTAAAGTAGCAACGCTGAAATAACTCTTGCGTTTAATGAAACAGTAGCAATGCAAAAAATTATACTTTGAAAGTTTTTTAAAAATGAAAAATTTAATAAAACTATAATTTTGCTGAAATTACTCTTTCCGCTTAATGAAACAGTAGCAACGCTGAATTTTTAGTAACTACGCTAAGTTTCAATGAAAGTTCAAAATAAACTGAAACTTATAAAATTGCAAAAGTTAACAACGCATAAAAACAATTTGGGTTTGGTTTCTTTCCCAATGTTCTGTACTTTTAAACTATAAAAATCGCTCGGTTCGAAAAGTCTTCGACGTTTTCGCCCAAACTGATTTTTATACAAAACCGTTGGCAATAATATATGACATTCGAAGAACAGAAAATAAAATTTGTTGAAATTCTTACTGAAAGTAAAGAATATAATAAAGATGTTGCACTTCAAAGAATCGTTGAAATTATTAAGTCAATCAATACTTTGAAAGTTTTCAAAAAAGAAAAAAAACTAATAAATAGAATAGCAATTGACTCTGTAGAAAATTGGAATACAATTGAATTAATTTTGAATTTTACCGAAAATATAGATTCTTAAAAATGAAATATAGTATTCCAAACAAACGAGAATTGACAAAATACGAAATTGAATTTCTGACATACTTGTTTGAAAAAGAAAAAGCGGAATGGACAAATCTAATCGGAAATCTGAAAGTAATTGCAAGATGTGGTTGTGGAAAGTGTCCGACTGTAATATTTGGAAAAACATTTGACTCGGAAATTCAAAACGGAAATTTAATAATAGATTACGCTGGAAAAGGTAAAAGCGGAGAATTAATTGGAATATCATTATTCGGAACTGACAAAATGCCGACTGAATTAGAATTTTACTCAATTGACGGAAAATCTGAAACTATAGAAATTCCAAAAATTGAAACTCTAAAAAATTTAAAAGAAATTTGAATTAAATAAAAAATACTATTGCCAACACCATATATAATTTATTGCTGGCTTTTTGCTTACTTACGAAAATCCTCGCGGATTTTCTATTCGGTTTTTATTTGCTAAATTAGGTGCTTAAACCACGCAACAAACCATATATAAACAAGTTGCCAGTAATAAAAAAGAGCGAAATTGACAATTAAGGAAGTAAAAGATAAAATTTCAAAAAACACTACTGTTTTTACTGTTGGAGGATTTAGACCTGAAAATACCATTCAAGAAAGTTGGATTGGAAAAGTTTCAGCATACAAAGCAGAGGAAACTATTCCAACCGACAAGAACGGAGAATTAATGTTTCCTTTGGCTCAAATTTATATCCCGAATTTACCATTCATTCATCCGAAAATATCGAATACAAAAATATTAACTGTTTTTATCTCAAATGAATATCCAGAATGTTTAGAAAAAATGGGAGAAAATTGGGTAATAAGAGAATACAATAGTTTAGACGAAATTGAGAATAAAGATTTATCAAATCCAAAATCTTTTATTAATCCATTTCCTCTAAAAGCCGAAAAAAGGCAAGATTGTCCTATTTGGGATGGTGGTGGTTTATCAGACGAATTAGAAGACAAAATAATCGAACTTGAAAACAATGGAGAAATTGAAGATTATTATGATATAGCTGACTTTCATCAGTATGAACATAAAATAGGTGGATTTCCTTCCTATTGTCAATCTGGAATTGGAATTTACGATGGATTTGGAGACGGATTTGAATTTGTATTCCAAATAACATCTGACGAAAAAATAAACCTTAATGTAATCGATAGTGGAAGTTTAATGTTTGCTAAAAACGACCAAACTAATGAATGGAGTTTATATTATGATTTTTACTAAACGAATAAAAAAAACTACTGGCAACACCGGCTAAACTTCATGCGGGTTTTGTGCCAACTTCAAAGTTTTGTGTATATTTACTAAGTCGCCAAATCTTGTTGATTTGGCTTTGTGAAACCAAAGAAACAAATCCAAACAAAAAGCTTCGGCTTAGTCCGTGTTCGAAAATCTTGGCGATTTTCAACCCCGCACAAAGCCTAGCCAAAACCGTTAGGCTACATTAAAAAAACATCCGTAATAATTTGAAATTTTTTGATTAATGAATCTGGAAAGTCACTATAAAAAACTTTATAATGAATCAATAAGTAAAATCTCTTCCGAAAACTACGAAATTGATAATTTAATAGATTCTAACAAAGACAATAGGTTTGGAATAACTCTCTTAATAAGACCTCCAACTGAAATAAAGAATAGAATACAGAGGTTTATTAAAGATATTAAGGAAATTGAACCTAATCAATATTTTTATCCAAATTCTGATATCCATATTACTGTTATGTCAATCATTTCTTGTTATGAAGGATTTGATATAAGTACTATTGATTTAGAAAAATATATTGAGTTGACCAAAAAGTGTCTTATTGAAAAGAAAGATTTAAATATATCTTTTAGAGGAATTACTGCCTCGACTTCTGGAATTATGATTCAGGGATTTATGGATAATAACGAACTAAATGAAATTAGAGACAGGTTAAGAAAAGAATTTAAAAACTCTAATTTGGAGCAAAGTATAGACAAAAGGTATTCAATACAAACAGCTCATTCTACGATTGTGCGATTTAGAAAGGAATTAAGTCAAAAAAGGAAATTATTAAATTTTTTAGAAGAAAATGTTAATTACGAATTTGGAACTTTTAAAGTAAATGAATTTGAACTTGTTTATAACGATTGGTATCAAAGAAAGAAATACGTGAAAGAAATACATAAATTTATTACATGAAATAACGTAGCCTAACAACGGCTAAACTTAATGTGGGTTTTTATTCCTTTCTCTAAGTTTTGACTTCTTTACTTTGTCCGCTTAAACTTATTTGATTAGTTTTAACTGACGAAGATAAAAACTAAAATAAGTCTAAGCTAAGTGGCTCGTCCGATAAATCTTTGATTTATCAACTCCCACACTAAGCTTAGCCAAACCCGTTAGCCAGCATAGGTCAGAACCGCTAAAACTAAAAGTAAACCACTTCCCTACTTTATTATTCTCTTTATATAAAAAATTTAATAGCTGAAAGATTTTTACAATTATTTTGAAAAAGTCGTTTAAAGGTATTTTTCGGTTAGCTCGCTGTTTTTTTATTCAGTTGTTTAAGAACTTGTTGATAGTTTATTTCTAATCGATAAATATCTTTATAAATCGTTGCTAAGCAAAAAAGTAGTCGAGAAAACATTATTTCATTGAAAGTTTTTTAAACACTGAGAAAGTAGTTTAAAATAAGCTTGAGAAGTTTTTATTTATACAAAGTTGTTTCTTAATCGATAGATTATTTTTGAAAATTAGTGTTGAAATTTAATTTAAGAGTATTTTAAACGCTGATCATAAAATCAATAAAGCTAATTCTAAAAAAGAAAACCCAAAAAAGAAATCTTAAAAGCTGAAAGTTTAAGTTTTTAATTCTAAAAAATTATCTCTTGCTGAAATATTTTTCAAAGATTGAAAAATACGCAGGCTAACACCGCATAAAAACAATTTGGGTTTGGTTCGTACTCCAAAGTTCTGTACTTTTAAACATAAAAATCGCTCGGTTCGAAAAGTCTTCGACGTTTTCTCCCAAACTGATTTTTATACAAAACCGTTGGTGTTTAATATCTCCGAAGCTAAGGACTCCCCCATTTTTTTAGCTTCTATCGAAGGTATGTGATAACGAAGCCACTCTTTTTATCTTTTGATAGGTAAAATGAAGAATGAATTTACCTATCATCAAACTGTTCGATTGCATCGTTGAGAGCTCGCTCTCAGTACGTTGGAACGTACAACAGTTTGAAGTTATTCAATAAATATTTAAAAATCAAGTATTTATAGTTTTATAACAAGATTATTTTTTATTGAATAAAATTGAAAAGATAAAAAGAATGGCATAAATGTTAGTAGCCTTCGATAGAATTTTCAGCAGACATTCCTTATTCCTAAATAAAGAATATATACTGAAAAGTAAAAACTTGGGGAAGCGTTTTATAGCTCGTAGCAACGTGTTCGGAGATACTCCGTATCAAATAGATAAAAATAATGTCTTCGACAAATGAGAATAGTGACATGATACTAAACACAACAGTGTATATAAAAAATAGCGGTATTCCTGTGATATCAATGGTTTATTTTTCTAAATTTATACTATATATAGTAACGAAAAGTTAGTGCTTTAAAATTCGCTACTTTTCATATACTTTTAAGTTGTGTGTAATTATGACAAAAAAAAGTGCATTCAAAATATTTATCTTTTTAATAGTAATACTATCACTCACGGGTTGTTCTCCATATGATATTCGTGATGACGGTGTATATTTTATAGAATGGAATGCTGCACAAGGTAGAGTTGAGAAAAAAATTAACAGAGCCGATAAAAATTCTTTCAAGCACATAAGTGGTAGTTATGGAAAAGATAAAAATTTTGTCTTTTTTAAAAGAAAAATTATTAATGGTGCCGATCCAAATTCATTTAAAAGAATAAAAAGAGGATACTCTATCGATAAAAATAGAGCTTATTATTATGGTGATTCAATAACAAATTCTAGTAGCAAACAGTTTGAAATAATCGATAATTATTACTCTAAAGATTATAAAGATATCTATTATAGAAATCAAGCTTTAAATGTTTGTTCTGTTGAAAATTTTGAGTTTGTTTTTCACGACGGTATTGAAAATAAGTATAGACGTTGGACAAGAGATGGTTGTAATTATTTCATTAATAATATCAAAGTACCATCATCCGAATATGATAATTTAAATGTATATCCTAAAAGCGGAGGAATTTCTTCGGATTCTAAAAATGTTTATCACTATAATAGAAATATTTGTTACGACTCTAAAGGAATAAAAATATTAGACACAGTTGATATTAAAACCTTTGAAGTGTATGGATTTATTAAGTGTCGAGATAAATACGGTAATATTAACTTATATAATACTATGAAACAAATCAGATTAAAATAACTACACACAACACCGGCTAAACTTCATGCGGGTTTTGTGCTAACTTCAAAGTTTTGTGTATATTTACTAAGTCGCCAAATCTTGTTGATTTGGCTTTGTGAAACCAAAGAAACAAATCCAAACAAAAAGCTTCGGCTTAGTACGTAATCGAAAATCTGGCCGATTTTCAAGCCCGCACAAAGCCTAGCCGAGACCGTTGGTGTTTAATATCTCCGAAGCTAAGGACTCCCCCATTTTTTTAGCTTCTATCGAAGGTATGTGATAACGAAGCCACTCTTTTTATCTTTTGATAGGTAAAATGAAGAATGAATTTACCTATCATCAAACTGTTCGATTGCATCGTTGAGAGCTCGCTCTCAGTACGTTGGAACGTACAACAGTTTGAAGTTATTCAATAAATATTTAAAAATCAAGTATTTATAGTTTTATAACAAGATTATTTTTTATTGAATAAAATTGAAAAGATAAAAAGAATGGCATAAATGTTAGTAGCCTTCGATAGAATTTTCAGCAGACATTCCTTATTCCTAAATAAAGAATATATACTGAAAAGTAAAAACTTGGGGAAGCGTTTTATAGCTCGTAGCAACGTGTTCGGAGATACTCCGTATCAAATAGATAAAAATAATGTCTTCGACAAATGAGAATAGTGACATGATACTAAACACAACAGTGTATATAAAAAATAGCGGTATTCCTGTGATATCAATGGTTTATTTTTCTAAATTTATACTATATATAGTAACGAAAAGTTAGTGCTTTAAAATTCGCTACTTTTCATATACTTTTAAGTTAGCCACAATTTGAAAAATAGCATTGGAAAATTTAAATAACATAGAAACTTACATAAAGGTATTTGTTGGAATAATTGGAGTAATTGCTGCATTTGGAAAATTAAGAGAAAGTTTTGCCTCTATAAAAAGAAAACAGGAACTGAAACTTGATTTAGAGATTTTGGAAAAATTAAAATCAAATGACAAATTTGAGAGCTCCGAAATTGAAGAGAAAATAAATTATAAGCTTAAAAAAGCATTTGAAGACCGAACTGAAAATTTGACAAATTTTTTTGTTGGAATTGCGGTATTTGTAGGTTTCGGATTTTGGACTCTTGACATATTTAAAAGCTCCAACGAATTTAATGGTTGGATAATTTTGACTTTATTTTGTTGTTTAACTGGACTAACTTTGATTTTTAGTAGCGACAATAAAAAAGAAAAAAAAGGAATTTTCTATCAAATTGGTTTTTATGACAAAGAAAATTTTAGAATCGGAATAGTAATTACACTTTTGACTGGAATTATGACAATCATTCTAATTTGGAAACTAGATGGATTTTCATTTTGGCAATTCCTTTCGGGATTATTTTTTGTAATTGGAATTGGAAGTCTGATAAAAAATATAAAACGAATAAAAAACGGTGGCTAACAACGGCTAAAGTTAATGTGGGCTTGATTTTATTCTCGATGTTTTGTGTATATTTACTAGGTCGCTAAATCCTTTTTGATTTAGCTTTTTGACATAAAATAAAACTAAAAAAAGGCTTTAGCTTAGTGCGTGTCTGATAAATCTCTGATTTATCTACTCCCACACTAACCCTAGCCAAAACCGTTGGTGTTTAATATCTCCGAAGCTAAGGACTCCCCCATTTTTTTAGCTTCTATCGAAGGTATGTGATAACGAAGCCACTCTTTTTATCTTTTGATAGGTAAAATGAAGAATGAATTTACCTATCATCAAACTGTTCGATTGCATCGTTGAGAGCTCGCTCTCAGTACGTTGGAACGTACAACAGTTTGAAGTTATTCAATAAATATTTAAAAATCAAGTATTTATAGTTTTATAACAAGATTATTTTTTATTGAATAAAATTGAAAAGATAAAAAGAATGGCATAAATGTTAGTAGCCTTCGATAGAATTTTCAGCAGACATTCCTTATTCCTAAATAAAGAATATATACTGAAAAGTAAAAACTTGGGGAAGCGTTTTATAGCTCGTAGCAACGTGTTCGGAGATACTCCGTATCAAATAGATAAAAATAATGTCTTCGACAAATGAGAATAGTGACATGATACTAAACACAACAGTGTATATAAAAAATAGCGGTATTCCTGTGATATCAATGGTTTATTTTTCTAAATTTATACTATATATAGTAACGAAAAGTTAGTGCTTTAAAATTCGCTACTTTTCATATACTTTTAAGTTGTAAGTAATGCGAAAATCGAGCTAAAATTGAACATTTGAACTAAAAAAGCCAACCACACAAACAGCACATTTATTTTTTTGCCAACGCGAAAAGCCAACGCTTAAAAAAAATAAAAGAGCTATTTCTTCCCACCACAAAAAAACAACAAACTTGATATAAAAATCGCAAATTATTATTACATTTGCTAAAAATAGGTCAAATCATTTTTTGATAAAACTATAAATATGGCAAGTTTCGGACATTTTATTAAAACGGAAAGAGAAAAGAGAGAGTGGACACAAACTGAATTTGGAGCTAAAATCGGAATTAATTCAAGTGCAATCAGCAGAATTGAGAACGGAACTCAAAAGTTTAGCAAATCCAAATTGAAATCACTCGCTACTTTATTCGAATATGAGTTGCAAAACATAACGGACTTATTCTTTGCCGACAAATTTGCAAGAGAAGCTTTTAAATACAAATGTTCAGATTCTATTTTTTCAGTAGCAGAAGACACAGCAAATTACATTAAAAATACCAACGTTAAACAAGCTGAATTAGATTTATGAAAACTACATTAAAATACATAGACTTGTTTTCCGGAGCTGGTGGCTTCTCTTTAGGTTTTGATAACAAAGGTTTTCAAAATGTTTTCTCTATTGATATTGAGTCAAGTTTTTGTGAAACATATAAACACAATTTTTCGAATCATCAACTTATTGAAAAAGACATTTGTGATTTATCCGACTCTGAATTAAAATATCTCAAAGAGTTTGACGAAATAGATGTTGTAATTGGTGGACCACCTTGCCAAGGATTCAGTATTGCAGGAAATATTGGTCGAAAATTTGTTGACGACCCAAGAAATAGATTATTTAAAGAATTTGTAAGAGTTGTAAAAATTATTAAACCAAAATTCTTTGTAATGGAGAATGTTGCAAGATTATACACTCACAACAAAGGTGAAACAAGAAACGAAATAATAAAAGATTTTGAAAAACTTGGATATAAAGTGGACTGTAAGATTTTAAATTCAGCAGATTACGGTGTTCCTCAAGTTAGAAAAAGAGTAATATTTATTGGCACTTCAACAAATCAAAAAATAGAATTCCCACAAAAAGAAGTAGAAAACTATGTTTCTGTAAAAGAAGCATTGTCAAAATATCCAAAATTAGAATCTGGTGAGGAATCTTCAATTCCTAACCATATTGCAATGTCACATTCAGAACAAATGCTTACCAAAATGAGTTATGTTTCTGATGGTGGAAATAGAAATGAAATTCCTGTAAAAATTAGACCAAAGTCCGGTGATGTTAGAAAATATATAAAATACGCAAGTGACAAACCTTCGGTTTGTGTTACTGGCGATATGCGTAAAATCTTTCATTATGAGCAAAATAGAGCATTAACAGTCCGTGAACTTGCAAAATTACAGTCTTTTCCTGATAACTTTATTTTCAAAGGAAATAGAATATCACAACAACAACAGGTAGGTAATTCTGTTCCGCCTAAAATGGCAGAAGCAATTGCAAAAGTAATTATCAAAATGAGTAAAAATGTTTAAGTATCCTAAAGTCAACTATATTGGCAATAAAGAAAAAATTGCACAATGGATTTGTGACCAATTCCCAAAAGATGCTGAAACACTTTTTGATGCTTTTTCTGGAGGTTGCTCTTTAAGTTATGAAGCCAAATGTAGAGGTTTAGAAGTTTATACAAATGACATTTTAAAAATAAATTATCATATTGCTAATGCTTTAATCAAAAACAATAAATCTCTTTTAACCAAAGAGGATATTGATATCATATTTTCGGGCAAACCTTTTGAAGGTTTTATGTTCGATAATTATTCGGAAGTATATTTTTTTCCAGAAGAATGCAAAGAACTTGATTTATATAGAAAGAATATTGAAAAGTTAGATTCAGAAGAAAAAAAATCATTGGCTTTTTCTTTAATAAGAAGAGCTATGATAAGAAAAATGCCATATTCTCGCTTTAATCTTAATTGGGACAAAATTGTTCAATTACGTGATGAAGAATACAGTTATGAAAAGTACAAACGAAGAAGAGCTTATCACAATCAACCATTCAAATTTCATTTCTTAAAAAATTTAGATGACTATAACAATGCTGTATTTAATAACAACAAAGAAAACAAAGCATATAATGATGATGTTTTTAATTTATTAGATACAGTTTCAGCAGATATTATTTATTTAGACCCACCATACACAGGTACAATGAATAATTACTTTGGCTTTTATGGATTAGTTGATGATTTTATTACTTCAAAGAAAACAAAGCCTTTCGAGAATAATTTTATCAATAAAAAAATTGCAGTTGAGTTGTTTGACAATTTATTTTCAAAATTGTCAAATTTCAAGTATTGGTATTTAAGTTATAATAATTCTTCCTATCCTTCAAAAGATGAACTTCTTTATTTGTTAAAAAAGTATTCAGATAATGTACAAGTGATTGAAAAAAAACACGTTTACAAAATCACAGGAAAAGAAAAAAAAGAAACGAATAAGGAGTACTTATTTATAGTAGAAAATGAGTTTTATAAAAAAAATATTAAAAAAGATTATGCCACAGCAGAATTATGAAGAATATTGGAAATTGACTTTGGAATATACTGATTTCAATGATGATAAATTTCTAACAACTCTACAACTTTTAGTAAATAAAGTAGACGAACTTAACTCTGACGGAGATTATGTTTACAATTCCCAAGATTATAAGGACTTACAACGAGCTGTTTTAAATGCAGTGCCAAAAAGTTCTTCTAACATAAACAATCAACTTGGTTCTACGCGAAAAGCGATTAATCAATGTATTAAATTAGGTTTTGTAAATCCCGAATTTAAATCTTATCATCCAAATACAAAAGATTATTTAACAGCACGTTCCAGTAGAAGACGACAGACTTTATTTTCTAAAATAGTTTATTCTAATGCAAAATTCAATAGTTCAATTACAAATTCACATAATTGGAGTCAGATAAATTTTCTATTAAAAACATTAGAAGAAATTGGTAAACTAACTAAAAAAGATATCATTGCCTTAATGACAATTGATATTGCAAACTACGAAAGGGAATATGTAACCGAAAGCGAGTTAAATAGTATTCGTCAAGAAGCAGAAAGTAGTGGTTTTATAGAAAGAAAATATAATCAAATAGGCTACTTAAATAATATATTAAACAAGTTAGACGATGTTGTTTTCATAAGAAGAGGAAGAAGTGATTATGAACTCTATTTTGAAGAAGATGCTGTAATTATATTTGGAGCTGATTACAAAGACAAAGCTTATCTTAAACACATTGAGAAGAAAAGAGACCCATACCTACATAGATTATACAAAAATCAATTACAAGAAGAATGTGAGGAAATTTACGGAAACCCAAAATGCGTTTTAGAAAGGTTATCATATCCTGTTTTAATTGCCAGCCATATTAAACCTTTCATTGATTCAAATGAAATTGAAGCTTATGACCCTGACAATGGATTGTTATTAAGTCGAACTATTGATTCTCTATTTGATTTAAAATATATCTCATTTGAAGATAATGGAGATATGATTTTTTCTAATAGAGTTTCAAGAGATGTAAAAGATTTTTGGGAAGATTACAAACTTGAAAATACTATTTTGAATGAAAAGAGAAAAGAATATCTGGCACACCATAGAAACTTAATGGCTGAAATAGATGCCAGAGCTTAAAGCCATACACATTCGCAATTCGCTACAGCCAACGCTACGCCAAAAATCGCAAAAGAGTATGTCTTGCCAACGCTCACATTTGAACTAAATAACAAACATCGGAAAACCAAGCAGAACGTGAAGCACTACTTACAACAACGTGTATAAAACATAGCTATTACAGGCTTTCCGAGAGGTTTTTGTATATTTACAAAGTATGCCAAATTTTTTATTTGGTTATATTTATAAAAGAAAATTAAACATAAAAATAAAAAATTCGGCTCGTGTAAAATCCGAAAAGTTAGTGTCTTTTTACACGCTACGTTTCATACACAAAACCGTTGCCCAACACAATGTCGAAATCATGTCTGATTTCCCGCAGTTAACAGGAAAAGTCAACTATTCTAAGGAAATTTAGTCATCACGCTGCTCGCAAAATTATCATTGAAAGTTAAGTTTTAATAGGATAGTTTAACTTAAAATTGAAAAGACAGTCGAAACGCTAAAAATTGTAGCTCTGTAAATGAATCACTAACAACGCTGAATGAAATCAGTTGGCTACGAAAAAATAAACCAGTAGAAGCGCTGAAAAACGCAACTTCGTGAATAAATCAGTCGCAACGCTGAACGAAAAGTAGCTGTGAAGAATAAATCTTCAAGCTCACAAAGCATTATTAATAATTTAATAAACACGAAAACTGAGCAGTAACTGTGTTTTAAAAGTGTAAAACGGTGAAGTGAAAACGTAGCTGCGGAAATTGCGTAGGGCAACACCGTATAAAAACAATTTGGGCTTGGTTTCCTTCCCTAAGTTCTGTACTTTTAAACTAACTAAATCAGCACGGTCCGAAACTCTTGCGAGCTTTCTCCCCAAACTGATTTTTAATACAAAACCGTTATGTGCAAGGCGAAAAAAAATCCGAACTAATAAGAAGATGAGTTTTTTAAAATCAATATTTAGCACTAAACAAGAACCTATAAATTCATACTCTGATTTTTGGAATTGGTTCGAACAGAACGAAAAAAAATTCCATAATGTTCTAAAAGACCAAGGAAATATAAACAAAGTATTTTTTGACAAACTTGCCCCAAAACTGAACGAATTAAAAGATGGATTTTGGTTTCTTGCAGGTATGTACGATGAAAATACAGCAGAATTGATTTTAACAGCCGATGGAATAATAAAAAACATTGCGTTTGTTGAGGAATTGGCACAGTCTGCACCGAAAATGAAAGGTTGGAAAATTACAGCACTCAAACAACCCTCTGACTTAAATCAATTCGGAATTGAAATGGACGGTTATAAATTTGACGAAAGTAAAATGAGCTTTTATTCAACTGACCATAAACAAATGCCAGACGAAATAGATATTACAATTGCTCATAAAGATTTCAGCGAAGAAAACAGAACTGTAATGACAAATGGCGTTTATCTTGCTTTAGATAATTCTCTTGGCGAATTGAATTCAGTTACCACGATTGACAACGTGAATATAATTAATCCGAAAGATGCTACTTCAGACTTAATCCCATTAGAAAAACTAAAGGACTTTTTGACTTGGCGAGAAAAAGAGTTTGTTGAAAAATATAAAGGTTTCAGACACAACACAGAAAACGATAACTATTCTGGACTCGAAGCGACTTTAAAAAACGGACTTCCATTAGTTGCGGTTATCAACACAGATTTATTGAATTGGGACAGTAAAGCATCTCATCCTTGGATTGCAGTAATGGAAATAAAATATGATGGGAAAAATAACAATGGTATGCCTGACGATTCCACTTATCAACTTCTCAACGAAATTGAGGATAAAATAATGGCAGAATTAAAAGATTCAAATGGCTATTTAAATATTGGTAGACAAACGGCAGATTCAGTTCGAGAGGTTTATTTCGCTTGTGTTGAATTTAGAAATCCATCAAAAATATTACACGAAATAAAAAAAGAATATAAAAATAAAATCGAGCTGGACTTTGACATTTATAAGGACAAATATTGGCAATCATTTAACCGATTTAATCCGAATTGAAAAAAGCCCAGCACATAACAATGGCTATAAGTAATTGCTTGTTCTCGCCTACTTCTGAAAATCCTCGCGGATTTTCAGTTTGATGTCTACTTGCAAAGTTTAACGCTAAACCACGCAACTACTCATAGCCGAGACCGTTGGTGTTTAATATCTCCGAAGCTAAGGACTCCCCCATTTTTTTAGCTTCTATCGAAGGTATGTGATAACGAAGCCACTCTTTTTATCTTTTGATAGGTAAAATGAAGAATGAATTTACCTATCATCAAACTGTTCGATTGCATCGTTGAGAGCTCGCTCTCAGTACGTTGGAACGTACAACAGTTTGAAGTTATTCAATAAATATTTAAAAATCAAGTATTTATAGTTTTATAACAAGATTATTTTTTATTGAATAAAATTGAAAAGATAAAAAGAATGGCATAAATGTTAGTAGCCTTCGATAGAATTTTCAGCAGACATTCCTTATTCCTAAATAAAGAATATATACTGAAAAGTAAAAACTTGGGGAAGCGTTTTATAGCTCGTAGCAACGTGTTCGGAGATACTCCGTATCAAATAGATAAAAATAATGTCTTCGACAAATGAGAATAGTGACATGATACTAAACACAACAGTGTATATAAAAAATAGCGGTATTCCTGTGATATCAATGGTTTATTTTTCTAAATTTATACTATATATAGTAACGAAAAGTTAGTGCTTTAAAATTCGCTACTTTTCATATACTTTTAAGTTGTATGTAACTATGAAAACTAAAAAAAAATCTTTATCATATTGCTGTTCTGAATCATTTGATTCAATGACAACTGTAGGAATTGACATTAAATTATGTTCTCAATGCAACGAAAATGTTAATGATTATACGAAATTTAATAATATCACAAATGAAAAAGGTTGTGGTAGGTTCAATTTGAATCAATTAGACTCTATTAAAAGGATTTACAAGACTTCAATTTATTCTGCGCCCATAACATTACTTGCTTTTCTTGGATTAGTAGTAACTGATATGAAAGCTGAAAAATTAAATGAAATATGCACTGAATCTAATATCATTGATCAAAAAAAGACAACTTCAATTACAGGAAAAATAACAGATAATAAAACAGGTAAAAAACTATCTCACATTGAAGTAACAGCAACAATAAATAAAAAAGTTATTTATTCAACGACTAGTGACACTGATGGTAATTTTAAATTAGAAATCGATACAAAAAAATATAATATAGCAGATATTTTTATTCATTTTGACTTTGTTGGTTTTAAATCTAATACGATAAATTATAAATCATTACCTCAAGATTTAGAAATAAAAATGGAGGCTAGTATTCATGAGATAAGCGAAACAACAATTTTTGCAACTGGAAGAATTGCTCCTATAGAAACCCTGAACCATAGAGAAATAGATTCAATAAATAATTCAATTGAATGGATTGAGGAATGCGAAGAGATTATTGAAGACGAAAAATAAAAGCTACATACAACACCGGCTAAACTTCATGCGGGTTTTGTGCCAACTTCAAAGTTTTGTGTATATTTACTAAGTCGCCAAATCTTGTTGATTTGGCTTTGTGAAACCAAAAGAAACAAAACCAAACAAAAAGCTTCGGCTTAGTACGTGTTCGAAAATCTAGCCGATTTTTAATCCCGCACAAAGCCTAGCCAAACCCGTTGGTGTTTAATATCTCCGAAGCTAAGGACTCCCCCATTTTTTTAGCTTCTATCGAAGGTATGTGATAACGAAGCCACTCTTTTTATCTTTTGATAGGTAAAATGAAGAATGAATTTACCTATCATCAAACTGTTCGATTGCATCGTTGAGAGCTCGCTCTCAGTACGTTGGAACGTACAACAGTTTGAAGTTATTCAATAAATATTTAAAAATCAAGTATTTATAGTTTTATAACAAGATTATTTTTTATTGAATAAAATTGAAAAGATAAAAAGAATGGCATAAATGTTAGTAGCCTTCGATAGAATTTTCAGCAGACATTCCTTATTCCTAAATAAAGAATATATACTGAAAAGTAAAAACTTGGGGAAGCGTTTTATAGCTCGTAGCAACGTGTTCGGAGATACTCCGTATCAAATAGATAAAAATAATGTCTTCGACAAATGAGAATAGTGACATGATACTAAACACAACAGTGTATATAAAAAATAGCGGTATTCCTGTGATATCAATGGTTTATTTTTCTAAATTTATACTATATATAGTAACGAAAAGTTAGTGCTTTAAAATTCGCTACTTTTCATATACTTTTAAGTTGTGCGTCATGGAGAAAAAACTCGAAAAACTTAAACATTTAGAATAAAAGAATGCTATTTAACTCTATTGATTTTGCAATATTCTTGCCCATTATATTTATTCTATATTGGTTCGTCACTAATAAGAACTTAAAGCTACAAAACTTATTAATTGTACTATCAAGTTATATTTTTTATGGATGGTGGGATTGGCGGTTTTTATCATTAATTCTTTTTAGTACTGTAATAGATTATTTAATTGGTATTAACTTATCAAAACAAGAAAGTCAAACTAAAAGAAAAATTCTATTATGGACAAGCATTCTTGTAAATCTTGGATTTCTTGGTTTCTTTAAATACTACAATTTTTTTCTAGATAACTTTATTACAGCTTTTTCCTTTTTTGGCACTAACATAAGTGCTAATTCTTTAAACATAATTTTACCTGTTGGAATTAGTTTTTATACCTTTCAAACATTAAGCTACACTATAGACGTTTACAAACGCAAACTTGAACCAACTAAAGACCTTATTGCTTTTTCTGCTTTTGTAAGTTTCTTTCCTCAATTAGTTGCTGGACCAATTGAACGAGCAACAAATTTATTACCTCAGTTTTACACCAAGCGTTCTTTTGATAATAAAAGTGCTATGATAGGCATCAGGCAAATAGTTTGGGGTTTATTTAAAAAAGTTGTGATTGCTGATACCTGTGCACAATATGCAAATGAAATATTTAATACTTATGAGATATATTCGAGTACAACATTAATCATTGGTGCTGTTTGTTTTACTTTTCAGATTTATTGTGATTTTAGTGGCTACTCAGATATCGCTATAGGATTATCAAGACTATTTGGATTTAAGCTTATGAAAAACTTTAATTACCCTTACTTTTCAAGAGATATAGCTGAGTTTTGGAGAAGATGGCATATATCATTATCTACTTGGTTTAGAGATTATCTTTACATTCCACTTGGTGGGAGTAAAGTAGAAAAGTATAAAGTCATTAGAAATGTTTTTATCATATTTATTGTAAGTGGGTTTTGGCATGGAGCAAATTGGACTTTTATTGTTTGGGGAACACTAAATGCCTTATACTTTCTTCCTTCAATGTTAAATAATAAAAACAGAAGGCATCTAAATATTATAGCAGAAAATAAAAATACCCCAAGTTTAAAAGAATTATTTTTTATGGCTAAAACTTTCATTTTAGTTGTTTTTGCATGGATATTCTTTCGAGCGGAAAATATGCAAACAGCTATTGCTTATATTAAGAAAATATTTGTTTTTAGTTTAGAAATCGAAAGATTACGAATAGAACGCTATTCTATTGAAATTTTTCCTTTAATTTTCTTATTAATCATAATAGAATGGTTTGGAAGGCATAAAGATTTCCCTTTGTTCAAGGATAACAAATATCAATTAAAAACAATCATAATTATTTTATTAATTCTAGTATTGGGTAATTTTTCGGATATGAATGATTTTATATATTTTCAATTTTAAAATGAAGATTTTTTTAAAAAACATAGCATTATTGTCTATCGCATTAATAATAATGAGTATCGTTCTTGACAAGAGCTATACATATATTCACTACAATGGAGCTCCGAGAAACATCCCAGATTACATAATGGGCTTACAAAAGAAAGATTCGTTTGATTACGTTGTTTTAGGTTCTTCAAGAGTTTTACATAATATAGATATTAACTTAATAGAACAAGAAACTACTAAAAAAGGATTTAATTTTGGAATTCCTGGTTCTAGCGTTTTTGAAATTAAGTTATCTGTACAACAAATTATAAAAAGAAAAATAACAAAAAACATCTATATTCAAATAGACTATATATGGAATGAATTTTATAGTGGTGGAGAATGTACTGTTGATTGGCTAACATACATTAACGAAAAGGATATATGGAATGAATTTCAAAAAATTGACAAGAATAATGAATATGTTCTTTATAAAAAAATTCCTTTTTTAAGATATTGTGAATATGGCTCAAAATTGGGGTTTAGAGAATTAATAATGTCGTTGTCCAACAGGAAAATGTCAGTTATAGATGACAGCAAAGGTTTTGTTCCTCTATTTGGAAAAATAAAAAACACTGAAGAAACAATGACATATATTTTAAAAGATGAATTTAACCCTCATCTAAAAGATATTATAGAGTTATGTGAAAAAGAAAATATAAGTTTATATTTTTTTACTTCTCCGATATACAATTTTAAAGGAAACAATAAAGTTCTGAAAAATAGTTTACCAAATTATAAAGATTTTTCAAACGTTATTCCAAATTCAAAATATTACCAAGATAATACCCATTTAAATAATAAAGGAAGTAAATACTTTACAAAACTGTTTATGAACGAATATTTAAAAGCACGAACGCACAACACCGCATATAAAAAATAGCGGTTTAATCGCTTAAACGAAATAAAATCAATAAATCAAAGGTCAGTTATAATCCGAAAAATTAGTCCACTAAACCCACTACTTTTCATATACAAAACCGTTAGCCAGCATAGGTCAGAACCGCTAAAACTAAAAGTAAACCACTTCCCTATTTTATTATTCTCTTTTTATGAAAAATTCAATCGCTGAAAGATTTTTACAATTACATTGAAAAAGTCGTTTAAAGGTGTTTTTCGGTTAGCTTCGTTGTTTTTTTATTCAGTCGTTTAACAACTTGTTGATAGTTTATTTCTAATCGATAAATATCTTTACAAATCGTTGCTAAGCAAAAAAATAGTCGCGAAAACATTATTTCTTTGAAAGTTTTTTAAACACTGAGAAAGTAGCTTAAAATAGGCTTGAGAAGTTTTTATTAATGAATATTTTTAATGTCTGATAGAGAATTTTATAATTCGTAGCTATCCTAAAATTATTATTGAAAAATAAATTTACTCTTAAAATATTTTTAAAAACCTCCAAGTTTTGAAAGCTTAATTCTAAAAACGAAAACAAAAAAAGAAATCTTAAAAGCTGAAAGATTAAGTTTTTAATTCTAAAAAAAACTATCTCTTGCTGAAATATTTTTCAAAGGTTGAAAAATACGCAGGCTAACACCGCATAAAAACAATTTGGGTTTGGTTCATACTCCAAAGTTCTGTACTTTTAAACATAAAAATCGCTCGGTTCGAAAAGTCTTCGACGTTTTCTCCCAAACTGATTTTTATACAAAACCGTTGTACAGCATTAAATAGTAACACTGAAAAACTATATTCAATTCGAAATTTCCTACTTTTGTAATAAATCTTTTAATTATGGATATACAAGCTGAAAAATTAGAATTAATGAAATTGTTGTTAAACACAAACAATCCTTCAATACTTGAGTCTATAAAAAATATTTTAAAGAAAGATAAAACTTCTGATTTTTGGGATGAACTTAGTTCTGAACAACAAAACGAAATCGATAATGCTGATATAGAGATATCTCAAGGAAAAACTACAAATTATGAAACTTTTATGGCTTCTCACAGATAATGAGTAGAACTGTAATTATTTCAAAAACGGCTGAGAAAAAACTTGAAAAACTATTTGAATTTCTTGTTGAAAATTGGAGCCTAAAAGTTAAATCTGACTTCATAAAGAAGCTGGATAAAAACATAAACTTAATAAAAATTAACCCTGAAAGTTTTCCTCAATCTGAAAAGAAAGTTGGGTTACATAAATGCGTAATTACAAAACAAACATCTTTATTCTACAGACATAACAGTAAAAAAATTACAATTGTTACGATATTTGACACACGTCAAAATCCTAATAAACTGAAAAAAGAAATATAAATAGTGAAATAACGCAGTACAACACCGGCTAAACTTCATGCGGTTTTATTTCTAACTTCAAAGTTTTGTGTATATTTACTAGGTCGCCAAATCTTGTTGATTTGGCTTTGTGATAACCAAAGAAACAAATCCAAACAAAAAGCTTCGGCTTAGTCCGTAATCGAAAATCTGGTCGATTTTCAATCCCGCACAAAGCCTAGCCAAAACCGTTGGCTATAATAAAAATGAACAAAAAATAAATGAATCTTGATTATTTTTACAAAGTAATTCAATTTGGTATACATTCATACGATTTTGATAAAGTTGAGTCCCCTATTGAACAATATTTTTTAAATCATTTAGAGAAATTTCTCAATTATGAGACGGAAGTTCAAGTACAATATCCATTAAAAACAATCAGTGGAAACTTTAGAGGAGACATAGCTTTAATTAATAATAATAAGAAAATAATTATTGAATGCGATGGTAAAGAATTTCACACAAAAGAAGATGATAAATGGTATGATGAATGGAGAGATTCATTAATCTTATTTGAAAAGAGAGCGGAAGCTATTTATAGATTTAAAGGAACAGACATCTATAACAATATCTATTCTCTAATATATTTACTTTATAAATATGAACCTGAATTTTTTGAAGAATCTTATATTAACAGAATTGAGAAAAAAGAAATCTTCGACTATTTAGGTTATGAGAAAACAATGGAAGGTTCTTATATTAATGATAATGAAGAAAATATAAAATTTCAGATAAAAGTCGAGAGAAAAAAATTAATCGAAGACTTTTCTCGTTATTGGTTAAAGTATATTTTATTTTCTATGGTTAATCCCGAAAAGAATATAAAAGAATTAATATCAATTATGAAAAATGAAATATATGGAGGAGAAACAGAAATTAATCAACTCATTGAAAAATTAATAATTAAATTTCCAGTATTTACAAAAACTAATGTTGAAGATTTATTAAAATCTGCTGTAACTGAAATATAACCTAATAATTACTATAGCCAACACCGGCTAAACTTCATGCGGGTTTTGTTTTAACTTCAAAGTTTTGTGTATATTTACTAAGTCGCCAAATCTTGTTGATTTGGCTTTGTGAAAACAAAGAAACAAAACCAAACAAAAAGCTTCGGCTTAGTCCGTGTTCGAAAATCTTGTCGATTTTCAACCCCGCACAAAGCCTAGCCAAAACCGTTACCTTACATAGTCGAAAAAATCGCAAAATAAAGTTTGGGAATCAGTGTGGGTAAACTCCAAAAATCAATATTTCTAAGCTTTGAAACTTTTTCAATCATACGTATTCAAATTTCCATGGCTTGTTGGTTCAGTAGTTTTTCCTAAAATCTTTTCACGATAGTTTTCTAGAAGATAAATAGTTCTTAAATCTGTTGTTTAAGTAGCTGTGCTGAATTTTTAAAACTTTTGCCTGAAAGTATATCACAATATAAAAATGTACTTTAAAAACGCTGAAAATGAATTCGTAGCTACGTTGAATTTTGAGATTTTTGCTTACAAAATAGTTAGTCTTTTAATGAATGGTTTTTATTCCTTGAAAACTGAAAAAAGTAGCAACGCTGAATTTTGAAACTTCAAAAAACTTAAAAGAATTTTATATTAAATAAGAAATTAAAACTTCTTGAAAATTAAAATCAGTAACAACGCTAATATTTCTATTTCCCGAAAAGTTCCAGTAAATAAAATACGATAAGGTAACACCGGCTAAAATTAATACGGGCTCCTGTCCTACTTCAAAGTTTTGTGTATATTTACAATGTCCGCCAAATCTTGTTGATTTGGCTTAGTCAAAACAAAATAAAC
Organism: Wenyingzhuangia gracilariae; assembly: GCF_056387575.1. NCBI lineage: Bacteria > Pseudomonadati > Bacteroidota > Flavobacteriia > Flavobacteriales > Flavobacteriaceae > Wenyingzhuangia > Wenyingzhuangia gracilariae. The sequence continues at coordinate 669,830 of NZ_CM150748.1, forward strand.
AAAACCAAACAAAAAGCTTAGGCTCAGTCCGTTCTCGAAAATCTTTTCGATTTTCAATCCCGTACTAATCCTAGCCAAAACCGTTGGCAAATATTTTGAAAAAAACATAAATAACGTAATCGACAAACCATATGAAATTAGATGAATTCGTTTCTGAAACATTAAAATCTATAATAAAAGGAGTTAAAGAATCTCAAGAATTTGCTTTAGAAAACGGAGCAAGAATAAACCCTCATATCGACGAATGGGATATGAATAAAAATAATATTTTATCAACTTTTTATAAAAATGAAGATGGTTTAAGAACAATTTCTAAAGTTGATTTTGACGTAGCTGTAACAACTTCTAATGAACAAGAATCAGGAATCAATGGAGGTGTCAGTGTTTATTCTCTAAAGCTTGGTGGAAAATCTTCTGATGTTGATAAAAAAGAATCTATATCTAGAATTCAATTTTCTGTTAATGTTATTTTACCCAACACTAAACCCTAATAAAAATTGAAAATAAAATAATATATATATATAGAAAAAATCTTGTTGTTTGAAGACGTTACTTTAGAAAACTTATCTAATTCGAAAGCTAAAATTATATTGAATAAAGATAAATTACTCATAATCGAAAATAGATTAAAAAAAGAGCCTTCTGGCAAAATCATATTAAAAGAGTCAGGAAATACAATTGTTGTTGGTTTTTCTAAAGATTTGACAAGAGAAATTTCTCAGAGAATGTATAGCTAATTTATAATCAGTTATCTTTATTTAAGTTTAATAAAATACCTAAGTAAAAAATAGAATTATATATTGAAACTGAATTAAAAAAACATGCAGAAAAACATTAGCCAACACCGGCTAAACTTCATGCGGGTTTTGTGCTAACTTCAAAGTTTTGTGTATATTTACTAAGTCGCCAAATCTTGTTGATTTGGCTTTGTGAAAACCAAAAGAAACAAATCCAAACAAAAAGCTTCGGCTTTGTCCGTGTTCGAAAATCTTGGCGATTTTCTTCCCGCACAAAGCCTAGCCAAAACCGTTGGCAAATATTAAAAAAGAAACAATGAAAAAACTATTAACTTTAATATTTTTAGTATTTATACTTAATTGTGGTTACTCTCAAGATTCTAATAAACTAATTGGTACTTGGAAGTTTTCAGAAGTGACAACTTCAAATCCTAATTGTAAAGAGGTAAATTATTTTCCTGTTAATTCATTCCATTTTAATAATAATGGTACTGCGGAATTTAAATCTGGTGAAGTAACGGCTAAAGCGAACTATAAACTAGAAAATAGTAGCATTAAATTAACAGACTTATCTGAAAATGGAGTAAAACAAAAAGGGTCTGCAGAATTTAAAATAAAGAAAATAACTGAAACGACACTTACATTGAGTGTTCAATATGAATGCGGTAGTATTGACATAATCTTTAAGAAGTAATAATTTCAATAGTATTTATTATAAAATGAAATTTTTAAATTTTGTGTTACTAATGTAAAAAATCATGGAAAGACTAAAGTCAAAATTAATTATAATTGTTCTTTTATTCGGGATAAGTATCAACGCTCAAACTGACGATATCAATTTAATCTTTGGTAAATGGAAAGAAGCTGAAATTAATATTGACAATAAAATTGTTGAAATTGGAATTAGAAGAGGTGGAATTTCAAATATTGTATTCAATGAAGATAAAACGATAATTTATTCTGGAAGTTTCAATTGTGGCTTTGGCTCTTACAAAACAGGGATATGGAATTATAATGAACTTGAAAACATAATCAATATTGAATATTCGGATATTAAAGGATATAGGAATAACGAAAACGCTGTGTTGACAGAAGATACTAAACATCAAAATTTTAATATCATTAGATTAAATAAGTCAGAATTAATTCTTAATTATTTAAATGATTCTAATAAAAAACTATACTTCTTGAAAATTAAAAAATAAGACTAAAACATTAGCCAACACCGGCTAAAATTAATGCGGGTTTAGTTCTTACTTCAAAGTTTTGTGTATATTTACTATGTCGCCAAATCTTGTTGATTTGGCTTTGTGAAATCAAAGAAACAAAACCAAACAAAAAGCTTAGGCTTAGTACATGTCTGAAAATCTTGGCGATTTTCTCCCGCACTAATCCTAGCCAAAACCGTTGCCAAGCATTAAAATGAATGAAAAATATTATAAGAAATTTAAACATTATATCTCTATTTATTTTTATTGTTTGTATGATAATTGAACAGCTTAGATTTATTGGGGCTTATTTTTTTACATATGTAGTTATTTGGGTTTATTTAATTTTTTTAATAACTGAAATTAGATTTCTAATTTTAACTAAGCCAAAATTTGTGAATTATTTAAAAGAAAACCTAATTGGATTTATCGGATTAATTACTTTTCCTTTACTATACGTTGTACCAATATTGATCTAAGAAAATATTATAAATATAAAAAAACATCAATTTTGACTCTTGGAATTTTATTTACAACAATTAGTTATTACACATACGTCATGTATGATTTTACAAAAGGAGTCCAAACAGATATTAACAATAAGATAAATCATTTTCCAAGAGACTTTGAAGTGTTCGAAAAAATTAAAGATGGAACTTGGTTAAATCTAAATGATTCATTAGCAACTGTGAGAATTACTAAATATGAATGGATTTTTAAATATAAAGGTATCGCTATTGATTCTACGGATATCTATAATTACAATATAAAGACAAATAACAATTCTAAAACTCTATTATTAACAAATCGAAATGATACTCTTAAATATGTAATAGAGAATTTAACAACAGAAGATTTAGAAATTGTTTATTTACCTAGAGGGAATTTTCATAATTATAAGCGAATTGAATAAAACGCATGGCAACACCGGCTAAACTTCATACGGGTTCTGTGCTTACTTCAAAGTTTTGTGTATATTTACTAAGTCGCCAAATCTTGTTGATTTGGCTTAGTTTAACTAAAAAATACAAATCCAAACAAAAAGCTTCGGCTTAGTCCGTGTTCGAAAATCTGGTCGATTTTCAAGCCCGCATAAAGCCTAGCCAAAACCGTTGGCTAAAATTAAGTCGAAAAAATAAAAAGTTAACATTGATTTTCTAAGCAGTACAGCCTTATTTCTTCCAATGATTCTCTCGCTATTTCTAAATTACCATCTTCAATCATATAATTCTTATACCTAGAGCTATGACATATGTCGTATAAAGATTTATAACTAACCCATATTTCGTCATTTGTGTTTTTCTCGACAAAAAACTTCATTGATTCATGCGGTGTACCTCCTATAAACTTATTAAATATAGATTTATAATCATTGTATGAATTAAATTCAATCTTCTCTCCTGTTTTAGGATGAGGATAATCATTAGGAAACAAACAACCTTCAAAAAACTTCATTGAGGAATAAAAAGCTGTAGTAACTTCCCAATCTTTAAACTCTCCACTTTCTTTTAAAAAATTATGAGCTTTTAAGTTGTGAGAAGCATGGTCGTAAGCACTATAATTCTTCTTTCCCATACTTAAAAACAAAACCGTCTGAAATAATATTTTCCGTAACTATTTCAGAAGAATACGATATAATTGAAAAATCTAACTCTATCCTAGTATTAGTATTATTGATATTTCTAGCTGTGTTATAAGACTTGCTTCTTTTTGTTTTGTTAAAATAATCTTCATCATTTATAATCACTAAACACTTGAAAGTTTCAAAATCAACTATTTTTATAAACATTTCCTTAACGTCAATATCGAAATCCTTTAGTTTAGATTTTAATAAAGAAGATGAATGAGCAGCAGATTGAAGATTTTTTTGAAAATCTGAACTAATTTCATTTTTTAAATCTTCTCTACCTCTTGTATATGAGGAATGTAGTAACTCGCCAATAGAAACCTTATCTCCACCAACTATACCAAAATCCAAAAGATTGAAATTATCACTTATCATAAACAGTATTAAATATAAAATATTTACACCGACAAAGTTAATATAAAATCAATATTAATTAATTAGAATAATTCTAAATTAACTTCAGCCAACAACAGCTAAAAAACATAGCTTTTTTTGTGCTTAATCAAAGTTGGTCTTTTATTTATTTTGTGTAGTTTTAATTTGAAAACTAATCGACTAGTTTAAACGCTACGTTTCCTAGCTAAACCCGTTACCTGTAATAATTATAAAAAAATAAGTTGATAATAATTCCTGAAATTTTTAAAGATAATGATACATTTTATTTTGTCGAAAAATTTATTTGGTGTAAATTTACATCAAAATAGAATCTCATGACAAGACAAAGTATTTCATTTACACAACCAAATGATGAATGGTTAAAATCTCAAGTTGACAACAAAGAGTATTCTAGTAAAAGTGAACTTGTTAATGACTTGATAAGACAAGCTAGAAAGCAACAAAGAAAAATAGATTGGATAAGTGCCAAGCTTGAAAAAGCTGAAAATAGTGGATTTACAAATGACAGTAAAGAAGAAATTTTAGCACAATCGAAATCTTTGCTTAATGGCTAAATACAAATTAAGTAATACTGCTAAAGAAGACTTAGTGAGAATTCATCATTATGGAGTTGAAAAATTTGGAATGGCACAAGCTGACAAATATTTTGACTCTTTTTTTGAGTATTTTGAAATTATAGCTCAACGTCCGTTCTCATTTGAATCTATCGATTTTATAAAAGAAGGATATAGACGTTGTGCGTGTGGTTCTGATAGTATTTATTATAGAATTAATAATGACATTGTTGAAATTATGGCTATAATTGGAAAACAAGATTTGAATAATATCATTTAATACAAAAATTACAGTTGCCAACACCGGCTAAACTTCATGCGGGTTTTGTTTTAACTTCAAAGTTTTGTGTATATTTACTAGGTCGCCAAATCTTGTTGTCCCGATGCTTCGGGATGGCTTAGTTAAAACCAAAAGAAACAAAACCAAACAAAAAGCTTCGGCTTAGTCTGTGTTCGAAAATCTGGCCGATTTTCAAGCCCACACAAAGCCTAGCCAAAACCGTTAGCTGTAATTTACCACGAAACTCAAAATCAACCAATTAATGAATCAAAACAAAAATATTAGCGATTCTGAATTTAGGACTTATTACGAACCTCTACTAAAAGGTTATGCTGAAGAATTTAAATCTGTTATAAAACCTAAGAATGATATTGGTAAACTAATATTTACTGATTCAAAAACAATCTCAATAGAGAAACTTAAAAGTATCATTAAAAAAGAAAATGATATATACACAGAATCTTTGATTTATAGATTAATTGGTGTTAGAGAAATAATTTACTGTAGAGAAAACAAGCAAAAATTAAATATAAAGTACGTCTGGGAACTAATTTCAAAGTCAATTAAAATTATTCCAAACAATTATACTATTTCATCAATTGGTTCACAAGGTTTTTTATCTATTCCATTATATAAGTTTGATAAATCTTTAGAAAGTTTTGATTTTCTTAGATTACACATTTGGGATGATTCATTAAATCAATATATTGATTTAGAAAAATGTGAAAACTTTTCAGTTCATACACATACATTCTATGCAGAAAGTTGGGTAATAACAGGGAAAATAATCAATAATAGATTTGACTATAATATTAATTCAGACAATTCTAATCATTCGTTTTTTAAAGTAGTTTATAACGATTCATTAAACGAAGTAAATCAACACACTTCTAAGGCTGTAAATGAAAAAATAGATATAGAGCTTTACCAAACATCCAAAGAAATACATTTCGAGAACGGAAACTATAAAATAGAAGCTGGAAAATTGCATAAGTCAGGTCATACAAATTCACCTTTGACTTCTGCCACTTTTTTTTCTTTCACAGGAAAAAATGGATTGGATAAATCAATTGTAATTGGACCTAAGCATATTTCAGAATCTATTATAAATCGAAAAATGATTATCGACCCAACAGAACTATTAAATAAAATCGACCAACAACTTTCATAAAATGGAAAAGAAAAAAACTATGCTTTTAGATTGGATGAGAAAGGTTCACCAATTAGAATATGCTCATTGTTATCAATCTGAATATTATAGAAAGATTGAAAAAAGAATAGGAATTTCAGCTTTCGTTTTATCAACAATGGTCGCTTTTTCTTATAAATTTCCTTCAATAGAAAATGAATGGTTTAATACTTATCTGTTCTTTCTAAACAAAGAATACTTCTTACCTTTTCTTTTATTTGTTGTTGCGTTATTTACAGGTTTACAAACTTTTTTAAAGCCTAATGAAAAATCTGATATTCATAGAAAACTTGGTCTTGAATATGAAAAAATTAGACATACAATTGAAATAACTTTAACGAAAGAAGAATCTGAATTAAATATTGATAGAGAGATATTAAAAATAAAAAAAACTTGGGATTCTATGAATACAGTATATGTTATGGAAAGATATTTTATAGATGGAAAAAATAAAGTGAAATCACTAAAAAAATACCCAAAGGAATTAAGCTTTTTGGAAGATATAAAATAAAAACTACAGCTAACACCGTATATAATTTATTGCTAGTTCTAGCCTACTTACGAAAATCCTATCGGATTTTCTATTCGGTTTTTATTTGTTAACTTAGTTGCTTAACCACGCAACAAACCATATACTTTTAAGTTAGCCAGCATAGGTCAGAACCGCTAAAACTGAAAGTAAACCACTTCCCTACTTTATTATTCTCTTTTTATGAAAAATTCAATCGCTGAAAGATTTTTACAATTATTTTGAAAAAGTCGTTTAAAGGTATTTTTCGGTTAGCTTCGTTGTTTTTTTATTCAGTCGTTTAAGAACTTGTTGATAGTTTATTTATAATCGATGAATATCTTTACAAATCGTTGCTAAGCAAAAAAGTAGTCGAAAAAACATTACTTCATTGAAAGTTCTTTAAACACTGAAAAAGTAGCTTAAAATAAGCTTGAGAAGTTTTTATTTATACAAAGTTGTTTCTTAATCGATAAATTATTTTTGAAAATTAGTGTTGAAATTTAATTTAAGAGTATTTTAAACGCTGATCATAAAATCAATAAAAGCTAATTCTAAAAAAGAAATCTTAAAAACTGAAAGCTTAAGTTTTTAATTCTAAAAAAAAACTATCTCTTGCTGAAATATTTTTCAAAGATTGAAAAATACGCAGGCTAACACCGCATAAAAACAATTTGGGTTTGGTTCGTACTCCAAAGTTCTGTACTTTTAAACATAAAAATCGCTCGGTTCGAAAAGTCTTCGACGTTTTCGCCCAAACTGATTTTTATACAAACCCGTTGGTGTTTAATATCTCCGAAGCTAAGGACTCCCCCATTTTTTTAGCTTCTATCGAAGGTATGTGATAACGAAGCCACTCTTTTTATCTTTTGATAGGTAAAATGAAGAATGAATTTACCTATCATCAAACTGTTCGATTGCATCGTTGAGAGCTCGCTCTCAGTACGTTGGAACGTACAACAGTTTGAAGTTATTCAATAAATATTTAAAAATCAAGTATTTATAGTTTTATAACAAGATTATTTTTTATTGAATAAAATTGAAAAGATAAAAAGAATGGCATAAATGTTAGTAGCCTTCGATAGAATTTTCAGCAGACATTCCTTATTCCTAAATAAAGAATATATACTGAAAAGTAAAAACTTGGGGAAGCGTTTTATAGCTCGTAGCAACGTGTTCGGAGATACTCCGTATCAAATAGATAAAAATAATGTCTTCGACAAATGAGAATAGTGACATGATACTAAACACAACAGTGTATATAAAAAATAGCGGTATTCCTGTGATATCAATGGTTTATTTTTCTAAATTTATACTATATATAGTAACGAAAAGTTAGTGCTTTAAAATTCGCTACTTTTCATATACTTTTAAGTTGTGTTTCATACTGATCCAGCCGCATATTTTAGCACTTTCGGTTTTGCCACCACACAATTCCAACGCTAAAAAAACCAAAAGAGCTAAAATTTCCCAACGCTTGAATTGAAATTAATAATGTATTTTTACAGTTAAATGAACAGAGAAATATGACAAACATAATTGCAAAACCCTTTTTAAAATGGGCTGGTGGAAAAACGCAACTAATTGAACAAATTGAAAATCAATTACCTGAAAATATAATTGAAAACAATTTCACTTATATTGAGCCGTTTGTTGGTAGTGGTGCAGTTTTATTTTGGATGCTTGAAAAATTTCCAAATTTGGAGAATGCAGTTATTAATGACATAAACATAGACTTAACAAATTGTTATATCTCAATAAAAGAAGATGTAGAAAATCTGATAAATATTCTTTCAGAATGGCAAAGTGAATATTATCTTTTGGCTCAAAATGACGTAGAGAAAAAGGAATATTATTACGCTAAAAGAACACTGTTTAATTCAAGGAATTCAAATCAAACAACCCAAAGTGCATTATTCATTTTCTTAAATAGAACCTGTTTTAATGGCCTTTTTAGAGTTAATCGTAAAAATGAATTTAATGTTCCTATTGGAAGCTACAAAAAACCATTAATTTGTAATAGTGAAAATTTAAGAGCTGTTTCAAAAGTTTTACAAAGAGTAGAAATTTTAAATGGAGATTATTCAAAAACCCTAAATTTTGCTACAGAAAATACTTTTTTCTACTTTGATCCACCATACAAACCATTAAGCGAAACTTCAAGTTTCAATTCTTATGCAAAGGACGAATTTAATGATGCTGAACAAATACGATTAAAAGATTTTTGTACTGAATTAGACAACTTAAATCATCAATGGATTTTAAGTAATTCAGATGTTAAAGGAAAAAATCCAAATGACAATTTCTTTGATGATTTATATTCAGATTTTAGTATTCATCGAGTAAATGCTCGGAGAAGCATAAATGCAAATCCAAATAAGCGAGGAAAACTAACAGAGTTACTAATAACAAATAACAACAGAAAATATGCCCAAATCGTTTAATGATTTTTTATCACAATTAAGTACAACAAATTCAACACTTGATTTTTTTGTAGATTTTGAAAAAATCACAAGAAATGTAGATGCAATTTCTATAAAATTAAATCAACTAAATTATTTAATTGGTCAAGAAGATTTAAAAGAAGCAGTTAATAAACTATTTGAAGAAAATAAAAGTTGTTTTTCTGTTCTCGATATAATTATTGCAGTAAGAAATAATCGTCCAGTTTTAGATGATGATGGTAATATAAAAGAGCTTTACAGTTATTTTCAGACTTCTGAATTAGTTTATGAGTATTTAGAAAAAACTGGACTTGCTGATGTTTTCAAAAATAAACAAGTAAAAAACTTGGTAGATTATGTTTTTGGAATTGAAGTAGGTCTTGATACGAATGCACGTAAAAACAGAGGTGGTAAAAATATGGAAAAAGCTATCTCAAAAATATTCAACAAAAATGATATTCCGTTTCAAGCAGAAGTTAAACACACAACATTCCCAGAACTTATACATTTTGGTGAAGATGTAAAAAGATTTGACTTTGTAATTAAAACAAAAGAAAACACATATTTAATTGAAACCAATTTTTATAATGGTGGTGGTTCAAAATTAAATGAAGTCGCTAGGTCATACACAGATCTTGCACCCAAAATTAACCAGTATGATAAATTTGAGTTCGTTTGGATAACTGATGGTCAAGGTTGGTTTTCAGCAAAAAATAAATTGCAAGAAGCATTTGCACATATTCCACACGTTTATAATTTAAAAACTTTACCTATTTTTATAGAAAAGATAAAAAAAGAAGAAATTTTAAATTTTTAAAAACATATTATGGCTTGCAATAAGAATCACGATAAAACAGATAACATAGTTAAAGATTTACCAATCGGACAAGAAGGTGTTGGAAGACACAAATGCGCATCTTGTGCGTATGAAATTGGCTACGAACACGGAATTCAAAAAGCTGAAAATATTAATTTAGCAAATGTATTAAACAATTTAGAAGAAAGTCAAAAAGGAGACAGAAGACATAGAAGTCCACACGCTGCATATTCTTTAGGTTATTATAATGGTGTTGTAGACAGTTATTAATGATAAGTCCATACTACAAATCGACTGATAAAAAATTCTGTCTCTTAAAAGGAGATTCTATGGAATTACTTCCAAAAATCAATCATAAGTTTGATATGGTTTTTGCAGATCCACCTTATTTTTTATCTAATAACGGTTTGTCAATTCAAAGTGGTAAAATTGTTTCAGTAAATAAAGGAAAATGGGATAAATCACTTGGAACGGAACATATAAACAATTTTAATAGACAATGGCTTTCATTAGTTAGAGAAAATATGAAAGAAGATGCTACTATTTGGATAAGTGGCACAATGCACAATATATTTAGTGTTGGACAAATTCTTACGGAGTTAGACTTCAAAATATTAAATATTGTTACTTGGCAAAAATCAAATCCACCACCAAATTTTTCTTGTAGGTATTTCACACATTCAACGGAACAAATAATTTGGGCGAGAAAAAACGAGAAAACACCTCATTACTTCAACTATGAATTAATGAAACAACTCAATGGAGACAAACAAATGAAAGATGTTTGGAAACTTCCTGCAATCGCACCTTGGGAAAAAAGCTGTACAAAACATCCAACTCAAAAACCTTTATCAGTTTTAACTCGTTTAATTTTAGCATCGACAAAACAAAACGCTTGGATTTTAGATCCTTTTGCTGGAAGTAGTACAACAGGAATTGCGGCAAATTTGTCGAATAGACGTTTTTTAGGAATAGACCAAGAACAAGAGTATTTGGAAATTAGTAAAAATCGAAAACTTGAAATTGAAAACCCGAAAATTGCATCTAAATACAGACAAAAACTACAAGGATTTAACAATCAGAAAGAACTGGATTTATTTTTAGCGAAAGAACCAGAAGCTGAATACGGAACTGAATTAATTTTATGATGTGCCAACGCTAAAAGCCATACACATTTGCAATTCGCTTCAGCCATCACACAAGCCAAAAATTGCAAAAGAGTATGTCTTTGCCAACGCTACAAACTGAACAAAAAAAAGTACGAAAACACAACAACGTATATAAAAAATAGCGGTTTAGTCGCTTAATCGAAACAAAATGAATAAATTAGAGGTCAGTTATAATCCGAAAAGTTAGTGCATAAAACCCGCTACTTTTCATATACAAGACCGTTGGCTGTAACGTAAAAGGACATTCTAGAAAATAAAGAAAATGACTCAATCTGAACTCATAATTTTAAATTTTACTGAAATAAGGAGAAGAAGTATAAAACTTTGGAATGGGCTTCCTGAAAAATATTATAATTGGAAACCAGACGAAAAAGCAATGACAGCCATAGAAATGGTAAGACACGTTTTAGAAGCCGATTATGGATGGAATATTATAATAAACAAAAGAAGTATTACAAATTATAAAACTCCATGGGAAAATCGACCATTCATTAGTGTAACTGACGAAATTGAATTTGCAGAACCCTATAGAAAAACATTTATAGAAAGTGTTAGACAATTTTCAGATATAGAATTAAAAAATAATGAAATCGTTCATCCTGGAAATGGAGATAAAAAAATCCTTGGAGAGTATTTATTACGAATTGGATATCACGAATCTGTTCACGCTGGACAATTCCTTTCATATTTAAGAACAATGAAAATTAATAGACCTGAAATATGGGATTAAAAAAACACTACAGCCAACACCGGCTAAACTTCATGCGGGTTTTGTGCTTACTTCAAAGTTTTGTGTATATTTACTAAGTCGCCAAATCTTGTTGATTTGGCTTCGTGAAACTAAAAAGAACAAATCCAAACAAAAAGCTTCGGCTTAGTCCGTGTTCGAAAATCTGGCCGATTTTCAAGCCCGCACAAAGCCTAGCCAAAACCGTTGCCAAACATACCTCGTAGCTATGAAAGATGAAATAATTGCAATTATATTTTCTACAGTCATTTTATCTTCAATATCCTATTTATTAGTTTTTTTTAGAAAGTTTAAGTTTTCATATCAAATATTAATTGGAATATTCAATATCATAACGGCTTATATCTTTTTTTACTCTTCAATAAAAATCAATTTTATTAATTATTTTGCTTTATTTAATCTTGTACTTTCTATTGTTTTCTATTTTGAAAAATGGTTCATTAAAACTCGTATGTCCCGAATATTCACAATTTCAATAATGTGGATTGTGAACGTACTTAACTTGTTATTGTGTTTTTCTGGAATGGGTGCCATAGGTTTATTTTTTACGCTCCCATTTACTATTTTAATTGGTTTGCTATTACTTAAGAACAATGAAAAAAGTAGTCTTTATAGCTTAATTTTTAACTTATTGATTTCATGGGGATTATTAATAATGGTTTTAGCTTGGGAAATAAAACACTTATGAAAAACAGTAAATCCTAAACTCCTTTGAAAATCATAACAAATTTTAAATTTACAATTAGCACGAAAACTTATAGTTATGTTTGAATTTATCGTAGCCATTCGAATTAAAAAGTAACTCCGTTGAAAAACAATTGAGTTCTGAATAAGTAACAACATGAATTTAAAATGTTAGACTTCGGTTTGAATTTTTTGATATGAGTGCATTTTAAAGTCTGAAAAAACGTTAGGCAACACCGGCTAAACTTCATGCGGGTTTTGTGCTTACTTCAAAGTTTTGTGTATATTTACTAAGTCGCCAAATCTTGTTGATTTGGCTTTGTGATAACCAAAGAAACAAATCCAAACAAAAAGCTTCGGCTTAGTACGTGTTCGAAAATCTTGTCGATTTTCTTCCCGCACAAAGCCTAGCCAAAACCGTTACACACAAGCTGATGACTGAAATTTTTACTACTAAGAAACTTGAAAAAATAATTCATAAAAAAATTGAAAACAGTCATCTAATTGTTGAAAAAAATCTTGGAAATTGGAATGCAACAATTTTTTACATCGCAAAAAAGAAATGCATACTTATTTCTAATGCTGAAACATTTTTTTCTGTAGTAATTCCTAGATTTTCAATGAAAGATATTAATGTAATTGACAAACTATTCATTGAATGCTTGTACAATCAACTGGAATGCGAGAAAATAAATATTGAATTTGAGACAATTTCTTCAATGATTGGTAAAGTAAGGTTTCATTCAACTAATAACAATCGACAAATGACAGGTATTCTTAATTATAATGTTGAAAAAATGAATTATTTTAAATACGATTATCCTGTTTTTAACTCTTCTGTAATTCGAGAAATGACTGAAAAGCTTAATAAAACTCCTTTTAAACAATTAGGTTGGAAATCTCCTCATGAAGAAATGAAGTCTCTTTTGAAGAAAAATTTAAACTAAATAATATTGAAAAATATTCTAAGCTGAAAAAGCCAGTGTGTAACACCGGCTAAACTTCATGCGGGTTTTGTGCAAACTTCAAAGTTTTGTGTATATTTACTAGGTCGCCAAATCTTGTTGATTTGGCTTTGTGAAAACCAAAGAAACAAAACCAAACAAAAAGCTTCGGCTTAGTTGCGTGTTCGAAAATCTTGGCGATTTTCAACCCCGCACAAAGCCTAGCCAAAACCGTTACCAAACATTAAACTGAAATCTTGAAATTAAACAAACCACATCTAAAATTACATAAAATAGATAATCAACTTGTACTTGATATTGATACGTGGGAGCTAACAAATATTATAGACGATTACTTAACTGAAGAAGCTGATATTGTTTATGAATTTTATAAAGAACTACCAACTCAAGAATATAGAAAATTTCGACTTTTCTTTGCCGAAAAACATTCAGAAACTAAACTTTTAAAAATTTTAGAAGATTATACAGATAAAGAACTTATTGATATTGTGAAGTCTTAACAAAATAAATGAATTGTATTTTACGTGTTTCAATTAGCGTAATGCTCCATTAATAATTATTTGATAAATTATTATAATATGAAAAATGGTGTCCAATATTATGTTATAGAAACTGTGAGAAATTTACTTTTCTTGAAATTTTCTATTAACAAAATAACTTTTCTAGTCTTTGAAAATTGATTTACAAGAGTAATGCGTAAGAAATTATTGTAGCTCTGGGAAACTTAAAAGTCTTTGAAAACCTTAAATTAAAAACTAAATATTTTAATTCAAAAACAACGTTTGAAAAAAACGTTAGGCAACACCGGCTAAACTTCATGCGGGTTTTGTACTAACTTCAAAGTTTTGTGTATATTTACTAGGTCGCCAAATCTTGTTGATTTGGCTTAGTTTAACTAAAAAATACAAACCCAAACAAAAAGCTTCGGCTTAGTCCGTGTTCGAAAATCCGCAGATTTTCAATCCCGCACAAAGCCTAGCCAAAACCGTTGTAAAATATTTTGCAAAAAATTCTATACATATTAATAATATTTTGTTTTGGATTCAAATTCGCTGATAAAAATTGCGATTTGAATGACGGAAAATATAAAGTTATTTATGACAAACAGTTTTCTGACTACCCAAAATTTGAATTTGAAATAGTCGGACAAAACTTAACCGAAATAAACTCTGAATTGAGTCGTAGATATAAAATTGAAAATATTGGAGAGAATTCTTTTAGATTAAAATCTCTTGAAAAACAAAAAGACTCGTTAACTGAATTTCAAAAAATGTTAACGTCAAGTGGAAAACCATATTATGAGATTACAGATTGTAAAAATGATACAATTGATTTTACAATGCGAGTGAATTTACACGTGATTTCACATTCTGGAAAATTTGTACGTATAAAATGAGTTTATTTAAAACAACATATAACTATACTATTGATAATAATCATTTTGAAAAATTAAAAAGTAAATCGAATAATAATTTATCGAAAATATTTATACCTGTAAGTATTGGTAGAGCTGGAGATCAAAAAATTGAAACTTCAATTATTTCAAAAAAAACAAACGAAAATAAAATAAAACTTCAAATAACATCAAATATTAAGAAAATCAGTAATGGAATTATAATAGGAATAATTCTAATCACTTTATTCGTTGGATATTTATATAATGTAACTGCTTCTTTATCTTTATTGATATTTATCTTTTTACCAATAGCAATAATTTCTATTAATATAACTAAGTCAAAAGTTCAAAATCAAACAATTGAATATTTGAAAAACATATAAATAAAAACATTTTACAACACCGGCTAAACTTCATGCGGGTTTTGTGCTTAATTCAAAGTTTTGTGTATATTTACTAAGTCGCCAAATCTTGTTGATTTGGCTTTGTGAAAACCAAAGAAACAAAACCAAACAAAAAGCTTCGGCTTAGTCCGTAATCGAAAATCTTGTCGATTTTCAAGCCCGCACAAAGCCTAGCCAAAACCGTTAGTTTTAACAATAGTAAAATTCGGTCGAATTTTTAGCAGTTTTAGAAATTATAAAGATTCTTAGAAAATTGAAACCACGTCTCTCCTACTTTTTCACTAAACTTTTTACTTGCTGAAAATTTATAAACTTAAGATCTAATTGCTTCTTACTTGTTGATAAATTTTAACTTACTGAAAGATTTCTTTTTGTAAATCGTGGTTACGCTGAATTTTAAAGTAGCAACGCTGAAATAACTCTTGCGTTTAATGAAACAGTAGCAATGCAAAAAATTATGCTTTGAAAGTCTTTTAAAAATGAAAAATTTAATAAAACTATAGTTTTGCTGAAATTACTCTTTCCGCTTAGTGAAGCAGTAGCAACGCTGAATTTTTAGTAACTACGCTAAGTTTCAATGAAAATTCAAATAATGCTGAAACTTAAAAAATTGCTAAAAACTAACACCGTATAAAAACAATTTGGGTTTGGTTTCTTTCCCAATGTTCTGTACTTTTAAACTATAAAAATCGCTCGGTTCGAAAAGTCTTCGACGTTTTCTCCCAAACTGATTTTTATACAAACCCGTTAGCCAGCATAGGTCAGAACCGCTAAAACTAAAAGTAAACCACTTCCCTACTTTATTATTCTCTTTATATAAAAAATTTAATAGCTGAAAGATTTTTACAATTATTTTGAAAAAGTCGTTTAAAGGTATTTTTCGGTTAGCTCGCTGTTTTTTTATTCAGTTGTTTAAGAACTTGTTGATAGTTTATTTCTAATCGATAAATATCTTTATAAATCGTTGCTAAGCAAAAAAGTAGTCGAGAAAACATTATTTCATTGAAAGTTTTTTAAACACTGAGAAAGTAGTTTAAAATAAGCTTGAGAAGTTTTTATTTATACAAAGTTGTTTCTTAATCGATAGATTATTTTTGAAAATTAGTGTTGAAATTTAATTTAAGAGTATTTTAAACGCTGATCATAAAATCAATAAAGCTAATTCTAAAAAAGAAAACCCAAAAAAGAAATCTTAAAAGCTGAAAGTTTAAGTTTTTAATTCTAAAAAATTATCTCTTGCTGAAATATTTTTCAAAGATTGAAAAATACGCAGGCTAACACCGCATAAAAACAATTTGGGTTTGGTTCGTACTCCAAAGTTCTGTACTTTTAAACATAAAAATCGCTCGGTTCGAAAAGTCTTCGACGTTTTCTCCCAAACTGATTTTTATACAAAACCGTTACCTAACATTAAAAAATCTCGTTGATAACTTATCATCACTTAATTTTAATTATCTTTGAAATATGTTAATGATAGATAAAAATATAAAACGAGTTAAAACTTTATGTAAAAAACATAAGGTCGAAAAATTGTATCTATTTGGTTCTGCTACAAATGAGACATTTTCCGAGAATAGTGATATTGATTTTCTTGTGAAATTTAACGTATCTGACTTAAGTTTATATTTTGATAATTATATTTCTTTTAAGGAAAAACTTGGAAAAATATTTAAACGAGATATTGATTTAGTAGAAGAACAAACTCTGAAAAATCCTATTTTAATTAATTCAATTAATAAGAACAAAGAATTAATTTATGGATGAAAGAATACTTAAATGGTTGTACGATATCCATTTTGCTCTAGAAGAAATTGAATCTTATTTTGAAAATACTGAAAAAGACTTTTTTGAGTATAGAAAAAACACAATGCTTAAAAGAGCTGTGGAAAGAGATTTAGAAATTATCGGAGAAGCTGTTAATCGAATTTTAAAACGAGATCCAAACTTTGAAAAGTTAATCTCTAATGCAAAAGCTATAATTGGTTTGAGAAATCAAGTTATACATGCATACGATAATATCTCAGATGAAAATATTTGGTCAATTATTATAAATCATATTCCGAAACTTAAAAAGGAAGTTAAAAGTTTAATATCTGACAACAAATAAAAACGTTAGGTAACACCGGCTAAACTTCATGCGGGTTTAGTGCTTTCTCAAAGTTTTGTGTATATTTACTAGGTCGCCAAATCTTGTTGATTTGGCTTTGTGAAATCAAAGAAACAAAACCAAACAAAAAGCTTCGGCTTAGTCCGTGTTCGAAAATCTTGTCGATTTTCAACCCCGCACAAAGCCTAGCCAAAACCGTTGGCTCACATAAGTCTGAAATTCGGTCGAATTTCACGCAGTTAAAAGAATGCTGATACTTTTTCTCAAAAAAACCTGAAATTAAGTCTGACTCAAAATTTTTAAAAAAAGCATTTTTTCCAGCGAAAATTAACTCTTTTTCTAGCTGAATAATATTGAGGTTTAATCGTTCGTTTTATTTGCGTAAAAACTCTGTTTGAAAACTATTTATTCATTGATAAATTTTAATTGCTGATAAATAAATAAACTTAGGTTTCGTTCTAAACTGTTCGCTTAAATATAATTCTTTGATAAAACCTGTTTAAAATAAAAAATTGTGTCCTAAAGTTTCGTGTTGAACTGTACGCTGAAAAACCTTCGTTGATAAATTTGTTCACAGTCGATAAATATTTATTAGCAAAACGTAGAATTTATCGTAGTAACGCGATTTAAATGTCATTGTGTTCAATTTTGAAACTTGTAATTTCCATAGTAACATTTTTTAGTTGAGGAAATTACGTCAGCCAACACCGTTTATAACTTATTGCTAGGTTATTTATTTCCAAAAGTTTGTTCTTGTTTTATTATATTTGGTTAATGGCTGAAAAGTCGCTGTTTTTTAACATCGCAACAAGTCATAAACAAACACGTTAGGCATTATTAAAAATGACAGATAACCAAATTCACATATTAGTTGAAATAATAATACTTATATTAACACTATACTTAATTTTCTTTAAAAACTATTTTAAAAAGAAAGGAGAAAACTTAGCGACAAAAGAAGATATTGGAAATATTACTAGGAAAGTCGAATCTGTTAAAATAGAATACCAAAAAAATCTTGAGGAAATTAAATCTCAAATTAATATTATTAATAAAAGAAATGAAATTCTTCTAAAAGAAAAAATAAGAACATTTCTTGAAATTCAAAAAACTATAAACGATTGCAAAAAATATTGTGAAGCAAGATATGGAGATTATTTAGGAAGTGATTTTCATCCGAACACAGATTCTATTCCAGAAGACACTAATAAAGGTTTACTAACATACTCCACAGAGTTACATTATCAAGAGCGAGACAATTTTATTTTTTTAACTAAAAAATCGAGAAAACAAATTCAAAATGTAGTTTCTACATTAACCAGTTATTGTAATATGGAAATTGCAATTCTTGATAATGAGTTTGATGCTAAATACGGAGATAGTATAATGAAAAATTACAAGAAAATTGAAACGGAATTAGATAAATTACTTGAAATATTATTCGAAGAATTAAATAACAATGCCTAACACCGGCTAAACTTCATGCGGGTTTTGTGCTTACTTCAAAGTTTTGTGTATATTTATTAAGTCGCCAAATCTTGTTGATTTGGCTTAGTTATAACCAAAAGAAACAAATCCAAACAAAAAGCTTCGGCTTAGTACGTAATCGAAAATCTGGCCGATTTTCAATCCCGCACAAAGCCTAGCCAAAACCGTTGCCTTTAACAGCGCAAATTTCGTCCGAAATTTCGCAGTTAGCCGAACGGTTTCTTTTCTTAGAAACTTGAAATAACGTTACTCCGCATTTTTTTAAACCAAACATGAAAGTTCTCTCTTTTAAATGAGATTTAAACCATTCACTCTCTAAATCCTTGATATATTATTATAAACGATACATATTACTCTAGCTTCTTTTAAAATATCGTGACAACGCTGAATTTAAATTGTAAACGTTGAGAATTTATTAAAAACTGAAAACTAATACGCTTTGAGAATTTCTAACTGAGTGTTTGAATTTATATTCCAACGCTGAGTCTGGAATTATTGAGATTTACTCAATGAATTGTAAAGTAGAATCCCTGAAGAAAATGAAAAACTAAGAATTGAAAATTAATGATCCGTACTGCTAAAAGGCAACAACGCATAAAAACAATTTGGGCTTGGTTTCTTTCCCTAAGTTCTGTACTTTTAAACTAACTAAATCAGTACGCTCGAAAAGGCTATGCCCTTTTCTCCCAAACTGATTTTTATACAAAACCGTTAGCTTTAATTAAAAACCTATGTAAATTTGGTGACAACGGAAAACATTGTTATTTTTGAACTACAATTTAACAATGTTTAATTATGAAGCTTGAAAAACCACCAGTAGTAAAATTAGATTTAGAAATCTTAGAAAAAGTTACTTCTACAGAATATTCTGCTTTTTTAAATAAAACAGATTTACGTTATTTTTATTGGGATGAATTAAAATATAGAGATAATTTACCTTTAAATTCTCAAACAGAAAATTGGTCACTAGTTAAAACACATAGAAAATTAAAATACCAAAAACTAACATTTGGTAAACATGTTTTCAATTATTATTTATCATCTCATCAACTTAAAGAATTACATGAATTTGACTTAAAGCTAATTGGAGGACTAAAACAAAACCCCATAATGCCTTCTGATAGATTCGAATATTTTAAAAGTTCCATTTTACAAGAAGCAATATCTTCATCACAAGTGGAAGGTGCAGCTACAACAACTGAGGTTGCTAAGGACATGTTAAAAACAGGGAGAAATCCTAAAAATGAATCTGAACAGATGATTTTTAATAATCTAAAAGCAATTCATTTTATAAACGAGTTTATTGATCAAGAACTAGATTTTAAATTCATTATAGATCTACATAGTATCATGACTCTTAAAACTGAAGCTGAGAGTTGTGCGGGGGATTTTAGAACAAAAGAAGTTTTTGTTACAGACCATGTAGATGGTGAAATTGCTCACATACCACCACATCATGAAGAGGTACTGAATCTTATGTCTGAATTATGTCAATTTATTAATAATGACAATGAATTTATTCATCCTATTGTTAAAGCATCTATTTTACATTTTATGATTGGTTACATACACCCTTTCTTAGATGGTAATGGTAGAACTGCAAGAGCACTTTTTTACTGGTATTTAATTAAAAAAGAATATTCACTAATTAAGAGTATATCAATCTCAAAAGTAATTTTAGAATCTAGAACACAATATGATAAAGCATTTTTAAAAACTGAAAATGATGAAAATGATTTAAACTATTTCATTAATTATTCTATTAAAAATTTACGAGTTGCTTTTGAGAAACTATCTCAATACCGAGATAAAAAAATACGAGAGAGAGAACAGGCAAACTCTATAGCTTATAAACTAATTCAAAAAGGTCTTAACAAAAGACAAGCAGATCTTCTTGGGTATTTTTATATGAAAAACAAAAATTCTATTACGCTTAAAGATTATTCTGAAAAAAACGAAATAGTTAGACAAACAGCAAGTAAAGACATGAAAGAGTTAATTAAAATAGGATTAATTTTAGAAAATAAAAAAAATAAACCCATAAGATATGTCTTATCTTCAAATGAAAATATTAATAATTTTATAAATAACTAAAGCTAACACCGGCTAAAAAACATTTGGGCTTTCCTTCCTTTCCCCAAGTTTATTACTTTTTACTTGGTCACAAAAGCCTTTTACATTATTTTTAGTTACAAATAATTAAAAGGCTTTTGTTTGTTACGTGGCTGAAAATTCCGTTACTTTTTAACCCAAACATTCCCTAGCCAAACCCGTTAGTTTTAACAATAGTAAAATTCGGTCGAATTTTTAGCAGTTTCAGAAATCATAAAAATTCATAGAAAGTTGAAACCATGTCTCGCCTACTTTTTTTCTAAACTTTTTACTTGCTGAAAATTCATAAACTTAAAATCTAATAGCTTTTTTACTTGTTGAGAAATTTTAACTTACCGATAAGTTTCTTTTTGTAAATCGTAGTTACGTTGAATTTTAAAGTAGCAACGCTGAAATAACTCTTGCGTTTAATGAAACAGTAGCAATGCAAAAAATTATACTTTGAAAGTCTTTTAAAACTGAAAATGAAAAATTTAATAAAACTATAATTTTGCTGAAATTACTCTTTCCGCTTAGTGAAGCAGTAGCAACGCTGAATTTTTAGTAACTACGCTAAGTTTCAATGAAAGTTCATAATAAATTGAAACTTATAAAATTGCAAAAGTTAACACCGCATAAAAACAATTTGGGTTTGGTTTCTTTCCCAATGTTCTGTACTTTTAAACTATAAAAATCGCTCGGTTCGAAAAGTCTGCGACGTTTTCTCCCCAAACTGATTTTTATACAAACCCGTTGGTGTTTAATATCTCCGAAGCTAAGGACTCCCCCATTTTTTTAGCTTCTATCGAAGGTATGTGATAACGAAGCCACTCTTTTTATCTTTTGATAGGTAAAATGAAGAATGAATTTACCTATCATCAAACTGTTCGATTGCATCGTTGAGAGCTCGCTCTCAGTACGTTGGAACGTACAACAGTTTGAAGTTATTCAATAAATATTTAAAAATCAAGTATTTATAGTTTTATAACAAGATTATTTTTTATTGAATAAAATTGAAAAGATAAAAAGAATGGCATAAATGTTAGTAGCCTTCGATAGAATTTTCAGCAGACATTCCTTATTCCTAAATAAAGAATATATACTGAAAAGTAAAAACTTGAGGAAGCGTTTTATAGCTCGTAGCAACGTGTTCGGAGATACTCCGTATCAAATAGATAAAAATAATGTCTTCGACAAATGAGAATAGTGACATGATACTAAACACAACAGTGTATATAAAAAATAGCGGTATTCCTGTGATATCAATGGTTTATTTTTCTAAATTTATACTATATATAGTAACGAAAAGTTAGTGCTTTAAAATTCGCTACTTTTCATATACTTTTAAGTTGCCAACAATATGAGAAAAACTTTGAGACAGACATTAACATTAGGATTTTTATTAATCGGAATAGCTGTTTTTGGACAAGAATTTGAATTTGATATTCACAATACTTCACTAAATCAATATTTAGAAATGGAGAAAAAGTTGGGTAGCGAAAAAATTCCGAATATCAGAAATCACGTATCTTTTGATGGAACTGCTCAACCAATAAAATTTAAAAGAAAACAAAAAGTAATTTCTGACCTTGTTGCTTATTACTATTTCAAAGAAAAAGATTCTGTAATGTCTCATATACTTTATGAATGGGACGAAAGTTTACTAACGTTAAAGTCTAATACTAACGACAAAAAATCGAAGAAATATCAAAAAGCCCTAATCAAAAAACACAATGATTTAGAAAAGACTATTACAGATATTTATGGAAAACCTGAATCGGAAGGAGATTTATCAAATCTAAAACAAGCAAATGAAAAAGGCGGTTTAAAAAAGAAAGATAAATGGTTTCCGAATGATAGTACTGAAATCGAAATGTACACTTCTGTGTCAAACTATTACGAAAAGAGAGGAATGGTTACAATTGCACCAACTCATAGAATTAGATTGTACATTAGAAACACAAAAAAAGAAAAGAAAATTGAACCTAAATTAAGCGAGAAAAAGCTTGACACGTTGAAAATAATATCACAAGAATTTATTCAAACTTTAGGAAATAAAGATTTAGTAAAGTCAAAAGAATATTTATCAGAATTAATACTAAAAACTGTGACAGATGAACAGTTAAATATATTGATTGACAATTTAGACTTTAAAAGAGAAACGGAATTGATTTACAGCGGAATTCAAGCTGGACTTGATGGAAGCGTTTTTACAATGCTTCAATACAAATATAAAGATGACAACTCAAATCCACCGAACGAACTGATTAAAATAATATTTGACGATAAAAATAAAGTTGTTGGAATACAGCCAATTAAATTACAAGGAAAAACAAAGGATTAAAAAATACTGTTGGCAACACCGTGTATAATTAATGGCTGGTTCTCGCCTACTTACGAAAATCCTCGCGGATTTTCTATTCGGTTTTTATTTGCTAAATTAGGTGCTTAAACACGCCACTAATCATACACAAAACCGTTAGTTTTAACAATAGTAAAATTCGGTCGAATTTTTAGCAGTTTCAGAAATCATAAAAATTCATAGAAAGTTGAAACCATGTCTCGCCTACTTTTTTTCTAAACTTTTTACTTGCTGAAAATTCATAAACTTAAAATCTAATAGCTTTTTTACTTGTTGAGAAATTTTAACTTACCGATAAGTTTCTTTTTGTAAATCGTAGTTACGTTGAATTTTAAAGTAGCAACGCTGAAATAACTCTTGCGTTTAATGAAACAGTAGCAATGCATAAAGTTATTCCTTGAAAGTCTTTTAAAAATGAAAAATTTAATAAAACTATAGTTTTGCTGAAAATTACTCTTTCCGCTTAATGAAGCAGTAGCAACGCTGAATTTTAAAGTAGCAATGCTATGTTTTTTATTCTTTGAAAAATTTAAATAATGCTGAAACTTAAAAAATTGCTAAAAACTAACAACGCATAAAAACAATTTGGGTTTGGTTTCTTTCCCAATGTTCTGTACTTTTAAACTATAAAAATCGCTCGGTTCGAAAAGTCTGCGACGTTTTCACCAAACTGATTTTTATACAAAACCGTTGGCTAACATTTTTGAATCTCCGTAAATAAATGAAAAATACAGAAGAAAAAGTTGAACTAATATACCAACTCCTTAACGAAATGAAGCCTAACGAGATTTTTGATTTTAACTTTAGTATTCTAAGAAATAGAATATCATTAACTGAATACAAAGAAATTGAGGAAAAAATTTTAAATCTTGATGTAGTAAGAATCGTAAAACAACCAAACACTAATAAAACTATAAATGGTGTATCGTATTTTATCATAAAACAAAAAGGAATTGAAGTTCGGAAAAGTAAAAAATTAATCAAGAAGCTACTTGAAAACAAAAAGCCTTTAGATTGGTACAAAATTACCCCTATCATATTAACTATTATTTTTGGTTCTGTAACTGCTTATTATTTAAAATCAAATTACGATTTGAAAGCAAATGGATTGAATCTAATAAAGATAAATGACTCTCTAACAAAACACAACGATTTTTTAACAAAACACAACGTTGCTCTAGAATCTGAACTTTTAATTTATAAAGACTCTTTTGCTGAAACAACAAAAAACATAAAAGAATTGAAAATAAAGATGTTAGAAAATATTGAGTCCTCCAAAAACAATTGAAAAATTTTGAAATATATTTTATTTTCATAATAATTTGATATTTAATTTATCATTCATTGAAAACGGTTGAATGAATTTACCGCGTGAAAAACGATTAGCCAACACCGCATATAAAAACCAGCTTGTTTGTGCTTTCTCGTTATTTGTTGTTAATTTATTTTTTTTAATCTTGGCTGAATGGTCGCTGAATATCTAACGCTGATTTTCATATGCCAGAACGTTGGCTACCATAATGAAAATCATCAGGTTGATATTGATTTTTTATAGATTATATGCTTTTTTAAGTTTTATAATTAATCTCGCTTGTGTATCAATTATTAGCACATGGAGAATTAGAGGAATCACAGCAGTATTTTGGTTTAAAATATTCACATTGGGCTTTACTTACTACTATATAAATAATCATAAAAAAGAAGAGTTTTTTTATTATAAAAATCTTGGACTTTCTAAAAAAAACTTATGGATTTCAACCTTTACAATTGATTTATCTTTATTCATAACAATAATAGTTCTAACACTTAAATTCACATGAAAAATATTCTTGAAATAGATAGTGTTCTCCTTAAATTTAAATCTACAGTTATTCTAAATAATGTTTATTTAAAAAGTGAAACTGGAATAATAACAGGACTGTTAGGAAGAAATGGAACAGGAAAATCGTCTCTTATGAAAATTATATATGGAGAAATTATTCCTAATGATAAATCTATAAGAATTAATAATTCATCGTTATTTAAATCTGCTCGTTCTCCAAAAGATATTAGATATCTTCCACAAAATAAATTTATTCCTATGTATTTAACAGTGCAAAGGTTATTGAAAGATTTTAATCTAGATTTTTCAGATTTAACATCATTTTTTCCTGAATTTCAAAAGCATTACAAATCAAAACTGAAAAATTTATCTGGTGGAGAAAGAAGAATTATTGAAATTTATTTAATACTTGTTTCTAAAACTAAATTTTGCATGCTAGATGAACCGTTTTCTCAAGTAATGCCTATGCATATTGAAACAATTAAAAAACTAATAATTAGAGAAAAACAAAATAAAGGAATTATCATAACAGATCATATGTATGAACATATAACTGAAATCAGTGATAGTTTATATGTTATAAATAATGGGAAAACACATTTAACAAACAGTATTAAAGATTTACAAAAATTAGGATACATTAGAAATTCATAGAAAATTACGGTAGCTAACACCGGCTAAACTTCATGCGGGTTTTGTGCTAACTTCAAAGTTTTGTGTATATTTACTAGGTCGCCAAATCTTGTTGATTTGGCTTTGTGAAATCAAAGAAACAAAACCAAACAAAAAGCTTCGGCTTTGTCACGGCTCGAAAATCTTGGCGATTTTCTTCCCGCACAAAGCCTAGCCAAAACCGTTAGCTTTAACAGGCAGTAAAATTCGGTCGAATTTTTAGCAGTTTCAGAAATCATAAAAATTCTTAGAAAATTGAAACCACTTCTCTCCTACTTTTTTTCTAAACTTTTTACTTGCTGATAATTCATAAATATAAACCCCAATAACTTTTTACTTGTTGAGAAAGTTAAACTTACTGAAAGATTTCTTCTTCTAAATCTTGGTTACGCTGAATTTTAAAGTAGCAACGCTGAAATAACTCTTACGTTTAATGAAACGGTAGCAATGCAAAAAGTTATTCCTTGAAAATCTTTTAAAAAATGAAAATGAAAAATTATACTCTACCGAAAATCACCCTTGCGTTTATAAAAGTAGTAGCTATGTCAAATTTATTGTTTCAAAATACTTTTTTATAAGCTGAAAATGAAAGTTATTTTAAAATTCAGTAATTACGCTAAGTTTCATCGAAAGTTCTAAATAAAATGAAAATTGGAAAGCTGCAAAAGCTAACAACGCATAAAAACAATTTGGGTTTGGTTTCTTTCCCAATGTTCTGTACTTTTAAACTATAAAAATCGCTCGGTTCGAAAAGTCTGCGACGTTTTCGCCCAAACTGATTTTTATACAAAACCGTTGTGTGTAAGTCAAAAAAAAACTAAAAATGATATTAGAAGTAGCAATACTCAACGTAAAAAACAATCTTCAAGAGAAATTCGAGAAAGATTTTGTTGAAGCTAGTCAATACATTAGCTCAATTGAAGGTTATAAAGGACATACTTTAAAAAAATGTGTTGAAATTAAGAATCAATATATTCTTCTTGTTAATTGGATAGATATCGAAAGTCATGAAATTGGTTTTAGAAAATCTGAACAATATTTTAAATGGAAAGAATTATTGCATGATTACTACGATCCTTTCCCTACTGTAGAACACTATGAAACTATTTACAAAAATGAATTATAACGGGAAAAAATTTAAAGCTATTAGTAATACTAAAAATGGAGAAACATCTGAAGAAACTATATTTGAATATAAACAAGTAGAAAACATTTTGACTTCAGAATATTCTGGTGGAAAAATTAAAACAGGTCATTTAATCGGAGTAATTTCTAAAAATGGAAATATTGAAATGAGATATCATCAATTAAACTACGAAAATGAATTAATGACAGGAATATGTAAATCTACACCTGAAATCTTACCAAATGGAAAAATTCGTTTATATGAAGAATGGGAATGGACATCAGGAGATAAATCAAAAGGTAAATCAATAATAGAAGAAATATAAAAATAAGAGATTAGAAAACCTACACACAACACCAGCTAAACTTCATGCGGGTTCTGTGCTTACTTCAAAGTTTTGTGTATATTTACTAAGTCGCCAAATCTTGTTGATTTGGCTTTGTGAAACCAAAGAAACAAATCCAAACAAAAAGCTTCGGCTTAGTACGTGTTCGAAAATCTTGTCGATTTTCAATCCCGCACAAAGCCTAGCCAAAACCGTTGGTAGTAAATTGAAAAAAAAAATTATGATAGAAAATTATATATGGATTTCTAACCATGAAATTAATAAAGAAGACAAAACTTCAATAGATAATTTCTTAAAAAAAGTTAATCATTTAAAAGGTTTGAGAACTAGACCTAACTTGAGATTTACATTCTATCCAGTTTCAAAAAACGAGGTTAATAATAATTTAAAAATATGGGATTATATAAATAAAAACAAAAATTCATTAAACGATGAATATTACATATTTAACTTAGGACTTCCTGAAAATATGTTGAATTTTTTAAAGTTTTCAAAAAGAACAAAATTATTTAACCCTATCATTCTTGGAATTGCTACAAAATATGTTCTCGATTATGATAAAAGAGAAATAATGAGAGAGCAAGTTTATGAACCTATATTTGATAAAGCATTAAATTTAGTAGATAAATATTTTTCAGACTTTTTAATTAGCAGCGAATTTCATGAAAAATATTGTTATGATTTCCCTGAATATTATAATACAAAATTGAAATCTCAATTTGATAAAGCTTTTAAAGAATATGTAGGTGATTCTTCAATACTACCTTTTATTTGTCCGTGGAAAAATAATAAAAAATATGATACAACTATTTTTGAAACTGGTGAATTTGATTTAAAAATCCCTATTGCATATATGACAAAAAAAGACTGGGACGTTGTTGTTATTACTGGTGAAAAAGATACACTTGAACGAGCAGAAAGTAGAGCTGATGTATTTTATATGTGGAAATATGATTTACCAAATAATCATGTTGGATTAGAAATATAAAATCTACTACCAACACCTGCTCATAGTTAATGCGGGTTTAGTGTTTTCTCAAAGTTTTGTCTATATTTACTAAGTCCGCCAAATCTTGTTGATTTGGCTCTGTGATTAAAAAGAAACAAATCCAAACAAAAAGCTCTGGCTAAGTGCTTGTCCGAAAATCTGTCGATTTTCAAGCCCGCACTAACCATAGCAAAATACGTTACAAGCAAGCAAAATGAAAAAAATAATATTCATAATATGTTTGACATTTAGTTTAACTTCTTGTCGAAATGAAAAAAAGCGAGAAATAACTCCCAAATTAGTTCATAAAAATGTTGATCTTAACGATAAATATGTTGACTTTTCAATGAAAGATGAAAACAGAAAAACTAGATGGGTTTCTGACTTAAGAGATGAATATACTTTATTAGAATTTTGGTCTTCATCATGTACTCCATGTAGAATGCAAAATCGTGAACTTGTGAAAGTTTATGAAAAATATCACTCTAAAGGATTTGAAATTATTAGTGTTTCCTTAGACAAAAACAAAAAAGAATGGTTAAAAGCAATCAAAAAAGATAAATTGAAATGGATAAATTTAAATAACTTGAAAGGATGGAAATCTCCTGTTTTTAAATCATATTACGATAGAGGAATACCTTTTAGCTACTTAATCGGCCCTAATGGAAAAATTATTGGAAAAAAACTACATCCTAAATCATTGAATGAAGCTTTAGAGATATTAATAGATAAAAAAGGACTCGACAGATTACCATACATTAGAACTCGCAAAAAAATGTATACTAAAAAAATTGATACTTTAATCTATTTAAAAAAAGCCAGCTTGTAACACCGGCCAAAATTAATACGGGCTCCTGTCCTACTTCAAAGTTTTGTGTATATTTACTAAGTCCGCCAAATCTTGTTGATTTGGCTTAGTCAAATAAAAAGAAACAAATCCAAACAAAAAGCTTAGGCTCAGTCCGTGCTCGAAAATCTTGTCGATTTTCACTCCCGTACTAATCCTAGCCAAAACCGTTGTACATAAGCATAGAAAAAAATGAAATTTAAAAGTAGAAAAGCTACCTTTTTCAAGTTATTTACTGGATTTTTTGTAGCATTAATGTTAGTATTAACTTTTGTAGAAGTTTATTTTAGAGGCTTAAATGAACCCATAAATATCTTTGTGACTATATTGATGTTGTCTACAGCGGGATTAATTCTTTGGACTTATTTTGGAACTATATATGAATTAAATAAAACTGAATTTAAATATAAAAGTGGTCCTGTTAGTGGTAAAATGAAAATTGAGAAAATAACCGAAATAATTCTTAATGGTAATACATTTGTTGTAATAAAGCCTGCAACAGCTTCGAATGGTTTAATTATAAAATGTGGAATCTACGATGAAGTTTATATTACTCCTGAAACTAATGAGCTTTTTATTGAAAAAATCCTTGAATTAAATAATAAAATCAAAATAACGAGAAAATAAAGTCTCTAAAAAAGCCAATGTACAACACCGACTAAACTTCATGCGGGTTTTGTGCTAACTTCAAAGTTTTGTGTATATTTACTAAGTCGCCAAATCTTGTTGATTTGGCTTTGTGAAAACCAAAGAAACAAATCCAAACAAAAAGCTTAGGCTTAGTCCGTGTTCGAAAATCTTGTCGATTTTCAAGCCCGCACAAAGCCTAGCCAAAACCGTTGGGTAACATTAAAAAGTAGCACCGAAAAACTATATTCAATTAGAATTTTATTACTTTTGAAATATGGAAATGAATATTCAAAATACTAAAATAGAATTAATACAGTGGTTAACAACTCTTAACGACAAATCACTGATTGAGAAAATATTAGAGCTTAGAAAATCTGAGACAGCAGATTGGTGGAATGAAATTTCTGAATCTGAAAAAAAATCTATTGAAAAAGGTATTATAGATGCTGACAATGGAAATCTAAACTCTCACTCTGAAGCTAGAAAGGTATATGAAAAGTGGTTATAAGGTTGAATGGACAGATAACGCTTTAAATGAATTAAAGGAAGTTTTTGAATATTTAGAGTTAAAATGGACTGAAAGAGAATCTAAAAAACTTTCTCAGAAAATTGAAACTACAGTTAAACTAATAGCTGAAAATCCTTCTTTATTTCCTCAGTCTAAACATTTAAAGGTTAGAAAAGCTGTAGTACATAAATTGAATACTATCTATTACAGAGAAAATAACAATAATAAAACTGTTCAAATATTATCTTTTTTTAGTAATCGAAAGAACCCTAATAAATTGAAAGTATAAAAACGTTACCCAACACCGGCTAAACTTCATGCGGGTTTAGTGCTTACTTCAAAGTTTTGTGTATATTTACTAAGTCGCCAAATCTTGTTGATTTGGCTTTGTAAAAACCAAAGAAACAAAACCAAACAAAAAGCTTCGGCTTAGTTGCGTGTTCGAAAATCTGGCCGATTTTCAAGCCCGCACAAAGCCTAGCCAAAACCGTTAGCCAGCATAGGTCAGAACCGCTAAAACTAAAAGTAAACCACTTCCCTATTTTATTATTCTCTTTTTATGAAAAATTCAATCGCTGAAAGATTTTTACAATTACATTGAAAAAGTCGTTTAAAGGTGTTTTTCGGTTAGCTTCGTTGTTTTTTTATTCAGTCGTTTAACAACTTGTTGATAGTTTATTTCTAATCGATAAATATCTTTACAAATCGTTGCTAAGCAAAAAAATAGTCGCGAAAACATTATTTCTTTGAAAGTTTTTTAAACACTGAGAAAGTAGCTTAAAATAGGCTTGAGAAGTTTTTATTAATGAATATTTTTAATGTCTGATAGAGAATTTTATAATTCGTAGCTATCCTAAAATTATTATTGAAAAATAAATTTACTCTTAAAATATTTTTAAAAACCTCCAAGTTTTGAAAGCTTAATTCTAAAAACGAAAACAAAAAAAGAAATCTTAAAAGCTGAAAGATTAAGTTTTTAATTCTAAAAAAAACTATCTCTTGCTGAAATATTTTTCAAAGGTTGAAAAATACGCAGGCTAACACCGCATAAAAACAATTTGGGTTTGGTTCATACTCCAAAGTTCTGTACTTTTAAACATAAAAATCGCTCGGTTCGAAAAGTCTTCGACGTTTTCTCCCAAACTGATTTTTATACAAAACCGTTAACTGCAAGCGAATAAAAAAACATTAAAAATTAGAAAATCATTTAAATAATGTAAATTTGTATCTAAAGCTGAATAATTATGATACAAAAACTTCTTTCTAATAAAATTAATGAACTACGAAATATTTGTAGTTCACTGAAAGTTAAAAAGTTATATGCTTTTGGCTCTGTTGTATCAAATCAATTTAAACCAGAAAGTGATATCGACTTTTTAATAACTTTTGATGATAATATTTCAGTTGAACAATACACCGAAAATTACTTCTCTCTTCACTATAAATTAAAAGAAATCTTTAATAGAAAAATTGACTTAGTTACTGAAAAATCATTGAAAAACCCATATTTCATTGAAAGTATTAATGAATCTAAAGAATTAATATATGAAGCGTGAAGTTAAAAAGTATCTTTACGATATAAAAATATCGATAGAATCTATTAATGAATATTTAGGAAATGAAAGAGATTTCTTCAAATACGAAGAAAACAAGATTCTGAGAAGAGCTGTTGAACGTGAAATTGAAATTATTGGAGAAGCGACTAATCGAATATTAAAAATTGAACATGAAATAGTAATTGAAAATGCACGGAAAATAGTTGACACTAGAAATTGGGTAATTCATGCTTATGGCAGTGTTGACAATACTATAATTTGGGGAATAGTAACAATTCATTTGCCGAAACTTTTAATAGAAGTTGAACAATTACTAGAAAAATAAAAAGCCAGCAGTTAACACCGGCTAAACTCCATGCGGGTTCTGTGCTAACTTCAAAGTTTTGTGTATATTTACTAAGTCGCCAAATCTTGTTGATTTGGCTTAGTTAAAACTAAAAGAAACAAATCCAAACAAAAAGCTTCGGCTTAGTCCGTGTCCGAAAATCTGGTCGATTTTCAATCCCGCACAAAGCCTAGCCAAAACCGTTGTAAACAAGCAGTAATTGAAAAATGGGATTAAAGAAAATATTCGAAAAACCTGAAAATGGATTGTTTTTTGGAACATGTTACCGTTTAGGAAAAAAACATAATATTAACCCTAACGTTTTGAGAGTTCTATTTACAATTCCATCTATATTGTTCATCTTCCCTATTTTAATTTACACAATTATAACATTTATTAACGTCTATACTCCTAAAACGAAAAACGAATATGTGATACGACTTGTTCTTTGGTTTATTATTGCACTAATATTCTATAAATTAACTAACCCTATGATAATTGCATTATTATATGTAGTTGCAAATTATATTCAATAACCATAAAACAATTAAACCACCATGAAATTTAAGAGTAGAAAAGATTTATTCATGAAAATTTTCACAATTGGAATGTGTGGGTTTTTAACAACAATTCTTTTAATTGGAATTAATATTGAGTGATATAATAACTTGAATTTTATTTTTCTAGACTTATCAATTTTAGCAGTAATCGGATTCCTATTGTGGTTATATTTTGGAACTGAATATGAATTGACCAAAACTGAATTAAAATATAAAAGCGGACCTCTAAAAGGATTGATTAAAATCGAAAAAATCACTAAAATAATTGTTAGAGGAACGCTTTGGTCAGGAGTCAAACCTGCTACAGCACTAAATGGATTAATAGTAAAAGTTGGAGGTTTTGATGAAATCTATATTAGTCCTAAAACTAATGAATCATTTATTTAATGAAATTTTAAAATTGAATACAAACATAAAAGTAACGAGAACATAAATTCGAGAAAAGCCAGTTTACAACACTGGCTAAACTTCATACGGGTTCTGTGCTTACTTCAAAGTTTTGTGTATATTTACTAAGTCGCCAAATCTTGTTGATTTGGCTTAGTTTAACTAAAAAATACAAATCCAAACAAAAAGCTTCGGCTTAGTCCGTGTTCGAAAATCTTGGCGATTTTCTTCCCGCACAAAGCCTAGCCAAAACCGTTACCTAACACTAAAAAACTAGACAATAATTTGAAAATAAAGATTGAAACAGGAAATCTAATAATGCATTTAGTTGTGTTTATAGTATTTGTTGGAATTTTATCATTTGGGATAGGGAAAGTCAATATATATACTATAGCATTCCCATTATTTTTTACTCTTATTAACATCTATTTTGAAGAGGTATATTATCATAAAGTAACATCTAAAAGAAGGAAGAAAATTTATGAACTAATCTCTGAAAAGTATGGTAATGGAAAAATTACTAAAAATGAATATTTTAAGAGTCTAATTGAAA
Source organism: Wenyingzhuangia gracilariae (assembly GCF_056387575.1). Classification (NCBI taxonomy): domain Bacteria; kingdom Pseudomonadati; phylum Bacteroidota; class Flavobacteriia; order Flavobacteriales; family Flavobacteriaceae; genus Wenyingzhuangia; species Wenyingzhuangia gracilariae. The sequence continues at coordinate 703,324 of NZ_CM150748.1, forward strand.
ATAGGAACATTCTTTTCTACTATCATAGTTCAATTTATAAATTTAGAATAAATAATTTTTTATCAATATACATTGATATATCAGATTTAAATGAAAACATTAAACAATTTTGTCGAATTCATTTCCATTGTAAAAAAATAGAAGGCCGAGACTATATTTGTTCTAATGCGAGTTCTTCTTTATTCAGTAATTCGTTGAAAACATTAACTAAAAATTCTGAAAAATCAATCAAGGATATTATTATGAAAAGTGAAAAATATATTGCTGAAAAGGAACAACAAATACATAATAAAAGTTAGGAATTAGATTCATATCTTAGTAAAACAATTTTGAAACACTATGTATTAAAAGTTAACATTTCCTACGTTCTGAATAAAGCATTAGGTAACACCGGCTAAACTTAATGCGGGTTTCTGTCCTACTCCAAAGTTTTGTGTATATTTACTAAGTCGCCAAATCTTGTTGATTTGGCTTAGTTAAAACCAAAAGAAACAAATCCAAACAAAAAGCTTCGGCTTAGTCCGTAATCGAAAATCTGGTCGATTTTCAATCCCGCACAAAGCCTAGCCAAAACCGTTGGTGTTTAATATCTCCGATGTAAAATCCTGAAATAGGTTGACTAAAAATTCATCAATAATTAGTCACTTATGGAAAGTAAACAAAAACAACCCTGCCGAAAAAAAACGTACACTAAAGTAGGTTTTGAACTCAAATTATTCATTATTGACCAAATTCAAAATGGTCAAATTTCTACCAATTTTGCTGCTAAAAAATATAACGTTCCAAGATCTTCTATCGATTATTGGATTAAAAAATATAGTACTTTAGACCAAAAGAAAAAAGCAATGAGCAAACAGGACGAAATCAAAAAATTGAAAGAAAAAAATTGCTGAACTTGAATTCGTAAAAGATTTTCAACAAGACATCATCGCTGATATGGAACTCATCACTGGAGCCGAATTGTCAAAAAAGTCATTGCCCAAAACATTAGCAGACGAGATTCAGAAAAAGAAACAAAACCGTTTAAAAGAAAATGGTTAACTCAATGTTTTGGGATTAGTAAACAAGCTTTCTACAAACGCTTGAAAAATCATCAAAAGCAACTACATAACGAACAAATTATTATCAAACTTGTAAAGGAGTGTCGTAACAAAATTGGACAGTTTTTAGGAGCTAAAAAACTGTATCATGAACTCAAAAATAAGTTCAAAAACCTTGGAATTAAAATTGGAAGAGATAAGTTTTTCACACTTCTTAAAAACCATAAACTACTGATTAAGAGAAACAAAAACTATCATGTAACCACCAATTCAAAACACATGTTTTACAAATACAAGAACTTAATTAAAGACAAAACACCTACCAGAGCCGAACAAGTTTGGGTTACGGATATCACATACATTAAAACAGATAAAGGACATGCATACCTGGCACTCGTAACAGATGCTTATTCTAAGCAAATTATGGGTTATAAGATAGATAATAACATGAAAACTGAACTCTGCTTAGATGCACTTAAAATAGCTATCAACAATAGAAAATATCCTAATCAAAAATTGATTCATCACTCTGATAGAGGTTTCCAATACTGCAATCCTACCTACACTAAGTTTGCGGAAGATAATGGAATAACAATGAGTATGACTGAACAATACGACCCTTACGAAAATGCAATTGCAGAAAGAATGAACAGAACTTTAAAATATGAATATGGACTAAAACATGTCATAAAAAATCTTAAATTAGCAAAAGCGATCACTAAAAAGGCGGTCCATATTTATAACAATCTTCGTCCACATTGTAGTCTTGATTTATGCACTCCGAAACACGTGCACCTAAATCAAAATATAAACTACAAATCGTACCGAAGAAATAAAAACAAACTGGAATTATTAACCTTTTAAATAACCAAAAAAAGGTCAACCTATTTCAGGACAATACAACCATCTTCAAAAAATGAACATCGATTTTTTTAGCTTATTAGAATTCTTATTTCATTCTTTCATGTTATTTGTAATTCTTCTAATAACTACAATGATTCTAAGAATACTCTTTTTTTCACATATTAGACAAAGAATCGTGATACTCTCAGCTTTTTTAATATCTATCACATTTGGGATATACAAAGGTTGGAGAGTTACAAACCCTCCTGATAGTAGATATATTTATCTATATGAAAAGTGGACAAACACAAAACTACCTAGTAATGTAAATGTTTTGAAAAAAGATATTCTAAATGGTTTTAACGATGGCTATGAATCTGCAATCTTAGAATTAAAAGATACTTTGACAATAAGAAGATTAATGAATGAATCCGTTAAATCTGAAAAAATTAGAATTGAACAACTCGATAAAAAATTTGGCCATTTTCACTCAGGAATTTTAAAAAATGAAAACATAGATTTTGATTTAGTAATTTATAATGAAAAAATATATTCTAAAACAGGATTTTCTTTGAAACAAAAAAAAATAGTCATTGAAAAATTTTATTAAAGTTTTTAAAAAATAGAATCTGATAGAAAACCTACACACAACACCGGCTAAACTTCATGCGGGTTTTGTGCTTTCTCAAAGTTTTGTGTATATTTACTAAGTCGCCAAATCTTGTTGATTTGGCTTTGTGAAAACCAAAGAAACAAATCCAAACAAAAAGCTTCGGCTTAGTACGTGTTCGAAAATCTTGTCGATTTTCAAGCCCGCACAAAGCCTAGCCAAAATCGTTGTAACTAAGTTTGAAAAAAAATAAATTGAATAATGAATACAGTATTTGAATTAGTAACTTTTGACAAGAAAAAAACAAAATATATAAAATACCTCTTGAGTTCTTTAATGCCAGCTTTTGTTCTTACATTGATTCTTAAGAGAACAGAGAATGAAACGATTGTAATTATTGGGTTTATTGTTGTTTTAACTATCTTTTTATTAACAGTAGCAGCGTATTTTTTTATAAAACCATATGAAAAACAAGGAAAAATAACTTTGAATCAAGAATTATTGAAAATTGAAGAAAATGAGAATATAATAGAATTTAAGTTGTCTGAAATAGAAAAAATGGATATTGAATATTTAACTGGTAAGAAAGGTGAAAAAAGACCAATAATTACTCAGTATAATAGAAATTTTATCAGATTAAAAGATTATCAGAATAAGGAAAAATCATACTCATTTCTTATTGAGAATAATATTTCTGCTAAAAATATTTTTAAATTAGAAAATATTTTAAATGAAAAATATAACCAAATAAGAGTTCGAAATGTTTATGGTCAAAACGGATAAAACCTAGTTACAACACCGGCTAAACTTCATGCGGGTTTTGTGCCAACTTCAAAGTTTTGAGTATATTTACTAGGTCGCCAAATCTTGTTGATTTGGCTTTGTTAAAACCAAAGAAACAAAACCAAACAAAAAGCTTCGACTTAGTCCGTAATCGAAAATCTTGTCGATTTTCAACTCCGCACAAAGCCTAGCCAAACCCGTTGGCAAATATTTTCGTGCAAGATTTTTTGAAATATTTTTTTTGTAAATTTGCTGTATGAGTAAAAAAGAAGACATACAAAATTATATCTCTAATCTGAAAAATAGATTAAAAGATGAACTTCCTCGAATTTCAGAAGAGATTCGTGTCTATGAAGAAAAACTTGCAGAAGGAAAATTAAATCCTAATCCTACACCAGGACCTCAATTTAATGGATAAACCAAAATTATTAGTAATTGCTGGTTGTAATGGTTCTGGAAAATCTTCTTTTTCGAAAGCTTTCACAGAAGGAGGAATAAAACCTTATGATTATGATAAAGTCTATAAAGAAAAGTATGAATCTCTAATTGATACTGAATTTAGAGATAGAATGGCTCATAATCTTGCTAGAAAAGATCTAGAAAACACAATAAAATCTTCTATAAAAAACAGAACTGATTTCTGTTATGAAACAAACTTCAACTCTACTCCACTATATTGGCCTGAGGTTTTTAAATCTGAAAATTATAGAATCGAAATAGTTTTCTTCTGCCTAGATTCAATTGAAAAAGCAAAAGAAAGAGTTCGTATTAGATTTGAGAATGGTGGACATTTTGTACCAGATAATGAAGTCAAAGAAAGATATGAATTAGGTTATAAACACTTAAATGAAAATTGGAAGTTTTTTGATTCTGTTACTCTTTTTGAAACAAGTAAATACAATGATACTCCTAATCACTTATTTACAATTGAAGAAGAACAATTTATATTAAAAAATGATTTTCCTAAATATCTAGAAAAATTCATTCCTAGCATAAAAGAGTTAAATAAAAAACATTAGCCAACACCGGCTAAACTTCATGCGGGTTTTGTTCCAACTTCAAAGTTTTGTGTATATTTACTAAGTCGCCAAATCTTGTTGATTTGGCTTTGTGAAACCAAAAGAAACAAAACCAAACAAAAAGCTTCGGCTTAGTACGTGTTCGAAAATCTAGCCGATTTTTAATCCCGCACAAAGCCTAGCCAAACCCGTTGGTGTTTAATATCTCCGAAGCTAAGGACTCCCCCATTTTTTTAGCTTCTATCGAAGGTATGTGATAACGAAGCCACTCTTTTTATCTTTTGATAGGTAAAATGAAGAATGAATTTACCTATCATCAAACTGTTCGATTGCATCGTTGAGAGCTCGCTCTCAGTACGTTGGAACGTACAACAGTTTGAAGTTATTCAATAAATATTTAAAAATCAAGTATTTATAGTTTTATAACAAGATTATTTTTTATTGAATAAAATTGAAAAGATAAAAAGAATGGCATAAATGTTAGTAGCCTTCGATAGAATTTTCAGCAGACATTCCTTATTCCTAAATAAAGAATATATACTGAAAAGTAAAAACTTGGGGAAGCGTTTTATAGCTCGTAGCAACGTGTTCGGAGATACTCCGTATCAAATAGATAAAAATAATGTCTTCGACAAATGAGAATAGTGACATGATACTAAACACAACAGTGTATATAAAAAATAGCGGTATTCCTGTGATATCAATGGTTTATTTTTCTAAATTTATACTATATATAGTAACGAAAAGTTAGTGCTTTAAAATTCGCTACTTTTCATATACTTTTAAGTTAGCTAAAAGCTTGAAAAAAACTTTTTTAAAGACAAAATCGTTTACAAAATTAGATTTTTGTATTTTTGAGTAAATAATTTTATTATGGATATACAAGGTAGAAAATTAGAATTTATTGAAGAATTTATAAAAATTCAGAAAGAAGATGTATTAGCTCGTTTTGAAAATCTTTTAAAGAAAGAAAAATCAGTTGAGTTAAAACCTTTTTCTATCGAAGAATTAAATAACAGAATAGATAAATCTGAAAACGACTTTAATAATAACCGATTCAAAACAAGCTCTCAAATATTAGCTAAATATCAATAATGAAATATACTGTCATTTGGTCTGATTTCTCAGAAAAACAATTAGATGAAATATTTGAATACTATTGTGATGAAGTAAATAAAAGAACTGCTAAAAAAATTGTTAAACAAATTTTAACGGAGCCTAAAATACTTGAAAACAATCCTTTCCTTGGACAAATTGAAAATTCATTAACTCATCGAAAAATTTCTTATCGATACTTAATTTGTAATAATTATAAAATTATTTATTCAGTAGATGAAAACGAATCTCTCATAAAAATAGCTGACGTTTTCAATACCTTACAAGATCCTATTAAAATTAACCGAAACGAATAAACGCCATTAGCTAACACCGGCTAAACTTCATGCGGGTTTTGTGCTTAATTCAAAGTTTTGTGTATATTTACTAAGTCGCCAAATCTTGTTGATTTGGCTTTGTGAAAACCAAAGAAACAAAACCAAACAAAAAGCTTCGGCTTAGTCCGTAATCGAAAATCTTGTCGATTTTCAAGCCCGCACAAAGCCTAGCCAAAACCGTTAGTTTTAACAATAGTAAAATTCGGTCGAATTTTTAGCAGTTTTAGAAATTATAAAGATTCTTAGAAAATTGAAACCACGTCTCTCCTACTTTTTCACTAAACTTTTTACTTGCTGAAAATTTATAAACTTAAGATCTAATTGCTTCTTACTTGTTGATAAATTTTAACTTACTGAAAGATTTCTTTTTGTAAATCGTGGTTACGCTGAATTTTAAAGTAGCAACGCTGAAATAACTCTTGCGTTTAATGAAACAGTAGCAATGCAAAAAATTATGCTTTGAAAGTCTTTTAAAAATGAAAAATTTAATAAAACTATAGTTTTGCTGAAATTACTCTTTCCGCTTAGTGAAGCAGTAGCAACGCTGAATTTTTAGTAACTACGCTAAGTTTCAATGAAAATTCAAATAATGCTGAAACTTAAAAAATTGCTAAAAACTAACACCGTATAAAAACAATTTGGGTTTGGTTTCTTTCCCAATGTTCTGTACTTTTAAACTATAAAAATCGCTCGGTTCGAAAAGTCTTCGACGTTTTCTCCCAAACTGATTTTTATACAAACCCGTTAGCCAGCATAGGTCAGAACCGCTAAAACTAAAAGTAAACCACTTCCCTACTTTATTATTCTCTTTATATAAAAAATTTAATAGCTGAAAGATTTTTACAATTATTTTGAAAAAGTCGTTTAAAGGTATTTTTCGGTTAGCTCGCTGTTTTTTTATTCAGTTGTTTAAGAACTTGTTGATAGTTTATTTCTAATCGATAAATATCTTTATAAATCGTTGCTAAGCAAAAAAGTAGTCGAGAAAACATTATTTCATTGAAAGTTTTTTAAACACTGAGAAAGTAGTTTAAAATAAGCTTGAGAAGTTTTTATTTATACAAAGTTGTTTCTTAATCGATAGATTATTTTTGAAAATTAGTGTTGAAATTTAATTTAAGAGTATTTTAAACGCTGATCATAAAATCAATAAAGCTAATTCTAAAAAAGAAAACCCAAAAAAGAAATCTTAAAAGCTGAAAGTTTAAGTTTTTAATTCTAAAAAATTATCTCTTGCTGAAATATTTTTCAAAGATTGAAAAATACGCAGGCTAACACCGCATAAAAACAATTTGGGTTTGGTTCGTACTCCAAAGTTCTGTACTTTTAAACATAAAAATCGCTCGGTTCGAAAAGTCTTCGACGTTTTCTCCCAAACTGATTTTTATACAAAACCGTTGGTGTTTAATATCTCCGAAGCTAAGGACTCCCCCATTTTTTTAGCTTCTATCGAAGGTATGTGATAACGAAGCCACTCTTTTTATCTTTTGATAGGTAAAATGAAGAATGAATTTACCTATCATCAAACTGTTCGATTGCATCGTTGAGAGCTCGCTCTCAGTACGTTGGAACGTACAACAGTTTGAAGTTATTCAATAAATATTTAAAAATCAAGTATTTATAGTTTTATAACAAGATTATTTTTTATTGAATAAAATTGAAAAGATAAAAAGAATGGCATAAATGTTAGTAGCCTTCGATAGAATTTTCAGCAGACATTCCTTATTCCTAAATAAAGAATATATACTGAAAAGTAAAAACTTGGGGAAGCGTTTTATAGCTCGTAGCAACGTGTTCGGAGATACTCCGTATCAAATAGATAAAAATAATGTCTTCGACAAATGAGAATAGTGACATGATACTAAACACAACAGTGTATATAAAAAATAGCGGTATTCCTGTGATATCAATGGTTTATTTTTCTAAATTTATACTATATATAGTAACGAAAAGTTAGTGCTTTAAAATTCGCTACTTTTCATATACTTTTAAGTTAGCAAACATTTTAAGCAAAGTAGCAAAAGAAAGAATTTGTATGAGTAAGGGAATGAAGAAAGTAGTACTAAAAGAATATATATCTGAAAAATCAATAGAATTTATATTGAAAATGTACCCTAGATTAAATAGGGAAAAAGAGATATATAAATTTCTAGGATATGAAGATTATAACGAAGCTAGAATTATAAGAGAAGAATTAAGAAGTAATGGATTAATAGTACATAGACATGGAGAATATCCAAATACAGAATATTATTCATTAGAAGTAAAAGGAGTTGAGTACATAAAACAAGAAAATAAAGATTGGATTAAAAATCAGATATAACATTTTCGTTTTTCCAACTAGTTTGTTCTCTACCTTGAAAATAAAATGAATTTAAAATATTTTCGTCGTGATAACATTTATACATTAAGTCTTTAAATATATCAGACCTTTTTTTACATCGAGGATTTCCAGTAGGGCTTAAAACTTCTTTTCTAACCGTACCATCTTTATATATGATTACGAAAATATGATTGTCAAAAGTAATATCGTGTCTTTTAGGCATAACTAAAATAATTTAAAAAAATGGAAAAAACTAGGTTTTACTCAATAAACGGAAAAGGGAAATATTTAATAAATGAAAAACTAACACCAGATAGCAATGGAATGATTAAAGCATATAATTTTAATACAAGTAAAAATGAACTAGTTAAGAAGTCTTTACTTCGTCCGTGGAAGAATCCTGTAGGAGTAGAGATTTTACGTGGCGGACGATATTAATACCTGTTAATTCTTCATATTTATTAGCAAAGAAAACATCATCTTCTAGTTTTTGAATATGATCATTATCAATTATTCTAAAATAACTTGATTTATTAATTAAGAACGTTAAAAAACGAATAAACAAATCTTGAAAAAAATAAATAATAATCATAATATAAATAATTTTAAAAAAATGGAAAAAGAAATAGTAATTGAAAAAATACACAACTTTTGCTTCGCTGAAACTTTAGAAGAAAAACAAGAAATTAAAAAAGAACTTGAATTATTAGTTAATGGAATGGAAATAGGAAAGTTGAAAAAACCAGCTTTTAAAATAGCTTTAAAAGCTCATATAGACTTTTTCGACAATAAGTACGAATCTAACAATAAAATGAAAAACAATTTAATTAGCATGATTCTTTAACATATAATTTAATAGAATCTTCAAATCTGAAAATTTCTAATGAATCATTTTCTTTTTGCTCTTGATTAATATCATCTATAGTTTTTTCAATAAAACACATTTTTGATATAATTAAATCAGACATCTGTTTAACTGTTTTATCGAACTCTAATTTATTATTAGATACAATAGAAATGGTAATCGCAGTTCTATTGTTTGAATATTTTAAATTCTTATCACTCATTCCCATAATTAAAACGATTTAGCTAACATCGTATATAAACCATTAAAACGGTTCATATACATAAACGTTAGCCTAAACAGGAAATTTCGGTCGAAATTTCCGCAGAAAAATTAATTCTTAACTTTTCTTGAAACATTTTGAAATCAATCTTAACGCAAAAAATTAAAGTCTGAAAATTTTCTGTAAACCGATAATTTATTGACTTTTTTTAAGAAAATTATTTGTGAAAAAATGTCCTTTTTTGTAGCTGAAAATTATTGAGTTTTCTCAACTCCTAAAAAATAATGTGCTGAATTGTGTGTGAAAAAGTGAATAAATTTTCATTCTTAATTCTTTGAAAAAAAATCTATCAAAATAAAAATTGTGTTAAAAATTGCGTGCTGAACTGTACGCAAAAAATGTTTCATTGATACTTTTTTTATGCCGAAAAATATTAACAAACAAAACGTTGAATTTTATCGTAACAACGCGATTTGAAAAGTAGCAACGCTGAAAAAAATAAGGATAATGCATTTTTTCAATAAAAACATTTTCGTGGCTGAAAAACTGCATAGGCTAACAACAGCTAAAAAACAAAGCTTTTTTGTGCTTTCATAAAGTTGGTTTTCTTTTTATTTTGTGTAGTTTTAAGTTTGAAAATTAATCGGCTAGTCTAACGCTTCGTTTCCTAGCTAAAACCGTTGTGTAACATAAAAATGAAAAATAAAATATTTATTAGCCACTCGTCGAAAGACATTCTAATTGTTGAGAAATTTATTGAAAAAATTTTATTACTTGGATTAAATATTCCTCGAGAAATAATTTTTTGCAGTAGTATGGAAGGGCAAGGTGTTTATAGTGGAGAATATATTCCTGATAGGTTAAAAGAAGAAATTAATAAGAGTCGTTTAGCATTTTTATTTATTTCTGAAAACTATAAAAAAAGTGAAGTTTGTTTAAATGAAATCGGAGCTGCTTGGGCAATTTTAGATAAACAAAATGTAATCCCTATCTTGTTACATAATATAGGTTTTGAAAAACTCGGTTTTTTAAATTTAAATACACTCGGTTTAAAAATAGATAATGAATCCTCTATTTTTAAATTAGTTGAAGACTGTTCTGAAGCATTAAAAATTCAACATAAACCAACAGTTCTTAACAAGCAAGTCAAGAGTTTTTTGAATTTTTATAATAAATCCGAAAAGAAATTAGAACAACCATCTAAAAATATTGAGGTTAAACCAATTTCGGAATGGGAAAATTGTTTTGAAAAAAACTTATATCCTTTTGATGAAATGTTAAGAAAATCTCTCCCAACAAAAAGTGATGGTATCTATCAAATAGATGATAAAAAAATTCAAAACAGAATACTATTAAACCTAAGTAATAGTAAATTTCTAAACAGTTTATTGTATCGTCACTCTGGAGGTGATTTTTATGTTAAAAAAATTAGTCAACTTTCTAATGGTAATTGGATATATTCAGATTTTAATAACGAAATAAATATATCAACAATGTGGGTTTCAATGGATAGTGAATTGTCTAATCAATTTATACTAATACATTCAGAGTCTCAAGAACCATTTAAAATTGATTCTGATGTTAAAGGCGAAAGTTATCAAATTGGAATTTTACCAAATGGTACAACCGTTAGTCACAATGAATTTTTAAATAGTTTTGCAGAAATTAATGGAGAAGTAATTGATTTATATAAAGAAAATTGCCAACCGAGAGAACGTAGTAAAAAATCAAAATGGATATTTTTTGTAAGTGACTATCATAAATTTGGATCAAATCCTGATGAAACTATTCAATTTTGTAAAGATCTTGATTCTAATAAAATAGATTTAACTTCTGATACACTAAAAAAAACATTAAGAAACTTACCTAGTTGTCGAACAGTACAAAAATATAGATAATTACGTTACACAACACCGGCTAAACTTCATGCGGGTTCTATGCTTTCTCAAAGTTTTGTGTATATTTACTAAGTCGCCAAATCTTGTTGATTTGGCTTTGTGAAAACAAAGAAACAAATCCAAACAAAAAGCTTCGGCTTAGCACGTGTTCGAAAATCTTGTCGATTTTCAATCCCGCACAAAGCCTAGCCAAAACCGTTGGGCTTCATAAAAAAATTCTTAAAACGAAACATAATTGTAACGAATTAGTTACATTTGTAATATGAGAGAAATAGATATTACAGAGGAATGTCTTGAATTTATAGATAATCAGGATAAAAGAGTTTCATTGAAATTTTTCCAACTCTTAGAAGTTATTGGTGAAGTGAAAGTTGTTAACTCTAACTTTCTGAAAAAACTCCAATCAACACAATTCTATGAACTGAGAATTAAAGCTGGAAACGAATACAGAATTGTAATATTTGCTATCGATCATTTGAATTTTGCTGAATGTAATAAAGCTGTTTGTCTTTATGGCTTTCAGAAAAAATCAACGAAAGATTATAACAAAGCGATAAAACAAGCTGAAAGAATTTTAGTCGAATATTTAAAAGAACAATAGTCATGGGAAAATCAATAAATGCAAAAAAATTAATAGCTGAAAGATTTGGAAAAGAAGGAACTAAAGAGCGTGAGCAATTTAGAGAAGAAGCTTTTTCTTATTATTTTGGAGAAATTATAAAAAACAGAAGAAAAGAACTTCATATGAGTCAAGAAAATTTGGCTGAAAAAGTTGGAAAAAAAAGACCATATATTTCGAGAATTGAAAATGGTGAAGATATTAAATTATCAAATTTTGCTTTGTTAGCGAATGCTTTAGGTTTATCAATTCAATTAACAACTGAATAAAATTACGAAAGCCCAACACCGGCTAAACTTCATGCGAGTTTTGTGCTTACTTCAAAGTTTTGTGTATATTTACTAAGTCGCCAAATCTTGTTGATTTGGCTTTGTGAAAAACAAAGAAACAAAACCAAACAAAAAGCTTCGGCTTGTGCATGTCTGAAAATCTTGTCGATTTTCAAGCCCGCACAAAGCCTAGCCAAAACCGTTGGCAAAAATACCTTAGCACGCTGAAAAATTTAATGTAAAGAATTCTTAAAAATCTTTACATATACTTTTTATATGTAAAGAAAAATCAATTTTCTTATCAAAAGAATTATCTTTGTAAAGAAAAACAGATTTTCTTATCATTATGAATAATTTCAAACTAGAAAAATTACCACTTACAAAAGACATTGAAACTAAAAATGTTTTAAAGAAACTTAATGAAGCACATAGAGCTTTAGCTGAATTAAAAGGTTTAGTATCTAGTATTCCTAATGAACATATTTTAATAAATACTTTAGGACTTCAAGAAGCAAAAGATAGTTCTGAAATTGAAAATATTATTACTACTCATGATGACCTTTATAAAGCTGAGTTAAATCTTGACGGTTTAAAATCATTAGATGCTAAAGAAGTACAAAACTATATCTCTGCATTAAAAATAGGATATTCACTAATTTCTAAAAGAAATATATTAACAAACAATAACATTATTGAAATTCAAGCTGAACTTGAAAAAAATAATGCAGGATTTAGAAAAGTTCCTGGTACTGCTTTGAAAAATGCAACTACAGGAGAAGTTGTTTATACGCCTCCTCAAGATTACGAGACAATTAAAGAACTCATGACTAATCTTGAACAATTTATTAATGATGATAGTTTATCAAACTTTGATCCTATTATAAAAATGGCAATTATTCATTTTCAATTTGAAAGTATTCATCCTTTTTATGATGGAAATGGAAGAACTGGTAGAATCATAAATGTACTATATCTTGTTATGAAAGATTTGCTCGATTTACCTATACTCTATCTAAGTCGATACATTATAGAAAATAAAGCTAAATATTATGAATTATTACAGGAAGTAAGAAATACAGGTAATTGGGAAAATTGGTTATTATATATTATTCAAGCTGTAGAACAAACTTCAAAACAAACAATTTCTACAATTAAAGAAATTCAAACTTTAATGTTAGAGTACAAACATTTAATAAGAAATAATTATAAATTTTATAGTCAAGATTTATTAAATAATTTATTTCAACATCCTTATACTAAAATTGAATTTATAGAAAAAGATTTAGGAGTATCTAGAATAACAGCAGGTAGTTATTTAAATAAATTAGCTAAAGACGGAATCTTAATAAAACAAAAATTAGGAACAGGAAATTATTATATCAATCATAAATTATATACGATTCTGACAAACAAAGTACTTTAGCCAACACCGGCTAAACTTCATGCGGGTTTTGTGCAAACTTCAAAGTTTTGTGTATATTTACTAAGTCGCCAAATCTTGTTGATTTGGCTTTGTGAAAACCAAAAGAAACAAATCCAAACAAAAAGCTTCGGCTTTGTCCGTATTCGAAAATCTTGGCGATTTTCTTCCCGCACAAAGCCTAGCCAAACCCGTTGGTGTTTAATATCTCCGAAGCTAAGGACTCCCCCATTTTTTTAGCTTCTATCGAAGGTATGTGATAACGAAGCCACTCTTTTTATCTTTTGATAGGTAAAATGAAGAATGAATTTACCTATCATCAAACTGTTCGATTGCATCGTTGAGAGCTCGCTCTCAGTACGTTGGAACGTACAACAGTTTGAAGTTATTCAATAAATATTTAAAAATCAAGTATTTATAGTTTTATAACAAGATTATTTTTTATTGAATAAAATTGAAAAGATAAAAAGAATGGCATAAATGTTAGTAGCCTTCGATAGAATTTTCAGCAGACATTCCTTATTCCTAAATAAAGAATATATACTGAAAAGTAAAAACTTGGGGAAGCGTTTTATAGCTCGTAGCAACGTGTTCGGAGATACTCCGTATCAAATAGATAAAAATAATGTCTTCGACAAATGAGAATAGTGACATGATACTAAACACAACAGTGTATATAAAAAATAGCGGTATTCCTGTGATATCAATGGTTTATTTTTCTAAATTTATACTATATATAGTAACGAAAAGTTAGTGCTTTAAAATTCGCTACTTTTCATATACTTTTAAGTTGTATTAAATTTGAAAACTCTCCTGAATGAACCAATCTTTAAAGAATGAGTTAGCTTCTAAAATCGGACTAACTGAATTAACAACTGCTGGAGAAAATATATTACGTAATGAAAAAGGATTTCGAATAAATCAAGAAGATATTGAATATTTCTGGATAGTTGATTACAATCATAATTATACAGTTGGGAATCAAGTTTTCAACCTTTTTACAATCAAATTCAATTCTTCTACTTTTAGAAATTTAAAAAATTCTGAAAGAATAATGAGTGGTGTATTTCTTTACAAAGAGAATGAAATAGACGAAAATAAAATCAATATAACCGATATTTTTTTTGAAACAAATGATGAAAGGTTTGAAGACAAAATATCCGAATGTTTGAATAGTCTTCCTATATTCTATAAAGGAGATACTGAGAAAATAATACCAACTTTTATTAATGCCGTAATTGAAACCAAAGGAATTAGTATGAAATTTAATTCAGTTGATATATTAAATGATAAATGGAGAAATTTAAGTGACCAAATTGTTGAGTTTGGGAAATATTTTTCTGAAAAATCTAATAATTCAAAACTAATTGAAAATATTGATATTTACTCATACTATGAAAATAACTATGAATAAATAAACTTAATACAACAACGGCTAAAGTTAATGTGGGCTTGGTTTCTAATCCGGTGTTTTGTGTATATTTACTAAGTCGCCAAATCTTGTTGATTTGGCTTTGTGAAAACCAAAAGAAACAAATCCAAACAAAAAGCTTCGGCTTAGTTGCGTGTTCGAAAATCTGGCCGATTTTCAAGCACGCACAAAGCCTAGCCAAAACCGTTGGTGTTTAATATCTCCGATGTAAAATCCTGAAATAGGTTGACTAAAAATTCATCAATAATTAGTCACTTATGGAAAGTAAACAAAAACAACCCTGCCGAAAAAAAACGTACACTAAAGTAGGTTTTGAACTCAAATTATTCATTATTGACCAAATTCAAAATGGTCAAATTTCCACCAATTTTGCTGCTAAAAAATATAACGTTCCAAGATCTTCTATCGATTATTGGATTAAAAAATATAGTACCTTAGACCAAAAGAAAAAAGCAATGAGCAAACAGGACGAAATCAAAAAATTGAAAGAAAAAATTGCTGAACTTGAATTCGTAAAAGATTTTCAACAAGACATCATCGCTGATATGGAACTCATCACTGGAGCCGAATTGTCAAAAAAGTCATTGCCCAAAACATTAGCAGACGAGATTCAGAAAAAGAAACAAAACCGTTTAAAAGAAAATGGTTAACTCAATGTTTTGGGATTAGTAAACAAGCTTTCTACAAACGCTTGAAAAATCATCAAAAGCAACTACATAACGAACAAATTATTATCAAACTTGTAAAGGAGTGTCGTAACAAAATTGGACAGTTTTTAGGAGCTAAAAAACTGTATCATGAACTCAAAAATAAGTTCAAAAACCTTGGAATTAAAATTGGAAGAGATAAGTTTTTCACACTTCTTAAAAACCATAAACTACTGATTAAGAGAAACAAAAACTATCATGTAACCACCAATTCAAAACACATGTTTTACAAATACAAGAACTTAATTAAAGACAAAACACCTACCAGAGCCGAACAAGTTTGGGTTACGGATATCACATACATTAAAACAGATAAAGGACATGCATACCTGGCACTCGTAACAGATGCTTATTCTAAGCAAATTATGGGTTATAAGATAGATAATAACATGAAAACTGAACTCTGCTTAGATGCACTTAAAATAGCTATCAACAATAGAAAATATCCTAATCAAAAATTGATTCATCACTCTGATAGAGGTTTCCAATACTGCAATCCTACCTACACTAAGTTTGCGGAAGATAATGGAATAACAATGAGTATGACTGAACAATACGACCCTTACGAAAATGCAATTGCAGAAAGAATGAACAGAACTTTAAAATATGAATATGGACTAAAACATGTCATAAAAAATCTTAAATTAGCAAAAGCGATCACTAAAAAGGCGGTCCATATTTATAACAATCTTCGTCCACATTGTAGTCTTGATTTATGCACTCCGAAACACGTGCACCTAAATCAAAATATAAACTACAAATCGTACCGAAGAAATAAAAACAAACTGGAATTATTAACCTTTTAAATAACCAAAAAAAGGTCAACCTATTTCAGGACAATACAACCATCTTCAAAAAATGAACATCGATTTTTTTAGCTTATTAGAATTCTTATTTCATTCTTTCATGTTATTTGTAATTCTTCTAATAACTACAATGATTCTAAGAATACTCTTTTTTTCACATATTAGACAAAGAATCGTGATACTCTCAGCTTTTTTAATATCTATCACATTTGGGATATACAAAGGTTGGAGAGTTACAAACCCTCCTGATAGTAGATATATTTATCTATATGAAAAGTGGACAAACACAAAACTACCTAGTAATGTAAATGTTTTGAAAAAAGATATTCTAAATGGTTTTAACGATGGCTATGAATCTGCAATCTTAGAATTAAAAGATACTTTGACAATAAGAAGATTAATGAATGAATCCGTTAAATCTGAAAAAATTAGAATTGAACAACTCGATAAAAAATTTGGCCATTTTCACTCAGGAATTTTAAAAAATGAAAACATAGATTTTGATTTAGTAATTTATAATGAAAAAATATATTCTAAAACAGGATTTTCTTTGAAACAAAAAAAAATAGTCATTGAAAAATTTTATTAAAGTTTTTAAAAAATAGAATCTGATAGAAAAACCTACACACAACACCGGCTAAACTTCATGCGGGTTTTGTGCTTTCTCAAAGTTTTGTGTATATTTACTAAGTCGCCAAATCTTGTTGATTTGGCTTTGTGAAATCAAAGAAACAAAACCAAACAAAAAGCTTCGGCTTAGTCCGTGTTCGAAAATCTGGCCGATTTTCAATCCCGCACAAAGCCTAGTCAAAACCGTTGCCAAACATTATCTAAAAAAATCCCAATACGGTAACTTTTTTCTTATATTTGCAGAAAATAAGATTATAGTGAGAGTAATTTCTAAGAAAATTTTACGAGACTTTTGGACTAAACATGCAGATTCAGAAGAACAATTAAAAGCCTGGTTTCGTGAAACTGAAAAAGCAAAATGGATTAATATTAATGATTTAAAATCTGAATATCCAAGTGCTAGTATATTGAAAGACAACAGAATTGT
Source organism: Wenyingzhuangia gracilariae (assembly GCF_056387575.1). Lineage (NCBI taxonomy): Bacteria > Pseudomonadati > Bacteroidota > Flavobacteriia > Flavobacteriales > Flavobacteriaceae > Wenyingzhuangia > Wenyingzhuangia gracilariae. The sequence goes on from NZ_CM150748.1 coordinate 720,650, forward strand.
ATTCAATATTAAAGGAAATAACTATAGGCTGATTGTGAAATTTAATTTTGAATATCAAATTTCATGGATAAGATTTATAGGAACTCATGCTGAATACGATAAAATTAACGCTAACGAAATTTAATTATGGATATATCACCTATCAGAAACGAAAAAGATTATCAAAAAGCTCTTGAAAGACTTGAGTTAATTTTTGATGCAAAAAAAGATTCTAAAGAAGGAGACGAATTAGAAATATTATCAATGTTAATTGACAAATATGAAAATGAAGTTTATCCTATTGGGATGCCAGATCCTATTGAAGCCATAAAATTTAGAATGGAACAAATGGGTATGAAACAAAAAGACTTGGCAGAAGTTATGGGGTTTAAAAGCAGAGTAAGTGAAATATTAAATAAGAAAAGAAAATTAACACTTGAAATGATTCGAAAATTAAGCTTGACTCTTCATATACCTACTGAAGTATTAATTCAAGATTATTAAATAAAAAACGTTAGGCAACACCGGCTAAAAAACATTTGGGGTTTCCTCCTTTCTTTAAGTTTATTTCTTTTTACTTGGTCACAAAAGCCTTTTATATTATTTTTAAAAACAAATAATATAAAAGGCTTTTGTTTGTTTCATGGCTGAAAGTTCCGTTACTTTTTAGCCCAAACATTTCCTAGCCAAAACCGTTGGCAGCAACCTGAAAACTGTAAAATCCTGAAATAGGTTGACTAAAAATTCACCAATAATTAGTCACTTATGGAAAGTAAACAAGAACAACCCTGCCGAAAAAAAACATATACTAAAGTAGGTTTTGAACTCAAATTATTCATCATTGACCAAATTCAAAACGGTCAAATTTCTACCAATTTTGCTGCTAAAAAATATAACGTTCCTAGATCTTCTATCGACTATTGGATTAAAAAATATAGTACCTTAGACCAAAAGAAAAAAGCAATGAGCAAACAGGACGAAATCAAAAAATTGAAAGAGAAAATTGAAGAGCTTGAATTCGTAAAAGATTTTCAACAAGACATCATCGCTGATATGGAACTCATCACTGGAGCCGAATTGTCAAAAAAGTCATTGCCCAAAACATTAGCAGACGAGATTCAGAAAAAGAAACAAAACCGTTTAAAAGAAAATGGTTAACTCAATGTTTTGGGATTAGTAAACAAGCTTTCTATAAACGCTTAAAAAACCATCAAAAACAACTAAATAACGAACAAATTATCATCAAACTTGTAAAGGAGTGTCGTAACAAAATTGGACAGTTTTTGGGAGCTAAAAAACTGTATCATGAACTCAAAAATAAGTTCAAAAACCTTGGAATTAAAATGGGAAGAGATAAGTTTTTCACTCTTCTTAAAAACCATAAACTACTGATTAAGAGAAATAAAAACTATCATGTAACTACCAATTCAAAGCACATGTTTTACAAATACAAGAACTTAATTAAAGACAAAGTACCTACCAGAGCTGAACAAGTTTGGGTAACGGATATCACATACATTAAAACAGATAAAGGACATGCATACCTGGCACTCGTTACAGATGCGTATTCTAAGCAAATTATGGGATATAAGATAGATGATAACATGAAAACTGAACTATGCTTAGATACACTTAAAATGGCTATCAACAATAGAAAATATCCTAATCAAAAATTGATTCATCACTCTGATAGAGGTATCCAATATTGTAATTCTACCTATACAAAGTTTGCCGAAGAGAATGGAATCATCATGAGTATGACAGAACAATATGATCCTTACGAAAATGCAATTGCAGAAAGAATGAACAGAACTTTAAAATATGAATATGGACTAAAACATGTCATAAAAAATCTTAAATTAGCAAAAACAATCACCAAAAAGTCGGTCCATATTTATAACAATCTTCGTCCACATTGTAGTCTTGATTTATGCACTCCCAAACACGTGCACATAAATCAAAATATAAACTACAAATCGTACCGAAGAAATAAAAACAAACTGGAATTGTTAACCTTTTAAAAAACACAAAAAAGGTCAACCTATTTCAGGACGATACATGAAAAATATGAATACGGAACCAATCATAAATTACTTTTCCAATATTTTACCACTTAAGAAAAAGGAAATAGATGCTCTAGAAAAAGTATTTAGACAACGTAGAATTAAACGCAAACAATTTATTCTTCAAGAAGGCGATATCTGTAAACTAAACACGTTTGTTGTTGAAGGATGTTTTAGAATGTATTTTATTGATGAAAAAGGTAAAGAACATAACATCCAATTTGCAGTAGAAAATTGGTGGATTGGTGATATTGGAAGTTTTCATTCTGAAGAACCAAGCAAATTATATATTGAAGCTATTGAAAATTCTGTAATACTTCAAATAAAAAAACAAGACCAATTAGATTTGTTTGTGAATCACCCCAAATTTAATAGGATATTCAGAGTTTTTACTGAAAATGCTCTAGTTTCTTATCAAAGACGTGTTTTACAAAACATAAGCTCTACGGCAGAAGAACGTTATCTTGATTTCATGAACCGTCACCCATACTTCTTTAACCGCATTTCAAACGTTCAAATTGCATCTTTCCTTGGTGTTACACCAGAATTTTTAAGTACTATTCGTAAAAAAATAGCAAAATCTTAATCTACATTAAGAAGTATTCTTAATCTACCTTATAGGTACATCTTATCATTACATCTCATCTTTGTGGTATTAAAAATTAATACTAACAATCAATGAAAAAACTTCTACTCATTTTAATAGCATCAACGCTATTAGCTTCTTGTGTAAACACATCAAAAAAAACAAATAAAAAAAATCTTCAAAACACACAAACAATGGAAAAATTAGCAAAGCAAAAAATCGAAAGTTTATTAATGACTTACAAAGAAACATTAAACACATCTAATGCAGAAAAAGCAACAACTTTATATACTAAATATGGTGTTTTTATGCCTAGTGGTGCCCCCTCAGCAATAGGAACAGAAAACATTAAAAAAGCTTACGACTTCGTGTTTTCTCAAATACAATTGAACATCGAGTTTTATATTGAAGAAATTACAATTGAAAACACTTTTGCTTATGCCGTTACAAGTTCTAAGGGGACTACATTAATACATGCAAATGGCAAAACTATTCCTGAAGAAAACAGAGAATTATTTGTTTTCGAAAAAGAAGATGGCTCTTGGAAAATAGCTCGTTATATGTTTAATAAAACGAAATAATTAAAAGCAACAGACATGAAAATTATTTTATTTAAGACAAGCATAATAGGCAAATATCTATATGCAGTGCCTATGATAATTTTTGGACTATTCCACTTTTTAAATGGCAATACAATGGCAGGAATGGTTCCAATACCTGGTGGCATTTTTTGGATTTACCTTACAGGAGTAGCACTTATTGCTTCAGGAATAAGTATACTACTTAAGAAATTAGATGATTGGTCTAGTTTTCTACTAGCTGTTTTGCTATTAGTATTTGCTCTTACAATGGATTTACCAGGAGTTTTAGCTGGCGGTAAAATGACTCAAACATACACTTTTGGTTTACTAAAAAACATTGCACTAGCAGGCGGATCATTAATCTATTTAAACTCTAAAAAATAAAAATAAGTTATATCGCTATTGTTTTATTATGCTGCTTCAGTTGTGGCAGGAATAAAACATCTAATACAACTCAAAACAAAATGGAAAATAAAATAGAAAAGATGACTCCTACACAAACCGTACAAGAATTACTAAAAAAACCTACAAACCTAGAACATACTTATAAATATTTGGCTGATGATTTTGTATATGTTTCATTAAACTATAAGAACGATGATTTAAACAAAATAATGCCATGGGCAGGTACACATTTTGGTCCAAAAAGTTTTTCTGAAGTCTTTAAGGGTGTATATAAACAGTGGACTGTAGACGAATTCGTTCCTGAAACAGCCTTTGACAATGGTGTAGATGTTGCCATATTTGGTCATTTCACATTAAGATCAAAATTATTAGATCGTGCTCGAAAATCTCCTTTTGCAATTTTTGCAAAAGTAAATACTGAAGGAAAAATAACTTACTTCCAATATATGGAAGACACTTTCGCAACAGCCGATACATTTAAAAGCGGTGGTGAATGGACTTTTCAAACATTACCTAAAAAAGAAGTTAAAATTTAATACAGAATGAAAAACATAATAACATTAGTAGCAATAATTGCTATATCAATACAAGCATACACGCAAAAGTCCTTAGAAAGCTATAAACCAGTTCTAAAAAGCACATTAGAAAAATCTATAAAAGTTAGCTATGAAAAAGGCTATGCCATTGAAGAAGTAAAACCAAATATTTATGTGTTAACAGATGGAATATGGCAATCTGCCATGATCGTAACTTCTGATGGTGTTGTTTTAATTGATGCACCTGAGAGTTTTGGTAAAAATATTGAAAAAGCTGTTAAAGAAGTAACAAATGAACCAATTAGAACATTAGTCTATACACATGGACATTCAGACCATATTGGTGGTTCTCAATATTTATCCAATATCAAAGATTTAGAAATTATATCGCAAACTGGAGTAGCTGATTTTTTGAGAGAACAGAATGATTCGAGAAGATTGATTCCCAATAAAACTTTTAAAGGTGCTTTAGTTTTAAGAAAGGGAGACAAACAGATTCACCTTTCAAATCACATGAATTACCACTCAAATGAAGGAGATTTATTTGTATCTATTCCTAAAGACAAATTTTTAATGGTAATAGATGTTTTAGCACCTGGTTATGTGCCTTTTAAAAATCTCGATTTGAGTAATAATGTACACAATTATTTAAAAGTGTTTGACCAAATTTTAGCTTATGATTTTGATGTATTTATTGGAGGGCATTTAACAGGAATAGGAACTAAAGAAGATGTTCTATTGACTAAAGCCTATGTGTATGATTTATATGAAACAGTTAAACGAATTCATAGTTCAACAAATATGTTGGAAGTAATGAGTGCTTCGGCAAAAAAAATAGGCTGGGACAATAAATACCTATTATTTGACACCTTCCTAAACAAAGTAATTGAAGATAGTTATAATGAAATTGAGTCACGTTGGATTACTCAATTGGCTGGGGTCGATGTGTTCACAAAAAGTCATATCTCAACTATGTTAAATTATGTTCGATGGGATGATTAATTTAAAATAGACTACCTACAACTACGTATATAAAAAATAGCAGTTAAGACCTAAATTAAAGTTTGGTTCTTTTCTGCTATCTTTATTTCTAACTAAAAAATAATGCATATAAATTAGCTACTTTTTATATACAATCCCCTTACCTTTCATTAAAGAAAAAAATGAAAATCAAATCTACTATTAAACTAACAAATTTAAACCAGAATGTTTTAATCAACATTTTAGAAAACAACAACCTTAAAGTCACTGTACATAATAGTTTAAAATTTCAAGAAATAATAAAACCTAATACTCCAAATGGTTACTACATTTTTAAACCAATATTAAGCGGTGAATTCTATAATAACGAATGGAAAATACATATTAACTCTATTCTGTACAAATCTACTTTAGTCAGCTTAGCTAGTTATATTTTCTTTTGGGCAAATGGAAGTGAAATAAAAACTCAAATTATTATCTCTATAATTTCTTTTATTATCAATTATTGGATAAATAAAAAAATTATTGAAAACAGAATTGAAAATTTAGAGTTTGAATTCAAAAAAAAATCTAAAAAAAACATGGATAACTAAAAGAAAATATTCCATTTTTCAGTACAAAGAAAACTACTATTAATATAAATTCAACTCATAAAAAACAAAAGCTAACACCGGCTAAACTTCATGCGGAGTCCTATCTTACTCCTAAGTTTTTTGTATATTTACTAGGTCGCCAAATCTTGTTGTCCCGATGCTTCGGGATGGCTTAGTTAAAACCAAAAGAAACAAAAACAACCCTGCTAAAAAAAACGTACACCAAAGTAAAAATATACTCAAAAAGTATATAAAAGACTTTTGAAATAGTTATTATTGAATTTTAATTTCTCTAAAAAAGAAATACATTTAATCAACATTTGTTTCTATTTTAAGTAAATAGATCAATTTGTAAAAACAAACAGATGCCCTACATTGATCTTAAAACAATTTACTTTAGTTATATTTTAATTAATATTATTAATTTAATTTTAAGCGGATACCTCTATTTTCAAATTAAAACCAGGTTTCCAGGTACACTTTTAATAGTCCTTAGTATGCTTATGACTACTACAGGAAATGTATTGGTCTTTTTCAGAAACAGTATTCCTGATTGGCTTTCTATTCCTATAGCCAACGTACTAATTGTAGCCTCTATACTTACATTACTTATAGGGTTAGAGCATTTTGTTAAAAAGAAAGGACCCCAAATTCAAAACTATATTTTAATTTTTATCTTTTTTTTAATACATAGTTATTTTACTTATATAGTTCCTGATTTAAAAGCTAGGCACATTAACATTACCGTTGCATTTGTATTACTTAGTATGCAAATAATGCATTTAATGTTTGTTAGAACACCTACAAACATGCGTAATATAACTCGTCCAATGGGTTATGTATTTACAATTGTTTTTATTACACAAATTATACGACTCATCTATCTTACTCAAAATCCAGAAGCTTTAAGCTATAATCATCGGTCAGAATCTATTGAGTCTTTGTTTATTTTAAATTGGGAGCTTATTGTAATAATACTTGCCTATAGTCTTTCTTTAATGTATAATAAAAGATTAATTGTTGATGTTAACAATCAAGAAGAAAAGTTTTCTAAAGCTTTTTATGCAGCTCCTTTTGTGATACTGCTTTCCAAATTTAGTACCGGAGAAATTTTTGAAGTCAACAATAAAATTCAATCTATTTGTGGTTATTCGCCCAATGAATTAATCGGTTATAAAACCATAGATTTAAAACTTTGGGCATTTCCTAAAGACCGTTTAAAGTTTATAACATTACTAAAATCTGAAAATCAAGTTGTAGAACAAGAATATCAATTTCGTAAAAAATCGGGTGAATTATTTTATGGATTAATTTCTGCTAAAATTATTAACATTAATGGACAACAATGTATTCTATCTATTATAAATGATATTACGATTAGAAAAACAGCCGAACTTAATCTTAAAAAAAGTGAAGCATCTTTAAGACAATCTAACTCTACAAAAGATAAGTTTTTTTCCATTATTGCTCATGATTTAAAAAGTCCTTTTAATGGTATTTTAGGCTTTAGCCAACTACTAAGTGAACAAGTAAAAAACAACGATTATGAAAGTATTGCTGAATATGCAGAAATTATACATGACTCCTCTAAACACGCTGTAAATTTACTCTCTAATTTAACAGAATGGTCGATGGCTCAAACAGGTAAAATGGAGTTTCATCCTGAATATGTTGATATGGTTCTTATGATAAAATCTACCTTAGATTTGCTAAAAATAGCTTCGGATCAAAAGGAAATTCATACCCATATAAATTTACCCTCAAATCTTATTTTATATGTAGATAAAATAATGATTGAAGTTGTTTTAAGAAACCTTATTTCCAATGCTATTAAATTTACTCACCAAAAAGGAGATATTTACATTAATGTTCAAGAAAAAGAAAAAGAGTTTATATTTTCTATTATAGATACAGGTATAGGTATTCAAAAAAACAATCTAAATCAATTATTTAGAATTGATAGCACCTATTCAACCACAGGTACAAACAACGAAAGAGGAACTGGTTTAGGTCTTATACTTTGTAAAGATTTCATCAATTATCATAAAGGAAGAATATGGGTAGAAAGTGAATTTAACGTAGGCAGTAAATTCTATTTTTCTTTACCCAAACAATATTGCTAAACTCCAAAACTTAGCAATACATATACTCTATCCAATCGTTCAATACAACAAATCTACTAAACAGATTTCTCAGCCACAGAATCTCCCCAATCCGCAATAGATTGAACTAACGGAATTAAAGTTTTACCAAAATCTGTTAACGAATATTCTACTTTTAATGGTGGTTTAGACACATAAACCTTTCTTTTAATCAAACCATCTTCTTCTAATGCCTTTAGTTGTAAACTCAGCGTTCTTTCCGTAACTGTGGGCATACATTTTCTTAACTCATTATACCTTAGTTTATCTGTCATCAAATGATAAAGAATAACCGTTTTCCACTTCCCTCCTATAACCCCCATAGTTAAGCTTGCACAACAAGGGTATTCACTCCCTCTAAACTTTAACATTTTTTGTTTTGCTGTTTTCATAAATTATATACTATCATTTTTGACCGTTATTGCAAAGGTACAAAACTATACTTAATTTTGTAACTATATTTTTTATAGTATTTAATAATCAGCATACTATATAAAACAAACAATTAAAAAAACATTGAATTTAATAACAAACAAAAAATAAAAAAAATGAAAACTACTAACGCTCTTGCACAGGCTCGTGCACTAACTTTACCCTCTCGTCAAGCTTCACTTCAACGCGATGCTTCTGTTTCACAATTCTGGAATGAACATAAAAATCTACTTGAAAATGCATGGGCAGAATGGGAAGTTGAAAACAAAAACAATTTATTAATTCCTGATGAAACCCTTCTTGATTCACGTTTACGACAAGCAATTAATGATGCTTGGGAAAACCCTGAAAAAGAAAATGCTGTTGCAGATTTATGGGAAGAAATTATCCCTGGAGTGTATTCTGCACAGTTTTTTGATCTTGAACGTTTAAAAGATTTTCGTGAATATTTAGAAGCAGTGGCAAATTCACAAATTCCAAAACGTGCCCCATACGGTATTCAGCTAAATCGTTATGGAATGATGCTAGACCCACGTTCAGAAGGCTATCTTGCAGCACCTAATTTTCAAAAATTTTACAACGATATGATGGATCGTTACATGCGACCTATTGCTCGTTTATTACTTGGTACATATGGTTATGATCGTCAAACTTTTGGTTTTTCTATTCAGTACAACCCCGATAAAGACAAAGATTTACGTGCACATACAGATGCTTCTGCTGCTACTTTAAATATAAATACAAACTTGCCCAATGAAACATTTGAAGGTTCTCAAGTAGATTTTTATGACCAAGCTAGTGGAAAAACTGTACAAACAATTTTTGAACCAGGTAAAGCAATCATTCATCGTGGAAATGTGCCACATGCTACACATCCTATTACAAGCGGACAACGTAGTAATTTAGTTGTTTGGCTGTATGGTGATCGTATGCAAATACCTAGAGGTAATTCTAGTAGTTATGGAACTATTGATAATTCAATAGCTGCTATTGACACACCTACTAATGTTTCCGCTAAGGAGCGTTGGAGTATTCCTGGTGGATCTAAAGATACTTTTGCTCCATTTTAATAAACCAACTGAATAAAACTAGTTTGTAAAATAATATATTTAAAAGATAGTGGTTCTTAACCAAAACAAAAGGTTATGTTGGAACTGCTATCTTTATTTATTTAAAAAACATCTATTGACAAGCTCTTTTATAAATACTTCAAAAACATCTCCCTAAAATAACTATCAATCATACTAAAGAAATAAACTTAAGTTTGTAGTTTTATCTTTATAACATTTGTTGCCTTATAACACTTAAAAAGCAACTAGAACATGATGAATTTAAGTATCACTGATCAAGAAATATTATATACATTTTTTCAATCAGCTTGTTCTCTTACAAAAGAAACATTTCAGGAAATAGAAACATACTTTATCAAACGTTTGTACAAAAAAGGAGAATTTATTTTACAAACAGGTGAGGTGGAAACAAAGGCAAATATTGTTGTTAAAGGAGTGGTTCATCAATATATTTTTGATGAAGGAGAGTCTAAAACCGTAAATATTACTCCCAAAGGATTGGGTTTTAACAATCTTAAAAGCTACATAGTTGGTTCTCCATCTACCGAAGTTCATGAAGCAATAACCGATGTTGAAATTATTTCCATAGATAAGAAAGAGATAGAAGCATTAGCTCAAAAAAACCATGAATTCAGTTATCTTATGTTTAAAGTTTATGAAAAAATTCTTCTCGATCGTGAAAACAGAATGATGCTATTGCAAAATAAAAATCCTTCAAAACGATTTTCTCTTTTTTATGAAACCGTAGAAAGATCTAATTGGATTTTAAAAGATACTCCAGACAAATACATAGCTAGTTATTTAAATATGACTCCACAGCAATACAGTAAAGAAAAAAGTTTATTTCTAAAACAAAATTAATTTAATAAGTTATCCTGAGGCAACATTTTTTTTACCTACAAAATCTACTTTTGTGTAAAGTTAAATGAATCATTTAAGACATGTTTAAACTCTTAATTTTTACACTTATAAGTTTTCTTAGTGCTCCTTTTGTATGTAGCCAAATTATACGTAATTCCAACATTCCCAAAGCAAAACAAAGTCTAGATAGTATTATTGCTTACAGAAAAAACAACTTAACTGGTAAGTGGGATCAAAAAAGCTTTAAAGAATCTTTTTCTTATAACAATTATAAAGACACTTTAGTTGAAAAATATAGTTGGGACAGTGAAAATAACAAATGGAAAATTAGAGTAAAGGAAATAAAAGAATACAATAACCAAAATAACATCATACGCTATGAACATCATCTAATTTCAAAATCAAAAAAGAGAATAGATTATACTTATACCCATAAGGGAGATGTGGCAGAGGTTATAAATAGTAAATGGTTAGTTGATTTAGGAATATGGTTGCAAATTGAAAAAACGACAAAACACTACAATTCAAAAGGGCTGTTACAAGTAGATACGTCCTACACCAAATATACCGATTCTGATGCATGGGTATTAAAATCTAGAAAAGTATATACGTATGATACCGAGAATCATATTTTGGCCGATACAACTTATATCAAACAAAAAAACGAACTTGAATGGCAAAAATTTGGTTGCACTAACTATGAATACAATTCTGGACATTTAAAACACGTAATTTTTTCAAGATGGAATGTAGATCTTTCTCAATACATACCAACTACTAAAGAAGAAACACTTTACAATACCCACAATTGGAAAGTACTTGAAACAAATGAATACAAATGGGATAAGACCACTGACGAATGGGTAATTGCCTCAAAGCATACCTTTGGTTTTAATTCTGATGAGCCTTTGAACTCAATTACCAATAAATCTTTTGATAGTGACATCAATGTTACTAAAAACGTTTTTAGCTATGACTATTCCACTTTAAAAGATGAACTAATACTGCCTTCATCTTACACTAATTCTGCTACCTTTCATCATAAAATTACAAGTAATGATTATTTAAATCTTGAGATGGAAAAATATAGAGAAACTAAATTTTATTACTCAGAAACAGAGAGTTTATCAAAACCAGATAATACCCCTCAATCAATTTTAGGAATATACCCCAACCCAGCCAAAGAAAATGTTTTTGTAAATTTATCCAACACACATCATCAAGCATTGTTTGAATTGTATGATATGAGTGGAAAAAAAATAATGTCTTTAACTACTCGTAATAACCAAAAAATAAACATCCAAAAACTAAAAAAAGGATTCTATATATTTAGTATTACTTGCAAACAAAATAGAAGTACAGGAAAACTAATTAAAAACTAGCTTTATAATTACTTTTCTATTTCTAGCAACAAAACACCATGCACTCCAAGTTCAAAATTAGTTCCTAAAGATTCTCTTGTAAGCATGTTTGTACACTTTACAGTGTCTCCGTTTTTCATAGATACTTTTAATTGTGCTTTGTTTTTACCTAGGTTCACAATTGTCATCATATACCCGCCTTTTCCGTTAGGAGCAACTCTCCATACACATCCTTTTTGTGCCAATCCGTTAGATTCTGATAAAACAACTTTTGGCAACTTGGCATCTACCAATTGCAATGCCAATGTCTTTAAATCTTGGTGTTTGTTAGTGTTTAAAATGTGTAATTTTCCTTTATTGTTTTTTAAAGTCGTTGAACGTTTATGACCATATTCGTCCATAGAAAGACTAGTCTTGTTGTCTAAAATAACAGTTCCTCCATTATCTAAATATTTCTGAAGTTCATCAAATTCAGAATCTGTAACATATGGTGTTTTGTAAACCAAAACGACATCCCAATTTTTATGGTTTTGTTTTTTGATAATCTTTTCGGTTGCATAACCTACAGGAAAACCTTCAAAAAATAACGATTCATAAAGAGGATATTGTTCTGACATATGATGTTTTTTATTGATAGCCGATGTTTCTGAATGAAACAACCTTATAGGTCTTCTTTGACGACGTAGAGCCATTATTTCTTCTGAAAAACTATTCAAATCCATCATTACCTGCGTAAGTTCATTGGCTACCTGAGGCTGCATATTTACCGAAGCTGCAAAAGATTTCTGTAAGGCATTGTCCGAAGAGTGAACGTTATTTTCGAATCTTGCTTCTGGTGAACCATCTGGATCTCTAGCCCAAAACCAAGACAAACCAGCATCCATTCCAAACAAAGTTGCCAACCAAAAATTATTTCTAATGTACGCTGGAGAGGTATCTAATTTACGCCAAGCAACACTAGACAAAAAATGGGTTTCTGAATTTACATGTATTTTTTCAAGAGCTACAGATTCCATAAAATCGTACGAAACACAAAGCTCTTCCCAATGATATGAATAATATTTTTCCCATGGTTCTGTTCTATTGTATCGCATATCTTTTTCTCTAGTTTTGGCATCATCACCAATCATTGTAGTCAGTTCAGTAAGCGATTCTATATCAATTCCATGAGAACGATCATCATCCGAAAAAAAGTGCGGTTGTAATTTTATATGCGTATCTCCATTCGGATTGGTTTTGTGCAATTCTGTTTGTAAAAAAGCAAACCACTCTATTGCTCTATCCATGTTAAAACGATCCCAATCGTACCTTAACGGTGTTCCTTTTGTTTCTTTTCTTAATGGAAACTCAAAAGCTACATCATCAAACGATTTAAAATTTGTGTTCCAGTTTTGATTAAGTTTAGTAATGTTCTTTTTATACTTTACACTTAACCAATGCTTGTATTTTTTTAGAGTATACGATGAAAGGTCATTCATTTCACCTAGCTTATAAGCCCAACTCCCTTTTTCAGAAAACCAATGTGGTTCATTAGCCAATATGTATCCCAATTGCACTGTTTTTTTTCCTTTGGTTACCTCTCCTGCTTTTTTTATAATATCGCTCCAAACATCACGCATTAGCGGATTATCAATATCAAAACCAACAAAAGTACTCCTTCCTTTGGTTACTTCTGGTTCTTGTTCTTTAATCCATTTAGGAACATTTGTATTCCAAAGTAAAAGGTATCCTGCTTTGGTATTAGGATGATGAATAGCTTTGTTAAGAGCATATGCATTAAAAGTTCTGTCTTCTTTTAAAGAACTAGATGAAAAACCTCCAATATGGTCTATATTTCCTAAATGATCGTTATAAATACTGGGATCAGAAGTAGGGTTCCCCATTGATTTTGAAAAATAATCATATAAAAATATTGGTTTCCCATTACTGGTAAACTGATCATTTTCAACCTTTATGTGTTCCCAATCTACTTTTCTTACAGGTCTTCTTACAATGGTTCCTTTCACTACTTTTGTAAGATTGTCAATACCTTGGTCTAAAATCTCAATTACTTTTGTTCTTTCAAACTTTGGTAGCTCTTTAGCCATTTGAGCTTTGTCTCCTTTTATTGGGGTAAATTTTTCAAAAGACTCCTGAATAAAATCGGTATGATTTTCATCCCACTTGGCTATTTTTAAAAACTCTTTAGAAAACCAAACAATGGTTTCTTCTCTTGTAACATCAAACCCTTTTTTTTGGGCTTTGGTCATTAATTTTTCTAGTTGTGTAATTTTTTTCTTTGCTTGTTTGTTTAATTCTTGAGCATTTACAGAAAAAAACTGCACAAATAACAGCATTACTAAAAGATAGGGTTTGTTACTTCTAATCATTATAATTTAAGCTTTAAGTGGTGAGTCTTGTTTATAAGCGTTTTAATAAAACCTTATAATTGTTCTACTAGTTTTCTGGCAGTAACGGTATCGTATATAATTTTTAGCTTACAAATCTTGTTTTCAGCATCAAACTCAATAATATCTACCACATCAAATTCTACTTTTTGATTGTTTTTTAAAGTCCATTTGTAAGTAAAATAAAGTGCTAAATTGCCCGACTCATTTTCTTCAAAAATTCCTTTTACATAAAGATCAGAATTTGAAGTATCGTTATTCAGTATACGATAAAATTCATCTGCTTGTTTGATTCCATATAACGGTGATTCAACAATTCCATCTGCTCTAAATAAAGCTACTATTCCATCAACATTTCCTTTCTCTAGGTCAACTATATACTGCTTTGCTACTTCTTTTTTATTCATTTTTTTTGTTTATAAACTTTAATTTTTCTAGTTAAATACAACAGCTAATAGCTGTTATTAAGTACAACTATCAAATATACAAAACATTCACAACGGATTTTTACAACATCAAAAAAAGCCTACTTTTAATCAATTTTGTACTAAAAAAAAATTTAAAGGTATTTGTTGTTTTACCAATTTTTTATTCGGTTTTAGTGTAGCAACCTTTTAAACAATTTGCATCTACATTGCAAACAACACAATTAAATGAAAAAAATAATAACCTTACTTTTTGTAGCCTACTTCTTAACATTTTGTAGTAATAAAACAAAAGATGAACCCATATTTGTTTGTCGTGTTTTAGAACCAACGCTAGAACTACCATGGATTAAAGAACAAATAAACAATGCAGATGAATACACTTATTTTAAATCTGCCTTGTACAAAAATGAAACTGTGTTTATAGACCAAAACTGCAATCCTTTGGTTAATTTTCAATCTAACGTTTACAATTGTTATGGAGAAATTTTGGGTAGCACCAACGAACTCTATGAATATTTAACTGAAATTAAAATAATTTGGCAACACCCAGAAAATAAATGTGATTTAGACAAACCATAAACAATCATCTTATTTAATGTATTTTAGCTTTGTATAAACATATAAGTAATAATCAATTGCATTTAAAGGAACATAATTATATTCTAAAATTAAAACTAAAGTTTGAAAGTTATTCTCTAATTTCTAAAGAAACATGGTCGTTAATAGAATCTATCATCTCTTTTAAAACCTTAGAAAAAAATGAAACTTTACTTAGGAATGGTCAAGTTTCTAAAAACATTTATTTTATTTGCAAAGGAGCTTTAAGAGCCTACATAACTGATTATAACGGAAACACTTATAATAAAAATCTTTTTCTTGAAAATGATTTTGCAGGCTCAACCGTATCGTCTATTTTAAACAAACCTTCTGATTTTACCTTAGAATCTCTTGAAGACACCCTACTGATTTGTATAAACTACAAAAAATACAGACAATTTATTGAACAAAATATAGAGTTAAAAAACTTTTACATTGCCTATTTAGAAAAAAACTGGATTATTGACAAAGAAAAAAGAGAGGTATCTTTAGTAATGGACAATGCTACCGAAAGATATTTAAAACTACTTCAAGAACATCCAAATATTGACAAAAAAATACAAAAACTACACATTGCATCTCATTTAGGTATTACCCCTACTCAATTAAGTAGAATTATAAAAAATATAAATTCTTAAAATCAACATATGTAAAGTTGTAACTTTTTGGATCCATCTATTTTTGTTTCAACAATGAATCAAAACAGACAATGAACCAAATTTCACTATTTACATTAGCAATTTTAGGAGGTGTATTTTTAGCAGCTCAAGGTGCTTTAAACTCCACATTAGGTGTATGGTTAAAAAACCCTTTGCTAGCCTCTGTTTTTGCCTTTTTAAGCAGTAGTGTTTTTGCCATTGTTCTTGTTTTACTAACAAGCAAATCATATATATTAGAACTAAATTTTAAACAAATTCCTAAATATTTATGGTTTACTGGTGCATTGTTTAGTGTAGTAGGAATTAGTTTGTATTACTACACCATACCTAAATTAGGAATAGCCACTATGATTTCTTTAGGTTTATTTGGACAACTAACTTTTTCTATAATTGCAGGACATTTTGGATGGTTAGGTTTGCCCACAGAACCTATTTCTATTAAACGAGTTATAGGTTTTGCTATTATGATGTCAGGAATTATTTTAATCAACACAAAATGAAAACAACAACTAATTTAGCAAATGCCAATATTGATAATTTAATAAACCTTTGGCAAACAGTAGGAGAATCTTTTAATTCTTATTACCAAACAAACAATATTAGTTACTGTGTAATTAGCCAATCTGAATGGCCAAACAGGTTGTGGCTACACCAACACATTAATTCTGAAATTATTTCTGAAATTAAGAATGTACTATCTACAATTCCAACAAGTATAACAATTCCTATTTGGAACCAGCACAATAAAAATGAAGAAACAATTTTAGAGAACAATGGTTTTCGTTTAAAATTTGAGCAAATTGCAATGTATTTAGAACTAAACAAACCTTTAAAACCTAAAAACAATGTTGTCATTCGTCCGGTTTTAAACAACCTTGATGCAGCGCTTTGGTCAGACATTTTTCTAAAATCATTTAAATACAATATAAGCACTACTACCCTTCTTAAAACTTTAAAAACAGTGAATTACTATATTGCATATTGCAATAACACTCCTGTTGGCACTGCTATATTACACACAACAAATAATATTGCTGGAATTCATGCAGTTGGTGTTCCTCCAGAAATGAGAAAAAATGGTTATGCTAAAGAAATTATGAAGTTATTAATTAACAAAGCCATTGCAAAAGACCATAAATATGTAACCTTACAAGCCTCTAACATGGGAAAAAACATGTACTTAAACCTAGGTTTTAAGCCACAATTCACCATTAAAAACTATACTGTATAACTGGCTAACACTTTAAACCTATTCTTTTAAATTTCTAATTTTACAGTTATTGTAAAACATACCCACAAGTATTTTAACACAACAATTCTCTTTTTACAAACAATCCTACTCATTTTTTTAGTAGGATTTTTTTGTACCTATCATTTGTTAAGAACTTTTATAGTTTGTGGAAAAGTAAGCTTATGATTCACGAATGCAAATACGTAATTTTATAAAAACCAAATTGAAGAATAATACAACATCGTGTTGTTATTTTAAAAAAAGAAAAATGCATATTGAGAAAATAAAAATCAAAAATTTCAAATGCTTTAAAGAAGAATTTGAATTAATTTTAAATGAAAATGTCAATATAATTGTTGGTGATAATGAAGCTGGTAAATCAACTATTTTAGAAGCCATAAACCTTACTTTATCAGGATGGTTTAAAGGTAGATATATCCAAAATGAATTAAATGAATATCTTTTCAACAAAGAAACAATAAAGGAATATATATTAAGCTTAGAAACAGATAAACCTTTAGCTCCCCCATCAATTAAAATTGAAATATTTTTATCACAAGATACTTCATCAATCTTTAAAGGAAATAAAAACTCTGAAAAATCCGATTTAATAGGTCTATCATTTAACATAGAGTTTGACGAAAAATATTTACCCGAATATCAAATCTTAACCAAAAACAAAAGTATTAAAAGCTTACCTATTGAGTATTATAATTTTTATTGGGAATCTTTTGCTAGAGATGAAAGGATAACACCTAAATTAATACCTATAAAGCCTGCTTTAATAGATTCTTCAAATGGAAGATTACAAAATGGTTCTGACATTTATATCAGTAGAATTATTAGAGATTTTTTAGACAAAAAAGAAGTTGTTGATGTTTCTCAAGCACATAGAAAGATGAAAGATGTCTTTATGGAACAAGATTCAATAATTAATATTAACAAAAAAATACAAACTGATTCAAATATCTCTAGTAAAAAAGTTGAATTATCAGTCGAATTGTCTTCTAAAAATTCTTGGGAAAATTCATTAGTGACATATCTTGACGATATACCTTTCCATCATATTGGAAAAGGAGAGCAATGTATAATAAAAACAAAACTGGCTTTGTCACATAAAAAAACATTAGAATCTAATGTCCTTTTAATAGAAGAGCCAGAAAACCACTTATCACATACAAAATTAAATGAATTAATTCATGACTTGAAAAAAGGTGCAAAAAACAAGCAAATTATTGTAACTACTCATAACAGTTTTATTGCAAATAAATTAGGTTTAGAAAGTGTTATTCTTTTAAACTCTCAAAAAACAATAACATTTAATGATTTGGATAATGAAACATACACCTACTTTAAAAGATTAGCTGGTTACGATACTCTTAGATTAATATTAAGTAAAAAATCAATACTTGTAGAAGGAGATTCAGATGAGTTGATTATTCAAAAAGCATATTCTCAAAAACATAAAGGTAAACTACCTATTGAAGACGGAATAGATGTTATTTCAGTAGGAACTTCTTTTTTAAGATTTTTACAAATAGCTGAAAAAATAAATAAACCTGTTACTATTATTACCGATACAGATTGGAGTCTTGAACAACTTGAAAATAAATACAAAAATTACATAAGAGAAAATTCAAAACCAAATATTATAATTTCTTACGATAATATCGTCGACGAAGGAGATTTTGAAATCTATGATAAACCTTTTAATTATAATACACTTGAGCCTAAACTACTAAAGTCTAATTCAATCGAGTTATTTAATTCAATTCTTGGTAAAGAGTTCACTAATGAAAATGAGTTTCACAAATACATGAAACTTAATAAAACTGAATGTGCCTTGAAAATATTTGAAACAACAGAAGTAATTCAATTCCCCGAATTTATTTACAATGTACTTTAATCATGACAAATGAAATCATCATTGCCTCAGCAGGTTCAGGAAAAACAACAACTTTAATCAATAAGGTATTATTAATTCCTCAGAAATCAATTTTAATTACAACATATACAGAATCAAATGCTTTAGAAATTAAGAATAAATTTATCCAATTAGTTGGTTATATCCCTTCTAACGTTACGATTTCTACTTGGTTTTCATTTTTAATAAAACAATGTATCAAACCTTATCAAGCTGTTTTATTTGAACATAAAATAAAAGGATTACTACTTGTAAATGAAAAATCCGGAATAAAATATGTAGATAAAAAAAATGGCAGGAAAATACCATATGCAGAAGAAGAAAATTTTCATAAATTTTATTTTTCCGAAAACAATAGAGTTTATTCTGATAAAGTATCAAAGCTTGCTATCAGAGTTAATCAAGAAACGGGAGGAAAAATAATAAATCGACTTTCCGAAATATACGATTATATATTAATTGACGAATCCCAAGACCTGGCCGGGTATGATTTGGATATTTTAAAAATCTTTGCAAAATGTGATTTAAATTTAACTTTGGTATGTGACCCAAGGCAAGTTACATATTTAACACATAACTCAGCTAAGTATAAAAAGTATAGAAATGGGCTCCTAAAGAATTTTATAACTACTGAATGTAAAAATATCAATTTTGTAATTGACGAAACCTCCTTAGCATATTCATATAGATGTAATAAACAAATTTGTGACTATGCTAATAAACTTTATCCACAACATAGTCAATGTGATTCAAAACAAAAAAAGACAACAGGTCATGATGGGGTTTTTCTTATTACAAAAGATAAAGTAAATGATTATTTAGAAAAATATAATCCAATTCAATTAAGATGGTCTTTATCAACAACAAACATAAATCCTGATTATAGTATTATGAATTTTGGACAATCAAAAGGCTTAACATTTGAGAGGGTTCTTATATACCCTACTAAAAAAATGCTTGAATGGATAAAAAACAATAATATCACTATTGAAAAATTCAGCAATGAAGCTAGAGCTAAATTATATGTTGGATTAACAAGAGCTAAATATAGTGTTGGAATAGTTTGTAATAAAATAGATAATTCTATGACAGAAGGACTTAATGTATATTAATAAAAATAATCACCTATAGAAACTACTCTATTTAGTTCTAATTATTACTACTAAATACTTATTCAAACACAAAATAAAACATAGCAACTAATTTATAACTAAACTAAAACTTTTACTTTAGTTTGGTATTAAAACTTAAAAATAATGAATATTAAACATGTTATTATACTATTACTACTTGGGTTTACTACCAACTCCTTTTGCCAACATAAAAATGAGTTGTTAATTCTCCCTGAAAAAGGAAAGCTAGTTTATCAATTTAATGGAGACCTTTTAACAGATACAAAAGCTGTTTACGCTACCTTAAAAGCAAATGGACATTCTGCTGTTCAAACTCATTTAATATCTTATAAAAAGAAAAATAAAACAAGTGATGTTTTTTGGGGAATTGGTGGTGGCTTTTTAGGTATTTGGTTATTGAATGAATTTGCTAATAAAGAATTTCATTCTTCTAACGGAAAAGATGTTGCTTGGAAATCTATAGTAATTGGAACCACTTTAAGTTTTTCTATATCTGCTCACCTTTTTAGAAAATCAGCAAAAAAAGAATTGCTACTAGGTGTTGAACAATTTAATAAGCAATAAAAAACACCCCCTAACATTCATTGCCTATGAACACAGAAATATTAACAAACGAACTAACATTTAAAGCTAGCAGAAGTTCTGGTGCAGGAGGACAACACGTAAACAAAACATCATCTAGAATAGAAGTGTTTTTTAACATAAACACCACACAAGCACTTACCCAAAGAGAAAAAGAAATGATTCTCTTAAAACTAAAAAACAGAATTAGCAAAGAGCAAACCCTTAGTATTAGTTGCGAAGAAACAAGGTCTCAGCACAAAAACAAAGAACTAGTTACCAAGCGTTTACTAGCTTTGTTAAAAGCTAGTTTGGTTCGTCCTAAAATTAGAAGAGCTACAAAACCCACCAAAGCATCGGTAAAACGAAACACAGAAATTAAAAAAAGACAAGCCTCTAAAAAAGACCTGCGAAAACCTCCTAAATTAGATTAAAAAAACATTGTTTCCCCACCCACTCTTCATTAAAATGTAGTATGCACACGTTATTGTTATTTTAAGTATTTTTAAAGTCTTAAAAAAACAGGCTATGAATCCTAAAATTTATCAACCCCAACAAAATTT
Organism: Wenyingzhuangia gracilariae; assembly: GCF_056387575.1. NCBI lineage: Bacteria > Pseudomonadati > Bacteroidota > Flavobacteriia > Flavobacteriales > Flavobacteriaceae > Wenyingzhuangia > Wenyingzhuangia gracilariae. Next base: position 741,722 of record NZ_CM150748.1, read on the forward strand.
AAAGGAATGGGTAAAATGTTATTGGACTCTAGAAAGTGCTTATAAAGATACTCCTCAAAAAAACTCCATTATTCCAGATGGAACCATGAAACTTATTTTTCATTACGGAGAAACTTACAAGCATCACCCCAACAATAACGAGAGTATTATTTTACCTAAATGTTTTTTAATAGGGCAATTAACACGTCCGTATGTTGTAGAACCTTTGGGAGTTACCGGTTCTTTTGTGGTACGCTTTCAACCCAATGGATTTTTACCTTTTGCCAATGTATCTTTAAAAGAAATTCAGAACACTGCAGTGCCCTTGGAACAGCTTTTTGGTGAAGAAGGAATTAAAATTGGTCAGCAAATTTTAAATGCCAATTCTACTACCGAAAGAATCAATTATATAGAACATTTTTTACTAAAACAACTTACCAACAAAGAAAACATAGACCATATTGTAAAAAATACGGTTGAAATAATGTTAAATGCCAACGGACAATGTTCTGTAAACGAACTTTCTAAACAAAACAATGTAAACCGAAGACAATTAACTCGTAAATTTTCTTCTACCATTGGACTAAGCCCAAAACAACTTTCTAAAACCATTAGAATACAAAACACCCTAAAAACACTCCTAACCCAAAACATTAGTAGTTTAACCGATTTGGCTTATGAAAACGAATACTTTGATCAAGCTCATTTCATCAAAGATTTTAAAGAGTTTACAGGCTTAACTCCTAAAGAATTTTACGGTGATGATTTAAAAATGTCTTTAATTTTTGATCGCAAAAAATAGGCATGTCCCATTTTTACAATTTTTAATTGTACTACTGTTGCACTTTTGTATAGCAATAACGCAACAAATAATAAAACAAATAAAAATGAAAAATGTAAATCCTGTAAACTGGTTCGACATCCACGTATCTAACTTAGAAAATGCTAAAAAATTTTACGAAACTGTTTTTAACATTCAACTTGTAGACTTTCCAATTCAGTTTGGAAAACAAGCAGGTTTCCCTTTTGATCCTAATGGTTTAAACATAACAGGGGCACTTGTAGAAAAAGAAAATTTTGTAGCAGGCAACAACAATACAATTGTGTATTTTGAGTCTGAAGATTGCAGCACACAAGAAAATTTGGTAGAAAAAGCTGGAGGAAAAATTATAAAGCCTAAAATGTCTATTGGTGAATTTGGTTTTGTGTCTATTTTAATGGATATAGATGGCAATACAATTGGATTGCATTCTAGAAAATAACCCAATTCTAAAAAGAAACACACCTACCAATTTCTATAAAGTGGGTGTAAAAAAAGCGATTTTGATTTAGCATCAAAATCGCTTTTTTTATTCTATTTTATGTTCTTCTTTGTTTCTTTCATGAAATCTTTCTTTAAACCTATGATCATGATCAAACTCACCGTGCTTGCCTCTTCTCTCGTGCATCAATTTCATTTGTTCTGGGGTTAATGTTTTTCTAAATTTCTCTTTGGCCTCCCTTAAACGCTCTCTGTGTGCAAACATTATTTTTTTTTGAGCTTCGCTAAAAGTAGCCATCATTGCTTGTTTTTTTTCTGACCTACTTAATGTTTTGTTTTCTATAATTTTTACCTGTTCTTTAGACATGCTTGCTCTTAGCTCTTCTCTACTTATTCGAATCAATTCTCTTTGTTCGTGCAGCATTTTTTTCTGGCTTTCTGTTAAAATGCTATCCTCAACGCATCTGCCCTCTTGTGCATGGGCAGAAACCAAACCTAGCATAAGTACAAACAATAGGGAGTATATATGTTTTATCATGTTCATAATTAAATCATTATTAGTTTATAGGATTACTTTCATCATACAATTCTTCTAACATATAAGCATCCGATAATTTGTCTATTTTTTGATCGTTCATAAAAAGAGAAGATATCAATACTTTGGTTTCTTCATCATTTAACGTTACGGTTTCGTTGGCTGTACTAGTAAAATTTAAGGTAGAAAAAAAGAACATCAACATTGCTGCTACAGAAACATAACTTATGCTTTTTACAACTCTTAATCTTTTATTTTTCACCACTGTTTTTGCTAAAATAGCATTCTTGTTTTTTAAAAAATAATCATCAGGAATGTTGTACCCTAATTCTTGAATATGCTTTTCTTTTCTTTTGTTATCAAAAGAAATATTTTTATTAAAATGTATATCAGACTTCATAATCGTTTATCTTTTAATTTCTAATTGTGTTACTTGTAACATAGATTTTTCTATCTGTTTAGCAGCACTATAGTATATGGTTTTTACGGTATTTTCTTTTATTTCTAACACATCAGCTATTTCTCTAAACTTTAGATCATCATAATATTTCATCTGAAAAATTTTTCGGTGTTTTTCAGACAATTTAAAAAGACTTTTCTGTAATTTTAATTGTGCTTCTTCTCCATCAAAATAAGAATCGCTTACCAAATTATCCAAATGCCTTTCTTCCAAACCTTCTATAGAAAAAAACGTTTTGTTTTTCTCTTTTTCTAAAAAACGTATCGATTCGTTATACGCTATTCTATACATCCAAGTGTGTAACGAACTTTGTTGTTTAAAATTTGACAAACTTTTGTATACTCTTATAAATGTGTTTTGCAATACATCATTGGCATTTTCATGACTAACTACCAATTTACGCACATGCCAATACAAACGCTCCTGATAAAGGTCTAACAACTTTGTAAAAGCCCTATCTCTTTGTTTTGGGTTTAACAGTTTTTCAATAAAATCGGCTTCGTTTTTCAAAAAAAATTATTTAACTATGTTCTTAAAATATCCCTTTACATTTCTTTGACCCTTAATTGCTAAAATAGTTTGTTTTGTAGAATTAAAAAATTACAATAACAAAAGTAGTTCTAATCACCTAACAATGTTTAAAGTCTTTTAACTAGGTCAATCTAATTAAATAACGTACTTTTGCATCTTTATAATCAGATTTGCAAACTAGTCGTATAGGTTTGTGGATCATAAACAAACTTATATGTCGACATTTAGCGAATTAGGGTTGAGAGAAGAAATTCTTTCGGCTTTAACCGATATGGGGTATGAATCTCCATCAGAAATTCAAGAAAAAGCAATTCCACAAGTAATTTCATCTACCGATGATTTAAAAGCTTTTGCACAAACAGGAACAGGAAAAACTGCAGCTTTTAGTTTACCTATTATTCAACAAATAGACGTTGATAACAACAATGTACAAGCTATCATTCTATCGCCAACGCGTGAATTGGCTGTACAAATTGGAGACCAAATTCAAAAATTTTCTAAAAACATTAGAGGTTTAAAAGTTGTAACTGTATACGGAGGAGCAAGTATTGAAGATCAAACTAGAAAATTAAACAGAGGAGCACAAATTGTTGTGGGAACTCCTGGTAGAACTGTAGATTTAATTAGCAGAAGAAGATTAAAACTAGACAACTTACAATGGTTAGTTTTAGATGAGGCTGACGAAATGTTAAACATGGGATTTAAAGATGATTTAGATGCTGTGTTAGAAGCAACTCCATCTACCAAACAAACGTTATTATTCTCTGCAACTTTTCCTAGAGAAGTAGAAGCCATTGCTCGTAATTACATGCACCAACCGGTAGAAATTTCTGCAGGTACCAAAAACACAGGTTCTGATGATGTAAGTAATGAATATTATGTAGTAACAGAACGTAACCGTTATGCGGCTATTAAGCGTATTGCAGATGTAAACCCTGATATTTACGGAATTATTTTCTGTAGAACAAGACGTGAATGTCAAGAAGTATCAGAAAAATTAATTGCAGACGGATACAATGCAGATTCTTTACACGGAGATTTATCGCAAGCACAACGTGACAACGTTATGCAAAAATTCCGTAACAAAACCGTACAAATGTTAGTAGCAACAGATGTAGCGGCTCGTGGGTTGGACGTAAACAACTTAACACACGTAATTAACCATAAATTACCAGATCAGAACGAAGCTTATACACACCGTAGTGGTCGTACAGGTAGAGCTGGTAACAAAGGTACTTCTATCGTATTAGTTACTTCTAGAGAAGTAGGAAAACTAAGACCTATTGAACGTAAAATTCAAAAGAAATTCATTAAAAAAGAAGTTCCTAGCGGAAAAGAAATTTGTGAAATTCAATTGTTTAAATTAGTAGAAAAAGTTAAAAACACAGAAATTAACACCAAAGAAATTTCTGAATATTTAGACAATATTTACGAACAATTTGAAGGATTGTCTCGTGAAGAGTTGATTCAAAAATTCATATCTGTTGAGTTTAATGCATTCTTAGAATACTATTCTAAAGCCAATGACATTAACGACAACAGACCTGCTAGAGAAAGAGACGATAGAGGTAAGAGAAGAGACGATGAGAACATGTCTCGTTTCTTTATCAACATTGGTAGAAAAGACAATTTAACGCCACCTCGTTTAATGGGATTGATCAACGATCAGAACATTACCAACAACGTAGAAATTGGACAAATTGAAATTTTAGATACTTTTTCTTTCTTTGAGTTAGACAAAAACTTTGAAAAAGAAACATTAGATGCTTTCTTAGCAAACTCTCCTGAATTTGAAGGAAGAAATGTAAATGTAGAAATTACCAAAAAACGTCGTTCTGGTGGTGGCGGAGGTCGCGGAGACAGAAGACCACGTAGAGATGGTGGAAACTTTAGAGGTGGAGACAGAAACAGCAGACCACGTAAAGAAAGCGGAGACTTTAAAGGTAGACGTAGAGAAGGTGGAAATAGAGATAGAGAAAGTAGAGGAAATGCTTCTTCTCGAGTTCAGAATAAAAATTGGGGTCGTAAAAGAGACTAATTCACATTACCAAAAAGGGTTGCTAAAAAAGCAACCCTTTTTTTATACGAACATTTTAAATTCATCGTTTAATTTTCTATAGAATCTATTATCTTTGAACGCATGAAGAAACTATTACTTTTCTTGTTAGTCGCAACCTCTTTTATAGCTTTTAACAGTTGTCAAGATGAGTTTTGCTTAGAGGCAACAACCCCTAGTTTAGTTATTGAATTTTACAACAATTCAGAAAAAGATTCTTTAAAAGAAATTAAATTAATTGTGTGGGCCAACAGCACAATGGATACTATTTTTAATGGTACCGTTACCACTAGTGGTAATTTAACACTTCCAATAGACACTCAAAACAATACTGTCGTTTATCATTTATCTATGCAAGATGAACTTGGAAACGGAACCGTAGAAGACCTAACTCTTAACTACACCGTTCAAGATGTATTTGTTTCTAAAGCCTGTGGTTATAAAAGTATTTTTAACAACGTTAGCATTGCAACTACCAAAAACAGTTGGCTTTTAGATAGCGAAACAACCACACAAAGTATTACCAACGAAACAACTGCTCATGTTAAAATATATCATTAGTTTTTTAGGGCTTTTTTTGCTACAACAAACAACCATTGCTCAAAAAAAAACAGCTACAGAAATTGCAAACAAAGTAGTTACAGACACAACAAATCTTAATGTTGCAAAAGACAGTGTAAGTGAATTTTACAACCCTAAAACATATGGTCTTAGATTTGGTATAGACATTATTAAACCTATTTTAACTTATTCTTGGGATGGAGAATTTAAAGGAGGAGAAATTGTGGCAGACTATAGAATAAATACAAGATTATTTATGGCTGCAGAAGCCGGTTATTCTAACAGACGTTTAGAAGAAGATACCTTTAACAACACTGTAAAAGGAAGCTATTTAAAAGCCGGAATAAATTACAATTTGTACACCAACTGGTTAGACATGGACAATGAATTGTATTTAGGAGCTAGATATGGTTTTGCTACGTTTACCAACCAATTAAACAGCTATACTATTTTTCAAGAAGGAGAATATTTTGAACCTAAAGAAGTTACAACACCTACAGAATACAAAGGTTTAAACGCACATTGGGTTGAGCTTGTTGCTGGGATTAAAGTAGAAGTTTTAAAAAACTTTTTTTTAGGATTTATGGTAAATATTAACAAAATAATTACCTCTAAAGAACCCTCTAATCTAAAAAACACCTATGCCCCTGGTTTTGGTAAAATTACTAAAAACGGTTCTGGAGCCAACATTAACTACACGTTAACCTATAGAATACCACTTTATAAAAAATAAAAATCATGCAAAAAATTCCATCTGTAGATCTTCAATTATTTTTATCAGAAAACGAACAACAAAAGCAAGATTTTGTAAATCAAATTGGTACAGCTTTTAACACTATTGGATTTGTTGCTTTAAAAGGTCATTTTTTGTCTGATGATTTGGTAGAAAAACTTTACACAGAAGTACGCAACTTTTTTAACCTGCCTCAAGAAATAAAAAACAAATACGAAATTGATGGTCTTGGAGGACAACGTGGTTACACTTCTTTTGGAAAAGAAAGTGCCAAAGGTAAAAAAGAAGGAGATTTAAAAGAGTTTTGGCATTTTGGGCAATATGTAAACAATTCAGAAGAACTTTCAGAAGTTTTACAAAAAGTATTAATTCCTAATGTAATTGTAGAAGAACTTCCTGAATTTAACAAAGTAGGGAAAGAGGTTTTTAAACAATTAGAAAAAACAGCCAAGTATGTTTTACGTGCTTTAGCTATTTATTTAAATATTAATGAGTTTTATTTTGATGAATACATTTACAATGGAAATAGTATTTTAAGACCTATACACTACCCTCCTATTCAAACAGAACCTAAAGGGGCTGTAAGAGCAGCTGCACATGGAGATATTAATTTAATCACTCTGTTAATGGGAGCCCAAGGTAAGGGGCTACAAGTTCAAAATTTAGAAGGAAACTGGATAGATGCCATTGCACAACCTGATGAGTTGATGATTAATGTAGGAGATATGTTGGCTAGATTGACCAATAACAAACTAAAATCAACCATTCATCAAGTTGTAAACCCTCCAAAGGAACTGTGGGGAACATCTCGTTATTCCATTCCATTTTTTATGCACCCAATACCTACAATGGATTTAACATGTTTAAGCAATTGCGTTACCTCGCAAAATCCAAAACAATATACCGACACAACTGCAGGAGAATTTTTAACAGAAAGACTAAAAGAGTTAGGATTGATTAAGTAATACTTGATTTTTATCATCTTTTTCCTAATTTTGAAAAAAAAGAAGAGAAAAAGATGAGTGTGTCCTCTAAAAGACGAAAAAAATACAAACGTAAAAAGGTTAAAAAAAACAAATTAAACACCTTTAAACTTTTTTTAATCCTAATAGGTTCTGTTTTTATCCTTTTTGGAATCCTTATTGGAGATTTAAATATAGATCTTATAAATATACCTTCCTACGTATCTATTGCCATAGGATTGGTTTTTCAAATCATAACTATTTATATCTTTGTAAAGCAAAAAACAATACAAACATAATGGCCAAAAAATTAAACGATTTATCTGCTCTAGGTAGTTTTGCATATTCTACCAACGATGATGTTTATTACGACAACGGAGAAACTGAACAAGAAACCCTTCCTAACAATCAACAAAACTTAGAGGCCATATTTTCTAACAAAGGACGAGGAGGAAAAACAGTAACCATTGTTAGAGGATTTGTGGGTACAGAAACCGACTTAAAAGCACTAGGTAAATTGTTAAAAAACAAATGTGGTGTTGGTGGTAGTATTAAAGACGGTGAAATTATTATACAAGGAAAACACCGAGATAAAATTATGGATATTTTAAAAAACGATGGTTACAAGGTAAAAAGAGTTGGTGGTTGATTGTTATTTTTAACAGCCCACTGTATTTCTTTTTTTCCTTTTTGCTTTAAATACTCATTGGTTTTAGAAAAATGTTTGCACCCAAACCAACCTCCTTTATTTGCTCCTAACGGAGATGGATGTGTTGCTTTTAAAATTAAATGTTTGGAAGAGTCTATTAAACTTTCTTTTTTTTGAGCAAAGCCCCCCCATAATAAAAACACCAATCCTTCTTTTTCTGAAGACAATGTTTGAATTACAGTATCTGTAAATTTAGTCCATCCAAACTTTTGATGACTGTTAGGTCTCCCCTCTTGCACTGTTAATGTGGCATTTAACAACAACACACCTTGTTTAGCCCAAGCACTTAAATCTCCATTGGTTGTTGGCATTTCTACTCCTATATCTGTAGAAACTTCTTTGTAAATATTTTTAAGGGAAGGAGGAAATTTTTGAGCATGCACATAAGAAAAGGACAAACCATTGGCCTGTCCTTTTCCATGGTACGGATCTTGTCCTATAACAACAACCTTAACATTTTTAAAGGCACAATAATTAAATGCATTAAACACATCTTTTTTTAGCGGATAAACTGTGTTTTCTGCATAAGCTGCTTCTACTTTTGTAGTTAATTGCAACCAATAATCTTTGGTAAATTCCTCTTTTAAAATTTGTTTCCAATCATTTGAAAGTAGACTCTGCATATTTATATTTGAATGTGTATTTTTGTGATGCTTACAAAATAACAACATCTACAGTAAGTACACAATTAAAAGCATGAGTCAAATACATAGCAAAACCTTACAAGATTTAGAGTTTTCCATTATTTTAGAAAACATTTCGCAACACTGTACATCACAACAAGGAAAAGATCAGGTATTAAACATTGTTCCTTTTTCTAACAAACCTGACTTGAAAACAGCTTTGGCTCAAGTTCACGAATATTTAGGTTCTTTGGTTAGCGAAAATAGAATTCCAAATCATTATTTTGATGATATTGAAAAAGAAATTAAACTTCTTAAAATAGAAAACAGCAAACTACTACCCGATGCTTTTTTAAAAATTGCCAATATCGCAACTACTTCAAATGAACTAATTGTTCATTTTAAAAAATTTAAAGACTACTACCCTACTTTAAGTCTGTTAACAGATACTATAGAGTACACCAAAAGTATTCCTGAAATTATTTTTAAAACCATAACTAATTATGGGGAGGTACATGCCAAAGCATCTGAGTTATTAAATAAAATTCGTAAAAATTTAAATGAAGTTCGCAGTCAAATAACAGCTTCTTTTAACAGCGAAATGGCAAAATACCACAAAGCTGGTTTTTTAGATGATATTCGAGAATCTATTATAGAAAATCAACCTGTATTAGCTGTTCAATCCATTTACCGTAAAAAAGTAAAAGGAAGTATTTTAGGAACCTCTAAAACAGGAAGTATTGTTTTTATTGCACCGCAAAGCACCTTAAACTACCATAGACAACTACAAGAATTGCTCCTTGAAGAAAAACAAGAAGTTGATAGAATTCTTAGATTGCTAACACACAACATTAGACCTTACACTCCTTTAATTAAAGAATATTTAAATCTTTTAATTGCTTTAGATGTATTAAAAGCAAAAGCGTTGTATGCTAAAGAAATAGATGGTGTAAAACCAAATTTTTCTAACAATCAGGCAATACATTACATTAATGCTTACCATCCTATTCTATTACAAAAAAATAAGTCTTTACAACTACCTGTAATACCTCAAACATTAAACTTAGATAAGAATCAACAAATTATTGTGATTTCGGGTCCTAATGCTGGAGGAAAAAGTATTACTCTAAAAACCATTGGTTTGTTGCAGGTAATGATACAGAGTGGAATTTTAATTCCGGTACATGAAAATAGTACAACTCATTTCTTTGATCATATTTTAACAGACATAGGAGACAATCAATCTATAGAAAATCAATTGAGTACCTATAGTTACCGATTGAAAAACATGCGTGGTTTTTTAAAAAAATGCACCAACAACACCTTGTTTTTAATTGATGAATTTGGAACAGGATCAGATCCTGAATTGGGAGGTGCTTTGGCTGAAATTTTCTTAGAAGAATTTTATCGTCAAGGAGCTTATGGAATTATTACTACTCATTATACCAATCTTAAAGTATTGGCCGATGAACTAGAAAATGTAGTCAATGCCAATATGGCTTTTAATAGCAAAACACTAGAACCTATGTTTACCTTGTTAATAGGGCAACCTGGTAGTTCTTTTACATTTGAAGTGGCACAAAAAAATGGAATTCCATTCAGCTTAATTAATAGAGCTAAAAAGAAAATAGACAAATCTAAAATTCGTTTTGACAAAACTATTTCTAAACTACAACAAGAACGTAACAACCTACAAAAAAACACTTTAGATATGGAGCAACAAAGCTCTAAAGCTAAAGAACATGCAGATCAGCTGGCAGAAAAGGAATCTAAAATTCAGGAAAAATTAGAAAGTTTTCAAACGTTATATGACACCAATCAAAAAATACTAAGCATTGGTAGAAAAACAAATGAATTGTTAAACAAATACTTTCAAACCAATAATAAAAAAGAGTTTAAAACAGAGTTTGACAAATGGGTGTTGATTGAAAAAACCAAATACAACGAAGCACATCCGAAAGTCAAAAAAACCAAAGCAAAAAAACAAGCCGAACAAAAAGCAAAGAAACAAGCTGAACACGTTTTAAAACAGACTGAAAAAGAAGTACTAAACAAAGTTGTAGAAGTTAGAAAGGAAAAAGAAAAAGAACAAAAAATAGCTGCAGAAAAAAAAGCTAGCTATGTGTTTAAAGTAGATGATAAAGTGAGATTAATAGATGGTAGAGCTTGTGGAATTATAGAAAAAATTGACAAGAAAAAAGTAACCATTAATTATGGAATGTTTACCACCACAACTACTTTAGACAAAATAGAATTGGTGGTTGCTGCTAAAAGAAAAAAATAAAATTACACACAGAAAATTCAACCATTTCTGTTCAAAAAAATTGCCATGTTGTTTCAAAGAATCATTACACATTTACTGTATCTATTCCCTTTATTTATATGGGCTCAAGATCAGCATGAACCTCAAAAATGGGAAAAACTAAAAAGTACCTATGTAAATGTTATTTATAAAATTGGACAAGAAAAAGAAGCAAAACAAATTGTAAATACAATTCACTATATTCAAAAAAACAATAGCAAATCTATAGGTTATCACTACCAACCTATTACTATTGTATTAAGAGCAAACTCTGTAGATTCCAATGGTTTTGTAACTTACAGCCCTTTTAGAAGTGAGTTTTTTAACACTCCACCTCAAGAATTTAAATCGTTAGGTTCTACCAACTGGATTAGTACATTGGCCATTCATGAATACAGACACGTACAGCAATTTTTAAATCATAAAAAAGGGCTTACCAATGTGTTGTATTATTTATTTGGAGAGTCTGGGTGGGCAGTAGGTAGCATTACCTCCATTCCTAACTGGTATTTTGAAGGAGATGCAGTGGTTATGGAAACCGCCTTGAGCGAAAGTGGTAGAGGACGTTTGCCTTATTTTACAGCCTTGCAAAGAGCATTATATAAAGATGATAAAATTTACAACTACTCTAAACTTAGAAATGGTTCTTACAAAACCTTACTTCCAAACCATTACCAAACAGGTTATCAAATTTTAAATTATTACCGCAATCATTTTGATGCTAGTAAGTTAGATAACATTGCAGGTAAAGCGGCCGGATTTCAATTTCCTTTTTATGGATTTAGTGTTCAGTTAAAAAGAGAAACTGGTTTAGGAACCCTAAAAATGTATCAAAAATCAGCAGAAGAAAATCAGCGTTTATGGGCAGCACAAAGAGATTCTTTATCGGTTCAAAACTATACCCAACTTAGCCCAAAAACAAATAAAGTTGCTAGTTATCAATATCCGCAGGTAATGGAAAACGGAACTGTTATTGCTTTAAAAAATTCATTTGACAAGATTCCTACTTTTTATCAAATAGACACTTTAGGAAACGAAACCAAAATAACAACATCTATACAAAATATAGATTCTTATTTTAATTACAATCAACATCAATTGGTGTATACTGGATTTTCTTTAAACCCTAGGTACAACAACTCTAGCTATAATGATGTGTATGTGTATGATCTATTATCAAAATCTCAAAAAAGAATTACGCATAAAAAAAGATACTTTTCTCCAAGTTTTAACAAAAACAATCAAAAAATAATTGTTGTAGAAGTCAACCAAAACAAAAGCAAGTTAGTTGTTTTAAATGCTAGTAATGGAACCCTTTTAAAACAAATTCTTGTTGATGGTTTTGTGAGTAGACCTCAATTTATAGATGAACATACGTTTGTTTATATAAAAAAACAACAACACCAATTGGCTATTTTTAAAATGGATAAAAATGCTAAGGAAACCCAACTAACTAACTGGACCAGTCATGTAATAGACAATATAAGAGTATATAAAAACAGCGTGTATTACAGTGCTTCTTTTAATGGTATTGACAATATTTACGAAACTCCATTAAACGGAAGTTTAACAACCAATCAAATTACAAATGCCACTATTGGAGCCTACCATCCGTTTGTAAAAAACAATAGAGTATATTTTACAGAACCTACAAGTAACGGTTCTAAAATTTCTTTTACAAAACTTCAGAAAAAGGAATTTAAATACCTAGAACCTGTACTAATGAATTGGAACAACTCCAAAACAGTTGCTTTTGAAAACGGAAATATTTTAAACAAAATAGACACTAAAAAAAGTTATACGAATGCTTACAACTCTGTTTTTGAAGATGTAAGATTTCACGATTGGGGATATCGTCTTAGCGATCAAAAAGTTTCTATAAACACAATTGCTACCAATCTTTTAAACGATTTTAGCATGAATGTTTTTACCGATGTTTATTTAAACGAAAACAATTCTTTTCTTATGGGTGCTGTGGCATCATACAAAAAATGGTTTCCTGTTCTTAACTTAGGCTTAGAATACGGATATAGGAATTTTAACACGCAAATTCTTAACACAAACGACAACACATATTACCTAGGAGCTATTAGTTACAACAACATAAAGCTGAGCCCTAGCATTACAATTCCTTTAGCACAAGTAAGTGGAAACTATACACACAATTTTCAATTTGATGTTGGTTATGAGTACAACAAAAGTTTTGACTCTAAATTTACGTTAGACAATTCAAACCAATCAACATCTTTAACCAATTTGGAGTTTTCTGCCTTTAGTACACAATTGTTACTTTCTTCTAAAAAACAAAAAGCTACCCAAAACATCAACACAAGAAAAGGATTTACAAGTTTAAACAACTACCACAAAGGTATTTCTGGGAACAATGCTACTTATATATCTACAGTAAACAAGTTGTTTTTACCAGGAATATTGGCAACACACAACAGTTATTTTTCTTTTAACTACCAAAGAAATGATAATCAGTTGCAAACCGATACTTTTACTTATGCTAGAGGATATTCTGACATTCCATCTGTAGAAGCAAATCGTATATCTTACACTTACCAATTGCCTTTGTTTTATCCTGATTTTGGAGTTTTGGGAATTACTTACTTTAAAAGAATTAGAGCTAATTTATTTGCAGATTTTAGCACACTAAAACTACCTAACCAACAAATAACCAAGCAAAATTCAATAGGACTTGAAACTATTTTTGATAATACATTTATCAATATTAATCAGTTAGAAATAGGAATTGGTTACAGGGGTAGCTATTTATTAAAAAAAGACATTCAAGCTCCTAATCGTACTTTTGTACATAGCATTTTTATTAGCACAACCTTATTTTAACACCGTTTTGTATAGTTAATTTACAAAGCTTTGTACAGGTGTTTCTTAATTAAGAAACACCTGTACAAAAATCTATCACAAATAAACCCCTATAAAAACTTACCTACACAACTTATTAAAACTAATTACTACACTAAAACAATATTTACAGAAAGAATTAACAACACAATAATTAAACATTAATTCTATTGAATTACCCATGATTGTTTAAAACTTATTCATTAAATCAATACGTTTGTTACAAATAATAAAATTTATTAAATAATGAAAAACTACTTTAAACTTAACCTAGGTATTGTTACTTGTTTATTGTTATCTTTTATTTCTTGTGATAATGATGATAAACTTGGAAGCGGATTTATAAAACCCGAAATTACAGTTGAAAATATCGCTAAAAAATGGTCTATTAACAATATTCATCTTATTAATGGGGTTAAAGATGTTAATCTTGCTTCAATCGTAGATGGTCAACCGTCTACTGAAATAGTGGGAACTGCATCTTTTAATTATTCTGCATTAGTTAATGGAACAGGAAACTATACTTTAGATTTATCTCAAGACAACAAGGTTAGTGTGGAAGAAGGAACCTTTAGTTTAGGTGAATTTACAATTTACAACAATGGAACTATTCCTGGTATTAGTGGAGTTGGAAGTGTTATTTCTAGACCAACCTCTACTACTGAATACGCTACTTTATTTGTTCAAGATTCTTTTGAAGGTTTAACAGATGAACAAATTATTGCATTAAAAACAGGAACATGGGCTTTAAATGATGAAAAGTTAATTATTTCAACTACCAGTGGTAAAAAAGTTGCTGATATTTTATATTCAAATGGAAGTACCTTAAAACTAAGAATACCTTATACCGATTTTGTAAGATTCTATGGAAAAGATGTTTTAACAAACACAAACTCTTTATCAGGAATTAACGCAAAATATGCTTTAATAGCTACAGAGAACAATCCTACTTCTGGTGAAATTCTTTTAGATTTAACAGTAGTAATTGATTAAGAAATCTAGTAGAATTTTTAAGTGGAAAGAATGAGGTTGTATATTTAACAACCTCATTTTTTAGTTCTCATACTAATTTTATAATTGGCTTTTAAGTAAATTGCCTGTTGTAAATCCTCAATTTTATCAGAAAATACTCCTTGAGTTTTTACAACTTTGTTCTAGTTTAAAATAACCTTTGTAATGGTGTTTTCTCCCAGAGCTTCATTCATCATGCTTTGTATTTTTTCTTTTCCATAACTTAGTTCTGTACGCAATGCTGCTGATGATATTTTAACAATTAACGTTCCTCCTTTTAAACTAATTTTTTCTGTATAAGATTTTACACCAGGTCCCATTAATTTAGCCCATTCTTCTTCTACATTCATTTTTTGAATGCCTTTTTCTAAATTATTTACCTTAATAAAGTGTTTCATTAAAGCACTCATAGGGTTGGCTTCACTTTGTCTTACTGCTCTTTGGTCTATTTTACGCTTTGCCATTACAAGTGAAATATTTTATAGGGTTGATTTGTTTTTTTTACTACATTTTCGGTTCTATCGCTATGCGTATCGGTAATAAATATTTGCCCAAAATGATCTTTATTCACCAAGTTTATCACTTGAGTAACTCTGTGTTCATCCAATTTATCAAAAACATCATCAAACAACAAAATGGGTTTTTTTCCGGTAACTTGTTTCATAAACTCAAACTGAGCCAGTTTTAATGCAATTAAATAAGATTTTTGTTGACCTTGAGAACCAAACTTTTTTATAGGATAATCATTTAGTTCAAATTGCAAATCATCTTTATGAATTCCTACCGATGTATATTGCAAAACTCTATCTTTAGGCAAATTTTCATCAAACAACGCTAACAAAGATTTTTCATGCAACTGTGTTTTGTACAACAGTTTTACATCTTCTTTAGAATTGCTTATTTCTTGGTAACATTGATTGAAAATAGGCGTAAATTCATTTAAAAACCAAGTTCTTTTTTCATAAATATAACTACTTAAATCAGACAACTGATCATTGTAAACACTTAAGTTTAAAGCATCAAAAGTACGATTGGCTGCAAAATACTTTAACAACGCATTTCTTTGTGTAAGCACTTTGTTATAATTCATTAACTTTTGTAAATATGCTCTGTCTTGCTGAGAAATAACACCATCCATAAACTTACGTCTGGTTTCACTTCCTTCTACAATTAAGTCTCTATCAGAAGGAGAAATAATCACCAAAGGGTAATTTCCTATATGGTCCGAAAACTTTTCGTACACTTTTCCGTTTCTTTTAACCAGCTTTTTAGTTCCTTTTTTTAAACTACAAACAATTTTTTCTACTCTTTCATCTTCTACCAAATACTCTCCCTCTAACATAAAAAAATCTTCACCATGCTTTATATTTTGAGTAGCCACCGCATTAAAATAACTTTTGGTATAAGACAAATAGTAAATAGCATCTAGCACATTGGTTTTTCCTACTCCATTGTTGCCTACAAAACAGTTGATCTTAGCATCAAAAACAAAATTTTCTGATGAGAGATTTTTATAATTTACCAAAGATAATTTTTGAAGATGCATTTTAATTTTAAGCTTAGTTAAAAAGGTTTCGCAATTTATCATTTTTTTGGCGATTCCTCTGTTTTGATATTCAATTAAAAAAACTATTTTTGTCCAACTCACATAAAAAAATTAATCAATAAAATATTATATAATTCCATGGCTACATACCAAAAACGAGGATACAAAAAGACGATTGAAAATGAAGAAGAAGTAATCGTAGACAACAACGGAAGTGCAGAACACAGTACCACTGCAGAGGTATTTAACACGTTAGACGAAACGGCTAACAAATCTGAAAAGTGGATAGAAAAAAATAGCAAACCCTTATTTATAGGTTTAATTGCTGCTGTTGTTATTATTTTTGGATACATGGGATACACACAATTTATTGAAATCCCAACACAAAAAAAAGCTGCCAATGCTTTGGTGTACGCTAAACAAGAATTTACAAAAGCAACTAGTAGCAACAATACAGAAGCATTTAAAACTGCTTTAGAAGGTGCAGAAGGTAACTTTGGATTGATTGATATTGCTAAACAATATGGAAGTACAGAAGCAGGAAACTTAGCAAAATATTACGCTGGTATTTCTTATTTAAATTTAAAAGAATACAACAAAGCTATAGATTATTTAAAAGATGTTGTTAGTAACGACAATGTATTAAACACTGTAATTAAGGGTAGTATTGGAGATGCTTACTTAGCAAACAACAACAACGAAGAAGCTTTAAATTACTATGCAAAAGCTGCAGAATCATCAGACAATAAAGCCGTGGCTCCTGTTTATTTGTTAAAAGCAGGAAAATTAGCATTGTCTTTAAAAGATTATAGCAAAGCAGAAGAGTTATTTACAAATATTAAAGAAAATTACCCAACATCTTCTCAGGCAGGAAATATAGATTTATATATCAACCAAGCAAAATACGCTAACTAATGGCAACTACAGATTTATCTGCTTACGACAAAGAAAGTTTACCCAATGTAAAAGGATACCGTTTTGGAATTGTAACTTCTGAATGGAATCCTGAAATTACAGAAAACTTAACTTTAGGAGCTATAGACACTTTGTTAGACAATGGTGTGGCTCAAGAAGATATTATTACTTGGAAAGTTCCTGGTAGTTTTGAATTGATTTACGGTTGCAAAAAAATGCTAGAAAGCCGTAATGTTGATGCAATTATTGCTATAGGAAACGTAATTCAAGGAGAAACCAAACATTTTGATTTTGTTTGCGAAGGAGTAACTCAAGGAATTAAAGATTTAAACATACAATACGATACTCCTACTATTTTTTGTGTATTAACAGACAACAACAAACAACAATCTTTAGACAGATCTGGAGGAAAATTAGGAAACAAAGGAATAGAGTGTGCGGTTGCCGCTATTAAAATGGCTGAGTTAAACAAACGCTAATCCTTCTATAAATACAAAACATTATTGTCGAATTTTTCGTAAATTTGATTATAATGTTTTTTCTTTTACACTATGTTTAAAACTCCATTTAAGCCCACAGGGCACTACGTATTCAATTACAAACCTCGTTATTATGATGAGCGTAAGGAGCGTTTGGAGGCTTTAGAACAACGCTACAAACAAGAAAAGGCCTCTAATGATGACGGTGAATTTCAAGTTACCTTGTCTAAAAACAATTTAAAAAACGAATGGTCTAGAACTAGATCCAATGCCAAAGCAGATAGTAAATCTACTTATAGGTTAGCTTTAATTATTGCAATATTAACCGGTATTGCCATGTACATACTAAAATAACCCCCTATTTTTTAATGTCTGACATTATACAATTATTACCTGATCATGTCGCGAATCAAATAGCAGCTGGAGAGGTGGTTCAAAGACCCGCATCTGTAGTTAAAGAACTTTTAGAAAACGCTATTGATGCAGGTGCCAAAAACATACACCTAATTCTTAAAGATGCTGGAAAAACGTTGATACAAGTTATTGATGATGGTTCTGGAATGTCTGAAACCGATGCCCGTTTGTGTTTTGAACGTCATGCTACTTCTAAAATTAGACAAGCCGAAGATTTGTTTAACCTAAACACCAAAGGATTCCGTGGAGAAGCTATGGCCTCTATTGCGGCCATTTCTCAAATAGAAATGAAAACCAAATTGGCTTCACAAGAACTAGGAACCTGCATACAAATAGAAGGAAGCAAAATTACCAATCAAGAAGTAAGCTCTACTCCTATTGGTACCAATACTGCTGTTAAAAATTTGTTTTTTAACATTCCGGCCAGACGAAATTTTTTAAAATCTGATGCGGTAGAAACCAGACATATTATTGATGAATTTCAACGTGTGGCTTTGGTACACGAAAACGTTCATTTTATTTTAAATCACAACAATTCAGAAGTTTTTAATTTACCATCCGGAAATTTAAAACAACGTATTGTTAACATATTTGGTCACAAAACCAACGAACGTTTAATTCCTATTAACGAAGATACAGATGTATTAAGCTTAGATGGATTTATTATAAAACCTGAATTTTCTAAAAAGAAACGTGGAGAACAATTCTTTTTTGTAAACGATCGTTTTATCAAAAGTCCATATTTACACCATGCCATTAATGCAGCTTTTGATGGGTTGATTGAAAGAGGATGCCATCCGGGTTATTTTTTATATTTAAAAGTTCCCACCAATACCATAGATATCAACATTCACCCTACCAAAACAGAGGTTAAATTTGATAATGAAAAAGTATTGTACGAAATTATTAGAGCCGCTGTTAAGCATAGTCTAGGACAATTTAATGTAGTCCCTTCTTTAGATTTTACAAGAGATAAAACCTTAGAAACTCCTTATAATTACAAAGACAAACCTATTAGCGAACCTAAAATAGAAGTTGACCCTAATTTTAACCCTTTTAAAACAGAAACCAATTTTAATCCTTTTGAAACGGAAAAACCAAAAGCAATTAACAATGGTTCTTCTATAAAACCGAATCACAAGTATTCAGCTCCTAAAAAAAATAAAGATTGGGAGGTTTTATACAACGGAATAGAATCTGTTGCCAATACCGAAGTTGATACTAAAAAATTAACTCCACAATTGTTTGAAACTAAAGAAACCAAATTAATTAAAGATACGTTTCAAATTCAAAACAAATACATATTGTGCAATTTAAATACGGGTACTTTTTTAGTACATCAACATTTGGCACATCAAAGAGTGTTGTATGAAAACTTTTTAGAAAACATTACGGTAAAAGAAGCTTCTAGTCAGCAACTATTGTTTCCAATAAGCATCAATTACAGTCAGCAAGAAATTCATGTGTTAAAAAACATTAAAATGGAATTGGAAAGTACAGGTTTTATGTTTGATGAAATCACCAAAGACAATGTAATTGTGACAGGAATTCCAACAACCATTAGTGAAAGTCAGATTAGCATGGTTTTTGAACAATTGATAGAAGATTTTCAGGAAGACATTCAAGAAAATAGTTTTAGCCAATTAGACATGATTGCAAAATCGTTGGCAAAAACTTTGGCTATAAAAACAGGAACCAAACTTTCTGAACCAGAACAAGAAGTATTAATTAACGATTTATTTGCTTGTAAAGAAGCTAAAATATCTCCTTTTAGAAAAAAAATATACACTAGTATAACTAATAAAAAACTAGATGTAATTTTTAATTTAGAATAACAACTATGAATAAAATTCCAGAAACTATAAAGCACATCATCATTATAAACGTATTGTTTTTTGTGGCTAAAATAGGAATCCAAAATGTTGATTTGAGTGAATTGTTTAATCTACACTATTTTGAAAATCCCAACTTTAGATACTGGCAATTGGTAACGGGAATTTTTATGCATGCGGATATTGGTCACCTATTTTTTAATATGTTAGGTTTGTATTTTTTTGGTTCACCTTTGGTACAACTATATGGTAGAAATAAGTTTTTGTTTTTCTATTTTTCTGCCGGTATTGGTGCTAGTCTAATTTATTTATTCGAAAGACAAATAGAATTTACCAGTGCATTAGATACATTGCAAAATATGGGAGCTAGTAAACAAGAAGTATACGATTTGTTTAATATGACCAAAGTATATGCGGATGAACATTTACAGACAGCCAACAGCATTTACAACATGAGATTGTTAGGAGCTTCTGGAGCTATTTTTGGTTTGTTAGCTGCCTTTGGATGGAATTTTCCTAACTCTAAAATGTTTTTAATTTTTTTACCAATTCCTATTGCTGCAAAATATTTTATTCCCGTAATTGTACTAGCAGATTTGTTTTCTGGAATTACAGGCCAACCATTACTTAGCCCTGTAAATACAGCTTATTTTGCTCACGTTGGCGGAGCTATTATTGGTCTAATTATTGCCATTATTTGGAAAAAAAATCAGTACAGAATGTATTAATATGAAAGATATAATTACTCAACTAAAGCATAAATATCAAACAGGTAGTTTGGTTGAAAAACTTATTTTTATAAATATTGGACTTTTTATTCTTACCTATTTTATTGGAAATTTAGGTTGGTTAATGGGAGCACAAGGAAATGTTTTTTTTGAGTGGTTAGCTTTACCTGCAGATTTAAATTCATTTATTACAAAGCCCTGGACTATTATAACCTATGGTTTTATGCACAGTGGCTTTATTCACATTCTATTTAACCTTATTTATTTATTTTATATAGGTAATTTATTTACCGATTATTTTATTCCTAAAAAGTTGCTAAACTTTTATTTAATGGGAACTATTTTTGGAGGAATTTTATTTATGGTTAGCTATAGCTATTTTCCAGCGTTGCAACAACAAAATGCAACTTTAGTAGGTGCTTCCTCTGGAATTATGGCTATTTTAATTGGGTTAACTACTTATATGCCTAATTATCAATTAAAGTTTAGATTTATAGGCTATGTAAAATTATGGGTGATTGCTTTAATTTTTGTAGGGTTAGATTTAATCAACTTAGCAGATAACAATACGGGGGGACATTTGGCACATTTAGGAGGAGCTTTGTATGGTTTTTTAGCCATCTATTATCAAAATAGCTTTAAATTAAAAAATCCTTTTAAAGATTTGTTTAAAAAGAAATCTACATTAAAAACTAGCTACAAATCAACTACCAAAAAAAATAATAGACAAACAAATAGTGGAAATACCCAACAAAAAATAAATAGCATTCTAGATAAAATTAGCAAATCTGGCTACGATTCTCTATCTAAAGAAGAGAAAGAATTTTTGTTTCAACAAGGGAAAAAATAAACCATGAAACGCTTACATTTTTTAGACAAGTTTCTTTTTTTAACAAATAGTATTGTTGCTGCTTTACTTATTGTTACTTACATAGTTCCCTATATTAGTCCTATTAACTATCCTAGTGTTGCTATTCTAAGTTTGGCATACCCTACTCTATTAATTGCCAATTTGGTTTTTATTATTTTATGGATTTTAAAATTAAAAAAGCAATTTTTATTATCTACTATTATTATTCTTATAGGTTTTAACCACACAAAAGCTCTATTTTCTTTTGACAAAAAGGAACTTAACAATAAAAATGACATTACCTTATTTAGCTACAATGTTAGACAATTTAACAGATACAAGTGGATTAAATCTAACACCATTAAACAAGACATTTGTTCATTAATTAACCAGCAAAATCCAGATATTGTTTGCCTTCAAGAATATAGAAATGCAAAAAACCTTACTCTTAACTTACCTTATAAAAAAGAAGTAAAAACCAAAGCAAGTGGCTTGGCTATTTACACCAAACATAAAATTGTAAACTCTGGAACTTTAAACTTAGTAAACACATCTAACAACATTATTTTTGCCGATTTAAAAATAAACAACCGCATTCTAAGAGTTTACAACATTCATTTACAATCTTTTAGTTTAGACACTCAAAAAGAACATTATGGGGTACAAAACAACGAAAATCTGTACAAAAGATTTAAAGATGTTTTTAAAAAACAATCTGAACAAATTTTACAACTAAAAGCACACATAGCCAAAAGTCCACATCCAACTATTTTGGCAGGAGACTTTAACAACACTGCTTTTTCTTGGAACTACAAACAACTTATAGAAAATCATAAAGATGCTTTTGTAGAAGCAGGAAAAGGCTTTGGAAAATCATACGATTATATCATACCTTTTAGAATAGATTTTATTTTGCCAAGCAATAATATGGACGTAAATTCGTTTACATCATTTAAAACCAAAATGTCTGATCATTTTCCTATAATGGCAAAAATCAACTTGAATAATTAGTTTATATTTATTGAATGAAACACAATTACATTTACCTAACTAGTTTTTTGTTTTTCTTGGTTTCTTATCAAGCAATTTTTTCACAAAAAAAAACAGCTCAAGAAATTAAAGAAGAAAAGGAGTATACTGTTTTTAATGATTTTAGAGTTCCTGTTAGAGAAAACATTAATGAATCTGACTTATTGTATGATGGATGGAAAACTGACCCTGGTAGATATGCCTTTAGATGTAAAGACGGAAAAAGAGTTAGATTAACCTTGTGGTATTTAGACAAAGGAACCCCAGAAACTATAGGTTCTGAATTTATAAACGTAACCAAAGAGCTAGATAAATGTTCTAAAAACGACCCTGAATACATAGCACCTGCATACAGAAAAAGAAGAGCAAAACTTCTGAATTAAATACCCAAACATGAAAAAACATTACCTATACATCACTTTTATTTTATTGCTTACATGTAACTTTAGCTTTTCTCAAGAGTTGATGAAGTTTACTTTAAAGGGTAAAATATCTAGCGCTATTGACAGTACTTCTATTTCTGGAACCACACTTTTAAACTTAAGTACTATAGACGGAACCATATCTGACAAAGAAGGTTTGTTTGAAATTGACATTAAAGAAAGTGACACCTTGTTAGTATCTCATATTGGATATGAATCTATTAAACTTAAAATTACTAGAGATTTATCTAAAGGAACAGAACTAAATATAGAATTACATCCTAAAATAGAAAACTTAGATGAAGTTGTTATTGGTCACAAATTAATTGGAGTATTAGATATTGATATTAAAAACGTTCCTAAAGACAAATACAACAGAATTCATATTAACGGATTGCCACAAACCTATGAAATAAGAAAAAATAACAATTCTGTTTCTAGTTTTGGTAACATTATAAAATCTTTACAAAACCCTGTAGATGGTATTTATAATTTATTTGGAAAGAAACCAAAAAAATTAAAAGATTTAAAAGAACTGAAAGAGAAAGATGCAACTCGTGAAATATTGACTCAAAGATTTGATAGAGAAATTATTTTGGATTATTTACAAATGGATTTGAATCAATTAACAAATGTTTTATCTGAGTGTAATTACTCTCCTTATTTTATAAACAAAGCTACAGATTTACAATTAATAGAGGCTGTTTTAGAATGTTACGAAAGTCACAAAGCAATTAAAAAAGGACACACATTTAAACAAGAATCTAAATAATAGATTCTCCGTTTAAATTCGTAGTTAACACATCACTCATATAATCTAAAAAAGGTCTAGCTGTTTTAAAAGATAGTAATACTTGGTTGTAAAAATCATCTGACAACACTTCTTCGTCAGTAAATTTACGCAACAACATAAAATCTTTCTTTCTAATCAACTCAATAGCCTCGTGTTCTTTGTCAAAACCTTTGGGTGCTGTTTTTAACGATTCACCTTTGTGAAAACCTCCAAATATTTTTTGTACGGCTACAGAATTTATAATCTCATTAATTTCGCTAGCATCTAACTCAAACTCTTTTCTAATTCTTAGCAAATCCTCTTTATTGGGTTGCCAAAAACCACAAGCTACAAAAGAACCTCCTGGAGTAATTTCTACATGATATCCCCCTCTTAGAGCCTCTGTTGCTCTTTTATAACTACAACTTCTATAAGTTTTATAGGGTGATTTGTCTTTAGAAAAACGAACGTCTCTATATATACGATACGCTTTCATACTCTCAATATCATCCTCTTTTTTTAAGCCCTCCATTACATGGGTAAAAAAGGTTTTTAATTTTTCTTCTTCTTCAACAAACCAAACTTTATTATCTGCAAACCATTCTCTGGTATTATTCTCTTTTAACGTACTTAAAAATTCAAAAATAGAGGGTTGAATTGTAATAGACATAAATTGTTTTTTTGTTGTTTAATGATTGATTTAAAAGTACAATCGATATTATAGAATTACAAAAAAATTAGAACTTAATTCTTAAACTCACATTGGGCATTAATCCTAACGATTTATGATGGATTACAACAATTCTATCTATATTTTTGGTCTTTATTTAATACTCCCATTCTCCCATAAACAATTAAGACTATTTATTTATACGATTATCCCATCTAACATAAGGCAATTGTTCTTCTCCTGCAATAGCTATATTTCAATACCAATACTGTTTTTTGCATTATAGATAATTGTGCCGTGGGTGCTATGCAAACTTTAAAAAAAGTAACTTAAAAATTCGTGAAAACATTTCTATTGTAGGCTTTAGTAACTCTTTATCTTCTCTAATTGTTAATCCACAAACTACTACCATCAATCAGCTTAGAATTGATATAGGACAAACCGCTATAAGTTATTTAATTGATGAAATAGACCCCAAAAAAGACAATTATATGGACTATAAAAACGTAGAAATAAAAACACGTTTAATTGTAAAAGAATCGTCTATAAAAAATGATTAAAAACAGGACTTTTATGTAACAAAAGTAACCGTTAAACAAAGTAAATCTCGTAAATTTATACTTACATTTTTAAAAAGAAAATCGCTTATTTTAGTTGATTTTTCATGTTAAAAATGAGTTCACTTTTTTTTAACTTTTGCTTACATCTATCTCCCAATGGAAGACATGATTTTTTACGATCGATTGCAGTTTGCATTTACGATTACATTTCACTACATTTTTCCCCAACTTACCATGGGACTTTCTTTAATTGTATTGTTTTTTAAAGGATATTATCTAAAATCTAACAAAGAAATTTACAATGATGCTGCTAAATTTTTTATGAAAATTTTTGCCATCAACTTTACCATGGGAGTTATTACAGGAATTCCAATGGAGTTTCAATTTGGAACCAACTGGGCTAAGTTTTCGGAATTAACAGGTGGTATTATTGGCCAAACCCTAGCCATGGAAGGAACGTTTTCTTTCTTTTTAGAATCGTCTTTTTTAGCGCTTTTTATTTTTGGTGAAAAACGCATGGGACAAAAATTGCATTTTTTAACTGGTTTTTTAGTGTTTTTAGGTTCTTGGGCAAGCGGATATTTAATTTTAGCCACCAATGCTTGGATGCAACATCCTGTAGGTTACGAAATTATAGAAAATGGAAAGTTTGTACTAAACAATTTTTCAGAGTTATTTAGCAATCCGTGGTTACTTCCTGCTTTTTTACACAATCAAATGGCTTCTTTAGTAACCTCTTCTTTTTTGGTTGCTAGCATTGGTGCTTTTTATTTGTTAATTAAAAAGAACGAAGCACATGGAAGGCTATTCTTAAAAACAGGGGTTGCTTTTGGTTTTATTTCTGCAATGTTGGTTGCTTTTCCTACAGGAGATTTAAACGCTAAGAACGTTGCCAAATATCAACCTGCTGCTTTTGCTGCTATGGAAGGAATTTTTGAAACTGAAGAAGCTGGAGCAGAAATTGTATTGATTGGTCAGCCTAATATGGTAGAAAAAAAATTAGACAACAAAATAGCTGTTCCTAATGTATTAAGCTTTTTAACCTACCAAAATTGGCATCAGCAAATACCTGGAATGGATCAGTTTGACAAAGAAGAATTACCAGACAACATTCCTGCCTTGTACTACTCTTATCATATTATGGTAGGATTGGGGACCATTTTTATAGGAATTATGTTGGCTGCCATTGTATTATTGTATTTAAAAAAACTATATACATTTACACCACTTTTATGGACTCTATTGTTAGCGGTTCCCTTTCCTTTTATTGCCAACATTACAGGTTGGTATGTAGCAGAATTAGGTAGACAACCTTACTTGGTTTATGGTTTATTAAAAACCGTAGATGGAGTTTCGCCAACTGTATCATCGGGTAATACATTGTTTACTTTATTAGGCTTTGTTGCTCTATATTTAATTTTAGGACTTTTATTTTTAATCTTAGTTGGTAAAACTATTTACCACGGACCTCAACCTCAAAAACACTAAACCATGGAAATATTTTGGTTCATTATTATTGCACTAATTGTAACCGTCTTTTTTATTCTTGATGGTTACGATTTTGGAACAGGAATTATTCATTTATTTTTTGCCAAAAAAGAGAAAGACAAAGAAGTAATTGCCAAAGCTGCTGGTTTGTTTTGGGATTCTAACGAAGTTTGGTTGGTAGCAGCAGGAGGTTTAGTATTTATGGCTTTTCCTACCCTATACGCATCTGTGTTTAGCGGATTTTATTTGCCCTTAATTATCGTTCTTTGGCTTATGATTTTTAGAGCTTTAGGTTTAGAATTAAGAGGACAATTTCATCATACAATATGGAAATCTTTTTGGGATGCTTCTTTTGGAATTTCTAGCTTACTTTTGGTTTTGTTTTTTGGAATTGCTTTGGGAAATATGGCTAGAGGTGTAAATTTAGGAGGTGTAGAAAACGGTATTTCTGCTTATGAAGCCCATTATTTCTTTTTGCCTTTGTGGGATGCTAGTTTTAGCCCCACTACTACACACCCAGGAGTTATAGATTGGTTTACCATTGTAATAGGTATTATTGCTGTAGTTACAATGGCTATACATGGTGCTAATTGGATTGTTCTAAAAACCAATTCAAGCATCAATTTACAACTTAAAAACGTAAGCTTTTTGTTAAATATTGTATTGGCTGTTTTAACCATTTTTTCGGTGAGTATTTGGCATTTAATAGAACCTCATCCTTTGGCTAATTATTTAAAACATCCTGCTTTTTTAATTTTTCCTATGTTGTATTTTGCAGGATTAACAGGACAGTTTTTTGTCAAAAAGTTTAAAAAAGAAGTTTATGGATTTGTCTGTTCTTGTTTAATGATTATTGGAGGAATAACCTCTACCCTAGCAACCATGTTTCCAACCTTATTGCCTTCTACACACACAGAAAGTCCAGATTTAACTATTTACAACACCGCTACTAGCCAATACGGAATGTCTGTAGCTGTACCTTGGATGATTATTGGCTTGATTCTAATTGTTGTGTATTTTGTGGTTCAGAAAAAATTGAATGCTGGAAAAATAGATGATATGGATTATGGGCATTAGTTTTTTAAGAATTAATATAAAACATAGTTCATCAAGCCGAGTAGGCATACAATGCTTAAGTAATATCAAAAAATAGATAGTAATACTACTTCTCGACTCCGCTCGAATACCTTAGAGAAGTTTGGAATGAATTATAAAATATAAAAACGGGGCATCAAGCGGAGTAGATATGAAATAAAAACACAACTCCATCACCACGTAAAAAACCTGAATACAACCTGAATACAAACCGAATGAAAACTTAAAAAATGACAGAAACTCTACTTTCTTTAGTAAGTATTTTAGTTGGAATTTTAGGAGCTTTAATTTTTGCAAAGTTCAAGCCTAATTTTTCTTTTGGTTTTACTGGAAATTGTATGATAGGAGTTTTTGCTAGTATTTTTATAATCAAATCTTTTGGGAGACTTGGTTTTGCTCCCAATTATATCATCACCAACCAACAAGTAAACTACGTTCTTTTACTTGTCAATTTGAGTAGTTCTCTTTTTACGGGTATGCTAGGATTGTTCCTCGCTTTTAAACTCAAACAGAAACTACCTGATTCCTAATAAAAAACTCCATCAAAAATTGATGGAGTTTTTTATACACCTATCTCTTGATACTATCATATGACACTATCAAAAACGGATCAAGAGATTTTTTTTAGTATTGTTTTATCTATATAAAAAGTACCGAAAGGAATAAAACAAGCCAGAATAATTTTCCAAGTTGTGGTTTTAAATTTCCAGTTTTGCTCTACTCCTACACTTAGGGTGTTAAATAGAAATAATAAAAACAAAGCTCCGTGTATAGGGCCTAAAGAACTACTTAAATTAGGATTTCCAAAATAGTATTTTAAAGGCACTGCTATAAAAATCAGTACCAAAAGAGAAATACCTTCTAAAAAGGCAAGGATGCGTAATCGGCCAATGTTGGTGTAGCATAATTGTATCATAAGCTTCTAAAATAAGGTCTGTTTGCTAAGGGTGAAAACGGCCAAGGAATGGCTATTAAAATAATGAATAAGGCTATAGAAAACCAAAGCAGCATGGTTTTAAACTTTTCTAGATCTGTTGCTTTTCTTTTAGACAACCCAGAACCTATAGTAATCACTACAATGGCCACTAGCATTAATATTAAATGTATGATTCCAAAAAATGTTGTATCTAAACTTTTAGTGGCTACAAATGTATTTTTCCAAAAATAATTAATAATGGGACTTTTACTATACAATAGAATCCCCAGCATTAACTGAATATGAGCAATGGTGGCTGTCCAATGCCTAATAAGATTGTGTTGTTTAGAAAACTTTAACTTTAGAAAAACACCTTTATAAGCTGTATAAATAGCATATATAAGACTTATTAGCACTAACCAACGTACTAAGGAATGAAAAAAAATAAGGGTTTGATACATTGTTGTATGATTCAATTATCCTACAAAGATAACCAAAACATACCAACTAGTATGTTGATTGTTTTACTTATTTTAAAGTGTCTAAATAGCTCTTTAATTCTAACAAGTAATCGTCATAACAATGGGTACTGTTGTACACCTTTCCAAAATTACGAATCCCCCAATAGCTAGAAATTACAAAATAAGCCACCTGTTTTGCATTTACCGACTTGCGTATCTGTCCGTTTTGTAAAGCTCTTAAAAGACTCCCTTCTATGGCTGTTTGCCAACTTGTAATAAGTTGATGTAACGCTTTGGAAAACCCAGCATTCCAAGGAGTCATTTCTTGAGCTAAATTACCTGCAGGGCAACCATATTCTAATTTTAAAAAGCTATTTTCCAACAATAAAGATTGAGTCATGGTATAAATTTCTGCAAGAGGATCTAGAGTGGTTTGTAAAGGAGTAATGTAGGTACGCTCCATTATAGGTTTTACAATTTCGTTAATAATTGCAATTCCCATAGCGTCCTTAGTTTTAAAATGATAATAAAAAGCTCCCTTAGTTACCTGGGTAGTTGCAATAATTTCATCAATACTGGTAGCTTGATAGCCTTTTTGGTAAATTAATTCAAAAGATTTATCAAGAATAGTTTGTCGGGTATTGGATGCTTTTGCCATAAAAATACTGATTGGTATGATAGGCAAAGTACACAAAAAACAATAAGATTTAAGAAGTCTAGGCTATTGATTTTTTTAAATCATTACTTATTCTTAAACCAAAACTTTCTACGCTATTCCAATTTGTAAATTCTATAGGTTCTACGGTTTTGGTAGGGCCATCTGTTAGTTTCATAATCAACTTGATCATGACTCTGTCCCAAAAAGAATAAGATTTATAATCTAGCTTACCTGCAAAGACTGCTAAATACGTTGCTTTCCAGTTAATTTCTTTTAAAAACTTAATTAAATAAGGATTGGTGTTTGCTGAATTTTTATCTTCTTTTCTAGCGACCAAATTAACAGAAAAGAATGCTGTTTTTATAGTATCCAATTGAACTCTGTTCGTTTCTATAAACTCATACACCTTTTTATGATGTTTTCCGTAGCGAATACTCGCACCAATAATTAACAAAGTAAAATCAGACAAATTTCCTTTAAAACTTTCTATTATACACATTTCCGTAGGAATGCCTTTACTAATAAAAATCTTCTGTAATTGGTGGCAAATTTTTAAGGTTTGTCCGTCTATAGTAGCATATATAATTCCAATTTTTTGCCCCATAACGTGTCTTCTTTTAAGAATTGATAACGTTTTTAGAAATAAAATACAACCCAAATAATAGGTACGGTACTCCTACTCTAAAGTTAAGGAATTCTATTAAAAGAATGTTGGTTTTACCTAGGTTTGATTAAGGTATAATTATTTTATGTTTCATAAAATATTCTTCCATTTATAATTTATTCCAATGATGATTTTCATACTCTGAATGAATTCTAAAACCTTTTATTTATAATAAAAAACGCTTCACTAATTAATAATGAAGCGTTTTGGTTTGTATTTAGAACCTGTTTAACAATAATTATTGTTTGATTACTTTTTTAACAAACCCTCCTCTATTGGTACTTATATTTAAAATATAAATACCTTTTGAAAGTACCGAAATATCAATTATTGATTGATTGGTTGTTTTTACAATAGCTCCTGTTGCATTCAACAAGTTAATTTCTGTAACCTCAATACCATTATTTGCTTGTATAGACAAACTATTTTGTCTCAATACAATGTTAAAATTATTGTTAAAGTTATCTGTTTTTGTACCTAAAGATATAGACTCATTAATAGTCGTAAAATCTTGCCAAAGAGTAGCTGCCTGGTAATCGGCTTTGGCACCCTGTGGTACTGTTAAAATAGCGTTCGAATTAATATCAGTAAAAACACCAGCACCTGAACCAAAAACTACAGGTGAAGGATTTTCTACAATAACTTCAGACAAACTAGAACAACCATAAAAACAATAATCTAAAATACTTGTTACCCCACTTGGTAATGTTATGCTCTCAATTTCAGAACAAAAAGCAAAAGCTGCAAAACCTAAACTTGTCACTCCACTTGGTAAAGATATAGCCGTTAAACCTGTTTCAAAAAATGCTTGTTCACCAATAGTCGTAACGCCACTTGGTAATGTAATTGATGTTAAACTTTCACACCCACTAAACAAATTTTCATTAATTTTAGTAAGTCCTGCAGGCAAAGTAATACTAGATAAGTTTGTACAACTTTCAAAAGCACTATCTCCAATAGTTGTTACACCATTTGAAATTGTAACACTTGTTAAGTCCTCATTTTCATAAAAAGTTTTTTTAGCAATTTTTGTAACACTATATGTTACAGATTCATTAATTACAGAACTTGGAATAGCAATATCTCCTTCATATTTATTTTCTGAATCTAAAGGAACAACGATTACTGTAGTACCATCAAAACTTAAATAACGAATTCCATTTGCTACAAAATACTTAGCCTCTGTAGAAGTTATAATAGAAAAATCACTCCATCCATCAGCACCTTCGTAAGCACTTACACTCCCGCTTGGAACCAATAAATAGGCTAAGCTTGAAATATCATAAAAAACATCGTCTCCAATAGTATATGGTGTTGCATTTTCAACTTGCACTTTTTCTAAATCTGAACATCCATCAAAAGCACTATCTTCAATAGAGGTAATACTGTTTGGTAAAGTAATTGTTGTTAAACTCTCACAATCACTAAAAGCATTTTGTCCAATAGTTGTAATACTATTTGGCAATGTAATTGCTGTTAAACTACTACATCCACTAAATGTACTTTTATTAATTTCTGTAAGTCCAGCAGGTAAAGTAATACTTGCTAAAGAACTACAACCATTAAAAGCTTCTCTTTCAATACTTGTCACCCCACTAGGTATAGTAACACTTACTAAGTTACTACAACCTTCAAAAGTTTGATCTTTGATTTCAGTAACTCCATCTGGAATCACTACGTTTGTTAGTGCTGAACATCCATAAAAAGCAGTAGAACCAAGTCCTGTAAAACCTGCAGGCAATGTGAAATTAGTTAGTTTTTTACAACTTAAAAAACCATTTTGACCTATATATAAAAGTCCTGTAGGAAAAATGATACTTGTTAACTCTTCATTTTGATAAAAAGCAGCATTCCCAATTCCTGTAACGGTATAGGTTATAGAATTATGAGTTACTGTATCAGGAATTGTAATAGCTCCAGTATATTTACCCGAAGATAGTGCAGCCACTTCTACAGTGTTTGTATCAGTAGTATTGTAACGGATTCCGTTGGACTCAAAGTATTCAGCCTTAGCAAATGCAAAGGTCAATAAACATGTTAAAAGTAATTTTAATTTCATTTTTTGGGATTTTGTTTTGACTTTGTAAAACTAGAGAAGCCAACAGTATTCTAATAGCCCAACAAGACAAATCAATAGCCCAATAAGGTAAATTTTATAATACTTAACTATTAAATCAACAAAAAAAAGGAATAAAGCCGAAGCTCTATTCCTTTTTTAATTTTTAGTGTTCTACAATACGTATGTTCCCGTGTTATTGTGCAAGCAAAATTGGTTAATACTCTTTATCTAAAGGTATATCTGTCAGTGTATTTAAAAACGCAATAATGTCTTTTATTTCTGTTTCCGATAAATTCAACTTATCAAAAGGTAAGGTCTGGTTAGGTACATCAAAACCTAAACCTGCTCCTCCTCCTTTATTGTAAAAATCTAGTACTTGTTCTAAAGTATTATAAGCTCCGTTGTGCATATAAGGAGCCGTTAAAGCTATGTTTCTAACTGTAGGTGTTTTAAACATTCTCTTATGATATTCTTGATTGTAGGCATTATAGAATCCTAAGTCATTATCTATTTCTTTGTTTTTAAAAGTCTTTGCCACTCCAATAGCTTCTTTTTCTGTATCGGTAAAAAACGGAGGAACCGTACCATTGGTTAAAGGCATAAAATGACAAGTGGCACATAAGGCTTTTCCCATAAATAAATTGAATCCGTTCTTTTCGGATGCTGTATAGGTGTTTTCTTCTCCTCTAATATTTTTATCAAATTTAGAATTAAAACCATTTAAAGTTCCTACATAAGAGGCAATAGCTCTCACAATATCATGATTGCTTTTGGGTACTTTTCCATAAGCTTTTTTAAAAAGATTAATATAAGTGGTATCTACCAAAATTTCATCAGAAAATTGATGTACGGTTACATTAAACTCTTTATCATTCGCAAATACATTGCTTATTTGCTCATTTAAATTTCCTGATTTTCCGTCCCAAAAAAATGCTTTTTGAAAAATAGAATTGATCAATGTTGGAGAGTTTCTTAACACTGGTTTTCCTGTATTGTCTTTTGAAAATTGCAAACCATCTGCATAGCCTTTTTTAGGATTGTGACAACTCACACAAGACAATTTTCCTCCTTTTGAGATGTTGACATCGTTAAATAACTTTTGTCCTAACTGAATTTGTGCTTTTGTTGAATTTTGATTTTTAGGAGAAGCAAAATGATTGACATCCCAACTATCGTTTTCAAAAAAAGTAGGAGCCTCTAAATTAAAAGGATACACTCCGCTATTTTTCCACAAGTTGCTTTCTTTTTTAACTTTAACCCAAGTTCTTGTTATAGGATTTATATAATCTCTTATATAAGAAAACCGATCAAACTGATTAACGTTTACATTTGGTTTAATAAAATTGACAGCATTTTTTATATTCTGTATTAATTCTTTATCCAACGTTGGATTTT
Organism: Wenyingzhuangia gracilariae; assembly: GCF_056387575.1. Taxonomy (NCBI): domain Bacteria; kingdom Pseudomonadati; phylum Bacteroidota; class Flavobacteriia; order Flavobacteriales; family Flavobacteriaceae; genus Wenyingzhuangia; species Wenyingzhuangia gracilariae. Next base: position 775,266 of record NZ_CM150748.1, read on the forward strand.
TATCAACAATCATTTTTTGAATACTATTTTGATAAACAAATAATAGACTTTCTAATGATATTTTAGCCTCGTTAATTCCCCATCCACTAACAGGTGTATCAAACCCAGCCATAGAAAAACTAATAATTCTTAATAACTGTTGATGTGTGGCAACAAAAAAACGTTTGGCATCTACTTTATAGTACAGCACTTCTTTTTTTACTGTACTTAAAATTCCTTTTGTAACGCTTATATTGGTTGCAAAATCTTTTAGTTCTGTGTCTCCAAGAAATATAGATTCTTCTAACCTTTGCAACCCTATAGGTTCTAACAATTTTCCGCTATTTTCTCTAAATACAGGTAGTGCTGGTCCATTTACTTTATGACCCGATTTTGGGTTTAAATAAGAAACATAAGGTTCGCATTTTTTAAAAGCTGTTCTTATTTTTTTAAAGACTTTTTGGTTATTATCAGATTGAACATGTAATGTATCCAAATCATTTAACAAAGCAATAGTAGTGTTTAAGTTGTCTACATAAAAGTTGTGCACAACAGACCAATTTATAGTTGTTGTTTCCTCTTTTTTTGTATTACAAGAGAACAGTGTAAGAAAAAATAAAGTTAAAACGAAAAGGTTTCTTAAATTCATGATCACAATTCTTATACGCGTTTAAAAGTTGTTCCCAAAAGACAAATATGCCTTTTGGGAACAGACTTAAAATATTAATTTTTATTAGCTTATTGTTCTAATCCTCTTAAGATTACAATTTGAGAAGCTCTGTCTGATTCTCCAGGACCATCATGTCCATCTAAAGCTTTAAAAGCATTGTCTTGCCAATATTTAACTTGTATGTTTAATAAAAAAGTACCTGGCACTCCTACTTTATCAGACACATCTGTTAAAGCTCCAAACTCTCCACTTTCTACAATACTTAAACTATTATTTCCTAAAGATTTTACTTTAAGATCTAATAAATTTTTAACATTGTTTCCTTCTAAATCTGCTTGATAAATAGAAGCTGCGTGCCCTCTGTTCCAAGTACCTCCGTTAGGATCTTCTTGAATGTATACATAGTTTTCTGTTACACAAATATTGTCTGGACTTTGTAAAGGTCTTAAATACCCTTCTTTACCTTTATCGCTATCGTTCCCACTAATTAATTTGGTTAATTTACCTGTTAAAGGAGAATCTGCATCTAACTCTAATTTATAAACCGTTCCTTGATCGTTAACGGTTCCTCTTCCTGCTCCTTTTCCAGTTACGGCAAAGTAAATATTACGTGCGTTTGCATCACTTCCTTTTTGATAATCTAAATCTTCCATTCTTACAAAAGAAGTAGCAAACAATGTGTTTTTGTAATAGTTAGATGTTTCGTTTGTACTTAAGTTTTTAGCATTTGGAATTTCTAAAAACTCTACATCATACGTGTTTTTTAAGTCAAAATCACTTTCATCATGTCTTTCTCCAGCAGGAGCATCAATAATTCCACCTGCACCATCAGAAATTTGTTTGGTACGCAATACGTACACTTTTCCGTTGGTTCTGTCTACATCTCCATTTTCTGACATGTATAATATTGGCTGACCTCCATCAAGATCATTTCCTCCTAAAATAACTGTTTTACCTGGATACGTGTTTTTAGGTAATGGCACTGCATTTTCCCATAAAAATTGTCCTAATGCCTTGTTTCCATAATCTCCTGTAGGATTTGGTGTTTCTACTCTAGGATCAAATTCTTTAACTACGTTACTTACAGATTCTTCTGATGCTGATAAGAATACATCTTTATCTCCTCCATGAATTTCTTTTTCCCACATAGTACCCGAACATTGTCTAGAATAATCGGCAACTCCAGAGTTTAACAAATAATCTCCAGAAATAGGATTTAAGTTTTTATCTAACCTTAAACGAGCAACGGCTTTTGCATCTTCACAATTTACAACATAAATAAAACCGTTTTCTCCATCTTTAATTAAACCTGCACCATCTACAGTACTTGCAATTTGAAAGTTGTCTCCAACAACATCTACAGATGTAAGCAAAGAATATGCTTTTACACCACTAAAACTAGGGTTGATATCTACCAATGGTTCAATAATAGATTTGTTAAAGAACATGTCATTGTCTTCTAAAGCTGGAGTTAAATCTTTTCCATTTTCACCATCTTTTCCATCAAGACCATTTGTTCCGTCTTTTCCGTTTAAACCATCTAATCCATCTTCTGAACAACTAGTGGTTGCTATTGCTAGTGACATACACACTAACAAAAGAGGTAATTTTAAAATTTTCATTTTTGTTTGTTTTTTAAAGTTTGACCGCAAAACTAGTTTTCACTTTATGGGAAAAGGGGTAAAAATGTATTAAAAGGTGGAATTATTTGTTGATTTATAGCACTATTTAGACCATAAAAAGCACTAAATATATCATAATATTTACCTAACATTTAAGAGTGGTTTTCTTTACTTTAAACAATAGATACGTTTGTTTACTTTTAAAGCTATTAGTACAAATACAAAAGGAACCGTTGTTTCCAACAATTCCTTTTGTATATCATATTGTTTCCGTTTTTCTACGAAAAACAATTAAATTTTAAATGTATTTTACCAATTAATAGATGTTATCCTCAGGTACATCTGTAAGTGTATTTAAAAACGCAATAATGTCTTTTATTTCTGTTTCAGATAAATTCAACTCATCAAAAGGTAAGGTCTGGTTAGGTACATTAAATCCTAAACCTGCTCCACCTCCTTGGTTGTAAAAATCTAGTACCTCTTCTAACGTATTGTACACACCATTGTGCATGTAAGGTGCGGTTAAAGCTATGTTTCTAACAGTAGGTGTTTTAAACATACCATCGTGAATTTTTTCTTGATACACCCAATAAAAACCTTTGTCTTCATCTAATTGTTTATTGTCTGCTGTTTTAGGTACACCAATAATTTCTTTTTCTGTTTCTTTAAAAAACGGAGGTACAGTTCCGTTAGTTAAAGGCATAAAATGACAAGTGGCACACAAGGCTTTTCCCATAAACAAGTTGAATCCTCTTTTTTCTGAGGCTGTAAACGTGTCTTCTTCTCCTCTAATATTTTTATCAAATTTAGAGCTAAAACCGTTGAGCGTAGAAATATAAGTAGAAATAGCTCCTATAATTTTAGTATTCTTTTTAGGTACAGCTCCATACAACTCTTTAAATATAGGTATATAGGTAGAGTCTGTTAAAATTTCATCAGAAAATTGATGAATTTCTGTGTTAAACTCAGACTTATTTTTAAAAACTAAACTGATTTGATCATTTAATGTACTAGACCTTCCATCTAAAAAGAAATTCTTTTGAAAAGCAACATTTATAAGTGTTGGTGCATTACGTAAACTTGCCTTACCATTATTGTCTAAACTTGTTTTTAAACCATCTGTATAAGCTTTATTAGGACTGTGACAAGTGGCACAAGACATAGTATGATTGGCTGACAACTTAGGATCGAAAAATAATTTTTTACCCAAGGCAATTTCCTTTTCTTTTGGATTTCTATTTGATGGTTTTCTAAAATAGTTAACATTAAAACTATTGTCTTCAAAAAAAGTAGGAGCATCAAAATTAAAAGGAGAAGTTACCTTTGGTGTCCATATATTTAACGTTTTTCGTATAGTTACCCAATTTCTAATAATAGGATTAAAATATTTTTTTAAGAATAGATATCTATCAAATATTTCAAAATCTGAGTTTTTTTCTAAAAACTGAATAGCTTCTTTAGTTGAGTTTATAAAACTTTCATCTAAAACAATATCTTTTTGTTTCGTTAATGTTTGTAAACTTACTTGGTATATATACAATAAACTTTCTAGAGATACTTTGGTTTCTTGTAATCCTAGTTGACTTATAGGAGTATCAAAACCTGTAATTCCAAAACTTACAACTCTAAATAACTGTTGATGAGTAGCTCTAAAAAAACGTTCTGGATTTAAAGCTCGTAACTCTATATTACCTTGTAATACCTTTAACAATCCTTTAGTTAATCTTAATTCTTCTTGATATTCAAACTTACTTGTTCCTCCTTCATAAATAGATTCTTCAATTTTTTGAAGCCCAATAGGATTGAGTACTCTTTGAGTATCATCTGTAAAATGAGGCAATGCTGGTCCATTTGCTTTATGACCAACTTCAGGGTTTAAATAAGCAGCATAGGGTTCTGCCTTTTTAAAAGCAATTCTTAGTTTTTTAAAAATTGATTTTGCCTCTGCATCATTTGCCTGATACATAGCCAAAGAATCTATATAAACAATTGTTTCTTTTATATGATAAAGGTAAAACTCCTGTGCTTTTGTAAAATCAACTTTTGGTGTATCTGTAGTTGATTTTTCTTGTTTGCATGATGTGACAGTAAAAAGAAAAACTACAACCAATAACTTAAATATTCTCATTGTAACTATTTTAGTACATACTACTTTATAAAATAAGGTTTGTATGTGTATAGGAAAGAGCCTCCACTTAAGTGGAGGCTCTTTAATTATTAAAAACTTTGTGTAATTTATCTAGGTAACCCTTTTAATAAAACTACTTGTCCTCCTTGGTTATGAGGAAATGCATTTCCTTTTACAAAGTCAGAATTTTGCCAGTAGTGAGGCTGTAAGTTTAACATAAAAGTATCAGGTTCACCTAATTTATCAGAAACATCTGTTAATGCTCCAAACTCTCCACTTAATCCTGTAGATCCATCAGCAGCTAAGTTTTGCTCTACTTTTAATTCTAATACAACTTTAGCATTGTTACCATCTAAATCTGTTTGGTGAATGTAAGCTGCATGTCCTCTAGAAAAAGAGTTAGGATCTTCTTGTGTATAAATAAAGTTTTCTGTTACACAAATGTTATCAGGACTTTGCAAAGTAGCAATGTTTCCATCATTGTTGTTAGAATCTGTGTTTCCACTAATTACTTGTGTTAATTTTCCTGTTAATGGAGATGCTTCATCTAACTTTAAGCTATACACAGTTCCCCAATCGTTATAAGTACCTCTTCCTGGTCCACGACCTGTAACAGCAAAGTATACATTTCTTCCGTTTGCATCAGAACCTTTTTGGTAATCTACATCTTCCACTCTCATAAAAGCAGAAGCTTGTACAGCTACACAAGCATCTTCCATTTCAGATTTAGTCATGTCTTTACCGTTTACAATTTCCACAAATTCTACATCGTACGTTTTTTGAAAATCTAATTGTCCTTCGTTGTAAATTTGTCCTGCAGTTACTGCTGTAGTTACACCAGCTTCAGAATATTGCTTTAATCGTAAAACATAAATTTTTCCGTTCTCTAAATCTTGATCTCCATTTTCAGAGTAATACAATACTACTTGCCCCTCAGATCCACTAGAATCATCATCACCTCCAATAATAACTGTTTTACCAGCATATGCATCTTTAGGTAATGGCACTGCATTTTCCCAAGAAAACTCTCCTAAAGCATCCAATCCAAAATCAGCAGTTGGTGTAGGCTCCATGTAAGGATCAATTCCTTTAACATCATATGCTATATTTTCAGAAGCAGATAAGAAAATATCTTTTGTACCTCCGTGAATATCTTTTTCCCACATAGTTGCAGAACATTGACGAGCTCTATCTGCAACCTCTCCGTTTAATAACCACTCTCCTTTAATTGGATTCATGTTTGCATCAAAGTATACACGAGAAACAGAATAATCGTCTTCTGCGTTAGATAAATAAATGTACCCATCACTATCTGGATCATTTAACAATCCTGCACCATCCTGAGCACCAAACATTTGAAACCCATTAGATAATACATCAGAAGTACTAATTAAAGAGTATGCCTCTACACTAGAAAAATCGTTATGCATTTTTACCAAAGGCATTAAGTTAGATTTGTTCTCAAAAATAGTTTCTGTAGTAGGAGGTGTAAAATCTTGACCATCTTTTCCGTCAGCTCCGTTTGCACCATCTACTCCATTAATTCCGTCTAAACCATCTTCTCCACAAGAAATTGCCAAACCAGCAATTAAAGCTAATGATGATAATTTTAATAATTTTTTCATTTTAAAAAGTTTGTTTTGTTTTTGTTACCCCAAACTTAGTTTGTAAGTAAAACAAACCATGTAAGAGAACCCTTAACAAAACCTACTCTTTTTGTTAGTTATATGTAAACATTGTTAAGTAAAGTTTAAGACAAAACACTACAACAAACAGCATCTAACTATAAAACAAAGGATTAGAATGTTAATTTACACAACAGTACTTATTTAGAATAAACAAAAACAATAAAACAAGTACCTAAAAAAACTCCTAACTTTTGAGGATTAGGAGTTTTTTATGATAAAACTTTAGCTTCTTAAACCTAATTATTATTGAATAATAATTTTTTTGCTTGTATCAAACCAATCAAAACCTTCTATAGAAAGTATATACATACCTTTATTTAATAATGAAACATCTATAGTATGCGTTGCCCCTCCTTTTAATCCGTTTGCAACTAAAATTACTTTTCCTGTGGTATCTTTTATCACTACAGATACTCTATCAAATTCTGAAGACACAGCAATTTCTAATTTTTGATTAGCAATAGGATTTGACAATATTTTTATAGCCTCTATAGATGATTCTTCTTTATAATTTTCATCTAAGGTAATTAACTCTTTTGTTCTATTTAAAGAATTATGTGGCTGTGCTGTAAATGCAATAGGATATGTTATTTTATTATTTCCTCTATAACTATGCAAATCTATATACTTAGGTGCTATATGATATGTGCTATGAGAAATTCTTAAAAACCTTTTTCCTGAATAATAAATACTGCTACTTTGTGGAACTGGAAAAGACCACATTCCATTCCAATTACTTTCTACAAACAAACTACTATAAGCACCCGAACCTCTTGCTCCTATTTTGTGAGTACAGCCAGTAGAAACTTGATCACACAAAGATCCTTTAACATTACCAATAGACTGGCCGTTATAGGTAAAATTTCCTCTAATTTCATTGTGTGTATTTACACTACGTATTTGATTCATTGCATTGGGCTGACCTGAATCTACCAAATTAGAAAAATCGACCGCTACAGAAGGTCTTTTTCCAAATTTTAACCAAGATTGCATGGCTTTTTCGTAAACTCTAGTATTTGCCTCTTTAGATTTATTTTTATCTCCTACTCCAAAAGGTTTATCTATTGCAAAATGATTTACTGTTAAAATTCCCATATCATCTTGTCCTCTGTGTTTGGTAAATTTATTCCCCTCCCAAAGATGTGATACTTGAGATGCACTATAATTATTTTGTAATGTATAATTAAACTCTTTTCTATATTTAGGATGCTCTCCATTATAACCAGGAATGCTCTGTTCTACAAAAATCATTAACCTTTTATTTTTTTCTTGCATTTCTCCTATAAACGGATATCGTTTTTTTGTATGTACATTCCCCATAACACCATAAGCATATGTATTGTCTATAGTATTGTTTTCATTATATATGTAAGAAGCTAAATTTTTATATCCATTACTACTACTCTGAAACAAAATATCAAAATATTGAATTCCTAAATTTGGTCCATTCTGTATGTGTAGCGTTATTATATCGTTGCTATTATTTTTTAAAAGTTTTTCCAACAAATTATTAAAAGTCTTTCCATCCATCATACAACTATTTGGACTTCCGTGTTTTAATTTAATTTGTCCGTTAACCAAGTGAATATCTACCATAAATTTACGTACTCCGTAATTAAATTGCTCTTCTATGCTTAGTTCCTGATTGGCACCTCCTAAACAAAAACCTCCAGGTCCATCTTTTCTATTGTTATTGGCATTGTGAGAAATTAACCAACTTACTTCATCATATCTTCTATTACGTGGAAAATCTACATTTGCTTTTTGGGCTTCTATGGTACTTGTACCTAAAAGCACCACCATTAATAGTTTTAAAAAGTTTGTTTTCATTGTATTTGTTTTTTTTAATAAAACTAAATTTTGGTGCTTTTAAAAAAGGGAGAATATTGTATTTCTACAGGTCACAATTGTTTCATTTTAGAGTGTTTTTAATCTAAAAATCACCCCTATAGTTATTCTAACTTTTAAATAACTTAGATTTAAGCTAAAATTTACACGCAAAATTAAAACAACTAAATTGCTTTTATTCATTTAAACAAAATGTCAATTTCGTTTAAATGAATAAAAAAACTCCAAACAACTTAATGTTTGGAGTTTTTTTATTTCTTAAAATTCTACTAAAAGAACTACTCTTTGTGTAAAAAAGCTTGTTTTGCTAACAATTCTTCTTCTGTTTCTTCAATATCTTCATCAGGCACACAACAATCTACTGGACAAACAGCAGCACATTGTGGCTCATCATGGAATCCTTTACATTCAGTACACTTGTCTGGTACAATATAGTATACTTCATCAGAAATAGGTTCTTGTTCTTCATCTGCATTTCCTGTATGTCCATTTGGTAATACAAAATCTCCTTCTAAAGAAGTACCTTCAGAGTACTTCCACTCTTCAGCACCTTCATATATAGCATTGTTAGGACATTCTGGTTCACATGCCCCACAATTAATACATTCGTCTGTTATTATAATTGCCATCGTTCTTTTTTCTTTAAATTTGTGCCACAAAAATAATACATTTTGTATTCATTCAAAACCTACAAACTAACTTATAATGAGTTTAGATAAGAGAAAACAAGCATTTATCCATTTAGGAGACTTTTTAAATCAATTTAGCAGTACAGGTATTATTAAAAAAGAAAAAGTATTACATAACGACTTATTTTTTGATGCCTTTAAAACTCAAATAAAAAGAGCTCACGAATACAATAGTTGGTTTACAGAAGATAATGTAGTTTTTGCTATTGAAAGCTGGTCAAAAGCTTTAACCAAAGAAAACATAAACACTTGGTTAAGTGCTTACAACATAGACCAACAATTTACAACTAACAATCAAAAAACCATCGCCATTATTATGGCAGGAAATATTCCTTTGGTAGGCTTTCACGATTTTTTATGCGTAGCCATTACAGGAAATAATGTTTTGGCTAAACTTTCTTCTAATGATAAATATTTTATTCCTTTAATTGCTAAATATTTAGAATACATAGAACCTAGTTTTAAAGGTAAAATTCTTTTTACCGAAGAAAAACTACAGAATTACAATGCTGTTATTGCCACTGGTAGTAACAATACTGCTCGTTATTTTGATTATTACTTTGGAAAACACCCACATATTATTAGACAAAGCAGAAATGCCGTTGCGGTATTAGATGGTACTGAAACCCACGAACAATTAGAAGCTTTAAGTAATGATATTTTTAGATATTATGGATTAGGGTGCAGAAGTATTTCTAAAATTTTTGTCCCACAAAATTATGATTTTGACTTGTTATTTAAAGCAGTCTACAAACACAAAGACATTATTAAATACATAAAATACGCAAACAATTACGATTATAACAAAGCAGTATATTTAATGAGTTTGTTTGACATGAAAGAAAATGGCTTTTTAATGATGAAAGAAGATAAAAGTTATGCCTCTCCTATTGCCACACTATTTTATGAGTTTTATGATGATTTAGAGACTTTAAAACAAAAATTAAAGAACGATGCTTCTAAAATACAATGCATAGCTACAGAGCTAAATATTGAAGATTCTGTAAAATTAGGGCAAACTCAAGCCCCAAAATTATGGAATTATGCAGATAATGCAGATACTGTTAAATTTTTATTAGAATTGTAAAAAAACGTTAAAAATAAATACTTAAACGTAAAGGTAAAGCGAGTAGATTTTATAAATTTGTGCTTTCCAAAAATTAAATATATAATGAAAAAACATAATTTTAGCGCAGGTCCTTCAATATTACCTCAAGAAGTATTTCAAAAAGCTAGTCAAGCTATTTTAGATTTTGACAATACTGGTTTATCATTAATTGAAATATCACACCGTAGTAAAGAATTTGTTGCTGTTTATGATAAAGCGGTTGCATTAGTTAAAGAAATTTTAAACGTGCCCGAAACTCACGAAGTATTGTTTTTACAAGGAGGAGCTTCTACTCAGTTTTTAATGACCGCTATTAATTTAATAAAAGTAGATGGTGGTAAAGCAGCATACATTAACACAGGTGCATGGAGTAACAAAGCGCTTAAAGAAGCTAAAAACTTTGGAGAAGTCGTAGAAATTGCCTCTTCTGCAGACACCAACCACAACTATATTCCTAAAGGATACCAAATTCCTTCTGATGTAGATTATGTTCACTTTACATCTAACAACACAATTTTCGGAACTCAATTTAAAGAATACCCAGAAACAGATGCTGTTTTGGTAGCAGATATGTCTTCTGATATTTTTTCTAAACCTGTAGATGTTTCTAAATTTGGAATTATTTATGCTGGTGCTCAAAAGAACTTAGGTCCTGCTGGTGCCACTTTGGTAATTGTTAAAAAAGATATTTTAGGAAACACAGGAAGAACTATTCCTTCTATGTTAGACTACCAAATCCATATTAAAGGAGAAAGTATGTTTAACACTCCTCCTGTTTTTGCTATTTATGTTTCTATGTTAAACTTAGAATACATGAAAGCTCAAGGTGGTTTAGAAGCTATTGCAAAGAAAAACGAAGAAAAAGCAGCCATGTTATACAACGAGATTGACAACAATCCATCGTTTGTAAACAATGTAGCTAAAGAAGACCGCTCTTTAATGAACGTAGTTTTCTTATTAAATGATGCAGAAAAAGATGCAGAATTTTTAGCAGCTTGTACAGAAGCAGGAATTAGCAATGTAAAAGGACACCGTTCTGTAGGAGGTTTTAGAGCTTCTATTTACAACGCAATGCCAAAAGAAAGCGTACAAGCTTTAATAGATGTAATGAAAAAATTTTAACGCTTAATTTTTAAGCAAAAAACAATAATTAAATGAAAGTTTTAGCAAACGACGGTTTAGCACAATCTGGTGTTGATGCCTTAGAAAAAGCAGGATTTGAAGTAATTTTAAACACAGTTGCTCAAGATCAATTAGAAAACTACATCAACGAAAACAATGTAGATGTAATTTTAGTAAGATCTGCAACTACTGTAAGACAAGAATTAATTGATGCTTGTCCATCTTTAAAAATCATCGGACGTGGTGGTGTAGGAATGGATAACATTGATGTACAATATGCTAAGGACAAAGGATTACACGTAATCAATACTCCAGCTGCTTCTTCTCACTCTGTAGGTGAATTGGTTTTTGCTCACTTATTTGGATTGGTACGTTTCTTACAAGACTCTAACCGTAACATGCCTTTAGAGGGTGATTCTAAATTTGGAGCTTTAAAGAAATCTTACGCTAAAGGAGTTGAATTAAAAGGACAAACTTTAGGAGTTATTGGTTTTGGACGTATTGGACAAGCTACTGCTAAAATTGCTTTAGGATTAGGTATGAAAGTAATTGCTTACGATCCTTTCTTTGAAAAAGTAGATTTAGGTTTAGAGTTCTTTGATGGACAAAAAGTAAACTTTACAATAGAAACTACTTCTAAAGAAGAAGTGTTAAAGAATGCAGATTTTGTAACCCTACACGTACCTGCTCAAAAAGACTACGTAATTGGAGCTGCAGAATTAAAAATGATGAAGAACACAGCTATTTTATTAAACGCTGCTCGTGGTGGTGTAATTGATGAAGTTGCCTTGGTTGAAGCTTTAGAAAGTGGAGAAATTGCAAAAGCTGGTTTGGATGTTTTTGAAAACGAACCAACTCCTTCTATGAAAGTATTAATGAACCCTAACATTTCATTAACTCCACATATTGGTGCTGCTACTTTAGAAGCACAAGACCGTATTGGTACTGAATTAGCAGATCAAATTATTTCTATTTTAAAGTAATTCTCTCTAATTTTTAAAATATAAAAACCCCTTATTTCTAAGAAATAAGGGGTTTTTACTTGTATTTAGCATCTTATTTAATTCCTAAATAATCTTCTGCATACTTTTTACTTTGTCTTTTTAATGGTTTTCCTTTACTCCAATAACGGAAGTATTTTACTCTAAACTCTTCATCTAACTTACTTTTATCAGAAGGTAAAGCCCCAAACCATTTGTTAGATTCGTTGTTAAAATTAATTTGTAATGGTTGATGCCAATGTGTATTTTCTGCCTCTCTAAACAATACTCCATCTATATAAAAGCGAATAAAATCTTCATCCCACTCTACTCCCCACACGTGGTAATCATCGTGTAAATTAAAAGGAACTTTGTATTTTTTGTTTCTGTTAAAGTGTTTGGTTACTCCGCCATATTCTTTTGGAGATCGGAACACGTGAATGTTGGAATTTAAATCGTTTTGTTGATTTTTAGTCGCTGGTGAATTTTCACAAAAATCAATCTCTGTCCACCAATCTTTAGTTCCTAAACTTGCCCAAAAACCAGAAACCCATGTGTCATTCATCAATTTCATTTCTGCTTCAAAATAACCGTACAAAACTTTTGCTTTACTCTTTATAAATCCTGCTGTATGTGTGTAACCTTCTGGTAATTCTTCTCTTTTGTTGTGTTGATTAATTTTAAACACCAATTCTCCATCACTTAAGCTTACATTGGATGCATGAAAATAGGTAGGCTGCCTTCCTTTCCACCCAGGATTGTTTGGATGCCATTTTTTAGTGTTTAATTCTTTACCATCAAACTCATCACTTAATTTGTTTGACAACACCCATTGTTTGCTATTCATTTGATCGGACAATGGATACTCTTGATGTATTCTTTTAGGAGCTTCTAAAAAATCAATAGTATTGGTAAAACTATATTTTGGTTTTGTTTGTGCTGTAATATTACAAACAATAACAACCATTAAAAGAATTGTTTTTTTTAACTTGTTCATTATTTACTGAATCTAATTATTTATACTTTATAAATATATAAAACCCCACCCAATTATAAACCAATCAAAAAAATGAGTTTAAATCTTGCTGTACTAATTGACGGAGACAACATTCCATCTGCTCCTATTAAAGAAATGATGGAAGAAATGGCCAAATACGGAAACCCAACTATAAAAAGAATTTATGGAGATTGGACCAAACCTAATTTAGGAAGCTGGAAAGAGGTGTTGTTAGAAAATGCCATTACTCCTATTCAACAATACGCATACACTTCTGGTAAAAACGCAACAGATTCTGCCATGATTATTGATGCCATGGACATTCTATATTCTGAAAAAGTTGATGGTTTTTGTTTGGTTTCTAGTGATAGTGATTTTACAAAACTAGCAACCAGACTTAGAGAAGCTGCCATGTTGGTAATTGGTATTGGAGAAAAAAAGACTCCTACTCCCTTTATTGTTGCTTGCGATAAATTTATTTATATAGAAGTGTTAAGAAAAGACAAAAAAGAGACCAACAACACAAAAAATAGCAAAGATGAATATGAAGCTATTACTCCTAAAATTATAAAACTTATAAAAAGTAGTATTTCTGACGTTTCTGATGATGATGGTTGGGCTTTTTTAGGAGATGTAGGTAGCTTAATTCAGAAAAAAAGAAAAAGTTTTGATTCTAGAAATTATGGTTTCGAAAAATTAACACCTATGATGGATGCTATTGATGAGTTTGAAATTGAGAGAAGAGAAACTCCTAAAAGTAGACACAAACTTATTTATGTAAAAAATAAATAATCAATTACAAAAAACAATTACATTTGCTCGGTTTTAATGAATTTTAAACATGTTAACAAATAGACGGTTTCCTGCCGAATGGGAACCACAAAGTTTTATACAATTTACTTTTCCGCACCCAGAAAGTGATTGGGCTTATATGTATAATGAGGTAGTTACTTGTTTTGTTGCTATTATAAATGCTACTGCAGAATTTCAGCCCGTTTTAGTGGGTTGTTTCAACACACAAATTGTTCAACAACATTTTACTAAAAACACAAAACATCCTATATATTTTGTACAAGTTCCTTCAAACGATACTTGGGCAAGAGACCACGCTGCCATTACTGTTTTACAAGATGAAAAACCTATTTTGTTAGATTTTATATTTAATGGATGGGGACAAAAATTTAAGGCTGATTTAGATAATCAAATCACCCAAAACTTAAAAACTTCTGTCTTTAAAAACACTAATATCAAAACCATAGATTTTGTTTTAGAAGGTGGAGCCATTGAATCAGACGGAGAAGGAACTTTATTAACCACTTCGGAATGTTTGTTGTCTAAATTTCGTAACCCTAACATGACTAAAAATCAAATTGAGAATTATTTAAAAGAAATCTTTGGATTGAAAAAAATATTGTGGTTAGACCATGGCTATTTGGCGGGTGATGACACTGACTCTCATATTGACACTTTAGCAAGGTTATGCAATCCAACCACTATTGCCTACGTAAAATGTAATGATAAAAATGATGAGCATTTTGAAGCCTTACAAAAAATGGAAACTCAATTAAAAACATTTAGGAACAGTAATAATCAGCCATACAACCTAATTCCATTGCCTTGGCCCAATGCTTGTTTTGACAATGATGGAGAACGTATTCCGGCAACCTATGCTAACTTTTTAATCGTAAATGGTGGAGTGTTGGTTCCTACCTATAATGTTCCTCAAGATCAAGAAGCTTTAGATATTATTCAAACTATTTTTCCTAATAGAAAAGTTGTTGGGTTAAATTGTAAAGCATTAATAGATCAACACGGGTCTTTGCATTGTATTAGCATGCAATATCCTGAAAAAGTGAAATTAAATATTTCTTAACACCTAAAATCTATTGTATATTTAAAATGTCAGTTCAAGTAATTTAGAGGCACGATAAATTGTATCGAGAACTCACCTAAATTGACATCTTTTTTATAAAAGTATAACATTCCTATCATGAGCAAATTAAACGTTGGAATTGTACAACAAACCTGTACAACAAACAAACAAGATAATATTGATAAGTCTATTGCAGGTATTAAACAATGTGCAAAAGACGGAGCTGAACTAGTTGTTTTACAAGAACTACACACAGGAATCTATTTTTGTCAGGCAGAAGAAGTAGCTATGTTTGATTGGGCTGAACCTATTCCTGGACCGTCTTATAACCAGTTTGCTGACATTGCTAAAGAATTAAACATTGTTTTGGTTACTTCTTTGTTCGAAAAAAGAGCACCTGGAATTTATCATAACACTGCTGTGGTTTTTGAAAAAGATGGAACCGAAGCAGGTCGTTATAGAAAAATGCACATTCCGGATGATCCTGCTTATTACGAAAAATTCTACTTTACTCCTGGTGATTTAGGTTTTAACCCTATACAAACATCCGTAGGTAAATTAGGCGTTTTAGTTTGTTGGGATCAGTGGTACCCAGAAGCAGCAAGACTAATGGCTATGGCTGGAGCAGAAATGTTAATTTATCCAACTGCCATTGGATACGAAAGTACAGATACCGAAGAGGAAAAAGCACGTCAACGTGGAGCTTGGATGATTTCTCAAAGAGGACATGCAGTTGCTAACGGATTGCCTGTAATTGCGGTAAACCGTGTGGGGTTTGAAAAAGACTGGACAGGTGTTACTAACGGAATTGAGTTTTGGGGAACTAGTTTTATTACAGGTCCACAAGGAGAAATATTATGGGAAGCCAATCAAAAAGATGAACTTACCAAAGTTATAGAAATAGACAAACAAAGAACTGAAGATGTAAGACGTATTTGGCCTTTCTTTAGAGATAGAAGAATTGATGCTTATGGTGATATTACCAAAAGATATATAGATTAACCTACATACAAAAAATAGTTTTCGACAAGCTTAGACTGACTCTAAGAATAAAATTCTTAATATAAATAATGTCACACTGAGCCTGTCGAAGTGCGAGTTTTATTTATTATTCTAATGCAATGTTTTATTATGTATACATCCTAAAATGCTCAGATAACAGTTTTTATATTGGTATTACCAACAACATTACACGAAGACTAGAAGAACATCAATCTGGAAAACATTTTAATAGTTACACATATAGGAGACTTCCTGTAGAATTAGTATGGTTACAAGAATTTACAAATCCTGAAATAGCTATTGCTAAAGAAAAACAACTAAAAGGATGGAGTAGACGTAAAAAACAAGCTTTGATTGATGAAGATTATCAAAAATTAGTTCATTTTTCTCAAAATAGTCTTCGACAGGCTCAGACTGACAATCCTAAAAAGGAATAAACATTTTATAATAATAAACTGTTATACTAAGCTCGTTGAAACATAAAAACCTTACTTCATTCTAAAATGTCACGCCGAACTAAGCTTGTATTGAGTTAACCGAAGTATCGAAGCATAATATTCAACAATTAAACTTTATCATATAAAATTAGTCTTATTGAATCATGAAAAAAATTACAGCTGCATATTAAAAAAAATCAATTAGTACTTCTTAAAAACTACTATTAAAGAAGCCTTATACATTTTTTAAATCCATTACCTTTACAGCCTTAAATTTATCTTTATCATGAGAAAAGAAGTGATTAGAAAAGGATACTACAACCTAATATTAAACTCTATTTGGGTTGGGATTTTAGCAACTTTATTAGGAGTTTCCTTAAAAAACAGCACCGCTTTTTTTGAAGAATCTTTATTAGAAAACATAGAACATTTTCCTGTACTCTATATATTTTTACCTTCAATAGGAATCACTATTATTTATTTTACCAGAAAGTATTTATTTAAAGGAAAACAGAATAAAGGGATTAAAGAAATTTTTAACACCCTTGAAAAAAGAAAAGATGAATTGCCTTTTTATAAAATTCCATCACATTACATCAATGGGTTTTTAACTGTAGTTTTTGGTGGATCTACTGGAATAGAAGTTTCTACTGTAGTAGCAACGGCTGCCATTGGAAGTAGTGTTTATAAAAAAGACAAAGTAGCCAATGCTTATAAAACAGAATTAATATGCTCAGGAGTTGCAGCAGGAATTACAACTTTGTTTGGTAGTCCTATTGCTGGTTTTTTATTTACTATAGAAGTTATTTCTAGAAAAGTAACTAAAACTTTATGTATTAGTTGTGCTATTGCAATAAGTATTGCTCAAACTTTTATATACTTTTTTGACAATCATAAATTATTTGATTTTAAAGTTTTTAACTGGAACTATCAAGCCATTCCTTACATGATTTTATTAAGCATTTTAGCAGGAACAATTGCTGTATTTTTTACAAAGACAGTTATTTTTATCAAAGCAAAATTTGCCAAAATAAACAACAACTTTATACGTGTAAATACTGGAGCTCTTTTAGTAGGCACAACTATTTTTATGTTTCCTACATTATATGGTGATAGTTACCATGCCATACCTGAACTATTATCTATTCCTAATTACAAAACTTTTTCCATAGGTTTTATGGCTTCCATAAGCCTTATTGTCTTTTTAAAACCAATAGTTGCTTCCTTAACTTTAGGAGCAGGTGGTGATGGTGGTGTATTTGCTCCAAGTATTGTAACAGGAGCTCTTTTAGGAATATTTATAGCGTTATTTTGTAATCATTTTTTTAATACAGAATTAATTGTATTAAACTTTGCTCTAATTGGAGCTGCCGCTATGTTAAGCGCAGCCATCCATGCTCCATTAACCGCTCTATTCCTAACTTGTAATATTGTAGATAATGGTTTTGCTCTTTTTATTCCATTGTTGATAGGTGTTTACATAGCTAAATATATCGCTATATTTTTGTGTAATTACAATGTGTACACCTATGAAAAAGGAAAGAAAAAACTTTCTATCCAACTAAAGTAATTAGTGATTGACTATCAATAAAATAGCTAATATTTTTTCATCAAAAAAAATTAACTATTTTTAAGCGTAGTTTGAAAAAAAAATTACATTTGCGCAAAATTATAAATCAATTTAACAACATTAAAAATGTCTAGAGTTTTAATCATTGGTGCTGGTGGAGTCGGTAGCGTTGTTACACAAAAGTGTGCTGCTTCTCCTGAAGTTTTTTCTGAAATTATGTTAGCAAGCAGAACTAAATCTAAGTGTGATGCTATTGCTGATTTAATTACTAATAGAAAAATTGAAACCGCACAAGTGGATGCGGATAGCGTACCTGAATTGGTAGCGTTATTCAATGAGTTTAAACCTGAATTGGTGATCAACGTTGCGTTGCCTTACCAGGATTTAACCATTATGGATGCTTGTTTAGAAACAGGTGTTAACTATTTAGATACTGCTAATTACGAACCTAAAGACGAGGCTAAGTTTGAGTATAGCTGGCAATGGGCATATCAAGATAAGTTTAAAGAAAAAGGATTAACTGCTATCTTAGGTTGTGGTTTTGATCCTGGAGTAACTAGTATCTATACTGCTTATGCAGCCAAACATCACTTTGATGAAATTCATTATTTAGATATTGTGGATTGTAATGCAGGAGATCATGGTAAAGCATTTGCTACCAATTTTAATCCAGAAATTAACATACGTGAGGTAACTCAAAAAGGACGTTACTGGGAAAATGGACAATGGGTAGAAACTGAACCACATGAAATTAAACAAGCTTTAAATTATCCAAATATTGGAGCTCGTAATTCTTATGTTATTTATCACGAAGAATTAGAATCGTTGGTTAAAAACTTTCCAACCTTAAAGCGTGCTCGTTTCTGGATGACATTTGGTGATGAATATTTAACGCACTTACGTGTGATACAAAATATTGGTATGGCTAGCATTGAGCCTATTCTATACAAAGGTGTAGAAATTGTTCCATTACAATTCTTAAAAGAAACTTTGCCAAAACCAGAAGAATTAGCTGATGGTTATACTGGTGAAACTTCTATTGGATGTAGAATTAAAGGAATTAAAGACGGACAAGAAAAAACCTACTACATTTGGAACAACTGTAAGCACCAAGAAGCTTTTGAAGAAACCTCTTCTCAAGGAGTATCTTACACTACTGGTGTACCAGCTATGTTAGGAGCTATGATGTTTTTAACAGGAAAATGGAGAAAACCAGGAGTATTTAACGTAGAAGAATTCAACCCAGATCCATTTATGGAACTAATTGGTCAATACGGGCTACCTTGGCAAGAAGAAATTAATGGTGATTTAGAATTGTAATAAAAGTATTCAACACACTATAATATATAGGTAGTAAGTACTTCTTTTCACAAAGACACTTACTACCTTTTTTAATTTATACTATGGACTACAAACAACTACCCTCTTCTGCTTTTGTTTTAGAGGAACAATTGTTACGCAACAATTTAAGTTTAATAAAAAATGTGCAAGACCAAGCAGGAATAGAAATTATACTAGCTTTTAAAGGTTTTGCCATGTGGGGAGCTTTTCCTATTATTCGTGAATATATTAAAGGGGCTACTGCTAGCTCTTTATACGAAGCTCGTTTGTGTTTTGAGGAAATGAAAACCAAAGCACATGTATATGCTGCTGCTTATGTTCCTGATGAGTTTGAAGAATTAATGAGTTATAGCTCACACATTGTATTTAACTCTGTAGCACAATTCAACAAATACTATCCTCAGACCTTAACTGCAGATCACAAAATTTCTTGCGGAATAAGAATCAACCCTGAACAAAGTGATGTAGAAGTAGATTTATACAATCCTAGTTCTCCAAAATCTAGATTAGGAGTTTTAAAAGATTTTATGCCCGAGGCTTTGCCTGAGGGTGTAGAAGGATTACATTTTCATGTATTGTGCGAATCGGATTCTTATAGCTTAGAAAAAACATTAGCTGCCTTAGAAAAAAGATTTGGAGAATATTTACATCAAATTAAATGGATCAATATGGGAGGTGGTCATTTAATGACTCGTAAAGGGTATGATACCGAACATTTGATTCAACTCCTTAAAGCCTTTAAAGAAAAGTACAACCTCCACATTATTCTAGAACCAGGAAGTGCTTTTGCATGGGAAACAGGAGTCTTAACCGCTCAGGTTTTAGACATTGTAGAAAGTAGAGGTGTTAAAACAGCTATGTTAGATGTTTCTTTTACAGCACATATGCCCGATACTTTAGAAATGCCTTACAGACCTAAAATTGTTGGAGCTTCTGATCCTGATGAAAACAGCAAATTTGTGTACCGATTAGGGGGAACTAGCTGTTTGGCGGGTGATTTTATGGAAAACTATGCCTTTGAAAACGAATTGAACATAGGAGATTTAATTATTTTTAAAGATATGATCCATTATACCATGGTAAAAACCACCATGTTTAATGGAGTTAAACATCCAGATATTTGTATTTGGACTACAGACAATAGCCTTAAAACGCTACGTAAGTTCAACTATGCTGATTATAAATCTAGACTATCTTAACACCTTTCTGATTTTCAATAATTTATAATTAAAAATAAAACACTTTTTATAGTTGTGAATGATTTATTTAATCTACCTTGCGGCTTTAAAATATACAATTTATTATTATGAGTAACGGTACAGTAAAATTTTTCAACGATTCAAAAGGTTATGGATTTATTACTCCAGAAGATGGAAGTAGAGATGTGTTTGTTCACATTAACGGATTAACTGATGAAATTGCAGAGGGAGACAAAGTTTCTTATGACGTTGAAGAAGGTCGTAAAGGATTAAACGCAGTAAACGTACAAGTTATCTAATTTGATTCCTTTACTATAAAGTTTAATAAGAGCCTATCATTAATTTGATAGGCTTTTTTTATTTCATAACCTTCTGAGTAAAAACAAAGTATAATTCAAAATAAAAAGTTAAATTACAAGCATATATAAATTTACTTGAAGTTAACTTTAAAGAACGATTATGGAAACAGACAACATCCAAAATCTTCTAAACTCAGAATTTATTCAAAATACAATCATAGATCAGTCCCCTACTGCAATCATTATCGCCACAGCCCCAAAAGGCGAAATTGTATATGGAAATAAAGCCGCGTGGGATTTTAGAGGAGAAAGTACAGACAAAAACACCTCTATCAATATCAACTCCTGGAAAGCATATAACAAACAAGGAAAATTATATGCTTTTAACGAAAGACCAATTATTAGATCTTTAACAAACGGAGAAATTGTCTATGGAGAAGAAGTACTCATAAAGCTTAATAATTCTACCAAAAAATGGGTACTAGCATACACAGCACCTATATATCAAGAAAATAAAATTATAGCAGCCATTGCAATATTTTCAGACATCACTCAGCACATTCAATCAAAATTAAAATTAGAAGAGTTAAACGAAACAAAATTAAAAATACTTGGTGTTATCGCTCACGACTTAAAAACACCTTTTAATGCACTTATTGGTTTTTCCGAGTTGCTAATAGAAAGCATTCAAAACAAAGATTTAGAAACGGCAGAACAATATGCACATATTCTAAAAAATGCTGCAAATACAGCTTATTTAATGACTCACGATTTAATTGAATGGTCTAATTATAGAGAAACTGTCGATTCTGATATAAAAGAACACAACTTATTAAATTTTGCACAAAAAATAACCAAACAACTACAAGTTAATAGTACTCAAAAAAACATTTTAATCCTTATAGATGTATCAGAAACTATTTCCGCTTATTTTGATGAAAACACATTAGGAATCGCTTTTAGAAATTTACTAAGTAATGCAATTAAGTTTTCGCACAAGAACAGTACTATTGAAGTAAATATTAAAGAAAAAAACGCTCACATCGTATTTTCTATTACAGATTACGGAATAGGAATTCCTCCTGCAAAGTTAAAAACCCTTTTAATCAATCCTAAATTAAACAACAGCACACCTGGTACCAATGGTGAAATTGGCTCTGGATTAGGACTGTGCATTTGTTTAGAAATGATTCGCAAACATGAAGGAAAAATATGGGTAGAAAGTGAACTTCATAAAAAAACAACCTTTTACTTTTCTTTTCCTAAAACACTAACTACATAAATTCCTTTAACAACTCAATCCACTTTTCAATCCTTTCTTCATTTAAATGTGATTCATTGTCGTTGTCTAAAGCCAATCCATAAAAATACGCTTCATCATTTGGAATAATTGCTTTTGAATCCGTGTGTCTATACCCTTCTACTGGCCATTTACCAATTACTTCTCCACCATTTTCTATGACTACTTCTGCTAAAATCCCCACTCCATCAATAAAATATTCTGCATAACCTATTTGATCTCCTAAACCATAGATTGCTACTTTTTTTCCTGTAAAATCAATCGTTTTAAAATCTTCAAAAAAAGTTTCCCAATCACTTTGTAAATCTCCATCATACCAAGTAGACAAACCAATTATTATATACTTAAAAGGTTCAAAATCTTGTGTGCTAGCTTCTGATATTTCTTTGACTTCTACCTCATCAAATCCATCTACAATATCATGTGTTATTTCCTCTGTTATTCCTGTATCCGAACCAAAAAACAATCCAATAGTAGTACTCATATTATCTATTTTTAGAGATCAAAGATAATAGTTTTTATTTAGAACAAATAAAAACTATTAAAATATTAAATCCTTTTCTATATGATGATAAAAATCATAAAATAAAAGACTATATAATCTTTTATTTGTAGTATACTAACAAAGTAATACTATAGCAGCATGAAAACTTTAAACATTCAATCAGAATTAGACAACAATGTCGTCAGTGTAAAAGAATTTGTATACAAAAACATTAGCCCTTTTTATGGAGATGATAGCTTTTTGGTAGGCCCAAGTAAAAAAACACAAATACTATGGGATATTTGTAAAAAAGCCATGCAAGAAGAAAGAGAAAACAATGGGGTTCGTGCCATAGATACAGAAACCATTTCTGGTATTGCTAATTTTAAAGCTGGATATATTGATAAAGAAAACGAAACAATTGTAGGGCTACAAACCGATGAGTTGCTTAAAAGAGCCATGAAACCTTTTGGGGGTTATAAAGTAGTGGTAAAAGCACTACAAGAACACGGATTAGAGCCAAGTAAAGACATACAAAATTTATTTACTAAATATGTTAAAACCCATAACGATGGTGTTTTTGATGCTTACAATGCAGAAATAAAAAAATATAGATCTCTTGGATTTTTAACCGGTTTGCCAGATAATTATGCTCGTGGTAGAGTTATTGGAGATTATAGAAGAGTTGCTTTATTTGGAATAGATAAATTAATTGCCGATAAAAAAGCAGATTTAGAAAATATTACAGGGCCTATGTGCGATGCTACAATTCATTTAAGAGAAGAAGTAGCAGAACAAATAAAAGCTTTAAAGGACATGATTCTTATGGGAAATCATTACGATTTAGACCTAAGTCGTCCTGCACAAAATGCTAGAGAAGCTGTACAATGGACATACATGGCTTATTTAGCAGCTGTAAAAGAACAAGATGGTGCAGCTATGTCTTTAGGAAATGTATCTACATTTTTAGACATTTTTATTGAAAAAGACTTAAATGATGGATTGATTACTGAAGAAGAAGCACAAGAGTATATTGATCAGTTTGTAATGAAATTAAGAATGGTTCGTCATTTACGTATGGCTGCCTATGATGAAATTTTTGCTGGGGATCCTACTTGGGTTACAGAGGCTATTGGTGGAATGTTAAATGATGGTCGTAGCAAAGTAACCAAAACAGCTTTCCGTTTCTTACACACATTGTACAACTTAGGTCCATCTCCTGAACCAAACATTACCGTGCTATGGTCTCCTTTACTTCCAGAAAACTTTAAAAAATTCTGTGCTAAAGTAGCAATCGACACATCGTCAATTCAATTTGAAAATGATGATTTGATGCGTACCTCTAGAGGGTCTGATGATTATGGAATTGCTTGTTGTGTGTCTTACCAAGAAATAGGAAAACAAATCCAATTCTTTGGAGCAAGAACCAACCTAGCAAAAACATTATTATTAGCTATTAATGGTGGTAAATGTGAAAATACGGGAACATTAATGGTAGAAGGTATTGAACCTTGTGATGCTGATGAATACCTAGATTTTGAAAAAGTGATGTACAATTTTAAAATTGCCATGAGACATGTTGCTGGTGTTTACAACGATGCTATGAATATTATTCACTACATGCACGATAAATACTATTATGAAAAAGCTCAAATGGCTTTAATAGACACCAATCCACATGTAAACATTGCTTATGGTATTGCTGGTTTATCTATTGTAGCAGATTCTTTATCTGCTATTAAATATGCCAAAGTAAAACCAATTAGAAATGATGAAGGTTTAACAGTAGATTTTGAAATTGAAGGAGATTTTCCAAAATATGGAAATGATGATGATCGTGTAGATGTATTTGCAAGCAATGCTGTAAGAGATTTTAATAACGAACTAAAAAAGTTGCCTGTTTACAAAAATGCAGAAGCTACCATGTCTGTATTAACCATTACCTCTAACGTAGTATATGGTAAAAAAACAGGAGCTACACCCGATGGTCGTAAAAAAGGAGTTCCGTTTGCACCTGGAGCAAATCCAATGCACGGACGTGATACCAATGGTGCACTAGCTTCTTTAAACTCTGTTGCTAAAATTGATTATAACGATTCTCAAGATGGAATTTCTAACACATTCTCTATCATCCCTAAATCATTAGGAGCTAGTAAAGAAGACAGAATAGACAATTTGGTTGCTACGTTAACCGGATATTTTAACAACGGAGCACAGCACTTAAATGTAAACGTATTAGATAAAGAAACTTTATTAGATGCAATGGAACATCCTGAAAATCATCCACAGCTAACCATCCGTGTTTCTGGATATGCTGTTAATTTTATCAGGCTAACCAAAGAACAACAGTTAGAAGTAATTACGCGTTCTTTCCATGAGTCTATGTAAACAAAACCATAAGTAGTAGTATTAGTTGTTATTAGGGATTCAAAAAATAAAACTGACTCTTTATTAGAGCCACTTTTTAAAAATAAAAAGTACAATCGGTATTTTTT
This sequence comes from Wenyingzhuangia gracilariae, assembly GCF_056387575.1. Lineage (NCBI taxonomy): Bacteria > Pseudomonadati > Bacteroidota > Flavobacteriia > Flavobacteriales > Flavobacteriaceae > Wenyingzhuangia > Wenyingzhuangia gracilariae. The sequence goes on from NZ_CM150748.1 coordinate 800,097, forward strand.
GAATCCCTTTTTTTTAACATTAAATCCCCCTTTACCTATCAAAACTACAAACCACACACTAAACGTACATTCTATAGAATCTTTTGGAACTCATGACGGACCAGGTATAAGAATGGTTGTCTTTTTACAAGGCTGCAAACTAAAATGCTTGTATTGCCACAACCCTGATACCATAGACACTCACGGTGGTTCTGAATATGAAATTGAAAATTTGGTACAACGTGCCATTCGGATGAAATCTTATTTTGGAAAAAATGGAGGTGTTACCGTATCTGGTGGAGAACCTATGTTACAAGCCAAAAACCTGATTACTTTTTTTAAACGTTTAAAAGAAGAAGGTATACATACCAATATAGATACCAATGGTAGAATTTTAAATCATCCTGCCAAAAAACTTTTAGACAATTATGCAGACTTGGTTATGCTAGATATTAAGCACATGACCGAAGAAGGCTATCAAAAAATAACAGGAGTAAAAAATAAAGAAACCACGTTTCAGTTTGCAAAACACAGAGAAATTTCTGGAAAAAAAATGTGGTTACGCTATGTACTAATTCCAGAAATTACAAATACACCAGAACTCTTACATGCCTTGGGTAATTATTTTAAAAATTATAAGCATATAGAGCAAATAGAACTGCAGCCTTATCACAAATTAGGAATTCATAAATGGGAGGCTTTAGGGTGGGAATACGAATTGAAAAATGCAAGGGAAAATACAGAAGAAGAACTACAACAAGCAGCCCATATTTTAAGCAACTATTTTCAGAAAGTAAAAATTAATTAAAAACGAACATAGATGAAATCACAAAAAATAAAAAATCGATGGCTCATTGCAGCTTCAGCAGTAGGAATTCATATTTCCATTGGTTCTGTATACGCATATTCAGTTATGACAAACCCTGTAAAAGATGTGTTTGGTGTAGAAGGTAGTGTGATTAAATGGGCATTTAAAATTGCCATTTTATTGTTAGGATTGTCTGCTGCCTTTTTAGGTAGATGGGTAGAAAAAGTAGGACCTAAAATTAGTGGTACAACTGCAGGGTTATTTTATGGTATTGGTATTTTAGGGTCTGGAGTTGCTGTGCATCTAGAATCGTTAACCTTATTTTATATCTGTTATGGTGTTATAGGTGGTATTGGGCTTGGTTTAGGATATATTACCCCTGTAAGTACCTTGGTAAAATGGTTTCCAGACAAACGTGGTTTGGCAACAGGAATGGCCATCATGGGTTTTGGTTTTGCTGCTCTAATTTTTGGACCTGTAATGGCTAAATTATTTGAATCTGTTGGGGTTGCCAATGCTTTTTATGTTTTAGGAATTATTTATATGATACTAATTCTTTCATCTGCCAGATACATAGAAAGACCTCCGGAAGGATATGTTCCTAATGGTTTTAAAGCAGGAGCACAAAAACACATCAAACAAGATTTGTCTAACAGTAGTGCCAACGAAGCTCTAAAAACTTCTAGATTTTATTACATGTGGATTATGATGTTTATCAACATCTCTTGTGGAATTGCTATTATTTCTGCTGCTAGCCCAATGATGCAAGAAAAACTAAACTACACTCCTATGCAAGCTGCTGCTGTTGTTGGTTTTATTGGTGTATTTAACGGCTTGGGAAGAATTACTTGGTCTACATTGTCCGATTATTTAGGAAGAGCTAATACGTTTATCATCTTCTTTTCTTTTCAAATACTTGCGTTCTATTTTTTACCTAAAATTGGAGTAGAAAGTGTATTCTTAATTGTACTATTTACCGTAATTACCATGTATGGAGGTGGTTTTTCTACCTTGCCTGCCTTTTTAGGTGATTTGTTTGGAACTAAGCAATTAGGAGCAATTCACGGAATGGTATTGGCTGCATGGGGATTGGCTGGAGTTATAGGACCAACCATTTACGATGTGGTTAAAACCAAAACAGGTTCTTTAGATACCACATTAATTATTTTTTCAAATTTATTCATAATTGCTCTTGTGTTTTCAATTTTAATGAAAATACAAATTACCAAAGCATCAAAAGCAAAGGAGCTTGTAGTCGCTCCCGTTTAATTTTCTTTATTTTTTTGAATAAAAGCCGTTTTTATAAACGGCTTTTTTTTATAGCCATTATTAAAATAAATACATAACTTAATAACGCTATAAAATGAAGAACTTATAAACTATGACTAAGATTAATTTTAAAACTTTTATCAAACAACTTATTGTAATCGATTTTTTAGGAAAAGATTCCTATAGAGGCGTTAGCCTTACCTATGCTTGGCTAGCTAATCAACTAGGACACTTTACTTTAGGACTATTCCCCAGCATTGTTCTTAGCGTAATTTTTACTAAAACACCTCCAATGGTTTTTAGCAAATGGGTAGCTATTTCTTGGTTTAGTTTTGAATTTTTAAACCTAACTATGCCTTTGTTTGCTTCTAAAAAAGATCGTGTTTTTAAACCCGATTGGAAGAATTTAATTTACGATACCATTACAGACGTTTTGTATTTTGTTTTAGGAGCTATGTTTTCTGCTTTATTAATTTCTAAACCCACTCCCCCATATTTAATTTGGATCAATTTAGGGTTGGTTGCTTTATTATTATACCCATTTATAGATTGGTACACTATGAGAATTTATCAGCAGTATGCTTATTTTCCTTTTCAGTTTAGATTGTCACAGTGGAAAGGTGAATTTTTAGATGACGAAGAAAAAGCCATTGTAAACAACTACATTCACAAAGGAAAGAAAAAAAACACCCAAGGAAATCATCTTTTAATATATGGAAGTGTACACGAAGGTAAATGTAATTTAGGGGTTGCTATTGCCAATGAATTAGCTTTGTGCAAACAAACATGTACTTATATGACGGCTACTAAATTATATAGTCATTTTTTTGAACCTTATGAAGCTCCTGAAACACTTTGGAATTGGAAAAACTCTAAATTTTTAGTTATTGATGACATCAATCCTGATAAATTAAAAATTACCAAACCCAAAGATTTTTTACACTATGTAGATACATTTACCTCTATAAACAAAGAAAACCGAGAAATTCTAAGAACTAAAAATATTATTTGGGTGTTGGGTGTAAATGAGCTAGACCAAAAAGAAGAATGGACAAGTTTACTTACAACTATAGGTGTAAATTTAGACAATATTAATATTGTAAACTTATCTTACTAACCATAAATTGATTCTATACAAACTAGTATATTCCCAAAAAAGTACTAATTACAAATCCTAAAAAAAGCCTAATCAAATGATTAGGCTTTTTTTATTTCTTTTTAGCTTTTATAATAAAATAGACTCCTATTAATATTAATGGTATACTTAACCATTGTCCTGTGTTTAATGCCCAATTTGCTCGTTCATCAACCTGAGCTTCTTTAAAAAACTCTACCACAAATCTTACAGACCATAGTAGTGTAAAGAAAACTCCAAATATCAATCCTAATTTTTCTTTAGCATTGGTTTTCCAAAACATATAAAAAATAACAGCAAAAACTATTAAATACCCAAAAGATTCATACAACTGTGTAGGGTGCCTTGGAAAATCTTCTCCTAAGGCTTTAAAAATAAAACCGTAATCTGTTCCTGTAGAATGTCCTATAATTTCTGAGTTCATTAAATTCCCTAAACGTACAAAAACTCCTCCACTGGCAATGGTTAAACTTACTCTGTCTAAAATATACAACAAAGGTTTTTGCAATACTTTTTTAGAAAAATACCACAATGAAGCAATAATACCAATAGCTGCACCGTGACTGGCCAATCCTGCAAAACCTGTAAACTTAAATTCTAGTTGAAATTTTACAGGTAATAATATTTCTTCTGGGTGTTGACTAAAGTAAGCCCAATCGTAAAAGAAAACATGTCCTAACCTTGCTCCTAAAATAGTAGCAAAAACAACGTACATTAATAATTTATCTAACTTTTCAAGTTCTATGTTTTCATGAATAAATATTTTTTTCATGATTTGATACCCCAAAGCAAAGGCGATTACAAACATTAAACTATAATACCTAATGACAAAAAAACCAAGGTCTAAACCTAACGAAGGATCCCAAGTAATTGCTAATACATTCATACTTCTTTTTATTTTTTTTTATTTGGAACAGGATCGTAACCACTACCTCCCCAAGGGTGACAACTAAAAATTCTTTTGATAGCCAACCAACCTCCATAAATAATGCCATGCTCTTGCAAAGCCTGAATACTATAACTAGAACATGTAGGCTGATATCTGCAAGTAGCAGGTGTAAAGGGAGATATAGCTCCTTGATAAAAACGAATCAATAAGACAAAAGGAAAAATAATTATTTTTTTTAATTGATTCACTGTTCGACTATTCTACTATAAATGTGGTTCCTTCTTTGCTATCTTTTAATTGTATTCCTAAGGCTTTTAGTTCATCTCTAATTTGATCTGACATGGCCCAGTCTTTATTATCTCTAGCTTGTTTTCGCATTCCTATTAGCATATTTACAACACCTTCTAATTTGTCTGAACCTTGCTCTGTTGTTTCTGTTACCAAACCTAACACATCATAAACAAAAGCATGTAAAGTGTTTGTAAACAAATCTAAATCTATTTGAGTTAAACTAGCTTTTCCTTCTTTTAACAAGTTAATTTGCTTTACGGCATCAAACAAATTGGCTATTAATACAGGTGTATTAAAATCATCATTCATAGCATCGTAACATTCTTGTATCCATCCGGAAACGGCAAAAGTAGATGTTTTACCTGCCTGAACAGACGTTAAATTTTTAATAGCTTCTACCAATTTATTATATCCTTTTTCAGATGCTTCTAATGCTTCTGATGAAAAATCTAAAATGCTACGATAGTGTGCTTGCATCATAAAGAAACGCACAACGGCTGGAGCAAAAGGTTTGGACAAAATATTGTTTTCTCCTGTAAAAATTTGATTTGGTAAAATGTTATTCCCTGTAGATTTAGACATTTTTTGTCCGTTTAAGGTTAACATGTTTGCATGCATCCAAAAATTAACAGGATTATGTCCGTTGCAAGCTTCTGCTTGTGCAATTTCACATTCATGATGAGGGAATTTTAAATCCATTCCTCCTCCATGAATATCAAACTGTTCTCCCAAATATTTTGTACTCATAGCTGTACACTCTAAGTGCCATCCAGGAAAACCAATTCCCCAAGGAGATGGCCAACGCATAATGTGTTGTGGACTGGCATTTTTCCACAAAGCAAAATCTTGTGGGTTTTTCTTTTCCGATTGTCCGTCTAAAGCTCGGGTATTGTGAATAGCATCTTCTATTTTTCTTCCCGATAAAACTCCATAAGTTTTGTTTTCATTGTATTTAAGAACATCAAAATAAACAGAACCGTTTACCTCATAGGCTAAACCTTTGTCTAAAATGCTCTTAATAATTTCTATTTGCTCTATAATATGACCTGTGGCTGTAGGTTCTATACTTGGAGGCAAATTGTTTAATTTTTCTAAAATAGTATGAAAATCCAACGTGTATCGTTGTACAACTTCCATAGGTTCTATTTTTTCTACTCTTGCTTTTTTAGCTATTTTATCTTCTCCCTCATCAGCATCATCTTCCATATGTCCTGCATCGGTTATGTTTCTTACGTAGCGTACTTTATATTCTAAGTGTTGCAAGTAACGATAAACCATATCAAAACTCATAAAAGTACGTACGTTTCCTAAGTGCACATTACTATAAACTGTAGGTCCACATACATACATTCCCACTGCACCGGGAGTAACCGTGGTAAATAATTCTTTAGTTTTAGATATTGAATTGTATATTTTTAAAGGCTGATCTTTAAATAAACTCATGAAGTTCTTTTTAATTTTAAAAACGTAAAGATAAACTTTATACTTGTATTATTACAACAAGAAAAAGCCCAATTAGTAATTAACCAATTGGGCTTTTGTATTTGTATTTATGATTGTTAATTACTTAACAATTTCTAATAATTCTACTTCAAATACTAAAGGCATATAAGCTTTAATAGGTCCGTTTCCGCCTTGAGGTGCATTAGCTCCATAAGCCAATTCTTGTGGTACATAAAACTTGTATTTAGAACCTACAGACATTAACTGTACTCCTTCTGTCCATCCTTTAATTACTCTATTTAATGGGAATTCTGCTGGAGTTCCTCTATCTACAGAGCTATCAAAAACTTCTCCACTTGGAGTAGTTCCGTGGTAGTGTACTTTTACAGTACTAGTTTCTAATGGTTTTTCCCCAGAACCTTCTGTTAAAACTTCATATTGTAATCCACTTTCTGTTACTACAACACCTTCTCTTTTTTTGTTTTCAGCTAAAAAAGCTTCTCCTTCTGCTTTTACAGACTCTCCTTTTTTCTCTGCAATTTTTTTAGTGTATGCAATTAAAATTGGAGCAATATCTTTTTGAGCAATTAATGATTTAGCAGTGTCTTGAGACTCTGTTAATGCTTGGTTAAAAACGTTTAAATCTAAATCTTTAAAATCTTCGCTTACTCTAAAGTTTCCATTAATATAGGCACCTAAAGCATAACTTACAGAATCCATTTCTGTTGTTAAAGCTGTTTTTTTTGGTGCTTGTTGATTACAAGATACCATTCCTGTTACTGCTAATCCTAAAGCTAATCCTTTAATGATGTTCATCTTAATTGTCTATTTTTAAAAGTTTAATATTTACTACTATTGGAGTATGACTCCCAATTTTATTTTTATCTCCACTTAAACCGTGGGCTACAAATGAACTAAAAATAAATTTAATTTCCTCATCTTCTTGCATTAATTTAAGTCCTTCTTCTATTCCTTTTATCATATTTGATTTTCCGTATTGAACCTTAACAATTTCTTTAGGATATATTTGTGTATTGTTTAAAGAATAGACTGTTTTTGAAAAGGTTAGCACCGATTTTTTATGAATAATTTTAGGGTCTTTTGATGAAGAACTTATTACTGCATAGGCAAACCCATAGGGTGAATATTGATAGTTTAAAAGAGAATCTTTTTCTATATAATTTTTGATTAATTGTTCTTGAATACTATTAATTTGTTTGTTGTATATAATAGAATATTCTACCTTTTTATGAGTGTTTCTATTCTTATTAATAGGTCTTCTTGGTGTAGACTTTGTACATGAAACAAAAAACATTCCAAAAATAATTAACCAACTATATTTCATAAGAAACTAATAATTCTTGTTTGTAACTAGGTACTATTGATAAAAATTTAGCTACGGTTTCTTCTAATGTGGTGGTTGATCTTGCTCCTGCTGCATTGTCGTGTCCTCCTCCATCAAAATAATTTCTAGCAAATTGATTTACAGAAAATGTGCCTTTAGAACGGAAAGAAATTTTTACAATTCCTTGATCTGTGTCTTCAATAAAAATGGCTGCAAAAACAATTCCTTTTAAAGACAATGCATAATTTACAATTCCTTCAGTATCTCCTTTTTCGTAATTATACATTTTTAACTCTTGTTGAGTAAGAGTTATGTATGCTGTTTTACAATCTTCAATTATTTTTAAATTGGTTAAAGATTTTCCTAAAAGCTGTAATCTACTGTAAGAGTTGTTCCCAAAAACCTGGTTATGTATGTCAGAATTTTTAGCTCCTTTATCTATTAAATGTGCTATTATTCTATGCGTTGTACTTGTGGTAGATGGAAAACGGAAAGACCCTGTATCTGTCATAATTCCAGTATATAAGCTTGTTGCAATGTCTGCATCTATTTTATCTGTAAGTCCCAAAGCATCTATATAGTGATATACCATTTGACAAGTAGAACAAATAGAAGTGTCTGAATAGGTTACCATAGCAATATCATCTGGTTGTTGATGATGATCTATCATGATAAAATCTCCTTTAAATTCTTCCAACCCATTTTGCATATCATCTCCAACTCTGTGCAATGCATTAAAGTCTAACAGAAAAACTACATCTGCTTGGTCTAATGCTTTTTTAGATTGTATGTTTTGCAAATCGTATCGATATACCTCATTTGCTCCAGGCATCCAAGAAATAAAATCAGGTATGCCGTTGGGTAAAACTACTTGTACTTGATGTCCTAGTTTTTTATAGAACATAGCCATGGCTGTTGTAGATCCTACAGCATCTCCATCGGGGTTTTTGTGTGCTACAAAAACAATGTTTTTAGGAGTCTTAAAATACGTTTTTAGAACGTTAATGTCGTTTATATTCATAAGTCGCTAAAATACAATTAAAAATATATTTTGAATATATTCCTTTGTATTTTTAGCTCTAAAAAGGGATTAGTTATGATACAGCGTATAGTATGCTTCTACATTGTCTAAGTAAACTCCATCAAAATTACGCTCTATAATTTTTGATAAATATGAATTTTTTGACTTGTAAATAATTTCTTGCCATTCTTGATTCCAAAACGCTACCCAATACTCATCTTCATAACCTTGATATTGTTTTACAAACCATGATGGACGTTTTTTGTTCCAAGATTCTTTCCAGTAATATCTAAAATTCTCTACTGCTCCAACGTTCATGTATGCAATTACTTTTCGTTGGTTTCCGTCCTTTTTTACCTTTAAATAGGCTACTTCGTTTTTAGTCAAAGGAACGTTGTTGTAAAACAAATCTATTAACAACAAATCGTAATTTGTGTTAGACAAGGCTTTTAAATACTCTTGTTTGGTATTGTATGCTTCCGGATTTATTAGGTATAAATAGTTTTGAACATCTTGTAAGTTTTGAATGTCTTTGGAACTGTTTTTTACAGGAGGTATTTCTTTGTAGTACAAGTTGTTTTTTGTGCGTATAAAAGGAATATATCCTTTGTTTCTATTTTTGTTTTGTGCTATTTCGTACAAATTATCTCGTTTGATAAACTCAGATGACAATACAATTTTATCTTTAGGAAGTTTGGTTAGCAACTTTTGTCTATACAAATCTTTTACTTCTGTTTTTTTATAATGCAATGCTTCTACCCCTACACCATCAATAGCATTTACATAGGTAGTATCTAACCCATTGGTGTTGTCTATTTTTTGATACAAAAGCTCTAATCCGTTTTGTGGAATAATGCTAAAATCTTTTTTTTGCTCTTTTGCTACCTTGGCTATTTCTACAACCATTTGTTGCATTTTTTGAGAAGCAACAATTGTTTTTTTTGTTGTACTACACCCTACTATAACTAGCAACGGTAATAAGCTTTTAAAATACGTGTTTAAAACCAACATTGAATGTGTTTGAATAAAAATTGTCTTGTGAGAAATATTCTCCTGAAAAATATAAAAAAGTATAATCTCTAAATCTATACATTAATTCTCCATTTATTCTACCAAAGGAACCAAAAAAGCTATCACCAAAATATGCAGGTTCTAACATGGCAGAAAATTTATTGAACAGTTCGTTTTGCTCTGCCTGATATTGATACCTTAATCCTCCTCCGTAATATGCTCTATTTTTTAATGCAAAATAAGGCAATCCTCCTGGTAGGTTTACATTACTTTTACTATAGGCTGTTTCTCCAAAAGGAGAAATTGTCCCTTTTTCGTTTACTTTAAACAACCTGTAATAACGTAACACTGCTGCTATTTGTTGATTTCCATCGCTATATAAATCTCCTTCTGTTGTAAATCTAAATTCGTGTTTTTTATTGTAAAAATACTCAGAATACCAAGTTAATTTAGTGTCATATAAATTTAAGGTATAAGCCACACTAGTTAAAGGAACTTGATGTGTTAGAACTAAGTTGGTAAATTCTTTTTCTCCTTTGTAAGAAACACTTCCTCTAAAATTGTACAACATTTTATTTCCTATGCTACTAATATCTAGTCCTGCTCCTACCTGATAATTCCAATTATCAATTACTTTATCATTAATGTAATCATATTTTAACCCTAAAAAAGTGTGGTGAATGTTTTCTTTATTAAAACGTTTTAATCTACCTAGGTCTTTAACTACATAAATATTAGAGTTTTGTAGTGTTACTTTATGTTTGTGTTCATGCTTGTCTATAACCACACCAGACAATGTGTTTACCAACGCATTCATACTTGTTCTGTCTAAAGAAATACTAGTTTCCCACTCTGCATAATTGTGTTGTCTAAGAATTATAGAAGCTTTTATATTGTTTAACACTTTAGGATAAAACAACTCTTGTTCGTTTGCTAACAAATAACTTTGGACACTGGCTTTTTGCTCCAAAATTTGTTCGTTCAATATTTTTTGTTTTTCTTGTTTTAAATCACCTTCTGGCATATGATTTACGATGTGCCATGCTTCTTTAAATAAATTTTCTTCTAAATAAACATCTGCTACATAGTTTGCTAATTGTGTGTTTTCGGTTGCATATTCCTCCTCTGAGTTTAAATATGCTTCTTCTGCTTTTTCTAACTCATTTAAAGAACTTACCGTGTTGTTTATATATGCATTTTTTCTAAGCAATACAATGTTTGACAGCAATTGTTTTTGTACTGTATTTTGTTGTTGTAAACGCTCTAAGTAAGCTGCTTTAATAGCTTCTTTGTCATTCAATCGGTACATCCAATCAAACTTATCTATTAGCTTTATGCTATCTGTACATTTACTCCAAACCAATGCTTTTTGATAGTTTTCTTTGCTTGCATACAACCAAGAAATATCATGAGAATGATTTATGTATACTTGTTCTTTACAAGCTTCCTTATTTTCTATTTCTTTTAAAGCCTCCTCCGGATTGTTGTATAACAAATCTGAAAAATATCTATCGTAATACAACTCTTTTACAGCCACTGTATCTCCAACGGCAGTGTACCAATTGTATTTGGTGTCTTCATCAATACCATTTGTACACTGTGTACATGCTAGGGCTTTTTGATACATTTCTTTTTCTGAAAAAAACCATGCAAAACTGGTTGCTTCCTCTTGCAACAATGGGTTGCTACAAACTTCTTCTATTTTTAATTCTTTTATAAAATCGTTAGGGTAATAGCTAAGAAGAAAAAACAAATAATTTGCTCTGTTTTGATTAGAAGGTTCTAATTTTTGAATGATTTTATACATTCTTTTAATCTCGTCATAAAATTTTGGTTCATAATTATTTTTTATAAACTCTTTGTAATGCTCTGTATTGTTAGGTTCTAACAACATGTATTTATACAACCATAAATTGTAAACATCACTGCTTGGTAAATCTAAATAGGTTTTTAAGGTTTTAGAATAATCAAAGTTTTCTTTGGTTTCGTATTTGTGACAGTAATCGTATAAAAACTTCCACGTTGCGTTGTTTCTATCTTGCCAAGACATGTATTTTGCATAAATTCTAAAAACTCTATCTTTTATTGTGGGTCTTTGGTTGATGTATTTTTCTAATAAATCCGTAGCTTCTCTTAATCTGTTTTGACTTACAAGATCTTTAATATCTCCGTTTAATAACTCGAACAACTCATACTCAATATCTCTTGTTTTTAGTTGTGTTTTTTGAGAGTTTAAAAGACGAACATTTAAAAGCGCTATAGATGTATCTTGCAAATGGATAGAAAATAAAAATCCGTTTAAATATTTTGTTTTGCTATAAGTTACATTGTTTTTATGTAATGTGTTTTCATATTGTTTGGTAAAACCATTGCTTACAAAAACTCTCCAGTAGGTATTTTTTGTTTGTGGGTTACTAACCAGTGTAATTTCTTTTGGATTGACATTAAATTCTGGACGAATTTTTCTCCATTTCTGTACAATAGGAACTGCATTTTTAACTGTTTTGTAACGTTGCAGCGGATATGTTTGTTTTAAAGGTACTACTACATCGTCTATAAAAATGGGCAACATTCCTTTTTTATCGGGTCTTGATGGTGTGGTTCTCCAACCTAAATTATTTTTATTTCTATACTCAAATTCTCCTCTACTGTCTAAATTACTTTCATTGGGAATTTGATACACATCATCTGGATGTATAAAATGTGTCCAAATACCTGTATACAGATATAAAGAATAGTACGAAAATTTAATGTTATCATCTGGTTCATATCCATCAGATATTCTAGGATAATCGTATAATTTTTGATGGTATGGATCTATACCAAACTCTCTTCCTCCTCCTTCTTCTACCTCCCCTAAATACAAACTACACATATATTTGGTTGATGGCATTCCTTTGACCAAAGCTTGTATTCCAACACTATCTATATAATTGGTTGGCGGAACATAAGATATTGGCAATTTCCCAAAGCTTTCTACCTTCCATTTTTTGGCTACACTTTGCAAAGCCATAGCCATATAATCAGATCTATAATTCCAATCTTCTTTTAATAATGATACATGATTGTAACCGTGCAAACCTAATTCGTGACCATCTTTCATTACTTTTTTAGAAATGGTAGACACAATACTTTTGTTTCCTACCAACAGGGAATCGTTAATTTCTTCCCATTCGTTGTAAGAAAATGGAGGTTCTATGTTTAAACTATAATCGTAAATAGATAGTGCTGTGTATTTTAAATCTAACGAATCGGCAATTTTAGCCATATCGGGCCACCAAATTTGCCTTACAAATTCTGCATTGGTTAAATTAAATTCCGATTTAATGGGTTCTGTTTTACTATTGTATACTGGCGATGGAAAATCATCTAAAAAAATGGTACTTACATTGGCTATAGGATACGGAACTCCTTCCATTGCTTTTAATAAAGGCATTAGCAATAAAGCTCTATCGTTTTTTTCATATTCATACAAACTATTGTATAATATGGTTTTTCCTTTTCCTACATAGTTTTCTATAATTACCGGATAATTTGGATTGTTTACTGCTGTTGCATATACGTTTACATCGCTATTAAAGTTGTTGGCTTTTAATCCTCCATGCACATAATTTTGTTTGTGCGTTATGTTGGTTGTGTGTCCTGGTATTAAAACTTGATTGAATGCAAAACCGCTAGAAGTATAGTCTCTACTATAATCGGCATCTACTTTAATTCCTAGTAAGTAAGACAATCTTTGATCTTTGGTTGCATTAGGAACAAATAGTGTTCCTCCATTTTTAACATATTCTACAATTTTTTTTATAGTGATTTTATGTAATGTATCGGAATCTGTAAGTACTAATAATGATGTTTTTTTATTGATTTCGTTTATATAATCCAACTCTGTTACCTCAATACTATTAAATGGATATTTTGTATAATCACACAATTGTTTCATATTTTCCTCTATAACTAAAGACATACTATCGTTTGAGTTGGTAACACACAAAACCTGATACGCTGATTCTGGAGCAACGTATTCTTTTCTATTTATTTTTTCTTTGTTACAAGAACTAATCATAAAAAAGATGATGAAGATATGTATATACTTAATCATTGTATTGAAACATTAAATCGATTACATTACTAGAGTTTGGAATATTTTCTATTTCATAAACAGATATGTTGTTCTCTCTAAAAAACACATTTACCTTTCTCCCTCTACGTTTTATTATATTAATAATACTATCTATAGCTCTATTTTCCAAACTGCTATCTACGGGTGTTTTTAAATTACTAACACGTGTATCTGATTTCTGTATCCCATAATCATTATACTTAAATACATAAATACTGTTTGGCAAAACATATTCAGGGTGTTTTCTTAATACATCTTTTTTATGAATGTATTTGTGGTATATAGAATCTTGTTGTGAGTAATTGTTAATAAATTCATAGTAATTCATTAAAAAATGATTTTCACTACTCAATCTAAAATGTTCATTATCATTTACCAACATATATGAATAAGGTAAATTGTTCATTAATATTTTATTGTAAGCTTCTAAAACTGTGTTCGCATAATTATTTGGCCTTACAATGGTATTTATTCTATGTTTTTGAAGTTGATAAGCTCCTCCTAAAAAAAGAAGTATACATATAATGCTTACAGGAATACTAGTTCTTAATTTTTTTAAGAATGTAAATCCTAAAATATTACTATAGCACACATACAATGCCGATAAAATGGTTACTGGCATAAACATTCTAACTACAATGGTTAATAAATCTTTATCTATTAAAAAAGTAGTTGTCTTAAACAATAATAGCAACAACAACATAAAGAACTGAAACACTACAACTCTTCTTTTTATTTTACGTTTTTTATAGATTAAAATTAAAAGAACATTAAACAGTAAACCTATGTATAAATACACGTTTATGTATTCTTCCCATTTGTATTTTAAGGTTTCTGGATACGTATAGGTATTTACCGAAATTAAATTGGTTTTTAAGTAGGTAATAAAATAATCAAAATCTGATACAAAAAAGATATAGATTAACCCTATTAGCAAAGCAATACTATAGGAAATAACAAACCTTAGCGTTTGTTTTTTACTTGATTTAAAAAGTAACAAGGAAACAAAAAACATTGGCAATACAATTACATAAATATGTAAGTTTATAAAAAACAATGTTGTAAACATTAACGGCATTCTAGCCCAAAAAAACTTATGATAAACTACAATTTTTTTCTGCTCTATTGCATGAGCCATTAATGGCAATGCAAAACTTAAACTTAAGTAGATGGAATTATGAGCCACAATATAACCCGTATGTATGGGTGCATATATAAAAACTACCACTACAGACAACATAGATAATGTAGCTAAAATATGTGATCTGTTAGTTAACCTAAAGGCAAACCAACTAATAACAACCGATAGAATTGTAATTTCTACAACTCCAAAAGTTTTTAATGCCAACTCTAAACTGAGTCCTGTTAATTTTGCGTATACAGATATAAAAGAATAATCGCCAATTTCACTTAAATTATTAAGAAACCATTCTTGATTGTTAAATAGTTTAATTTTACTTAAATCATCGTTCCATATAAAGGTAGATGTAAACAAATCGGTATCTAAAAAGAAAAACAACACACAACTAACAATTACAATGTTAATTAGAAACATGTATTCTCCTCTTACAATTTTTTCTTTTTTCTTTTCATCTTCTTCGTAGGTTCCTAAATATTTTTTTTCTAAAATATTAACCCAATACAAAAGCACTACATTAGACCTTGCTCCAATAGCAAACAAATCTCTAAACTTTATTCCAAATATGTGGGCTATTATAATGGCAATTATCATTAACAATACAGCAAACAAGTCATAAAAGCCTAATTGTTGTAGTATAAAAATACTTACAAACATTGTAGTTCCATACTTTAACCATTTTTTTACAAAAAAGTTAATTTTATCTAAAGGCAAAGGATATCTAAACACCTTTTTTCCAATAAATAAAAAAAAGAGGATCACTAATAATATTCTTAAAGGGCCAATATATAGCATATATTACTTGTTAGATAAATTAATATCTGTAACTACTACAGATATATGTTTGTTTTTATATTGTTTATATATGGTTGTTTTTATTTTTGGGTCCATTGCATATTCAATAACAAAACCTTTTAAGCAATACTGTTTTACATAACTAACTAAATTTTGTTTTTTTAATACGGCTTCTTGTTTTTCTCTTAATTGATACGATGCTGTATTAAAATCATAATTAGTGTATATAGATTCTATTAAAAGACCTTTTACAGCTTTGTGTGTTTTATCTAATAAAAACAAACCTCCATTCTGAATAAGTTCTTTTTTGGCAAATTTTTCTTTTATACTAAAAATTAGTGTAACTAAATCTGGTTGTAAAGCTCTGTAAGGTCCGTGCACCGATGTATTGTCTAAATTATCTAACAACAAACCATCAAAACCTTTTTCAAAGATATGTTCTATTTCCTGAAGTATAATTTCTTTGGCTTTTGAATTATGAATGTTAATATAATAGCTATCCCAATAGTTGTTTTTTGATAAAATATATGGCTTTAATTCTTTGTATAACTTTACATTGTGTTTGTTCACTTCTGTTAAACTTATGTAGGCATATACTTTTTTATTCTTCTTTTTTAGTGACTTTACATCATCTGCATTGTAAAATGATGATTCTAAAAAAACAGTATCATATCCTTCTATTTTAAAAGTTGGAACATGAGCATAGGATATAAAAAAATTAGGTTTATTATTTCCAAAAACAGACATAAACATCATAAACATTCCTATTATTATATATAATTTATTACAATACCGCATAATAATCTATTCTTGAAAATATTTTGTAATTATAATAAAGGCTTCCTATTAAAAAAAACAACGTTCCTGCAAGCATTCCAATCACACTGTATTCGTAACCTATTAACCTACTACAAAAAGCTCCTACTATAAAATCTACAAGTATGGATAATGCTATAATTTTAACTGCATTTTTTGGCTGATTTAAACGGAACATATACAAGACATTTAACATGGCCCACGACAAACAAAAATAGCCTATACTACCATAAATTAATACATTGTAACTTATCTCTGGAAAACCTTCACCAAAGGCTTTTTTATAGCCCCAATCGTAATGCATAAAACTATATATAAACACAAATGCAATTAAAGAGGTTGCTAAAAACACCAGCACGTTTCTAAAATACAAATAGACAAAAGTTCTTTTAAACACTGGAATGCTATAAAAATCTAATTTTTGCAACACAACTGTTAGTTGTCTAGAAAAAACAAACATACTATATTCCAAAACTCCTGCTACTAAAAAGAAAATAATAATAGACAAATCCATTCCTATTTCGTAATCCTTTTCATAATATACAATGTATGGAATTACAATTCCTCTGTCGGCAGACCAAGCCAATATACGGTCCATAAAAACCAATATGTATAAAAATGTACCATATAAAAAATACAAATTGTTATTGTAAATAATTACTCCATCTCTTATAAATCTTTTAAGTTCATTTTTCTTCTGTTTTTGAACATCTTTAAAAACTAATTTATAAACAATAAGAGATATTATAATAACAATTGAAATTCCTATCCAGTGTGTAAAATACACATGTAAATTTGTATAAAACCTTAAATACAAAGCAATTAAGGTTGCTATGGTAATAGATATTGTTATAGTCCATCTTTTCTCTATAGGATACATAAGAGCTAAGCAGAGTAATAATATTCCTATTAGTAGTGTATACACACTAAAAACTAGCATAACTATGTACGGATATAGATGTAAAAAAAAGTTAAGAATATTTACAAAAAACAATACATATAACATAAACCTTATTGCTTTAGAAAACAAACGATTCATAGCAATATATGCTTTTACTTTTTGCAAAGAACCCCAATAATAAGATCCAACCCTACCAATCATTTGTATAAACCCTCCTGTTAGGACTAAAGCACCTATAACACCTAATACAACTGCTGTACTTTGCAAATCATTAAACCCAACATTTACCCATAGAGCATAACCAAAAACAACAACACAAAAAATTTGTATAAAAACAGGGACTACACTAAATATTCCTTTTATATAAAACCGAATTGCTTCTGTTAACTTATGAATTCCTTTGTATGATTTTATTTGAACATCTGTATTTACAGGATTCATTTCTTCATCAGAATATTCTTCCTTTAACAAGTGTTCATAAATAAAAGTAGACAAGGCTAATAGTGATTCAAATTTATAATCCTCAATAACATCTATTTCTCTAATTCCCATAGATTCTAACACAGCTATAACTGCTCTACCACTAACGGGCATCCCTATGGAGTTTTTAATCTCTAGAATTAAATTGGAAATATTTTCTGGTATTGGATTCAATATTATAAAGATTTATACAGTTCTGAATATTCTTTTTTAACAACGTTAATTGTAAAATTATTGATTACTTTTTCTCTACCTTTCACAGCCATTTCTTTTCGTAAATCATCATTTTTCAACAACAAAATCACCTTTTTGGCTATTGCTTCATAATCTCTTGGTTTGCATATAAAACCATTTTCTCCATCATCAATTGCTTCTTTTACCCCTCCTACGTCTGTAGCTACTACCGGAACTCCACAACTCATAGATTCTATAATGGTATAAGGAAACCCTTCTGATATAGAGGTTAAAATAGAAATATCTCCTTGTACGTATATAGAAGGTGGATCTGTATTTAATCCTGCCAAAATAAAGTTGTCTTCTAAATTTAATTCCTTAATTAAGTTTTCACACTCAATAGTATACTCTGGCACGGCATCTTTATTTCCGTATACTATATATTTTAAATTTGGAATTTCTTTCTTTACCTCTGCACAAGACTTAATCATGGTTAAAATATCTTTTAACTCAAAAATTCTAGCAGCTGCTACTACAATTTTGGTGTTTTTATGTTTTTCTTGCTTAGGTTTAGGTACAAACTTTTGTTCATCTACCCCATTGTAAATAACTCTACATTTTTTAGGATCGGCACCATACATTTGTGACCATTTTAAATTGTATGAGTTTACAGACACTACTACATCGGCAGTTTTATATGCCATACGAGTTATCAATTCTGAAAAATTAACCAAAAAAGATTTTAAAAAATAAGACATTGATGATGTACTTAAATTGATTAACCTTTCTCTCATAAAAACTCCGTGCTCTGTTAATACAATAGGAGTATTATGTTTATGTTTGGCTATAATTACTGGTAAAAAAGGAAACCCTGATATGGTAACATGATTGATATCGGTTTTGTCTAAATCTATGGTAATAGGCAGTAAAAAACGATAAATCCATCTTAGAGAAGTTACAATGTCTGATATTTTAACTTTGTGAATATACGTATCATCTTCAGACACATTTCCAACCACTCCTTTGTAATGATCCCAAACCTCAATACTATGCATACTATCTTTGTAATCATATTTTGTAAAATATTCATACAACTGCACCAACAATTCTAAAAGATAATCTACATCGTCTTCTTTAGAAAAAATTGCTTTAATAAACTGATCAAATAAAGGAATAAATCTCGTTCTAATAATACTTGACTTGGTTCTTTCTTTCTTTAAAACTCTATCAAAATATTTTTCATTATACCTTAACAACTCTATAGGTTCTTCTGCAGTCCACAAAGGTACTTGCTTTACCGACACTACATTTTTAGGCAATTCATATATAGGCAAAGAAACATCTGCCGTAAAAGACAAAATTCTAAAATCTATTTCTGTAATTTCTGAACAAATTGAATGGCACCATGTAGAAACTCCTCCCCCTACAAACGGATAATTACCTTCTCCTATAAGCATTACAGACTTACGCATTCTATATTTTTATTATGTGCTTAGAATTAGTGGACAAATATAGCAATTAGAATTTCCTTAACATCTACTATATACATATAAAATTCCTCTTTTTACAATTCGTATTTTGTTTTCTAAAAAAGTATATTAGCTTTACACAACAAAGACAATCAACATGGCCAACAACAGAACACTTACAATGATTAAACCTGATGCAATTGCTCAGGGAAACACAGGTGCCATTATTCAGAAAATAACCAATTCTGGCTTTAAAATAATTGCATTAAAACTAACCAAACTAACCTCTAAACAAGCTGCCGATTTTTATAGCATACACAAAGACAAAAAATTTTATGATGAACTTATTGAGTTTATGATTAGTGGTCCTATTATAGCGGCTATTTTAGAAAAGAAAAATGCTGTAGATGATTTTAGAGCTTTAATTGGTGCAACTGTTGATCCTGCAGAAGGAACTATTAGAAATTTATTTGCTAGCTCTGTTACTCAAAACGCTATTCACGGTTCAGACAGTGATGAAAATGCTATAATTGAATGTAATTTTCACTTTACAGATGATGAAATTATTTCCTACTAAGCGTTTTTAACTTTTAAAATAAGTATGTATTGTTTATCTACTTTAGCATAAACTCATGATTGCAGTTTTTACATTTATAAACATATCTGTAATAAAGTGGATAAACAAAAAACACAATAGAAATCAATAAAGAAAGTAGTCCTTTAGTACCTTTCATAGACCTAAATCCTGATATTATATCAGCTGAACTACAATTAGGACAAACTAAAATCTTATTATCAATATCTGTAATCGGTTTATTTTCAATTTCGGCAAGTATACGTTCTGCTTCTACCAAGTCTTTTTGCCTTACCTTTAATTTTATTCCACCAAGCGCATTGGTCAAAAATGGATCTATAGTAACCATTTCTTCATCATACACAAAACAATCAATCCCCTGGTTTTCTAAGTAGGTTTTATAAACATGTAATTCTGGAGAATTATCAAAAACTCTAAGCGTACTAAAATTTGAATCCATAGCTTTTTAATTTTAAAAAGTACATAATTTATTTTAAAACAAAAACCCTTTTCTCACAAGCAAAAGAAAAGGGCTTAAGTTTCCAAAAATATAGGAAACCAATCCTATGATAAAATAACTTATTCTAACTCTAATTTAAACACGTTGGCTAATAAATTCATTTTTGTGTTTGGAATGGTAAGGTAAAACGAATCCGATGTATGCTCAAACTTTGTTACCGCTCCAGTTCCCATATGCAATATTCTTTTAATTTTTCCTGGAGGAATGTTTCTATGATACCCTCCAATAGAACGCATTTGAATACGCTTTCCAACTTTAGGCACCCCTAAAAAGAAAATATACATACTTTTTTTGTCTTTAGCTACGGTAAAACGAACATCATTTGCCGTATAATTTACTGATGAAGATTGTCCTGCATTGTGTCCCTCGCCAGTAGAAGCATTTCCAAAACCAAAAACATTATGAGGTCTGGTTCCATAAACAGCTTCTCCATATACTTTCATCCAGTCTCCAATTTCTTTTAGTACATCTCTCTGCTCTTGATTGATAACTCCATCTGCTGTAGGTGATACATTTAATAATACCACTCCATTTTTACTCCAGATATCAATCATGTTACGCACTACTAAATCTGCAGTTTTGTACGGATGCCCTTCTACATACATCCATCTGCTTTTCCCTAAAGTCATATCAGTCATCCAAGGTGTAGGCCAAGAATCTTTACGCCCTCCTTGTTCATAGTCTAATACACTATAATCCAATGGCAAATCTTCTTGCTTATGAGCCAACATCACCTCTTTGTGTTTTTTTATTCCATTGTTAAAATGATGCGCAGCCATTTCATTTCGTTTCTCTTCCGGAATTAAATTCAACCAGGAATCATACCATAAAATATCAGGACTGTATTTATCTACTACCTCATTTACTTGATCTAACCAATATTGATTAAACTCTTCAATAGTTTCAAAATTACCAAACAACTTACGCAGTTTAGGGTCTGTAGTAGCCGTTGGTAAATCTGGATGATATACATAGTGACTGTCATAAGCTGTTTTCCAAGCTTCGGGTTTGTCTCTATTTCGTTGTCCGTTACGTGCGTGATGAAAAGTAGCAATGGTTTTCAACCCTTTTTTCTCTAAAGCTTTAAACATATCACCCAAAATATCACGTTTAGGTCCCATATCTGCTGCATTCCAAGGATTTACATCACTGTCCCACATGGCAAAACCATCATGATGCTGAGCTACAGGACCAGCAAACTTTGCTCCTGTTTGTTTGAACAATTCTGCCCAATCATTTGGATCGAATTGAGAAGCTTTAAACATAGGAATAAAATCTTCATAACCAAACTCGTAAATACTTCCATATGTTTTTTCGTGATGCCTGCGTACACTGTTGTTATCCTTGTACATGTTATGTGGATACCAAGCACTACCAAAAGCTGGAACACTATAAGGTCCCCAGTGGAAATACATTCCCAATTTAGCATCAGCAAACCACTCAGGGGCAGCTCCATGTTGTTGCAAAGACTCGTAAGTTGGTTCATACTTAACAACTTTAGTCTCCTTGTTTCCATCTACCGACTTACAAGCAGCAAGCCCTAATAATAAGACAGGAACTATGTATAATTTCTTAAAACTCATCATTTATATTGTTTGGTTTACTTCTTTTTATTTCTGATTAAATACTCTTAAGGTGGTAGTTGCCACATGCCCTCCTGGATCTGTAAACTGAACGGCTATTTTGTTATTCTTTTGTAAAACGGATGCTTTTACAGGTATTTCTATGACTCCGTAAAATCGTTCTCTATCTGTTTGAGCTTCTCCTGCATAATTCGTAGGTACTTTAACAGCAATTCCATTAATAGTTACTAATGGCTGTAAACTCTTTCCATGATCTCTCCCAATTCCTATTCGTAAAACAGCTTTTGTTTCCCCTTCTAACTTAACATCATCTACATGAAAAATTATTTCCTTGTTGGCTTTAATAGCCTGGTAATATTCTTTGGAATAATATTTTAACTCTTCTTGAGTCTTATTAAGTTTGATTCGTTTTTTAAACGAATATTCCAACACCATAGTTGCTTCTGGCTCCAAACTAATAGCTTGCAAATTATTTTTATAAATCGTTTCTTCTACCCTCCCTTCTCTCTCTATTTCTACTGATTTATAGGGGGAATAATGCTGTTTTACTTTTATCGTTTTAAGAGTATTCCCTTCTATATTTAATAGATTTAAATTGATAAACACCTGCTCTTCTGTCAAGTTATTTAAAACTACATAGGCCTTTTTACCATCTAAAAAAGCTTGAGTTTGTATATCTACCAAGTCAGATTCTATAGCGATTCTCTTCCCTTTCACATCCGACCATAATTGATAAAAATGTACCAAATCGCTATACACCCATTGCGTTCCTGTTTCTCCTTTTTTCTCAAACTGTTGACGAAACAAACGACTTCTATACGGATGTCCTTCCTTAGTTCTTCCCCACTCGCTCTTTAACATAAAAAAAGGAATAGCAGAGACTATAGATTGCGGATGCTCCATAAAAGTCATCATCATGGCATTGGCACTTTTTACATATAAGTAATCTCGCCAAGGAGTCCATTCTAAATCTCTATAACGATGTGCTTGTACAGAATACTCAGAAATTAACATTGGCTTTAACTTGCCAAACTGTAACATGCTATATTGCTCCAACATATCTAAAGAAGCTTTTAAATTACTTCCCTTTCTGTATTTCTTAATATAACTAAGTTTGCCTTTACTATATTTTTGCTTACAAGGAAAATCGTAAAAATGCAAAGACCAAAAGTCCATATCCTCTCCTGTTAAGTCAATAAATTGTTTCCAACGATATTCCCATCGTTTAAAGTCATACAATTCAAAGTCTGGAAAAGCACAAGTAAAACCTCCTACTAAAACATCTGGATTTAACTTTTTAATTTCTTTGGCCACTGTTGAGTGAAACTTAGCCATTTTCTGCACCCCCAACAGTTCCTTTTCAGGAGTCCTTCTATCTTTTATAGGAATGATATCCCACAAAGGCTCATTAATCACCTCTATAAACCTTGGCTTTTTTCTAATACCTGTAGGATAAAACTCTTTTATATAATGTCCCATAAATTGTCCCGAAGCAGTTCCGAAAGGCTCACTTTCTGTATCTGTTCCAGAAAGTGACCAACCTTTACGAGTTTTGTTTCCATCAGGCCAAATAGGATGAAACTGTGAGCCTATCACCATATTATTTAGTCGGTGTTCATAAGAAGCTAAATCATTTTTAACATACGACTTTACCGTATTTTCTGCCAAACGTTTTAAATGATTTACATCTACAAAACCTGGCCTTTTAGGATCTTCTTTTACGCTATTTAAAGCTCCTTTTAAACCTCCGGTCTCTCTCCCTAAATACACATTGTATTCTTCTAAAAAAGCTCTTGAGTTAGACATTACATGATCTCCGGCCCAGTCACTCTCAATACTTGCATGAATGGTAATATACTTCTCACGATCAAAATCC
This sequence comes from Wenyingzhuangia gracilariae, assembly GCF_056387575.1. NCBI lineage: Bacteria > Pseudomonadati > Bacteroidota > Flavobacteriia > Flavobacteriales > Flavobacteriaceae > Wenyingzhuangia > Wenyingzhuangia gracilariae. The sequence continues at coordinate 823,734 of NZ_CM150748.1, forward strand.
TCTATACCTGCTACTACATGTTTTGTATTTAACTGTACGTTTATCGTTGCTTTTTGTGCAAAGAAAACTCCATTGTATAGCGTAAACACAACTATCAATAGTTTATGATTCAGTAACTTATTTTTCATTTTCTATTTCTTTTGTTGTGATAGCTACTCAATAGTATTTTATTTTAGAAATACTTAGTTTGATTGATCACGAAACTTTGGGAGAACCCTTTTTTAGTAAATGATTATTTTTGCGTTCTTACCTTTTTGTTTTGTTCTTTTATCCTCTCTTTTTGCTTCTTATTCAATCCATGTTTTTGATAATGAAATTCTGGAGAATAATTGTAATAATGGTGCTTCATATCATCATCGTGAATTTCGGTACTTAAATCACAATCAAAACGAGTTAAAATAGAATGTCTCCAGTTTCCTCCTGCATTGATAAAATGAGAAATCCCCCAAGTAATTCCTTTTCCATACTTGGTATCTGTAAACGCATCTGGTACATAAGGTCCAGCCGCAACAGGTAACAATTCGGTAATGGCTGCAATTTCAAAATTCACCCAATCCTTAGCATACTGAATAGTGTTGTGCTCTTGTCCATCTCTTTGCACAATAGCCGCTACACCTTCTTTAAAAGGGAATAAGGTAGTTTCGTGTCCAGAATTGATTACTGGATTTAAAGGGTGTTTTACAAAAGGCCCTAAAGGATCTTCTGCTATTGCCAATCCTTGCATACGCATTTTAGAAGGTTTTAACTCTGGTCTTTTGTCAAAATCTCCTTTGTAGTATAAATATATTTTTCCATCGTGTACCAATGGGTATGGATCGTGTATAGAATATTGATCCCATGAACCTTCTGGCCCGTTTGGAATGACTATTTTACCTGTATGTGTCCATGGTCCATCAGGAGAATCTGCTACAGCTACACTTACAGGACAAAAATCTCCTCTTAAACCACTTGCTTCCATAAAAGCCTGAAAATACAAATAGTATTTTCCTTTCCATTTTAAAATATCTGTGGTAGTAACAGATCTCCAACCTGGTTGTGGTTTTGGCGGACGAGGTACTGCAATTCCTTGCTCTTCCCAAGTAAACCCATCTTCTGATGTTGCGTACCATATATCGGCCAAATCCCAATCTGCAGAAGGTATTACATCTGTAGCTTCTTTGGCACGTGACATTCCCACAGGTTTTACAGGTGTTTTTCTTCCTGTATACCACACATAATATTTACCATTTTCAAAAATTACTTTTGACGGATCTCTACGGGTAATGGTTCCATCTCCTCCATTGTAATCAAAACCTTTTAATTTGGTATATTTAAATTGCGTATACAATTCTGTTTGTTCTGGTCGCAGAGCTTCATAAGCATCGTAATTACGCTCTACTGCTGCACTTAAGGGTCTATTAGGCTTTTCTGAAGGCACTAAAAAAGGAAACTCTTCTGCCATTTCTGTTTTATCAGTAGTTGCTATTTCTTTTTCTTTGCAAGAAAAAAGCATTGCACACACTGCCAAACTCAATACATATTTTTTCATTTGTTTTTGTTTTTATCTTTTATTACTCTAATTTTCAATTTATTAATCATTAACCAAAGAATTTTAAATTGTTAAAATTCAGACTCCCATAATTAAAAATCAAACACTAAGTCTACACAAATCATTTCGTCATCGTTTCCGAAATAATGTACAGGATTCCCTTTGGGTCCCATTTGTATAGGTTCTTTAAATTTGGTTCCAATAGCAGGAATATTTTTCACAAACGAAATATCTCCTTTAGGAAACTTTTTTACAGCTGCTCCTTTTGCAGGATCCATAGGTAATTTTGGAGTTAACATTCTTAAAAAAGTATTGTCCGAATTGCAATACACCATAAAACTGTTGTTGTTGTTTCCTTTTATTTGCACCCAATTTAGGTTGGCATAAAATCCTTTAAACTCAGGATATACAAATCCAGATTCTCCTGTAACCGTGTTGTTATAATCGTTTTCCCAAACCTGAAAACGAGTTCCTTTCATACGGTTTCTCCAAACTCTGTAAGGACCATCTCCCAACCACTTCATTCCTTGAACTTGATTTTCTGGAAACGAAAATGTGATTCCCATATACTCTTTTACCATTTTGATGTTTCTTATTTCTGTATGCAAACCGACCAGACCATTGGCATGAATAGTCCATTCAAAAAAATCTTGTGTGGTTTCTTTGTTTTCTTTCCAGTCCCAATACTTTGGTTTTTCTTTAAACAACGCACGAATAACCACTTTGTTCTTTTGTGAACTGATTCTTACATCTTCTATTTCAGATTTGCTTCCTAATAAAATAGGTCCATTGTGCAACGGAACAATTTGCTCATCTTTTTTTACTTGTTTTAACAAACCTGTAGCTTTAGAAAAAGTATAATGATGACTTTGTGTTTTTACAAAAATTTCTTGATCGGTACTTTTTAGCTCTAACAAACCTTTCTCTTTGTTAGACAAAACACGAAGTGCTTTTTGATTGATATCCATTGGCTTATGCACAGGGTACGACCATGTAAACAATTCCATTCCATGCGGATCTTTGGCTGTTAAGTACAATACATCAGCTTGTCTCCATCCTTCTGGTTTTTCAATTTTTATTTTCCCTTTAGCCAAAGGAGCAATATTGGGAAGCCTTACTGCTTGTTTAGCTAAAATTTCTTGAGCTATTTTGCTATTTGGGGTTTTGAATTTTACCCATTTAGCTTCCATGCTACACTCAGTCAAATTGGTGTAATGATATCTGTTTTCTACATTAAAAACTCCATTAAAATTGTCACGAATAAAACGCTCTTCTATATAAATAGGTGACCAAACTTCTTTAATGGTAAAATAACTTGCTTCTTTTTCACCATAAGGCCCCACAATTCCATCAGGAGCGTGATTTCCATCGGTATCTATAATTCCGTTTTTATCGGTTCGTACAACTCCTTCATCGGCAAAATCCCATAAAAAACCACCCGCACTTAAAGGCATGTTCCACATTTGTTTCCAATAATCATCTAAACTAGCACCATGTCCCCCATCGTACAAACCGTGATTGAACTCTGTTGGAAAATAAATTTTATCGTGCGTAGGGGCATCGTAGGCAAAAATGTGATATTCTGGATAATGCATTGTATTTGTTTTTCCAAAAATCCCCCAAGGATGTATGACTTCTCTTTGTTGAATGTCCCATTTGGCATAATCATCATCTAATTTGGTATTCCAACCAGTTTCATTTCCGTTTGCCCACAACAAAATAGACGGATGGTTGACATCTCTAACCACGGCTTCTTTGATGATTTTTTCTCCTACTTTTTCATCTAAATAAGGAGTGTGCCAAGTACAAACCTCGTTAACTACAAACAAACCAAGAGAGTCACAAGCTTCTAAAAAGTGAACATCCGGTGGATAATGCGACATACGAACTGCATTCATATTCATATCCTTTATCATTTTAATATGTTCTATACTTAGAGCTTTAGAAGTGGTTCTTCCGGATTTTGGATGAAAGGAATGACGATTGACTCCTTTGAATTTTATTTTTTGATTGTTTACATAAATCCCATCACTTTCTCTTACTTCTACGGTTCTAAACCCAATTTTTTGATGAATTTGATGTAAGGTATTTCCTTTTTTATCTAACAACTCAATTTGCAATTGATACATATTGGGTTTTTCTGGATTCCAAGTTTTGATATTTTTAGCAAGTGTAGAAAAAGAAATTTTTCCTTTTTCTCTGCTGATGTCTTCTGTTTTTAAATCTTGAATTTTATTTCCCAAATCATCTTGTAAAACAACTTGTACAGTCGTTGCTTTTCTTGAATCTGTAAAAATATCGGCTTTAATACTTCCATCTGCTTTGGCATCTACAGCTACACGATTGATGTGTTCTTTAGGCAACACTTCCAAATACACAGGGCGATAAATTCCACCAAAAATCCAAAAATCTGTATTTCGTTCTGCTGAATTGATAGATTCATTGGCTGACATTTTATGCACCTTTACTTCTAACTGGTTTTTTACTCCGTATTTTAATAGTTTGGAAATATTGTATTTGAATTCGTAAAAAGCACCTTGGTGAATTTCTCCTGCCAATTTTCCGTTTATTTTTACTTCGGCATCCGTCATTACACCTTCAAAGACAATTTTCACTTCGTTATTTTTCCAGTTTTTATCTACAAAAAACTCGTGCTTATAAATTCCAAACTCATTGTGATATTCTTTTTTTGCTTTGTAATCACGTCCATAATTGTAATTCCCAAACCCTTGTAATTCCCAACAAGAAGGCACTTCAATTTTTGTCCATTTTTTACTTTGCATTCCATCCGAACAATAAAAATCCCAAGCAACCGTGTGGTCTTTTCCTGTTCCAGATAAATATTGTTTATGTGTTGTTTGTCCTTGTACCGTGTAAATAGTCAACAAGACAAAAGCAACAATTCTTACAATTGAATTAAATTTCATTCTTTTGGTTTTGTTTTAAGGTATTCTATTTAAAATTCAAAAGTTAAATCCATAACAATAGGCTCATCATCGTTACCAAAGTAATGCTCTTTATTTCCGTGAGGCCCTGTACTTTCTGAAAAATCAAATTTAGTTCCCATTCCAGGAATGTTCATCACAAAAGAAATATCTCCTTCAGGAAACGTAGGATGTATTTTTTCTTTATGAGCTCCTTTTTTATTGTCTTTAGGTTCTTCTGGCGTTAACATTCTTAAATAGGTATGTGGTGTTCTACAATACACCGTAAATCCATTGTTGTTGTTTCCTTTTACTTTAGACCAATACAAACTAGAGAAAAACCCTTTAAATTCAGGATATACAAACTCATCTTTTCCTCCTGCTTGTCCAGTTACTGTATTGTTGTAATCGTTTTCCCAAACTTGAAAACGTGTTCCTTTGGTTCTGTTTCTCCACACACGGTAAGGACCATCTCCCAACCACTGCATTCCCGCCACTTGGTTTTCTGGGAATGAAAAAGTAATTCCTCTATAGCCTTTTAAATTCCTATACCCTTTAAACTCTACTTTTAAATCTAACAATCCGTTAGCGTGCACTGTCCATTTTATAATATCCGAACGGACTTCTTTTACAGTAGACCATCCTGGAGACCATTTAGATTCTTCAAAAACCACCAATACCTCTACCTTATTTTTTGATGGAGTTACTGTAATATTTTTGATTTTATCTTTTTGGTTTAAAATGATAGGTCCATCTTTTAAAGGAATAATAGTCGTTCCTTTTTTTATTTCTTTTAACATTCCGTTTTCTTTTGAAAAACGATAAGTAAACTCGTCTGTTTTTACCACTATATTCTGAGTATCCTGAGAAGTGGTTAATTTTTTATTTTTTTCTGATGACACAACATTTTGACTCAACTGCTTAGGAGTAGACACAGGATAAGACCAAGTAAACAATTCTTTTCCATATACATCTGTTGCCGTTAAGTGCAATGCATCAAACTGTTGCCAATTTTTAGGTTTATTAACTACAAATTCACCTTTTGCTCCTGGGTCAAGTGCAGGTAATTTCACAACCTCTTGATTCCAAACTTTTGTTTCACCTCCTTTTGGACCTTTAAACGTCATCCACTTTGCAGTTAATATACAGTCCTTTAAATTGGTGTAATGATATCTATTTTCTATTCTAAAAATTCCATTAAAATCTGAGGTAATGTATCGGTTTTCAATATAAATAGGCGACCAAATTTCTTTAATAGTATAATAACTTGCTTCTTTTTCTCCGTAAGGCCCTACAATACCATCTGCAGCTTTGTTTCCTTGCAAATCAATTTCATTATTTTTATCGGTACGCTCAATACCTTCATCGGCAAAATCCCATAAAAAACCACCAGCACTTAAAGGTAAATTCCACATTTTCTCCCAATAATCTTGCAATCCAGATCCATGACCACCATCGTACAAACCGTGTAAAAACTCTGTTGGGAATAGAATTTTTTCTTGTGAGTACGCATCGTTAATTAATGAATGATAATGACTATAATGAATGGTGTTGGTTTTTTTGTAAATACTCCAAGGATGAATTACTTCACGGTTTTGAATATCCCATTTGGCAAAATCTTGATCCACTTCTGGATTCCAACCTTGTTCGTTTCCGTTTGCCCATAATAAAATAGAAGGATGGTTAACATCTCGAACCACCGTTTCTTTTACTATTTTACGAGCCACTTTAGTATCTAACATTGGATTGTGCCACGTACAAATTTCATCAATCACAAACAGACCTAAAGAATCACATACTTCTAAAAAGTGAACATCTGGTGGATAATGAGACATACGAACTGCGTTCATATTCATATCCTTCATCATTTTTACATGCTCTATACTTAGTTTTTTAGAGGTTGTTCTTCCAGAAGCTGGATGAAAAGAATGTCTATTTACTCCTTTGAACTTGATTCGTTTTCCGTTTACATAAATTCCATCACCTTCTAACACCTCTACCGTTCTAAAACCAATACGTTCTATAACTGAGTGTAATAATTTGTCTTTTTTGTCTAATAAATCAATTTTTAATTGGTACAAATTAGGAAATTCAGGAGTCCATGTTTTAATGTGATTTGCTTTGGTTGCAATTCTAAATTTTTCTTTATTTTTTATAAGATGAGTACTCGTTAAGTCTTGAATTTTATTCCCATTAACATCTAACAACGTTAAAACCGCCTTTTCTGCCTTTTTACTATCCAAAAATAAATCTGCTGTAATTTCCCCATTTGCTTTTGCATCAATCGCATAACGATCTATGTTATTTTTAGGTGAAATGGTTAGATAAACAGGACGATAAATTCCCCCAAAAATCCAAAAATCTGCATCACGCTCTGCATGGTTGATAGATTCGTTAGCTGAAGCTTTGTTTACTTTTACTTCTAACAAATTGATTTTACCATACTGTAACAAATCTGTAATAGTGTATTTAAATTCATAAAAAGCACCTTGATGTATTTCTCCTGCCAATTTTCCATTTATTTTCACTTCGGCATCTGTCATCACCCCTTCAAAAACAATTTTAATGTCTTTGTTTTTCCAATTTTTATCAGCAAAAAATGAATGTTTGTACAAACCATATTCATTTACACGATCTTCTACTTTATCAGAACCATAATTATAGGTTCCAAATCCTTGTTGTTCCCAACAAGATGGCACTCCAATTTTAGTCCACTCACCACTTTTTCTTCCATCAGAACAAAAGAAATCCCACTCTATCAAATTGTCTTTATCTGTACCTGATAAGTATTGAATGTTAGTAGTGCTTTTAGAGGTAGGTTTTTGTGCACTTACTATTAGGGTACTCCACAAAACCAAGGCAAAAAATAATCTATTTATCATTTTCAAAATATTTAATCAAATCTTTTAGTTGATTTACAATGTTTGGTATTAAAACTTACAAACAAATCTAACTATTAAGAATATAATTAATAACTTTAACGCATCTTTTACGGTACTTATAACCGTTAAATTTAAAAATAAAACACTCATTTACAAGTAAATGGATTTAAGTAAAGAACAAAAGGATAAAATTGTAGATGCACTTAAAAACAGCGCTACTTTTAAGAAAGCAACCACCTCTGCAGCTCTTTTACACTATTTGTACCAAGCAACTATAAAACAGCACAACTTAAAAGAAAGTGTAATTGACTATGAGTTTTTTGGAAACACCCAAAATAATGATAAAAACAACCCTAGGGTAAGAGTTAATGTATATAATTTAAGAAAAAAGATTAATGCTTATTACGAAAATGAAGGTATTGATGAAACCTGGAGATTAACTATAGACAAAGGACAATACAATATTAGATTTTACAAAACAGCCACTAACCAAAAATGGATAAAGTCTTTAAGCTGGAGAATTGGAATTCCTTATTTTTTATTATTAATTACATCAATAGGATTGTTTTTTTTATTAAGACCTCCTAAAATTCCTCGGTTATGGAAATCTTTTAACAATAAAAACAACACACACTTATACATAGGAGATCATTTTGGACTTACAGGAATTACAAGCACGGGATCACTTGGATGGACGAGAGATTTTAATATTAATTCTAGCAATGAATTCTATACGTTTTTATCTAAAAACCCTAATTTAAAAAACTCTTTAAAACCAGCCAATTATACATACACAACTAAAATGGCTGTTTTGGCTACACAACAATTTCAGCATTTTTTTCAAAAACTCAACCAAACAATTCCCATACGTTTTGCTACAGAAACCACCATTTCTGAAATAAAAGAAGGAAATGCCATTTATATTGGTCCTTTAAAAAATAAAACTCCTTTTAGGTATTTGTTTAACGAAGCAAATCCATATTATAAAATAGAAAACGACAAACTTCTATTTTCCAATCATCCTACATTAAAAGACACTATTATAGAATTAAACACCACTTACGTATCTGAGGAATATGCTATTGTATCAAAATTTAAAAGCATAAAAAGCACAGATGAATTTGTTTTTTTCTCTAACCACGATATAGGTGTGAGTGCTACTGTAGAGTATTTTACAAACAAAGACAGCATTCAAAAATTTACAAAAGACCATTTAAACAATCACAATTATTTTACCGCTGTTTTTAAAGTAAAAGGGCAAAATAGAACCAACACCAACATTAAACTACTCTCTGTTGTTGGCTATTAAAAGTTTTATGTATTTAACCTTATAAAGTTTTAAGCAACAAACATAATTTAATAACTTTCTATAAAATTGGATGATCAAAAATCAACCCATCAAAATTTAAATTCTACAAAAGAATATGATGGTTTAACAAGAAAAAAAAGCGATTAAAAACCTGCTGAAAATTTCAAAAAAAAAGAATTGATGAATTCATATAAGAAACAATTAATACAATGAACGTAATTGCCTCACGAGTTATTAGACAACTCTTTATTTTGATTTTAATTTTTGTAATTGGAACTCTTATTTTTAGTAAAACAATCCCCTATCTTTCAGGAGTTCTTGGAGCTATAACACTTTATGTACTTTTAAAAAAGTATATGATTACTTTGACTAAAAAAAACATAAAAACCAATATAGCTGCACTTCTATTGATGTTTGTATCATTTATAATGATTTTATTACCTATTATGGGTGTATTTCTAATGCTTGGAAATAAAATCAAAAAAGCTTCTGAAAACTCCGAAGAAATTATAGAGAGTTTTAAGGAAAAACTGAATCAGCTAGAAAAGTATATTGGGTATGATTTGGCTTCCACCATCAACACTTCTGAAGTTTCCAAATCACTATCGGAACAATTGCAAAACCTAATTGGAGGAACTTTTACTACAGTAATGGGAATTGCCATTATGTACTTTTTACTGTATTATATGTTAATGAACTACAACAAACTAAACACTTCTATTTACCATTATCTTCCTCTTAAAAAAAAGAATTATCAATTATTAGAAAAAGAGGTTACAGCCATGGTAAAAGCCAATGCTATTGGAATTCCTTTAGTTGCTGTAGCTCAAGGTTTGGTTTCTTTGGTTGGATTTTTAATTTTTAAGACAGAGAATCCTTTCTTTTGGGCAGTTGTAGTAACTGTAGGTTCTATGATTCCGTTTATAGGAAGCATGCTAGGAACCATTCCTGTATTTTTATTAACCTATACCAACGGAGAGGCATTTAATGCTTGGGGAATTTTAGCCTACGGAATAGTTGTAGTAGGTGCTACAGACAATTTGATAAGACTTTTTGTACTTCAAAAATTAGATGACGTACATCCATTAATTACTTTATTTGGTGTAATTATTGGAATTCCGCTATTCGGTTTTATAGGGTTAATTTTTGGACCTTTGCTTGTTAGTTTATTTTTTGTTTTGGTTCGTATATACAAAAATGAATATGGAAATGAAGATCAAACATCTTTACCTTCAGAAACATAAATTTGGTGATAAAAATAGACTTACATTAAAACTAATATAAACCCTTTAGAAGTACCTGCAAAAATGCAAACGTTAGATAAAAAACTCCTAAAAATCATAGAAAGTGATTTATGGATGATAACCATTTTGAAAACTGTTAGAGATTTAAACTTAAATGATTGTTGGATTGGAGCTGGTTTTGTTAGAAACAAAGTTTGGGATATAGAACACGAAAAATCCAGAACCAACCTTAATGATATTGATGTTATATATTTTGACAAATTAAACCCGAGTAAAATATATGACTTGCAAATAGAAAACAAATTAAAAAACATTAATTCTAATCTAAACTGGTCCGTTAAAAATCAGGTAAGAATGCATATTAGAAATGGGCACCACCCCTATACTAATTGCAAACATGCTATTTCTTTTTGGCCTGAAACTGCAACTGCAGTAGCTGTAAGGCTTAATCATAAAAATCAAATTGAATTTATAGCTCCACATGGTTTAGATGATTTGTTTAACCTTATTGTAAGACCAACACCAAAATTTGATTTGACTATTTATAATGATAGAATAAAAAATAAGAGATGGAAAGAGCAATGGAATAAATTAGAAATAGTTTAAACTAAAAAATGAATTCAATTAAAATACAACATCTACTAAATTATTTTGACAAATATTGGACTATTGAAGAATCAACCGTAAGAATTCTTGATGAATGCGTAACTGAAAGAAAGCTTAAAAGAAAAGAAAATATCTTAACAAGAGGAGAAAAATGTAACTTCTTAACTTTTGTGGTTAAGGGCATTTTAAAAACCTATCATATTGACCAAAAAGGAAACCAACACAACCTTCAATTTACTTCCGAAAATAAATGGGTAACAGACTTTAGTAGTTTATATAATAGTATTCCTAGTAAACTTAATATTGAGGCTATAGAACCTTCTATTATTCTACAAATAAAGAAAGAAGACCTTTTTAAATTATATGATAATTCCCCTATGTTCGACAGAAATATGAGGATTATTACAGAGAATGCATTTATTGAACAACAAGAAAGAGTTCTTCAACACATTAGCTCTACTGCTCATGAAAGGTATCTTTATTTTCTAAATAAATATCCTGATTTGTCAAACCGAATTTCAAACATACAAATTGCTTCATACATAGGTGTAACTCCAGAATTTTTAAGTGCTATTAGAAAAAAAACAACTATCTAAAGTTAATTTTCTTAAACTATCTTATTGTTTCACACAAAACAACCTTAGTAGTTTTGCTACTAATAATTAAAATCAAATAATTCAAAAAATGATAGTAGAAATCACCACTTACAAAACAGCTAAAAATGTAACTCACAAAGAGCTTTTAAAAGCTTCAAAAGCATTTAACAAAGACTATTGCTCTAAATGTAAAGGCCTAGTTAGTAGACAATTTTTAAAAACAGAGGATGGTTATATGGATATCTTTGTTTGGAAAAGCAAAGAAGATGTTGAAAGAGTTCAAGAAACATTTATGCAAAACGACCACGCGATGAAATTTGCTAGTTTGACTGACTCAAATAGTTTAACCATGAAAAACTATGAGGTTTTAGAAACTTCCAATTTTAACAATTAAAATGTCACGTTTTCATAAATTGAATTGTCTTAGTACTAAAACATAATAATTAGATTTTGAAAAATTATCACGACATATTGTTTCCATTCGCATATAATATCCTTGGTTCTTCTGAAGATGCAAAAGATACTATTCAAGATATTCTTGTAAAGTACTTGATAATTGACAAAGAGCATATTGAGAATGAAATTGGATATTTAATCAAGTCTGTCATCAATCAATCGATTAATGTAAAAAAGAAGAAAAAAGCAATAGCTACAGATAGTATTTGGCTTCCGGAGCCACTTTCAACCGAAAATGCAGATGACAACATCAATTACAATGAGGTTTTATCTTATTCAATACTTACGCTTCTGGAGAAATTAACAGCAAAAGAACGTGCTGTTTTTATTTTAAAAGTAGCTTTTGATTATTCTCATAAAGAAATTGCTGAAACGATTGGCTTTACAATTGAAAATTCAAGAAAATTATTAAGTAGAGCAAAAATTAAACTGAATAATAGCAAAACAAAAAACAATAGTATTCCCAAAAATGAATCCCAAAAATTGAAGCAATACATTGAAGCAATGCAAAATGGAAACTTGTCTGCTTTAGAAAAACTACTATCTAAAGACATACTACTAGCTGCAGATGGAGGGAAAAACATTAAAGTAGTTAGAGAATTAACAAGCGGTATAACAAACACTTCTAAGCTATTGCTATATGTTTACAAAGCCTTTTTAACTGGTTTAGAGATTAAACACTCCATCATAAATCACCAACCTGCTATTCTATTTTATCAAAATGAGGTACTTAAAAATTGTCAGATATTTGAAATAGAAAAAAATAAGATTGTAAACATCTACTCTATTGTCGATCCAAATAAACTAAAATCACTTTCCTTATAAAATTTGTCACGTTTTGTCTTTTGGTTTTGTCATACTATTGAACATAAATATGCAATAGATGAAAAAATTATTACGAATAGATGCCAGCTTAAGAAAAGAAGGTTCGCACTCAAGACAATTAGCTGATTATTTTGAAAAGAATTGGTTAAAAGCCCATCCTACAGGAAAAGTAATTTATAAAGACTTAACAAAAACTGAAATACCTCACTTGCAAAATGAAACAGTAGAAGCATTCCATATTCCTCTAAAAGAACAGAACAAGATTAACAAACAAGCTACAAGGTTATCTGAAAAACTTATTTCAGAACTAAAATCTGCAGACTACGTACTTATTAGTAGTCCTTTGTATAATTTAAATATCCCATCCACTTTAAAATCGTACTTAGATCACATCATTAGATCTGGACATACATTTAGAGTAAATAAAGATGGTAGTTATCAAGGTTTACTCAAAAACACTAAAGCATATGTAATAACAACTAAAGGCGAAACGTATAAAGGTACAGCAATGGCTTCTTTAGATTTTCAAGAACCATATCTTAAAACAATTTTCGGGTTTATCAATTTAGAACTTAAAGCTATTTTTTCTCTTGAAGGAACAGCTTATCCGGATCTTCTAGAAAAGAATAATAAAATACAACAGGAAAAGATTTTAATGAACTTACAAAATATTTAATCCATGAAACCAGATTATTTTAATGACAAGCTTGAAAATAAAGCTTCTATTATACAGCCCAATGAAGGAGAAAAATTAGAGTTAAGTACCATTGCAATAACATTTAAAGTAACTAGTGAAATGTCTAATGACCAATTAGGTGTTTATGAAATTACGCTTCCGCCAATGGCAATTGGTGCAAAATTGCATTACCACAGATTCATGGACGAAACTTTTATTGTAAACCAAGGAGAATTAACCATGCAAGTTGGCAAAGAAGAATACAAAGCCAAACCAGGAACTGTTGCTTACGTTCCAAGATTTACACCGCACGGATTTAAAAATGATACTGATAAAACCGTGAAATTGACCTTAATTTTTAATCCATCTCAAAAACGAGAAGGGTTTTTTAAAGGTTTATACGAAACCTTAAATGAAGTACCTATTAACCCCGAAAAATATTTAAAACTATACAATAAATATGATAGTTTCCCTGTAGATACTTCTAATATGATACCTGTAAGAAAATAAAAAATTGAAGACTTAGTTTAAACTTAGGTAAATTTACAATATCAACAAAATTGTTGTTTCCCAAAGAAAATTTAAAAACCAGTTTTCTGATAAAAGTATCATCTTAACCAAAACAAGACCAAAGAAAAATGGCAGAAATTACAATCAATAAAAAAACGAGAGATTTTCTTATCAAGTTCTCGAATGACTTTAAAAGAGCTTGTCCCAGTTTCAATGAAGAAACTTTTTTAAATAAAACCATTGATGGAAAATGGGTAAAGCAATCATCAGAAGGCCGATTAAACCACCTCTCAACTTCAATTCATAAATCATTAAATACAGATAATAAATCTGCTGTTTCTAAAATAGTAGATTTGTTATCTCAACTACAAAAAGAAAAAGATTATACCCCTTGGCAATACATGTTTTTACCTGATTATTTGGTTAGATATACTATTGATAATTTTGATTTTTCAATCAATGCTTTTGAAAAAATCACCAAATTTACTAGCTGTGAATTTGCTGTACGTCCATTTATCCTAAAATACTCTGACGAAATGATGGCACAAATGCTAATTTGGTCAAAACACGAAAATTATCACATAAGACGTTTGTCATCAGAAGGCTGTAGACCTAGGCTTCCTTTAGCATTTTATTTACCAGAATTAAAGAAGAACCCAAGTAAAATAATCCCAATTCTTGAAAACCTAAAAAATGACTGTTCCGAATTTGTACGAAAAAGTGTTGCAAACAACTTAAACGATATTTCTAAAGACAATCCTGAAATAGTAATTGAATTAGCTAAGAAATGGAAAGGAAAAACAAAAGAAACAGATTGGATAGTAAAACATGCTTGTCGAGGGCTTCTAAAACAAGGGAATTTAGAAACCATGAAATTATTCGGATTTGGAGAGGTGGACAAAATCAAAATAGATAATTTCAAAACTAATTCGTCAACAGTAAAAATTGGACACGATTTAGAGTTTTCATTTAGTCTAATAAACACAAATAATACAAATTCAAAAATCAGGCTTGAATACGGTCTGTATTATCAAAAAGCAAATGGTACACTATCTAAAAAAGTATTTAAAATAAGTGAGAAAAATTATTTAGCACAGTCAATAACTATAATTAATCGAAAACAATCTTTTAAAACAATCACTACTCGAAAATTTCATACAGGGAAACACCAAGTATCTATTATCATTAATGGAATAGAATTTGAGAAAATAGATTTTAAATTGATTGAGTAAAAAAATAGAGATTTGCTTACTCAAGAAAAAATGAATTTAATAAGCTTATGAGCTATCTATACACGAAAAAGATAATGTATGATTTATATACTATTTTCGTACCTGAGATTTTTGAATTATTATAATGAATTATAAAGAATACATACCATCTAATAATTTAAATTCAATTGTTGATACTATTTGGATTGCAAGAAATGATGGACAAGAAATAGAGTCTAGAATTTTACCAGATGGATGTGTTGATATTATTTTTGAGCTAGACAAACAAATGCAGTTGAACTCTGGAGATGAAATAAGAGTTTCTGGAATGATGACTAAATTTAAAAGAGTAGTTTCAAAGAAAAATGCAGAAACTCTTGGGGTTAGATTTAAAACTGGTCAGTTTAATTCCATCTCGGATGTTCCTCTTTCTGAAATAAAAAACACAGCTATAAATGCATCAAATTTATTTCCTAAACTTAACAGTTCTTTTTTAGAAGAGCTTCTTGAAAAAAAATGTGATTTTGAAAAAGTGCAATTAATTAATAGTTTTTTAACTACTGAAATAAATTGGTCAGCTAAAGATGTAAATAAATTAGAGAATTCGGTTTGTGAATCTATACGTGCTAATTATAAAGAACTAGATTTGAGTTTAATCGCTAAAAATCATTGTATAAGTTTAAGACAATTGGAAAGACGTTTTAAAACGATAGTTGGAGTTACCATGAAGGAGTATCATTCTATAATTCGTTTTAACAAAACAATGAAACATGTTTCTACAAACCCTGATACAAGTTTATTAAATATTGCTTTTGATATGGGATATTTTGACCATTCACACCTAACCAAAGAATTTAATAAAATATCTGGACTAAATCCTTCTGAATTATAACAATGTCGTTTTTTTACAAAGTATAACACTTTGGTTGTTTTTACTTTTGTGAGAAAACAAACAAGATGAGAAAATACTTTTTAATACTTATGTTTATTGGTTCTTCTTATCATATTCATTCACAAACTAAAAACAAAAATATGTCAAAATTAGAATCTCTTACACCCAACATAATGGTTAAAGATGTAAACAAAACACTGTGTTACTATATAGATAAACTAGGCTTTAAATTAATAGATACAAATCCTGAATCAGGTCAATTTGAATGGGGTTATGTTATGTTAGATAATGTGGGAATGATGTTCCAAGAAGAAAAATCATTAAAAACCGAGTATAAAGAAATAGAGCCAATGCATATTGGAGGTGCTTTGACTTTTTACATTAGAATAAATGATATTGATAGTTATTACAATAAGCTAAGCAAAGAAATTAACATCATAAAGCCTATAAATAAAACTTTTTATGATACCAATGAATTTGCTATAATGGACATAAACGGATTTATTTTAACCTTTTCTGAAAGTGCAGAGTAGATATAAATATTACCCTTTTTATTGGACATATATTATATAAAGAAATGATAAAAAAAATATACTTTAAGTTGGTTATACTCTTATTTTCAACTTTATTAAGTTGTAGTAATGATGATAACCCAAAAAATGACACAAATAAAAGTAATGAGAAGATAATTACTAATATTATTTTCGAAGCTTCAAAAAATACTGGGTTGGATATAAATATTACAGGAATAATTAACCAAAATAATAATACTATTCAAGCCACTTTCCCTTTGGGAACAAATATTACCAATCTAACACCAACAATCTCTATTTCTAATTTTGCAACAATATTACCTAGTACAAAAACTGCAATTAATTTAACAACACCTGTAAGATATATAGTTACAGCAGAAAATGAAACTTTAAACCAATATACACTAGAAGCTATATTTACCGACCCTCCTATTTTATCAGATAGAGATATTCTTGAATTATTATATAATTCAAATCCAAATAACAGCTTAAACTGGGATTTAAATGCTGCTACTATGAATAACTGGAGTGGTGTAATAATTAAAGACGGAAAAGTTATAAAACTAGACATTTCTAATAGTAAAATAAATAATATTCCTATTCAAGTTAAAAATTTATCTAAGCTAACCGACTTTAATGCATCATTAAATAGTGGTATTAAAAGTGTACCAGAAGCTATAATTAACTTAGGACTACAATTAAAAAAACTCGATCTTTCTTTTTGCTCTTTAACCAAGCTTCCTACAGAATTAAATAACTTTAAAAATATTGAAAACTTAAACCTTAAAAATAACTTAATAACACAATTACCCAATACAATATCAAATTTACAGAGCTTAACTTATTTAGATATTTCATCAAACTTTTTAATTCAATTACCAAGTGCTATAGGGGCACTAAAAAAAATAGAATTTTTAATACTCGACAATAATCAAATAAACAGTCTTCCTAATGAAATAGGTAATTTAAACACTCTAAAAGGTTTACATCTCAATAAAAATCAATTAGCATTATTACCTTCTACCATTAAGAATTTAAGTGAATTATCTACACTTAAATTAGGGTACAATAATTTGTCTATTATTCATTCATCTATTGGTCTCTTACCTAATTTAAAGACTTTACAACTACAAAACAATCAACTTATAATAATTAATTGTCCTATTTGTTCGCTTCCAAAAATAGAAGAATTACTTCTACAAAACAATCGAATAGTGGTACTACCAATGGAAATAGGCGAATTGAAAACTCTTAAAATCCTTAATATTATAAACAATTCATTTACACATATGTCTCAAGAAATTTGTGACTTAGAATTAACAGGAACAGTCATTGAGAAAAATCAAGATGTAACTTGCTACTAACTCTCTCTCTTATATTAATAATTTATTGTTATGAAATTTGAAAAAATTGCTAAGCAGCTAGCAAATCCATCAGGTCAATTTGGGATAAATATAGCATTAGGAATGAATACAATGAATGCATTTATAAGTAAAAAAACTTATGATTTATTACAAATTAAAGATGCGGAAAGTGTTCTAGAAATTGGATTGGGTAATGGTAAATTCATTGAAAGCGTTTTAGCTTACGGAAATCGTATTTCATATACTGGTATTGATATTTCAGAAATTATGATAACTGAAGCTAAAAAAATTAACAGGCATTTATTAGATACAAATCATATAGATTTATTTGAGGCAGATGTTGAAAAAATGCCTTTTTGGGATGAAACATTTGATAAGATATGCACCATTAACACCATTTATTTTTGGAAAAATCCTATTAAAGCTTTAAACGAAATCTACAGAGTATTAAAACAAAACGGAGTGTTAATTGTTTCATTTAGGCCGTTTATTGAAGGGCAAACACTCGACTTTACTAAATATGGGTTTAAAGAATATAGAGCTGAAGATTTTGAATTGTTAATTAAACAAACAGATTTTAAAATCATTAGAAAAACAGACTACACAGAACCAGAAATAGAGTTTAATAGTCAAAGACATAAATTATTATCTCAATATTTTATTATACAAAAAGTACTACCAATAACTTCTTAAAAGGACACCACAGAATTATTATATTTTTCTTAATAAAAAATCACTAGATCTAATCTCTAAACCAAACAATCAACACAAAATCCCTAAAATTATGAAAAAAATTAGCGCTCTGTTATTTTCTGTCTTATTACTTTTAAGTTGTAATAGCAATGACGACGATAATGTTTCCTCCAATACCGATCTTAAAATTGATTTATCTAGTCAATGGATTATAAACGATAACACAATTACTTGTACTCAAGGAAATGCATTTGGAACATTAAAAATTGAATTTGACATAGACAAACACACAGTAGCTTTATCTGCTTCAAATGGAACCAGTCTTCCTGTAACCGATAGCCATTATTTATTGAAAGGCAACAATTTATCCTTTTAATCCATTATGAAATTAAATTTTAATTGTGAAAACTCTCAACAAAATTTAAAAACCATCACCTTAAACTTTAATGGTCTATATAACGGTACTTCATTTGATGGTAAGTATCAATGGGAAGAAACTTTAAAAAACGACCTATGCGCACAATCAAATGTTTGTAGTGGCAACACTCAGCTATATAGAACTAAATAATTGTAAAAAATTAAATTATTTTTAAACTACACATTACTTACATTTGCTGTGTGAAAAATAAAGTTTTACATATTGTTTTTTTAACGCTTGTCTATTGCTTCACCTTTAGCACAGCACCTAAGTTACTTTCTTTTACAAAGAACAGCAGTACTTGTAGTGTTTTAGAAAAAAAAGACAACCTATTAGAAATTTCTGTAAAACTTTACTGTCCTGTTTTATCTTCAGATAGTATTGTAAATAGTCTTAACAACCTTCCGACTCCAACTTTTAAAAACCATTTTTCTGGGTTTAAGGCTATTCTACAAGCATCGGAACAAATATTTATAACCCAATTTTCTGTAAACACAATATTTTTAAGAACCGTATTGGTTCAATACAGAAAATTAGACCTCCTTTTTCCTTTTCAATATTTTTGGTAATACTTTTTGTTTACACAAGTTTAGTTGATTTCTATTTGATCAAATAGAGAAAACAACACATTTAAAACAATTAGAATACAATCATTTAAACGCTACAAAATGGATATAGAAACTTCCATTACGGTGGCTGTTATACTTGCTATATGTATAACTCCATTTGCACTAATGCACCGTACCAATAAACAAAAGGAAAACAACATGTTAGAATCTTTAAAAACAATGGCAAAAGAATACCATTGTAATATTGACAAACATGAATTCTGCAACAACTATGTAATTGGTTTAGACAGTACTAAAAAATACTTTTTTATGTTTCAGCAACAAAGAGAAACAGCTTTTTTGAAAGCTATAGATTTAACAAAAATTCAAAAATGCGTACTTCTAAAAACTAACAAAAGTAACAATGTACTTATAGAAAAAATAGAAATTGTTTTTACATTTTACGATAAAACTCTAGAAAAACTAGAATTGTATAATGAATTATATGGAGAACTTAGAGGAGAGTTTCAGTTTGCTAAAAAATGGTCTATAGAAATTAATCAAATTATTTCCTAGACAAGAAAAGGCTTTATAAATGTAATTTGTAAAGCCTTTTTTCTGTTTTAATTAATAAGCATCAACATCTATGTTAATTCTAATAGCTCTAAAACGACCTATAGACTCAAACATAACTCTTAATTTTCTAAGATAGTCTTTGGTTGCCACAACCGATTGTTTGGGTGGAATTTTAATAATTAACTGTTTAATGTATTGGTTACGAACTCTAGAAACACTTGGTGCTGTTGGTCCTAACAAATTTTTACCAAAACTGTTTTTTAAAGATTTTCCCATCCACTCAGCACCCTCATTCAGCAAATTAAAATCTTTGTGTTTTAACGTAATTTGAATAATTCTGTAATAAGGCGGATAAAAGAAATTACGTCTATCTGTTATTTGCTCACTATACATTTGCTCGTAACTATTGGTAGATACTTGCTGTAATATTTGATGATAAGGATTGAAAGTCTGAATAAAAACATTTCCTTGTTTTTGGCTTCTACCTGCCCTACCCGATACTTGTGAAAGCATTTGATAACTGCGTTCATGCGCTCTATAATCTGGAAAATTTAACATATTATCTGCATTCAGCACACCTACCAAACTCACGTTTTTAAAATCTAACCCTTTAGATAACATTTGAGTTCCAACTAAAATATCTATTTCTTTGTGTTGAAAAGCTTCTATTATTTTTTGATAGCCATACTTTCCTCGTGTAGTATCTAAATCCAACCTACCAATATTGTGTTCTGGAAAAAGCGTTAACAATTCTTGCTCAATTTGTTCGGTTCCAAAACCTTTACTATTTAAGTCTGTACTACCACAAGCATCACATTGTTTGGGAATTGCTCTGTGATATCCACAATAATGACAGCGTAATTCTTGCTTAAACTTATGCTCTGTTAAACTTACATCGCAATTTGGGCATTGCGGAGTTACACCACAAGTTTCACACTCTACCAAAGGAGCAAAACCTCTTCTATTTTGAAACAAAATAACTTGTTCTCCTAACTCTAAAACTTCTTTTATTTCTTTTAACAACACATCCGAAAAATGCCCTATCATCTGCTTTTTTCTGTGTTTTTCTTTGATATCTATCAGCTGAATTTTAGGCATTTGTACATTCCCAAAACGTCTATTTAACACTACCAATCCATATTTACCTACTTTGGTATTGTAATACGATTCTAAACTTGGAGTTGCAGAACCTAATACAATGTTGGCTTTGTGAATTTTTGTCAATACAATGGCCGCATCTCTGGCATTGTATCTTGGTGCAGGATCAAATTGTTTGTAAGAAGCTTCGTGTTCTTCATCTACAATCACCAATCCTAAGTTTACAAAAGGCAATAAGGTGGCAGAACGGGTTCCTAAAATAATTTTAGCTTTTTCAGAACCTGTTAGAATGTGATTCCATACTTCTGCTCGCTCGTTTTGCGAATATTTAGAATGATACACACTTAAATCATCTCCAAAAAACTTTTGTAAACGGATGATTAATTGCGTAGTTAAAGCTATTTCTGGAACCAAAAACAAAACTTGTTTGCCTGTGGCAATTACTTCTTTAATTAAATGCGCATAGACTTCCGTTTTTCCACTTCCGGTAACTCCATGAAACAAACACACGTCTTTAGTGTTAAAACATGTTTTAATTTGATGAAATGCTTCTTGTTGATGACTACTTAATGCGGGAATTTTCTGACTTGCTTCCTCAAAAACAATACGATCTGTTTGTAATTCGTACCCAACAAATACTCCTTTTTTCTCTAATCCTTTACAAACCGAAGCACTAACCCCCGAAGCTTCTAAAAGTTCTTTCTTTTTTATAGGCAATGTACTTTTAGCTTTCAACATAAAGTAATGCATTACCAAAGTTCTTTGTTTTTCGGAACGAGACAACAAAGCTAACAGTTCTTGTAGCTTTTCTTTATCTTCCCATTCCGTTGCCATTCGAATATAAGCAACCATTTTAGGCTGGTACTGCTCGTAAATTTCTTCTTTTAAACGAACAGCCTCTATATCTATCATGTTTTTAAGAACAGGAAACACCTTTTTTTTAGATAAAATAGTTACTACCTGAGCAATGGTTAACTGAGATTGCTTTTGCAAAGCTTCATAAATTAAATAAGCCTCTGGCGTTAACACATTAGGTTCTTCAAAAGCAGGATTTGCCAATACAATGGTTTCACTCTCTAATAAAAAAACGGACGGAAATGCTGCTCTTAGCACCTCACCTAAAGAGCACATATAATAAGTAGCAATCCACTCCCAATGTTTTAATTGTTCTGTATTTAAAACGGGAGTATCATCTAAAATTTGATAAATATCTTTGGCTTCATAAGCCTGTGGCTCTTCTTCGTGTAGCTTGTAAACAATTCCTGTGTATATTTTGCTTTTTCCAAATGGCACTGCCACTCGCATTCCTATTTTTAAGAAATGATATTCTTCTTTGGTAATACGATAGGTAAATTGTCTTTCCAAAGGAATAGGCAATAACACATCTACAAAATAAGGTTGAAACAACAAGTCTTTAAATTTTTAAGGTATACAAAGAAATAAGTTTTTAAAAGGAGTGCAAAATGTTTATTGCTGAATTATACATGGCAAAACACATTTTTTATTAAATAGTTTATAAAACAAAAACGCATTTAATTTCTCAAATGCGTTTTTTAAGTTTCTCTTTCTTTTTCAATGATTACCTTCTAAAATTAGAAGATGTAAATTCTTAAAATTTCCAATAAGTATACACACCAAGCCCGTAATTAAAGGTTACATCGTTGTCTATTAAATTCTGATTGATGGGCAATTGCGTGTTTACTCCCAAAATTAAATCTTTGGTTTCTAACTGCAATCCTATATTGGCATTGGTCATATAGCCCTTGGTTCTTTCATCTACAATATCAAATCGTTCTGATGCCAAAAAATAATCATAACTCAATCCTGCTATAGGAGCCAAACTTAAATTGTTTCCTACTGGGAATACATATGATGTATTAAGGTTTAGTTGAGTTTGATTTCCGTATTTAAATTCATCCTTATTTTTACCTTTGATAAAATACATAGCACTAGCATGTACAGACCATTGATTTTGATTGTAATTGTATTGCAAAGGCAATAACAAATCCCAACTTCCGGTTCCTAATTGTGCTGCTGATGTTTGATTAAGACTCGAATTTTTTAAATCAAATTCTCCTGTAGGCATTTTTACCCCTGCCCCTATTTTTAAACTATGGTTGCTATCTGTGTGCAATACATTTATCAATCCCATTAAACTGATATCTCCAATACCATTG
This sequence comes from Wenyingzhuangia gracilariae, assembly GCF_056387575.1. Taxonomy (NCBI): domain Bacteria; kingdom Pseudomonadati; phylum Bacteroidota; class Flavobacteriia; order Flavobacteriales; family Flavobacteriaceae; genus Wenyingzhuangia; species Wenyingzhuangia gracilariae. Next base: position 846,800 of record NZ_CM150748.1, read on the forward strand.
TTACTAAAATCTCCGGTAGATTTGTATCTATTGTTAAATCGGTAAGGTACTGTTGCGTTAATTTGAATGTAATCTGTTAATTGATATTGTCCTGTAATGCTTGCCGTATTTACATGATCATCTGCTAAGGGAATATTAGGATTGGCATTACTTTGCAGGTATTGAAAATGCATGTAATTATAGGTAAAACCTACATAATTCCCTCCTAGCACATTGGCAAAACTACTACTGTTGCTAGATCCACAACCGCATACATCGCATGCAAATAAGTTGATAGAAACTAAAGTAAATAAGCCAAAAATTAATTTATTCAGGTTTTGCAAAACGTTCGTCATTTATAAATTCGTAATCCGTTAATGTTTCTAAAAAAGCCAATATGGCTGTTTTCTCTTCTTCTGTCATTGGAATTCCCAACGTTTCTTTTTCATTTTCTGTCTGAATCAGTCGTTCGTCCAAATTTTTCATTTTGGTGATTTTAGGGAATGTATCATCGTCATAAAAGTCCAATACCGTTTTTAAGCTCACTATTCTACCATCGTGCATGTATGGAAACGTAACTTTTACATTTCGCAAACTAGGAACTCTAAATTGATAATAATCTTCTCTTTGTTTCAACTCATCTACTGTAGCAAACGGGTTGGGAGAAGTAATTCTGGCTCTACCTGTTTCATTCTCTAAACTAGGATTTTCTCCTATTCCATTGTTGATAAATTCCTGATTGGTAAACAATTCTCCGCTATGACAAGTAGCACATTTTTGCTGAAACAATGCTAATCCTTGTTTTTCTAGCTCTGTAAAATCTCCTCCTGCTTCTCCTCTTACGTATTTATCATATTTTGAGTTAGAAGACACCATGGCTCCCATAAATTGAGACAAAGCACTTAGTATATTTACACTATTGATGGCATTTTCTTTTTGAAATACGTTGGTAAATAACTGTTGATACTCTTGATCTTCTTTTAATTTAGCCACTACATTTTCCATGGTTTCGTCCATTTCTACTTCTTCTGTAATGGGAATTAAAGGTTGATCAAACAATTGATTCTTAGCTCCATCCCAAGTAAAATCATTAAGATAAGCTAAGTTTTGAATAGGTTGAGAATTTCTTGTTCCTGTAACCCCAGCATGGACTCCTTCGCTTAAATTATGTCCGTGGTGCGTAAATGCGTGAGATTGATTGTGGCATTCTGCACAGCTAATGCTATTGTTTAAAGACAATTTGTTATCGTAAAACAACTTACGTCCTAACACAAAACCATTGGTGGTAATATTGTTATGTTCAAAATCATAAGTTGGTTTTGGAAAGTTTGCTGGTTGTTCAAATTTAAGTTCAAACGCTTGGTAACTTTCTTCATTCTTATTACAACCAATTAAAAACAACAATACTGTTATATATGTAAACAAGTATTTCATAATGCTAAAAATAAACTACAAACACAACGCTTAAAACACGAACTGTGTTTGTAGTTAATGTTGTATATGATTAGTGAGAATGGCTATGACCGTCTCCTTCTTCTGAATGATCGTGGTCTTCTTCTACATCTTCTAAATTAATAGCCTCTTCATTGGTGTGTAAATGATCTACTGTTATAATTTTAGAAAAGTTGTCTGCATAATTTGTAGAATTGTCACTATTCCCTCCATGGTCTGATACTCCATCAAAAGGAACGGCAATTCCTGGTGCATCTGGTGTAAATAATTTTTCGATAGCTACTTTTAAATGTACACTTGGAGAAATTTTTGAAGCCACCGTTAAAGTTTGTGGGAATTCTAAATTTACAGTACGAGAACCTATAAAATCATCTCCTTTATTTCCTAAGTGAATAGTTAAGCTTGGGCTTAATGTTGTTTCAGGATTTGTGTTGGTTCCTTCTATTTTAGAAAAAATATAAGGATTAGGATTCCATGTCCATTGCATATCTGCTTCTGCCAATTCCATCAAACGAGTTTGTGCTTCTTGATCTCCTTGAGCAACTTCTTTGGTAACCCCTAATGTAAACGAAAGCTTGTTATAGCTTCCTTCAGGAATTCCTGTTAAGTAGGTTTTTACAATTCCATTCGCATCTGCATGATCTAAATCTACTAACTGAGCTCCTGTATTGTTTGGTATAGAATATTGTGTATCATCTGTAGCAGTTACTACCACATCAGAAATTAAGTATTTAAACTTTGTTAATTTAAATTCTTGGTCTTGATCTTCTTTATCTTTTAATGTTAACAAATCACCTAAAACCAAAGAGTGATCAAATTTAACAACAGCAGAAACATGAGTTCCTTCTAATTTTTTATCATCGATGTTATCATCATCATTGTTACAAGAAAATAAAGTAATAGTAGTTAAGGCTAACAAAGCCATTTTTTTTAAGTTGTTCATTTTGTATTGAATAAATTTTTAATAATAAATAGTTGCATACTTTCTACCCCCATTTAGGAAAGAAGTACAAAAAAGGCATAGCAATGCCACGAATATTTAAAATTTATGCAATAGGTGGTTTTAACACATCTGTACACTTTAAAAAACGATACGTAAATTGATAGTTAAAGCGTGGTGTATTTTGAAGCACACTTAAAAGTGTAATATTTGCTGTTTTTATTTGCTGATAAAATACTGGGAAAAAAGCAGCACTAATATCTATAGCTGCAGGTGAGTCTGCTGCGTTTGATGAAATACCGTTTACTTGTTCTGCCAAATGACACTGCCCATTACATTGTAATTCTGGCTTGTCTTTATTAACACAGTATTTTTCTATAATTTCACTTAAATGAGTTTCATAATACAATACATTCCCTACATAAAATGCGGGTCTTGCAGACAATGCTGTTAAGAGTATTATTAATATGAATTTTTTAAACATTGGTTGCAAATATAAATAGAATAAAAAAATCTAAACGCAATGTTTAGATTTTTTTTATGCTTTCTTAAGAAGTAATTAATTTTCTTGCAGGTTCTAAATGCGGATGCATAAATACAAACCTGTTTAACCATAATTGCAACTCACTTACCTCATGTGGTAATAATCTTTTGGTTGCTTTTTCTAATTCGTTTACAAACAAATCTAGATCAAAACTTACTTTTTCTAGTATGGTTAATGTATACGAATACATTTCTCTCGCCATCTTTTTCTAATTTTTTCCAAATATAATTGATATTATTAATTTAATTTCTATTATATCGTACAAAAATTGTATTTATTGTAAAAACTCAACAATTTTTTGAATTGAGTTAAGTGTTGGATATTCATGAGTATCTATTACATCTTGTGCAACAGTTTCGAACTTCCAAACCGAATGAAAAGGAACATGAATTGCCTTAGCCCCTATGTTTAGTACAGGTAAAATATCAGATTTTAATGAATTTCCTATCATCAAAAAATCTTTAGGAACAATGTTTAAGTGTTTTAAAACTCTTTGGTATCCTTCTGGATTTTTTTCGCTCATCACCTCTACATGATGAAAGTATTTTAACAAACCGGAACGTTCTAATTTTTTTTCTTGATCTAGTAAATCTCCTTTGGTTAAAACTATTAAAGTATATTTTTTAGATAAGGTTTCTAAAACCTCTACAATTCCTGGAAGCAATTCTATAGGCTGAGTAAGCATGTTTTTACCTATTTCTAAAATTTGCTTTGTAATAGTAGCCGGAAGTTTATAATTAGACAATTCTGTGGCACATTGTATCATAGACAAAATACAACTTTTTACTCCGTAGCCATACAGTGGAATGTTTCCTGTAATAACCCTGTAAAGTTCTTGTTGAATTTTATTTTCGGTTTCGTATATAGATAATAGTTTTGCAAACTTGTCTTCGGCTTCTCTAAAATAGGGTTCGTTTACCCAAAGAGTATCGTCTGCATCAAAAGCAATTACCTTGTATTTAGCCATGTTGAATTATTTGTTTTGCTTTTTCTAAATCTTCAGGTACATCTATTCCAATTACTTTAAAAGGTGTTTCAACCATTTTCATTTTCATACCGTGTTCTAAAAAACGAATTCCTTCTAATTTTTCTGTAGCCTCGTTCTGACACATTTTCATTTTAGGAAAGTTTAACAAAGCATATCTTCTAAACGCATAAATTCCAATATGTTTGTAATAGGTAGTTTCTATGCTTTTATCTCTAGGGTGTGGTATTGGAGCTCTAGAAAAATACATCACACACTGGTTGGCATCTAACACAACCTTTACATTGTTTGGGTTTTCTATTTCTTCCCAATCTTCCATAGTATGTACTAAAGAGGCTACTGCTATTTCTCCGTGAATGTCATTTTTAAAAACCTCTATCAAGTCTTGCAAAGGTTCTTTTCTTGTAAAAGGTTCATCTCCTTGAACATTAATTATAATGTCACCAGAAACCATATCAGCAGCTTCTGCAATTCTATCAGAACCACATTCGTGTTCCTTTAGACTCATAATTACATTTCCATTATTTGCTTCTATTTCTGCTTTAATTTCATCGCTATCTGTTACTACATACACCTCATCAAACAAGCCGGTATTTACGGTGGCTTGGTACGTTCTGGTTATTACGGTTGTACCACACAAATCACTTAATAATTTTTTAGGAAATCTGGAAGCCTGCAACCTAGCAGGAATCATAGCAATTACTTTCATAGGGTTTTATTTACCTGAATAAGTTACATAATTTCTTGGGGTTTCGTACAACGTAATGGCCAAGGTTAAATGAGATGGAATATGAGCTCTTAATCTGTTCCAAATATAAATAGAAATATTTTCTGCTGTTGGATTGGTTTCTTTAAACTCAGGAATTTCTAAGTTTAAATTTTTATGATCTAGTGTGTCTTCAACCTCTAATTTTATCAGCCTTTTTAACACCTTTAAATCCATCACAAATCCTGTTTCAGGATCTACTGGACCTGTTACAGAAACTACCAGTTCGTAATTATGTCCGTGATAATTGGGATTGCTACATTTCCCAAAAACCTCAAAATTTTTGGCATCGTTCCAATCGGGTCTAAACAAACGGTGTGCTGCGTTAAAATAAGCAACTCTATGTACAGTTATTTCCATTTATGATTCTTTTTTTGCAACTAAAATATTTCCTAAAACTACATATCCTATTAAAAAGAAAATGATAAAATTGATTCCTATTGATGTTACGTTTTGCAATACCAAATGAATGAAATCTGAATGGTATTTAAACAAGGTATTTACCAGAGTAGCAAATAGAGAAAAAAGAATTCCTACCGCTACTTTTCCTTTTAATTTTTCCATTTTACTGTTGAATAAAATCGTAAAATTTTTCAAAAATAATTAAAAACCATGCGGTGTAACTTTCCGGATGTAATTCCATGTCTTTTTTAACGTCTTCTAAAGTCATCCATTTGTAAGCCTCAGCTTCGTCTGGATTTAAATTTGGCTCATCATTGTACACACCTGTTAGCACATGATCAAATTCATGTTCTGTTAAACCATTGTCAAAAGGAGCTTTGTAAATAAAAGAGCAAACATCTTTCAAATCGGTAGTAAACCCCATTTCCTCTTGCAATCTTCTTTTTCCTGCTTCTACATTGGTTTCGCCTACTTTTTGATGACTACAACATGTATTGGTCCACAACAAAGGAGAGTGATATTTATCTGCAGCACGTTGTTGCAACATTAACTCTCCAGCATCGTTAAAAACAAAAACAGAAAAGGCTCTATGCAACAAAGCTTTTTCATGTGCTTCTATTTTTTCCATTGTTCCAATAGGTTCATCTTGCTCGTTTACAAGTATAACTTGCTCCATAGTTTTATTTTAAAATTTGAGCGGTATGCTCTTTGGTTTTTACTTTGGTAATTACCTCAATGATGATACCATTTTCATCAATCACAAAAGTAGTTCTATGAATTCCGTCATATTCTTTACCCATAAACTTTTTAGGTCCCCAAACACCAAAAGCATTGATTACTTTTTTGTCTTCGTCTGCCAATAAAGAAAAAGGCAACTCTTGTTTGTTGGCAAAATTTGATTGTCTTTTTACAGAATCTGCACTTACTCCTACCACCTCATAATTCTGAGCTAAAAAGGTTTGGTAATTGTCTCTTAAATTACAGGCTTCTACTGTACAACCAGGAGTACTTGCTTTAGGATAAAAGAAAACAACTAATTTTTTTCCTGCAAAATCGCTTAATTTTACTGTTTTTTCATTCTGATCTATCGCTTCAAAATTAGGAGCTTTATCTCCTACTTTTAACATCTCCATATATTATTGTTTTTAAAGAACCACAAATATAGAGAAAGCAGTTAGGATGACTAAACAGATAAACAGAAACTTATTGTTTAGACCTACTCTATTTTATTTAGTAAATATATTTTTACCGTATTTTTTAACTCCTACAAAGGCAAGTACCAAAGCCAACAAAGGAAGTATTACCATATACCTATACAAATCACTACCTATAGATGTGTAAATGATAGCTGCTATAACCGGAAAACAAGCCATACAAAAAGAGTTGATCCCTTCACTAATCCCCATAATCTCTCCTAATTTTTTAGGATATGCATTTACAGATATTAAAGAATTAAACACAGGAAAACATAAAGAAAGACCAAGATTTAAAATATAGTAATATGCAATATATAAGGTCAAGTCTTTTGTTAAAGTAATTGCTATTAACCCTAAGCCACTTAAGATTAATCCTAAAATTAACGTTTTAAAAGCCCCTATTTTTTTTACAAAAAACTTAGACACAAACGCTTGGTTTAACGCTAAAAACAATCCAATTACAAACATAAAAAAACCTAATTCTTTTACGTTAAAATCAAATAAATCTACTAAAAACAAAGCCATAGTTCCTATGTAAAACCCCATCATGGCCGAAAAGAAAAATTTCATAGAAAACAGCACTTTTATAAACGGTGATGGATTGACTTTTTTTATTCTAATTGGAATAATTAAAATTTCTAAAAGGTTTGATTTGTCTTTAGGAGTTCTCTTCTCTTTCGGATGAGATTCTTTTAACCATTTAAAAACTGCAATTAATGTAAGGGTAGATATTACAATAGAAGTAAATAACGTTCCCATATAACCTAAAGGAGTAGCAGCTGTAATCCCTCCCAGCCCCGGACCAATAATCATTCCTATACCTGCAATTCCCCCCAAATATCCAAAAATATAAGATTTCTCTTTGGGGGTAGTAACATCACTTACATAAGCATTAGTTACAGATGCGTTCCCTCCTGTAATTCCGTCTAATATTCTAGACAAAGCTACAATCCATAACGGTAAAGCAAAACCTAATAAAGAATATTCTGGCAAAGTTAGAGCAACTACAAAAATAACCCAACTTAATAAAGTTCCTGCTTGACTAATTAACAAAATAGGTTTTCTTCCTTTGTTATCAGACATGGCTCCCAACAAAGGTGCACCTATAAACTGAAAAGCACTGTACAAAGTAATTAACAACCCAAAAACCCACTTTGGAGCTCCATAGCTGTCTACCACAAAAGGGAGTACAGGCATTAGAATGCTAAAACCCAATACATTTACAAATGTTAGTAAATAAGCTGGTATAAATTTTTTCATGGAACAAAAGTAAACATCTGAAATTGTAAAAAGGAACAGTATTATTACAATTTAACTTAACAATGGTTTATAAAGAATTCATCGATGTATTCTACCTTCAGAGCCAAAAAATTTATTTTTTCACAATTAAAACTTATTTTTACAAAGACTAACCTACCAAAAACTTATTTTTAATGAATTTTAAACAAAAAAGAACCTTTTTTCTTTTCAGTTGTTTTCTATTTTTTTTATTCCAAAACCCTCTATTCTCTCAACAATTTAAAAGAGCCGAAAAATTAGTCGGCCTACACAACCTAGTAGACAACAATAGTGTTGCTACAGCCGATATAGATTTAGACAACGATTTAGATTTATTTATTGTATCCAAACACAAAGATGAGAATGGAGTAGAAAAAACTCACAGTAAACTTTTTAGAAACGAAAACAACGGAAAATTTGTAGACATTACTTCTACCTCAGGACTTACACAATTGTTTCCTAACGATGGTATTGACGATAGTGATTTGGCTATAGTAGGCTTAGAAGGATATAAATTTGGGGCTTTTTGGGGTGATTACAACAACGATGGATATCCTGACTTATTTTTAACCAACAGTAAAAACGTTTTGCTTTTTAAAAATCAACAAAACGGAACATTTACAGAGGTTACAGAAGCTGCTGGAATTACCAAAAACAACCAATGCAACAATACAGGTGCTACCTGGTTTGATTATAATAACGATGGTTTTTTAGACTTGTTTATAAACGATTGGAAAGGATGTTCTAAAAACACGTTCTACGAAAATAATGGCGATGGTACGTTTAAAAACATATCGCACAGAATTAATAGCATATCTACAGACAAACATGCTAGCTACACCATGTTTCCATATGATTTTAACAAAGATGGAAATTTAGATATGTACATTTCTAACGATTTAAAAAAAGCCAACAACCTTTACATAAACAATGGTGTTAGTTTTTCTAACCAAGCTAGTAACTACGGACTTAACAACCAAATAGACGATATGGCAATAGCCATCAACGATTTTAATTTAGATGGACATTTTGATTTTTTTATTACAGGAATTAATGAAAACACTCTTTTAAAAAACAATGGTACCTATCAATTTTCTGATGTTACTATGGAAAATAGAATTCTAATTCCTGAGGGAGCTAAATGGCCAGATTATTGGGCTTGGGGAACTACTTTTGATGATTTTGATTTGGATGGAGACGAAGATCTTATTATTGCCAATGGCTCTTCTTTTGGAACCGACCAACAAAACATGTACTTTCAGAATGAACACCAACAAGGATTTCCATTTTTTTCCAACAAAACCTCTGCAGTAAACCTCAACGAATCTTCAATTAGCTCCGAAGTTTTAAGTTTTGACTATGACAATGATGGTGATTTAGACTTGTATATTACCAATTCTTATGGAGCTTCTTTTTTCTATGAAAACCATACCATTAGCACTAATAGCAACAACACCTACAATTGGCTAAAAATTCATTTGCAAGGAACCACTTCTAACAGAAATGCATTTGGTACCCAAATTACTTTAAAAACAGAAAACAGAACATATGTACGTTATTACAATGGGGTTAGTTTTATTTCTCAACATATAAAACCCGTTCACTTTGGACTGAATATTGAACAAAAAATTTTAGAATTAAAAATTAAATGGCCATCTGGAATTACAGAAACATACAGCAATTTAGATAGCAATCAAGAGCTTAAATTTACAGAATCTAATGGCTTTATTGTTTTAGCCCAAAACACAAGTACTAAAATTAAAGGATGTACAGATCCAGATTCATGCAATTACAATCCTTTAGCTACAGAAGATGACGGATCTTGTAGTTATTTACCAACATTAGAAATTCAAGGAAACAAAAACTCATTTTTCTTAAAAGAAGAAATCTACAGTTATCCACAAACAGAAAATACGTCTTTAAAATGGAATGTTACTGGAGGAACCATCCTGAAAGGTCATGATACCAACAAAATTGTTGTCAAATGGAATTTGGTTAAAAAAGGAACTGTTTCTGTAACAGCTAGCAGTAATTTTTGTAAATCAAACCAAGCTTCTATAAATGTACACCTATCAGCCAATCCTAGTAACAAAAATTCTTCTATAGTCCGAATTTGGAACGAAGCACTGTTAGAAGCAATCCGCAAAGATTATGCAAGACCCACCGTACACGCTAGAAATTTATTTCATTTTGCAATTGCTATGTACGATACTTGGGCCATTTTTAATTCCAAAGCCAAAACTTATTTAATTGGAAATCAAGTTCACAATTACACTAGTAATTTTAAAGGTTTTGATTACACCGTAGACTTAGAAAATAATAGAAATAAAGCTATTTCTTATGCTGCATACAGATTGTTGACTCATAGATTTAAAAATTCTCCTGGAGCAAATTACAGTTTGGCTAAATTTAATTTGTTAATGCAGGAACTAGGATACGACATTAACAATAATTGCTTAGACTACCAAAATGAAAATGCAGCTTGTTTAGGAAATTACATTGCTAATGAAATTATATCTTACGGTTTAACCGATGGATCTAATGAACAAAACGATTATAGAAACCAAAAATACAGTCCCGTAAACAAAGAACTAATATTAAGCAATCTTAGAGACAAAATTCAACTTAAAGACCCAAACAGATGGCAGCCTTTGGCATTTACAAAATTTATAGATCAAAGCGGAAATGTTTCCAAAAGTACCCCCGATTTTTTAAGTCCTGAGTGGGGACAAGTAAAACCTTTTTCTCTTTCCGAAAATGACAAGACAATTTTGCAAAGAAACGGTAAGGAGTATCAAGTATACCATCTGCCAAAAACACCACCTAAATTAGACACTATTCAAAACAATGAAAGCAGTGAATTGTACAAATGGAATTTTTCATTAGTTGCTTTGTGGAGTGCACATTTAGACCCTGATGATGGTGTAATGATTGATATTTCTCCTGCTTCTATAGGAAACATTTCTATTAATGAAATGCCTGTAACTTATAAAGAATTTCCTAATTTTTACCAAGATCAAAAAGGAGGAGATATTAGCAAAGGTCATTCCATTAACCCATACACACAGCAGCCTTACGAACCTCAAATAGTACCTAAAGCAGATTATGCAAGAGTATTGGCCGAATTTTGGGCAGATGGTCCAGACTCTGAAACACCTCCTGGACATTGGTTTACAATTTTAAACCACGTAAATGATCATCCTTTACTTGAAAAAAAATTCAACGGACAAGGTTCTGTTTTATCTGATTTGGAGTGGGATGTAAAAACATATTTTATATTGGCTGGTGCCATGCACGATGCTGCAATTTCTGCCTGGGGAATAAAAGGATGGACCGATTATATTAGACCCATTTCTGCTATTAGATATATGGCCAAGCTAGGTCAAAGCACAAATATAGAATTAGACAACTATCATCCTGGAGGAATTCCCCTAATCCCTAATTTTATTGAAATCATTCAAAAAGGAGATCCTTTAAGTGGTGTTGACAACGAAAATGTTGGACAAATAAAAATTAAATCATGGAGAGGACATAGCTACATCAAAAACCCTAAAGAAGATATTGCAGGTGTAGGATGGATTTTAGCAAGCAATTGGTGGCCTTACCAAAGACCTTCTTTTGTAACACCTCCATTTGCTGGTTTTGTTTCTGGTCATTCTACATTTTCTAGAGCTGCAGCAGAAGTTTTAACACTTGTTACAGGAGACCCTTATTTTCCTGGTGGAATGGGAGAATTTAAGGCTTTAAAAAACGATTTTTTAGTGTTTGAAAAAGGGCCTTCTGTAGATGTTACCCTGCAATGGGCAACATATAGAGATGCTTCAGACCAAACAAGTCTATCAAGAATATGGGGAGGAATTCATCCTCCTGCTGATGACATTCCAGGTAGACTGATTGGAGAAAAAGTAGGAATTGCTGCTTACCAATTTGCTTTGCCCTATTTTGGAACAAATCAAAGTACATCTAAAAGCAATGTAACCATTAGTCCTAACCCAGTAAAATCGAACCAAATTAATGTTTACAACACACAACCCAACGATCAGTTTTACTTAATCAATATTCATGGTCAAAAACAAAAGCCTAAAAAATTAAATTACAATACTGCCAACAATAGCACTATATTAGCATTACCAGATAATTTGAACCCTGGAATTTATTACATAACTGTAAACCAAACGTCTAAACCTATAATTGTACTTAAATAAATGAACAAACAAGAAAAAGTTAAGTTTGTAATAGACACCTTAGAGGAATTGTACCCTGAAACTCCAATTCCATTAAACCATAAAGACCCTTATACGCTATTAATCGCAGTATTAATGTCAGCTCAAAGCACCGATGAAAGAGTAAATATTTACACACCTAAATTGTTTGCCAAGGCAGACAATCCTTATGACATGGTAAAGCTTACTATTGATGAAATTAGAGAAATTATAAAACCTGTAGGGTTGTCTCCAATGAAATCTAAAGGAATTCACGGATTGTCTCAAATATTAATTGACAAACACAACGGAGAAGTACCTGCCAATTTTAAAGATTTAGAAGCGCTACCTGCTGTGGGGCACAAAACAGCAAGTGTGGTCATGAGTCAGGCTTTTAACATACCTGCTTTTGCTGTAGACACTCATATTCATAGATTGATGTTTAGATGGGGACTTAGTAATGGAAAAAGTGTGGAACAAACCGAAAAAGATGCCAAGCGTTTGTTCCCAGAACACACTTGGAACAAGTTGCATTTACAAATTATTTATTACGGACGTGAATATTCTCCTGCTCGTGGTTGGAATTTGGAAAATGATATTATTACCAAAACTATTGGAAGAAAAACAGTGATTAATGAATATCTTAAAAAGAAAAAATAAGGATTGATCTTAATTTTTATCAATCCTTATTTCTTTTAACAAGTTACTTTTTTTAAAACAAAAAGACTTGGAATACGCTAGCAAAAAAGAAATTGTTTCTGCTTTGGGTTTACTGTTTTTCATTTGTTTTTCTTCTATAGAAGAGATTGAGTAATTTTTTATCATATAGTTTTCGTTTTGTCTTTTCTTAAAACGATAAAACTACTTGTTTAGTATTTTAAACAGAGATTAATAATTCTTTTTCTTCTATAATTTTTCTCAAATTGATCAAAGCATATCGCATTCTTCCTAAAGAAGTATTGATACTTACGTTTGTTTGTGCAGCTATTTCTTTAAAACTCAAATCCATAAAAATCCTCATTCTTAGCACTTCTTGTTGATCTGTTGGTAAAAAACCTATCAGTTGTATAATTTTTTTTAAAGTTTCTTCTCTTTCTATTTTATATTCTACAGGAATGTCTTCTATGCCTAAAAAATCAAAAACATCATACGTGTCTGTGGCATATTTTGTTTTTTTTCTTTTTTTATCTCTGTAATAATCCATGGTAAGATTATGAGCAATGCGTATAGCCCAAGGTAAAAACTTACCTTCTTCATTGTATACCCCCCTTTTTAAAGTGTTTATTATTTTTACAAATGTGTCTTGAAACAAATCATTTGCCAAATCTTTATCTCCTGTTTTGGATAAGATGTAACCAAATATTTTTTGTTGATGCCTTTCTATTAAAATAGATAAACACAATTCATTTCCATTAATATACTCAGCAACCAACTGAGCATCACTTTTAGATTGTAACAAATTCATCTGTAATATTTTTTAAATGTATATGAAGTAGTTTTACAATCTATAGGCTACATAAGTTTTAGTTCTGTTTTAATTTTACAAAAAACATACCAAAAAATCTATTTTAATTTTATTCAAAAAAAAAGCCAACCTATTACAGGTTGGCTTGTGAATTATAAATTAATTACATTTAGTTTTTAGGCTTAAAAACTCTAATCCAATCTACTTTCATATCGTTGTTTTTAGTAGGATCGTTTAAATCAGAATCTCTAGGCATTCTTCCTGCTTTTGCATGCCAATCTTGTGCCTCTACATTAATAATAATATCCAATTCTTTTGTATATCCATTCCCTCCTTGATACTCATAAGGATCAATAATACTAACGGTAGAAACATCACTAGCTTTTTTTAACAATGTAAAATCAAATTTTTGTGATGTGGCTGTTTGAGTAATTTTTTGTTTTCCGTGTTTTACATCTAACTTTCCATTTGTCATGGTTGGGTATCCATACTCCCATGTTCCATTTATTTTGGTTGCCACTGCATTGTGATGCAATACTCTTACCAATTCTCCATCTATATAATGTTCAAAATGAAAAGGAGATTTCCAATATACCCCCGCTTTTACATACCTTCTTTTTCCATCAACTTTGTTACAGTATTCTCCCCAACTATCTACACCCTTTCTATTGATCCAAGCTCCTTTGTCTCTAGGCTGATAATCTGTAAATGGTTTTCTAATAAATGAGTGGTTACTCACATGAATAGATTTTGCAAAATATGCATTGTTAGGTTCTTTACCTCCATAACATTCTATAATGTCTATTTCTTGTGTTGCATCTGGACTTAACAACCAAACATCCGATGCCAAAGCCAAGTTTGTTACACTTACCTTTGCTTCTATAAATACAGGGTATTTTACACGGTTGGTAGAGGTAATACACCCTGTACTAATTCCGCTATTAGGCATGTTCATTTTTACTGCCTTGGCAATTGGATTTGCTTCATTTGCCTGATTCCATCTTGCTGACTTTATAAGCAAATCACTCCCATCTACAGACACCTTATTATATTTCCAGTAAGTTACCCCAGGACCATCCCAAGCTGCGTGGTAAAAGTTTTTCCATTTATTTTCTCCAAAAGTCACTAAAGAATTTGTCGGTTTAAATTCATAATTAAATTCATCAGAAACCTCTGGTTGTAATTCCCATTCTTGTTGAGATAAATATGCTGGTAATGGAATTTGTTCTAAAGGATGTTTTTCTTTTTTGGCATGTACAGTTTCACTTGCTGTAGTTGCTGTTTTTTTACTGCTTCCACAAGCTCCCATTATAAGTCCTAATGTTAGGACCGCTATTTTTTGTAAATTCATGTTTTGTATGTTTTGTTTAAAAGCTACATTCAAAAGTAAACCAGAGTTCAAAAAATAGTAACTACATATAATTAGAATACTAGAACAAATCATTTGTGATAAAATTAATCTGTAGCTCTAACATGTAATACCCTTAAAATATTATAATTTTACAAGTCAAGAAAACTAGACATGAATCAGACATTAGAACAATTATCTACTAAAGAATATATTTTAATTAAAGGAGCTGCTTTACACAATCTAAAAAATATAGATGTAGCCATTCCTAGAAACAAACTAGTAGTTATTACAGGTTTGTCTGGATCAGGAAAATCTAGTTTGGCTTTTGACACGCTTTATGCCGAAGGACAACGTAGGTATGTAGAAAGTTTATCCTCTTATGCTCGTCAGTTTTTAGGAAAACTAAACAAACCTAAGGTAGATTATATTAAAGGAATTGCACCTGCCATTGCCATAGAACAAAAAGTAAACTCATCTAACCCACGTTCTACTGTAGGAACTACAACAGAAATATACGATTACCTAAAATTATTATACGCTCGTATTGGTAAGACCATTTCTCCTATTTCCGGAAACGAAGTCAAAAAAGAAACGGTTTCTGATGTTATCAATCACCTAAAATCTTTAGAAGAAAGAACCAAATTATTACTACTAGCTCCTTATGATTTAGGCGATAGAGATGCCGATAAAGCCTTGCAAATTTTAGTGCAACAAGGGTATGCAAGAATTAAGGTTGATGAAGAAACTCTTAGAATAGAAGAAGTAGATACCCAAAAAATTACCAAAAACACAAAGCTAAATTTGGTAATTGATAGAATTGTGGTAAAAGATGATGAAGATTATTACAACCGTTTGGCAGATTCTATTCAAACTGCTTTTTACGAAGGAAAGGGAGTTTGTATTTTGGAAAATTTAAACAACAATACCAGTAGGGAATTTAGCAATAAGTTTGAATTGGATGGGCAATCTTTTTTAGAACCCAACACTCATTTTTTTAGTTTTAACAACCCTTATGGAGCTTGCCCAACTTGTGAAGGATATGGAAATGTTATTGGGGTTGATGAGGAATTGGTAATTCCAAACACCTCTCTTTCTATATACGAAGATTGTATTGCTCCCTGGAAAGGAGAAAGCAGCTCCGATTATAAAAACGCATTGATTGACCATGCTTTTGAATACGATATTCCAGTTCACAAGCCTTGGTTTGAATTGACCGATACTCAAAAGGAATTGGTTTGGAACGGAACCAAATCTTTTGAAGGAATTCACGATTTTTTTAAATACCTAGAATCTAAAAGTTATAAAATTCAGTTCCGTGTCATGTTATCTCGTTACCGAGGAAAAACCAAATGCACCACCTGTAAAGGAACTCGTTTAAGACCCGAAACCAACAACGTTTTTGTAGGCGATAAAAACATTAACCAACTGGTAAATTTGCCAATTGATGAATTGACTCAATTCATGAAAAACATATCACTAAATAAATATGATGCAGAAATAGGAAAAAGATTGTTGGTAGAAATCAACAACCGATTGGGATTTTTAGACAAAGTTGGTTTAGGATATTTAACCTTAAATAGAGCCTCTAATACCTTGTCTGGAGGAGAAAGTCAACGTATCAACCTAGCAACATCGTTAGGTAGTAGTTTGGTAGGTTCTATGTATATTTTAGACGAACCTAGTATTGGTTTGCACCCTAAAGACAGTTTAAAATTAATTGAAGTTTTAAAAAACTTAAGAGATCTAGGAAATACGGTAATTGTAGTAGAACATGATGAAGACATTATGAAACAAGCCGATTATATTATTGACATTGGTCCAAACGCAGGTGTTTTTGGTGGAGAATTGGTTGCTAAAGGTACTTATGATGAAATTTTAAAGGCAACCACACATACCGCTAATTACCTAAGCGGTGCAGATATTATTGAAGTTCCTACCAAAAGAAGAACTTCTAAACACGCAATTGAAATTGTTGGTGCAAGAGAAAATAATTTAAAAAACATAAATGTTAACATTCCTTTAAACTGCTTGTCTGTAATTACAGGAGTTTCGGGTAGCGGAAAAAGCACACTGGTAAAAGACATTATTTATCCTACATTACAAAAGCACATTTTTGGTCAAGGAAACAAAATAGGAGAAGTTACTGCGGTTAAAGGAAATTTAGATGCTATTAAAAACGTAGAATTTATAGACCAAAACCCTATAGGTAAATCTTCTCGTTCCAACCCTGTAACCTACATAAAAGCTTATGATGATATTCGTGCTTTGTTTGCGCATGAAAAATTGTCTAAAATGCGTAATTACCAGCCCAAACATTTTTCTTTTAACGTAGATGGAGGACGATGTGAAACTTGTAAAGGAGAAGGTGAAGTCACCATAGAAATGCAGTTTATGGCCGATGTACATTTGCTTTGTGAAACTTGTGGAGGAAAACGTTTCCAGAAAGAAGTCTTAGAAGTTAAATTTCACGACAAAAACATAGATGATATTTTAAACCTATCTATAGATGAAGCTGTCTCCTTTTTTACAGACACCAAACAAACCAAAATTTGTAAAAAATTACAGCCTTTACAAGATGTTGGTTTGGGCTATGTAGCCTTAGGACAATCTTCTTCTACCCTATCGGGAGGAGAAGCACAACGAATCAAACTAGCCTCGTTTTTAGTAAAAGGAAGCCGTCAGGAACCAACCCTTTTTATTTTTGATGAACCTACTACAGGATTGCATTTTCACGACATTAAAAAGCTGCTAAAATCTATGAATGCTTTGCTAAAAAACGGGCATTCCTTAATTGTTATAGAACACAATATTGATTTTATTAAATGTGCCGATTATATTGTAGACATTGGTAAAGAAGGAGGTAAAAACGGAGGTGATGTACTTTTTATGGGAACACCAGAAGCTTTAATTCACCACAAAGAATCGTACACAGCACAATTCTTAAAAGACAAATTAACCTAATATGAGTCTTAAAAAAACAATACGACCACACATTGCATCAGCCAAGGTTTCCGAAGACATGTCTGTTACAGAACAATTTCAAAACAGTGTGTTAAGACCTGTACTTAAATTGCAACACAACAGCATTATTGCTTTATTTAACAACTATTTACAACATTCTAATTTTCAAATAAACAAACTAGAAATTCATCAAAAAAAAGAATTTATAAGAAATGTAGTTGCTAAAAATCAACATCTTAGAAATCAATACATAGGCTTAATTACTGGGCTTTTTACTGATGAAGAATTTGAACACTATTTAACCCAATCATCAGAATACGGACGTAGAATTATACAAATGATTGCCCAAAGATTAGAAGACACTTATTAAATTATGTTACAATGGCAATAAACAACAGCAATTTTTACAAAAACCTACCTAAACAATCTATAGATTTATCTGAGCTTCTTTTAAATCAAGAATTGTTTACTAGCGTTCCTGAAGATTGGCATGTGGTAAACGTAGATATTGAAAACTCTACACTTGCTGTACAAAACGGAAATCATCATGATGTAAACCTAACCGCTACAGGTAGTATTATTGTTGTTTTAAACGAGTTGCAACGAATTGATAAAAAAATAAGAGTTCCTTACTTTTTTGGTGGCGATGGAAGTACTTTTATTGTTCCAAACAATGTGTTAAAACGTGTTTTAAAAGTCTTAACTAATTATAGAATTCATATTAAAAACAATGCGAATTTAGTACTTAGACTAGGCTCTGTTCCTGTAAAACAACTGTATTTAGAAGGAAAACACATTCGCATAGCCAAACACAAATTAACAGCACAATTAACCATTCCTATTGTAATTGGAACAGGCTTGAATTATGCCGAAGACTTGGTAAAACAAACGTTTGCAGAACGCTTACACACTACTCAAACAACTCCTGTAGATTTGGACGGAATGGAATGTAGATGGCAAGAAGTATCGGCTCCTGATGAAGGTAAAAAAATTGTGTGTTTGCTTGCTCACTGCGCTATAGAAAACAAGCAACATGAAGTGTATGCAAATGTGTTACAAAAAATAAATGAGCTTTTTGGAGATTTTGAAAACAGAAAACCTATTACTTCTACCAATTTAAGATTGGACACAACCTTGCAAAAAATAAAAAAGGAGATGAAGATAAAACTAACTCGTTTTAACAAATTGTACCTTTTTATTAATTGGTTAGGTACTGTGTTTGTTAATTTTTATTTAGGCTTTTCTAAAAACGGACATAAATTTTACACAAAAATTAGCCAACTATCCCACACGTTAATGATAGATGGTACCATTAACACTGTATTTTCTGGCTCTGATGAAAACATAAGAAAACTCATCTTATTTTTAGATAGTTTAGAAAAAGAAAAGAAATTGATTTATGGAATTCATACAACTAAAGCCTCCATTTTATCTTGTTACGTAAAAGACAGAAGCGACAACCACAACCATTTTGTAGACGGTACAGAAGGTGGTTACACGGCTGCTGCAAAAATGTTTAAATCAAAACTTATCTAATCCTGTTTTAAACAATTCCTTAAGTCTATTTTAGTTAGTTTCTAAATGTTTATTCTCTTAATTTTAACATAATCAACAGTATAAACCAATAGAAATGACAACTGATAAATCTAAATTGTATCAAAAAACAGAAAAATATTTAGGCGAATTTGTGTACGGAGGTATTGATGGTTGCGTTACAACTTTTGCTGTAGTAGCTGGTTCTGTAGGAGCTAATTTAGATAGCTCCATTATTATTATTTTAGGATTTGCCAATTTATTAGCCGATGGTTTTGCAATGTCTATTGGTGCTTACTTATCCGCAAAATCTGAAAAAGACAATGCTTTAAAACATGCCAAAACAGAAAATAATCAAACTAAAATTAAAGAAAGCTACAATCCTATTGCCAAAGGTGTGGTTACTTATTTGTCTTTTTTAACCATAGGTATTTTTCCTTTATTGGCTTATGTAATTGATTATTTAGATTCTTTACATAGCAATGTTTTTATGTATTCTGCTATAGCTACTGGTTTTGGATTTGTTATTGTAGGATCTTTAAAATCTTACATCAATCACAAAGCTATTTGGAAAGGTGTTGCAGAAACTTTAGTATTAGGAATTCTTGCGGCTTTAGTATCTTATTATGTAGGAGATTGGATTGAAGGTTTTATCCATTAAAAAAGAGCACATGCTTTACAGCAATGTGCCCTTTCAATAAAAAAACTAACTAAACTATCTTTTTAAAATTCTTTTTTACCAAATTCACTTTCAATAAACTTAGATTTATTTTTAAACTTGTTGAATGTATAGGTTAAGTTTAACGATACAATATCTACTTCATACACATAATTGGTTGTAGTGTAAAACTCATTAGGTCTCCAAGTAGAAATACGTTGCTCGTTAGATTTTAACAAGCCCATATCTATATTTTGCCATTGTAAAGTTGCCGTTAAGCGGTCGTCCATAAACGTCTTTTTAAACGTTAGGTTGGGAGTGTAAAATCTTGAATCCTCACCCATGGCTGTATTTCTGTCTGAAATGTAATTTAAAGCAAACTGTAAAGAAGCATTTTTCCAGAAAGAATAGGTTGAATTTACGTTAAAAGAATAAATGGTAGACTCACTATTGATATCATAAATTCTTTCTCCTTTTCCGTTTCTGTGATTAAATTTTAAAGCCCCATCAATAGCATAATTATAAATGTTTGCTCCAATAAAGTTGGTCCAGTTTTTAGAAGCCTTAATAGTTGCTCCTAACTCAATACCCACAGCATTACTTTTTCCTACATTAGAATACACACGGTTTAAAATACTATCGTTTACAACAGGGTTTGGATTTGTTTGCGGATTCTTATCTCCATCTGTATTTCCATCTTCATATACCAAAGCATTCACACGATTAATTACGTTTTTGGTATGTCTATAATATGCTGTTGCGTATACAGAATGTCCTCCTTTGTATCTTTTGTTTACTCCTAATTCTACCAAATCAATAAACTCAGGTTTTAATTTGTTATCTCCTTGCTCATATACTTCTGAATGCTCACGTTCTGCAAAACTGTTCATTTTAAAAGTAGTTGTACGTTGTACTCTTTTACTATAAGCAGCCTTTATGTTTGTTTTGTCGTTTACTTTGTATTGTAAAGATGCAGATGGAAATAGCTTAACATAATCGTATTTATAAGTATTTTGTTCCGTAGCCGATGCTAATTTTTCTTTGTACTCTCTGTCCATAGATTCTAAACGCAAACCTGCATTGTAATCCCATTTGTTTTTACCCCCAGATACTTGTGCATATGCTGCGTGTATAATTCTTTTTAAAGCAATGTTACTAGAAAAGTCCGGCACTTGTGTAAATGCAGTTTCTCCTAAAAACACATTTTTACGTTGGTAATCAAAATCACCTGTATGATCTAAGTGTCTAAATTGATATCCTGTTTCAATAGTACCAATACTCATTGGTTTCCATTTATAATCTAAATTAAAACGTGTACCGTTTAAAGGGTTGTCGTTGGTGTTTTTTTCTTGTTGATACACAGTTGTGTAGTCAATATCACTTACGTTGTCATTCTCTGTAGGCCCTCCTAAGAAAGTATATTCGTATAAAACCGAAGCTGACAATTTAGATTTGTCTTCAAACTTATGAGCATAATCAAAACTAGCCAAAGCAAAATCTCCTTTACGAGTTCTTAAGTTGTGATTGTAGTACGCAAACTCATTTTCTCTGTTCGTACTTCCAATAGGGCTAATTGTATAGTTGTCATAATAAATGTCTGCCAATCTATCTTTTTGTTTTTTACCTCCGTAAACTCCTAAAGAAAATTCATTAGCATCATTTGGAGTATAATCTACGGTAAATCTTGCATTGTAACTTACATCATCAAAACTACGTTCTCCATCAGAAGGTAAAAATCTGTGAGTATCGTTAGCATCGTTAACAATATCTAAACCACCTTCTCTTCTACCCGAAATATCGTTGCGTTGGTAACTTGCTCCTACAGAAAAGTTCCAGTTATCTGTTCTTGTGTTATACGTAACATCTGCTCCATATCTGTGTGGATATTCTTTGGTGTTATAATCTTGAATTGGTGGAAAACCACCACGTACATTAACCTGTACATAATCTCCATTAATAGCTCCTTTTTTAGTGATGATATTTAAAATACCTCCTGCTCCTTCTGAATCATATTTTGCTGAAGGTGCTGTTATCAACTCTACTTTTTCTAAGGCATTGGCAGGCAACTGTGCTAAAATAGAAGCAGCATCTCCTTGCGTAGGTTTTCCGTTTAACAAAACTGCAAAGCTATTGCTACCTCTTACGTTAATATTCCCCTCTACTCCAACTGTTACCGAGGGTAAGTTTTTAATAACATCTACAGCATTCCCTCCTTGACTGTTTTGAAACTTATCAGCATCAAAAACTTGTCTGTCAATTTTATGAACCATGGTAGCTGCTTCTCCTTTTAAAACCACCGCATCTAATTCGTTACTATTAATGGCCAAGGCTACAGTTCCTAAATCTACAAATGCATTCTTTTTAGGAACCTCTATATTTGGAATGTTTTGAGTTTTATACCCCATAAAAGAAGCTTCTATTTTATAGGTTCCTGTTTTTATATTTTCTATTAAAAAAGCTCCGTTTTGGTCTGTAATAACTCCTGTTATTAATTTACCAGTTTCTGCATTGTAAATTGCAGCGGTAGCATACTCTAACGCATCTTTGCTATTTTTGTCAATGATTTTACCTGTAATTTGAGCAAAGGCAAAATTAGACGACATTGCAAATACAAAAAGCGTAAAAATACCTTTCATAAAATTCATTCTAGTCTGTTTCAATTTGTTTTCTTTTTAAGTGTTTCTAAAAAATTTACTACAATATTACAGTACAATAAGTTCTAAAACATGGTTTATTTGTAAAAGCTATGGTATAATTATATTGTAGATGTGTTTTTAAATTGTAATGGAGTTAAATTTGTATGTCTTTTAAAGTACTTTACAAAATGAGAAACGTCTTTAAATTGTAAATCATAAGCAATTTCACCTACAGATTTATCTGTATAAATTAACAATCGTTTAATTTCCTGAACCATATAATCTGCTATAATTTGCGAAGCGGTTTTCCCTTGCTTTTTTTTACATAGTTGATTTAAATTTTGAGAAGATACATTTAACAAATTAGCATAATAAGATACATTGTTCACCAACGTTTCGCTTAATAAATTAACAAACTGTGTAAACTTATCTTCTGTACCTAGCTCTTTTTTTTGTATAGATGTAGTATGTGTTAGAATTTTAGCAAATAAAGATTTTATCATTCCTTCAATTACCTCTATGGGTGTTGTAGGTTGTTTAATTTCTTTGGTTAATAGTTTAAAAAGATGATTGATTGTTTTGTCTTTTTGTAAAAGATCTATTTTTTGATGTTCTCCTAATTTGTACAACTGTGTATTAATGTGCTTGTCTAAAGTTTTTTCTAAAAACTCTTCTTTTATAATAATCACATAACCTTTAGGTTCTGTAGTAATTTCCCAATGATGCACTTCTTCTTTACTTACTAAAAAAACAACGGGTGGTTGAATGCT
The DNA here is from genome assembly GCF_056387575.1 of Wenyingzhuangia gracilariae. NCBI lineage: Bacteria > Pseudomonadati > Bacteroidota > Flavobacteriia > Flavobacteriales > Flavobacteriaceae > Wenyingzhuangia > Wenyingzhuangia gracilariae. Next base: position 869,918 of record NZ_CM150748.1, read on the forward strand.
ATAACTGTTTAAATCCATATGATGATACCCCGTTCCTTTGGTAAAATAAATCAACTCTAAGTATTTATTGTGTCTATGAGGCTTAGTGTATCTTTTACGAACATCAAAAGGTTCTATTTTAATATTCTCTATGGCTGTAATTTTGTTGTATGTAGTAATGGAAGAATTCAATAGCTGTTTGTTTTATGCAATATCTATTTATAAAATAAATAAAAGTTTTTTATAAAACTTTGAAAAATAAGACAGCACAAACGTATAAAGGTTTAATCTAACTATTCACTATATTCTTATCTAGTTTTACTACTTTCTTGAATCACTTCTTTATAATCAATCGTATTATCTACTTTATTTTTAAAAGCTTCTATCCAAGCATTGCGAATAATGTTTCCTACTGTTTGCCAAACTTGTGTGTTTACATTGCTTAAATCTCCCTCCAAAGGAATTTTAGAAGCCACTACTTTATTACTTTGATTTCTAAAAACAAATTGCACAAAGCCTACAAAACCTTCCCATATAGAATTTAAAAAGGAATCCTCTTCTCCAATCAATTTTGTTTGTTTGATTAAAGGTTTCATGTATCCTTTTAAATAACTATCTGCAATAACTATTTCGCTGTACAGGTTTAAATTTCCTTTTTCAAAATCAATATTTGCATAGTGTTGGGTAAAATCGTTAAAAGCTGTTAAATCTATATCGGTAAATTCCATAGCAATATCTACATCGGGAATTTCTTTAATCAAATCTAAACCTCCTTTTATTTTTAAGTTTCCGTTTCCGATAGAAGTTCCTGTAACTGTTAAGGTAGAAGGTAATTTACCGGTACCATTAACTACATTTCTTAGGTTGGTGGCTAACAACTCTATGTTATCTATATGCAAATCAATTGTAGGATTTGAAGTTAGTTCTGCAAAAGTAATGGTTCCTTTAGATATGTTTAATCGGTTAATGTCTATAGGAATAATACTTGTTAAAGCCTTGGTCCAATCCTCTTCATCAACTTCTGTTGCGGGTTGCTTTTCTTGATCTTCTTTTACAATGTTAATCTTAGGCTGATTTAAAATTACTTCGGCCACAATTTTACCATGCAGTAAAGCTTTCCAGTGAATAGAAATGTCGTTTTCTGGCAAATCTAAAAAAGGACGTTCCGAGTTTGATTTGGTACTTTTTAATACAAAACCATTTAATTGATAAGCTCCCCTGTATAGAGAAATTCCTACATTTTCTACAGAACCCGTATAACCAGGAATACTATTGGCTAAAACGTTATTGATATAATTTTTAGCTACATAAGGAAGTGCTATTCTTAAAGAAATTAACAACACTATAATTAAAATTGGAAAAACAATTCTTTTCTTTTTGTAAAAGGGTTGACTAGACATAAAGTATTTATTTAAAAGCTAAATTTACTCCTTAGCTCCTATTCTTTAAGCAAGCCTTATCAACTTCTGTTTTGATTTGCATCAACTCCACAAAAAAAGGTCAGCTACTTAGCTGACCTTTTTTATGAAAAATAATATTGTTTAAGCCTCTGCTTTTACAACTGTTTTTTTAACCTTTTGTTTGGTCAAAGCAATATCTATCACTTCTTTCATTTCTGTAACGTAATGAAACTTTAATCCTTTTAAATAAGATTCTTTTATTTCTTCAATATCTTTTCTATTAGCTTCACACAAAATAATTTCTTTAATATTGGCTCTTTTAGCAGCTAATATTTTTTCTTTAATTCCACCTACCGGCAATACTTTACCACGCAAGGTAATTTCCCCTGTCATGGCTATTTTAGCTTTTACTTTGCGTTGTGTAAATGTAGAAACTAAAGAAGTTAACATTGTAATACCTGCACTTGGTCCATCTTTAGGAGTTGCACCTTCGGGTACGTGAATGTGTACTTTGTGCTCATCTAACATTTTTTGTTTTACTCCAAAAACATCTGCATTGGCTTTAATATATTCCAAGGCAATGGTTGCAGATTCTTTCATTACATTTCCTAAATTCCCTGTAATAGACAATCCTTTTCCTTTAGACAAAATAGATTCTATAAACAAAATATCTCCACCAACACTTGTCCAAGCCAAACCTGTAACAACACCAGCTACATCATTATTTTCGTATTTGTCTCGCTCCATTCTGGCAGGACCTAGAATGGTTTTAATTTGATCGTTTGTTAACACAACTTCGTATTCCTCTTCCATGGCAATAGATTTTGCTGCAAAACGAACCAATTTGGCAATTACTTTTTCTAAATTACGAACTCCAGATTCTCTAGTATATCCTGTTACAATTAATTCTAATTGTGCCTTTCCTATTTTTAAGTGACTCGCTTTTAATCCGTGTTCTTTTAATTGCTTAGGTAACAAGTGTCTCTTGGCTATTTCCATTTTTTCTTCAATGGTGTAACCAGATACGTTAATCATTTCCATACGGTCTCTTAATGCCCACGGAATATCTCCCACATTATTTGCTGTAGCAATAAACATTACTTTAGACAAATCGTAACCAATTTCTAAAAAGTTATCGTAAAACTCAGAATTTTGCTCAGGATCCAAAACTTCTAACATAGCAGATGCAGGATCTCCTTGCATTCCTGCAGCCATTTTATCTATTTCATCTAACACAAAAACGGGATTGTTCGTTCCTGCTTTTTTAATATTCTGAATCAATCTACCTGGCATGGCACCAATGTATGTTTTACGGTGTCCTCTAATTTCAGACTCATCACGCAAACCACCCAAAGCCATTCTCACATATTTTCTATCCAATGCTTCTGCTATAGATTTTCCTAAAGAAGTTTTACCAACTCCTGGAGGTCCATACAAACAAATAATTGGAGATTTCATATCTCCTTTTAGCTTTAATACTGCCAAATGTTCTATGATTCTATCTTTTACTTTTTCCAACCCAAAATGATCTCGTTCTAAAACTTCTTGTGCTTGTTTTAAGTTGAATTTATCTTTGGTATAAGTATTCCATGGCAAATCTAATATCAACTCTAAATAGTTTCTTTGTATAGAGTATTCTGGCATTTGAGGATTCAGACGTTTCATTCTTGCCACTTCTTTCTCAAACGTTTCTTTTACCTCTTTAGACCACTTTTTCTTTTTAGATTTGTTAATCAATTCTTGAATTTCGGCTTCGTGTGAATTTCCTCCTAACTCTTCTTGAATGGTTTTTAACTGCTGATGCAAGTAATATTCACGTTGTTGCTGGTCTAAATCTATTCTAGTTTTATTTTGAATGTCGTTACGCAACTCTAAACGTTGCAACTCTACATTCAACTTTTTTAAGGTAGCAATAGCTCTATCTTTTAAACTATTAATTTCTAACAACTCTTGTTTTTCTTCAACAGACAAGTCTATGTTTGAAGAAATAAAATTGATTAAAAAAGAATTGCTCTGTATATTTTTTATTGCAAAAGTCCCCTCAGTAGGTATGTTAGGGTTTTCTTCTATTACGTTTAAAGCTGTGTCTTTAACTGTTTGTATTATTTCATTAAACTCCTCTGTATTTTCTACAAACAAATCATCTACTACCTCTATAGCTGTTGCCTTAATAAAGGGTTCTTCTTGAACAGCATTTTCTAATTTTATACGCTTTTTTCCTTGAATAATAACTGTGGTATTTCCATCGGGCATTTTTAAAACTCGTAATATTTGAGCAACAACTCCGGTATGGTACACCTCATCAAAACTAGGATTTTTATTTGATGGATCTTTTTGAGCTACAATTCCTAACGTTTTATCTCCTTTGTTTACTTCTTTTATCAAAGCAATAGCCCTGTCTCTTGTTGCGGTAATAGGAATAACTACTCCTGGAAATAAAACAGTATTTCTTAAAGGCAAAATTGGCAATGTTTCTGGCACCAATTCTTTGTTCATTTCCTCTTCGTCTTCTGGACTTAATAAAGGAATTAAATCAGAATCCTCATCAATCATACTATGCATAGACAATGTGTCTATTTTTATGTTTTTATATTTGCTCATAAGTTCTATATATTGTCAATATGACACTGTGTAAGTATTCTTTAAACTGCCATAAAATGCAAATGTAAAGAAAAACAAGTGTTTATAAATCACTAAGCATAAATAAGTCAAGTATAATGCCATAGCTACAAAACTGACAAATTGTAAATTGTAGTTAGTTATTTAAATTGATTAAGCTTATTTTTGCAACCATGAAACGAGTTTATTTAGACAACGCAGCCACTACCCCGTTACTTCCTGAAGTTGTAGATGCCATGGTTCATACCATGAATACTTCTTTTGGAAATCCGTCATCTACACATGCTTATGGTCGTAATGCCAAGGCAACTATAGAAAATGCTCGTAAACAAATTGCCAAACATTTACAATGTACTACTTCCGAAATTGTATTTACATCTGGAGGTACAGAAGCTGATAATTTGATTTTAAAAAACGCAGTAAATCATTTGGGTATAACCCATATTATTACTTCTAAAATAGAACATCATGCGGTATTGCATACTGTAGAATTTTTAGCTAAAAAAGGAATTGAAATTTCTTATGTTGCTACTTTAGCAAACGGAACTATTGATTACCAACATCTAGAAGAAATTTTAATTAAAAATTCTGACAATACATTAATTTCTTTAATGCATGTTAATAATGAAATTGGTACCATTCTAGATTTAGAAAAAGTGATTGCTTTGAAACAAAAATATAAAGTTTTATTTCATAGCGATACTGTACAATCTATTGGACATTTTAACATTGATTTGTCTTTGCTTGATATTGATTTTATAGCTGCTTCTGCTCATAAATTTCATGGTCCTAAAGGAATAGGATTTGCTTTTTTTAGAAAAGGAACTGCCATTCAACCCGAAATTTTAGGAGGAGAACAAGAGCGTGGTACTCGTGCCGGAACCGAAAACACTTCTGCTATAATTGGAATGCAAACTGCCTTAACCTTGTGTTTAAGAAATTTAGAAGATGATGTTGCTTATTTAAAAAACACCAAACAATACTTTATTCAACAATTAGAAACCAAAATTCCTAACGTTTGTTTTAATGGTGTGTCTAACCACCTAACGCTAAGTACACATACCGTTGTAAATGTTCGCTTTCACAAAGATTTTCCAATGCTTCTTTTCCAGCTAGATTTAAAAGGTGTGGCCGTTTCTGGTGGTTCTGCTTGCCAAAGTGGGGCACACAAAGGATCTCATGTATTGCAAAGTTTTTTAAACCAAACTGAACAACAAAACACCTCTGTTCGTTTTTCTTTTTCTAAGCTTACTACTCAAAAAGACATAGATTATGTCGTAACTATTTTATCGGAATTGATACAGTAATTTTTACTAAATACTTTGTATTTTATATTTTATTCTTAACCGTTGTTTAACAAAAAAAAGGGCTTTATTAAAACATTGTTTTTATTAATATTGTTTTTACCATTGTTATACCACTGTTTTTAGTAAATTTATTAGAAATTGTTTACCCCTAATGAAAGAGCTATTTCGTAAATTTTTTACGACTAAATTTATCAATAGATCCGTTTTTATTTTTTTTATCGTCAGCTTATTCTCTATAACTTTTTATTTGTTATATAATGATGTTAAAAAAAATACAATTCGTGAATTTAACAGAGAACAATTAATTTTAGCCAAAACAGCTTCAGAGGGTATTTCTTCATTTTGGAATAACTATCAATCCAACCTTTCTTACATTGCTACACAGAAAAATATCATCAACTTTTCTAATGAAGGTAAAACCTCTATGCGCTATTTTTATGAAACCCATAAAAACACCATAAAGGCAATTACAAGGGTAGATGCAACAGGAAACATTTTGTACACTCATCCTTATAACAAATCTGTAATAGGTCAAAATATTTCTAACCAAAAACACGTTAAAGAAGTTTTAACAACTAGCAAACCCACTATTAGTGATGTTTTTAAAAGTGTTCAAGGATATTATGCCATAGCCATGCACGTTCCTATTCTTGACAACAAAAAAACCGTAGGTAGCTTAGCCATTTTAATTCCTATAGATAAAATGGGAGATTTATTTTTAGACAATATTAAATCTAATAAAAAAGGACTTGCCTGGCTAATTACAGAAAACAATAAAGAAATATACTGCCCTATAGAAAGTCATCAAGGAAAATCTATTATAGAAACTACCAATAGTGATGAGAACACTCTAAAAATGCTTTCCGAAATAGAAAAATACAAAAGTGGAACAGGAAAAAGCACCCATCAAGGTTCTTTACATTTTAGCAACCAAAATGCAGAAGAAATGTATGTTGTATATTACCACGTTCCACAAGGAAATACATTTTGGACCATCTTAATTTCCTACCAAGAAAGCGAAGTTTATTCTGCTCTATCTGAATTTAGAAATAGATTGATTTTAATTCTTTTTCTGTTATTTGCTATTGTAGGTTACTACATTTATTCTTTAGTAAAGGTTAGAAATGTTTTAAAAGAAGAAAGTAAAAGAAAAAAAGCAGAAATATTACTAAAAGAAAGCAACGATAGGTTTCATAGTTTTATGGAAAACACTCCAATGTATGCTTATATTAAAGACCATTCTTTAAACTACTTATATCAAAATAGAAAAAATCAGGAGCTGCTATCTTCTACCAATATTTTTGATAAAAAAACAGCCACTATGATTAAGAATGCCGATAATGAAATATTATCGGGTAAAAAAGAATCTTTAGAATTGGTGTTTTCAACACATATTAATGGAGAAAAAAAATGGTTAAAAGACTTAAAGTTTAAAATAAACACTTCCTATAATAACAGCGCTATTGGAGGTGCTATGTTTGATATTACTGAAATAAAAAAATATGAAAAGCAACTAGAAAACAATAAATTAAACTTAGAAAACCTTGTAAACAAACGTACCGATGATTTAGAACTAGCAAACAACGAATTAAAAGAATTATACAAAGAGTTAAAACTTCAAAAAGAAGAAGTTGAGTCCACTTTATCAACCTTAAAAGAAACGCAATCTCGTTTGGTATCTTCAGAAAAAATGGCTTCTTTAGGTGTGTTAACCTCTGGGGTTTCTCACGAAATTAACAATCCTTTACAATACCTTACAGGAGTCCATTATGGACTTGAAAACTATTTTAACAAATATGGTAGTCAAGATGAAGAAACAACAACTTTATTCTTGCAAAGCACTAAAACTGCTATTAAAAGAATTTCTTTAATTGTAAAAGGATTGAATCAACTTAGTAGCGACAATGGTATTGTAGACCATCATTGTGATGTACACTCTATTCTAGACAATTGTTTAGCTATTCTAGCAAATCAAGCCAATTCCAATATTGTAGTAGAAAAAAAATATGATTCCCAAAAACTAATCATTCAAGGAAAATCTAACAAACTACACCAAGTATTTATAAATATTATTTCCAATGCAATACAAGCTATTTCTAAAAAAGGAAAAATTACTATTTTAACTAAAAAAAACAACCACTCTATTTCTATTGAGATTACAGATACTGGTTGTGGAATAAAAAAAGAAGATATCCCTAAAATTATTGAACCTTTCTTTACCACAAAAGACCCTGGAAAAGGTACAGGTCTAGGACTTTCTATTGCTTATACAATAATACAAAACCACAATGGTCACTTAAATTTTGAATCTAAATTAAATAAAGGAACCAAAACCACCATAATATTGCCCCTAAAAAATGAACTATGACTACAAAAAATAAAATTTTATATGTAGATGATGAAAAAATCAACTTATTACTTTTTGAAAAAAACTTTAGTGAACACTACCATGTATTAGTAGCTATAGATGGGTTTGAAGGACTAAAAGTTCTTGATGAAAACACAGATACCCTAGTTATAATTAGTGATATGAAAATGCCAGGAATGAATGGTATTGAATTTATAACCAAGGCCAAAGCTAAATACCCTAATAAAAAGTTTTTTATTCTTACTGGTTTTGAAATTACAGAAGAAATAAGAGAAGCTCTAAACTCTGGTTTGATTTTAGAATATTTTAGAAAACCTTTTGAAATAAAAAAAATACACGCAAAAATAGAAGAAGCTATTTGCTGTAAATAAAATGATTTTTCTACAGCAATGCATTTCTTAATACCGTTACAGCATGCAAACTGTCTTGTTGTGTTCCATCTTTAATTTGATGCCTGCAACTGGTTCCTGATGCTACAATTATGGTGTTTTGAGCTGCATTTCGTATTTTAGGAAACAATGTATCTTCTCCCATTTGCATACTTACCTTATAGTGTTCTTGCTCATAACCAAAAGAACCTGCCATACCACAACAACCGGTGTTTAAAATGGTAACGTTGTAATTGGGGATTACATTCAACATATCAAACGTATGTTTGCTGTTACTCAATGCCTTCTGATGACAATGAACATGTATTTTAACATCTCTTTTATTGGTATGAAACAGCTTTGAATCTATATTTTTTAAGGCTATTTCATTGGCAATAAACTCCTCTATGGTAAACGTGTTTTTTGCTAAGTTTTTAGCTTCTTGCTTATTGTTTGCTAATCGAATATACTCATCTCTAAAAGATAGAATAGCAGAAGGCTCTATACCCACCAACGGACTTTCTGCCGAAACTATAGGAGCAAATACCGTTATGTTTCTTTGAGCTACTTTTTTAGCTTCTTTTAAAAAACCTTTAGAAATGTAACTTCTTCCACTTTGTTCATGCTCTAAAAACACACATTGATACTGCAAACGAGTTAACAACTCTAAAGCATCAACCCCAATTTGCACATCGTAGAAATTGGTAAATTCATCTTTAAAAAAGTAGATTTTTTTAATAGGATTCTTCACCTGCAAAGCTGCTAGATTGTTTTCTATCCACTCCGCTAACGTTTCTCGTTGCAAACTAGGTAAACTACGTTCTAAACTCACTCCTAATAGTTTTTTAGCCAATACCGTATTGCTAAACATATTAACCAAACCTGCAAAAACAGCCAGTTTTTGGTTCACATCTATAATTTTAGCAAACAATTTATTTCGGAACGAATACTGATTTGCTTCTTGGTATTGGTATAAAAACTCAGCCTTTAACGTGGCCACATCTACACTACTAGGACATTCACTTGCACAAGCCTTACAACCAATACACAAATCAAAAACCTCTTTTAAGGTTTTACTATCAAATTTATTTTTAGCTGTATTGTTGGTCAACACTTCTCTTAATGCATTGGCTCTTGCTCTGGTAGTATCTTTTTCGTTTTTGGTAGCTCTGTAACTAGGACACATGGTTCCTCCTGCTGCTACAGATTTTCTACAATCTCCAGAACCGTTACATTGCTCAGCCAATTTTAAAACTCCTTCATTTTCAGAAAAATCAAATAAGGTTGAGATGTTGGGTTCAGTTCTGTCAACTTCATACCTTAAATTTTCATCCATTTTATAAGGATTGATGATTTTCCCTTGGTTAAAAATATAATTCGGATCAAAAAGTTCTTTAAATTCTTTTAACAACTGATAGTTTTTAGCTCCTATCATCATCGGAATAAATTCGGCACGTACAATTCCATCTCCATGCTCACCACTTAAAGACCCTTTGTATTTCTTAACCAACTTGGCCACACTGGTGGTAATTTCTCTAAACAAAACAACATCCGATTTTACTTTTAAATTTAAAATAGGACGTAAGTGAATTTCCCCTGCTCCTGCATGTGCATAATACACGGCTTCTTGCTTATAATCTTTCATCATTTTAGAAAAATCGGCAATAAAGTTGGGTAAATCTTCCAAACTTACCGCGGTGTCTTCTATACAAGCTACTGCTTTTTTATCGCCCACTAAATTTCCCAAAGCCCCCAAACCTGCTTTACGCAACTCATGAATTCCGTTAATTTTTGTTCCCGTTACTTTGGGGTGTGCATAACCAAATTGATGTGCTTCTAAATCTGCAATCAAAGCATTTGCTTGTTGCTGGGCATCTATCATAGAAGTTCCTGCTACTTCTAACATTAACACCGCAGCAGGATCGCCAACCAAAAAGCTTCTATTTTCTTGTTGGGAACGTATTGTTTTGGTACAATCTAAAATCAATTTATCCATCAACTCACAATTGTACAATTGATGTTGCATAGCCACCACTACCGATTCCATACAAGATTGAATGCTATCAAAATGAGAAGCAATCATAATATTATGTACAGGCGGAATTTTATCTAACTGTAAGGTAATTTCTGTGGTAAAAGCCAAAGTTCCTTCGCTTCCACACAATACTTTTGCTAGGTTAATGGTCTTTTCTGTTCCTCCAAACAATTCAAACTTTAACAACTCGTCTATAGCATAACCGGTATTTCTTCTGTGAATGTCTGGTTTAGGAAATTCTTTTACAATTTCTTGCTGAACAGCCTCTTTAGAAAAAGTTGTTAAAATTTGTTTGTATATTTTTCCTTCTAAAGTTGTTAGGGTTGATTTTTCTAAAAATTCATCAACAGTTACTGCTTTAAAAACCACTTCACTTCCATCACTTAACAAAGTTTGTAAACTGATAATTTTATCACGTGTAACCCCATAACGAATAGAGGTTGTTCCAGAACTATTGTTCCCAACCATTCCTCCTATCATACATCTATTGGCAGTAGATGTATTTGGACCAAAAAACAATCCATCGGCTTGTACATAACGGTTTAAATCATCACGAATTACACCAGGCTGTACTGTAATTTGAGCTTGTTCTTGGTTATAAGCAATTATCTGAGTAAAATGTTTAGAAACATCTACAATCAAACCCTCACCCACACATTGTCCTGCTAAAGAAGTTCCTGCGGTTCTTGGCACCAAACTTATTTTTTGCTGATTGGCAAAAGCAATCAACATTTTTAAATCTGCTGTAGATTTTGGAAAAGCAACCCCCAAAGGTATTTTTCTATATACAGAAGCATCTGTTGCATAAATTCCTTTGTGCAATGCATCTGTTTTTAAACTCCCTTCTAATTGATTGTCTAGTGTTTTTAATGCTTTTACCATAGCTATCAAAAATAGTGATTTGCAATTATTTTTATGTTTTTAAGTAGGGTAAAATAAATCTAAATTGTTTTAATAGAAACACCTTTTGCTATGATTATAAACTTGTACAAAAAGCATCTAAAAATTCTGATTCAATTAATAATTTCAACTCTTACTACTTGTTATTTAATTTTTATCACAACTGCTTGTAATAAAAACAAACATTTATTAACAAACGATACCTCTGATAGCAAAGAAGATTTTTTTGAGAATGCTACTGATGATCTCTTTTTCAATCAAAATGTAACAACTCCAAATGTTTTATTAATGATTGCTGATGATATGGGAATGGATGTAACTCCTTATGCGACACAATTAAACACTACCAAACCTAACATGCCTAACTTAAACAAATTGATGAGTTTGGGCGTTCGTTTTCAAAACACTTGGTCTTACCCAAGATGTACTCCTACAAGGGCAACCATTCTTACTGGTAAACATGCAAAAACTGTTAATTTATTATCTCCTGGAGATGATATCAAAAGCAACGAAACCATTTTACAATCTTACATTAACAACCAAGGAACAACTGCATATACAACTGCTTTGCTAGGAAAATGGCATTTGTCTACAAATTCTACAGATCCAGAAAACTTAGGTATTGATTACTACAAAGGAAACACCCGAGGAGGTTTAACAGATTATTATCATTGGGATTTACACGAAGATGGAACCACCACTACAATTAGCAACTACTACGGAACAACTGCTTATACAGATTATGCTATAAATTGGATTAATGAGCAAACACAACCTTGGTTTTGTTGGTTGGCCTATAACGCAGCACATGCTACATTCCACACCCCCAAAGACAGCTCTCTTTATACCCACACAGGAACTAATACATTAGACATGTATTTACAAATGTTAGAAGCTATGGATACCGAAATAGGACGACTGTTAAAAAACATTCCTAAGGCACAACTAGCAAATACCACTATTATTTTTGTGGGAGATAATGGTACTCCTGCTCAAGTAGCTCAAACTCCTTTTAGCAGAACTAAAGCCAAAGGATCTTTATACAACGGTGGCATAAATGTTCCTTTAATAGTGGCGGGTGCTAATGTAACTAGACAAAACCAAAGTGAGGAAGCTTTGATACAAACTACAGATTTATTTGCTACAATTGCCGATTTGTGTGGATTGAACAATGTAAACACTACAGAAAGTATTTCTTTTAAAAATTTACTAAGCCAAAAAACAATTCATACTAGAAATTATTTATTTGCAGAAGGATTAAACAATGGTCCTGCTTTTGGTGGCTATACCCTTAGAAATTCTACTTACAAATACGTTTATAACAAAGATGATGATGAACATTATTTATACAATGTTATTACTGATTATTCAGAAACTATAAACCTATATGATGGAGATTTAAGCACCGAAGAACAAACTGCTTTGCATAATTTACAAGCAGAATACCTAAGAATAAAAGAAATTAACTAAAAAATTATTTTCCTTTTAACTTTTCATTCACCTCATCAATAGCTACTTGTTTTTCTGCAAAAACAATCAATACATCTCCTCCTAAAATAACTGTAGCACCATTGGGAGTAATATAAGAATCGTCACGTTTAATCATAGCAATAATAGCGTGTTTTGGAAATCCTAAATCCACTATTTTTTTGTCAACTGCATAATGATCAAATTCTATTTCTATTTCTTGCATTACCGTTTTAGGATTGTCTTTTAACAACAAATCTGTAGGATGTGGTCTTTTTTCTCCACTAGGCAACACAACATCTAACCATTTAGCAACTACAGAAAGCGTAGTCCCTTGAATAATAACTGAAGTAACCGAAATAAAGAAGACAATATTAAACATCATGTCGGCCTTTTCTATACCAGCCAACAACGGATAAGTTGCAAATACAATAGGCACCCCTCCTCTTAATCCAACCCAAGAAATATACGCTCTTCTTTTGTTGTTCATTTTAAAAAAACTTAAACTAAGAAATACACTTAACGGACGAGCTACAATAATCAAGAATAAAGAAATCATCAATCCAATACCAAAAATAGGAATTACTCTTGTAGGAAACACCAACAAACCTAATGTAAGGAATAATACTATTTGCATTAACCACGCAAATCCATCGTATACTTTTAATATGGTTTTTTTATGAATTAAGTTTTGGTTCCCTAAATAAACAGAACAAATATAAATGGCTAAAAACCCATTTCCTCCCACAAAATCTGTTGCAGAAAAGGTAATAAACATTAATGCTATAACCAAAACAGGGTACAACCCTTCAAAATCTAATTTTATTTTGTTAATAATATATTTACTCAACTTTCCAAACCCAAACCCCAAAGCTGCTCCTAACAACATTTGTTGTAAAAACATGGGTATTATAGTTAAAACACTTTGATTTTGATTGACCACCAAACTTAAAAAAGCAATGGTAAGCACATAAGCCATAGGGTCATTACTACCACTTTCCAACTCAAGAGTAGGTCGTAAATTGGTTTTTAAAGCCAAGTTTTTAGATCGTAAAATAGAGAAAACAGCTGCAGCATCTGTAGAAGACACTATAGATCCCAAAAGCATGCTTTCATAAATTGTAAAATTGGTAATCCACCAAACAAACGTTCCCAAGCAAACAGCTGTTAACAACACTCCTAAGGTAGATAATACAATTCCTTCTTTTAAAATAGGTTTTACAGTATTCCAGTTGGTATCTAACCCTCCAGAAAACAAAATAAAATTTAAAGATACAATTCCTATAAACTGAGTTATTTTAGGATCATCAAATTGAATACCACCAACACCATCAGAACCGGCCAACATTCCTATGCTTAAAAACAATAACAAGGTAGGGACTCCAAACTTATACGATGTTTTCCCTACAACAATGCTAATAAACAACAATAAGGAACCTATTAAAAGAATATTCTCAATGGTTAAATTCATAAGTGATATTTATATTATGACAAACTATTTTATCTAAAACTTTACTCCTATTTTAATTTTAAAAATAGAGAAATAAATTAGGAATTTGACAAACATTCTTTTAACATTTTATTGAAATAATTTAAGCTAAAACTCCAATCAAAAATATACAATTCCTAAGGTTAGATTCTCAAATTACAAAAACAGTCATCTTGTTATTTAAAGTGTTTTATACCAACATTTAATCTATTAACTATAATTTGATCTTTGGTTTTTAAAAAAACGTGATTTAAAACAAAAAACACCTACTTAAAAAAGTAGGTGTTTAACAATTGCAGAGAGACAGGGATTCGAACCCTGGAGCCGATTTCTCGACCACAGCTTTCCAGGCTGCTCCATTACCACTCTGGCACCTCTCTATTGGGTTTGCAAATAAACAAAATGTATTTTAGTTATTCTATATAACTTCTTATTTTTCTTTACTAAAAATCCTTTTAAATCTGTATTTTTAGTCTGTAAATACCACCAAATTATGAAACAAGTAAACTGGGGAATTATTGGAGTAGGAAATGTTTGCGAAGTTAAAAGTGCTCCTGCAATGTATAAAATCCCAAACTCTACCGTAATTGCTGTAATGCGTAGAGATTTAGATAAAGCTAAAGACTATGCCAAAAGACATGGCATAGAAGAATGGTCAAACAATGCTGATGACATCATTAATCATCCAGACATTAATGCTATTTATATTGCCACTCCTCCAAAATACCACAAAGCCTATGCTTTAAAAGTAGCCCAAGCAGGTAAGGCTTGTTATATAGAAAAACCAATGGCAATTACCCATCAAGAGTGTGTTGAAATAGAAAAAGCATTCAAAGCAAAAAAACTGCCTTTGTACATTGCATACTACAGAACGTGTTTGCCTAACTTTTTAAAAGTAAAAGAACTAATTTGTAACGGAACTATAGGAACTTTATTAAACGTACAGTTAAACCTCACAAAACCTTTAGATGTTAAAGACGACAACTACGATACTCGTAACTGGAGAGTAGATCCTAAACTAGCGGGTGACGGTTATTTTTATGATTTGGGTTCTCATCAACTAAACATATTAGAATTTTTAATTGGAGATATTGAACATGTACAAGGACTAGCGATCAATCAATCTAAAATATACAAATCTAACGATGTGGTTGCTGCCAACATTTTATTTAAAAATCATGTGGTAGGAACTTGTTTTTGGGCTTTTAACAATGGTATATCTACCAGACGTGATGAGCTAATTATAAACGGAACCAAAGGAAATATTAAAATGACCTGTTTTAATGACAATCCAGTTGTTTTAACCCTTGCTGACGGAAGCCAACAAGAATTTGATATACCCTATCCAGAACACGTACAACAACCTTTAATAACTTCTATTGTTAAAGATTTAATCACCAAAACCAAACAAACCTACAGCACTGGTAAAACAGGAGCAAAAACCAATTATTGGTTAGAACAAATTAGCGGATTGGTATCATAATTGATACCTTTAACACTTAAAAAAATCAACAAAATGAAGATCAAATCTATTTTTACCTTTTTTATTGCCCTTATTTTAACCTGTAACACCTTTGCTCAAAGCGATGCAGAAGCTGTAAAAATTGCTCACAAAGTAATGGAAAGCATGGGAGGTGTAGAAAACTGGAACAATGTACATTATTTAAAATGGGATTTTGGAAAAAGAACTCTGCACTGGAATAAATGGACAGGTGATGTTCGTGTAGAATCTCCAAAAGACGAATTGGTTATTTTGGTAAACATTAACAACAATCAGGGAAAGGCTTTTAAAAACAAAGAATTGATTACAGATGAAAAAGAAGCCAAAAAACTTTTAAAACAAGCTAAAAAATGGTGGATTAATGATTCTTATTGGCTAACCATGCCTTGGAAGTTATTAGACCCAGGAGTCACTTTAAAGCATATAGAAAAAACAACCTTAGAAAACGGTCACAAAGCAGATGTTTTACAAATGACCTTCGAGAATGTTGGTGTAACCCCAAATAACAAATATTATGTGTATATAGATAATAAAGACAACCTTATTAAGCAATGGTCTTTCTTTTCTAAGTATTCAGACAATCAACCTAAATTTACCAAACCTTGGGACAATTATCAAAAATTAAACAACGTATTGTTATCTTTTAACAGAAGTGATTTTGGACCTAAAAATGTAATTGTTCTACAAGAATTTAATGATCGTATATTTACAGAATTGTAATATTTAAAATAAATATTAATAACCAGCATCCTTTTACGACTAAGCTTAAACTAATTCAAATACTGTAAATTAGTAGTAACCTTATACAATAGCTTATGAACAAAAGAGATTCATCATACACAGGTTTTGTTTTTAAAAAATATGAAGCTCCTGAACTTTCTATTTTTGACAAGCTGTTAGACATCTTTAAAGAATTAATTACACACACTTCTGGTGATGTAGATGAAGCTTTAAATTGGCTAGAAGAACTAGACAAAACTTACGAGCTAACCACTCCAGAATATACATTAGAAGATTTTAAACGCGATTTATTTGACAAGGGTTTTATACAAGAACGCATAAAACCCGATGGAAATTCGGGAACTGGAATTACAGCCAAAACAGAACGTGCCATTCGACAACGTGCCTTAAATCAGATTTTTGGAAAATTAAAAAAATCAGGATCCGGGAATCATAGTACCAAAAAAATAGGAACAGGTGATGATGTTACCGGAGAAACCAGGGCCTATCAATTTGGAGATGGTTTAGACAATGTATCTATGACCGAGAGTATTAAAAATGCTCAAGTAAACAATGGAATTCGCAATGGTTTTCAATTGACCGAAGATGATTTGGTGGTAAATGAAACCACTCACAAATCTCAAATGAGTACTGTGTTAATGATAGACATTAGTCATAGTATGATTTTGTATGGAGAAGATAGGATTACTCCTGCCAAAAAAGTAGCTATGGCTTTGGCAGAACTTATCACAACTCGCTACCCTAAAGACACTTTAGACATTATTGTTTTTGGAAACGATTCTTGGCGAATTTCCATTCAGGAACTCCCTTATTTGCAAGTTGGTCCTTACCACACAAATACAGTTGCTGGCCTAGAATTGGCTATGGATTTATTAAGACGAAAGAAAAACACCAACAAACAAATTTTTATGATTACCGATGGAAAACCAAGTTGTTTGCGTTTGCCAGACGGTCGTTATTACAAAAACAGTAATGGTTTAGACCAGCACATTGTAAACAAGTGTTACGACAAAGCTAGCCAAGCTCGTAAATTACATATTCCCATTACTACATTTATGATTGCTCAAGACCCTTATTTAATGCAGTTTGTAAGAGCCTTTACACAAGCCAATCAAGGAAAAGCTTTTTACACCGGTTTAAAAGGTTTGGGAGAAATGATTTTTGAAGATTATGAACAAAACAGAAAAAAAAGAATTAAAGGATAACATGGAACACACAAACATTAAAACTTTAGGAGCTTTAAAAGCATCAGGATATACACCTAAAAGTATTAAAGAAGAATTAAGAACCAATTTGATTCAACTAAAAAAGTCAAAAAAAAATACTTTTACAGGAGTTCATGGATACGAAAAAACAGTAATTCCTCAACTTGAAAGAGCTATTTTATCCAAACACAACATCAACTTATTAGGGTTAAGAGGACAAGCAAAAACACGTTTGGCTAGACAAATGGTTCATTTGTTAGATGAGTACATTCCAGTAATAGCAGGTTCCGAAATTAACGATGATCCTTTACAACCTATTTCTCGTTTTGCCAAAGAAATTATTGCCGAACAAGGTGATGACACTCCCATTACTTGGCTGCATCGTTCAGAACGTTTTGCAGAAAAATTAGCCACTCCAGATGTAACGGTTGCCGATATTATTGGAGATATAGATCCTATAAAAGCAGCAAATTTAAAACTATCTTATGCAGATGATAGAGTAATTCATTACGGAATGATTCCAAGAGCTAACAGATGCATATTTGTAATTAACGAATTGCCCGATTTACAAGCTAGAATACAAGTTGCTTTGTTTAATATTTTACAAGAAGGTGATATACAAATTCGTGGATTTAAATTGCGTTTTGACTTAGATATGCAATTTGTATTTACTGCCAATCCAGAAGATTATACCAACAGAGGAAGCATTATTACTCCTTTAAAAGATAGAATTGGTTCTCAAATTTTGACCCATTATCCAGAGAATATAGAAATTGCCAAAACTATTACACAACAAGAGGCCAAATTAGAGAAAAATCAAGCTAAAAACATTTACGTTCCAGAATTGGCAAAAAACATTTTAGAACAAATTGGTTTTGAAGCTAGAGATAGTGAGTTTGTAGATGTAAAAAGTGGAGTTAGTGCTCGTTTAAGCATATCTGCTTACGAAAATTTAATGAGTACTGCAGAGTTAAGAATGTTAAGTTCTGGAGATAAAAAAACAAGTGTTCGTTTAAGTGATTTTATGGGAATTATTCCTGCCATTAACGGAAAAATAGAATTGGTCTATGAGGGAGAACAAGAAGGTGCTGCTTCTGTAGCAGAAAATTTAATCAACAGTGCTATAAAAACCTTATTCCCTACTTATTTTCCTGCCATAGAAAAACTGGTTAGAAAAAACGCAACCACTCCGTATGATGAAATCATCAAATGGTTTATAGAAGGAACCAATTTTGAACTAGCCAACAATCTTACAAACAAAGAATACCAACAACAATTAAATTATATAGAACCTCTTTCTGATTTTATTCAAGAATATCAACCAAACACATCGCAAGAAGACAGTTACTTTTTTAAAGAATTTGTTTTATGGGCATTGGTAGAATTTAACAAATTAAGCAAGGTAGATTTAGAAGAAGGTTACAAGTTTAAAGACACTTTTGAAAACTTTATTGATGGAATTTAAAACTTTACAAGCTACTTTTTGAAAACAAATAATTGCTTTTTTTTTAATTTATTCTTAAAAAATAAACTATTGAGTTATATATTTGCTAACACTAACCACAAAATACAGAACAACGCTAAAAAATACGATTTTTCACAAAACGTATATTATTTGCCATTGAAAAATAATATACACCTTTAAACAACAACAGAAACCATTCAAATGTTATGAAAGAATCTATAAATATTGAACCTTTTCAAGCTGCTGAAGGAATTGTATACCATGCAGACACCTGTTTACCTTTAACAGATGCGCATGAAAGAAAAAAAGTAAAATTCAAAGCGTTAGCTCGTCATTCCTATCCTGGAGATCGTTTAAACGAAAACACCTTAGGTCTAAACAGTATTGGCTATTGGGATGCCAACACACCGCAAGATTGGGGATTAGACTGGCACAGAAATGAGGGAATAGAATTTCATTTTCTAGAATCTGGTTCCATGCCCTATGCTCAAGAAAACAAAGAAGTTATTTTAGAACCCAATACACTTACCATTACCAGACCTTGGGAAGCACATAAAGTAGGAAACCCTAATATAGGAATTGGGAAATTTTATTGGATTATTATTGATTTAGGAGTAAGAAGACCTCACCAGCCTTGGGTTTGGCCAAACTGGATTAACATTACTCCACAAGACCTAGAAAGATTAACCATTTTATTAAGACAAAATGAAAAATCTATTATAAAAACAAACAATGAATACAAAGATTGTTTTTACAAAATTGGAAAAGCTGTAGATGAAGACATCAACAACAACAATGCTTCAAAAATCAGAGTCTTAATCAATCAACTTCTTTTACTCTTGTTAGATAGTTTAAACGAAGAAAAAATTATTTTAAACGAATCTTTAACAGACAGCTCTAGAAGTGTCAAGTTTTTTTTAAAAGAGTTAGACAACAATATTTCCGAAAACTGGACCATACAATCTATGGCAGACTCTGCAGGAGTTGGGCTCACAAGGTTCACACATCATTGCAAACAAATAACCAATTTAACCCCTATGCAATACTTGGCTTACAAGCGCATAGAAAAATCTAAACTATTACTTCTAAGCAATCAACATCTTTCAATTTCAGAAATTGCTTACATGTGCGGATTTACTACTAGTCAGTATTTTGCTACCGTTTTTAAAAAACACGAAAACTGTACTCCTAACGAATTTCGCATCCAAGAACACCAATAAGTATATTTTTCTTCACTGAAAAATTATAAACAAACCCTAGCTTGTAATTATATATATTTATCAATCAATAACATTGTTTTGTAAATAATTCACAAAACCAACAACATTACACTAAAAAACTTACTGATTTATAAACTTATAATTACATTAAATGAAAAATTCAAATAAAAATAGATTGTTTATTGCTAGCTGTCTAGCTTTAATTACTACGGCTATGACTTTTGCAATTAGAGCAAGGTTAGAAACTGTGTTTGGACCTGAAGGAATAGGATTAACTTTAGAACAAATAGGATACGCTTTTACCCCTGCTTTTTTTGGATTTACCTTAGCCATGATATTTGGAGGACCTCTAGTAGATTTATTAGGAATCAAAAAAATAACTTGGATGGCTTTTGTAACGCATGCTATTGGTATTGTATGGACTATTATGGCAGATTCTATGACTTCTCTATTTTTAGCAACTTTATTTATTGGTATAGGTAACGGTATGGTAGAAGCAGCCTTAAATCCGTTGATTGCCTCTATGTATTCAGATCAAAAAACCAAAATGCTAAACAGATTTCACGTATGGTTTCCTGGTGGAATTGTAATTGGCTCTTTAATGGGCTGGTTTATCATGGATGTATTAGGAATGGATTGGCAATTAATGGTAGCCACTTTATTCATCCCTTTAGCACTATATGGAATACTATTTTTTGGACAAGAAATTCCCGTTACAGAACGTGTTAAATTAGGAATTAGCAACAAACAAATGATTGCAAGTGTAACCAAACCTTTATTTATCTTTATGGTATTGTGTATGTTTTTAACAGCTGCATCAGAATTAGGAACTACACAAAGAATAGAATCTTTATTAAAAACATCTGTATCATCACCTTTATTGGTTTTGGCATTTATTAACGGAATTATGGCTTTGGGTAGATTGTCTGCAGGACAAGTTGTTCACAAACTAAAACCAGCTGGAATGCTTTTATATTCAGCAATATTTACTTTAATTGGTCTTTGGTTATTAACCATTACAACAGGAGGTATGACTTTTGTTGCTGCAGCTGTATTTGCTGTAGGAGTTACTTTTTTTTGGCCAACCATGTTAGGTTTTGTTGCAGAATATTTACCACAAACAGGTGCTTTAGGATTGTCTATTATGGGAGGGGCTGGAATGTTTTCGGTTTCTTTAGTTTTGCCTATTATGGGTAAATTAATGGACAATGCCAATGCTGCCGAAGCCTTAAGAACCATGTCTATTTTACCTGCAATTTTAATTGTAGCATTTATAGGCTTAAATATATACATGAAAAAGACAAGCAAAGCATAAATACAAACATGAATAGAAAATTAAGAATGGGAATGATTGGTGGTGGAACCGGATCATTCATTGGAGATGTACACAGAAAAGCTTCCTCAATTGATGGAATGATTGAATTGGTATGTGGTGCCTTTAGCAGCACTGCCGAAAAATCAATCCAATCAGGAAAAGATTTGTTTTTACCAGAAAACAGATGTTATGGTAGTTATGAGGAAATGATTTTAAAAGAAAAAGAACTTCCAGAAGGAGAGCGTATGGATTTTGTTTCTATTGTTACTCCTAACCACATGCACTTCCCTCCTGCTAAAATGGCTTTAGAAAATGGATTTCACGTAGTATGCGACAAACCGATGACCTTAACAATGGACGAAGCCATAGAATTGGAAAAAATCATAAAAGCATCGGGTAAACTATTTGCTTTAACACACAACTACCCAGGAAGTCCAATGGTTAAACAAGCCAAAGCATTGGTAGACAATGGAGATATTGGAATCATTAGAAAAGTACAAGTTCAATACTTACAAGGTTGGTTGTCTACAGATGTAGAAACTACAGGTCAAAAACAAGCTGCATGGAGAGTAGATCCTAAGCGCTCTGGTATTGGTGGAGCTTTGGGTGATATTGGAACACATGCCGAAAACTTAGTAGAATACATTACCGGATTAAAAATAACAGAAATTGCTGCAGACTTAGGTAGATTTGGTAAAGGACGTATTTTGGATGATGATGGAAACTTGTTACTTCGTTTAGAAAATGGAGCCAAAGGAACCATGTCCTTTTCTCAAATAGCGTTGGGTGAAGAAAATAACTTAGCCATTAAAGTATATGGTACCAAAGGAAGCTTAGAATGGAACCAAGAAAATCCTAATCAATTAATTACTCATTGGTTAGAAGAGCCTATAAAAATATATACACCTAACGGAAATAACCTATATCCAAACGCTAAAATTTCAAGAATACCTGCAGGTCACCCAGAAGGATATTTAGAAGCTTTTGCCACTGTTTATAAAAATTTTGCAAACCACTTAATTGCTATTTCTAAAGGAGAAACCATTGCAAACCCAGATTACCCTACTGTAAAAGATGGTATTAGAGGTATGAAATTTATTTATGCAGCTGTAGAAAGTGATAAAAACAATGCTGCATGGACAACTTTATAAAAAACAAAATGTTAAAATTAAACACTAAAAACAACATCAACCTTGCTTTACTTACTACAGCCATTTTAGCTGTAAGTTGTGGTAAAAAAGAAAAGGAATATTTTGATACAAAGTACACCAAACCAGTAATAGTTAAAGAAGCATCTTCTGATTTTAAATCTCCAGAAGAAAGTTTAAACAGTTTTTATTTACCAGAAGGATATGAAATTCAGTTGGTCGCTAGCGAACCAATGGTAGATGAACCTGTTACCATTGCTTGGGACGGAAATGGTCGTATGTATGTAGCAGAAATGAATACCTACATGCAAGATGTAGATGGTACTGGTACCGATAGATCTATTAGTAAAATTAAACAATTAATAGATACCGATGGTGATGGAAAAATGGATAAAAGTACCGTATTTATAGACAGTTTATTGTTGCCTAGAATGATACTTCCTTTAGACAACGGAGAATTAATTGTAAACGAAACTTACTCTTATGATTTATGGAAATACACAGACACCAATAATGATGGTGTTGCCGATAAAAAAGAACGTGTGTTTTACATTCCTAAAAGAAGAGGTGGTAACTTAGAACATCAACAAAGTGGTTTGTTATGGAATTTAGACAACTGGGTGTACACTACTTACAACCCTATCCGTTTTAAATTTACAAAAGACAAAGTTGTAGCAGATACAGTTGCCAATATGCCTGCGGGACAATGGGGATTAACTCAAGATGATTTAGGGAATATTTTTTACGCTACTGCTGGTGGAGAAAATCCTGCTTACGGATTTCAGCATCCTCCTGTATATGGTGACTACAGCCCAAAAGAAAGATTAGAAGAAGGTTTTATGGAAACTTTTCCTGTTGTTGGAACACCAGATGTGCAAGGAGGTCCTAAAAGGTTAAAAGAAGATGGAACCTTAAATCACTTTACTGGTGTGGCAGGACAAACTATTTTTAGAGGACACAGAATGCCATCAAATATGTATGGAGATTTGTTTATTCCTGAACCTGTAGGTAGATTGATTAGAAGAGCTAAGGTCAAAAACATTGATGGATTAAAAGTTTTATCAAACCCTTATTACCAAACAGAGTTTTTGGCATCTACAGACTTAAACTTTAGACCTGTTTGGTCAGAAACTGGACCCGATGGTTCTTTGTATGTGGTAGACATGTACCGAGGAATTATTCAAGAAAGTAATTGGACTAGAAAAGGAAGTGCAATTAGACCCGTAATTAAACGCAAAAAACTTGATAAAAACATAGGTAGAGGAAGAATTTACAGAATTGTTCACAAAGATTTTACTCCAGACAAACAACCTAAATTGTTAAACAAAACAGCTAAAGAATTAGTTGCTTATTTAGGTCACAAAAATGGATGGTACAGAAACACCGCTCAAAAATTAATTATTTTAAGAAACGATCCTTCTGTAATTCCCATGTTAAAAGAAATAGCACTAGACAACCAAAGCATGTGGTCTAAACTATTTAATGATGATAAAGATTATGGACTAGAAAGAATACATGCTCTATGGACTTTAGAAGGTTTAGGAATTATAGACAAATCTATGTTAAAGGAAAAATTCAAAGATGAAGATCCTCGTGTTAGAATGACCGCTATTAGAATTAGTGAACATTTTATGAAACAAGGAGATTTGGACTTGTTCGAAAATTACGAGGAATTAGCTTTAGATCCTTCTAAAGAAGTAATCAATCAATTGGCATTGAGTCTTCGTTTTAGCAACTCTAAAAAAGCTACGTCTTTGTTAAAACAAATTCAAAGAAAACATACAGAACACACTGTAATTGCAAATTCTACCAAAGAAAGTCTAAAAAAGGATGATGAAAGACTTATTGCTTTAAAAGAAAGAATTAAAGACAGAAGCAACAACCATATAGGAAATATTCTTAAAGGGTATGACATCTATAATCAACTATGTACAACTTGTCATGGTCCAGATTTAAAAGGTGTTCAAAACGAAGATGGTTCTTTAGTAGCTCCACCATTATTAGGAAGTCCAAGAGTAAAAGGAGATCATAAGAAGTTAATTAAAATATTACTAAACGGACTAATTGGCGAGGTTGATGGAAAAGAATATGGAGTAATGATGTCTTTAAAAGACAACGATAATTTCTGGATTGCAAATGTACTAAGCTATGTACGAGCTATGAATGATAAAGAAGCAATACAAGCTTGGGCCGTAGGAAAAGTAAGACAACAAACTAAAAACCGTAAAGATTACTGGACCTTAAAGGAATTAGAAAAATCAAAATAATTTACAAATTACTAACCAAAATAAAATGAACATAATTAAAGGACCTGCTATATTTCTAGCACAATTTGCTGGCTCCGAAGCCCCATTTAATACCTTAGATGGAATGTGCGGATGGGTAGCATCATTAGGCTACAAAGGAATACAAATTCCCACTTGGGAAACAGGATTGATTGATTTAGATTTGGCTGCTAGTAGCCAAACATACTGTGATGAATTAAAAGGAAAAGTTGCCTCATACGGATTAGAAATCACTGAATTATCTACGCATTTACAAGGACAACTAGTCGCTGTAAACCCTGCTTACGATTCTATGTTTGATGCGTTTGCACCTGATGCCTATAAAAACAATCCTAAAGCTAGAACCGAATGGGCTGTAGATCAATTAAAGAAAGCTGCCAAAGCTAGTAAGAATTTAGGAATTACAGCACACGCAACTTTTTCTGGTTCACTCATGTGGCACACCATGTATCCATGGCCACAAGCTCCAAAAGGATTGGTAGATATGGGCTTTAAAGAACTTGCCAACAGATGGATGCCTATTTTAAACACTTTTGAAGACAATGGAGTCGATGTTTGTTATGAAATTCACCCTGGAGAAGATCTGCATGATGGTGTTACTTTTGAGCGTTTTTTAAAAGCAACCAACAATCACAAAAGAGTTAACATCTTATACGATCCTAGTCATTTTGTATTACAGCAATTAGACTATTTAAAGTATATAGATTACTACCACGAGTACATAAAAATGTTTCATGTAAAAGATGCCGAATTTAATCCTTCTGGAAAAGTAGGAGTTTATGGTGGCTATCAAGATTGGAAAGACCGTGCAGGTAGATTTAGATCTTTAGGTGATGGACAAGTAGATTTTAAAAGTATTTTCTCTAAACTAACCCAATACAACTGTAATGTATGGGCTGTTATGGAATGGGAATGTTGTTTAAAATCACCCGAACAAGGTGCCAAAGAAGGAGCTCCTTTTATTACCAAACACCTTATAGATGCTACCGAAAAAGGATTTGATGATTTTGCAGGAAGTGCTGACGACCAAGAAGCCTTGAAAAAAATATTAGGAATCTAAATTTCTAATTAAATAAACAATTCCAAAAGCCATTAGATAAATTCTGATGGCTTTTTTGTAACACTTCACTATGTGACACGACAAAGCAATAAAAAATGACAAACAACCCTATAAAAATCACCTATTATTTTGATGCCTTTTGTGGATGGTGCTACGGATTTTCCAATGAATTTTCTGCATTTAGAAAAGCACACACCCACGATATAGAATTCGAAATAGTAAGTGGTGGTTTATTTATAAACAATAGAATTGGAAACATTAACAACATAGCTCCTTATATAAAAGACGGTGCATACAAAACCGTAGAAAGTGTTACAGGTGTACAATTTGGACCTGACTTTGTAAGCAAACTAAATAGTTCAGAAAACATTTGGCTAGACTCTACCTTGCCTGCAATTGCTCTATGTGTTATTAAAGAAAATATTCCGAATAAAGCTATTGATTTTGCAACACATTTGTTACACACATTTTATTATGATGCTAAAGATGTAAGAGATATCAACTCTTTTAAAACAGCTGTTTTGTCCATAAATTATGATTTTGATCTTTTTAAAAATCAACTAAAAGAAGACAAATACAAAATTCTTGCTCAAAAAGATTTTGATCAGTTTTCTCAAAACAAAATTAATGGAATGCCTACTTTAGTTATTCAAAATAGCACTAAAAAAGCCTATTTAAGTAACGGATTTGCTACGTTTAAAGATTTAGAAACTCGCTTAGAAACTTTTAAAACTTCTGAGTAACATTACAAAATCTACACGTGTAAACATAACACTACATCAATTCCTTTTGTATTGTTATGTGCGCAATAGCATCTCCTTGATTTACAATTGGAGAGTGATTCAAACAAATGATATACCCAGACACAGGTGATTTGATTTTTTTCTCAAAAAAACCATAAGGGTCGGTTATCAAACCAATCACATCTCCTTTTTCTATTGCTTCACCGTTGTTCACAATAGACCTATACATTCCGGATGCATTAGCCCTTACCCATTTTGATTCATTAAAAACTACTTGTTCTTCTTCTATATAGGGGTAATAATCTTCTGGAAATTCTTTTACACCCAAAGCATTTAAAACATTCAAAACACCGGTAATTCCTACATGAGTTACCTGTGAGTTGATATCCATAGATTTTCCTCCTTCAAACAACAGAACTTTTTTACCTATTGCTACAGCCGATGCTCTGTAAGACTTTTCTCTTTCCGAAGAATATTTTACAAACTTAGCACCAAACACTTTTGCCAAAGTAAAAGTTTGTTCATCATCGTCTGAAATTCGTATTTGCGGATAATTAAATCGAGTATCTCCACCAGTATGAAAATCTATACAATAATCTACATACTCCACAATTTCACTCATAAAAAAATGAGCAAATTTACTAGCTAAAGAACCATTTTTAGCCCCAGGAAAACTTCTATTTAAATCTTTACCATCAGGAAACTCTCTTGTTTTAATTAAAAAACCAAACACATTAACAACTGGTACACAAATAATAATTCCAGCATCTGGCATATTATATTTATTAGCCACAATTTGCCTAACAATCTCTACTCCATTGACTTCATCTCCATGAATACCCGCACTTATCAAAACACAAGGTCCGTCTTTTTTTGCTCTACTTATAATTACAGGAACCTCTATTTTTGTTCTTGTGTGCAAACGAGCAATATCTGTTTTTATTTGATAAGTTTTACCAGGCAAAATCTTTTCACCAAGTAAGGTTATTTTTTTAGGCATTTTTAAATTCTAAGTACTATTGTGTTTTTATTGTCTGTGTTTTTTAAACCTTTTTTTAGTTAAAAAAACAAAGTAAATGTACAAACAAACTTTCAAAAAAAATGACTATATTATTATGTGATATTTACTTTATTTTTTAATGATTTATCGCACTAAAAAAACAACCTTAAATTTATAAAATGTAATTCTTAAAACTATATATTTAACAAATGTTAAAATAGGTAACTTTGATTCTAAATGCTATGAAAAAATCAAACACCATACTTAAAGAACTAAAAAACAAAATTTTAGAATTAGAACACCAAAACAGTGCTTTAAAAAAACAACTGTCTTTATTAGGTAAAGACACCAATGATTTTCATATAACTACTATACTAGACTGTATTGGAGTTCCTGTTTTTATAAAAGATAGTGAAAGTAGAATGATTGTTGTAAACTCTGCTTTTTGTCAAATTTTTGGACTTTCTAAAAATGACATTATAGGAAAAACCCTTGCCGAAGAAGTTCCACCTAACGAAAGAGAATCTTTTCTAAAAGTAGACAAACAAGTAATTTCTAATGGAATAGAAAATGTTCAGGAAGAAACTTTAACCGTTAGAAATAATAAAACAAGAATTATTTCTACTAGAAAAACACGTTTTATAAATCCTGACGGAGAAAAATTTATTATTGGTATTATTCACGATATTACCGAACAATACAATGCTAAAAAAGAATTAAAAGAGTCTGAAAATGAACTAAAATCCATTAACAATACCAAAAACAAATTATTTTCTATCATTGCTCATGATTTAAGAAGCCCTATGGGTAGTATTATTGGTTTTTCTGACCTTCTTATGGAAAAACCAGAGGTTTTAAAAACCGAATCTGACAAGTATTTATCCATTATCAATACAACTGCTAAAAACACTCTTTCTTTATTAGACAACTTATTAAATTGGGCCAAAACACAAACAAAACAAATTGCATTTTCTCCCATATCTATAAATCTTACCGAAATTATTCTACTAGTTATTAAACTATACATACCTTTTGCCAAAGCCAAAAACATTTCTCTAAATTACTTTTCATCAACCCACATAAACGTGCTTGCAGACAAAAATATGCTTACCTCTATATTGCAGAATTTAATTACAAACGCAATTAAATTTACACACAAAGGAGGAAAAATAAATGTTTATGCAATTTTAACAAATAACAATGTTAAAATAACTGTTGCAGATAATGGAGTGGGTATTTCTGAAGAAAAAACAAATCACATTTTTAATATAGGCCCCAACAAAACAACTGCTGGAACCAATCAAGAAATAGGGTCTGGGTTAGGCTTGGCACTTTGTAAAGAATTTATTGAAAAACACAAAGGAAAAATATGGGTAGAAAGTAAATTGAATAAAGGAAGTAAATTTAATTTTATCTTACCAAATGCTTCTTAATTTAGAATTATTCCTAGAATATCTTTATTTTTGAAAGCACAAAACACTACATTACAAACACTTAACCAATCTTTTTATTCTTAACCAGACAATCAGTAATTAATGCTAAAAAAAGACCTTTTATACAATAACAACAGCATTTTAACACAGTTAATCAAAAATTCTTTTGATATGATTGTTTTGCTAGACTCTAAAGGAATACAGCGTTATATTAGTGAATCTTGCGAAAAAATTCTAGGTTACAAACAAAATGAGCTACTGAACATTTCTTTAATTGAAAACATGATACATCCTGATGATAGAAAATCTGCCTACAAAGGTTTTTTAGACATTGTAAACGGAAAAAATCATGGAGGTCAACAATATAGACATCGTCATAAAAATGGTAGTTGGACGTATTTAGAAACCTTTGGAACCAATCAATTAGACAATCCTTCTATACAAGCTATCGTTTTAAATGTACGTGATATCACCGAACGAAAAAAAACAGAAATTAAACTAAAAGCAAATTTATCCTTACTTAAAATAGCAGGTAAAACAGCTCAGTTTGGTGGATGGAGTTATGACGTTGCAGAAAAAAAACTTATATGGAGTGATGAAATTGCTAGAATGCGTGAAGAACCCATTGGCTACTCTCCTGAAATTAAAAAAGGAATGTCTGCTTACACACCAGAATATAGAGATAAAATAGCTCAGGTTTTTAAAAATTGTTTAGAAAAAGGAATTCCTTATGATGAAGAAATGAAAATTTATACAGCCAAAGGAAAAGAAATATGGGTAAGAACTACGGGAGAAGCTGTAAGAGATGAGCATGGCAATATTGTTAAAATTCAAGGATCGTTTCAGAACATTAACATTCGAAAATTAAAAGAAGAAAAGCTAAAAGAAAGCGAAAAACAATTAAAAGAGCTTAACGCAACCAAAGACAAATTGTTTTCTATAATAGCACATGATTTAAGAAGTCCGTTTGCAACTATTATTGGTTATTCTGATTTGTTAACAAACAATATTGAAGATTACAACAAAAAAGAAATTTCTGATTTCAACAGTTATATCAACTCTACAGCTGTAAACACTCTTGCTTTGTTAGACAATTTATTAAACTGGGCAAAATCACAAACGGGACAAATTACCTATGACCCAGAAAACATTGTCTTAGATACAATGATCTATCATAAAATAGATTTTTTAGCTCAAACAGCTAAACTTAAAAACATAACTTTC
The DNA here is from genome assembly GCF_056387575.1 of Wenyingzhuangia gracilariae. Classification (NCBI taxonomy): domain Bacteria; kingdom Pseudomonadati; phylum Bacteroidota; class Flavobacteriia; order Flavobacteriales; family Flavobacteriaceae; genus Wenyingzhuangia; species Wenyingzhuangia gracilariae. The sequence continues at coordinate 900,190 of NZ_CM150748.1, forward strand.
AACTACAATTCAAATCCAGAAATTTGTGTGTATGCCGATTATTTTATGTTAAAAACAATTTTAAGAAACCTTTTAACAAACGCTATCAAATTCACAAATTCCAAAGGAATTATTACTATTGAAACTCAAATACAACATCCATTTATTATTGTTAAAATAACCGACAATGGTATAGGAATGAGTAAAAAAACACAACAAACCTTGTTTACCTCTTACAACAACAATACAACATTAGGAACTGCCAATGAAAAAGGAAGTGGTTTAGGTCTTATTCTTTGCAAAGAATTTATAGAACAACAAGGAGGTAGAATTTGGGTAGAAAGCGAACTAGAAAAAGGAAGTAGTTTTTATTTTAGCTTGCCCAAATGTAACTAAATGCTTTATAATATTTTTTTTAAAAAGCTATTTAAGAACATTCCATCAGGATCTAATTCTTTAACCATTTTTTTAAACTCGTTCCACTCTGGATACAAACCAGTCAACTCACTTTTAGAATAATACGTTACTTTGGCCCAGTGTGGTCTCCCTTTGTATTCAGAAAATATTTGATGTACATCTTTAAAATAATTACTATAATCTATATTTTTTCCATAAGGTTTGTAAGCTATAATTCCTATATAACAAGTATCTCTATTATAAGCCATGCTTAAACTTGCATTGTTTTTAGGAGCAAATCTTACCTCTATGGGCATGTGAACTTTGTAGTTTTTTTCTTGTAAAAGCAATTTAATTTTCATCAATACATCTTGTGTGTTTTCAATAGGCACACCATATTCCATTACACTTTGTTTTATGTGTATTGGCAAAGTAAAACCATCTAAAAAATTAGTTGTTTTTTCTGATTTTTTTCTCAACAAAGCTTTAAACATAATACGATTTAAAGCAGGTACTAAACCTGGGAAAAAAGAAGTAATCCAAAGCCCTAACTCATGCAACATATTTCCTTTAAAAACATCTTGAATCCAATTTTTAACAACAGATACTTTTGTTACTGGCTCATCGGTTGCATGTGCTTTCCAAAACTGCACACTATTAGTGTGTGGAGCCCACCAAAAACGCATAAACTCATTGGTTTTATAGGTGTTTACATGCAACAGCATTTCATCAAAATTTATACTTTCCGTTTCAATTTTTAAATGATACGCATCAATCAACTCAAGAGTAACCGTAGAAATAACTCCCAAAGCTCCAATTCCTACTACTGCTGTATAAAATTCTTTAGGATCAACTCGCTTGTCAAAAATCTTTTTTTCTCCATTTGATTTAATAACAGAAAAGGAAACAACACATTGATCTAAAGCTATTTTTTTATATCCAGAACCATGAGTACCTGTACTAATAGCTCCAGAAATACTTTGTTTCACAATTGTTCCTAAATTTGGAAATGCCAATCCATTTTCTAAAGCAACTTTGCTTATTTTTTCTAAAGATGCACCCCCCGAAACTGTAATCGTTTTTAAATCTTTATTTACATCAATAATTTGATTGTAATTTTCTAAACTTAACAAATATCCTTGAGTGGTAGCCCCAACCAAAGAACAAGAATGTCCTGCCCCAACTACTTTTACTTGTTGCTTATGCTGATTTGCTTTTTTAACAATAGCAACCAGTTCTTTTTCAGAATTAGGAAATTCTATAAAATCTGGTGTAGAAACAAACGAACCAGACCAATTTTTCCACGTTAATACTTTAGGCATTTTACTTGTTGTATTTTAAAAACGAAAATAGAACATATTTACAATAGCCCCCTACAAATAGAATAGGAATCGTCTTAATTATAGTAGATATAATTAAGAAAAATTACAAACATTTATTTTTAACTCTCTTTTTCTTTTATTTTTTTATTTTTAGAACCATGAAAAAGAAAACAAACTTAACTACTATATACGTCCTATTACTGACGATATGTATTCACGCACAAAACACAAAAAACAATACTACCACTACTTTGTATTACAGAAATGGAGAAGTTTCTTGTATAAGCTGGTATAACAAAAATCAACAATTAGACAGTTTAAAAACTTACTACAATACAGGACAATTAAACGAGTCTTTTTATTACGATAAAAAAGGAAATTTTCATGGAAGATGCTCCCAGCACAATAATGATGGTACTATTAAAACCAAATGGTTATTTGAGCACGGAGAAATGATTAAAAGAGTAGATGTAAATATTAAATACACCGATAAAAATAAAATTTACATTTTAGAAAAAATTGCAGACATCGAAAATACAAACATGGATCTTAAGTTGTCTGAAAACAAACAAAGCGGTCACTATAAAAGCTTGCTATACAAAAGAGCTAGGTTAAGAGCTTATCTTACCGAAAACACTTTAGCTTTACATGATTTAATGTTAATAAAAAAAGAATATGAACAAAAAAAAGAAAATAAATACGTTAACATAAGGCTATCTCAAATCTACGACATTTTAGGAGGGTTATATGCTGCTCTAGACATAGTAGACCTAGCTATTTATTACAAACTAGAAGCTATCAACAAAAATCCATCAGAAAACAGACTTAATTACAACTTAGGAGGATACTTTAATTACATAAATCAAATGGACTTAGCTTTGCATTATTTATACAAAACTACCAGCAAAGCTCCTAAACATCCTTTTGCCAACTGGGGATTAGGAATGGCACATATACAACTTGGTAATTATGAAAAAGCCATTGATTATTTAAACATTTGTTTTAGCAACGAAGAATCTTTACACAGATTAACCAAAAGAGCTAGCGATAGAGGAATTAGAGCTTTAAGAGGTACTGCTTATGCTAATTTAGGTATGGCTAACAAAGCTATAGATGATTTAGAAGATGCTATTGATTTAAAAAAAGACAACTCTTATGCAATGTTTCAACTTGGTTTGTTGTACTACAATATTGGCAATGCTAAAAAAGCAAAAAAATGGATGACCAAAGCTCAAAAGCTAGACTATGCAAAATCTCACCACGACAACTCTATAGACTACTATTTAAGTATTGATTGTATTAAAAAAAATGCTGTTAGTACACCTAAAAAAACACCACCTTCTTTGGCTATAAACCCCATACAACAAGAAACTTATTTATTAGATAGCGATTTAGAAAATTTTGATTTTCACGTTTACAACCATTTGAACAAACTTGTTTACTTTAATACATCAGTAGGACAAACCATCAACCTAAAAAAGTTAAAAAAAGGATTTTATACACTAAAAATCAATCCAAATAAAGAAGATATAACTTTTAAAATAATCAAAGAATAAAACCAAACGTTTATTTAAAATGAGTTATTATTTACTAAAGCAAAATTTTTCTAAAACCCTACAACTTTCTAATTCCGACTTGGAAAAAATTTGTAGTAAGTTTAGCAAACACCACATTTCTAAGGGAAATTTTTTATTGGAACAGGGAAACATTTGTAAGTTTGAAGGGTTTGTAATAGAAGGTTGTTTTAGAATTTTTTCTATTGATAAAAAAGGAAAAGAAAACTCACTCTACTTTGCTGTAAAAGACTGGTGGTTAATGGATATAGATAGTTTTATGAATCAAACTCCATCAGACTTAAACATACAAGCTTTAGAAAACAGTACCATTCTTTGGATAGATAAAACTGACAAAGAAAGTTTATACAATACGGTTCCTGCTGTAGAAAAACTATTTAGAATGATGTCTCAAAAAGCAGTTGCTGCTTGGCAACGTAGAGTCATAAGAAGTAAGTGTTTTACTGCCAAAGAACGTTACTTTTACTTTCTAGAAACCTATCCAGAAATAGCCCAAAAACTTACCGACAGACAAATAGCTAGCTACTTAGGAATTACACACGAATTTCTGTCTAAAATAAAAAAGAAAATCTTTTAGGTAATTTTAACTCTTGTTGAACAAGTTCAACTATATTTTTGTTTGAATTTCTAATTTTTGTGTTTTACAAAAGTAATTTTTACAATGAAAAACTTATCATTTGTTTTAACAAGTCACTCAGACTTTAGGAATACCTATTTAAATTCAAGGTATGGAACCAAAAAATTTATTTTCCACACTCCTATTAAACAAATCATCAAATACAAGTTGCTTTAAACGCTGTAAAAACAAAACCTACCAATCAATCCTTTACAACCAAACGATTGTAAGAACCTGTAAAATCAAAACAAAGTAGAACTATGAGAACAAAAATTAATTTATTTTTTGCAATGTTATTTGTGTGTATCAACCTATCACATGCACAAACCTCATCAGAATTAAAATTAAACGAAGCCGAAAATGCCATTGCAGCTGCCAAAGCAAAAGCATTAGAACTAAAAGCATTGGTTAACATTGCTGTGGTAGATTCTGGAGCTAATTTGGTTGCATTTGTTAGAATGGACAAATCATATTTAGGAAGTATTGACGTAGCGATTAAAAAAGCAAAAACAGCCAGATATTTTGATATTGATACTGGCAAACTAGGAGAACTAACTCAGCCTGGCGGAATTATTTACAACATAGAACACTCTAATGGTGGATTAATTACTTTTCCTGGTGGAGTTCCTGTTAAAGATAAAAATGGTAATATTATAGGAGCCATTGGAGTAAGTGGCGGAACCATTGAACAAGATAGAGCCATTGCTACAGCTGCAGCCAACACAATTCTTAACAACCGATAAACACATAAAAATGAAATTACTACAAAACTATTGCTTAATTTGTGCTTTGCTTATTTCTGCATTCACTTTTTCGCAAAGCTCAGACAACTTAACTCTTTACAGACAAGATTTTAAAAACGTTGCTGCCAAAAACACCGTAAGCATTACTAGTTATTCAAAAAACGGAAAACATTATATATATGCTGGAGGTGCAGGAGATTTAGATGTTTTTAACATTGACAAAAATGGACAATTAACCCTTGTAAGCACACATGAGCTACACAAGAAAAAAGGACCCGGTAGAGGTTTAGTAGCAGATCGTATTCAAGGAAACGATTTTTTATTTGTTGGAAACAAATACGGAAACGCTGTTGAAGTTTTTAAAATTTTAGACAACGGATCTTTAGAACGTGTATTTTTAGTAGAAGATACTCCAGAAACACACTTAGGAACCGTAATTACTATAGAAGTAGTACATATGAAAAAAGCCTCTTACTTGTTTGTGGGTGGTTTGGAAGACACTCCTGGATTAACTTGTTTTAAAATTCATGCCGACGGAAAGTTAACTCACGTACAATCCATGAAAGACACCGATAAAATTCATACAGATGGAATTATTGGAATGTTTACACACAAAATAAAAGGAAAAACCTATTTGTTTACAGGAGGGTTTCAAGACAACGGATTAAGTAGTTTTAGAGTTTATGAAAACGGGACTTTTAAAAACATTAGCAACATAAACGACAATACAACCGATCGTTATTTAACAGGAACATACCCAGTAACAGGTGTTAGTTTTGGTGATGAACACTATGTAATTGTAGGACACAGACATCATAAATATTATGCTAGAAAAGGATTTATTAAAAAGACAGATTTTGTATATCACGGAGATGCTGTTAGTATTTTTAAAGTTAACAAAAGAGGAAAATTAATCCCTCACTCTGTTTTTAAAGACAATGAAAACACACAATTATCAGGACAAACTAGAATTGAAGTGGTTTCTACCACAGACTCTGAAGCTGTAATTGCTGTTGGAACTAGAGATGATGAAAGCATTCAATTATTAAAACTAGATAAAGAAGGTATTTTACACCCCATCAATCATTTAAAAACAGGATTTTCTATTTACTACGGTTTAGAGGCTTTAACAATAGACAATCAAAAATTATTAGTTGCGGGTTCTCAATTATGGGGATTTCAAAAAATAGCAAGTTACAAAGTAGCACCCAAAAACCAATTAAACAAGGGTAAAACCATTAAACACATTGTTAATTTAAAGTTTAAAGAAGGAACTCCTCAAGACAAAATAGACCATGCCATTTCTGTTTTTGAAGGACTTGCTACTAAAATACCAACCATAACTCACATGGAAGGTGGTTTAAATGATAGTACCGAAGGACACAGCAAAGGCTTTCAATACAGCTACACCATTAGTTTTAAAAATGCACATGGAAGAGAAATCTATTTATTTCATCCAGAACATTTAAAATTGGTAAGCATTGTAGGTCCTTTACTTGCCGATGTATTGGTTATGGATTACTGGACTAAGTAAATTAAACATTTAAGAAATTACAAAAGGTTTATACCAAAAGGTATAGACCTTTTTCTTTGGATATATACTCAGATTTTAGTATTTTATATAAGTAAACCCATAAAAAATATAGATATGAAATACCTTAAAAATGTAATTATTAAATCAAATAACAGAAGTGTAATGATTCATAGAATGCTAAAAAACAAACGTTCTATTCTAACTCAAAAACTTTTCAAAATCAATAATTTATTAAACAAAAAAGACCAAACATTAATAGAAGACATGAACAACAAAGGAGTTTGTTTAGAAATTAATTACCCTTCTTGTAGTTGGAGTATTAAAAACGCAAACAAACAAATGTTAAACAGGATTTTTGGATAATAAAATCCTGTTTTTTTCAACTCACACATCATCCTTTCTTCAAACAACAACATCTTATAAAAACAGAGATGTTAAAAAATTGTGCTTTCTAAAAATAACTCCCCTATTACATCCTTAAATTCTTGTAAGTATTGTGTAATTTTACAATATGGATTTTAAAGTAGTTTCTAAGTACCAGCCCACAGGAGATCAACCAAACGCTATTAAAGAATTAGTACAAGGTGTACACAATGGCGACAAATACCAAACACTGTTAGGAGTAACAGGTTCTGGTAAAACCTTTACGGTTGCCAATGTTGTAGAACAAATTAACAGACCTACTTTGGTCTTAGCTCATAACAAAACACTTGCAGCACAATTGTATTCAGAGTTTAAAAACTTTTTCCCAAACAATGCCGTAGAATATTTTGTTTCTTACTATGATTATTACCAACCAGAAGCTTTTATACCTACTACAGGGGTTTATATAGAAAAAGATTTATCTATTAACGAAGAAATAGAAAGATTGCGTATTAGCACCTCATCTGCTTTACTTTCTGGAAGAAAAGACGTTTTAGTTGTTGCTTCTGTTTCTTGTTTATATGGTATCGGAAACCCTGTTGAGTTTAAAAAGAATGTCATCCATATTAAAGTAGACCAAACCCTAAGTAGAACTAAGTTTTTACACATGTTAGTACAAAGTTTGTACGCACGTACAGAGGTAGATATGAAAAGTGGAAATTTTAAAGTAAAAGGAGATACTGTAACCATTTTCCCTTCTTATGGAGAGTACGCTTACAGAATTCATTTTTTTGGCGATGAAATTGAAGAAATAGAATCTTATGACTTAGAAAACAAACAAGTAATAGAAAAATACGATCAGCTAGACATCTATCCTGCCAATCTATTTGTTACCTCACCAGACATTCTACAAACAGCAATCCATCAAATTCAAGATGATTTGATGAAACAGTACAATTATTTTAACGAAACTGGCAAAACATTAGAAGCAAAACGCTTAAAAGAACGTACAGAATTTGATTTAGAAATGATTCGTGAATTGGGTTATTGTAGTGGTATAGAAAACTATTCTAGATATTTAGACGGTAGAGAACCTGGAACCCGACCTTTCTGTTTGATTGATTATTTTCCTGAAGATTTTTTAATGATTATTGATGAAAGCCATGTAACTGTTCCGCAAACACACGCTATGTATGGCGGAGATCGTTCTAGAAAAGAAAACTTAGTTGAATACGGATTTAGATTGCCTGCTGCAATGGACAACCGTCCTTTAAAGTTTGAAGAGTTTGAAGCCATTCAAAATCAAGTAATCTACGTAACCGCCACTCCAGCAGATTACGAACTAGAAAAAACAGATGGTGTTGTTGTAGAACAGGTCATACGTCCTACTGGGCTGTTAGACCCTATTATAGAAGTACGTCCTAGTCAAAATCAAATAGATGATTTGATTGAAGAAATTCAGAAAAGAATTGAAGTGGACGAGCGTGTTTTAGTAACCACACTTACCAAGCGAATGGCTGAAGAATTAGCCAAATATCTAACTAGAATACAAGTTCGCTGTCGTTACATACATTCCGATGTTGATACTCTTGAACGTGTAGAAATTATGCAAGACCTCCGCAAAGGCTTGTTTGATGTGCTTATTGGTGTAAACCTTTTGCGTGAAGGGTTAGATTTACCCGAAGTTTCTCTTGTTGCCATTATTGATGCTGACAAAGAAGGGTTTTTACGCTCCCACAGATCGTTAACACAAACCGTAGGTAGAGCTGCAAGAAATGTAAATGGTATGGCAATTTTATATGCCGATAAAATAACCAAAAGTATGCAACTTACCATTGACGAGACTGCTAGAAGACGAGAAAAGCAAATTGCTTACAACCAAGCTAACGGCATTACTCCTACACAAATAAAAAAAGATTTAGGAAACAACTTAACAGACAACTCTGGAACCAATTATCAAGAAATTCAACAAAATTTAGCTGCCGAAGAAGACTTAGGCTATCTATCGAAACCAGAAATAGAGGAACGAATAAGAGAACAGCAAAAAGCAATGGAAAAGGCTGCTAAAGAATTGGATTTTATAACAGCTGCAAAATACAGAGATCAAATTAAAATTTTAAAATCTAAAATTTCATAACATTTGGACGTTCCCCTAAAATAATTTTAGGGTCGGGCTGTTCACTATATCTTTTGTGTGTAAATCCACACAAAAGGATGTCGCTTCCATCCCTAACGTAAAATTAACACATTCATTATCAAGACCTAAAAAGTTTTATTATTTTCGTAATAAAATTTTATCCTATGAAAATAAAACTACTTTTTATACTTCTTCTATTTTTAAGTACTGTTTCGCAAGCACAATTTTTAAAAAAATTAAAATCTAAAATTTCACAAAAAATAGAAAATGTAGTAGATCATAATATAGAGAAAGTTGTAACTCAACCTACTAATAACACAGCCCAAACTCCTACTCCTACTGCCAGTACCTATACTACTTCTGGAGTTTGCAACTTAAATCACTACAACGCTTTACAAAACACAAATATTCATAATTTTGAAAATGTTACTGCTTTGGCAAATCCAAAACAATTAAAAATAAACGGACACTGGAATTCTCATGGAGTAGACATTGCCGATGGAATTTTTATTACAATTATTGATGCTAATTTTACCAACAACTCATTGAATGTTTTTAACTCTAAAACATACAAGCTATATAGTTCTACAGACAACATAACTATGCAAGGAGCATTGGTTTCTATTGCTTATGATCCTGAATTGACAAACGCAACTCCATCCAAAAATTATCAAAATTATATGTTAACCAACGGGAGTATTCATATCAATTCTATTGATGAAAACCAATTATCCATTCATTTCAACGGAATTCCTAACTACACATACAATCATCAACAAAAAACAATTCGTAAAGTTTCTGGAGATTTAACTGTAACCAACCTTTATTATACTTCTAATTTTGATACAGACACATCAACAAATACACCTAAAAACAGTTCTGAAGACACCATTAATTTAGAAGATTATGGGCTTAAAACAAACAACACAATTTCTAACAACACGTATTCTTTTGATACTAAAATAACATACAGTAGTACTGATGGGAACCATGAGTATACTTACCACATATTACAAAATAATACTGCAGATTATTATGGAGTTGATATGAGTACACAAGAAGGAAAAATGATATTTATTAACGATCAAGACAGTAGTGTTAGTTTGATAGAAAGTAATGGTCAAAAATTGCAAATGCCTAATGTACAAGCAGAAGATTTTAACAACAATACGTTTGCTCAGTATCAAAATATAGCATCTAATTCCTTTGAAAAAACAGGAAATACTAAAAAAATAATGAGCTATACTGCTCACGAATATTCATACATAAACAGCAATGGTGCCCACATTAGCTTATGGACATCTACCGATGTAAAACACAAAAACTCATTTTTAAAAATGCCTGCTATAACAAAAGGGTTTATTTTAGAAATGGAGTATAAACAACAAGACAAAAAATTTAGCACCAAAGTAACCAACATACAAAAGAGCAATGCCGTTTATCGTATTTCTGAATACAAAAACATGCTAAATTTTAGCTATTAAACCGTTTGTAGTTAAAAAATTAATAGCTAAAAAACTCTTCCTCAATGCTACTGCTTATTGTTGTTATTTTAGCAATGGTATCTTCTATAAAACTAGCAAAACTATCTTCTATTTGATCTATAGACATATACTTATATTCACACTTGGTTTTACTAATTAAAAAAGAGGTAGATTCCCTATCGTTTTTTCTGTTTGACAAAATTTCTATGTTTTTTCCTGCATTGTTCAAACAGCTCATTACCGACCTAGGGCAAGAGTCGTTTAAAACTAAAAAGGCCAAAGTATCTGTACTAACAGGTGCTTTTTTATAAAAACGCTTCATCATATCAAAAGATTGAATACATTTTAACAATGTAGTCCATTCATAACTATTGTTAAAATCATCATACAATTCCGACTGTGAAGATTTGGCATCAATATATTTTGTGTTTATAATTCTTATTACCTGAGTAGCCCTTTCTAAATTAATTCCTAGAGTTATAATAGCAAAAGCTTCATCGTGAATTAATGTTTCATTTATTTTACCTCTTAAACTTGTTATTTCTTTTGTTACTGTAGAGGTAAAATCATCTAATCCTTTACTAACAAACAATTCTACATTGTAATTTTTAATGTAATAATACAATTGGTTTATGGATTGAAAAAGTTCTATTGATAACAAATCTCTTGCACTACTAGCATTTTCTCTAGCAAATTTGAAACAATTTAAAATAGAAAATTCGTTTTTTGGATTCAAAGCAACATCAAACAAAGTTTCTTTTTCGTCTAACTCTTTATCATCTTCTATAACTACATCATTTACCATATATAGTATAGATTTTAACACAAATTGTCTGGATTGAGACACTTCATTTGGAGCATCTAAAGAAGAAAAGTAATTCACATTCATAAAGCGTGCAATATGCTCTGCTCTTTCTAAATATCTTCCCATCCAAAATAAATTATTGGCTACTCTTGCTAACATAATCTATTATTTTTTTAATACCCAAGTGTCTTTAGAACCACCACCTTGAGATGAGTTTACAATTAAATTTCCTTTTTTAAGAGCTACTCTCGTCAACCCTCCTTTTAACACAAAGTCTTTATTGTTACCTAACAATGTAAATGTCCTTAAATCTATATGTCTAGGTTCAAAAGCTTCTTCTTTATCTATATAAGTGGCATGTGTAGATAAAGACATTATAGGCTGTGCTATATATTTTCTAGGGCATTTTTTTATGACTTGTTTAACTGCTTCTATTTCTTTTTTAGTTAGCTTACTCCCTATAGAAATTCCGTAACCACCAGACTCATCTACTGGTTTCACAACTAATTTATCAATATTATTAAGAACATAATCTAATTCTTTAGGATTGCTACAATGGTAGGTGTGAACGTTGTTTAAAATAGGATCTTCATCTAAATAATACTTTATAATTTGAGGCATATAAGTATAAATTGCCTTATCATCTGCAACCCCTGTACCTGGTGCGTTTACCAAACAAACATTTCCTTTTTTATAGGAATTAAACAATCCTGGAACTCCCAGTAAACTTTTTGGATTAAAAGCCAATGGATCTATAAACTCATCATCAATTCTTCTGTAAATAACATCTACTTTTTGTGGTCCGTAAATGGTTTTCATGTATACAAAATCATTTTCCACAAACAAATCTCTTCCTTCTACCAACTCAATCCCCATTGCTTTGGCCAAATAAGAATGTTCGTAATATGCTGAATTATATATACCTGGAGTAATTACTACACAGGTAGGCACATCTACTCCCAAAGGTTTAACAGATTGCATAATGGCTAATAAATTTTCGGCATAATTATCAACCGTATAAGTAGGATAATGATTAAACGCTCCAAATAAATTTCTTTTAAGCGCAGCTCTATTACTAACTACATAACTTACCCCAGAAGGACATCTAATATTATCTTCTAACACATAGTATTGCCCATCGGAATGCTTAATTAAATCGGTCCCAGAAATATGATTGTAAATCCCCCCTGGCACTTCTAAACCATTCATACTTTCTACATAATTTTCAGAAGACAATATCATATCTAAAGGCACTATACCGTCTTTTATAATTTGTTTTTTAGAGTACAAATCTTTTAAAAATAAGTTAAGAGCTTTTGTTCTTTGCAATGCACCTGTTTCTATATGCTCCCACTCTTTGGCAGAAATAATTCTTGGAAACAAATCAAAAGGAAATACTTTTTCTTGCATTTCTTTATCACCGTATACTTGAAAAGTTATTCCTTGATTTAAGAATGATGCTTTGGCTTTCTCATTCAATAAATTAAAATCATCTATTTTATATTCATTAAATAAATTGAACAAAGTCTTATAAATGGTTCTTACTTCCTTTTCTTTTGTAAATATTTCATCGTAAAATTTTGAGTCCAAATCATATGATGAAAAAATAGGCAACTTTTTATAATTACTCATTTGCATGTATTTATAACTAGCAAATTAAGGAATAGTACACTACATACCATCTCCTTAACCTTGTAAAATAACTGTTTTTTAACAGCAAAAAAACACTAAGAAAACATCTGCAAAAAACATCTCTTTTATTAGCAATACATACTTAAAAAAAAACACACAAAACATTGTATTTCAGAAAATTGACACATTACACTATTCTATATTTAACCCTGCATTAATTATGTATAACCTAAAAAAAACACACCAATATCATTAAATCATTAATTCTATTAGAAACCCAAAAACCAACAACCAATCACATGTTTATTTTAGTAATTTAGGCTATTAATTTCTCCTAATTTAGGTTAAGTAAACGAATACCACATGGCACTAAAAGTTGTAATTTCACACAAAACAAAATATAAATACGATCGTTCTGTTAATCTATCTCCTCATATTTTTAGATTAAGACCCGCTCCACACAGTAGAACTCCAATAGAATCTTATTCTTTAAAAATAAAACCCGAAAATCACTTCTTTAATTGGCAACAAGATCCTTTTGGAAACTACCAAGCAAGGGTTGTTTTTCCTGAAAAAACAACTGAGCTTTCTATAGATGTAGAAATTATTGCCGATTTAAAAACCATCAATCCTTTTGATTTTTTTATAGAAGAAAGTGCCGAAGAATATCCGTTTGAATATACATCTATTATTAAAAAGGAATTACATCCTTATTTAGAAATTAACGACAAAGGACCGTTGCTGCACGAGTTTCTAAAAACGGTAGACCTAACCCCTCGTAAAACCATTTACTTTTTAATTGATTTGAATAAAAAAGTATATGAGCTTTTAAATTACAACATAAGAATGGAACCTGGTGTACAAACTTGTGAAGAAAGTTTAGAACGAAAAACAGGTTCTTGTAGAGATTATGCTTGGCTACTAGTACAAGCAGCAAGACACTTAGGGTTTGGAGCAAGATTTGTTTCTGGTTACATTGTGCAACTAAAAGCCGATGAAGAATCTTTAGACGGTCCGTCTGGACCTGCACAAGATTTTACAGATCTACATGCTTGGACAGAAATTTACATACCTGGTGCTGGTTGGATTGGTTTTGATGCTACTTCTGGACTTTTAGCAGGAGAAGGTCATATTCCTCTAGCCTGTACACCTCATTATGAAAGTGCTGCTGCTGTTACAGGATTGTCTGATAAATGTGAAACTGAATTTGAATTTGAAAATTCAGTAACTCGAATTTTAGAATCTCCTAGAGTTACCAAACCCTATACTGAAGAACAATGGAAAGCCATAGAAAGATTGGGTTACAAAGTAGAAAAAGACTTACAAAAAGGTGATGTAAGGCTTACCATGGGAGGAGAACCTACATTTGTATCTATTGATGATATGGAAGCTCCCGAATGGAACACAGAAGCTGATGGACCTCATAAAAGAAAACTAGCCAACGATTTAACCAAAAGGTTGATGGATAAAATTGGTGTAGGTGGAATGCTGCATCATGCACAAGGAAAGTGGTATCCAGGAGAACCCCTACCTAGATGGGAAATACAACTGTATTGGAGAAAAGATGGAAAAAATATTTGGCACAACCCCAAACTTTTATCTTGCTTTGCTCCTAACCCAATAGTTCCCAAAGATGCCGATATCCGTTTTTTAAAAACACTAACCAAATACTTAAACGTATCTCACAATCATATTTTACCTACTTATGAAGATGCTTTTTACATGTTATGGGAAGAAGGGAATATTCCTGTGGATATAGATATTAGTAAAGATGATAGCGAGGATTTAATTAGAAAAAAACTTGCCGAAATTTTAGCACAAGGCACCCATACACCTGTGGGATATGTATTGCCCTTAAATAAACACAAAGACAAATGGTTTACAAGTGAGTGGGTTTTTAGAAGAAAAAACCTACACTTAACCCCTGGAACTTCTCCTGTAGGTTTAAGATTGCCTTTAAACTCTTTAATTGCAAAACCTGAATATGAAGTATTTCCTGTATATGAACCCGATTTGTTTAAAGAACGTAAACCCTTACCTAGCTTTAAAAGGCAAGTAAATATTAGGTATAAAGAATTTTGCACCCAAGGATTAGACACTAACAAACCTAAATATTTTGTAAGAACTGCTATTTGTTCCGAAATAAGAGATGGTAAACTCTATTTATTTCTTCCTCCATTAGAATCTGCCGATGCATTTTTAGATTTAATTGCATCTATAGAAGCAACCGCCAAAGAACTAAACACCCCTGTTATTTTAGAAGGATACAATCCTCCACACGACAATAGAATAGAGTCTATGAAAATAACACCAGACCCTGGTGTTATTGAGGTAAACGTACAACCTATGAAAAATTGGGAAGAATTGGTTCACAACACAATGACTCTGTACAGCGAAGCCAAACAAGCACGTTTAGGTACAGAAAAATTTATGTTAGATGGAAAACACACAGGTACCGGTGGTGGAAACCACGTTACTTTAGGAGGAATTACTCCTGCAGATAGTCCATTGTTAAGAAAACCTAGTTTGTTGCGTAGTTTGCTTACTTTTTGGCAACACCATCCTGGATTGTCTTATCTTTTTTCAGGAGCTTTTGTTGGTGCTACCAGTCAAGCACCAAGAATAGATGAAGCCAGAATGGAAAATTTATATGAACTAGAAATTGCTTTTAGTCAAATTCCAAAAGATGGTGAAGTCCCTTTTTGGTTAACCGATAGATTGTTTAGACACTTATTAACAGATTTAACAGGAAACACTCACAGAGCAGAATTTTGTATTGACAAACTCTATTCTCCTGACTCTTCTTCTGGTAGATTGGGAATTTTAGAACTTAGAGGTTTTGACATGCCCCCACATCCGCAAATGAGTTTGGTGCAAATGTTACTAGTTAGAACCCTTGTTGCTTGGTTCTGGAAAAAACCATACGAACACAATTTAGTAAGATGGGGAACCGAATTACACGACAAGTTTTTAATAGAACATTTTGTAAAAGAAGATATTAAAGACATTGTAAAGCAATTAAATAAAGCAGGTTACAAATTTCAGGTAGATTGGTTTGATCCTTTCTTTGAATTTAGGTTTCCACTACATGGTACCGTAAATATTAACAACATTCATTTAGAACTTAGAGCAGGTATAGAACCTTGGAATGTTTTAGGAGAAGAAATGACCGGTGGAGGTACCGCTAGGTATGTAGACTCCTCTTTAGAACGCTTACAAGTTAAAGTTACCAATTTTGTTACGGAACGTTATGTATTAACTTGTAACGGAGTTAAAGTACAACTACAACCCACAGCAGTAAAAGGAGAATATGTAGCTGGTATAAGATACAAAGCTTGGGATCCGTATTCTGCCCTACACCCTACTATTGGTGTAGATACTCCATTGGCTTTTGACATTGTAGATACTTGGAACAGAAAATCTATTGGTGGATGTAAATATTTTGTTGCACATCCCGGAGGTAGATCATATGAAACATTTCCTGTTAACAGTTTTGAAGCAGAATCTAGAAGAATTAATAGATTTTGGGATATTGGTGAAACACAAACAGATGTAGACTTTATTGAAGAAATTACCGAAAATGAAATTGCTGCTCCTAAAAGAACCGTAGAAGAATCTGGCAGCAAAAGAAAGTTTAGATTTAAAACCCTACCAATTGATCCAGAATTTCCAAATACATTAGATTTGCGTAAAAAATAGAACTTAATCAATGAGTATTGAATCCAATAAACTTTTAAAAGATTATGTTGATGATTTAAAGGGCTATGATGAAATCGTAGAGCCCAATCAAAAACTAAACCCCAATTGGACACAATTATTAAGTAACGTTAATACAATAGGTACGGATGAGTTTCGTGAATTGCAAAGCGAAATTAATTGGCTTATGGTAGAAAATGGAGTTACCTATAATGTATACAACGATCCTAACGGTTTGCACAGACCTTGGGAACTAAACGCTATTCCTTTTATTATTCATGAAAATGAGTGGAATACAATAGAAAAAGGAATTCAACAAAGGGCACACCTTTTAGATTTGGTTTTAAAAGATATTTATGGAGAACGTAAACTTATAAAAAACAAAATTATTCCTCCAGAAGTTTTTTACGAGCATCGTGGCTTTTTAAGACAATGTGATCAAATTGAATACACAACTCCTAAAAACCTAATGATTTACTCTGCCGAAATTTCAAGAGGGCCAGATGGTAGAATGTGGGTTGTGAATGATAGAACACAAGCACCATCGGGAATGGGATATGCCTTAGAAAATAGATTTACAACCAATAGAGTGGCTCCAGAATTATACAAAGACATTCACGTAAAACAGCCTTCAACATTTTTTAACAACTTTGGTCAAATGTTAATAGATGCAGCTCCTAAAAATGTAGACAATCCTAATATTGTTATTCTAACACCTGGACCCCATAACGAAACTTATTTTGAACATGCTTATTTAGCTACTTTGTTAGGATATCCTTTATTAAAAGGAAATGATTTAATTGTTAGAAACGGTTTTGTTTGGATGAAATCTTTAAAAGGATTAAAAAAAGTTGATGTTATTTTAAGACGAGTAGATGATATTTTTGTGGATCCTTTAGAACTTAAAGAAGATTCATATCTTGGAGTTGCTGGTTTGTTAGAAGTTGTTAGAAACCAAAACATTACTATTATTAACCCTATAGGAAGTGGTGTTATAGAAAACTCAGGACTTATTCCTTTTATGAATGCCATTTGCAATTATTTTCTGGATGAAGATTTGTTGTTACCACAAATAGCATCGTGGTGGTGTGGTCAAGAAAAGGAAAGAGAATTTGTACTTAAAAACATTCATAAATTTGTTATTAAAAGAATAGACAAATCTAACAGAGAAAGTCTGTATTTTGGAGAATTCTTATCGGCAGAAGAAATTGAAACGCTTAAAAAAGAAATTCTTAAAAACCCATATAGATTTGTAGCTCAAGAAAAAATTTCGTTTTCATCAGCACCTAGCTACATTAAAGGAAAACTAGAACCCAGAAAAGTAGTATGTAGAACATTTAGTATTGCTAAAGACAATGGTTATGCTGTGATGCCCGGAGGCTTGGTAAGAGTAGCTTCAGAAAGAAAAGAACTTAGAGTTTCTAATCAGCGAGGAGGAATTAGTAAAGATTTTTGGATTGTCAGCAATCAAAAACAAAAAAACATAGAGCAATACACCTGGAATCAATCTAAAAAAACAGGAATTACAGACATGAATGATTTGCCTAGTAATACGGCAGAAAATTTATTTTGGTCGGGTAGATATTTAGGTAGAGCTTTAATTACTTCTAGATATTTACGTACGGTTTTAAACAACATGAACAATGAACATTACAATACCGATCAATCAAAATCGGAAGCATTAATTTATTTGTTTAAAGCTACCACCAACATTACCTCTACTTTTCCTGGCTTTGTAGGAAAAGGGAGTGAAAAAACACTAGAAAATCCTTTAAAAGAATTGCAAAGTTTAATTTTAGATCCTCAAAAAATTGGTGGATTGGCACAAACATTAAATAGCTTTAACAACTCTTACTATTCGCTTAGAAATTTATGGTCTAAAGACATGTGGAGGGTTTTTGATAGCATTAAAAAACTATGGAAAGACCACGATAAAGATAAAAGCTACACAATTAACAGCCTTGTAAAACTTTTAGACAGAACCATTACAAGACTGGTAGCGTTTATGGGATTAATAGAAGAAAGCATTATGGTAAACCAAGGTTTGCTTCTTTATTTTATTGGATTGCAAATGGAACAAGCGACAATGAACATTTCTAAATATCGTTCTATGCTTGTGTTTAATTATCCCGATTCTATCAATTATAAAATGTTAGAATCATTGTTAAATAGTCATGAAAGTTTAAATATTTACAGATACAGTTATCAATCTTATTTAGGAATTGAAAACGTAATCAATTTAATTATTTTAGACAAATCCTATGCAAAATCTCTCCATTACCAATTAAAAAGAATCCAAAAAGATGTGGCTAAACTTCCTGTTCCAGAAAGTGAAATTGGCTTTAATGAATGTCAAAAAAACATTCAACAAGCATGCACCATTATAGAAAACATGGAACTTGCTACCCTATTGCAAATTAATCAGAATGATGGTATTAGAGAAAATTTAGAGCAAATGTTATCAGAATTAAGTGACTTGTTACACAAAACCTCACTTGCTATTGCTAACACCTACTTTGATCACACATATCAACAAACACAAATGGTGAAACAAAAAATAGAAATGTAATGCTATACAAGGTAATACACAACACAACATACGATTATGATGAAGGGGTTACCTTTTGCCATAATATTGCCATTTTAAAACCCAAACATATACTAGGACAACAACTGGTAGACTATAAGTTAGAAATAAGCCCTAAACCTGTTGAATTTTCTGAAAAAGAAGATTTTTTTGGCAATACTATTACTCGGTTTTCAATACAAGAACATCATAAAAAATTAAAAGTAATTGCAAGCAGTATTGTAAATAGAGACACTAGTGTTTGTGCCAATATTTTAGATTCAAAATCAGCTAGAGATATAACTTTATCAGAAACCTTAGAACTTTTAAAAGGTGTAAGTGATGATATTTTAAATGCAAGACAATATCAATTAGAATCTGTACTAATCAACAATATAAATGATGATATTTTAAACTATGCTAAAGAATCTTTTAAACCCAATAGATCTGTTTTTGAAGCTAGTTTAGAATTAATGCAACGTATTTTTAAAGATTTTGAATTTAACACAACCTTTTCTAATGTTGCCACTCCTATTAGTGAAGTAATGAAAGAAAAAAAAGGTGTGTGCCAAGACTTTGCGCAAATTGCCATTGCTTGTTTACGCTCTGTGAACCTACCTGCCAGATACATTAGCGGATATATTGAAACACTTCCGCCTCCTGGAAAAGAAAAATTAATTGGAACCGATGCATCGCACGCATGGTTTTCGGTTTACATTCCCACCTTTGGTTGGGTAGACTTTGACCCTACAAACAATCAAATCCCTAAAAACCAACACATTGTTGTTGCCTGGGGTAGAGATTATTACGATGTAGCCCCACTAAAAGGTGTTTTATATAGCAGCGGAATGAGTACGCTAAAAGTTTCTGTAGACATTAGACCTGTAAATGGTTACAATACAAACACAGCAGAACAACAACAACAACAACAACAACAACAACAACAACAACAACAACAACAACAACAGTAATAATGTTAATTACTTCTTAAAAATAATAGGCATTACTTTCAATTGTTTGTTTATTTTTGAACTTCAAAAATTTATAAATTATGTGGTACGAAGTAAAAGTTAAATACAGTAAAATAGACGACAACGAAAAGATAAAAACCTTTAATCAGCCTTATCTTTTTGATGCCCTAACTTTTACCGAAGCTGAAGCACGTGCTACAGAAGAAATGGGCAAATACCTTTCTGAAGGATTTAAAATAACCAATATAAAAGTTGCAAATTTTTCAGAAATTTTTCCAAGTGAGCATGGAGACAGATGGTTTAAATGTAAAGTTTCTTTAGTAACCTTAGACGAAGACAAAGGCTTAGAACGTAGAACCAACACCTATGTTTTGGTGCAAGCAAATGATGTGAAAGATGCTTATGAATATTTGTTAGAACAATTTGCAGACTCTGTATCTGATTTTTCTATTCCAAGTATTACAGAATCTCCAATTATTGATATTTTTCCGTTTTTTGATGGAGACGAAGAACCTTTGCCAGAAACCGTTACACCTGAAAACATTTATACAGAAACTTCTGTTGCTAATGAAGAAGAAGACATTACAGACATTGATACTTTAGAAGAAGATTTTACTGAAGAATCTGAAGAAATTCAAGAAGAAGAATAATGCAATCTTTAGCTTTTATCTTTGGAGGAATTTTTGGTATAAGTGCTATTGTTTTAGGTGCGTTTGGTAGCCATTTACTAAAAAACAAATGGTCTAAAGATGTTTTAGATAGTTATGAAATTGGTATAAAATACCAAATGTATCATGCTTTATTTTTAATACTACTAGAGTTATCGTTACCCTTTAACAACACTTGTAGCAAACTAGCTGTTTTATTTACTATTATAGGTGTATGCTTATTCTCTGGTAGTATATACGGAATTTGTATTTTAAAAAGTCGTAAACTTCCTGTTAAATTTATAGGACCATTAACTCCATTAGGAGGATTATGTTTAATTTTAGCTTGGTTATTTTTTATAATAGCATTGCTATAAAACCATGAACGAAAAGAAGACATCTGAATCTTATAGAGTTTTTAAACTTTTTATCCATAAAAATCGTGTAAGGGTTACCGATGCTTTGGATATATTTTTTAACGGAGTAAAAACAGGTGCAAGTGATACTAAAAAGACAAGACTCATCATTCAGACCTATGTTACTACAGGTAACATTACAAAAGAAGAGGAAAAATTCATCAAGCACTATGTATTTGATATGCTTAAAATAGCTGGAATAGGAATTCCTTTTGTACTACTTCCAGGAGCTAGTATTATTATCCCTTTTGTAATTAAAGCAGCAGAAAAAAGAAACATAGATTTAATGCCATCTAACTTTAAGAGCAAATCTAAATAAGGATCTGTTTGTCTATTCTTTTGAAAACCCATTAGTTTTCAGTATCTTAAAGGAAATCAACATAAAAACCTTTTAGATTATGAACACAAGAAAAATTATCTTTCAAAATGCTGCTAAAATTTATGCAGCCATTATCGGTTTTTATTTCCTAATTAAATTAATAGGACTTACACACGTTATAGAATTACGTTTTTTAAATATCCTATTTGTTTTATGGGGAATAAACACAGCCATTAAAACAAGTATTAAACAACAAGACCACAACAATTATTTAAGCAACCTCTTTTTAGGGTTTTCTACCGGATTGTTAGCTGTTATAGCTACCATTGTTTCTATGATTATGTATGTTCATTTTATAGACAACTCTCTATTAACAATGTTACAAAACTCATCCTTTTGGGGAAACCATTTAACACTCCCTAAAATTGTATTCTCTATGACAGTAGAAGCTATGGCATCTTGTGCAATAAGTGCCTTTGGTCTAATGCAATATTGGAAAAAACAAAAAATAAATACATATGCCTAAATCATTCCTAAAAAACTCAATCAATCTGATTGAGTTTTTTAGTTTTAATAGTACATTTAAAGCATCAAATAATACGCTTTATGATTACTTTAAAAAATTTTAAAATTATTGCCTTACTAGAAGGAATATCCTATTTATTACTATTAGGAATAGGAACTCCTTTAAAACATTTAACAGGAAACGATATTTTGGTTAGAACGCTAGGAATGCCTCATGGTTTATTATTTGTTGCTTACGTATTATTTGCTTTTTTATTAAAAGATGATCAGAAATGGAGCACCAAAGAATTTGCTATTATTTTAGTTTGTTCTATTTTACCATTTGGAACCTTTTATGCAGATAAAAAATACTTACAAGTTAAAAAGTCCTAATTTTACTATGCCTAAAATTTTATTATTTATCATTGCGTTGGTTGTTACAACTAGTTGCACAAGTCTACAAAAAAAAACATCTAACCTATCTTTAAAAAACAGACCTATTTACAAAGTACATAAAGCAACATCAAACATAAAAATTGATGGAAAACTAAACGACAAAGCTTGGAAAAATGCCGAAAAAAGTACTTTTGATTATTTTTATTTAACGCACAAAGAAAAAGAAAAGCAAAAGACTAGTTTTAGAATGTTATGGGACGAGCAATTTATTTATGTACATTATGATTTAAATGATGAATACATAAATGCTAAAGAAACCCAAAGAGATGGTGCTCCTTATTTAGACGACTGTGTAGAACTATTTTTAATTCCTGCACCTAACGGAGAAAAAATTCACTACTGTTTTGAAATAAATGCCAATAAGGCTATGAATGATTTGGTTTTTGTAAACAACTTTCATAATGGAGAAAACATTCCTGTTAGAGCATACAATCCCGATTACAAACTAGAAGTAGTAATTAACGGGACCCTAAACAACAATAATGATATTGACAAAGGTTGGTCTTTAGAACTAGCCATTCCTCACAGTGCTTTTAACGGATCTACAAAATTATACCCTATTGCCCCCAACAACCAATGGGCTTTTTTAGCCTTAAGACAAATGAGAGATGATGACAATATTGGTAGAAGAATGATGTCTACTATTTTTCCAGTAGATAATGTTAAAGAAAAAGACGTACATCAGCCAACAATGTTTGGGCTATTAGAGTTTGTAGACTAAATTTACAATTTCATTTACAGTAACTATTCATGCAATATCAATACAATTTCTCTCTTAAAAACTACAATACTTTTGGTATTGATGTTAAAGCCAAAAAATTTATTTCCGTAAATACAATTACCGATTTAATTAAAGTTTTAAAAGAAAATAAAGACTATTTTTTATTAGGTGGTGGTAGCAATATGCTGTTAACTCAAAACATAGAACAAACGGTTATACATTTAAACATTAAAGGAGTAATTGTAAACAACCAAATAAGCTCGCACGTAGATGTTACTGCAATGGCTGGAGAAAATTGGCATGAATTTGTGCTTTGGTGTATTGATCAGAATTATGGTGGTCTTGAAAATCTTTCTCTAATTCCGGGGAATGTAGGAACCTGTCCTATACAAAATATTGGTGCTTATGGTTTTGAGGTAAAAGACACCATTCTTTTTGTAGAAGCTTTCAACACCAAAACTTTAAAAATAGAAAAATTAACCAACCAACAATGTGAATTTGGTTACAGAAATTCAATTTTTAAAAATAGTGCAAAAGGCAAATATATTATTACGAGTGTTACTTTTAAATTAACTACCAAAAAGCATCAAACCAATACTTCATACGGTGCTATTCAAGAGGAATTAAAAAACATTGCCCACCCTACAATTAAAGATATTAGCAATGCTATTATAAACATTAGAAATAGTAAACTTCCAAACCCAAAAGAAATAGGAAATAGTGGTAGTTTTTTTAAAAACCCTGTAATCCCTATAGAACTCTATAAAACGCTAAACAAACAATATCCAGATATGCCTTTTTATCCTATATCGGACAGTGTAGTTAAGATCCCTGCCGGATGGTTGATTGAAAAAGCTGGTTTTAAAGGAAAATCTTTTGGCAATGCTGGGGTACACAACAAACAAGCCTTGGTATTGGTAAATTATGGAAATGCAACAGGAACTGAAATTCATGAGGTTGCAAAAAAAATCCAAAGAAAAATTAAAGAAGTCTTTAATATTTCTTTGGAAATAGAAGTAAATATTTATTAAAACTAAAATTATTCGTTTTCGTTAGAAATTCTAGTTCCTACATATTCATCTTCAATAATATCTATAATTATATTTTCTGTTTTACCATTGGCAATATAAGTAGGAATGTTATTTTTTGCAGATTTTTGAGCTACGTTAATTTTAGATTTCATACCTCCTCTACCTTCTCCTTCTCCTTTGGTGTTTTCTTGAATGTATTTGTCTATATTTTCTGTAGACGAAACCTCTTCTATCAATTCAGACTTTTCGTCTTCAGGGTTTCCTGTATACACTCCATCAATATCTGTTAAAATAATTAACTTATCTGCTTCTACCAACTCAGCAATTAAACTTGCCATTTCGTCATT
This sequence comes from Wenyingzhuangia gracilariae, assembly GCF_056387575.1. Lineage (NCBI taxonomy): Bacteria > Pseudomonadati > Bacteroidota > Flavobacteriia > Flavobacteriales > Flavobacteriaceae > Wenyingzhuangia > Wenyingzhuangia gracilariae. The sequence continues at coordinate 924,449 of NZ_CM150748.1, forward strand.
ATCTGTAAACATAGACGACGTTAAAGACACCGTATCATCTTCGTTTGCAACAGGAATTACACCTTCGCTAAGCAATCCTTTGTAACAATTAATCATATTATCTCTGTGCACACCAGGCTGAAAATCTCTTTTTGTAGGTAATACCTGTGCACAATTAATACCATAATCATGAAAAATATTATAATACAAACGCATCATTCTAGGCTGTCCTATAGAAGAATATACTTGTCTTCTTATAGATTTATCTTTAATTTTAGAAGGCCCTAAAACTTCTTTTCCTGCAATAGCAGAACCTGAAGAAACTAAAATTGTCATGATATTACGCTCATATAAACTAGCTATTTGCGAAACCAAATTCTGAAGCACAGGTCTAACAATTCTATTGTTTTTATTCTTCATTACATTGGTTCCTACTTTTACAACTATTAATTGATCGTACATAAAATTTTTATTTTTGTTAAATTTTACACAAAAATACAAAAACCTAGCACCACACCCTTCGTATTCACAAAAAACTTAACAAAAGTTGATTAAAAACAATTTTTAATCCCTACATCTATCTGCAATAAAATCAACAAATACACGTTGTTCCTGCTTTTATTTTTCTATTTCTTTTTGATTTTTTTTAGTAATGTATAAATGATTTTTACGACTTAAAAAAAGGAGTTTATAAAGATATAGTTAGAGCGTTAATATTTTACTTGTCTTTTTAAAAAATGTATCTTTACCAAAAATATTTTTATATGAAACTATTTCTTATTTCATTAGGTTTATTAGCGTTAGCATTTGCTGGAATTGCCATTAAAATATGGGGTAAAAAAAATGGAGAATTTTCTGGAACTTGTGCTAGTCAAAACAGTAATTTTAACCAGTCTGGTGAACCTTGTGGTTTTTGTGGTAAAATGCCCGAAGACTGCGAAAACAAATAATACCTCTTTACATTTATATGACTTTATTTCTTTTGGTGTTATGTGTTACTATTGTTATAATTCATTTTATTTTTTACGTAGTAATTTTTAATTTTTTTAATTTTTCTAAAAGTAAGGTTACACAAAAAAACACAATACCGGTTTCTGTAATTGTATGTGCTAAAAACGAGGCTGAAAATCTAAAAACACTTTTACCCAAACTTGTTGAACAACAATATTCTAATTTTGAAATTGTTTTAATTAACGACAGATCATATGATGAAACCGAAGATGTTTACCATGAATTTGCCGAAAAATACAAGTTTATAAAAATTGTAAATGTTCAAGAATCTGATCATTTTTATGGAAATAAAAAATACGCACTTACACTAGGAATAAAAGCAGCAACTAACAATTGTTTATTATTTACAGATGCAGATTGTATTCCTAAAAGCAATTATTGGATTCAAGAAATGGCTAATTTATACAGCCAAACAACTCCAATTGTATTAGGTTACGGCCCATACAAAACCATTCACAATAGTTTTTTAAACCTAATTATAAGATACGAAACCTTATTAACAGCATTGCAATACTTTTCTTTGGCTAAAATTGGTATTCCTTATATGGGAGTGGGTAGAAATTTAATGTATAGTAAAGAACTTTTCTTAAAAAACAAAGGATACAATCAATATGTAAAAATAATGTCTGGAGATGATGATTTGTTCATCAACCAAATTGCCAATTCTAAAAACACTGAAATTTGTTTTGAAGAACAAAGCCATATGGTTTCTACTCCTAAAACCACCTTAAAAGAATTAATTACACAAAAAAGAAGACACATCAGTACCGCCAATTATTACAAAAAACACCATCAATATATTTTAGGTACCTATGCCTTAAATAGAATGTTATTTTGGTTAATACTACCCTTTTCTTTCTTTTATGTAAGTTCTCAACAACATCAAATTTTTATTGGCTCTTTAATTGCTTTTAAATTCTTAAGTGAATATATTGTTGTTGGAATTGCTTCGTTTAAATTAAAAGAAAAAAAAATACTTCCTATAGTTCCTTTTTTAGATTTAATTTTATTGTTATTTCAAATTTATATTTTTAGTTGTAATTCATTTTCCAAACCCAAAAAGTGGTCATGACCTCTAAAGACATTCTTTGTAAACATATTAAAGCTGCTCAAAAAGGAGATCAAACAGCCTACAACTACTTGTTAAATTTATATTGGAACGATGTATATACTTTTATACAATCTAAAGTAAACAACGACACTATTGATGCCGAAGATATTACCATTATTACCTTTTCTAAAGCGTTTGATAAAATAACAACATATAACGATGCTTACGGATTTAAAACTTGGTTGTTTACCATTGCAAAAAATTTACTAATTGATGAGTTGCGTAAAAAAAAGAATGTTACCATTTCTATAGGATCTGACAACAAAGAAATTCATCAATTGTTTGACAGTGACCCTTCTCCAGAAGACAAAATTATTATAGAACAAAATTTAGCAGAACTAAAAAGAAATATCAAGCTTTTAAAACCTAAATATCAGCAAGTTATTAATTACAGGTATTTTCAAGAATTATCTTACATCGAAATTGCTGCAAAATTAAAAGAACCCATTAACAACGTAAAAGTAAAACTGTTAAGAGCTAAAAAATTATTAGCAGAAATTATTACCAATAGCAATCGTAAAAATTAAGCTTTTACTTTCTAAAACACCATTCCTACAATATTAAGATTGAATGTTTCGTCCTATTTTAAACAGTTTTTAAAATTTGGTATGCATCTATACTTTCTTATAGAATAATTAAAGAGCCTTTTAAACAATCCACTTGTGTTTTGTATCTTTGCTAGTCTAAATAAAAAGCACATGAGTACGGAAACATCAACATTTAAATCTGTATTACCTAGCAAAACAAACCCAGGAACCATACCTGTAGGCAAAAAAAAGCCTGATTGGTTACGTGTAAAATTACCTGTGGGTAAAAAATATACAGAATTAAGAGGTTTGGTAGACAAATACAAGTTAAATACTATATGTACTAGTGGTAGTTGTCCTAACATGGGTGAGTGTTGGGGAGATGGTACAGCCACTTTTATGATTTTAGGAAACATATGTACACGTTCTTGTGGATTTTGTGGTGTTAAAACCGGAAAACCAGAAACGGTAGAATGGGACGAACCTGAAAAAGTTGCACGTTCTATTAAAATTATGAAAATTGAACATGCGGTACTAACATCGGTAGATAGAGATGACTTAAAAGATGGAGGTTCTATTATTTGGGCAGAAACCATTGCTGCTGTAAGAAGAGCAAACCCAAACACAACTATGGAAACGTTGATTCCAGATTTTCAAGGAAACACAACTAATATAGATCGTTTGATTAAAGCAGCTCCAGAAGTAATTTCTCACAACTTAGAAACCGTAAGACGTTTAACCAGAGAAGTACGTATACAAGCACAATATGATAGAAGCTTAGAAGTTTTAAGATACATTAAAGCACAAGGACAACGAAGAACCAAATCGGGAATTATGCTTGGACTAGGTGAAACCAAAGAAGAAGTATTTGAAAGCCTTAGAGATCTTGCAAATGCAAATGTAGATGTAGTTACCCTAGGACAATATTTACAACCTAGTAAAAAGCACTTACCTGTTAAAGAATTTATTACACCAGAATTGTTTAAAGAATACGAATTGTATGCAAAATCTTTAGGATTTAAACATGTAGAAAGTTCTGCTTTGGTAAGATCTTCTTACCACGCAAAAAAACACGTAAACTAATAACTTTGGCACAGTAATTGGATTAACTATAATAAGTAAAAAATAGTTTTTCAAATTAGTATAGTTTAAGTTTAGTTAGTTTAAAAAAACCTTCGGTCCCAACTGGAGGTTTTTTTTATGAAATTAAAAATCAAAAAACATTATTTGGCACAGTAATTGAATATATAGAAATAGTTAGAAAATAAAATTTTCGATTTAGTATAGTTTAAGTTTAGTTAGTTTAAAAAACCTTCAGTCCCAACTGGAGGTTTTTTTTATGAAAATTTTACAGACTTTGCTGGACTTATTTTTGAAATAATTACAGAAGGAATCAACATCATTAATAAACAAAGTAATAAAGTTCCTACATTTAAAAGTACAACTTGATATAGGGTTATATAAACAGGTGCAACATGTACGTAATAGTTTTTAGGATCAAGTGTTATAAATTGAAATTGGTATTGTAAAAAAAGCAACAGCAAACCTATTACATTCCCTATTAACAAACCTCTACCTATAATATATGAAGCATTGTATAAAAATATTTTTCTAACAGACCAACTGTTGGCTCCTAGTGTTTTTAAAACTCCAATTAACTGAGTTCTTTCTAAAATTAAAACCAATAAAGCAGTAATCATATTAATTCCTGCAACCACAATCATAATAATAATGATGATGGCTATATTCCCATCAAACAATTGTAGCCATTCAAAAATTTGAGGATATTGTTCAAACAAACTTCTACTATCCAAAGTTGCATCTATGTGCTGATAAATTTCTTTAGAAACTCTATCTATTTGATTAAAATCGTTGACAAAAACTTCAAAACCACCTACTTGGTCTGCCTCCCAATTATTTAAACGTTGTACTTGTTTTAAATCACCAATAATCAAAGTTTTATCAAACTCTTCAAACCCACTATCATAAATTCCTTTTACTGTAAAAACTCTTCTACTAGGCAAAGAGTTTGAATTTTCTTTTACAAAAAAAGTATCAAACTTATCTCCTACTTTTAACTGCATTCTATCTGAAATAAGCTGAGATATTAAAACATTTCCAGATGTTTTATTGGTAAAAACAGGAAGCTGGCCAGTAACCAAATACTCTTTAAAAAAAGACCAATCGTAATCTTTATCTACTCCTTTTAATACGATTCCTTCAAAATCGGTTTCGGTTCTAATAATTCCAGGTCTGGTAGCAAAAACCTGAATGTGTTTTATTCCATCTACATTGGCAAATTGTGGGTAAAAATTCTGATTTTTTAAAATTGGTTGTTGGGTTGTTTTAGATTGGTTATTGTCAAAATTACTAATCACCACATGTCCATTAAAACCCGCTACCTTTTCTCTAATTTTTCTTTGCAAACCAACTCCTGTAGCAATAGAAACTAACATCATAATTACTCCCAAAGCAATGGCTGAAATGGCAATTTTTATGATTGGAGATGATATACTATTTTTATATTCCTTAGATTTGGTTAATCTTGTTGCTATAAATAATTCAAAATTCAATGTTAGTATCCTTTAGATTGGTTTTCAAAAATACATTTTTAATTCTTGTATTTTTCTCATTTGCATTTTTATCATCTTGCAAAGCACAAAAAAAAACAGTAACTCCTGGTGCTAACCAAACAGAAATATATTTGCCTTTTTTAAAAAACAAAAAAATTGGAATTGTAGCCAACCAAACTTCTGTTATTTTTCATCAAAAAGGATATACTCATTTAGTAGATTCTTTGCTAACACACAACATTAAAATTGTAAATGTATTTTCTCCGGAACATGGTTTTAGAGGCAGTGCCGATGCAGCAGAACACGTAGCAAATGGTATTGATAAAAAAACAAACTTACCCATTGTTTCTTTGTATGGAAAACACAAAAAACCAACACCTAATGATTTAAAAAATATTGATGTTATGATTTTTGACATTCAGGATGTGGGAGTTCGTTTTTACACCTATATATCTACCTTACATTACGTTTTAGAAGCTTGTGCAGAACACAACATTCCTGTTTTGGTTTTAGACAGACCTAATCCTAATGCGCATTATGTAGACGGACCTATGTTAAACCCTGCTTTTAGTTCCTTTGTTGGAAAACATCCGGTTCCTTTGGTCTATGGAATGACCATTGGAGAATATGCAAAAATGATTAATGGAGAAAAATGGTTGAAAGATGGTATTCAGTGCGATGTAACAATAATTCCGTTAAAAAATTACACCCATCAAAGTAATTATCACTTACCTATTAGGCCTTCACCAAACTTGCCTAACGACACAGCTATTAACCTTTATCCTAGTTTAGGTTTTTTTGAAGGAACCCCTATCAATGCCGGAAGAGGTACAGAATTTCAATTTCAAAGATATGGAAGCGCTTTGTTTCCTAAAACCGATTTTAGTTACACTCCTATATCAAATTTTGGAAGCAAATATCCAAAAGACCAAAATAAAACTTGCTACGGTGTAGATTTACGTACACACCCTAAATTACACAAGGTATCTATAAAATGGTTGGTAGATGCATTTGCTAAATATCCAAACAAAGCTAAGTTCTTTGGAAATACGTTTACCATTCATGCAGGAGACACTATTTTAGAACATCAGCTAAAAAAGGGACTTTCTGCCAAAGACATTGAAAAAAGCTGGAAAAAAAATGTTGATGCGTTTAAAAAAATAAGGGCTAACTACTTATTATACCCATTAAATTAACTGCATTAAAAAACCTTTGTGCGTTAATTTTAAATGCTTAATTGGTTTTGTAACACCTTCTAAAGTAAGTGTCATCTTTTTTATGTCAGGAAGCTCTGTTAACATTTTTATTAATTGGTTTTTAAGATATACATCTTCAATCTCAAAAAAAGTAAATTCATTGTTTTTAGAGCGAATTAACTTCTCATCCAATCCTTTCATTAGTTCAAAAGAAAAATTGGCCAATTCTCCTTTTACATGTACTCTAAATTTTTTAGCAAAAAATTCTTTTTCAGCAATTTCATCTGCATAGCAAATCCCAAAAAATTTAGAGACTCTTAAATTCATTTTGTTAGTACTTTCTAAATTTTTCGCTAGTAGAGTTACTACTCATAGGAACTGCTGCTTTTAATGCCTCTACAATGTTATAAGCTGCTGGGCATATTTCTGAGTTTTTTAATGTTAAATCTGTTAACTGAAGAAACTTTTTTCTGTTTGTATGCGGATATTCTGCACAAGCTTTAGGTCTTGCATCATAAATCATGCACATATTATCATTTTCATCTAAAAAAGTACATGGAGCAGATTTTAAAACATAGCAATCATCCTCATCTCTTTCCAAATAAGTTTGAATAAACTTTTGCTCTTTAACCCTTAAAAACTTAGCGGCTCTTTCTATATCTTTAGGAAAAAACATAGGACTTGTTGTTTTACAACAATTAGCACATGTTAAACAATCTGTTTTTTCAAATTCTTTATCATGTAAGTCTTGTACAATATAATCAATGTTTTTAGGAGCTCTTTTTTTTAATCTTTTAAAATAAGAAATGTTTTCTTTTCTGTCTTTAAAAAGTTTAGCTGGTAACTCGTTTATTATGGCTTGCATCTTATCACTCATGTTGCAAAAATACGTTTTTGAAAAAGACAAATTATAGTTATTCCTAAATAATCTTTTTATTGTAATAATTTGTTCATTTGTTTTACAACACTTACTAACCAAACAACACATAGAATTTGTTTTCTATCGCTATCATTCTTTTATAACGATTTGTTCCCTTAGTTTCTTTATTTATCACCCTTAAAGGTAGAGAAACTAGCTAGTTTTGTAGCACTACTAATTATTTAAAAACTTTAATTATGATTAAAAAATTACTTTTAGGAGGATTTCTTACATTATCAACCTTAACTTACGGACAGTATACTCAAGATTTTGAGAGCACAACACTAACCCCAATTGTTAGAGGAGGAGGTACTCCACAAGCTACTGCTGAAAATGCTACAAACCCAAATACTTCGGGTATTAACACTAGTGCTACTTCTTTTAAAATTACATTAACAGATACTGCTGCATCTTGGAGATGGTTAGCTGTTAGTAATCCTGGTGGAACCTATGGTGCTACAAATGGTACCTTTTATAAATTTAAATTTTTAACAGTAAACGAAACTGATGTTACTATACAATTAGAACCTTGGTTTTCTGGAGCTTTACACGAAACAACTGCTCAAACATTTACAGGATTGTCTTTAAACACTTGGTATGAAGTTGAATTTAACTTTGCCGATGCTGTATTAAAATCTGATGGAACAACTGTAGCAGGAGCTGAACCAGGATATTTAAGTAGAATAGATTTTAAAATTAATGCGACCGGAACTTATGATGGAGATGTTTATTATATAGATGATATTCAACAAAATACTGGAGCTACTTTAAGTATTAGTACTTCTGGGTCTATTCAAGAAGCTTCTGTAAATGCAAGTAACGGTTCTATTACTGTAAATGGAGCAAATTTAGATGCTGTATATTCTATTACAGGACAACAAGTAGGTACAGAAGGATTGGCTAATGGAGTTTACCTTGTTAAAATATCTAAAGGAAACTTACAAGACACTGTAAAAGTAATTATGTAATACACCAACTCTTACAAATTTAAAAAGCTGTTAAATTCATTTTTAACAGCTTTTTTTATTGTCCTATTCTTCAAGTGACAATTATCATTTTTCCATAGAAGCATTGCTTCTACATTTGTCTTATAACATCTTACAAAAAAACAAATGGGAAAACACACATTTCACATTCCAGTTATGGGAATAGGTTACACCGCAGACTCTCCTATAAAAGTTGCAGCATACGGAATAGACTCTGTTATTTCTTTAGTAGATGATATTTTATTAGAAAAACTTAGAAAATACCATTCAGAAAAAAATAATATAAAATATGTAGAAATAAGCAACAGAACTATTGATTATAGAGCTTTGCGAATTACTGCGTATTTAAACTTGGTAAACGATATTGTTGAAAAAAAAATAGCCCACTTAAAAAACGCTATTACATTAGGTTCTAAAGCTTTACAAAATTACATAGAACTGTTACCTCCAAATTCTAAACTAAAACAACGATTAGAAAACAGCACCAACGATTTTGAAATAAAAACATTGGTACAAAACAATTTGGTAAAAGGAGCTATTGATGTAAATATTATGACCAAAGTAGACAAAACAAACTACTACAATCACAATGTTTTACCTACAGAATTTAACGATGCTCATGCAGCCCTTAGAGGTTTTGCAAAATCTAATCTTACATCATCCGTAATATTTTCTGCCGGAATGAATCCTAGATTGTATAATTACTTAGAAACTTTTGATGATTTTTATCCTAATAAAAAAGGTGTTATCTCTAAAAAAATTGTATTAAAAGTAAGCGATTATCGTTCTGCCATTATTCAAGGAAAATATTTAGCCAAAAAAGGATTGTGGGTTTCTGAGTACAGAATAGAATCTGGTTTAAACTGCGGAGGACATGCCTTTGCAACTAACGGTCTTTTAATAGGTCCTGTGTTAGAAGAGTTTCACAAAAACAAAGAAGAACTTTACAATACTACCTATGAATTATTTTCTAGTGCATTAAAAAGCAAAAAGAAACCAATTCCGTTTAAAAAACCTCTGCTTAAAATTTCTGCTCAAGGCGGTGTTGGAACTTCTGAAGAGCATGAATTTTTATTAAAAAACTACCATTTAAATTCAGTGGGTTGGGGATCTCCTTTTTTACTTGTACCACAAGCCACAACTGTAGATAACAATACGTTAGAACAATTGGCAAATGCCAATGAAAAAGACTTGTACTTAAGCAACATTTCTCCCTTAGGAGTTCGTTTTAACAATTTAAAAGGCAACACTAAAGATTTAAAAAAACTAGAAAACATTCAAAAAAACAGACCTGGTAGCGCTTGTCCTAAAAGACATGTAGCATTAAACACAGAGTTTAAAAAAGAAGGATTGTGCATTGCTTCAAGAGAATATCAATTTTTAAAAATCAATCAACTTAAAGAAAATTCACAATTAAACAATACTCAACTTACAAAAGAAATAAATAAGGTAACAGAAAAATCTTGCATTTGTGTAGGGTTAGGAACCTCTGCGCTATTAAAATACAACATAAACACCAAAACAGAAGGTAACGGAGTTTCTGTTTGCCCAGGTCCAAACATGGCTTATTTTGATAAAAAATTAAGTTTAACTCAAATGCTTGAACATATTTATGGCAAAAAAAACGTTTTAAGAAACAAGCCTAGACCGCACATGTTTATAAAAGAATTAACCATGTACATAGATTATTTAGCTGCAGAAATTAAAGAACAATTAAGCCCACAACAGCACAAAACGTTCATTAATTTTTCTAACAATTTACTAGAAGGAATTACCTATTACCAAAGTCTTTTTGCTAAAAAATGGAAGAATTTTATTATTAAAAACCCTTCTATTACTAAAGATTTAAGTCTTAAATACGAACAAGTATTGTTATTAAAATTACAATTACAACAAAAATAAAACACTATGGATCTTAATTTAATTAACAAATACAATATACCTGGTCCTAGATATACTAGCTACCCAACGGTACCTCATTGGAATGTGACAGATTTTAGACTAACTACTTGGAAAGATAAATTAATAGAAACTTACAACAATACAAACAAAACCGAAGGAATTAGTATTTACATACATCTTCCGTTTTGTGAAAGCATGTGTACTTTTTGTGGATGTAACAAAAGAATTACTAAAAAACACGAAGTAGAATCTCCATACATAAAAGCAGTTCTAAAAGAATGGTCACTATATTTAAACTTGTTTGATGAAAAACCAATCATCAAACAAATTCATATAGGAGGAGGAACTCCTACCTTTTTTAGTCCCGAAAATTTAAATTATCTATTAACTTGTATCATCAACACTTCTCACCTAGCTAATGATTATGAGTTTAGTTTTGAAGGACATCCAAACAACACAACCAAAGAACATTTACAAACTTTATTTGATTTAGGTTTTAGAAGAGTTTCTTTTGGGGTACAAGACTACAATCCAACTGTTCAAAAAGCAATTCATAGAATACAACCGTTTAACAAGGTAAAAGAGGCTACGGAATTGGCCAGAAAAATTGGTTACACCTCTGTAGGTCATGATATTATTTACGGATTGCCTTTTCAAACAATAGCACATGTAGAACACACCATTCAAAAAACCATAGAATTGGCTCCTGACAGAATTGCTTTCTACAGTTATGCACACGTTCCATGGTTAAAAGGAAATGGACAAAGAGGTTACTCTGAAGAAAATTTACCCGATGGAAAAGAAAAATTATTAATGTATGAAGAAGGTAAATCTAGCTTGTTAAAATTTGGATATCAAAATATAGGAATGGATCATTTTTCTTTAAAAACCGATTCCTTATACCAAGCTTTAGAAAACAAAACCTTGCATCGTAACTTTATGGGCTATACTCACGCTAAAACCGATGTGATGATTGGCTTAGGAGCATCTTCTATAGGAGACAGTTGGAATGGGTTTTATCAGAATGTAAAAAACATAGAAGAATATCAATTTTTAGTAAACAACTATGTATTTCCTATTTACAAAGGCCATATTTTAACCAATGAAGATTTAATTATTAGACAACATATTTTAAACCTAATGTGCCATTACGAAACTAAATGGGATGATGAAACATTGCACTGCAAAGCCTTAGAAAAAACACCTCTAAAAATGTTTCCTTTGGTAAAAGATGGATTGGTTACAGTTGCAAATTCTAAAATTAAAGTTACCCAAAAAGGAAAACCCTTTATTAGAAATATTTGTATGGCCATAGATCAGTACTTAAACGCAAACACACAACCAATGCAATTTTCTAAAACCGTGTAAAACACACCAGTTTATCGCATTAAAAAAAAGCAGTCGCCAAGTTAAAACAAACTAGACGACTTCTTTTTATCTATTTCACAAAAACGATCACACTTATAAGTTCTTATAAAGATTATGATAAAAACAAAAAATAACGATGCTCTAAAAATACGTTTAGTGACATTCTATAGGAACCAAATGGATGTGTAAACTTAAATCTGATGGAGATACAAATGCAATTCCCAATCCCATCCCTCTCAATACAAACAGACCTCCTACAATAAATAACATGACAGGAACTGCTTTTCTAAAAACAGTTTTAAACCTGGTGGTACTTACTATTTTTGCTCCCATTAAAATCATCATTAACGGAACAGTTCCCAGTCCAAACACAAGCATATACAAACTTCCCGCCCCAATGTTTTGAGTAGCAACAGCTCCAATTAAAGCAATATATACCGTTCCACATGGCAACAAACCATTTAAAGCTCCTAAACTAAAAAAGTTAACCACACTACTAGATTTTGCTATTTTTTGATACCCTTCACGTATCAATCCAACAACTTTAGATGAAGTTTTTTGTTCCAAAAAATTTAAAATCCTTTTCTGAAACAATGCTATTACTATTAACACAATCCCTGCTATAATAGATAATAATTGCTGTAAACCTGCCAACACAAATGCTCTACCAAACAAACCAAAAACAGCTCCTATAATAGCATAGGTTGTTAATCTACCTATGTGATAAGCTATTATTTTTTGCCACTTTTGAGTTGCACTTCCTTTATGCACTGGCAAAGCAAAAGCAATTGGTCCGCACATACCTACGCAGTGCAAACTACTTAACAAACCAAATACAAAAGCAGATATAAACATATTTAAGTTCTTAACTTTTATTTACTATTTTTTATCAATACAAAAATTCATTGCTAAAATCAATTAAGATTAAAACCTTTTGTGTAATGCTAGGTAGCATTAGCCAATAAAAATTGATTAATAATAAATAGATTCTTTTTGATAAAACTCTTCTAAAGGATTTGTTGCATAAGACCAAGTAACCATTACATTCCATCTTCCTTTGACCAGTTCTTTAGATGTAAAAACAATATGATTTTCTTTAGAGTTAATTGTTTTACTAAAATCTAACTTTTCGTTAGATGGTCTGTAAAACTGAATGGTTGCATTAATTACCTCCCTATGTTTATTAGGAATGGTAATTATAAATTCTTCTTGTAGCTTGGTAAACTGTACATTTTCTTTTAACCCTGCTGTGTTTTTAGAATTGTCTATTGTTTTTTGAAAATCTAATTCTTCCTGATAATAAGCTTCTGAAACCAAGTCATATTCATATGCTGGTTGCGTAAATGTTTTTACAACAAAAAACAAAATAAAGCTTATAAAAGCCACAAAGGCTAACACCACACTTGTTCCCCAATTAATTTTCATTCTTTATTTTTTTTAAGTTTAACTTACTTACCAACCTTTTTTTGGGCTTAAAAATTGAGTTTTTACCGTTGTAATTTCCTCATTATTTTTATACACCCCTATTTCAATTACTTCATTACTATCTTCTAAATCAGTTTGTGGAATTTCTACAAAAACAGTTCCTTCAAAAATAGCTTGCGCATTTAAAAGCAAATGATCTGTTCCTACCAACTTAACCGTTCCTTGGCTATGAGACAATAATTTAAACGATAATGAGTCTACATTTTCATTTAGTTTATTTACCAATTTATAAGTATATACATTGCTAATAGTTCCTTTATCTTTTACCTGATACAATTCTCCAGGAACCCTAAAAAAGTTTGCTTGTACAGAACTTCTAACAGTTAAAAGACTTATTAATACAATAATTAAAACACTTAATATTGCTGTATAAGCTTTTATTCTAATGGTAAACTCAAAAGGTTTGTTTTTGGCTATATTTTCTTCTGATGCGTAACGAATTAAACCTTTAGGCTGATTGGTTTTCAACATCATAAAATCACAAGCATCCATACATGCTGTACAGTTTACACACTCCAATTGTGTTCCATTCCTAATATCTATTCCCGTAGGACAAACCTCTACACATTGGTCGCAATCTATACAATCTCCTTTACCAACTTCTGTTCTATTCTCGTTTTTTCTAAATTTAGCTCTTCCTTTTTTTCCTTCTCCTCTAATATAATCATAAGCCACAATAATAGATTTATTATCTAGCAATACTCCTTGTAACCTTCCGTATGGACAAGCAATTATACAAACTTGTTCCCTAAACCAAGAAAATATAAAATAGAATACTCCTGTAAAAATCCAAATACTCACAAAACCACCTACGTGATTAGATATGGGTTCTTTTATTATTTTTAACAAAGCATCGCTACCAATAACGTATGCTAAAAACACATTAGATATTACAAAAGAAATAAGCAAATACAAACTATGTTTGGCTGCTCTCTTTTTTATTTTTTCTGTATTCCAAGCTTGTTTGGCCAATCTTTTCTGAGCTCCTTTATCACCTTCAATCCAATAATCTATTTTACGGAATACCATTTCTAAAAAAATAGTTTGCGGACAAATCCATCCACAAAACACCCTACCATAGATTACAGTAAATAAAATAATAAAAACAACTCCTACTAACATAGAAATTACCAAAAGATAAAAATCTTGTGGCCAAAAAGGAAACCCAAAAATGTGAAACTTTCTTTCTATAACATTAAAAAGAAACAGTTGATTTCCTTTAATTTTTATAAAGGGAGCCGATAACAAAATAGCCAATAGAAATACACTAAGCCAAGTTCTATAATTATAGAACTTCCCCTTTGGCTTTTTCGGATAAATCCATGAACGTTTTCCTTGCTCATCTATTGTAGAAATGGAATCTCTAAAAACCTCTTTGTTATCTACTCCCATACTTAAAACAACTATTCTTTATATACATCTCCTTGTGGAGCCTTTGGTTCTTTTGGTGTCGTTCCTTGTAAGCTAACCACATAAGCTGCTAACTGCTGTAATTTTTGTGGACTAAAACTATTCTTCCAAGCAATCATTCCTTTTCCTGGTCTTCCTCCTTCTGCTATGGTATTGTATACGTTTTCTATTCCCCCTCCTAAAATCCAATATGCATCGGTTAAATTGGGGCCTATTTTACCACCACCATCTACAGCGTGGCACACTGCACAGTTCTTTTTAAACAGTTTTTTTCCTTCTTCATTTCCTGCTCCACTAGTCACCAAGGCCGATAAATCTACTTTTTCTTGTGTTGTCTCATAAGCGGCTATTTGTTTTTTAGCCAAAGCTACTTCTGCCAAATATTCATCTTTTTGAGTAGCCCCATCTAATACATGATAATACACCAAGTATCCGAAAGCAAATACAATAGTTATGTAAAAACCATACAACCACCATGGTGGTAAATTATTGTCTAATTCTCTAATACCATCAAAGTCATGATCTAAAATAATATCACTTTCTTCTTCTATAGATTTGGCATCTGATAGGTTTTTAAGAATTCCTTTCCAACTTGTCCAGTTTTTCTTTTTGGTTTCTTTTTGTTCAAAAAACGTTTTTTTCTCTTGTTCTGATGACAATGATAAATACAAATTATTCATTCTCTCAACCACATACTTTACACTAAACAACACTCCTACAAAAAGCAGATACAAGGTTATTTTTAAGGCTAACAAAGAAGAATATCCATGTCCTGATGGAAACATTATTTCTATGCCTAGTAATACGATTAAGCTTAAAATTACAAAGCCTATTATTTGTTTATTTTTATTCATAGTTCTGTCTTTATGATTCAAATGGTAGGTTGCTAACTTTTTTTAAATATTCTTTTTGAGCCTTAAACACCCATAAAAACAAAAGGGAAAAGAATACAAAAAATATAGACAATGAAATGATTGGATATACCTCTATCCCATCGATAGTTACCATATGGTTTTTGATAAATTTTAACATCTTATTTGGTTTTTATATCGGTTCCTAATCTTTGTAAATACGCAATTAAAGCAACAATTTCTCTTTCTTGAATAGGTACAAACTCTTTTCCTGTTTTTTTAGCATCTTCTTTGGCCATGTTATAGCTTTCTACAAAAGATGGATCTTGTGTTAAGTTTTTAGCAATCAAATCAGCTTGAGCATCCATACTTTTTTGAGCACTAGCTATTTCATACTCTGTATATGGAACTCCCAAAGTAACCATAGCTTTCATTTTCTTTTCTGTACTACTTTTATCTAAAGTATTTTTTAACAACCAAGGGTAAGGTGGCATAATAGAACCTGGTGATGTACTTTGTGGATCTAACATATGATTGAAGTGCCAGCTATCAGAATATTTCATTCCTACCCTATGTAAATCTGGACCTGTTCTTTTAGATCCCCATAAAAACGGATGATCGTAAACAAACTCTCCTGCTTTAGAATACTCTCCGTAACGTTCAACTTCAGATCTAAAAGGTCTTACCATTTGTGAATGACATCCTACACAACCTTCTCTTATGTATAAATCTCTACCTTCTAATTCTAAAGGAGTATAAGGTTTTACACTGCTAATGGTTGGTATGTTAGACTCTACCATTAGTGTAGGAACTATTTGTACAACTCCACCAATTAAAATAGCAATGGTAGCAAAAATGGTTAATTGTACTGGTTTTCTTTCTAATTTTTGATGCCAAGTTTCTCCTAACAATCTTCCTTTTTTTACTCTTTGTAAAGGAGCTGCTTCTGTATAATCATCTTCTACCTCAGAACCTTTTTTAATTGTAGCAACCATGTTAAATAACATTACAATAGCTCCAACAATATACATAGACCCTCCTATTGCTCTCATCCAATACATTGGAATAATTTGTGTTACGGTTTCTAAAAAATTCCCATAAACAAGTGTCCCGTCTGGGTTGAACTGTTTCCACATAGAAGCTTGTACAAAACCTGCTATATACATTGGAAAAGCATAAATTATAATTCCTAATGTTCCTAACCAAAAATGGATATTAGCCATTTTATAAGAATATAATTTTGTTTTAAACAATACAGGAACCAACCAATAAATCATTCCGAATGTTAAAAAACCATTCCAAGCCAAAGCCCCCACATGCACGTGTGCTATAATCCAGTCTGAAAAGTGTGCTATGGCATTAATGCTTTTTAAAGATAACATTGGACCTTCAAACGTTGCCATACCGTAACCTGTAATAGCTACTACCATAAACTTTAAAACAGGTTCTGTTCTAACTTTATCCCAGGCACCTCTTAAGGTTAACAAACCATTAATCATACCTCCCCAAGAGGGTGCTATTAACATTACCGAGAAAGCTACTCCTAAATTTTGAGCCCAATCTGGTAAAGAAGTATACAATAAGTGGTGAGGTCCTGCCCAAATGTAAATAAAGATCAAAGACCAAAAGTGAACAATAGACAACCTATAAGAATATACAGGTCTGTTAGCTGCTTTAGGCACAAAGTAATACATTAACCCTAAAAAAGGTGTGGTTAAGAAAAAAGCCACAGCATTGTGTCCATACCACCATTGTACCAATGCATCTTGTACACCTGCATAAACAGAGTAACTTTTAGTTAATGAAATTGGCAATTCCAAACTATTAAAAATGTGTAAAACAGCTACTGTTACAAAAGTTCCTAAATAAAACCAAATAGCTACATATAAATGACGTTCTCTTCTTTTAAGAATGGTACCAATCATGTTTATACCAAAAACAACCCAAATTAATGCAATAGCAATATCTATAGGCCACTCTAGTTCTGCATATTCTTTACTTGTGGTAAGTCCTAATGGTAATGTAATTGCTGCTGCAACAATAATAGCTTGCCACCCCCAAAAGTTAATTTTACTTAACAAATCGCTATACATTCTAGCTTTTAACAATCTTTGCAAAGAATAATACACCCCGGCAAACATGGCATTTCCTACAAATGCAAAAATTACAGCATTGGTGTGTAAGGGTCTTAACCTACCAAAACTCAACCAAGAGACCCCTTTTGTAAGTTCTGGAAAAATAAATAAGAAAGCCAGTAGAAGTCCTACAGTCATTCCTATTAACCCCCAGAACATAGTTGCATACATAAATTTCTTTACAACTTTGTTGTCATAATAAAATTGTTCTTTTTCCATAAAATAGTTATTCAATTATTGTTTCTTTAGAATCTTACTTTTTTTTATGGGCAACAACATCATTAAACAACATTCTTATTGCAGGTGTTTCATTGTCTTCAAACTGACCATTTTTTACAGCTAAGAAAAAAACTGCTAAAAAAATAATCGCTACAAAAAGACTAACCACAATTAAAATGTATATGACTCCCATAATACTCAAGTTTAAAGCAAAAGTATTGGGATGATGAATCCTAAAAAATGATTATTGTCATAGTTTGGGTTTTATACCTATTAAGCAATACATACTCAATTTTATTATAAAGTTACAATGGGTTCATTTATAGGTGTATCCGTGTAATTTTTACACACTTGTTCCTGAACACTCTCTCTTTTTACACGTTTTTATTTTCCCCAAAAAACTGCTCAAAAAGAATAAACAACTGATAAACAAAGACTTTAATCACAAAGTAGATGTATACACACCGCCATGGCACATTTCTTTCTTTATACTAATCGTAAATAATTAATAACACTTTAAAATATAATTTATGAAAAAGTTCATCTTATCAATCGCAATTTTAGCAAGTGGAATGTCAACATTTGCAATGACTAACAACATTACTCCACAAACATCCATCAACATTATTATGAACAATGGATTTACAGAAGTTTCTGTAGAAGAATTACCTGCTCCTGTGACTGCTGCTGTTCAAAAAGATTTTGCACAAGCTACAATTAGCAAAGCTTATGTAAACGCTAACGGACAGTACAAGTTAGAGCTTACTGCCAACGGTAGCACAAACACGGTATACGTAGACAAAGACGGAAACTGGCTAGAAGAAAGCGCTGTAAAATAAGCACTTTTAACAACAACAATTATTTAATCATTATAAAATCATTTACATCATGAAAAAGTTCATCTTATCAATCGCAATTTTAGCAAGTGGAATGTCAACATTTGCAATGACTAACAACGTTACTCCACAAACATCTATCAACATTATTATGAACGATGGATTTACAGAAGTTTCTGTAGAAGAATTACCTGCTCCTGTGACTGCTGCTGTTCAAAAAGATTTTGCACAAGCTACAATTAGCAAAGCTTATGTAAACGCTAACGGACAGTACAAGTTAGAGCTTACTGCCAACGGTAGCACAAACACGGTATACGTAGACAAAGACGGAAACTGGCTAGAAGAAAGCGCTGTAAAATAAGCACTTTTAACAACAACAATTATTTAATCATTATAAAATCATTTACATCATGAAAAAGTTCATCTTATCAATCGCAATTTTAGCAAGTGGAATGTCAACATTTGCAATGACTAACAACGTTACTCCACAAACATCTATCAACATTATTATGAACGATGGATTTACAGAAGTTTCTGTAGAAGAATTACCCGCTCCTGTGACTGCTGCTGTTCAAAAAGATTTTACACAAGCTACAATTAGCAAAGCTTATGTAAACGCTAACGGACAGTACAAGTTAGAGCTTACTGCCAACGGTAGCACAAACACGGTATACGTAGACAAAGACGGAAACTGGCTAGAAGAAAGCGCTGTAAAATAAGCACATCATTATTTTATAAAGCAACCTCTTTGCTTTATGTTAAAAAGGACGTTTTTATAAAAACGTCCTTTTTATGTTTTTTAAATGTATAAGTCCTTATATCTTAATATTTTTGTAATTACAAGCACTATTTTATGAAACAGATACTATTAATAGAAGATGATGTTACTTTTTCTAACATGTTAAAGAAATTTATGGAACGTCATCAGTATATAGTAGAAGTAAGTTACACTCTTCTAAACGCTACACAACTTTTAAAAAAGAAAACATACGATTTGGTTTTTACAGATTTACGTTTACCTGATGGAGATGGTATTGCTTTGTTAAAACAATTAAAAGAAAGCAATAGTCCAACTCCTGTAGTTTTAATGACCAGCTATGCCGAGGTGTCTTCTGCTGTACAAGCCATGAAACAAGGAGCTTTTGATTATATTTCTAAACCTTTTAACCCTAATGAAGTTTTAGAAGTAATTAGTAATGCCTTAGAAATTAAAAACCCAGATGTAGCCACACCTACTAAAACAACAACAACTAAACCTCATACAAATTCCGACTTTGTAACCGGAATAAGTGCTGCTTCTAAAACGCTAACAGAATACATTCATTTGGTAGCACCTACTAATATATCTGTTTTAATTACCGGAGAAAGTGGAACTGGTAAAGAAGTGGTTGCTAAAAACATTCATTTAAATAGTTCCAGAAAAGAACAACCATTTGTGGCTGTAGATTGTGGTGCCATTCCTAAAGAAATTGCATCTAGCGAATTTTTTGGTCATAAAAAAGGATCTTTTACAGGGGCTATTAACGACAAAATAGGTCATTTTGAATCGGCAAATGGAGGAACTCTGTTTTTAGACGAAGTAGGGAATTTGTCTTATGAAAACCAAATTCAATTGTTAAGAGCTTTGCAAGAACGAAAAGTGAAACCTATAGGAAGTAGTGCAGAAATACAAGTAGATATTAGACTTATAACTGCTACCAACGAAAACTTGTTAGAAGCCGTTGAAAAAGGAAATTTTAGAGAGGATTTATACCATCGTTTGAATGAGTTTTCTATTAAAGTACCAAACTTAAAAGACAGAAATGATGATTTAATTCTATATGCAGATTTCTTTTTAAACAAAGCTAATCAACAACTTAACAAATCTGTTATAGGATTTTCTAAAGAAGTATTGACTATTTTTCAGAATTACAATTGGCCAGGAAACTTACGTGAATTGTCTAACGTAATTAAAAGAGCTACCTTATTAAGCCCTACAGATGTAATAGAAAAAAATGCGTTGCCAAGTGAATTGTTTCAAGCTCCAAAACCTAAAACAGCTCCCACTAATTTTTCTACCAAAGACAACGAGAAAGATTTAATTGTAAGTGCATTGCACGAAGCTGACAACAACAAAACACAAGCTGCTAAACTTTTAAACATTACCAGAAAAACATTGTACAACAAAATGAAACTCTATGATCTTAACTAAGATAGTCTTCTAACAATTGAATAAAACTATCTAACTCTTTTTCAAAAGCATTAAACAAAGGAACATCTATAATTTCTGTGTTTTCAAACATTTCTAAAAAAGGGAGTATACTTTGTACGTTCAATTGCTTAAACATACTCATCATTTTATGACTTGTATAATTTACAGCAGCTACGTCTTTTTCTTGTTTAGCTTTAAGTAATAACAATTTATTTTGCTTAGTGTCTTCTAAAAAAACAGTTAAATTGTTTTTAACTGCAATAACATCGTTATTTAAAAAAACACTTAAAGTACTAATATTAAAACCTTTGGGAGTTTTCAATTCTTCTTTTAGAACATGTTCTTTTTGATCTATAAGCTTTGCCTTAAAATATTTTTGCAACACCTTTTCTAACTTATCAGTTCCAAAAGGTTTCATCAACACTTGAGAAAAACCACTTTCTAAATAATCTTTTACAGATAAATTAGATCTACCCGTCATAGCTACAATAGGTTGATGCTTATAAACACTTTGTTTTTTAAGAATCTCCATAAAATGGATTCCGTTCATTTTAGGCAACTGAATATCGGTTAAAACCAAATCAAAGTTAAGATTTTCTATAGCTTCTAATGCTTTTTGAGCATTTTCAAAAATATGTGATTTTATTCCGTATTGCTGCAACAAATCTTTTAGTAATTGTCTCATCGAAACATCATCTTCTACCACCAAAACTGTAATATCAAAACTCTTTTTAGGTTTTATTTCTTTGGATTTGTTTAGAATTTCATCAGACAAAGTAATAGGTACCGATAGCGTAAACGTACTCCCTTGACCTACTTTACTTTCTAAAGTTAAATCTCCTCCCAACAATTCAGATAATTTTTTAGAAATAGTTAATCCTAAACCAAATCCGTTTTGTTTGTTGGTTTTAGAATTTTCTCCTTGCCTAAACGCTTTAAAAATATTTTGTTGCTGTTGCTCATCTATTCCTATTCCTGTATCTGAAACAGAAATATGCAGTATTTTGTTTTCTATAGAACTGGAAATACTAATGGTTCCTTCATCAGTAAACTTATAAGCGTTTACAACCAAGTTGTATAAAATTTGTTTGATTCTAAAAGGATCAGAAATGACTGCTTTCTTTAATTTTTTACTAGAATGAACTTCAAATTTTATAGGTTTATCTATCACCAAACTTTCGGCATGTTTTACAATTTCATTCAATAAATTTTCTAAGTCAAAAGGCACAGATGTAATAGAAATATTGTTGTTTTCTAAATTAGAAAACTCTAACAAATCGTTAACCAATTGCTCCATATAAGTAGATGCGCTTTGAATATGTTCTATATAATTAGAACCTTTTACACTGTTTATTGATTTTTGTAACAACTCACTATATCCTGTAATGGTATTTAAAGGAGTTCGTAAATCGTGACTAACCATAGAAATTATTTGCTCTCTACTTCTTAAAAGAGAGGAGCTTATTTCATTGGCTTCTTCAAGCTTTTTTCGATAGCGTTGCCCTTTCCAAAAATCGTATAAAAAAATAATAGAGAAAATAATAATAATTACAAAACTGGTTGCTGCTGCATATAGAATTATTTTTTTACTTCTTTCTAGCGATTTTTCTCTTTGAATGTTAATGGTTTGTGTGTGTTGAATAATGTCTCTTTCTAAAATATTTAACAACTCACGTAGTTTTCTAGAAATCAACACATCATTTTCTACCAACTCACGTTCTTTTCTTTCTAAAGTTTTTCGTTGGTATTCTATTTCTTTTTGTGCTTCTTTTAATTTGGTTTTAGAAATGGTTAACAAAGAATCTATTTGATTCTGAGTCATATTACTATCGGCATTTTTAGGATTTAATCCATTTAGCACCTTTACATATTCTTCTATTTCAGAAGGTGTTTTTTTACTTAACGGCTTGGTTTCTTTAGAAAAATCGGCAATAAACATTTTTCCTAAAAGGGAATCTATAGAGCTTAGCTTTTTTAATGCTGTGTGTATAGATGCATCTGAATTGTCATTTTGCTTTAATCTATTTAAACCAACTATGTTTTTTAACTTATGATCTATAATTAGCTTAATACTATCTAAAATTGTTTTCTGAAAATCATTATCAACAATAATATTTAAAGAATCTATTCTTAACAGTAATTGCTCGTTTTCTTTGGCATATTGTTTTAGTTTTTTGGTAGAGTTAAACTGAAGAGCTGCCCTAGATAAACTCTCGTTTTCATAAATACTTGCAATTAAACTCCCTACTTTAACAATTTTAGTTCTATCGGAAATATCTTGTTTTTGTATTGCTGTAAAAGTTTTAATTTCAGATATTACTAAAGCACCTGCAATGGTTGCTAAAATTCCAAGAATAATATAACCTGTTACTACTTTAAATGTAATTCTATGTTTGGGAGATTGCATATAGAAATTATAGACTTATAAACGATAAATATAAGCACTTATTTTATGCAAATAAAACTGTTTATTACAATTTTAAATTCACAAACTTTGTTATTCTACAAACTCTAAAAAGTATTATTTTATTCAATAAAAAAACCTCTCTAATATATTAGAGAGGCTTTTCGGTCTGGACGGGACTCGAACCATTTTCGCTATGCCTTATAAACAGTGCTATTAACACTTATAAATTATTTTTGTGAACCGATTTGTGAACCTAAAGTTTAAATAATTTTAGTATTATTTAACTATCGTTCTTTCTACAAATTTACAAATTAACTATCTTTAAATCAATACAAAACACATCAAATTTTATGATACTTGCTTCAAATAATTATTAATGATTTCGATACTTATTCCACTGTATTCAGCGAATTCTTCAGAGGTAATAAATTGGTGTGGTTGCTTATCAAAATGTTCTCTAATCTCTTTTAATAGCCTCCTACCATAACGTTCACTTCTTCCAGTTATACACTGAACATCTTTTGGATAAATACATGCTCTGGTAATTTTCATGATTTAATACTTTAACTATACTTTATCCTAGGGGTAAATATACACTATTTCGGAAAGAAAGGCTTTTAACGGCCTATATAACACCCTTATTTTGATTTCTATATAAGATACTAATTCTTTTGTTATAAACTTTAAAATCATAGTATTATAGCAAAACAAACAGGTATTATTAAATTAAAAGGAACTCTTTTGCAAAATGCTAAAGACAAACGTGTTTCTAGTAGATTAACAACCACTGTTTTAAAAGTGGTTAAAACAGATACTACGCATGCTCGTGGGGAAAGAACCATTCAAGATGGAACTTTTGGATTGTTAACTAACTTTGAGTTCAACATCAATGGAAAATTAGGAGCTACTATGTTTGCAGCTTTTACCAATGCTTTGGATAGAGCTACAGGAGAAGCAACCGTTAACATTCCTGCTTTTAAACCAACAACTCACATTGCAGGTCCTTCTGGAACGACTCACTTTAAAATTGTGACTGGTGTGGCAGAATTGGATTTTGAGAATGAAACTTTTGTTTTTGACAATGATGAAACAGCTATTTTACCATACGATGGTAATGATACTGCCATTATTGACTTGACTGCTTCAGCTCCTGCAAACTCTGTACTTCCTATTGTTCAGGTGTTGGGTGTTGAATTCTATCAAGAAGTGAATGGTGAAATGTATTCATTAAAAAATGGTTCTTACAATGCTTTGGCTATTAAGATAGCTGATAAAGTGTAAGGATATGGATATCCATTTGTATAGAACTTACTTTAAAGAGGGTACCAACGGTGCTCTCTTTATTCACGATTCTTTTTTTGGCTTCTGTATCGAGTTGCCCTGGTTAGAAAATCGTAGAAATGTTTCTTGCATTCCAGAAGGAACTTACATTTTGAAAGCTCGGTATTCTCAAAAACTCGGACATCATTTGATTTTGGAAAATGTTAAAAACAGGACACTTATTTTAATTCATCCTGCCAATGATGCTTTGAAAGAATTAAGAGGCTGTATCGCTCCTGTAACTTGTTTATCAGGCATTGGAAAAGGTACCTCTTCCAGAAGTTTATTAAACAAATTGGTTTCCAAATGTTATCAAGCTTTTGATAGAAAGGAAACTGTACAATTAATTATAAAATCTTAGAACTTATGAAAATTCAAGAACGATTAAAACATCCAACACCATCCTTTTTTAAAAAACTTAGAAACATTGGTTTGGCTCTTGCAGCTGCAAGTGGGGCCATCTTGGCCTCTCCAATTGCGTTACCTGCTGCCGTGATTAGTATTGCCGGATATGTAGCAGTAGCCGGAACGGTGGCCACTGCGGTCAGTCAAGTTGTGGTTTCAGACAAAAAGTAAAAAGCTATGGGAAATCTTCAATTAAAATCAACGGTGTTTGGAGGTACATTGTTTACTACCCTAGCGAATATCAAACTACATGATGTTTACTTTACTATTATCATGGCTATTATTGGTGCGGTGGTCAGTTTCTTTGTATCGCTCCTGTTACGTAAGATTTTTTTGAAGTGATTTTCAGTAGTTGGTAAAAGGTAGAAAGTAAAAAGACTTGATACTTTGCTTCATTTTATAAACTCCTGGTCTTTTGATCAGGAGTTTTTTTTATGCACTGATTTTGTTTTTACTTTCTTTAAAACAGGCTTGTATAAAAGCCTTTTTTAATAATTTAATTTTTTCCAATGCTTGAGATAATCTTTCTTGCTCCTGGTTAATTGCTTGAATGATTTTGATGTGTTTGTAAACCTCAACATTTAAAATCATTCCTTCTTTTAATGTTTTAGAGCAATCATTTATGCTAATGAATGGAATAACACTACCTTTTAAATAATAGGCATAAAAACCTCCTATTTGAAGCATCATTGATAAATGAAATAATGTGTTTTTGTCTTCTTCTGATCTGGTGGTTACCACAAAGCAGTTCGGACAAGGATTGTCCAGTGGCTTGCCACTGGACAATCCTTTGTTTAAAATGAAAAAGTGAGGTTTGTCGTAGGTCATCCCTACACGGTGGGTCTTGATTTCAAAACAGTACATAGCTATCCAATTAAAGTTGCTTCACTGCGTTCCGCCACAATATTTTTTTGGAGAAAAAAGATGCTCTAAGGATTGTTGCTGTGGCAGATGCTGTCAAGCTTTTTGGAAAAAAGTTTGGAGAAAGAATGCATAGTTTTTTGAAATACTTATCAAAGTTTTTATCAAAACCCGGAGGGCTTGAACTTGATAGCATTGAGTGTTGGATGAAAGGAAGCAACGAAATTTGCAACCTTTTTTATTTAAATAATATCTTTCTTTTCAAAGGCTTAAAGCAAGTGGTTTGTAATGTAGTGGAATGAAAAACCTCTTGCTGTGCGGTGCTGAGGTGGGTAGAACTTAATACCTCAACAATCATCAAAACTTTATACCGACCTAAAGCACATGGGGAATTGGAATTGTAAACTTTCTTATGACGACAAACTTGAAGATTCTTTCCAATGGTATGTATCGATGGACTGAAATATGGTAAAACAGCCTTGAGCCAAACGGTGGGCTGAGTGTGCAAATAGTGGAACGGTTTGCGGACACAGGCCAAGCGCTAGCGAGCCGCCTTGCGAGTGGAGCAACGGGTGGTGCAAAAAGTGCATGAGGTAACGAATGTGGTTTGCAGCTATGTGTGGAGTTGAACGGCAGGTTTTTGTAATTTTTTCAAACAAAAACCTAGAGAGAAACGGAACAATACACAAGGGTGCCGATTTAATTGCTAGAGCCTGTGTGTTGGATGATGTGGTTGGCAAAAAGGCGGAGGCAACACAATCAAAAACCCGCAGCCCGTAGCGACCTGCAAGGCGAGCTAAAATTATGGCAATGGTTGGCTGTGTTGTGGCTGAACGAAATGAACCGAAGCCATGAGTGTGAATGAAGTGAAGTGACAAAAACAGACAAAGGAATTGCAGTGAGGACTGATTGAGGAACGCAACAACCGTGACAAAGTGCCCTTCGACAGGCTCAGGACAGGCCGGGCACATGAAATGTAAAATAGCTCTTTTTTTAAACTTTATGATGAATAGAAAAGCTTAAAAAAAGTGCTATTTACTTTGGCGGGGTTGTTTGCTGACGATTGAAGGAGGAACACCGCTTTACCTGTATTTATTAAATTTAATTATATTTTTTAAAGTTTTCTGCTTGTTCTAATATTTCTTTAAAGACCTCATCTTTGGTAATTGGAGGATATCCGTTTTTTGCTAATAACTTTATCAAATCCATTTTTAATTCGGCTTTGATATCTTCACGTTGGTTCCAGTCTGTGTATTTGGCTTTGTCATCTACAACTAACTTCACTTCTTTGGCTAACATGATTAATTTATCTTCTGGATAGTCGAAGTCAAATTTATGAGCAATCATTTTCAAAATGTCATAAAAGGCTTTTTCTTCAAAATCAATTCCCATAGCACCTGAAGATTCTTTTTCTTTTTTTAATTCATGATATAAGTCTATAATTTCATCTGTAAAATCTTCTAAAACTTGACTTTGAAGTACATCTGCTTTACGTTCATTGTAATTTTCAACTAAGGTTCTCATTTTTTTAGAAAAATCTACCCCTTTAGCTTTGTTCACTTTTTTAAATTCATCAATTGCTTTGGCTAACAATTGTTGTAGTAACTTAATTTTTGTATTCGGTAATTTGATACGCTGAATTTTTGCTAAATAATCCTCATCAAAAATATCTATTTGTGTTTCTTTATCATCCCCTAACTTATAAATCTCCTCTACCCCTTCGCTCTGAATGGCTTCTTTGATCATTTCTTTGACCCTTGCATTCATTTGAGCTGTATCTGGAGCTTCTCCCTTTGTTAATTTGAATACTATTGAACGAATGGCTAAATAGAAATGAATGGTATCACGTTCCTCTGCAGTTATTTCTTCTGTACCACAACAAATATCATAAGCTGCTTTTAGTCGTTTTACTAAATTCATAAAACGATTTTCCAAATCTTTGGTTAATTGTACAAATTCAGCACCATTACTTAAACAATCTAATTGTTCTACAGGATTCCCGCTAAAGTATTTTGATTTATCGAATCTATGGAAAATTCTATTTAGTAAGTCTAATTGATCTTTTACTGTAGTTATTGACTTTTTAATATCTTCAAAATTGGTTTCATCCCCCTTAGAATATTTTGCTAAAGCCTTATTCATTTGGCTTTTGATACCAATATAATCTACTACTAATCCTTTGTCTTTCCCTGGAAAATTTCTATTTACTCTTGAAATGGTTTGAATTAAATTGTGTTGTTGTATTGGTTTGTCTATGTAAATTGTATCTAAAAAAGGAACATCAAAACCTGTTAACCACATGTCTACAACTATGGCTATTTTAAAATTGGATTTTTCATTTTTAAATTGAATATCTAATTTTTTTCTATCTTCTTTGGTTCCTAATAAATTGTACATTTCTAGCTCATCATCTTTTCCCCTGGTCATTACCAATTTTATACGTTCTATAGGTAAGATTTCTTTCTGTTCTTTTTCCGTTAATTCGGATCCTTCATCACAAGCTTTTATATCTGCCCAGTCTGGACGTAAGGCTATTATTTCTTTGTATAATTCAAAAGCAATGGGACGAGCACTACAAACAAACATTGCTTTTCCTTTTACGGTAGCTCCTTCATTTACTCGTTGCTCATAATGATTTATAAAATCCAAAGCCACTGCTTTGATACGATCTGGATCTCCGATGATTGCATTCATTTGAGTCACTGCTTTTTTACTTTCCTCAATTTGATGCTCATTAGAACCTTCTTCTGCACATTGAGCATAGTAAGCTTCAATCTCTTTTAGTTTATCGTTATCTAACAATACTTTGGCCGCTCTCCCTTCGTATACAATTTTTTTAGTGATTTTATCTTTCACAGACTCTGCCATTGTATAAGAATCTGTGATTTCACCAAACACATCTAAAGTAGCATCTACTGGTGTACCTGTAAAACCGACAAAAGTTGCATTGGGTAAAGAGTCATGTAAATATTTAGCGAAACCAAACGTTTTTTTAACTCCTTTGTCGGTGATTACAACTTTTTGGTCTAAGTTGATTTGACTACGATGTGCTTCATCAGAAATACAAATTACATTGGTTCTTTGGGTTAATAATTGAATATCCTCATTAAACTTATGAATGGTGGTTAGAAATACTCCTCCAGAATTTCTACCTTGTAACAACTCTCTTAAATGATTTCTACTTTCTACACTTACTACTGTGTTATCCCCAATAAACTCTTTGGCATTGGTAAAAGTTTTAGATAATTGTTCGTCTAAATCAGTACGGTCTGTAATTACTACGATTGTAGGACTCGAAAAATCTACACTTTTCATTAGCAAACGAGCTAAAAATAACATGGTGTAACTTTTACCACAACCTGTTGCCCCAAAATAAGTACCTCCTTTACCATCTCCGTTTGGACGTTGGTGTAATTTTATATTGGTTACTAATTTTTTAGCTGCATAATATTGAGGATATCTACATAGAATTTTATCATTACGTTTAGAGGTATCTGGAATGTATATAAAATTACGAAGGATATCACGTAAACGAGTATGGTTAAACATTCCTTGAATTAATGAATACATGGAATTGATTCCCTCCACAGATGTTTCTTTTCCTGTTATTTTTCTCCAAGCATAAAAGAAATCATATGAAGAAAAGAATGAACCAGCTTTGTTGTTTACACCATCACTAATCACACAAAATGCATTGTAAATAAACAAATTAGGAATGTCTCTTTGGTAACGATTTGTTAGTTGTAAATAGGCTTCGTGTATTGTTGCATTTTCACGAATGGCAGATTTGAATTCGAATACCACCAATGGCAAACCATTTATATACAATATCCCATCTGGAATTCGTAAATGGTATATCTCTATTTCTAATTGGTTTACTATTTTATAATTGTTGTTGTTCTTTTTGCTATAATCAATTAAGTAAATCCAAAGATCCTTTTCATTAGGGTCTTCACGTTTAAAATCAAAACCATTACTCAGTAACTTCATAAAAGCCTTGTTACTATCGTACAAATCTGAAGCAGGAAAACTTTCTAATTTACGAATGATTTGTTCGATTTCAGAGGCTGTAATATTTGCCGATTTGTATTGAGAACGCAAGTAGGCACGTATATCTTCTAGTAACAATACTTGATTTGTTTTGCGTTGTATACTTTTACCCGATACATGAGGAATGTCTTGCTCTTGTAACAGCTGAATAAATGCTTGTTCTAATTTTTCTTCCGTAAATTTCATTTGATATTCTGTCTTTTAATTTCCCAATAGCCTTCTTTTCTCCCTCCTACTCTTCCAATCAAGTTTTTGTCTTTTAATTTTTTAAGATAAGTTTGTATAGTTCTTTCAGAAACATCTAATATTGTTCCCATTTCATCAGCTTTTATCTCTGGTGCTACAAAAATCAACATTAAGGCTCGTATAGTTTTCGGTTGTTCTTTTTCCGAAGCTTTCCCGAAGCTTTCCTGAAGCTTTTCTGAAGTTATATGGAATTTTTCATTAAATATTTTCAATATCTCTATCGCTTTCTCATTTAAGTAATTGACATATTGATTAGGTTCAACTTTTTCTTTATTGAATAGTAATCTGAATTCATTAATTGAATTTTTCTGTTATAAGGTTTTGTAATATTCTTTTAACTTTTTAGCCATTAACTTACGTCTTTGCACTAAAAAATTATCGTAATCTAAATGAGAGGCTCCTTCTATTAATACAGGAATATCATTTGAACTAATATTAGTACTAAGCCCAGATACCGAATCTAAAGTACTTATTTCGTTTGTTCCTTTTGAAATTTGATCTTTAATTTTATCTAAATATACTGCAGGAGGTAATTTCCCAACTTTAATGTTGGTGGCTTGCTCTGTATATACAAAATTAGCTACTTGATTGTATGCCTTTTGTTGATAGCCGTTTTCCATCAAATATTTTTTCGGGAAAATATGATGAATGTCTCCACGCTGTTCTATCAAACTACTAATTTTCATACTTTTTGATAAAAATGCATCTGTATTGGCATTTATTTGAGCAGCTAAATACAAGTTGTATGCATTGTTGTTTACACTTGAAGATTCTAAATCATTAAGGATTCCAAAATCCCAAAAACCTTGATCTAAATGAGCTTGTTCCATATGCGATAAATAAACCTCTATCCCCTTTTCGTTTATTTGTTTTATGTCTTCATCAATTCTTGATTCTGCAGAACCAGAGTAACGACTAATGAACATAGACATGATTAACCATCTTTTTACATAACCTTGTGCTTCTGGTTCCACCATGTTTTCATCACGTAACTTAAGGTACAATGCATAGGCAAAATTTAAGCTATTTTTAGAAGAAATTAGTTTGGCACTAATTAAACCGGTAGACTTTACCAACATTAGAAAACGTTGGTAATTTGTTTGATTTACAAATGCTTCTAATCCCTCTGATAGTTTTTGATAACTAGCTTCTGCAATTTCATGTTCATAGCTTCTTGTTTCAAAGTTACGACCCGAAAGTAAGGCCACTAAATCGCTAAATTTACCACGGCTAAACTTAAACGTAAATGCCACACGTAACATGTCAATATAGTCGGGTACATACAAAGTATCTGTTCCTGTAGCCATCCATTTGATTCCTTGGTAATAATTACTTTCTACAAAAGCTGTATCGTTGTCTACAATATGTTTATGAAAGCTTTTATCTACCAATAAACGACAGAAATAATCTACCATTTTACGCATCTTATTCCCTCCGTGTATTTCATCGGCAGCAATTTTAGACATCACAAAATCTGCATTGCTTAAGACGACTCCTTTTTGGTTGATGCGAATAAAAATTTCTGTCACCGTATCAATATCTAAGCTAGCATCTAGCTCGATAATCCCCACCTGCTTGCTTTTGATTTTCTTTAACTTTTCAATTCTTTCTTCGATTAAATCTTCATTAGCTTGGGGATTGTCTTTTAAGTATTGACGAATTGCCTTTAGTATTGAAATTTCATCATTTACTATGGGGTTGATATTGTTTATCCATTCCGAACTTTTTTCATATGCCTTGTTTAATACATCAAATTTTTCAGTTAAAGGATTGAAAGCTATACGAATGTTAATTTCTTTGTAGTTTTTGTTTAAGACTCTTTGGCCTACTATAGCGGCTGTTAAGGCCGTGATACGTTGTTGCCCATCTATTAATACTTTTTTACCTGCAGACAAGTCTCCGTTCTTTAATTTTACATCTGGGTTTCTCCAGGTAATGATATATCCTACAGGATAGCCATGGTATAATGAATCAATTAAATCTCTTACTTTTGCCGCTTTCCAAACAAAAGGACGTTGAATTTCTGGAATGGCGATGTCTCCGGATTTTATCCAGCTTAATAATGTTTCTACGGGTTGTTGATGTACTGAATATTTTGCCATTTTATTTATTTTTGTTTGTATTTACTTGCTAGACCTACTATATCAATAACTTGACCTTGAGGTGTATTTAAAACTCCGTATGTTGAACTAACTAAAGTATTAAGTTCTTTCCAGCTATAATTTTTACAATGATTTATTACAAAATCTACAACTTCCTTTGTTTCATCTTTTAAATTTAAATTTTCTTTTTTATTTAAAAATGTAATAACTATTTGTTCTTTTTTATTATCATCTAATTTGATTAAAACTTCGAAATTGGAAGATTCATTAAATATCACTCTTAGAGAATTATAAAAAGGGCCGTATTCGGTTTGCATCCATTCTATATCTGTTAACTTTTCAAACTTTGTAATAGCATAACGCCATTCCATTAAATATAACAACTTCATTACCCGAGAAATTGATAACTGGTTTGAATTTGGATATTGTAAATACAAATAATCTAAAATATTTATTATTCTTTCCATAATTAAAAACCTTTTTCGGTTGCTTTATTAATATTTGGGAAATCCCAATCAATTTTTTCTACAAACGTCACCAATTTCCTCTCCTCTTCATTCGTTAAAATTTGTTCAATTTCATTCGATTGTAAACCATTGTCATTTTCACTTTCTATTACAATTATTGATGTGTTTTCAACATTACTAGAATCTTTTAAAGATTTTAAATAAAAGCTTCTACTTTTCATATTCATGTTCCAAACTGTTTCCTCATTAATAGCTGCAATTTCATTCAAAGTTTTATAATAACCTCTACGGAATTTTGAGCGAGTACTCGTATTTGGATTTGGAATACCAGAATTTTTAAAGTAATACCCTAACTGCCAAGCTTTAAAAATCAGACCTTCTTTATTATAACTATTTCGACCTCTTTTTCTAAGCTCTGGATTATTAGAAAATCGACCTAATACATAAAATTTATCATCAATAAATTTATATAAACTAATTCTTTCACTATTATTTAAATTCATTTTTTCAAAAAGGTAAGCTAAATGAATTTCTACAATGTCAATTGAATTGTTATTGATTTTTGAAATCTGACTTTCTAAATTTTGAATTTTTATATCTAATTCACTTTTCTCTTCTTTTAACGAATTAATCTCACTTGTTTTTTCTTTTTCAAATTTCTCAAGTGATTTACTCTCTTTATTTTGATTTACTATCTGTATAATTGTAAGAATAATAACAATTGCAAATAAAAACCAACCTATTGTTTTTGTGTTAATATTATATTCTGTTACATTTTTGTTTAACTCAAAAAGAATTCCAATTAATGCAAAAATTAATGTATTTAAACCATTTAAATAAATTAGATAGTTCTCGTAAATATGATTTAAAAATTTTCCTAATTTAGTTTTTTCTACTCCCATTAATTAATTTATTTTTATACCTCTAAACTCTTTTTAACCTCAACTTCTACCTTTGTCATTTTTGAGAGGAGTAAATTCTTAAAATCAATATTTAAAAGAATCTCTTTAACCAGTAATTCTTGCTTTTGGTTAAGTTTAGCAGTTTTTTCACAAAAATTAGATATAGAATTAGCATCAGAAGGAAATGGAAACCGGTATTCAAGAATTTTTGATGGAGAGGTATGTTTAACTGTTGTTCCTGTTGCACTACTTACAACTTCTTGTCTATAAGAAAACTCTCTCATTAACCAATAAAAATATAGCTTATTAGAACTATTATTATTGAAAATAACTTTTCCCAATCGCTGATTATGTAACAACTTTTTATTCTTATAATTTGGTATTAAGGCAGGATAGCCTAAAGTATCACAAGCTTTACTCAAATCTGTCATTGTAACCATCATATCTCCATCCTTGAAAATATAATCATTTGGAATACTGCCACTATAATACTTGAAATTATTAGCTTTAAATCCACCTCCTATTTCAAAATTCCCTGGAGTCAGTAAAATATTTTCATTTTCATTTTGAGTAATGAATTCACCTTTAAATGCATAACCATGCTTAATACTTAAAAACTCACTAAGGCTATTCACCACCCACCCAACAGGAATCTCCTTATCCAATTCCTCATTGTAGACCATAGCACCACCACTACTTTTGTATGGTTTTCCTTCTAATTCAGGAGACCCTGAAACGAGTTCAGGGTAACTTTCCTTTGTTATCGGAAAGTTGAAATCTACAAACCAATGTTTGTATAAAGCTTGGGCAGTTTCTTCTAGTTTTTGGTTTAGGGTTTCGTTTAGTTTTATGCGGCTTACAACGGTATTGTATTCTTTTACAATTTTGCATTGTTTTTCTATACTTGGGATTGGGAGTTCCATCTCTAAAAAATCATCCCACTCTAAACTACCACGAACACCACCAACAGCTAAAAAGCATGCGTGTCTATCAAATTCACTTCTTGACATCCACATCATTAAGTATTCAGGAAGTAAAAGGCTTTCATCTTTTATTCTAAAAACAGGATAGGCTTGTGAAATAATTGCTTCTTCGTATTCTAATTGTAAGGCAACTGGGATTTTCTTATCTCTACGCACTTGCATCAAACTACAAGCGAATTGCCCTTTTTTTATGATTTTATAATTCTTCATGTTTGTACCAATCGTATTGGCAACTGAAGCGATAAAAACTTTTGTAACGCTTAATCCTAAAAGAGTTTTAATCTTTAAATCCTTATTACGTTCATCTACAAGTTCAATGAACTTACCAATAGGTTTATAATTCGATTTCATAACCCAACTCTTTAAATACGTTTAATAAATCAGTTTTAGAATCAACTTCTGCTTTTAACAAATCAGCAAACTCCGTTTGTAACGCAGCCATCTTGGTATCAAAATCTATGTTTTCATCACGGTTAACAAACTCAATGTACTTGCTAGGCACCAAAGAATAATCTTTAGCAATTACTTCTTCTAGTTTTGCCCCATAGCAATATTCGGGTATATTTTTAAACTCTTTGTTTTGTTGCCAATTGTGATAGGTATTCGCTATCTCTTTTACATGAGTTTGGTTGAACTGAATGTATTTTTTTTCAAAAGGTTCTCCAACCTCTCTTAAATCCATAAACAATATTTCTTTTTCACGGTTGCGGTAGTGTCTTACTTCCTCAGGTAATTGAACGGTACGTTCCGTTTTGTTGTTGTTTAAAATCCACAACGTTACACTAATATTAGTGGTATAAAACATGTTTTGTGGTAAAATTACAATGGCTTCTACCAAACCATTTTCAATTAGCTTTTTACGAATTTTGTATTCTTCACCACCACCAGAAAGTGCCCCATTAGCTAAGATAAATCCTGCCACTCCGTTTGTAGATAATTTGCTTACCATGTTAAGAATCCACCCATAATTGGCATTGCTTTTAGGAGGCACTTCGTAACCTTGCCAACGAGGATCGTCTGTTAGTTCCTCTGCTGCTCTCCAATCCTTTTGGTTAAAAGGAGGGTTTGCCATGATGTAATCTGCTTTTAAATCGGGATGTTGGTCTTTGGCAAAGGTATCGGCAGGTACCGCTCCAAAATTGGCTGCAATTCCACGAATGGCCAAGTTCATTTTGGCAAGTTTGTACGTAGTTGCTGTGTATTCTTGTCCGTAAATAGAAACCTCTTTGGTGTTACCATGGTGGCTATTGATAAACTTTATAGATTGTACAAACATACCTCCAGAACCACAAGCAGGATCGTAAATAACGCCTTTGTATGGCTCAATCATTTCTGCTATTAAGTTTACAATGCTTTTAGGGGTGTAAAATTCTCCTTTCCCTTTTCCTTCTGCAATGGCAAATTTGCTTAAAAAGTACTCGTACACTCTTCCTACAATATCTTGTTCCTGGTCTTTTAGGGTATCTATATTGTTAATGGTATCTAACAAAGCGGCTAACTTGCTCACGTCCATGTTTAAACGTGAGAAATAGTTATCTGGTAAAGCTCCTTTTAAACTCTGGTTGTGCTTTTCTACGGTATGTAGTGCTGTGTCAATTTTTAGAGAAATATCGTCTTGCTTTGCATTGGCCATGATGTAGCTCCAACGGCTTTCTTCTGGTAAATAGAAAATATTTTTACTAGCATAAAACTCTGGCATTTCTAAAAAGGCTTCTTCTTCATTAGCCCTCATTTCCTCTCTACGTGCTACAAACTTATCACTTACAAATTTTAAGAAAATTAAACTTAGTACTACGTGTTTGTATTCTGAACTTTCTACAGTTCCTCTTAATTTATTTGCTGAGTCCCAAAGGGTTTCTTCTATGCTTTTTTCTTTTTTTGCTACTGCTTTTTTTGCCATTTCTATATTGTATTGCTTTTATAAAGTAATTATAACCATTGTTAAAGTCTAAATATACAAAGTCATCCCTATAATTTAGTCGGTTTTATTGATAATTGATATAGATTTTATGATTTGTGTGGGTGGAGTGCATTTTTGGTAATTGGTAGTTAGTAGTTAGTAGTTAGTAGTTAGTGAAACTATATATTTCAATACTAAATGCTGTACTATGTTTCCTATTTTACTCGTAAATGATCTTGTCAAGTTGTTTACCTTTATACTCCTTAGTTAGTCATGTAATTAATTCTCATAATTTGTGTCATGACCTGATTTACAAAAACAATTATTGGCACAAAAACTACACTACCATATCATCATAAATAAATTTATTTGATTTCATTAAACTTCTCTTTCATGGTAGGATTTCCGTGAGTTAATTTTTTAATGGTTAAATCTTCTGCTTTATTATTTGCCAAACGTAGGTTATTTACCGATGACAATAAAGCATCTTTTGTTTTTTGAAGATGGGTTATGGTTTTGTCAATTTCATCTATTGCTGTTTTAAACTGCCTGCTTGCTAAATCGTAATTTCTTGCAAATCCAGATTTGAAAGCCTCAATTTTATCTTCAAAATTGGTAATGTCAATATTTTGATTTTTAATTACAGCCAACTCTTGTTTGTATTGTAATGAATTTAATGCTGCATTACGCAAAAGTGTAATTAACTGAATGAAAAACTGAGGACGTATGACGTACATTTTTGGATGTTTGTAGGATACATCTACTATACCCGTATTGTATAAATCACTATCTGATTCTAATAAAGACACTAAAATAGCATACTCACAGCCTTTAGTCTTACGATCTTTGTCTAACTTATCAAAAAAATGTTCGTTTTTCTTTTTGGTAGCTGTCGTATCATTTTCGTTTTTCATTTCGAACATGATGGAAATAATTTCATTTCCCTGCTCATCTAGTTCTCTATAAATATAATCCCCTTTATTACCCCCACTAGCATCGTTGTCTTTTTCGAAATATGCTTTGGGAAAAGCAGTTGCACGTAACTTATTGAACTCAATTTCACAATGTTGCTCTAAAGACTCACCCACCATTTTAGTAGATTGCTTTTGCTTAAAATCTTTCAATCGTTCAATTTCTTCGTCTCTTAACTTAATAGCCTCTTCCTTAGCTCCTAATTGTAACTGAAATTGCTCCTTTATATTTGCTTCAGAAAGCTTCTGTTCCGTTTCTTTGGCCGTTAATTGATTCTGTAATTTATCTCTTTGCTTTTCTACTATAGAAACTGCTTCTGTTATAGATAACTTTTTTTGCGTTTCGGCATTGTTAATTTGATTCTTTAACTCTATTATGGCTGTCTCTTTTTCAGCTAACTTTTGTGTTAAAAAAGTTTGATTCGTAGCTTTCAGTTCAGAAATTTCTCTTTCTTTTTTTGCTAACTCTTCTACTAATTTTTGATTAGAGGCTGCTTTTAAACTTTGTAACTCTTGTTCTTTCTTTGCCAACTCTTCTTGTAAAGCGTTTTTAACATTGGCTTCCGCTAATTGCACAGCACTTATTTTATCTTTTTCGGCTAAGCTTAATCTACTTTGTATTTCCTCATTAAACTGCTGATCTCTTACTTGTTTGATAATGTCTGCATAACCGCTTTCATCTACTTTAAATGCTGTTTTACAGTTTGGACAGGTTACATTGGTGTTGTTAGTCATAACTCAAATTTTTTATTATTACACCACAAAGATGAATTGTAGGTGTGAAATGTAGTTGCGTAGGTTAGATTTTTATTTTTAAATTATAAATTAAATCGTGTAATACTTCTTTTTTTATTTCAAACTCATCATTATAATTAGAAAGTTCGTTCGCAAATATTCTATCCGTGTTTTTTAAACCATGTGCTATTCCCCCATCAATTCGAAGTTCAAACTGATGGTGCTCCCCTTTGAATTCAAAAAATCTATAATGTGGAAGTTTTTCCTCTACTATTACGTTAATTGGTAAGTCTTTTGCAAGAGCAATTTCTTCTACTTTATCACAGTAATCTTCAGGACATGAATAGTTATATGTAATAAACCTTGGTGGATTAAAATTCTTAAAAGACGAAGAAGCTAAAAATATATTAAAGGCTTCTAAATTAATAGAATATTGATTCGCAAAGGCTTCTACAAACTGAACCAACAACCTCAACGAAAATTCTGATAAATTGTAATTGTCTTTATAATTGATGGTAAACTTTTGACCCTTCAATTTTTGAAGATATGATTCTAAACCTACCAATGAAGAGAATATTTCTTTGCATAAATCACTACTTTTTGCTCCAATATTTAATGAAGAAATTTTAGTTTCAAAAAGTTCTTGAGATATGGATGGCAATGTTAACAAATTAAATTCTAGCTCATTCACATCCATTAATTTATAAACATTGCTTTCTAAACTCTTAAACCAATTATTATCTAAATCAAGATGTCCATCTTTGGCTATATATGTAATTATTACCCCTGATGTTAACCTTAAAACCAAATGGATTTGATGTTCTTTTATTGTAGTTCTATTTGTTTGTTTTAAATTAAACCTACCTTTAAGCGTATATAATGTAAATAAATCATCATTGGAAATATGATTTAAACCTCCATTTACAATTAAGTTTACTGTGCAATTTTCTGTTTGGTAAAAAGACAATTCTTTTAAACCGTTCACATCCCATTCTCCAACTCTATTATTTATAAACACATTTACCTCTTGAATTCCAAAGTGATATTTTATTCTATTAATTTCTTCTAATAAAGAACCTGTAATACTCTTAATAGTATAGTTGATATGCTCTAGACTCTTAGGTAGTTTTATACTACTAATATTCATTAAATAATCTAGCGCTTCTTCCCTATTCAAATTTTCTATATTCCATTGGGTTTTTCTATCAATTAAACAGTTGGTACAAGCGTTTACACAATCACATTCTAAAGAAGATTTGGCTATTTCTATTATTTCATCAAAATAGAAACTTAATTGTGTTGCATATCCTGCTCCCCCTTTAGCTGTATCGTAAATAAATATGGTTTTATATCCTTTATAAGTCTTAATTCCAAAACCTAACTCCATTTCCTCTATTCCTAAAAAACTAGCTAATGCTTTTGATATTACTACCCCAAGTGTATAAGCCAAACTATTACTATCCAGCAAATTGTCTTGAGCATCTTTAAATCTAACTTCCGTAAAATCTGTCTTAAATTTATTTCCAAGAATAATATTTTCTTTGATATTTTTAGCTACACATTTGCTTTCACCATTCGATTCTTTTCCTCCTCTTAATCTATAATGTCCTTCTAAATCTTCGAAAGAACTCCCTACCTTCCCACAATCTAAACAAACGGTATACCCATTAGCAAAACCTGTATTATAAAACAAGATTTCAGCCTCTTTTTGACTATTACTCGCTCTAAAATCTACCCAATTACTTTGATTTAAAGACCATGGTTTTAATCCTAACAACAATGGTTCTAGATATTGTGGTTTAGAAGCTTCTTTAATAACTCTAGTTTTATTACTCAATAAACTTGTGGCAAAGCCTACGGGTTCTAAAATTTCTGTAAAGGCTCCTTTATGTTCCCCTAGATCTACCCCTTTAAAAGAAGGTGTGTTACACTCTGGACATTCATCATTCACATGATCATTCACTTTTAAAACTCTTTGAAAACCACAATTGGTACATCCTTGAATTACTGTTTTTTCTCCTTGTGTATTAAAGTCATTTTTCAGTAAAATTCCTTCTGATTTGTAAGAAAAACCATCAATTAAAATAGAGTTTCCTGGAGCAAATTCTGTTAAAGCTCTTTCGATAGGATAAGATGGATTGTCTTTGAATGTTTTAGATTTTTTTACATCATCAATCGTTGATTTGTCAAATTCAATAATCCCAGTAGGTAACCCCGCATTTGGAAAAAAGCTTATTTCTGACAAGTAATTTAAAATATTTTTATGCAAAAATTGTTTCTTTCGATATTCAATTGCCTTGTAAGCAGGACTATTGTCTCCAAACTCAATGGCAATTGCTTTTAATTTGTTTGTATAACTATTTTCCTCGTGTTTTACTTTGGCGACAACTTTAGAAAAATTGTTATAAACCGTTTTTATTAATTGAGATGGCTCTACATCTTTAAAATCTATAATTCCGTGAATAATTCTATTGATAGGAAGCTTACAATCTTGTAAACGTTCTTCTTTTGTTAACCAGTTTAAGAATTTTTGTCCTATTGCATTTTCTTTAAGAAAAAACTCCTCTATGTTTTCTTTGATGTTAAGCCCCTGCACTAAATTGTCTTTGTGCCTAATAAACATTCCAAAAAGTAAAGAGTTTAGATGTCTTATAACAATACTTTTACTATCAAAGGATAAAATTGGTGGAGCAATTTTATGTTCTAAAGCCCACTTTGGATCGCTCATAACTTTTAATCCTATTGGGTTTGGAGGACAAAAAGTTAAGGCTAACGATTTGTTTTCAGCTCTTCTTCCTGCACGACCAGCTCTTTGTAAATAATTAGCTGGCATAGGTGGTACATTACTCATAACCACTGCTGAAATCCCTCCAATATCTACCCCCATTTCCATCGTAGTAGAACAACTTAAAATGTTTATTTCTCCCTTTTCAAACTGTTCTTCTAATTCTTTTAGTCTTTTTTTGTCCTGTTGTGCAGAATGTTCTCCAGCTAAATAAAGTCCGTTATTATTGTAAATTCTTTCATGTAAATCATTCCAAACACCTTGTTCTTTAATGCTTTTACTATTAAGCGTTAACCAGTCACTCACCACTTCTTTTTCTATAGGTTCATTTTTATCTGATAAATGATTTGCATAAGGGAATACTGGTAAGTTGATATTATCATTTACAATAATAAAATTAGTTATGTTTTTTGAATTTAAATTTCCTTTGATCCAAGGCGAATATCCTTTAAAACTTTTATTGATTAACCTTTTGGTAACAGGACATAAGAATTGCTTTTGACCTACTATAAATTCTGATTTTTCGTCTAGACTTAACTTATATCCTTTGTCATCAGCCGTAAGAATGTATTGCTGTAACTGCTTCCATAATTTATTTAAAAGTTCATTTATGATATCTTGTTGATGAGGAGTTATTTGCTCTTTTTCGTGCCAACCTAAACCTGCACATAATAATAGCACCAATCTACTTTGCCTAATAGATTTAGGATTGTATTGTGGCCATGTAGCCACATTAGACACCTCAGCATTGAAAGGAAAAATGGGTTTAGAAAAATACATTTTTGTCGTGTATTTTTTATAAGCATCGTTTATAAAAAAACGTTGATTGTACCTCAGTTCATAGTCAATAGCAATTGTTAACAAACTCCTCCACTCTTCTATATTAATATCATGACTTTCAGCTAATTTTGGTAATTGAACTTTCTCTAACCCCGGATAGTACAAGTTTACCAAACCTAAATTTTCTAAAGAACGTTCTCTAGGAATTCTTCTTGCAAATTGGTCATATAAAAGTGCATAAGCATAGGTTTTATTGTTCTCTACAATATTACCATTGATGATTTTTTTAAACAAAGTTTTAAAACCAGCTTGTTCTACAATTCTACCTACAAAATTCTCCCATGAAAGTCCATGTTTTGTGTAATCGACAGCACCATTATTGGCTAATTGTTTCTTTACACTTTCAATATCAGATTTGATTTTATCAATCAAAAATGAAGGAGGGTTTGAATCTAGTTGGTTTTGATAATAAATAAGAGATTCTTTTAATTCATCTAAATTTACATCAGTTGTTCCTTCATTATTAAATAGACTAATAATTTGATGATACAATTGGTAACGAATGTAATCTCCTTCTTTGTCGTTGTTTATCAAGGCAGCAATTTTAGCTGTTCCTTGTCTACTATCTGTAAAAGAAATATATTTTTTACCACCGTTTAATGTACGGTCAGAACTATTTTTAAGACTCATTCCTTGAGTTTGTTCTAAAATAATGTCTGAAAGAATTCTATTTGTAAAAGCAGAAGATAATCTAAAATGCATAGGATGTAGCATGTTGTTTCCACAATGTGGGCAACTATGTTCATCAGTCATCCAAAAATCCTCACCATTATCAATAATATAACCTGTTTGTGAGATTGAGCAGGATTCAAAATTATTATTTGTTCTCCTTTGTTCTTTTTTAATAAATCTAACCACTCCATAAGCTAACGTTTTTTCATTACTTTCAGCATCCTCAAGTTCAGTATCCTCGTTATCGATGTGGAAAGCCTCATAACCTACACTTGTTTTTTGAGTTATTTTCCTTTCACCTTTTTGATCTTTTGTTACTTGTCCTTCTAAAACATTTTTACCACAACTATTACAAGCTACCATTTCTAATAATGGAGCTCCACATTTACAATTTTTGTTTGCTATGGTATAAGAAGTACCCAATGAGTTTTTATGCTGCTGTTCTTTATGCTCGGTACAGTTTGTATTGGTACAAACGTACACTCCCCCAATTCCTCTTGTAAAATAGTGCCCTCTAATGGGCAATACATTAGCATTATTTAATTTTTGTTCGGCTAAAAAATTAATATTCTCTAAGACTGTTTGTTTATTCTTAGTCTTTAAAACATTACCTATCTCATCTATAGAAACTGCCGCATTTTTTATAAAATGGTTTCTTAGTTTGATGACATTTTGCTGGGTCAATAATTTATTATAATTAGGAATGTCATTATCCTGAATTTGATTCATCACTCTTTTCCCTTTTACGACAACAATTTGATCTTGTTGAATTCCACAGAGACTAGACATAAACTTTATGATGTCCTCAGAATTATCACCACCTACAGTAGCAGAAGTTATGGCAAATCTTAAATCACTACTATGTACCCCAAAAGCATTGATCACCCTACGAATTAACAAAGCCGTTTCTGCTGCTTTAGATCCTGTTAATGTATGTGCTTCATCTAATAATATCCATCTTAATTTACCTTTAGATTTTTCTAAAATTGGAGTGTCTTTATTCCTAACCAACATATATTCTAACATGGTTGGGTTTGTGAATAAAATATTTGGTGGTGTATTTCTAATCTCTTCTCTAGTGACTAGTTTAGCATTAGATATTTTTGTTTTTTTTGAACTACGCTCTTCCGTATCCCCCGTAAGTAAGG
This sequence comes from Wenyingzhuangia gracilariae, assembly GCF_056387575.1. Taxonomy (NCBI): domain Bacteria; kingdom Pseudomonadati; phylum Bacteroidota; class Flavobacteriia; order Flavobacteriales; family Flavobacteriaceae; genus Wenyingzhuangia; species Wenyingzhuangia gracilariae. Next base: position 967,942 of record NZ_CM150748.1, read on the forward strand.
CATACTTAATTCCACCTAATGCCTCACACCAAGCTTCCATTCTTTTTTCTTGACTATTGATTAAAGCATTTAATGGATATAAAAAAATGGCATTTACTCCTATTTGGTTTCTACAATTATCATAGATATCTGATAAAACTGGTAACATAAAACACTCTGTTTTTCCGGAACCAGTACCCGTTGTTACAGCTATTGATTTCTTTTTATTTAATAGATAGTTCCAACTTTCTATTTGGTGCTTATAAGGATATCTATTTTCAGGGAAACTAAAATCATCCTCTTTTATATTGGCTAATGCTTTTATAAAACTTTCTTTAAAAATTTTATTTGTTTCCCCAAACACAATATTCCCTGGTTCCCATGGAAAAGTATTTTGAAATACTGGAGCAGCCAGTAATGATTCTTTTTCTAATAAGTATCTTAAATAGGATTGTAAACTCTTATCCCCTGTTGCCCATAAAGACAATACTGCATCCGTTAGTCTATTCTCTACTTTATTATAAAACTCTTGAAAATTCATTTTAGCTATTTTTTAAAACCTGAAAAATTACTTTTTTGTAAAAACTGTTATCTAACTGTTTACAGTATTGTATGTTACGTCTAATAATATCTTTGATAGGTTCTGACCCCCAAAGTGAGTATTGTTCTTTTTGAATGTTATTTATAGATTCAGCGACTGCAATTGGAGCATGAAATAATAATTCAATATTATTAAACTCATTCTTAGGCAAATTGTATAATTTACTTACTCTTGGTTTTCTTGGAGGAAGTTCATTTAAAACTTTCTCCCCTAACTTTTGTCTCAAATCTCTAATATCTGTTCTGAAAATATTTTCTGTTTTAGGAAGATTACCTCCTGAAATGTATAGAAATAATTCTTCTAAATTATGATGATTAAAATATGAATTAAGACCATCAATTATACTTTTGTAAATTGAATCAGCATAAATTTCATAAATTTTTAACAAGGTCGTAATCTCAATGTTCCAATCATCTTTACCGATCCAATGAAAACAAAAACCTAAATCCGATTCAATTTTTAGAATGATTTCTAAAAATTCATTTTTATCTGGATATTTTAGACCTAAAAACAAAAAGGCTTTAGCTGCTACAACAGAACTATTGGCTAGTGCTTTTATTTGATCAAAACATGAAAAAGGTAAATTATTTTCAATACAACATTTTAAATAAGCAGCAAATACAGACCAGGATTTTTGAGAAAAATCTTGCTCCTTTAATTCAGTAGCATAATAAAAAAGTCTATCTTCTTTAGATAAGGTACTAAAATCCTCTAAAGATATATATCTAGGCATCACACGATAACCTTTATTAAAGTTAGAAGTGACCACAAACTCCTTACATTCTTTGACATCAGGAATAAGGTAATAATGATTATTTTTATCTAACTCATAAGATTTGATATACTCTACATCGCAATTTAAAGGAATGGCTATTAACTCCACCTTAGGCATCTCTTCGTTTAATTCTATTAAATTTCTATATTCTGTATCTGGATACTTAATTTCATAATCATATGAACTCATTTTAAACACCTTTTTACTTGTCCCTTCTTTAATTTCTAACTGTAATGTATTTTTAAAATACATTACATCTACAAGATTGAATAGTTTTTCAAAATCATCTTTAAAATTGATTAAAGGAAGAACTTCTGTGTTAATCTGTTTTATCAATTTAACACCTGGTTTTTCTAAGTTCCACATCCTTATACTCGTTTCTCCTCCTGGCGTATTTAGAACTCTATAACCGTATAAGTTTTGAAAACACAATTTGTTTTCTTCTGAACATATTTCACCTTCATGATTTACTACCGCCAAACCTTTAAAAGGTGTTGATAACTTAAATTTTAATTGTTTTTGAGTACCTATTTTTAAACTACCTGTTATAGAATTAGGTACTATTGACAAACTACTGTCTATTGATACTGAATAGTTTTTATTATTTTCTTTAATTTTTATAAATTCATCATGATACAAAGAAATTTGAAAAGTACTATAATCTTTAAATGTTAAAACTGTTTCAAACAAAGACTTGTTCATTTCATTTAGATCCAAATCGCCTATATTATAAACTTGATCAAACATGATCATTTCATTGTATACAATTTTTACATCAATACAACCAAGCGGTAGCAATCTTTGTGATTTAAGATTTGTCCATGAATCGTAGCAATTATGTTTTTTTATGTATACCTCAAAAAACCTATTTTCAACTCTAACATTTTTTGTATCGTATGCGTTAATTTTTAAATTTCCTTGTATAATTGGCAACGATGTATAACTAATCCAATTAGGATAAGAGGTCGCTATATCCCAATTAATAGAATGTACACCTGTAAGGTATTTAATCTGAATATTATCATGATTTAAGTTATAGTATTCAGAAAACTGATGAAGATTGAAGTTTTGTTTTACAAAAGAACTCTCATTACGATATTGAATAGGTTCAAGTATTATAGCACTGCTTTTATTTGTTGTTGACCCTTTTATTAATCTATATTTATTATCTCCTAAAAATTCCCACATTGTAGGTTTATCTTTACTAGGTAATACATCAATAAAACCACTTACTTTTTTACTAACATCTTCATGAATCACTTCTACTTTAGGTAAGTATTCGTCCCCCTCCCAAATTATAGGATTATAAGTATTCCAATCTGTTTTATAAGCCCCATTATTTAACTTTCTAAATACACAAATTAACTGATCGTTGATGTATAATTGATATTTATTAGAGTCACATTCAAGTCCTAATATATTAGATAATGATTCTTGAGATAGATTCTTAGAAAAATTTATAGATAATTGAATTTTAAATTTTTCTGAATCTAAAACCCAGTAATTATTGGGTCTTGAGTTTCTTGTTTTGGGTTTTAAACTCTTTTTTTTGATTATTAAAGAATCTGTGATTTGTTTTAATCCTTCATCTTCATCAAATAATTCTTTAAATTCTTCTGAATCATTTAAAATTGCATTTATGATTTCAAAAGAACATTCATAAACTGCTTCATTTTGACTTGAATCTGGTAGGACACCTATAATATCATCTCTATACATAAAGTCTTCAATACTATCTGGTTGCTCCTCCAACAACTTCATTAGAAAATCTTTATACTTACTTTGATTTTTTTTAATTAGCTCTAATGGAACACCACCTTGAAGAATAAGCGTTCTAAAATACAAAGTGTTTTTTTTCTTTAACCAATTAACCCCAAGCTGTTCAGCCCCTTTTTTTGCTAATTCATAAAAGTCTTTAACAGTAAATCTATTTTTAAATGATTGATTTAATGGATCTATTATTTTTTTTCTACTTGGCTTACCTCCTTCATATACATATTTCCACCACCCAGCATAATACAATGTTATATCTCTTGGATCTATTGTAAGGTAGCTAGAATTATTCAACTCATTTATTAACATTAAAAACTGTTCTTTATTTCGAAGCAACTTCCATAATGATATATTAAAATTAACTGTTTGTTCTTTTTGGAGAAGTCTATTTATATAACTCATACTTTACTTTAAGTTTATCACAAAGTTGCATTATAGCTATGCAATGTAATTACACACCAATACTATTTACTTGCTAAAAATTCCTTTTTTATAAAGTCAGGCTCAATAACCTCTACATCTTTCCCAAAAGAAAGTAGCGTTTGATATAGTTCCCGGTTAGGAATTACGTTGATCATGATGGTTCTGTTTTCAGGATCTGATTTATCTGGTCTTTGAGAAGCTCCGTGAATGGGTTTGGTAAGAATATATTGAATTCGTGTTTTAGCAAAACGAAGTTTGATGTCTATAGGTTCCATATCATTAGGTTTAGACACCCCTATGATTTCATCAAAATAATCTCCCCAATCAATTGTATTAGGCAAATTATTCTTTGTAGTTTCTGTAATTGTTACAATACGATCTAAAGCTAAGTTGGTGATTCCTGTGTAATTCTCTCCTTCTTCATAACCAAATAGAAACCAACGGCTATTGTACTGCTTTAAATGATAAGGATGTACTTTTCTAATATAGCTAGTTTCACTAGCAAAAGTCTTATATTCTATATTTAATACTTTCCCTTTAACTAGTTGATTGTACAATTTACCTACCCAAGATTGCCCTGTGTAATCTCTATTGTTTTCATAACTAATCAATCCGCTGTAATCTTCGTGAACTAATTCAAAAGCCGATTGGATTCTAGGAAATAATTCATCTAACCAATTAAATTCTACTCTATTTCTATAACGAGACAAAATAGCTAAAGTCTCTTCTAACTGCTCCTGATCAGATTTAGATAATAGTTGATTTCCTAATGCATAATCTGCATTTCTATAACGAAATACCTTCTTTTTCCCATCAAATAAACCTTCTTGAAAAACAGGGCTTTCGTCTAAATCTACATCTTTAGCAATGTTTTTTTCGATCATTTCAAGAATAGAGTTGATGTCGTTTTGAAGTGTTCTTTTGGATACTTTTACTTCTAGCTTTTCTAAAATTACTTGTTCTAGCTTCTCCAGTGTATACAATCCTGCTCTACTCGCAAAACATTCATCTAGTATGGTAATTCTCTTTTGGTAATTTTTATTCTTTGGCATATTTCTCTACATCATAAGTACTACAGAGTACAACTGACTACAATTTTTAGTTAAATATACAAAGTCATTACAATAGATTGATTGGTTTTATTGATAATTGATAAGGATTTTTATGATTTGTGTGGGTGGAGTGCATTTTTGGTAGTTAGTAGTTGGTAAAAGGACGGTGGGTAGAAAGTAGAAGGATGAATAGTTGGTAATTGGTAGATGGTAAAAGGACCGTGAGTAGAAAGTAGAAGGACGAATAGTGAGTAATGAGTAATGAGTAATGAGTAATGAGTAATGAGTAATGAGTAATGAGTAATGAGTAATGAGTAATGAGTAAAATTAGAAATTCTTGAATAAAACGCTATTTCTCGATATAAAATACTACACTACATTTCGTATTTCACTCGAAACGAAAAAAGTACTAGGTAAAAGGTAGTCAGTAAAAGGATTTTATTTACTCAACATTAAAAACCTTGCTTGTAACAAGTCGATATACTTCTCTTTCATTTCTTTACTTAAAAATGATTGATTGATCCAATTGATGGCTACAGATTTCTTTTTAGAAAAACGTTTGAATACTCCTGAAACTTGTTTTGGTGTTAGCAATAGGTTTGCTCCTATTTTTTCGAAATCAGATTTGTTTAGATTGCTTTTTTTACCACAGATAGTTAAAGCAGATTCTTCTTTGTCTGTTGGATTAACAATGGCTACGTTCAATAAATCATAGGCAGGAGCTAATTTCCAATTTCCTTGTTGCTCTATCATGGAAAAGTTTTTTAAATGCATATCGTTGTTTCCTGTTAGATAAGAAAACACCACCATTTCTAAAAAGAACAATTTGTCTAATTGAGTATTGGTTGCATGTGCATGTAAAGCTTTTCCGATACGTTCTATAGAACTTCTATATTTATCAAACGCTTCTGTGATTTGGAAAAAATCTAACATATGGATTTTGTCTCCGTCCTCGGTTCTATCTATACGTCTAGTGATGTAAGACAATTCTCCAGACTTTAAACGAATCAAATTAGAAGGCACTACCTGAATTCCAAAAGCTTCCGCTATCCGCATGGTGACATGTTCGTTTTCGGGCATTTCTTGATAATCTTTGTTGGGTGGTTTGAAAATGTAATTTCCACCCAAAGCTCCTACTACCGTTAAACGAGAAGTTGTGCTATTAAAATCCATAGATAATTTGGGTTGTACCCCAGGAACGGAAATGCTTCGTTGAATAGATTCTTTTGCCAACATTTCCATCTCCTCAAAAGAATACTCTACTTTTGGGGGAGTTTTAGTTCCGAAAAACTCAAGGCTACAAGTGTTATGAAAATCTTTTTGATCTTCTTCTAATTCTTGGTAACAATACAAACACTTATTCATCTGTTTTGCTGTTTAAAGGATGAATGCTTACTGCTCCAATACAATTGGAACAACAAGTTAATAATAAGCCCATTCTATCATTGGGGTTTATTTTCCAATTCTTGGTAGCTATTTCTAATAACCAACCTTCGGGAATTAAACCTTCAAAAAAAGGAAACAATCGTTTCTCTTTGTAAATAGTTTCTTTTACCGGAAAAGAAAAAGAAATGAATTGTTCAGAATAGTTCTTGATGTAGTCCTTGTGGTACTCAAACCAATATTCTCCTTCGTCTGTTTCTGTTAACACACCTGCATGTATTTCTTTGTATAAAATATTTGCTTGTCTCATGAGTTTGTTATTTTGATTGGAGCTAGTTGATGTCCAAACATGGCTAATACAAGGTTTACCTTGTCTAGGTTTAAATTTGTTTTCCCTTGTTCTATTTTGCGAATCACCGTTAAAGCCACACCTACTCTATCGGCAAACTCCTCTTGAGTTAAACCGACTTCTTTACGTTTCTCTTTGACAAATTCAGCAAGCATGATTATATGTTTTTAGATATACTTATGATACAAATATAGTAATTATATGTAAATAAATATAATTAAGATAAATTCTGTTTGTTTTATATGGAAAAGGATATAGTTTTGGGGTAGTAAATTAGACAAACAACTATAGATTACCTCTTGTCTTTACAATTCTTATCAAAAGCTACTAGATTAAATAGTTGTCGCATTCTAGAACGAACTCTAGAACCGTAACGTTCATCAATTTCTTCTGCGTTGAGGTTTGTAGTAGCAAATGTTAGTTTTTTGTTTTGGAGGAATAAATCGTACCTGGAGAGTAATATTTCTCCCATAACATTACAATCTTGTCCAAAGTGTTTTCCATCTGGTTCTACACCTAAATCATCAAAACAAAATGAAAAGCTAGAACCGTATTTCTCTATTACTTCAAAACCTTTGCTATTGAATTGGAACGTTAAAAATCTGCTAGGAATAACTTCGTAATTGATAACGTTTGGAGAAATATGTTTTAATAATTTCATCCAACTTGTTTTGCCACAACCTACGGGTCCAGAAAGTAAAATTCCTTTGTTGGAATCTAGTCCATATTTTTCACATTTTTTATAATCTCTGATAAAATACAAGCAAAGCTTGTAGAGTAAAAACATATCATCTTCGTAGAGTTTAAAATTTTTTCCAAAGGTTAATCTGCCTTTGTAGTTGAGGTATGCTACGATTTTATCAAAATCGTAGTGGATGATATTATTTTCAATAGTTCCTAATTCGAATAGGGTTTCTTTTTCGTGGATGATGTGTGGGTGCATAAGATTAGTGTTTCTTCTTGTTTTGTAAACAGTTTTATTTTATCAATACAATTCTTTAATTCTGTAGGTTCTGTATTAGTATTCAAACTGTATTTAAGAGTATTAGAGCAGTCTTTTATTGTTATAAACGGAACAACACTCCCTTTCAAAAAAGGCTTGTAAAAACCTTCTAATTGTAACATCATAGAGAAATGAAATAAGGTGTTTTTATCTGCTTCTGATTGTGTTGTAATTATATAACAGTTTGCACAGGGTTCTGTTAGCGGTTTTCCGCTGTTTAGTCCTTTGTTTAAGATAAAAAAGTGTGGTTTTTTGTAGGTTATCCCTACTCGGTGAGTTTTGATTTCAAAATTAAGCATAGCTATCCAATTTAAATTGCTACGCTACGCTTCGCGCAATATTTTTTTTGGAAAAAAGATGCCTTTAGTTTTGTTGCTGTGACAAATGCTGTCAAGGTTTTTGGTAAAAGTTTGGTATAAGATGTTTACTGTTAATTTAAACTCATCAAAGTTTTATCAAAACCCGTAGGGCTTGACCTTTACTGCATAGAGCGTTGGATGGAGGAAAGCAACTACATTTGCTATCTTTTATCCAAAACAGGATTTTAATCTCTATTATTATAGGGCAAAAAGTAAAGTGTTGGGAATGGAGAGTAACGGAATGGACAACGTTTTACCAAGCGGTGGTTTTAGTGGGTATTATTTTAAACTAACTTTTAATTACATGCTTCTTACCTACTAAAAACACATGGCAATTTGGAATTAAATCTATCTTTTAATTTTACTTAATGAAATGAGACAAACAAATAAGTTTGATAAGGAAAACTTGGACTTAGTAAAGTTTTTGTGCCGATGAATGAGGCTAAGAGAAATTTAAAACTTATCAGCTTCTTACTCCTCCTAATCTACTTTCTTTTTACTATAATCTAAAGCATAGGCATGCTGGCTATTTAACATAATTGAGTTATAACTATAGCTTTGGTGATGTGGCTGCCTTCATGGGCTTTATTATAACTACCCATTATGTTACTTAGCTTTGGAAAAGTTTTGTGTTTTTTTGATGAAATTAAGAACTCTTTTGCTTGTGGTAATTAGGGTTGATTTTATGAAACGCTAAGTACCATATACAAAACCTACTAGACTAAAAAAAGACAAAACTTATGCGGTTGTATGCGGAAACAACACAGAACACAGAGGCTTTTGAGGCACGAAAAAACTGGGTTTTGGGTTGTGGATGGAATAACTATACTACCAAAATCATAAAATATTATTTATAATTACCTACTGCTATGATTACATTATTTTCTATTTTACTATTATTGTTTAAAACTACATTTAAGTAATCATCACCTAACTTCCTTCTTAAAGTCTCTATATTCGCTACCAAATTATTATAGTCTTTTTTTCCTTTTTTAAATTGTAAATCTCTTAGTGTGTATTTAGATAAGGTTTTGTATTTTTTTATGTCTTTTAATAAAGTGTCAATAAATGAAGTAATACCTTGGTCTAGGTCATTTCTTTTTACACGCAATAGTTCTTTTAAAGTTGCAATTGCTTTGTTTTCTAAAGCCATTTGTGCTTTACTGCTATTCCCTAAATTAGGTTTAAAGTCTTTAATTTCTTGATAAGATTTCCAAAACTTAGTATTTAAAACCTGTCTTTCTGTTTCGGGAGTACACTTTACATATTGTAATAATTCTTCAAATGTTTTTTCTTGAGGTTTGTTTTTAGGTGATTCCTTTTCGTACTGATGTACAATAGAGAAAAGAGCCAATCCTTTTTTTCTTAACACAACTACATTGTTTTCTGTGTAGAGTTTTGCTGTTTTGGTTCTATTGGGTAACAATTTAATTCTTTCTAAAACATCTGAGTGACTTTCTAATAATTGATTGTATTCATTTCTAACCAATGTATTGATATTTAATTCTTCCGTATCTTCTGGGTTGGTACTCATTTTATTAAATAAACCACTTGGTGTTGGCTCTTCATCGGCATTGAATATTTTAGCATCTTCACCTAAAGCACTATGAATTAAAAACATTTTTTGCTCTGCAATTTCTCTACTTTTTACAATATCAGAACCTTGTTCTGTTGGAAAAAAGTTATAGATAAATAACTCATCAAAAACTTTAGCACTCATTCTATTGATACGACCTACACGTTGAATTACTCTTGTAGGATTCCATGGTATATCGTAGTTTATAATAAGCCCTGCTCTGTTTAAATTAAATCCCTCTGACAGTTTATCACTCGTGATTAAAACATCAAAATCATTTGCTTGTTCGTTTGCCTTGGCATTAAAATTATTATTTAATTCTTTAGCAAAATTGGCAGTAATATTACCATCGCAAAATAGAACACGTCCCGATAATTGTTTTTCAAAATAGTTTTTTAAATGACGTACCGTATCTGTATATTCTGTAAACAGGATAATTTTACGTTTTGGGTCGTTTTGTAATACTTCTTTAACAACTTTTAATACATAAGCTCTTTTTGGGTCATTTTGAACAATTTTTAGATTTTTAATTTCTAAAAGAATAGTCTCAAACAACTGAATGTCACTTTTTATGTGCTCTATAAAATCATCTTTTAAATAAAATTTATCTATTTCGTATATTTTGGTGTGCTTTGGTGTGGTTTTGTGTATTGCATTTTTCTCAAACTCTTCCAAAGCCTTCTCTATAGCTTCTAAAGTAAAATCAGCAGTTTCTTCGTTATCATCATAAATGTTTTCTATTACCTTACGATCTAGCACGTATTTACCTGACTGCTCTATAAAAGACAAGACCATTTTATTGGTTCTTAAAAAACGTTCAATACTTTTTTTAAAAGCTCCAAATGAACTCTCAAAACGTTTTACCAATAAACGTCTCATAAAGTCATACAAGTTCTGTTGTTGTTGTTTGGCTCTGTTTTCTTCTTCGTTTAGTTTGTTATCATCTTTTGGGGGGACTTCGTATGCAAAAGGTTTGTAAATAGCACCTTTAAAAACACCAACTTCATCAAAATAAGTTGAAATAATCCTATCATAAAAGTCAGATTGTGTTTTAGACAATTCAAAAAATTGCTCTTCTGGGTCTTTTACTATGGATAAGTTGTTGATTTCTTTTTTGTATTGAAAATCTGTTTTTAAATCCAAACGGTTTCTACGAATTACTACAGGGGTAATGATATTTTTGATATCATTCGCCATTTGATTTACGTTGTTTTTTACCCTTTCAATATCTATTGGTGGCTTTTCACCAAACATTTTTTCGTAGTCTCTTTCTGCTCTTTGACGTTTAGAGGTGTCTTTTGAGTTGTAATTTTTAATAATGTTAGACAACCTACTAAAACGATAATTATAAGAACTAAAACGGCCTTCTAAATCCTCTTCAATAGTAATACCAGACTGCCCTGGTATGATAAACAACTTTAATAAAGAAAAAATATCTGCTGGAGAATTGTTAAATGGAGTTGCAGATAGTAGTATAACTTGTTTACCTCTACAAACATCTAATAATGCTTCGTAAGCTGCAGTATCTTGGTTTCTAAATTTATGAGCTTCATCTACAATAACAACTTCGTATTCTAGATTATTTGTACGGATACTTTCTGCCACCGCTTCTATATTACCAGAACTTTCTACATCCCAATCGTATAGTTTAAAACGATTCCAATACTCCCACCAACCTGTGTTTTCTTTTTTGCTACCCATTAAACCTGGGGGACACAAAATAAGCCCTCTTTTGCCTAATTGATTGGCTATTAAAGAAGCAATTACCGATTTACCCAAACCTACTACATCTGCAATAATTACTCCGTTGTAGGTTTCTAAAATATTTAATGCTTGGTTTACTGCATCTATTTGGTATTGGTATTTTTCAAAACCATTTTCTGCCAACAATCTATCTAATTGATGGTTTACTTTTTTGGTTTCTTGTAAATCTATAAATGTTTTTAAGATAAGTGCATAAGCCTCAAAAGGAGAAATTAACGAAGCTTGACTTTTATTTTTAAGAAAGTCTACAATAATATGAATTCCATTTTCTGCTTCTGTTATAGGTACTGCTACCTCCCACAAATCATCAAAATAAGTTTCTGCATTAGTAAAACCATAGTCTTTTATTTCTACATTAAACTCTTCTTGTCCACGTAATCCTGCTTTGGTTAAATTGCTACTCCCTGTTATAAACTCTCCTTTAACATTAAACAAATCTTGGTACTGATTGTTTAACTGAAATAAATAAACTTTGGCATGATTAGGATTTAAAGTTTTACGAATAATTAATCGTTCTTGCTCAAGTAATTCTACAAAAAAGGCAATTTGATTGTAAAAATCTTCATTATCCATTTCGGCATTGTTAATAGCAAAACCCATAGATTTCATAAACTGAGTAAAATGTTCTTCGTTACTCAATTGGTCATCTTTTATACCTACTTCTACAATAGAACTCAAGTATTTATCTACCTGCAAACCTACTAGAATTTTTAAGGTAACATTGGAATTGTTTTGAAGATTTTTATAAATTTCTTGCCATCCCGAAAAATAAAAAAAGCCTACTAAAAACTTTAATTCTTGACTTGCTCCAATTAGCTTTTCTAAACGTGTTTTTAGATTGCCACTGTCTTGACTATTGGTGATAAAATTTGTACTCATACGTTTAAAATTCAAGTTGATTGTATGCTAACATGGCTTGTTTTACTGTTTCTAATAATTCTGAAAAGCTAGGACTCTCTTCAGGAATCATATTGGTTTGCATGGTTTTGTAATCGGTTTCCCAAGCTTTTAAATATTCCTTAGGTGGAATGGAGTTTAAGTATGGAGGATACAATGAGGCATAATCTACTCCACGCATTCCGTTAAAACGTTCTCTATGTTTAATAATAGTGTTGATGAGTTCTTTGTCTAAAGCTTTTACTTTGTGTGGTGTTTGGTGTATTTTAAAAACATCGTACAAATGCCTACTTAAACGCTCTACTCTTATTTTTTCTACAGGTTTTTGAAACTCTTCATGTAACAAAAATAATTTTTCTAAATAGGTACGCTCTGGGTTTACACAAGGTATGGTTATGGGAGTATCTGTAAATGGAAGATTTGGAAACTGTTCTGCAACCATTGAACTGAAACTACACTGAGTATAAGGGTCTTTTAAGGAACGGCTACCTAATTCTACTTTTACTCTTGGCAATACATAAGCAGAATGCTCTATTACCGCAGGATAATATATTAAAATAGATACAGGGTCTTGGTCTCCATCTCCTAAGTTCTCAAAATCAAAAGTTACGTCTGTATACCCCTTGGCTGTAAAGCCTTTTTGCAAAGCTTCATAAAAAGTGGTAGTTACAAACTCAAAAGATGTTGAACGTAATTTTTTAACTTGAGTTTTGCTAATGTTACCACTACTAAAACCTAAATATTCTCTACTTAATGATAGGTCTATATCTTCTGAAAAACGCTGAATAACTTGCCACGCTTTGCTTAAAGAAGTACCTCCTTTAAACAACAAGTGTTCTGCCATATCTAACTTAAAAATAATGTCTAGCGTTTGTACTACCCACCAATCCTTTTCTACGGCAAAATAAGGCAAGTTTTTTTGTTCTGCCACCTGTTGTATTATTTGTAGCTTTTCTTTTTTATGTAAGTTGTAAAAGTTGTTGTTTGCCATACTACAATGCTTTTGCCATAATTTCTGCTATCCATTGCGGTGCTAGGGCAATATCGTGCTTTAATGTTTTTGTGTTTTCTTGTTGCAATAGTTTGTTAATTTTAAAGAGTTCTTGTTCTGTTGCTTTGTCTTTGCCTATATCTTTTAAAGCCTGTACCACTAATTTGCTTATTTCTCCTTTTAAGGCTAAGTTTTTAGGGGTTGTTTTTTTAAACTGTATGGTACGGTTGCCTATTTTTAGGGTTCTAGGAGAACCGTCTGTTAAATAAACAATACGTAAAGGTATTTGGGTAGATAAGCCCAAAGCATTTTGCGCATAAGCTCCTGTTGGTAACAACCTAGCTTTGTCTCTTTTTGCAATGGCAACAGCCACTTCTTCTGCCGTAGGTAATACCTCTGTATGTAGTAATTTACTATAGGTGGGTTTGGCATAAATACCACGTGCTAAACGATGTATTTTTTTTGCTTTTACAAAACGATGTAAAGCAATATGAACTGCACCTTTAGTACCCAACTCTAAAAAATCTTCCATAAAAAGAATAGCCCCCTCTTTTGCTTTTAAAATTTGTGCTGCAACTTTATCTTCTGTACTTTTCATACAACAAATATATATTTTTGTAAGTAATTTAAAATTATTTGTAAGTAATTTATTCTAAAAAACTTACTATGTTTTACAACCACGCTTTTATATTTGTAACAAAATTATACTAAAAAGGTTACAGTTTTTTTTCTAGTTAGTTACACATTACTACTTAAAATTTCTATTGTTATATAATAATAAATAACCTTTTACAACCCATAATTATTTCTTTTGTTAGTCTATTTTATAGTTGTTGTATTCTTCTTGGGTTAAGCTAAAATTAGGATCTATAATAAGTACTTCTTGATAAGTGAGATTGTAGAGCTTGTAGATTAGAATGTCTAATTCACTTAATAAAGCTTTATCTAACTCTAAAGATGAAAAAAGTTCTTTAGATATAGATTCAATACGAACACTTATTTCATCTTCTAATTTTATTAACGGAAAGTTTTTAACATCCTCAATTACTACTATTAAAGACCAAATTTATAATAGTGCAATAGGTACATTTTCCAAACTTGTAATATAGTATGAAAATAGGGTAAAAACATACCCATAACATTTATTATAATTAGTGCACATCTACCACTCACATCAATCCTAGTTTTGAAAACAGAAAAACAAAGCTATGGAGTAGAAAAACCTTATATCTCCAATAATATAATAAAAGTCTGGTTTGAAAGCTTTTTAATTTTGGTATAAACCGTTTTTTTCTTTCTATAAGATTCGTAATGATCTGTTTTGTACTGTGCTAATATTTCTGTGTTTTGAAACAAAGCCAATATTTCTTTTTGTTTGGTATCTAATTTCTCTAGCGGTACTGAGGTGTTTTTTTCTATCATATTGTACTTCGCTATAAGTTCGTTAGCTAATTTTAGATACTTCTCTTGATCTAATAAATCATTCATTGTATGTATGTTTATTGGATGCTTTCCTTTGTTTAAATGTCTTGTATAAACACTTACTTCAAACCTAAATATTTGTTTATTCAAGGGTTTACCTTCATGTCTTTTTACTTCAAAAGTTTTATTATATCCCTTAATTGTGTAATCATAGGAGTAAAATTTTTTACCATAATACTTGCCTCTATCTATCATTTTAATGGGTTCTTTATTTCGTATATGCGACCAAATGTTTAAAATAGTATCGGCTTCGTGCTCTATGTTTGCTCCAAATTCAAGCTTAATAATCTTTGCTTTGTATACATCAAAAGGTAGTTGTTTATTTAAGCTATGTATTGCCTTACAGACCTGTTCATAAGTAAAAGGTTGGTAATTGTTATCCATATACCATTTTTGTAAAGAATTGGAGCATAAAATTGTGTCACCTTTTATGGTTAGGTTTAAATTTTTGATACTTGATTTGTATCCGCTTACTTTTTGGGTAGTTGTACTGTAAGTTGGAAACCAAACCATACCATGCCACTCAAAAGATTCTTCTTTTAAAGTGTATAATTGCTCTGGCAAATATTCTAAAGTAGCTTTTAGTTTGATGTTATCAATCATAAGCTAGTAACTATTTAGAGTTACTAGCTTTTTTGTAGTGTTTTTCGAGTAAGAGGTCTACATCTTTTCTTAGGTAGTAAATTTTACTTCCTACTTGCGAAAAGGCAATGGTTCCGTTGTCTCTCCAAGTTTGAGCAGTTCTTTTGCTAATATGCATTAACATGATAAAATCTTGATTGTCTATAAACGTAGGTTCTGGAGCTTTAGACTTTTCTTCTAATTTTAGATTTAGAAGGTCTATTTTGTTTACTAGTTCATCGAATTGGTCTGATGTTAAAATAATTGCACTCATATGCTGTATGTTTTTAAATTGATACCGCAATATTGCATTGGTTATAAGGTACTAAAAGGACACCCTTATAAAACCCTTATCTTTTTTTAATTTTAATGAAGTGGGTTGTTTTTTATGTAGTTTAATGCTTCTTTTTTATAGTTTTCTGAGGTTGTAGATGCATCTAACTCTGACTTTAATTCTAGTTGTATTTTGTCTGCAACTATTTTACAAAGTGAATGCAAACTCATATTAGGAATGATGCATTTTTCTTTTAGTGCTTCTACAACACCTCTTAATGCTCCTTTTTTTCTTGGAGTTAATATACTTTTTCCATTTATAGTTATTGATAAGTCTTCTAACATTGTTAAGACATATTCTTGATTTTCTTTTTTTGGAATGAATTCTTTAAAGCTTTTATGATTTGTTATCTGTACAGATGCAACACCAGTACCATTTGTATTACTTTGTATAGAAATCTGTTTATTTACAATATTTAAAAGCTCGTAGATATTATAAAATTCAAAAGGGAATAAAAGTTTTTCTTTATCTAGATAATAGTTTTCTGTACCGTTTAATTGCTTGTCTATTTTGTTCAAATGATAATATCCTAGATTTATCATTTTTGGAAAGTCATACCCTTTCTTTTTTAATTCAGATATAGCTTTGTTTAGTTCTTCTTTTGAAAAAGAATTCGCTAAAGCTTCTTTTTCAGAATGTAAATAAATTTCAATATCCTTTTTAAAGTATTCTAATGCAATTATATCTAATTGAGTACGTTCTTTAACGAAATTATACAACTCTAACGAAGTTTGGTCTTTTTCTCTTATTTTGTTCAAAATAGAGTAGATTTCGTTATTGGTATCTTCTTTTTTTTCTATTTCTAAAAGAGTTTTAAAACCTCTTAATCTATCGGCTAAAACCATGTTCTTAACAAACTGTTTTATTAGTTTTTTATCAATTCCAAAAATAGATTCGTTTAAAACATCTTCCCAAAAGAATTCATCAACATTGTTAATATCAACTTCTTTAAAATACAATTCTAATATTGATAATGCTTCTTCTTGATGATTTAATAAAAAGTTCCCTATTAATTTCTCCTTTAATTCATCATATGTTAAATCTGAAATATTGTTTGCTTCTGGATTTAAATAAATACTTATGTAACCTGCTATTTCAGAATTACAATCTGTTAGTTTAGATTGCATTTTCTTTATTTCAGATTTTGTTAATTCCTGCTTTTCAGAATCATTTAAACAAGAACTAAAAAGCATTCTATCTTTTGCAATAGCACTCTCATTGAAAACATCAATTTTACAACTAATGATTTCTATTAAATTATCTAAAACTTTTTCAAAAATACTTGTATTTTCTTCCTTCACAATAGCAATACTTTATATCAATAGCAATTACCACACTATTAAAAAAAATAATGTGGTAACTTCAAATATAAGTAATTATGATGTGTTTTTGTTATGATATATTTCGTAAAACAGCCATATCGTTGCTAATTTTAGTATCTAATACTTTTGAATAGATTTGTGTAGTTGAGAGTTTTTTATGCCCTAAAAGCTTAGAAACTGTTTCCATAGGTATTCCGTTGTTTAGAGTAACTGTAGTTGCAAATGTATGCCTTGCTAGGTGTGTATGAAGTTTTTTAGGTATTTTACATAAAGTTTGTATTTCTTTAAGGTATTCGTTCATTTTTTGATTGGATGGAACTGGTAGCAATCTGTTTTCTATCTCATTACATAAATGTTTTTTGTATTTATTTAAAATAGCTTCTGCATGTGGTAATATTGGAATTTTACATTCTGTTTTTGTTTTTTGTCGTTTTACAACTAACCATTTATTTCCATCTATTCCAATAACCACATTATTCTTATTCAGTTGTTTTAGGTCTGCAAATGCCAATCCAGTATAACACTGAAACACAAATAAATCTCTTACTGTATTTAATCTTTCGGTACTGAACTCTTTTTCAACTATACTTTCTAATTCAAACTTGTTTAAACATTGTCTTTCTTTTTCTTTAACCACAACTTTATAATTTAAAAATGGGTCTTTTTTTAAGTGTTCATTGGCCAAAGCTTGATTGATAACTTTTTTTAAAGCTTTTACATGCTTCATAGCTGAGTTGTGTTGGCATTTTCCAGATGTTTTTAAGTAATGCTCAAATTGTACTATAAAACTATGATTGACTTCTGATATCAAAAGGTCTGTATTATTGTACTGTACTTTGGTAAATGTAAAAATATGTTTTAAAGCTGTTTCATACCTGCTATGTGTAGTAGGAGAGTACCCTTTATCTATTAATTCTTTTATTTGGTCGTTATGGTTTTGAAACAATTCTTTTAATGTCCATTGTTTCTCTCCTTTACCTAAAAAAGCATTGGTAAGTGCTTTTGATGTAATTGGCTTTCCGTATTCTTGTAAGGTTTGTTGGTGGTTTTGTATTTGTCCTCTAACACTATTTAAATACTCATTTAAAGCTTTACTTTCTTTGGAACTTCCTTTTACTTTGTTGCGGGCTGTATCCCAAAGTCTGGGTTCTACACTTCTTTTAATGGCAACTTCAGAACGTTTTCCGTTTACAGTTATTCGTAAATAGATTGGTGCTGTTCCATCTTTTAATGTTTTGGTTTTCTTAATAAAGAATAGAATGGTAAATGTGGCTCTTTGCATGGTACTTAAATTTTGGGTTATAAAATTAGAGCATCACGTTATTTATGCAAAACATAAAGCACTGAATAACAACGCAAAAGAATCTAGTAGGTGGACTTTTTACTACTTAATTTTAGTCCTCCGATTAGTACTCTTGCAATATGGGGAAAGTGAGTGTTTTTGTAAGAAGCTATAAATAAAAAAGCCCCATTTTAGTGGGGCTTTCGTTGAATCTTAAGGATTCTCTTCATAAGAAGCGGTCTGGACGGGACTCGAACCCGCGACCCCCTGCGTGACAGGCAGGTATTCTAACCAGCTGAACTACCAGACCGTTGCTGTTAGCGGTTGCAAATATACAACTAAATTCTATTTGCACAACAAAAAAATATATTTTTTTCAAAAAAAAAAAAAAAATAGCAATGCTAGAGCATTGCTATTTTTATATAATTAGAAAGTCTAGTCTATACTAAATTCAACCAAGAACTATCTTCTTTATAGTCAGTAATTAACGTAGTATTTTCTTGAAAAGTTAATGAGCTTACACATGCAGTAACTTCGTGTTTTAAAGAAGTTATGCATTCAGAAATTAAATCAGATCTAAATCCTTTTATACCTAAATCAATTACAAAATTAGCAGAAACTACTCTTCCTATAATTTTTCCTAAATCAACCATTTTACGTTGAGGCAAATCCATGTTTAAATTAAAACTTAAAACTTCTTTAAAAAACTCAGATGATTTAATGGTTAAATCATACTGTTTTAAAAACTCAAATAAATTGGTTATTTTTTTTCGCTTCATCAACTTCATTATCGCTTCCGAAATTTGGGTATACAACATTTCGTTAGACCCTTCAAAAATCATAAAAGCTCTACTATCCATAATTCCTCTAGCTCCAATGTTTTCTTCTTTATAACCAGAAGAACCTGATAATTGAACTAAGGTTTGAGCTGAAGCTTGCATCATATCTGTAATCACAGATTTCATACTATTGGCTTCTACTTGACAAGTAGCCAATTCTTTATCTATTCCACTTTCTTCAGAACTTCTAGCACACATAGCAGAACAAACAGTAAATGCCGATTGAATATTGGCTATTTGTTCTTTTACTTTGTCTAATGCTAATAAATTTTTTCCTCCTACAATTCTATGAGTACAATGCTCAATAGCTTCATCCATCATTCTTTTAATGAATCCCATGGCCATACCAGGAAATTGCATTCTAGAACGGTGTAACAAATCTAACATCAACTTAATACCTGTACTTCCTCCTTCTAATTTTTGATTTTCGGGAACTTTCAAATCTAATTTATTATTTCCGTAAGGAATGGCATACAAACCAGCATTATTGTAATATTCTTCAACAATTACTCTCTGTTCTGGATCTTGATTATCTGCTATAAAAAAATCAATATCTCTACCTAACTTTCCATCTTCACCTTTTTTGCGTGATGTAATCAACCAATAATCAGCCAAACCTGTTAAACCTTGCCAATGTTTGTAACCTTCAATATGGTATTTTCCATCTTTATAAGTGTTAGATGTTTCCATACTTAGAGCATCCGATCCAAAACTTGGTTCTGTAATCATCAATCCTCCCATATTTCTTTCTTCTAAAAAACGCTTAAAAATTGGTGCTTTTACCTCTGGTTTTGCATATTTACTTACAGGTTCTAAAAATAAAGCGATGTTAATTCCAAATGTTAGTGATAACGGAAGTGACTCGTACGAAGCAGCTTCTAGAACACCTAAACATTCTTTTACTTTTACTCCTCTTCCTCCATATTCTGTTGGAATAGCTACCGATAACGGTTTTTTAGCCATAATATCTCTAAAAACTAAAGAAGGAAAACCTCTTACTTGGCTAAATTTTTGGATATCATCTTTTTCGTAAAAAACACTTTTTAGTGTTTCTTTAAAATCCTTTAAAAAATCACTGTATGAAATGTTTTGTATATCTTTAATTGACATATATTTTATTGTCTTTACAAATTATTGTTGCAAATATACAATTCTTAAAGTGATATAAATGACTACATTGTCTTAAATAGTTTAATTTATATTTAATTTTATGAGGATTAAAAGGGTGGTTTTTAAATATTTTCTTAATTTTGAAGCCGTGAAAAATACAGAGACTACATATTTAACATCTTCTTTCTTTACTACCCCTTGGGGTTGTCTTTGTTATTTATATATATAAAACGTAAAATCTTGAACTTTAATTGACAATGACTTTCATTAAAAATCAAGTACTGTTTTTTTTCTCAATCATTCCATTACATCTATGAAAATTTTAAAATTTGGAGGTTCATCAATAGCCTCAGCTCAAAATATCGTTCGTGTTCTTGATATTTTAAAATCGAACAACAAACAACAAATTGCAGTGGTTTTTTCTGCATGCGGTAAAACTACAGATGCTTTAATTACTATTGCTCACAAAGCTCAAAATCAAAACGATACTTATCACAATTTATTAAGTGATTTGGAAAACAATCATTTTGATATTGTTCGAGAATTAATTCCTGTAAACAATCAGAGTGGTGTTTTAAGTGGTGTTAAAAAATTATTTAACCAACTAGAAAACATTTTAGAAGGTGTTTACTTATTGCAAGAGTTATCTGCCAAAACCAAAGATACCATAGTAAGTTATGGTGAGTTTTTATCTACTTTTATTATTACAAAAGCATTACAATGTCAAGAAATTGATGCTGTATATAAAAACACTGGAGAACTTATTATTACCAATAACAATTTTGGAAATGCTACTCCTATTTTAGACCTTACAAATGCTAACATAAAAGAGTATTTTTCTAACAACCAACATAACATTACTGTATTACCTGGTTTTGTTGCCTGCAATAGTATTGGAGACAAAACAACTTTAGGACGTGGTGGTTCTGATTATACTGCAGCTATTTTGGCTGCTGCTTTGGAGGTGGAACAATTAGAAATTTGGACAGATGTTAGTGGTATGTATACTGCCAATCCAACTATTGTTAAACAAGCTAAGCCAATCCATAAACTATCCTATAATGAAGCTATGGAATTGTCGCACTTTGGTGCTTCCGTACTATATCCTCCTACCGTACAACCTGTAATGCATAAAAACATTCCTTTGTTTATTAAAAATACTTTTAAACCTAATGATTATGGTTCTTCTATTTCTAACGAAAATGTTAAAGATGGAGGTGTGGTAAAAGGAATTAGTCATATAGACAATATTGCTCTAGCCACCGTAGAAGGAAATGGTTTAATTGGAATTCCTGGGGTCTCTAAAAGATTATTTAGTGCCTTATCAGAAAAAAATGTAAATGTAATTCTAATTACACAAGCATCATCAGAACACTCTATTTGCATTGCAATTGATAGCGATGATGTTGAAAAAGCAGAACTAGCCATTCAAGATGAATTTGCTTTTGAATTAAGTTTAGGTAAAATAGATCCTTTACACATACAAACTAAAATGGCCATTGTAGCTATTGTAGGTGAAGAAATGAAAAGCCACCAAGGAATTAGTGGAAAAATGTTTAGTGCCTTAGGAAAAGACAACGTAAACATACACGCTATTGCACAAGGTGCTTCAGAAAGAAATATTTCTACGGTAATAGACAGTAAAAATGTTAGCAAAGCCCTAAACAGCTTGCACGAAGAATTTTTTGAAGATCATATTACCAAACTAAACCTATTTGTTATAGGGGTAGGAAACGTTGGTGGAAAATTAATAGAACAAATAGAAAAACAAAAATCTTATTTATTAGAAAAACTACAATTAAGCATTGAGGTTGTTGGAATGGCCAACTCTAAAAAAATGATTTTTAATGCAGATGGAATTGATTTATCATCTGACTGGAAACAAAATTTAATTGAAAACGGAGAAGATTTAAATCTTGATTTGTTTCTAGAAAACGTAAAAGAATTAAACCTAATAAATAGCGTATTTGTAGACAATACTGCCAACGCAACCATTGCGGGTCTGTATGCAGATTATTTAAAAGAAAGCATTGGAGTGGTTACTTGTAATAAAATTGCCGCATCGTCTGAATACAGTGTATATGCAGAATTAAAAAAACTATCTCAAGAATACAATGCTCCTTACCTATTTGAAACCAATGTAGGTGCTGGTCTACCTATTATTAACACCTTAAATAATTTGGTACAATCAGGAGATCAAATCTTAAAAATACAAGCCGTAGCCTCTGGTTCTTTAAACTTTATTTTTAACTCTTTTGTTGGCGATGCTAATTTTGCAAAAATAGTTGACGAAGCAGGAGAATTAGGATACACAGAACCAGATCCTAGAATTGATTTAAGTGGGGTTGATGTAGCTCGTAAAATTTTAATTCTTGCTCGTGAAAGCGGAGCTAAAATGGATTTAGAAGATATTGAAAACAAATCTTTCTTACCAAAATCTAGCTTAGAAGCTTCATCTGTAGAAGATTTTAAAAAGACATTAATTACAGAAGAAGCACATTTTAATGCTATTAGAGACAAAGCAGCAGCTAATCATACTCAATTAAAATATGTGGCAGAATATGTAAATGGAAAAGCTAATGTATCTTTACAAGAAGTTAGTGCAGACCATCCTTTCTATAATTTACAAGGAAGTGATAATATTGTATTATTCTTTACAGAAAGATATCCTGAGTTTCCTTTAATTGTTAAAGGAGCTGGTGCTGGTGCAGATGTAACCGCATCTGGAATATTTGCAGATATTATTAGAATTGGTAAAGGATAAAAAAGTAATGAGTCCATAGTACTAAGAATAAAATAACTCACTACTCTATTCTTAGTACTCAATACTAAATAAAACATGAAAGAAATAAAATTATTTTGCCCAGGTACCATCGCCAATGTTTCTTGTGGTTTTGATGTATTAGGTCTTTGTCTAGATACTACAGGTGATGAAATGATTATTCGTAAAGTAGAAACCCCTGGAGTAAAAATTACTAAAATAGTAGGACAAGATTTGCCTTTGGCTACAGAAAAAAACGTAGCTGGTGTTGCTGTTTTAGCCATGCTAGAAAAATTAAACAACACCAAAGATGGTTTTGAAATAGAAATCTATAAAAATATAAAACCTGGTAGCGGAATTGGAAGTTCTGCAGCTAGTAGTTCAGGAGCTGTGTATGGAGTAAATGAGCTATTAGGAAAACCTTTTAACAATCATGATTTGATTGAATTTGCTATGAAAGGTGAAGAATTAGCAAGTGGAGTTCCACATGCAGACAATGTTGCTCCTGCTCTGTTAGGAGGTTTTACCTTGGTTCGTAGCACCAATCCTTTAGATGTTATAAAACTACACACACCTTCTGAACTATATGCAACAGTCATTCACCCTCAAATAGAGGTAAAAACAGCAGATGCTCGCGAAATATTAAAAAGTAAATTGCGTTTAAAAACAGCCATTACCCAATGGGGAAATATTGGAGCCTTAGTAAGCGCATTGTACACAGAAGATTACAATTTACTTTCTCGTGCTTTGCACGATGAAATTGTAGAGCCTATTCGTTCTATTCTAATTCCTGCTTTTGATTTGGTAAAACAGGAGTGTAAAAACGCAGGTGCTTTAGGTTCTGGAATTTCTGGTTCTGGTCCTTCTATCTTTGCTTTAAGTAAAGGAGAAGCAACAGCAAATAAAGTTGCAGCAGCTATGAAATCTGTTTATGAAAAAATTGGTGTTGATTATGACATTCACATCTCAAAAATTAATGACCAAGGAATAAAGATTTTATAATAAGTATATTCGTTTATTTGCTTATTTGTTGAACTGATAAAACGAGTAAACAATTAGCATAATACAATATGACAGGTGTTCGAGCGGAGTCGAGAACCAAATAAACACATCAACATAAAAAAATGAAATATTTTAGTTTAAACGAAAATGCACCTGCAGTATCTTTTAGAGATGCTGTTGTTAATGGAATTGCTCCAGATAAAGGATTGTATTTTCCAGAAAGTATTACGCCATTATCTCAAGATTTTATACAAAACTTAGATAAGTATAGCAATGATGAAATTGCATATCAAGTCATCAAACAATTTGTAGGTGATGAAATTCCTACTGAAGACTTAAAAGAAATTGTTAAAGAAACCTTATGTTTTGATTTTCCGGTAGTTCCAATTGAAGAAAACATAGGCTCTTTAGAGTTATTCCACGGACCAACTATGGCTTTTAAAGATGTGGGAGCTCGTTTTATGGCTCGTTGTTTAGGGTATTTTAACAAAAAAGAAAACAACACCAACGATGTCACCGTATTAGTAGCTACTTCTGGTGATACTGGAGGTGCAGTAGCTAGTGGTTTCTTAGGCGTTGATGGTGTGAAAGTAGTTATTCTATACCCTAGCGGAAAAGTATCCGATGTACAAGAAAAACAACTAACTACTTTAGGACAAAATATTACAGCTTTAGAAGTAGAAGGTGCTTTTGACGATTGTCAAGACATGGTAAAAACCGCTTTTTTAGACGAATCTTTAAAAAAATACAGAACCTTAACTTCCGCAAACTCTATCAACGTGGCACGTTGGTTGCCACAAGCCTTTTACTTTTTCTTTGCATACAAACAAATCAAAGACAAATCAAAAGATATCGTATTTTCTGTTCCTAGCGGAAACTTTGGGAATATTTGCGCTGGTATGATTGCTCAAAAATTAGGACTTCCTATCAAAGAATTTATTACCGGAACCAACGTAAACAGAGTCGTTCCTGCTTATTTAGAATCTGGAATATACCAACCTAAACCTACCATTGCTACTATTTCTAATGCTATGGATGTTGGTGCTCCAAGTAACTTTATTAGAATAGAAAAGTTGCATGACTTTGATATTGATAAATTACGTAAGAATTTAAAAGGATATTCTTACACAGATCAAGAATCTACAGCTGCCATGGGGCATTTATATAAAAAGTTTAACTATGTAGCAGAACCACATGGAGCTATTGGTTATTTAGCTTTAAAAAACTATTTAAAAACAGCAGAAAATACACAAGGGGTTTTCTTAGAAACAGCACACCCTGTTAAGTTTATGGATGTTCTATATCCTGGTGTAGCAGAAACTATTGAACTGCCAGAGCAAATTAAAGCCGTTATAGACAAACCTAAAACATCTATTAAAATAGCAGATTACACTGGTTTAACTGACTTTTTAAAGTCTTAAAAACCTGTGCAGATACACCACATTAAAATCCCCTTTTGGGGATTTTTTTATTTACTTTTGTTACTCATATACCTTTTCAATGAAAAATACAGCACTTACACACATACACAAAGAATTAGGAGCAAAAATGGTTCCTTTTGCAGGATTTAATATGCCTGTTCAATATGAAGGCGTAAAAGCAGAACACGAAGCTGTGCGTACAGCTGTAGGTGTTTTTGATGTTTCACATATGGGAGAATTTTTACTAGAAGGTCCCAATGCTTTAGCTTTAATACAAAAAATATCCTCTAACGATGCCAATAAATTAAATATTGGAGATGCTCAGTATGCTTGTATGCCTAATAACAATGGGGGAATTGTTGATGATTTATTGATTTATAGAATAAAAGAAGAAACCTACTTATTAGTTGTTAATGCTTCTAATATTGATAAAGACTGGGAATGGATTTCTAAACAGAATAACGATGATGTTCTAATGAGAAATTTATCAGACACATATTCTTTATTGGCTATTCAAGGTCCTAAAACCATAACAGCTTTACAAAGCTTAACCTCTGTAGACCTATCTAGCATTCCTTTTTACAAATTTGTAATTGGAGATTTTGCAGGAATAGAACATGTAATTATTTCTGCTACAGGTTATACAGGTGCTGGAGGTTTTGAAATCTATTGTAAGAACAATGAAGTTGAACAAATTTGGAACAAAATATTTCAAGTCGGAAAAGATTTCGGAATCAAACCTATCGGTTTAGGAGCTAGAGATACCTTACGTTTAGAAATGGGATATTGTCTGTATGGTAATGATATCAACGACACTACTTCACCTATAGAAGCTGGTTTAGGATGGGTTACCAAATTCAACAAAGATTTCATCAACAAAAAAAATATTTTAGCTCAAAAAGAAAATGGAGTTGCTAAAAAATTAGTAGGTTTTGAAATTGTAGATAAAGGAATTGCAAGACATGATTATCCAATTGTAGATGCCGATGGAAATGAAATAGGAATTGTAACGTCAGGAACCATGTCTCCAAGTTTAAACAAAGCTATAGGGTTAGGATATGTTCCAACAGAACTTAGTAAAGTGGACAGTGAAATTTACATTCAAGTAAGAAAAAAACAATTAAAAGCCAAAGTTGTAAAATTACCTTTTTACAAAAAATCTTAACTAAAAACATCTATTATGGAAATGATATATATACTTCTTAGTCTATTATTAGGTGGAGCAATAGGTTTTATCATATCAAAAAAAATAAGTGCTTTACAAGCAGCTAAAGATATCGCTACAAATAAAGAACAACTTAATTTGTTACAAAAAGAACTAGAGTATAAAGAAAAAACTGCTCAAGAAAATAAACTTAGATTCGAACAATCTTTACTAGAAGGCAAAAAAGAACAAGAAAAAGTTATAGAAAATGCTAAGTTAGATATAGAGCTGCTTCGTCAAAAAAAAGAAGAAGAAATTAAAGCCCTGCATCACGAAAAAGAAACCTTAGCTATTTCTTTGGAAAGAGCCAATGCAAAAACCGAAGAACTTTCTACAGATTTAAAAGAGAACAAAGCAGAAATAGAAAAACTGCAAGAAAAATTCACCAAAGAGTTTGAAAATTTAGCCAACAAAATTTTAGAAGAAAAATCTAAAACATTTTCTGACCAAAACCAGAAAAATATTAGTGACATTCTAAAACCTTTACAAGAAAAAATTCAGTCTTTTGAAAAAAAAGTTGAAGATACTAACAAAGAAGGAATAGAAAGAAATTCACGTTTAAGGCAACAAATAGAAAGTTTAAAAGACCTAAACAACAAAATGAGTAAAGATGCCGAAAACTTAACCAAGGCATTAAAAGGAGATAGCAAAACCCAAGGAAATTGGGGAGAAATGATCTTAGAACGTGTTCTTGAAAAATCT
The DNA here is from genome assembly GCF_056387575.1 of Wenyingzhuangia gracilariae. NCBI lineage: Bacteria > Pseudomonadati > Bacteroidota > Flavobacteriia > Flavobacteriales > Flavobacteriaceae > Wenyingzhuangia > Wenyingzhuangia gracilariae. Next base: position 994,947 of record NZ_CM150748.1, read on the forward strand.
GGTCTAGAAAAAGGAAGAGAATATGATTTAGAAAAAAGTTTTGATACTGACATTGAATCCAAAACTCGTTTAAGACCCGATGTAATCATCAATTTACCGGACAATCGTAAAATGATTGTAGACTCTAAAGTTACATTAACAGCTTATGAAAAATTAGTGAGTTCTAATGACGATCTTGAAAGAGCACAATACACTAAAGAACACTTACTATCTTTAAACAGACATATAGAACAATTAAGCGCTAAAAAATATTCAGAATTATACCAAATAGAGTCTCCCGATTTTGTTTTGATGTTTATTCCTATTGAACCTGCATTTGCTTTAGCTTTAGAACAAGATGGAGAGCTATACAACAAAGCTTTTGCAAAAAACATTGTAATTGTTACTCCAAGTACCTTGTTGGCAACACTACGTACTATAGAAAGTATGTGGAAAAACGAAAAACAACAAAGAAATGCACTGGAAATTGCCACACAAGCTACAAGATTGTTCGAGCAATTTGTGTCACTTACAGAAGAATTGATTAAATTAGGAAAACAACTAAAAACAGTTGAAGGAACGTATGATACAACCATGAAAAAATTAACAGGAAGAGGAAACTTAATTGTTAAAGTAGAAAATTTAAAAAAGTTAGGAATTAAGACCAATAGTAAAGAATTCAATCAAAAACTACTAGAAAGAGCTTCTGAAGAAGCTTAATAAAAAGTTTTTTGAAGGCTAACAATTTGATATTAAATAAACTATAAAATTGCTTAAAAAAAGTTAAATTTTTGTTTTGCCATAACAGAGTTATCCTTTATATTTGCATCCGCAATGGCGAGGTAGCTCAGTTGGTTAGAGCGTCGGATTCATAACCCGGAGGTCACGAGTTCAACTCTCGTTCTCGCTACAAGTTCTTTTATAAGATTACATACCAAATAAAAAAAATAAGCGAAAGTAGCTCAGTTGGTAGAGCGTCAGCCTTCCAAGCTGAATGTCGCCGGTTCGAACCCGGTCTTTCGCTCAATTTTTTATCAAATTAAATATATTTTAATTATGCGAAAGTAGCTCAGTTGGTAGAGCGTCAGCCTTCCAAGCTGAATGTCGCCGGTTCGAACCCGGTCTTTCGCTCTAAGTTTTAAAAAATAAATATATTTAATTATGCGAAAGTAGCTCAGTTGGTAGAGCGTCAGCCTTCCAAGCTGAATGTCGCCGGTTCGAACCCGGTCTTTCGCTCTAAGAACACCATTAAGTTGGTGTTTTTTTTTAGATGACTATTCGGGGTGTAGCGTAGCCCGGTCATCGCGCCTCGTTTGGGACGAGGAGGTCGCAGGTTCGAATCCTGCCACCCCGACAAAAGCCAGTAAATTTTAATTTACTGGCTTTTTTTATACTGTTTAATTCTTTTTTAGATCAAATCTCCATATAAAAGAGAATAATTATTGAATTACTAAAAAATCCAGTTACAATTTAATTGCAACTGGATTTTTTTTATTCTGAAAACTCAAACAATTGAGATTTTTTATTCTTGCCTATATAATGTAGCTGTTCTTTAAGTTCTACAGACATAGATTTGTAATGAGAATTTCTAGACAACAAATAAAAAGGCATTCCTTTATGAATTACTGCTTGCAACTCTTCTTTAGTATGCAATACCTTTATAGCCCCTTTTGTATAAAATTGGGAGGAATAGGATTTAAACTCCCATGCATATATGTTATAAGACTTATCTTTTATTGTAGTTAATAAATGTTTGTCTGTATTTTGCCAATTTGTATTACTGTAAACAGTATTCATTCCTATAAAACCAATCAACAAAGCAATAGGAACAATTGTAGCTCCAATTACCCATCCTTTGTGTTTTTTAAAATGCTCAAAATAATACAATACCAATAATCCTAATGGAATTGTACATGGCAATGTATACGTATGTATTAAACTTTTTGATGCTGTAAAAAAGAAAGGAGTCCACAACATCCAAAGCCACAAAAAAGTAACCCATTCGTTTTTTAAAATTTCACTCTTCTTTTGAATTAATTTTGTGATTACAAACTGAATCCAAGGCATAGAAAACAACAATAAGAAAACCCAAATCATTCCCAATGGTTGTTGTTTGGCAAAACCATACTTATCTCCTTTCCAACCCGATTCAAAAAAGCGTTTGTAGTGCTCTCCAACAAAGAAATAATCAATAAAACCAGGTGTTCTAATCTCTGCCCAATAAAACCAAATAAAAGAAAGTACAAAAGCTAATAAAAGCCCCGGAATCCATAAAGCTTTTTTAAAGAAAACAATTAGCTTCCCTTTGTAAATACAAGCCCATATAAATAACGGAGGAACGGTTAATATTAATGTTATAGGACCTTTAGATAACATTCCTATTACAACTCCTAACCAAGTTAAAATTTTCCATAACAGCTTGTTGTTTTGAGTATAAATAGATTTCCAAAAACCTATCATAATAAAAGTAATCCCTACTAATAAAGAAGAATCTGTAGATACTACCCCACTGTGTATGTAATATTCTGGAATGGTTAGTAAAATAAAAGCTAGTAAAAAAAGTTTTTTTTGGGTGTAGTTTAATGCCTTTGCTACAAATACAATGAGTACTATATGTAAGAGAAAAGAAGGAAACCTTGCTGCAAATTCATTAACACCAAACACATGAAAACTTAAAGCAGAAATCCATGTAGACATTGGGGGTTTTGCCCAAAAAGGAACTCCATAATCTATTTGGGGAGTTACCCAATTTCCTGTTTCGTACATAATTCTTGCTATTTCAGCATATCTTGCTTCTGTTTTATCTAGCAAAGGAAGCCAAGCAGCTACCAAAATTCTTAATATTACTAGTCCAAAAACCGAAAGTATTAAAGCATTTTTTTTTAGATACGTATACATTATTTATAGATGTTTATATGCATTGTTTATTTTTAACAAATCGAACCATAGTTTAAAGAAGTAACTAAGTTTTACTTTTGAATCTCCTTTGTCTATCCATTTGTTAAGAGGAATTTCTTTCATTTTTAGCAAGGCCTGCTCTCTGCCATATATTTTAATAATTCTAAAAAATATTTCTACATCAAACAACCATTTAGATATAAAAGGCTTGTTAAACACTTTTATGCTTAATTCTTTGGTAAATACTTTAATACCACACTGAGTATCATACACTCCCAATTTTAATACATTCGATATAAAAGTGGCAATTACTCTTCCTGTAAAAAATCTAAAATAACTTCGTTCTATTTTAGAACCTAATTTTTTAATTCTAGAACCAAACACAAAAGTTAACTTTCCTTTTAGTTTTTCACTTATTCGGTAACATTCATTTAACGGAGTAGCCAAATCGGCATCTATATATGCTATTTTTTGATACTCTAAATGTTCTGCACAATATTGCATTCCTTTTAAAGTAGCACCTGCCTTTCCATAATTTTTAACACAATCAAACACAAAAATTTGAGAAGGTTGCTTTAATGAATATCCTTGTAAGGTTTCTAAAGTATTATCTGTTGAACCATCGTTTACAAAACAAATTGCTACGTTAGGGTGTTTCTTTAAAAATGAAAAAAACTTTTTTTTACGAAGTGATTTAGATTCGTTATAAGATGGAATTACGATAACTAAATCGTATGTTTTTTGAGGTTTTGGCATAAATAATTTTAACAAAAAATAATAGAGAGTCTCTGCTTAACATTTTTTTAACGTATCTGTAAAAATAGAATTATTTATCAACATAAGAAATGAATAATTACAGAGCTTTTAATCTCACTATTTTTACTATAAATAGCATCAATTAAAGGATTATAAAAAGTTATAAACATTAACAACAAATACCTGTAAAAAAAAATTATTTTAGCGACTCATAAATTCTAAAACTCATAGAAATATGTCAGAAACTACAGAAAGAATTAAATGCCTTATCATAGGATCAGGTCCTGCAGGATATACTGCTGCTATATATGCATCTAGAGCAGATTTAAAACCTGTAATGTATACAGGTATGCAAATGGGTGGACAATTAACAACAACTACAGAAGTTGATAATTTTCCTGGATATCCTAACGGTACTGATGGTACTGCTATGATGGAAGATTTGAAAAAACAAGCTGAACGTTTTGGAACTGAAGTACGTTTTGGATTGGCTACAGCCGTTAATTTTAGCGATGAAGTTGGTGGTATTCATAAAGTAACCATTGATGGAACAAAAGAAATAGAGGCCGAAACTGTAATTATTACAACAGGAGCTACAGCTAAATATTTAGGTTTAGAAAGCGAAGAACGTTTAAAAGGAGGTGGTGTATCTGCTTGTGCTACTTGTGATGGTTTCTTTTACCGTAAACAAGATGTAATTGTTGTAGGTGCTGGAGACACAGCTGCAGAAGAAGCTACTTATTTGGCTAATATTTGTAATAAAGTAACTATGTTAGTTCGTAAAGATTACATGAGAGCTTCTAAAGCAATGGTTCACAGAGTAGAAAAAACAGAGAATATAGAAGTTTTATACAATACAGAATTAGATGAAGTATTGGGTGGTAATGTGGTAGAAGGTGTTAGAGTTGTAAATAACCAAACAGGTAACAAACATCAAATAGATGTTACAGGTGTATTTATTGCTATTGGTCACACACCAAACACAGATATTTTTAAAGGTCAGTTAGACATGGATGAAACAGGGTATTTAATTACACAAGGAAAATCTACCAAAACAAACAAACCTGGTGTTTTTGCTGCAGGAGATGTTCAAGACCACGAATACAGACAAGCTGTTACTGCTGCTGGTACGGGATGTATGGCTGCATTAGATGCTGAACGCTATTTGGGTAGTTTAGAATAACCAATATTCTTAAAAGCTTAAAAAAACATCGTTAAAATATATTTTTAGCGATGTTTTTTTATATGTAACACCACTAATATTCTCTATACAGTTTCAACATAATCCTTTCTATATTCTTATTTTTGTATACAAATTTTAAATTTTCTTACAGGTATGAGTATTGCTAACCATTTAACTTCTATTCAAAAAAACATTCCTAATCATGTAACTTTGGTTGCTGTTTCTAAAACCAAACCCGTTTCAGATATTTTAGAAGCCTACACTGCTGGACAAAGAGTTTTTGGTGAAAACAAAATTCAAGAAATGGTAGCTAAATATGATGAATTACCTAAAGACATTGCTTGGCACATGATTGGACATTTGCAAAAAAACAAAGTAAAGTATATGGCTCATTTTGTAGATTTAATTCATGGTGTAGATAGTTTTACCACATTGCAAGAAATTAACAAACAAGCTAAAAAACACAATAGAACTATTAAATGTTTACTACAATTAAAAATAGCTCAAGAAGACTCTAAATTTGGTTTATCTAAAGAAGAAATTACAAACATTTTAAATAGTTATGATTACAAAAACATGGAAAACACACAAGTAGTAGGACTCATGGGAATGGCTAGTTTTGTAGATGATAAAAACCAAATTAAACAAGAATTTTCATTTCTTAAAACTTTTTATGATGAGCTAAAACCAGATCAACCCCAATTTAATACCATTTCTATGGGAATGAGTGGTGATTATCAATTAGCTATAGAACAAGGGAGCAATATGGTTCGTGTAGGTAGTGCTATTTTTGGGAACAGAAACTACACCAATTAAGCTAATTTTTTATAAAAATAGAAAAACATATTTCCTATTAATGAGCAAGTAAACATAGCAATACCTATAGGAATTAAATTATCTGAGTGAAAAACAGCAATTAAAGTTCCGGCCAAAAAGCCTAATAAAAATCTAAAAATCCCTAACGTTGCATTTGCAGATCCGCTCGCTTCCGGATTGATATCTAGTATAATTGCTGATCCATTTCCAAAAATTAACCCCAAACTACCTATAAAAAATACAATCAACACAAATACATTCCAAAAGGTAGCACAACCCAAAACAAGAGTTGCTAACAACAACAAACCCGTAGTTAATTGCAGTAACAATCCTAACTGTAACAACTTAACCGGTTTGTAATATTTAAGAAGAATTGTATTTAATAAAGAAAGCAGAATGTTTAACAAAATATTAGCTCCAAAAACCATTGGAAATGTATCCATTGGTACTCCAAAATAATCTAAATAAATAAACGATGAACTAGTTATAAAAATATACAACCCTGCTACTGGAAAACAAATAGAAAACAAAAACATTACTGATTTTTTATCGGACAAAAACACTTTATATTTTTGAAACAATTGTTGTACAGTTATACTTTTTGTTAGGTATTTTTTTTCTCTAGACTCCGGAATAAAAACCACAAACACAACAAATAATAATACGGCAAATAGAAACAAAAAATAAAACACACCTTGCCACCCTTGATAAAAAGTAATATAAGAACCTATAATAGGAGCAAACAAAGGAGCCAACATCATAATCATTGCAGTAACCGTTATTAACTTTGCAACTTGTTTACCGCTATACAAATCACGAATAAATAAATTAGAAGTAACTGTGGCAAAACCACCGCCAAATGCTTGCACAAACCTTAACAACAACACAACTTCTATTTTTTTACAAAACGGTATAGACAAAGCAGAAATACCATACAAACCAATTCCTATTAAAGCTATGTTTTTTCTACCAAAAGCATCGGACAAAGGACCTCCAAAAAAATTACCTACAGCAAAACCTAAAAAATAAACCGTAATTGTTAGTTCTATTACATTTATGTTAACACCATAAAAAGTAGCCATTAAAGGCATGGCAGACAAAAAAGAATCTATTGCAAATGGAGACAATGCAATTAGTGTTGCCATTATAAGTGTTATGGATTTGTAATGCGTTTGGTCTACTTTAAAGCTTCTCATTTTATTCTATTAAAATATAGAGTACAAATGTAGCCGCTACAACGGAAAACAAAACGATAAAAATAAAGATTAAAATGATACTTTTTAAGGTAGTTTTCTAAAAATTAAGGGCGTTACCCCTTCATTGTTTTTAAAAAATTTAATAAAATTTGTAGTTTCTTCAAACCCCATATTGTGTGCTATTTCATCTATAGATTTTGTGGTTTGTATTAAAAGTGATTTTGCTCTTAGCATTTCATAATTTGTTAAAACCTTTTTAGCCGTTAAACCTGTTGTTTTCTTAACACACTCCGACAAATAAATAGGTGTTATGTTTAACAAACTAGCATATGTAGCTATTTTTTTATGTGTTTTGCTTTCTTGTAAAATAAGCTCTTCAAATTTAGAAGTAATTTCTTCATACCTCTTAAGTTTAATCTTTCCAGATTCTCCTTTTAACATTCTTTTTATGTAATTTAAAAGCACATTTAAATAAGATTGAAGAATTTCTACTCCATAAGCTTCGTTGTGCTCTAGCTCAACATACATTGCTTCTAATATATTTTTTATATATACTCTTTCCTCCTTTTTAATTCTGTATATAGGATTGCTATTTAGTTTAAAAAAGGGAAACTCCAACTGCACATCGTATTGATGTTTTTCTTGTTTAAAAAACTTAGCTGTAAAAAACACAATATATCCTACTGGTTTTTCTACTCGGCAAATAGACAATGGCTGCATGGGAGAAGTAAAAATAATAGAATTGTCTAAATCCTTTAACATGGTATGCCCTATTTTAAGACTATTCTTATTTTCTTCAAAGAAAGAAATTTCAAAAAAACGTTTGTAATGTGGAAAGTTTTCTAACTTTTTAGCATAATCTAAATCCTCTATTTTTAGTAAATAAAAGTCAGGAGATATTCCTTTTTTAGTTAGTTGAAGTTCTAAAATTAGTTCTTCAATAGTATTAAATATCTTCACAACAACGCTCTTTATATTTCTTCAAATTTACAATTTGTTCGTTACATAAACTTACTTCTCCTACATATACATCAATCAATTTGGATATGTTATATTTGTAGGAAACGCTTAGCTTAAAACTTTATTGCTAACATTAATTATTTGGATGTACGCTATTGTAGATATTGAAACCACCGGAGGAAAATTTAACGAAGAAGGCATGACAGAAATTGCCATTCATAAATTTGATGGTAAAAAAGTAGTTGATAAATTTATTACACTAGTAAACCCTGAAATTCCCATTCAACCTTTTGTGGTACAACTAACAGGTATTAATGATAAAATGCTGGTAAAAGCTCCTAAATTTCACGAAATAGCTAAGCAAATTATTCAAATTACCGAAGGTTGCATTATTGTAGCACACAATGCCAATTTTGATTATAGAATTTTAAGAAACGAATTTAGAAGATTAGGATACAAATATATAAGAGACACCTTGTGTACGGTAGAATTAAGCAGAAAACTAATTCCCGAACAAGATTCCTACAGCTTAGGAAAACTATGTAGAAGTTTAGGAATTCCTATGAGCGACCGTCATAGAGCTAATGGTGATGCCGTTGCTACTGTAAAACTTTTTAAAATGTTACTTAACAAAGATGTTGAAAAACAAATCATTAAAGCCAACATTAAATCAGAAGGAAAAGCAAAAACTACAAATGCTGCTACAAATATTAGCGATAAGTTTATCAAAATCTTAGACAAATCTCCTAGAAAAACAGGGGTATTCTATTTACACAATCAAAAAGGAGATATTATTTATATTGGTAAAAACCGAAATATTAGAAACGGAGTTAATCAATTATTGCTAAGAACCTCTAAAAGGGCTAAAACCCTACACAGACAAATTGATGATATTAGTTTTGAAGAAACCGGAAGTCTTTTAATTGCCAACATAAAAAGTAACGAAGAAATAACGGTTAACAAACCACATTTTAATACTCCAAAAAGAGTACACATTCCCACAACTGTTTTTAACACAGAAAACGCATTGTTGATAGACTTAGGTAGAAACACTGCAGAAAAATCGGTTTTCTTGTTACAAAAAGGTCAAATAAAAGGATTTGCTTATATAGAGCTGGCTCATCAAATTAACCATGTTAGCATTATAGAAAACATATTGTCACCCATAGAGAATAACTTATACAATCGTCATGAAATTAAAAAATTTATGGACAGTGGTAAATTCAAAAAAATAATTAGAATTGAATCAGAATAAGCAAAACTGGAAAAAGAAACTTCACGAAATAATTTACGAAGCCGACACACCTGCTGGTAAATTGTTTGACGTAGTGTTGCTTATTTTAATACTAATAAGCGTTTTAGTTGTAATGCTAGAAAGTGTAGAAACATTGCAAAGTGTATATGGTTCTTACTTTAGTATTATAGAATGGGCTATTACTTTATTATTTACCATAGAATATATTTTAAGAGTAATTACCGTAAAATCGCCTTTAAAATATATTTTTAGTTGGTATGGTATTATTGATTTAATTGCCACACTGCCTAAATATATTGGTTTATTTATTACTAGAACCGAAGCTCTTTTGGTTTTACGATCACTTAGGTTGTTACGCGTTTTTACCATTTTAAAACTAGCCAGATATGTAGGTGCTTCTAACGATTTAATTAAAGCCATAAAAGCCAGCAAAGCTAAAATTGGTGTTTTTATTTTTGCTGTTCTTGTATTGTCTATGGTACTAGGGACTATTATGTATATTATAGAAGGGAATGCAGATAGTGGCTTTACAAGCATTCCTAGAAGTATTTATTGGATTATTGTAACCATGACTACTGTAGGTTATGGAGATATTGCTCCTACAACCGCATTGGGTCAATTTTTTGCTTCTTTGGTAATGATTATGGGATATGGAATTATTGCCGTTCCTACGGGTATTGTTTCTTCCGAATATACTAGTGTAAAAAAAGAGCCAATCAATACTCAAGTTTGCAATAATTGCAACGAAACACGTCATCAACACAAAGCTAATTTTTGCCACAACTGTGGAGAACACTTATAAAATTAATGAAGTACTTAATTACCATTGTAGGACCAACTGCTATAGGAAAAACTGCATTGAGCATAAAATTAGCTCAGCATTTTAATACAGAAATTATTTCTTGTGATTCTAGGCAATTTTTTAAAGAAATGACTATTGGTACTGCCGTTCCAGAACCCGAAGAACAAGCAGCTGCACCTCATCATTTTATACAAAACAAAAGTATTCATCAAGAATATAGTGTAGGACATTTTGAGCGAGAAGCTTTAGAAAAGTTAGATGAATTATTTGCCAAATACAAAATAGTCATTATGGTAGGTGGTAGTGGCTTGTATGTAGATGCTGTTCTTAATGGGTTAGATTATTTTCCTACCATTGCTCCATCTGTTAGAAAAGAACTAAACAAAAGGTTAGAAACAGAAGGTTTAGAAAGTTTACAAAGTCAATTAAAGGAATTAGATATAGAAACCTATAACGAAATAGCTATAGAAAATCCACATAGAGTTATTAGAGCTTTAGAAGTTTGTATAGGTAGTAGACAAACGTATAGTTCTTTTAAAAACAAGCCAAAAACACCTAGAAACTTTACACCTATTAAAATTGGATTAACTGCCGACAGAGAAGTTATGTACGATAGAATTAATCGTAGAGTTAATATAATGCTAGAAAAAGGATTGCTTAAAGAAGCACAAGAACTATATGCTCTAAAAGATTTAAATGCATTACAAACTGTAGGCTACAGAGAACTTTTCGATTTTTTTTCTGACAAAATTGATTTTGATTTTGCTGTACAAGAAATTAAGAAAAACTCTAGACGTTTTGCCAAAAGACAAATGACCTGGTTTAAAAAAGATGAAAACACTCTTTGGTTTGATTATCTAACAGAAGTGAAAACTATTATTCAAAAAATTGAAGAAATTACAACATAAAAAAAGGCTATCAGTAGATAGCCTTTTTTTATACAATCCATTTTTTAGGATTCATTAATACGTTGATTAATTTTTCTTCCCAACTATCTTTCTCTGGCTCATGACAATAATGCCATTGTACATGGGGTGGCAAACTCATTAAAATAGACTCTATTCTACCATTGGTTTTTAAACCAAACAACGTTCCTCTATCATGCACCAAATTAAATTCCACATAACGTCCTCTACGCACCTCTTGCCAATCTCTTTGTTCTTTAGTATAGGGTAAATCTTTTCGTTTTTCTGCAATAGGCACATAACTCTCTAAAAAGCTATTGCCTACTTCTGTAACAAAATTGTACCATTGTTCTAAAGACATATCTTCTGTAGGTTTGCAATAATCAAAAAACAAACCTCCTATTCCCCTAGCTTCATTTCTATGAGTATTCCAAAAATACTCATCACATTTCTTTTTATACAACGGATAAAATTCAGGATTGTGTTTGTCACAAGCTGTTTTACATACCGTATGAAAATGCACAGCATCTTCATCAAACAAGTAATAAGGAGTTAAATCTTGTCCGCCTCCAAACCATTGTGTAACCACATTACCAGATTCGTCATACATTTCAAAATATCGCCAATTTGCATGTACTGTTGGCACCATTGGATTCTTTGGATGGATTACCAAACTTAAACCACAAGCATAAAAGTCTCCTGCTTCTACACCAAACTGCTTTCTTAACGGCAAAGGCAGCTCTCCATGCACCGATGAAATATTCACACCTCCTTTTTCAAAAACCGCTCCGTTAGAAATTACACGAGTTCTTCCTCCTCCACCTTCGGGTCTATCCCATAAATCTTGTACAAAGGTAGCTTCTCCATCTATAGCTTCTAAACCCGCACAGATGGTATCTTGTAACTTTTGTATGTATTGATAAAATTGTTCTTTCATTTATTATTAGTATTGAGTACAAAGTATTAAGTACAGAGTTTAAAACTAAATACTCTGTACTCAGTACTCAGTACTAATTTCCGTACTCTTTCACCGCTTCTATAAACGCTCCGGCATTCTCTAAACCTATATTTGGTAAAATACCATGTCCTAGATTTACAATGTACTTGTCTTTTCCAAAGGCATCAATCATTGTTTTTACTTGCTTCTTGATTTCTGCTGGTGGTGAGAACAAACGCGTAGGATCAAAATTACCTTGTAGTGTAATATTTCCACCTGTTAACTTACGAGCCCACTCTGGTGTAATGGTCCAATCTACTCCTAAAGCAGATGCGTTAGACTTAGCCATTTCTTCCAAAGCAAACCAACATCCTTTTCCAAAAGCAATTACTGGAGCATCGTCTTTTAAGGCTTCAATAATCTGATTGATGTACTGCCAAGAAAATTCTTGATAATCAACTGGAGATAACATTCCTCCCCAAGAGTCGAACACCTGAACAGCATTTACACCTGCTTCCACTTTTTTCTTTAAGTAAGCAATTGTAGTATCTGTTATTTTTTGCAATAAAGCATGCGCAGCCAAAGGTTGTGTAAAACAAAACTCTTTTGCTTTGTCAAAGTTTTTAGAACCCTGTCCCTGAATACAGTAACACAAAATTGTCCATGGAGAACCCGCAAAACCAATCAATGGAATTTCGTCATTCAACATCTGTTTTGTTAACTTAATCGCATCTAGCACATAACCTAAGGTTTCTTCAATATCTGGAACAATTGCTTTTTCTACATCGTGCATGTTCTTAATAGGATTTGGCAACCAAGGTCCAATTCCGTTCTTCATTTCCACCTCAATATTCATCGCTTGCGGCACTACCAAAATATCCGAAAATAAAATAGCAGCATCCATTCCGTACCTACGAATAGGTTGCACGGTAATTTCTGCAGCCAGCTCTGGCGTTTGACAACGTGTAAAGAAATCGTATTTCTTTTTTATTTCCTGAAACTCTGGCAAGTATCTTCCTGCTTGTCTCATCATCCAAACTGGAGGTCTCTCTACAGTTTCGCCTTTTAAGGCTCTTAGGTATAGGTCGTTTTTTATCATCTCTAGTAAAATGATTGTAAGTAAAAAGTAACAAGACTTTTCATACAATCTCTATTTTAATGTTCTTCTAAAAATTATATAACATCTTCTGAATTTGCTTTATTTTATCTAATAAAGCCTCAAAATCTTTTTCTTTTATAAACTCTAATTCAAAAGCAATAATTAATTGAGTTTTTATTTCATATGCAGAACCTAAAGCAATGGTAATAAAACGAGCAAAATCTTTACTTGTTTCTCTTCCACAACCTTCTGCAATATTTGAAGGAACAGAAACAACAGCTCGGTTCAGTTGACTTGTTAATCCATAAATTTCAGATTTAGGAAAAGATTTTGTTACTAAATAAACTTCTTTACAAAAGTCTTTAGATATTTTCCAAATATTTAATTCTCTAAAATTATGCACCTAAAAACGTCTTTTTACCTTCTACTCTTAATCCTTTTACTTTTCTCCTACTACTTTCATAGAAGCATCAATTGCAGTCTCCAACTTTTTTAATTCTTTTATTGTTAATGCAGAAGATAAAAACCATGCTTCAAATTGAGAAGGCGGTAAAAACACACCATTTTCAATCATTGCCCAAAAGAATGTTGCAAACTTTTTTGTATCAGATGATTGTGCATCCGTAAAATTAGTCACTTCTTTATTTGTAAAAAATGGATTGATCATAGAACCAAATCGGTTTACCACTAAATCTACTCCATACTTTTTGGCTGATGACAACAATATATTTTCTAGCTTTTCTGCAATGGTGTTAAATTTTGCATATGGATTTTGTTTTTGTAACTCTGTTAGGGTTGAAATTCCTGCAGCCATAGCTATAGGGTTTCCTGACAAAGTTCCTGCTTGGTACATACCTCCTAACGGAGCTACATTTTCCATAATTTCATTACGAGCTCCATAAGCTCCTACAGGAAAACCACCCCCTATTACTTTTCCTAAACAAGTAATATCTGCTTCTACTCCTACCAATTCTTGTGCTCCACCAAATTTAGAACGGAAACCTGTCATTACCTCATCACAAATTAATAATGCATTTTTTTCTTTGGTTAATGCTCTTAATCCTTTAATAAAATCATCTGTAGGTTGTACTACTCCCATGTTTCCAGTTACAGGCTCTAGAATTACCCCAGCAATATCATCATATTTGTCAAAATGCGCTTTTACACTTTCTAAATTGTTATACTCCGCAATTAACGTGTTTTCTACCGATTGAGCCGGAACACCTTTAGATCCTGGTAAACTTAACGTTGCCAAACCAGAACCTGCCGCTACCAACATAGCATCCATGTGTCCGTGGTAACAACCCGAAAACTTAATGATTTTATCTTTTCCTGTATGTGCTCTTGCCAAACGAATAGCACTCAATACAGCTTCTGTACCCGAGTTTACAAAACGAACTTTATCCATTCCTGGAAAAGCATCACAAACTATTTTTGCCAGTTTAATTTCAGCATTGGTAGAAGCTCCAAAAGAAGTTCCTTTTTTTAATGCTTGTGTAACTGCTTTTTCTACTTTTTTATTCCTATGTCCTAAAATCATAGGTCCATAAGACAAAACTAAATCAACGTATTTGTTTCCATCTACATCTTTTATATAAGCACCTTTGGCTTTGTCTATAAACAACGGATTTCCTCCTACCGATGCGAATGCTCTAACAGGAGAGTTTACTGCCCCTACTAAGTTTTCACATCCTTTTTTGTATAGTTTTTCTGAATTTTTTGTGTTCATTTTTTCAATGTATAATGTTTCAAGGTAAAAAGACATTATTTAACATTTATAATATCTTTTATCTTAAAATCCTTTTACTTTTTACTTAATATTTTAGCTACTTCCTTAGCAAAATAAGTGATGATAATGTCTGCCCCTGCTCTTTTCATAGACAACAAAGATTCCATCATAACACGTTCTCCATCTATCCATCCTTTTTCTGCGGCTGCTTTTACCATGGCATATTCTCCACTTACATTGTAACATGCAATGGGTCTGTCAAAATCTTCTTTTAAATCTCTAATAATATCTAAATAAGATAAAGCTGGTTTTACCATTAAAATATCGGCTCCTTCTTCATCATCAAAAGAAGCTTCTCGGTGTCCTTCTAATCTGTTAGATGGATCCATTTGATAGGTTCTTCTATCTCCAAAAGAAGGTGTAGAGTCCGCTGCTTCTCTAAATGGTCCATAAAATGCTGATGCATATTTTACAGAATAGCCCATAATTGGAATGTTTGGAAAACCTGAATGATCTAAGGCTTCTCTCATAGTAGCAATGGTTCCGTCCATCATTCCAGATGGAGCTACCATATCGACCCCTGCTTTTGCATGAGAAATGGTTTGTTTGGCAATGTTTACCAAAGTAGCATCGTTGTCAACATCGTTGTCGTGAATAATTCCACAATGTCCGTGACTGGTATATTCACAAAAACAAACATCTGTAATCACATACAAACTAGGATAATTCTTTTTGATAAAACGAACCGCTTGTTGCATAATTCCGTTATCATTCCACGTTTCTGTACCTTCATCATCTTTTTCTGATGGAATTCCAAATAACAAAACAGCAGGAATGTTTAACGCAACTACCTCATCCAATTCTTTAGAAATGGTATCTAAAGAAAAACGAAAAATTCCTGGCATAGAACCAATTTCTTTTTCTATGTTTTCTCCCTCTTCAATAAACAACGGATAAATTAAATCATCAACTGTTAGTTGATTTTCTCTAACCAATCTTCTTATCCCTTCAGAGGTTCTTAATCGTCTTGTTCTATTCATTTCTTAGTAGTTAATACATAGTAGTTAGTACAAGGACTATCGTAACTACGCAATTTATTACTCTTAGTACTCTGTACTTAATACTTTGTACTATATTATTTCTTTTAATTTTTCTAATACAGATTCTACCGTAGTTTCATTAGCTATATATACTTGGTCAAAACTATTTAAAGCTTCTGTTGCTGTACTTACACCGATACAAATAACTGGTTTTTGAATGGGTTTATTTTTTTGTAGAAAACTTCTAACTCCTGAAGGACTAAAAAACAAAATAGAATCTAGCTTTTCTTCTATTTTTTTAGAAACCAATTCTGTTTTATAAACCACATATTCTGTAACCAACACACCGTTTTCTGCCATAATGGTTGCCAAATCATTATTTCTAATATTCCCACAAAACCAACTTATTTCTTTAAAAGAACTAGTTGTTTTAGAAAATTTATCTGCTAAAATATTGGCCAATTCCAATGCATTATTTGCAACTACTGCTACCTTAATTCCATATTCCTCTAACAAAGATTGCGTTTTTGTACCTACACAATACACTGTTTTAAACCAATTGGCTTTATTTTGATGAGTTTTAAATACGGAACGTACACTGTTTGCACTTGTAAACACTGCGTTTTCTATCTTTTCCGTAATTTTAAAATCTTCTCCAAAAGAAATTTCAATCATAGCAACTTCTTTTATAGAAACTCCGCTTACAATTCTTTTTTGGGAATCTGTTAATATTTTAGTGGATAGGACGTTCAATGTTGCTAAGTTTATAGATGTTATAATTCAATATTTTATTTATTAACCACCTTTTTTATTTCTTGCATTAGTTCTTTTCCTCCGTTAAAGAGAATTTCTTTAGCACACTCTACTCCTAATTTTTTGGATTCACTAATGTTTGCAATTCTAAACACTCCTTTTTGCTCTACACCATCTATAGAGCTTAATACACCTTTAAACGCAATTTTATCTTGTATTATTTCGGCATATCCACCAATAGGTGCTGTACAACCTCCTTCTAATGTTTTCATAAAATCACGTTCAATTGCTACACACAATTCAGTTTCTATATGATTTAATTGGCTACAGGCTTTTAATACTTCTTTATCTGATTCTAATGCGGTAATCATAATTGCACCTTGTGCGGGTGCAGGAATCATCCAATCTAATACCACGTGTTTTTGAGGTAATAAATTGATACGATCTAACCCAGCTTTGGCAAAAATAGCTCCACTCCAATTGTTATCTTCTAATTTTTGTAAACGCGTATTTACATTCCCTCTTAAATCTGTTAAACGATGTGTAGGATATTTATGTAACCACTGTGCTTTTCTTCGCAAACTACCTGTAGCAATAATGGCTTTTTGAGTTTCTAACTCCTCATACTCATCTTTATACACCAATACATCGTGTACATCTGCACGTTCTAAAACAGCCGCTTGTACAATGGTTTCTGGTAGTTGTGTGGGCACATCTTTTAAGGAATGAACAGCAATATCTATTTGTCCACGAAGCATAGCAACATCTAAAGTTTTGGTAAAAACTCCCATACTTCCTATTTGATGTAGCGGAATGTCTAAAATTTCATCTCCTACAGAAGACAACTCTATAATTTCTGTTTGATAACCTAATGTTTGTAGTTTATCTTGTACTAAGTGAGCTTGCCACAAAGCCAATTCACTATTTCTAGTACCTATTCTGATGATTTTACTCATAAAGTTCTTATAAGGTGGCGTTAAATATTTTACTTACAATTTCTATACTTTGATCTACAGATGTGTTTTCATCTTTTAGATGTTTGACAAATTGTGTGGTAATTTTCTGAATAATTCTTGAAGTAATTTGCTCTGCATGTTCGGTATTAAAACCTTCTATTTTTTTCTGATGAAAATTTATTTCATCTTCTTGAATACTTTGTAATGACACTTTAAGAGCGTTTACAGCAGGAGTAAATTTTCTATGATCTAACCAATAAGAAAAATCTTGTTTGTGCTTATTAATTATTGCTTGTGCTTTAGGAATTTCGGCCTGTCTTCTTTCTAATGTTTTATCGGTAATTTTAGACAATTCATCTACATTAATTAAAGTAACATCTTCAAAAGATTTTACTTCTTTACCCACATTTTCTGGCATTGATAAATCTAAGATTAGTATCTTTTTGTTTTTATGAATGTGTTTTGCCGTTATTGTAGGCAGTTCAGCACCTGTTGATACAATTAAAATATCGGCATCTTCTATTTCTACTTCTAAATTTTCAAAAGTATTGATGGCTATATTCTGATGTTGTTCTGCAAACTCTACTGCTCTAGAATGTGTTCTATTTATTAAATGAATATTTGTATTATTGGTATATTGTAGTAAGTTTTTACAAGCATTTTTACCTATTTCCCCTAATCCATAGACTAGCACACGTTTAGAATTATAGTTTTCTACATTTTCTATAATATATTGAGTAGCTGCATAAGCAACAGAAGTTGTACCTGAACTTAGCTCTGTGTTGTTCTTAACATCTTTACTTGCTTGTAAAACAGAGTTCATTAATCTTTCTAAATACGTATTAATGGTTCCGTATTTCTGAGCTAATTGATAAGCTTGCTTTAACTGTCCTACAATTTCGTAATCTCCTAGAATTTGACTTTCTAAACCTGTACCAATGTTAAATAAATGCTGAATTGCTTCTGAGCCCTTAAAAATATTAGAAAACCTAACAAATTCCTCTACCGTTCCATTTGAATGCTCACAAAGTAAACTAATCAATTCAAACGGGTGTTTTGCAAAACCTGTAACTTCTGTTCTATTACAGGTAGAAACTACCATTACCCCATCTATTCCTTTAGATCTTGCATCTTTTAACAAGGCAATTTGTTTCTGTTTAGACAAGCTAAAGGCACTACGTGTTTCCACATCTGCCTTTTTATAACTTACTCCAACATTATAGAGTTTAGTTCCTATTTGTTTATTATTCATATGTTCACACACCATAAGTATCGACAAAAGTACTTTCAATATTTATTTAATAACATCGACAAAAGGACTATAAACAACCCTCTAAGGTTTTTTCCGTAATTTAAAACAATTACAAATAACCCAATACACTAGCAAACACAAGTGAAATATGATAAAAATCATAAACAAATAAATTAAAACACAAACTTAAAAAAAAGTTGTTTGAAGTGTGTTTTCCAAGGTTTTTAGTTTAATTTTGTAGATATATTGATAAAAATAGCGATAAAAAAATGAAACTTTTCGACCCTAAAAAATACCAAAACATCGACAAAAGTTCACTTATACTTATCGATGAAAACAACTTGTTTTCTTTATTAACACTAAGCAACAACACTACTGATAATCAATATTATATATTTAAAACTCAGCACAATTACATTCAGTTATTTTTTAACATTAAAGAATTATCAACTGTTGCATTTAATATGGAACATTGTGCTATTAAATTAAACACCAATGAATCTGGAATGGTTTATTTTAACGAAGACCAAACCAATATACTTTTTAACCTTGCTCCTAATTCTGAAATAATAGCTATGTTAATTCCTGTTCAGTATTTTCATTCTTTATTTACTACAGAAGAAAATTACTTGCTAAACTTTAACAATTTTGTAATAGGAAAACCAATTATAGAAACAAAAGCAACAACTCCTGCACAGCAAGTAGTATTGCATCAAATTTCTAAAAAACCAGACAATTCTCCTTTAAACCATTTGTTTTTAAAAGCCAAGGCTTATGAATTGTTTAGCTTGTATTTTAGCAATACCGAAGACAGCATAAACGATAACTGTCCTTTTGTTTCTAACGAAACCACTATAGCACAGTTAAAAAAAGCTAAAGACATTGTTATAGAAAACATGGCAGACCCCCCTTCTTTAGAAGAATTGGCCAAAAATGTAGGATTGAATATAAAAAAACTAAAACAAGGGTTTAAAGAAGTTTATGGAGCTCCTGTTTTTACGTTTTTGCTTAATTACAAATTAGAGTTTTCTAAAAAATTATTATTAGAAAATAAATTGAATGTGAACGAAATTGGAAATAAAATAGGTTACAGCACATCTAGCCATTTTATTGCTGCTTTTAAAAGAAAATTTGGTATTACTCCTAAACAATTTACCAAACAAAACAATGCTTAAATGGAACAATTAGATCATACCAAATCTAAAAATACATATCAAAAATTTCCTATTGTTGTTATTGGCGAGGAATTAAGAACTCCGCAAAATGTAGGAATGAGCATTCGATGTTCTGAAGCCTTTGGTGTAGCTACTTTCTATTTGCACCAAAACTCACCAGACACATCTAACAAGTTAGTACAACGTACGGCTAGAAATACAGATAAAAATATTTCTATAGAAAAGTACAACCATATAACTGAACTTATTACCGAACTAAAAAACAATAATTTTCATGTTTTAGCTCTCGAAATTACAAGTACTAGTAAAAACATAGAAACTTATCATTTTACTGCACATGCTAAAATTGCACTTCTTATTGGTTCCGAAAGATTTGGTATAAATCAAGAAGCCCTAAATATGTGCCATGATAGTATTCACATTCCTATGTGCGGAGTAAACTCTTCTATGAATGTAGTAAATAGTTTGAGCGTATGTTTGTACGAAATTACTAAACAATTAAAAAACAATTAATCTCATATAACAATGAAAGGAATACTGTTCGTAAATTTAGGATCTCCCAACAGCACATCCGTAAAAGATGTTCGTAAATATTTAGACGAATTTTTAATGGATAGCAGAGTAATTGACGTTCCCTATGTTACTAGATGTTTGCTTGTGAAAGGGATTATTTTAAACACAAGACCCAAACAATCTGCAGAAGCCTACAGTAAAGTATGGACCAAAGAAGGTTCACCACTTATTGTTATTTCTGAAAAATTTACTCAGAAAGTAAAAAAGAATGTAAATGCTCCTGTTTCTTTAGCCATGCGATATGGAAATCCATCTATAGAAAAAGGGATTGATGAGTTAGTTAGCAAAGGAGTTAATCATATTTTAGTAGTTCCGTTGTATCCTCAATTTGCCATGGCTACTACAGAAACAATTACTGTTTTAGCGGATCAAATTGTTAAAGAAAAACATCCAAACATAACACTTACACATTTTCCTGCATTTTACAATAATGAAGAGTACATTGATGTGCTTTCTAAAAGCATACAAGAAGAGTTGGAAAACGAAAGTTTTGATCACTTACTTTTTTCTTACCATGGAGTACCAGAAAGACATATTAAAAATTCTGACATCACAGGAAATCATTGCAAACTAAATGGTGAATGCTGTAACACAAGCTCAGAAGCTCATCAATTTTGCTATAGACACCAGTGCTACGAAACCACCAAACAAGTTGTAAAAAAACTAGGACTGCAACCTGGTTTCTACAGTACTTCTTTTCAATCGAGATTAGGTAAAGATCCTTGGCTACAACCTTATACTGATGCTACCATTAACGACAAAGCAGAGAATGGTATTAAGAAGTTAGCCGTAGTTACTCCTGCTTTTGTGGCAGATTGTTTAGAAACTATAGAAGAAATTGGCATGGAAGCTCAACATGAGTTTAAAGAAAATACTGGAGAAGTTTTTAAAACTATTCCTTGTTTAAACGATAGAAATGATTGGGTAAATACCGTTAGCAACTGGATGAATAACTGGCTAAATAGTTAATATGGAATATTTATACATAAAATCTTTACATATAATTTTTGTCGTTACCTGGTTTGCTGGTTTATTTTATATGGTTAGACTTTTCATCTATCATAAAGAAGCCGAAGAGAAAGAAGATAATGTAAGATACATTTTACAACAACAATACAAACTTATGGAAAAAAGGCTTTGGTACATTATTACCTGGCCTTCTGCTATTATTACTGTAATTACCGCTAGTTGTTTGCTCTATTTATCTCCTGGTTTTTTAACACAAAGTTGGATGTGGGTAAAATTATCTTTTGTAGCAGTTTTATTTATCTATCAATTTATTTGCCATCAAATATACAAGCAACTACAAAACAACGTTTGTAAATATTCTACCATGCAATTACGATTATGGAACGAGGTAGCTACTATTATTTTGTTTGCTGTTGTTTTTCTAGTAGTCCTTAAAAGTGCTATTAATTGGATATGGGGAGTTGTAGGAATTGTACTTGTATCTGTTTTATTGATGTTAATGGTTAAAGCATACAAAAAATTAAGAGCTAAAAAAAGTTGGGATCAAGAGGAAAACAATAGTTAATACTTATTTTAAAAAAATTACTTCTCCTCTACCATCAGAAGAATTACTACCTATTAAAAAGCTAGTGGAATTGGGTAATATTTTGAACAAAACTTTATGAAATCTATGTGTAGCAATTTGATTGATGATATCACTATAAGACATTGATTTTTCTTCAAACCAAATCTCTTCAATATTGTATTCTCTTATATATTCCTCTAACTTAATTAGTTCTGAGGTTGCTATTCGTTTTATTTTTTTATTTAATTGCAAATCAACATTTATATCTCTATGACCAACAAATAAAATTCTAGTTGTATCTTCTATTAAAATTGTAGAATTAGATAATTTAAAATATTTAATTAAAAACCACATTTTTACCCCAAAGCGCATTACTAAAAAATCAATACCTGTATACTTAAAGTGTTTTTTATAAAAAATATTCATTGCTCCATAAAAGTGTCTTAAATACTTAACATCTTTTCTTGTACTTTCTCCTTTGTAATGAATTACAACCGATTTTCCGTAATAATAATTTGTATATCCTTTTTGAGTTAGTTTGTAACTTAAATCAATATCTTCTCCATACATAAAATAATCCTCATCAAAACCACCAACTTCTAAATAACGATTTTTTTTCATCAACATAAAAGCTCCCACTAAAACCTCTATCTTTCCAATACCGTCTTTTGTTAAATAGTTTGCATAGTAACCTGTTTTACTTAACCCCATCATTCTACCAAAAGATTTTTTGGGTGTAGGCAATCCTCTTTTACTTTCAGGTAAAAACACTCCCGTACCATCTACCAATCTAACCCCCAAAGCTCCTAAATCTTTTTGTTTATCTGCAAAAGGAAGAATTCTGTCAAACAAAGATTCTCCCACAACAGTATCGGGGTTTAAAATTAAAACATACTCACCTTTAGCAACAGCAACTCCTTGATTGTTAGCCTTAGAAAAGCCAACATTTTCTGTGTTTTTTATTAGAATGGTTTGAGGAAATAGTTTTTCTACCATTTCACAACTATCATCTCTAGAAACATTATCAACCACAATAACCTCTGCATTTATATGCTCTATAGCCTTATAAACACTTAACAAACATTGATGCAAAAAATAACGAACATTATAGTTTACAATAACTATTGATACTTTCATTTTAGAAATGTTTCAAGAAAAATAAATATTACAATATGTAAATATAATTTTTCTGTACTAACAAAAAATAGAAGTATAAAAAAAAGAACCTTACCACGGAAAGATTCTTTTAGATATAAAGTGATTTACTCTATTTTATAAAATATTATTCTGATATGCAAAACCTATTAAATGAGGCAAACTTTTGACTCCAAACCTTTTATACATTGGAATAATTCTTTTTTCTATGGCAGATTGAGAAACTCCTAATTCTTCTGCTATTTCTTTAAAAGCATACCCTTTTGCAGCCAAAGCCAATGCTTCTTTTTCTTTTCTAGAAATTGCATAATGATTGAACAACTCTTTGTTTAAAGCCTCTTCAAACTCCGCTACATTAGGACCGTAAGCAGCATATTGCATTACATTTCCTAGTCTTAGCGTTTTAATCACCTCAGAATATCCTATAATTTCCTCAATTTCTCCATTTACAGCTTTATGTACACCTACTCTAGAAAACAAAGGAACTACAGAACCATTTTTATGTATTTTTTCTAACTCTAGTGTAAAACTATATGACTCAAGATCTTTTTTAATTCCTTTTAAAAACACCATTGCCTTGTCGTTTAACTCTCCTGAAAACTTTAAAAACCTAGGTGTGGTTATACTAACAATGGTAAGCATTGTAATTTCATCATCTTTATATCCCAATATATCTTCCCAACCTTCGGCATAAACCATTCTACCTTCTTTAAAAGAGTAAATGTACACCGCCTGATTAGGAAAACTAGGCAGCGTATTTTTGTAGTATTTATATAATTCGCACGATTGGTCTACTGGTGTACTTGTAAGTAAACTTTTGGAATATTCTCCTATATCTTCAATATCTATTTTCATTAAAAATTTTAAGAACTACGTAAAAACGCAGTTGTATCAATTTGTTATCAGACTTATATTTGTAGGTGTAAGATAGTTAAAATCTTAAACATTTGTAAATAAAAAAACTTAAAAAAGTTTTTGTTTACTTTCGAAAAAGTTGGGGAAAATTTGCTGTGAAAAAGAAAACATTTCATCCTAATTTAAAAAAAGTATTAGTTAGTTCTAATACTTTTTTTATACGTAAAAATCACAACTTTACAACCGTAAAACTTGTATTTAAAGGTTGTAATTTTTTAAATAAAATATTGATTACCTCTTTTCCGTATTCTTGATAATAATCTGCAAAATTTCGTTGCCTTTCTTCTAAAGAATAATTTGGGAACATTTGATTTTGAAGAATTTCTATTCTTGTAACCAAATCATACATTTTTTTCTTTTCTGCTTTTAGCAATCTTTTTTCTAAATGATCTATTCCCTTTAATTGCTTTGCTTTTTGTGCCTTTACAGCTCCCACAAAAGATTTATCTGTTTGTGCCGTTAGTGCTTCTAACTCAGCAAACATTGTTGTTAATTGTTTTCTTTTAGTTTTAAAATCGTAATTAATATTAGAAAATTCATTTACTTTTTTCTTGATCAAATCATTCTGAGAGTAAAAAAAATCTTCGTAATCTATACCTATTTTATCTATCTTTTTTTGTTGTTTTGCTGACACCAATAATGCTGAATTTCTTAACATTAAAATAGGAAAAGGTACTTTAAAACTAGAGAAAGTAGTTTTTAATTGCATCCAATAAGCCAATTCTCCACCTCCACCTATATAACATAAGTTTGGTAAAATTACTTCTTGATACAACGGTCTTAAAAGAGCGTTTCCAGAAACAAACTCTAATTGGTCTACATTCTTAAACAAATCATTAGCCGATAAAAACTCTAAGTTTGTATTTAAAACTTTATATGTATTGTTTTCTTTAACAATACGTTCCCTAAAACCATTACCTATATAAAACAAATTAATCTCTCTGGCGTTTACTTGATTTGGATACCCTTCTTTTGTTAATTCTTTATTGGTTGTTTTTACCTGTTTAAAAGTAACTTGTTCTGTTAATTCTTTTAAAGCATAGGGTTTAAATAAGCTTTTTAGTTTTTTATCATCACCATCTATTACCACCAACCCATATTCACCAAACAATGCATTTACTAAATAACGAGATGCCTCTGCTAAATTTGAATGCTCTAAATAGGCTTTTTTAAACAAATTTCTTAATTCGTTTGCATAATGACTACTGTTTAATGCAGATGAAAACTCTTGATAAACTTCTTCTAATCCTTCGGTATTTAATCTACCTACAGGTCCTTTAGCATCTTTATTCCACTTTATTTTGTTTCCTTTAAAATTAAAATATTGTATTTCTTCAAAATCATGATCTTCAGAAGCCATCCAATACATGGGAACAAAGTTGTGTTTAGGATAGGTTTCTTTTAACTGTTTACACAAATTAATTACCGATATTATTTTGTATAAAAAATACAATGGACCTGAAAACAAATTTAGTTGATGTCCTGTAGTTATGGTAAAAGTTGTTGACAAAACCAAACTATCTATATGATTTTGAGTTTTTTTACTTATTTCTGTATTTTTATATTGATGCTCTAAGGCTGCTACCAATACCTTTCTATTTTCTGTAGCATAAGAGTTGGATTTTTCTTGAATTTGCGCTTCAAAATTTTCTAAAGTAGGAAAACGATGATAAAAAGGTTGTATGGTATTTTTTTGTGCTAAATAATCTGTAATTATTTTAGAAAAATATCCTGTTTTTTTATAAGGTATTTGTATCGAATCCATAGATATTATTTGATAGCTTTAAGTCGAAAAAATAACAGTAGATTACAAACCTACGTTGAAAAAGATCTTATTTGTAAATACTTTTAAATCGAGACCAGGTTGAATTATTTTTTAAAATGTAAATGTAAAAACAACTTACGTCTAATAAAAAATAAAACAAGCTAATTCCACTTGGTGGATTATGGCTTGGTAAAAAAGAAAAAACACCAAAAGCTGTGTCTGGCCACTTCCAGCATCCAAATGCAGTTCCTCCTATTTCTAAAATTGCCACCAAAATATACATGGCATAAAAAAACAATCTGTCTTTAGGTCTTTTCATTAATAATAAAAACACACAAATGGTCATTACAAAACCAAATACATCTTTAAAAAAAAGTAAATAGGTAGTAGCTAACAATGCTATTGCAATTGCAAAAACTTGTTCTACACTTTGGTTGTGTTTTCGCACAACAGATGATTTGCTAAACATTAAAATTCTTCCGTACAAAGCTGCATGTCCTAAAGGCACATATAAGGGTACGTTTTCTAATCTGTAAGTATACATATCCAATCCTCTAGAAAACAAATGTTCGCCTACAAAACCTATAAATACTGCATATATCATAGATTCTTTTACTCTTGGAGTAGATCTAAAATACATTTTTAGGAAACCTCCTAGCATTAAAATATTGATTAATATCTGAGAACTTGTAACGTTTTCTGCAAAGTAAATACTATCAAAAAACAACACAAAAACAAACAGCACAAAACGTCCTATTTCTCTATTAAAAATTGAAACTATTTTGCTTAAGTCTTTTTTTTCTACAGATAGAATACGGAGCATTTTTTTCTTTTTTATTTAAAGCATAAATGTATAAAAAAGATAAATGGTTAACTCGGAATTAAATCACAATACCAAAAACCTGTATCCCAATTTAAATCTTTGTCTTTTTGATAACAATTATCTTCTTTATTTGTATTAGGCTGGTATGTTTTGTGAACTTTTTCGCCTACTTGAAATGAAACAGGATGTTTAAAAATAGGACCATCAAACACAAAAGTATGGAACTCTCCATTTTCTCCACAGACATCTACATTTTGGGGTAAATCTTTTAGAAACTGTTCGTCTACCACTCTACCTACAAAACTTTTATCTAAATATTGTGCATTTACACAAACGGTAATGGCTTTAAAACCTAAATCTAAAAATTCTTGTAACAAAACCTTAGTATCTTTTTTCCACAACGGATATACTCCTGAAATGCCAACTTGTGCTAGCTTTGAATCTCTATACGCTTTTAAATCTTCCAAAAATATATCGCCAAAAAAACAATGCTGGTAACCTTGCGTTACAATACCTTGCATTGTGTCTTGCATAATTTGGTCATATTCTTTCATGGTTACATTGCCAGAAAATTCAATTTTACGCAAAGGAATGTTTAAAGAAACAGCTTGTTTTTCTAACAATTCTTCTCTTAAACCGTGCATAGAAACACGTCCAAATTCTTTGTTAATATTGGTCAACAAAAAATCAACCTGGTATTCAGATTGATTCAATGTTTTATACAAAGCCAGAGCAGAATCCTTTCCTGAGCTCCAGTTAAAATAGGCTTTCTTCAAACTTTTTGTTTGTTTATTGGTCAATAGATCCTAACACGCGTTTCATAAAACCGTTTAAGGCTTCTTTTTGTGGAGTTCCTTTTTTAATTTCTTTATCTACCTCTATAGCTCCATAAAGGTTTGATATTATTTCTCCTAAAACATCTAGCTCTTCATCTTTTAAAGAAGCAACTTCGGTTAAAGATTCTAAAACCTCTAATGTTTCGTGAATATAGTCTACATCATTTTCTGCTATAAACTGAGTAACGTGCTTAATTACTGGTAACTTCATCTATAAAAGATTTTAAAACATCTGTTTTGTTAGTTTGTACTTGTTTTACCAATTCTCCATTTTTAAAGGCTGCAAAAGTAGGTAAGTTTGTTACTTCCGCTAATTTTCTAGATTCTGGATTGTTTTCTGCATCCACTACTAAAAACTCTGCTCCTTCTGTTTCTGATGAAAACTTTTTAAATTTTGGTTTCATTATTCTACAATTTCCACACCAGCTCGCAGAATATTGAACAAAAACCAAATTATTATTACTTACTTCCTCTTGAAGTGTATCTGTGGTTAATTCTCTCATAATTCAACTATTTTTTTGTTAATTATTTAAAACAAACCGGATGCAACAATTGTTTGCTTGAAACACCCGGCTATATGTTTTTTACTTAAAACTTATGTATTAGTTTTTAGCTAAATAAGCTGCTGTAGATTTAGCATCTGCTCCCATAGCTTCTTTTCCTTCTTCCCAGTTTGCAGGACAAACCTCTCCATGAGATTGAACGTGAGCATAAGCATCAATTAATCTTAAGAATTCGTTTACGTTACGACCAACTGGCATGTGGTTAATTCCTTCGTGGAATACAGTTCCTTCTTCATCAATTAAGTAAGTAGCACGGTATGTTACATTGTCTCCTTCTTTAATATAAGTTCCAGTTTCTTCATTGTAAACCTCATCAGTAATATCTAAGATTCCTAATACTTCTGCTAAGTTACGGTTAGAATCTGCTAATAAAGGGTAAGTAACACCTTCAATACCTCCATTATCTTTTGCAGTGCTTAACCACGCAAAGTGTACTTCTGGAGTGTCGCAAGATGCTCCAATTACTACAGTATTTCTTTTTTCAAACTCAGCTAAAGCAGCTTGAAACGCGTGTAATTCTGTTGGACATACAAAAGTAAAATCTTTTGGGTACCAGAATAACAATACTTTTTTCTTGTTGTTAATTGCTTCTTCCAATACATTTACTTTAAATGTATCTCCTAATTCATTCATTGCATCTACTGCCAAATTCGGAAATTTTTTCCCTACTGCTGTTGCCATAATTGTTTATTTTTATTTAATAATTGATTTAATTTCTATGACAAATTTAAGTGCAATATTGAATAAAACAAGTAGATTTCTATCTAATGTATTTATCATACTATTGATTTTACTAATAGTTATAAAATAAACATCAAGTTTTCTTATTAACTATAATCTTAACCAGTAAATTCAATTGTTTTTGTACATTTATAAAAAGGTTACATTCATTACAAAACAATAATTACATGAGATTTTTACTCGTATTTCTTTTTACCACAACTCTTTTTTCTCAAACAACCAAAGCACCATCAGATCCTAACTTAAAAGTAGCTTATTTTGCTAGCGGTTGCTTTTGGTGTGTAGAAGCTATTTACGAAAGTGTACCTGGTGTTGTAGAAGCCATTTCTGGTTATGCAGGTAGCCCGGTTAAAAATCCCACATACAGATCTATCCATAAAACAGGACATGCAGAAACTGTAGCAGTTTATTACAATCCTACAAAAATAACGTATGCAG
Organism: Wenyingzhuangia gracilariae; assembly: GCF_056387575.1. NCBI lineage: Bacteria > Pseudomonadati > Bacteroidota > Flavobacteriia > Flavobacteriales > Flavobacteriaceae > Wenyingzhuangia > Wenyingzhuangia gracilariae. The sequence goes on from NZ_CM150748.1 coordinate 1,023,981, forward strand.
ATTTGGTGGATGTTTTTTACGCATCACAAGATCCAACTACCTATGGTCAAAAACCAGATTTTGGTAAAAACTACCGTTCTATTATTTTTTATAGCAATGTTGATGAAGAAAAAATAGCACAACAAAAATTTAAAGAAATAGACAAACAATACAAAGGAAAAGCAGTTACAGCTATTCAAGAAATAGATCATTTTTATTTTGCCGAGGACTACCATCAAGATTACGAAAAAAAGCATCCTAACAATTCTTATATACAAGCTGTTTCTAAACACAGACTAGCCAAGTTTAAAGCAAAGTACTTTAAACAATAACTTGATAACAATCAACTTTTATAACCCCTTGTTTTTTAGTACTTTTTATGTAAATAATAATCACAAAAAATTACACCATGAAAACAAGAAATTATGATACACTATCAGAAGCCACCAACGATTTGTCTAACAAAGGATATACAGATAATTTTACGGCAAATGACGAGCACATTAAAGCATTATACTCAAAAAAGGAATATCAACCGGAGCAGTTAAAAATTGATGAACGATACAGATTTGAAGGAATGACCAATCCTTCTGATCAATCAGAATTATTTGCCATAACTGCAAATGATGGTGTTAAAGGAACACTTATTATGTCTTACAGTTCTGAAAGTAATCAGAACAGAGAATTGATCAAACAAATTAAATAAATTTTTGTTTTGTTCCTAAACCCCATTACTTTTACAGTCTATTAAAAACAGGGTTTGAAAAACAAGTTTCTAAATAATATCAACCATCATCTTATTTATAGAATTACGTTTCTATTAAGTTTGATGGGGATATTTATATTAATTGCCGATTTTGGATTTAATCAATCTAAAAAAATTCAATTATTTGCCAACGAAATTTATTTTGTCATTCTAATTTCTGGAATCTTTACAACCGTTATTAGATATCTTAAACTTAGTAAAACCCTTACTAAAAGAGTGGTACTGTTTGATAGTACTAGTATACTTATTATACTGTCTATTATTTATGTTCATTTTTTTTCGGAACAATCACACACTCATCTTTCTGTTTTTTATGATGATGTTTGGATTAAACTAGCCATTATTCTTACCTTTATTAGAGAGTTTGCCGAGAAAAAATTAGTTTACAAACGGACCTTTTTAAATCCTGCTCAACTATTTATAGTTAGTTTTTTAATTCTAATATTTTTAGGAGCTTTGTTGTTAATGTTGCCCAATGCAACTCACACAAATATTTCCTTTTTAGATGCCTTATTTACAGCCACCAGTGCTGTTTGTGTAACAGGACTTATTGTGGTAGATACAGGTACTTTTTTTACCGAATTTGGACAAATTATTATTCTAATTCTTATTCAAATTGGAGGATTGGGAATTTTAACATTTGCCAGTTATTTTAGTTACTTTTTTAAAGGAGGAACAACTTATGAAAATCAATTAGTACTAGGAGACATGACCAATGCTCAAAAAATGAGCGAAGTTTTTACTACCCTTAAAAGAATTTTATACATTACTTTTATGGTGGAATTTTTAGGAGCTGTTTTTATTTATTCTAGTTTAGACAGCTTGTTGTTTGATTCTTTTATTCAAAAATTATTTTTCTCTGCATTTCATTCTATCTCTGCTTTTTGCAATGCAGGTTTTTCTACTTTACCTAATAGTTTATATCAAACGGGGTTTGCACACAACTACCTTTTACAATTTATTATTATTGTTATTTTTATGTTGGGAGGATTAGGTTTTCCTATTGTAGCCAACCTAATAAAATATTCTAAATACTTTATAGTTAGTAGACTTTTTAGAAAAACACATATTAGCTACAGACCTTGGGTATTAAACTTAAATAGTAGAATTGCTTTAATTACAACAACCTCACTAACCGTTGCCGGAACTGTTTTATTTTTTATAAACGAATACAATCATATTCTAACACATCAAAAAGGATGGATGGGTAAATTTATTGCCTCTCTTTTTGCTGCCACCACCCCAAGAACTTCAGGTTTTAATACTATAGATATGGGTGCATTGCAAAACTCATCTGTATTATTAATTATATTGTTAATGTGGATTGGGGCTTCGCCTGCATCTACAGGAGGTGGTATTAAAACCAACACTTTTGCCATTGCTACCTTAAACTTTTTTAGCTTGGCCAGAGGAAAATCTAGAATAGAAGTCTATCGTAGAGAAATTGCCGAAGTATCTATTCGTAGAGCTTTTGCCGTAATTTCATTGTCTTTAATTGTTATAGGATTTGGAATTTTTGCTATTTCAGCATTCGACCCCAAAACAAACATACTTAGCGTTGCTTTTGAATGCTTTTCTGCCTACAGCACCGTAGGGTTAAGTTTAGGAATTACAGCCAATTTAAGCACTTACAGCAAGTTTGTTCTTATTGTGATAATGTTTATTGGTAGAGTAAGTATGCTGTCTATTTTAATCGCTTTTTTTAAAAAGGTAAAACACGTAAACTACCGTTATCCTACGGAAGAAATCACCATAAATTAATACTTTATGAAATACATAATTATAGGTCTTGGAAACTTTGGATCTTCTTTAGCTGAAAAATTAACAGAACAAGGGAACGAAGTTATTGGTATTGATACTGACATGAGTAAAGTAGATGCTTTTAAAGAAAAAATTAGTCATACCATTTGCATGGATGCTACGGATGAATTTACCGTTTCTGGTTTACCTTTAAAAGATACAGACATTGTTATTATTGCCATTGGAGAAAACCAAGGTGCCAATGTAATGGCTACTGCTTTGTTTAAAAGCTTAAAAGTAAAACGATTGATAAGTAAAGCAACCAATCACATTCATAAAAGAGTGTTACAAGCCATTGGGGTTGATGAAATTGTATTACCCGAAGAAGAATCTGCAGAACGTTGGGCCAAAAAACTATGTTTAAAAGGAATTGTAAATTCTTTTGAATTGAATAACGATTATAGTATTGTACAAGTTAAAATGCCCGAGAAATACAACGGAAAAAGTATTTTAGAGATGCAAATTAAAGAAAAATACAATTTACTAGTGCTAACAACCATTTCTAACAGCGAGGTAGAAACTGCTATTGGAAAAAAGAGAAGTGTTGTCAATGTAAAAGGTGTAGCAAACCCTCGTGACATTCTATACAAAGAAGATGTATTAGTGGTTTATGGTGCTAATAAAGATATTCAACGTTTTTTAAGATAAATTACATATCTGTCCTATTAAGCATGTTGTTCTTAAAACACACTTAATAGGACAGAAGGTACCTTTTTAAATCATTGCTAAAAACTCATCTTCAGAAATAATAGCAACTCCTAAATCTGTTGCTTTTTGCAATTTGGCAGGTCCCATATTGTCTCCTGCAACTATATAATCTGTTTTTTTAGAAATAGAACTACTTACTTTTGCTCCGTTATCTTCTATCAACTTTTTAAGTTCGTTTCTAGATACTTTATGAAACACACCAGATACTACAAATATTTTTCCGGCTAACTTATCTGTTTGATTTTCTAAATCTTCTTCCGATAAAGAAAACTGCAATCCATAATCTTTTAATCTAGAAATCAATACTTGGTTTAAAGGTTCGTTTCTAAAAGAAATAATACTTTCTGCAATTCTGTCTCCAATTTCATCTACAGAAATTAATGTTTCAAAATCTGCAGCAAATAAATCATCTATATTTTTAAAGGCTTTTGCTAATTTTTTTGCCACTGTTTCTCCTACAAAACGTATTCCTAAAGCAAATAATACTTTTTCAAAAGGCATTTGTTTAGATGCCTCTATTCCATCAATCATATTATTTGCCGATTTTTCTGCCATACGTTCTAAAGGAATAATTTGTGCTACTTTTAAATCGTACAAATCAGCATAATTCTCAATCAACCTTTCTTTACAAAGCAAATCTACTGTTTCCGCTCCCAAACCATCAATATTCATAGCTTTTCTGCTAATAAAATGAATAATTCTACCAGCTACTTGCGGAGCACATCCAAACTCATTTGGACAATAATGCTTGGCATCTCCTTCTTTTCTTACCAACGGAGTATTACATTCTGGACAGTGCGTTGCATATATAGTAGGAACAGAATCTTTAGGTCTTTGAAGCAAATCTACTCCAACAATTTTAGGTATAATTTCACCTCCCTTTTCTACAAAAACCTCATCTCCTACTCTAATATCATGCAAAGCTATTTGATCTGCATTGTGCAACGATGCTCTTTTAACTGTGGTTCCTGCCAACTGTACAGGTTCTAAATTGGCTACAGGAGTAATGGCTCCTGTTCTCCCTACTTGATAGGTGATTTCGTTTAATTTAGTAGATACTTGTGCTGCTTTAAACTTATAAGCAATGGCCCAACGAGGTGCTTTTGCGGTATATCCTAACTCTTCTTGTTGACGAATATTGTTCACTTTAATTACAATTCCATCGGTTTCGTACGGAAGGTTAAATCGTTCTTTATCCCAATAATTTACAAATTCTATTACCTCATCAATAGAATTGGCTACCGTAATGGTTTCTGGCACTTTAAACCCAACAGATCTTGCTTGTTCTAAAGCCTGTGCGTGACTTTCAAATTCATTATTATAGGTTAATACTTGATACAGCAAACAGTCTAAAGGTCTTTTAGCAACCTCTGCACTGTCTTGCAATTTTAAGCTTCCACTAGCTGTATTTCTAGGGTTTTTATAAATTTCTTCTCCTGCTTCTTCTCTAGCAATATTCATTTGATTGAACCCTTCTAAAGGCAGTATAATTTCTCCTCTAATTTCAAAATCATCTACAAAGCTACCTTGTAATTTTAAAGGCAAAGATTTAATTGTTTTTACATTATTGGTAACATCATCTCCTTGCACTCCATCTCCTCTGGTTACTGCTTTTTGTAAAATTCCGTTTTTATAGGTTAAGTTGATGGAAGCACCATCGTATTTAAGTTCACAAGTATAGGTAATTTCTCCTTCTATAATTTTAGAAATTCGCTTTTCCCAATCTAACAAATCTTCTTTACTGTAAGAATTATCTAAAGAATACATCCGATTTTTATGCACTACCGTTTCAAAATTTTTAGTAATAGCTCCTCCTACTTTTTGTGTTGGTGAATTGGCATCAAAAAATTGTGGATGAGCTTGTTCTAAACTTTGTAATTCTTTCAACAATTGGTCAAAATCATAATCCGAAATGGTAGCATTGTCTAACACATAATATTCATAATTATGCTTATGCAATGTATTTCTTAAACTTTCTATTTTTTGTTGAATAGACTCACTCATTTTGTAAAAATTTTAAGCGTAAATTTAAAACGTTTATTTTAGATACCACAATAATAAAATTAGGAAGTGTTGGGAAATAATTATAAAACATTACACTTCTCGACTCCGCTCGAAGACCTAAAAAATGGTGTTCGAGCGGAGTCGAGAACTAAAGACTAAAACACCTCTAAACAAGAAAATATATTACTAAATCGTAAACTGAAAAAAATGGTGTTCGAGCGGAGTCGAGAACTAAAGACTAAAACACCTCTAAACAAGAAAATATATTACCTAATCGTAAACTAAAAAAACTGGTGTTCGTGCGGAGTCGAGAACTAAAGACTAAAAAACCTCTAAACAATAAAATATATTACTAAATCGTAAACTAAAAAATGGGTGTTCGAGCGGAGTCGAGAACTAAAGACTAAAACACCTCTAAACAATAAAATATATTACTAAATCGTAAACTAAAAAATGGGTGTTCGAGCGGAGTCGAGAACTAAAGACTAAAACACCTCTAAACAATAAAATATATTACTTATTCATAAACTAAAAAAATCTGGTGTTCGAGCGGAGTCGAAAACAAAAGCTTAAAACACCTCTAAACAAGAAAATATATTACATAATCGTAAACTGAGAAAACTGGTGTTCGAGCGGAGTCGAGAACAAAACTCTAAAACACCTCTAAACAAGAAAATATATTACATAATCGTAAACTGAAAAATCTGGTGTTCGAGCGGAGTCGAGAACTAAAGCTTAAGACATTCAAACTAATGAGTAACCGATGATTCCCTTACGTTTAAACGACCATTTAACACAATAGTTTGCGGAACAAACAACCCTTTGTTTTCTAATTGTTCAATTAATAAATTGGCTGCTGTAATACCAATATCTTTAGTAGGTTGAGCTACTGTTGTTAAAGCCGGATGTACATGTGGTGCCAATCTAGATTCTGTAAAGCCTACAATAGCTACATCTTTAGGTATTTCGTAACCATATTCTTTAAAAACGCGCATTGCTCCAATGGCACAATGATCATTTGCTGCAAAAATAGCTCTAGGCACATTGTTTTGCTCAATCATTAACCTAGCTGCTTTTTCTCCATCTTCCATATAAAAGCCACATGGAATTATTCTACCTACCTCTCTTTTGTGTTTTCTATGTGCTTTTTCAAACCCCATAATTCTATTCATTGATAGTTTCATGTGCTTAGGACCACTTAAATAAACAATATCCTCATAGCCTTGTAGTATTAAATGTTCGGTAGCAAAAAAAGCCCATTTAAAATCATCAAAAACCACCTTACAAGCATCTAACTTATCAGCTACTCTATTAAAAAATACAATAGGCATTTTATCATCTATCAATTCTTTGTATTTTTCAATATTGTCATCTTCTTTAATTAAAGACACAATCAAACCATCTACCATATTGTCTAGCAGAGTTTCTAAATTTTTCAACTCCATTTCCGAAGAATCATTAGACTGCATAATTAATACTTGATACCCTTTATCAATCAAAACCTTTTGAGCTTCCATAATAATATCAGGAAAGTAACTATTCACAAATTCAGGAACTATAATTCCTATATTATAGGAACGTTGCTGAATTAATTTACGAGCAATAGGATTGGGTCTATACCCTAATTCTTTTGCTGTTTTTATAATTAGCTCCTTGGTTTCTTGCTTAATATCGTACTTATCGTTAAAAGCTCTAGAAACAGTAGATACTGAAACATTCAGTTTTTTAGCTACATCTTTAATGGTAGTTCTTTTCATATTCCAATATTAAACATTCGGAAATTAAAAGTCAAGTTTCGGAAACGTTATCGGTAAAAAAAATACTTTCGGAAACGTTATCGGAGGTGTTTTTTATTTCCCTGTTGCTTTATTCTAAAAAATTATAGGAATTTAGAAGTAGTAAATTATAGAATTCTCTTAAAACCATAGAAAACTTACATATGTTAATTGAAAATTATTCAGCTGAAACAAGATCCAACAGAGAACAAACCATTACTACTGATTTTACAATTATTGGTGGAGGAATTGCAGGAGTTTGTGCAGCTATTACAGCAGCTAGAAAAGGAACAAAAACCGTATTAATACAAGATAGACCCGTTTTAGGTGGTAACGCATCATCGGAAGTAAGATTGTGGATTCTAGGAGCTACTTCTCACATGGGAAACAACAACCGCTGGTCTAGAGAAGGTGGTGTAATGGATGAAATTTTGGTAGAAAACATGTACCGAAATAAAGAAGGAAACGCAGTTATTTTTGACACCATTCTTTTAGAAAAAGTATTGGAAGAAAAAAACATTACGCTTTTGTTAAACACATCTGTATACGACATTTCTAAAAAGAACGATACTTCTATTGAATCTGTAAAAGCATTCAATAGTCAAAACTCAACCAACTACACTGTATCATCTCCGTTGTTTTGCGATGCTTCTGGTGATGGTATTGTTGCGTTTAAAGCTGGAGCTTCTTTTAGAATGGGAGCCGAAAAAAGAGAAGAATTTGGAGAATTATTTGCTCCTGATGATTCTTATGGAGAGTTGCTAGGACACTCTATGTATTTTTACAGTAAAAGAGAAGATTTTCCTGTAAAATATACAGCTCCATCTTTTGCTTTAAAAGATATTACCGAAATTCCTAGATACAAAGCTATTGGAAAAGACGACAAAGGTTGTCGTTTTTGGTGGTTTGAATACGGAGGTAGAAAAGATACCATTCACGATACCGAAGAAATAAAACAAGAACTTTGGAAAGTAATATATGGTGTGTGGGATTACATTAAAAACTCAGGTGAGTTTGAGGATGTAGACAATCATACCTTAGAGTGGGTAGGAACCATTCCTGGAAAAAGAGAAAGTAGACGTTTTGAAGGTTTGTACATGATTAAACAACAAGATGTAATAGAACAACAAACTTTTGACGATGCGATTGCTCACGGAGGTTGGGCTATAGACTTACATCCTGCAGATGGAGTATATAGCAAATTATCTGGTTGTACACAATGGCACTCTAAGGGGGTTTACCAAATTCCTTACAGAACCTTAGTAAGTAAAGATATTGACAATTTATTTTTAGCAGGTAGAATTATTAGTGCTACTCACGTTGCTTTTGGATCTACAAGAGTAATGGCAACTAACGGATTAACAGCACAAGCTGTAGGAATGGCAGCTGCCATTTGTCACGAAAAAACAGCACTACCTCAAGATCTTTTAGAAAAAAACAATCTTAAATATTTACAAAACGAATTAAACATTACAGGTCAAAGCATTCCTGATTTCCCTATTCTTTCTGAAACTAATTTGGTTAGTTCGGCAACGGTAAGTGCTACATCTAGCTTGTCTTTATCAGAAATTCCTTTTAACGGAGAATGGATGAATTTAAAACTGGCTGCAGCACAATTATTACCTTTAAAAGCCAATACAAATTATAGTTTTACTGTACTTGCTAATGTTATAGAAGACACTACCTTAACGGTAGAATTGCGTAGTTCTAAAAAAGCAAAAAATTACACTCCAGATGTTATTTTAGAAAGCAAACAAATCAACCTTAAAAAAGGAGAACAAAACGTAGAAATTTCTTTTTCACAATCTGTATCAGAAGATCAATATGGTTTTGTAACCTTTTTATCTAACGATAAAATTAGTCTTAAAAATAGTGAGTTTAGAAGCACTGGAATTCTTTCTGTTTTCAATGGTGTAAACAAAGCAGTATCTAACAACGGAAAACAAACTCCACCAGAAAACTTAGGAGTAGATACTTTTGAATTTTGGACTCCACATCGTAGACCTGATGGTAAGAATATTGCTATGACAATTTCTCCTGCCATTTCTTCTTTTGAGGTTTCTAATATTGGAAATGGTTATGTTAGACCTTGGGGACAAGCAAACGCTTGGGTTGCCAATTTAACAGATACCAAACCTGAATTAAAAATTGAATGGGATTCTGAAAAGACCATTTCAGAAATTAAACTATTTTTAGATACAGATTACGATCACCCAATGGAATCTACTTTATATGGACATCCAGAAGATATAGTTCCTTTTTGTGTACGTAACTATGTAGTTAAAAACAACAATGGAGATGTACTTTTTACACAAAAAGACAACCATCAAACAATTAATACCATCAAATTAGAAACTCCAATTAAAACAACAGGAATTAGCATAGTGCTAGAAAAATCTTTAGAAAATGTTCCTGCATCAATTTTTGAAGTATACTGTAAATAACCTTTTAAACAAATATTATGAGTAATATAGATATTGGAGTTATCCTCCTTTTTTCAATACTGGTTTTTGTCTGTGGATTGAGTTTTTCTAAATCGGGAAAAAACATGAAATCTTATTTTGCTGCAGGTGGTGGATTGCCTTGGTGGATGAGTGGTTTATCTTTATTCATGAGTTTTTTCTCTGCAGGTACATTTGTTGTTTGGGGAGCTATTGCCTACAGTAGCGGTTGGGTTGCTGTAACCATACAATGGACCATGTGTATTGCCGGTATCATTATTGCTTTTTACATTGCCCCTAAATGGCAAAAAACAAAAGCATTAACAGCTGCCGAATACATAACAAGTAGATTAGGGTACAAAACCCAAAAAGTATACACTTACTTGTTTTTAGTTATTTCTATTTTTACCACAGGAACATACTTGTACCCTGTTGCTAAAATTGTTGAAGTTTCTACAAACATTCCCATTTCTAACAGTATCATTTTTTTAGGAGTAATTATTTTAATCTATACGGCTGTTGGTGGTTTGTGGGCTGTAATTGTAACCGATATTTTACAATTTGTAGTCTTAACAGCTGCTGTACTAATTGTAGTTCCTTTGGCTTTAGACAAAGTTGGCGGTATTGATGGATTTATAAGCAAAGCACCAGAAAATTATTTTAATTTGGTAAATGCCGAATATTCCTGGGAATTTATGGTGGCTTTTGGACTTTATAATTTATTTTTTATAGCAGGTCATTGGGGATATATACAACGTTACACCTCTGTTTCTTCTCCTAAAGAAGCTAAAAAAGTAGGATTAGTTTTTGCAGGATTGTACACATTAAGTCCTGTTATTTGGATGTTACCTCCTATGATTTACAAAGTATTAAATCCTGAATTGGGAGCTTTGGCAGATGAAGGAGCTTATTTATTAATTTGTAAAGAAGTACTCCCTATAGGTATGTTAGGTTTAATGTTAGGAGGAATGGTTTTTGCAACTTCTAGTTCTGTAAACACTACTTTAAACATTTCTGCTGGAGTTTTTACAAATGATATTTACAGACACTTAAACCCTAACACTAGTGATACTAACTTGGTAAAAATTGGTAAAACAACCACTATTGTATTAGGTATAATTACCATTATTATTGCATTATTAGTCCCTATGATGGGTGGAATTGTATCTGTTGTATTAACCTTGGCAGCTTTAACAGGTGGTGCTATGTTTCTACCTCCATTATGGTCTTTATTTTCTAAACAACAAACAGGTAAAAGTGTAATTGTAGTAACAATTACTTCTTTAACAATCAACTTATTTTTTAAGTTTGTTACTCCTGAACTGTTCAATTTCTCTTTAAACAGAGCAAACGAAATGATTCTTGGTGTAGGTGGTCCTATTCTATTATTAGCTATTTATGAAATTTATGCAAAAGCTAAAAACTTAGAACCTACGGAATACAATCAATACATAGAAAAAATGGCCGCAAAACCAGTTTCTAATGAACCAGACGATTCCGTTTCTCAAAACTTAAAAGGTGTAAAAGTAATTGGTATTGGTGTATTATCTACCGGACTTATTATTTTAGGACTTACTTTGTTTAGCGAAACTTCATCCGTTATTATCAACCTAATAGGATCTTTAGTCTTATTAGGAGGAGCTTTTATCGTGTACAAATCATCAAAAACAAAAAATTAAAAATTAACATATGAAATCTATTTCTATATTAAAAAAATTAGGTTTAGGGCTTACTCTAGCTGCACTAACTATTAGTTGCGAAACTAAAAAGGAAGAAAAAACAACCGCTAAAGAGCACAAAGCATTCCCTTATGCTTTGCCTACAGAAAAACCAGACATGCCTTTAAGTGCATCGGCAGAACGTATGTTCGATTATCCTGCTCCTAGAGCACAAGACAACGAATTGTTTTCTCAATTTAAATATACCAAATTAAAAGGGTTTGATTACAATGGTGGTGATGGAACCATTTCTAGAAGAGACCCTACTAGACCTATTAAAGTTGGAGATACTTACTATGTTTGGTATACAAAACGTCATACCATAGTTCCTCCTATTGGATGGAACAATGCTGCCAAAGCTACCGATGAAATTCCATCTACAGATTGGGATTTGGCAGAAGTTTGGTACGCTACTAGTAAAGATGGTTTTAATTGGGAAGAACAAGGTGTTGCCATTAAAAGACCAGAAAAACCAAAATCTGGGTGGAGATCTGTTTGTACTCCAGAAATCTTAGTTTGGAAAGGAAAGTATTATTTATACTACCAAGCTTTTGATGAACCTAGTGGATTAAGAGGTGATTTATGTCCTGTATCTATTTCTTTTGCAGACTCTCCTAACGGACCATGGACTCATGGTGGAGATGCCGTAATTCCATTTGGTAAAGAAGGAGAATGGGATCACAAAGCAACACACGATCCATTTCCAATTGTACACAACGGAAAAATTTATGTGTACTACAAATCGGCTTACAACAAATGGCCAGACAACAGAAAAAACTATGCAGTAGGACATGGATTGGCTATGGCTGAGGATCCATTAGGACCTTATACAAAGCACCCTTTAAACCCAGTTTCTACTTCTGGACACGAAACAACATACTTTCCATTTAAAAAAGGAATTGCAGCCATTTATTACAAAGATGGAAACGAAAGAGAAACTGTTCAATATGCAGAAGATGGTGTAAACTTTAAAATGGCTTCTAAAATTTCTTTAGTACCTATTGCAGCTGCACCATACACTCCAGATGCTTTTACAGATACAAAAGATGGTAGAGGAATTACTTGGGGATTTTCACATTTTATAAACGCAGGAAAGCCTGGAAAAGGATATTCTATTATTGCAAGATTTGATTGTGATTTAAGTTTAGATTATAACGAACCAGGTTTTAAACAAACAGGTGTTTGGCACAAGCCAGATGTATATTTTGCTCAAGGATTAGGAAAATTGAGAACTCACCCAGAAGGTAGATAATACTCTTTTTTTAACACATTCTAAAACGCTCTCTACGAAAGTACTTTTCTTTGTAGAGAGCGTTTTTTTATGGACATATAAAATGTATCTTTGCCATCCCAATTTAACTTAACAAAATGGCATTTATAGACGAAATTAAACGCAGAAGAACCTTTGGTATTATCTCTCACCCCGATGCTGGTAAAACCACATTAACGGAAAAACTACTATTATTTGGTGGTGCCATTAGTGAAGCTGGTGCTGTAAAAAATAACAAAGTCAAAAAAGGAGCTACTTCCGATTTCATGGAAATTGAACGTCAGCGTGGTATTTCTGTTGCAACCTCTGTACTTGCCTTTAATTATAAAAATCGTAAAATTAATATTTTAGATACCCCTGGGCATAAAGATTTTGCTGAGGATACCTTTAGAACTTTAACTGCAGTTGATAGTGTGATTGTAGTTATTGATGTTGCTAAAGGAGTTGAGCCACAAACCGAAAAGTTGGTAGAAGTTTGTAGAATGCGTAAAATTCCGATGATTGTTTTCATCAACAAATTAGACCGTGAAGGAAAAGATGCATTTGATTTGTTAGACGAAGTAGAACAAAAATTAGGATTAACCACTACTCCCCTTTCTTTCCCAATTGGTATGGGGTACGATTTTCAAGGTATTTATAATATTTGGGAAAAGAAAATCAACATTTTTTCAGCAGATAACAAACAAACTGTAACAAGTGGTGTAGAATTTACCGACATTAATGTTCCAGAATTAGATGAGTTAATAGGCACCAAAGCAGCAAACACCTTACGTGAAGAATTAGAAATGGTAGAAGGAGTATATCCTGAATTTAACCAAGAAGATTACATCAAAGGAGATTTACAACCTGTATTTTTTGGTTCTGCTTTAAACAACTTTGGAGTAAAAGAATTGCTAGATTGTTTTATAGAAATTGCTCCAGACCCACAACCTAAACAAGCCGAAGAAAGAATTGTAGATTCTAAAGAAAATAAACTTACAGGTTTTGTCTTTAAAATCCATGCAAACATGGACCCTAAACACAGAGACCGTCTGGCTTTTGTTAAAATAGTATCGGGAACTTTTAAAAGAAACGTACCTTATTTACACGTTCGCAATGGTAAAAAAATGAAATTCTCTAGTCCAAATGCCTTTTTTGCAGAAAAAAAAGAAATTATTGATGAGTCTTATCCTGGAGACATTGTTGGGTTGCACGATACTGGAAACTTTAAAATTGGAGATACTTTAACCGAGGGAGAAATTATCAACTTTAGAGGAATCCCTAGTTTTTCTCCAGAACACTTCCGCTATGTAAACAATGCCGATCCTCTAAAATCAAAACAATTATACAAAGGACTTGATCAGCTTATGGATGAAGGAGTTGCTCAGTTGTTTACCTTAGAGTTAAACGGACGTAAAGTAATTGGAACCGTTGGTGCTTTACAATACGAAGTAATCCAATACCGTTTAGAGCATGAATATGGTGCAAAATGTACCTACGAAAACTTAAACATGCACAAAGTGTGTTGGGTAGAACCTACAAACAATAAAGCGGAATTTGAAGAGTTTAAACGTGTAAAACAACGTTATTTGGCCAAAGACAAACAAGACCAGTTGGTTTTTTTAGCAGACTCTGCTTTTACCATTCAAATGACACAAGACAAATACCCATCTGTAAAACTACACTTTACTAGTGAGTTTAAATAGAAACATTGGATTCGGTTACGATTCTTTTATATTTGTAATCGAAAAAAAATATTATTAGATAAATAAATTACATCCTTATAAATAACAAAAAAATGAATAACGGATTATACGCAAAATTCAATACCTCTAAAGGTGAAATTTTAGTAAACTTAGAGTTTGAAAAAACTCCTGGAACAGTAGGAAACTTTGTTGCTTTGGCAGAAGGAAACATGGAAAACGATGCAAAACCACAAGGAACTCCTTACTACGATGGATTAAAATTCCACCGTGTAATTGCAGATTTTATGATTCAAGGAGGATGTCCTCAAGGAACAGGAACAGGAAACCCGGGTTATAGTTTTGACGATGAAATTGTAGCAGAATTAAAACACGATGCTCCAGGAAAATTATCTATGGCAAATGCAGGACCAGGAACTAACGGTTCTCAATTCTTTATTACACACACTGCAACTCCTTGGTTAGATGGTAAACATACTGTTTTTGGAAGTGTTGTAACTGGACAAGATATTGTAGACACAATTGAACAAGGTGATGAAATTGAATCTTTAGAAATTGTTCGTGTAGGTAGTGCAGCAGAAAAATTTAATGCTATTGAAGCTTTTAGAACTTTTGAAGGTTCTAGAGAAGCTAGATTAAAAGCTGAAGCTGAAGCTCGTGAATTAGAATTAGAAAAATTAGCTGCTGGTTATGATAAAACAGCTAGCGGATTGAGATATAAAATTATTCAAAAAGGAAACTCTGGTGTAACAGCAACTAAAGGACAACAAGTATCTGTACACTACAAGGGACAATTGCCTGATGGAACTGTATTTGATTCTTCTTACAAAAGAAATCAACCTATTGATTTTGCTATTGGAGTAGGTCAAGTAATTCCTGGTTGGGATGAAGGAATTCAATTATTAGAAGTTGGAGACAAAGCTCGTTTGGTTATTCCATCTGATTTGGCATACGGATCTAGAGGAGCTGGAGGAGTAATTCCACCAGATGCAACTTTAGTATTTGATGTAGAATTGGTAAAAGTAAAATAAGTAGTTGCTTATTTCTTAATATTTAAAAACCCTTTGTTTTCACAAAGGGTTTTCTTATTTTTAGTTCTAAACCAAACACAATTACAGTGAATTCTAAAGCTGACGAACACATTAACAAAGCTAAAAACTGGCATAAAGAGTTAAAGGCATTAAGAAACATACTTTTAGATTGTACACTAACGGAAACCTACAAATGGAAACACCCTTGTTACATGTACAAACAAGCTAATATTGTTATTTTGGGAGGTTTTAAAGACTATTGTAGTCTTAATTTTTTTAAAGGTGCTTTGCTTAAAGACCCTAATAATCTACTTGTAAAACCAGGAAAAAACTCTCAATCTAGCCAGATTATTAAATTTACAAACACTCAACAAATCCAAGAATTAAAAGCTGTTTTAAAAGCTTATATTTTTGAAGCTATAGAATTAGAAAAAGCAGGATTAAAAGTAGCCTTAAAAACGGTAAAAGATTATGATGTTCCTGAAGAATTAGTACATGAATTTAATCACAACACCGCTTTAAAAAAAGCTTTTTATGCCTTAACTCCTGGAAGACAAAAAGGATATCTTTTATTTTTCTCTGGAGCAAAACAAAGTAAAACCAGAACAAGTAGAATTCTAAAATACAGTTCCAAAATTATAGCGGGAAAAGGCATGAATGATTGTACTTGCGGACTTTCCAAAAAAATGCCCAATTGCGATGGATCACACAAACAACTAGCATAAAAAAAGGCTTCATAATATGAAGCCTTTTATTTTATAGCATATAGTTTTTTAAAACAATCTAAATCTACCTCCTATTAACAAAGTTCCTTGTAGAAAAGTAAAATCTTGTGAAGCAGAATCAGACTTACTCTGTGTGGTTCTAATATCAGACATATTAATATACCCAGCTCTTAAATCTGTTTGAATAAAAAAGTGTTTATAGATTACAAAGTTAAAACCTAATTGAGCATGCATTCCGTATCCAGATACATGAAAATCATCATGTCTTTCTTTTCCTAACAAAGTTGAATTTGTTTTTGGTAATAAAAATCCGGCACCTATACCTTCAGTTAAATTAATCACAAAATTTTCTGTTTGAATTCCAAAACTACTACTTATGTCATCAAATCTATTTACCGATACATGAATGTAATTCAAACCATCTGTATGTTCAAATTGTAAAAAATCTTCGGTTTGCTTAATTCCATCATTCACAAAAGGAGACACAGCTCCATTTGCTCCTACAACTCCATAGCTAGGATCTATTTCTCCATCAATTGTTAGCCACTGGTTTTGTACCGTTACATATTTCATATGGTCTAATCCTAAAACAATACTATAGTTTTCGCTAAAAAAATATCCTATTGCAGTGTTCGTTTGTGGCAATGTTACATTTCCTGGATTTAAATACTTATTTGCAGAAAAAGGAATCTGTTTGTCTTTGGCAACTACGTCTTTAATGGTAAAATTATAATCATCTCCTTTAAAAGTTATGTCTGAAGAAGAGTATGCAGCTCTGTTCCACCCCCAATAAGCATAGAATTTACCTTTGTTCTTAAATGTTGTTTCTTGTGCTTGTATAGCAATACTAAATAATGCTATTAACAAAAATAGTTTTATAGTTCTCATCGATTATATCTGTATATTTGATTTTAAAAAGTTTGGCAAATTTAGAAAATAAAATGAGGAATAGTTTTAAAAGCATTGAAGATCTTATAAACCATAAATACCTTGTTTTATTTGATGGAGTTTGTAATTTGTGCAATAGCTCTGTTCAACTTATTTTAAAAAACGACACTAAAAACATTTTTAACTTTGCAGCTTTGCAAAACACAGATGTTCAACTTTTTTTAGACAAGCAAGGAAACAAATACCAATCCATTGATTCTATAATTCTAGTAACTAAACACAAAATTTACACAAAATCTAGCGCTGCTTTAACCATTGCTAAACATTTAAAAGGATTGTATCCGTTGCTGTATATTTTTTACATTATTCCCAAACCTATAAGAGATGTTGTTTATGATTATATTGCTAAAAACAGATACAAATGGTATGGCAAAAAAGAAAGCTGTATGATTCCTAGCCCAGATTTAAAAAATAAATTTTATGAGTAACATTTGTTGTATATCCTAGTTTATCAGTTATTTTTGTCCAAAATTATTTTTAATGGACAAATTAAAACAACGTTGGGGCTTAACATCTAACTGGGAAATACTTGCCATATTGGTTGCTTTTAGCATAAACGGTTCTTTTGCAGCTTATATTGTTAGACCTACGCTTTCTGTTATTGGTATTACAAAAGGGAATTTAAACATTGTTATTTATTACATTTTATACATTGTTCCTGTTTTTATTGTATATCAATTTACGTTGCCATATGTTGGTTGGCTAGTGGGTCAATATCAGTTTTTTAAAAACATGCAAACCAAAATGTTAAAAAGAATGAAGCTTAAGTCTTAGCTTTATTTGCAAAAAACAAACTTAAAATATAAGTTATGGTAAAGGTTGGTAACAAATCTGTAAAAGGTAAAACCTCTTCTATAAAACCAATTATAGCCATATATTTTGCTAACTTATTTTTGTAAAGTTTTAATAAAATAATAGATGATAATGGAGCCCATACCACATCTGTAAATTCACCTAACTCTGGCACTACATAAGACAACATTCCTATTAAATCTAATAAAACGCTTAAGAGTAATTTTATATATTTAGATTTCATAGTGTTAAAGTATACAAAAGATGGATTTTAACCAACTTATTGACAACATAGATTTGTTAAAAAATGCTCCTCTAAAAGGTATAGAAGCACATAAAGAATTAGCACCTTATAGCAGACCTACTTTTACAAAATATCAAATTCCAGACAATGCAAAACTTGCTGGAGTAGTAATGCTTTTATATCCCGATTCTAACAATGAAACCTGTATTTTATTAACCAAAAGGGCTAGTTACAAAGGAACACACAGTAAACAAATTAGTTTTCCTGGAGGAAAAAAAGAAATAGGTGATGCAAACCTACAAGCAACTGCGCTAAGAGAAACTTTTGAAGAGGTGGGAATTCCCAAACAGCAAATTACAATTTTAAAACAATTAACAACCATTTACATTCCTCCTAGCAATTTTTCTGTAAATCCTTATCTGGGGATTGTAAAAAACACTCCTAAATTTAATCTGAATCACGAGGTGGATCAAATCATTCATTTCCCTTTAAACAACCTATTGGATCCAAAAAAAATAGCTACCTTTAAATCCTCTACTTCATATGCTAAAAACATAGAAATCCCTTGTTTTGTATACAATCATCACAGAATTTGGGGAGCAACAGCTATGATTCTAAATGAAGCTAAAGAAGTGCTAAAAACAATGTGATTAGGAACAAATTATTGTAAATTTGTCGATCAACTAGAAAAATTAATAAGATATAAATGAGCTTATTTAAAAAGAACCCATTTGAGCAATACCTTTTTTTAAAAAAAATTATTATTAGCGTATTTGGTATTATTTCTTACCGCAGATACAATGGTTTTAACAAGCTAAAAATAGAAGGTTCTGAAATTTTAAAAGAATTACCAGATAGAAATGTATTATTCATTTCAAATCACCAAACATATTTTGCAGATGTGGCCGCTATGTACCACGTATTTTTTGCCACATTAAACGGTAGAGATAATAGTCTTAAAAGATGGACCTATTTGCTAAAACCTAAATTAAATTTATACTATATAGCAGCGTTAGAAACCATGAAAAAAGGGTTGTTGCCTAAAATATTTGCTTATGCAGGATCTATATCTATAGAAAGAACATGGAGATCTGCAGGAAAAGACGTAAACAGACAAGTAAAAATGTCTGATATTTCTAACATTAAAAAAGCCTTGGACGATGGTTGGGTAATTACTTTTCCACAAGGAACCACCAAACCTTTTAATCCTGTTAGAAGAGGAACAGCTCACTTAATAAAAACTTACAAACCTATTGTTATTCCTATTGTAATAGATGGTTTTAGAAGATCTTTTGACAAAAAAGGATTGATGATTAAAAAAAGAGGAATATTACAATCTATGGTTATAAAACAACCTCTAGAAATTGATTATGACAAAGAAGATGTAAACGATATTCTTAAAAAAATTGAATTTGCAATAGAGCAACACCCTTCTTTTTTAAAGGTAATATCTGTAGAAGAATATGCAGAACAAGAAAGAAAGTTAAACAAACAACGAGAGTTTTGGAGCTCTGACAAAGATGAAGAATAAAGAAGTTTAAAAGGAGTCTATATATAAATTTTAGACTCCTTTTTTATTTCTAAAGCATATTAATTTCCCGCATTAACTTGATTATATTCTCAAGAAATACGTAAGCTTGTTACTTTCATACGACAAGACTACACAATAAAAAAAGCTGCCTTATTAGGCAGCTTTTTACATTTTGGTTTTATGGTTTTTGTGCTATATAACTAAAACATTGGTTAATTATAAACTTCTGTTTCTGTGACTATTACTTCACACAAAGCAGATGCTGTTGTTTTAGTTATAGTAGTTGTGGTATTGGCGGTATCATCTACAACAATGGTGGTTGCGATTTCCCCAACATTGTCTGTTGCAGGAGTAATTTGTTCGTCTACACTTACATCTCCTTCTTCTTTAGTTGCTACTTTAGTAACTGTTTTTATATTTTCGATGGTAATTCCTAATCCTTCTACTGGATTTAGTGCATTTCCATCTAAATCTGTATTAGCTACCTCTAAATTATAGTTTGTTACATTTTTTGTTGTAGTTGTGCTTCCAGTACTTTCGTCAATTGTTTCTTCGTTTTCACTAATCGTATAATTTAATTTGTATGCTTCTGCTACAGCTGCGTTATCTCCTGCAGGAACAAAAGCCGAAGATTCATCTGTAGATAGAACAGAGTAATTCACAGGTTTATTTTCTTCTTGATAGTGAATTACTAAATCTTTTTCTTTATAAATATTAATGGTTGCTGGAATAGCAACACTTTTATAACCAGACAATGTGTTATTAGCATTGGTAGGTGCAGATACATTTACTGTGTACACAGGAACCAACCCTACTTTAGGCAGTTCTTTTTCCTCTGTTGTACAACTAGCTACAAACAATGCCAAACTTAGTTTTAATGTATTTAAAAGGTATTTCATTTGTATATTTTTTTTAGAAACACCTCCTTTAAATTTATCAACATAAAAGAGGTGCTTAATTAATTTGTTTAAGGTCTATCGTTAACAATTAATAAATCAAAATTGTCTAACCACAGTTTTTGAACTTGTGCTGTATCTTGACCTGTATTAGTTACATTAATATCAAGCCTACCTGAGTTAATTGCTGGTAAATCTACAGCTGGTAAAGTTAACTGTACCCATTTTCCTTTTTCTATTGTTGAAATATCAAAATCAAAAGAAGCTGTTACGTTGTCTGTAAAATTATATTGTATGGTAGACATTGTAGTTGCCGGATCTATATACACCCATACACTTGGTATGTATTTTCCTGCAGGCACAGGGCTTATGTTTTTAAAACCAGAACCTTGTAGTCTTGCCAAAGCAGGAATACCTGTATCTGGGGTTTCAAATTTTAAAGAACTATTTCCATCATAAGCCAAAGAGATATCTCTCCAATAATATAAAGGTCCTGCTTCTGAGTTACCATTATGTTGAGCCCAAAAGAATCCTTTTTTCATATTCGCTTGCTTGAATTGGTTTCCTGAATCGTATTCAGATTCATATCCTGTAAAATCAGTAATATTCATTACCCCTTCGTACTCAGATAACTTCATTGTAAATGTAATAGGACCAAAACTTTCTAAAGATCTTCCGTCTACTGAAATAATTCCATCAGTATCATCTGCATTAGCATCTGTATAAGAGATTGTAAAAGTATCTGTATTATACACTGGTTCTGCTAGTGTTAATTCAACAAGTGTTGCATCCTCTGCATTTACATTTATTGCTTCTACAGCAATATCCTTATCAAATCCTGTAGCTGTGTTTGTTACATGAATGTTAAATTTATCCTCTTGTCCCTCAAAAAATTCAACCTCCCCAGTAACAGGAAAACTAATTGCTCCTGCTTTAGATATTTTTAACCCACTATTATATTTAAATGGTTTTGTAGAAGGTAAAACCTTTATTTTTAAAGGAATTAACTTTGCAATATCTTTAGTAGGTCCTACATCACTTGTTCTTCTTGATATAAAATGAGCTGTATAATACTCACCATCTGCAGTAAGTTTGTTATAAGCCACTTCTACAACATCTTTAGAGCTTATTTCTGGTTTTCCTCCATTGGTTGTCCATCTAGTTCCATCTACTTCTCCAATAGTTGACAGGTCTTCAAACATTAGTTTTTCTCCTGCTTCAATAGAAATTTCTGCCCAAGTATCAATATCATCCAAACTAGGTTGATCTTCTTCTGCTACAAATAAAATTTCTGAGTATGGATTCATTTCATCTGGAATTGTAGGCCCAGTAGGATCTTCTGGATTGGTGATGAAATTTTGTCTATATACCTTACATGTTGGTACTGGATCTGGGAAAACTTTTACTTTAAAAATTGTATCAACTACTGTGCTTGTAATAGATTTTGACACCAACTCTCCTTCTACTTCAAAAGATCTGGTATAAGTTACTGGTTCTTTAAACTCAGTTCTTAATTTTACTTCAAACTCCCCTGCTTCAGGAAAGTAAACATTTACCAACTCATCTGACGAACTAGTTCCTGAATTTGGAATGATAAAAGAGGTAAAAATTGTATCGCTTTCAGTAAACTTTTTCGTTAAAAATTTAGCTGAACTAGGAATGGTCCATTCTCTATTTTTTTGACCAACTGACACATCAAAGAAACCAACATATTGATTGATATTAATTTCTTTATTTGATTCTCTATAAGTTTCTCTGTTTCCACTTGTATACCATTGAAAACTAGAATAATCTCCATTTAAATCTCCATAAACAGATACATCTTCGTCTGAACAGCTGGTTGTAAAAACCAACAGCATACATAATAGTCCTGTAATTAATTTTATATTTTTCTTCATAATCTGTTAGTTTACTTGTTGGTTGTATAACGTTTCTTCGTTAGGTAATGGCAAGTAGGCATGTATAGACTCTATGTAGTTAACTGCTGCATCATTAAACTCAATTTCAGGAGTGTTGTTGTTGGCAGTTGGCCCTACACCTGTTTGTATTCTACTTCCTTTACCTGTAGTTCCATCTTCTTTTGTAAAAGAATAATCTACTACTTGGTAATCTCTTGATGCTAAATCTACAAAACGTTGTTTTGCTATTCCCCATCTTCTTAAATCAATAGCTCTTTCTGCATAACCTTCTAAAGACAACTCTAAAGGTCTTTCTATATACATTAAATGTTCCATTAGTGTTGTTTGGTCATAAGCTACATCATCATAAGAACCAGAACCATCATCGGTACCTAATAATAATAATCCCCAACGGCTTCTAATTGCATTGATATATTTTAATGCTTCTGCAATGTTGTTTTGCTGAATGTAACATTCTGCCAACATTAGGTAAGCATCTGCCAAACGATATACTACTAGGTTTTTACCAGACTGCCATGCTGTAGACAGCATTTCATCTTCATGTGTAACCACATCATGGTTGGTTAATTTTTTAAAGTATGCAAAAACATCTTTATTAAAACTAACATCTTCATAAGCAGGCGTTTTTCCGTAATAACTAGATTCTTCATCATTAACTACCTGAATCATTTGAGCACATCTTAAAGGCACACTTCTTAATTGATTTCCTTCTTTAAAGTTTCTAGAATCGTTTAAATTCATAGGCTCGTTAGAATATTCAAACGTTAACCAAGCAGTTGGGTTAAAGTACTTAGCTCCTCCTAATCCTGCTCCTTTATTTCCAGGTGCTGTATATCTTGCCCAACGTGTGGTATATGCTTCTTCATCCCAGCTATCTCCACTTGAGTTTATCAAACGTTGGTGTAGGTCTGTATAATTGATTTCTAACATGGTTTCTTTGTTAAAATCTCCTGCATGAGTAAATAATAATTTTACATCATCTCCTGTTAGTAACTTAAATCCGTAAGGACCTTCTATAACATCTTTTAACAATGGAATTGCTTTATCAAATTCTTCTGTATATAAATAACTTTTTGCGAAAATCATCGCTGCTAATCCTTTGCTAACTCTTGTTGGCTGATTTTGAACCTCTGGTAAATTATCATAAGCATATTGAAAATCTTCTCTAAAAAATGCCAAAACTTCTGATGATGGTGAGACGGGCTTGGAATAATCTTCTAAGTTTTCTGGAATTTCATCTCTAATAATTATGTTTCCTTGATTGTAATTAGAGTGTAGGTAAAAGTGCATTAATCCTCTTAAAAAACGAGCTTCTGCCATTTGTGTTGTCCAAGCTTCTTGACTTTTAAATTCACTAGACATCCCTTTTAAACCTGTTATTACTTGATTTGCTCTCCAAATTACACGATACATTCCTGCCCAACTTTTGTAGTAATGACTATCTATTGTGTTGGTAAATGCTTGAGCATGCCATGCGTACGTTTCTGAGTTTTGTCTACTTCTTAAATTTGAAAACGCCACATCACTTCTAAGTGCCTCGTTATCAACAGACCAAATGTATTGATTTAACAATCCGTTATACACAGATGTTAAGTTTTCATTTGAATCTTCTAAATCTCTCCAATATAATTCTGATGAAACTTCATTTGGATTAATTTCTTCTAAATAATCGTCACAAGATTGTAACGTAGCTGTTATCACCAAAAAAGGGACAATGTATTTTATATATCTTTTCATCTTGTTTCGTTTAAAATTTAACATTTAATCCAACAGTATATAATGAAGCTAATGGGTATCTAGATAAATCTAAACCTCTTCTTGCAACATTTCCTCCTACCTCTGGATCATAACCTGTATATTTTGTAATGGTTAATGGGTTTTGTGCTGTGAAGAACAATCTTAAACTACTTAGTCCTATGTTTTCACATGCGGATTTTGAAAAATTATATCCCAATGTTGCCAATTTTAAACGTATATAATCTCCGCTTTCAACCCAATAATCGTTGTTTGGCAAATAGTTATCTGTTCCAAAATCTCTTAAAATAGGAATGTTTGATGTAGGGTTGTCTTTAGACCACATGTTTAGTAAATCTTTATGTCTTCCTCTGGTATAAGCTTCAATTTTATTTCCATTTATAATTTCTGACCCTACAGATGCATACCAATTCATAGCCAAATCAAAACCTTTGTATGTCCATTGGAAATTCCATCCTAATTCAAAATCTGGCAATGCACTTCCTGCATAATGTCTATCATCATTGTCTATTTTACCATTTTTATTGTAGTCAACAATTTCAATATCTCCCATTTTTGCATCTGGCTTAATTTTTTGATAAGCAGCCAAACGTTCTTCGCTATTAATAGCTCCGTTGGTTTTGTATAAAAAGTAAGCTCCAGCCTCATATCCTTCTGCAAAAACTGTAATTGGTGTAGAGTTAATGTTAGATTGCGTATTGTAAATGGTTGATTGTCCGGCTGTACTTGTTACCTCATTTGTATTTCTTGTAAACACCAAACTTGTAGTTAATTTACTTTTTTGAATATTTGTTCTATACTTTAAAGCAATTTCCAAACCTTGGTTGGTCATGTTTCCTACATTTAAAATACTGTTTAAGTTATTTCCATCATAAGCACCTGCTGAACTAGGAGTTCTTACAGGAAATAACATGTCTTTATTGCTAGATCTATAAACATCTGCAGTAACAATAAATTTGTTTTTCCATAAACTCATGTCAAAACCAATGTTTGTTTCTGTTTTTGTTTCCCATTTTACTTGTGGATTGGCATAGGTATATACTGCCGATCCAAAAGTTAATTCGTTATCTGTTGGGTCAAAAACATAGTTTGCATTTGTACGAATTGTACTTTGGTATTCATAATTTCCAAAACGATTGTTACCTACTGTACCTCTACCTGCTCTAATTTTTAAATTGTTAATTGTTCCTTTTAAATCTTCCCAAAAAGGTTCATCAGATACGTTCCAACCTAAAGTAATTGATGGGAATGTTCCCCACTGATTTTCTGGACTAAACTTAGAAGAACCATCTCTTCTTACAACTCCTGAAAACAAATATTTTCCTTTATATCCGTAAGTTACTCTTCCTACCAAACCAACTTGTGTACTGTTATAATAAGCTTCAGAATCTGCTACCGGATTGATACTTGCTCCATCTAACACGCGAATATCGTTGTTTAAAACTCCTTCTTTTCTTGCTGAAAAACCTCTATATCCTTCTTCTTTAATCGCAAAAATTGCTTGCGCACCAAAGTTATGATCTCCTATTTTTTTCTTGTAGTTAAATCCTATGTCTCCAGACAATGTTGTTAATCTAGATGCAGATGTAGTTACATTACTTTTAGTAGGATCTGTTTCTGTAGGATCTCCGTTTAAATAAACAATTGAATATTGTGGTAAAAACTGATCTCTATAGTTGTTTGTAATGGCTGTACCTATTGTACCAGATACGGTTAAATCTTCTGTTAAATTTCTTGTAATTCCTAAACTTGCGTTAATTCTTTCACTTGTGCTTTCGTCTTTCTTTTTTAAAGCCTGAGCTAACAATTCTAACGGAGTTCTTACTCCTCCATCTCCACTTTCTGTAGAATATACAACATCGGAACTAGGATCTACAATTGGGTATAAAGGAGAATATCTTTGAGCGTTGGTTATTAAATTATTCCCTACTCTATCTCTTTTTTCTGTAGTAAATGCCACACTAGATCTTACTTTCCAGTTCTTTTTGTTATAACTTGTAGAAATACGTCCATTTATTCTTTGAAAACCAGAGTTTATTAACGTTCCTTCTTGGTTAAAATAACCACCTACAGCATTGTAAGAAAACTCTTTAGTTCCTCCAGAAACATTTAAGGTATGTTGCTGTGTTGCTGCATGTTCTACCAACACGTAATCGTTAAAAGTATTATCGTTATTTAACCATTCTGGTGTTCTTACAGGTCCTGGATCAAAGGTAGAAGCACCATTGTCTAATTGAGTTAACCCAAAAAACAACTCTTCTTTAGCGTTCATTAAAGAAATACCTTCTCCTAAATCTTGAATACCATATTTAGAGTTTAAAGTAATACTCATTTTTCCTTCTTTCCCTTGTTTGGTAGTTACCAGAATAACTCCTCCTGCTCCTTCTGTACCGTATATCGCTGCAGAAGCTGCATCTTTTAAAATATCAATAGTTTCAATTTCGTTTGGACTTAACCCTGGATTTCCTTGTTGTGCAATTCCATCTACTACCCACAAAGGTTCATTAGAACCAATTAACGAAGTTACCCCTCTAATTTGTATACTTGCTGTTTCTCCAGGTTCTCCACTAGCTGCTGTTACGTTTACTCCTGTAACTTGACCTTGTAAAGCTGAAGAGACATCTGTAGTTACAAACTGTTCTATTTCTTCTGATTTTACTTGTGCTACAGCACCAGTTACTTCTTTTTTCTTTTGGGTACCATACCCTACTACCACAACTTCATCAAGTGCATCGGCCTTAGGATCTAAAAACACATCTAAGGTATTTCCTTTTACCGTTAGTGTTTTAGTCTCCATTCCCAAATAACTAAACTGCAATATATCTCCTTTGGTAGCTTTTATCATGTATTGACCATCAAAGTCTGTAGTGGTAATTTGTTTACTTCCTAATTTTTGTACCGTAACTCCTATTAATGGCATATTATCTGCCGATCCAGTTACGACTCCTGTTACGGTATTTTGAGCATATGCTTTTCCCTGAAAGCATGCTAGTGATAAAAACATAGAAAGAATCATGGTTCTTAACACTGCTCTTATGTTTACATTTTTATATTTTTTCATTTAATTAGTTTTTGGTTTTTATAGTTTTAATTTGGTTAGTAAATGAACCTCCGCAAGAAGATTTCTTTTTTTGTTAGATTTTTGTTCATAGTTTTAATTAAATTTATATTTACAGTTATTAATATACTAATATTTATTAAATCAATAATAAACAAGTGCTTTAAATGCAATAATCACTATGTTTAACACAAAAAACTGTGATATTAGCAATTACAAAAATCATCTATGTTTCTAACAGACTCTTCTGTAAATAATTTGTATTCACCCATACACAAAACTACTATCAAACTGTAAAACAAAAAGTTACACACAACAAATTTTACAAATATGATTACTTGGTATAAAAAAACAGGATATAACATCTTGTGTTATATCCTGTTCTAACATTCTTTTATAAAACAATACATACTTAAACTAAAAAGCTCTATTATAAATAATAGAGCTTTAAAATGTTTTAGGTACTATGTTATTAATTATAAACTTCTTTTTCTACAAATAATAATTTATAGTTAAATGTTTCATCTATCGTTTTTGTAATCTTAATAGTTGTTTTGTTTGTTTCTGTATCAATACTTGTTTCTGTTTTAGTTACTAGTGAAATAACATTAGGTGTTTCATATTTAGTTTCTATTACTATTCCTTCAGTATCAGAACTTGTTGTATTTCGAACAGTTGTTGTTGTAGTTATCTTTATTGTGTTTAACATCAATCCTTCTATAGCTACATCATCAGTAACAGCATTTGACATTGCCGTTCTATTAAAATAAAGAGAATAATTGTTTGTAATCATTTCTGCACCAGTAACTCCTCCTTTGTTAATAGGATTGGTAACTTTTGTAGTTAATTTAATATCGTATACATCAGTATCTGTAGTAGCTTCAATGTAGGGTACATCAAATTTATTTGCTGTTGAAATTGTATTAAAAACAATTGTCAAATCTTTATTCTTAAACAACTGTAATTTATACGGTACAAACCTATTGTCGTATTCATTTTTTAAGAATTTTTCTTCATCAGTAGCTATTGCAGGGTCTTGTTCTACATCAAAAGTGGAATTGATATCTAATCCTGAAGATATATCAAAAGCACTATAAACAGGTACTAATTCTAAATTTTCATTTTCCCACCCTGATTCTTTTTTACAACTAAGTGCTAAAAACACTAAAGTTAGTAAACTTATATATTTGATTGTTTTTTTCATTTTATATTTTTTATATAACCTCTAAACTATATAATAGTTTAGAGGTTTGTTTAAATTTATCTTTCCTCCACAGGTACCATGGATATATCATCTACATACATAGTTGCCGAAGTACTGGTAATATCTGTCTTATTCACTTGAATAATTAATTTATTTCCATTTGCATTATCATAATCTGTTAAGACAACTTCTTGTGTTATTTTAACCCATTTACCTTTTTCGACTCCTCTCAAGTCCCAAGAAACAGATTTAAATTTTGTTCCCTGAAAATTAGTAAGAAATCTATTTATATCAGACCCTTCTTCAATCCAAACATTTACGGAGAAAGTATAAGCTCCCTCTTTAATTTTAAGTTCTACAGCTCCCGTACCTTGTACTTTAGCATTTACACTCATTGAAGAGACGTCCGTTGCACTAAATTTTAAGCTTTTAGTACCTGTATTAGCCCTAAAGGTACTGTAAGACCACTGTTTCTTATGTTGTATATACCATTCTGATCCTCCTAATTCAAAACCGAAATAATCTGATTTAAAAAGCTCATCTATAAAATATACCGGCTCATTTGAAAAAGCACTTAAATCTCTTTCATCTGCTGATACAATTGGTTCAGTTCCTACCGTATAAGAAACTTTAACATCATCTGTATTATATATTTCTGAAGCTAGAGTTAATTCTATAGTAGCTTTATTAGCAGAGTTGATCTGAGCATTTGTTACAGCAATATCATTATCAAAACCAGCCTTTGTATTTATTACATGTACTTTAAAATTAGACTCCTGACCTGTAAAACTTTTTAATTCACCACTAACATTAAATGTAATTATATTAGCTGATTTTCTAACCACACTTTCTTCTAAAATTTCAAACGGTTTAGTAGAT
The DNA here is from genome assembly GCF_056387575.1 of Wenyingzhuangia gracilariae. Lineage (NCBI taxonomy): Bacteria > Pseudomonadati > Bacteroidota > Flavobacteriia > Flavobacteriales > Flavobacteriaceae > Wenyingzhuangia > Wenyingzhuangia gracilariae. The sequence goes on from NZ_CM150748.1 coordinate 1,053,106, forward strand.
TTACCCACAATAATTTTTAATGGAATTTTTACAGTTCCACCAACCGCATCTGGAATAGTCTTATCGTCCCCTTTTCTACCTGCAGACAATGTTCCTGCATCAAACTCTCCTAATTTTAAAAAATCAAAAACTACAGCTTCTTCATCTGAAGCTACCTTTTGATTAGATCCTAAACTTTTCCAAGAATTTGTATTAGGACGTCCTCTATTTGTAATATCTTTATAAACTAACGATTCCCCAGCCTCTATATTAATCATTCCATCAGCAGGTCTAAGTTCACTTAAACTATTATATACTTCCGTTGTAGTTCCTGTTTCATTTATTGTAGAAATGCTTACTTCTGGTACTATTGTATCATATACATCTACTTTCCATATACGAGAAATTTCATAAATATCATCTTTTTTAACAGATTCTATTTTATTTTTCCCATTATATATTACCGGTTTGTCAAATGTATTGTTTAACCTTACCTCGTTGATTCCTGATTTTAAAAAGAGAACGTGTGCTGGTTTTGATGTTGATACATTTGTTAACTCTTTATTTATAAACGGAATTAAACTCCCTCCTGTTTTAAATTCTTTTTTTAAAAATTTATTTTCTTCATCAATCTTCCATTCATGAGTCAATGCATTTTGAGATAAATCTACAAACGATATATAGTCACCTATATTTACTCCAAAATCTATATCTGAGGTAGCAGTAGCATAACTAAATTTTGAGGTAACCCAAGTAGCATCATTAAATTTCTCTAATGAATCTACCTCACTATTATCACATCCCACAAAAAGCGTTAGAATTGAAAGAAGTTGTATTATAATTTTAATTTTTTTCATCTTGTTCTATTATTAATTTAATAATGGATTTCTTAATACTTCATTTAACGGTATTGGATAATAATCGTTCAATGCTGGATTGTAATTATCTCTAGCCACATCATATTCATAATCTATAATATTTAATCCTGTTGCTCCTCCAGGATCTACATCTACAATATCTCCATTTTTAATGGTTCCTGTTTTACCTGTTCTTTCTCCTGTATTAGGATCTCTTTTATCGAAAACGAAATTTTGAGCATAATAAGTGGAATTTGCTAGTCTATTAAAATTCTCTTTAATAATTCCCCATCTTCTTAAGTCTATCCAACGAATAGCATGCCCTTCTACAGATAATTCTAGTGGTTTTTCTATGTACATCAATCTATTCATTAATGTCTCTTGAGTGTATTCAACATAATCTGTATCAATCACCCCATCTCTATCTTTATCAGATTCAAAAGTAGCATCTGGCCAATCAGAATCTGGTTTTCCTAATAACTGTAATGCCCATCTATGTCTAATTTTATTAATCAATTTAAGAGCTCCTTCCAAATCCCCTGTTTGAATTAAACATTCAGCCTCCATTAAGTATACTTCAGCCAATCTATTGATAACAACATTAGTTCCTGCACTTCTTATTCCTCTAGGATCTGTATTATTAAATTGAATATATTTTCTATAATACCCAAATCCAAAACCTTGATTTTGTATTTTAATTGCTTCAGGTGTTTTTTTACTTCCGAAATCTGTCAATTCATCATTTACAATAGCCGTCATTGCTGAAGCTCTCAAGGAAACAGGTCTTATAATTGTTCCTCCTGTTATCTCTGTATAAATATTCCTAGAATCTGTCAAATCTAATTCTTCAGATTTATAAGTATAAATCATCCAAACAGGCATATAAAAACCTGTAGACCCCGTAGATTCAAACGACAACTGATTAGACATTTTCCCAGCATCAAAAACTTTTATAGTTTGCCTATGTTCTGTATTGTATGCCAATTCAAGTATTGATTCCTTATTAAATTCACCGTCTTTTGTAAACATCAAATCAGGATCTGCTAATTTAAAAGGCCCATTATTAATTATTTCTTCAAAATAAAGCATAGCTTTTGAGTAATCTCCTGTTGCAGAAGGTCCATCTGTGGCCTCATACAAATAAGACTTTCCTAAAGCAGTAGCAGCAGCCCACTTGGTTGCACTCCCTAAATAATCATTGTCATATTTTTCAGGTAAGTTTTCATAAGCATACAGCAAATCACTTCTAAAAAATTCTCTTACTTCTGAAGGAGATGACAACTCTTTACCAAAACCAGTAGCTACAGTTGGTATTTTATCTCTAATTATTATACTTCCATTGTTGTAAGTACTGAATAAATAAAAATGCATTAGACCTCTAAAAAATCTAGCTTGTGCTACTTGGATCTTCCATTTATCTAGTGTATCCTGTGTCAATTCAGGCTCTAAACTAGCTAGCCCTTCTAAAACTTGATTTGCATAATAAATAGTGGCATAACATGCATCCCATTTTGCAGAAATAAAACCTGTATTATTAGTATATGTTTGATTATAAGATAATAAATTACTTTGAGTTACAGGTGTTGGTCTACCATACCCTGGATACGCCATATCTGATCTCATAGCTTCAAATTTTATCCCTAATAAGTTTTCATCTAATAAAGAATTGTATACAGAATTCAATCCTTTTTGCGTATCTGACAAATTACTCCATTTAGCGACTGGTCGATTGGGATTTATCTCTGTTAATGATTCATCCGAACATGATAACAAACCAAGCAACATAAAAATCGCTATGCTATTTTTAATTTTTAAATATTTCATCTTCCTTTGTTTTTTATATTAAAAGTTTAAATTCAATCCTAACATATAGGTTGCTGTAATAGGATAGGTTCCTTTATCCAATCCTTTACTCTGAATTCTCCCCCCAACAGAAGGATTGTACCCTGTATATTTTGTAAATGTTAACGGGTTTTGAGCTGTTGCATATACTCTAAACTTAGAAATACCTCCTAATTTTTCTAATACAGATTTTGACAAACTATATCCTAAAGTAATCGCTTTTAATCGTACATAACTACCATCTTCTAGCCATAAATCCGTATTACCATTATAATTATAATGAGATTTAATTTGATTTCTAAACGCTGGTATTGTACTTGTTGGGTTTAAATCAGACCATTGATATATTAAATCTTCATGACGTCCATACCCAAAAGCAGTTGCTTTAGATCCATTCATAATCTCCTGTCCTACAGACGCATACCAATTCATAGAAATATCAAAATTTTTATAATACGCATTTAAATTATATCCTAATTCGTATTTGGGCAATCCACTCCCTCTATAGGTTCTATCATCATTCGTAATTTTACCATCTTTATTAGTATCAACAATAACCAAATCCCCCATTTTTGCTTGAGGATTAATCATTTGATATGTTGCCAATTTCTCACTTGTATTAACAACACCGTCTGTTGAATAAATAAAGAAAGCTCCAGCCTCATATCCTTTAGCAATTGCTGTAATTTGCGATTGATCTTTTGCTCCAGAAATTAATCCTGAATCATTCATCATTGTAAACCTACCAAAGCCGTTTAATTTAGTAATCTTATTTTTGTTAGTAGTAAAGGTTCCTCTCATATTGAACTTGACCCTACCTACATTTAATCTATATTTTGCTGCTAACTCTACACCTCTATTGGTCATATTCCCTACATTCAAAGTAATTCCAGAATTGTTAGTTGCTCCCGTAGACCCTGATAAAGTAATAGGGAATAACATATCACTATTGGTTTTGTGATAATATTCAGCAGTAAATGTAAATTTGTTTTTAAAAAAACTTAAATCTATTCCTAAATTACTCTGAATAGATGTTTCCCATTTTAACTCTTTATTGGCATATCCGTTTTGAATATTACCATTGGTTAAATTATCACTTCCAGAACGTCCATAAGCGTATTGATAATCGGTTGTAAAAGTAGGTTGATACACATAATCACCAACTCTTTGATTCCCCACTTTACCATAAGAGGCTCTTAATCTAAAATTATTAATAGTTGTCTTATAAGAATCCCAAAAATTTTCATCGGAAATGTTCCAAGCCATGGAAGCAGATGGAAATATAGCTGACCTACCATCTACATCAAATCTAGAAGAAGCATCTCTTCTTACACTTGAACTAAATATATATTTCCCTTTGTAGTTGTATTGTAAACGATATAACAATCCAAATGTTCTACTTGTATAATCTGGACCTGAACTTACATTATAATTTAATGTAGTTCCATTTAATACTTTTACATCATTATTAATAACTCTAGATCCACTAGCTGTAAACTTTTCCGTATTATATTTTTCATAGGTGGTACCTAACGTTATAGCAATCTTATGATTTTTATTTATGTTTAAGTTATAATTAGCAAAAAGATTAAAGGTATTGTTAATCTTTTTCTGTCCTGAATTTCCAACACCACTACTTGTAGATTGGCTAATCTCTTGATCTGTAACAGCATTAATAATTTGTTGATATGGTCTAAAGCTATGTCCATATTCAAAGTATGAAGATGTTCCATATCTTGTTGTAATTGTTAAATTATCTGTAAGGTCATATGATAAATTAAATGTAGTACTTGCTCTTAATGAATTTATTGTATTTTCATTTCTAAAGCTATTAATCGCTGACTGTAAATTATTACCCGTACTTCCCCCTGTTGTGTAAATAATATCACTTAAATCTACGTCATCTACATCCACACTTAATGGAGAATATTTTATAATCTGTGAAGTCAATCCTCCTGGAGACTTTTGATTTTTTTCATTTGTAATTGCTACTATGGCATTAATTTTCAATTTTCCCTTCTTATATCCAGTATTCGCTCTAATATTAAAACGTTCAAACTCTGATTTTACGATGGTTCCTTTTTGTTTATAAAACCCAGTTGTCACATTGTAATTAATACTTTTCGAACCTCCTGAAATAGTTAAAGTATGATTTTGTGTAGGTCTATTGTTTAAAATTACATTATCAAATAGGTCTGAATCATTCTTGTATGCAGACTGAAATCGATCGAATCCAAAATTTAATTGGTCATCGGCCAATCCTAACCCATTTGTATTTCTTCTTTGTAACATTATAAAATATAATTGTTGATTGGCATCCATCAGACGTGTTGGAGTACCATTAATTGTTTTAATACCATAACTTGAATTAATATTAACCTTTAAGGCTCCATCCTCTCCTTGTTTGGTAGTAATTAAAATTACTCCTCCTGCTCCTCTGGTTCCATAAATAGCAGTAGAAGCTGCATCCTTTAAAACATCTATTGACTCTATAACATTTGGCGGAATTCTAGGATTTCCTTCTTGCATTACCCCATCTACTACATACAAAGGTTCATTACTTCCTGTTAAGGATGTAATCCCTCTAATTAAAATCTCTGAATCTCCTCCTGGTTCTGCACTATCTACTACATTTACTCCTGATACTTGGCCCTGTAGTGCATTTCCAAGATCAGATGTAACAATATTTTCTATATCCTCTGATTTTACTCTTGCGACAGCTCCTGTTATTTCTTTTTTCTTTACAGCTCCATATCCAATCAAAACAACTTCATCTAGCTCAGTATGATCAGGAGTTAGAGTTATATTCAACACTTTTTTTCTAACTGTTATGGTTTTAGAAACCATCCCTAAATACTTGAACTCTAAAATATCTCCACTTTTAGCTTTGACACTATATTGACCATCAAAATCTGTTGTTGTAGTAATTTTAGTTCCTAGTTTAAACACAGTTACTCCTATTAATGGTTCACCATCTTCAGAGTTAGTGACTATACCTGAAACTTTTTCTTGCTGTGCATATGTCTTAGTATTAAGACATACAAATGACAAAAACATGAAAAGAAATATTTTTCCCCATATTGTTTTTGGTTTAATTATTCTAAAATTCTTCATTTAATTAATTTTTGTTTTTAGTACCCTTAAATTTTTGTTCCAACAAACTCAAACTCCGCAAAAACATTAATTCATTTTTAATAAAAGATAATTTCATCATACTCATAAAATTTAATTTAATTTAATTTAATTTATACATCAAGCTCTTTAAACTGTTTTTAAAACACGTAAAACCACTATTAATTGATTAAACAATCATAAAAAACCATATTTAATAGAATATTGACAAAAACAAATTTCTTTTATATAAATCTCTAGATTATGTTTAATTGTAAATAATATGCGTCTTTCCGTAAAAAACAATTTATTTTTAATTATATGTATTAAACCTTTTGCTTTTTAATTAATCTTTATAGGTGTACTTAACATAGCATTTATAAAGCAAAAACCCCAAGCTTACTATAGTTTAAAGTAGGCTTGGGGACTTTCTAAATCCTCTATTTTATATATTTACTAATCTCCTTTGTTACTTTTAAATTTTTCTAAACCATTATTAACGTATTGACCAGGAGTGACATTATATTTATCCTTAAACACTTTACTAAAGTGAGATCTACTCTTAAAACCAGTTGCAACAAACACTTCATTCACTGTCATTTTTTCTCGAACTAAAAACTCAGCTGCTTTTTTTAATCTAAAGTCTTTTAACAATTCAAATGGAGTTTGGTTTGTGATTTCTTTTACTTTTTGATAAAAATGTGTTCTATTTAAATACAAATGCTTGGCTAAATTATCTATATCTAAATCTTTATTATCTAAATTTTCTAAAATCAAACCGTATAATTTTTCTATAAAAATCATATTCTTTTTAGAATCTGTACTTTTTTCTAACTCTAATGGAAAGTCTATTTTAAAACGCTCTCTTAATTGTTTTCTATTTCTTAATAAAGATTCTATGGTTGAAATTAACTGTTGTGTGTTAAATGGTTTTTTAATGTAAGCATCTGCTCCTTCTTCTATTCCTTGAATTTGTTCTTCTGTAGAAATACACGCTGTTAATAACACTACTGGTATGTGACTTGTTTTTACATTACTTTTAATGGCTTTACACAATTCAAACCCATTTAACTCAGGCATTAAAACATCACTTAACACAATGTCTGGCCATTCGTTTTCTAAAGCATTTAAACACTCTGATCCGTTTGCAAAAGAGGTTACATTGAAAAAGTTTGTTAAAATTTCGGTTACAAAATTTCTCATATCAACATTATCTTCTGCATAAAATATTTTTGCTTGTGCAAAAGCTTCATCAGATTTTATTGCATTAAAATCAACTTCTTCATACACTGCTAATGTACTGTCTTCTAGTTTTTCTTCCTGAAGTAGCACTTCTTCTATTTGAGAGGTATCATTAACCTCTTCTACAATAATAGGTAGCTTTAAATGAATTTCTGTTCCTTTACCTAATTCACTTTCGGCATGTATGTATCCATAATGCATTTCTACCAAACGTTTAGAAAAAGCAAGACCAATTCCAGATCCTCCTATATATTCTTTCGTCATTCTTTTTGATTGATAAAAACGATCGAAAATATTAGGCAAATCTTCAGGAGAAATTCCTTTTCCTGTATCTTTAAAAGATAGAATTAAGTTTGAATCTTCTACTTTATAATTAATTTCTATAGTATCTCCAGATTTGGTGTACTTAAAAGAGTTGCTAAACAAATTATTAAATACTTTTTCTAACTTGTCTTTATCTGCAGACACATAGGTTTCTTTTTGAGAGCTCTTAGTTATTAAAAACTCTTTATTTTCTTTTTTAGCTAAAAATTTAAAATCTGACGATAAATTTTCTACAAACGTATCAAAACAAAATGTTTCATAATTCATTTTTAATTGACGTTCATCAGATTTTTGAAATTGATTTACTTGATCTATTAACTGAGAAATTCTTTTAGATTGTCTTTGAACAATTCCTAATTTATCAACAATATCTACAGGTTCCCCTGCTTTTAGTTTTGACAATAGAAAATCTATAGGTCCCGAAATTAAAGCTACAGGTGTTTTAATCTCATGGGTAATGTTAGAAAAAAAGCGAAGTTTAGATTCATTTAAATCTTTAAGATTGTCTATTTCTAACTGCTCTATTTCTAAATTGTGATTTAACTTTTGAATTTTAAAGAAAATTTGAAACACTAAATAAATAATACCAAACCCAAACAATACATAAAGCATATATGCAACATTCGATTTCCAGAATTCTGGATGTATTTTTATTCTTAGTTCCTTGGGAACCGTCCATTCTTGCAATGAGTTAGATGCTTTTACCAACAATTTATAACTTCCTGACTGCAAACCATTAAATTCTATTATATTCTGACCGCTTTTTAGCTCAACCCAATTTTCGTGAAGGGGAATTAACTTGTATTTTATAGAACGATTTTTATAACTAGAGTAATGCAATGGTACCACTTCTACAGAAAACACATTTTGATGATGGTTTAATTCTAGTTCTGCTCCGTTGGTTAAGTGTTTGTTTAAAAGTACTTTTCCTTCTATAGTATCTGTAGGTTTTACAACTTGATTGTAAATTCTAAAATCTCCAAATTCCAACCTAGGCAAAGGTTCTTTTTGTTCTATTTCTTTAGGATTAAAATAACAGAAACCATGATTTCCTACAAAAACAAACTGTGTTTCTGATAATTTAATTGAATTGTAATGAAAATCTTCAAACGGCAAACCATCTTCTGTTGTAAAAGTTCTAAATGTTTGCTTTTTAACATTAAATTTATTTAAACCAATATTGGTAGATATCCATAAATTATAATCTTCATCGTAAATAATACTCTTAACAACGTTGTTAGACAAACCATCATTTTCTGTAAATGGAATAAATTTAGGGGTTGAATTGCTATTTTCTACTTTACAAATACCACCACCTTCTGTTCCAATCCATAATTGATTATTGGGCAATCTTACAATTGAGGTTACAAAATTGTTAGAAATTGCATCCTTATCGTATTTATTGGTCATATAATTGTCTATCGTAAATTCCTTAATAGGTTTGTTTTTCTCTAACTTAATTCTTAACAAACCACTCACCTTATCTGCAACCCACAAAAAGTTGTATAAAGGATCTACATAAAGACATTTATAGGTTGAATAACTTTTATTATCATACGCTGCGTTTTCTTTTAGACTTTCTATGTTCTTAACATTTCCTTTTTCATCAATATTTATTTTAATAATATCATGTACATATGATATCCAAATATTACCGCTTTTGTCTTCTACAACATCTTTAATACCTCCTAAATATTTTTTAGAAACCTCTATTTTTTCTACATGTATGCTTCCTTTTTTTATTCTTCCTACAATCTCCTTTTTCCCTCTAGAAACCCCCAACCATTTGGCCTCTCTAGAATCTACAAACATAACTCCAGATCTTTCTTTATCGCTTTTAGACAAGTCACTAACCACAGAGCTATAAGTTCTAGTTTCTGTATTATAGGTTTTAAAAGAATCACCTTTAGCTCCTAAAAAAAACTCTGTTTTATTTAGAGGAACCAAGTCTAAAAAGTTCTTTAATTTTATTTTTTCACTATAAAAAGGATTTTCCTTTAAATCTAAAATAGTTACTCCGTTATCAAAAGAACCAATCCAACAATGTCTGTTATTAAAAGTTTGAATGGTACTCATACGTGTTTTCTCCAAGCAAAACATTTTCTTGAAATTATCTTCAGAATTTGCTTTACTTAGTTTATCTACATCATTTACTTTTATAATACCATTTCTAATTTGACCTAACCAAAGTTGACCATCGTTATCTATGTTTGCACAAAAAAACTGATAGTCTTTAAATAAGTTGTCATGAACTATATAGGTGTATTTTTGGTTCTCTAAAAAATAATCTACAAAAGTAACTCCTCCATTACTTTTTCCTACATAAAAAGTGTCATCATCCAATTTATGAATAAAACTTGTACCATAAACTCCTTTTAACTCTACTAATTTTATTTTTTTAGTAACAATATTAAAGTTGATTAGGTACTCTGAAGTAGCAAATAAATAATTTTCTTTATCTAAAGCTATTCCGTTATAAACAATACTTCTTTGTCTATTTATTTCTGAATTGATGAATTGATAACTACCTTGAAAACTAAAATCTTCGTTAAATACTACCAGACCACTACCTTCGGTTGTACAAATAATTTCTCCTGTACTAGGGTGAATGATAATACTCCTAATGATAGGTTCTTCTAACAAATTTTTTGATTTGTTACTAAAAATTTTTGAAAACTTTTCGGTTTCTAAATTGTAAATTGACAAACCTTTATCTGTTCCTATTAATAGATTCCCCGAAGCATCTTCATTTATACATCGTACTCTATTACTACTTAATATTTCTTTTTTGTAAGTATTTTTGTACTGCTTAATTTTAAATCCATCATATTTATTCAATCCATCGTAAGTAGCAATCCAAACAAACCCTCTAGAATCTTCAAAAATAGAGGTCACTCCATTATGGGTTAATCCATTGGAAATATTAAGTGATTTTAATTTATTTAACTTAGACTCTTGTGAAAATACAAGACAGGAGAAAACAAGAAACAACAGGATTAGTGTATTCTTTTTATTCATTCTTTTTGGTTTAAAAACAAATATATTATAAATATATTATTAAATATATACCTATTTCACAATTATAAAACCTTTTCCTATAAAAAAAGACAACCATACTGGTTGCCTTTTTATAGAAAAACATATTGTTTTTAGTTTAAAGAAAAAGTTTCATTAAACCTTGGCATGTTGTATTGTTTCCATAGTTCTCCTTCTTCTATAGAATGAAACCATTTGGGCTCTTTATTGGTTTTACTCCATTTTTCTGCCTCTTTCACCAAATTTTGTAAAATTTTTGGATGCTGAGTGCTCAAATCATTTTGTTCTCGAATGTCTTTTTCTATATTAAACAATTGCCATTTTTTTGTTCCTACTTTAACCGCTTTCCATTCATTTTTTCTAGCAGCTACATCACTCAAGCCTGTTCTGTGTCTTAAAATATATAACATATCATCTTTATGTGGATTTTTGTTTGCTTTTACATCACACCAAACATCTTTTCCTGCTAATTTTTTATTTTTAGAAACATCTACTTTAGCCAAACCTGCAAAAGTTGGATAAAAATCTATTGCTGAAACTGGATGTGTAAACACTTGTCCTGCTTTTACTTTTTGTGGCCAATGAAAAAACATTGGAACTCTAAAACCACCTTCATAAACACTTCCTTTCTCTTCTCTTAGCGGGTAATTATTAGCAGCACCTGTATGTAACTTCCCACCATTATCGCTTAAAAACACAATTAAGGTGTTTTCAAATTCATTTGTTTTTTTTAAAGTTTCTACCAATTTACCTACTCCTCTATCTACGGCATAAACCATTGCAGCGTAAGTTCTACGTTTTACATCTTTAATAGAATTAAATATTTTCATATCATCTTCTTTAGCTTCTAAAGGTAAATGAGGTGCGTTGTAAGCTAAATACAAAAAGAAAGGTTGTTCTTTTTGAGCTGCTTTATTAACAAACGTAACAGCCTCTCTAGAAAAAGCATCGGTAATGTATTCCGTTTCTTTTACTTGTTTTCCGTTATATTCCAAGGGAGTTAAGTAATCCATAATATTTTTATTCCCAGCTGCTTTTTGCTTTTCATAAATAGGTCTGTATTTTTCCGGAAAATATCGATGCCCTCCACCTAAAAAACCAAAAAACTCATCGTATCCACGGTTGTTAGGATGGAATTGTTTATTAGATCCTAAATGCCATTTCCCAACAGCTCCGGTATAATAACCAGCTTGTTGTAATTCTTTGCTGATGAACTTTTCTGTAAGTGGAATACCAATATGAAATCTTTCGCTATTTCTAATTAAATTGAACTGCGCTCCCATAACATGGGAATATTGACCCGTCATGATACTAGTTCTACTTGGTCCACAGAAAGGATGTGCTACATATGCCGATGAAAATATAGTACCTGAATGTGCCAGTTTATCAATATTGGGAGTAATAATATCTTTTGATCCGTTAAAACCAACATCATTATAGCCCAAATCATCACATAAAATTACTACAATATTTGGTCTCTTATCTTTTGCAAACACATTAGTTACCGTTGCTAACAATGTTAATGAAACCAACAGTCCTTTTTTAATCTTATTTTTCATTTGTTACTAATTAAATCATTTTGTGGAAACTTATCATATTCAATTACAATACACTTTTAAAATTCTTGATAATAAAAAAAACAGGTGTATCACTTCTTACAATCAAGAAACACCTGTTTTTGTTATGTATTGTTAAAACCTTATTGCTGATTCCAAAGAACAGGTAACCAAACAGACATTTCTGATTTTCCTCTATTTGCCCAAGAGAAATAAGGAACTAATTGTATGTTTTTAGTTTCCCATGTAGGTTTTGTTACCTCATTGTACATGGCCTCATTTTTATCTTTACGAATTGCCAACGCTCCTGAAATGGTTGTAATTCCTCCTAAAAAGTCTGATTTATAATTGGCTGTTAATTTAGAGTTAAAAGGTAAATACACATCTAATATATCTGTGTTTTTAGGTAAATCTGGAGTTTCTACACAATAAACAACTGGTCCTCTTTTAACAGCAGCTTGATTTCTTACTTCTTCTATTAACGGATTTCCTTCTAACAATTTAATATCCATTGGCATGTCTAAAGTAATTACATCTCCTTTTCTCCATTTTTTATTTAAAGTAAGATAAGTTCCAGGTACAACTTTATTAGCTGTATTTTTACCGTTTATTTTTACTGTAGTTCCTTTAGCCCATTCTGGTATTCTTACCAAAATATCAAAAGCATCTCTTTTAGCTTTTTTAACGGTTAACTCTACTTTTCCTTTCCAAGGATATTGACTTTCCTGAACCAATTCTAACTTAGAACCATCTAACATTTTTGTGGCTAATTTATTTCCACCGTAAAGATTTACAGCCACTCCGTTATTGGTTAAACTATATGCCCATCCTGATAATTTTGCAATAGTACGTACTAAGTTTGGTGGACAACAAAAACACGGAATGTAAGGCTGACGAACATCAAATTCAGTATCGTTTCCTGGGTCATATCCTTTATGACTTACACGTAATGGATTTGCATAAAAATAATCTTTACCTTCAATACTTATTCCAGACAAAGCACTATTAAACAATACTAATTCCATAATATCTGCATACTTAGCTTCACCATGAACTCCTAACATACGGTAACTAAACATAGAGTTACAAATGTTCGCACAGGTTTCATTATAAGCCGTTAAGTTAGGCATCATGTATTCATTAATAAATCCTTCATGTACCATATCTACATGTGATGATACTCCATGATGTGTTTGCCCTACAGCTCCAGTTACATACATTTTTTTATCAACTACATTCTCCCAAAGTCTATCCAAAGCATCAATCAATGCTTGTTCTCCTGTTTCTGCATATACATCGGCAGCTCCTGCATAAAAATACAATGCCAATACTGCATGTCCTTCTGCTGTTTTAGATTTTCTTAGCGGAGTACGTTCCTGCACCATATCTCCAATAAACTTATAGTTAGCTACCTTTGCTGGTGCCACTTTAGACTTTCCTCTTAAATTGATAAATAGCTCTGCCAACTTTAAATATTTCTCATTTTTAGTAGTTCTATACAATTCTACCAACCCCATTATTTGTGTTTGGTTAAATCCAAAACGTTTTAAATCTCCTTTAGGTTCAGGCATAAATTTACTATATAGAAAATCTGCATTTTTAATAGCAATATCTAAAAAATTGGTTTTTCCTGTTATTCTATTATGAATACATGCGCTGGTGTATAAATGTCCAAAATTATACATTTCATGATGCTGTCTGTTTCCAAAGCGCTCCATATCATCTTCTGTTTGAACCTTTGTGTGCAAATAGCCATCTGGTTCTTGAGCATCGCCAATAATATCTATGTATGCATCTAACTCTTTTAGAATTTTAGGATCTTTATTATTGGCATAAATATACATAGCGGCTTCCATCCACTTGTAAAAATCACCATCGTGCCACTTCATCCCTTTGTGCTTTCCTTCTTTAAGTCCTGCTGCAATTTTAAAATTATTCAACGCATGTCCCACATCACCTGTTAACAACTCCCCCATATGCGGAACCATGGTTTCTTGCGCTACTTTAAATTTTTCTGCCCAAAAACCTTCGGTCCATTGACAATCGCCAATATCTACACTTTTAAATTTTACGTTTGGACTTTTTGTGTTATTTATAATTCCTTTATGCTGCGCACTTGCAACATTTATAAAAAACAAACCAACTATTCCTAAAATAACTTTTCTCATATTAAAATATTTATTAAAAATTATAACTTTTATACACATCAAAATTGCCTGAATAAAACAGAAGTATTACTCACTTTTTTATTTGGGCAATAAACCTACACAAAAGCTCTCATATACGATTCTAAAATCTCTCTCAGGTTTAATTAAAATCAAAATAATACTGTATTTGGTTTATCCTTGTAAACACTAGTTTTTACGATGTTTTTTGTTTTTACATATAAAGCTTAAAAACATCAAAATAGTACTACTATAGGCTAAACAAAGTAACAAATCAGTAATAAAAAAGCTGTTATTTTGCTATATACCAGAAACTATCCTTTTTTATTTACAAATAACACAATTAAAAAACAGAAAAACCAAAGACTATCTAAAACAAGAAACCTCTTAATTTCTTTTTTTAAAAAATCAAAAAAGTGTCAGTATCAAGTAAAACCAAAATAGCTTGTAAAGCTACAAGCAACCTTAAATCTAAACTAATTTATGATGAAATTATTTTTTTTTAATAACGAAACAGTCTTTTTACGGAGAACAAACTTGATAAAAATAAGGACGAAAAATACTAAGAATAAAAATTAATTAAATGGAGAATTTTAAAATAATTGAAATAATAACAATTTGGAAAAAAACATTTCTTTTTGTGTTTTTTTCATTTGTGTGTTTTCATGGAGAATTATACGCACAACAAGGAACAGTTTCTGGTACCGTAACCAATTCCGAAGATGGTGAACCTTTAATAGGGGTAACGGTTTTTAAATTAGGAACTAAAGTTTTTACCACAACAGATTTTGATGGACAATATAATATTAAAGCTAAAGATGGAGATATTTTAGAATTTAAATATTTAGGAATGCTTTCTAAAACTATAACGGTTAGAAATAACATTTTGAATGTGGCCTTAGCTCCTGATCAAACTGAATTAGAGGAAGTAGTTTTAATTGGGTACGGAGCTGTAAAGAAAAAAGAAATTACAGGTGCCGTCGCTAATGTAAAGTCTGAAGATATTGAAAACATTGTCACTTCTGACTTAGGAAATGCTTTACAAGGTCAAGTATCAGGGGTAAGCGTTGTCGCTAGTGCCGAACCAGGAGGAGATTCCGATATCTTAATTAGAGGAGTTACATCATTAACGGGAAGTAACGAACCTTTATATGTAGTAGACGGTGTAATGCAAGAAGGAAATCCTAGAATTCCACCAAACGTAATAGAATCAATAGACGTATTGAAAGATGCAGCATCTACAGCTATTTATGGAACTAGAGGTGCAGGAGGAGTAATTTTAATTACTACCAAAAAAGGTGAAGAAGGTGCGTTAAAAGTAAATATCAATTCAACATACGGTATTCAAAGTATTAATGGTACTCCTACAGCTTTAATGAATGCAAATCAACAATTGTATTCTGAAATTTTATTAAAAAGAAACTTAGATGCTACTGGTTTAGGAGACGATCAATTAAACCTAGGATACGGTTTGTATGTAAGCGCATATAGGAATAATTCTAGCTTATTCGATGATATTGTATTAGACAACCAACCCACACAAAACCATTCAGTAAGTATATCTGGAGGAGCTAAAAGCATTAATTACAATATAACCGCTGGTTTTTACAAACAAAAAGGTACTCTTGTAAAATCTGACTTTCAACGTTTCAATATTAGAGCTAATACGGGTTATAAAAAAGGAAAATGGGATTTAAGAACAATTGTAGGAATCACCTCCGAAGAAAGTCAATTAGCTCCTTGGGGTTTAACAAGCCAAATTATTAAGTTTTCACCTTTAACTCAAGGTTTAGAAGATAACAATTTAGATGATGAACTTATTGTTCCTTCTGGTGGAGCTGCAAATAATTTCACATCAGCTTTACGTGCATTTCAACAAGAAAATCAAAGAAGTAATCTAAAAGCAACAACCACATTCAGTTTATCTTATAATTTTACAGATAAACTAACTATTACAAGCCGATATGGAATAAATTCAAATTATCAATACGAACATGGTTTTATGCCGTTTCAGCAAGTATCAGATGTTTTTGGAAATTCACAAAGTCAATCACAAAGTAGTGGTGTTACTAACTCTGCTAATAAAAGCATTAGCAATACATTTAATTTATATACAAACTATAAATTAGACTTTAATAAGAATCATCATGCCGTATTTACTTTAGGTACAACATTTGAAAAATATACTAGAGAATATTTTTCCGCAAGAGGATCTGGAGTAGCCAACAATGATGTAAAAGTTTTAGACGGTACTACTTTAAACTTTGTAGTGGGTTCAGGACCTGACTATGTAAGTAAGACTTTTGGATTGCTATATCGTATGCAATATAACTACAAAGGTAAATATGTATTTAGTTCTAGTATAAGAAGGGATGCCTCTTCTAAGTTCGATATAGACTCTCGATCAGCATACTTTCCATCCGCTTCTGTAGCATGGAATATCTCTGATGAGGATTTTTGGAATACATATAAAAAAAATATAAATAATTTTAGATTAAGAGTTTCTTATGGTAAAGTAGGTAACCAAAGAGTGGGAGATTATATATATCAATCTACCTTTATAACCGATTATCAGTACGCTTATGGTAGATCCGGAGAAGACAATCTTACAAATGGTAATATTCAAAGCGGGTATGCTAACAAAGAATTAAAATGGGAAACATCTATTCAAAGTAACTTAGGGATTGATTTAGGTTTTTTTAAAAACAAATTAACCTTTACAGCAGAATACTATCATAAGACTAATAACGACATGTTATTTCCTATTACTTTACCAGGTCACACAGGAGCAAGTAACAATCCTAATATTATTTTAAATGTTGGAAGCATGACTAATCAAGGTATTGAATTAGCTACAAGATATAAAACTAACATAGGTAAAGTATGGATAAATATGAATGGTACTTTTACAACAAATAAAAACAAAATCAAGAGTTTAGCTGGTTTTGGTAGATTTACTATGGCTAATGATTGGGGATTAATATCAGGTGCTAAAGACCAATCTCAAGTTACAGCGTTTGCTAAAGGATATCCTGCAGGAGCATTCTTTATTTATACAACAGATGGTATTATCAACACTAGCGAAAAGCTAGCTGATTATCAAAAATTGAATCCACAAGCTAGAATGGGAGATTTAAGATTAGTAGACACCAATCAAGATGGAAAGATCAGCAATGACGATAGAACTTATAGAGGGAGTGGATTACCTAAATATGAATTAGGATACAACTTTAGTGCTTATTACAAAAGTTTTGATTTTACCATGAATTGGTTTGCTGCTATTGGACAAAAAGTAATGAACGGGTCTAAAGCTACAGCTTTTGCATATGGAAGAGCGGAAGCCTTAGTTGATCAATACTCTATTGAAAACCCAGTAACATCTGTTCCTGCGTTTAGAGGAGGTATTAAAATTGGACCAAACTACAATGGATACACTGATCAATGGTTGGAAGATGGTAGTTATTTAAGACTAAGAGCAGCGACTGTTGGGTATAGTTTTTCAAAACAAACTTTAGAAAAACTTGGAGGTATTTCTAAATTTAGAATATACGCAACAGCTCAAAACCCATTAACAATTACAAAATATACTGGATATAACCCTGCTATCGGGGGAAGTATTCAAAGTAGAGGTTTGGATAGAGGTGCCTACCCTTTAACGGCAACTTATATGTTAGGACTTAATTTAAACTTTTAATATTAAAAAACAAGGATGATGAAATATATGAAACTAAAAAATATCATAGTGGTTTTTATGTTATTAGGTTTGCTGTCTTGCTCAGACGAATCATTAACGGAAATTAATCCAAACCAACCACAAGTAAGTTGGGAAAACTTATCAGATACACAAAAAGGACTAAACTCAGTATATAATTCCCTATTAAATGAAGACTTACTAGGAATTGTAGAAGAAGCATGGAGATCAGACATGGGGTATCCTGGTTACGGAAGACCTATCCCAAGAAACACCATAGCTACTGTTATGTACAATCAAACATACACTAACAACTATCAATACATAGGAGAAAAATGGGATGCTTGTTATACAACTATTTATTACGCAAACCAAGTCATTGAAGGTTTAAACCAAGTAAAAACTAAAATTGACGATACTCAATTAAATTCTTGGACTACACAAATGGGACAAGCTAGATTTATTAGAGGACTGATGTATTTTTATTTACATTCTTTATACAATGAAGGTAAAGTAATTCTTTTAAATGAAATAGAAACTGTAAGCTCTGGATTTGGAAAAGATATATCCTCTTCTTCTGAAGTTAAAACATATTTTAGAGAAGATCTAGAATATGCTTATGCTAATTTACCTGAATCATATAACGATAATTATTTAGGAAGTGCAACCAAATGGGCAGCAGCAACAGCTTTAGGTACATCTTATTTATACGAAGCAACAGACGGTCCTGATGCTACAGGTGACTACTCAAAGGCGATGACTTATTTTGATGCAATTATTAATAGTAATAAATATGAATTGGTTACTGATTATTCTTTAATGTTTACTAAAGAAGGAGAATTTAATAAAGAATCTATTTTTGAATTAGCATATAACACAGAACACAGACAAAACTTTAAAGTTTGGGATGCTGGAAAAATGTCTAACGGTCTATCTTATAATGCAACTGGATCTAACGGTTATTATATGCCTGCTTGGTTGATACATGCTTATAAAAACGAAAAAAAAGACATGAATGATGCTAGAAACTTTTACGAAGAACCCGATGGTAGTGCAACTATAGAAAGACCTGTTTCTTTAAGAGCTTCAACTATGGTTTCTTTAGTGAATGACGAATTATCTGACTATGGAGGACAAAAAACTCCTGATGCATTAAGAGCTAGGTTAGGAAACGGAGAATACGGATTTGGTTATTATAGAAAATATATAGATTTTGATACCTCTGACCCTAGAGGCCCTCAAAGTAGTGGTTCAAATGTAGTAGTATATAGACTAGCAGAAGTATATTTAATGCAAGCTGAATGTAAAATTCAAACAGGAGATCTAGCTGGTGGTTTGAAATTGATTAACAAAGTAAGACACAGATGGGCTTTAGAATTATTAGGAGTGCCTGATAGTGAATTTTCTGGAGCAGGTTTTGAATCTGATCAAGATGGAGACGGTATTGTAGATGCTGGATATGTTCCGTACACTAAAGAAACCTTAATGGATCGATTAATGTATGTAGAAAAACCTTTAGAAATGTCTGTTGAGGGACAAGCAACTCGTTGGATTGATTTAAGAAGATGGGGAATTATAAAAGATAATTTTCAGAAATTAGCTGGATTAACTTATTATGCGAATCCATATGCCTACCCTAGCAGAGATCCTATTACAGGGATTAAAAAAGGAGGTACTACAACAAGTAAACCTTCAGATATATTCTCTACAAATGACAACCCTACTATAACCCCTAACACAATAACAATAGATTATGAATACGATCAAGCTAGTTCTAATTACAACTCTTCTGTAAATGATTATTATCCAATACCATTAACCGAGATTTTAAGAAACCCAGCTTTAAACTAATTTAATAGAAAAATATGAAAAATATTAAACATAAATTACATCTCATTTTCACCCTTTTAATTTTTATAGGGTGTAGTGATGATAAAGTAACCGATTTAGATGATTTTCAAGCAGCTACATGGTCTATTTCTGAAGGTTATGGCCAAGCAGAAAATACTGGTATTGATTATTACAAAAACATAGAGGACTACATTTCTTTTGTTGATTTATCTCAAAATGCTCTAACTCATCAATGGATTATTAATGAAGAAAACAATTTTTTGAAACCTGATTTTAAAGACACTGATGACTTATCTGCTTATGTTTATCCCAATTTAACAACAATCTCAACACACAAAGCAGCACATGTATTATTTAATAAGAGTGGTGTTAATGAAGTAACATTAAAAAATACATTTAAGGATTCTGTAAACTTCTATGGAAAAGTATTAATACCTTCTGTAAAAAAAGAAAATGTGTACGAAATTACACGCACCTGGAAAGTAGATGTATTTGCTAAAATTGAACCACAAGTTAAAATATCTGACAAAAACGGTGTAGAACTATACAACAGTAAAACAGGACTTATACCAACAGACTCAATTATTGTTTTAGAATATGGTGAGAAATTGACTTATGAAGACATTACTACAGTTGGACGACCTAATTCAAATAGTTGGTCTGTACCAAGTTCCAGTGAAAAAACAGCTGCAGGAGTTAAAACTATTGATTTTTCATTCTTTAAACTAGGGATTACAAACGCAGGATCATTAACTGTTGGTAGAACAGAAACTAATACAACTCCACTATCTAAAAATATAAAGTATGATATTGGGGTAAAAATTAATGTTGTTCCTTCTAGTCAACCATTTGTTGTCTTAAATAATAGTATTACAAGAACAGCATCTAATAAAATCATATTAAATGTAAACGGAGGGTTGAAAACATTTACAGGACAAGAAAGTTTTTTCAAAGTACATGTTACAAATACTGACGCAGCGTTTGATCAAGATATTGTAGTTAATAAAGCTGCTGTTATTGGAACTGACAAAACAACCATTGAATTATCCTTAGCTTCTGACATTTATTCTTCCGATGATATTTATGTTTCTTTTGATGCTTCAGATGGTAATGGGATTATTAAATCTTTAGATGATAGAGTTTTAGAAACATTCACAAATCAAAAAGTACAATTTCAAAATTTACCAATTGCAGACAATTTAGCAGGATTTGAAACTGAAAATACTGACTTTAAACAAGCTTTTGCTAGTGGTTTTTGGGCTGGAAACTTAAATAATAATAGTTCTGGATATTATTATCAGCGTTCTACTGACAAAGGAGCAAATGGATCTTCAGCAAGTATGAAATTTACTGCAACTACACCATTTTTAAATAATTTAAATTTAAGTTATAATAGCTTTACGAAAAACGGTTTAGAGTCAGGAACTTATAAGTTTAGCATGCAAGTATTCAAAGAAACAGATATACAATCTATAAAAACAATTGTTAGTAATTCTAAAACTTCTGCATGGATTCAAAATGATATTGATATATCAAGCACCCCAACTGGTATATGGTCAACTATTACTGCAGAATTTACCATACCAAATGACCTAGATATAACAACACAGTTTCAAATAAGATATGTTAATGCTAATGGAAATCAAAATTTAACGGGAGAGCATATTATATATATGGATGACATTTCTTTTATAAAGATAGAACCTAGACCTTAATTTTTAATTATAATTCCTACTTCCTAGCAATCAAATTAAATCTAAGAAGTAGGAAATTTAAAATCATTTTTAATATGAAAAAAACACTAAAATACATAAGCTTACTATTACTTACATTAATGATATTCAGCTGTAGTGAAGAGAACGTATTTAAGACACCTACAGATTTAGAATTAACCTCTATTTATGAAGTAACAGAAATAAAAGATGCTACAGACCCAGGTAAAAATGTAAGTGTGGTTAAAATAGAAATATATAGAGATCTTAATAAAGCATTTATTATAGAATTCCCAAATTTAAACACTGCTAAAAAAAATAAAATAAAAAACTATATAGATAGCTCTACAGATACTCGTTATGAAATAAGTTATACAAAACAAACTGAAAATACCAGTTATAATGTAATTTTAAGTTCAGATATTTCCTCTAAAATAGGAACTATGGAAGTTAATGAAGTGGGATCTTCTGTTACTGAAAGTTATACCATAGAAATGATTACTAAAAAAGTATATAATTAAATTCTCTAAAACAATAGTCTTAAATAAAAGGCCCAAGGATTTATTAATTCTTGGGCTTTTTATTTATTTAACAATATAACCATTTTCACAAAACAAACTATTTTCGTAAAATTTACCTCACTCTCAATTAACTAAAGTTGCAGACTACACAATATTCATTCCTTGATTTTGATTAAACAGAAACAAGGAATTTTTGTATTACACAAAAAAAATCAAAAAAAATAATTAAACCATAATAAAAAAAACAATACACTAAATAAAACACAACAAAAAAACCTATTAAGTAAAAAAATCAAAATAATACTACCATTCGCTAAATCAAGTATCAAATCAATAATAAAAAACAGCTATTTTGCGATATAAAACAAAAAAAAACAATATTTATTAAAAAAACTAAACAAAAAAAACTAAAACATTATTAAAAACTAACTAACTAACTAACTATGATAAACTTTATTTTTTCAAGATTACTCATAACAAAAAGTATTCTTATACTAATCGTTATGTTATTATCAATCTGTTTACCATCCAGTGCACAAAAATCCTTTACTAAAGTAACAGGTACTATTTTGGATGAAAACGGAGAACCTTTAATTGGTGCTAATATCTACAAACTTGGTACTAAAACCATTACTACCTCTGACTTTGATGGTCAATATGCCATTAAAGCCAAACCAGGAGATATACTAAAATTTTCTTATTTAGGTTTTGAGAACCTAACACTTACTGTAAAAAAACCAACTTTAAACATTACACTAAAGAGCAACGTAGAAAGCCTGAATGATGTTGTATTAATTGGATATGGTTCTGTAAAAAAGAAAGAACTTACAGGGGCTGTCGCAAGAGTAGAAGCCGAAGCCATAGAAAAAGTGGTTACCTCTGATTTAGGAACAGCACTTCAAGGACTCGTCTCAGGTGTAAACGTAGTCTCATCCTCTACTCCAGGTGGTGAATCGGAAATATTGATACGTGGTATTACTACTTTGGGTGACAACACTCCTTTATATGTAGTCGATGGAATTATTCAAGATGGAGACCCTAGGATTCCACCTAGTGAAATTGAAAGTTTAGACATCTTAAAAGATGCTGCTTCAACAGCTATTTATGGAGCTCGTGGAGCTGCGGGTGTTATTCTTATTACTACCAAACAAGGTGAAGCAGGCACATTAAAGGTTAGATTTAACGGTAGTTATTCTATACAAAATAGACAACCAGCTGTTCCTCTACTTAATACAGTAGAACAAACTTACGTTGATCTTATTAGTCAAAGAAATAACGACCCTAATTTTATAGATGAAAACTTTCAATCTAACCTTACCTTCAACCCTAGATCTTTCCAAAACGATACTAACTTAAATAAAATTATCTTTAGAAATAATCAACCTACAGGTAATTACAATATTAGTGTTTCAGGAGGAACAAAAGAACTAAGAAACAATGTTACTCTAGGATTATTTAAACAAAAGGGTCAACTTATAAATTCAAATTATAGTAGATTTAATATGCGTTCTAATACTATTTATGAAAGAAAAAAATTAAGAATTCAAACAAGCTTAGGATTTAGTTCAGATTACAGAGACATCCCTAGGTTTAATTTGCTTTCTCAAGCAATTGTATACAGACCTACACAAAATGGTTTAGATCTTGATAATTTCGATGAACTTTCTGGTGGCGGAGAAGAGGTAAACAGATTAGGTTGGGTATTAGAAAGCCTTAGAACCAAACAATATCGTAAAACAACACGAGCAAACGCTTCCTTAAATATTGATTACAAAATCAGTAAAAACTTAAAACTATCTAGCAAAGTAGGATATACTTACAGGACAACAAGAGGAAAAATAAAAGTTCCTTATCAAGAGATTTACAACAGTCAGGGAATATTACAAAACCCTCCTTCTAATAGCTATGTTGAAGACTCTAGTGACGAAGGAACTTCCCTGTATATTGAAACTGGTTTTAATTATAATAAAAAAATAAACAATCATAAAATTAATATTGGTGCTTTCATAACTACCGAAAAATATACTTATGAGAATTTTAGAGCTAGAAGGCTTGAAGCTATTATTAACGAATTAGATGTATTAAATAGCGCTACAGGTGAACAATTAGTAAACTCAGGATTTGACGATACCTCTGCTAGATTAAGTTCATTAGGAAGATTACAATATAGCTTTAAGGAAAAATATAACTTAAGTGCTAGTATTCGACAAGACATTTCATCAAAATTTCCTGAAAACGCAAGGCAAGCTTTTTTCCCTTCTATAGCAGGTGCTTGGAATGTTTCTGACGAAACTTTTTGGACAAAATATAAAAAGACAGTCAATAACCTTAAAATAAGAGCCACACTAGGGACTGTTGGTAATGACCGCATTCGGTCTTATTTATTCTCCCCTGTAATTTCTCAAAATATAGATTACATTGGAAAAAATGAGAACGGAGATGAAAGACTACTAAATGGAGCAATTCAAACTAGTTTTGCCAATGAAAAATTAAAATGGGAAACCTCAATACAATCAAATCTAGGGGTTGATGTAGGCTTATTTAGAAATAAACTTACATTTAGTGCAGAGTATTATAATACTAGAAAGAAAGATATGCTCTTCCCTGTATTTTTGGCTCCTTCAAATGGAGGTGGAAACAATGCTTCCGTAACACTAAATGTTGGAAACATGACCAACAAAGGATTCGAATTTGCTACAAGTTACAAAGGAAACATCGGTAAAATATGGTACAATATGAGAGGTACATTTACAACCAACAAAAATGAAATTACACGTATTGATGGAGACACTGATTTTATTTTTACAAATGATTTTGGGTTGGTTAGTAGAGCTCCAACTCAATCTAGAATAACAGCACACAAAGTAGGAAGAGAAGCAGGAGCCTTTTACCTATGGAGAAATAACGGTGTAATTGATACCGAGGAAAAGCTTGCTCAATACCAGACTATTGATGCCAATGCCAAAATGGGAGATTTAATGTTCATAGATCAAAATGGTGACAATAAGCTTGATGATGATGATAGAGTTTATAGTGGTAGTGGATTACCTAAATATGAATTAGGATACAACCTAAACACATACTACAAAAACTGGGATTTCTCTATGAACTGGTACGCTTCTTTAGGACATGAAATCATGAATGGATTTAATGCATGGGCATATGGTTTTGGTAGACATAAAGATTTAGTTCATCAATGGTCAGAACAAAACCCAACCTCTTTAATACCCGCATATAGATTTGATATTAGAAAACATAATAATTATTTAGGTTATAGTGATATATACTTAGAAGACGGTTCATACTTAAGATTAAGACAAATAACACTTGGGTATAGTTTATCTAAAGAAGTTGTCAAAAAATTAAAAATTGAAAAACTTAGATTTTATGTAAGTGCACAAAACCCTTTAACTTTCACAAAATATACTGGCTATAATCCAGAAGTTGGTGGAAACGTAACCTCTAGAGGTTTAGATAAAGGAACGGCACCTATTTCTTCTCAGTATTTATTAGGTGTAAACTTTAACTTTTAATCTCTTAACATTATGAAAAATATAATTTATAAAATAACTATTTTCATCTTTACAGTATGTACGATCCTAAGCTGTTCTGATGACTTTCAAAATGACTTATTGAATCATGATAATCCAAATGAGATAGATAGAAATAATTTCTGGCGTAATTTACAAGAAACCCAAAAAGGTTTAAACGCAACATATAAAACATTATATGATCCCGCAATCATCAACAAAATAGATGAAATGTTAAGATCTGACATGGGATATCCTGGATATGGAAGACCTACCCCTAACAACACAGAGCCTTTTTATTTACAGAACTACACAGCAAGTACTAATGAAGTCAATGAAAAATGGCAATCTAATTATAGAGGTATTTTTAGAGCTAATCAAGTTATAGAAGGGTTAGAAAACATTGAAAACACAATTGAAGCTGATGAAAAAGATGAATGGATTTCTCAAATGGCTCAAGCCAGATTCTTAAGAGCATTATTCCACTACTACCTTTACACAACATATAATAACGGAAGCATCATTATAAGGCATACTACTCCTAAAAGCCGTCAAGACTATAACATAAGCCTATCTCCAGCATCAGATGTTTTAGAATTTATAAGAAATGACTTAAAATATGCTTATGAAAATCTATATAAAAGAGGTGAATATCCTGATGAAGATATTACAAAGGTTACATCTGGTGCTGCTGCTACAATTTTAGGCCAAACCTATTTAAATGAATTAAAGTATAGTGAGGCAATGCCATATTTTGAAGATGTAATAAATAATCATGGTTATACTTTAGAAACAGATTTAGATAAAATGTTTACTACTGCAGGAGAATTTAACTCTGAATCTATTTTAGAAATTAACTTCACATCAGACTTTATAAATCTTAATTTGAGCAGATGGGATGGTTCCTCAGGAACGAATTGGTTAAATCAACAAACCTCTAACTCACAAGGAGCTGTAGGGCCTGCATGGATTGCTTACGAATATAAATCTGAACCAATGGATCCTTTAGATCAAAGAAATTACTATACAGATGAAAACAACGTTACAAAATTAAGAAATGTTCCTTTAAGAGCATCTGCCATGATGGCACTTCCTGAAGACAATCAAACTAAATACTACTTAACCGGTACAGTAAGTGAATTTAATAAATTTACTTCTACAGGATGGGGGTTTGCTTGGTGGAAAAAATTCACAAATCATGATATTGCTGAATCAGAGGGACAAATCCCTACAGGAAGCTCTACTTTGTCTGCAAAGAACGTTACACTTAATAGGTTATCCGAAGTTTTTTTAATGCAGGCCGAATGTTTAATTAAAACTGGGGATATTAATGGGGCAATTGACTTAATCAATCAAATACGTGAAAGATGGGGATTAGTTTTATTAGGCAATTCAAATGGAGATATTGCTAATACATATGATGAGGTAGCTTATGATGCAACTTCTTTAATGAGACATTTAATGTACATAGAAAAGCCGTTAGAGTTAGGTGCCGAAGGGCATGCCATTAGATTTTTAGATTTCCAAAGATGGAAAAAATCTGATGGATACGGGTTTAAAGATAGATTGAAAGAGCTGTCTGAAGAAATTTTCTATGGAGAAAACTTCGTTTTTACAGATAGTAAAGGAAAAGAAACAACTAAATGGTATGTATCTCTCACTAAACAGGTCCCATCACCTTTTAATGAACCTGAAAAACGAACGGTTGATTACGAGTACGATCTATCATATAGCAATTACAATGAAGAAACGCATGGTACTTACCCTATTCCTTTTAGAGAAACCAACGCTAATCCAAATATCAATAACTAACATTCATTATTATGAAAAATATAAAAATCATATCTTTCTTATTGAGTTTATTTATAATAAGCTGTAATACAGAGTACACAGACTATGATGCTCCAAATAGTCTATCCGATACATCATGGCTTATTAGTCTTGATCCTAATAGTCAATCTAAATTTGATTTAAATGCAGGAAGTAGCATGTCATTTTTTGATTTATCTCAAGGAACGCTAAACCATAAATGGATTATTGAAAAGGGGAATCACTTTTTAAAAGAAGGTTTTAATCGTAATGATTCATTAGAATTATTTATAGACAAAAGTAAAGGGTTAAGTGTTTCTGACAATAAAGTACATGTAATATTCTTAAACCCTGGAGAAAACAAAGTTCGCCTATTAAATACCTATAATGAATATGTTAGTAGAAAAACAAGCTTAGGTACATTTGATGCCGTAAAACAAGGTAATTTGTGGGTTATTGACACTTCTTTTGTTTTTGATATTTATGCTTATTTAAAACCTAGTTTTAAGGTTTCTAAAGAAAATTCAGAAATTATTAATATTTCTGCTGAAGAAAAAATTTCACAAAAAGACTCTTTAGACTGGCCTGTTGTAGAAATTGAAGCTGGTGCTAGTTTAACTTTTGAAGACCAATCAACTATAGGTAGGCCTAATGGTAGACAATGGTCTATTCCAAATGGTGCTCCAAGGTCTTCAACAGCTAATAATGTAAGTATTAAGTTTTTTAAACTGGGAACATTTAATGCAGGTACATTTAGGTCGTTTAGAGCCTCTCCTTTACCTACTTCAAGCACTTCTAAATTTATTCCTTTAAGAGTTAAGGTAATTAAATCTACGCAACCATTAGTTATAAATGGAGTTGTAAGAGAACAAGAAGATGAAACTCTTAGATTTCAAGTTAGTGGTGAACTTAAAGAATTTACAGGTCAAGAAAATTTCTTTACTGTACATGTAACCAATGAGAATGGATTTAGCGGAGATATCAATGTCTTAAATGCTAAAGTAAGTGAAACTGATGCAACCTTTATAGAATTAAAGCTACAAGATCCTATTTACAATTCAGATGTTATTACAGTAAGTTATAATGGAGGTGTTATTACGTCTACAGATGAAAGAACATTAAGCAATACTACAGCTCCAGTTTCTGTAATAACTTATTTAGGAAACAATATATTAAGTTCTAATACTGGATTTGAAAGGCCTGATGGAGATTTTAAGAAAGCTTTTGCTGCAGACTATTGGGTTGGTAATGGAAACGATTATGGAGGTGGCTACTACTATGAAAGAGTAACTTCTAAAGCCTTTAGTGGAAATGCTTGTATAAGATTTAAATCTACAGAAACAACCCCTTTCCCAGGCATTAATTTATTTACAAATAAATTTGCAGCACCAAATGGTTTAAAATCTGGAAAATATAAAGTGTCCTTTAAAATCTTCAAACCCTCCTCTAGTACTTTAGTTAATTTCTTAACCGTTTATAACAAACCTACTTGGGTGCAGACTGTTTGGGATATATCTTCAATAGAAACAGATAAATGGGTAGAAGTATCCAAAACTATTGAATTTAATAATGGTGATCTCCCTAATAATGCCGAATTTCAATTAAGAATTAATAGTGATCAATGGGTAAATACGGGTATAACAGATCCTCAAGAAATTTATTTTGATGATATGTCATTTATTAAAGTAGAAGAAAGACCATAAAATTAATAAACTTCAACTCCTTAAAAACACTTTTAAGGAGTTGATAAAACATCACAAATAATTATGAAAAACATATTAAAAACAATTACTCTTTTCTGTCTTATTATTTTACTAAACAGCTGTAATAAAGAGTCTATTTTCAAAGGTGAATCAAATATAAATATAGTAAATGTATATACATTAAGTAACATAACGGGAAATGGTTTAGAAAAAATAAACGTTTATCAAACTAAAAACATACTTATAGAATACCAAACGTCCACCAAATTAAAAAAATACAACACAACCAACTACATCGACAGTTCTGATGAGACAAATTACGCCATTGTTCTAACCAAAGTAGACGAAGATAAGAATAGTGTTTATACCATTACAGGGGACAAAACTACACACACAGGAAACATAAGTATAAATAATAATGGAACTATTACCAATTATACTAATATTAATATAACAGAAGATCAGGTTTATAATTAAAATTGAAAAACATATAATATTAATTATGAAAGGATTGACAATTGTCAATCCTTTTTTGTATAAATTAAAACAAAATTATAATATAAAAAAGTTACTACACCTTGATACTTTTGAGTTGTAAAGAGAAGGATAATCGAATTAATCTAAATGAGTTTTAAGAAGTTTTCAAGCTAGATATGTTCTTGAATTTTATCAAAATAAGATCTGTTACTAGATTTTTTCGAGAGATATCAACCAACACAAAAAGCTTATTGGTTACTTAAAAACAGTGATTATAACACCATAATAGCTGATAACCCTGTTTTATAAAAGAAATAGATAAATAATAATTGCTGAAAAAGAAATTAGCATCTGTGAACTTTACGTAATAGAAAAACATCATGTAATGATTACTCTCAAAGGAGATTTACAAATCTAAACAAAGGAGTTCTTGCAAACAAAATATGTGTTCATTTTTAAACTCTAAAACTTCATTCACAAAAAAATGCGTTCAAATTAAGTAAGAACTTAACAGAACGCATTTTAAGAATCTATATAAAAACAATTGTATTTCTATAATTACTTTAAAATCTTACTCCCAAATAACAGGTAGAAAAACACTCATTTCGCTTTCTTTTCCTTCATTTCTATTAGACCAAGAAAAATAAGGAACTAAGGTAGTTTTATAGCTTTGTAAAGTTGGCTTATTTACTTTGTTATACATTTTAGCATCTGATTTATCTTTACGCAACAACAACTCCCCTGTTATAGCTGTAACTCCTCCTAATAAATCTGGACGATATTCCGCTTTTAATTTAGAAGCATCTCCTTTTATATAAGCATCAACAATTTTAGCATTTTTAGGTAAATCTGCAGATTCTAAACAATACACTACTGGTCCTCTTTTTACTGCTACTTGATTCCTAACTTCTTCTATTCTAGAATGTCCTTCTACAAAATAAACATCCATAGGAAATTCAATAGTTACTATATCTCCTTTTTTCCACTTGCGATTGATGGTTGCAAATTCTCCAGCTACAACTTTAACTCTTGTATCTTTTCCATTTACCAATACTTTAGTTCCGTTTGCCCAATTAGGAATTCTTAACATAACATCAAAAGCAGAACGTTTTGCTTTTTCTACAGTTAATTTAACTGTTCCTTCCCATGGATATTGAGTTTCTTGGTTTAAAACTAACTTAGAACCATCTAACATTTTAGTCTCCAATCTGTTTCCTCCATATAAATTTACTGCAACCCCATTTTCTGCCAAACTATACGCCCATCCAGATACTTTAGCTATAGTTCTTACCAAATTAGGAGGACAACAAAAACAATCTAAATAAGGCTGACGAGTTGGAAATTCAGTTACCATCTTTTTGTAGTCTCTAGATCCTTCAATAACTCTTAAAGGATTTGCATAGTAATAATGTTTTCCATCTAAACTAATACCAGACAATGCACTGTTGTACAATACCAACTCCATAATATCAGCATATTTAGATTCTCCATGCAATCCTAACATACGATAGCTAAACATAGAGTTACAAACATTTGCACAAGTTTCGTTATAAGCTGTTAAGTTAGGCATCATATATTCATCTATAAACCCCTCTTCTATTTTATCTCTATGAGTAGATGCTCCAAAATGTGTTTGCCCCACTGCTCCTGTTACGTACATTTTTTGCTCTGTTACATTGTACCATAACCTGTCTAAAGCATCAAGCAAAGCCTGTTCTCCAGTTTCAGCATATACATCTGCTGCTCCTGCATAATAATACAAAGCCAATACAGCATGCCCAACTGCTTCTTTAGACTTACGTAAAGGGGTACGTTCTTGTACCATATCTCCTATTGGATATCCAATAGTTGTGGAAACTTCTTTTACTGGATATTTTCCTCTATTATTAATAAACTGTTCTGCTAATTTTAAATAACGTTCATCTTGTGTCGTTCTATACAACTCTACCAACCCCATAATTTGAGTTTGATTGAATCCGAAACGTCCTAATAACTTATTATCAGGCATAAATTGAGTATACAATAAGTTAGCGTGTTTAATTGCTAAATCTAACATATTTCTTTGCCCTGTAGTTCTATAATGAATACATGCTGTGGTTAAAAAATGTCCTGAATTATACATTTCATGATACTTACGATTTTCGTAACGATCTACATCTTTATTCAACTGAATTTGTGTTTGCAAATACCCATCTTCAGCTTGCGCTTTTTTAATAATATCAATGTAGCCGTCTAACTCTGTTAACAAAGCTTTGTCTTTATTTTGCGCATATAAATAACACTCTGCTTCCATAAATTTATAAAAATCTCCATCGTGCCAACGCATACCTTTGTGTTCTCCTTTTTTTAATCCTGCAGCAATTTTAAAGTTATTTAGCGCATGACCTACATCTCCTGTTAAAACTTTACGCATATAAGGAATCATAGATTCTTCTGCTACCTTAAACTTGTCTGCCCAAAAACCTTCTGTCCAATGACAATCTCCCATGTTAATACTTTTTAGCTTAACATGTTTACTGTGTGTATGATTTAAGATTGCACGTTCTTGAGCAAAACCTGCACTCAACATGAATACGCTTAACGCGCTTGTGATTAACTTCCTCATCTTATTTTATAATTATATTGTTTGTTACTTTTTATTTTTTTTGCCAAACTCTTACATAGTCAATTTCAAAATCTACTTTTCCTGATGGATGTAAATCTTCTTTAGAATCTGGAACTCCATGCCAAGGAAACGTTTCTTGGTCTAACCAAATTTTAAGCGGATGGGTAATTACATAATTCTCCGCAGCTCCATTTCCTCCTTTGCTTAATTTTACGTCATCCCACTCGTTAATTTGCTTTCTAGACACGTCTCTAAACAATTTTCCATCTACGTAAATTTTAACTCCGTTTTCGCTCCAGTCATATCCATATACATGAAAATCATCAGCTACTCTAAAATCAAAATATTTATGTTCTGTATAAGTAGTTTTTCCTTTTCCTGTTTTACTCCAATCATGCATAGACCACCAAAGTTCTTTGTCTTTACCATCGGCTTCTTTTTTAGGCTGTCTGTGATCTCCAAAAAACTCAAACATATCAAATTCTGTTTGCCCTCCTGTAGCCCAAAATGCACTAGAAATTTCAGCATCGGCAGCTTTACATTTAATTTCCATATAACCATATAAAAATTCTTTTCTACCAATAATACAAGCAGTGGTAATATTCTCGTGCTTTATATCTTTTCCTGCTACTTTATCTGTTTTATCACTAAAAGCAAAATCTGGCTCCCATCTGGTTTCTAATTTTAACATTCCGTTTTCTAAGCGATAATTATCTCCAGAAAATTGAGAAGGAGCTCTACCTATCCAATCTTCTCTTTGCGGTCTGTCTGGATTTTTATAACTAGGTACTCCGTTGGTTAGTTCTCCTACAACATGCCATTTATCTCGATCTAAACTTGTTGTATCAAACTCATCACTTACTGCAGTATTTAACACCCAATTACCTGTATTTGTAGGGTCTGAAAAAGGTACAACTACCTTTGTTTTGTTCTGAGTTGCTGATGGATTTGTTTTTTTACTACATGCTGTTGCCACAAATAAAGTTGACAACATTAAAATGCTTATTTTTTTCATATTCATTGTTTTATTCTTTTGCAGGAATCCATCCTTCTCTATACTTGTTCATTCTGTCAATATCGTATTGCTCGTACTTTCTTTTTAACAACCACAACGGACGTTCTAGGGTCATTTCCCAATCAAATAATTTTTTGTACATGCTTTTAACTTTGTCTGGGTATTTATTAGCTAAATTGTATCGTTCAGAAATATCGTTAGGTACGTTATATAACTCTGCAGGTCTGTCTGGAAAGCGAATCAACTTATAATCTCCTTCTCTAACCACAGCTCTTGTTTCTTTTTTCCAAAACAAAATATCATGAGGTCTTCCTTTTTTTTCTCCGGTTACAAAAGGAACAAGATTAACACCGTTTACATCGGTTAATTGTTGAACATTTCCTCCTGCTGCTGCATAAAAAGTTGGTAATAAATCCAAGGTAATAACCGGATAATCATAAGTAGATTTGCATTTAATTTTAGCTGGCCAACTCATTAAAAATGGTACTCTAATCCCTCCTTCTAAATGATTTGATTTAGTACCGCTTAATGGTTTATTTATTGATGCATTTTTATCTGAAGGCCCTCCATTATCATTACTAAAAACTACAATTGTATTCTCATCTAGTCCTAGTTCTTTTAATTTCTTTAATACAGTACCACAAGCTCTGTCTAAAGCCAAAGTCATAGCGGCTAATTTTTTTCTTGTTCCTGTTAAATTAGGGAATTTGGCCAAATCTTCATCCGTAGCCTCCATTGGTGTATGAACAGCATTAAAAGACAAGTAAATAAAAAACGGATTGTTTTTGTTTCTTTCTATAAAATCTGCTGCTTTTTCTGCAAAAACATCAGTAGCATAATGGTCTGGTTCTTCATATTTCCCAAAGTTTGTTTCCATTTTATGATCTCCCTTAGGGTCTTTATAAGCAAAATAACTTCTTGCTCCTCCTCTAAAACCATAAAACTCATCAAAACCTCTATTTAATGGGTGAAACCTATCTGCATTACCCAAATGCCATTTTCCGTATGCTGCTGTTTTGTAACCTTGTTGTTGTAAGTAATTCCCTATTGTTTTTTGATCTAGGGGGAGTCCCATTTCATCTCCTTTTAAGGCAGAATGATCACTCATGTAACCGGGAACGTTAATTTCTTCGTACCCAAATCTTGCTTGGTATTTTCCGGTCATTAATCCTGCTCTTGAAGGTCCGCAAGTAGGATCGGAAACGTAACCTTGCTTAAAAATAACTCCAGACTTTGCCAATTTATCTAAGTTAGGTGTTTTCATCACCTTACTACCTTGAAAACCAAAATCTATATAACCTGCATCATCTGCAAATAAAAGTACAATGTTGGGCTTTTTTTGGGCAAAAAAGTATTGTTGGCTTAACACCAACAATACCCATAATAAATTTCTATTCATTCTAATAATGTTTTAACAAATAAGCTAATAATATGAGATATTGTGATTTTTCACTGTTTCATATTACAAATTAAGCAAAACATTATAGCATTTTATCAATCTATTTTCCCTTGTAATAGTACTAAATTGACTTTTAGTTTGATTCTTTAACTTCCATAAATTCAACAGGAGAACCGTTGTGTGAAATAAACACCACTCTAACTCCATCTGCAGGACTAAAAGGCTCTACAATTACTTTTTTACCTTGAATAGCTTCTTCAATATTGTCTACCAAATACGCTACATGTGGTTTTGTAGTTACCAACTCATGCCAAGGACTGTCAGCATCAAATTTTACCCATTCTACCAAAAACTCATCTTTATCAAACTCTGTAAAGTGTACTTTTCCTGGTTCAAAAAAACCATCCCATTCTTTTTCTTCTGTTGTTGGGATTCCTATATGACTAAATTTGTATTCCATTTTCTATTTTTTAATTATTTTAAGATAAATTCAAAACTGTATTTTCCTGAAGGAATGATAAACTTAGGTAGTGTTTCTGATAAAGTTCCACCCACACTCATTTGCATTAAATCAATATTTAAAGTATAAAAACCTTGTTTTTTTAATTCGTAAGGATGTGTTGCTTCTTGAATGTTTTTAGCAGAATATGGCCAAATAGAAAAGTTAAACTCTGGCGAACCTTCTACAGTTAAATTCTTCTTTTTAGATTCTGATAACTTTAACCATCTTACGTCTGATCTGTTAGAGTTTTCTTGCGGAAAAATATAGTTGTAAAACAAATCATCTGTTTTAAACGTAAACTCATCTACCTCTGCTCCTCTTTTTCTATCTACATAATTTTCCCAAGGTCCTTTTCCATAAAAAGTAGTAGTTTGGTAATTGTTAGACACCCCCATAGTCATACCATACTTAATAAGCCCTGGTAAGTTTTCCTTAGCATCCATATCCATGTTTACAACTACACGACCATCGCTTAAAAAACGATAACCAATTGTTAAATTCACCTCATTTTTAAACTGTTTGTGAACAGTTACAACAACTTCAGCATTTTTTGAACTTGTTTTTACCGATGTAGTTTTTAATTTATCTGCCAAGAACTCCCAATATTTTCTAGAAGCTCTAAACGCTCTTGAACTAGCTCCTCTTAAGTCATTATCAATTGGAGGGCGGAAAAAACTTGGCTTTAATGGTGTTACCAATTGCTCTACTTTGTTAGCCACAAAAGAGGTTAATTCTCCATTGGTTTTAGACACTTTTGCAGAAAAACGTTTTCCAGTTACAACCACTTCATTTACTCCTTCTTTTACGGTAACCGATGCTTTTGATGTTGATGCATAATTGTTAGAAAAATCTCTTTCTTTTAACTGAATTTGTTCTTTAGCAACCTCAAATCCTTTAGCAGCCCAAAATTGATTGTTTTTCTGGTGAACACTAATTTTAATCCAATATTCTGCATTGTCTTTAAACCTTACTTTTTTATAAGGAATGGTTAAGGTTGATGATGTTTTTGGAGCAACATTTACATCTTTTAAAATTCCCGATTGTAATTCTTTTCCATTTTCTGACAAAGTCCATCTTACCTCGTATTGATTCAGGTTGGTAAATGCTAAATGGTTGATAGCGGTTACTTTTCCATTTTTAACATCAGTAGCTTTAAAATTAAACGGTTGAAAAATGTATTTACATTCCCAAGCATGCGGATTTGGTTTTTTGTCTGGAGAAAACACTCCATTGATACAAAAGTTTTTATCATTAGGTACATCACCAAAATCACCTCCATAAGCGTAATATTTTTCTCCATTGGCAGTGGTGGTTTCTAAACCTTGATCTATCATATCCCAAATAAACCCACCTATTAAGTTCTTTTTAGCATGTATTAAATCCCAGTACTCACCCAAATTTCCTATAGAGTTCCCCATAGCGTGTGCATATTCACACATAACAATTGGTCTATCAATATGTTTGCTTTCAGACATAGCTTTTAATTGATAAATTTCTGGATACATTCTACTTAACACATCTACATAATAAGGATCATCTGGATTGGCATGCGCAGGACCTCTAAACGCTTTTTGTCCTTCTTCCCCTTCTAAATAATCAGGATCTGTTGGATCTCCTTGTGCTCCTTCGTAATGTACAAAACGAGAAGGATCGTAATCTTTTATCCAAGCGGCAGCAGCTGCAAAAGCAGGTCCAGTACCCGACTCATTCCCCATAGACCAAGAAATAATAGAAGGATGGTTTTTGTCTCTATCTACCATACGCATTACTCTACTTAAAATTGGAATAGCCAAACTCGGTTGTTGTGGTACATAACTTCCTAAATGATGTGATTCTATATTTGCTTCATCCATTACATACAAACCATATTTATCGCATAATTCATAAAAATATGGATCGTTAGGATAGTGAGATGTACGTACTGCATTAAAGTTAAACTGCTTTAGTAATTTAACATCATCTTCCATGTCTTTTCTAGTCAATGCTTTTCCTCTTACTGGGTGATGATCATGTCTATTAACCCCCATTATTTTAACAGGTTGTCCGTTAACCAACAACTCATTGTCTTTGCTAAAAGCTACTTTTCTAAATCCTATTTTTTGACTTCTAGATTCTACTAATTTTCCATTAGCATCTACCACATCAAAAACCAAAGTGTACAAATACGGACTTTCTACAGACCATTTTTTAGGATTTTTAATTGTTGCTTCTAAAAAGGCAAACTTGGTAATATCTCTTTGTGGCCATCTTTCAAAGTGAATTGCTTCTATAGAACAAGAAATAGGATTTGCCAATACTTTATTGTTTTCTGCATCGTACAACTGAGCTTTTAACTCCCATCCTTTTAATTTTTCTTCATCTCCTTTCATCCACATATGCGGACGAACTTCTAATTTGGCATCTTTTAAATCTTTGTCAAATTTTGTTCTAACAAAACAATCGTTTAATGCAACTTTTGGTTGAGCCAACAACATTACCTCTCTGTGAATTCCACTTAACCTCCACATATCTTGATCTTCTAAGTAACTTCCATCACTCCATCTAAACACTTGAACAGCAACTCTGTTTTTTCCTGTAGTTACAAAATCAGTTACATCAAATTCAGCAGCCAATCTACTTCCTTGACTATATCCTACTTTTTTTCCATTTACCCATACATAAAAAGCAGAAGAAACCCCTCCAAAATGCAAAATAATAGATTCGTTTTTCCAATCTTCAGACACTGTAAAATCTCTATAATAGCTTCCTACGGGATTGTCTCTATATTTTTCTACAAACGGAAATTGTGGCGGATGTGGCCCCATATAACCGAAATTACGAGTTCCTCCTTTTAAAATATTGGGAGTAAACGGATAAATAATATTAGAATATATAGGTTGTCCATATCCTTCTAACTCCCAGTTAGAGGGTACGGTAATATCTTTCCAATCTTTTGGGCTTCCATTAAAATCTTTTGCGATAAAATCACTAGGTCTATCTCCAGACTTATCTACAAAATTAAATTTCCAAGTACCATCTAAAGATTGTATTCTTGATTTGGTTCTATTTCCTTCCAAAGCATCTGTATGGCTTTTATAAGAATAACTTGGCACGCGAGACCTTAATTTATTCTGCTCAAACATTAACTCATTCTCCCAATCCTTTTGAACTTGAGCCATAAGAAATTGACCTGCCGCTATAAACAACAGCAAAATTGCATTGATTTTGTTTTTCATTTTTTATTTAATTTACGATACTGTAATACAACTCTATTAAGAAAAAATAGAAGGTTTTAAATGTTAATATTAATTATAAAGTGTGTTCTAAATTCTAGTTATCCAAATACATTTTTTGGTAAGCTTTTGGGTTAATGCCTTTTATTTTTTTAAACTGTCTGTTAAAATTTGTTTGCGAATTGTACCCACAGCTATAAGTTACCTCTGAAATAGATAGTTTATTCTCTATCAACAACTTACAAGCATGACCTACCCTAACTTCATTTAAAAATTGTGAAAAGGTTTTGTGCATTCTTTTCTTAAAAAATCTACAAAAAGGAGAAACCCCTAAATGAGCTATTTCTGCAACCTCATCTAAGTGAATTTCTCTATTTAAATTTGTTAATACGTATTGATAAACTTTTTCTAACCTTTGCGAGTCTTTTACATAAATTTTTTCTGTATACCCATTACTTGCAAACTCCTTTACATCTTTGGTAGACGACAATGCATCTAAAATATTAAGCATACATTGTATACTTTTAAACCCAGTTAAATTGATTAGCCTTTCTAATTCTGAAGACACATAAGCTTTTACTTTATCATCTAAAAAAGCTACCCCATTACTAGCTTTGCTAATTAAGTTTTTCATTAGAACCATTTCGTTTTTTTCAAAAAACTCTTTCCCTAAAAAGTCTTCATTAAAATGCAAAACAATTACCTCTGCTTTTAAATTCATATCCTTATGATATGCTTCTGAATTCCTCCACAAATGAGGCATATTAGAACCAATTAAAGCCAGTTCACCCGATGAAAACTCGTGAACATTATCTCCAATAAAACAAGTACCTGTTCCTTCTATAATATAAATAAGCTCTAGCTCTTGATGCAAGTGCCAAGACTCATCTAAATAAGGTTTGGTATTCTTATACACCGAAAAACTTTTGTTAGACGGCGTGATTTTTTTCTGTAAAATCTTCAATTTTAATAAGTTGTTTTATTTATGAAGTATAAAATTAACATATTTTATCAAAAAAAGACTGTTAAATTAATAATATGTCAATAATAGACTTGTTTTGGTAAACTGTTGTTAAGTTATTGGATAATTATTAACGAAATTTGTTTTCAGAACTACAGTCTATACTTTATCAATAGAATACTACAGGACATTCTTATGTGTAAAAAAAGTACTGATTCACAAAAATTAAACGGGTTTTTAAACACCCCATATTTACTAACAACTTTATAAAAAATTAATATTTAAAACTATGGACACTTATTTAATTGCAATAGCATTGATCTTATTTGCTAGTTTATTCCAAGGAAGTTTTGGTTTAGGAATGAAATATATAGCTCCGCTAAAATGGGAAGCTTGGTGGATTGTTCACGCAACAGTAGCAATGGTTATTTTTCCTTTAATATGGGCCTTATTAGTAGTTCCTAATTTGTTTGATGTAATTGCTCAAGCTCCTAGTAACGAAATATGGTCTGGTGCTGCTCTTGGTTTTGGATGGGGTATTGGAGGTATTATGTTTGGTGTTTCTGTAGGTTATATAGGTATGTCTTTAACATATGGAATTGTAATGGGACTTTGTTCTATTGTTGGTGCTTTAATTCCTATGTTTTTAAAATACGATTCTTTAAACCCTAATAGTATCCCTTATTTATTAATAGGATTGGTATTGTTAGCAATTGCTGTTATTGTTGTTACCATTGCTGGTTTAAAAAGAGATAAACTTTTAGCAGAACAAGGTGGAGAAATAGAAGGAATTAAAAAAGGAAAAGATTTTAAAACTGGTTTGTTGATTGCCTCTGCTAGCGGAATTTTATCTGCCATGTTAGCTGTAGGTTTTGACAACACTTCTGAAATTGGAAAAATTGCAGAAAAAGCAGGAGCATTACAAAGAAACACTGCACTAGCTCGTTGGGTAGTTGTTTTAGCAGGAGCTTATATTATGAATTTAGGATATTCTTTATTCTTATTAATCAAAAACAAGTCATTCAATTCTTTTAAAACTCCAGGAATGGCAAAAGCTTTAAAATGGTCTGTAATTGCAGGATTGTTATGGTTTGCTGCTCTAGGAACTTACGGACAAGGTGTTGCTCTAATGGGAGATATAGGAACCATGATTGCTTGGCCAATGATGTTAGGAATCTCATTAATCATCAGTAACATTTGGGCATACAGATCTGGTGAATGGAAAAACGTAGCCAAACCTTTTCAAATATTATTGTTAGGAATTGCAATTATTATTCTTGCTACTTGCGTATTAGCATATTCTAATACCTTATAAATTAAGAAACTAATTTAAACGTATGTACATAGTTTATCATACGTACACATACAAAAAGTCATTATCATGATTATTAAAGAAATTACACCTTACGTATTAACTAGTAAACTAGACGAACCATTTTATTTTTCTCAATGGCAATACGATACTAGAAAAATATGTTTGGTAAAAATTACCTTAGAAGACGGTACTTATGGATGGGGAGAAGGTTATGGTCCTGCCGATGTAATTAAAGCAGGAATAGAATTTTTTACTCCTTTTATTGTTGGAAAAAACGCACTAGAAAACGAGTCTATTTGGCAAGAAATGTACTTAAGGTCTTTAGACTTTGGTAGAAGCGGAGTTTTTCAAGCTGCTGTTAGTGCTATAGATGTTGCGCTTTGGGACTTAAAAGGTAAAATATTAAACCAACCTGTTTCTGTTCTTTTAGGTGGAGTAAAAAACCCTGAAATTCATCCGTATGCAACAGGATTGTATTTTGAAAGAGTTGCTGATTTGGAAAAAAAATTAGTGGATGAAGCCCTTAGTTACAAAGCTGAAGGTTTTAAAGCCATTAAAATGAAAGTAGGTTTAGGTATTGAACAAGACACTAAATATGTAAAAGCAGTAAGAAAAGCTATTGGTGATGATGTTAAACTAATGATAGATGCCAATCATGCTTACTCGTACAAAGAAGCTTTAGAACTTGCTTTAAATGTTGAAAAATACAACATTTCATGGTTTGAAGAACCTGTATCACCAGAAGATTATGATGGTTACCGAAAATTACGTTTACGAACTTCTATCCCTATTTCGGGAGGTGAATGTGAATATTTAAAACACGGATTTAAAAGATTATTTGACAATGATTGTGTAGACATTGCTCAGCCCGATATTTGTGCTACTGGAGGTTTAACCGAAGTAAAAAGAATTGTTTCTTTAGCTCAAACCTACTCTAAAGATGTAGTTCCACATACTTGGGGAACCTGGATAGCTATTAGTGCAGCTGTGCATTTGGTTGCCAACCTAGATAAAAACCCAGGAAGAATGTATTCTGACAAACCTGTAATGGAGTTAGACAGAACTGAAAACCCTTTAAGAGATGAGGTTGTAAAACACAGTTTAGTAATTAAAAATGGAGTGCTTACCGTTCCTACCAATCCTGGTTTAGGTGTAGATATTAATGAAGAAGCTCTTCTAAAATATTCTTGCCAAGCCCAAACTAAAGTTTTTGTAAAATAAACCATTATGAGTAATTTATTATTTGGACATAAAGATTTATATATTGATGGGCAATTAGTTAGCGCAACAAACAACAGTACTTTTGATGTGGTTTGTCCTGGAACAGAACAAACTATTGCAACTATTAGTTGGGCTACTAAAGAAGATACTTTACGCACTTTAAACGCTGCTCAAAAAGGTTTTGAGCACTGGTCTCAACTCCCTGTTTCTAAAAGAGTTTCTTGGATGCACAAACTTAGAGATGCTATTTTAGAAAGAGCAAACGACCTACGTGAAGCTATTGTTTTTGAAATGGGAAAAACTTGGGAAGGTTCTGAAGAAGATGTTACAAGCATTACCAATTCATTACAATTCTATGCAGAAGAAATTCTAAAAATAGAAGATTTAGATATTAAAGATAAAGAAGGTACTCATACACATACAGTGATTAAACAACCTTTAGGTGTTGCTGTTGCATTTTTGGCATACAACTTTCCTTTACTAAATCTTGGATTTAAATTGGGTCCTGCCCTAGCTGCCGGATGTAGTATTATTTTAAAACCTTCTGAATTCTCTCCTATTTCTGCCTACTTAATTGGAGAAATTTGTGAACAAATCAACTTTCCTAAAGGTGTGGTAAATGTTATTTGTGGAGATTTAGAAAACGTAGGAATTCCATTGTGTGAAAGTACCATTCCACAATTAATCACCATGATTGGTTCTACCAAAACTGCTCAAAAACTAATTGAACAAAGTAGCAAAACCTCTATCAAACAATATAGTATGGAATGTGGAGGAAACGCTCCTTTTATTGTTTGTGAAGATGCCAACTTAGAAAACGCTATTAATATAGGTTCTATTTTAAAAACAGCAAACACAGGTCAAATTTGTGTAGCTCCAAATAGATTCTATGTACATAAAGCGGTAATAGATCAGTTTATAGCTGGAATGAAAACTAAATTTGAAGCTACTTCAGTTGGATTTGGAAAAGAACAAAAACCAGACATGGGACCTTTGGCAAATAAAGTTTCGGTTACTAGAGTTCAAAATATTGTAAACCAAGCTGTTTCCGAAGGAGGTAAAATTATTACAGGAGGAAAAGCAATTGACAAGCCTGGATATTTCTTTGAACCTACAGTTATTAAATTAAGTAACCCAAAATCAGAAGTTTTAGAGCACGAAATTTTTGGACCTGTTGCTTTAATTGTTCCTTTTACCTCTAAAGAAGAAGTATTAGAATTGGCCAATAATACAGATGCTGGATTGGCATCGTATGTATTTACAGAAGACAAAGAAACTCAAACTTATTTCTCTCAAAAATTAGCTTTTGGAGAGGTACAAATAAACGGTGTAAAATACGATATCTACTTGCCACATGGTGGAATTAAAAATAGTGGTATTGGTGTAGATTGTTCTGAATTTGCCTTAGAAGATTATTTAATCAGAAAAAGAATTAGCGTACAATTATAACCTATGTCTTTACCAAAAACATTTATTAGTTGCGATTGGGGAACCTCTAATTTTAGATTGCGTTTAGTAAACACCTCTACTTTAGAAGTAATAGCTGAACATAGTACAAATGTGGGTGTAAAAAAACTACATCAACAATATACAGAAAATCATCAAGCAGAAACGCAAACATCCTACTTTGCTAATTATCTAAAAACTGAAATTAAAGCCTTAAAATTTACAGGGGCAACACCAATTATTGTTGCTTCTGGAATGGCTACTTCTAGTATTGGTATGGTTGAACTGCCTTATGTAGACATGCCTATTCATTTTGATGGAGCTAATTTACTTAGCAAAACAATATCAGAAAATGGATTGGAGCTTATTTTAGTATCGGGAGCTAAAACTACTGCAGATGTTATGAGAGGTGAAGAAATCCAAGCCATTGGATTGTCTAAACACATTCCAACAGATAAAGAGGGTGTGTTACTACTACCAGGAACACACAGCAAGCACATTGCTTTCAAAAATGGTGTTTTCACATCATTCACTACTCACATGACGGGTGAATTGTTTGATGTGATCAGTAAAAACACACTTTTAACAAATTCTATCATTAAAACAGATTGGAGCAAAGAATTGGAACCTGCCTTTATACAAGGAGTCCATAAAGGTTTGGAGAACCAACACCTTTCTTCTTTATTTTCTATTAGAGCTAATGATTTATTGAAAAATAAAACCAAAGAAGAAAACTTTTACTTTTTATCAGGTTTGTTAATTGGTGGAGAATTGGCTTATTTAAAAAACAATCAACAACAAGTGTACATTGCCACCACAGGTATTTTGTACAAATTATACAAACTAGCTTTAAATCAAACTCATCAAACAGTTATTTGTTTTGATGCAGATAGGATTGACAAAGCTTTATTAATAGGACACAAAAAAATAATCGCATCACATGTCTAAATCAACATTTTCTTGGGAAAAATATAACGAAACCCCTGTTGTAGGAATTATGAGAGGGTTTTCTATGGAACAAATTAGAGAAATTATACCTGTATACATAGATAGTGGTTTTTACACAGTAGAAATTACTATGAATTCTGAAAACGCAGAAGCATCTATTACTACTTTAATCAAAGAATACCCAACTTTAAATGTTGGTGCTGGTACGGTTTGCAATATGGATGATTTAAAACGTGCTTTAAATGCAGGGGCTCAATTTATTGTTACTCCTGTAATTGATGAAGACGTAATTCGTTACTGTGTAGCTCATAAAATTCCTGTTTTTCCAGGAGCTTATACTCCTACCGAAATTTACAAAGCTTGGTCTTTAGGGGCTAGTGCAGTTAAAATTTTTCCGGCAACACAATTGGGAACCAAATACATTAAAGATATTTTAGGACCTTTAAACACCATTAAACTATTGCCTACAGGTGGGGTGGACAAAAACAATATTGCAGACTTTTTTAAC
Source organism: Wenyingzhuangia gracilariae (assembly GCF_056387575.1). Classification (NCBI taxonomy): domain Bacteria; kingdom Pseudomonadati; phylum Bacteroidota; class Flavobacteriia; order Flavobacteriales; family Flavobacteriaceae; genus Wenyingzhuangia; species Wenyingzhuangia gracilariae. Next base: position 1,097,644 of record NZ_CM150748.1, read on the forward strand.
GTAGGTGTTGTTGGTTGTGGAATGGGAGGTTCTTTGTTTGATAAAAATATTATTGCTTCTGGAGACAAATCAGCTTTAAAAGCCCATTTTAATGCCATTAAAAAAGCTACTAAAATTTAATTTATAAAAAATCCTCTTTGTAACTAAAGAGGATTTTTTTTATTGTCTTAAACTATTTTCAAACGGAATTCTATTCAGAATACTTCTTCCTAAAGTAACCTCATCGGCATATTCCAACTCATCTCCTACAGAAATTCCTCTGGCAATGGCCGATATTTTTACATCTAAATCTTTTACTTGTTTGTAAATATAAAAGTTGGTTGTATCTCCTTCCATGGTAGAACTCAATGCAAAAACCAATTCATTTACTTTTCCGTTTTTTACTTTTTCTACCAAACTATCAATTTGCAAATTGTTAGGACCAATTCCCTCCATAGGAGATATTTTTCCTCCTAAGACATGATACATTCCTTGAAACTGAGCTGTATTTTCTATAGCCATAACATCACGCACATCTTCTACCACACAAATAGTGGTCTCATCTCTTTTAGGGCTTGCACAAATTTCGCAAAGCTCTACATCCGATATGTTATGACAGTTTTTACACAACTTAATATCATTTACCAAATTGTTTAACGCATTGGTTAAAAAACTAGTTTGTTCTTTAGGTTGTCTTAATAAATGTAGTACCAAACGCAAAGCTGTTCTTTTACCAATTCCTGGCAATTGAGAGACTTCGTTTACTGCGTTTTCTAAAAGTTTTGATGAAAAATCCATAAGTACACAAATGTACATATATAGCGGAATAGATTAAAAAAAATATTTAATTTGTAATGGAATTAAATACATTGAATGACACCTACAACCATTGCTATAATTATAGGACTTTATTTTATTGTTTTATACACAATATCTGTAATTACAGGAAAAGACAACAACAACGATACTTTTTTTAAAGCCAATAAAAAAGCCCCTTGGTACATTGTTGCTTTTGGAATGATTGGAGCCTCCTTATCTGGAGTTACTTTTATTTCTGTTCCAGGTTGGGTAGCCACTAGTCAGTTTAGTTACATGCAAGTTGTTTTTGGTTATTTTTTAGGATATGTAGTTATTTCGTACATTTTACTTCCTCTTTACTACAAATACAACATTACCTCTATTTATAGCTATTTAGAGCAACGTTTTGGAACAAACAGTCACAAAGTTGGAGCTGCTTCTTTTTTGGTTTCTAGAGTCCTTGGAGCATCGTTTAGACTGTATTTAGTTGCCATTGTTTTACAGTATTTTATTTTTGATTCTTGGAACATTCGTTTTGAGTTTACTGTTGTTTTTTCTGTACTGCTAATTTGGATTTACACCTTTAAAGGAGGAATTAAAACCATTATTTGGACAGATACGTTGCAAACTCTTTTTATGTTAACAGCCCTAATTGTAATAGGATACTTGTTGTTAGAAAAATTAAACTCCACCCTTTTTGATTTTATTAGTTCTCAAGAATATAGCAACTACGGAAAAATATTTTTTACAGATGATGTAAACACCAAAAACTATTGGTTAAAATCTGTACTAGGTGGGGCTTTTATTGCTATTGCAATGACAGGATTAGACCAAGATATGATGCAAAAAAACCTAACTTGTAAAAACACGAAAGAAGCACAATGGAATATGATGTCTTTAGCACCCTCTCTCATCATTATTAACTTTCTGTTTCTAACATTAGGAGCTTTGTTGTTTACATATGCTCAACAAGAAAACATTAGCATTCCTATTATAGATGGTAAATCTAAAACCGATTTGCTTTTTCCAGAAATTGCTTTAAACGGAAACTTAGGATTAGGAGCCTCAATTCTATTTATTTTAGGATTGGTTGCTGCCGCTTATTCTAGTGCCGATAGTGCTTTAACATCTTTAACAACATCCTTTTGTATTGATTTTTTAAAAATTGAAACCAAATCAAAAAAAGAACAAGAAAAAATTAGAAAACAAACACATATTTACATGTCTTTCATTCTAATTTTAACCATTATTTCTTTTAAATATATTTTAAACGACAATGTAATTAGCAATCTTTTAAAGGTCGCATCTTTTACCTACGGTCCCTTATTAGGTTTGTTTTCTTTTGGTATTTTTACCAAACATAACATTAAAGATAAATGGGTCATATTTATAGCCATTATTGCTATTATTTTTAGTTATTTTATAAATGAATACAGTGCTAGTTTGTTCAATGGATTTGAGTTTGGTTACGAATTATTACTAATCAACGGAATCATCACATACATAGGACTTTATATGATTAAACACAAACATGAATAAGGATTTAAGCGATTATAGAAAAACTTATCAAAAGGGAGAATTGTTAGAAACAACAATTCCAGAAACACCAATTGAGCTTTTTCAGCAATGGTTTTACGAAGTGGAAGCTGCCGAAACTGGCCTAGAAACCAACGCTATGAACATTGCTAGCATTGGTTTAGATGGATTTCCTAAAAACCGTATTGTATTGTTAAAACGTTTTACCTGGGAAGGATTTATATTTTATACCAATTACAATAGCGAAAAAGGAACAGCCATTGCTAACAACCCAAACATATGTGCTTCTTTTTTTTGGGAAACACAAGAAAAACAAGTTATAATAAAAGGGAAAGCTGAGAAAATACAGGCAAATTTATCTGACGGATATTTTGAATCTAGACCCGAGGGTAGTAAATTAGGTGCATGGGCATCTAACCAAAGTCAAGTGGTTGCCTCTAAAGAAGAATTAAACAAACAATTAGAAAACTACACACAAAAATTTAAAGGAAAAGAAATTCCAAGACCAGAACATTGGGGAGGCTATATTATAAAACCTATTTCTATTGAATTTTGGCAAGGTAGACCTAATAGAATGCATGATAGAATAAGATATACTTTATTAGAAAATTTTGAGTGGAAAATAGAAAGACTAGCTCCTTAACCCCTAGTAGCAAACAACTATGAAAACAATATATATTGTAAGACACGCTAAATCTTCATGGGAATATGAAGGTATAGATGATATAGACAGACCTTTAAAAAAACGAGGAATTAAAGATGCGTATTTAGTAGCCAAAGTTTTAAAAAACAAAATTCCTAAACCCGATTCTTTTATTTCTAGCTGTGCTAACAGAGCACTACATACTGGAATTATTTTTTGTAATGTACTAGGGTTTCCTATGGCACATTTAAAAATAAGCAAATCATTATATAGCTTTAGTGATGGCTATTTGGTCAAAACAATTAGAGCTTTAGATGATGCTTATGATTCTGCCATTGTTTTTAGTCATGATCATGGAATTAATACCTTTGTAAATTCTTTTGGAAGCGAACCTATAGCCCACGTACCTACATGTGGTGTTATTGGAATTCAGTTTGATACACAACATTGGAAAAACATAAAACCAGGTAAAACAATTTTAAAAGAGTTTCCTAAACATCATAAAAAATAAAGGAAACCTATATTAATTAAAAACAATTTATTTTGATTAAAATTCAAAAATACGGAGCCATAGATATTGGATCTAACGCTGTTAGACTTTTAATTATGGATGTCATAGAAAAAGAAGATGGTACGAGTGTAAAATTTAAAAAAGCAGCTCTTATTAGAGTACCCATTCGTTTAGGAGAAGACACTTTTGTAACCGGAGAAATTTCTGAAAAGAAAATCATCAGGCTTACAGATGCTATGAATGCTTTTCAACTACTAATGAGTATCCATGGAGTTGTCAAATACAAAGCATGCGCAACATCGGCTATGAGAGATGCTTCTAATGGTGACTATGTAATTGATAGAATTTTAAAAAAAACCGGAATTAAAATTGATATTATAGACGGTAAAATTGAAGCAAAAATTATTGCCACTACAGATTTGGGAGAATTGTTAGACAATAGCAAATCTTACTTGTATGTTGATGTTGGTGGTGGTAGTACAGAAATGACTGTTTACAAAAACGGAAAACTCAGCCGATCTAAGTCTTTTAAAATGGGAACCGTAAGAATGTTAAACCAAAAAGACAGCCTAAAAGAAGAGTGGCAAGAAATGAAAGAATGGGTTAAAAAACATACTTCAGATATAAAAAACATATCATTAATTGGGTCTGGTGGTAACATTAACAAAATATACAAAATGTCTGGTAGAACAGATGGATCTCCACTTTCTTACATATACATGAAAGCAAATTACAGGTATTTAAAAACCATGAGTTATGATGAACGTATTTCTGAATTAAACTTAAATCAAGATAGAGCCGATGTAATTATACCGGCCACTAAAATATATTTATCTGCCATGAAATGGTCTGAAGCAAAACGTATTTATGTTCCTAAAATTGGATTGGCAGACGGAATTGTAAAAAGCTTATATGCAGGTATTATTGAATAGACATATCTCTTTTTTTATTAAAGTTCTATGCATTTCTTTTTGGGTCTTTAGTTGTTCTTCTAAGTCTAAAAAACCAAAAGCAGAAACGCAAACTGCTGTGGTAAATGTTATTAAAAAAGAAAGTCCAAAACAAGAACCTAAAAAACCAACGCTACAAGAAATAAAAGATTCTTTATTGGCACAAATTCCTAAAAAGGAGCTATTGGTTAAAGACATTATTAACCATAAAAATGTTAAAAGTTTTTTTTTAGAATACGGAAGAAAAAACCCAGAAACTAAACTTTTATTAAAAACTAGACTTGGTAACATACATATTACGCTGTATAAAGAAACTCCATTGCACAGAGCTAGTTTTATTTATTTAATTAAAAACGGATATTACAACAAAACCTGTTTTCATAGAATTGTAAAAGATTTTATTATTCAAGGTGGTTGGTCAGAAAAAACTATTGTTGACACGTATAGAATACAATTGAACAATTATAAAATTCCGCCAGAATTTAGAGACGGAATTACTCACAAACGCGGAGCTTTGTCTGCTGCCAGAAGATGGGTTAACAACCCTGGAAAAAAATCAAATCCGTTTGAATTTTTTATCATACAAACAAAATTAGATTGTAGTCATTTAGATGGAGAACACACTGTATTTGGACAAGTAACCAAAGGATTTGATGTTATAGATAAAATAATAGATGTTAAATTAGATGGACACTCAGAATGGCCAGAAGTGGATGTAAATATTGAGTTTGAAATTTTAGAATAAACTTATACTACCACACTTCATATTTAATTCCTTCATTGTTCATATAGGTATTTTCCTCTTTGTTTAAGTTAATTTTATTTCCAAAATAATCTGTAGGCTTGCATCCCGCTGCTTCGGCAATACACATCGTTGCTGCAAAATCCCAAGCACAACCTCCCCCTAGTTTATCTCTGTGTGGTTTTATATATACTGCAGGAGCATTTTGCAACACACACATGGCATTTATCACTGCTCCCTGATGTGTTACCAATTCTAAGGGCTTTTGATACTTTTCTAAAGAAATTCTTTCTAAAGATTGTACCAAATATTTATGAGCTCCTGAAGAAACAAAACTTAAATCGCTATAAAAAGTTAACCCCTTATTTTTGTGATATTGAATTGTAAGCAGTTCTCCATTCTTATAAGCTTTTCCTCCTTTTATAGCCTCATACAAATCATCATGATAAGGATCATAAGCTACACCAATAACTGCATTTCCGGCTTTAGAAACCAAAGCAATAGACACCGCAAATCCAGGGCTTTTTTGAGTAAAAGGCAACGTACCATCAATAGGGTCTACGGTCCAAAAATAATCTTTAACCAATCTACTTTTATCATCTTCAGACTCCTCTCCTAACCAACCTAAATCATACTTTTTAATACTATCTTGTAATGTAGAATAAATTATTTCTTGAGATTTAAGATCTACCTCTGTAACTACATCGGCTGCCAAACTCCCTCCTTTGTTTTTACTACCTATTTTAAAATCTGTACCAAAACAAGCAATTACATGAGCTCCTGCTTTTAAAGCAGCGTGTTTTGCTATTGTTCGTAAAGTTTCTAATTCTGTTACGCTTAATTTCATTTGTTTATTTTTAACAAAAAAAGCCTAATAGAATAAATGTCTATTAGGCTTTTAAATATATTTTAAATAAAATATTTACGATTTCTTTTTAGCGGCTGCTTTTAGTTTTATGTTCTCTATAACAGTTCCTGTAATCCAATAAGGCACTACAAATGTTAATAAGAAAATTAACAACCAAAAACCAGCTGTAAATACAAATAAGAATGCTAAAAATCCTGAGAATTGTGAAATATCCATTTTATTCTAAATCTTTTGTTCGTGTTTAATAAATGCAAAAATAAACTATTTTTTGATTTTAGCACTTAATTTCTATAATTATTACAGCTTAAAATACTCCGTTATTTAAAGCTATTAAAGCTTCTTTTTTATTTTCTGTGTTAATCAACAAAGACACATTGTAATCAGAACCACCATAAGATATCATACGAATAGGAATGTGAGACAAGCTATTTAAAATAGCAGTACTAGCTCCTGTTCTTTTAGATGAAAAATCTCCTGCTAAACATACTATACTTAAATCTGTATCAACATCTACATTTCCAATTTCTTGCAACTCTGCTACAATTTCTTTTAAGTGTGTTGTATCATCTATTGTTAAAGATACTGCTACTTCTGAGGTTGTAATCATATCTATAGAAGTTTTGTATTTTTCAAAAACTTCAAAAATCCCTTTTAAGAAACCATAAGCCATTAACATTCTAAAAGACTTGATCTTTATAGCAGTAATTCCATCTTTGGCAGCAATAGCTCTCACTCCACTAGGCACCTCACAATTTTTAATAATTGTTCCAGGAGCATTTGGTTCAAATGTATTTTTTAGCAATACAGGTACATTTGCTTTACGTGCCGGAATTACAGATTGTGGATGCAAAATTTTAGCTCCAAAATAAGCCAGCTCAGCAGCTTCATCAAAAGAAATTTCTTTTAAAGAAAAGGTGTTTTCTACAAAACGAGGATCGTTGTTATGCATTCCATCAATATCTGTCCAAATCTGAATTTCTTCAGCAACAATAGCAGCACCTATTAAAGAAGCAGAATAGTCAGAACCTCCTCTTTTTAAGTTGTCTATTTTACCTGTATGGCTGTTACAAATATATCCTTGTGTAACAAAAATTTCTGTAGATGGATTGTTTGCTATAATTTTTCCATACTCTTCTGTAATTTTAGATAGTACAGGTTCGTTAGATTCATCTATAGCCATAAAATCAAAAGCAGAAACTAGCAAAGCATTGGCTCCTACTTCTTTTAAATGAAAATTAAATAGGTTGGTAGACAATACTTCTCCTTGAGCTACAATGTTTTTTTCTATTTGAGAAGATGGAATTTCTATACCAATATGTTCTCTAATAAATTCAAAACGATTAGAGACTAAAGCAATCGCTTCATTTTGATTTTCTTTTTCTGTCAACAATTCGTTAACAACATCAACATATTTTTCAATCAAATTGTTGATCAAATTGTTAGCTTCTTCTTCTCTATAGTTGATGATATGATCTGCTACTTCGTGTAAAGAATTTGTTGTTCCAGACATGGCAGATAAAACCACCGTTTTTTTCCCTTCTATATTTCTAACAATGTTAGCTACCTCTTTTATACTCTTTGGACTTCCTACAGAAGTACCTCCAAACTTTAATACTTTCATAATAGTTGTTTCTAGTTTCAGTTATTTTAATTTACTCCAAAAAATATTTGCAATAAAAATGCAAAGGTTTCACAAATGTGTTATTTGAACAAAAAAATAATAATATCTTTACATCTTAATACGAATTGTTAAAATTTGAACACGTATGAAAACCATACAAGAATCTGTAGAAGGAATTATTAGAAAAACACCTTTTTTAGAAGAGGCTTTAAATGATAAATTAATCAACGTTTCATCACTGGCCAGAGTCATTCAGCCAGACGTTGAAAAAGATTTAAACAAAGATGTAAAGTCTGGAGCTATCATGATGGCTATCAACAGACTATCTCCTTCTAGCATTTTAAAAATCAGAAAAAACATCAAAAAAATAACTCTTACTTTAGGAGATTTTATTGTACGTTCTGATTTGGGGAATTTTACCTTTAAAAACACCCCAACCTTATTAAAATGTATTTCTGATTTAATTCACGAGTTTGGAGAAGACAAAGATTATTTCTTTACCATTTCTCAAGGAATTTTTGAAACCAATATTATTACTAGTAAAAAATTACACGATAAAGTTTCTGATATTTTTAAAACTGAACAATTACTATCTTCTTCTAAAGAATTAGCTTCTATTACCATTAAGTTGCCAAAGTCTAATTCTCAGCAATCTGGAATTTATTATTTTATTTTAAAACAATTGGCTTGGGCAGACATTCCTGTACAAGAAATTATATCTACCACACACGAAATTACTATTGTGGTAAAAGAAGAAGATATTAACAAAACTTTCTCTATTTTAATAGACATGAAAAAGAATTAATTTTTTTATTGATTTAATAACTATAAAAGCTCCAATCCTTAAATCTATAGAATTGGAGCTTTTTTATCATAAAAAAATAAAATTAGGTGCCTTTTTAAGAATTATAACACCTTACTTCATACAAACGAATGTTTTTAGCACCATAAGTATCTTTTACATTTATTCTAATAGCTGTTGTTTTCACCTTCTCAAAACTAAACTTAATCAATCGTTTTCTGTTTTTATTAAGAGTTCCTACCTTTAGCCACGTACCGTTTACACGAGCTTCTACATCTAAAGATTTTAGCAACTCAATAGGTACTGTATTGGTAAACCTATCATCATTTCTAGAATCTTTACGCATTAAAATATTACGTCTCACGTTGGTATCGCATTTAATTACGATATTAGATAATTGAATGGGTTTGTCCCATTCTAATTGTACGTTTGCATTTTTACCTTCAGACTCCCAGTGATGAATTTCATCTTGTACATCTCTAGAATACCCATCAACTAGTAATTTTGCATCACCCGATGCAGTAGAAGAAGCAAAAATAAAACTTGCTTTTTTAGCCAAATCTTTATCGTCTCTAGAAGGTCTATTTGGAATATAAGCATCATCTAACAACAATTGTTCTTGCAAGTTGTTTATGTATTTTTTATAAATATCTCTAGGTAAAACATTTTTTTGTATACACATGGCTGCAGCAGTTCCAACAGCTTGTCCCATAGTTGCACAAGTACCTTGCAATCTTGTTGATGACAGAGCAATATGTGTTTGACTGATATTTCTACCTGCAAACAATAAGTTTTTAATATTTTTAGAATACAAACTTCTGTAAGGAATTTGATATACTTTTTCGAACTTTTGATGAAAATAGCTAGGAGGTTCTGTAATATTTTCTATTCCTCCAGGGTTGTGTTCATCTAAAGACCACCCCCCGTAACCAACAGCATCTTCAAAATCTTTGTACGTTAACAAATCTGGTTCGCATAAAATATAATCACCTATAAAACGTCTAGACTCTCTTTTTCCTGGTAAAGAACACACCCAATCTAAGGCATGATTTTTTGCTTCTGGATTCGTTTTTTTTATATGATCCCAAACTCCATAAGCATAGCCCATTAATTTTTCTCTATTCTCTTCAAATTCTGCAATAATATCCTTATCGCTACCTACTTCTACCCACCAAATACCCTGAGAAAAATGTTTCAATTTTCTGTGTTTGTGAGCTTCTTTGTAATTATATGGTATGGTAAAGTGTGGGGCTTCATAAGGCATTGGTTTTCCCATGTCTTTAGAACTTAATAAAATGGTTGCCCCCATTTGCCATCCATCAGCTTTGTCTGGAGCATACTTCTCATTAAACTCTGCTTTTCCTTCTCTACCTGTTTTGTAAAGAGCTCCTGCTGTGGCCGCCATCAAACCATCACCTGAACAATCTATAAATACATCGGCATAAATGGTAATTTCTGTTTCTGTAGTTAATTGCCAACATTTTACCGATTTAATTTTAGACTTTTCGGTTTTTGCCTGAATAGCTTGAGTGTTTAGCACTACTTTTAAATTAGGAACAGACGTTGCATAATCATAAATAATATGGTCCCAAACAGTATAAGACTCTTGAGGGTTGTGAAATCTATTATGTAATAAAATTTCTTCTACCACTCCTGTTTCTCGTTCTGGAGTACCATTTTTTAAATGTGTAACTCCGTTCAAATGTACTCTAATTTCACTAGATGCATTTCCTCCTAATACAGGTCTGTCTTGTACCAAAATAGTTTTAGCTCCATTTCTTGCTGACGATACTGCTGCACAAACTCCGGCAACACCACCTCCAATAACAGCTACTTCGTAATTATATGATTTTTTTCTAATTACGTTTGATGAATCCTCAAAAATCCCTTCTGATACTTTGTTTACATCGTTAGAGTCTATAGACAATTCAGAAGCATTGATTCCCGTTATTGGAATTATACTAGCTGCCACAGCTCCTTTTACACCTTTTTTAAAAAATTCTCTTCTTTCCATGATTGTTATGTGTTTAGTTAGGACTATTCCCCACCCATCCTTTGTTAAATTGTTTCATTAATTTCTTTACCAATTTGGGTGATGTATCCGCTATATTTACTGTTTCTGTAGGGTCTATTTTATGGTTGTACAACTCATAAAAAACAGGTTCTCTTTTAGGGTTTGTTCTATCTTTCCAAACAATAAAACGATAATCCTTAGTACGCATAGCGTAACCCATTAAGTTGTTTTCAAATAAAGTTCTATTCCATTTCTCTTTTTGCTGATTCTTAATTTTATCTTCTACCTCTTTTAGCAATGGACCAAAGTATGTTTCTCGCATAGCAGTTCTAATAGGGTAAGCTCCCCACTCTCTAAGTGCTGGTGTTGGAAATTGGCTAAACGCTGCTTGTTTCCATTTTTTATTTGGCTTAGTTAACAAGGGTTTAAAGCTGATTCCTTCTATATGTTTAGGAGTTTCCAAATCAGCCAAATCACATAAAGTAGGATACATATCTACCAACTCTACCAAGGCCTCTGAAACTTTACCTCTATTCTTTTTCAACATATCTGGAGTCCAAATCATTAAAGGAACTCTAGTTGCTATTTCATAATTTGTAGCTTTTCCCCATATTCCTTTATCTCCTAAATGCCAACCATGGTCACTCCAAACAATAATAATTGTATTGTCTCTAATCCCAGCTTTATCTATGGCTGTAATCATTTTTCCTATTTGTGCATCTACATAACTAACACAGGCTAAGTATGCGTGTTTTAACGTTCTTGCCAACTCCTCGTCTATTTCTCCTATTTTAGGAATGTCACTACGTACCCTTAACTCAAAAGATGGATGCAAGCCCATAGTTGCTCCGTTTTTTGGGTGACTTGCATCTGTAGTTAATGGTATTTTAGTTTCATCGTATAAATCCCAATACTTTTTAGGAGATGTCCAATTTAAATGTGGTTTACGAAACCCTAACCCAAGAAAAAAAGGTTTATCGCTGGTCTTCACCATTTCATGCATGGTAGCAATAGCCAATTCTGTATTGTAGCCATCGCTGTACACATAATCTTCTACATCTGCACATTCATACGCTTGTCCCATTGCCAAACCATATTTTGCTACTTTCCCGTATTTATCAAACATTACTTTTCTAGTAGCAGCACGTTCTTTGTTGTTTTTTTCCAAAGCAAAACCAACAGGTTTAGGGATTCCTTTTACTTTTAAGCTATCATAAGCTGGTTTTCTACTCCACGATAATTCGTCATCTAGATCTCCATGATGGAATATTTTACCTGTATAAACAGTTTCGTATCCGTTGTTTCTAAAATGTTGTGGTAAGGTTATTACATCAGGATTGGCTTCTCTAAACTTTATATAGTTATGAAACACACCGCTTGTTTCTGGTCTTATTCCTGTTAATAGACTTGCTCTAGAAGGACCACAAATAGCCTGCTGACAATATGCTTTGTTAAACAACAATCCTTGTTGTGCCAATTGATCTAAATTGGGAGTAACTGCTATAGGAGAACCATAGCAACCTAACTCTGGTCTTAAATCATCAATTCCAATAAAAAGTATATTGGGTTTATGTTTTTTTAATGTTGTTTGTCCTGAACAAAACACAAAGAACAAACAGAGTAATAAATGCAAAACTGTTTTCATTTAGATTGATTTTATTTACAATTTGAATTCATTTCAAATCGACCCATCCAAATCTATATAATATTCTGTATTTTTGTTAAAAACACCGATTACATAAACTTAACACCTCTATTACTACAGATTAAAAAACTAAACAAAAAAAAACATAAGAAACTAATTTACAACAACTTGAACAACAGAACAATTACAACATTTATAAAAAAAGCACTATTCCTACTTAACATGTTAGGAATACACTGTTTGTATGGTCAGCAGTTTAAAACTTGTGTTTCGAATCCTATTAAAATTGATTCTCTGATTGTTGCTACTCAAAAAAACTATCAATCATCCGTTCAAAAAAAAGATAGCATCACTATAGTTCAAAACCTTATCTACCTAAGTTACTTACATAGGTCTTCTCAAAAGTTTGACAAAGCTTTTAATTTTTCTGGAGATGCTCTTTTTATTGCCGATCAGCTAAAAAGCCCAATTTCTAAAGCACTAGCCTATGAAGAACTAGGAGTTTTAAATTATTTATTTAAACAAGATGTAGAAGCTGGTAAAAACTTTAAAAAAGCACATGAATTGTATTTGCTTTTATTTAAACAAAAACAAATAACCAAAGAAGAGCTTTATCAGTCTTATTACAATTTAATATTATATTATCAAAGGATTAGAAACATTCCTAAATTGTTACAATCTATAGATCGTTGTGCTTCTATACACATTACTCCTAGTAAAGATAAAGTACACAGGGCTTACTTAAACGAAAAAAGAGCTACGGTTTATAGACAAGAAAAACAATCTCAAAAAGCTTTAGCTTTATTGAAAGAATCTATTCATATTTTAGAAAACTTACCTTTATCTAACGATCATCAAAAACAACAGAGTTTTTTAATTATTCTATACACCTCCATTGCAAATATTTACAGACAAGAGCTCGATTTTTTAACTGCAAAAACATATTATGAAAAAGCGTTAAGCACTAAAGACTATTTAAATGAACACACATTTTATTTAGCCTATGTATATAATTGTTATGCTGAAACATTATCTAAAATTGGAGATTATAAAAATGCTTATGCCAACAGTCTAAAATCTATTGCCATAAATACTAAATTTTTAAACCCTAGAAATGAAGAAACCCAAGGCTTGTTAAAAATTAAGAATTTTTATAGCGAACAACTACGTAAAAAAACTACATCTTTAAAAAACAAAGAATTAGAATTGTCTAAACAAAGACAAAAAGTTTTAACATTTAAAATAGCACTGTACGGAATTGTATCTATACTTATTATTATTGCTCTTTTAACATATACAAGACTAAAACAGATAAAAATAGAAAAGCAAAAGAAACTTGCTAGAGAAATTTTAGATAAAAAAAATAAGGAATTAACAACCAATACACTACAATTAATAGAACGAGAACAAATTATTAACTCCTTAAAAAACTTTTTAACAACAAACCACAAAAACAGCTCTACAAAGGCTTTTCTTAAAAACATAAACAATCAATCTTCCAACCTTTGGGAGTCATTCAACACACAATTCTCTTCTGTTAACAAAGGTTTTTATGATAGGTTGCAACAAAAATTCCCTAATTTAAGTGTTGCCGATTTAAAATTATGTGCTTTAATTAAACTAAACTTTACTGGTCAAGAAATGGCATATTTATTAGGAATATCCTTAGGTAGTATACACGTAGCTAGACACAGACTGAGAAAGAAATTAAATCTTTCTAGAGATCAAAATTTAACAAGTTATATTAACTCCATATAACGAAAAAAGCGGCTACAATGTGTAGTCGCTTTTTAATTGTATGCACTTGTGATTTATTGATTTCCCAAAATAATAGGCAATCCATCTTTACCAGAACCTATTACCACAATTTTAGCGTTAGGAGAAGCTCCTAATTCTTTAGTAGCTTCAATTCCTTTTTCCATTAAAATTTTATCGGTTAACGATTCACTCAAAATTTTATTCGCAATGGCCTTCCCCTCAGCATCTATTTTTTGACGTTCAGCTTCTTTACGAGCTTTTTCTAACCTAAACTCATACTCTAAAAACTCTTGCTCTTGTTTTAATTTATTTTCAATAGCTGTTTTAATCGTAGGAGGTAAAGTTACATCTCTAACCAAAACATCGTTTAACTGAATAAATTGATTGTCTAAAATCTTTTTAGTCTCTGTATATATTTCTTCTTGAATAACATCTCTTTTGCTAGAATAAATCTGTTCTGGAGTATATCTTCCCACTACAGAACGAGCAGCAGATCTTAAAGAAGGTTTGATAACAGACTCTAAATACATCTGTCCTTTTTGCTGATGTAACTTACCTATTTTGTCCTTTTGTGGCAAATACCAAGCGGTAACTTCTAATATAATATCCAATCCATTAGAAGATAAAACTTTCATTTTCTCAAACAATTCTTGCTGTCTAACTTCATAAACAATTACTTTATTCCAGGGAGCTATTAAATGAAATCCTTCTCCCAAGGCTGGTTCATCTGTAACTACACCGCCTCCAAAGGTTTTATACAAAACCCCTGCTTTTCCTGAATCTATAGTTAATGCAGATTTAGAAATAAAAACAATAACTACAATTACTACTACAATTAATAATAATAAACTCTTAGGTATGTTTAAGTTTTGATTTTTATTCATGATTATAAAATTTTAACATCGTTATTTTGAATTGTTACCTTTTTGGGCAACCTCATATGTTGTTCTTGACCAGGAATAAAACAACATCCTGCCTTGTCTACCGTATATAAAATGTGTAAATCTATAACTTCGGTACCGTTGTTTTCTGTTTGGTTAAAAACAGCCACATCTATATCTTCTATATTCGGCCAACCTCCTTCAGCAACAAATTCACTAATTTTTATTTGATGAATGTTTTGCTGTACCAATTGTTTTATTTCTTTAGTACTACGCATTTCTTAATTTACAAAATGATACAAGAATACAATATCTGCATCTAAAGCTGTTTTGCGTTCTCCTTCTATTTCTATATTAATAGACAATACAGTTTTAGAAATTCCTCTTAAATTATCTATTGACTTTAACTTTGCTTTTAAACGAACTTTACTATTTACAGGAACGGGTTTGTTAAACTTTAATTTTTCAATACCATAGTTCACCAACATTTTACTGTTGTTTACTTCTATAATTTGCTCCCATAAATAAGGCATTAAAGACAAGGTTAAGTATCCATGTGCAATAGGAGTTCCAAAAGGCCCTTCTTTTGCTTTCTCAGCATCGCAGTGAATCCATTGATGATCTAATGTAGCATCTGCAAATTGATTGATTCGTTCTTGAGGAATTTCTAAATATTCAGAAACCCCAATTAATTTTCCTTCGTATGCTTTAAAATCATCAAAACTATTGATTATTACTTTTGCCATTTTGTAGTTTATTTTATTATTTTTTATTGTTTCTTTTATTCTTCTAACAAATTATGAATCCATGCATATTGTAACAAAATTAATGTTTTTGCATCTTTAATTTCGTTGTTCTCTACTAATCTTTTGGCTTCACTAAAACTTATTTCAAAAACCAAAATATCTTCTTGTTCATTTGCTACTCCACCACCTTCTGCAATTTTCATAGATGCATCATATTCAGCTATAAACATATGTGTTATCTCGGTAACTGCTCCAGGGGTCATAAAACAATCTCTAACCTTTATAACCTTTGGTACTTTATAACCTGTCTCTTCTTCTATTTCCCTAATAATACATGTTTCAGGATCATCTTTATCTAACATACCTGCAGGCACCTCTGTTACAATACCTCCTTTTAAACCGTTTATATAAGCTGGCATTCTAAATTGTTTGGTTAACAGTACTTTTTTTTCTTTTTTGTTATACATAAATACTGCTGCTCCATCTCCCTTATCATAAACCTCTCTTACTTGTTCCCATTCTTTGCCATTGGTTCCTTTGTACTGATAAGAGAACAGTTTTAAAGGCTTCCATTTGTTTGATAATATTTTTTCTTTTATGTCAAAAATAATCATGTTGATTTGCTTTTTATAAATATAAAAAAACTGCCCTAAAGAGCTTTACTTTAGGGCAGTTTAATATTATTATTTTAGTTGTATTATGCAGTAATCATACCACCATCAACGTTTAAAGTTTGTCCTGTAATATATGCAGACATATCAGAAGCTAAAAACACACATGCATTTGCAATATCTTCTGGCTGACCTCCTCTTTTTAAAGGAATAGCTTGTCTCCATCCATCTACAACAGCCTCATCTAACTTAGCTGTCATTTCTGTTTCAATAAAACCAGGAGCTATAGAGTTACAACGAATGTTTCTTGATCCCAATTCTAATGCTACAGATTTAGAAAAACCTAACATTCCTGCCTTAGAAGCAGCATAATTTGTTTGACCTGCATTTCCTTGAACACCAACAACAGAACTCATATTAATAATAGATCCAGCTCTTTGTTTCATCATTGGACGAATTACAGCTTTGGTTAAGTTAAATACAGACTTTAAGTTAACTTCTAATACTTTATCAAAATCTTCTTCTGATATACGCATTAATAAATTATCTTTTGTAATTCCTGCATTGTTAATTAACACATCTATTGTACCAAATTCTTTTAACACATCTGCAGCCAAAGCTTGTGCAGCATCAAAATCTGCTGCGTTAGATTGATATCCTTTGGCTTTTACACCCATTGCAGTCAATTCAGCCTCTAATGCATTTGCAGCTTCAACAGATGAGCTATAAGTAAACGCAACATTGGCACCTTGTTTTGCAAATTCTAGTGCAATTCCTTTACCAATACCTCTAGTTGCACCAGTAATAATTGCTGTTTTATTCTCTAATAATCCCATTCTTAAACTCTAATATTTATTTTGCTACTGCTGATAAAACTTCTGCAACAGCCTCTCCAATTTTTGCTGGTGATGCAACCACATGAATTCCGTTCTCTGCCAAAATTTCCATTTTAGCAGCTGCAGATTCACCTTCTCCACTTACAATTGCTCCTGCATGTCCCATAGTACGACCTGCTGGTGCAGTTTGTCCTGCTATAAATCCTACCACTGGTTTTCTGTTTCCATCAGCTTTGATCCATCTAGCAGCCTCAGCTTCTAATTGACCTCCAATTTCACCAATCATTACAATCGCTTCAGTTTCTGGATCGTTCATCAACATTTCTACAGCTTCTTTTGTTGTAGTTCCAATAATTGGATCTCCACCAATACCAATAGCTGTAGTAATTCCGTAACCTTGTTTTACAACTTGGTCAGCAGCTTCGTAAGTTAATGTACCTGATTTAGATACAATTCCTACATTTCCTTTCTTAAAAATAAAACCTGGCATAATTCCAACCTTAGCTTCTTCTGGAGTAATAACTCCAGGGCAGTTAGGTCCTACTAAACGAGCTTCTTTTCCTTCTAAGTATCCTTTTACTTTTACCATGTCGGCAACAGGAATTCCTTCTGTAATACAAATAATTACTTTAATACCAGCATCTGCAGCTTCCATAATAGCATCTGCAGCAAAAGCAGGTGGTACAAAAATAATAGATGTATCTGCTTGAGCTTTGTCTACAGCATCTTGTACTGTGTTAAAAACTGGTTTTCCTAAGTGCTCTTGTCCTCCTTTACCTGGAGTAACTCCACCTACGATATTGGTTCCGTATTCAATCATTTGAGAAGCATGAAAAGTTCCTTCACTCCCAGTAAATCCTTGAACAATAATTTTAGAATTCTTATTTACTAAAACACTCATTTAATTTTATTTTTTTTATTGAAAATTCGTTGCGAACAAATATAAATATTTGTTCACAATATATCTTGTTTTATTTTTTTTATCACAGAATTGTTAAACTGTACTAATTTTATAACAAAAGCCCAAAACTTTCTGTTTTGGGCTTTTGTGATCTATGTTGTATATTAATTATTACAATTCTTTTAAATAAATGTTTCTAAACTCAACAGGGTGACTCTCACTCTGTAATGAAAAATAGCCTTTTCCCAACAATGTTCCAATATATTGTCTCCAATAAGGTTTGTTTTCCAACATGGTACCTCCTATTTCAGGTTTAGTATACCTTATCACTTCTTCTTCATTAATTTTATGAATAATTAAATCACTACCATGTACTTCTACTTCTACTTGAACCCATTGATCTCCATAAAAAGTTTTTGAATTAGAACCAATACAGTGAGTTGTTTCAAAATTACCATTCATTACAATATTTGTTCCTGGTGTACATACATTAGCTGTAGGTCTCTCTTTTTTGTTGTTTAAGCCTCCCAAAAGCTGTACTTCAATAGACACGGGAAATAATTGATCTTGAAGCATATTATAGGGGTTTTCACCATGAATCATAATTCCACTATTACGTTCTGCCCACGCTTCTCCTCCTTTTATCTGATTTCCCAAAAATCTATATTCTAATTTTAATTTATAATGTGACAATTCTTTGTTGTAAAAAATATGCCCAAAGGTCTTGTTAAAATTATAATCTTTTTGATACTGAACACATAAAACTCCATCTTTTATCTGAAAAGTATTTTTATAATTTTCTCCTACCGGATGTTTAGCTATTTTAACTACCCAATTATTTACTTCTTTTCCTTCTAAAAGATTTACCCATTTATTTTTTTTATTCTTAAATATATTAGAACAAGAACTTAAAAAAATAACTATTATTAGTACACAAAAACGTTTTATAATTTTCATTTAATTTTATTTTATCGCAAAGACCATACATTTTTAACTTGTTCTACTGATATATCTGGCAAGTATTCTCCAGGAATTGGATCGTAACTCAACACAAACTCTCCTATATATTCTGATGTAGCAAAACCAAACATAGCTAAAGAACGTAAAGTAATTAAAAACTTATATAAAGAATATTCATCTGCTTGCTCTCTAGAAACGTTAAAAATGTTCTGCCTTTGTAATTTATATATTCTTTCAGCTTCTTTTTGGTTAACCTGAAAAAAAATAGCCAGAAGACCTTCTATTTCATTTTTAGTTCCTTCAAAAATAGGTTTATGAAACTTTTTCTGAAAATTAATTGCAAATAATTCAGCCCCTCTTTTAAATTGATTTCTATTAGTATCACTTTCTATATCTTTTAACATCAAATCTATAAATTGAGGAACATTTACAGCAACAGCACCTTTAACATCTGTTTCTGGAATAATAATATCCACCAAATGAGTAACAATAAACTTTTCTTTAGGTGTTAAAACAGAAGCATGCCAGTCTTTATAATTAGTTTCTTGTGAGGAGCAAGAATATAAAATATCCAAGAGTACTGGAGCTGCTACAACCCCCCCCATTCCCATAGCCAAATTCTTTAATACTTTTCTTCTATCCATTATTAAATTCAATTTTTATTTTTCGTAAAAGTTTTGAATAGCATGTTCTACTGCTCTAACAGTTAAAGCCATATAAGTTAATGATGGGTTTTGACAAGCTGAAGAAGTCATACAAGCTCCATCAGTTACATACACATTTGGAACAGTATGGATTTGATTGTATTCATTTAACACCGATGTTTTTGGATCTCGTCCCATTCTAGCTGTACCCATTTCATGAATAGCAATACCTGGGTTAGATTTTCCTTTAAAAGGTTTTACATTATCAAAGCCAGCGGCAGTCAACATTTCAACTGCTTGTGACACCATATCTTTTCTCATATTTTTTTCATTATCACCAAATTTCACATCAAATTCAACTGTTGGTAATCCCCATTTATCTAACTTGTTATAATTTAGAGTTATTTTATTGTCATGATAAGGCAAACATTCTCCAAAACCATATACCCCTATCTTCCAATCACCAGGCTTTAATAATTCTTCTTTCAATTCTTTACCAAAACTAAATTCCGCTATATTTTTACTCCAATTATCTGATCTACTTACCCCCCCTTGGTATCCATAACCTCTAATAAAATTCTGTTGTTTCGTTTTGTCGTCCAAATTTCTAAACCTTGGTATATAAAAACTCGTGGGCTTTCTTCCTTTGTAATAACGATCATCAAAGCCTTTTACTGTAGCAGAAGCACCAACTTTCATATGGTGATCCATTAAGTTTCTTCCCAACTCACCACTATCATTCCCTAATCCATTTGGAAAACGTCTTGACTTGGATTGTAATAAGATACTTGCAGTACCTACAGTAGATGCATTACAAAAAATAATATCTGCTTCAAAATAAAGTTTTTCATGTGTCTCGGTATCAATTACTTTTACACCTGAAGCTTTTCCTGTACGTTCATTATAAACAATCTCATATGCAATTGAATTAGGACGTAAAGTCATATTTCCTGTTCGTTCTGCTGCTGGTAAAGTTGAAGCGTTACTGCTAAAATATCCCCCAAAAGGACATCCTCTAACACATCTATTTCTATATTGACATTTTGATCTACCTTCATATTCTTTATCTCCTGTAATATGTGCTACTCTAGAAGGCATTACTATACGATCACTATATTTCTTTTCAATTTGTTTTTGAAACTCTTTTTCAACTGCATTAAAAGGCATTGCTGGACTGAATTTCCCATCGGGTAAATGTGGCAACCCTCTATTTTCTCCACTAACTCCAATATATTCTTCAACCAAATCGTACCACTTTTCTACGTCTTTATATCTTATTGGCCAATCAATGGCAATTCCATCTCTTTTATTGGCTTCAAAGTCTAAATCACTCATACGATAGGTTTGTCTTCCCCACATAATAGATCTTCCACCCACATGATAACCTCTAATCCAACTAAAAGGTTTCTTTTCGGTATAAGGGTGTTCTATATCATCAACAAACCAATGTGCTGAAGACTCCTTTCTTACTTGACCATTTGCTATTTGTTTATGCTGTCGTTCTAAATCTTTTGGTTGTCTCTTATCTCTATATTTAAAGTCCCAAGGATCCTTATACATTGTTGGATAATCTTTAATATGTGTAACCATACGTCCTCTCTCAAGCACCAATGTTTTTAAGCCTCCTTCGCATAATTCTTTTGCTGCCCATCCTCCAGATATTCCTGTACCAATAACAATCGCATCATATTTTTTATTCATAACTGTCTTTAATAATATATAGATAAATTTTAGTCCTATATTTTTTTAATTACCAACTCTTTTATATTCTCCTTTAAAAAACAACAACACAAATACCAATACAAAGACAGAGATACCCACAGGTACAAACCATATTTTTAACCAATCTGTATTATTATCATTTGTTGTACATAAATCTTTAACCCAACCCGCAATAAATGAACCTATTAGCATTCCTACACCATAAGTGGCTAAACTAATTAAACCTTGTGCTTGAGATTTAATTCCTTTACTAGCTTTTGCATCTGTATAAATCATTCCAGAAACAAAAAAGAAATCGTAGCATATTCCATGTAGAAGAATTGCTATATAAAACATCCATTCATAGGAAGTTGCATTTCCATATCCAAAAAACAAGAAACGAGCAATCCATGCCAATAATGCTACGATTAATATTTTTTTTACTCCATATTTTTTATAAAAAAAAGGAAGAATTAACATAAACGAAACTTCTGATATTTGACCTAAAGACATTTTATTTTCTATCCTAAACTCCATCATGTTTTGATTTGGGAAGGCCAACGTATATGCATCTGTTAAAGATGGATTTGTCCATGTAAAATAAAATGCTAGAGGTATACACGTTAAAATTGACGATATAAAAAATATTAAGTATGATTTATCTTTAAGCAAAGAAAAAACATCTTTTCCGAAAACATGAGCTATTGTAAATTTATCGGAAATAGTTGGAGATGTCTCTGGCAGAAAGAAAGCATAAATTCCTAAAAACAAGGAACATAGCAATGACACTTTAAAAATCATTACATCTCCTCCGACTCCCATCCAACCAATAACATTGACAATAAAAACCCATGCAATAGTACCAAAAACTCGAATAGATGGAAAGTCTTTCTCTGGATCCTTCATTTGTCTCATTGCTATAGCACTAGTTAATGCTAGGGTTGGGGTGAATGTTAAACAATAGAGCATCATTACCCAAAAAAACAAATCTGGATTATCTACACTTATTAACCAACTTAGAATTAGTGCTCCAGCTAAATTTAAAAAACCTAATACTTTTTGTGCAGAAAATAACCTATCCGCTAGTACTCCTGTAAAAAAAGGTGATAGTATCATAGCTATAGAAAAACCTGCATAAGTTTTTCCTACTTGGCTTCCTGTTGCTCCTAATTCTAACAACATATACTTACTCATTTGTCCATACCAAGCTCCCCATATACAAAACTGTATAAACATCATTAAGGACAACTTTATTCTTAATCTTATTTTCAATTTTTTCTATTTTTCGTTATTGAAGTTTTTTAATAAACGTAAACTAGCATATTGATCTAAGTAAACAATTGCACTGGGATGAGTTTGTAGAAATGTGGCTGGTAAATTAGCTGTTACTTCTCCTCTCAACATTTTACTTACAATAGGAGCTTTTTCTCTTCCCCATGCAACTAAAGCTATTTGTTTTGCTTTACATACTGTTTGAATCCCCATAGTAATTGCATAATCTGGTACATTCTCAGAACTTTTAAAAACCCCTGAATTATCTGATTTGGTTAGTGAATCTAACTCTACTAAACGTGTTATTGTATGTACTTGTGAACCTGGCTCGTTAAAACCAATATGTCCTGTTCTCCCTATACCAAGTAGCTGAAAATCTATTCCTCCATTTTTTTCTATTTCCTCTTCATAATTAGCACAGTACACCTCTAATTCATTTACTTTTATTTCCCCATCAGGAATAAAAATTTGATCTTTTGGAATATCTATAGAATTAAACAAATGCTTATACATAAAGTAATGAAAACTATTAATATTGTTTTTCTTAATTGGATAATACTCATCTAAATTAAAACTCACCACATTATAAAAACTAAGATCTTCTTCTCTATGTAATCTTATTAATTCTTTGTAAACCATTACAGGTGAATTACCTGTGGCTAAACCTATTACGCATTTTTCACCTAATTTTTGTTTCTTTATAATTAAATCTGCTATTTCTCTAGCTATTGCAATAGATGCTAAATCTGCAACTTTATAAACTTTAACCAGAAGCTTCTTGAACTTTATTCTTTTAATTGGTTCCATACTTTTAGACAGTTTATAAGTTGGTCTTTACTATACTTAACTCAAGAACTGATTTAAATAATTTCTACTTGTTAAAATTGCAGAAATAATATCTTCTCTTGAATCTTCATAAGCTTTGTCCTCTATTTCTACAACAACAGACCCTTTGTACTTTACAGATGTTATTGCTGAAAAAAAACTTCTCCAATTAACATCGCCTAAGCCTGGGATTTTTGGCGAGTGAAATTCTAAAGGATAAGCCATTATACCAACTTTATTTAATTTATCTCTATAAACCTTTGCATCCTTCAAGTGTATATGAAATATTTTTTCTCTAAAATCATAAATAGGCTGTATTTCATCCATTTGTTGCCAAACCATATGAGAAGGATCATAATTTAATCCAAAATATGGACTTCGGATTATTTCAAACATTTTTTTCCATATAAAAGGGGTAGTTGCTAAATTTCTCCCCCCAGGCCATTCATCTTTGGTAAAAATCATTGGGCAGTTTTCAATAGCTATTTTAATACTATATCTCTCCGCTTCTTTAATAATAGCTGGCCATACTTTCGCGAAAGTCTCTAAATTATCTTCAACGTTTCTTAACGGATTTCTACCTATAAAAGTATTTACAATAGGTATTCCTAACCGAGATGCAGCTTTAATTACTTTTATAATATGATTTCTATAATAAACAGCTTGTACTTCATCTGCATCCATAGGATTAGGGTAATATCCAAGTGCAGAAATATAAATCTCCTTTTCTTTTAATATCTTTTTTATTTCTTCTGTCCTCTTATCATCTAATTCATCTACATCAATATGTGTAACTCCTGCATATCGTCTTTCTGCAACTCCTTTTGGCCAACACATTACCTCTATACACTTAAACTGATTCTTTGAAGCAAATTCTATCACATTCTCTAAACTATCATCAGCTAAAATTGCACTTACAAATCCCAGATCTAACATTTTGTAGGTTTTTTTGTTATTAAAGTTCCTTTATCCAAAGGTTTTTAAATTGTACCAAACTAGATGTTGGCCCATATCTTCCTGATTTATGTCTGTTCCCATGATGTTGTAACCCTATTGGCCCCTTTTTATCAATTCCAGGATGATATGCATTATCTATAACAATAATTCCATTATTAATTACTGTAATTCGATTGCCTACAACATATATATCCATTGCGTTCCATGAACCTACTGGGTTATCTTGATTTGAACTAGGTACAGCAGCCGCTATTTGTTTTGGTGTTAATTTTTTATTTTTTCTAACCTCCCATAATTCACCAGAACCTACACCCCAACACCACAAATTGACCTGTCCAAGTCCCTTAATCATAATCCCTGAATCTGCATTAGGGGCTTTTTTTGTTATTTTTTCTCCTTTTTCATCTAACAAATACTCTCCATTAGGTAAAATTGTAGGCATATCGAATAAGAAGTCTCCATAACCTTTAAAACGCCATTCTACATGTAAAGCAAAATCTTTAAAGGATTCTTTCGTAAACAAATGTCTTTTTCCTTTCTCTGCTTTGGAATCTACAGCACAATCGATAACTCCTTTAAACGCTGTCCAGTTGCCACCGTCATTCTCTGGAATTACAAAACTAGACAAGTCCTCACCGTTGAATAACGATTTATATCCTTGACTTTTATAAAAAGAAGTATTTTGAGCCAATAATACTTTAAATGTTAACAAAAAAATTAGAGTGCTTATTTTCATTATATTCAAATTCATTTTAGTTATATTTTAATTATTTTTCCACAAGTTTTCACCAAAAGACCATCCTTCTCTAACCTCTTCCTTAATATACTGATTTAAAGCTGGTTGATTGGTAATCTTCATATTTACAGCATCGTATTCTATCCTAGTATTAAAACGTTGTGCTAATGCTCCTAACAATGCCACTTCCGTTAAATCCGCACCATAACTAAAACTAGAGCCTGGTGTTGGACCTGTACCTCTAATAGCTGCTATAAATTCCGCATGAGGATCTTCATTTGGTATTCTTCTAATAGTCTTTTCCCAACCTTTCTTGTTAAATTCTTCCCAATTAGACTTAGACATTAACATTTTAGGATTATAGGGTTTTCCAGCAGTCATAACTGTTTCCTTTTCACCAATCATTAACATACCAATACTAGGAACTTTATTTAACCCCCATTCAGGTCTATTTTCTGGTTTTTTACCTCCTTCATACCAATTCATTGTTATTGCTGGTTTATTTCCTCTTTCTGGGAATTGATATCTTAATATAGATTGATCCGGTCCAAACATAACAGGATTAGGACTTAAAACGGAATGCAAGGGTTCTATTACTGTAGGCATTCCCATTTCTAAAGTCCAAAAAGGTGCATCCAATGTATGGCATCCCCAATCCCCCAACATTCCTGTACCTAAATCAAAGTATGATCTCCACCACTTTGGCAAATAACTATTGCTAAAAGGTCGCTTTGATGCAGGACCTAACCATAAATCCCAATCCAATCCATTTTTCATTGTTTCTTCTTTTGGAGGGTATGTTGTTGGTTTATTAAACCACTTTTTAGGACCATATTTAGGACCATTAAACCATGCATGTACTTCTTTTACATCTCCAACTATTCCTTGGTCATACCATTCTTTTACATTTCTAATCCCATCAGATGCATGTCCCTGGTTTCCTAACTGAGTTACAACATTATAATATTTCTCTGCTTTCTTTAAAGTTCTTAGTTGCCAAATATTATGTGCTAAGGGTTTTTCTACATATACATGTTTTCCCATTTCCATTGCTGCCATTGTAGCTGCAAAATGAGTATGATCTGGTGTTGATATAATAACTGCATCAATATCTTTATGCATTTTGTCTAACATCACTCTAAAATCTTTAAACTTTTTAACATCTGGCATCATTTTATATGACTCTGCAGCTCTCTCTTCATCAACATCACACATAGCTACAATTCTTACGTGTTTATGTGCTTTTCTTGGACCACCAGGTTCTAAACCGTCCTTTATTCTTCTATAATCCCCTCTTATTCCTAATGTTTCAGTCCAATTTCTTAACCCTCTACCATTTACTCCTATAATAGCCACGTTTACAACACTATTTGGAGAAGATGCTAAAATATTAGGTAATATCATACAGCCCGCAGCTACAACCCCAGTATTTTTAATAAAATTTCTTCTTGATAAATTTTTCATACTATTTATAATATTTGGATACTTTCATAATTAATTCTTCATATCAATATTTCAAATCTAAACACAAACCTTTAGTAAAAAAAAATATAGAGACTATATAAAGACTACACAATAAGATAAAAATTTATATTTACAATAAATTTAAACTATACAACGAACACATAAATGACTATTAAAGAAAGAATTACCTATATAGTATTTCTATACATATGCTTATTGGTAAATATTACAACTATTGAAGCACAAAATAATAAACAAATAAAGGATTCAACTTATATATATATAGAAAACATAAAAAAAACGTATTTAACTGTTAGAAAACAACCTATTCAATCTTCAAAAATTATTACAGAGAGTCTAAAATATTTTAAGAAAAAAAAAGATTCTATTAATATAATTTTTTCTTATATAAATCTCTCTACTGCTTATCAACATCAAGGAATCCTAAACAAAACATTTGATTGTTTATGGAATGGATTATTCCTATCACAAAAAACTAATAATTTTTATTATGAAAGTATAATACATAGAAAATTATCCGAACTGTATCACTTATACAAGATCGAAAGAAAATCATTATTTCATATAAATCAATCTCTCCAAGCCTCTAAAAAAATAAATTATAAAAACATAAATAAAAAAAACACTCAACTAAATGCAAGCTACCTAGCAATGGCTGATAGAAATTGTTTCTTAAAAAATTATGATATTGCTTTAAAGTATCTGGACTCTTGCCAACCTTTAGAAAACAATAAAAAGAATTATATTTCTGCTTTAATTAATGCAGAAAGAGGTCATCTTATGCTTAAAAAGGGTAATTATAGTTTAGCTCATAAATTCTTACATGTATCAAAAAAAGAACAAGAAGAATTAAGCTTAAATTATCGTGCTGGAGTTTATAATTACTTAGGTGAATTAAAAACTATAATAAATCAACCTGATAGTGCCTTTTATTATTTTGATAAAAGTTTAAAAATTATAGATCAAAATCACTTACCAAGAACTATGCTTGCTGATGTTTTATACCACCTTAGTAAAACTCAAGTTTCTCAACAAAAAATTAAAGATGGTTATTTTTCACTTTTAAAATCAAAAAAAATATCTGATAGTATCTCTGAAAAATTAAATAGCACTAACAATGATTTTTTAGAAATTAAAAATTCTTATTTTAAAAAAACAAAAATACAAGAACAGCTCTTAAAAAAACAACATGATTTATTAAAAAAAAATGAACTAATTCAAATCCGTTTAAAAATTGGCTTAGTAGTTTTCTTTGTTCTTTTTTTAACGTTTTTGATAGTTGTAAAAATGAAATTACACTTGAAAAAAACCATTGAAGCTAAACGTATTTTTGAAATCGAAAGCCAATTAAGAGAACAAGAAAATAAATCAAAAATAATCACTAAAAACAAAGAATTAGTTTCTTATGCTTTACAACTTATAGATAAAGACAATTCTATAGAAGAACTATTAAATACTATTAAGGAAGAAGCCCCTAGTAAATATAAGTATTTAAATTACAAATACAAAAAAGGGTCTGATGATTTATGGAATCAGTTTAACAAGAGGTTCACACAAATTAATAATAGTTTCTATAACACACTGGAAAAGAAGCATCCTGAATTAAGTAATACTGAAAAAAAGCATTGCGCATTAATTAAGTTAAAGTTTACTGTAAAAGAAATGGCTAAAATTTTAAAAATTGAACCTCATAGTATTCATGTTTCAAGATCTAGAATTAGAAAAAAAATTGGATTAGGTCGTTCCGAAAGCTTAGAAAAATACATAGATAATTTATGTCCTTAATATGGGTTCATAACCTCTTCTTATTTTTCTAAAAACTCTTTCACAAAAAAGGGAAGAAAAAACTCACACTTCTCCTTCCCTTTTTAATTTATGTATACCGAAACTATTACTTAACTCTTTCTTGATAAGTTCCTTTTGCTGTTTCTATTTTTATCATATCTCCTTCATTAATAAATAAAGGTACATTAACAGAAGCTCCTGTTTCTACAGTTGCTGGTTTGGTAGCGTTTGTTGCTGTATTTCCTTTTACACCTGGTTCTGTATAGGTTACTTCTAAAATTACAGACTGAGGCATTTCTACAGCCAATGGTAACTCGTCTTCTGATCTAACAATTACTGTTACAACTTCTCCTTCTTTTAACAAATCTGGAGCATCTAAAACACTTCTTTCTAATGTAATTTGGTTGTAATCATCCGTATTCATAAAATGAAAAGTTTCCCCTTCTGCATATAAATATTGATACTTTCTTGTTTCAACTCTTACCTCTTCAATTTTATGTCCTGCAGAAAAAGTATTGTCTATAACCTTACCTGTTGTTAAACTTTTTAATTTAGTTCTTACAAAAGCAGGTCCTTTTCCTGGTTTTACATGTTGAAATTCTGTTATTTTATATGTATCGCTATTGTATACAATACACAATCCATTTCTAATATCTGATGTAGTTGCCATCTATCCTTATTTTTATTCTTAATTACTAAAATATCCTTTCATAATTCCTCTTTGTGAATTTTGGATGAATTTGATAATATCATCTCTTTCACTTGTAGCTTCCATTTCTGCTTCAATAATTCTAATTGCTTGGGTGTTATTGTAAGAACTTTGGAATAGGATTCTATATATGTTTTGAATTTCTCTTATTTTTTCTGTAGAAAAACCTCTTCTTCTTAATCCTACAGAATTAATTCCTACATATGATAATGGTTCTCTTGCTGCTTTTACAAACGGAGGAACGTCTTTTCTTACTAATGAACCACCAGTTACAAAAGCATGATCTCCTATTGAACAGAATTGATGAATGGCTGTCATTCCTGCTAAAATCACATTATCTCCTACATTGGCATGACCTGCTAACGTACTTCCGTTAGAAAATATACAGTTATTACCAACAATACAATCGTGTGCTACGTGGCAATATGCCATAATTAAACAGTTATCTCCTATAACTGTTTTCATTCTATCTGCCGTACCACGGTTAATGGTTACACATTCTCTAATGGTTACATTGTTACCTATAATTGTGGTCGTTTCTTCTCCATCGTATTTTAAATCTTGAGGAACTGCTGAAATTACTGCTCCTGGAAAAATTTTACAATTTTCACCAATTACAGCTCCTTCCATAATCGTAACATTAGACCCGATCCAAGTTCCAGAACCTATTTTTACA
The DNA here is from genome assembly GCF_056387575.1 of Wenyingzhuangia gracilariae. Lineage (NCBI taxonomy): Bacteria > Pseudomonadati > Bacteroidota > Flavobacteriia > Flavobacteriales > Flavobacteriaceae > Wenyingzhuangia > Wenyingzhuangia gracilariae. The sequence goes on from NZ_CM150748.1 coordinate 1,127,236, forward strand.
TTGTTATGTATTGTTGTAAAGGGTTCTATAACCACATTACGAGCTATTTTTGCTCCTGGGTGTACATATGCTAATGGTTGATTCATATTTTTAGTTTTTCTTTGCTATTTGAGCCATTAACTCGGCTTCCACTACTATTTTACCATTCGCATAACCTACAGATCTCATGTGACAAATTCCTCTTCTTATTGGAGAAATTAATTCTGCTTTAAATATTAAGGTGTCTCCTGGTAAAACTTTTTGTTTAAATTTAACATTGTCCATTTTCATAAAGTAAGTCAAATAGTTTTCTGGATCTGGTACAGAACTTAATACTAATATTCCTCCACATTGTGCCATGGCTTCTATTTGCAATACTCCTGGCATTACTGGTGCTTCTGGAAAGTGACCTACAAAAAATGGTTCATTCATAGATACGTTTTTCATTCCCACAACAAAGTCATCTCCTAAATCTAAAATTCTATCAATTAATAAAAATGGAGGTCTGTGTGGTAATAATTTCATGATTTGATTGATGTCCATCAATGGTGGCTGATTCAAATCATAAGTTGGAACGCTTTTTCTTTTTTCTTGTTTAATGATATTGGCCAATCGTTTTCCAAACAGGGTGTTTATTTTGTGTCCTGGTTTGTTTGCAATTACTTTTCCTCTAATACGAGTTCCTACCAATGCCAAATCACCTATTACGTCTAACAATTTATGTTTTGCAGCTTCGTTAGCCCAATGCAACTCTAAATTGTCTAAAATTCCGTTAGGTGTTACTTTTATTTCATCTTTACCAAAGGCTTTCTTTAATTTTTCTAAAGTTTCTGGAGATATTTCTTTATCTACATACACAATAGCATTGTTTAAATCTCCTCCTTTAATTAAATTGTGTTCTAGCAACATTTCTAACTCGTGTAAAAAACTAAAAGTTCTGGCTGCAGAAATCTCATTTTTAAAGTTTGAAATATTATCTAATGTAGCATTTTGAGTTCCTAAAATTTTAGTTCCAAAATCTACCATTGTTGTTATTTGATAAGTGTCTGCAGGCATTAATATTATTTCGCTACCTGTTGCCTCATCTTTATAAGAAACTACATCTTTAACTATATATTCTTCTACAGCTGCGTTTTGTTCTACAATTCCTGCAGATTCTAATGCTTCTACAAAATATTTAGAAGATCCATCCATTATAGGTGGTTCTGAAGCATCTATTTCTATAATTAAGTTGTCTATTTGTAAACCTACTGCTGCTGCTAAAACGTGTTCTGACGTATTGATACTAACACCTTTTTTTTCTAGATTGGTACCTCTTTCGGTTTCGGTAACATATTCTACTTTTGCTTCAATAGTAGGATTTCCTTCTAAATCTACACGTACAAACGCATATCCATGGTTCTCTGGAGCTGGTTTAAATACCATAGTAACATTTTTACCTGTATGTAATCCTATACCTGTTAAGGTTACTTCCTTTTGGATTGTTCTTTGTTTTAGCATCCTTTTACTTTTTAAAAGCGTTTTATTTATTTCTTAGTTCTTCTACAATTTGTGGTAGTTTTCTAAAATAAATATATGATTTATTGTAATCGTTATAATTCATTGCAGGAATTCCTCTAATTACAGAATTGTCTTTTATATTTTTACCTACCCCTGTTTTTCCGGAAATTTTAACGTTATTTCCTATTTCTATATGTCCTGATATTGCTACATGCCCACCTATCATACAGTTTTCGCCTACTTTACTAGAACCTGCTATTGCTGTTTGGGCAGCTATTACGGTGTTTTTTCCTACAACTACGTTATGACCTATTTGAATTAAGTTGTCTAACTTAACTCCTTGTTTGATAACTGTAGATCCCATAGTAGCTCTATCTATGGTAGTATTAGCTCCTACGTCTACATGATCTTCTATCACCACATTTCCTATTTGTGGAATGCTTTTATAATCTCCTTCACTTGTTGGGGCAAAGCCAAAACCATCGGCACCAATTACGGCTCCTGCATGAATTTTACAGTTGTTTCCTATTTGACAATCTGCATATATTTTTACTCCAGAAAAAAGTGTGGTATTGTCTTTTATAACAACATTATCACCAATATAACAGTTAGGGTATATTTTAACATTATTCCCTATAAACACATTAGCCCCTATAGATGTAAAGGCTCCTAAGTAAATATCATCTCCTAATTTTGCGGAGTCGTTAATACTTACGGGTGCTTCTATTCCGCTTTTTTGATTTTTATATTCGTTATAAAATTCTAAAACTTGCGTAAATGCCTGATAGGCATCTTCTACCTTTATTAAAGTCGCAGCTATAGACTCTGTGGGTTCAAAAGTTTTATTTACTATTACTATTGAAGCTTTTGTTGTGTATATGTATTTGGTGTATTTAGGGTTTGATAAAAATGTCATCGTCCCTTTTTCTCCCTCTTCTATTTTAGCTAAGGTAGAAACAGTAGCAGATGCATCTCCAACAATTTCTCCTCCTAAAATTTCAGCTATTTGTGTTGCTTTAAATTCCATTATTCGCAAAAATATAAAATTAAAATCTATTTAGGCCATTTTGATCCCTTTTGGATAACAAAGAAAGTGTTTTATTACTGGCTTGGTTAAAGCCTGAATGTTTAGTTGGTCTGATGCTTCTACTAAATCTATGATTTGACCATTTTTATAATACAAATATATTTTGCTTGTGGTATCGTTATATGCCTGATTTGTAATGGTATCTTGAATAAAAAAATAGTTCATTTCTTCTTGAGTCCAACCTTTTTGTTCCATGCTGTTTTTTATTAAAGAAATAGATTCTTCATTAAAAGGCTCGTTACTTAATTGAACTTTTAACAATTTTCTATTGATAATCATTTCAGAAAGTTGAGAAAGAATTTTATCGTTATGACTAATCCAGTCTTTTATGGCAGACAAAATATCGTAATCATCTAATCTAGAAAACGTTTTTAAGGTTTCTTTGCTAAAGTCTTTGTCTATATCTTTATATAAAAAATAATGCAAAGCTTTACTAGAAGGTAATTCTACACCATTGCGTGCTAAAAATTTTGCTCTAGCCAATAGATTTACCAACATTTTCTCGGCAACCACTCCTGCTTTATGCAAATAAACCTGCCAATACATTAATCTTCTACCTACAATAAATTTTTCTACAGAATAAATTCCTTTTTCTTCTACTACCAACTGATCATCTACCACATTTAACATATCTATCAAACGTTCAGAACTAATGTTTCCTTCTGCAACTCCCGTATAAAAACTATCTCTTTTTAAATAATCCATTCTATCAATATCTAACTGACTAGAGACCAACTGGTTTAAAAACTTACGCGAATACTTTCCTTCAAATATTTCTAGTGCCAAGTCTAATTTTCCTTTAAACTCTTTATTTAAAGCTTTCATAAAAATTAGCGAAATACTTTCATGACTAATTCCATCTACAATACTATGTTCTAAAGCATGTGAATAAGGTCCGTGACCAATATCGTGCAATAAAATAGCAATGCAAACCGCATTTTTTTCTTCTTTAGATATTTGAACACCTTTGGTTTGTAAAACCGTAATGGCTTTTTGCATTAAATGCATACACCCTACAGCATGATGAAAACGTGTGTGATGTGCTCCTGGGTATACCAAGTTAGACATTCCCATTTGCGTAATTCTTCTTAATCGCTGAAAGTAAGGGTGTTCTATTAAATCAAAAATTAATTTGTTCGGAATTGTAATAAATCCATAGATTGGATCGTTTATAATCTTAACTTTATTGGACAAGCTTTTCAATTTTTGTACTTTTAAGGTAATGCAAATATAAAAATCTAAATCCTTTATAGTTTGTAATTAACAGATTCTTACCACATGAACACAATTCAAATTTTATGGGTTGATGATGAAATCAACTTATTAAAACCACATATTCTTTTTTTAGAAAAAAAAAACTATCAAGTAACCCCCTGTACCAATGGTGCTGATGCTTTGGATTTGGTAAAAGAAAACAATTATGATGTTATCTTTTTAGATGAAAACATGCCCGGATTATCTGGTTTAGAAACACTTACAGAAATTAACAATATGGTGTCTAATGTACCTATTATTATGATTACCAAAAGTGAAGAAGAATATTTAATGGAAGAAGCCATTGGTTCTAAAATTGCCGATTATTTAATCAAGCCTGTCAACCCAAACCAAATACTTTTAAGTTTAAAAAAGAATTTAGATCACAATAGACTAATTAGCGAACGCACAACCATAAACTACCAGCAAGAATTTAGAAAGATTTCTATGGAATTGGCTTCTGTAAACTCTCATGAAGCTTGGGTAGATATTTACAAAAAATTGGTGCATTGGGAACTTGAATTAGAAAATATTGATGATGCAGGATTGCTGGGAATTTTAGAAAGTCAGAAACAAGAAGCCAATCAAATCTTTTTTAAGTTTATTAAAAAAAATTATGCCGATTGGTTTTATGATGATGATGCTCCTATTTTATCGCACCAGCTTTTTAAAAATGTAATTTTACCCGAAATAGAAAGCACCGAAAAAAGTTTGGTTATTGTAGTAGACAATCTTCGTTACGATCAGTATTTAATGATTGAAAGAAGTATTTCTAACCATTACAAAAAACAAGAGGAAATTCCTTTTTATAGCATTTTACCCACAGCTACACACTATGCAAGAAATGCCATTTTTTCCGGATTAACTCCTTTAGAAATGGATCAAAAACATAAAGACATTTGGCTAAACGAAAATGATGAGGGCGGTAAAAACATGCATGAAGAAGAATTCTTAAAACGTCAATTAAAAACATTAAAAAAAGATTATTCTTTTTCTTACCATAAAATAGGAAATCAGAAATCTGGAAAAGAATTGGTACAAAACTACAATCAATACAAAGACAACAAATTTAATATTGTCGTATTCAATTTTGTAGATATGTTATCACATGCCAAAACAGACACTAAGGTAATTCGTGAATTGGCTTCTGATGATAAAGCTTATAGAGCTTTAACTGAAACTTGGTTTCAAAATTCTTCTATGTTAGAGCTCATTAAAAAAGCACAAAAAGACAATGTTAAATTAATTTTAACTACCGATCATGGAACCATAAATTGTAACAAACCTACACAAGTTATAGGAACCAAAGCCATAGCTTCTAACCTAAGATACAAAACAGGTAGAAGTATTACCTATCAAGAAAAAGATGTGTATGCAGAACATGATCCTAAACAAATTTTTTTACCACAAGAACACATGAATAGTTCTTTTATTTTTGCCAAAGACAATTTGTTCTTTGTATACCCAAACAACCAAAATCACTACACTAAATATTTTAAAAACACCTATCAACATGGAGGAGTTTCTTTAGAAGAAATGATTATTCCTTGTAGTATTTTTAAACCCAAAAACTAATATGGAAAAACCAAAAGTATTAACAAGCAGTACCAAAATCCGTTTTCAAGATTGTGATCCCTTTAATCATTTAAACAATGGTCGTTATGTTGATTATTTCATCAATCAACGTGAAGACCAAGTGTTAAACGCTTATGGGATTGATATTTTTAAAATGATTCGTGAAGAACACATTGGTTGGGTGGTTTCTAATACACAACTAGCCTACATTCTGCCTGTTTATACTATGGAAGAAATTGCTTTTGAATCTCAGACCTTAGAATATTCTAAAAAGCACATGAAAGTAGAAATGAGAATGTTTAACAAGAAAAAAGACAAATTAAAAGCGTTTGCTTGGATTACCTTTGTTCATGTTGATTTGAAGAAAAATACCACCAGAGAACACAGTTCTAAACTAATGGAATTATTTAACGACGTGGTTTTACCTGTTAAAGAAACTTCTTTTGATGAACGCGAGAAAAATATAAGAATGCTTCAGAAAAAAAGTTAACTACTTTTACTCTTAAAAAGTTGTGCTTTTAAAGGTTGATCAATAAAAACTTTTAACCGAAAAATTATTTTGACAAAAGTTCTCTAAAAACAGAGAACAACTAAATCATGAAAAGTTCTTAAGACTTTTATCTGTAAGCATTGGTACAAAAGCACATTCTTCAATAATTTGCTTGTCAAATTCTTTGGCAGAATTTCGTATTATTAAAGTCATCATTTGTTGTGCATCTCCAACAGGAATTACCATTCTTCCTCCTATTTTAAGCTGAGCTAACAAAGCTCTAGGTATTATTGGAGCTCCACAAGTCACTATAATTTTATCATAGGGTGCAAATTGCGGAAGTCCTTTGTAACCATCTCCAAAATACATGTGCTTGGGTTTGTACCCTAATTTAGGTAACAACAATTGTGTTTTTTTAAACAGTTCTTGTTGTCTTTCTATAGTATATACATGTGCTCCTAAACTAACCAACACACTGGTTTGATAGCCAGAACCTGTACCAATTTCTAAAACTTTTTCACCTGGTTTTATTTCTAATAATTGTGATTGAAAACCTACCGTATAGGGTTGTGATATGGTTTGTTCTGCAGCAATTGGAAAAGCAACATCTTGATAGGCATATTCTTCAAAACTAGAGTCCATAAACAAATGTCTTGGAATTGTTTTTATAGCAGATAATACAGCAGTATCTGTTACTCCTTTAGTTTGTAAAACAGTAATCAATCTGTTTCGTAATCCTTGATGTTTAAATGTGTCTTTCATCATAATTGTAGTACACAAATATAAAAAACAAAAGCCCTAGAACATAGAATTTCTAGGGCTTGAATGTACTATTTATAAACAATTTTACTTTTGTCTTTTCTTTAATTCAGCTGTAATATCTGTTAAAGTAAATCCTTTGGCTTGTAGTAGCATTAAGTAGTGAAACAACAAATCTCCAGCTTCGTATAAAAACAATTCATCGTTATTGTCCATTGCCTCGATTACAGTTTCTACCGCTTCTTCTCCAACTTTTTGAGCAATCTTATTAATTCCTTTGGCAAACAAACTTGCAACGTAAGATTTTTGAACATCTTTATTCTTAACACGCTCTGCAATTACATTTTCTAAGGTCGATAAAAAACCAAAATTCTCTGTATTATCTTCTCCCCAGCAATTCCCAGTTCCTTTATGGCAAGTTGGCCCTGCAGGTTTGGTTTGAATTAACAACGTATCTTTATCACAATCGTTTTTAATAGATACCAATTCTAAAAAGTTTCCACTTTCTTCTCCTTTGGTCCACAATCTGTTTTTAGATCTGCTGTAAAAAGTAACTTTATTCGTGCTTATTGTTTTGTCAAATGCTTCTTGATTCATGTATCCTAACATCAATACATTTTTTGTTTCAGCATCTTGTATAATTGCAGGAACTAGTCCTTTTTCGTCAAATTTAATTTCCATTTGATTTATGTTTTGTTCTCGAATTGTATATTTTCATCTTGACTACGCTCGATGGTCAAATCAATTCAAAATGACAATTTATTTTCTAATTCTAAAAAGATCATCGAGCGGAGTCGAGATGTTTTTCAAAATTTTTATTTATAATCTTACAGGAATTCCCTGTTTTTTTAACTCTTGTTTTAAATCTGGAATTTCAATTTCTTGAAAATGAAACACACTTGCTGCCAAAGCTGCATCTGCTTTTCCATCTTTAAAAGTATCTACAAAGTGTTGCATATTTCCTGCTCCTCCACTTGCAATAATAGGAATGTTTAATTCTTCTGACAAACGAGCCAAAGCCTCATTAGCAAAACCGTCTTTGGTTCCATCGTTATTCATAGAAGTAAACAAAATTTCTCCTGCTCCTCTTTCTTCTACTTCTTTTGCCCAATCAAATAAATTCAACTCTGTAGGAACTTTACCTCCTACCAAATGAACAATCCATTCTCCATCTATCTTCTTAGCATCAATTGCTACAACTACACATTGACTTCCAAATTTTTGTGACAATTCGTTCACCAATTTTGGTCTTTTTACTGCCGATGAATTGATAGAAACTTTATCGGCTCCATTTTGCAATAAAATATCTACATCTTCTACAGATGATATTCCACCACCTACCGTAAACGGAATGTTTACTTGTGCTGCAACATCACGCACTAAATTCACCAAAGTTCTTCTGCGTTCTTCGGTTGCAGAAATATCTAAAAACACCAATTCATCTGCTCCTGTTTCTGCATATTTTTTGGCTAATTCTACAGGATCTCCAGCATCACGCAAATCTACAAAATTGACACCTTTTACAGTACGTCCATTTTTTATATCCAAACAAGGAACTATTCTTTTTGCTAACATTCTTTTCTTAGTATTGAGTACAAAGTACAGAGTACTGAGTACTATTAAAACTTAATACTTATTCTTTGCTTATTTATTTTATCAACTCTTTTGCTTTATCAACTGCCAAACAACAAATATTTCTATAAGATTTATCTGTTAAAGAAATATCATAAGCATTTACAAAATTAAAATAGGCTTTAACAGCTTTTGGTTTTCCTTTTGCTTTAATTAAAATTTCATATGATCTTCCCCTATAACCTTTTCTAAAAACATCATCAACATATTCTCTTAAAAGAGCATCTGACACATAATTTTCTCTATCTAGTTTTTTATGGAAAATCTTACGCTCTAATTTATTTGTACGACTAAATGAATCTTTAACAATTCCTTTTTTTAAAGCAATATAATCTTCTTTACTACTTTTAGGAAAAGCCATAATTCGACCACCTTTTTCATCTGCAGGATATAGCCAAAGTTTACCTTCTAATTTTTTCTTTGTTTTTCTAGGTAATCTAAACTTCATTTTTACCTAGTATTAAGTATTCTCTGAGAAACTATTTAAAAACTTTGTACTCAGTACTAACTACTCTGTACTATAAAACTCTCCAATTGTTTTAAGCTGATTCTGTTTTCGTAAATCGCTTTTCCAACAATGGTTCCTTCGCATCCTAATTCTTTTAATCTTGGTAATTCATCAAAAGTAGAAATTCCTCCACTTGCAATTAATTTTACCTTAGGACATTCTTTTAAAATTTTCTCATACAAATCAAAAGAAGGACCTTGCAACATTCCATCTTTAGCAATATCTGTACAAATTACATATTCAATTCCTTCTTTTTGATATCCTTGAATAAAAGGAATTAAATCTTCATCAGATTCTTCTAACCAACCGCTTACTGCAATTTTTTCGTTATTTGCATCGGCTCCTAAAATAATTTTATCTGCTCCAAATTTAGAAATCCAACTTTTAAAAACATCCGAATTTTTAACAGCAATACTTCCTCCTGTAATTTGGTTGGCTCCAGATTCAAAAGCAATTTTTAAATCTTCATCGGTTTTTAAACCACCTCCAAAATCAATTTTTAAGGTTGTTTTGGTTGCAATTTCTTCTAATACTTTATGATTTACAATATGGCTTGCTTTGGCTCCATCTAAGTCTACCAAATGTAAATGCTCTATTCCGTGAGCTTCAAACTGCTTGGCAATTTCTAAAGGATTTTCGTTGTATACTTTTTTAGTATTGTAATCTCCTTTAGACAAACGAACACATTGTCCGTTAATAATATCTATGGCTGGTATAATTCTCATTTATATATAGTATTAAGTACTGAGTACAAAGTAATAAGTTTTAACTTAAACTTTTTTGAAGAGCATAATTCATCTTCCTTATTTCAGCACATAAATTTAATATTTCTTGAACTTCTTTTTTATCAACTAGATTTAATCTTACAGTTAATAATAGTTGAGTTTCTAACTCTGTTGTTGATCCATTAGTGATACTTAAAAAATGTTTGAATTCATTTTTTGAATTTCTACCAGCTCCTTCGGCTATATTTGAAGGAATTGATACACTACATCTTTTAATTTGACTAATCAATCCAAATTTTTCATCATCAGGTAATAGTTCCATCAACAGATAAGTTTTTTCAACCAACTCCATTGCTTTATTCCATATTTTTAATTCCTGATATTTATTCATTACTCTTTACTTTGTACTCTTAATCTAAAGATTAAGGAAATTCTCTAATATTTTAGCTCCGTCTGTACTACTTTTTTCTGGGTGAAATTGCACTCCATAAAAATTAGCTTTTTGTAATGCTGTGGAATATTGTACTCCGTATTCTGTAGTGGCAATGGTTTCTTTAGTAATAGGTGCATAGTAACTGTGTACCAAATACATGTAAGCACCTTCTTTTACATCGTTAAAAATTTTAGAACCCAATCCTTTAATTTGATTCCATCCTATTTGAGGAACTTTTACAATGTTTTCAAAACGTTTTACATCTACATTAAAAATACCTAAACCTTTGGTATCTCCTTCTTCAGAATAGTTACACATTAATTGCATACCCAAACAAATACCTAAAACAGGTTGTGTTAAGGTTGGAATTACAGCTTCTAATCCGGTAGCTTTTAACATTTTCATGGCAGAACTTGCTTCTCCCACTCCTGGAAAAATAACTTTGTCTGCACTTTTTATTTCTTCAACATTGTTGCTTAAAATAGCTTCATACCCCAATCGCTCTATTGCAAATCGGATAGATTGTATGTTTCCTGCTCCGTAGTTTATAATTACTATTTTCATATATTTTAGTATTGAGTACATAGTACAAAGTACAAAGTTAATACAGTAGCACTGCTAAAACTTAATACTCTTTACTCAGTACTTTGTACTGGTTTGCTAAAGCAAACCTTTTGTACTTGGTAAAAACATTTTATTAGCATCTCGTTTTACGGCCATTTTCATTGCTTTGGCAAAAGCTTTAAAAATTCCCTCAATTTTGTGATGCTCATTTTTTCCTTCTGCTTTTACGTTTAAATTGCATTTAGCTCCATCTGTAAACGATTTAAACAAGTGGAAAAACATTTCGGTTGGCATGTCTCCAATCATTTCACGATTAAATTCAGCATCCCACTCAATCCAAGGTCTTCCTCCAAAATCAACAGCAGCTTGTGCCAAACAATCATCCATTGGTAAACAGAAACCGTAACGTTCTATTCCTAATTTATTTCCTAAGGCTTTGTGGAATAATTCTCCTAAAGCAATCATAGTATCTTCTATAGTATGATGTTCATCAACCTCTAAATCTCCATCTACTTTTACGATTAAATCCATAGAACCATGACGACCTATTTGGTCTAACATATGATCAAAGAATTTTACTCCAGTATCAATATCATTTTTACCAGAACCGTCCAAATTTAATTTGATGTAAATTTTAGTTTCGTTAGTATTTCTTGTGATTTCTGAAACTCTATCCTCCAATTTTAAAAACTCATAAATTTCTTTCCAATCGGTAGAAGTTAAGGCAATACAATCGTGAATTACTTTTACATCAGACTCTACTTCATCAGCTCCCAATTCTGGATTTTCCGATAAAAAGATTCCTTTTGCTCCTAAATTTTTAGCCAATTCCATGTCAGTAATTCTATCACCTAACACAAAAGAGTTTTCTAAATCGTATTTTTCTTTATCAAAATACTGCGTTAACAAACCTGTTCTAGGCTTGCGAGTTTCAGCATTTTCATGCGGAAACGTTTTATCTATATGTACAGCAGCAAACTCTACCCCTTCGTTTTTAAAAGCTTGAATCACCTTGTTTTGAGCAGGCCAAAATGTATCTTCGGGAAAAGAATCTGTTCCCAATCCATCTTGATTGGTTACCATGACCAATTCATAATCCAATTCCTCGGCAATTCTTGCTAGGTAACGGAAAACTTTTGGGTAAAACTCTAACTTTTCTAAACTATCTAATTGATAATCTACAGGCGGTTCAATGCAAAGCGTACCGTCTCTGTCTATAAATAAAACTTTTTTCATGATTAACTTGTTAATCAACCCTGAACTTGTTTCAGGGTATTTGTTATAATTGAATTGTACTTAAATTAGGATTAGAACTTTTTACCAAATTCCATTTCCATTCTTTGTGCCAATTCTTTAATTGTTTTTCTCTTAATTTAGCTGTTTTCATTTCATCAAACTCTTCAAAATACACCAAATCATATACATTGTATTTTTTAGTAAAAACAGCTCCACTTCCTTTTTTATGTTGATTTATTCTTGTTTCAAGATTACTCGTATATCCTATGTACAATAAACTTCTATTTTTATTAGATAGTATATAACAGTAATATTTCATATCATTCAACATTTCCTGAAACAAGTTCAGGAATTCGCTTCTACCGAAGCTCTTTCAAAGCTTTCATTAGAGCAACGTTTTCCTTTATCGTACCCACTGTAAATCGTAAGGTATTTTCACACAATACTTGAGTGGTTCTATTACGTACCACAATTCCTTTTTCTATTAGTTGAGTGTAACGCTTTGTAGCATCATCTACTTTTACTAACAAAAAATTGGCATCACTTGGATATATTTTCTCTACAAAAGAAACCTCTTTTAACGCAATTTCTAAATTGTCACGTTCTACCAAAATAGCCTCTATTTCTTCTTGTACATCTTCATAAGCCAACAAACGCTCTAAAGCTTTTTGTTGTGTCAACTCATTTACATTGTACGGAGGTTTAATTTTGTTTAACACTGCAATAATTTCGACAGATGCATAACAAACTCCCAAACGTATTCCCGCCATACCAAATGCTTTAGATAGGGTTTGACTCACAATTAAATTCGGATGTTTTTCTAAACGAGCCACCCAACTTGGTTCCGATGCAAAATCTATATAAGCTTCATCTACCACCACCAATCCGTTAAAACCTTCTACAATGGCTTTTACATTGGCATAATCAAACAAATTTCCTGATGGATTGTTTGGAGAGCACAAGAAAATCACTTTGGTATTGGCATCAACTGTTTCTAATATTTTGGCAACATTAGGCTGAAAATTCTCTTTTAAAGGAACTTCTTTAATACTGATATTATTCAAATTAGCCGACACATCATACATTCCGTATGTAGGTGGCAAAGTAATGATATTGTCTTCTTTAGGTTCACAAAAAGCACGTAAAATTAAATCAATCACTTCATCAGAACCATTTCCTAACAAAATGTTTTCTTGGGCAACTTCTTTAATTTTTGCCAATTCAGACTTAACGGTCTTTTGCATGGGATCTGGATAACGATTCACCCCATTTTCAAACGGATTTTCATTCGCATCTAAGAAAACCATATCATCTGTAGCTCCAGTAAATTCATCTCTTGCTGACGAATATGCTTTCATGTTGGCTACATTTTCTCTTACTATCTTGTTTAAATTGAAACTCATAATTTAATTAGTATTAAGTATTGAGTACAAAGTCCTAAGTTTCTTTGTTACTAAATACTTTGTACTCCGTACTTTGTACTTTGTACTAATTATCTCAAACTCTTTAATCTTAAGGTTACTGCGTTTTTATGTGCATCTAAACCTTCGGCAGCAGCCATTAATTCAATAGCAGGCCCAATATTCTGAATTCCTTCTTTTGTTATTTTCTGATACGTAATTTTCTTAGTAAACGCATCTAAATTTACACCACTATACATTCTAGCATATCCGTTTGTAGGTAAAGTATGATTGGTTCCTGATGCATAATCACCTGCACTTTCTGGAGTTAAAGGTCCAATAAACACAGATCCCGCATTTACAATTTCACTTAAATACACATCCTCATTCAATACATTTAAAATTAAATGTTCTGGAGCATATTCGTTAATCAACTCATTTTGATCTGCAATATTCTCTAATAAAATAGCACTAGAATTTTCAATAGCTCCTAAAGCGATTTCCTTTCTTGGCAACTCATCCAATTGCTTTTCCAACTCAACTTGTACATTATCTATCAGTTGCTGAGACTCAGTTACCAAAATTACTTGACTATCAGCTCCATGCTCTGCTTGCGATAATAAATCTGCTACCACAAAACTAGCATCTGCATTTTTATCTGCAACTACCATAACTTCGCTAGGTCCTGCAGGCATATCAATAGCCAAACCTTGTGTTAAAGCATATTGTTTAGCTGCAGTTACAAACTGATTTCCTGGTCCAAAAATCTTATACACATTGGGCACAGACTCCGTTCCATAAGTCATAGCAGCAATGGCTTGAATTCCACCTAACTTATAAATTTCTGTAACTCCCACTAATTGGGCAGCAAACAAAATTGCAGGATTGATACTTCCATCTTTAGATGGTGGTGTACATAAGACTATTTTACTAGCTCCTGCTATTTTTGCAGGAACCCCCAACATTAAAATGGTAGAAAATAAGGGTGCAGAACCTCCTGGAATATACAAACCTACTTTTTCTATAGGTTTCATTTCTTGCCAGCAATCTACCCCATTAGTTGTAGAAATTACTTTTTTCTCTATTTTTTGAGAAGCATGAAATTTTTCTACATTGTTTTTAGCCAATACAATGGCATCCTTTAATTCTTGTGAAACCAAAGGAATTGCTTGGTCAATTTCTTGTTGAGAAACTTTTAAATCTGACAAAGTAACGCCATCAAATTTTTGAGTGTATTGTTTTAACGCAACATCTCCATTCTCTTTTATATCATCAAAAACAGCTTTTACAGTAGCACCTAACGTATTAGCCTCTTTGGCTGGACGTTTGGTAATTTCTGCCCATGTATTTTTTGCTGGATTATTATATGTTTTCATTTGTTTACTAGTACTGAGTACTGAGTAGTTAGTAGTTAGTACAGTAGCTACGCTAACTTTGTACTTTGTACTTTTTACTTTGTACTATTATAAAACCATTTTCTCTATCTCTGTCGTTAAAATACCCTCGGCACCTAAAGCTTTTAACTCATCTAAAATATCCCAAAATTTATCTTTAGGAATTACGGTGTGTATAGAACTCCATCCTTCTTGTGCTAATGGTAATACCGTTGGAGATTTCATCCCTGGAATTACTTTTATAATATCATCTACCTTATCATTAGGAGCATTCAACAATACATATCTGTTAGCACGTCCTTTTAAAATTGCCTGAATTCTAAATTGTAATTTATCTAACAAAGCTTGTTTTTCATCAGATAATTTAGGTGATGATGTCAATACTGCTTCAGACCAAAACATTACTTCTGCTTCTTTTAATCCGTTGGCAAACAACGTTCCTCCAGAACTAACAATATCACAAATTCCATCAGCCAAACCAATATTTGGAGCAATCTCTACAGATCCTGCAATTTTATGGTAACTAGCTTTTATCTTTTTTTCTTTTAAAAATTTCTCTAAAGTATTGGTATAAGAAGTGGCAATACGCTTTCCTTCAAAATAGGAAATATCAGTATAATCTACATCTTTAGGAACTGCTAAAGAAACTTTACATTTAGAAAAACCTAAACGTTCTACAATAGGTAAATTTTCACCTTTTTCAATCAAAGTGTTTTCTCCTAAAATTGCAATATCCACGACTCCATCTTCTAAATATTGAGGAATATCACCATTTCTTAAGTAAAAAACTTCTAAAGGAAAATTTCTTGCTGTAGCTTTTAGCTGTGCATTACGATGATCTATTGAAATACCACATTCTTTTAACAGTTGTAAAGAATCCTCGTTCAATCTTCCAGATTTTTGAATGGCAATTTTAAGTGTGCTCATTAGTATGATAATTTATGTCAATTTTTAAAATAAAAAACCCGTTCGAGACAGCTCAAACGGGTTTAAAAATATATGTTCCTATTACAACATAATCCTTCCACCTCGCTTAAGCGCAGTACAAGTTGTGATGATGATGTAATGTTACTAAATTCATTTTCTTAATTTTCTTCGACAAATATAACAATTCATTATGATTTAAAAAGTATTAAAATAAAGAAAATACTATATCTTTAATTTTATTTTAGTGCAAGTTAAATACTTGTCTTTATTTAGAACAAAACACAAAATCATGAGTGAATTAAAACTTGTAGGAAATCAAGAATGGTGTCATTTTGAACAACTAGGAATTCCGGCAATAAAAGCTAGAATAGATTCTGGTGCTAAGACATCTTCCATTCAAGCTACGGACATCACAACCTATAAAAAAAACAAAGAAAATTGGGTTCGTTTTCATATACAACCATTAACAGAAAATAGAAGTATATCTATTGAATGTGAAGCCAAAATTGTTGGAACTAAAATTGTAAAAAGTTCTTCTGGTATTCCTGAAAAAAGATATGTTATAAAATCTCCTGTAACAATGGGAGAAGATACTTGGGAAATTGAACTTACTCTTGCAGACAGAGACAATATGGAGTTTAAAATGCTCCTAGGTAGACAAGCTATGGAAAATAGAATTGTTGTTAACCCTTCTGAAGAGTTTGTGTTGGGCAAATTAACAAACGAAGAAATAGATCAAAAGTACAAATCTTTTGTCTTAAAAAAGTCAGGTTTAAAAATAGCTGTACTTGCTAGTAATCCAGAGCTTTACTCAAACAAAAGACTAATGGAAGCTGGACGTGCAAGAGGACATGAAATGGTCTTTTTAAACGTGCAACAATGTTATATGAAACTAGATACAGCAACACCAGAAATTCGTTACAGAGGTGGTAATGTTATCAATGATTTTGATGCTGTAATTCCAAGAATCAAAACAAGTATGACTTTTTATGGTTGTGCCTTATTAAGAATGTTCAAAACACTTGGAACTTATTGTTTAAACGATGCTGAATCTATTAGCTCTTCAAGAGATAAACTGTACTCTTCACAATTATTCTCTAAAAACGACATACACATTCCAACAACAGGTTTTGCAAAATCTCCATTAGACACTAAAGATTTAATCCACATGGTGGGCGGAGCACCATTAATTATTAAATTGTTGGAAAGTACACAAGGAAAAGGTGTTGTTCTTGCCGAAACAAACAAAGCTGCAGAATCTGTAATCAATGCTTTCAAAAGCCTAAATGCCAATATTCTTGTACAAGAATTTATTCGTGAAGCTAACGGAAAAGACTTAAGATGTTTTGTTGTAGATGGAAAAGTAGTTGCTGCAATAGAAAGAACAGCAGCTAAAGGTGAATTTAGAGCCAATATACATCAAGGAGGTTCTGCCTCTATTGTTAAAATTACTGCTGAAGAAAAAAAATTAGCATTAAAATCAGCTAAAATTTTAAATCTACCTGTTGCTGGTGTCGATTTAATTCGTTCTAACAAAGGTCCTTTACTATTAGAAGTAAATTCTTCTCCTGGCTTAGAAGGTATAGAAAATGCAACGGGAAAAGACATTGCTGGTAATATTATTCAAGCTATAGAAAAAAGATTAAAATACAATATATAATTTTCAAAAAGCATCTTTTTCATTTAAGATGCTTTTTTGTTTTATCATCTTCGAGTGTAATTCAAAAAGAATACATCTATCTTTTGGGCATTCCCTTATCAGGTCGGGCTTTCATTACTCGCTTTTTTTAATATTCAACATCTTTCAAATTATTTTCTTATCAATCAAGTAATTTATTAAGACGTTACTTCTTAATTTTAGTAAAAAAGAGCTCAAACAAATCATTCAATCCCTAATGCTAACGTTCTAACTATTATGAAACTGACAAAGACTACTAATTTAGAAGAAATACTAACCAACCATAATTCAACTGTAAAAAAGAAAGTATTTATAAAAAAAGGATACATTCCTAATCTTATGATGTTTGGTTCTGCCACATTTAAACCAGGAGAAACTATAGAAGAACATACACACCCAACCATGTATGAAATCTTTTACATACAAACTGGAAAAGTATTTTATTATTAATAAAAATACAATTACTGCATCAGCTGGAGATTGCATTACTGTAGTAACCAAAAGAAATACACTCACCATACAACAATTATTCAGAAAATTATACTTGGATTTATTTTAGAATAGCTACAGAACAATAATTTATAATCTTCTACACAATCCAGCAAGAAACTACTAAGATACTTAAATCAACTCACCACATTTTCATGCAAACTAAATTTCAAAAAAGTTAGGCTCTCAAAACCCATCACTACAATGTTAATGAAGGTTATATAAAACAAAAAATCCCGATTCTAATAAAGAATCGGGATTCAAAAAAAGGCGATGACATACTCTCCCATCTAACGATAGTACCATCTGCGCTAATAGGCTTAACTGCTCTGTTCGGAATGGGAAGAGGTGAGCCCTATTGCAATAATCACCTTAAGATTATTCAATTACAAACTAGTCAATTAATAATTACGATTTTTTTTCATAATTGTACATTGCCAATTGTAAATTGATTATGTGTTAACATATTGATACCAATATTATACTTTTTTTATTACTCGATTGTATACGTTATTAAAGCCCGCAAGTACATAAGCCTATGGGTTATTAGTAATACTCGGCTATGACATTACTGCCTTTACACCTGTATCCTATCAAGGTCGTGATCTACAACCACCCTTTAAAGAAATCTCATCTTGTGGTGGGTTTCGCGCTTATATGCTTTCAGCGCTTATCCCTTCCCAACGTAGCTACTCAGCAATGCTCCTGGCGGAACAACTGATACACCAGAGGTTAGTTCAACTCGGTCCTCTCGTACTAGAGTCAAATCCACGCAAATTTCTAACGCCCGCTACAGATAGAGACCGAACTGTCTCACGACGTTCTGAACCCAGCTCGCGTGCCACTTTAATGGGCGAACAGCCCAACCCTTGGGACCTTCTCCAGCCCCAGGATGTGACGAGCCGACATCGAGGTGCCAAACCCCCCCGTCGATGTGAGCTCTTGGGGGAGATCAGCCTGTTATCCCCGGAGTACCTTTTATCCTTTGAGCGATGGCCCTTCCATGCGGAACCACCGGATCACTATGCTCTTGTTTCCAACCTGATCGACTTGTAGGTCTCGCAGTCAAGCACCCTTATGCCATTGCACTCTACGTACGGTTACCAAGCGTACTGAGGGTACCTTTAGAAGCCTCCGTTACTCTTTTGGAGGCGACCACCCCAGTCAAACTACCCACCAAGCACTGTCCCCATCGCTGGGTTAGAATCTAGATAAGCAAAGGGTGGTATTTCAACAATGACTCCACAACACCTAGCGATGCCGCTTCAAAGTCTCCCACCTATCCTACACATTACTTATCCAAACACAATACTAAGCTATAGTAAAGGTTCACGGGGTCTTTTCGTCCCGTAGCGGGTAATCGGCATCTTCACCGATACTACAATTTCACCGAGCTCATGGCTGAGACAGTGTCCAGATCGTTGCACCATTCGTGCAGGTCGGAACTTACCCGACAAGGAATTTCGCTACCTTAGGACCGTTATAGTTACGGCCGCCGTTTACTGGGGCTTCATTTCAGATCTTCGCTAAAAGCTAAACCCTCCACTTAACCTTCCAGCACCGGGCAGGTGTCAGGCCCTATACATCAACTTTCGTTTTAGCAGAGCCCTGTGTTTTTGATAAACAGTCGCCTGGACCTTTTCACTGCGGCCCTGAATTTATTCAGGGCGACCCTTCTCCCGAAGTTACGGGTCTATTTTGCCTAGTTCCTTAGCCATGAATCACTCGAGCTCCTTAGAATACTCATCCCAACTACCTGTGTCGGTTTACGGTACAGGACGCAGCCCTCGCTTTTCTTGGAACTTCTTACTTTTACTCGCTTCGCCCGAAGGCTAAGCTCTCCGTACTATTCCGTCAGTACGAGTAAATCTGGGAAATCCGTCACTTTTAATGGGTGCGTGTACAGGAATATTAACCTGTTGTCCATCGACTACCCCTTTCGGGTTCGCCTTAGGCCCTGACTAACCCTCAGCTGATTAGCATCGCTGAGGAAACCTTAGTCTTTCGGAGGGCGGGTTTCTCACCCGCCTTATCGTTACTTATGCCTACATTTTCTTTTCTATCCGTTCCAGCATCCCTTACAGAACACCTTCAGCACAAATAGAATGCTCCCCTACCACTTATAAAGTCCATAGCTTCGGTAATATGTTTATGCCCGATTATTATCCATGCTCGTTCGCTCGACTAGTGAGCTGTTACGCACTCTTTAAATGAATGGCTGCTTCCAAGCCAACATCCTAGCTGTCTGGGCAAACAAACCTCGTTTATTCAACTTAACATATATTTGGGGACCTTAGCTGATGGTCTGGGTTCTTTCCCTCTCGGACATGGACCTTAGCACCCATGCCCTCACTGCTGTAAATCATTATATAGCATTCGGAGTTTGTCAGGAATTGGTAGGCGATGAAGCCCCCGCATCCAATCAGTAGCTCTACCTCTATATAACTAATACAACGCTGCACCTAAATGCATTTCGGGGAGTACGAGCTATTTCCTGGTTTGATTGGCCTTTCACCCCTACCCACAGGTCATCCCAAGACTTTTCAACGTCAACGGGTTCGGTCCTCCACTCTGTGTTACCAAAGCTTCAACCTGCCCATGGGTAGATCACCAGGTTTCGCGTCTACTCAACCTAACTAAAACGCCCTATTAAGACTCGCTTTCGCTACGGCTCCGGATCTTAAATCCTTAACCTTGCTAGATAAAGTAACTCGTAGGCTCATTATGCAAAAGGCACGCCGTCACCCAGCTTGTGGGCTCCGACCGCTTGTAGGTGTACGGTTTCAGGATCTGTTTCACTCCCTTACTTAGGGTTCTTTTCACCTTTCCCTCACGGTACTAGTTCACTATCGGTCTCTCAGGAGTATTTAGCCTTACCGGATGGTCCCGGCAGATTCAGACAGGGTTCCTCGTGCCCCGCCCTACTCAGGAATCTGATACAATTACTTCTCTTACTTATACGGGACTATCACCCTCTTTGGTTAACCTTTCCAGGTTATTCTAATTCGATTGTTTCTTGATGTTTCAGTCCTACAACCCCGATCTTGCCGTAACAAAATCGGTTTGGGCTCTTTCGCGTTCGCTCGCCACTACTAACGAAATCATTTTTATTTTCTCTTCCTCCGGTTACTTAGATGTTTCAGTTCACCGGGTTTGCCTTCTTTCGAATACTATGCCTTCAACATAGTGGGTTGCCCCATTCGGAAATCTACGGATATAACTCTTATGTGCAAATCCCCGTAGCTTATCGCAGCTTATCACGTCCTTCTTCGCCTCTGAGAGCCTAGGCATCCGCCATACACCCTTAATTAGCTTATTGTACTCTTTTGCGTCTTTAATTTTTACAATCTTGCGATTGTTGTATTTTTATTAATCGTCTATCTAAATGATAAACGATAATGTCTACTCAAGTAATATTATTTTTATAATATTATTATCAATATGTCAATGAACTTTCTTTCAATTTTCAATCTTACAATGTGCAATGAACAATTTTTTAATTGCTAATTCCCAACTGTTAATTGTTAATTGAATCGTGGAGAATATCGGAGTCGAACCGATGACCTCTTGCGTGCAAGGCAAGCGCTCTAGCCAGCTGAGCTAATCCCCCATTACTAGTAGTTAGTAATTAGTTTTTAGTCATTAGTAATTACTAATTCGTAATTGTAATTATTTCTGCTTCTAGAATTTCCTGTTTCACAAAAACACATACTATAGTTGTAGTCTCGGGCAGACTCGAACTGCCGACCTCTACATTATCAGTGTAGCGCTCTAACCAGCTGAGCTACGAGACTCAATATGTGATTGTGTATATATATAAAAATTAACAGCTAATTAAAAAGTAAATAGACTTCTCATAACATACATCTCTTTTCTCTAGAAAGGAGGTGTTCCAGCCGCACCTTCCGGTACGGCTACCTTGTTACGACTTAGCCCTAGTTACCAGTTTTACCCTAGGCGGCTCCTTGCGGTGACCGACTTCAGGCACCCCCAGCTTCCATGGCTTGACGGGCGGTGTGTACAAGGCCCGGGAACGTATTCACCGCATCATGGCTGATATGCGATTACTAGCGATTCCAGCTTCATGGAGTCGAGTTGCAGACTCCAATCCGAACTGTGACAATGTTTAAAGATTCGCATCCTGTCGCCAGGTAGCTGCCCTCTGTCATTGCCATTGTAGCACGTGTGTAGCCCAGGACGTAAGGGCCGTGATGATTTGACGTCATCCCCACCTTCCTCTCGGTTTGCACCGGCAGTCTCTCTAGAGTCCTCAGCTTAACCTGTTAGCAACTAAAAATAGGGGTTGCGCTCGTTATAGGACTTAACCTGACACCTCACGGCACGAGCTGACGACAACCATGCAGCACCTTGTAAGAAGTCCGAAGAAATGTCTATCTCTAAACAATGCATCCTACATTTAAGCCCTGGTAAGGTTCCTCGCGTATCATCGAATTAAACCACATGCTCCACCGCTTGTGCGGGCCCCCGTCAATTCCTTTGAGTTTCAATCTTGCGACCGTACTCCCCAGGTGGGACACTTATCACTTTCGCTTAGTCACTGAGCTAATGCCCAACAACTAGTGTCCATCGTTTACGGCGTGGACTACCGGGGTATCTAATCCCGTTCGCTCCCCACGCTTTCGTTCATCAGCGTCAGTATATACGTAGTAGACTGCCTTCGCAATCGGTATTCTATGTAATATCTATGCATTTCACCGCTACACTACATATTCTATCTACTTCCATATAACTCAAGACTAACAGTATCAAAGGCAGTTCCATCGTTAAGCGATGGGATTTCACCTCTGACTGATTAGCCCGCCTACGAACCCTTTAAACCCAATGATTCCGGATAACGCTTGGACCCTCCGTATTACCGCGGCTGCTGGCACGGAGTTAGCCGGTCCTTATTCGTAGAGTACCGTCAGTGTGGTACACGTACCACAGTTTCTTCCTCTATAAAAGAAGTTTACAACCCATAGGGCAGTCATCCTTCACGCGGCATGGCTGGTTCAGAGTTGCCTCCATTGACCAATATTCCTCACTGCTGCCTCCCGTAGGAGTCTGGTCCGTGTCTCAGTACCAGTGTGGGGGATCTCCCTCTCAGGACCCCTACCTATCGATGTCTTGGTAAGCCGTTACCTTACCAACTAACTAATAGGACGCATAGCCATCTTAAACCGATAAATCTTTAATTAATAATCCATGCGAATTATTAACACCATAGGATATTAGTCCACGTTTCCATGGGGTATCCCCTTGTTTAAGGTAGGTTCTATACGCGTTACGCACCCGTTCGCCGGTCGTCAGCAAATTGCAAGCAATCTCTGTTACCCCTCGACTTGCATGTGTTAAGCCTGCCGCTAGCGTTCATCCTGAGCCAGGATCAAACTCTTCATCGTTATTTTGTTTGACATATTGCTATGCCTTAAATTATGATGATGCTCAAAAAAATCTTCATACTCAATATCTGAAAAACTAATCCCAAATATCAGCATGTAATTTACTCTTTAATTTTACGCTGTCAATTTTCAATAGTATCAATGAACTTACGTCTTTTCAGACTCTTCATACAACTAACTCCCTTAGAAGTTAGTAACTTAGCTGCTTCGCTAAGCGGATGCAAATATAAGAACTTTTTTCTTTCTAAAACAAATAAAATTTAAAATATTTTTAAATCTTTTTTCTTCTATCGCGAAGCTTGTTAAAACCTCTTCTAAAAACCCTTAAAACCTTATATGAACTTCAACTTTAAACTAGTTGCCTAGTCGCTGTTGCGGCTGCAAAGATACGCACCTTTTTTGCTTTTTTCCTAATCTTTTTTAACCTTTTTTTATTTATTTTTTTCTCAAATATCTAAACCCCTTATTACTCGCATTTTATACACTAAACTTAACGCTTTCTTTTTTTAATATGGCTGTTTATTTAACAGAAAAATATTTTGAGTTTTAACAATATCTTATCAATAATAATACGTTTGGCATATATATATGTAGTAGTATCGCTTTTACAAAACACACAACCTATTTAATTACTCTATGAATTCCATAATATTAAAAGCTAAGAATTTTCCAAAAAATTTTAAATGGGGTGTTACTATTTCTGCTTATCAAAACGAAGGTAAATGGAATACTTATGGTAAAGGGGTTTCTATTTGGGATACATTTACGAATGATCTTAATTTTAAAAATGGGAATGGAAATGTAGCTACTAATTTTTACCACTACTATAGAGAAGATATCAAAAGAGCTAAGGACTTAAACTTAGACGTTTTTAGATTTTCCTTTTCTTGGTCTAGAATTTTTCCAAATGGTATAGGTTCCATCAACCCAAAAGGAGTTAAATTTTACCATGAGGTTATAGACACTTGTATTGAGTTTGGTTTGGAACCATGGGTTACTTTGTATCATTGGGATTTGCCTCAGGCATTAGAAAACGAAGGTGGCTGGATTAACAGAAGCATTATTGATTGGTTTAGTGAATATGTTGAATTTTGTAGTAAAGAATATGGATGCAAAGTAAAAAAATGGATTGTTCTTAATGAACCTATGAGTTTTATAGGACTTGGATATTTTATGGGAATGCATGCTCCTGGAAAGAAAGGAATTCTTAATTTTTTACCTGCAGCACATCATGCTACATTATGTCAGGCTGTTGGTGGAAAAATTCTACGAAAAAATATTCCTGATGCATATATTGGAACTACTTATTCTTGCTCTGTAGTTAAACCTGTTAATAGATTGATTAAACATAAAAAAGCTGCACAAAGGATTGATGCTTTACTAAATAGATTTTTTATTGAACCTGCTTTAGGTCTTGGCTACCCTACAGATGTTATTCCTGGATTGACACAAATTGAAAAATACTATAAAGATGGAGATTCTGAATTAATGAAATTTGATTTTGATTTTATTGGAGTACAATATTATTTTAGAATAGTAGCCAAACACAGTCTACTTCCCCCTATTTTGTTTGCAACAGAAATTCCAGCAATTAAAAGAAATGTAAAAGTAAATAACATGGGAATGGAAATTTACCCTAGAGGTTTGTATAAAATACTTGAAAAATTTAGTAGTTACGATAATGTAAAAGACATCTATATAACAGAATCTGGGGTTTGTTTTGATGACACTATAGAAGATGATAAAATTAAAGATAAAAACCGTATTAAATACTTGAAAAAAACTTTTTACTACACTTTAAAAGCCATTGATAACAATATAAACGTAAAGGGTTATTTTGCGTGGACTTTGGTTGATAATTTTGAATGGGCAGAAGGGATTAAAGCTAGATTTGGGTTATATTATACTGATTTTGTGACTCAAAAAAGATACCTTAAAAAATCAGGAAAATGGCTTAAGAAATTTTTAAACAACAAATAACACCTAAAATTTATTGCTTGTTCTTTTGTTCATTTCTAAGTCTTGTAATACTTGCATTTAATTCAAAACCTAATAAAAGTATAATTGCATTTAACCAAATAAACAACATTAACACTAATAGTGTTCCTATGGATCCATATAATTCGTTGTACTTAGAAAACTTGACTACATAAATTCCAAATCCATAAAATGTAAGTAAAGAAAGTATGGTTGTTAACACAGATCCTGCAGAAAAAAACCTGGTTTGTTTCCCTTCTGAGGTTCCAAAATAATACAACATAGAAACTGTGCAAAAGATTAAAAACATAAATAACAAGTAACGCAAACTACTTAACCATATTAATTCTTGCGAAACCCAACCTTTTGTGGTTAAAAAATCTAATCCGAATTCAAAAAAAATAGTAGCTGCTACGGTTACTATCAACATAAAAGACATGGTTAACGATGTTCCTAATGAGATTAAATATTGTTTTACTACGTTTCTTATTTTTTTAACATGTACAGAATATTCAAATGCTGCAAAAACAGCATTTACACCATTGGTCATTAAAAAAATAGAAACTAAAAATCCAAAAGAAAGTAATCCTCCATATTTATTATTAGCAATATCTGACAATACAGAATCTACAGCATTGAATGTATCTGGAGGTAACAACTCGGAAATTAACAACATAAAGTTTTCCTGAAACCCATCTATAGGTATATAAGGAATAAGTGTTAACATAAATAACATAAAAGGAAACAAAGCCATAAAGAAACTATATGAAATTCCTCCAGCTCTAGAAGTTAATGCTCCTTTTAATATACCTATAAAGTACATTTCCAAAAGATCGTACAAACTCATTCCTTCTAAACCGGGTACCGGAATTTTTTTTCCTGTTCTTACAAACCAGTTTACAACAGGAACTTCTTTTAACTCCTCTTCTACAGAATCGTTTTTAGATATGTCTTTTGTTTCTTGCACTTTAATACTTTATCAAAATTAATCAACCGCTTTCAGGCTTAAATCTAGGTTATAAACAGAATGCGTTAATGCTCCTGATGAAATGTATTGTACTCCACATTCTGCATATTTTCGAAGTGTTTCTTCGTTAATTCCGCCCGATGATTCTGTTCCTGCTTTATTTCCTATTAAAGCTACAGCTTTTTTAGTGTCTTCGTAATTAAAGTTATCTATTAATATTCTATGAATCCCATCAAACTGAATAATTTCTTCAATTTCCTTTAAATCACGAGCTTCAACAATAATTTTTAGTTCTTTATTGTTTGCTTTTAAATAGTCTTTTGTTTGTTGAATGGCTTGAGACACTCCTCCTGCAAAATCAATATGATTGTCTTTTAACATAATCATATCATACAACGCAAAACGATGGTTTTCTCCTCCCCCTATTTTAACTGCCCATTTTTCTATAGCTCTAATACCAGGTGTGGTTTTACGAGTATCTAATATTTTAGTTTTTGTTCCTTTTAACAAAGTAACATATGATGCTGTTTTGGTGGCAATAGCACTCATACGTTGCATGGCATTTAGTACCAAACGTTCTGCTTTTAAAATAGACAAAGAACTTCCTGTTACATATAAAACAATATCTCCGTGTTTTACATACTCACCATCTTTAATTAAAATATCTACTTTTAAGTTTTTATCTACGTAAGCAAACACCTTTAAAGCAAAATCTACCCCAGCAATCACTCCTTCATCTTTCACCAATAACTTAGCTTTACCTTGTGCTGTACTTGGAATACAAGCTAAAGACGAATGATCTCCATCTCCTACATCTTCTCTTATGGCATTGGCTATAATTAAATCAATTTCTTTATCAAATTGTTCTTGACTAATCATCTATTTTAATTTTAAAGCAAATATAAGGTTCTGTACTTAATATAAAACTTAATTTGAGTAGCAAAAAAGACAAATAACATGCGAAAAAACAGTTGTAGTTCTCTTTTCTATCAGTAAGAAAACAGAAAAGTACTTATATTTTTATGTAAAAATTAGGAACTATGACTACAGAAGAAATTGCGGAAAGACTTGTTAGTTTGTGCAGAAGAGGTCAAAACGCTTTGGCACAAGTTGAACTTTATGATGATGACATAGAAAGTATTGAAACTCAAAACTCTAGATATAAAAAAACAAAGGGAATTAAAAAAGTACAGCGTAAAACCGCTATGTTTTTTGAGTTGGCACAAAAAATTCATCACTACAACATTTCGGATCCGCTTGTGGTTGCTAATTATTTTTGCTTTAAAATGTCTATAGACGTTACTGTAAGAGGTTTAGGAAGAGTTCAGCTAGAAGAACTTTGCGTATACCATGTAAAAGACGAAAAAATTATTAAAGAAGAATTTTATTACACACCTTCTCAATTATAAGAAACCTCCCAATCAATAGTTCTTAGTACCTTTGTGTTTTTATAGAAAATAAAAACACATGAAAATTCGTCTTTTAGCCATTGGAAAAACTGATGACAAAAACTTACTTCAATTAATAGAAAACTACCAAAACAGACTTAAGCATTACATTAGGTTTGAATTAGACATTATTCCAGACATTAAAAATGTTAAAAACCTTTCCGAAAGTCAACAAAAAGAAAAAGAAGGAGAACTAATTTTAAAAAAACTACAACCTACTGATGTCCTTATTCTTTTAGACGAAAAAGGAAAAGACTATAGATCTGTAGGTTTTGCTGATTATTTACAAAAAAAGATGAATACAGGTATTAAAGAACTTGTATTTGTTATTGGGGGACCCTATGGTTTTTCTGACACAGTATACAAAAATGCTCAAGGAAAAATTTCTTTGTCTAAAATGACTTTTTCCCACCAAATGATTCGTTTATTTATGGTAGAACAAATATATAGAGCATTTACTATTCTTAAAAACGAACCTTATCATCACGAATAAAAACAAATATTCCCTAGTTTTATACTAAAAAAAACAAATTATGAAAATAGTTTTTGCTACCCACAACCCAAACAAATTAAAAGAGGTTGCTGCCTTACTACCTAATATAGAGCTGCTGTCTTTAACCGATATTGGATGTACTAAAGAAATTCCTGAAACCGCCAATACATTAAAGGGAAATGCACAAATAAAAGCCAATCATGTTACTCAGAAATATGGATATCCATGCTTTGCTGATGATACTGGTTTGTTAGTTAATGCTCTAAACGGAGAGCCAGGAGTTTATTCTGCCAGATATGCAGGTGAAGCAGGAAATGCAGAAAAAAATATGGATTTGCTTTTAACAAACCTTAAAGGGCAAACTGACAGAAGCGCACATTTTAAAACGATTATTTGTTTGAACCTAAACAACGAACAACATTTATTTGAAGGTATTTGTTACGGAGAAATTTTAAAAGAAAGACAAGGTTTGGAAGGTTTTGGTTACGATCCTATTTTTAAACCTAATGGATTTGATACTTCTTTTGCAGAAATGACCTTAGCAGCCAAAGGAAAAATTAGTCATAGAGGTTTGGCTGTACAAAAACTAATTCAATTTTTACAAAAATTATAACGTGCATTCAACACAAAAAACATATTATTCTTCTTTTAGTATTTTAATTCTTGTATTGCTTTTTCTTGTATTTACAAATATTAGTACAGGTAGCTTATCTATTCCTTTTAAAGAAATTTGGAATGCTTTTTTTTATGCACCAACTACTAACGAAAACTATCAATATATTATTACCAATTATAGATTACCCAAAAGTATTACTAGTATTTTAACAGGGATTGGTTTAGGAATTAGTGGTTTGTTGATGCAAACCTATTTTAGAAACCCTTTAGCAGGTCCCTTTGTTTTAGGAATTAGCTCAGGAGCAAGTCTTGGCGTTGCTTTGCTAATTATGGGAGGAAGTTTTATCGGTTTTTTACCTTATCTAAACAACTTATCTATTCCTATAGCGGCAAGCTTAGGTGCTTTTTTAGTACTTAGTATTGTAATAATTACTGCTAGAAATATTAGAAATACCATGTCTATTTTAATTATTGGGTTAATGTTTGGTAGCTTTACTACAGCTATTATAAGCATTCTATCTTACTTTAGTTCTGCATCGGAATTACAGCAATATATTTTTTGGAGCTTTGGAAGTTTGAGCAACCTACAATGGAATGAGATTTACTTGCTTTGTTTTTTAATTTTTATAAGTTGCCTAGGGTTGTTAACCATAATAAAACCTTTAGATGCTTTATTATTGGGAGAAAACTATGCTAAAAGTTTAGGAATTTCATTAAAAAAAACACAAAACACCGTTTTTATTATTACAAGTTTATTAACCGGAAGTATTACTGCATTTGTAGGTCCTATTGCTTTTATAGGTTTGGCTATTCCTCATATGACTAAACTTGTTTTTAAAACCTCTAAACATCAAACCCTACTACCTGCTGTAGCCATTATTGGTGCTATTGTTATGTTAATTTGCGATACTTTGTCTCACATTTCTTTAGGAAACAAAAATTTACCTATTAACGCAATCACTTCTTTATTTGGAGCTCCAGTGGTTATTTGGTTATTGGTTTCTAAATCTAAAAAAACAGTATAATGAATACAATTGTTTTAAATGTAGAAAATTTATCTATAGGGTACGAGTCATCCAAAAAACAACATATTATTGCCAAAGACATTAATTTTAACCTACACAAAGGTGAGCTAATATGTTTATTAGGAAGAAATGGTGCTGGAAAATCAACTCTATTAAAAACAATTGGTAATATGCTTCCTGCTATAAAAGGAACTATTAAAATTAATAATACTAAATACGCTGATTTAAATTCTATTGATTTTGCTAAAAATATATCTGTGGTACTCACCGAAAGTTTACCCGAAAGCTCTTTGACCGTTTTTGAAACTATTGCTTTAGGTAGACAACCATACACAAATTGGTTGGGAAAAATTACAGAAAAAGATAAAGAAATTGTATTAAACGCTATGAAGTTAACAGATACAATTGCTTTACAAAAACAACATGTAAATCAACTAAGTGACGGACAATTACAACGAGTAATGATTGCAAGAGCTTTGGCACAAGATACTCCTATTATTTTACTAGACGAACCAACATCTCATTTAGACATTCATCACAAAATAAATGTTTTTAAAATATTAGGAAAAATTAGTCAAGAAACTCAAAAAACAATCTTAATTTCTACTCATGAAATTAACTTGGCTTTGAAAAACGCGCATCGTCTTTTAATTATTAATAATAATGATTTTGAAATAGGAAACGTTACAGAAGATCTAATTCAGAAGAACTTAGCATGTGTTTTTAATTCTGATGATATAACATATGACATACATAAAAATCAATTTATTTTTTAACTTTAATATGTTATGAAATTCAAAGAATTGCTTTTGCAAATAGAAACCTTTCCTATTTTAAAAAAGAAACTCTTCTTTTTTAGTGTAAGTGGTATTTTAATTTTACTTGCACTTATAACTCCATACTTACATGATTATCATTTTTACGTGGAACAATGGAGTGTAATTAGAAACGGATTAGACCCTTATAAAAACACCAACAATGCATATGGTTTAATATACAATTTATTTGCTTATACAGACTTATATAAGAGTATTACAATTCCTAGAATGTTGTTTTTGTTAACTTATTTAATTGCTTGTTATGGCATTATTTCTAATGCTAAAAAAAACAACACCTTATATTCTAACTCAATTCTATTACTTCTATTATTCAATCCATTAGTTTGGTTATACTCTATTGTATACGGAAGTAATGACACTTTTTTAGCTGGAATTACAACACTAGCTATTCTTTGTTTTTACCATAAAAAAAAATATTTATCTGGTTTTTTATTTGCTTTGGCAGTAGGCTTTAAATTCACCCCAATACTAATTGTTTCTTTCTTTTTTATCAATCCAAAAGGAAAGTTGAATTTTAAATCTATTATCACCTTTAGTACTACTCTATTGATTACTTATGGTTGGGGTTATTTAAATTATGGAAACAGCATTTTTAAACCTTTTCTTTTTGGCTCTTCAAGACCTTCCAAACTTCTTTCTATCTTTAGATTTATAAGAGGAGATGTTCAACCCCTATCTTTTTTAAACATACACAACTTAGATAAATACAGTACTATTCTTGTTCTATTATCTGTTTGTTGTTGTTTTGTTTTGTATATCTATTATAAGTTAGACAGAATGCTTATTGCTTTTTTATGTTATTCTTATGTTGTTTTATTTTATAAAGTTGGAAATCATCAATTCTATTATTTATTATTCTTATTAGCTATTCTTGCCTTTATTAAAAATGAACAAAAATTAATAAATAGTCCTAAAACATTATATGCTTTTACACTTTTCTTTAGCTGGTATTTTGGATGTGTTTTATTATACGGGGCAACTTCTGGTCATTTTGGAAAGTTTTTATTTTTAAGAGAATATATAGGGTTGCCTATTTTTTTAATACACCTAACGGCTAATTTTATTTTAACAAAAAACATAATTTTAAGACGTATTTAACCCATCTATTTTAGTCACAATCATCAAAAAGCCCCTAATAATAAATATTAGAGGCTTTTTAAATTTTTAAACAATGGTTCTTAACTTATGCTACATTGTGTTTTTTAATTAAGTTTAATGCAGATCCTTCTTTATACCAAGCTATCTGACTTTCATTGTATGTATGATTTAACTTTATTGTATCACTTGTTCCATTAGTATGCACAATTTCTAACGTTAATTGTTTTCCAGGTGCAAAACTATCTAAATCTGTAAATGTAAAAACATCATCTTCTTGAATCAAGTCATAATCATTTTCATTGGCAAATGTTAACCCTAAAATTCCTTGTTTTTTAAGATTTGTTTCGTGTATACGTGCAAAAGATTTTACAATAACAGCAGCTACTCCTAAATGACGAGGCTCCATAGCTGCGTGCTCTCTAGAAGAACCTTCTCCATAGTTATGATCTCCAACAACAATAGATGGTACACCTGCAGCTTTGTATGCTCTTGCGGTTGCAGGAACTGCCCCATACTCTCCCGTTAATTGATTTTTTACCATGTCTGTTTTTTGGTTGAATGCATTTACAGCTCCAATTAAACAGTTATCCGATATATTATCCAAATGTCCTCTAAATCTTAACCAAGGCCCTGCCATAGATATATGATCTGTAGTACATTTACCAAATGCTTTAATTAATAATTTTGCGTTTTTTATGTTAGTACCCAACGGAGTAAAAGGTTCTAAAAGTTGTAATCTTTCAGAATCTGGAGACACCACAACCTCTACACTAGAACCATCTTCTTTTGGGGCTTGATAGCCTGCATCTTCAACAGCAAAACCTTTTGTTGGCAATTCATCTCCTGTAGGTTCATCAAACATTACTTCTTCTCCATTCTTATTCACTAATTTATCCTTTGTTGGATCAAAATCTAATCTTCCAGAAATAGCTATGGCCGCTACCAATTCTGGAGAAGTTACAAAAGCATGAGTATTTGGATTTCCATCGGCACGCTTAGCAAAGTTTCTATTAAAAGAATGTACAATAGAGTTTTTTGGTGCATTTTTAGGATCAGAGTAACGAGCCCATTGACCAATACAAGGCCCACAAGCGTTGGTAAAAATAGTAGCCCCTAATTTTTCAAAAGTTCCCAACAAACCATCTCTTTCTGCAGTATAACGTACTTGCTCCGATCCTGGATTTATTCCAAATTCTGCTTTTACTTCAATTCCTTTTTCAACAGCTTGTTTCGCTATAGAAGCTGCTCTAGACAAATCTTCATAAGATGAATTTGTACAAGAACCTATCAATCCCCACTCTACATCTAATGGCCATCCGTTTTTCTCTGCTTTAGCTCTTACATCTGCTCCTGCTTCAGAAGCCAAATCAGGAGAAAAAGGTCCATTGATGTGTGGCTTTAATTCATCTAAATTGATTTCAATAACTTGGTCAAAATATTTTTCTGGATTCTCATATACTTCGTCATCACCTGTTAAGTAAGAAGCAACTTTGTTTGCTGCATCGGCAACATCGGCACGATCTGTAGCTCTTAAATAACGATCCATCGATTCATCATATCCAAAAGTTGATGTAGTTGCTCCAATTTCTGCTCCCATATTACATATGGTTCCTTTTCCTGTAGCTGAAAGATTCTTAGCTCCTTCTCCAAAATATTCTACTATAGCTCCAGTTCCTCCTTTTACGGTTAAAATTCCAGCTACTTTTAAAATTACATCTTTAGATGCAGTCCAACCAGATAATTTACCTGTTAATTTTACACCTATTAATTTTGGAAATTTAAGTTCCCAAGCCATACCGGCCATTACATCTACAGCATCGGCACCACCTACACCCACAGCAACCATTCCTAAACCACCTGCATTTACGGTATGTGAATCTGTTCCAATCATCATTCCTCCAGGAAATGCATAATTTTCTAACACTACTTGATGTATAATACCTGCTCCTGGTTTCCAAAAACCAATACCATATTTATTTGAAACAGAAGATAAAAAATCAAACACTTCTGCACTTGTCTTGTTGGCAAATTTTAAATCTTGAGCAGCTCCTTCTTTTGCTTGAATTAAATGGTCACAATGTACAGTTGTAGGAACTGCAACTTTCTTTTTTCCTGCTTGCATAAATTGTAACAGGGCCATTTGTGCCGTTGCATCTTGACAAGCAATTCTATCTGGAGCAAAATCTACGTAATCTTCTCCTCTTTTAAATGCTTTGGTTGCGTTACCATCCCATAGATGATTGTACAAAATTTTTTCTGCTAGTGTTAAAGGTTTTCCTACAATGTTTCTTGCAGTATCTACTCGTTCGGTCATGCGAGCATAAACCTCTTTAATCATTTCAATATCGAATGCCATAAGATTTATTTATAATTGTTTTGTTTTTATTCCTCCTAATATACAAAATATAGAGTGGCTAAAAAAGATTTCTTACTTAGTAAGATTCTAAACTAGTGATGTTTATAATCAACTTTTATAAAAAAGAAAAAGCCTAAGTTTAAAACTTAGGCTTTTTCTTTTTTATGATGATAATTTTTACTTTATCAATTGCTTTTGTGAAGGGGCAAATTTAGTTAATACAATTCCTTCTACTGCAGCTTCGTATTCTGACATTGTAGGAGTTCTACCTAAAACAGTAGACAAAACTACTACTGGTGTAGATGATAATAATGATTCTCCTTTTTTCTCTCCAGAATCTTTTACAACTCTTCCTTGGAATAAACGAGTAGATGTTGCCATTACAGTATCTCCTGGTTCTGCTTTTTCTTGGTTCCCCATACATAAGTTACAACCTGGACGTTCTAAATACAACATGTTTTCATATTTGGTACGTGCTGCTCCTTTTGGTGCATTATCGTCAAATTCAAAACCAGAGTATTTTTGCAACACTTCCCAATCTCCCTCTGCTTTTAACTCATCAACAATATTATATGTTGGTGGTGCAACAACTAAAGGTGCATTAAATTCTACTTTTCCTTGTTGTGACTCTATGTTTTTTAACATTTGAGCCAATATTTTCATATCTCCTTTGTGAACCATACAAGACCCTACAAAACCTAAATCTACTTTTTTAGTTCCTCCGTAATAAGATAAGGGTCTAATTGTATCGTGAGTATAACGTTTAGAAACATCGTCATTATTTACATCAGGATCAGCAATCATTGGCTCTATAATTTCATCCAAATCAATAATTACCTCTGCATAATATTTAGCACTTGCATCTGGTCTTAACGCAGGTTTTTCTCCTGTTTTAATTTCGTTAATTCTTTGATTAGCTTTATCTATTAAACCCTGTAATACTTGTTGCTCATTATCCATTCCTTTATCGATCATGATTTGAATTCTAGATTTTGCAATCTCTAATGATTCGATTAAAGTATCATCTTCTGAAATACAGATAGATGCTTTTGCTTTCATTTCTGCTGTCCAGTCTGTAAAAGTAAATGCTTGATCGGCAGTAAGTGTTCCAATATGTACTTCTATAACTCTACCTTGGAATACGTTTTCTCCTTTGTACTGCTTTAACATTTGCTGTTGGGTTGCATGTACTACATCACGGAAATCCATGTAACCTTTCATTTCTCCTTTAAAGGTTACTTTTACAGATTCAGGAATTGGCATTGTTGCCTCTCCTGTTGCCAATGCTAAAGCTACTGTTCCAGAATCTGCTCCAAAAGCAACTCCTTTAGACATTCTTGTATGAGAATCTCCTCCAATAATAATATCCCAATCGCTTACAGTAATATCATTTAATACTTTGTGGATTACATCTGTCATTGCAGGATAAACTCCTTTAGGATCACGAGCAGTAATCAATCCGAAGTCATTCATAAACTTCATTAACCTAGGAATATTTGCCTTTGATTTGCTATCCCACACAGATGCTGTATGGCATCCTGATTGGTATGCTCCATCAACAATTGGTGAAATTGTAGTAGCAGCCATGGCTTCTAATTCTTGAGAAGTCATTAAACCTGTCGTATCTTGAGATCCTACAATGTTTACTTCTACACGAACATCAGAACCAGTATGTAAAGTTTTTCCTGATGTACCTACAGCATTTTTATTAAATATTTTTTCTACAGCTGTTAATCCTTGTCCTTCTATAGATATTTCTTTAGAAGTAGCATATACCTGAGGAGCTTCAATTCCTAAAACTTTTGCAGCAAATGTTTGTAGTTTTTTACCAAATACTACAGCATAAGATCCTCCTGCTTTAATAAACTCTACTTTTTGAGGTGTTAAAGAAGCTGAAATATCAATCAACTCTTTATCTCCATTGTATAATTTTTTCTCTTTTGTATTGATTGTTAAAACGGTTCCTGTTTGTACAGAATAAGTTTCTTCCAAAACAGGTTCTCCATCAGCATCTACCACTACGTTTCCTTCTGCATCTGTCTTTTTAACCCAGTTTTTTAAATCAATACCTATTCCTCCTGTAACTCCTACTGTTGTTAAAAATATTGGAGAAATACCATTTGTACCAGCAATTACTGGTGCTATATTTATAAAAGGTACATAAGGACTTGCTTGTACTCCTGTCCATAATGCAACGTTATTAACTCCTGACATTCTTGAAGACCCCACTCCCATGGTTCCCTTTTCTGCAACTAACATAACACGCTTGTCTGGGTGCTGTTCTTTTAATTCAGAAAGTTGTTGTTGCATTTCTTTGTTGTGCTCAAAAATACATTGTCCGTGTAACTCTCTATCTGATCTAGAGTGTGCATCAGCTCCTGGTGACAACAAGTCTGTAGAAATATCTCCTACACCTGCAATAAATGTAACTATTTCTATTTCCTCTTCTACTTCTGGTAGTTTGGTAAAAAACTCTGCTTGTGCATAACTTTCTAAAAGCTCTTTAGCTATTGAGTTTCCTTCTTTGTATGCTTTTTCAATACGTTCTGTATCTGCATCATATAAGAACACTTGTGTTTTTAACACATCTGCTGCTGCTCTAGCAATTTCTACATTGTTTCCTAATGCTAAATCTAACAACACCTCTATAGAAGGTCCTCCTTTCATATGAGATAAAAGTTCAAAAGCAAAATCAGACGTTATTTCTTTAACAACAGATTCTCCAAGAATAATTTCTTTTAAGAATTTTGCTTTTACTCCTGCAGCACTAGTTGTTCCAGGCAAAGTGTTGTAAATAAAAAATTTAAGAGAGTCTTCTCTATATTCATTATCCACATCTTTGATTTGTTCAATAATTTCGCTTAGCAATTCAGCTCCATCAATTGGCTTAGGGTTTAGACCCTGATCTTTTCTCTCATCGATCTCCTTGATGTAATCTTTATAAGTACTCATAAAAAAAGAAGTAATTTAATTGTTCGTTTTTGGTGCGGCAATATACAAAATATCAATCCCATAATAAAAGATGAGAATAGACTGTTTTAGTCAAAAATGGTATTTTTAACAAATTCACATAATTTCAATTATTTTACCACACAAAACTACGTACAATTACGTAGTTTTATATCTCTATAAATAAGAATTTTTGTGTATTGTAAAAAAACAACGTTGTTATCTGTTATAATTCATTAATAAAAGTAGGTCTATAAGCCGAGTTCTGTTTCTTGAAACAAGTTCAAGACTCTTATCATTTATCTAGAATTGCTATTGCTAACAATTTCAATCTGTCTACCCCTTGGAATTGAGCGAACGACTCTTACCTTAATTAAAAGGACTCCAATATACATGACATTGCACCGCATAGAGTTTACCTGGTTTCACTACAGCCGAACTGTACTTGCTTTCTGTTGCACTTGTCCTATACCGATCCCGAAACTTCGGGACGGTATGACGGATGTTATCCGCTATACTGTTCTATGGTGCTCGGACTTTCCTCTCCGTTATACACGCAGCGATAAGATGACCTACTATACTATTAATGAACTTATTTTTTTATCATAAAAAAACCCACCTAGTAAACCAGGTGGGAAAAATTGCTATGAAAAAGAAAAAGTGTGTTATAAATAACACAACGGTACAAATATATAAACTTTGTTGATTACAACAATAAAAAAGAGAGAAAAAATAATAATTTTTTCTCTCTTTTTTAACATTTGTATTGTTATGAAAACATATCCTTAACCTTTTCAAAAAATGATTTATCTGATTTTGTTGGATTTGGTTTAAAATTATCTTCATCTAGATTGGCTTCAAAGAACTTAACTTGATCTTTATTAAGTTCTTGTGGAGTCCATATATTTACATGAACCATTAAATCTCCAGAACCATATCTTTCTAAACTTGGTAATCCTTTACCTTTTAATCTTAATATTTTTCCTGATTGGGTACCCGCTTCTATTTTTATTTTAACCTTTCCTGATACGGTTTCAATTTCTTTACTAACACCTAGTATTGCTTCTGGGAAACTTATATACAAATCGTAATGTAAATTAACCCCTTCTCTTTTTAATGTTGCATGTGGTACTTCCTCTACTAACACTAATAAATCTCCAGCAATGGAATTATTTCCAGGTGCTTCGTTACCTTTTCCTGAAACTTTTAACTGTACTCCATCTGTTACTCCTGCAGGAATGTTTATGGTTACTGTTTCCTCTTCTACAATCAAACCTTGAGCATCTGCACCTGATGGTTTGTTTTTAATAGTTTCTCCTGCTCCACCGCAAGCGTTACAAGTAGTTGCAGTTTGCATTCTACCTAAAATAGTATTGGTAACCTGCATTACTTGACCTGAACCATTACAGGTTCCACAAGTAGTATAAGTTACTCCTTTTGCTTGTTTTTTTCTGCGTACTTTTATTTTTTTATCAACCCCGTTGGCTATTTCTTCTAGAGTTAATTTTACACGAATTCGCATGTTGGTTCCTTTCACCATTCCTCTACGGCCTCCGCCACGTTGACCTCCGCCACCAAAGCCACCAAAACCACCTCCGCCAAAAATGTCTCCAAATTGGCTAAAGATATCGTCCATATTCATGCCTCCAAAGCCACCGCCACCGCCATGACCTCCTTCAAAAGCTTGGTGTCCATATTGATCATATCTAGCTTTTTTGTTCTCATCACTAAGAACTTCATATGCTTCTGCTGCTAATTTAAATTTTTCTTCAGCCTCTGTATCTCCTGGGTTTTTATCAGGATGATATTTAACGGCCATTTTACGATACGCTTTTTTTATCTCAGCTGCAGTTGCTCCTTTAGATATTCCTAATACTTCGTAAAAATCTTGTTTTGCCATATCTTTGTTCAATTAGCAATTGACATTTTGTTTATTGTCAACTGTATCTTGTTACTTGTTTTATGATTGTCCTATTACTACTTTAGGAAAACGAATAATAGTATCACCTAATTTGTATCCTTTTTCTATTACATCAATCACCTTACCTTTTAAATCTTCAGTTGGTGCTGGTATTTGTGTAATTGCTTCTTGAGTATCTGCATCAAAGGCATCACCTTGCTTAACTTCTACCTGAGTTAATCCTTTTTGCTCTAAGGTTTTGATTAGTTTGTCTTGTATTAAAAAAACTCCTTTAATTAATTCTTCGTTTTCGCTTTTTGCTATTTCTACCATTCCTCTGTCAAAATCATCTACAACTGGCAAAAGAGACACAATAATGTCTTTCCCTGCAGTTTTAAATAACTCTATACGCTCTTTAGAGGTTCTTTTTTTGTAGTTTTCAAACTCAGCAAATAGCCTTAAGTATTTGTCTTTTTCTGCTTGAATTAATGTTTCTACAGATGGTTCTTCTTTTACCTCTTCTTGTGTTGCGCTTTCTTCAGTAGTTTCAACAGTTTTTTCTACTTGTTCTGCAGTTACTTTTTCTTCTACTGCTTTTTCTTCTTGTTGAATATCTTCTTTCTTACTCATGGTAATTAAATTATCATATTTTATTTGTAGTAACTCTGTCAAAAGATTTGCCAATTATCACGCTGTGTCAAATTGACATCTTTTTTAAGGCCATGCAAAAGTACAATTTTATTATAGTTTTAACCAATAAATAAAAAGTATGAATTTTGTTTTGACTTCTTAATGTAAAATTTTGAACAACAGTTCTTTTAACAAGTCTTGATCTGAAATGTTAGAAGCCCCAACTCCTTTACTCTTTACATCGGCTTCTCGTAACAAAGCTATAATTTGAGAAACTTTTCTCATAGGATAGTTTTTTGCGGCCACTACATAATCATCTACAAAATATGGACTAACTCTTAATGCTTTAGACACATTCATTTTTGATTTGTCTTTTAAACCATGATACATTAATAATTGTGTAAAGTAACTATTGATTAATGAGATGGTCATTACCAAAGGATTGCTTTTAGGGTTTTCGGAAAAGTATTTAATGATTTGATTGCATTTTAGAATGTCTTTTTTACCTATTGCTTTACGCAATTCAAAAACATTAAAATCTTTACTAATTCCTATATTTTCTTCTATATGTTTTGGGGTTATAATAGTTGATTGTGGCAAAATCAACATTAACTTATCTAATTCGTTACTTATTTTACTTAAGTTGGTTCCCAAAAACTCTACTAACATTTGAGATGCTTTGGGTTCTATTTGGTATTGTTTTCCTTTTAAGACTCCCAAAATCCAATCTCCCACTTGGTTTTCGTATAATTTTTTAGATTCAAAAACAACTCCTGTTTTTTGAATTGTTTTGATTAATTTTTTTCGTTTGTCTAAGGTTTTGTATTTGTAGCAAAGTACCAACACTGTACTTTCTAAAGGTTTTTCTGCATAACTTACTAAATTCTCTATAGTGCGAGACAAATCTTGAGCTTCTTTAACAATAACAACTGTTTTTTCGGACATCATAGGGTATTGTTTCGCCTGTCCAACAATGTCATCAATACTTACATCTCTACCATATATAATGGTTTGATTGAATCCTTTTTCTTCTTCTGTTAAAATAGTTTTTTCAATAAAATCAGCTATTTTGTCTATATAGTATGGCTCATCTCCCATTAAAAAGTAAATAGGCTTTGTATTCCCATTTTTAATATCGGCAACTAACTGTTTTACTTCTACCATTTTTACTGTAATTGTCTCTAAATTGCTAAGAAAGTTTGTTTATTTTTGAGCATGCAAAAATTAAATCTTCCAGATGTTGAATTAAAAATCAAAAGTAAAGAAAATAAGCTATTTATTTTTGACCCATTCAGGAAAAAAAACATTCTATTAACTCCAGAAGAATGGGTAAGACAACACTTTGTTAATTATTTAGTTGTCTATAAAAACTATCCGGCTTCTTTAACTGTTTTGGAAAAAGAGCTAACCTTAAACAACACAAAAAAAAGAACAGACATATTAATTTACAACACTTTAGGAACACCCGAAATTATTGTAGAGTGTAAAGCAATGGATGTTCAAATAACTCAAAAAACATTTGACCAAATAGCAAGGTATAATTTGCAATTAAATGCCAACTATTTAATTGTTACAAACGGATTGGAACATTACTTTTGCCAAATGGATTTTAAAAACAAACAATACGTTTTTTTAAAAGACATTCCTAACTATAGCCCATCATGAATATTGCACTTGTTATTTTAAACTGGAACGGCAAAAAATTGTTAGAACAATTTTTACCTACAGTTGTTAAATATAGTTCTAAAGCAAACATATATGTTGCAGACAATGCTTCTACAGACGGTTCTGTTTCTTATATAGAGCAACATTTTACCAACGTTACTGTTCTTAAAAACACAAAAAACGAAGGTTATGCTAAAGGCTATAACACAGCATTACAACATATTAAAGAAGATGTATTGGCTTTGGTGAATTCTGACATTGAAGTTACTGAAGGTTGGCTAGATCCTATTCTTGAATTTTATAAAAACAATTTAAAAGCTAGTATTGTTCAACCTAAAATATTAGACTACAACCACAAAAACTTATTTGAATATGCAGGAGCTGCAGGTGGGTTTATTGATAAGTATGGTTATTCATTTTGCAGAGGTAGGATATTTAATAGTATTGAAAAAGATCAAAATCAATATGCTTCTTCTCCTATTTTTTGGGCTTCAGGAGCTTGTTTTTTTATTAAAACAAAAGATTTTAAAGCTTTAAATGGTTTTGATGAACACTTTTTTGCTCATTACGAGGAAATAGATTTGTGTTGGAGAGCACAAAACAAAGGTTTTCATGTAGATTATGTTTCCAATAGTACAGTATATCATATTGGTGGTGCTACTTTAAAAAACTCTAGCCCCTTTAAAACCTTTTTAAATTTTAGAAACTCCCTGTTTACACTGGTAAAAAATCTTCCTAAAAAACAATTGTTTCCTATTATTTTTACAAGAATGGTTTTAGATGCTGTGGCTGGCTTTAGGTTTCTTATGTTAGGACAACCTCGTCATTTTTGGAGTATATTAAAAGCCCATGGTTCTTTTTACTTGAACCTTGTAAAAATGTACCAGAAAAGAGACACACATCAAAAAACAAATTATTTCACTAAAAAAAGTATTGTTTGGAATTATTTTGTAAATAAACAAACTAGCGTTCATTAAGTTTTATTAAATAATAAAAATGAAAAAATCAATAACTTATAAAACATTTGCTATTCTTTCTGTTTTCTTATTGATTTCTTTATTTCAATTAAAACACATAAATGATAAACCCGAAAATAGACATTCTTGGGCTTTAGCTGATCATTATGCAATTGCTTTAAATTTTCAATCAAATAATTTTGACTTTTTTCATCCTGAAACCTATTGTTTAAATCCTCAATTTCTTGCTAGTAAATTTAGAACTACAAATTCTGAATTTTCAAACAAAGAGTTCTTTAACTCTAAACTAGAAAAACCTTTAGGTATTACTGCTGTAGATTTCCCTATTCATCAATACGTATCTGCCATTTTAATGGAGCTTTTTAAAACTTCTGATCCGTATGTTTATAGACTCTACAGTTTATTTATTAGTATTCTTGGTTTGTTTTTTTTATTTAAAACGTCGTTACTCATTAACGAGTCTTATAAACTGAGTTTGGCTATTATCTTTTTTGTTTTGTTATCGCCAACATACAACTACTACTCTTATTCATTTTTACCAACAGCACAGTCTTTAAGTTTACTGTTTATAGCATCTTATTTTTACTGTAAACATTATAAAACAAAGAATTTCTCAAGCTGGTTATTTGCTATCATTCTTGTTTTAATAGCCAGTTTGGCAAGATTGCCTTTTGTTATTTATCTAATCGCTATTTTATCTCAACAACTATTAACTTTAATTCTAAAAAGAAAAATTTCTATACCTAAAACAATCCTCTCTTTTGGATGTATTTTAATAGTGCTTGTTTACTTTTTGTATAACAAATTTGTACTATCATATAAATATGGATCTAATTTTTTGAACTATCCTTTAATTCCTCGTAATTTTAAAGATGTATACACTTCTATTTATTACACGCTAAAACATGAAGTTTGGAGATATTTTACCCCAATACATTATTTTATAATTCTATTTGCTACAATTTCCTTTATTAACAATAGGAGTAAAATTAACATTACAAAAACCGCTACAGTTTTATACATCTCATTAATGGGTTTTATATTGTATAGCTGTTTAATGCTTAGACAATTTCCTGCTCACGATTATTATTTGTTAGATACTTTTTTTGCGTTGATTGTGTTTTTAGTAATCAATTATAGTAGAAGTTTAAAAGATAACATCTCTAATCATAAACTCCTGACTTACGGAATATCTTCATTTTTATTTTTTATTGTTATCACAGAATTTGGCTACAATTATTTCTTAAAAAAAACTCCCGCTAAAGCAACAACCAAAGCCTTCCTTAATTCTAAAAAAACATTAGATAGCTTACATATAACTCCTAAAAAAAATATTTTACTACTAGGTGCAGTAAGCCCCAACAATGCTTTTATAGAAATGAACAGAAAGGGATTTATAGATATGTACTGTACACCCTATACAATACAAAGGGCTTTGTCTTGGGATATTGATTATATTATTACTCAAAATTTTAATTTTAAGAGTAAAATATTAAAGAACTACCCTAACTTTGCAACGGAAAATAAATTGATTTTTAAAAATCAGAATTTTTCTATCTATAAGCCATTAGCTAAGCACAAATAAATTACATGCCACAAGAATTAAAAAGAATTAATAAATATTTAAGCGAAATTGGTTATTGCTCCCGTAGAGGTGCAGACAAATTAATTGACGAAGGTAGAGTAACCATTAACGGTAGTGTTCCAGAAATGGGAACTAAAATTACAGATAATGATGAAGTTCGTGTAGACGGAAAATTAGTAGCTACTCCTACAGAAGCACATACGTATATTGCCTTTAACAAACCTGTCGGAATTGTATGTACAACAGATCAAGAAAGAGAAAAAAACAATATTATTGATTATATAAAACACCCAAAAAGAATTTTCCCTATTGGTAGGCTAGACAAACCTAGTGAAGGATTGATTTTTTTAACAAGCGATGGAGATATTGTCAACAAAATTTTACGAGCTAGCAACAATCATCAAAAAGAATATTTGGTAAGAGTTAAACAACCTATTACCCCTGATTTTATAACTAAAATGGGAAACGGAATTCCTATACTAGGAACAGTAACCAAAAAATGTAAAGTTGAAAAAGTAAATACTTATGAGTTTAAAATAACTTTAACCCAAGGTTTAAACAGACAAATTCGTAGAATGTGTGAGTATTTAAATTATGATGTGGTTAAACTGAAACGAATTAGAATTATGAATATTTTTCTAGACATGCC
Source organism: Wenyingzhuangia gracilariae (assembly GCF_056387575.1). Lineage (NCBI taxonomy): Bacteria > Pseudomonadati > Bacteroidota > Flavobacteriia > Flavobacteriales > Flavobacteriaceae > Wenyingzhuangia > Wenyingzhuangia gracilariae. Next base: position 1,171,441 of record NZ_CM150748.1, read on the forward strand.
GGTAGGACAATGGAGAAATTTAACCAAAGAAGAATTAAAAGAATTAAACAAACTCACTTCTGATTCTAAAAAACATTTTGAGTAATCTTTTTTTATTCTTTACTAAATTTAGCATTATACTCTTTACTCTGTTCCACTAAAAAATCTATCAATTCTAATTTGTTACCATTAAAATACATAGCAGTAATGTCTTTTTTTCTTTTGCAATAAAGTAAAAATTCATCTATAACAACTTCAGAGATTTTCAAATCGTCTGTAAAAAAAGAAAGACCAAACTCCTTTATCAATGCCGGTTTTAAACTTAACCACCTTTCGTATTTTTGCGATATTGTTAAAGGAGTATCTTTCTTTTTTCCTTTTATCAATTTGGCTAAAGCAGAAATTCCTCCTATAATATTTACTCCTTGAAAATTTCTGATAGGGTCTGTGTTTGACAAATGACTTAATTCATCTTTTCGTAACCTTATCTGATCTGGGTTTACAGTAGGCCCCACATTAAAATTTAATGCCGATTTTGACAAAATATTATTTAGCACCACTGCACCCATATTGTTAATGTCACTTTGTACAGCAACCTCAATCCCTCTTCTATTTAAAATTCCTTGATCTATAAATAATGACAAATCTTTAAGGTGAATAGCAGATATCAATATAGAATCTCCCAATCTAACAGGGATTTCAAAAACTCCCAACTCATTAGTTGTAGTGCTTACCTTTAATTTTCTATTGGTAACGGTTACACCTGTAACATCAACAGTATCGTTTACAACAAGTCCTTTTATATTAGTTACGTTTTCTTGAGAAAATATATTAGGAACAACTAAGACAACAAGAATCAATACAATTAGTTTTTTCAAAAGATATTTTTTAAACCTAACTGCAAAAACAAAACCAAACTACTTAGCCCTTTGTCTTTATTTAGTTATTTTATGTAACTCATCATAGATTACAATAAAATTAGTTCTAAAATAACAATTCACTTGTTACAGTAATTTTTAGAGTAGATGAATTTTCTAAATCATATTGATACACCCCATGATCTCCAATAGCAAATAAATGATTTTCTCTAATAATTAAATCACTCACATTTTGATCTATTTTAGTAACATAGCTAATGTTTTTATTTTCTACACCAGAAACATCAAAAACTCTAATAGCAGTATCTGCTACAAAAAGATAGTCACCATACAAAGCCATTCCTTTGGGCTCCACCAATGTTTTTTCTATTAACAACAACGGATTTTCAACATCAATTACATCGTACACCATTAACTGGTTGCTAGCTCCTCCACAAGCAGAACCACCATGTATGGTTACAAAAGCAAAATTCTGATTGGCAATTACAGGATCACAAGCTCTAAAATGATTAGAAATAGATTTAAAACTTGGAGTAGCAGGATTTTCTAAACCATAAATATACATTGCATTGTTACTTCCTATAAATAAGTTCTCTCCAAAACCAGATAATGTTTCTATTCCAAAACCTACATCTATGGCACCAACAAAAGCTGGATTTTCTTTGTTTGTTCCCTCTATTAAAAAAGAGCTTAACTTTTTATGATCTACCGTGTATAAATAATTTCCTTTTAAACTAAATGTAGCCAAAGAACCTCCTTGCCCATCACCACTATTGTCTCTAGCTCCATCAGAAGCTAATGCATACTCATAACAATCATTTTGTAAATAAGATGGATATTCTGGTTTTACAAAATTTTCTTTTCTAATAAAACCCGTTATTACTTTTCCTTCGGATGGTACAAAGTAATAACCGTCTGGAGATACACTATAGTAACCTATTACATGTGTAAATACATTTTTTTCTCTACCTGTTTCTTTAAATGTAAAATTGGTTGTATCTATTTTTAAAGTAACCAAATCGTTGTATTGATTGATGTAAAAATAATCTTCTCTTATAGCAATATCAGAGGTTTTATCTATTTCTAAATACTTTTTCTGAATTGGATTTTCTGGATCAGAATTGTCGTAAAAATGAAAACCTTTTCCTTTTTCTTCAATAATCAACAAATCTTCTTTTATATAAATTTTTCCTGCTTGTTCTACTTCAATCGGTTCTTTAAAAGCAATTAAACTCCCCAAACTATCTACAGATATTTCTATAGGAATGTATTCTGAATACACATTGGGATCTAAATAATAACTTGACGAAGTATAATAATATTCTGGACATTTACTATCCTCGTTTTCTGTGGTACAAGCAATAAATAATAACACTGCTAAAAAGGGTAACAACTTTTTCATCGTATAATTTTTAAGTTCTATTAAATAGAGTCATTTGCTAAAAATAGGTTGCGTATTTTTATATAAACATTCCGAAAAAAAAATTATAGTACATAAAAAAACAGCTCAAAAGAGCTGTTTTTTTTATATAAACTTATAACACTGTAGCTTTTCTTGTTCTTTTTCTGAGCTTTAACAACCTATCGGCATAATACTCTTTTAACTCTACTAAATACTCTTTAGGATTTGAATAACTCGTTAAAACTATATAGGTAGAACGTTTTTGTAGTTGACCTAATTCCTTTTGTAAACATAGTTTTTGCTCTTGCAAGCTTGCTATAGTAGCTACCTGAACTACGGGAGAAATTGTAATTTTTGACAAGTCTTTTTGTGAAACAATTTCTGCGTGAATTTGTTCTAGCTCTGCTAAACTACCTTCTTTATAAATCTGAATTAATTGGGTTGTAATTTCTGTAGCCAACAATTCTTCTTCTTGATTTTTAGAAAACCGGTCTGGATGCACACACAGCATTGCAGCCCTATACAAGCTTTTTTTACTTTGCTGTATTTGCTTTTCTTCTACCGTTAAAGTCTTAGAAACAGATGGTAAAACATTAGGTTCTTTGTAATTTTTTCCTTTCTTTTTCTGAGCGAGTCTTTTCTCCTTTTTTGCTTTCTGAATTTTTTTATAAAGAATTGATAGTTCTTGAACCTCTATAATAGCATCTTCAAGTTCAGACCTAAGAAAGTCTTCAAACTCATCAATTTTTAATTGGGTTTGATGAATTTGTTTTTTTAGTTGATTGATTTCTATTTGAAGACTGTGAAATAGAAAATCATCTTCTACACTTAAGTTTTTTTTGGTAGACACAATGTTTAAAGAATATCTAAACTTCCTTTTCCTTCACGTATAACTTGGGGAGTTCCATCACTTAAATCAATAACAGTAGATGCTACATTGTCTCCATAGCCACCATCAATCACTAAGTCTACAATTTCATCCCACTTTTCGTAAATCAATTCAGGATCTGTAGTGTATTCAATCACCTCATCATCATCGTGAATAGAAGTAGACACTATAGGATTTCCTAACATGGCAACAATATCTCTTGTAATATTGTTGTCTGGAACTCTAATTCCTACCGTTTTCCTCTTTTTAAAACCTTTAGGTAAGTTGTTAATGGCAGGCAACACAAATGTGTAAGGTCCTGGCAAAGCTCTTTTTAAAATTTTAAAAGTACTTGTATCTATCGGTTTAACATAATCAGACAAATGACTTAAATCGTTACAAACAAAAGAGAATGTGTTTTTTTCTAATTTAATTCCTTTTATTTTGGCCACTTTTTCCATGGCTTTGGTATTGGTTATATCGCATCCCAAAGCATACACAGTGTCCGATGGATAGATAATTACCCCTCCATTTCTTAACACCTCAACCACTTTTAAGATTTCTCTTTCGTTAGGGTTGTCTGGATATATTTTTACAAATTTTGCCATCATCAGGTAATTTAATCGTTGGTCTAAAAATTCAATAGTTTGGGAAACTATTCAGAATATTTTTCCATTTCTTCATCGTAAAAAGCAGAAGCATCTTCTATAAATTGTGCTACTTGTACAGACAATTCTTCTTCATCTGCTCCTTCTAAATCATCCCACAATTCTATTTCATCATCCTTTAAGTTAATGATAAATCTTGGAAACTCTGTATGAATCACAAAAATATCATCATCACACGCAGTATTATCTGCTAATAAAAACCTAGGTAATTCCATGTTTTGTATTTATTTAATTTCTGACAAAAGTAATCTTTTTGTTAGATGTTGAAACCTTATATATAATAATATCGATGAAACCGTTAAGCCCACCAACAAACCAATCCAAATTCCAAACGTCCCTAAATCTGTTAAAATTCCTAAATAATAACAAACAGGAAACCCTATTACCCAATAAGAAATAAACACCAACCACATAGGCACCACCATGTCTTGCAAGCCTCTTAAAGCACCCAAAACCACAACTTGTATTCCATCGGATATTTGAAACAATCCTGCTATAATCAGCAATTTAGCTGCAATGTCTACTACTTCTTTATCATCTATATAAATCCACGGTAAATAAGTCCTTAAAGTCATAAAACCAAGGGCTGCTACTATGGCTATAATTATCATTAACAACATGGTAGAAACGGCTATTCTTTTTAAGTTTACATAGTCTTTTAATCCTTTTTGGTTTCCTACTCTAATAGTAGCGGTAACCCCCATTCCGGTAGCTATCATAAAAGTCATGGTAGATAAATTTAACGCTATTTGATTGGCCGCTTGTTCTTGCGTTCCTAACATTCCTGCCAACAATACTCCTGATGCAAAAATTCCAATTTCAAAAAACATTTGCAACGCAGCAGGATATCCTAATTTTACAATTTTAAGCACACGTACTTTTTCTATTTTCCACCAAGAAATGGTCATATTGTATGGTTTAAACTCTTTCTTTTTACTGATGAAATACAACAATACAAAAATCATTAAAATTCTTGACAGTAGAGTTCCATAAGCAGCCCCATCAATTCCTAATTTAGGAGCTCCTAGTTTTCCATAAATTAGCATGTAGTTTAATAGAATATTGATAGAGTTGGCTCCCAAAATAGCAATCATAGCATATTTGGTTTGACTCAATCCATCTGTAAACTGCTTAATGGCCTGAAAAATTAACAAGGGCACCATGGAATACGCTATAATTCTATAATAAGGCAAAGCCAAGGTTACTACCTCTACAGGTTGATCTATCATAGAAATAATAGGCTCTATTGCTAACAGAATTGCTGCCAACACTACACCAATAATTGTAAGCAACACCACTCCGTGTTGGTAATCTTTTTTTCCTTCTATGAAATTCTTAGCACTGTCCGATTCTGCAATTAAAGGAGTAATGGCAAACGAAAAACCTATTCCCAACCCCATTAAAATAAAAAAGATAGAATTGGCTAAAGAAACGGCAGCCAAAGCAGGAGCTCCTAGTTCTCCCACCATAATATTATCGGCAAAACCTACCAATACATTTCCTAACTGTCCTAACATTACAGGAATTGCAATGTTAAAATTGGTTTTAAATTCTGACGTGTATTGCTTTAAATTCATGGGAGGTTGTAAGTAAATTTCGCGCAAAGATACAAACTTACTCATGCAGATGCCTTAACTAACCAAAAGAAGTATTTCTTAAGTTTTGGTTAATTTAAAAACCGCCTTAGGCTATTTTTGTTCCGTTTTCCACCCCTCTTTCTGGTTGCAACAAAGTAACTTCTCCAGGATTTCCCAATCCTCCTAAAATTAAACACTCGCTCATAATATTGGCAATTTGTTTGGCAGGAAAATTTACAACAGCTACCACTTGCTTGCCAATTAAATTTTCTGGCTGATATAGTTTTGTTATTTGTGCCGATGTCTTTTTAAGTCCCAACGCTCCAAAATCTACAACTAACTTATACGCAGGATTTCTAGCTTCTTTAAAAACCTCTGCACTTACCACAGTACCAACTCTCATATCTATTTTAGAAAAATCTCCCCAAGTTATTTCTTCCATACTATTCTGTTTTATACACTCTTTTTAATTCTAAAAGATTGGTAGCATTTGTAGTTAATCCTTTTACATTGTTATGTTTAAAACGAACCACTTCATCATAAAACAAAGGAACTACAGGAATATCTGCCATAATAATGCTATCCATTTGTTTGTAAATTTTTATACGCTCTTTTTTATCGGTAAGAGCCAAAGATTTTTCATACAATTGATCAAAAACAGGATTGCTGTAATGGGTGTAATTGGGACCTTGTGGAGCAAAGTTTTTACTGTAAAACAAAGACAAAAAGTTTTCTCCATCCGGATAATCTGCAATCCACCCTACTCTAAACGTAGGTAATTTTCCATTGGCCTTTAACTGTCTTAGCACAGGTGATGGCAACACTTCTAATTTTACAGCAAGTCCAACCCCTTGTAATTCTCTCTGAATAAATTCAAACAAATCAGTATAACTAGAAACTGTGGTTATTTTTATTGTTGGGTTGTTGTCTCCCGTTTCTTGTTTGTATTTTTCTATCAGTTGTTTGGCTTTTTCTGGATGATAAGTATTTAATTCTCCCTCATAATGCGATGGCAATCCTTTAGGAATAAAACCTGTGGCTGGAGTTCCAATATTGTTTCTTAAATATCGTAACATTTTAGCTCTATCAAAACCTAAACTTATTGCTTTTCTGATATAGGGATGATTGTCTACTGTATTTTGATCCATTAAAAAAGCAATGTATTCTACAATTAAATAAGGAGCTTTGTCAATAGCTAATTTGTTTTTGTATTTAGGCAATAAATCTCCTGTAGGCGATAATAACTCGTCTTTATAAGATGTATGCAAATCATACAACACATCGGAATTTCCTTGAATAAATTGTAAAAACTCTGTTTGCTTATCTGCAAAAAAAGTAACTGCAATGGCTTCTAAATACGGAAGTTGTTTTCCATTATCATCTTTTTCAAAATACAAAGGATTTTTACGAAACACCAATTTTGTGTTTTCTACCCACATTTTAAACTGAAAAGGTCCAGTTCCCACTGGGTTAGATCTAAATTCTGTTCCATAAAACTCTACTGCCTCTTTAGGAACTACCGAGCAATACTGCATAGACAATAAACCTAAAAAAGGAGGAAAAGCTTTGTACAATTCCATTCTAAAAACAGAATCGTTTAGAGCCTTAAAACTTTTAACGTTTTGCATGACCCATCTTCCGGAAGAGGCCACTTTAGGATCTAACAAACGACCAATGCTATATTCAAAATCATGAGCGGTAACGGTTCTGGTACTATCTTTCCCAAATACTGCGTTTTTATGAAAGTAAACATCGTTTCTTAAAGTAAAATCATACACTTTGTTGTCTTTAGAAATGTTCCACTTTTTAGCAATACTAGGGACTACATTTAGTTCATCATCAAAAGAAACCAAGCCATTATATAGCTGATTTGTTGCCCATACAATGGGTTCGTTTTTAGCAAAAGCCGGATCTAAAGTGGTAATATTATCTTTTTCGTTGTATCTAAAAACTTGCGAAGTCTTGTATTTACTGGTTTTATCTTTACAGGCTATCAATACAAACAACAAGCACAAAAAAGAAAGTATATTTTTAATCATTGGGTTAATTTACTACAAATGAATTTATTACAATTTTAATATCACAAAAATCAAACATCCTTAAACAAGTACATATCGTTAAAAAAACCTACCTTTGTGCCCCGTAAATTTACAAGAATGAGTGCGCAAAAAAAAGTAGCTTTTTACACATTAGGATGTAAACTTAATTTTTCTGAAACTTCTACCATTGCTCGTAACTTTCAAGACGAAGGTTTTACACGTGTAGATTTTGAGGAACAGGCTGATATTTATGTAATTAACACCTGTTCTGTGACAGACAATGCAGACAAACGTTTTAAAACCATTGTTAAAAACGCATTAAAGAAAAACGAAAATGCTTTTTTAATTGCTGTGGGATGCTATGCACAGTTAAAACCCGAAGAATTGGCTGCTGTAAATGGAGTTGATTTGGTTTTAGGGGCTACAGAAAAATTTAAAGTTACAGATTACATTAACGATTTGTCTAAAAACGATTTGGGAGAAGTACATTCTTGCGAAATTGAAGAGGCTGATTTTTATGTGGGATCTTATTCTATTGGAGATAGAACTCGTGCTTTTTTAAAAGTACAAGATGGTTGCGATTACAAATGTACTTACTGTACCATTCCTTTGGCTCGTGGAATTTCTAGAAGTGATACTTTGGAAAACGTCTTAAAAAATGCCAAAGAAATTTCGGAACGTGGCATTAAAGAAATTGTACTTACAGGTGTAAATATTGGAGATTACGGTAAAGGGGAGTTTGGTAATAAAAAACACGAACATACTTTTTACGAATTGGTACAAGCTCTAGACAAAGTTGATGGTATTCATAGACTGAGAATTTCTTCTATTGAGCCCAACTTGTTAAAAGATGAAACGATTGAGTTTGTAAGCACTTCTAATAGTTTTGTACCTCACTTTCACATTCCCTTACAAAGTGGTAGCGATACCATTTTGAAAAAAATGAAACGTAGGTATATGAGCGACTTGTATGTAAACCGTGTTGCCAGAATTAAAGAAACCATGCCCAATGCTTGTATTGGGGTTGATGTAATTGTTGGTTTCCCTGGAGAAACTGATGAAATTTTCTTAGAAACCTATAAGTTTTTAAGCGAATTAAATATTTCTTACTTACATGTATTTACTTATTCTGAGCGTGACAATACCGAAGCAGCAAACATGGAAGGTGTAGTTCCTAAAAATGTAAGAGCCAAACGTAGTAAAATGCTACGTGGTTTGTCTGTTAAAAAACGTAGAGCTTTTTACGAAAGTCAATTAGGAACCACACATACGGTTTTGTTCGAAAGTGAAAACAAGGAAGGTTACATTCACGGATTTACAGAAAATTACGTAAAAGTTAAAGCTCCATGGAATCCTAAGTTGGTAAACGAACTGCATGAAGTTACGTTAACAGAAATTGATGAAGATGGTTCGGTTCGTTTTGATTGGGTACATCAACCTGCAGAAAAAAATGTAAATTTGAGTGAATTGATTTAAAATTCATTTTGAAAAAACACATTTACTTTATTCCAGGAATGTCTGCCAATTCAAAAATTTTTGAACGCATTCAGCTACCCAAAGATTTGTATCAAATCCACTTGTTAGAATGGATACAACCTTTGCATAAAAACGAATCTTTAGAAAGTTATATCGGTCGAATTTCTGTTTTTGTTAAAGAACCCAACCCTATTTTTATAGGAGTTTCTTTTGGAGGAATTATTGCACAAGAATTATCTAAACACTTTAACAACGCTAAAGTAATTCTTATTTCTAGCATCAAACATCATAATGAAGTGAGTCCTTTGTTAAAATTTATAAGAACCACTAAACTATACAAACTGTATCCGGTTTCGTTCATTAATTTGTTAGAAAAAATATTGTATCAATTAGCATCTAAAAACTTAAAAAGAACCTTAATATCTTACCGAATTTATTTACCTATTAGAAACAAGGTTTATACAAAATGGGCTATACAATCGTTTTTAAATTGGAAACAAAATCAACCTACAACTATTTTACACTTACATGGAAACAAAGATGTAGTTTTAAACATTAAATTCATTCAGAATCCTACCATTATTAAAGGAGGAACACATGTTATGATTCTCACAAAAAGTTCTACAATTACCCATGAAATTCTTAAGCATTTGGCTTGATTTTTGTAAATTTAATGTAAACTTTACTTTATGAAAAAACACATTTCTTGGATTCTACCCATTGTAACTATTTGTGCCATTATTCCTTTTTTAATTAAGGCTGTTCCTTCTACCAAAAAGACCGGAGAAACCTATATTATTAAAGCAATTAAAACTCCTGTTGGATTAGATTTTGCCGATGAAAGTGTACCCCTCCATAAATACGATATAAAAGAAAGAATAGATAGAGAGTTTTTAGTAAACACCTACTGGCAATCTAACGGATTGTTATTAATTAAAAGGGCACACAAATACTTCCCTATTATAGAACCTATTTTAGCAAAAAATAACATTCCTGATGATTTTAAATATTTGGCAGTTATAGAAAGTGGATTGCAAAATGTAACCTCTCCTGCCGGTGCAAAAGGTTTTTGGCAATTAATGCCTACAACAGCTAGAGAATATGGTTTAGAAGTAAACGACAATGTAGATGAACGTTACCATTTAGAAAAAGCGACTGAAGCAGCTTGTCAATATTTATTAAAAGCTAAAGAAGAATTTGGTACTTGGACAGAAGCGGCTGCAGCTTATAATGTTGGAATGAACGGTTTGTCTAGAAGAATGGAAGAACAACAAGTAACCTCTTATTACGATGTACTTTTGCCTGATGAAACCGCCAGATATTTACCTAGAATTATTGCTATTAAAGAAATTTTAAGCAAACCCTATGATTATGGTTTTGTGTACGAAAAAAACGATTTGTACTTATTGCCTAAATACAGAACCGTAAAATTAGATTCTGTAATACACAATATTGCTGGTTTTGCTAAAAATTTTAATACCAATTACAAAGAATTAAAGTTATTAAATCCCTGGCTTAGAGAGAATAAGCTAAACAACAGGACAAGAACAGAATACGAAATAAAAATTCCTGTAAAACAATAACACACAAAACCCTTTGCAAACCGCAAAGGGTTTTTAAGTATCTTTAAAACATAAATAACCCGTTCTAAAACCAAAGCTAAATTTAAATGGAGAGAGAGTTAGTGAATTATATTTCAAGCCACATGGACTTGTCAGAAGAACTTGAAAAAATTATTATTAAAAGTTCTAATCTTAAAAAATACCCAAAAGGAACTCTCCTGTTAAAAGAAAACCATATAGCTAATGAAAGTTTTTTGGTGCTGAAAGGATGTTTAAGAAGTTATTTATTGATAGACGGAGATGAAAAAACAATTGAATTTTATACAGAAGGGCAACCTGTAGTTCCTAAAAATTATGGCAAAAAAATTCCCACAGAACAATATTTAGAATGTGTAGAAGAAACCATTGTAAATGTAAATTCTCCTGAACATGAAGCCGAAATGTTTCAAAAACATCCTGAGTTTGAATCTGTTTGTAGAATTCTTGGAGAAATTATTCTAGAAAAACAACAAGAGCTATTTGTAAACTATAAAATGGCTACCCCAGAAGATCGTTACACACATTTAAGAAATACCAGACCCAATTTATTACAAAGAGTTCCTCAATATCAAATAGCAAGTTACTTGGGGCTTACTCCACAATCTTTAAGTAGAATTAGAAAAAGACTGTTAGATAAATAACCTAAAAAACAGATTCTTTATTACCTTAAGTGAATGAATCTTTCCTGACACTCAATTTATTTTTGTTCTCATATTAAATTCTATTTTTATGAAAAACAAAAACATTATTCTCGCATTTCTTTTTTTTAGCACTTTGCATGTATCAGCACAATACCATAAACAAGACCTTAACTACAAAGAATGTTTTGTTGGAAGTACCTTTGCTATGTTAGGAAACTTATTTCCCAATGAAAAGCCAGATTTTATACAGCTCAACATTGGTTATCGTATAACCGAAAAAGATGTTGTTTCTTTAGAGCTTAAGACTTGGAGATACCATCAACCTTTAGGCCTTCCATATGGTGACTCTTTTGAGGATCCCAATGAAAAATTTCCAGGTTATATTCGTGAAAAAGGATTTGCTTTGGCTTACCAACATTTTTGGTGGAAAGGATTATATACCGGAGTTCATGTAATGAGTGCTTGGCAATCTTTTGTAAATACCAAAGGAACTAAAATAGACAAAGGTTTTCAAATATTTAACACCTATAGATTAGGTTATCATGTTAAACTTTTTAAAAATCGTTTTTTTATAGAACCTTCCATAGCTATAACACACAGACCATACCACACCCAAATGCCCAATTCTTTTAAAGCACAAGACCGTAAATATTCAAAATTCTTTTTTGGAGAACCTGGATTGCATTTTGGTTATAATTTTTAAAACAAAACCTATGAAAACACAAAACAAACTATCAACCTTATGGATTATAGTAATGATGAATTTACTGTTTGCCGATGTTTTATCTATTATGGTAGAGCTTGTCAATAAAAATACACTTGATGATATTCTAGGAGAAGTAATCTCTACCATGGCAATTGCAGCCGTTCTTACCAACATTCCCATTTTAATGATTTATTTTTCTAAATCTTTAAGCTTTTCTATAAACCGTAAGTTGAATATGCTTGCAGGTTTTATAACCATCATTTTTGTGATTGGAGGTGTAAGTTTACTCCCCCACTATTTAATTTGTGCTAGTATTGAGGTAATTACTTTGCTAATCATTATAAAAATTGCTTGGGCATGGAAAAACAATCCTAACCCAGAGCAAATAGATTCGTAGCCCTAAAACAGCTACAAATGTTAATTAATGATTATATTTAGTACTGAAAAATAAACACTATGATTCAGATAGAAAACCTACACAAATCTTATAAAGTAGGGAATGATTCTTTGCACGTACTAAAGGGAATTAATCTTCATGTTAAAGAAGGTGAGTTTATTTCTATTATGGGTTCCTCTGGTTCTGGAAAATCTACTTTTTTAAATATTATTGGTTTGTTAGATACTCATGATGAGGGACTTTACAAATTAAACAATGAAATTATAAAAGATTTAAACGAAACCAAAGCTGCATTATTAAGAAATCACTTTATCGGATTTATTTTTCAATCTTTTAATTTAATCTCCTACAAAACAGCGGTAGAAAATGTTGCGCTACCTTTGTATTACAAAGGAGGATACAACAAAAAAGAACGTCAAAAAATAGCCTTAGAATATTTAGACAAAGTGGGCTTAAAACCTTGGGCTACGCACCTACCTAACGAATTATCTGGAGGTCAAAAACAACGTGTTGCCATTGCAAGAGCCTTGGTTACACAACCTAAAATTATTTTAGCTGATGAGCCTACTGGTGCACTAGATTCTGTAACAACGCAAACAACAATGGAGTTGTTAAAAAACATCAATAAAGAAGGGATGACCGTTGTTATTATTACACACGAAGAAGATGTTGCTTTACAAACCAATAGAATTATTAGGTTAAAAGACGGTGTAATTATGAGCGATGATGCTGTAAAATCTAATATAAACGTATAAAAATATGTTTGATAGAGATTTATGGTCCGAAATTTTCCAAAGCATTCGTAAAAACAAATTAAGAAGTATCCTTTCTGGTTTTACCATTACTTTTGCCATTCTAATATTCACGCTACTATTTGGAATTTCAAACGGACTCCAAAATACATTTTCTAGTTTTTTTGTAAACAACACTCCAAACGCAATTCATATTTATTCTGGTAAAACTTCTATTCCTTACAAAGGAAAAAAATCAGGAAGAAAAATACATTTAAGCAACAAAGAAACTAAAGCAATTAAAGATATTAATGGAAACAAAGTTGATTACTTATCTTCTAAAATAAATAAGAATTTTAATGTTAGTTATCAGCATTACAAAAACAACTATGCTATAAATGCAGTCTTGCCCGATGATCAATTTATTGATACCTATAAATTAAGTGAAGGCCGTTTTATAAACGTTAGCGACATTCATCAAAACAAAAAAACAGCTGTTATAGGGCAATTGGTTAAAAACGATTTATTTAAAACCAAAAATGCCATTGGAAAATACATCAACCTACAAGGCATTAATTTTAAGGTTGTGGGAGTTTTTAGCAAAGAAGGAGATGACAATGCCGAAAGAATCATTTACATTCCATTAAGTACAGCCCAAACCTTATATGCTAATAACGATTATGTCAATCAAATATCTTTAACCTACAATAAAAACATGAGCTACCCAGAGATAGTGGCTTTTAGCGAATCGTTACAGACTCAATTAAAAGAATTACTGGTTATTTCTCCAAACGATCAAAGTGCTATTAGGGTACGAAACGTTGCTGAATCTGTTAAAAAAACCAACATGATGATGATGGTTTTAACTGTATTAATCTTTTTTATTGGCTTTGGAACTCTAATTGCTGGAATTGTAGGAATTAGCAACATTATGATTTATGTGGTTAGTGAACGTACAAAAGAGCTAGGAGTTAGAAAAGTACTAGGGGCTTCTCCAAAATCTATTGTAGCTTTAATTTTATTAGAATCTATTACCATTACCTCTATTGCGGGTTATGTTGGAATTTTAATAGGTCTTGGCTCCGTAAAATTAATAGGAAACAGTTTAGAAAAATATTTTATTACAGATCCAAGTGTAGATAGTTCTATTATTATAGGAGCTATGATTACCTTGGTTATTTCTGGTTGTATAGCAGGTTATGTACCTGCCAAAAGGGCTTCTAGAATAAAACCCATTGTAGCACTAAGAGACGAATAACTTATGAAGTTTTTATTTGAAAGAGATACCTGGCAGGAAATATACGAGAGTGTTCGCAAAAACAAAATGCGAACCTTTATTACGGTTATTGGAGTTACTTGGGGAATTTTCTTGTTAGTTACGCTATTAGGATGTGCAAGAGGAATGGAAAATTCTTTTAACAGATTGTTTGGAGATTTTGCTACCAATAGTGTTTTTATTTGGGGCCAGTCCACAGAAAAGGCTTTTCAAGGTTTTCAAAAAGGAAAAAGAATACTCTTAAATTTAAATGATGTTGAAAGCATTCAAAAAGAAATTAACGGAATTGAATTTGTAGTTCCTAGAAATAGAAGAAACGGTACCATTATTAGAAATTTTCAATCGGGAGATTTTACTATTAATGGAGATTTTCCAGTGCTAGATAAAGTGCAGAAAAAAAATCTTACCCTAGGTAGATTCATTAACCAAACAGATATTACAGAAAAGAGAAAAGTAATTGTTATTTCCGAGGAAATTTACAAACAATACTTTGATAAAAAAGAAAACCCTATAGGAGAAAACCTAGAACTCAATCAAATAAATTTTATTGTAATTGGAGTTTTTAAAAACGGAAATATTGGAATGACTTCCGATATTCACATTCCATTTACAACCTTTCAACAAATTTACAATACAGGTCAAGATATTGGAATGATGATGGTGACAGGTAAAAGCGATAGTGATATTAAACAAGTAGAAATAGACACCAAACTATTACTTAAAAACCTACACAACATTCATCCACAAGATACACGTGCTATTGGTGGTTTTAACCTTGGAAAAGAATTTGAAAAAATGAATGGTTTCTTAACCGGAATGCAATTTTTAACCTGGTTTGTAGGAATTGCAACACTAATTGCTGGAGTATTTGCTATTGGAAATATTTTATTAATCACGGTTAAAGAACGTACCAAAGAAATTGGAATAAGAAGAGCTATTGGAGCAACCCCATTAATGATTAAAAGACAAATAATACTAGAAGCTGTAACACTTGCCTTAGTTGCTGGTTTTTTGGGAATTTTTGGAGGAGGATTGGTCTTAATGGTTATTGATAAAATATGGGGACAAGGAGAAGATGCAGTTTTAGTAAATCCATCTGTATCCATTCCTACTATATTTGTATCCGTAGGAATTTTAGTGATTTTAGGAACCCTAATTGGGTTAATACCTGCAACCAAAGCCACGCAAGTAAATCCAATAGAAGCATTAAACAGTTAACAAAAGAAATTACATACATACAAAGCCATGAAAAAAACAATCAGAATCATCTTCATTCTAGCCTTACTAGGAGCATTCGGTTTCGTTATCAAATATTTTATAGATAAGAATAGTAAATCTGCCGTAGAATTTAAAACAGAAACTCCTTTTATCACCACTATCGAAAAAAAATCGGTAGCTACAGGAACCGTTATTCCAGAAGATGAAGTGGAAATTAAACCTCAAATATCTGGAATTATTGAACAAATTTTTGTGGAAGAAGGTAAGTATGTTAAAGAAGGAGATTTAATTGCTAAAATTAAAGTTGTTCCCAACGAGCAGTCTTTAAACAGTGCCAACGGTAGAGTTATAAACGCCAAACTTAGTTTGGAAAACATTACCAAAGAATACAACCGAAACAAACAGTTATTTAACAAAGGAATTATTGCTACTCAAGAATTTAATACTGCTGAACTACAATACAATCAAGCTAAGCAAGATTTAGAAAATGCAAAAAAAGACTATCAAATTATAAAGTTAGGATCTGCAAACGGATCTTCGTCTGCAAACACCAACATTAGAGCAACCATTTCTGGAACTATTTTGGAAATTCCTGTAAAACAAGGAGATCAAGTAATAGAAAGTAACAACTTTAACGCAGGTACTACTATTGCTTTTATTGCCGATTTAAAGAAAATGATTTTTGAAGGAAAAGTTGATGAAGCCGAAGTAGGAAAGTTAAAAGAAAATACCACTTTAGAAGTTACTATTGGTGCTATTGACACTCAAAAATTTAAAGCCAACTTAACTTTTATTGCTCCAAAAGGAGTAGACGAACAAGGTGCTGTGTTATTTAAAATAAAAGCTAGTTTAGACTTATCAGATAATGTAACTATTAGAGCAGGTTACAGTGCCAATGCGGCTTTAATTTTAGATAAAAAAGAAAACATTTTAGCCGTAAAAGAATCTTTAATTCAATACGATAGAAAAACAGAAAAACCTTACTTAGAAATAGAAACCGAAAATCAAGCATTTGAACGTAAAGAGGTAGTTCTAGGAATTTCTGATGGAATTAATGTAGAAATTACAGAAGGCATTTCTAAGGATGATAAAATTAAAGTTTGGAATCAGGTAACTGGAAAAGAGTCTGACTATTCTAAAAAGAAAAAATAAGCACATGAAAACAAAATTATTACTCACCCTTATTCTATATACTTGTCTTAGCAACGCTCAAACCAAAAAATGGACGTTAAAAGAATGTGTGGCTTATGCATTGGAAAACAACATTGCCATTCAAAAATCTGAACTAGAAATAGAAACTGCTAAAATTGATGTATCAACCTCAAAAGGAAACTTTTTACCAAACTTAAATGCCAATATCAATCATTCTTGGAGAACAGGTTTAAACACAGACCCTATTACCAATACAAACGTAGTTGCCACCACACAAAGCACTGGGTTTGGTGTAAGTTCTAATATTACTTTGTATGATGGAATGAGAAACATAAAACAACTACATAAATCCAACTTAAACTTGTTATCTAAACAATATCAGTTAGATGATATGAAGGATAATATTTCTCTAAATGTATGCAATGCTTTTCTACAAATTTTATTCAACAAAGAATCTCTTAAAGCCTTAAAAACTCAACAAGAACTAAGCGTTAAAGAAGTGGAAAGAACCAAAGAATTGGTAAAAGCTGGTAGAAAACCTAAAGGAGATATTTTAGAAATAGAAGCAACACTGGCCGATCAAGAAAAGGCTATTGTAAACATGGAAAACAATATTCTAATTTCTAAACTAAGTTTATTTAATTTATTAGTACTAAAAGATTTTGATGCTTTTGATATTGCTGATGATACTTACGAATTAATTCCTACAAACATTACCTCTAACAGTCCACAAGCTATTTACAAACAATCTTTAACGGTAAGAAACGACATTAAACTATCGGAAGTTGCGATTGAAATTGCAGAAAATGATATAAAAATTTCCAAAGGAGCATATCAACCAACACTAAGCGGTTCTTATGGTTTTAATACAAGTTATTTTACATCGGAATTATTTAATTCTCCTGATTTTAAAACTCAAATAAACAACAACAAAGGACATTCTTTTGGTTTGAGTTTAAGCATTCCTATTTTTAATAGATTTCAAACAAAAAATGCAGTTAAAAAATCTAGATTACAATTAGAACAAGCACAACTAAATTTAAAACAAACTCAGTTTGATTTAAGAGATAAAGTATACCAAGCTTTTAATGATACCAAAGGAGCTTTAAAAACCTATGAAGCAAGCATAAAGGCTTTAGATGCTAGAAAACTTGCTTATGACTATGCTACCGAAAAATTTAATGTTGGAGCATTAGATTCATTTACATTTAACCAAAGTAAAACTAGTTATGTAAATGCCGAAACAGAAGTCATTAAAGCTAAATATGATTATATTTTTAAACTTAAAGTATTGGAATTCTATTTTGGAGTTCCTATCAATCTATAACCCATTTTTATACAATACTCCCAAACTTGCTAGTAAGTAATTATATAGCTACCCATACTTTTTTTAGTGTAGATTTACCTTTACTTACCACTTTTACAACATAAATCCCTGTACTAAGCAAAGGTGTGTGTATTTGCTTTTGCGTTAAATTTTGCTGATGATATACTACTGTTCCAGAAATATTGGTCACCAAAACAGTACTATTTAAAGGAGCTAGTATACGTATTTTTCTTCCTTCTGATGTAATTTCTACATTCTTTAACCCTACAGGGTCTGTTGCAGATAAAGAATCGGATTTTTGAATGGTAATTTCATCAAAATAAATTTTACTCCCTGCACTTGGAGCTGTATTTAGCCCTGTCATAATAAAAGAAAACCAGTTATTTTCTATAGCCTCTGAAGAAACCAACTTCTCAGTAGCTTCAACTTGTACCCATTGATTTTTGGCTATGTTTCTTAAATCAAAATTAGCTTGGGGTTTGGCTGCTTGACTATCTAAAGTAAGTCTTACCCCATTAGGTGTATCTCCTTCTAAATACACCCACATTTTTACATCGTAATTTGCTACTTCTGTAGTAAATTCATGTTCTTTATTTGTGTTTGTTCTCCACGTTTGTAGTTTGGGATTATTTCCTTTTGTAGCAACCAAATCACACATCATACTATATGTTCCTTCTTTAGCCCTATCAGGTGTTTGAACAAACCCTTCATTTTGTGTCCAAGCTTCTACAATATTCCCAGCCACAGTAACGTCATGCCCTCCACTAGACCAAAACACATTAGTGTTTTCAAAACCATACGGATTTTTGGGTAAAATACTTTGCGTTAAAGCAGAATCTGTAAGTTCTACAAACAGCATTTCATAAGGTTTTAATACTTTGTTGGTTTGTACCGGAATTCCTTTTAACAAATCTAACATTTGGGTTTGCCCTTGTACATTTTTAAGCGCTATAGATATGTTTGAATTGATTTTTCCTAAATTTACAATAGATAAAACCAAATTTCCTTTGTTATTTTTTACCGTTTTCCAAACACAGGTTTTAACATTACTTTCGTTACTTTCTGTTACAACAACCTCTGGCAAGTTATTTTTTGAATCTAAAATAGTAAAAGCTTTTGTTTGATAATCTGACAGAGATGAAGCGGTAAGTAACATTCCACCATTATTTGTATTTAATGCAGGAATGGTAGATTCTCCATATTCATTTGTTGTTAAACTAATAGCATCCGTAATAATGGTTCCTCCATTATCTAAATAGGCTTGTAAGCTTGCTTGTTCCTCTGGAGTGATGAACTGATTTTTATGCACTAACACTACATCCCACAAAGAATTATCCTGATTGTTAAGTACATTTTTGGTTACAAAACCAATTGGAACTCCTTCAAAATGTAATTTTTCATACAAATGAAACAAATCATCCATATGTGATTCTTTGTTAATTGCTGATGTTTTTGAATAAAATATGCGAATTGGCTTTCTTTGCCTTTGCATTTTCATGATGATATCTGAGTGTGTATTTAAATCTAACATGGTTAAAGCAACCTCATTAGTTACTCTAGGCTGATGATTGTTTGACCCAGCATATCCATTTCCTACTGCCAAACCATTTCTTGGAGAACCATCTTCTCTTCTTGCCCAAAACCATGTTTGACTTGCTGTTAATCCTAAAGTATGTGCTATCCAAAAGGTAGCTCTGGCATATGCAGGCTTCATGTACAAATCTCTAGACCTACCGGTAGATAAATAATGTAGTTCTGTATTGTAATTTATTTTATTTGGAGCTATTGATTTCATAAAATCGTATCCCATGCAAAGTTCTCTCCAATCAAAACCATAATGCTCTTGCCACTCTAAATTATTCTTCCACATATGTGTATAATCTGCTCCTGAGTCGTTCCCTACAATGGCACTTATTTCGGTCAAAGCTTCAAAATCAATTCCATGTATTCTTTGATTTTCTGTCCATAAATTGGGCATAATTTTTAAATGCACCTTGGCATCATCATCATATTTTCTAATTTCTGTTTTTAAGAACTGATACCATTCTGTAACTCTATGCATATTAAACAAAGCCCAATCGTACCACATGGCAGAACCTTTAAGACTTGTGTCTATAGGAATTTCTATAGCAACATTGTTAAAAGACGTAAAACTTGTTCCCCATAAGGTATTTAATCTAGCAATAGTTGTGTGTTTAGTTGCTAGCCAAGTTTTAAATTTATCAATTGTATAATTTGATACAGGCCCCGATGCCCATGCTAATTTATCGCCTGTTTTCTGAGTAAAAAAGTGAGGCTCGTTACACAACATGTATCCTAATTCTGAATATTTTTGATGAGCCATATAAGGAACTGTTCCTGCTATTAAAAGCCCCATCATTTCTTTGGCTCCAGGATGATCAATATCATATCCTGTATAGGTATCCGTACGCATTTCAAAATTTTCACCATATTTGGCTTTTGACCATGCAGGAACATTTTTATTATTTAAAAATATAAATCCTAAAGCACCCGATTCTTTAGCACTTAAATCATTCAAAATATATGACTTTATCGTTCCATTTTCATCGGTAACATATGAAGGTGTTAAAAAAAATCCATCTTGATTTCCGTGGTATTCTGTTAGCAAATCTGTTCTTGGTTTCCAGGTATAATCTGCCACAAACACAGGTTTTCCATTAAACGTTAACTGATCATTGGTGTGGTTTACTTGAGTCCAGTCTATAGCAGGTGCAGTGCTTCTTGTATATTCTTTGTTGATGAGTTTGGTTAAAAAATCAATAGATTCATCTAACATTGCAATTACATCATTTCTCTCAAAATTGGGTAATAAATTTGCCATTTCAGATGCGTTGTTTTTATAGGCTGTTACCATAGCAAACAAATCTGTATTCATAGTTATATTGGCTTCATCCCAATTGGCATAATCTAAAAATATTTCGGCAGTTCTTACCGTTGTTTTTTCGGCTAGTGTTTGAATCCCATTCGCTTCTGCTTGGGTAATTAATGTATTTAATTCTGTAATTTTTGCTTGTGCTGTTTCTTCTATAGTTTGAGAATACAAACTGATAGGAACTAGTAAATAGACAAAATTGAAAAAAAATTGCTTTAGTAATTTTAAAACCATTAGGACTGTTTTTTTCAAAAATAAAATGAATTTAAAACAGTTGATTTCTTAAATGTACATACTTTGTGCTTGTGAATAAACTATTTACATAGTTGTAAAGATTTCCATCTACCTCTTGCCGTGGCTGTTAAAGTTCCTTCTGGCACAAAACCATTGGTGGCATTGGTAAATTCTACTTGAATTACATCTCCTTTATTAAGGGTTATTTTTTTGGAATTTATAGGATGTGCCTCTAAAGTGTAATCTTTAATTATTGTGTTATAAATTCTAGTATTTACCACCTTTCCTATTTGTTTTCCATTTATTTTTACACAATAAGTAGATTCTCCATCTGTTTCTTGTAATGTATGTAACCATAAATAAACACTTTGCTTTTCCCCTTTATAAACTGTACTTACTGCTGCAGTTTTTAAGCGTTTTGGAATCATTAACACCTTATTTCTTTTATCTAACACAGCCGGCTCATATCCTTTTATTGATTTGTTTTCAAAATTTATGGCTAATAATTCCTGACAGTTTTTAGGTTCAGGAGACAGGGCATACAAAGGAATGTTAATTGTTAAAAGAAGGCTGATTGTAAAAAGAAATTTTTTCATTGTGTTTGAACTTTTTTATTTTTTAGGATTGGGATTGTTCTTTAAAAAAAGCCCATTTAAAAAGTTACGCAGCACTTGATCTTGACACTGTTTGTAATGTTGATGTCCTGGTTTTCTAAAAAAAGCAGACAATTCTGATTTTCCAAAATTTAATCCTGCCAACTTTAACAACGCTAAAATATCTGTATCTTTTAAGTTTAAGGCAATTCTTAATTTTCTAAATATAATATTATTATTTATTTCTTTTTCTGCTATCGGAATTTGTCCGTCTTTTTTTCCTCGGTTTTCAATAATCATCCCATTTAAAAAATTGGCAAATTGCTCATCGGACAAAGACAAGTTTTGTTTTTCTTCGGTATCTTTTTCTAACCACTTAGAAACCTGCTCTCTTTCTACTTTAATTCCTACATGGTTAAATAGTAAAATCACCTTTTCTGGATTGTAATTAAAGGCATATTTTAACCTTCTAAACACATCGTTATTTGTCATTTTTTTTAATTTAATTGTTTTTTTACGTTTTGATATTCTGTTACCATATCAAACATAATTTCTTTTATAGGTTGTACTTGGTGAATTAAACCAGCTATTTGACCTATTTCTAACTTTCCGTTTTCAACATCTCCTTCAAAAATTCCTGTTTTTAATTTTGCATTGTCATAAAAAACCTGCAAAGTTTCTTTTGTTGGATGTGTTTTATATAGATCTATCAGTTTTTGATAATACTTGTTTTTTACAATTCTTACAGGTGCCAATTCTTTAAAGGTTAATTGTGTTGTACCATCTTGCAATTCTGTAATTAGTTTTTTGAATTTTATATGTGCTGATGATTCTTCGCTTACTGCAAAACGACTCCCTATTTGAACACCATCGGCACCTAAAACCTCAGCGGCTAAAATCCCTCTACCACTTGCAATTCCACCAGCAGCAATTAACGGTATACTAATTTGTTCTTTTACCATTGGAATTAGAGTAAAAGTAGTCGTTTCTTCTCTACCATTGTGTCCTCCTGCCTCAAAACCTTCGGCAACTACAGCATCTACTCCAGCTTGTTGAGCTTTTAAAGCAAATTTTATACTGCTAACTACATGCACAACTGTAATTCCATGCGCTTTTAATTTGGCTGCCCAGGTGTTAGGGTTTCCTGCCGATGTAAAAACAATTGTTACACCTTCTTCTATCACAATATCTACCATTTTATCAATATCAGGATAAATTAACGGAAGGTTTACTCCAAAAGGTTTGTCTGTAGCTTTTTTACACTTTTGAATGTGTTCTCTAAAAACATCAGGATACATAGAACCTGCACCTATTAAACCTAAACCTCCTGCATTGCTAACAGCCGATGCTAATTTGTAACCGCTTACCCAAACCATTCCACCTTGTATAATGGAATATTTTATACCAAATAACTCTGTAATTCTATTGTTTTGCATTAATCAATCTTATATAAAGTTATTAACTGATGTTTCCCTTGATAATAATATTTTAAATAATAAAGTCCGTTAGCATAACTACTAAGATCCACCTTATTATTAGTTTCTTTTATTTCTTTGCGTGCTAAAACACGACCTGTTATAGAAAAAAGTTCAATTTTTAAAGTTTCGGTTTGTGGTTCATAAAATTGAAACTGAATACTTTCTGAATTCTTAAAAAACAAAATATCAAAAGGAACTTTGTTTGTGTTTTCTACAGGTATTAAAGATAATTGTTGTGACAAATGCCCTACTCTTAAAATTCCATAACCTCCTTGAGCGGTTGGATGCAAATAATCATCTGAGTTTTCCATGATCATTTGACGAATTTCTAAACTTGTTTTGCTTGGAAAAGCCTGCCACAAACAAGCTGAAACTCCTGCTATAATAGGTCCCGAAAAAGAAGTACCATTGCTAGCGACTACAGTATTGTTTTCATCTACTACAAACACGTTTCCTCCTTGTGCTAAAGTTTCTGGCTTTATTCTATTGTCTGCTGTGGGGCCATAAGAAGAAAAAGTAGTTATCGTTTCATTTTCGTTTACAGCTCCTACAGAAATTACTCCATCAGCATCTGCTGGGGCTGTAATATATTTCCAGGAATCGTTTCCTGAATTTCCTGCAGAATTTACCACTATCATTCCTTTTTGAGCAGCAATGCTAGCTCCTCTAGAAATAAAACTTGTTTTTCCATCCATATCAGCATAGGTATAATTGTATTTGCTTTCATCAAACTCACTATACCCTAATGATGTATTTAAAATATCTACCCCTAAACTATCTGCTTTTTCAGCAGCTTGTACCCACAAACTTTCTTCTAAAGGAGTTTCATGAGCAACATCTTCTGTTACAAACAAATAAAAACTTGCTTTGGGTGCTGTTCCTATAAATTGATTGTCAATTATTCCTGCTATGGTTGACAATACTTTTGTTCCGTGTGTAGAACCTGTTTGAGCGTAAAAATCTGTAGTATTATTTACATAATTATGTCCTCCCAATATTTCTCCGTTGCTAGAATCTCCATCTACCAAATGATGAAAAGCACCTGCTGTATCTGTTCCAAAAAAACCACTATCCATAATGGCTATTTCTATATTACTTCCATCAAAACCCGATGCATGAAAAGCCTCTACTCCCAACATACTTGTTTGGTTGGTTGCGTTTCCATAATTATAATTAGCTATTGTTTTTTCCTTATTTATTTTTGATTTTTTTTGTTGAGAAACAGTAGTAGATGACCGAATCTCATTTTTATTCGCGAATTGAATACGATCTACTCCTGTTAAATTTTGCAGATTGGATATTGCCGATGTTGTCCCTAATACATGTACTGCATTTAACCATTTAGATCTTGCCTTTACTGTAATTCCTGAACTAGTAGCTACGGATGAAACATAGTCTGGGCACAAAGGAACATCTTGTTCATTTACCGCAATGCCTTGCTTATTTCTTCTATCTAATGCTTTTTGAGTTAGCATTAAATGAGGTGCTTGTAAAAAATAAACAGCATCGGGTTTATTTTTAAAATACACCCAAGCGTGTTCTTGAACTTCTTGCTGAGCTTGAACAAAGCCCGCGTATAGAAATATCAAAAACACAAACTTTTTCATCTAGATTTATTTTACTTCTTAAAATTAAGCAATTACTCCCGATCCTAAAAGTTCATCTTCTAAATGCCAGGCTACAAATTGTCCTTCTTGTATGGCCGATTGTGGATTTTCAAACTCAACATACATTCCCCCTTCCGTTTGGTACAATGTAGCTTTTTCTAAAGGTTGACGGTAACGAATTCTTGCTGAAACCTCCATAGATTCTCCACTTTTCAAAGCTAAATCTTCTCGAATCCAATGCAATTCTGTATTGCTTACAAACAATACTTTTCTGTACAAACCAGGATGTTGTTTTCCTTCTCCTGCATAAATCACATTTTCTTTAACATCGGTTTCTATTACAAACAAAGGTTCTTGGGTTCCCCCCACAGCCAAACCTTTACGCTGTCCTTTGGTAAAATAATGAGCTCCTTGATGTTTGGCTACTGTTTTTCCACTGTGTATGGTGTAACTGTATTTTTGACTATAAAAAGCCAATTCTTCTTCTTTATTTGCAAACGTTGGAATTTCTCTTTTATAGGTTTCATAATCTTTGGCAACTTGTACAATTACTCCTTCTTTAGGTTGTAATTTTTGCTGTAAAAATTCGGGCAATCTCACTTTACCTATAAAACACAATCCTTGTGAGTCTTTTTTATCTGCAGTAACCAAATCTAATTCTTTAGCAATTTCTCTTACTTCTGGCTTGGTTAATTCTCCCACAGGAAACAAAGCTTTAGACAATTGCTCTTGTGACAATTGGCATAAAAAATAAGATTGATCTTTGTTGTTATCTACTCCTGCTTTTAATTGATATACTTCTTTTCCGTCAGAGTTTTGAACAACTCCTCTACGACAATAATGACCTGTAGCTACATAATCGGCACCTAAATCTAATGCTATTTTCATAAACACATCAAACTTAATTTCTCTATTACAAAGTACATCCGGATTGGGTGTTCTACCACGTTCGTATTCATTAAACATATAATCTACAATACGTTCTTGGTATTCCTTACTTAAATCTACTACTTGAAAAGGAATTCCTAATTTTTCTGCTACAAGCATGGCATCATTACTATCTTCTAGCCAAGGGCATTCGTTAGAAATAGTTACAGAATCATCGTGCCAGTTTTTCATAAACAAACCAATCACTTCATATCCTTGTTGCTGTAATAAATATGCAGACACACTGCTATCTACCCCTCCTGAAAGTCCAACTACTACACGTTTCATATTCAAAAAATTGAGAGTACAAAGATAGTATAAAAATAAGAGTTAGCATTCTTAACACATGTTCAAAAACAAAGGAGCTCATCTTTATGGATGAACTCCTTTATTTTTGATATTTATTCTTTTTTAGAAGTTGCTTTTTTTCTTCTTATATTTTCCAGAATTTGTTCGTCAGACAATTTTGTTTCTTGCAACAACTCTGTTTCTTTTTGTTGTTTTTTTTCTATGTTTTGCAAAATTTCTTCGTCTGTTAACTTTCTTATTTTGTTTTTTTCTTCTTGTGCTTGTTTTAACTTTATGTTTCTTAAAATAAGTGCATCATCTAATCTTTTGTATTCTTTAATTTTATCATCCATTTTAGATGCAATACTTTCTAAAATAGCATCATCGCTTATTTTAGAGTATGTTTTTTTCTCTCCTTTTTTTCCTTTGATGTTTTTTAGTATTTCTTCATCAGATAAAGGTTGATAACTTGGTTCTTTTTCTCTTTTCCTTTCTATATTTTCTAAAATATCTTCATCAGACAATTTAGGATATACTCTCTTTTTTTCTTTTTTACCTTCTATATTAGCTAAAATATCTTCGTTTGTAGGGTGTAATCTTTGTTTGTTAGGCACTTTATAGCCCATGTATTCTCCTTTTATATAAAAATCCCACTTTCCTACTTTGTAATCTTTATAATACAGTCCTGTTTCTTTTATATCTCCATTGGTTTCGTAGAATTTGGTACGTCCGTGTAACAGTCCGTTTTCATAGGTCATTTCGTGCAACACTACACCTTTTTGAGAATATCTTGTAGAAACTCCATCTAGTTTTCCGTTTATGTATTCACTCTCCTCTGCTTTGTTTCCGTTTTTAAAAAACACAATTCTTTTTCCATGTAAAACACCCTCTTGGTATTCTTCTGTTAGAATTATATTTCCTTTTGTATCATAATATTTCCAAAGCCCAATGCGTTTTTTACCTAACATTTGCCCATCGCTTTGCAAAGTTCCATTAATGTCGTAAAAAATTACATCTGCAATGTTTGAATTGGAATTGAATATTTTTTTTATTGCAGGGTAATTGTTGATGATTTTATTTTCATAGAAATAAAAAATTCCTACTTCTTTACCATGATTGAACTTTCCTGAATATCTAATTCTACCTGAATCGTATCTTTTTTCCCAATAACCATGTCTATTTCCTTGTGCATCAAACTGATTGATTTTTTGAGCAAAAATTACAAACGGCAACAAAAACAGTAAAAAGAAAGTTGTTTTTAGCTTCATTTAAATAAAAATTAAAGGTTTATACCTAATTATTAATGATGGATTAGACGAGTGTTCATCTAGTATTTTATCAAAATAAAAAATTGAAATTACAAAGTTTAAAGTATACTAAAAAACATCTTTTAACTTTTCTTATTTTAATGTACTTTTGTCGCTTAAATATTTAAAAAGAAATGAGTTTATCCAATTTAAATGCCATCTCTCCTATTGATGGAAGATATAGAGGAAAAGTAGAATCTTTAGCTGCTTATTATTCTGAAGAAGCATTAATTAAATATAGAGTAAAAGTTGAAATTGAGTATTTTATTGCTTTGTGTGAAATTCCTTTACCACAATTAGAGGACTTTAACACTGACTTATTTGCTGAGTTAAGAAAAGTATATACAAACTTTACTCCTGCCGATGCTCAAAAAATTAAAGATATTGAAAGTGTTACCAACCATGATGTAAAAGCGGTTGAATACTTTATTAAAGAAAAGTTTGATGCTTTAGACTTGCAACCGTTTAAAGAGTTTATCCATTTTGGATTGACTTCTCAGGACATTAACAACACTGCAATTCCATTGTCTATTAAAGATATGTTTAACGAAGTATACGATGCTGAATTAGAAGCAGTAGTTGCTAAGTTAAAAGAATTGGCTACCGAATGGAAAGATGTATCTATGTTGGCACGTACACACGGACAACCTGCATCGCCTACTCGTTTGGGGAAAGAAATTATGGTTTTTGTAGAACGAATTAACCAACAAGTTAACTTGTTAAAACAAATTCCACACGCAGCTAAATTTGGAGGAGCAACAGGAAACTTTAATGCTCACCATGTTGCGTACCCAAATATTGACTGGAAATCTTTTGGAACTGATTTTGTTGAAAACAAATTAGGATTACACCATTCTTTTCCAACAACCCAAATAGAACATTACGACCATATGGCAGCTATTTTTGATGCTGTTAAAAGAATAAACACTATTATTATTGATTTAGATAGAGATGTTTGGACTTATGTTTCTAACGACTATTTTAAACAAAAAATAAAAAAAGGAGAAGTAGGTTCTTCTGCAATGCCACACAAAGTAAATCCTATTGATTTTGAAAACTCTGAAGGAAACTTAGGAATTGCAAATGCTATTTTTGAACACTTAGCAATAAAATTACCTGTGTCTAGATTACAGCGTGATTTAACAGATTCTACTGTTTTAAGAAATGTAGGTGTTCCTTTTGGACATACTTTAATTGGTTTTGCTTCTACATTAAAAGGTTTAGGTAAATTGTTAATTAATCGTGATGCTTTTGCTAACGACTTAGAAAACAATTGGGCTGTTGTAGCCGAAGCTATTCAAACTATTTTACGTAGAGAGGCTTATCCAAACCCATATGAAGCTTTAAAGGGTTTGACTCGTGTAAACGAAAAAATTACTGGAGATACTATTGCTAATTTTATTGATACATTAGAGGTTTCTGATGACATTAAAGCAGAGTTAAAAGTAATTACTCCTAGTAACTATACAGGAATCTAATTCATGAGATTTATAATATATATCTTACTAACATCCGTTTTTATTTCTTGCAACACAGGAAACAAAACGGATGTTACGCTTTTTAAAACCGGACATTTTAAAACTTACTTAGGAGAGCGTAAAGACAGTTCTAATTTTTATAGAACAGATAAATTTCAAATAGAAACCTACAAAAATCAAGTAGACACTTTTGATATTTATTGGAAATCTAGTTTTGAATATGAACTTAGAAAAGTAAATCCTACCAGTAAGTTAGATAGCATTCCTTTTGTAGTAAAAATTACTGCTATTAAAGACAATTACTATAAATTTAAAGGATCTTATTTAGGAAGCCATTTTAAACAAGAAGGTATTACCTATAAAATAAAAGAGTAATTTTTTTACTTCTACACAAAACAAAAACAAGCTAAGAAATTCTTAACTTGTTTTTTTATTTATAGGCATACCTAATCCTTTTTTAAAAGAAAAAATATTCTCAAAAAACAATTATGTACAAACCGTTTTTTTTACTTGTTTTTTTTTATTGTGGCTTGCAAGCACAGAATAACTTTACCCAACAAGACTCTTTAAGAGGAAGTATTACCAAAGAAAGAGCCTGGTGGAATGTGTTAAAATACACGTTAGACATTTCTGTATTTCCAGAAACCAAAACAATATCTGGTAGCAATACCATTACCTATAAAGTAACAAAACCATACCAAACGCTTCAGTTTGAACTGCAAGATCCTTTGGTTATAGATTCCATTATTCAACAAAAAAAAACTCTTACATATACTAAAAAAAGAATTAGTTATTTTGTACATCTTACCAAACATCAACAAACAAATAATACAGAAAACATAACCATTTACTATCATGGAAAACCCAAAGAAGCCATAAATCCACCTTGGGATGGCGGTATTGTATGGAGTAAAGACACACACAACAACCCTTTTATAGCTAGTGCCAACCAAGCCATTGGTTCTAGTGTTTGGTGGCCTTGCAAAGATCATCCTGCAGATGAAGCAGAACGTATGGAAATAACGGTAACCTGTCCTACTCCACTAATCAATGTATCTAACGGAACATGCACCCGAATTACTAGGAATAAAAACAATACGAGTTCTTATACTTGGGAGGTTAACAGCCCTATTAATGATTATGGTATTAGTTTAAACATTGCTAATTATGCTCATTTTAATGAAACCTATCAAGGAATAAACGGAAATTTAAATTGTGATTATTATGTATTGTCATCCAATTACTTAAAAGCCAAAATTCAATTTAAAGACGTTGCCAAAACCTTAAAAGCTTTTGAACATTGGATGGGACCTTATCCCTTTTATAAAGATGGATACAAGTTAGTAGAAGTTCCTTATTTAGGAATGGAGCATCAGAGTTGTATTGGTTACGGAAACCAATACAAAAAAGGCTATTTGGGAAAAAAAATGGGACTTTCTCCTTGGGGCTTAGAGTTTGATTATATTATTGTACACGAATCTGGTCACGAATGGTTTGCCAATAACATTACCTGTAAAGATGTTGCCGATTTATGGATCCATGAATCTTTTACCACCTATGCAGAAAGTTTATTTATTGATTATTATTACGGAACACAAGCAGCCAATGAATATGTACAAGGATTAAAACCATTTGTAAAAAATGACAAACCTATAATAGGGAAATTTAATGTACACAATGAAGGTAGTGGAGATATGTATTTTAAAGGGAGTTTAATGCTCCATACCCTTAGACAAATTATAAATGATGATGTTTTATGGAGAAGCATTTTAACAGGTTTGAACCAAACATTTTATCACAAAACTGTTAGCGGATCAGAAATTATAGAGTTTATAAACTCTAAGACTTCCATCAACCTAAAACCTTTTTTTAACCAGTATTTACATACCACTAAAATTCCTACACTTGTTTTAAAACAAGATGGAAATTCAATTACTTACCAATGGAAAAACACAGTCGCTCATTTTTCTATTCCCGTTAAAGTATATATAAAAAATAAAGAATTCTGGATTACTCCTAACACAAACAACAAACAAAGAATAAAAGGAAAGCTAGACGATTTAAAGGTAGATCTTAATTATTACATCCATGTTCAAAAAAATAAGCATTAAAAAAGCCCAATTGAAAATTTCAATTGGGCTTTTTTAATCTATTATAGACCTTATCTGTACTTAGCAGCTAACTTTTTAGCTTCAGGTAAATAAGATTTTAAAGTACTAATTCTAGAATCATTAGAAGGGTGTGTACTTAAAAATTCTGGTTGAGAAGCTCCACCTAATGCTTTCATTCGTTGCCAAACCGCTACAGCTTCTTCTCCGTTATATCCTGCCATAATCATAAAAACCAATCCTAATTTATCAGCTTCTGTTTCATGAGTTCTGCTATATTTTAGCATTCCTAACTGCGACCCAATACCGTAAGCCATATTCCACATTTGTTGTGTTTTTTCATCTTGAGTAGATGTACCAATAGCAACTGCAGCACCTGCATATTGTTGAATTTGAGAAGAACTCATACGTTCTTGTCCATGTTTTGCAAAAGCATGAGCAACCTCATGCCCCATAATAGCCGCAATTCCATCTGTATTTTTAGCAACAGGTAAAATTCCCGTATAAAAAACCACTTTTCCTCCTGGCATACACCAAGCGTTTAACTGATCGTCTTCTACCAAATTAAACTCCCAACGGTAGCTATCTGCTTCAGCAGACATTCCGTTTTTACGCATAAACTTATCAACCGCAGTAGAAATTCTAGCTCCAACTTGCTTTATTTCTTTTGTTTTGCTTGTGTTGGTCGATATTTTATTCTCTTTTAAAAAAGCATCGTATTGCGAAAAACTTGTAGGTAGCACACTGGCATCAGACACAAAATTTAATCTTTTTCTACCTGTAATAGGTACTGTAGAACATGCTGTTAAAAAAAAAGCGATTAATATTAATGAGATGATTTTATTCATTTTTTTGTATTTTGTTTCATTACAAATATAATATTTGAAACCTTATTAGGTAATGATTTCAATCAACAATCGACCTAATATAAAACCTTTATTTATGAAAAAATCAATTCAATCTATTGTCTTTCTTATTTTTTGTATTACAATCCCTCTATTTGCTCAAAAAAAAGTAACAAAAACAGATGCCGAATGGAAACAACAATTAACCACAAAACAATATTATATTCTTAGACAAAAAGGAACTGAACGTGCTTTTAGTGGAGAGTACAACAAACATTACAAAACAGGTATTTATTACTGTGCTGGTTGTAACACCCCTTTATTTAACTCTAACACTAAATTTGATTCAGGAACTGGTTGGCCATCTTTTGACAATCACATTGCAAAAAATGTAGATTTTTTAATAGACAAAAAATACGGAATGATTAGAACCGAAATTGTATGTGCTGTTTGTAACGGACACTTAGGACATATGTTTACCGATGGCCCTAAAAAAACAACCGGAAAAAGATACTGTGTAAATTCAGCCTCATTGGTTTTCAAAAAAAAACACTCAAACTAACATAAGTCAATCATTTTTAAATAGTTATTACATAACTTTAGAATCCCACAATTTTTATAAAGAGTTAAATCTTCATCAAAACCAAAGGGAAATAAATAGTATTTGTTTTTATGTTTTACAAATTTGACCCTCCAATTTTGGAGGGTTTTTTGTTGGGTAGAAACTCTTTAATAAGTAAGCAGATTCTTGTATATTTGCACCTTAACTTTAACAAAGTAAATTACAGCATATGTTTAATAATTTATCAGATAAACTAGATAAAGCCTTACATCTTTTAAAAGGACACGGAAAAATAACAGAAGTAAATGTAGCAGAAACGCTAAAAGAAGTACGTAGAGCATTATTAGATGCCGATGTAAACTTTAAAATTGCAAAAGAATTTACCGTAAGAGTTAAAGAAAAAGCCATTGGTCAAGACGTATTAACTACCCTAAACCCTGGTCAGTTAATGGTTAAATTAGTCAAAGACGAATTGACTGATTTAATGGGAGGAGAAACTGCAGGTGTTAATTTAACAGGAAATCCAACCGTAATTTTAATGGCAGGTTTACAAGGTTCTGGTAAAACTACCTTTTCTGGTAAACTAGCCAATTACTTAAAAACCAAAAAAACAAAACAAGTATTATTAGTGGGTGCCGATGTCTATCGACCTGCAGCCATTAATCAATTACAAGTTGTAGGAGAACAAATAGGTGTTGATGTATATGCAGAACCTGAAAACAAAAATCCTGTTGAAATTGCTTTAAACGCAATTAGCCATGCCAAAGCTAATGGTAAAAACACTGTTATTATAGATACCGCTGGTCGTTTGGCTATTGATGAAGCTTTAATGACCGAAATTTCTAACATTCATAAAGCTGTAAATCCACAAGAAACTTTATTTGTTGTAGATTCTATGACAGGACAAGATGCTGTAAATACTGCCAAGGCTTTTAACGATTTGTTAAATTTTGATGGAGTTGTATTAACAAAGTTAGATGGTGATACACGTGGTGGAGCTGCTTTAACCATTAAATCTGTAGTAAACAAACCCATTAAATTTATTGGTACTGGAGAAAAAATGGAAGCTATTGATGTTTTCTATCCAGACCGTATGGCAGATCGTATTTTGGGAATGGGAGATGTAGTCTCTTTAGTAGAACGTGCCCAAGAACAATTTGACGAGGAAGAAGCTAGAAAATTGCAAAAGAAAATTGCAAAAAATCAATTTGGTTTTGACGATTTCTTAGGACAAATTCAGCAAATTAAAAAAATGGGGAACATGAAAGACTTGGTAGGAATGATACCAGGTGCAGGAAAAGCCCTTAAAGATGTAGATATTGATGATGATGCTTTTAAAGGAATAGAAGCCATTATTAATTCTATGACTCCTTTAGAAAGAACAGAACCTAAAACTATTAACGCATCTCGTAAAAAAAGAATTGCAAAAGGATCTGGAACAAGCATAACAGAAGTTAACCAACTGTTAAAACAATTCTTTCAAATGAGTAAAATGATGAAGATGATGCAAGGAGGAGGTGCCAAAAAAATGATGCAAATGATGGGTGGTATGAAAGGTGGAATGCCTGGAATGTAATATTTTTTGTAGTTGGTACTGAGTAGTTGGTACTGAGTATTTTTACAACAATTGAATATAAAACTTAATACTTTGTACACTGTACTTAGTACTAAATAACAACAAGATGACAATATTAGACGGTAAAAAAACCTCTGCAGACATCAAAGCTGAAATTGCAGAAAAAGTAAAAGAATTAAAAGCACAAGGTAAAAAAACACCTCACTTAGCAGCAGTTATTGTTGGGAATGATGGGGCTAGTAAAACCTATGTAGGAGCTAAAGTAAAAGCTTGTGAATTGGTTGGTTTTGATTCTACTTTAGTAGAACTACCAGAAGAAACTACAGAAGCTGAATTGTTAGCTAAGATTGATGAGCTAAACAATAATGATGCGGTTGATGGTTACATTGTACAATTACCACTACCTAAGCACATTGATGAGCACAAAGTTTTATTAGCTGTAGATGCCACCAAAGATGTTGATGGTTTCCACCCTACAAACGTAGGTAGAATGGCTTTAGAATTGCCTACTTTTTTACCTGCCACTCCTTATGGAGTTATGGAGTTATTAGAACGTTACAAAGTTCCTACTTCGGGTAAAAATGTAGTTGTTATTGGTCGTTCTCATATTGTAGGTCGTCCTATGAGTATTTTAATGTCTCAAAAAAGAGCAGCAGGAGATGCTACTGTAACCGTAGCACACTCTAGAACAGCCAATTTAAAAGAACTAACTTTAAAAGCTGATATAATTGTAGTAGCCTTAGGAGTTGCTGAATTTTTAACAGGAGATATGGTTAAAGAAGGAGTAACTATTATTGATGTAGGGATTACTCGTTTAGACGATGCTACTAAAAAAAGCGGTTTCCGTTTAGCAGGAGATGTTCATTTTGAATCTGTAGCACCAAAAGCAAGTTTTATTACTCCAGTTCCTGGTGGTGTAGGTCCTATGACTATTGCTATGTTGTTAAAAAACACGCTATTAGCAGGAGAACAAAAAGCTTAGGTTTAGCTCTCTACTATGATAAAAAAAAGGCATTCTAAATTTTAGGATGCCTTTTTTATGTTCTTCAAAATTTACTATTCCTCTAACCATACAGTAAATGAAGTAAACTTTGCTTCATCTGGAATTTGAGCTTTGTCTATTTCTCCTAATGTAAATGTTTTGATTCCTAATTCTTGTTTGTCCATGGTAAAAGTTGCATTAATATCTTTTACAAAAACAGTAACAGATTTAAAGCTTGCCTCTAATTTTTCTATCGTATGATTTACGTTTACATCATTAAATGTTGAAGCCACTCCAACCTCTGCTTTTGTTTGGTAAGCTTCGCTAAATACAGTAACGCTTTTTATTTTAGAAACAGAATCTAAAGGGTTTATTGGAGATATTGACAACAACAACTCTCCTCCTTTTTTATAAATTAAATGCGTATCATTATCTAAAACATAATCACTTACATTCCCTAAATCTCCTTCACTATATCTAGACACAATAGAATCATTTTTAAATAATTCTGTCAAATCTTTAACTGTAGTTGTGTTGGTTATAGGTCCTACTTTGTTTAAAGCTATTGATGTGTTAGGTTTAGAACAAGCAAAAACCAACAAACAAATTGTGAAAAGAGAGATAATTTTTTTCATTTTTATTTCGTTTTAAGCTTCCAAAGTTACACAAATCTTATAGTTTATCTGCTTAAAACCTTTAACCAACAAATAATTTTTATTCTTTATTTTCTTGTATCTTTGCACTCCACAAAACTATACGCATGGACATTAAAACCAAAGAGCTTGTAAATAAAGGTATTATGCTTCCGTTAATGGAAGAGTTTTACACCATACAAGGAGAAGGAAATCATACAGGAACAGCTGCTTATTTTATTAGAGTAGGTGGTTGCGATGTAGGTTGTCATTGGTGCGATGTAAAAGAAAGTTGGGATGCCAATTTACATCCGCCCACACATGCAGATCTTATTGTAGAAAACGCTAGTAAATACAAAACTATTGTAATTACTGGTGGTGAACCATTAATGTGGGACATGCAATATTTAACAGAATCTTTGCAAAATAAAGGACTGCAAACACATATAGAAACTTCGGGTGCATATCCGCTAAGCGGACAGTGGGATTGGATTTGTTTGTCTCCTAAAAAAACAAAATTACCTTTAGAGGGTATTTACCCAGAAGCTCATGAACTAAAAATGATTATTCACAACAAGAGTGATTTTGAATTTGCTGAGCAACAAGCGGCTAAAGTTTCTGATAAATGTACTTTGTACCTACAGCCAGAATGGAGTAAAAAAGAAACAATGACTCCACAAATTGTAGACTATGTAATGAAAAATCCTCAATGGAAAATTTCTTTACAAACACACAAGTATTTAAATATTCCTTAAATTTTAGCCTTTACTAGTTCTAAAATTTGATCAAACTGTTGTTCTCTAGACAAATTAGAATTGTCTATTTCTATAGCATCCTCTGCCATAACTAGCGGAGAATCTTTACGTGTAGTATCTATATGATCGCGTTCTACTACATTATCATAAACCTCATCAAAAGTAACAGTTGTATTTCCTTTTTGTTGTAACTCGTTGTATCTTCTTTGCGCTCTTGTATTGGCAGATGCCGTCATAAATAATTTCAGCTCAGCATTAGGAAACACTACTGTTCCAATATCTCTACCATCCATAACAATTCCTTTAGACATTCCCATTTGCTGTTGTAAAGTCACTAGTTTTTGTCTTACTTCTGATATTGCTGCAACTTTACTCACGTAAGAGGACACTTCCATTCCTCTAATTTTAGACTCTACATTTACATTATTTAAATAAACTTCTGAAAACCCTAAAGATGGATTGTATTGAAACGTAATTTGAACATTTTCTAAATCTTGTATTAACAACTCTTTGTTTATTTGGTCATTTTTAACGTAACCATTTTGCAACGCATACAATGCAACCGCTCTATACATAGCTCCTGTATCTACATAAACATATCCTAAATATTTGGCTAATTGTTTGGCAACTGTACTTTTACCTGTTGATGAAAATCCATCAATAGCCACAATAATTTTTGATTCCATAAATTACAAATGTAGTGTTAGTCCAAAGGTACTATACTTTGCCCCTTCTTGAAATTTTGCAAAAGCATAATCAAATTTAATGTACTTGGTATTTATTCCTAAACCATAGGTTAATCCTGCTCCTGTTCTAGCTTCGTTTAATTGAAACTCTTGTGATCTACGGTGATTGTAACCTATTCTTAAATTCAACTTTTTTTCTGGCCAAAGTTCTGCTCCTACAGAAAGATGCCTTAAACCATTAGAGATCTTATTAATTTTTTCTTGAGTAACATTTCCGTTTAAATCTACTTTTTCTTTTGATGGATTTGGGGTACTTATATCCCAATTACTCAAATCATCTATAGCTCCATATATTTTAATAGGCACATGTTCTAGATTATATTCTGCTGCAATAATAACATTTTTACTTACTTGCTCTTCTCTATCTAAATACAAAGTAGTTTGTTCTCCTAAATTCCTAACAACTACAGAAACAACAAAAGGTAACTTTGGGTGAAAATAAGTTAGCCCTAAATCGTACAAAATAGCTGATGATGTATAGGTATCTATTTTTGAGGATACATATTTTAAACTTGCTCCAAAAGCAACCTGTTTATATGTGTAGCTGTACCCTAAATTAAAAGCTATATCTCTAGCAGAAAAAACACCTACTACTTCGGGTCCCGAAGCTTCTGTTCTGTCCAAATCTCCATACCCAAAATATTGAACACCTAGAAATGCAGTTCCGTATTCTGGTTTTATAGATCTGGCATATACCATAGAGCCTACATTGATATCGGAAATATAATTGACAAAATTTATAGAAACATCGTTACTAATGTTAGGATTTGCAGCAGATGGATTCCATAGAACTTGAGACACATCGTTTTTACTGGTTAAGGTAACACCTCCTAAAGCTATTTGTTTGGGAGAAGTAGGTGCATTTAAAAAAGCATAAACTGTTTCACCTCCTGTTTGAGAAAACAAGTTTTGAGAAAGAAAAATAAATACACTTACTATTAAATATCTCATGCAGATGTTAAACGTTGAACAAATATAAATGCTTCAAATTAAAATACTATTTTTTTGTCAATTAAATTACAAATCAACTTTTATTAATTGATGATGAATTGTTAACACTTGTTCTTTCAACAATTCTAGGTCATTATTTTCTATAATATAATCTGCCTTTGCTATTTTTTTTTCTTGACTCCATTGGTTTTTCATTCTTGCCAAAACGTCTTCTCTATTTACTCCATCTCGTTGCATAACCCTTGCTATTCTAGTTTCTTTAGAGGCTGTTACTACAATTACTTTATCGCATAATTTTTGGCTATTATTTTCAAACAAAATTGCATTTTCGTAAACCAAATAATGTGCGGTTTGCTCTTGAACAAATTTTTTAAAATGTTGATGTACTTCTGGATGAACAATTTGATTTAATTTTAAAAGCAATTCTTTGTTTTTAAACACCTTATTGGCAATATAAACTCTGTTTAACGTATTGTTGTTGTAAGCTTCTTTCCCTAGTAATTCTGTAATTTTAGTTTGTACACTTACCGATGTATTCATGATTTTTTTAGCTTCTACATCTGCTATGTAAACGGGTACACCTAGAGCTATAAACTCTTTAAGCACTGTACTTTTTCCACTTCCAATTCCTCCTGTTAACCCAACAACCATTATTCTTTAAGTATTAAATATTCTACTTTATCGGTATTTAATTTAGCGCTAGAAACTACATCAGATTTTTTTACCAATTCTATTTTTATATGCTTGGCTCCTCGCTTATTGTAATCACAAATTACAGTAAAGTCTTTAGGATTTACAACATTAAATTGAGAGAGACGGACCAAACATGTAACTTTTACTTTTTTAGGGTACAAAACCAAATCGTTTTCTGGTTGATTTATAATTTTAACAGGTACGGTAATTGTTTTTTCTGTTATTTTTTCTATTTCGGCCTTTATTTGTACAGCTTTTTTGTTTATTTCTAACTTTGGTATATTGGGTTTTATAAGTTTAACTGTTTCATTTATTGAGCTAACAACATCTTTTTTCTCAAATTTTTCTAACTGTATTTGCTTTACCTTTGCTACTTGCATTTCTGGCCCAGATACAATTACTGAATCTGGAACTATTTGAACTCCGTTAAATGAATTATATCCTGAATGATAGTTAATGGAAATATTGGGAATTACAGGAACTTTTTTAAAGCTTTTTTTTCCTAATTTAATTTCTACAGAATCTTCTATAACATCTATTAAATTGTTTTTTTCTTTAATAATAGCTCTTACTTGTTTTTTTAACTCTGCGTTTGGTAAAAAATATGTGTATTGATTTCTTTTTTTTATATGCTCTAAAGATAGTTTGATCTTATTTTTTTTAAATGCTCTGGTAAAAAAATAAAACCCATCGGACTCTATTCTAAGCGATAAATTTTCTGGCGGATTTTCTTGAAAAACAAATTGATTTGGTAAATCTTCGTAAACAATAGCATAGGTAACCACTTGTGTATATGTTTTTGACAACTTGTTTAAAAACCAAAAAATAAAGGTTCCTAAAACAAATATTAAAAAAATAGAATCTCTTCTTTTGTTAAACCTATATGTTCTTTTTCTTTTTTTATTTACCATAGTTGCTAAAATAACAAATGATATGCATTAATATTGTGTCTTTTAAAACAAAAAAAACGTCTTTAGAAAAGTTTCTAAAGACGTTTTTTTTATCATGTTAATTTCCCTTATTTTTTTTCAGGTGCATTGTATTTCTTTGTCAACTCAATATTTAAAGCAGCCTTTTCTATTAACAATTTTCCTGCATTGGTTTCTATCATTACAGTTCCTTCGTTAATTTCTACTAACTTTCCATGAATTCCTCCTGTAGTAACTACTTTGGTTCCTTTTACCAAAGATTCCTTAAATTTTTTCTCGTTTCTAGATTTTCTTACTTGTGGTATAATCATAAAAAATACGATGAAAATTACCATTACAACTAAAAACATAGGACTCATTGGACTTTCTTGTAATACTATCATTTTAAATTTATTTTGTTTTATTATATGTTGCTATTTGTTTATCAAATATATGTAGAAAAGTAAAAAATTAATCTATAAAATTAATTTTATAACATTCCTCTTCCTATTTTATTCAACCTATTGTTTGCCTGAAATTCTTTCCAAATTTTATCTAAAACACCATTAATAAACACACTACTTTTTTCAGTTGAATAGTCTTTTGCAATTTCTAAGTATTCATTAATGGTAGCTTTTACAGGTATTGATGGGAATTTTAAAAATTCGCAGATAGCCATTTTAATTAAAATCATATCTAAATCTGCAATTCTATCTGTTTCCCAGTTTGGTGTTTTGTCTGTAATTTCTTCTTCGAACTGTGGTAAGTTTAACACTGTTTTTTTAAACAAATCAGAAGCAAATTCTTCGTCATCGCTATTTTTATACAACTTTCCTAAAACAAAAGTGCTATTTGCTTTTAATTCTTGAAGCGTTTTTACAACCCAAGTGTTTACAAAAGGAATGTCATCTGCCCAACTAATGTTTTCACCTTCGTAGTATTCTGATAATTTTTCGTTTGGAGCAATAAACTCTGCAAAAAACTTGACCACAAATTTTACATCGTCTTTGTAGTTTGTTTCTTCTTGTGCCATGTATTCTTTATACAAAGAACTGTCTATTAATTCTTTATAAATATTGGCTACATATTTATCATCTAAATACCAGTTATTTAACTTATTTTCTTCTATATAACTTTGTAAAGAAACACTCTCTTTTAAAATGTTAATTACAGCGTTGTTTATAAATTTTTTATTAGGGTTTAGCTCTTCGGCTGTGGCCAAATGCTTTTTTTTAGCCGCTTCTTGTGTTAGGGTTGCTAATTGATTAACTCTTACAATCATATCTAAAGACAATACATACAAGTCGTATAATTTGTCAATACTTTGTCTTAAGAATTTTTCTTCTTTTACAATATTATCACTTTTAGAATGGGTTATCGCATAAACTGATTGCATCACCTTTACACGAATATGTCTTCTGTTAATCATTAGAAAGAACTTATAGTTTTTATGGCTACAAAAGTAATACTTAATTAAGTTATGTGAAAAGATTACGTTTAAAAAATTAATTAAGTTTTAACATGCTTGGCATATAAATTGACAGTCTTAAATTATAAAATTCCACTATCTTCGTAAACACAAATACTACGCTACCTTTCCATGAAAGAATTAAAATATATCAATCAATTTTTTTACAAATACAGATATCGTCTTTTACTCGGTATTTTAATTTCTATAGCTTCTAGATACTTGGCTGTAAAAGTTCCTGAAATTGTTAAAAACTCTATTAATGCTGCCAGCGATTATCAAAAAGGAATTGTTACAGATTTAGATATTGTTAAAAAAGAATTACTTTTTAACATACTCCTAATTATAGGGTTGGCTTTTCTATCTGGTTTTTTTACTTTTTTAATGAGACAAACCATTATTGTTACCTCTAGATTGGTAGAGTTTGATTTAAAAAACAAAGTATATGAACAATACCAACGCTTAAGTTTAAACTTTTACAAAAAGAACAGAACCGGTGATTTAATGAACCGTATTAGTGAAGATGTTGGTAAAGTACGTATGTATGTGGGGCCTGCTATTATGTACACCATTAATATGTTGGTTATGTTTTCTGTTGCAATTTATAAAATGATACAGATAGACATTAAACTAACCTTGTACACCTTACTACCATTTCCTCTTTTATCGGTTTCTATTTTTGTATTAAGCAAACACATACATATAAAAAGCACCATTGTTCAAGAACAACTCTCTAAATTAACCACTTATACACAAGAAATTTTCTCGGGTATGAATGTGGTCAAATCATATGCTATTGAAGGCATTACCAAAAAAGATTTTTTTGAAATTGCCGAGGACAACAAAAATAAAAATGTAGACTTATTTAAAGTTCAAGCTTTGTTTTTTCCTTTAATGATTTTATTAATTGGAGCATCTAACCTAATTGTACTTTATGTTGGAGGAATGCAGTACATTAAAGGACACATTAGTATTGGTGTAATTGCAGAGTTTATTATGTACACCAACATGCTAACTTGGCCAGTAGCTATTGTTGGCTGGGTAACCTCTACCATTCAACAAGCAGAAGCTTCACAAAAAAGAATCAACGAATTTTTAAATCAAGAGCCAGAAATTACCAACCCTAGTAATGATATGATTCCTATACAAGGAGCTATTAAATTCAACAATGTATCTCTTACCTATCAAGACACCAATATTACAGCCCTAAATAGTATAAGCTTTAAAGTAAACCCTGGCGAAACCTTAGCCATTCTAGGAAAAACTGGTTCCGGAAAATCTAGTATTTTAAACCTAATTAGTAGACTGTACGATACTACTACAGGTAGCGTTTCAATTGATGATTTACCTATAAACAAACACAATATTTACAATTTAAGGAATCATATTGGTTTTGTTCCTCAGGATCCTTTTCTGTTTTCAGACACCTTAGCAAACAACATTCGTTTTGGAAAAGAAGATGCCACACA
Organism: Wenyingzhuangia gracilariae; assembly: GCF_056387575.1. Lineage (NCBI taxonomy): Bacteria > Pseudomonadati > Bacteroidota > Flavobacteriia > Flavobacteriales > Flavobacteriaceae > Wenyingzhuangia > Wenyingzhuangia gracilariae. Next base: position 1,213,877 of record NZ_CM150748.1, read on the forward strand.
ACAAGAAATAGAAAATGCAGCTAAAAATGCAGTTGTTCACGATAATATTATTGGGTTTAATAAAAAATACGAAACAATTTTAGGGGAAAGAGGGGTTACGTTATCTGGAGGACAAAAACAACGTGTTTCTATTGCAAGAGCAATTATTAAAAAACCTCAAATTTATATTTTTGACGATTGCTTATCGGCAGTAGATACAGAAACCGAAGAAAAAATATTGCGCAATTTAAAATCTATTAGCGCACAAAACACCACTATTATTGTTAGTCATCGTATAAGTGCAGCACAACATGCAGACAAAGTTATTGTGCTAGACAATGGTACAATTGCACAACAAGGAACTCATTCAGAACTAGTTAACAAACCAGGGCTGTATCAAGAAATGTACAAACAACAACTAGAAGAAAAAGAAATAGAATAATTTACTGTAAAATAATTATTTTTATATATTTGAGTAGATAACAGTAATCAATAAAAAATGAAAGAAAGAGAAGGGCAAGAAGAAATTTTTTCTCAAATCCTAAGAGCTGGAAGAAGAACCTATTTTTTTGACGTTAGATCTACCAAAGCAGGTGATTATTACTTAACAATTACGGAAAGTAAAAAATTTACACATGATGATGGTAGTTTTCATTATCAAAAACACAAAATTTATTTATATAAAGAAGATTTTGTTGAATTTCATGAACAACTAAAACAAGCTACTGATTTTATTATTAATGAAAAAGGGCTTGAAGTTATTAGTGAAAGACATCAAAAAGACTTTAAAAAAGAAGAAACTGAAAACGATACTTCACAAGAATCTGATATGGCAACAGCCGATTTTACCCAAGTAAATTTTGACGATATATAAAAAAAAACTCAACTTAATCAGTTGAGTTTTTTTTTGTCCCCTAATAAATTATGTTTGTAAAAAATTATACGCTATGAATTACAAATTAATCTTATTGGGATTGTTACTTTCTTTTAACACTGTAATTTCTCAAATTAAAAAAACGTACGTTCCTACAACTATTCTCCTTAATAATGGGGAACAGCTAAACGTGTTCACTATTCCTCTAAAACTAGGAAACAAAACAACTGTTTTAAACTTTAAAAATCAACTAGAAACTGAAACCACAAAAACACTAAACCTAAATAACATTAAGAGCTTTGTTATCAACTCAGAACAAGAATATTTCGTTATCAAAATTAAAAACGAAACTCTAGTTGACACTTTTATTGCAAAAATCATGATTAAAGGTAAAGCATCCTTATATCAAACATATATAGATGATAAGATTTCTTATATTGTTGTAAATGATGACAAAACTTGTTTGTTAAGAGAAGATAAAATAAAATTTGGAGACAAACAATTAACCAAATATAATTTTTGGGGTAAACTTAATTATGTGCTTGATGGCTTTATTAACAACGACAGAGACAATGCTTATTTTAGTGAATCTTATTTTAAAAAAGTAAAGGAAGCAAAAGCATTAGTAGCAATATTATAAAAAACAAAAAGTCTTTTTTGATGTTTACTGCTTTGGGAAACTTTTGGGAAAAAGATCAAAGTGAATTCAATTTTCAATTAATTTACAGAAAATATTTAATTGACGTTAGCGATAAAACGTCTATCAATATTGGATTTTTATACAGTAGGCACAACGCGATGGAAGTTCCTGTTTCTTATTATTACATCCCAAATCAAGACAAAAAAAAATCGTGGGCTAATACATATAACGTTCCGCTTATAATACAACATGACTTACTACAATTTAAAAAATTAAGAGCCAATATTTATTCTGGAATACAATTTTCATATATAGATGTAAATGGATATGCCAAAGAAAATGATTACTACGGAAAATTTACGAATAATAAAGGTTTACAAAAATCTTATGGTTTTTCTTTCTTATATGGTGCTGGTTTAGAATTTGACATTACAAAACACATTATGCTAAATATAATTTATAAAAAATCTTTATACGACCATTTACCTATGGTAGGTTTAACTTATTATTTTGAAAAAAAATAAACTACAAAACAACTATATAAAAAACTCAGTCATTTTGATTGAGTTTTTTTATGCCCTTTTTTGAAAGTTATTTTTATTGAAACGACGAAAACATTAGTAATTAAAAACACAATCATTATGAGCTTAACAAAACAATTATTAGATAAAAAACAAGATAGTGCTGCTAAAATTCCTGCAGAAATATACAATCAAATGACCCAAGCAACACGAAATTTAATTAACCAACACTTATCTGCAAAAGCTCCACAAAAAGGTAATATTCTTCCTAATTTTAATTTACCTAATAGCAAAGGAGAGTCCATTTCACTATCTAATATTACAAGTAAAGGAAATGCTGTTATATCTTTTTACCGAGGAGGTTGGTGCCCTTATTGCAATTTAGAATTAAAAGCTTTAAACAATATTTTACCTCAACTTAAAGAATTAAATGCAGAATTAGTAGCAATTACACCTGAAACACCAGACAATTCCCTATCTACATCTGAAAAAAACAATATAAATTTTAATATTCTTACAGACTACAACAATAGTTATGCAAAAGAACTAAACTTATCTTTTGAGCTACCTGATGAAATTAAAACTATTTACAACAATTTTAATATTGATATAGAAAAACACAATGGTAATACAAATTTTGAATTACCAATGCCAGCAACTTTTGTCGTAGATAATCAAGGAATTATCCTACATGCATTTGTACCCGAAGACTATACCACAAGACTAGATCCCGACAAGATTCTTGAAGTTTTAAAAAAATAACCACAAAAAAAGGCTCTGTTATAAAACAGAGCCTTTTTTATATGTAGTTTTTTATAAATATTATCCTACCAATACTTCTTGTACTTTTTCAGCAGCTTCTTGAAATTCTGTAGCCGATATTACATCTAAACCTTCTTGTGCATCTATCAAAGCTTTTGCTTCTACAGCGTTGGTTCCTTGTAAACGTACAATAATAGGTACATTAATACTATCTCCCATATTTTTATAAGCATCTACAACTCCTTGTGCCACACGGTCACAACGAACAATACCTCCAAAAATATTTACCAAAATAGCTTTTACTTTAGGATCTTTTAATATAATTCCAAAAGCAGTTTGTACTCTTTCAGCATCTGCAGTACCTCCAACATCTAAAAAGTTAGCAGGTTCTCCACCAGCTTGCTTAATTAAATCCATGGTACCCATTGCCAATCCAGCTCCGTTTACCATACATCCTACGTTTCCATCTAAGGCAACATAATTCAATCCTGCTGCTTTGGCTTCAACTTCTGTAGGGTGCTCTTCTCTAATATCTCTATAATCAACGTAATTTTTATGACGATACAAAGCATTTTCATCTAAAGAAACTTTTGCATCTACCGCTAAAATTTGATCATCAGCTGTTTTAAACACAGGGTTAATTTCAAATAAAGAAGAATCAGACCCCTCATAAGCTTTGTACAAAGCCATAGCAAATTTGGTCATGTCTTTAAACGCTGCTCCAGACAATCCTAAATTAAATGCTATTTTACGAGCTTGAAAAGGTAAAATTCCTGTTGCAGGATCTATTTCTTCTGTAAAAATTAATTCAGGTGTTTTTTCTGCAACCTCTTCAATATCCATACCTCCTTCAGGAGAATACATAATCATGTTTCTACCTGTTGCTCTGTTTAACAAAACAGACATATAGTATTCTTCTGGTTTAGAAGGACCATCGTAATAAACATTCTCAGAAATTAATACTTGGTGTACTTCTTTTCCTTCTGCAGAAGTTTGAGGTGTAACCAACATCATTCCGATGATTTGCTCAGCATACATTTTAACTTCTTCGATAGATTTAGCGATTTTTACACCACCTCCTTTACCACGTCCACCTGCGTGTATTTGTGCTTTAACCGCAAAAACTGTGCATCCTTTCTCTGCATGAATCTTATTTGCAGCCTCTAATGCTTCCTCTGGTGTTGTAGCAACAAGTTCCATAGGTACTTTTACTCCAAAACTCTTTAAAATTTCTTTTCCTTGAAATTCGTGTAAATTCATAAAACTCTATTCTTAAAATATATAAATGTTTTCCAAAAATATAAATAACGTTTTACTAATGGTCTTATTCATATCTTTTTTTTGTTAAAAAATAAGTATTTAACAAAAAAGCCAGAATCGTATCTTTTTTAGTACTTTCGTTTTGATACTTTACTGAGTTATGATAATTGCCAAAAACATTCAAAAATCTTTTAACAACACTTTAGTTTTAAAAGGAATTGATCTGCATATAAAAAAAGGAGAAATAGTTGCTATTGTAGGCCCTTCTGGAGCGGGAAAAACGACTCTTTTACAAATTTTAAGTACGCTAGACAAACCCGATAGTGTTCCTAGCGAACTGCTTATTAACAACGTAAACCCTGTAGGATTAAAGGATAAAAAAATATCTGAATTTAGAAATCAACACATTGGTTTTGTATTTCAATTTCATCAATTATTGCCAGAATTTACCGCTTTAGAAAATGTATGTCTTCCGGCATATATTGCCCATAAAAAAAATAAAGAAGTACAAACTAGAGCTTTAGAGTTGTTGAATTTTTTAGGCATAAAAAATAAAGCAGAAAACAAACCTAGTCAGTTGTCTGGAGGAGAACAACAACGTGTTGCCGTTGCTAGAGCATTAATCAATCAGCCTGCAATTGTATTTGCTGATGAACCAAGTGGTAATTTAGATACTGAAAGTGCCAACAATTTACACGATTTGTTTTTTGACCTAAGAGATCAATTCAATCAAACTTTTGTCATTGTTACTCACAATGAAAAATTAGCCAACATGGCCGATAGAAAATTGGTTTTAAAAGATGGAAATATTGTTTCTTAAAACTTATAAATCAACTTTTTAAAACAAATTAATTACGATTAAATACCCAAAGTTTAAAATATGATTGGAATAATTAGTGCCATGCACGATGAATTGGCAGAACTTTTACTAATTATAAAAGACAAGCAAACAATAGTTATTGGAAATAGAGACTATTATACAGGAACTTTACACAACCAAAAAGTTGTTGTTGTGTTTTCTAAATGGGGAAAAGTAGCTGCTGCCATTACAACCACTCAATTAATTAGTCGTTTTTCTCCTTCAGAAATTATTTTTACTGGAGTTGCTGGAGCCATTGATGAAAATTTACATATTGGTGATATTGTGTACGGAACTGAATTGGTACAGCATGATATGGATGCGTTTCCTTTATTTCCCAAACTAGAAATTCCTTTACTTAACAAAACTTATATTGGTACAAGTTCTAACTCTTCTCTTTATCTTTCGGTAACTAAGTTCCAAGAAAACTACTTTAAACACATATCGGTTAATCAAGCTCACTTGTTTGGAATTCAAAACCCAAAAATAAAAAAGGGAATTATAGCTAGTGGCGATCAATTTATAAGTGATGCTACAAGTGTTCTTTCTATCAAAAATAAAATTCCAAACGTACAATGTGTAGAAATGGAAGGTGCTGCCGTTGCTCAAGTTTGTGATGAATATAAAGTTCCTTTTTCTATTATTAGAATTATATCTGACAAAGCCAACCATACTGCTCCTATAGATTTTCCTGTATTTACTAAAAAAATAGCTAGTAAATATGCAAAAGGCATTCTAGAAAATTATTGCAGTTAATTTTTGTTTGCGTATCTTTGACCAATCCTTAAACAATGACAAGAAACGCTAAACCTCTTTTTGCGAATTACTGCACAACTCAACCGAGTACAATTGTTTATTTTGCTAAGTACAGCAACACAAAATTTCTTTTTTCAACTATCTTGAATCATTTTATAGCATGAATATTTTACTAAAATCGGCTACTATTTTTGACCCAAAAAGTAAACACCACAAACAAACTACAGATGTTTTAATAGAAAATGGTCATATTTCAAAAATAGAAAACAACCTTACTTGCCCAAGCAATTGTCAAGAAATAAAACTAGAAAACTTAACCATATCTAACGGTTGGTTTGACCCTAGTGTAAGTTTTGGAGAACCAGGTTATGAAGATAGAGAAACCATAGCTAACGGAATAGAAGTAGCGGCCAAGTCTGGATTTACTCAAGTTGGTTTAAATTCCAATTGCTATCCGTTTACCGATTCTAAATCCATCGTTAATTTCTTAAAAACAAAAGCTATAGGAACAGGAGTAAACATTCATCCAATAGCAAGTTTAACCAAAGAAAGTAAAGGACAAGATATTGCTGAATTATATGACATGCAACAAGCAGGAGCCATTGCTTTTAATGATTATAAAAAAGGAACTAAAAATGCCAATCTTATTAAAATTGCTTTACAATACACACAAAGCTTTAACGGACTAGTAATGAGCTACCCAAACAATTGCAACATTGCCGGTGATGGTTTGGTAAACGAAGGTATAAACAGTACCCATTTGGGTTTAAAAGGGACTCCTGCCCTAGCCGAGGAATTACAAATAAGTAGAGATTTATTTTTATTAGAATACACTGGTGGTAGACTACATATTCCTACCATTAGTACTCAAAAATCGGTAGCGTTAATTAAAGAAGCCAAAAACAAAGGATTAAATGTTACTTGTAGCGTTAGTGCAGATCATTTAACAATTACAGATGATGAACTTCATGCCTTTGATGCCAATTACAAAATAGCTCCACCTCTAAGAACTCAAAAAGACATTTTAGCATTAATAGAAGGGGTAAAAGATGGAACTATTGATTTTATTACCTCTGACCACGACCCTATTGATATTGAAAATAAAAAACTAGAATTTAGCAATGCTATTGATGGTTCTATAGGTTTAGAAAGTTTTTTCATCAGCCTACAAAACATTTTTGATTTAGATATTTTAATCGATAAAATAACAACAAGCCCGCTAACTATTTTTGGATTAGAAACTTCTAGTATTCATGTTGGAGAAAAAGCAAATATTAGCTTGTTTACCACACAAGGAGAAGGTATTTTTAATAAAAATGCTATTTTATCTATCTCAACCAACAGTGCATACATCGGAAAAAAAACAATAGGAAAAGTATACGGATCCTACAACAATAGTATTTTAACCCTAGCCTAATGACAGATTTATCTTTAGAATACATAGTTAGAGAACCTTTATTTACGAAAGAAAAAGCCCCATTAATTCTATTAATCCACGGATATGGTAGTAATATGGATGATTTATTTTCCTTTGCAAACGAATTGCCCAAAAAAGCACTAATTGTTAGTGTACAAGCACCTACTGCGTTACCTTTTGGCGGCTATGCTTGGTACAGTATTACTTTTGATGCTGATGAAAACAAATTCTCAGATCCTGAGGAAGGAAAAGAATCGGTAGAAAAACTAAATATTTTTATTGATGAGCTTATTGATAAATACAACATAGATAGTTCTAAAATATTTATGACCGGATTTAGTCAAGGAGCCATTCTAAGTTATGCCTTTTCTTTTACCTATCCAGAAAAAGCAAATTATGTAGTTGCTTTAAGTGGTTACTTTAATCATGATTTTTTACAAAAAAAAGCCACCACAAATAAAGTAGATTATTTTATTTCTCACGGAACCGTAGATCAAGTAATACCTGTAGACTGGGCGAGAAAAGCACCAACTTTGTTAAACTCTTTAAACATTAAGAATACGTATAAAGAATATCCGGTAGGACACGGAATACATCCTAACAATTTTTACGATTTTAAAAATTGGATTACAGAAAGATTATAAATTAAAAAAGGCAGTGTGTTTTACACTGCCTTTTTTAATTTATTCTTGAGTTACTACCCAAAGTGAATGAATCACCCCTGGAACGAAAAATACAATGGACAAAATAACATTGATAACAAAGTGTTTTCCAATTCCTCTTTTTAAGAAAACGGCTAATGGTGGTAAAAAAAATGATAATACAATTAATAAAAGCTTATTCGTCATTGGTTTGTTTTTTGTTGATTACTATTCTTTAAATATAAAGAATATCTTTTACAATGTTATTTCCAAACCATCATAAGACAAAAAAACATTTTTAGGCAACGTTTTGCTTACCTCTTCATGAAAACCTAATCGGTGACTAATGTGGGTAAAATATGTTTTTTTAGGTTGTAGAACCGCAACCAAATCTAAAGCTTCTTTTAAATTTAAATGTGTAGGATGCTCTTCTATTCTTAAAGCATTTACCACCAAAACTTCTAAATCTTTTAGTTTATTAATTTCTAATTCATCTAAAGTTTTTACATCTGTTAAATACGCAAAATCATCAACCCTATAGCCTAAAATAGGTAAGTTACCATGGTTTACTTGTATAGGTATTATCTGTTTTACTCCCAAATTAAAAGATTGATGATCTATAACTGTAGGCAAAACAGCTGCTGCCCCTGGATATCTATTTTTAGTGGTAAAAATATACTCATACCTTTTACTCAAACTATCCATTACTCTTTGCATGGCAAAAATAGGCATAGGACCTTTTTTATAACAATAAGGTCTAATGTCATCTAAACCCGCAATATGATCAGAATGTTCATGCGTAAATAGAATAGCATCAATATTTGTTACCTTATTATCTAGCATTTGCATTCTAAAATCGGCTCCGCAATCTATCAAACACGTAAAATCATCCCACTGTATTAATACAGAAGAACGCATTCTTTTGTCTTTAGAATCTGTAGAAAAATTTACAGGTTCATCAGATAACAACATGGGAATTCCTTGTGAAGTTCCTGTACCTAAAAAAGTAACTTTCATTCTTAAAAATCTTATGTCAAAAATACGAAAACAGCGCTACTTAAATGTCTAAATTTGGTATATTTGATTTGTAACATAGAAATCATCAACATGGCAGTATCACACAAAGGAGATATTCTGGTAGAAAACATTTTAACAAGCAAAACCAAAGCACTTAAAATTAACCTTAACAAAAATATTTACGGTACTTTTTCAGAAATTGGAGCCGGACAAGAAACTGTTCGTCATTTTTTTAGGGCTGGAGGTTCTTCTGGAACCATTGCTAAAGCTATGAGTGCTTACGATAAAGATTTTTCTGATGCTATTTATGGTATTGAAGATGACAAACGATATGTAACTGAAAGTCGTTTGAAAAAAATGTTACGCCACGAAATTCAATTGATTGAAAGTCGTTTGAACAGAAGCAAGCATCCTGATAAAATGTATTTTAGTTACGCCAACACCGTAGCTACTATAGATTTTGCCAAACAATTTAAAGGACATGGTTGGGTAGGTATTCACTTTCAACTATCTCCTCATGAACAATACAACGAAATTGTTTTACATTTAAGATTTAAACAAACTGATGCTACTTTACAACAAGAAACTCTAGGAAAACTAGGAGTGAACTTAATTTATGGAGCATTTTACCATAACGACAATCCTAAAGATTTAATTGTTTCATTGTATGACAATATAGAAAAAGATGAGATTGAAATTGACATGATTAATTTCTCTGGACCTAGATTTACTTATGTAGACAATAGATTGATGAGTTTACAATTGGTTAAAAATGGAATGACCAATGCAGTAATGTTTAACGATAGTGGTAAAAACCTACTGCCTGCTCAAGAATTGTATAAAAAAAACATATTAGCTTTACGTGGTAGATTTAGACCTGTAACTAAAGTAAATATGGATGTTTACGAAGAATCTCAAAAACTATTTTTTGCTGATAAAAGAGTAGATCCTAAAAGAACCAAAACCATTTTTGAAATTACACTCTCTAACTTAAAAAACGAAGGAGAAATTAACGAACGTGACTTTTTAGACAGAGCCGACTTACTTTGTTCTTTAGGTCAAATAGTAATGATTACCAACTTTCAAGAATACTACAAATTGGTAGAATATTTTGGTGAATTTACCAACGAACAAATTGGTTTTGCCATGGGAGCAGATAGTATTATGAATATTTTTGACATCAAATATTATCACAATTTAAAAGGTAGCATTTTAGAAGGAGTTGGTAAATTGTTCTCTCAAAATTTAAAAATATACCTTTACCCTATTCTTGGCGATTCTGACAACACTATTATAGATAGCAACAACTTAAAATTAAACCATAGGGTTAAAGAACTGTACAGCTATTTTAAAACTTCTAATAAAATAATTGACATTACCAATTACAGAATAGAACACATGAAAATTCAAGCACCAGATGTGTTCAAAAAAATACGTACTAACGAACCAGGGTGGGAAGCTATGCTTCCAGAAGGAATTGCAGAAACCATTAAATTTAAAGGTTTATTTGGTTACCAAAAATAGATAATGTAGGTAGATTTGACAGACGAAGAACAACTTATTGCAAACCTAAAAGATTCTAAAAAAGCCTCTAAAGCTTTTGATGAACTAGTAAAACTATACAAAGAACGTTTGTATTGGCATATCCGTAAAATTGTGATCAATCACGATGACACTGATGATGTTTTGCAAAACACGTTTATTAAAGTTTATAAAAACATAGGTGGCTTTAAAGAAGAAAGTAAACTTTTTTCTTGGATGTATAGAATTGCAACCAACGAAGCCATTACGTTTTTAAATAAAAATGCAAAAAAAACAAATTTACCTATAGAAGATTATCAGAAAGAATTAAGATCTAGTTTGCAAGATGATGAACTTTTTGATGGAGATAGCATTCAATTAATTCTGCAAAAAGCAATTGCTGAATTGCCCCACAAACAGCAATTGGTATTTAACATGAAGTATTTTGATGAATTAAAATACGAAGAAATCTCAGAAATATTAGACACTTCTGTAGGAGCTTTAAAGGCTTCTTATCATCATGCTGTTAAAAAAATAGAAAGTTATATTAAAAATTATTAAACCTTTCACACAAAAAAACATCTAAGGTTTAACATGAATAAAGAAAACCAACATAGCGAAGAATTTTTAAAAGAGATTGTAGGTCACAAAAATCCTTTTAAAACACCCGAAAATTATTTTAATAATCTTTCGGAAAGAATTGCTACAGAACAATTTAAGGAAACACTTCCTAAAACATCCGGATACAAAATCCCAAATCAGTATTTTGAAACATTTAAAGTTCAAAAGCCAAAATCTAAGCTTAGGGTTTTTATGCCTTATATAGCTACAGCTGCTGCAATTGCTTTTGGTTTTTTTGTTTTTAAATCAAATAATAACATCAATCAATCTGATGAGTTAAACAATAGCGATATTATTAATTATTTAGCCATTGAAGAAAACATTGATATTAATGACATTTTAAATAATACAGAAGAAAGTGACCTATCTTTTATGTATTCTAACCTTAACGACCTTAATCCAACAGTAGAGCAATTGTCTACAGAATTAAGCGAGTACGAAATTATTGACTTTTAACTATGAATTATAAAACTACCCTACTACTATTTTTGTTTCTAACAAGTTTTACTTTTTACGGACAAAACAAAAATAAAGACAAAACATATGCACAAAAAATTGCTGCTGCTAGAATTAGTTTTTTAACAGATCAATTATCCTTGACATCCAAACAAGCAGAAAAATTTTGGCCTGTTTACAACAAAGGAAAAAACGAAATGTATGTTTTTAATAGAGAAAGAAACACTTTACAAAAAAAAATAAATTTAGAAACAGTTACCGAAGCTGAAGCAAAAGCCTTGGTTGATAAAATTGACAGTCTTGATGCTTCTTTTTTTAAAAGAAAACAAAAACTAAATATTGAATTGACAAATGTTTTAAGTTTTAAACAAATTTTAAAATTAAAAGATGCAGAAATTAATTTTAAAAAGAAATTATTAGAAAGAATTAAGAAAACTAAATAAGTACATTTTTAATTGTTCTACTTTTTGCAACCGTTTCTAACCACTCTTTTTCAGGATTGCTATCTTTTGTTATTCCACCACCAACATACAAGCTTACTTTATTGTTGTGAATAGAAAAACATCTTAAATTAACAAACAAAGAGGTTTCTTGTTCCAAATTTAAAACTCCTAAATATCCTGTATAAAAAGATCTGTAATAACCTTCATTTTCTAAAATATAACTTTTACTTTCATTTTTAGGCAATCCACATACGGCAGGTGTAGGATGTAATAATTTTACAATTCTTTCTAAATCTTTTTGTGCTCTTAACTTCCCCTTTACTTTGGTTTTTAAGTGTAGTAAAGTTCCTGCTCTTACGGTTTCTACTTCTGAAAACTCCAAACCATCAACCGTATGTTGTAAGTTTTGTTTTATAAAATCAGAAACCATTTGTTGTTCTTCTAGCTCTTTTGTTCCCCATACTGGATTTAAATCACCCTTAAAAGATTGCGTTCCTGCTAAAGACATGGTTTTAAAAACTCCTTTTTTTACTGTTATTAAGGTTTCTGGAGTAGCCCCCATCCACATTCCAACTTTAGGATGATACCAAACATACACATATGCATTGGTATAAGTTGTTAGTAGTTTTTTAAAAACAGTAATGGTATCAAAACAATTTACTTCTATCTCTTCTTTTCTAGAAATTACAACTTTAGACAATTGTGTGCTTTTAATAGTAGCAATAGCTTTTGCAACTTTTTGCTCATGTACAAACTGTGCTTTTGCATCTGTTTTAAGATCATCATTCCATTGAGAAAACACACTTGTAGATTCTATTTTTTCTGTAAAAACAAAATCCGGTTTTAAAATATACGCATCTTTATTGCTATCAAAAGGAGCAAATACATAACCGCTTTCATTAAAATCTGTAAACACATGTAGGTTATTTGTGTTTTGACTTATAAATGTTAACGTATTCTCGTTCGGTTTTTTATAGGCAACAAAAGGAATTTTTGCTTGTTCTGCCTCTCTAATTTTTTCTAATATATTCAAACTTACAGTTTACTTAGGTAATAAAACATTTGTCATTTTGCACATAGAAATCAATTTTCCTCTTTCATCTGTAACAGCAACTTGCCATAAATGCATTGTGTTTCCTCTGTGAATTAAGGTCGCTTTAGCAGTAATTATTCCATCTTTTTTACTTCTGATGTGATTGGCCGAAATTTCTATACCTTTTACAATATATTTACTGTTATCTACAAACAAATAAGAGGCTGCACTCCCTACACTTTCAGCCAAAGCCGCTGTAGCACCTCCGTGTAAAATTCCTAAAGGTTGATGCACTCTTGAGTTCACTGGCATAGTTCCTACAAGGTAATCTTCACCTGCCTCTGTATACTCAATACCTAATGTTTCCATTAATGTATTTTTACTAATTTGATTTAATTTTGCAACTGCATTTTCTAAATCCATTGTTTGATTTTTAATTGATGTAAAATTAAGTATTTATTGACTTTTATAACTATTTTTGTGGCATTAAAGTACCTATTTGATGATATACAAAATAAGAGTCATTTTAGACACCAAAGAAGATGTAATTAGAACTTTATTAGTCGATTCTAAAATTACATTAGAAGAATTTCATAAAATTATAGCTCAAGTATTTGGGTTTAACGGACAAGAAATGGCTTCTTTCTTTAGAGCAGATGATGAGTGGAACCAAGGAGAAGAAATTCCATTATTCTCTATGGATGATGCTCCAGATGCTTTGTGCATGTCTACCACAACCTTAGAACAAAACATAGAAGATCCTGAAGAAAAACTTATTTATGTATATGATTACTTAAATATGTGGACCTTTTATTGCGAGTTGATTGAAGTGACCAAAACAGCAGAATCTGAATTGCCTAAACTAATTTTGTCTATTGGAGAAACTCCAGACAAAGCTCCAGAAAAAGAATTTGTAGCAGACAAGTCTAAAGATAGTTTTGATTTTGATGACGATGATTTTGACAACGATTATGACGAGTTTAGTGATTTTGAAAATTTAGACGATATTGATTTAGACAAATATTAATCTAAAATCATATGGGTATAAGGAACTATTGTTTTGTAATTTTTAGCCGTAAAATATTCCTGAACATAAGATTCTTCACCTGTTACTAGAACAAAATCTCCTCCCCAAGCACCTAAGCTTTTAACAGCTCCTTTAAAATCAGTAAACAAACGTTCTTTTACAGGTTTTATATTTAAAATTTGTGAAAGAACCGTTTCGTGATTACAAATAATAGTCTCAAAATCTTGTAACGTTTTTGCTTCCATCATTTTTTGGGTTAGCTGATTTACTTTTTCTATACAATCAGACTTATCAAGAGACAACGATTTATACATTTGAATCCCCTCCTTACTATCTTGCTTTTGATTTAAGTACACAAAAAACAACTTACTTTCAAAACTCGGATTAAAATTAACTTGTGTAATTACAGGATGAATTCCATTTCGCTGATAAGTAATAGCTGTATTGTATTTGGCACAAGCAATATCATAACCACTTCCTCCAAAAGATTTTTCTAACAACTCAAACGCATTTACTTGCCCCCAAGTTGCTATGCTATTAATTAAGGTTGATGAAGTACCCAAGCCCCATTGGTTTGGAAATGTTAAATGCGTACTAACATTGACTCCCGTAGAATTTAAAAGAAAATTTGAATTTAAATTTCTAGTGGTTTTTAAAATTGTTTGTAAAGTAGTGGCTATTTTATTTGCATCAACCTCATCGGAATTACAAAATTTAATTGCAAATGTTGCCATGTCAAAAGAAGCTGTAAACCAACACTTTTTATGTACATTAAAACTTTTCCAGTTTAAAAGTTGTTCATCAGTTGGTAAAACCTGTAAATCTTGTCCATATTTGGTTGGCAATGCCAAAGCCAATGCACCATCTAAAACCAAATACTCTGCAGAAATCAACAATTTACCATTGCTATAATAGTTTTCCATTAAGCTCTTATTTTATTTAGTGTTTCTTCTACACCACTATAACTAACTAATTTTCCTTTTAATTTTTGAGTTACTTTTTCTTTTTCTTGCTCAGTTGCCTCTAGTTGATTTAAAATATTTACCAGGTGCATTTTCATGTGTCCTTCTTGAATTCCCGTGGTTGTTAACGCTCTTAAAGCGGCATAATTTTGTGCCAAACCAGCCACTGCAATAATTTGCATTAATTCTTTAGCACTAGGATTTCCTAGCATTTCTAAAGATAACTTAGATAAAGGATGCGTACTTGTTAAACCTCCAACTGTACCCAATGCCAAAGGAATTTCTATAGAAAAAGTAAAAATTCCATTTTGAACCTTACAAGATGTTAAACTTTTATACCTACCCGATTTTGAAGCATATGCATGAACTCCTGCCTCAATAGCTCTAAAATCATTTCCAGTAGCAATAACCACAGCATCTACCCCATTCATTACTCCTTTATTATGCGTTACCGCTCTATAAGGCTCTACGTTTGCAATAGCCACCGCTTGTTCCATTTTTTTTGCAAATAAAGCACCATCTGTAGTGTGTAATTTTTCAACTTCACAACTCACCTCTGCACGCACAACACAATTTGGAACATAATTAGACAAAATACTCATTACTATTTCAACTCCATCTTTCTTAAACTCTTGTGCCATTGCCTCTAGACAAGAATTTATAAAATTGGCTCCCATAGAGTCTTTAGTTTCAAAAGTTACATGCAATTGATAGTAATTTTCTAACTCTAAAGTTTTATCTCGCAATTCAATATCTAGAATTCCACCACCGCGTTTGCGCATATTCTTAGTAATGCTTTCAGTTGCTTTGTATAAAGCTTCTTTTTTAACAATAAAATAATCTTCTAAATCTTTTTTATCTCCTGTAAACATAAAATGGACTTGTCCAACTTTTACCATATCTATAACAGTAGCTTTAAATCCACCTTTATCCGACCAAAATTTTGCGACTAAAGAAGCAGCTGCAACCACAGAACTTTCTTCTATAGCCATAGGAATGGTGTAATTCTTTCCATTAATCACAAAATTAGGAGCAATCCCAAAGGGCATGTAATAATTAGAGATAGTGTTTTCTATAAAATCATCGTGCAATTGCTGTAATTGTTTGTCAGAATTCCAATACAAACTTAGAGTTTCAGTGGCATTTTTATTTTCTTGTAAAAAATTGGAAACCAACCAATTTATTTTTTCTTGCTTGGTAAATTTGGAAAAACCTGAGACTAACTGAGACATATGAATTGTAAAATTGTTTTAAAAAGCAAATATACATTCATAAATCTTAATATTATCATAACGATTATTATCATTTTAACATTTGTTAATCGACATATATTTCCTATTTTTGGGACTCAACTATACAAAAACAATATGAAAAACTTTACCCACCGCATAGGTATTCACAGTCTTTTAGTTACCGGACTGTGTTTAAACCTAATAGGATGTTCGGAAACTTTCGATACTTCCTTCTATGAAAAAGAAATTAATGACCCTAGCATTGCTGTAGGATTAAAAATTGGTTACTCAGAATACTCTGCCAAAGAACTATTTGAAGAAATTGGTGACGACATTGAAGTAGGTACTATTGACGATAACGGAAAATCTTTAGTTAGTTTTTCTTACTCTGAAACACTTAGTGCTGCCGGAAACGAAAGTTTTGTAAGTGTTGATGACCAAACATTTGCTGGAGACTTTCAATTCTTTGATAATGATGACTTTTCTGGTGGAGCAACAGAATATACCTACGGATCTAATGATACAGCGGATGATAAACTAGATGCTGTCAGCAAAAAAAAGTTTAGAAAAATTCAAGAATTCACAAAAGAAGGAGGAGCTTCTCTAGACTTTGATTTAACAAAGGCTAATTTTTCAGAAGGTACTTTTACAATTACGCTAAGCTCTAACAATCAATCTGAGGTTGAAGTGTTTTTTACAATTCCATCTATAAAAAGAAAAAACCCTGCTGATCCAGCTCATTTATATACAAACCCAAATTTCCCTAACAGTTATTACCAAAAATTCACACTTCCAAGAGACCAGACTGCTAGTGATCAAAATCGAAAAAACACCTCAATTACAGTAAATTTAAATGAATATGACTTTAATTTTACTTATGACGAATTATCTCCAAATGTTACCAAAAATGGTTTCAATAATATAGCTGTAGAATTAGATGCAACTATAGCTTATACTATCGACGATGAAATTAAAATTACAGATGACTTAACCTATACCATTACACTTGCAAACCCTAAAGTAAACAGTGCCGAAGGAGACTTTAAACAATCTGATTTTAATGTAGAGAATAAAACATTTGATTTAAACTTTTTTGAAGAACTAGGAGAAGGTTCTATAGACTTTGAAAATCCTAAATTTACAATTACAGCTACAAATGAATATGGATTTCCTGTTGGATTAACTTTAGATGATATAACTACAGATGCTACTGCTAACAATAAATTAGCTATCTCTCAAACTTCTGCAAACATTGTAGACAATACAGATACTCCTGGAAACACTACCGATCATTATGCTGTTATAAACGCAGGGGCTTCTGGTGCTGGTGTTTCTACAAGTATTACTTTTAGTAACGAAAACTCAAACCTAGGAAACTTACTTAAAGAAAAACCAACTAAGTTTAACATCAATGTAAATGCATTTTCTAACCCTAACTCTCCTTCAGGAAACAATAATACATTTGGAATAAATGATGCCTTAACGGTTTCTTTAGATGTAGAATTGCCTTTATATGTTAGTTTTGATGGTTTGGCATTTACTCCAGACCCTTTTGAGTTTGACTTTGATGATATTGACGACTTAGAAGATAGCGTTAACTCTTTATCTTTAAACCTTTACACAAAAAACTCTATTCCTTTAAAAGGTTCTATAAAACTAGAATTTATGGAAAATAAAGGAACTGAAGCTAATCCAAATTATGTATTGGTACAATATACAGATGCTAATAATAACACTGTAGACTTTGTAAAGCCTGCATCATTAATGGAAGCAGCTCCTATTGGACCTAATGGTTTTTCTAAATATGTTATAGATGCTAACGGAGATTTAAAAGAAGGAACAACAACTATAGATGCTACTACTACCACTGTACAATTTAACAGCGAAGAAATTAGTGCTTTAACAAACGTAACTCACATTCAAGCAATTATTGAATTTGATACAACAAACAAAGGAGCTGCTAAAATTCAAAGCACAGACAAGGTAAGATTAGATTTATCTCTTATAGGAGATTTTACAGTTTCTGAAGACGAAGATGACGATAACAACTAAAAACAAGACAATGAAAAATTCAATAAAATTAATAGCAGCAACTGCTTTCACTGTCTTGTTAACAAACAGTGCCAAAGCACAAAGTCAAATTTCATTTTTCCATTTAGGAGATTATGTACAACAATCTACAGATGTATCTCCCGTATACATTCCAAAAAACTCTTTTTCTTTTGGTTTGCCTGGGGTTTCTTTATCATTTAGTAATGGTTTTTCTAGTTCTGATTTACTTACTGTAGAAGCAGGAACAGAAAACACAACAGATCAATTTGGTAACGATACAGAAAGATTAGATTACAACTTTCAAAACATATACGATCTAACTGATGGTGATTACAATGACCTATCACTAATACAAAGTGTTAATATTTTAAACCTTGCTTTTAAACGTAAACACGGATCGTTATCTTTCTTTGTCAATCAAAAAAGTAATGTAAATTGGCAAATGAGTAAAAACGGATTGTTAAATTTATTTAATGATGGTTTAGCCAAAACAGGAAACAGTATTATTATTGATGACAATGTAGACGTAACTTCTTATGTTGAAGGAGGAGTTGGTTTTACACAACAATTCTTGAAAGACAAATTAGCTGTTGGTGTTAGAGTTAAATATTTAATAGGTATTTCTAACGGTTCTACCGAAGAAGATGGAACGGCACAAATAGACATAAACAACGATATGTCTTGGACCGTTAACACAAACAATGCTTTCGCAAGAAGTGCTGGTTTAACAGGAGATGAAGACGAAGAATTTAGTACAGCTAACTCAGGAATTGGTTTTGATATAGGTGCGAGCTATGAGATCATTCCTAACTTAGTCATTGAAGCTGCTGTTAACGACATAGGTTCTATTACTTGGAAAGAAAATGTAAAAGAATACTATTTAGAAGACGTTACAGACTTAAAGCACGATGGTACAGATTTAAGGTCTGATAATGATGTACTTGAGGAATTAGAAGCCTTGGTAGAAACTGGTAAACTAGATGCTAGTGAAAGAGAAGGTTCTTCTTACAAAACTTCTTTAATGACCACCTCTTATTTATCTGCTAGTTACAAATTAGCGAATGTTCACCAATTTAGAGCTACTATGTACAACAACCATAAATTAGAGGATAGTGAAGCTATTCTTGCTTTAGGGTACAACCTTGCTTTAGACAGAACTACTTATGGTGTAGCAGGTATTAAAAATGATCAAGGAGATATTGATTTAGGAGTAAACTTAGCTACAAAAATAGGTCCTTTGCAAATTTATTTAGCATCAGACAACCTAAACAAATTATTAGGACCTGTAGAAGATATAAGACAAGCCAACATTAGATTTGGTTTGAACTTTGTATTTGGTTACAATAAATGGTTGTAAAAAATAATCAATTTATATATTTAAAAAAGCTGTCTTTAATTAGACAGCTTTTTTGCTTTTGATACCTAATAAATTCTAGGTAAAAAGTGTATTTTTAGCTTTCTAAATAATTTAATGTATGGAATTTATATACGGCGGTAGCAAAACCAACCAAAAAACTGTATTAGGACACCCCTCGGGATTGTTTGTATTGTTCTTTACAGAAATGTGGGAACGATTTTCTTTTTATGGAATGAGGGTTTTGTTGGTTAATTTTTTAACCATGGCCATTACAGGTGTAAACAATCCTGGTTGGGGATGGAGTGCCGAGCAAGCGGGAGCCTTATTTGGTACCTATGCAGGTTTATTATACATCACTCCTATTTTGGGCGGAATTATTGCCGATAAAATTACAGGTTACAAATGGGCGGTTGTTATTGGTGCTGGTATTATGACTTTAGGCCATGCTGCCATGGCTCTAGAAACAGAAGCTACCTTATACATTGGTTTAACATTATTAGTTCTAGGAACTGGTTTTTTTAAACCTAACATGACTTCTATTATTTCTGAAATGTACACTCGTGTTCCCGAGAAAAAAGATGGTGCCTTTACCATTTATTATATGGGAGTAAATGCAGGTGCTTTTTTTGGAATGATGCTATGTGGTTATTTAGCAGAAACACAAGGTTGGGCTTATGGTTTTGGTTTGGCCGGAATTTTTATGCTCTTTGGTACTTTGCAATTTTGGTTGGCATCTCCTCTTTTTGGAAAAATTGGAGAAGTTCCTTTAAAAGTTGAAAAAAACACCATCCATCCCGAAAAGACAAATCATTTTACCAATATTGATAAAATTTTAATTGTCATTAGTTCTGTTATTGGATTGCTTTATTTATTAAATGACCCTAGTTCCAAAATAGCAAATGTCAATTTACTACCTCAAGTATTTCTAGGAATTTCTGATCATATTTCCGGAGCTACAGAACTCATTATAATTGCCTTGTTTGCCTTTTTATTTTTGGTAATTAGTAGAATTGTTAGGTGTCAAAAAATAGTTAGAGACCGAATGATTGCTTTAATTGTTTTTGCTTTATTTACTGTTTTCTTTTGGATGTCTTTTGAACAAGGAGCTACCTCACTTATTATTTTTGCTAGAGATTATACACAAAGAGAATTAACAGGTAATTACGCTGTGCTTTTTAACATTGTTAATACCTTATTAACTGTAATACCATTACTTATTATTTCTTGGGTTTTATGGTTGCTATACAAACAAACTCACAAAACCATTAAAATATCTAACTGGATTTTAATCATTAGTTTTTTGGTTATTTGGGGAATTGTTGGAGGTATGTTGTATCAAGAATTTTCTTCGGATCTTACTGTGGTTACTGTAGCTTGGTTTAGTACCTTAAACTCCTTTTTTATTATTGCTTTTGCATCCTTTTTTTCTAAGTGGTGGGAAAGTAAATACAACCCAACCTCTGCTCAAAAATATGGTTTAGGATTAATTTTATTAGGAATTGGTTTTGCCTTTTTATCTTACGGTGCTAACACAATTCCATCAGATGCTGTTGCAGGTTCTATTAAAGTAAGCATGATTTGGTTAATTATGGCATACCTATTCCATACATTAGGAGAACTTTGTCTATCTCCTTTAGGATTGTCACAAGTAAGCAAATTAGTGCCTGCAAAAATGATTGGTTTTATGTACGGAATGTGGTATTTAGCCATTGCTATAGGAAATAAATTAGCAGGTACTTTAGGAGGACAAATAGAAACTATTACCAAGGCATACGATTTATCTACATTCTTTTTAATTTTTACCGCTGTACCAATAATTGCAGGTATTATTATAGCTTTGCTAAACAAAACTTTGGTACGAAAAATGCATGGTATTACATAACATATTGTAAGTTTTTCAAACAAATACAGACTTAATTTCTAAATTTTTAATCTATACCTAAAATGAAAAATATATTCTTAACCCTTTTCTTAATTCCAACTCTATTACTTGCAAACCCAGAACCCAAAGAAATTAATTGGATTACTTTTGAAGAGGCCATTGCTAAAAACAAAACCAATCCTAAACCTATTATAGTAGATGTATACACAGATTGGTGTCATTGGTGTAAAGTAATGGATAAAGAAACCTATACAAACAATGTAATTATAGATTATATTAATACAAACTATTATGCTGTTAAGTTTGATGCTGAACAAAAAGAACCTTTAACCTTTAACGGACAAACTTTTAATTATATTACAAGAGGAAGAAGAGGACATCATGAGTTTGCTGAAGTAATTTTAAAAGGACAACTTAGCTACCCTTCAACCGTATTTTTTAACAAAGAAGAAAAAGTTGTTTATGTTGCACCCGGTTATTTAAAAAAACCTATTATGGAAAAACTAATCAACTTTATGCATCAAGAAACTTATTTAACGAAGGATTGGGAAGCTTTTGAAAAAGATTTTAAAAGCAAGCTTTAGTTTACCATATAAAATCCTTCTAAACGCACATCATAACAAAGCACTTGTAATTTTTTACAAGTGCTTTTCCATTTTAAAATATTAGACAAATAATTATTAGCTCCAACTATCACAATTTTAGGTTGCAGTTTTTTAAGTACTCGTTCTATATTTACCTTAGGATTGTTAGCTATTATTAAAATAACTCCTTTGATATTTAATTCAGAATAAGCAACATTACTATCTACAAACAAGTAAGTGTCTCCTTTGAACTTAATTACTTTAGCTTTTGTTTGGTATACATTTTTAATTCTATTTTTAATTCTGTTCTGATGAACTTGACTATGAATCAGAGAATCTGTAAACACCCACAATTGCTTTTGTTTTTTTACACTAACAATTGTGTTTATTGGATTGTTGTATACAATTAATTCCTCTTTTTGATGGGTATTGTATGTAAAACATACATCTATTATTTGCAAACAAAGAACTCCTATTAAAAAAAACAAACTTGTTTTTATTGTTTTCTTCTGAAAACACCACCAAATCAGGAATAACAAAATATAATATCCGTAAACATGAATACTTGAAATACTTATGTTTTTTAAAATCAAGTGCTCTAAAGAAGAAAAATAATCAATAACATAAATATATAGTGCTATAAACTCATCAAAATAAAATTCTATCCATGTAAAGTTTTTTATGACTAAAACTTTCATCAACACTAAAAAACCACCATACAACACTACAGGTAATAAAGAAACAGCTACAAAATTAGCCATTAAAAACTGTAAGGGTAATTGATGAAAATAATACAAAGTAATAGGTAGCACCCCTAATTGAGCAACTACAGATACAATAATTACATCTACAAAATATTTGATAATCTTATTGTTTAATTTTATTTTTTTAGTTAATAACGGATAAAAAACCACAATGCTAATAACTGCTGTATAACTCAATTGAAAGCCAACATCAGATAAATAATTGGGGTTTAAAATTAAAAGAACCAGCATTGAACTTATAATGGGCTCTAACAACAGTCCTTTTTTTCTGATTAACTTGGCCATAATAATAAAGCTAAACATGGTTACAGATCTTACAACAGAACTAGACAATCCTGAAAAAACAGCAAAACCCCACAAACAAATTACAACGGTAAAAACATGTATAAAGTTTCCGTATTTAATTGTATTTAAAAACTTAAAGGTATAGAACAGTAATATGTACAATACACCAACATGCATTCCTGAAATTGCTATTAAGTGAACAACTCCAGCATTGGCAAAAGAAACTTGTAATTCTTTAGACAATTGTTCTTTATCTCCTAAAAGCATTGCCATTAACAAACTCTTTGTTTTAGTAGACAAAACTGATGCTTGTAATTTATTTACAATTGTAGTTCTGTAATTTTGTATGGAGTAGAGTAAATTTGTACTTACACCTATTTTAATATAGTTCTTAAGTTTAATTTTTCCATATACTTTTTTGAAAGACAAGTATTTTTTATAATTAAAATCATAGGGAGAGCTAGGCTTTTTTATACGTTCAATTTGGGTTTTACACAAAAACTTATCGCCAACGTTTAACTTGTTTTCTTGGACACAATCTTTATAAACTTCTACCAATAACAAACCTGTTAGTACTTCTTTATTTGCTGCATTTACCGCTGCATAGTATCTAAAAAATTTCTTTGAAGATTTTAAGCGTTTTACAACTGTAACTTCTAACGTGTAAACGTTGCTTGGTTCTGTTTTATGTACGTAATGATTTTCTTTATGTAACGGATTGTTTATTGCAATAGAAAGCCAACCTACAACAATTCCTCCTAAAATAGTTACCCCTAAAATGCAGTAATTTTTAACCACAATATTCCTTACTCTTGTTAAAAATACAAGCAAGAGCAAAAACACAATTGTTAATAATAAAGTGCGATTATTATGAGGAAATAAAATCCCCAATAGCACACCTATTAGCACCTGAAAAGGCACATAGGACAATAATAATTTCATAGCTACTTAAAGCTATAAAAAATTATGCATTTAAAATACTGTCTGCTAGTTTTTTAGAAGCCCCTACGTTTCCTAACTTTTCTGCTAGTTCTTCGTAGTCAGATAACATCATTTCTCTTCCTTCACCAGAAAGAATATTGCTTAACTCTGTAATTAAAGTTTCTTTGTTAAAACTATGCTGTAACAATTCTGTTACAACCTCTCTTTGCATTACCAAATTAACCAAAGAAAAGAATTCTATTTTAACCAATAAATTCCCTATAAAATAGGTCAATCCGCTAGTTTTATAACAGACTACTTGAGGCACTTTGAATAAGGCAGTTTCTAAAGTTGCGGTTCCAGAAGTAACCAATGCTGCTGTAGAAACAGACAACAAATCATACGTTTTATTAGCAATAAACTTAACATCGGTTTTAGCCATAAAAGGCATATAAAATTCTTTTTCTTTACTTGGTGCACCTGCAATTACAAATTGATAGTCTTTAAACACATCGACAACAGTTAACATTACACTTAAAATTTTAGTAATTTCTTGTGTTCTACTACCTGGCAACAAAGCTATTATGGGTTTGGTTCCTAAATTATGCTCCTCTCTAAACTCAGTTTCATTAATAGGCTCTCTTTGTGCAATTTCATCTAACAAAGGGTTTCCCACATAATTTACGTTGTAATTGTGTTTGTTCTTAAAATAATCTACCTCAAAAGGAAAAATCACATGCATGTGATCTACATTCTTTTTAATTTTATGAATTCTGTTTTCTTTCCATGCCCATATTTTAGGCGAAATATAATAATGAACTTTTATTCCGTTCTTTTTAGCAAACTCTGCTATTCTTAAATTAAATCCAGGGTAATCAATTAAAATCAATACATCGGGCTGAAAGTTTAAGACATCTTTTTTACAAAAATCAATATTTTTAAATATACTTCTTATGTTTTTTAACACCTCTAATAGGCCCATAAAAGCAAGTTCTTTGTAATGTTTTACCAAAGTACCTCCTACTTGTTGCATTAAATCTCCTCCAAAAAAACGAAACTCAGCATTTGCATCTTTTTCTTGTAGAGCTTTCATT
Organism: Wenyingzhuangia gracilariae; assembly: GCF_056387575.1. NCBI lineage: Bacteria > Pseudomonadati > Bacteroidota > Flavobacteriia > Flavobacteriales > Flavobacteriaceae > Wenyingzhuangia > Wenyingzhuangia gracilariae. The sequence goes on from NZ_CM150748.1 coordinate 1,238,837, forward strand.
AAATTTGCTCCGTGTAAATCTCCAGAGGCCTCACCGGCAATGATGTAATATTTCATTTAAATTGTATTGTAAATTATAAAAAAGAGAGCTATTAAAACTACAGCCATTAACACACCTCTAGCTTCGTAAAGTTTGTTTTTTTTAATAAAATATTGAAAAACCAATAAATTAGGCAAAGCCCCTAAAGTAATTACCTTAAACAGTAAGTTCTCTTTAATTAATACTGATAGCATATTAGAAACAGACGTTTTGGGCAAAGCTATTACAACATATAAAAAGGTTCCTAACAAACAAACCAATACACCTACAGCAACTCCTAGCAAAACATCTTTCTGAATACTATTCATTTAAGCTCCATGTATTTAATTTTTGAATCATATGATGGGCGGTTAAATCAAACTGTATAGGTACTAGCGATATGTAATTTTGAGCCAACCAATACTCATCTGTATCTTCTCCTGCATCTAAATTTTCAAACTGACCTGTTAACCAAAAATATTCTTTTCCTATGGGGTTTATTCTTTTGTCAAACTTTTCTCTCCAATTCGCTCTTGCTTGTCTACAAACTTTTATTCCTTTGTACGGATTTACAGATATTTTAGGAAAATTTACATTTAACACCACTCCATCTGGCAACCCATTTTCTAAAACTTCTTTGGCTATTTTGCGTACATAATATTTTGCTTGACTAAAATCGGCATCTTTAGAATAATCACACAAAGAAAAACCAATAGACGGAATTCCTTCTATTCCTGCCTCAATAGCAGCACTCATAGTTCCCGAATAAATAACACTAATAGAGGAATTACTTCCATGATTAATTCCCGATACGCATAAATCTGGTTTTGTATCTAAGACTTCATTAATAGCTAATTTTACACAATCGGCCGGAGTTCCTGTACAAGAAACTTCTTGAATGGCATCTCCCTCAACTTTTTGAGGCTTTAATTCTAAAATGGCATCAATGGTAATGGCATGACCTTTACCACTTTGAGGTTTGTCTGGAGCAACCACATAAACATCTCCAAGCTTACACATTTCTTTAATTAACGTTCTAATTCCTTTGGCAGTAATACCATCATCATTGGTTACTAATATTTTTGGCTTACTTTTTGTCATATCTAAAAATGTTGATAAACAAATTTAGCATATTATATTTAGCTTTGATAAGGATTTACACTGTTTAACGATTATTTAAATGATTTGATTGAATTATTTAAATTCCTATAAAAAAAAACTAATTTAGTAGCTCTTATTACAGAATACACCAAATTTAAATGAAAAAATACATTAAGCACTTATACATTCTTACCTTAATTATTGGGGTATCAGTATTTTACAGTTTTAAAGACCATCAATCAGAAAAAAATCCTGAAAAAGATCAGGTACTTATGGAAGCCTTGCGTTTTATTTTAGAAAAAGGGCACTATGAACCTAAACAAATTGATGACACTTTTTCTGAAGGAATTTTTAACAATTTTATAGAAAATTTAGATCCTTATAAAAGATATTTTTTAGCAAGTGATATTGCTCAATTCAAAAAATATTATCACGATATAGACAATCAAATTATTCGAAGAAAATTTACTTTTTACAACGAAGTTACCGAAACCTTTACTATTAGATTAAAGGAAACAGAAAGCATGTATGAAGAAATTTTAAAAAACAAGTTTGATTACACCCTTAAAGAAAGTATTAACCTTGATCCTAAAACGTCTGAATATCCAGTTAACAAAGATGATCAATTTAATATTTGGAGAAAACATTTAAAATTTTCAACCATCAACAAATTAAGTGATTACTTAAAAGAAGAGGAAAACAAAGCCAAAGAAGACAAAAACTATACACAACAAAGTTTTAATGCTTTAGAAAAAAAGGCCAGAGAAAAAACACTAGACAATATTAAAGATTTGTTTTACTACGAACATCAAACACTAGATAGTGAACGCTTTGCTGTGTTTTTAAATTGCATTACTGCACAATTTGATCCGCACACAAGTTACTTTGCTCCAGACATGAAAAAGAGATTTGACTCTAGCATGGCTGGTTCTATAGAAGGAATTGGAGCTCGTTTGTCTGACGAAAGAGGATACACAAAAATAGTAGAATTAATTCCTGGAGGTCCTGCCTACAAACAAGGAGATTTAGAAGTAGGTGATTATATTGTAAAAGTTGCACAAGGAGAAAAAGGAGAGCCTACAGATATTGTAGGAATGCGTTTATCTGATGCTATTGAACTAATTAAAGGTAAAAAAGGAACTACTGTTGTATTAACCGTAAAAAAGGTAGACAATACGTATAAAAAAATAGCCATTGTTAGAGATATTGTAGAGTTTGAAGACACTTTTGTAAAATCATCTATTGCTATTAAAAATGGTAAAAAGTACGGAATTATTCACTTACCAAAATTCTATATAGATTTTAGCAAGCAAGAGCAACGCAACTCTGCTATAGACATGCGCAAAGAAATTGAAGAGTTAAAAAAAGATGGTATAGAAGGTTTGGCTATTGATTTAAGAAACAACGGAGGTGGTTCTTTAAGCACCGCTATTGATATTGCTGGATTGTTTATAGAAAAAGGGCCTGTTGTACAAGTAAAATACAAAAACAACAAACCAGACATTAGAAATGATGAGGATAGCAAAATTATATGGAACGGTCCTTTGGTTATTATGGTAAACGAGTTATCTGCCTCTGCATCAGAAATATTAGCTGCAGCAATGCAAGATTATAAAAGAGCTATTATTATTGGTAGCAAGCAAACGTACGGAAAAGGAACTGTACAAAATGTAATTCCAATCAATCAATACTTAAATTACGGTGATGATTTAGGAGCTTTAAAATTAACCATTCAAAAGTTTTACCGAATTAATGGAGGTTCTACACAGTTAAAAGGTGTAAGTTCTGATATTGTTATGCCAGATAGATATAGCTATTTAGACATTGCAGAAAGCAAACTAGAAGCTCCTTTAAACTGGGATCAAATAGCCAAGGCCAATTACAAATCCACCAATTTTTACAGCAATTTCACCCAAGTTGTGTCAAAAATCCAACAAAGTATTGGCAGTAATAAACAGTTTAATAAAATTGACGAATATGCCAAATGGTTAAAAAGAAATCAAGAAAATTTATCTTATTCTTTAAACTTAAAAACATTTCAATCAGATCAGGAACAATTAAATTTAGAAGCAGAAAAATATAAAGATATTTTAAAATACGATTCGCCATACAAATTTACATTTCCTGGCTATGAAAATACATTAATACAAACCGACAGTATTTTAAAAGACAAACGTACTGCTTGGCACAAAAATTTACATGATGATATTTATGTAAATGAAGCTTTAGAAACTCTTAGCTTATTAAAAGTTGCTCAATAAGCACTAGCCTATGAAGTTTCTTAAAAACATTTTTAATTCTAAACATATACTAGCCAACCTTTGTGTTGGCTTTATATGTTTTGGTAGTTTGGTAGCATTGTTTGCTTACTTTATAGCACCAGACAACACCTCTAATGCCAACACCATGCATGTAACCATTCAGGCAAAACCTCCTGGTTTTACAACTTATATGCTACAAGAAACATCTAACACAACAAAACAAAGCCTGTGGAATAAATTTTTAAACGGAAGTAATGCTTACATAAAAGAAACTCCTATTCAACCCAATTACAAAATTACAGCCAACCATATTCACTACAAACCTCAACTACAAAATGATTTTTTAGCCATTGCCAAAACCGATCAAGTAAAAGTAATTCAAAAAACATTTTGGTTAGGGACAGATAAATACGGAAGAGATTTATTGAGTAGATTAATTGTAGGAGCTCGTATTTCTTTTTCTATAGGAGTAGTTGCTGTAACCATTTCTTTAATTATAGGTTTACTACTTGGAGCCATTGCTGGTTATTACGGCGGATTTATAGATAGTGTAATTATGTGGCTAATAAACATTACCTGGTCTATTCCTACCATTTTATTGGTTATTGCTATTACTGTGAGCTTAGGAAAAGGTTTGTGGCAAATTTACGTAGCCGTTGGATTAACTATGTGGGTAGAAGTTGCCAGAGTAGTTAGAGGACAAACCAAAAGTGTAAAAAATCTTCAATACATAGAAGCTGCAAAAGTTTTGGGCTTGTCAGATTTTCGAATTATTATCAAACATATTATTCCCAACATTATAGGACCTGTTATTGTTATTTCTGCTTCTAATTTTGCGGCATCAATATTAGTAGAAAGCGGATTGAGTTTTTTGGGCTTAGGGGCTCAACCACCCACTCCATCTTGGGGAATTATTATTAAAAATCACTACAACTACATTGTAACAGGAAAAGCTTATTTAGCTGTAATTCCAGGGACTTTAATTGTATTGCTTGTTCTTTCTTTTATGATTATAGGAAATCTTTTAAGAGACAAATGGGATGTTAAAAACAACTCTTAAATCTTAAAAAACCAAAATCAACAGTTTATTAAACATACGTTGCTTTGGTTGTTCTTTTTTAAGCATAATTTAGTTGTAAAATATTTTACACACTAAAAACATGAAACATCTTATTCTAAGTTTTTTTCTATTTTTTATAGGAATTCAACTACAGTCTCAGAACTTACCTAACGGATTTCCTCAAACAGATAGAACCAAAATCAATTTAAAAAATGAGTGGAAATTTCAATTAGGAAACCCCAAAGCTAAAAACTATCAAGCTGATTTAAATGATTCTAAATGGGAAACAGTAAGCATTCCGCACACGCTTAAATTAACCTCTTTAACCTTAGATGATTTAAATGATGATAAAGTACAGCTTGTTTTTCACAGACAAGTAGGTTGGTACCGTAAAAATCTATACGTTCAAAATTCTAACAAAAAAGTATTTTTAGAATTTGAAGGAGCTCATCAAGTTACCGATTTATGGGTCAACGGAACTCATGTAGGTCAGCATGCTGTAGGCGGTTACACTCCTTTCCATTTTGATATTACAAACTATGTAAACAAAGGAACCGAAAATCAAATTACCTTATTGGTAGACAACCGAAGAAACGAAGCAATACCACCAGATCCTGGACCATTTGATTATGTTAAATTTAGTGGTTTGTATCGTGATGTGTATTTGGTAGAAACCAACAATGTTCATATAACCTTTAACTGGGAAACCCTACATTCTGGTGTTAATATTACCACTCCTACTATTGATGTGGTTAATAAAAATGCTGTTATTGATATTAAAACAGCTGTAAAAAACGAAAGCAATAAAGATGTAAATTGTACTATAAAAACCCGATTGATAGACAAAAAAGGATTGGTGGTACTACACTTAAACACTTCATCTAAAATTCTTAAAAACCAAGAATATCAATTCAACCAAATAGGAAGTATTGAAGACAACGTTCATTTTTGGGACATTGATAATCCTTATTTATATAGCGTCAATAGCGTTATTTGCATTGATGGTAAAGAAGTAGATTTTGTAGAAACAAAAATTGGATTGAGAAAATTTGAATTAGATCCTGTTAGAGGTTTTATCCTAAACAACAAACCCATTAAATTAATTGGAGCAAACAGACACCAACAATTTCCATACATTGGAGATGCCGTTCCAAATGCTTTGCATTATAAAGATGTACTACAATTTAAAGAATATGGATTTAATATTTTACGTACAGCCCATTATCCGCAAGACAATGCTTTAATTGAAGCTTGTGACGAATTAGGAATTTTAGTTTACGAAGAAGCTCCTACCTGGGTTTCTATTTCTCAGAACGATGCTTGGTGGAACAACTTAGAAAAAACAGCTCGCACCATGGTAAGAAACCATAGAAACCATGCTTCTATTGTGATGTGGGGTGCTGGAGTAAACCACAGAGGTTACGTACCAAGAGTACACAACACTATTAAACAAGAAGATCCTAACAGACTAACTGCATCACAAGGTGCTAGATGGACAGGTTGGCAAGCTTCTGGATTAACAGACATTAACGCAAATATGTTATACGGACCATTTATTTGGGACAGATCAGAACCTATTTTTGCTATGGAAGGTAGACACGGAGCTACAGCTATTGGACCTTACAAAAGAGATCCTTTAATGTTAGGATTAATTTCTTGGACCGCCCATGCATACTACACATTTCATCCAACACATGCAAAATCTAAAAGCAAAATAGATAGAACTAGAAGTGGAATGATGACCATTTTTAGACAACCAAGACCAGAATTAGATTGGTACAAAACAGAGTTAAAAACCGAACCTTTTGTCAAAATTTTAGAAGATTGGAAACCTAACACAAAAGAAATTACTGTGTATAGCAATGCAAAAGAAGTGGAATTATTTTTAAACAACAAAAGCATTGCCAAACAGCAACCTAGCAAAGACACTATTTATAACGGATTAGACCATGCTCCTTTTCACTTTAAAAACATTCAGTACAAAAAAGGAAAACTGCTAGCCAAAGCTTATTTTAATAACGGTACAACTAAAGAAACCATTAAAATAACCCCGGAAAAACCACATAAGATTTTATTATCTATAGATGATAACGGAAGAACCTTTACTGCAGATAATAGTGATATTATAGTGGCTTATGCAACAGTTGTTGATAAGAATGGAACTGTAATTTCTGATTTTAAAGACAAAATTAAATTTACCGTAAACAAAGATGCTTCTATTATTGGAGATAAAATAGATATCAATGCCAATCCTATGTTTACCGAATACGGAGTTGCTCCTGTATTAATTAAAGCAGGTAAAAAAACAGGAATCATTACGTTAAAAGCTACTGCTAAAGGACTAAAATCTGCCAAAGCTAGCACTACGCTTGTAGAAAAAAACGACAACGAAATTCTTAAAAATGCAAAACCTATTTACGACTTTAAAAAGGAACGTATAGACCTAGGAGCACCTGACCAATTAACCCAATTTGGATGGAATTTTTGGAATGAAAAAGACAAATCAGACCACAACAAGTATACTTTTACAGAGTTTAAAAATGCAACCGCAGAAATTCAAAAAACAACCAATGATGGAGTTATTCGCTGGTTAGGAGAAATGAATGTAGTAGGTAAATATGGTTTTGCCTATGCAGATGGTGCATTGGCTATAGACAAAAATGGAGTAAACTTAGTACTTAACAACCTGCCAAAAGGTACTTACAAGTTAAAAGTTTGGCATCATGCCCCAAGAACCAACTCCGATTTAATGGATCCGAATAAGGAAAAATTAAAAACAACTAGCATTCACAAATTACCTTACGAAAAAAATATTACCGTTAGTTCTTTAAATGCCGTTACTTCAACTCCCGTAACTGCAAATGTAACCGAAGGAAAAAACATGCAATATCAACTTCCAGGTACTTCAGAAATTATAATTACATCTAACGGAATGAGCCCTGTTATTATTAATTACAAAGGAACAGAACACAAAGGTATATGGATCAACGCTATGGAATTAACCGAGTGGAACACCAACTTATAATTATACTATAATCACAAATGTAAAGTTGTAGAGCGTTAATGTTCTACAACTTTACATACACTACTCCTTTGTCATTAAAAGGTTAAAAAATTATAGTTATCCACAATGGATAAATTAAAAAATGCTTCTGTTTAAACCTCATTTCCAATTATTTAAGAATTATATTGTTTTAGAGCTTTAAACATATCAACCGTTACAGGTCATGTACCCTATTACAACAACGTTGTTTTGCACGAAAAAGATTGCTACATTTAAGTAAACTTAATTGCTTCAATATGGCTCAAAATCAACCAAAAAAAATATTTGTACTAGATACATCTGTATTACTTTTTGATCACAATTCCATTAAAAACTTTCAAGACAACAGTGTTGTAATTCCTATTACTGTACTAGAAGAACTTGATAATTTTAAAATTGGTAACGACACTAAAAACTTTGAAGCTAGATCGGTTATTCGTTTTTTAGATAAAATTTCTGAAAACAAAAACTTAAACGAATGGATTAGCCTAGGTGAAGGAAAAGGAAATTTGTTTATTTCTATGCACAATAATGCATCTGGAACCAATGCAAAAGATGCTTATGGCTCTAAAAAAAACGATCACCTTATTATTGATACTGCTTTATTAATCAAAGAATCTTATCCCAATTCTAAAGTAACCTTAGTTACCAAAGACATTAACCTAAGAATAAAAGCAAAAGCTTTAGAATTAAAAGCAGAAGATTATTTAACGGGTAAGGTAGAAGATATTAAAAAGGTTTCTAAAGGTTCTATCAATTTAGATGATTTAGAGTCAGATGTAATCAGAGAACTGTATCAAAACAATGCTATTGATGAAAACGGAATTTTAGGAGATCAAAAAATGGCCAATGGTTATTACATTATTAACAACAACCAAGATTCTGTTTTGGCTCGTTTTAACCCAGAAAGCAATCAAATAGAGCGTGTAGAAAAAAGTTATGCTTACGGAATTAAACCTAAAAACGCAGAACAAACCTTTGCCATTGATGCTTTGTTAAACGAAAACATAAAACTGGTTGCTTTGCAAGGAGTTGCCGGTACTGGTAAAACCTTATTAGCCTTAGCAACAGCATTGGAACAAAAATCACTATACAATCAAATTATTTTAGCTCGACCTATTATTCCGCTAAGCAACAGGGATATTGGTTTTTTACCTGGAGGTGCAGAAGAAAAAATTTCTCCTTACATGCAACCTTTGTTTGACAACTTAAAATTTATAAAGTCTCAATACAAAGCAGATTCTAGAAAAAGAAAAGCTTTGGATGAAATGGAAGAAAACGAAGACTTGGTATTAACAGCTCTAGCTTTTATTAGAGGTAGAAGCCTAGCCAATGTCATTATGATTATTGATGAGTCTCAAAACTTAACTCCACACGAGGTAAAAACGATTATTACAAGAGCTGGAGAAGGAACTAAAATTATTTTTACAGGAGACATTAATCAAATAGATACACCTTATATGGATGAGCACAGTAATGGTTTAACTTATTTAATAGATAAATTAAAAGGTCACCGTTTATTTGCACACATTAAACTAGAAAAAGGAGAACGTTCTGAGCTGGCCAACTTAGCCAACGATTTACTGTAACAACAAAAAGCTGTTGAGAAAACTCAACAGCTTTTTTAATATTATATACTAAGAATTTAAAATTACTTTTTAAACTTAGCGTATTTAGTCTTAAATTTATCAATACGTCCTGCAGTATCAACCAATTTAGATTTACCTGTGTAGAACGGGTGAGATGTTCTAGAGATTTCCATTTTTACAACTGGGTACTCTACACCATCTACTTCTAAAGTTTCTTTTGTGTTAGCTGTTGAACGAGTTAAAAATACATCACCATTAGACATATCTTTAAAAGCTACCATTCTATAATTTTCTGGATGTATTCCTTTTTTCATAATTATATGTATGTTTTAACTGTGTTTATTTTTGAGACTGCAAATTTAAGTATATTTTTGAATAATCAAAACATTAAAAAGAAATAATTTATCTAAATAACCTTTTTTTTTCAAAAGTCATGCAAATTAACAAAATTTTAGTCGCTATTAGCTTAATAATTGGAATAAGCTCTTGCAACAACTCCCCAGAATTTGAACTAAAAGCTCCTGAAACAATTCAGATTGATAAAAAATTAAACTTAAACATTGTTAGCAGCAATCAAAACTTAAAAGTGGTTTATTATTTAGACAATGTTAAAATTGGAGACACCCAAAACATTTCTATAAATATTAAAGATGCTAAATTAGGAAAACACACCCTAAAAGTAGAAGTTGGAGAACACGATGATATAAAAACTAAAGAAAAAATCATTACTTTTTTAAACACCAACAATCCCAAAATATACAAATACAAAGTTGTAAACAGCTATCCGCACGATAGAGAATCTTTTACACAAGGTTTAGAATTTTACAATAACGAATTGTACGAAGGAACTGGACAAAGAGGAAAATCTGTTTTAAGAAAAGTAGACTTAAAAACAGGAAAAGTGCTACAAGAACAGGCTTTAGCTAGTAAATACTTTGGAGAAGGAATTACTATTTTTAACCACAAAGTATATCAATTAACTTGGGAAAGCAAAATAGGATTTATTTATGATGTAGACACATTTAAAACCTTAAATACCTTTTCTTTTAAACAAAGTAGCGAGGGTTGGGGCTTGACACACAATGACACCCACTTAATTAAATCTGATGGAACTGAAAAAATTTGGTTTTTAAATCCTGAAACAGGAGCCGAAGAATCTTATATAGAAGTTTATACCAACAAAAGACGTGTTGAAAATTTAAACGAATTGGAATATATTAATGGTAAAATTTATGCCAACGTATGGACTAAAAATGCCATTGCTATCATCAACCCAAAAAATGGTGCTGTAGAAGCTATTGTAAACATGAAAGGCTTGGCCAATCAATTAGACAATAAAACAGTAACAGATTCTAGCAACAAAGTACTAAACGGAATTGCCTACAACCCCACAACCCAAAAATTATATGTTACAGGTAAAAACTGGGACAAAATTTTTGAAATAGAAATTGTAAAATAAGTGTATGAAATTGTTAAAAGCCCTTTTTAAAATAGGATTTGTACTATTGTTGCTCAGTCAATTTTCTTGTAGAAAAGATTTTGATACTATTGTTAGTAACGGAAATTTAAGTTTTTCTGTAGACACCTTATTTTTAGACACTGTTTTTAACAGTTTAACAACCACTACCCACCGACTTACCGTTTACAACAAGAGTAAAAACGACATTAGCATTCCTAAAATTAAACTAGCCAAAGACAACTCTAAGTACAGAATAAATGTTGATGGAATTGATGGAACTGAATTTGAAGATGTTTTATTATTAAAAAAAGACAGCATTTTTATTTTTGTAGAATTAACTGCCGATGCACAAGATACCAATAGCGAAATGCTATACTTAGACAAAATTTTGTTTGACCCTAATGGAAACCAACAAGATGTTGATTTGGTAACCTTAGTGCAAGATGCAAATTTATTATTTCCAACCACGGGTACCGATTTTGAATTGTCTGAAACAAACTTTACCAATACCAAACCCTACGTTATTTACGGAAATGCTATTGTTTCAGAAAACAGCAACTTAACTGTAGATGCTGGTAGCACTATTTATTTTAGTGACAATGCATCTTTAACCATTGCCAAAGGAGCTAGTTTAAACATTAATGGAACACTAACAGATTCTATTGTTTTTAGAAGTGATAACCTTAAACATGACTTTGATCAAATCCCTGGACAATGGCAAGGACTTAAAATTGAAGAGAATACAAATGTTGCCATTAATTATTTACAAATTTTAAATCCCTCTACAGGAATAGAAATTATAGAAAATACCAATTCAGTTAGTATTCATAATACAGAAATTTACAATGCATCCGATTATGGAATCTATACTCAAAATGCAAACATAACCGCTAGTAATTTAGTTATTGGGCAAACAGGTAAATCTGGATTGTATTTACAAGGAGGAACTTATACTTTTACTCACTGTACTTTTGCCAATTATTGGAGCAAAGGATTACGCTATAAAGACAATGTTGTTATTCACAATTATTATATTAATAATGATGTTACAGCAAATGCCCCTTTACAAAACGCTGATTTTATCAACTGTATTATTGCCGGAACTAGAACCAACGAAATAGATTTAGACAAAAGTGAAGACGAAGCTATTTTTAACTTTTCTTTTAAAAATTCACTTATCTATTTAGAAAAAGGTATTGAGTTTTATGATACCGACAATACAACTTATTATCAAAACGTATACTTAAACAAAAAAACAGATTTTAAAAATACTGGGGTTAATGATTTAAGAATAGGTTTAGATAACGAAGGAATTAACAAAGCAGATATTACTACAGCCAACACAATTCCTTTAGATATTATTGGTACTGATAGAACAACAGCTCCAGACATTGGTGCCTACCAACATATAGATTTTAAAACGTTAGAACCCAAAAAAGAAGATGAATAAAACCGTATTAATTACAGGAACTAGCCGAGGAATTGGATTTGAATTGGCTCAATTATTTGCCAACACAAATTATTCTGTATTGGCCATTTCTAGAAACACAAATACATTAGATGCTATCAACCATCCAAACATCAAAACTTTTGGAGTAGATTTAAGTCAAGAAAATGAAATTGATAGTGTGGTAGATTATATTGCAAAAAATAACATCCAAATAGTAGAATTGATTCACAATGCCGGAAAATTAGTTAACAAACCCTTTACCGAAATTTCTCAAGAAGATTTTAAAGAAGTGTATCAAGTAAATGTATTTTCTGTGGCTTTGTTAACTCAAAAAATAATTCCGTTTATGCCACCAAACAGCCATGTAGTTACCATTAGTAGTATGGGAGGAATACAAGGAAGTTTAAAATTTCCTGGGTTGGCAGCCTATAGCTCTTCTAAAGGAGCAGTAATTACTTTGTCAGAGTTATTGGCAGAAGAATACAAAGAACAAAAAATTGCCTTTAATGTATTGGCTTTAGGTGCTGTACAAACAGAAATGTTGCAAGAAGCCTTCCCTGGTTACGAAGCCCCTATACAACCTTTAGAAATGGCTCAATATATTTTTGATTTTACCACCACAGGAAATAAATTTTACAATGGAAAGGTTTTAGAAGTTTCTAGCACAACTCCCTAATTTTTATGATTGAGCAAGTTATTCCTTACATTCCCACAGCAGCAAAAGAACCTTTAAACAAACTACTTCAAAAACATTCTTTTACCTTAAAAATTGTCAATGGTAGAAAAACCAAAAGAGGAGATTTTAGAGCTACTCAACCACTGCCAACCATAACCATTAATAACAATTTAACAAAAGAGCAATTTCTAATCACTTTGGTACACGAAATTGCTCATTTGCACACATACATCCACTACCCTAGAGCAAAACCACATGGTACAGAATGGAAACAATGTTTTCAACAGTTAATGCTTCCGTTTTTAACTCCTATTATTTTTGATGAAGAATTGCTAAAGCCTTTGGCCAAACATTTAATCAATCCAAAAGCAACAACAGATTCTGACATAAAATTATCTGTAGTTTTACAAGAAAAAAAGAACCTCCACAATACTCATAATTATTATATATTTGATTTAAAACCAGGAACTTTATTTACCTTAAACAATAGGAATTTTAAACTTTTAAACAAACGCAGAACTAGATATGAATGTTTGGAAGTTGAAACCCAAAAAAGGTATTTAATCAAAGGAAATGCACCCGTAGAAATTGTTTAACAACAATGCTAAAAAACTATGACAACTCAAAACGATAACGATCAGGAATTAGAAAATAAAAAAAAGGTAGTTCAAAAAGAGTTCAAAGGCTTTTTTACAGCCATTAAAACATTTTTGAGCGATTTATTAAATATTAGAGAAGAAACCGACAAGGAACTAACCATTACCAAAATTAAAGCAGGTATTGCCGTAAAAAGCCACAATGCTTGGGTATTAATATTTTCTATATTTATTGCCTCTATAGGTTTAAATGTAAGTTCTACGGCCGTAGTTATTGGAGCCATGCTAGTATCTCCTTTAATGGGACCTATTTTAGGTTTGGGACTCTCTATTGGTATTAATGATATTGATACGTTGAGACGTTCTTTAATCAACCTAGGAGTTATGGTAGGATTAAGCATTACTACCTCTTTCTTATTTTTTAGCATTCCACTGTTTCAAGATGCTACCCCAGAAATTATAGCCAGAACTGCTCCCGATGTTAGAGATGTATTGATTGCTTTGGCTGGAGGTTTGGCTTTAATTATTGCCTTGAGTAGACGTACAGAAATGACCAACACCATTGCAGGTATTGCCATTGCAACAGCATTAATGCCTCCTTTGTGTACTGCGGGTTATGGATTGGCTACATGGAATTTTAAATACTTTGGAGGGGCTATGTTTTTGTTTATCATAAACGCAATATTTATAGCCTTAGCAACTTTTGCTGTGGTTAAATTTTTACGTTTCCCTGTAGTAAAATACATCAATCAAGCAAAAAGAAAAAGAATTGCGCAGTTGGTTGGTTTTATTGCCACCATTATTATAGGATTTAGTATCTATCAATTTTACCTACTATTTCAAGAAAATCAATACAAACTAAATGCAGAACACTTTATTTCTGAACTGCAAGAAAAAACAGGTGCAGGTATTATAAGCACTGCTATTAACTATGATAAAAAAACGATAAAAATTGTAGTTTTAGGAACCAATATAGATGAAGTTCAAAAGAAAATATGGTCTAATAAAATGGATGAATTTAACATTCCTAACTCATCTTTAATCATTCAGCAAGATGATAAAACATCGTTATTACAAGATGAAATTAACACCATTAAAAATTCTTATGTAAAAAACCAGAACTTAATTGCTAGCAAAGATGAAATCATTTTACAAAAAGAAGCATTAATTATAGAAAAAGACCATCAACTACAGCAACTGTACAAAAAACAAATACCATTTGTACAATTAAGTCAAGAAGCTAGAATTATATATACTGGTTTAGACAAATTAAGCTATGCTAGTAAGCTAGAAACCAATTTTAGCTCTATAGATACTATTGCTGTTTTTGAAGTAAAATGGAACGATTCTATTAAAAATACCAAAGCACTAAATACTAAGTTTAAAAACTGGCTACAAACAAGATTAAACAACAACCGTATTGAGTTGAAACAGATTTCTAAAAATTAACCATGGATGCTTTAAAAATCAGAAAAAACAGAAAAAAATTAGGATGGACGCAAGAAGAGCTTGCTAAAAAGATTGGAGTTAGCAAAACAACAATTTATAATTACGAAAGAGGAAAAGAAATTCCTGCTACTAAAAAATCATTATTGATTTCGTTTTTTAATTCTCATAACAACAATAATCAAGAAGATATACGATACATCGTTAATTCAAAAGGCAACAAGTTTTTAGAACTAGAAGACAGATCTGTGAATGTGGTTGCCAATATATTACCTTTTGATGCTTATGCAGCATATAAAGGAAGTTTACATGAAAATACTAAATCTTTAAATAATTATGAAGATATTACTTTTAATTTAGATAGGTATAATTCAGGTAATTACAAGGCTTTTAGAGTAAAAGGGCCGAGCATGGATGGTGGTATGATAAATGATACTCCAGATGGAAGTTTAGTTTTAGCAAAAGAATTAGGCAGGCATCATTGGTTAGATGGTTTTAATCCCACAAAATACGGATGGATAATATTATCTAATAAAAACATATTTCATAAAGATATTATTGAATTTAATAAAGAGGGCGGAATAATTACTTGTCATTCCAGAAATACAAGTCCAGAGTATTCAGATTTTGATTTAAACCTAAATGATGTTTATAAAATTTTTAAAGTTATTAAAAGAACTTTTTAAATTTTTATATGCGTTTATAGACGTTAGTATTCGGGAAGTTTTCGGACTACTTTCGTTTTAAAGCATAAAAAAACCCCAGCTTCACTGAGGTTTTAATTTTTAAAAGTTGTCCCACAAGGACTCGAACCTTGAACGACGGTACCAAAAACCGCTGTGTTACCATTACACCATGGGACAGTGCGTTTGCGGGTGCAAATATACAGCACATCTACAATTCTGCAAAATTTTTTCGCAAAAAAATTCACTTTTTTTTTCAAACACCTTCATATTTATTGAATATCAACCACTTAATAAAACAAGTTTTTTTATTTTTTTTAATTCTACTTAACATTTTTCTTCAATAACTCAATCAGCATGAATATTTAATTAAATTTGTGTCTAAAATTTTAGTTCAGACACTTCAAATGAAAGAAAACACCTATCAAAAGTGGAATACAATCCTTGGGTGGATTGTTTTTGTAATATCCTTAGCAACCTATACACTAACCCTAGAACCAACCGTAAGTTTTTGGGATTGTGGAGAATACATATCAACTGCAGTAAAACTAGAAGTAGGTCACCCACCTGGTGCTCCTTTATTCCAAATGCTGGGGGCTTTCTTTGCCATGTTTAGTAGTTCTGCTAGCAATATTGCACACATGGTAAACTTTATGTCTGGTTTGGCAAGTGCATTTACTATTTTGTTTATGTTTTGGTCATTAACCAACCTAATCAAAAGAATTGCAATTCAAAATTCAGAATTATCTGCAAACAAAACTATTGCTATACTTGGGTCTGCTGCCGTAGGTAGTTTAACCTATACTTTTTCTGATAGTTTTTGGTTTAGCGCTGTAGAAGCAGAAGTATATGCCATGTCTTCTTTTTTAATGGCTTTATTATTTTGGCTTGGTTTAAAATGGGAAAAATCTTTTCAACAACCTAGAGGTAATAAATGGTTAATCTTAATCTGTTTTGTTATTGGATTATCGTTTGGTGTACATATTTTATCTCTTTTGGTAATTCCATCTTTGGTGTTTATTTACTTAAATCATTACTATAAAAAATACACTCTTAAAAATTTTATCATTGCCAATGCAATTGCTATTGGAGCTTTAATTTTTATTTTTAAATTTTTATTTCCTTTTACCTTAAAATTCTTTAGTGCATCAGAATTGTTTTTTGTTAACACCTTAAACATGCCTTTCCATACAGGAACTGTAATTGCTGCTATTCTTATTGTTACTGGTTTTTATTTTGGACTAAACTATACCCGTAAACACAAAAAATACTTAGCCAACATAACTTTATTATCTGTGCTATTTGTAATGATTGGTTTTTCTTGCTGGTTAATGCTACCTATTAGAGCGAATGCAAACACTACTATTAACGAAAACAACCCTTCATCTGCTAGAGAACTATTAGCCTACTACAATCGTGAACAATATGGAGATTCTAATATTTTTTATGACACTTATTACTCCTCTAAATACGATAGAGAACCTGCTTTAGATGCTAGTGGAAATCCTATTATGGAAGACGTAAAGCCTAAGTATGAAATGGATGAAGAAAGCGGGAAATATGTAATTGTAAATGATTATAAAAATGCTCAAGAAAAAACATCTGACAAACACAAAGGTTTTATTCCCAGAATGGTAAACCCAGCATTGGAACAAAACTATAAATCTATTGTTGGAATTCCACAAAAAAGCAAAGCAAGACCTACCTTTTCCGAAAACATAGAATTTATGGTAAAGTACCAGTTTGGATACATGTATTTTAGATATTTGTTTTGGAATTTTATTGGAAAACAAAACGATATTCAAGGACGTATGGATCCTTTTAACGGAAACTGGATGTCTGGAATTACAGCTATTGATCAACTATTTGTAGGCACACAACAAAACCTACCTGACGAAATGCTTCATAACAAAGGAAGAAACCTATATTACGGTATTCCTTTTTTACTAGGAATAATAGGTCTAATTTTTCAATTAAAAAGAGATCCTCGTAATTTTTACAATCTTTTCCTATTTTTTGTTTTTACAGGTTTTGCCATTATTTTTTATACCAATCCTAAACCTTTTGAACCTAGAGAAAGAGATTACGCTATTGTAGGTTCTTTCTATATTTTTGCCATGTGGGTAGGATTTGGAGTTTATGCTATTTACAACAAAATCAGTAGCTATCAAAAATCTAAAGCAATTGCCATTGCTGTTCCTAGCTTGTGTTTGTTAATTTCACCTATTGTTATGGCCTCTGAAAACTGGGATGATCATGACAGATCTCACAAATACACAGCTTATTTTAACGCAAAAGCATATTTAGACTCTTGCAGTAAAAATGCAATTTTATTTACCATTGGAGATAACGACACGTTTCCTCTTTGGTACATGCAAGAAGTTGAGGGTTACAGAACAGATGTAAAAATTGTAAACACCAGCTTATTAGCTACTGATTGGTACATAGACCAAATGAAACGTAAAACGTACGATGCTCCTCCAATACCATCGCAATTAGTACACGACCAATACAAACATGGTACTCTTGATGTTGCTTACCACACAGGACAAGTAAAAGAAAGATGGGATATTGATAACTTTATGAAATGGATTAGCTCATCGGACAAACGTACTTATATAGAAGTTAACCCTGGAAAATTTGAAAAGTTTTATCCAACCAATAAATTAAGATTACCCGTAAACAAAGAAACTGTTTTAAAGAACGGAATTGTAAAAGCTAAAGATGCAGATTCTATTGTTGATTATATGGATTTAGACATAGACAACAGAGGACTTACAAAGAACAGAACACTTATGTTAGATATTTTAGCTAATAATAACTGGGAAAGACCTATTTATTTTACAGGTGGTTCTAATGCCGATGAAGAGTACTTATGGCTTAAAGATTATTTACAACTAGACGGAATGGCTTTTCAATTAGTTCCTATTAAAACCAAAAGCGAATATGGTATTTTAGGAATGGGTAGAATAGATACCGATAAAATGTACAACATGGTGAAATCTTGGAATTTTGGAAATCTAGGTCATGATTTTTACATTGATCCTGAATCTAGAAAAAATTCTATTTCCTATAGAAATAACATATCTAGACTTGTAGAAGCTTTAATGAATGAAAATCAATTAGAAAAAGCCGAAGAAATTTTAGATTTAAGCTACAACAAAATGCCTATTGAAAAATACCATCAATATGGAGTGTGTTTAGCCTTTCCAGAACAATACTACCTTTTAAACAAACCTGAAAAAGCAAGAGAAGCAGCCAATACTCTAATAAAAGTTTTTCAAGAAAAACTATTGTATTATTCGCAATTTAGTGCTGCCGATTTAGACTACCTATTCAGCGAGGTAGAACATGAATTTAAAATGTATCAAACCATTGCTTCTGATGTAAACAAATACGAAAAAGATGAAGATTACAAGAAAAAAGTAGAAACCGAATTTATAGGTCATATTAAGTTATTTGAAGATATTCTTAAATAACCAATGAGATTCTACCCAATTAAAACCAAACAACTTTTCAAATCCATTTTTAACAAATGGATTTGGAGTTTGGATTCATCTAAAAAAGAAATATACCTTACTTTTGATGATGGCCCTATACCTCATATTACACCTTGGGTTTTAAAAGAGCTAGAAAAATACAATGCAAAAGCTACTTTTTTTTGTATTGGCGATAATATTAGAAAACACCCAAACGTTTTTCAATCTATTGTACAAAATGGACATAGTGTAGGAAACCACACCTACAATCACTTAAAAGGATGGAACACAAATTCAGAAGAATATCTTAAAAATATTTTAAAAACAGAAAAACAACTGCAACCATTTAGTAGTTCAAAACTTTTTAGACCTCCCTATGGTAAAATCACAAGAAATCAATCAAAAAAACTATTAAGCCTAGGTTATAAAATTATAATGTGGGATGTTCTAAGTGCTGATTTTGACACAAATATTTCATCTGAAAAATGCACAAAAAACGTACTTAAAAACGCTGAAAACGGGAGTATTATCGTTTTTCACGATAGCAAAAAAGCATTCCCAAGACTAAAAGAAACACTTCCTATAGTCTTAAAAAAATTACATCAAAAAGGATATAAATTTAATAGTCTATGCTAAACGTATTGCTGAACCAAGCTAATTAACGTATTGGCATCTTGTTCTCCAGACTGCCTCCATTTCATTTGTCCATTTTTATAAATTACAAATGTAGGATTTGCCTTTACCTTTAATGCTGACGCTAAAATTTCATTCTTTTGAATATCAATCTTAATCACCTTTGCTTTATCCCCTAAAGCAGCAACAACATCCTTTAATATCATTCCTGTAGGCTCATCTTCTTCTTCACTCCATTGAGTGTAAAAATCAATCAGCACAGGAATTTCTACATTAATTAAATCACCAAATTTAGTCATACTATTCATGTATAATGTTTGAATAATTTATGCCATTTACCTGACAAACAGGCACAAATACGAACGCAATATAACTTTTTTACGAATTAAACAAAAAAAACAAGTTAATTTTTAACAAATTTTATCAATAATTTAACAAAAAAGCGCATAATTAATGCTCAATCATGTAAAAACTAAAACATCTGCCCTTTTAAATTAGTTGATTTTATTTACATTTACAACTCTCAAATTCACACTTATGACCACTCAAAAAAGACTTTTTTTACTTGATGCTTATGCTCTAATTTTTAGAGGTTATTACGCTTTAATTAAAAATCCTAGAATTAACTCTAAAGGGATGGACACCTCTGCCATTTTAGGATTTACAAACTCTTTATTAGATGTGATTCGTAGAGAAAAACCAGAACTATTAGCCGTAGCATTTGACAAAGGAGGATCTGTTAGCAGAACCGAATCTTTTGAAGCCTACAAAGCCAATAGACAAGAAACTCCAGAGGCTATTAAAATTGCCATCCCCTATATTCATGAGATATTAAAAGCCATGAATATTCCAATTATAGAAAAAGCAGGTTTTGAAGCAGATGATTTGATTGGAACCATTGCTAAACAGGCAGAAAAAGAAGGTTGTCAAGTATATATGGTAACCCCAGATAAAGATTATGCTCAACTGGTCTCTGAAAACATTTTTATGTACAAGCCAGCAAGAATGGGAAATGGTATTGAAATTTGGAATGTAGATAAAGTAAAAGAAAAATTTGAAGTAGAACACCCATTACAAGTCATAGATTATTTAGGTATGATGGGAGATGCTGTAGATAATATCCCTGGACTTCCTGGTGTAGGAGACAAAACAGCTAAGAAATTCATAAAACAATACGGTTCTATGGAAGGTCTTTTAGCCAATACACATGAGCTAAAAGGAAAAATGAAAGAAAAAGTAGAAGCAAACAAAGAACTAGGCTTATTATCTAAACAACTTGCGACTATTATTTTAGATTGTCCTGTAGAATATCATGAAGAAGATTTCACAATGTGTCCTCCAAATTTTGAAGAAGTTCATACCATATTTCAAGAATTAGAATTTAGAAGAATTGCAGACACTATTAATAAAATTTTTAACGTTGAAACCACTACAACAAGTATAAAAGAAGACACAACACCTAAAGCAAACAATTCAAAAGAACAACTAGATTTATTTTCGGAAACCCCACAAAATATTACTATTGATACTGGTTACGCTACCTTAAAAAGCTCCAAACCAATTTATCAATACATAAATTCCGAAACGGCTAGGCTGTTATTTATAAACAAATTACAACAACAACAAAAAGTAGCTTTTGAAATTATAAGTGAACGTAAAAATTTTGTTGATGAAATTGTTGGCTTTGGATTTTCCTACGAAAGCAACTCAGGATACTACATTCCTGTAAACAATAACAAACAACAATTACTTAACCAACTTACTCCTTTCTTTGAAAATCCTTTAATTGAAAAAATAGCTTATGAATTAAAAAGCAACATTAAAGTTTTAGCTCAATACCAAATAGAATTAAAAGGAGCTGCTTTTGATATTAGCTTAGCGCATTATTTATTACATCCAGATATGAGGCATCAATTAGATGTTCTTTCTGAAACTTACTTAAATTACCAGACAACTCATCAAGATGAACTACTAGGTAAAGGAAAAAACAAAACTACTTTGGTAGATTTGGATTTAAACTCCATTACTCCATACATCTGTGAGCAAACTGATTTATGCTTGCAATTAGAACATCAATTTAAAGAAGAATTAAAAGAAAACAACCTATACAAACTATACTCCCAAATAGAATTACCATTGCTAAAAGTATTGGCAAAAATGGAATTAGCAGGAATCAATTTAGATGTACCTTACTTAAAAGAACTCTCAATTGCTTTAGACAAAGACATTTTATTGTTGGAAAAAGAAATTCATGATCTTGCAGGAGAAGTTTTTAACATTGCCTCACCTAAACAATTGGGTATTGTACTTTTTGAAAAACTACAACTTGTAGACAAACCTAAAAAAACAAAAACAGGTCAATATGCTACAGGTGAAGATATTTTAAACAAACTTGCAGAAGAACACAGCATTGTAGAAAAAATATTAAGTTACAGAGGTTTGGTTAAACTAAAAAACACTTATGTAGATAGTTTACCAAACGAAGTTAACCCAGTTACACAACGCGTACACACTACATACAGTCAATCAACCGCAGCAACAGGCCGATTAAGCTCTAACAATCCAAATTTACAAAACATTCCTATTAGAACAGAAAGAGGAAAAATGATTCGTAAAGCTTTTATAAAAAAAGACGAAAACCATGTGTTGTTTGCAGCCGATTATTCACAAATTGAATTAAGGTTAATTGCCGAACTAAGTCAGGATCCAGAAATGTTAGCTTCTTTCCAAAACGGAGACGACATACACAAATCTACTGCTGCCAAAGTTTTTCAGGTTCCTTTAGAAGAAGTGACAAGAGAACAAAGAAGCCAAGCCAAAACAGTTAATTTCGGAATTATTTATGGAGTATCTGCCTTTGGACTAAGTCAACAAACCAACTTAAGCAGAAAAGAATCTAAAGAATTAATAGATACGTATTACAAAACTTATCCTACTTTAAAAAAATACATGTCAGATCAAGTAGACTTTGCCAAAGAACACGGTTATGTAAAAACATTATTAGACAGACGTAGATATTTAAAAAACATTAACTCAGCCAACGCTATAGTACGATCTGCCGATGAACGAAATGCTGTAAACGCACCTATACAAGGAACGGCAGCAGATATTATTAAAATAGCAATGATTGACATTCAAAAAGCATTGGAAGAAGGAAACTATAAAAGTAAAATGTTATTACAAGTACATGATGAATTGGTCTTTGATATCCACAAAAATGAACTAGATAAGTTAAAACCGATGATTGTTTCTAAAATGGAAAACGCATATAAACTAAGTGTTCCATTAGTAGTAGACACAGACCTAGGAGACAATTGGCTAGATGCTCACTAACAACCCAAAAACAACTTAAAATTCGTAAAAAAGAGCAGCATTAAAACATATGTGTTTTAACAAGATACAAATGTTTTAAAGTGTACCGTGTACTTTTTCTCAACATTAATCTTATGTAGTTTTGATTTCATAAATCATTTTTAAAACATATCAATATGAAATCAAAACTACTTAAATTAGCATTGTTCTTAACTTGCACAGTAGCTTCTGCGCAAATTACAATTACAGTAAATAGCCAACCTACCAAAATAAATGCTGATGGTGATTTGGACACTCCATTAGTATTTACGGTTTCTAACATCCCTAATGACACTTACGATGTAGTTAATGAAACAGGAGTAACCATCAATACAAGAGCATATGAAGCCGGAACTTCTGTTAGTGCTGGCGGTCATATTACTAGTTACTCAGCTCCGTTAGACTTTAACTTAGATCAAACAGACCCGGATACTAATAAAGCAAACATAGTTACTGTTACTACTTTAGAAACCCCTAATACAGGTACGTTCACAAGAAAATTCACCATCAACAATTACCCAGCATTAAGCTCTACCCCTACCAACATTTCATTAGCGGTAAGGTTTGTGGGAGCTTTTTCAAACGGTTTAACATTTACCAACACACCTGAAGCAGGTGGTAATGCAAACAACGCTTCTTTTATTGTAGCTTCATCTGTAGAATATGATGCTACATTAAGCACACCTTTGAACAAAAAAAACATAGCTGCTAATATTTCACCAAATCCGGTAAATAATGGTACACTATATGTAAATGTAAAAAATGCAAAAACATATACTGTTTTAGATATTACAGGAAAAAAATTAATTAGGCAACCTGCAAACGGATCTATTAATGTAAGCTTTTTAACTTCTGGTATTTATTTTTTAGTTACCGAAGCTGGAACTGCTAAATTTATTATTCAATAATTAGTATAACCATCAATTAGCTATCTACAAGCTTGTTAATTTTAAAATTAACAAGCTTTTTTTATTAAAAAACATGAATCAAAAAACATTCTTTTAAAAAAATAGTTATACTTTTGCAGTCCCTTGGAGAATCCAAGAAGAATTATTGTTTAATTATTACAAAAACTAATGTAAATGAACACATTAAGTTACAAAACAGTATCGGCTAACAAAGCGACTGTAGACAAGCAGTGGGTTTTAGTGGATGCGGACGGACAAACATTGGGTCGTTTAGCTTCTAAAGTTGCAAAACTTATTAGAGGTAAGTACAAACCTAGCTACACTCCTCACGTAGATTGTGGAGACAACGTTGTAATCATCAACGCTGAAAAAATTAATTTAACTGGAAAAAAATGGTCTGACAAATCTTACATTCGTCACACAGGTTATCCAGGTGGTCAAAGAAGTTTAACTGCTACAGAAATGTTCGAAAAAGATCCTACAAGATTGATTGAAAAAGCAGTAAAAGGAATGTTACCTAAAAACAAATTAGGAAGCGCTCTTTACAGAAACTTATACGTTTATGCTGGTGCAGAGCACGCTCAAGAAGCTCAACAACCTGCAGCAATTAACTTAAATGACCTTAAATAATTATGGAAACTATTCACAAAATTGGTAGAAGAAAAACTGCCGTAGCAAGAGTATATGTTTCTGAAGGACAAGGAAACATTACAATTAATGGTAAAGAATTAACAAACTACTTTACAACTGGAACTTTACAGTACAAAGTAAAACAAGCTTTATTATTAACAGAAAACTTAGAATCTTTTGACATTACAGTAAATGTATTTGGAGGTGGTGTAACAGGACAAGCTGAGGCAATCCGTTTAGCTATTTCTAGAGCTTTATGTGAAATTGATGCTGAAAACAGAGCTATCTTAAAACCAGAAGGATTATTAACTCGTGATCCTAGAATGGTTGAACGTAAGAAATTTGGTCAAAAGAAAGCAAGAAAGAAGTTCCAATTCTCAAAGCGTTAATCTTTTACAATTATATAATAAAATTAATCGATTGTTTAGCAAAAATAGTAGAGACTTCTACTCAGAACTACTCCACTATTGCTAACATCTAAACAAGATCACATATTATGGCAAATATTCAAGAATTATTAGAAGCTGGTGTACACTTTGGACACTTAACTAGAAAGTGGAATCCAAGTATGGCTCCTTACATTTACACAGAGCGTAATGGAGTACATATTATTGATTTGTACAAAACTTCGGCTAAAATTGACGAAGCTTCTACAGCTTTAGAAAAAATTGCTGCATCAGGAAGAAAAATCTTATTTGTTGCAACAAAAAAACAAGCTAAAGATATTGTAGCTGAAAAAGCAGGAGCTGTAAACATGCCTTACATCACTGAAAGATGGCCAGGAGGTATGTTAACAAACTTTGTTACAATTCGTAAGGCAGTTAAAAAAATGTCACAAATTGACAGAATGAAAACTGATGGTTCTTTTGATGCATTATCTAAAAGAGAAAAATTACAAATTGACCGTCAACGTGCTAAATTAGAAAAAAACTTAGGTTCTATTTCTGACATGACTCGTTTACCAGGTGCTTTATTTGTAATTGATGTGAAAAAAGAACACATTGCTGTTGCTGAAGCTAAGAAATTAAACATTCCTGTTTTTGCAATGGTAGATACCAACTCTGATCCTAGCGATGTAGATTTCGTAATCCCATCTAACGATGATGCTTCTAAATCTATTGATAAAATCTTAACTTTAACAACCGGAGCTATTGCAAATGGTTTAAGCGAAAGAAAAGCTGGTAAAGAAGCTACTACTGAAGCAAAAGAAACTCCAGTAGAAGAAGCAAAATAATCACATAAATTTAACATGTAACGGTACAAAAAATTTCTAGTTTTGTACCGTTCATTTTTATAAAAACTTTAAAAAACAATACTATGGCAGATATTAAGGCAGCTGACGTGATGAAATTAAGAAAATCATCAGGAGCTGGAATGATGGACTGTAAAAAGGCTTTGATAGAAGCTGAAGGAGATTTTGACAAAGCAATAGACGTATTACGTAAGAGAGGACAAAAAATGGCTGCTAAAAGAGCAGACCGTGAGTCTAGCGAAGGTGCAGCTATCTCTGTAGTAAACGATGATAAAACTGTTGGTGTTTCTATCGTATTAGGTTGTGAAACTGACTTTGTTGGTAAAAACGAAGATTTTGTTGCTTTGGCTAAAAAATTAGCTGCTCATGCTTTAGGATTTAATTCTAAAGAAGAGTTTTTAGCATCAGAATACGATGGAATGACTGTTTCAGACAAATTAGTTGAACAAACAGGTGTTGTTGGAGAAAAGTTAGAAATTAACGATTTTTCTAGAGTTGAAGCTCCTTTTGTTGGTTCTTACATTCACGTAGGAAACAAAATTGCTTCTTTAGTAGGATTGTCTAAAGCTATTGACAACGCAGAAGAATTGTCTAGAGATGTTGCAATGCAAGTTGCTTCTATGGGAGCTACTACATTATCTTACAAAGATTTTGATCCTGCATTTGTTGCTTCTGAAACAGAAGCTAGAATTGCTGCTATTGAAAAAGACAATATTGAATTAGGAAGATTAGGAAAAACGTTAAAAAACGTACCTCAATTCATTTCTAAATCTCAATTAACAGAAGAAGTTTTAGCTAAAGCAGAAGAAGATGCTAAAGCTGAATTAGCTGCTGAAGGAAAACCAGAGAAAATTTGGGATAGAATTTTACCAGGTAAAATAGAAAGATTTGTTTCTGATAACACTACTTTAGATCAAGAGCAATGTTTATTAGATCAAAACTTTATTAAAGACGAAAAGAAAACTGTTGCAGAATATGTAGCTGGGTTTGACGTTGAAGTTGTTTCTTTCTCAAGAGTAACTTTAGGTTAATCCAAGTTTTTAATACAATATTTAAAACCTCTCATTTTTATGAGAGGTTTTTTTGTGCATTTTAAATTAAATAAACCTTACATTAGTTTCTATAATTTTATCTCAAAATTTTATATTTGCACAACTTAAATAACAATCATGCAATACAAAAGAATACTATTAAAATTAAGTGGTGAAGCTTTAATGGGGAACAATCAATACGGTATAGACCCAAAAAGATTAGCAGAATATGCTCAAGAAATTAAAGCCGCAGTAGACACTGGTTTAGAAATAGCAATTGTAATTGGAGGAGGAAATATATTTAGAGGAGTTTCTGGAGCAGCCCAAGGAATGGACAGAGTACAAGGAGACTATATGGGAATGTTAGCAACATGTATAAACGGTATGGCATTACAAAGTGCAATAGAAGCTGTTGGTGTACAAACAAGATTGTTAACCGCCATTAAAATGGAAGAAATTGCAGAACCTTTTATAAAACGTAGAGCAGTTAGACATTTAGAAAAAGGAAGAGTGGTAATTTTTGGAGCAGGTACTGGAAACCCATACTTTACAACTGATACTGCTTCTGTGTTAAGAGCTATTGAAATTCAAGCAGATGTAATTTTAAAAGGAACACGTGTAGATGGAATTTACACAGCAGACCCAGAAAAAGATCCTAATGCTACTAAATTTGAATCCATTAGCTATCAAGATGTATTGCAAAAAGGTTTAAAAGTAATGGACTCTACAGCTTTTACTTTAAGTGAAGAAAATAGTTTACCTATATTGGTATTTGATATGAATACAAAAGGAAATCTTCAAAAATTAATTAATGGAGATAATATAGGTACAATAGTTACAGATAAATAATATACACAATGAACGAAGAAGTTACATTTATTATTGACACAACTAAAGAAGGAATGGATGCTGCCATTGCACATTTGGTTAAAGAATTTGGAAATATTAGAGCTGGTAAAGCCAGTCCAGCTATGTTAGGAAGCGTAATGGTAGATTATTACGGTTCTAAAACCCCTTTGAGCCAAGTAGCTAACGTTAGTACTCCTGATGCACAAACCATTACAGTGCAACCATGGGAAAAAACAATGATTCCTGAAATAGAAAAAGGAATTATGTTGTCTAACTTAGGATTTAATCCTATGAACAATGGTGAAAACATTATTATAAACGTTCCTGCTCTTACAGAAGAAAGACGTAAAGAACTTTCTAAAACAGCCAAAGCTGAAGCAGAACATGCTAAAGTTAGTATTCGTAACATACGTAGAGATGCTAACAACGACATCAAGAAATTAGACATTTCTGATGATGAGAAAAAAGTAGCAGAAGATGACGTACAAAGTTTAACAGACAAATACATTAAAAAAGTAGATGAACTTTACAATGTAAAAGATGTTGAAATTATGAAAGTATAATTTCTCTTGTAATTATATTTAACTTAAAAAAAGCTATCTAATAAAGTCATTTATTGCTAAATTAGATAGCTTTTTATATTACCATTTATCATATCTCACATTTCATGAATTTTTGGAACAACCTTGCCAGAACTATCCTAACACATAGAGTAGCAACACTAATTTTAATTGCTGTAGTAACATTTTTATTAGCATTGCAATTTAAAAACGTACAATTTTCTTACACAGAAGCAAACTTACTCCCTGAAGACAATCCTGTTAATAAAGAATACAATCAATTTCTTGATATTTTTGGAGAAGAGGGAAACATTATTGTGCTAGCCGTTAAAGATTCTACCTTATTTAGCAATGCTTCTAAATTTAACAATTGGATAAGGCTAGCTGATGATATTTCTAAATTTAAAGATACTATAGAAGGAGTAATTTCTTTTAGTAACATACAGGAACTTAAAAAAAATGTACAACAACAAAAATTTGAATTGCAACCTTTATTCCGTAAAAAGGAATTCAATCAACATGAAATTGACAGTATAAAAACACACCTTTTTCAAAACTTACCCTTTTACGACAACTTACTATTCAATAAAAAAACAGGAACTATACAAACTATTGTGTACGTAGACAAAGGTGTAGTAAATACTAAAAAGCGTTCAGATTTTATAAAAGAAACCTTTAATCCTTTAATTAAAAAGTTTAATAAAGACAATAATGTACAAGTAAGAGTTTCTGGAATGCCTTATGTAAGAAGCATGAATGCTGCTAGTGTAAAATCTGAAATGGGAATGTTTGTCGTTTTAGGATTAGCTGTTACAGGTTTTATATTCTTTATTTTTTTCAGATCGTTTAGAGCCACTCTAATCACTTTAGCAGTGGTCATTATTGGAGTTGTGTGGTCTTTTGGAACTATAGGGTTGTTTGATTATAGAATTTCTATACTAACGGCTTTAATACCTCCGCTTATTATCGTAATTGGTGTACCCAACGCTATTTTTTTAATACACAAATATCAACAAGAGGTACACAAACACGGAAACAAAGCAAAATCTTTACAAAGAGTAATTACCAAAGTAGGAAATGCTACTTTAATGACCAATGTGACTACTGCTGCTGGTTTTGCTACTTTTATATTTACCAAAAGTCAAATATTAAAAGAATTTGGAGTTATTGCAGCTATTAACATTTTAGGAATTTTTATTCTATCTATTTGTTTAATTCCTATTCTTTATAGTTTTATGCCATTACCAAAGGCTAAACACCTTAAACATTTAGAAAAAAAATGGGCCGATAATATTATAAACGGAATGGTTCAAATTGTACGTCACAAAAAACCATACGTTTACCTTTGTACTTTTATATTGGTTATTGTTGCTTTGGTTGGTGCCGATAAAATTAAAGTTTCTGGAAGTTTAATAGAAGACATGTCTAAAAAAACACAATTTTATAAAGATATTGTGTTTTTTGAAAAAGAATTTGGTGGAATTTTACCTCTTGAAATATTAATTGATACTAAAAAAGAGAAAGGGGTTATGAAGTTAAGTACGCTAAAGCGTATTGAAAGAATGGAAGAAGAAATTTTAAAAATTCCTGAACTCTCAAAACCTATATCTATTAACAACCTTGTTAAATTTTCTAAACAAGCTTTCTACAATGGAAATGCAGATTTTTACACCTTACCTACTTCTCAGGAACAAAACTTTATTTTAAGCTATGCTCAGAACTCTGGAGGGAATACCAGTGCTTTGAATAATATGGTAGACAAAACAGGACGTTATGCCCGTATTACAACCTTTATGAAAGATATTGGTACTGAACGTATGGAGCAAATTTTAAATAGATTGCAAATTATTATTGATGATCATTTTCCAAATAAAAAATATACCGTTACCATGACTGGTAAAGCGCTTGTTTTTGTAAAAGGAACAAACTATTTAATTAACAACCTAACCATTTCTTTAGGTTTGGCCATTTTGCTTATATCTTTATTTATAGGTTCTTTATTTAAAAATTATAAAATGGTTTTAATTTCTTTAGTTCCTAACTTATTTCCTTTATTATTAACTGCAGGATTAATGGGGTATTTAGGAATTCCTTTAAAACCATCGACCATTTTGGTGTTTAGTATTGCTTTTGGTATTTCTGTAGATGATACCATTCATTTTTTAGCAAAATATAGACAAGAATTATTAGCTAGTAATGGAAAAATTAGAAAATCTATATACAAAGCACTTAGAGAAACAGGTATAAGTATGTTCTACACTTCTATTGTTTTATTCTTTGGATTTTTAGTTTTTGTAATATCTAGCTTTGGAGGTACAAAAGCTTTAGGAGGTTTGGTTTCTATTACTCTACTATTTGCTATGATTTCTAATTTAATTATACTTCCATCTTTATTACTTACATTTGAAAGAAACATGAGTAAAAAACAAAAATAAACTGTTTGCAAAACATAGTTAAAGCATTAAAAAAAAGACGTTCATATTAGTTATGAACGTCTTTTTTTATGCCTCATTTAATCCTTTTTTAAATGCTTCAGGATCTTCTACCAAATGATAACGAGGGTCTTCTATATTTTCTATAATCATGTCTGCAAATTTAGGATCTGCTTTCTTTAGTAATATTTTACAATCAGTACTTAAGTGCCTTAATTTTACTTCCTTTCCTAACTCATTGTATTTGTTTACAATGTTTTTTATGGCTTCTAACCCAGAATGATCACTTACTCTAGATTCTATAAAATCTATTTCTACATATTTAGGATCATTTTTAGGATCAAACTTTTCATTAAATACGTTTACCGATCCAAAAAACAAAGGTCCCCAAATTTCATAAGTAGGAATTCCGTCTTTAATTCTTTTTCTAGCTCTAATTCTAATGGCATTTTCCCATGCAAATACCAAGGCAGAAATAATAACTCCAGCAAATACTGCAATGGCCAAATCAAACACTACTGTAATGGCAGATACAGCTATTAACACAAAGGCATCTGCTATAGGTATTTTTCTTAAAATACGAATACTAGACCAAGCAAAAGTTTCTATAACCATTACAAACATTACTCCTACCAATGCTGCAATAGGTACTTGTTCAATATACTTATCTGCAAACAAAATAAACGACAATAATGTCAATGCCATCATTACTCCAGACAAACGTCCTCTACCTTTTGCATTAATGTTTATAACCGTTTGACCAATCATACCACAACCACCAGTACCACCAAGCAAACCACTTGTTATGTTTCCTACTCCTTGTGCAATACACTCTCTATTTCCATCTCCTCTAGTATCTGTCAATTCATCAACTAAATTCATGGTCATTAAAGATTCTATCAGCCCAACAGAAGCTGCTAAAAAAGCATAGGGTAGTAAAAATGAAAACGTATCTAAATTAATGGGTAAGTTTTGCCATAATTCCATATTTGGTGTAGGGAACTCTCCTTTTAACCCTTCTCCTCCACCTTCTCTTATATAAGATCCAACGGTAGAAACATCCATTCCTGAAATTACCACAATAAGTGTAACCACTACAATTGCTGTTAAAGATGCAGGAACTTTTTTGGTTAATTTAGGTAACAAAAATATAATTGCCATTGTTAACAACACCAAACCTAACATTGTATACAATTCTGTTCCAGACATAAATGTGGTAATGTACTGTTTCACTCCATCTGTAGAAACTTGTAATGTTTTATGACTAAACATTTTTACTTGTGCCCAAAAAATTACAATTGCCAAACCGTTTACAAATCCTAACATTACAGGGTGCGGAATTAAACGCACAAAACGTCCTAATTTAAAAACTCCTGCAAAAATCTGAATGATTCCCATTAGAATAACAGCTCCTAATAAATAGAAATATCCCATGTTTTCTATAGGCTGGTCAAACAACATTCCTTTTTGATGTCCTTCTTGAATCATGTGAACAAAAATTACAGCTACAGCACCTGCTGCTCCAGATATTAAACCTGGTCTACCTCCAAAAATTGCCGTAATCAAACCAATGATAAACGCTCCTGAAAGTGCAACTAATGGATCTATTTGTGCTACAAAGGCAAAGGCTACAACTTCGGGAATCATTGCCAAAGAAACGGTCATACCTGCTAAAACATCATCTTTTGGGTTAGCGGTAAACCCTTTAAAAAAATTACGCATGTTTTTATGTTTTTTTTAAGTTGCAAAAATAGGTTTTATAAGCGACCTAAACCAACAAATATATATTTGATGTTATTTAGTAAACAATTCTTTTCTTTGAAGAACTACTAGAACAATAATAGGAATAGCTAAAAGTGCGGTTTGCAAAGGGTGTACTTCTAAAACTTTAGGCATTAGTAACAACGTAAGAACATATCCCATTATGGCACCTCCTAAATGTGCAGTGTGTCCTATGTTTCCAATGTGTTTTTTCATTCCATAAATAGAATAAAACAAATATCCTATTCCAAAAACATAGCCTTTAATAGCAATAGGTAAAGGAAAAATATACAAAGACATATCTGGAAACAACACAATACTGGCATACACAATTCCTGTTACAGCTCCCGAAGCTCCTACTGCTGTGTAATATTGATCGGATTTATGAATTAATAGTGATAAATAATTTCCTGCTAAAAGACTTAATCCATAAATAAATAAGTACTGAATAGTGTTAAAATAATTTAACACTGTATCAGAAAATATGTACAATGCATACATATTAAACCCTAAGTGTAAATAATCGGCATGTAAAAAAGCAGAAGAAAACAATCTATACTTTTCTCCTCTTTGTACAGCTAACACGCTGAATTTATACTTATTAAAAAAAACTAGATCTTTAAATCCTTGTAGACTAAACAAGACATTGGCTGCTATTAAAGCGATTAGTACGAATTTCATTTTGTTTGATTTAATTTTGTCCGATATATATCCGATATTTGTCCTTACCTATTTTTATAAAATGAATAAAGACAAAATAACTTTTTGGATTGTATATCCTATTATTTTTCTAATATCAAAATTACCACTTTGGATATTATATGGAGTATCAAATGTCATCTATTATTTAGTTTACTATGTTATTGGGTATAGAAAATCTGTTGTAAAAAAGAATTTAAGGCTTTGTTTTCCTAACAAATCAGAGCAAGAACTTTTAATCATCGAAAAAAAATCTTACAGACATTTTGTTGATATTTTTATAGAAATGTTAAAAGGTTTTGGTATTCCTCAAAAAGAATTAGATCGTAGATACAAATATGTAAATCCTGAAATTTTTAAAGAACTTGAACGTTTAGATAAAAGTGTTATTTTACTAGGAGCTCATCAGGGAAATTGGGAATGGTTATTTAACATTAATCACCACACTAGTTTAAAGTGTTTTGGTGCATATACAGAGGTAGAAAACCCCTATTTTGATAAATATGTAAAAGAAAACAGAGGCCGATTTGGTTCTACTTTTATTCCAACATACCAAACCATTCCTACCATAATATCTAACCATAAAAAAGGAGTTAAAGCTATGTATGGTTTGCTTAGTGACCAATCTCCAAGACCTAGCAAAACCCATTATTGGGGACCTGTTTTTGGAAACATAGTTCCTATTCACACTGGAGCAGAAATGTTAGCTTCTCGTTTTAATTTTGCCGTAATTTACATGCATGTAGAAATGCCTAAAAGAGGTCATTATGAAATTTCTTTTGAATTATTATCTACCAATCCAGAAAGAACAGACACGTATCCGTTAACAGATTTGTATTGGGAAAAACTTGAAAGAGATATTACTGCCAATCCGGAGATTTATTTTTGGACCCACAACAGGTTTAAACACATGAAAAAAGATGGTAGTACCGAAAAAATTTACATCAAAAAGAAATAAACTATGATAGAACAATTCAAATCTTGGTGTAACAAGCCTTACTTTTTAATTGACAGACTTAACATTAAACTATCAATGGTGTTAGGTGTAGGATTGTTTACCTATTTGTTTTTGTTTATTTTTCAACCCTTTGGCATTACTAAAGTAATACAAGCCAACCCTTTATTAATTATGGGATATGGAATTTTAGTAACACTTAGTTTGTTTGTAAGTTATTTTATTTTACCCGAACTTTTTCCTTTTTATTTTAGTGTTAAAAGTTGGACCGTACAAAAAGAAGCTTTGTTTTTACTTACTTCTTTTTTATTAATTAGCACTAGTAATTACTTTTATCACAACGCTTTTGTTGCACATTATTTACCTAATTTTTCTTTTTTAAGATTTGTATCTGTTGTTTTTTCTATAGGTGTTTTTCCTGTTTTTTTCATCATTTTTTTGGTAGAACGCTATTTGTATAGAGCGTACAATTTAGAGCCTACAAAAATTATAGAAACCATTAGAAAAGAAAAAAAGGAAACCATTACCATTCCTTCTGACAACATTAAAGAAGCTCCGCTAACTTTAGACATAGATGCTATTATTTACGCACAATCTAACAACAACTACACAACTATTTTTTATATAGAGCATCAAAAAATTAAAAAAGAATTGATGAGAATTACCCTAAAAAAAGTAGCTACTATTTTAGAAAAATATCCTCAATTTGTAAGATGCCATCGATCTTATTTGGTAAACAAAAACGAAATTTTAAAAGTGGAAGGAAACGCACGTTCTTTACAAGTTTACCTTAAAGCCATGGACCATGTAGTCCCAATATCTAGGTCTTTTCCAAAAGAGCGATTAGAACACTAGTCCATTAACCACAAATACCCTTGGAGAAATGCCCAATTCTCCCATTGGTCACAAATAAAGCCCAAAAACCACATATTTTACAAGCTAATATTTCTAAATTGTATTATTGTACAAGCTTAACTACTAAGCTTTAAATAAAAAAAATGCAAAAAGAAATTGTAATCATAGGTGCAGGCTTTTCATCTTTAGCCGCAAGTTGTTATTTAGCCAAAGCAGGGTACAAAGTTACTGTTTTAGAAAAAAACAATCACTTTGGAGGAAGAGCACAACAACTACACAAAGATGGATTTGTTTTTGATATGGGGCCTACCTTTTATTGGATGCCTGATGTGTTTGAAAAGTTTTTTTCGGACTTTAACAAACTCCCTTCCGATTATTACCAATTGGAAAGATTAGATCCTGGCTATCATATTTATTCCGACGTAAATAAAGTCATTGAAATAGCAGCCAATTTTGACACTATTGTAAACACTTTTGAAAACATAGAAAAAGGAGCAGGAACAGCATTAAAAAAATTTATTGCCAATGCCGAGAACAATTACAATTTGGCTATTAAAGATTTGGTCTATCAGCCTGGTGAAAACTTAATGGAAATTATTACTCCAAAAACAGCATTAAAAATTGGAGCTTTTTTTGGTACCATTAAATCACAAGTAGCCAAATACATAAAAAATAAAGATTTAAAACAAGTCTTAGAATTTCCTGTTTTATTTTTAGGAGCCAAACCCGAAACCACACCGCAGTTCTACAACTTTATGAATTATGCAGATTTAAAACTAGGAACCTGGCATCCTAAAAAAGGAATGCACCAAGTTGCTATGGGAATGGTTGCTTTGGCTAAAGAACTAGGTGTAACTTTAAAAAACAACGAAAATGTAGAGTGTTTTAATTTAGTATCAAACAATATTGCATCGGTTATTACCAACAACCAAAGTTATGCTTGTGATGTTTTGTTAAGCGGTGCCGATTACCATTTTACAGAAACATTACTGCCTAAAGAATACCGTCAATACTCTGAAAGCTATTGGGACAAAAAAACCTTTGCCCCCTCTGCTCTATTATTTTATGTAGCCTTTGATAAAAAACTAGAAAACGTAGCGCATCATACCTTGTTTTTTGACACGGATTTTGACACTCATGCAACATCTATTTACGACACCAAAGAATGGCCAACTGATCCTTTATTTTATGCAAGTTTTCCTAGCATTACAGATGATTATTTTGCTCCTGAAGGAAAAGAAGCAGCTACTTTTTTAATTCCCATTGCACCAGGACTGGTTGATAGTTTAGATATTCGAGAGCATTATTTTAACATTATTATAAACCGATTAGAAAAAATAACAAACCAAAGTATAGCTCCTTTCGTACGTTTTAAAGAGAGTTATTGTGTTAATGATTTTAAAGAACAGTTTAATTCTTACAAAGGAAATGCCTACGGATTGGCCAATACCTTGTTGCAAACCCATATTCTAAGGCCTAAATTAAAAAGTAAAAAAGTAAACAACCTGT
This sequence comes from Wenyingzhuangia gracilariae, assembly GCF_056387575.1. Lineage (NCBI taxonomy): Bacteria > Pseudomonadati > Bacteroidota > Flavobacteriia > Flavobacteriales > Flavobacteriaceae > Wenyingzhuangia > Wenyingzhuangia gracilariae. Next base: position 1,275,123 of record NZ_CM150748.1, read on the forward strand.
ATTTTACAGGTCAGCTAACTGTACCAGGACCCGGAGTTCCACCTGCCATTATTTCTGGAGAAATTGTTAGCAAACTCATTTTAAAAAACTAGTAATTATGAAAGCACTTTTTGACAACACAAGTTACCAATGTAGCCAATTGATTACCAAAAGCTATAGCACCTCTTTCTCTATGGGAATTTTGCTATTTAAACCTTCTATTCGCCCTGCTATTTATGCCATTTATGGTTTTGTTCGTTATGCAGATGAAATTGTAGATACTTTTTCAGAGTATCCACAACAAGAATTGTTAGATGAATTTGAAGCTGATTATTACAAAGCATTAGATCGTAAAATAAGTTTAAACCCAATATTAAATGCTTTTCAAGAGGTTGTTCATTGTTATGATTTACAACCTTTTGTTAAAGACTTTTTAAAAAGTATGAGACGAGATTTGTCTCAAACTACTTACATTTCTCAGCAAGACTACGAAGCCTACATTTATGGTTCTGCCGATGTTGTGGGCTTAATGTGTTTACGAGTTTTTGTAAACAACAACGAACAAAAGTTTCAGGAGCTAAAACCTTATGCCATGAGATTAGGATCGGCATTTCAGAAAGTAAATTTTTTACGTGATTTAAAAGATGATTTGGAAAACCTAGATCGTTCTTACTTTCCTAACTTAACCTCATTACCCATGAGCCCTCAAACCAAACAAGAAATTATTAATGATATTGAAGCTGATTTTGAACAAGCACTTATTGGAATTAAAAAGCTTCCTATAGAAAGTAAAATGGGAGTTTACTTAGCTTACAAATACTATTTAAAACTGCTAAAAAAACTAAAAGCTACTACAAGTGAAGAAATTATGAATCAACGTATTCGTGTTTCTAATTCCACTAAAGTTTTTATTTTAATGAGAGCTTACACAAAATATTCATTAAGATTAGTTTAAGATGAGATTGTTATTTATTTTCTTATTAATGTTCTCTAAATTCTATGCACAAAATTGCAACGAACTAAACAACATTAGAGGCATTTTTCAAAAAGGAGTAAACAAACAAGAATTAGAACAAATGATTGCTATTTGTGAAACCTCAACTTGCCAACAAGTAATTCCTTACCACGCTGCAGCACTCATGAAAAAAGCAGAATTTGTTTGGTCTCCTTTTGAGAAGTTAAGTACCTTTAAAAAAGGAAAAAAAAAGCTGGAAAATTTTATAGCTAAAAACCCTAAAAATATTGAAGCCAAGTACATTCGTTGGTTGACACAAAAAATGGCTCCTAAATTTTTAGGATATAGAGATCATTTAGAAAAAGATTATCAATACATACAGAACAACATCAACAAAAGTAACATACCGCACAGCTATCAAAAAGTGATTTTAAATCATCTAAAAAAAATACAACATGAATAACCTAATTTTGTTCTTCTTAACTACCCTGGGTACGTTTTTATTGATGGAGTGTATTACCTGGTGTACACATAAATTTGTAATGCATGGTTTTTTATGGTATTTGCATGAAGATCATCATCAACCCAAATACCAAGGTGTTTTTGAAAAAAATGATGCTTTTTTTGTCATTTTTGCCATTCCTAGTATTGCATTGTTCTATTACGGAATTCGCCCAGAACTCAACTATTTATTTTTTATAGGTTTGGGAATTTTGTTTTATGGTATTGCCTATTTTTTAGTGCACGATATCATCATTCATCAACGATTTCCTTGGTTTAAAAACATTAAAAATCCATACATAAAATCACTTAGAAAAGCACATAAAGTACATCACAAACATTTAGGAAAACAAGACGGAGAATGTTTTGGTATGTTGTACGTTCCTATTAAATACTTTAAACAATATTTTTAATGCAAGCTTACACATATTTGTTTATTGACCTGGCTTGTATTTCCATTCCTTTGTTGGCTAGTTTTTATCGCAAACATGCTTTTTATAAAGAGTGGAAACCTTTTTTTGTTAGCTGTTTATTAGTGGCTACTTTCTTTTTAATATGGGATGAAATTTTTACCAAACTTGGTTTTTGGGGATTCAATCAAGATTATATTACAGGTATTTATTTAGGACATTTGCCTTTAGAAGAAATTTTATTTTTTGTTTGTATTCCCTACGCGTGTTCTTTCACCTTTTTTGCTTTTATTTATTTACTTCCCAACAAAAAACATAGTAATAAGCTTGTTAAACTAAATTACACATTGGCTTTATTTTACATAGGTTTAAGCATTTTAAATTATCAAAAATGGTATTCTTTTTTAACCTTTTTATGTTTAGGAGTTTTTTTATTATTTCTACATAAAAAAAAGGTAAACCTATTTTATTACTATTTAACTTTTGCAACTATTTTACCATTCTTTTTTGTTAGTAACGGAATTTTAACTGGGAGTTTTATTGCTACTCCTATTGTTTGGTACAACAACACACAAAATTTAGGAATTAGACTATTTACCATTCCTATAGAAGATGCTTTTTATGGAATGTTATTAATTTTTGGAAATATTTATTTTCATCAACTTTTAAAAAAAACTAAAGAAAAAAGAAATGCAAAAAGTTAACGTATTCTGGTTTAGAAGAGATTTGCGTTTGTTTGACAACACAGGGTTAAACAAAGCTTTGGAAGGAGATTTACCCGTACTTCCTATTTTTATTTTTGATGAAAATATTTTAGATGAACTTCCTAAAAATGATGCTCGTGTAGAATTTATTCACTCTACACTTGCAAAAATTTATAGCGAATTAAAAAATCATGACACCAGCCTTTTGGTATTACATGGCGACCCAGTACAAATTTGGGAACAACTTTTTAAAAAATATAAAATTCAACACATATACACCAACAAAGATTACGAACCTTATGCTTTACATAGAGACAGAACTATTTACAAACTAGCAAAAGAACACAATGCCGAATTTTATCGTTTTAAAGATCAAGTAATTTTTGAAGAAAACGAAATTGTAAAAGCCGATGGAACTCCATATACTATATATACTCCCTATAAAAAAAAATGGCTTAACAAATTTCAAAAAACAAAATTAACCACAACTATTTGTACGGTTTCTAACTTTTTAAAATTCAACTCTAAATTTCCTAAACTTGCAGACATTGGTTTTGTTCCCTCTACAATTTCTATTCCCGAATTTTCTTCAAAAAACATTACCAATTACGGAGAATATAGAGATTTTCCAGCCAAAGAACATACTACTCGAATAGGAATTCATCTTCGTTTTGGAACCTTAAGTATTCGAAAAATAATTCTAGATTTTGCTGAACAAAATGAAACTTATTTAAGTGAATTAATTTGGAGAGAGTTTTTTATGCAAATTCTATTTCATTTCCCCAACGTACAGCATCAGAGTTTTAGAGCCAAATACGATGCTATTCCTTGGAGAAATAACGAAGACGAATTTAAAAAATGGTGCGAGGGACAAACAGGTTACCCCATAGTAGATGCAGGTATGAGAGAATTAAACACTACCGGACATATGCACAACCGAGTTCGTATGATTGTGGCAAGTTTTTTATGTAAACACCTGCTTATTGATTGGAAGTGGGGAGAAGCTTATTTTGCTCAAAAACTATTAGATTACGAACTGGCTGCCAACAACGGAAATTGGCAATGGGCTGCTGGAACAGGCTGCGATGCAGCTCCTTATTTTAGAGTGTTTAACCCAACTACACAACTAGAAAAATTTGACAAAAAACATGAATACATACAAAAGTGGATTCCAGAACTAACCGAATTTACTTATCCAAAACCTATGGTAGATCATAAAATGGCTAGAGAAAGAGCTATTAATACTTACAAAAAAGCATTGAATAACAGTTAATAGTTGAAAACACAACGAAACAATTACACACATAAATACATAATCATGAAGGTTACATTAAAAATTGCAGCAATATATAATCTTTTATGGGGTGCCTGGGTGGTCTTATTTCCTAATCATTTTTTTGATTTGGTAGGCATGGATCGTTTAAACCTTCATATGATTTGGCAAGGTGTGGGAATGATTGTGGGGGTGTATGGTATTGGCTACTGGTTAGCCTCTTACAATCCTATGAAACATTGGCCCATTGTAGCCGTTGGTTTTTTAGGTAAAATTTTTGGTCCTATTGGCTTTGTTGGCAATTATATAGAAGGAATTGTTCCTTTTCAGTTTTTTTATACACTTATTTTTAACGACTTAATTTGGTGGATTCCTTTTGGATGTATTTTATGGAAAGTACATAAAGAATACAAATGGAAATTGCAATAAGTAAATTTTGAACTTATCATTTTAATGATTCAATTTTTCTAAAAATAGTTTTGATTACATTTATAACCTTTAAGATCTAATCAAATGAAAAAATTACACATACTAATCCTCTTATTTGTAAGTGCATCTCTAACTGCTCAAACGGTTTACAACCTCCCAGCAACAGCTAAAAAAATTCTGTTTTTAGGAAATAGCATTACCTACCAAGGACATTATATTTCTTATTTAGAAACCATTTTATCATTAGAAAATCCATCTTTCACTAAAGAATATATAAATGTTGGTTTGCCAAGCGAAACTGTTTCAAAACTGTCAGAACCCAACCATGCAAAAGGAGCATTTCCTCGTCCTAAATTGCAAGAACGTTTAGACAGAGTTTTAAACAAAACTCAACCCGATTTTATCATTGCTTGTTACGGTATCAATGATGGAATATATTTGCCTTTCAACGAAAAAAGATTCAAAGCCTTTAAAAAAGGAATGCTATGGTTAAATTATCAAATTACAAAACGTAAAATTCCTGTTATTTATTTTACTCCCACTCCTTATGACAACGTATTAGACCCTGCTTATAGCAATGTTATTGATTTGTATTCCTCTTGGTTAATGAGTTTAAAATACACCGACAATTGGAAAGTAATTGATGTTCATGAAGCAATGAAAAACGAATTGTTAAATCAACGAAAAATAAATCCTGATTTTGTATTTACTCGTGATGGAATTCACCCCACCCCACAAGGTCATTGGGTAATGGCTCAGCAAATTTTAACTAGTTTGGGTTATTCCAACATGTTAGCTTATAAAACTTTTAACCAAGCTATAGCTCCATATTCCAACGGAAAAGCTATTTATCAGCTTATTAATAAAAGACAACAATTAATGAAAGATGCATGGTTAACCCACACAAAACACAAACGACCTAACATGAAAACAGGAATTTCTATGACAAAAGCAAAAGAGAATTATACTGCAATTCAAAAAGAGATTCATCAACTTTTAAACTCTAAATAGTTACTCCCCAAAAGCGGTAATTACAATAGTTCTAGAGCCTCCGTAATTTCTGTGTTCTCCTAAATAAATTCCTTGCCAAATACCTAAATTCAATTTCCCATTGGTAATAGGAATTGTAACCGAGTTTCCTAACATAGATGCTTTAATATGTGCTGGCATATCATCACTTCCTTCATAATTGTGCTTGTAATAAGGCATATCTTCAGGAATCATTTTATTAATATGCGTTTCAAAATCCAAACGAACCGTAGGATCTGCATTCTCATTAATTGTTAAACTTGCCGAAGTGTGTTTGATAAACACTTGTAATTGCCCTATTTTAATATTTAAAATTAGAGGCATCGCTGCTTCTATATCTTCTGTAATTAAATGGTAACCTCTGCTTTTAGCTTGTAACTGTATTTCTTTCTGATAAAATTTCATCTCAATTCATCCTTATAAATCAAATCTACTAATTTCTATTTTTCTGCACACATATACATTTTTTTTAATTAAAGTTTAGGTTCCTAAAACTTTATGGATTTAAGATAAAATATGGATTGTTGACATTTCAATAACCTTCATCTAATACAACCACGTAAAGTGCAAGCTAAATTTACCTTGTTACAAAACTTTAAAAACATTATGAAAAAAATAATCTATACCATGGCTATTGCTTTTGCTTTATATAGCTGTGATGAAGAAATTAGAGAAGTAGAAAAAATTGTAGAAGTAGATGCTTCTGTACAAGCTAAATTAGAAAACAGCGATTTTGTTTTGCAATTATTACACTATGCAGATGTTGATGGTGATGAGGAAATTGCATTAAACAGCATTAATCAATTTGCTACTTTGGTAAAACACTTCCAAAATGATGTTTTATTTGGAGAAAATACTTTAACAGTAAATTCTGGAGATATTATTATTCCTGGACCACGTTACAACACCGCAGAAGAAAGCGTTATTAGAGCAATGACTGGTAGTGACGAGCCTGGACATATAGACATTGCTTTTGCCAACGCTTTTGGAGTAGATGCAGCCGTAGTAGGAAACCACGAGTTAGACCAAGGACCTGGTGAATTGGCAGATGCCATTTCTTCTGAATCTAAAGACGGTGTTACTTTTTCGGGATCTAACTTTCCATACTTAGCAACCAATGTAAATTTTTCTGGAGAATCAGATTTTACAGTGGGTACAGATGGTGCAGAAACAAACACTTTAGGAACTAAAGTAGCTAAATATGCCATTAAAACTATTAAAGGACAAAAAATAGGAATTGTAGGTGCTTGTTCTCCAACATTTCCTAAAATTACTTCTGTAGGTAATTTAACATTTACTCCTGGTATAGATTTTACCAACGAACAATTGGCAGCAGAAATTCAAACCTCTGTAAATGCTTTAAAAGGTATGGGAGTTAACAAAATTGTATTGTTGGCACACATGCAGCAAATTTCTGTCGAAAAAGCTTTGGCTGAATTGTTAACAGATGTTGATATTATTGTTGCCGGAGGTTCTAACACCAGAATGGGTGACGACAATGATGTATTGTTCCAAACAGATACTGCTTTTGACGAAACATATCCTTACACAGCTACCAACCCTAACGACGAACCTGTATTAGTTGTTAATGTAGATGGAGATTACAAATACTTAGGTAGATTGGTTGTTGGTTTTGATGAAAACGGTGTGATTGATACCGAAACTTTAAGTACTATTTACAACGGAGTATATCCATCTAACAACAACGGTGTTTCTGATTTAGAAGATGCTGTAAGCGATTTAATTGAGGAACAATTTTCTAACGTAATTGGGTACTCTAGCGTATTTTTAGACGGAAGAAGAGAACAAGTAAGAACTCAAGAAACCAATTTAGGAAACATGTCTGCCGATGCAAACTTATGGTATGCAAACTTGTTGTCTCCAGAACCTGTAGATATTTCTATTAAAAACGGAGGTGGAATTAGAGCTGCCATGGGACAAATTGTAGTAGCTCCTGATGGAACAACTACTTTATTACCTTCTGCCGATAAAACAATTTCTGAAGGACATTTAAGAGCTGCTTTTAAATTTGACAACGGATTGGTAAGATTAACCGTAACTGCAACCGAATTAAAAGATTTATTAGAACACGGTTTTGCTGCTTCTGCAGATGGAGCTACCCCTGGTCAATTTCCACAAGTTGCAGGAATGGTTGTAGAATACGATACTTCTAAAACGGCTAGAACTACAAAAGGAACAGGAAACAGAGTACAAAAATTATCTATTGGTGAAGATTTAGTGATTGATGGAGGAAACATTCAAGGAGATGCCAATAGAACTTTTAACTTAGTAACCTTAAACTTTTTAGCTAGTGGAGGGGACTTATATCCTTTTGCCGAATTATCTGCTCCAAACAGAATCAACTTTTACGAGGGTGCTGGTTATGGAGAAGACACTGCATATCCTGGAGCAATTTTAACAAACGATCCAAACAACAATTCAACGTTTAGTTATACAGGAGGAGAGCAAGATGCCATTGCTGAATATATGTTAGCGAAACATGCTTCTTTAGAAACAGCATATAGTGCAGAAGAAACTAGTATTGAAAACGATACAAGAATTGTAAAATTAAATTAAACCATTCACCTCTTTTTCTTAAGCCAGTAGAGTTCTCTCTACTGGCTTTTTTATTTAATAAACACATATCAATCAATACATTAACACTGACAATTCTTCTTTCTAAAATGTCATTTTTTCAGACACAAATGCCTTGGTATAAGTTTTGTAATTTATAGTTTAAAAAATAGATTGTTTAACTTAAAATTTTAATATCATGTCATTAGTAAAATTTTCAAATACGTATCCAGACTTGTTTGATCGCTTTTTTAACCATGATGGATTGAACGGTTTAAGCAAGCACTACTCAAAAACAAACACCAGCATTCCTTTGGTAAATATTTTAGAAGACAATGATGGTTTTTCCATTGAAATGGCCATCCCTGGTTTTAAAAAAGAAGATTTAAAAATAGAAGTAAACAATGGGCAATTAACCATTTCATCAGAAAAAGAAACCACTCAAGAAAACAATAAAGATGCACAATACTCTTTAAAAGAATATTGTTATCAATCTTTTAGTAGATCTTTTACATTAACCGATACTATAGAACAAGAAAAAATTGATGCCAAATACGCTGATGGTGTTTTAACCATTTACATCCCTAAAAAGGAAGAAGCAAAACCGAAACCTATAAAATTAATTACGGTCAAGTAATTTAAAAATTTTAAATGTGTGTCTTTCTAAATTTTAATTGTTATGATTGAGTTACAAAAACATGTATTAAGTCAAGTATATCCAAATCAAGATTTGTTTAATAAAGAGTTGTTAAAAGCCAAAAGATGGTTAAACACTTGTGAACTGGAGCAACTAAAAAAATGGTTGCAACAAGATAAATTTAAAAAATATGCACAAATAATAGAAGCTACACTTACAGACAATTATCAGTTAGCATCTTAAACTAAAAAGCTCCCTTAAATTGGGAGCTTTTCTTATTCTATTGATTGCCTTTTAATTTACTTTAACACCTCTAACAAGTTGGCGGTAATATTTAAAGGTATTAGGGGTGATTGGGATATGATTGTATTAGCACTATTCATCATTTCTAAACGAACCCAATATGCACCTGCAGCTATTCCAGTAGTTTTGGCTGTATCCATTACATCATAACTGTAATAATTTGTATTGGCATTGTTATCGTAAATTGTAGACGGATAGGTAACTTCTATTCTCTTTACTAAAGATTTATCGTTTTTATTTAAAAACACTAAATACGGAGTTTCTGTGCTTTTTACATATAATCTTTTTTGATTTCTACCCACAAAGTTTAAATGATAAATTTGACTTTCTGTAATACTGGTTACATAGCCAATATTATTTGGAATTTGTATAGCTATAGAGGTAGCTAATTTTGTACTATTAAGATCTAAAATTCTATAAGGCTGTGTATTGTCTGAGTAATTTCCTACCAAAATTTCATTCTTACTTTCTACTTCTACTAAGGTTACATCATAAAAATCTACATCCATTTTTAAATTAGCAACATCAAACTTAATTACAGTACCATTGTTAGGGCTTGTAGGTTCTGAAACTACTGCCAAAGCCATTCTTTTTGATTTTTTTTCTTCATCTCTAGTGTTTTCTTCTTCCTCTTCTATTAAATTGGCCTGATATTCCTTACCATATTGTTGTCCCGTAAATTTTAATTTATAAGTATAGGCAGCATTGTAATTTTCTATGGTTACTTGTGATGCAGCTGTAATATCGTACGTTTCTGTACTATTGGTATCGTCTGTAACCCTAGGATATCCTTGCCCTGTTTTTTCTTTTAAAACCGCTTTGGTTGCACTTGCTTCTTGTATGGTTACTATAGCATCATCACTACTAGATGAACAAGCAGTTAAAAAGGCCAGACCTAACATTAATATATTTATTTTTTGTAACATCTTTTTTTCTTTGTTTATGATGATTATTTTTTATTTTTCTTTACAATACTCTATTTAATCGTTTTTAAGAGCTGCTAATATATTCCCTGCTTTTTTTACTTGTATTTTTTGAAAAAGTGCATTTTTATACACCTTATTAACTGGATCACTCGCACTTTTACTTTCTTGTAGTCTAAATAAATATTCTCCGTTTTCTGGAATAATATTGTTTATTTTAGAACTTGTAAACCTGTAAGAATACGTTCCTGCACTAGCTCCATTGCTACCACTGTTATTAATTACCCCTAGTAAATTCAAATCCAAATCATACACTCCTAACTGAACTCCTATTCCTTTAATATAATTGGTAATTGTAGGTCTTACTCTAAAATCTGCTACGCTTAAATTTAATTCTGTTAATTTTGCCCAACTAACAGATTCTAATTGAGTTCCACTTAAAAAGCTAGTCGCATCGGTGTCTATAACCACATAATCTAAAGACTCTCCAGTTACATTAATTTCTGCTCCACTTTCTTTTTCTATTAAAACTACGCTGTAGGTATCAGCATCCATGTCTAAGTTTTCAACATCTGCTAGTAAAGTTGTTTTAGCACTAATTATTGGAACAAGTAAACTCGCTTTCATCTCACTAAAGTCTTTGCCTACTCCAGTTATTAATTTGCTTAAATTCACTGTATATTCTTTTTTAAAGTAGTTTCCTATTAATTTTAGTTCGTACGTATAATTCTCATTATAACCTTCTACTTCTATTTGTACAGCATTGCTAGTTGTATGTTTAAAATTGTACTGATTTTCAATTCTACTTACTTTTGAACTTATATTTGCTGCTGTAACACTTACAGAATCTTCTACATCTGATACGTTAATTGTAATTGTTGCAGTGTCTACTAGTTCTCCATCAGATACGCTTACTACAATGGTATGGGTTGTTGCTGTTTCAAAATCTAATTTTTTATTCTCTTGTAATCTTAAAATTACATTTGTTCCATTTTTTGTGATTTTAAACAAATCATTTGAGTTTTGCTTTATGGTGTATGTCAGTTCATCTTCTTCTACATCTGTGGCAAAAAAAGTTAGTATGTTAAAGCTATCAATAATATTTTCTGAAACAGTTATTGTATAATCTTCTAAAACTGGTGCTCCGTTCTTAGGTTCATTTACTTCATCTTCTTTGGAACAGCTGATAACTAATACAGATGCACAAAATATGGTGCATATTAAAAATTTTGATAAATAGTCTAATGTTTTCATAGTTGGTTGGTTTGTAGTATTTGTTTATTGCACTTTAAATTTTTGAAAAGGAGACGTTTTAACAATTCCGCTTCCGTTTTTAAACACTTCCATTCTTACTAAATAATCTCCAGACACAAGTCCAATGTTACTAGGGCTAATAAATTTAAAAGATGTGTAATAGCTTGTACCACCGTTTACAGAACTAGAACTAGACGAAGTTATAGTTGCTGTTTTTTTTACCAAAGTTTGATCAGCTACGGTGTAAAATGCTATTTGATGAATTTCTCCTGGATAATTATATGCTTTGGCTTTGCTTAAAACAGTAGCCTCTAATTTTATGGAATATCCTATAGGATGCCCTGTACTTGCAATAGCTCCATTGGCTTGAGAAGCTCTTATTGTTGTATAAAAATCGGAACTTCCTTGATCTATAAATTGAAAACTACGTGTATCTGTTTCTAAAGTATTTTGTAAAAGCAATTTATTGTTGCTGTCTACTTCTACTAAAACTCCAGTGTAAAAATCCGACTTCATTTCTAAAGAAGCTAAGTCAAAATACATTGTTTTGGCAGTTGCTGATGAGACTGTTGTGCTTAAACGCTCTTCTTGTTTTAAAGTTACTTTATCAACCGTATTTACATTATAAACCTCTTTTGTGTAAACCCCGGTTAATTGCAGCTGATAAGAATAATTTTTGTTATAGTTTTCTAACGCTACATATGTGTTTGCTTGGTTACTTTCATCTAAATCAAAAGTTAAATAAGTAACATTATCATCTGTAGCAACTGTTTTTCCTACAAAAGTAGCTTTGGTAGCTGCTATTGGTTGAATGGTTGGTGTTTCTGGTTTTGTAGGCTCGTTAATTTCTTCTGAATTGCTACTGCATGCCACTAAATTTACAACAATTAGTAAGTGCAAAACATTCATTAATTTTTTTTTCATTTTTTGATCTTATAATTTTTAATCAAAAATGAACAAAAGAAGAATTTAAGCTTTGGTATTGTTTCCCAACAGTATTTTTTTATTTCTAAAGGAATATTTATTTTCCTAAAAACGCATCTACTGTGTTTTTATAGGTTTTACTAACAGGTAATTCTAATGTGTTTAAATGTATTTTTTTTTGAGCTAAAGAATAAGAGCTTACTTTAGATAAATTGGCTATCCAAGACCTGTGTACTCTTTGAAGTTCTGGTGTTTCAAAAAACAATTCTTCGTAATAATTAAGCTTTTTAGATGCGGTGTATTTTTTACCATCAATAGTATAAATGTGACTATACATTCTATCAGCCTCTATACACAAAATACTTTCTATATTCAGAATTACATAATCGCTTTTATAAGGGATGGATATTTTAGAAAGCTTTTTTTTATTTTCGGTAAAAGCCTCCATTCTATCTTGAAAATTGGCAATCATTAATTGATTTTTAAGTTTTGCCACTACCTCTACAAGCCTATCAATATCTATGGGTTTAAGCAAATAATCTAATGCAGAAACTTCAAACGCTTTTATTGCATATTGATCGTAGGCCGTAATAAACACAACCTGAAAATTAAGATCATCACACTCTTTTAGTAATTGAAATCCGTTTTTCTGAGGCATTTCAATGTCTAAAAAAACAACATTGGGTTGTAGTTCTTCAATACTTTTTATGGCCTCGTTTACATTACAACAAGTAGCTACTACGCTTATTTCTTGACAAAAATTATCTATTAAATAGATTAAATTTTCCCTAGCACTTTGCTCATCATCTACTACTATTGCTTTTATCTTACTCATTAATTTAAAGTATAAGGTATTTTTATAATGACTTTGGTTCCTTTAGAAACAGGTATATAATCAAAACCAATGTCTGTTTTGTAATAATCTTTTAGCAACACCAATCTTTCTCTTATGGCATTGGTAGAAAATGATGGATATTCTAATTGGTTTTTATGGTGTATTTCTTTGGCTTTTTGATAACCGATTCCGTTATCGGATATAATGCATTGAAACACTTCTTTTTGCACAAATTCTATTTCTAAACTTTTATTTCCTTTTACTTTGTTTAACAAACCATGTTTGATGGAGTTTTCTACAAAAGGTTGAATAATCATAGAAGGAATTTTGATGTCTTTTATGGTTTCTTCTCCTTTAATTTGATACGTAAAATTGTCTCTAAACCTTAATTTTTCTAACTCTAAATACTTTTTTAATAACGATTTTTCTTCGTCAAAAGACACAAAACTTTTTTCACTCATATTTAAATTTTCTCTTACCATAGATGAAAACTTAGACAAGTATTGATATGCATTGTGCTTGTCTCCTTTTAAAACCAAACTCTGAATAGAATTCATTGCATTGAACATAAAATGAGGATTCATTTGAGCTTTTAGTGATTTTAATTGCAAATGAGCAACTTCACTCTTTTGTGTTTCTTCTAATTTTTGATAAGCCAACTCTAATTGTTCTTCGCTATTTTGATTTAATTTTTTAAAATAATGAAACAAATAAAAACCTGCTATAAAAAGAGAAGTTACAACAGGATCTTTTAACAAAATTAGCACTCTTAAATATTGTATAGGATCTTTAATTTCTAACAACCATAAATCGCTCCAACTATAGGTTAATAAACAAATTGCTAAAAAAAAGTAGGCAGGAGTATTGCTCTTATACAAGCTCATAACCAACAATGGCAAAAAAATAAAATAACAAACTGTATACGGACTAAATGTGATGATAAAAGACAATGTATAAAAAACTACAAAAGCAATAATTAAATAAAGTATTCTACTAATACGGAATTTATTTTTTTTGTTTAACAACAATAAAAAAGACAAAAAAAGGAACGATATAACATGGATAATAATGTCTTTTATTTTGTTGGGCGGATTGAACAAAACATCTAGCGTAATAAAAAAGCAACTTAAATGCATCCAAATAATAATGTATGTGTTTAGCAAAGCTATCTTTTTTTTAAGCAGCCTGTCTGTAGTATGCTCTTGCCCTATTTGAATTATTTTTCTATAAACATTCATTTTTTTATTTTTTATGAGCTATTTTTAACAAACAACTTGTTTGATTGTTTTGAACCACGTGCTCAAAAGTAATATTCACATCATAAAACTCTTTTAAGAGTTTTATATGCTTACGAATGTTTGTTAAAGAAAAAGAAGCCTCTTGTACATTATTCTTTTTTTCTAACATTTCTAGCTCTTTAATAGAAATTCCATCATCTACAATAGTGCAAATGATTTCTACATTATTTTGCGTAAAACAAACGTGTATTTTTTTTGTTGTATCTGTTTTATGAAACAATCTGTGTAACGAATTTTCTATAAAAGGTTGAATAATCATAGAAGGAATTTTAACCGTTTCGTTCACCTCTTTTTTTTCTAAAATATAGCTAAGTGAATCTTTAAACCTTAACTTTTCTAACTCTAAATACTTTTCTAACATAGAAAACTCTTCTTGAAAAAGAATGTATGCTTGTTCACTCATTTTTAAATTATCTCTTATAATAGAAGAAAACTTAGATAGGTAATTATAGGTATCCATCGTGTTTCCTTTTATCACTAAATTTTGTACAGAATTCATGGCATTAAACATAAAATGAGGATTCATACGACCTCTTAATGCTTTTAATTGCAAGTTTGCCAATTCGTTCTTTTTAGTTTCTTCAAGTTTCTTGTAAGTATCATGTAATTTTAACTCATTTTCTATATTTATTTTTTTAAAATAATTAACCAATAAGTACACACAGGTAAACAATCCAAATACCGCAAAAGGATCTAACTTACTAACTACCGATTTTGGATAAACCACAATTACATAATAAGGAATAAAAAAAAGAAACAAACTAAACAGTGTAATTAGTGCCGGAATTTTATTTTTATTAAAAAGAGTTAAAGCAATTCCTGGTACAAACACATAATAATACTCACTATAAGACTGTGGTAGTAATGTGGTTGAAAACATAAAGATGGCAAACATAACAATGGATAACCATAAAAATGTAGCCCAATAGTATTTTTGTTGTTTGTTTAAAATAAGAATTACCATCATAAACAATAACAGCATTGCATAACACATAATTATTTTAGAGGTAATAATACCTGTTATGGTATCTCCAATAGGCATTATAACTACAAAATGAAGTGTAATAAGAACATAAATATTTAGCAGTTTTATTTTCTTATTTTTTTTAGACGAAAATCTTGGTTTCTGCCCTATGTCTAAAATTTTATCGTATAGTTTAAAAATTGCCATACGCTAGTTTTCTTTTACATAAGGAATTTTAACCTCTACCACAGTACCTATTTTGGTAGGTAAATACCTAAAACCAATATCTGTTTTGTAAAAATCGGTTAAAAAAGTTAATCTTTGTTTTATAGCTGTCGTAGAAAAAGACTCTTGTTTATTCTGATTTTGTTTATTTATTTTTTTAGAAGCTTTTACCCCCACCCCATTATCGGTAATTACACAAACCAACACCTCTTTTTCTAACTTAAAAGTAACTTCTAGTTTTTTAATTCCTTCTAATTTATGCAACAATCCATGTTTGATGGAATTTTCTATAAAAGGCTGAATAATCATAGCAGGAATTTTAATATTTTCTAAATCATCTACTCCTGTTAAATGATACTCAAACTTTTCTTTAAACCTTAATTTTTCTAATTCTAAGTATTTTTTTAATAAAGATTTTTCTTCATCAAAAGACACAAAACTTTTTTCACTCATGTTTAAATTTTCTCTAATCATTAAAGAAAATTTAGTCAAGTAGTTATATGCTTCTGTTTTGTCTCCTTTTAATACTAAATTTTGAATAGAATTCATAGCGTTAAACATAAAATGAGGATTCATTTGCGCTTTTAGTGACTTTAATTGCAAATGAGCAACCTCACTTTTCTTAGATTCTTCTAAAAGTTGATAAGCCAAAGACAACTTTTCTTCATTTGCTATGTTAAGTTTTTTAAAATAGCTTACTAAAAAATAAACAGCCAAAAACAGACCTAACATGGCAGGTACCTCTATTCTATCTACATATTCTTGCGGATATACTTTTATAAAGAAATAAGGTGTTATATACCCTATAAAACTTAAAGCTGTACAAAGTATGGGAATTGTTTTTTTATGATAAAGAGATAAGCTGATTCCTGGTAAAATAATAAAATAATATTCCATGTACATTCCTGGAAGTACAAACAAAGAGAAAGCACTAAAGTTTACAAAAGCAATTAACAACCACAGAGGTCTTGCATAATTAAAATAACGAAACTTATTTAAAACAATTACTAAAACAAGTCCTAGAAATGTATAAAAATGTGCCAGCGTTGTTTTTAACACAAAAATTCCAGAGATGTAATCTGCAATAGGAAAAAGCAGTGCAAAATAAATCCAAATTAAAGCGTAGGTATTTAAAAGCTCTATTCTTTTATTTTGTGTATCAGAATATGTGGTACAAACTCCTTGTTTTATAATTCTTTTATGCACTGATTGCATCATAGCAAATAATTAGATTTTACAAAGTATAAAAAAACAAAAGAACATTCTTCTATTATTTCCGAATAACAGATTTTAATTTCCTAATTACTTTTTAATGACTTTTATATATAAAAAAAACCGCTTTAGTTTCCTAAAGCGGTTTTCATATATTTTAGTCTTTGTGTAATTAAATAGTCTTATTTAACTTCTTCAAAGTCTACATCTTCTACATCGTCTCCTCCGTTAGAAGCTGCAGCAGGCTCTTCTTGTTGAGCTCCTGCATTTCCTCCTTGTGCTCCTTGAGCAGCAGCTTGAAATTCAGCAGCAGCACCTTGTAAAGCTGTGTTTAACTTTTCTATAGCAGGATCTATTCCTTCTACATTTTTAGCAGCGTGAGCAGCTTTTAGTTCAGTTAAAGCTTCATCAATAGGCTTTTTCTTTTCTTCTGGTAATTTTCCTTCTACTTCTTTCAATTGCTTTTCTGTTTGGAAAATCATTTGATCAGCAGTATTTAATTTCTCAGCTGTTTCTTTTGCTTTTGCATCTGCCTCTGCATTTGCTTCTGCATCTGCTTTCATTTTAGCAATTTCTTCTTCTGACAATCCTGAAGAAGCTTCAATCTTAATTTCTTGAGATTTGTTAGTTGCTTTATCTACTGCAGAAACTTTGATAATTCCGTTGGCATCAATGTCAAAAGTCACTTCAATTTGAGGTACTCCTCTTTGTGCTGGTGGAATATCTGTTAATTGAAAACGTCCAATAGTTTTGTTATCCGCAGCCATGGCTCTTTCTCCTTGTAATACGTGGATATCAACAGATGGTTGGTTATCTACAGCAGTAGAGAATACTTGAGATTTTTTAGTTGGAATGGTTGTATTTGCTTCAATTAACTTAGTAAATACATTCCCCATAGTCTCAATTCCTAAAGATAAAGGTGTAACGTCTAACAACAATACATCTTTTACATCTCCAGCTAAAACTCCTCCTTGAATAGCTGCTCCAATAGCAACAACCTCATCTGGGTTTACTCCTTTGTTTGGTTCTTTTCCAAAGAATTTTTTAACTTCTTCTTGAATTACAGGAATACGAGTAGATCCTCCTACTAAAATTACTTCATCAATATCAGAAGTATCTAAATCTGCATCTTGTAACGCTTTTTTAACAGGCTCCATAGAACGTACAACTAATTCAGCAGCTAATTGCTCAAATTTAGCACGTGTTAATGTTTGTACCAAGTGCTTAGGTCCGCTAGCAGTTGCCGTAACATATGGTAAGTTAATTTCTGTTTGAGAAGAAGATGACAATTCAACTTTAGCCTTTTCAGCAGCTTCTTTTAAACGTTGTAAAGCCATTGGGTCTTTACGTAAATCTACTTGCTCAGTAGCATTAAATTCATCTGCTAACCAGTCAATAATTACTTCATCAAAGTTGTCTCCTCCTAAGTGAGTATCTCCGTTTGTAGACAATACTTCAAAAACTCCGTCTCCAATTTCTAAGATTGAAATATCAAAAGTACCTCCACCTAAATCGTAAACTGCAATTTTTTGGTCTTGTCCTTTTTTATCAATACCGTAAGCCAATGCCGCAGCAGTTGGTTCGTTAATAATACGTTGTACTTTTAATCCTGCAATTTCTCCAGCTTCTTTAGTCGCTTGACGTTGTGCATCGTTAAAGTAAGCAGGAACTGTAATTACAGCTTCTGTTACTGATTGACCTAAATAGTCTTCAGCTGTTTTTTTCATTTTTTGCAAAGTCATTGCAGAAACTTCTTGAGGTGTATACAAACGACCATCAATGTCGATACGTGGTGTATCATTATCTCCTTTTACAACTTTGTAAGGTGCTCTTGCAATTTCGTCAGCAACTTCAGAAAATTTATTCCCCATAAAACGCTTTACAGAAGCAATTGTTTTGGTTGGGTTGGTTACAGCTTGTCTTTTTGCAGGATCTCCTACTTTACGCTCTCCTCCTTCTACAAATGCAACTATAGAAGGTGTTGTTCTTTTCCCCTCAGCATTAGGAATTACTACTGGATCGTTTCCTTCCATTACAGAAACACATGAGTTGGTAGTTCCTAAGTCAATTCCAATAATTTTACTCATAATTATATTATTTATTAATGTTGTTGATTCTTTTTAACACTTTGTATTAGTCAATATGTATGCCATGGACAGTGACACTTCAAATTGTCAGAAAGTAATGACATGCTGTCAGAAACTTATGTAGTTATAGACAAAAAAGGCAGTTCTATGTGTAGAGAACTGCCTTTTTTATTGTTTTTTAATTTTTACCTGGTAAAAACTAAATTCGTTTCGGTAGACAAACTAGCATCAAAAGCATATCCGTCGTAATTAAACCCTTTTAATCCTTCTATGGTTTCTATATTCTTATCTAAAATATAACGTACCATTAAACCTCTGGCTTTTTTAGCATAAAAAGAAATTACTTTTAAGTTTCCGTTTTTATAATCTTTAAAATCTGGAGTAATTACAGGTACTTTTAATTGTTTAGGTTTAACTACTTTAAAATATTCGTTACTTGCTAAGTTGATGAAAATTTCATCTTCAGCCATTTCATCATTTAAATATTCGGTTACACTGTTTCCCCAAAACTCATATAAATTTTTGTTGGTTTCTACTGCTAACTTCGTTCCCATTTCTAAACGATAGGGTTGCATTAAATCTAACGGTTTTAAAACTCCATATTGTCCTGATAAAATTCTTAGCTTATTTTGTAAATCTTTAATTTGTTTTTCAGTTAAAGAATATGCATCTAATCCAGAATACACATCTCCATTAAAAGCAAATACTGCCTGACGTGCATTTTCTGACGTAAAGGGCAAAGCCCAATTTTGATTACGTTGCCAGTTTAGCTCTCCTAATTTATCAGAAATTTTCATTAAAGCAGATAAATCTTTTGGTGATTTTTGCTTTAACACCTTACTTAACTTTTCTGCTTGATCTAAAAAGACTCCCTGCGTAAATTGGGTTGTAGGAACTTTAGATTCAAAATCTAATGATTTTGCTGGGGATACTACAATTTTCATTTTCTATAATTGTTTTTATTAACATGGTTCTCGACTTCGCTTGAACCTCCTAATTAAAAACTACTCTTTTAGTTTTCTACTTAATTACTTTATTCTTAACTATTTGTTAAGGTATATCCTCTCCATTTTTCTAACACTGCTAACATATCTTCTGGTATATCAGAATCAAAACGCATCATTTCACCTGTTGTTGGATGTTCAAAACCCAATGTTTTTGCGTGTAATGCTTGACGTGGAATTAACTTAAAACAATTGTCTACAAACTGTTTGTATTTTGTATAGGTCGTTCCTTTTAACACAGCATTTCCTCCATAACGTTCATCGTTAAATAAAGTATGCCCAATATGTTTAAAGTGTGCTCTAATTTGGTGAGTTCTACCTGTTTCTAACTTGCATTGCACTAGGGTTACATACGTAAAACGCTCTAATACTTTGTAATGTGTAACTGCTGGTTTTCCTTGGTCTCCTTCTGGAAAAACGTCTTGCTGCAAACGGTTTTTTAAATTTCTACCAATATTTCCTTCAATGGTACCTTCATCATCTGTTATATTTCCCCACACCAATGCATAATACAAACGCTCAGAGGTTTTATCATGAAATTGTTTTGCCAAATGTGCCAAAGCATGATCTGTTTTAGCCACCACTAACAATCCGCTTGTGTCTTTATCTATTCTATGAACCAAACCTGGTCTTCCATCAGCATTTTCTGGTAAATTTTTAAAATGATGCATTAAAGCATTCACCATTGTACCATCGTAATTCCCGTGTCCAGGATGCACCACCATACCTGCAGGTTTGTTAATTACAATTACCGCATCATCTTCATATACAATATTTAAAGGAATGTTTTCGGGTAGTATTTCTGTTTCTCTAGGTGCATATTCAAAAACTACACGTATTACATCTCCTGGTTTTACTTTATGACTGGCTTTTACCACCTCATCATTTACCAATACATTTCCTTCTTTTACAGCTTGCTGTACTTTATTACGAGTTACATTCATAATAAAGTTCATTAAAAACTTATCTACTCTAAGAGGTTGTTGTCCTGGTTCCGCAACAAATTTATAGTGTTCAAAATTTTCTTCTATCTCTGGTCCTATTTCTTCCATATTTATCTTAATTGTCCGTTACCAATAACAACATCTATAATAGACATTTTGGGCAACATATCTCCTGCTTCCAACTCTTGACCTTTAAACTTTAGTCCTCTAACCACAGTTCCTATATCATCTACCTCTTCGTACATTCCTACGTTAAAACCACTGTTAATAATTAGTTGAATAATTTCTTTTCTTGTTTTTCCGTAAAACGGAGGTATTGGAGCTTGTGCGTATCCATTAGGATTAATGGTTACATATATTTTTCGTTTTTCTTTTACAATAGCTCCTACTTGTGGTTCTTGTTCCAACACCGCTTCTTTAGGTATTTCTGGGTTGTAACTTCCAGATTCTAATACTTCATATCTTAAATTTAAATCATCTAAAACAATTTTAACTTCTTCTAAAGTTAAAGCTGTTAAATTGGGAACTTTAATTTTTTGATCCTGATTGGTAATAGAATGTAACGATTTTATAACTCCTACCATTAATAATATACTAATTACTAAAGCTATAAATAAGTTAATAATAAAGGTTTTACTTTTTAAGAACGCTAACAATTTCATTGAAAACTATTTTTGGCAAAGATATAAAACCTAAATGCATGGTTTTGAATTAATATTTAATATTTTTAGCTTTCTAATTTAAGGGCTTTTATGAAACAAAACATTGCTGTAATAATGGGAGGTTATTCTAGTGAATACTCTATTTCTATGATTAGTGGAAATGTGGTTTTTAACCACATAGATACAGCCAAATACAATCCATACAAAGTAATTATTACCAAAGAAAAATGGGTAGTATTGCATACGGACACTAAAGAATATTCTATTGATAAGAATGATTTTTCTGTAACAATTAACCATGAAAAAATAAATTTTGATTGTGTTTTTAATGTAATCCATGGTGCTCCTGGAGAAGATGGAAAAATACTGGCCTATTTTGAAATGTTAAACATTCCTCATACCTCTGCTCCATCTTATCAAATGGCATTAACATTTAACAAACGTGATTGCTTAAGCGTATTGAGAAAACACGGAATTAACACCGCAAAATCTTTGTACTATGACAAAGGGCAAACTATTGATATTGATACTATTATTAACGAACTAGGATTGCCTTGTTTTGTAAAACCCAATAACGCTGGATCTAGTTTTGGTATTTCTAAAGTAAATACTGCTGATGAATTTAAACCTGCCTTTGAAAAAGCATTTGCAGAAGACAGCCAAATATTAATTGAATCATTTTTAGACGGAACCGAGGTGTCTATAGGAGTTATTAATTACCAAGGAAACACCATTCCTTTGCCTGCTACAGAAATTGTTTCTGAAAATGATTTTTTTGATTACGAAGCCAAATACGAAGGAAAGTCTCAAGAAATTACTCCTGCTAGAATTACAGACATACAACTAGAAAATTTACACACAGAGGCTTTAAAAGCCTACAAAGCTTTAAGCATGACTGGCTTTTCTAGGTCAGAATTTATTTTTATTGGTGACATTCCTTACTTTTTAGAAATGAATACTGTTCCAGGAATGACTACCGAAAGTTTGCTCCCTCAGCAAGCAAAAGCTGCAGGAATTCCACTACCTAATTTATTGTCTAACGCTATAGAAATGGCTTTAAAAAAATAAGTATCTTACAAGTATTATGAAAAAAGCTGTTTTCCCTGGTTCTTTTGATCCTATTACTTTAGGTCATGTAGATGTTATCAACCGTGCAATTCCTTTGTTTGATGAGTTGGTCATTGCTATTGGAATTAACGATTCTAAAAAATACAGATTCTCTTTAGAACAAAGACTAAATTTTATCAAAGAAACTTTTAAAAACGTTCCTAACCTAACCGTAGAAACATATACCGGTTTAACAACCCAATTTTGTAAAAATATTAATGCTGATTTTATTCTTAGAGGTTTAAGAAATCCCGCTGATTTTGAATTTGAAAAAGCCATTGCCATTACCAATAGAAAATTAACAGGTATAGATACTGTTTTTTTACTAACAAGTGCAGATACCGCCTTTATAAGTTCTAGTATTGTAAGAGACATTATAAAACATAATGGTGACTTGTCTAAGTTTGCTCCTAAAGCTGTAATTAAAGGCAGTAAAGAACTTTAATATTAAGACAAAAAAAATAGCTTAATTTTATCAATTAAGCTATTGTATATTTTGCTTTAGAAAGTTTCTTTTTAGGAGTTAAAATCCTATCAACTCTCTTTATTTTTAGAAATACATCTTCTACCTCTTTACCATCTACTTTAAAAAGCGTTTCAATTGTACTTTTTGCTTTTGGTAAAATTTCTTTTGCATTATCTAAATTATCTAACCCAGGGTTGTTTGCACTTACTGCTATTGTAAACAGTAAAGCAAATCCTAAAGTAATATTTTTAATAATTGTATGCATTTTTTTGGTAATGTGGTGCAAATATAGAACGAGTATTAAGTTTGTACAAACCGCTACTAGTTAACTAATTGTTAACAAATTGTTATCCCGTTTTTCTTTTTTATATTTTGAGATTTCCCATCTGAAACATCTACTTCCCAGCAATCCCATTTCTAAAAAAACCACTTAAAAAACAGTGTAATTTACGATTCCTATTCGTCACAATAATTTTAAAAACACAGTAAAACAAAAGGATTCTGGCTAATTAAACTTACCATTAGCCACTAAAAAAAATTAACAAAACAAAGCCTTCCATTTTTCAAATTCATTCCATAACCCGCTAACTTTAAGCATATCTTAAGACATAATTATGGAAGCAACAAAAATTAACAAAACAGAAATCATTTCTAAATTCATGGACCATGTATTGGAACATGGTAAAACCCCAGAGTCTATTTACAAATTTTCCAAAGAGCTAAATATTGAAGAACAAGAATTCTATCAGCATTACACTTCTTTTGAACATATAGAAACAGACATCTATTGTGTTTTTTACGATGAAACTATTAAGTTAATGATGTCTGAAATTTCCTATAACGATTTAGATGCTAAAAATGAGCTTTTAGTTTTTTATTATACTTTTTTTGAATTATTAACAAGTAATAGAAGCTATGTTTTGTGCTCACTTAACAAATACAAATACGGATTAAAAAACATAAAAACCTTAATTCCTTTTAAAAAGAAATTTATTGAATTTATAAAAACATTAAACATTAAAACCTTTGATTTAAAACAAGAAAAATTAAACTCTCTAAAAAACAAAAGTATTGAAGAGCTTGCTTGGACTCAATTTTTAATGACACTTAAATTTTGGATGGACGATACCTCTATTAGTTTTGAAAAAACTGATTTGTTCATAGAAAAATCTGTAAATGCCTCTTTTGACTTTATAAACACAGTTCCATTAGAAAGCTTTATAGACTTAGGAAAATTCTTTTTTAAAGAAAAAATTAAACCCAATTTTTAAATAGCTTATGAAAACACTAGACAGCATACCTACCGGAAAAATACAGAGAGCCTCTAAATTAATTAGCACAGGTGCCAAAGTGGGTATTAATTACTTAAAATACAATGTAGAAAAAACAATTGGAGATGCTCAGTTGGCCAAAAACAATTTAGATAAATCTAATGCTGATGATATTTACAATAGTCTTAAAGATTTAAAAGGTAGTGCCTTAAAAGTTGCTCAAATGTTAAGCATGGAAAAAAGTATGCTGCCTAAAGCTTATGTAGAAAAATTTTCCTTATCACAGTTTTCAGTTCCCCCTTTGTCATCTGCATTGGTGCTAAAAACTTTTAGAAAATATTTCAAAAAAAGTCCTAATGAAATTTACGACTCTTTTGATTTAAATTCTGTAAACGCAGCTAGTATTGGACAAGTGCACAAAGCTACCCTCAACGGAAAACAACTGGCTGTAAAAATTCAATATCCAGGAGTTGCACAAAGCATTAGTTCCGATTTAGCGTTGGTAAAACCCATTGCTATTAAAATGTTTAATATTAGAGGAGAAGGATCTGATAAATATTTTAAAGAAGTAGAAAACAAATTAATTGAAGAAACCAACTACGTTTTAGAAGTTTCACAAAGCGTAGCTATTTCTAACGCATGTAAAAACATCCCTAATTTAGAGTTTCCTAATTATTATCCCGAACTATCCACAGATAGAATTATTACGATGGATTGGATGGAGGGTGTCCATTTATCGGAGTATGATATTAATAGTGCTAGCGAAGAGATAAGAACACAAATAGGACAAGCTTTATGGGATTTTTACATGTATCAAATTCACATTCTAAAAAAAGTACATGCAGATCCGCATCCTGGTAATTTTTTAATTTCTAAAAATCATCAATTAATTGCTTTAGATTTTGGATGTATCAAACAAATACCAAACAGCTTTTACATTCCTTATTTTGAATTGGCAGAACCTGCAGTTTTAAACCATCCTAAACTGTTTAAAGACAAATTGTACGAATTAGAAATTTTAATTCCACAAGACGGACCTAAGGAAATTGCTTTTTTTACTCAGCTATTTCACGAATTGTTAAGCCTTTTTACACAACCTTTTCACTTAGAAAGTTTTGATTTTTCTGATGATGTTTTCTTTGGTAAGATAGCCGAATTGGGAGAGCATTTTAACAACGATTCTGAACTAAAAAACATGAATGGAAACAGAGGCTCTAAGCATTTTATCTACATCAATAGAACCTTTTTTGGGCTGTATAATTTAATGCATGATTTAAAAGCGAAAAACATACAAATCAACAATTACAAAAGCATCTAATGAAAACGTTTACAAAACAGGAAATAGCACAACTAGAACACCTTTATAAAATCAATTTAATAAACAGTGTTACAGGATTAAAATCGGCTAATTTGGTGGGTTCTATCTCTAATAGCGGAATTGTAAATGTTTCTGTGTTTAGTTCCATTGTTCATTTTGGATCTGAACCTCCATTATTAGGAATGATTTTTAGACCTACTACCGTGGCAAGAAACACCTATGATAATATTAAAGAGAATGAGTTTTACTCTATCAACCACATTCATCAATCTATTATTAAAGATGCTCACCACACAAGTGCCAAATATCCTTTTGATGTGAATGAGTTTGAACAAACCAATTTAGAAGAAGAGTACAAAACAGATAGTTACATCCCTTTTGTAAAAAACGCTCCCGTACAGTTATTAATGAAATACGTAGGAGAATATAACATACAAGAAAACGGAACCATTTTGGTGTTAGGTGAAATTCAGAAACTATATGCACAAGAATCCCTAATTCACACCGATGGATTTGTAGACTTAGCCAAAGGAAATGTTGTTGGAATTAATGGATTAGATGGTTATGTAAAAACGGAGCTAATAGATCGTTTGCCATATCAAAGACCCAAGCAATAAATACAACAACTAATTATAATATTTAAATAACACACATGAAAATCTTAATTACAGGAACTACAGGATACATAGGCATGAGACTTATTCCCGTATTGTTGCAAAACAATCACGAGCTAGTTTGCTGTGTAAGAGATTTGAATAGGATTCCACAAGAATATGCCAACACAAACAATATTACCTTTATTCAGGTTGATTTTCTGAAACCAGAAACTTTACAAAACATTCCTAAAAACATACAAGTTGCCTATTACTTAATACATTCCATGTCTGCAGATGCAAGCGGTTTTGAAGCCTTAGAAGAAACTTGTGCTATTAATTTTACTTCTCAAATTAATCAAACCGAATGTGAACAAGTAATTTATTTAAGTGGAATTGTTAATGACAAAATACTATCTAAACATTTAAGCTCTAGAAAAAAAGTAGAAGATGTTTTAAGCACAGGGAACTATGCGCTTACCACGTTTAGAGCAGGAATTATTGTAGGTAGCGGAAGTGCTTCTTTTGAAATTATTCGTGATTTGATAGAAAAACTTCCTGTAATGATTACTCCTAAATGGCTAAACACCAAAACACAACCCATTGGAGTAGCCGATGTTATTCAGTTTTTATCCAAAGCTTTAGGAATTAAAAAGTTATACCATAAATCTTATGATATAATGGGGCCAGAAATACTAACTTATAAGCAAATGTTGTTGCAATTTGCCAAAGTTAGACAACTCAAAAGATGGATTGTTACCATTCCTATTATGACTCCTAAACTGTCTTCTTATTGGTTATATTTTGTTACCACTACTACGTATTCCTTGGCCAGTAGCCTGGTAGACAGTATGAAAGTAGAGGTTATTGGAAAACCTTCTAATATTAATCAAATACTAGCTATTCAACCTATTTCATATATAAAAGCTGTTAAAAAAGCCTTTGAAAAAATAGAACAAAATGCGATTGTCTCTAGTTGGAAAGATGCTGTAAACACTCCCATAGACGATCATTTTTTTGGCAAACACATTAACCCACCAAAGTTTGGTTGCTTTAAAGATATTAGATCTGGAGACCTTACAAACGAAGAAGTTACGCTTGCTAAAATTTGGGCAATTGGTGGAGAAACAGGTTGGTATTACGGAAATTTTTTATGGAAACTAAGAGGCTTTTTAGATTTAATTTTTGGCGGAGTAGGTTTAAGAAGAGGTAGAACCCACGACAACAAAATTCAAACAGGAGATGTTATTGATTTTTGGAGAGTATTATACGCTAGTAAAAAAGAAAAAAAGCTATTGCTATATGCCGAAATGAAATTACCTGGAGAAGCTTGGTTAGAATTTAAAATTATTCAAAACAAACTATATCAAAGAGCCATTTTTAGACCTAAAGGATTGTATGGTCGTTTGTATTGGTATGCTGTACTCCCTTTTCACGGATTTATATTTAACGGAATGCTAAAAAATTTATTAAAAACCTAAAAACCATGTATCATAAAGAACCTTTAGCTGTGGTTTGGTTAAAAAGAGACTTAAGACTACAAGATAATGAAGCTATTTACAACGCTATTGCTACTGGCAAAAGAGTATTATTATTGTATGTTTTTGAAGATTTTTTGCTAAAAGATCCACATTACGAAACAAGACATTGGAATTTCATCAAAGAATCTATTACAGATCTTAACCGATTGCTACTTCCCTACAATTCAAAAATTTTAGCTGTACATTCAGAAGTTGCTGCAGTTCTAAATCAATTATTACAGCATTATGACATTCGTGATTTATTTTCACATCAAGAAACAGGATTGCTATGTACCTATCATAGAGATCAAAAAATTACACGTTACTGTCATAACAATTTCATCAGCTGGAAAGAAAATGTTTGGAATGGGGTTTTGCGTGGTTTAAAAAACAGACGTGGTTGGGTAGGAAAATGGAAAGACTACATGAACCAACCTTTGTTTTCATTTCATCCTAAAAACCAATTGCTAACACTTCATGAAATCCAAGAATTAGAAAAACAATTTAGTGTAATAAATTTAACAACTCCTAAACAACATAGCATACAAAAAGGAGGTGTTACCGAAGCGTTAAAATATGAAAAAAGCTTTTTTGAAGAACGTTATTTAAATTACACTCAAGATATTTCCAAACCCAAAACAGCTACAGAATCTTGCAGTAGATTGTCTCCGTATTTGGCATGGGGAAACTTATCTACCAGACAAGTATGGCAAACCCTTAAAGGAATTAGACCCTATAGTAAAAACAAAAAAGAGTTAGATGCCTTTGCTGCAAGATTAAAATGGCAAGCTCATTTTATTCAGAAGTTTGAAATGGAGCACACCATGGAACATGCAAGCATTAACAAAGGCTACAGAATGTTAAAAAAAACCATTTACGAGCACTACCAAACAGCATGGCAAACCGGACAAACAGGAATTCCTATGATTGATGCCTGTATGCGTTGTTTGAATGAAACCGGATATTTAAATTTTAGAATGCGTGCCGTAATTGTTTCCTTTTTTACGCATTTGCTCTGGCAACCATGGCAAGATTGTGCTGTGTATTTATCTAAAATGTTTATAGATTTTGAGCCCGGAATTCTTTTTGCACAAGTACAAATGCAAGCAGGAGAAACCGGAGTGAACACCTTGCGAATTTACAACCCTATAAAAAATGGATACGAACATGATAGTAACGCAGATTTTATTAGAAAATGGGTTCCTGAATTGGCCCACTTGCAAACTAAGCACATACATGAACCTTATTTAATGACTCCTTTAGAACAAGGAATGTACAACTTAAAACTAGGCATAGATTATCCGCTACCTATTATAGACTTGAAACAAAAAAGAAACAAAGCCAGTAAAATTTTATGGGAAATGAAGCACGATCCGTTGGTAATGGATGAGAATACTAGAATTATACAAAAACACACATTAAACCAAGCTGTATGAAAGTAAGATTTACAGATGCAGAAATAGACAGAATTATAGAAATGGCTTGGGAAGATAGAACACCTTTTGAAGCTATTGAGTTTCAATTTAATTTGTCCGAATCTGAAGTTATTCTATTAATGAGATCTGAATTAAAATCTAGCAGTTTTAAACTTTGGCGAAAAAGAGTACAAGGTAGAGCTACCAAACATTTGCACAAAAGACCATTTGTAAAAGGTGCTTTTAAAAGTAAAATGCAACGCATTATTAGCAACAACAAACTATCAAAAAAATAACATTATGAAAACATATGTAATTATAGGAGCTTCTTCTGGAATAGGCTTAGCTACAGCTAAAATTTTAGCGAACAATGGCTATAAAGTTATTGGTACTTACAACACTACAAACCCACCAAATATTGAGGGTGTTGATTTCTATCAACTTAATATTTTAGACAATACGTTAAATTTGCACTTTATTCCAGAAAACATTGATGGGCTTATATATTGCCCAGGGAGTATTAATTTACTACCTTTTAATAGACTAAGTCCTCAAAGTTTTTTAGATGACTATAATTTACAGGTTATTGGTGCTGTTAAAGTAATTCAGCAAAGCCTAAAAAGTTTAAAAAACGGAACAAACCCTAGTATTGTTTTGTTTTCTACCGTAGCTGTACAGCAAGGTTTTAATTTCCATACACAAGTTTCTACATCTAAGGGAGCTATAGAAGGATTGACTAAAAGCTTGGCTGCAGAACTATCACCAACCATCCGTGTAAACTGTATTGCTCCTTCTATTACTCAAACTAATTTGTCAAAAAAATTATTAAGTAGTGGTAGCAAAATAGAAGCTAATGCCCATAGGCATCCTTTAAAAAAAATAGGACAACCTACAGATATTGCACATATGGTAGCTTTTTTACTTTCTAAAAAAGCCAATTGGATTACCGGACAAATTATAGCTGTTGATGGAGGAATTTCAACCTTAAAAACATAAGTATAATATGATTACATTTTTAAAAAACTATTCAATTAAAAAATTACAAGCAAAACACCAAAAGTTAATTAAAGAAGCTCTTAAGTATTTAAAAACCAACAAAAATGCTTCGTATGCTAGAATAGAAGAGGCCGAAAAAATAGCCACTAAAATACAACACATCCGCAACTTTACTCTTATAAACTAAACAATATGTTCTCTCTCTTTAAGAAAAAAAATCCCATTCATCAATTAGAGGTTAAATACAAAAAACTTTTAAAAGAAGCACATCAACTTTCTAACATAAACAGAAGTAAAAGCGATGCTAAAATTGCAGAAGCAGAATTGATTGCTGAAGAAATAGAGAAACTTAAAAACTAAAAATTATGGCATTTTATCAACTTAAAAGAGAGCAATTTATACCTGCTGATTTAGAAACTATTTGGGATTTTATGTCATCACCTAAAAACCTAAAAGACATTACTCCTAAACACATGGGATTCGACATTACATCTGAAAACAAAGATGATAAAATGTATGAGGGAATGATTATTAGTTATATTGTAAAACCTATTTTAGGAATACCAACCAATTGGGTTACAGAAATAACTCATGTGGTAGACAAACACTATTTTGTAGATGAGCAACGAATTGGTCCTTATAAACTTTGGCATCATCAACATATATTAGAAGAAAGAGATGGTGGTGTTTATATGAAAGACATTGTTACGTACCAGCCCCCGTTTGGTTTTTTAGGAGCTATTGCCAACAGTCTTTTTATTAAAAAAC
Source organism: Wenyingzhuangia gracilariae (assembly GCF_056387575.1). Lineage (NCBI taxonomy): Bacteria > Pseudomonadati > Bacteroidota > Flavobacteriia > Flavobacteriales > Flavobacteriaceae > Wenyingzhuangia > Wenyingzhuangia gracilariae. Next base: position 1,305,703 of record NZ_CM150748.1, read on the forward strand.
AGTTACACAAAATTTTTAAATATAGGTTTGATGTAGTTGATCGTAAATTTCCAAAACATTGAACTTTTACGCATCTTATTTTCATTTTTTTAATGTATTTTTGACGTGTGTTTAAACAGTTTAGAAATAGTATAATTATTAAAATCTTATTTGGGATTATGGGATTGCATCTACTGAATATCAGTATTGATGCACCGAGTTCACTCCCTATAAGTATGCATAAAAGTCTCTCTTTTAACAATCAAGATAGTATTGTTGAAATGATTCTTGAAACCCTTTTGGGGCTTGAAAACGTTATAGAAGAATATGACGATACTAATTCTGAAGATAGCAAACAAAAAAACACTTTAAAAATTCAATTAATTGCTCACGATCCTTCTCTTTTAAAAGCGAAAGACAATAGATTTGAAAAAGAAAAACAGAAATTTTCTACTCCTGTACCCTTAATTACCAATAGGTACAAACAATTAGACATTCCACCTCCCAAAAACTTTAGTTAAACGTGTTTGTGCAACCATATTTATTGGTTACACACAACAAACACCCTAACTACCCACTACAATATATTACTAAAACCCCAAAAGGTTTGTTTTACATATTGTACCCAAATTATTTGTGAAGAAACACATAAAATTTTAACAGATTTTTAAATCTAGATAAACTATCAACATTCATAAAATAGGTATAAATATTGCTAGGAATAGTATTATTTAAAAGCAGTCTATTTATTATTTTTGAATAAACCAAAGAGCACATGACAACATCCCCTTTAGTTCGGTTTTGGAACCTAATTAATCCATATAGAAAACAAATTAGATTAATTTATTATTACGCAATTATTAGTGGACTTGTAAACTTATCTCTTCCTTTAGGAATACAAGCTATTATTAACTATTTACAAACAGGAGAATTAACCACATCATGGGTAGTTTTGGTGGTTTTTGTTTTGATTGGAATTGCAATTTCTGGAGCAATCCAAATAAGTCAGTTAAGAATTGTAGAAGACATACAACAAGACATTTTTGCCAAATCGGCTTTTGAATTTGCTTTCAGAATTCCCAAAATAAAACAAATGAACTTAGATAAAGTTCATGCACCAGAATTGGTCAATCGTTTTTTTGATGTACTAACCATTCAAAAAGGATTGCCTAAAATATTAATAGACTTTTCTTTAGCTGTATTCCAAATTGTTTTCGGATTGATTTTGTTAACCTTTTACAGCTCTTACTTTATTTTACTAGGAGTTACTCTGTTTTTAATTATTTTCTTAATTTTTAAAATAACAGGACCCAAAGGACTAGAAACAAGTATAAAAGAAAGTAAATACAAATACAATTTAGCACACTGGTTAGAAGAAATTGCAAGCAATACCAAATCTTTTAAAATACACAACCAAGGAAACTTACACCTTAAAAAAACAGATGCTATTAACATTCAATATTTAGAAAGTAGAGAAAAGCACTTTACCGTTTTAATTAAACAGTTTATGCTTTTTATTGGTTTTAAAGTATGGGTGGCTGCAGGTTTATTAGTTTTAGGAGGATATTTGGTATTTCAACAAGAAATGAACATTGGACAGTTTGTAGCTTCTGAGATTATTATTATTTTAATTATCAACTCTGTAGAAAAAGTTATTAGAATTATAGAAACTATTTACGATGTATTAACAGCCCTTGATAAAATTGGTTATGTAACCGATTTAGAAATTGACAGAGATGCTGAATTGGGAGAGTTAGATACAGACAAAGGTCTTTCTATTGAGGTAAACAATATGTACTTTAAATATCCTAACGAAGAATTATTTTTATTTGACAATTACTCTTTTAAAATTAACTCTGGAGAAAAAGTATGGTTAAAAGGAAATACAGGTAAAGGAAAATCTACCTTATTAAACATTTTAGCAAGAATACATGGTATAGATAAAGGAGAAGTTCTTATTAACGAAAGACCTTCTACCTACTACTCTCACAATTCATACAACAAACACATTGGTTTTATAACACCTAACACAGGATTATTTGAGGGAACTATTGCAGAAAACATACTAATGAACAGAACTATAGACATCAATCATTTAAACACGGTTCTAGATGTTTTAAACCTATCAAGTTATATTTCTAAACTAAGAAAAGGAATAGAAACCGATATTGATTCCGAAGGGAGAAGAATGCCTAGAAGTATTATTCAAAAAATTATACTGGCCAGAGCTTTGGTTAACAACCCAAAACTTTTGTTACTAGAAGATCCTTTGCAATTTATAGATCAGGAAGAAAAAAGAACCATTATAGATTATATTATGGATCCATCTAAATCATGGACAGTTATTGTAATTGCAGATTATCAATACTGGGCAGAAAAGTCTAACCAAATTATAAAACTATAAGTCTATGTTAAATATATCTGAAAACAGCATCAGGAGTATGATCAAACTTGATAGTTTTAAATCGTACCAATTCTTAAATAAAAAAGACTACTCTCAAAAAAGATTCTACTATGGTATGGGGCTTTTGTTAATTTTAATAATTGTGCTATTTGTACCGTGGACTCAGAACATTAAAGGAAAAGGGTATGTAACTACTTTATTGCCAGAACAAAGACCACAGCCTGTACAATCTATTATTTCTGGAAGATTAGAAAAATGGTATGTAAGAGAAGGGAACTTTGTTCATAAAGGAGATACACTTATCTACATAACAGAAGTTAAAAACGATTATTTTGATCCTAACTTAATTTCTAGAACACAAGAACAAGTAAATGCAAAATCCGAAAGTATTACATCTTACGATGATAAAGTAATTGCACTTAAAGCCCAATTGGCTTCTATAAAAGAAAGTAGATTGTTAAAACTAGAGCAGGTTAGAAATAAAATTATTCAGACCCAAAACAAAATTAATATTGATAGTATTGATTTAAATGCCTATAAAATAAAATACAATATTGCTATCAATCAATACAACAGAACCAAAGAATTGCATTCTCAAGGTTTAAAATCACTATCCGATTTACAAGAAAAGGAACTAAAACAACAAGAGGCTTATGCTAAATTTCTTTCTCAACAAAACAAGTTAGAGAATCAGAAAAACATGTATATCAATTACAAATTAGAATTGGCATCTACAGAGCAAGATTACAATCAAAAAATATCCAAAACCAATTCCGATATTCAAAGTGCCTTATCTGCTAAGTTAGAAGCCACCTCTAACACCTCTAAACTAAAAAATCAATTAAGTAATTACCAGCAAAGACAAAGACTTTACTACATTACTGCTCCTACCAACGGATACATTACCAAAACCATCAAAAAAGGAACAGGACAGTTAATTAAAGAAGGAACAGACATTTTAACCATTATGCCTGCTGATTATGATTTGGCTGTGGAAGTATATGTAAAACCTCAAGACTTACCCTTATTAAAAATTAGCGATCATACCCGATTGCGCTTTGATGGTTGGCCTGCTTTGGTGATTAGCGGATGGCCAGAAAAATCTACCGGAATTTTTTCAGGGAAAATTTTTGCCATCGATCAACACATTAGTGAAAACGGAAAATATAGAGTGTTAATTTCACCCGATGAAACTAGTAAAGAATGGCCAGAAAACTTAAGAGTAGGTACAGGAACTTATACCTTTATTTTATTAAACGATGTACCTATTTGGTATGAATTGTGGAGAAACCTAAACGGATTCCCACCAGATTTTTATAGATCCGGAGAAGAAAAACAAAGCGGAGAGTCTGAAGAAGTAAAAAAGAAAGCTCCAATAAAATCAGTAAAATAATGAAGAAAACCATTTGCCTCCTTATTCTATTGATCTCATACAACTCCTTTGCACAAAGCAACAATGGTATATTGTCTTACAGAGAATATATTTTTAATATTATAAACGAACACCCAATAGCCAAAAGTGCTTTGTTAAAAGAAAAAGTAGCCAAAGCTCAATTGCTAGCTGCCAAAGGAGAATTTGATCCAAGTCTTGTTTCTAAAATTGATCAAAAAGATTTTAAAGACAAAGAATATTACACCATTTTTAAAAACAAAATAACCATTCCCACTCCAATTGGAGTAAATATTACAGGGGGATTTGACAACAATTCTGGTACATACCTAAACCCTGAAAACAAAACAACAGGAAGTGGTTTGTGGAGTGCCGGCTTAGAGGTAGATGTTCTACAAGGTTTGCTTACCAACACCCGAAGAACAGCATTACAACAAGCAAAAGTTTATCAGCAAATTGCCAAAAACCAGCAGCAACAGCTATTAAACCAACTTATTTACAATGCATCTGTAGCCTATGCAGAATGGCAACAGTACACTGGTATTTATAAAATAATGGAACAAAACTTACAATTAAGTCAGTTGTATTTAAACAATACCAAAAGTGCATTGGCCAACGGCGAAAAAACAAGTATAGATACACTAGAAGCAAATGTTTACTTGCAAAACAGCAACATAGACCTTATTAAATACAAACAGTTGTTAATTGAAAAAAGATTAAAAGTTGAAAACAATTTATGGCTAGATAATATGCCTATAGGTTTAAAACCTAGTATAGAACCAGAATCTGCAACAATTGCAACCAAGCAATCATCAATTACTTTAGTTAGCAATCTAGACAGTATTCCTGCTATTGCCGAAAAAATAGGTAAGAAAGAGGTATTGTTATTAAAACAAAAACTAAATAGAGAAAAACTAAAACCCAAATTAAAAGTAAAATACAACCAACTACTTTATACAGACAACACCAACGTAAGCCCTAATTTTGATGTAGATAATTACAAATGGGGAGCTAGTTTAACAGTGCCTTTATTATTTAGAACTCAAAGAGGAAAATACAGAGAAAGCAAATACAAAGTAGAAGAAATTAATTACGAAATAGCTTACAAAAAAACAGAAGTTCAGAATAAAATTATAGCCAATCAACAAAATCAAATTGCATTGTCTAAGCAAATTGGTTTGCTAGAACAAAACATTAACGGTTATAAGAAATTATTAGATGCCGAAAGCACTAGGTTTAATTATGGAGAAAGTTCACTTTTTTTAATTAACAAAAGACAAGAAAAACTAATAGAATCTGAATTAAAATTATTAAGTACTCAAAACAAATTAATTACCAACTATTTAGATTATTTGTTATTAACCAATAATATTATTCCAAATGACTAATGCTAAAGCTACTGAATTTTATCCTGCAAATAAGCAAGAATGGAGACAGTGGCTTGTAGAAAATCACCATGAAAAAGATTTTATTTGGTTAATTTTTCACAAAAAAAGATCTAAAACTCTTAACCTTACATGGAGTGAAGCTGTAGATGAAGCATTGTGTTTTGGTTGGATTGACAGCGTTAAAAAAACAATTGATACCGAAACATATAAGCAATATTTTAGCAAAAGAAAACCAAAAAGTAATTGGTCTAAAGTTAACAAAGACAAAGTTAAAGCACTAACACAACAAGGTTTAATGAAACCCGCAGGTTTTAAAAGTGTTAAAACAGCTAAAGAAAACGGATCTTGGACAATTTTAGATGCTGTAGAAGCGCTTATTATTCCTCCTGATTTAGATGTTGCTTTAAAAAAACATTCCAATGCAAAAGAGTTGTTTTTAAGCCTTAGCAAATCTGCTCGTAAACTTATATTATACAACATTGTATCTGCAAAAAGAGCCGATACAAGACAAAAACGCATTAAAGAATGCGTATACAAACTAACCAACAACCCAAAACAACCAAACAATGATTAAAAGAGTTACCTTGTTTTTAATTATCAATTTTACAGCTTTAGCTCTTGGTGGTTTGTTTACCAAAGCTGGAGTAAATTCTGATTGGTACACTACACTTAACAAAGCACCTTGGACACCACCAGGCTATATGTTTGGTATTGCTTGGTCTTTTATTATGATTTGTTTTGCAATTTATATGGCTTTTTTATACCCTTTGGTTTCCTCTAAAAAAATAGTACGTTGGTATGCTATTCAGTGGATTTTAAACGTAGTATGGAATCCGCTATTTTTCTATTATCATTTAGATCTCTTAGGTTTAATAACCATTACATTATTAACCACAGTAGTTAGCTACTTTTTGTACAACTACCACAAGCAACTACAACTAAAATCGATTTTAATAGCTCCTTACTTTATTTGGCTACTAATAGCTACTTCTTTAAATGCCTACATTGTGTTCATGAATTAATTTTTACAGGCTAGGCTTTATAATCACAATAAAAAAGTAAATTTGCCCCATGCCAAGAAGAGAACGAAACAAATTTGTAAAAAGAGGTGAAATTATCTCTATTACTATAGAAGACTATGCCTTTGGAGGAAAAGGAATTGGAAGAATAAGAAACGAAGAAGGAGAATTTGTAGTATTTGTACCCAATACTTTGCCAGGTCAAACGGTAAAATGTCAAATTAAAAAAACAAGCAAACGATATGCTGAAGCCAAATTGTTTGAAGTTTTATCACCATCGGACCAAGAAGTAGAGGTTCCTTTTCAAGCCATACCAGGTGCTCCCTACATTAAATTACCTATAGACATACAACATCAATACAAAAAGCAAAGCACTTTAGAATTGTTTAAACGTATTGGTAAAGTAGACAATATAGAGAACTTGTTTGATGAATTTATTGCATCGTCAGAAGTATTCCATTACAGAAATAAAATGGAATATGGTTTTTCTGCCATTCGTTATGATTTTGAACAAAAAACAGATGTTGATGAATTTGCTTTGGGGTTTAAAAAAAGAGGAACTTGGTGGTGTGCAGAAAATTTAGATAAAGATTCTGGTTTGTTTGATGCGGAAGTAGAAAACAAACTAAAAGACATTCGTGAATTTTGCATCAATACTGGTTTAGAACCATGGCACGCACCACAAAAAAAAGGCTTTTTCCGTTATTTTGTGATTCGTAAAAGTTACAAGACCAACCAAATTCTATGTAACTTGGTAACCACTTCTCCACAAATATCTCATTTTGATATGGATGGATTTGTTACCTTGTTAAAAGAGTTGTTTGGAAACAGAATTGCAGGACTAATTCACACCACAAACGATGAAATTGGTGACAGAACCTTGGCTGTAACCGGTCAAGAAAAATTGGTGTTTGGGCAAGCTAGCATTGTAGAAAACTTATTGGGATTGAATTTTGAAATTTCTATGAAAAGTTTCTTTCAAACCAATCCAAAATCTGCCGAAAAACTATACAGCAAAGTCATAGATTATGCTTTGGAAAAAGCAGAAACGGTGAACGGAAAAATAGTAATGGACTTGTTTTGTGGAACCGGAACTATTGGTCAAATATTAGCTTCTAAAACTACAGACACTAAAATTATTGGGGTAGATATTGTTGAAGAAGCAATTATAGATGCTAGAAAAAATGCAGAAAGAAATAACATAACAGGTGTTGATTTTTACGCTGCAGATGTGGGTAAGTTTTTAGTAGAATATCCACAATACAAAGGAAAAATAGAAACTATTGTTTTAGATCCGCCACGTGCTGGTATTGCTCCTAAAACATTAGACAAAGTAATTAAAATTGGAGCTAGTAGAATGGTTTATGTATCTTGTAACCCAGCCACACAAGCTAGAGATACAGAAATTTTGAGACAAGCTGGTTATAAAATTAGCAAAATGAGTTTGGTCGATCAATTTCCACACACTGCTCATATAGAAAGCATTGTGCTTTTTGAAAAATAAAAGCACATAGAACCTCCCAGTTCGGAAAGCCTCACAATTTGTGAGGCTTTTTTTATTTGATATTTACGCGAATTTAGTAGAATCTATTTGTCTAAACAGAACTCTTTTACTTCTAAAATTCCATCTTTTGGTATTTGATGCAAATGCATGTTTCCAATTCGTACACGAATCAATCTTAGAACAGGAAACCCAACAGCAGAAAACATTTTTCTTACTTGTCTAAACTTTCCTTCTGTAATAACAATACTTGCCCAGCTTGTAGGTCCATGCCGATCATCTCTTACTTTTTTTCTTCTATAAGGTAGATTTAAGGGAATATTTATACAATTAGCAGCACATGGTAAAGTTTGGTATTTTTTTCCGTCTACTCCTATTTCTACTCCTTTTCTAAGTATCTCAATAGCTGCTTGATCAATAATACCATCTAGCTGTACATAATATTCTTTTTCTACACTTTTAGAACGTACTCTTTCACTTTCTTTACCATCAGTTGTTAAAAGCAACAAACCTTCACTAGGTTCATCTAACCGACCAATTGCCATTGTTTGATTAGGTACTGTATATAAATGACCTAAAAACTTTTTTTTATGAGCATTTTTTTCGGCACTTGTAAATTGAGAAATGTATCCGTATGGTTTGTGTATTAAAAAATGTCTGTGCATTTAGATGTAAATTATTTAGACAAGGATTTTTTACAAAACCTCTTCTATTTTATCTGTAGGTCTTGCTATTACCGCTTTATTATGATGAACAACAATTGGTCTCTCAATTAATTTTGGGTTTTGTACCATTGCTGTTATTATTTCAGTGTCAGTTAACTCTTTTCCTTTGAATTCTGTTTTCCAAACAGCTTCTGTTTTTCGAACCAATTCTATAGGTTTAATTCCTAATTGACTTATAACTTCTGTTAACGTTTCAACAGTAAAGTTATCTTCTAAATATTTTACCACTTCAAAATCTAGATGTTTAGCTTCTAAAAAAGCAACTCCTTGTCTGCTTTTTGTACAACGTGGATTGTGATATATTTTGATCATTTTACTTTTGTATTACAATTCATTTTTAGTTTCTGGTTGTCCTGCCTTCATTAAATATGATTTTAAGAAACCGTCAATATCTCCATTCATAACTGCATCTACATTTCCTGTTTCGTAAGCAGTTCTAACATCTTTTACCAACTTATAAGGATGCATTACATAGTTGCGTATTTGAGATCCAAAATCTATTTTCATTTTATTGGCTTCAATTTCAGTACGAGCGGCCATTTTCTTTTGCAATTCTAATTCATACAATTGAGATTTTAACAATTGCATCGCTTTGGTTTTATTGTCTAACTGAGAACGTGTTTCTGAATTTTCAATAATAATTCCCGTAGGGTGGTGACGTAAACGAACCGCTGTTTCTACCTTGTTTACATTTTGTCCACCTGCACCACTAGCCCTCATAGTTTCAAATGTATATTCTGATGGGTCTATTTTAATTTCAATTGAATCATCTACCAAAGGATAAACATATACAGAAGCAAATGATGTATGTCTTTTTGCATTGCTATCAAACGGAGAAATTCTTACCAATCTATGTACTCCGTTTTCACCTTTTAAATATCCAAAAGCAAACTCTCCTTCTATCTCAATTGTTACGGTTTTAATTCCGGCTGTATCACCATCTTGTAAGTTTAGTTCTTTAATTTTAAAACCTTGTTTGTTACACCACATGGTGTACATACGTAATAGCATAGAAGCCCAATCGCAACTTTCTGTTCCTCCTGCTCCTGCAGTAATTTGCAATACAGCACTCATTTCGTCTCCCTCTTCAGAAAGCATATTTCTAAATTCTATGTCTTCTATTATGCTTAAGGTTTGTTCTTCAAGTTCATTTACTTCCTCTTCTGTTGCTTCGCCTTCTTTATAAAACTCTAACGTAACACCTAAATCATCTACAAGAGTTTGAGCATTTTTATAATCTGCTACCCATTTTTTTAAACCTCTTAAAACTTTCATGTGTGCTTCTGCTTCTTTTGGATTATTCCAAAAATCAGGAGCTAAAGATTTTTCTTCTTGATTGGCAATTTCAATCAGTTTTTTATCAATCTCTAAATATTCTTTTAACTTGGCCACTCTATTAGCCAATTTGTGTAGTTGTTCTTGAGTAATCATATAACAAAGGTATGAAAGCTTGATTATGGGTACAAAAAAAGAGGCTCTAAAGCCTCTTTTTTTGATTTTATTTTTTCAACTATTAATAACGAGAAGCTCTGTAATCTTTAATTTCTACGTTTTCTTTTAACGCTGTAAACAATTGTCTAGACACTACTGATTTTAACTGATCAGAAGCACCTTCTACATTTGCTTTTGCTTCTTCTTTAGTTGGTTGGTTTACAGATTTAGTTACTACTGCAAATACTCCTTTATTTCCTACTATTTCTTTTACCAAACTATTTGATGCTGTTACAGAAGCTGTACTTACAACGGCTGGTTCTATTCCTACAGATGGAATTGTAGGAGCTCCTACAGTTACATTGCTAAAAGAACTTACTTCTACATTGTTTGCTTTTGCTATAGCTTCTAAACTATTCGCTTCCATTTTTGCTTTTAAAATAGCGGCTTTCTTTTCTTTTATTAAAATAGGTTCTACTTGACTAAATGCTGTTGTAGCAGATTTTAATCCTTTCTTTTGTTTTCCTGATAAGCTAACTACAGCATATCCTTTTTCATCTAAATCAAAACGTTTGGTTGCATTTAATTCTGTTTCTTCATCAAAAGCCCACTTTACAATTCTTCTGTTTTCTCCTACAGATCCAACATATACATCCATGGCTTTTAATCCGTTTACAGGACTAATAGCATATCCTTTTTCTTTTGCCAAAGTTTCAAAATCTTCTCCGTTTCTTAATGCATTTGCAAACAATTCAGCTTGTTCAAAAGTTTTGTTTTCTGTAGTTTCAGAGGCTTCTATTTTTCTTGAAATAGTAGCTAACTTATAAGCTTGATTGAAGTCTTTTTGATTTTCTATTTTAATAATGTGGTATCCAAAATTAGTTCTAACAACCCCCATGTCACCTTTATTGTTCTCAAAACAAAAATCTCTAAATTCTGGAACCATACTTCTGTATGCAAACCATCCTAAATCTCCTCCTTTAGATGCAGAACCTGGGTCTACAGAGTAGTTTTCTGCTAAGGTTGCAAATTTTCTTGGAGATTTTTTTACTACGTTTAAAATACTGTCTGCCAATTTTTGAGCATCAGCCATAGTTCTTGTAGTATTTTGTTGTGCACTTTGAGCTCCAACAAAACTGATTAAAATATGACTTGCTTTTACAGAATCAGGTAATTTTTGGGTATCTATAATTTTAGTCAATTTGTAATACTTGGAAAACTTGTAAGGACCTACAATTGTTCCTGATTGTCCGTTTTTAATTTCTTCTTTAATTACCGTTGGAATTTCACTTTCTTTTTGAAATCTATTCTCTACAGGTAAATCAGACCCTACCTCATCAGCAAATAAATAAGCATCTTTTGTGTTCTTAAATCCTTTTACAACTTCTGTTGATTTAGAAATTTTATTATACTCTTCTTTATCTTCTATTAACTTGGCTAAGTTCTGCTTAATTTCTTCCTCATCTTCTTTAGAAGCTTGAAAAGAAAACTTTACCAATTTAACATCTCTTGTTTCTTCTGTTTCATATAGACTAGCATGTTCTTTAATGTAGTTTGATACTTCATCTTTAGTTACTTTAACCTCTGTATTTGCTACAGATTCAAAAGGAAGATATACATAGTCTGCTGTTACTTTTGTGTTATTCAACACATAATCATTTACTGCTTCTTGTTCTTGAACAGTAACACCTACATTTATTAATTCGTTATATGCTTGAGTTAATAAATTTTGCTTTACAGCTTTTTCATAATTCAACCATCCTTGTAAGCTAGTTCTACCGTTTTCAGACTTATCTGCTTCTAAATTAGCAATGTATTCTTTTAGTAAATCTTCATCAAAAACACCTTGAGCATTTTTAAATTGAGGAGAGTTTGTTACTTGTGGGCTTGTAATAATAGATTGCCATATTTCGCCTTCTCCTACAATAACCCCTGCTTCTTCTAGTTTAGATTCGTAAATTTTTTCACTTACTAGTTGATTCCAAACCATATTTTCTATAGTTAAAGCACCATAAGATGATTGCCCTCCTTGAGCTTTAGCATTTTCTACTCTAGTTGCAAATTCTTTGTAAGTAATTTCTTTACCATTTACTTCTCCTATAATATCGCTATTCTTATTGCTAAAAAAGTCGATAATATCTTTTGGACTTACTACGAACGAAAACATCGCTAAACCAATAACGATGATTAAAAATCCTGAACGATCTCTGATTTTTGATAATATTGCCATTTATTATGTGTAATTATTTTTGATTGTCCGCTAAAATACAATTTCAATTGATATCAGAAAACAAAAAGAAAGGAATTAAAAGAAAAAAACTTACTCTGTTCCGTAATTAGATTTTAGATACACTTCTTCTATATGAGTATTGCTTACTTTTATAATTTTAATGTATAAATTATTCATTACAAACTCTTCTCCTAATTGAGGAATATCTTCTATGCTTTCTATAATATACCCTCCTAAAGTTTCGTAAGATTCCGATTTTGGAATATTTAATTCGTAAGCTTCATTTAAATAGTTTACCTCTAATCTTGCAGATAAATGATATTCATTTTCACTAATTTTTTCATCTGTTAAGGCTATTTTATCGTGCTCATCTTCTATTTCACCAAACAATTCTTCTATTATATCTTCTACTGTAATTACTCCCGATGTTCCTCCGTACTCATCTATAACGACAGCAATACTTCTTCGTTTTTTGGTCATTACATTTAAAACATCATTAATCAGCATAGATTCTGGTATGTATTCTACAGGCAACAGTACCGATTTTATGTTTTTGGGTAATTTAAACATTTCAAAAGCATGTACATATCCAACAATATCATCTAACGATGTTTTGTAGATTAAAATTTTAGAAAAACCAGTGTCGCCAAATCTTTGTTTTAGTTTACTTACTCTTTCATGAATTTCAACTGCTTCAATATCGGTTCTTGGCACCATAATTTCTCTGGCTTTTACCGAATTAAAGCTCAATGCGTTTTGAAAAATCTGAATTTCAGAATCTATAACATCATCACTTTTACCTGTTTCTAATTGTTTATCTATATAATGTCCTAATTCCTCTTTACTAAAGTCCGATTCTTCTTCATCGTCTTTGGTGTTAAAAAATAATTTTAACAATCCGTCTGATATGTTTTTTATAACTCCAGAAATAGGATAAAAAAACAGATAAAAAATATAGGCTGGAAATGCAAAAAAGCGCAAGGTTTCGTTGGCATACACTCTAAAAATGGCTTTGGGTAAAAACTCTGCCGTTACTAAAATTACCAACGTTGATATAATTGTTTGTACCAATAAAGAACTATTAAATGGTTCTGGCAAAGCAGCCACTAATTTAATTCCCATATAATAACTATAAATAACCAACGCTATATTGTTACCTACCAACATAGTGGTAATAAAACGTGATGATTTTTGTGTTAATCTACTTAACAATCTAGAGGCTAATCCTTCCTTTTTCTTTTCTAAAGCAACTTGCAATTTATTAGAAGATACGAAAGCAATTTCTAACCCAGAAAAAAAGGCAGATAGTAATATTGAAATGATAATAATGAGAAATTCTATATCCATTGAGTTTATTTTTCCATTCGCCTATTTCTAAATTTACGTTTAAAAATAAACATAAAAAAAGCCAAAGCAGCCATAAATAAAGAAACATAAGATTTTTGTCTATCGGTATTCCAATTGGTAAACACTTCTACCACAAACACAATTCCTACCACTAAATATGCCCACGCAATAATTTTTGAAAATTTATTCATTTTTTTCTTTTTGATTATCTACAATAAAGTTACCGTTTGTATTATTTAAAATCCAATTATTTAAATTCCCATCAGATTCAAAACCAACTCCATGCAAAGTGTCTTTTTCTGTAAACAAAGTAAACGGAGTACTTGTAAAAAAATACTGTTCTTTTTGATCCCAATACATTTGCTCTGAATTTAGCGTAGCGTTTTTCTGATGATTGATAACAACAACATTTCCTATAATTTCTGAAAAATGGGTTGCATCATAACTAATTGCATAATCTCCTGTAACAGTTACAGAATCTCTAGTAATCCTATCTATGGTAACTATTTTTACTCCCTTAGGAAATTCAGAATAAGGGTTTAGTTTTCTATTGGTATAATCCCACAGTACAGGTGCTATTAACCTGCTTGTTACCCTACCTGAATCTTTATATACATGGTGTATATTTTCTGCAACTCCAATAGGTAAGTTTTGATCTGCTAAAAAATCGTTTATTTCTTTTGATGAGTTTTTACAACTCAAAAAAAAGATCATTATAAACACATATAACAATGGATACTTTAAATATAATGTACAATTCTTTTTTAGTTGCATGCTCTATAAAATGTAGTACAAATATATAATTATAAATTCTAATGGTTTCTATTCTTTTACAAACTAGCTCATAAAAAAAGCCAAAGAAATATCTTTGGCTTTTATCTATTGTAAAGTGTACTTATTATGGTACTCTAACTGTTTCATTAATCCAACATTTAACCGTATAGTTATCTCCAGATTTTAATCCTAACTCGTTGTTAAACACTAATTTTTTACTTGGTTGATTTGCTTTATAAGATCTTGCTAAGTTTGCTGCATACACCCCAATACTTGGATCTACTCTACCTGCTTTTAAAGCATAACTTTCTGCAACTACATAAGTCATACGTTTTTCAAACTCATCTTTACCACAGTTATTTGCTGCTCCTGCATAAGATGTTGCTATTAACGTGTAAGCTCTACCTAAGTTAGGCTTAACAGCAATGGCTTTTTTAGCATATGTTACTGCTTTGGCTGTTTGTCCTCTCTTTTTAAAGATATTGGCTACTTTTAATAAGTTTTTACCTTTTTTAGTAGGATCTGTTTCTTGAGCAATTGCTTTTTCAAAAAACTCAATAGCTTTCACTGTTTCTCCTTTATCCATTAAAATACCAGCATACAATACTGATGCTTCTGGTGATGGATTTACTTCTTGATATTGACCAACCAACTCTGCATACAACGGATCTTGTGTACAGTCTTTTTTAAACATACGGTTAATAGCTCTTGTTAACCATTGCACATCTGTTTTGTGTCCTTCGTACTCTTGTTTGTATAAAGGTATTAAATAATCACATGTAGAAATTTCTTCTATTTTTTTATCTAAAATTCCTTCTACTTGCCCTAATGCTTTAGAGTTTTGACTACTAATTTTTAATTTTCTTTTTTCTGATGATATTAATGTTTGACCAGCATCTTCTTTAGCTTGTAATTCTTGTACAATTTCTAAATATCCTTCTACTTTTTTATTAATTGCCTCTACAGTAACATCATATGTATTAAATACCAACTGTAAGTTATGGTCTTTATTTTTTTCTACAACTGCATTAAAGAAATAAATAATAGAACCCACACCTAACTTTGTAGGATCTATTTTAAAAGCCTGCTCATAGTGGCTGTAGATTTCTTGTTTATCTCCTTCTGTATCTACTAAAAAATCTGCATAATCACTATGTGCCTTAGCTGGGTCTACATTAGGGTAGAATTCAAAACGTTTTTTAAACAATTTGTTTCCTAAAGCAATCACTTTTGTTTTTTGCTCTCCTGTAGCTGTTTTTAACATTGTGTTAATTAAACCTCCACCATATTTATAAATATTGGCTGTTAAATTGGCACAGTTGTCTAAACTGTATTCTAAATTTTTTAACGCCGATTCGTAATTTTTTGTTTTAATGTCTGTTTTTAACATGTTGTACTTTAACGCACAATCATCTTGTGCCTGTACCGTTAAAATAAAAACCGAAAATAAGGTTGTAATTAGTGTGATTAGTTTTGTTTTCATTATGATTATTATTAGTCAATTACTCGTTTGTTAAACCATTTATCCGAAAGTGAGAAATCTATTCCCACATTAAAGTATTCTTCTTGATAGTTGTTTTTAGAAACATCTCCTACTCTACCCAATTCAAAAGATAAATTTAAGTAGGATATTCTTTTTCCTACAGGTAAACCAAATCCAAAAGACATGCCAAGATTTTTTACACTGTTGTTGTTCAATACCAAACCTGTATTTTCATATTTTAAACCAGCTCTATAAGCCACTCTGTTAAAATAGTTTTTAAGAGCATATTTTTTAGGAATGATGTAACCTCCTAAACTTATTTTGTTTGATGCTTCATAAGAAACAGAATTTCCTTGAGATGGTGATAATGTTTGACTAAACACTTTACCTGAGTAAGATATTGCACTCTGATTTTGATAAGAACCTCCTAAAAACCAGTGATTCTTTTCACCCAAACCTACTCCAAATACCGACGTAAAAGGATTGCTTTTAGATCCGCTTATTTGTTGTTGTTGAGTTGTATTACTTATAGCTCCAAAAATATTTTTTTCTCCCTCAACTGCTTCATAAAACTTTGTATCTCCAGTTGCTGTAATATCATATGCTAAAACACCTGTAGCTCCTATTGTTGCCTCTAACTTTTCGGAAACTTTATAAGTATACTCCGCTCCTAACTTTACAGAAGTTCCAGAAACATTGTAATTTTGGTCATAGACTGTTGCTTGACTTACATCTTTAAAAGCTTGTTTTTTTTCTGTCTTTCCAAAATATTTACTTAGTTGTCCTCCTAATGATAATCCTTCAATAACTTCGTATCCCAAAGATATATATACCTGATTTACTCCTCCATTGCTATAATCGTAAGACGTTTTATTATCTACTTCAAAACCAACTGCAGAATTTGCTCTTAACCCTACAAGTAAACCTCCTTTTCTACCTAAAGGAATTCCCAAAGATAGGTTTGATAATGAAATACTACTTGAAGAAAAATTACTCTTGTTGGTTTCTACATTTGCTCCTAATACATCTAACGAAACAGAAAAAGAAGTCAATTGTAAATGACTTAACAATGCTGGGTTGGCTATAGAAACTACCTCTTGTGTATTGTTATTAATCACAGACAAATCTCCTTGTGCTTTTTCGGCAACGGTTGCTTCTGAAAATACGGTTCCTAAACCATAATTAGAAAGTAAAGAAGATACTTGTTTTTCTTGCGCGTATAGACAAGATAAAAAAATGGATATAAAATATATTAAGACACTATTTTTGCTTTGCTTCATCTGTATTTTGATATGTTAGAACCTCATTTAATCCTTCTAACAGAAAATTTGGGTTGACAAATATGCTATTTTTTAATTGCTTATACAAGAATTTCGCATCTCCTCCTGTTAATATTATATTAACAATCCCGTATTTTTGTTTATAAGAGTTAATCGCTCCTTCTATCTCAAACACTATACCATTTAAAACACCACTATACATAGAGTCTTCTGTAGTTGTTCCTTCTAACGCCACAACATCTTGTTTTACAAATAATTGAGGTAATTTTTTAGTAAACACATGCATACTTTTAAACCTCATTTGTATTCCTGGAGAAATAGCACCTCCTAAGTAGTTTCCTTGTTTATCTATAAAATCGTAGGTAAGACAGGTTCCGGCATCTATCACCAAACAGTTTTTTTTAGGGTACTGATTATATGCAGCCATAACCAAAGCAATTCTATCTACTCCTAACGTGTTGGGTGTTTTATATAAATTGTTAAAAGGAACTGGAGTTTTATATGTTAAAACGACTTTGTTTTGAATGGGTAAAGAATTAAAAAGATCTAAAATTTTATCGGTTACAGAAGAAACAATAACAGACTTAAAAGTATAAACTTTACACCAATCTTTTAGGTGAATTGCACAAACCTCAAAACTAACTTGCTTATAATCAACAAGCTTATTTTGATTATATACAGCAAGCTTTACAAGCGAATTTCCTTCATCAATAATTAAATGCATACCCTGATTAATTTCTTTCTCAAAGATAACAACATTTTTTATTCAAAAAGTTTGCAAAACATTAAAAAGGTTATATATTTGCAACCGCTAAGTTAAGCATGGTGCCTTAGCTCAGTTGGTAGAGCAAAGGACTGAAAATCCTTGTGTCCCTGGTTCGATTCCTGGAGGCACCACATTAAAAACCACAACTTAATTGTTGTGGTTTTTCTGTTTTTATAGTATCTTGTTATATAAAAATGCACTTTTTATACATACTTCAAAGCAAACAACTCAACAGGTTTTATATTGATGAAACTTCTGACATCAATTTTAGATTACAATTACACCTAAATAAAAAGTTCCCAAAAGCATTTACAGCCAAAGCTAATGACTGGCAAATAGCTCTAACTTTTAAAACAAAGGACAAAACTGAAGCTATATATCTTGAAAATTTTATAAAACGAATGAAGAGTAAAAAATTTATCTATAAAATTATTGACAATCAACATATCTTGCCTGATATTCTAAATAAAAAATAGTCCTGGTTCTCCCGATGCTTCGGGACTGGAGGCACCACATTAAAAACCACAACTTAATTGTTGTGGTTTTTCTGTTTTATATATATCAATAACAAAAGATATAAATCAATACGTTTTTGGTGCAGATTTTGATAAATAAATACTATCAAAATAATATTATGAAATTTCAATTACTACTAGCCTTACTACTCTCCTCTTTACTAAGTTTTTCTCAAGAAAACCAACCTCAATGGTTAGATATAATGCTCAAAAATTATGAATATCCTTACAAAGTTAAACACCTACCTGTAAAAACACAACAACAAGAATTACAGATGGCTTACATGGATATTCATCCACAAAAAGAAAACGGAAAAACCATTGTGCTTTTACATGGTAAAAATTTTAACGGTGCTTATTGGCAAACTACTATTGAATCTTTAACAACCGAAGGATACCGAGTAATTGTTCCAGATCAAATTGGATTTGGAAAATCTTCTAAGCCAAATACTTTTCAATATTCTTTTCAAGAATTGGCCAAAAACACAAAATTACTATTAGATCACCTTAATATTTCTAAAACAGCAGTTTTAGGACACTCCATGGGAGGAATGCTGGCCACCAGATTTGCATTAATGTACCCTAAGGTTACCGAAAAATTAATTTTAGAAAACCCTATTGGTTTAGAAGATTGGAAACTAGTTGTTCCTTATAAAACCGTAGATTGGTGGTATCAACTAGAGTTAAAAAAAACAGCTGACAAAATAAAATCATACCAACTAGAAAATTATTACGATGGTAAATGGAAACAAGAATACAACCAATGGGTACATCTTTTAGCGGGCTGGACCTTAAATTCTGAATATCCTAAAATAGCATGGAACGCTGCCCTAACCTATGATATGATTTTTACACAACCTGTGCTATACGAATTTAAAAACATAAAATGCCCTACGCTATTAATTATCGGTACTAGAGATAGAACTGCTTTGGGAAAACCATTAGTTTCAGAAAAAACTAGAAGTAAAATGGGACTTTACAACAAGCTAGGCAAACAAACTCAACAAAAAATTCCGAACTGCGAATTGGTAGAAATAAAAAACATTGGTCATTTACCACATATAGAAAGTTTTCCTAAATTTATAAAACCTTTAAAATTGTTTTTAGAAAAAGAATAAATAGCTAGAAATATTATATTTGCTCCACTCCATAAAAACAAATAAGAAATGAAAGCATATCCTATTAAATTCACCCCTATTTTAAAAGAACGTATTTGGGGAGGAACAAAACTAATTGATGCTTTTAAAAAACAATCTAATAAAAATAATATTGGTGAAAGTTGGGAAATTTCAGATGTAAAAGGAGATGTATCTGTAGTTGCTAATGGTCCTTTGCAAGGAAAATCTTTAAAAGATTTAATAAAAACATATAAAGAAGATTTTGTAGGGAATAAAGTATACAAACAATTTGGAAACGATTTTCCTATTCTTATCAAATTTATTGATGCCAAAACTCCACTTTCTATACAAATACACCCTAGTAATGAATTGGCCAAAGAACGTCATAATTCTTTTGGAAAAAATGAAATGTGGTATGTTATGGATGTTGACAATGATGGAGAATTAATTGTAGGTTTTAACAAATTAGTAACCCAACAAGAATACATAGAACACGTAAATAACGGAACTGTTTTAGATATTTTAAATACCGAAAAAGTTGAACCTGGAGACACTTTTTACATTCCAACAGGTAGAGTCCATGCTATTGGTGCTGGAACGGTAATTGCAGAAATTCAACAAACATCAGACATTACCTACAGAATTTATGATTACGAACGTGTAGATACCACCACAGGAAAGCAACGCGAACTGCACACAGATTTGGCCGTAGATGCTATTGATTATAATGTTGCAGATCATTATAAAACATCATACAACTTAATAGAAAACAAATCTACAACTTTAGTACACTCTCCTTACTTTAACACTAATATTATTAAATTAACAGATAAAGTAACCAAAGACTATTCTCTATTAGATTCTTTTGTAATATATATGTGTGTAGAAGGTAGCTTTACTATAGAATGTAATCAAAATGATAGTCTTGTAAACAAAGGCGAAACAATTTTGCTACCAGCTACAACTCAAAAAATTAATCTTATTTCTAAAAATGCCACAGTACTAGAAGTAAGTTTATAAAACACTTACTTAAATAAACTCTATACACCTTAGCGTTTGTTTTTCTCATTTCCCTTCTTTAAAACAACAATTAGCCATAAATACACATTTACATAATGTTATACTAACAAAAACATTGTTTTTACCAAACAATGTTAATAATACAGTGTTCTACAGTTAACTTTTTTTAAACAGCAATCCTTTTTATTTGCAGCAAACAAAATTTAACTTAAAATGAACAAATTTTTCAAACTATTTACTTTAGGTCTTTTAGGGACTTTTACATTCATCTCTTGTGGAGAGGACGGTTTAGATGGTATTAATGGAACAGACGGAGCTAATGGTGCTGATGGTACCAATGGTAAAGACGGAAAAGATGCTGAAAACGTAAAAACAATTGCTCAAATGAGCTTTAACAAAGTAGGTACTTTTACCAATGGAAACGATGAAGCTTATGCTGAAATTTCTGCTTTTGACCCTACCACCAACAAATTATTTATTGTAAACCCAGAAGAAGATGAAATTTCTGTTTTAGATTTATCGAACGTAACAAACCCTGTAAAAGGAACTTCTATTTCTTTAACAGGTAGTCCAAACTCTGTAGCTGTTCATAGCGGTATTTTAGCAGTAGCTGTAGAAAACACAAACAAACAAGCTAACGGAACTATAGAAACATACAATACAAGCACACAAGCTTCTATTCAATCATATGCTGCAGGTGCTTTACCTGATATGGTTACTTTTTCTCCTGATGGAAAATATATTATTTCTGCAAACGAAGGAGAACCTAACGATGATTATGATGTAGATCCTGAAGGTTCTATTACGATTGTAGAAGTTGCTAACGGTAATGTTACACAAATATCATTTGCTGGTTTAACAAACCCTGGAAACGACTTTAGAGTATTTGGTCCTGGTGCTACATTACAACAAGACGTAGAACCTGAATACGTTGCTGTTTCTGATGATTCTAAAACCGCTTATGTTGCCTTACAAAAAAACAACGGAATGGCAATAGTAGATTTAGACTCTAAAACAATTACCAAGTTAGTTGGTTTAGGTGTTAAAGATTTTAATCTTTCAGGAAACGAAATAGATGCTTCTAATAAAGATGGTATTGCTGGTAACTTAAAAAACTGGAACGTATTAAGCTACTACATGCCAGATGCAATCGACTATTTTACATCAAACGGAAACGGATACATTGTTTCTGCTAACGAAGGTGATTCTAGAGATTATGATGGTTACTCAGAAGAAGAAAGAGTAAAAGATATAGAATTAGATCCTAATGCATATCCAAACGCAGAGTGGTTACAAGAAGACGAAAACTTAGGTCGTTTAAAAATAACAACTGCTAATGGAAAAAATGAGGATGATAAATACGAACAAATTTACGGATATGGAGCTCGTTCTTTTTCTATTTGGAACACTAACGGAGAAAGAGTATACGATTCTGGTTCTGAAATTGCTAGAAAAACTTTAACTCTTGCTCCTTCTATATTTAACCAAGATGAAGGAAAAGCAGATGGAAGATCTGACGATAAAGGAGCAGAACCTGAAGCTGTAAAAACGCTAAAAATAGGTGATGAAACAATTTTATTTGTAGGACTAGAAAGAACTAGTGGTGTTTTGGTTTACAACGTAACCAATGCTTTAAACCCACAATTTGTAACATGGTTATACGATGCTAACGACATTTCTCCTGAAGGAATTACAGTTGTAGACAAGGCAGATAGCCCTACAGGAAATTATTTAATGATAGCAACGCACGAAGTATCTAGTACAATTGCTATTTACGAAATTGAATAGGTTATTTCCCTATATACTTCTTAAAAAAGGCTTTAGAATATATTTCTAAAGCCTTTTGTTTCTATTCTAAATTACTCCATCTTTTTACCATACCTCTCTAAATAAAATCCTCTAATGTCCTACAAAAAAATTAAAAACATATGCGTGGTTCAACTTATCATCTTTTAGCATTTTTAGTTGGCTTTCTATTTGAGTTAAACCATTAAGGAGTCATTCCATCACTTACTAACCAAGGTGTATCTTGATCATTTTCACCCCTCTATTTTTCAATTCTCCTATTAAATTTTAATTATTATAAATTTTTGTTACGAACGATTATTATTCAGAATAACTAATCTTATCACTAAGGTATTAAACCTTTAAAAAAACGTTCTTTTTATATAAAAAACAAAGCAAATACCACTCCAAAACAATAACACCAATTATAATTACAACAGGCTTTAAATCTCCAAATAAATTAGCAAAGCCTCCAAACACAAAATTTGAAGTTGTTTCAAAATCTATCATTTTATTCGCCATATAAATAGTTATGGAGTTTAAGCCTATAACACGGAAGAAAAAAGTCCATTTCTGATATTTCCAAACATCAATTACCAGATAAAATAAAGCTATTAGTATAAAACTGATTCCTCCTGTTAACAGATTAAAGGTTGATGTCCATAGTGATTTAATTATAGGATACCATGGTTTTAAAATTAAAGCAATCGCAATTAATATGAACCCTGAGACCACCATAATAATCACTTTCTTATTTGGTAAATATTTTTCCGTACGTAAAACATATCCAGCTATCACCCCCATAAGTGTTGTTGCCACAGCTGAAATTATACAAAGTATGCCTTCTGGATCTCCATATTTACCTAATAATTTACCTGGAAGCATTAAACGGTCTATGTAACCATTCCAACCTTGCTGATGACTAAAAAAACCTGCTCCATACCCGGGAACAGGCACAAATAATTGTAATATTCCATAACCTATTACAATTCCTAAGACCCAATAAATTACTCCCTTTAATGAGCGATAGTTTATCGCAATAATTGCAGCTATTAAATAAGCTAAACCTATTTGACCTAATACACTTGCAATTCTTAAAGAACCAAATTCAAATTGCAATGCTCCGTTGTAAATAGTTCCTAAAATCACTAGAACAAAGGCTCTTTTAAAAATTTTCAAATACAAAGATCTCTTTGGAATACCTTTTTCCAATTTACTTAATAAAGCATAAGGAATAGCTACCCCAGAGATGAACATAAACAAAGGAAATATTAAATCGAAAAAATGAAACCCATTCCACTTGTGATGCATTTGCTTAGACATAACATCTGCCCAAGCCCATTCTGTATTTTTTGCCAAAGCGTGAAAAAACAAATCTCCACCAACAATCCAAAGCATATCAAAGCCTCTAAGCGTATCTAATGATAGTAAACGTTGTTTCTTAGTATTTTTATGTTCTTGCATGGTTTAATTCTTTTTGTTGTTTTGGTATGTAAGGTCATCTGGTGCCAATTCTCCTGCTTCAAAAGGGGTTTTAAATTTTTCTTTTGGATAGTTAAAATTAGCTTCTTTTAATACTTTTGGAAATAAATCTATGTTATCACCTAGTCTTTTTCGTTCTTCTTCCAATAAAACAAATAGCTTGTTTTTTACATTTGAATATTCAGCTTCGTTAATAAGATTATTTATTTCGTCTGGATCTTCTTTTAAATCAAATATGATCTCTGTATTATCTAAAGTATTTATAGTGTTTTGTTTTTGGTCATCAGTAAAAACTAATAGAATATTTGGTTTTTCATGTAAAGAGACATTGGTTGACTGGTTACCACACGCAATACACAACAACAAATAAAAGTTTATACGTTTTGTTACCTTCTTACTGAATTAGCTTTTTTATAGTATGCTACGCTGTCATCTTCTTTTTAAAAACTTTTCGGCACTCCCCTTACTTAACAGCTGCCATAAGGAAGCAACGGTCCAACCTGGAGCAAAATGCGTGTTATAAAATCCTTTACCGTTTTTACCATAATCCCAATTGGTGTGCTGCACCACCTCTGGGTAATATCCTATTTTTGAAATGCCACACATATTTCCTGAGTAAGGTAAAAGCTGTGTCATACTTGATTTTATAACATCTGCAAATTCTGAAAAACGTGGTTCATTTTCCATTTCTGCCAATCCGTATAAAACATCGGCAAATTCAAAAATAAATACATCTATATGATTGTTTTCGGTAGATACATTTCCCCACCCTCTAGATTTAAATCCTAAATCTCCTAACATTTGTCCTTGAGCAAATGGCACATCCCAAGTGTAATACCAAGACAAAGCAAAATAGGCTGCTTTTTTAGCTAAAGCTGTGTATTTTGCTTTCTCTTTTCCTTTGGAAATTAAAGCCAGATAATACATAGCGGTTGATGCATAAAGAGACGCTTCTTTATCTTCACAATTAGCATCTAGTGTAGACGAAAAGTAATCTGATTGTGAAATAATTTCAGTTTCAAGATAAACACCTGTTTTCTTTGCACTCTTTAAATATGTCTTATCTTTAAAATATTTAGAAGCCATTACCAGTGGAAGTGTTGCCGAAGGTGTGCTCCCACCACTTGCATCTTTAATATTGTTGTTATCATCAAATTTTCTTGGAAAACTACCATCTTCATTTTGAAGTGTGATTAAATTAGACAATAGATCTTTTATACGTTTTTCCCATTCAGGATGCTTTCTTCCTTGCTTCTTTTCATACTTCAAGTAATGTAGCAAAGCATAGATACCCTCTGATTGTCTACGAATACTATAAATATCACTTTGTGTTACATTTTTGTATTTTATAGATTCTCTTAAATATCCGTTAGAAGTAAATCCATTTTTTAAATAAGAATCGAAAATACTATTGGCATTGACTTTTAACATCTCATTCTTATTTTGCTCTGCATATTCTAAAGCAAAAAAAGCATTTAGCAGTACTCTACCCAAAAAACCTATTTCGGCACGGTCATTTTTTGCACCTTTTTCGGTAAGTAAATGCACTCCAGAGTAATAATTTAAATCGTCTGTTTGGGTATAACTTTCTTTATAAAAATTAGAAAGTGTACTTTTTACAAAATCTATGGAATGACTTGTATTCATTTCTTTAGGAGCGTAAGTATCATATGCGTATTCCCAAACTTGTTTTGTGAAGTCGGCAAAATCTTTGGCTTTCCCCTCTTTCACTTCCCAAGTCAATATTTTTATTTGTCCTTTTTCTAATTTTTCAAAAGCATGAATTGACGGTGCCAATGTACTTTTTCTGATGTACGATTTTGGTGTTTCAACATAAGGAAAACCAACCGATATACTCGTTTTTCCATCTACATTTTCAAATCCAGTAAATCCTAAATCATTCGCTCCAGATAGGATGACTTCTCCTTGGTTTAATTGAC
Source organism: Wenyingzhuangia gracilariae (assembly GCF_056387575.1). Taxonomy (NCBI): domain Bacteria; kingdom Pseudomonadati; phylum Bacteroidota; class Flavobacteriia; order Flavobacteriales; family Flavobacteriaceae; genus Wenyingzhuangia; species Wenyingzhuangia gracilariae. Next base: position 1,331,280 of record NZ_CM150748.1, read on the forward strand.
TATATGCATATTTTTTTATATCATCTCGTCTTGCCACAAAGCAATAGGTCTTATTTGCTTCACTAAAAACTCCTGTTAATGGCGAACTCAATCTATCTTCTCTAACCAACCAACTGTCAGAGGTATGAAATGAAGGTGCTTTTTTAGGCGAACGTAAATTTTGACGATACCAAAACCCTGGCATTAAAAACAAATTATCTTTATGCTTAGTATTACCTACCAATATACTTTGTTTATAATTGAAGAAAATGGTTTCCTTTGCTTCTATTTTAATGGTATAAATAGATGAATTACCTTGCTTTTTTATCTTTCCAGAAATGAGTAGCGGCAATTTAGTTTCGGAATTAAACTCTATCGTTTCTTTATTCTTTATTTCTGTTATTAAAAGATAAGATTGTGCGGAATTCCCAGGTTTCTTCAACATTAAGAATACCTCAAGCTCATGTAAGCTATTTACAGCTTTTATGTTTTTACTATATGTTGATACCGTTTTATAAGATGAAGAAAAGTTTGTCTGTGCCTTCAAACTTAATAATGGCATTACTAAAACAAGTACCCCGAAAAATTGTTTTATATGTTTTACTTTCATTTCTATTTTAAGCTTATTAATGTTTAAATAATTTTAAACTAATTTACTGAAAACTTATATACGCAAACCGAATGATACTCTTCATTTGGTTTTAATAATGTTGACGGAAAGTTTTCATGATTTGGACTATCGGGAAAATGTTGCGTTTCTAAACAAAATGCACCACGATGTTTATAAGCTTTACCATACTTTCCTATATCACTTCCATCTAAAAAATTACCACCATAAAACTGTAACCCTGGTTCGTTAGTATAAACTTCTATGGTTCTTCCCGAATTTGGTTCATTAATTTTCGCAGCAAATGTTAAACCTGATGTTACTTTGTTTAGTACCCAATTATGGTCATAACCCTGTCCAAATTTTAATTGTTCAAAATTCGCATCTACACGTTTTCCAATTGGTGTTGCGTTTACAAAATCCATAGGTGTATTTTTAACTTTTTTTATTTCCCCTGTTGGAATAAGTCCTTCGTCTACTGGTGTATAATGGCTTGCATTAATTGTTAAAATATGGTTATTAATACTTCCGTTCCCTGCACCATGCAAGTTAAAAAAACTATGGTGAGTTAGGCTTAAATGTGTGGGCGTATCAGTAGTTGCCCAATATTCAACTTTTAACTCATTCTTATTAGTTAACGTATATATCACCTTTGTTTGTACATTTCCGGGGTAACCTTCTTCCATATCTTTTGAAAAATAGGTTAACTCTAAAGTATGGTCATCAATTTGCTTAGAATCCCAAACTACATTATGAAACCCTTTGGTCCCACCATGCAAATGATTTTCTCCATTATTCTTGACGAAGTTATAAGTTGTTTTATTTAGCATAAACCTTCCCTTATTTATTCGATTACCATATCTACCAATCAAGGCACCGTAATAAATTTCGTTACTATTTAGGTATCCATCAATGGTTTCATATCCAAGTACAATATCTTCCATTTCACCTTCTCTGTCTGGTGTCCAAAGTGTTACAACTCGTCCACCATAATTGGTAATTTGCGCTATTAAACCATTACTATTTTTAAGTGTAAATAACTTTACCTCTTTACCATCTAATATTTTTTTGAAATTACTGTTAGGAAATAAAGTAATAGACTTTTTCTGTTGATTACATGCAAAAAGTAACAAACAAAACACTCCTGCTAAAACTTGCTCTCTTACAACAATCTTAAATGTTTTTTTATAAAATAGACCTTTCATTATTTTAAATGTAGCTTTTCTGTTTTGTAATAATTACTAATTATAGGTTTGTATTTTTTAAACAAACCTTTCACAACCTCTACTTCATCACCCTCTGTATTAGGGTTTAAATTCTTTTTTGAGTTTATCCAATCTGTTTCCCAATCTGCTAGCTTGCTATAAAATTCATTTGCCCTTAAAGCTTCTCTTCTATAAGATTGAGGCAAACCTTCTTCTGAATAATTAGTGCCATTCTTAAGGTGGTTTTCTAAAAAATCAAACCACTTTTCCCAACGCGGTTTGTAGTAGCCTTTTATTAATCCACTCCATTCTCTCCAGGAATAATCGTAAATCATCATTATTTCATCTCCTCCCCATTGTGTAACTAACATAGAAGCGTTCTTTTCATACAAAGCTTTTTCCGCCTCTGTTGTACCCCATTTTCTTGCATCTGCAACCCATGTATCAAAAATCAGTTCAGGTCTGGTTCTAAGCAACATATCTACATCATCTAATAATTCAAAAAAGGCTCCACTGTGTTTTTGAAAATCTTCAAGATTCTTTTCTTTAAATGCTTTAGATGATTGTTTTTGCATTTCTTGACTTAAATTGGATAAAATTTGCCTCTGAATATCTACTACATCAAAACGATAAGGATCTGATTTCTGCAATATTTCGGCATCCTTAAGCAAATAATCTAAAGTATTTACAAGCTGCAAGGAGTCATAAGGTATTTTAAATCCGTTATTAGGTCCAGAACGTTTCACATCAATGGCAGGACGTGCTGCTATCATTGAACTAAATTCTAAATGATTGGTGCCCTCTTTGTATGGGTTTTTCCATAGTAAATCTATTGCCTTATTAGCATTATCTGATGGAGCCCCGTAGCGTCTTAGAGCATAGTTTTTAAGCCAACCTTCTACATCAATTTCTTTTTGATGAAATGTCATTTCAAAAGCTAAGTCATAGAATAATGGGTTTTGCCCAATACCCTCCATAAATAATCCTGAACCAACAGCATTTGGTGCTTTTTTCTTGGCTTTAGCAAATTGATTTCCTCCCACATGTGATAAATCGCCATGTAGATTATTTCTACCTCCAAAATTATGAAGATAGCCTACAACAAAATCATACCCCCAATCCTTAAACTTATTCCACTTCCAACCTGCTAAATCTAATATTAATAATTTATCTTTAGGTACAGCTTTAGCAATATCTTCTCTTATAGACCAAGATTGCATAGCCCAAACTGCAGATGAATCAAAATCATTAATTAGATCATGAATAGCGACACCCACTTTATTCAGATATTCTTTGGTTTCTTTTGGCGGTTTTCCTTCATGAAAAGGATCCGCTGCATACACCCCATGAGCACCAAAAAGTTGTTTTTCGGTTTCTAAGAATGTAGTTCCAAACTTTTTGAACAATGGGTCTAACGGATCTAATTGTGCAGTACCAGAGAAACCGCACCATCCCTCTTCTATTTGTATGGCAGCTTCTGGATACTTTTCTATTAATTTACGAGGCACATAACCCGAAAATCCTTCTTGTATGGGCTGCATGCCTAATTCTAATTGACGATCTATGATTTTTTTACCTAAAACTATATGAGTATCTATCCAATTTTTTGGTAAGGGACCTTCATGACTTTGAATATTAGCCATCCATTGCCATGCAAAAAATGCAGGACCTACTAAAAACTCACGCGCTTCTTCGTCTGAAAAACCAAATTTTAATAAAGTATAATACCATGTGCCTTCTAACCCAACTACCGCAAGCGGCATGTTAATACCATTCATTGCCATATAATCTATTTCACGCTCCCAACGTTTCCAATCCCACCACGACGCACTGTAATTAAATGTGCAATAATTCATATATACACGGTATTCTGCATCAATTACCTTTCTGATTGATGTTTCTGGTAAAGGCAACTTCTTGGGAAGATCTAATTGATTACCATTCCAAGATAAATGAGCATTGCAAGTGTATTTTAAATACCAATGGTAGGCCGAAGCAAGTGCAATGGTATTGTTTCCTTTTAATAATACTTGGCCACTTTTCTTTGTAACTTCAAAAACATCTTTTCCTTCTTGGGAAGGAATTATTTCAAAAGAAAACTGATTTCCATATCCAGGTGTTACACGTTCTATAAGATTATAAGAAGGTTGAAATTGTTCTGGAACAACTACCTTTTGTTCTGTACAACTTGTTAATAAAACAATAAGATAAAAACAAGATAAAATAGAATACTTAAATGATTTTTCACACATCTATTACAAATAATTATTTGATCAAAAAGAAACCTTATAATTAAACAGAACACTCTGTTCTTTAATTAATTTAATTATAAATAGGTTTGTTTTAAAATTTAAAAAATGAACCTATTCCGAAATTCTATTTTTTAGATTAAATAGTAGTACTCAAATAATTATTTGTTGCACTCAAACGTACAAAACACTGTTTATCAAACAAATAAAAACAAGAAATTCTCTGTGCTTTTTAAGAAGTTTTCACTTTTCTGTATTCTGAAGGTGTACAGTTAAACCTATTTTTAAAGCATTTATTAAAATAGGCACGACTTTCAAACCCAGATAAAAAAATGACCTCGGAGATATTTTTGGAAGATGTACGGATTAGATTAGCTGCGTTATCAAGTCTTGTTTCACGAATAAATTCTTTTGGAGAATTTTTGTATTCTCTATTCATATTTTTATAGAGAGATGTTCTACTCATCCCCATAGCTTGAGCAAATTTTTGGATATCAAAACTTGAATCTGTAATATGATCCGCTACAACTTGTTCTACTTTTAATTTAAATGGGCTTTTTTCAATTTCCGTTTCTATTTTAGGTAGGTATTCTTTTGATTTCTTTTTTCTTAAAAAATAAACTAATCCTAAAACAAAAAAAACAGCTCCCAAAATGTATAATACATACCAATTGAACGGTTGTTTGGGTTTTGGCATTTCAGCCTTTAGACTATTTGAGCTCATTTTACTTAATTGAACCAATTCATCAGGGCTTAAAATGCGTTTCCAAATGATAAGATCATCCATATATCCAACAAAATGGTCATTCCAAATGTTATTCCCTATTCTTATCTTTTTACTAGCTTCTTGATGTGTATTTAAAGGAATTTCTTTTATTATTTTACCATCCACATAAAAACATATAGCCTTATCTTCATAATATGTTACCGCTACATGTTGCCAGTTATTAAGAAACGTTTCATTAGATTTAGCAAAATAATCTTCTACTTGCGGAACCGTAAACAATAATGATTCCGACCCAAAAATTCTAAAAGCAAAAGCATGACCAGAACTAACTAATGCAAGCCTTCCAGAAACTGTTGGTTTTACCCATACAGCAATAGTAATGGTATTATCAATCTTAACCTCTCCTAAATCAATATAACTTAAAGAATTAAACAAAGCTACCTTACCACGTTCTTCATCTTCTATAAAATTTATAGAGTTATGCTCGGGCTTGGTTAAAGTATTTCCTATTATTTTTTCACCGTCCATTGGTAAGTAAGCTAACACTTTCTCTGATAGCTTACATTTAGTTTTTGACTTACTATATAAGACACCTACATCACTACCGTCTAAAACAGTATCATAAAATTGAAAACCAGCTACCCTACCCTTAAAAAACTCTCTCCAATTATTTCGTCCAAGAACTACGTTTCCATGATTAGCTCTAACATTTCCTTTTAACTTAAAAGATTTTATTAAGCTTCCATTTAAATACATTTTAGCTATTGGAAAATCTACAACAGTAACCAGATAATACCATGTATCCTCACTTAATTCTAAGCCTTCTGTATTTGCCTGAAATTTATTAGGTTGTTCTATTTGAAGTTCTCTACCTGTTGTAGTCCTAACCCAATATTCACCACCAACATCTAATAATGTAGCATAACCAGATTTTAAATCAAAACTATTAAACCATACTGCTATTGAAAATTTAGAATCTAAATGATGAACCCCAACCTCAACTGCATTCTTTTCACCATCTATTAATACCGAAGTATTTCGTATTTGAATATTAGGCATATAACATTCTTCTTGTCCGTAAACAACAAAAAAAAAATTACAAATTAGAAAGATAAAGCAAGATATATAATACCTCATGATTTAGTTAAATAAGTAAATAAATCTAGTGATGTAAATTTATAACATAATTTTCTTTATTCTATTTATATACAAACCTTTTCTATAATTAGCATTCTACAAACTCTATCTCTCTATATTTTTTTTACAGTTTAACTACTATAAAGACTTCTTTTCTTTTTTGAACATAGCTCTAAGTTTCATTAACAAATCTTTATCCTAACCAATTCAAAAAACTATTATGCACTACTAAGTGTAATACACATCAAAATTTATTTCAAAAAAAAGACCTAGTTTTAATAAACTAGGTCTTCTATATAATTTGTAAAATTATTTTCTTTTAATAATCTCCTAAAGTTACAGGGTTTTGAGCCAATGCATTTTCTAATTGCTCATCATTAGGAGCTTTACCATGCCAAGCATGTGTATGCATCATATAATCAATTCCGTTCCCCATTTCTGTATATAATAAAATACAAACTGGTTTTCCTTTTCCTGTTAAAGATTGTGCTTGCTTAATGCTTGCTATAATCACCTCTAAATCATTTCCTTCTTTAACCTCTAAAACTTCCCATCCAAAAGATTCAAATTTAGCCTTTAAAGATCCCATTGGCATTACTTCATCTGTAGTACCATCAATTTGCTTTAAATTTACGTCTATTGCAGCAATGTAGTTGTCTACCTTTTTACCAGCAGCATACATAATTGCTTCCCAATTTTGACCTTCCTGTAATTCTCCATCACCGTGTAAACTATATACCAAACGATTATCACCGTTTAATTTTTTAGCTTGGGCAGCACCTAAAGCAACACTCATACCTTGACCTAAAGAACCTGAAGCTATTCTAATACCTGGCAAACCTTCGTGTGTTGTTGGGTGACCTTGCAATCTTGAATCTAACAAACGGAATGTTGCTAATTCTGATACTGGAAAATATCCGCTACGAGCTAATACACTATAAAATACTGGCGAAATGTGTCCGTTTGATAAAAAGAATAAATCCTCTCCTTTTCCATCCATTTCAAAATTAGAAGCATCGTACTTCATAATTTCTTGATACAAAGCAGTTATATACTCTGCACATCCTAAAGACCCTCCTGGGTGTCCAGAATTTACAGCATGTACCATACGTACAATATCTCTTCTAACTTGTTGTGTAAAATCTTTTAGCTCTTGAATAGTTGCCATTTATAAATTATTTAGTGTCGCAAAAATACAGTTTTATTTATGTAGCGCAAATTATTTCTAATTAGATATCATCATTATTGTTATAAAAAAAAGATTTTTTATCTATTTTCTTTCGTAGCAATTGTATCTATAACATTTAAAATTATTTGACAGCCTTTTTTTATTTCCTCATCGGAGATGGTTAGTGGTGGACTAATTCTTACCGCTCTTTTTTCATACAACAAGAAAAACAACAATAAACCTTGATTCATACACTCCATAACAACTTGAGTTGCTATATTTTCGGTTTCCATAATTAAAGCCAACATTAGTCCTTTACCTCTAATTTCCTTAATCGCTTTGTGTTGCAAACAATTTCTAAACAATTGCTCTTTTCTTAAAGCTTCTTGCATTAGGTTGGTTTCTGTTATTTCTTTTAATGTAGCTAAAGCCGCTGCTGCAATTACAGGATGACCACCAAAAGTAGTTATGTGACCTAGTTTAGGATGTTCTTGTAACTTTTGCATATTTTTAAAACTACTAATAAAAGCACCAATAGGCATTCCACCTCCTAACCCTTTCCCAGTAATTAAAATATCGGGAATACAGTTGTACTGTTCAAAACCAAACAACGTTCCTGTTCTTCCTACTCCTGATTGAATTTCATCAAGAATTAACATTGCCCCCACTTGATTGCAACGTTTTCTAACTTTTGCTAAATAGTTGTTTTTAGAAACAATAAAACCTGCTCCTCCTTGTATTGTTTCTAAAATAACTGCAGCTGTTTCTTCTGTAATTTTTTCTAAATCTTTTTCATCATTAAAAGTGATGAATTTTGTTCCTGGAATTAAAGGTCTAAACGCACTGTTTTGTTCTTCTGCTCCACAAACACTCATAGCTCCTTGCGTGTTTCCGTGATAAGCATTTTTTGCAGCCACTACTTCTGCCCTACCTGTTACCCTTTTAGCTAATTTTAAAGCTCCTTCTGTAGCTTCGGTTCCTGAATTTACTAAGTACACAGTATTTAAATTTTCAGGTAGCAAATCACTTAACAGTTTGCACAAATCTGTTTGTGGTTGCTGTATAAACTCTCCATACACCATTACATGTGTGTAAGCATCTACTTGATTTTTTATAGCTTCGGACACCCTGGGATGATTGTGTCCTAAACTATTGGCAGATACTCCTGCTATAAAATCTAAATATTCTTTTCCGTTTGCATCATACACAAAAGATCCGCTTGCACTAGCAATTTCAATAGCCAAAGCATGAGGTGTTGTTTGAGCTTGATGCTTAAAAAAATGTTCTCTTAAATTAGTCATGAATAAAAATATCTTCTTTTTTTAGCGGCCTTTCTGCTCCTCTCCAAATAAATCCTTTGATTATTTTTCTGTCCTCTGGAAATTTACTAGGCGGATACGTTTTTCCATCTGGCTTTTTTAAAAACATAATGTCTTGAATTTTGTTCTCTTTTAAATTGAACAAAATATTACTACATTCCATATCCATAATAGCTGTTAGTTCCGATTTTTCATTTCTAGCATAATTTACAACCGCTCCGTTTCCTTTTGCCAACAAAGTAGTAAGTTTTTGATTTTCGAACTTACCATACATGTTTCTTCCTTTTATCTGGTTGTATCCAATGCTATCTTTTTGAACAATGAATGCATTTTTTATAATATTTAAAGAATCTAGCTTATTGGTTTCTAAATTGTTAATCAACCGAATACTATCTCCTGTAATTTGATTGGCTCCTGACCATAATACAGGATTTGAGAATAATTCTGTAATTCCTTTTCCTTGATGTGTAACCAAAGAATCACACTTACCACTTAAATCTGATTTAAAAATTTTTACGTGATGAAAAACCTTCATCAACTTGTTTTTTTCTGGACCTGTTATAGAAAGTGTGTCTCCGTGAATAAACATAGAATCTTTTTCTACGGTTGAAATTGCCAAAGGTTTTTTGGTTACTATTATAGAATCTTTCGCTCTATACACCTCTCCATAATCTCCAGTTACTATAATTTTGTTTACTGTATCAGTAATCACCAAATTACCTGTTCCAGATGCAAAGGCTTTTAACTTGTTGTAGTACAAACTATCTCCTTCAATCTCATTTGTTTCATGATAAATAACTGAGTTTTTTAACAAGTAACCCAAAGACAATCGAGTATCATAAATTCCTTTTTCGGTATACAGTTCACTTTCTTTATTTACAATAGTAGAGGGTCCATACAAATAGGTTCTTCCAGTTTCTGTATAATAATCCATATGACCTGTTTTTAAGTTCATATCTGGATTTACCACTGTTACATTCTGTCTTGCCGTTAACTTTTTATCATTGGCAAAGTACTCTCCTATTTGGCTCGTTAACGTGTTTTGCTGATTTACAATGGTTCCAAAACAATCGTAACTTAACACTTGTGTAGCTCTGTTAAACTTTAACGTGTCTGTGGTTAACGTAATGTCTTTATCTTTTACCACTACTTTTCCCCAAGAAAGTGCTTTTTGACTGTCTCCATCGTACTGTAAGTGATCGCTTTTTTGTGTTAAGGTATCTGCCTGATTTACAAACACATCGCCATAAGCATACAGTCTGTTTTCTAACTGATAGAACAACGCTTTTTTACAGGTTAACAAAGCTCCTTTGTGCTCTACCTGTACATCTCCATTTAACACCATAGCCCCTGGGTATTGTTTTGGGTTTCTATAGGTTTGATTGGAATGTAATATTTTTATTTTACTGGTTTGTGAAACTCCTAAGAAAGGAATTAAACAAAGCAAAAGTGTTTTAATTTGGGCTGTTAATTTCATACGCTGACAAAGATACTTTATTCCCCGTATTTTGGAAATCTTTGTTTCATTATTGCTTTACAAGCTTAATGCCAAGCTTCCATTCTATTTTTATAAAAAAGCTATCCATAAAAAAATCCCTCATTATAATAATGAGGGATTTTTCTATTTGTTAACTATGCTGATATTATCTTTCAATAGTTTGTTTTCTATCTGGTCCTACAGAAACAATGGTAATCTTAATACCTGTTTCTTTTTCTATAAAATCAATATAGTTATTTAACGCTGCTGGTAATTGATCTTCAGAAGTCATCCCTGTTAAATCTTCTTTCCATCCAGGGATTTCAGTATAAATAGGTTTTACGTTTTCTGGCTCAATATTGTAAGGGAAATGTTTGATTACTTCTCCTTTGTATTCGTAAGCAGTACACACTTTTAACGTTTCAAAACCAGATAAAACATCTGCTTTCATCATATTTAATTGTGTAACTCCGTTTACTTGACAAGCATATTTTAAAGCAACCATATCTAGCCATCCACATCTACGTGCACGACCTGTAGTTGCTCCAAATTCATGTCCAACTTTAGCCATTGTTGCTCCATCTTCATCAAACAATTCTGTTGGGAATGGTCCAGAACCTACACGCGTGGTGTATGCTTTAAAAATTCCATATACTTCTCCTATTTGATTTGGTGCTACTCCTAAACCAGTACAAGCTCCTGCTGCAGTAGTATTAGATGATGTTACAAATGGATACGTTCCAAAATCTACATCTAACAAAGAACCTTGAGCTCCTTCTGCTAAAATCTTTTTATTCGCTTTTATGGCTTGATGCAAGTACTCCTCACTATCAATAAAAGTTAACTCTTTTAATTTTTCTACACTGTTAAAGAAACATTCTCTTAACTCATCTAAATTATAATCTAATTCAACTCCATAAAAATCAATCATTTTTATGTGTTTCTGAGTTAATTTTTCAAAAATTTCTTTCCAGTTATCTAATTCTAAATCCCCTACACGCATTCCGTTACGCCCTGTCTTATCCATGTAAGTTGGACCAATACCTTTTAATGTAGAACCAATTTTATCTTTCCCTTTTGCTTTTTCAGATGCAGCATCTAACAAGCGGTGGGTTGGTAAAATTAAATGTGCTTTTCTAGAAATTAATAGTACTTTTTTAAAGTCTACATCAAACTTAGATAAGTTTTCTATTTCTTTGTTAAAAATCACAGGATCTATTACGACTCCGTTTCCTACAACATTAACAGCTTCTTTGTGAAAAATTCCGGAAGGAATTGTATGTAATACGTGTTTGTGTCCATCAAAGATTAAAGTGTGTCCTGCGTTAGGACCTCCTTGAAAACGAGATATTAAATTATAGTTTTGTGTTAACACATCCACTATTTTTCCTTTACCTTCATCTCCCCACTGTAATCCTAATAATAAATCTACTGCCATTTTAGTTTTATAAATGTAAAATTCTATTTTTCTTTTTTAGTACCGTAAAAATATAGCGAGTGCTTGTTTATTTCTACGTTAAAGACCTCTTCTATTGTTTTCTTAATTGTTTGTATTCTAGGATCACAAAATTCTATAACCTCTCCATTGTCTAAAATTAAATGATCGTGCTGTTTGTCAAAAAAACTTTTTTCGTAATGTGCCTGGTTTTGACCAAATTGGTGTCTTCTTACCAAACCACACTCTAACAACAATTCTATAGTATTGTATAGCGTTGCTCTACTTACACGATACTTTTTATTCTTCATATTTATATATAAAGACTCTATATCAAAATGTTCTTCCAAGTCGTATATTTCTTGTAAAATAGCAAAACGCTCAGGGGTTTTACGATGTTTGTTAGTTTCTAAAAACTTAACAAACACATTTTTAACGACTTCTTGATTTTTCTGTTTAGTATCCATAACTAGATTGTTGTTTAAAAACAGCAAGATGCAAATTTATACTTTTATTTCTTTTACCCATAAGAAAAGAAATGCTTTTTTTCTAAATTATACGTTTTACTCGCTTTACTCCTTTAATTCCTTGTAATTGGCTTATTATTTTTCTCAATTTGGTTCGGTTAGGAACTGTAACGGTAAATTTACCTTCAAACAAACTTCCATCACCAGCAATGTTTAAATTGTTAATGTTTACGTTGTTATTAGAAATAATACGTGTAATGTTTCCTAACATTCCCGATCCGTCTTCTCCTGTAATACTTAAAGTAACTTTAAATATTTGCTTGGTAGAATCTACCCAAGTTGCCTTCATAATTCTGTACGCATAGTTAGACTGCATACTTATGGCATTAGGACAGTTGTTTTTATGAACTTTAATTCCTTCGTTTACTGTTAAAAAGGCAAACACTTTATCTCCTGGAATTGGATTACAGCATTTTGAAAGTGTGTATTCTAATTTTTCGTTATCGTTTCCAAACAACAACATATCATAATTAGTACTAATTTCTTCTTTTTTAACTGCTTTAGAAGTGTCTGATTTAGTTCTTCTAAAAAGCTTTGCAAACGTACTTGATTGTTGATTTGCAAAATTTCTAATTTGAGTATTATCAATAGTTCCTACTCCAATTCTATAGAACAAATCGAACGTGGTTTTTAGTTTAAAAAAGGTAACCATAGCCCCTAAATTTTTGTCGGTCGGTTCTATTTTTAGGTGACGTAATTTTCTTTTTAAAACTTCTCTACCATATTCTGCTACTTTTCTTTCTTCTTCTTTTAAGGCTTGACGAATTTTGGCTCTTGCTCTAGCTGTAACTACAAACGTCAACCATCTTTCTGAAGGTTTTTGATTTTCTGAGGTAATTACTTCAACCTGATCTCCACTATTTAAAACCCTATCTAAAGGAGTTAATTTTCCATTTACTTTTACTCCTCTACATTTTAAACCAATATCTGTATGAATACTAAAAGCAAAATCTAAAGCAGAAGAACCTTTTGGCAACGATTTAATGTCTCCTTTGGGTGTAAATATGAAAATTTCTTTGGCATACAAATTCAGCTTAAAATCTTCTACAAAATCTACCGCATTTCCTGCCTGATTTTCTAACGTATCTTTTAACCTGTTTAACCAACCTTCTAAACCACTTTCGTTTACCTCTCCTTGTTTGTATTTAAAATGAGCTGCATATCCTTTTTCGGCAATTTCGTTCATACGTTTAGAACGAATTTGCACTTCTACCCATCTACCCTCGGGTCCCATTACCGTAATATGCAAAGCCTCGTAACCTGTCGTTTTAGGCTGAGAAATCCAATCTCTTAACCTACTCGGGTTCGGACGGTAATTATCCGTTACGATGGAATATATTTTCCATGCATCAAACTTTTCATTTTCAGTATCCGATTCGTAAATAATACGAATGGCAAATTTATCGTACACCTCTTCGTAGCGTACTCCTTGAGAACGCATTTTTTTACGAATCGAAAAAATAGATTTGGTTCTTCCTTTTATTTCAAAATTAAATCCTTGTTTTTCTAAATTGGCACTAATTTTAGATGAAAAATTATCTATATAATCTATTTGATTGTCTTTGTTTGCAATTATTTTTGCCTCAATATCTTTATAAACTTCGGGCTCTGTATATTTTAGACCTAAGTCTTCTAACTCCGTTTTAATGTTAAACAATCCTAAACGATGTGCTAGTGGAGCATAGATATATAAGGTTTCTGATGATATTTTAATCTGCTTATGTGCAGGCATAGAATCCATCGTTTGCATATTGTGTAAACGATCTGCTATTTTTATTAAAATTACACGAACATCATCATTTAAGGTCAATAGCATTTTACGGAAGTTTTCCGCCTGAATAGAGGCCATTTGATCTTTACTCATTCTAGAAATCTTGGTCAAACCATTTACGATTTTTGCTATTTTTTCTCCAAACAAGCGTTCCATATCTTCTATGGTGTAATCTGTATCTTCTACCACATCGTGCAACAAAGCAGCTGCAATAGACACAGCTCCCAATCCAATTTCTGAAGCTACAATTTTAGCCACTGCAATAGGATGATATATATAGGGTTCTCCTGTTTTTCTACGTTGATCACTATGTGCCTCTACAGCAATATCAAAAGCGCTACGAATCAACTTTTTATCTTCATCGGATAAATGCTGATAACTGTCTTTTAATAAGTCTTTATACCTACGTGTAATTTCTTTATTCTCCAATTCTGGATCAATAACATACCCCATAAACTCCAAGTTTTATAAACAAAAATTACTGAAAACATTGAAACAATGTCGTCAGTAAATTTTTAAGTTCTTATGTATTAAATATAGTGATTTTCTCTAAGATGTACGAGTCTTTTTTAAATTCAATATGCGTTGTAATAATGTAGGGTGTGAGTAGTGAAAAAACACATTCCATTTGTGAGGTGTTAAATTGCTTAAACTGTTTTTAGACAATTTTTTAAGTGATGATATTAAATACTTACTCTCAAATGTTTCTTTGGCAAAATTATCTGCTTGGTATTCAAATTTTCTTGACAACACATTCATTAACAATCCTGTAATTTCGGAAATTGGACTGTACAAAACTCCAAAAGCAATTAACCCTATGTGAAAACTACTATTTTCAACATTAAACGCATCTGCCAATAATGTGTTACCTAACAATAACCCCAAAACATACAAAGTAGCACCTGTTAACAGTAAAGACAATAACAAATTGTAAATGGTATGTTTTCTTTTGTAATGCCCTACTTCGTGCGCAAATACAGCTACAATTTCTTCTTCACTTAAATCATTGATTAAAGTATCGTACAACACAATTCTTTTTTTAGGTCCAAAACCTGTAAAATAAGCATTGGCTTTAGTAGAACGTTTGGAACCATCAATTACATAAATATCATCTAATTTAAAACCTTGCTTACTCGTATATGCAATCAACTTCTCTTTTAAAGTTCCCGCTTCTAAAGGTGTTTGTTTGTTAAACAACGGAACAATAATACTTGAATAAAACAAGGTTAAAAACAAAGTAAACGCTGCAAATACCAACCAAGCATACCACCAAAAATTAGCTCCAGTTTTTAAATACAACCAAGTAATTACAAACAACAATCCACCTCCTAAAACCAAGGTCATTAACAAACCTTTTAGTTTGTCTACAAAAAATAGCTTTTTAGTGCTTTTGTTAAAACCAAATTTTTCTTCAATCACAAAGGTTTGATAATATGCAAAAGGAATTTGAATAAGTGAACTTGCCAAACCTATTATTCCAAAAAAGACCAATGTTTGTAAAATTTGATTTTGAGTAATTTCTGTAGCAATTCCTTCTACAAAAGCAACACCATTTAACAAAAAGAACAAAAGCGTAATGGCAAAAGATACCATTCCAGAAAATGTAGCAAATCTGTAATTGGTTAGTTTGTATGCCTGAGATTTTTTATACGCTTCCTCATCATACACATCTGCCAATTCCAAAGGAACCTCATCATTAAAATGTTTGGCATTTACATAACTAATAATTTCTTCTTTAATAAAATTTACAATCAACACCGCTATAATGATGATAAACAATATATTTCCTGTCATTTATTTAAAATTACGTTGTCTCTTTGCTTCGTATACCAAAATTCCTGCCGCAACAGACACATTCATAGAATCTATTTTTCCCAACATAGGGATTATTATTTTTTTAGTGGCTTTGTTCAACCATTCTTCTGACAAACCTACGGCTTCTGTTCCCACTACCAATGCAGTTCCTTGCGTATAATCTTGTTCGTGATAATTTTCCGAATCTTCTTTTAATGCGGCAGCATATGTATTAATATTTTGAGATTCTAAATAGTCTAAAATTTCCTGAGTAGTTCCGGTAGCAATTTGCGTGGTAAACAAACATCCTACGCTAGAACGAATAATATTGGGATTAAACAGATCTGTTTTAGGATTTGCAATTAAAACAGCATCTACATTGGCAGCATCTGCTGTACGCAACATAGCACCAATATTCCCTGGTTTTTCTGGAGCTTCTGCTACTAAAACTAAAGGTTTTTTAGTCTTAAAAGTTAAATTAGACAACAACATAGATTTGTCTTTTACAACTGCCAAGACCCCTTCTGTGGTAGCTCTATAGGCTACTTTTTCGTAAACTTCTTTGCTTACTTCTATGTATTCATCTGCATTAAATTTGCTTACATCAAAATTGGCTGGTAACAAATCTTTATAATAAAACAATTGTTTTACTGAATAACCACCTTGCAAAGCCAACGATATTTCTCTTCTACCTTCTACCAAAAAGGTTCCAGATTGTTTTCTAGCTTTAGATTTGTCTCCTAAAACCACTAAAGATTTGATCAAACTATTTTGCGAACTACTTATTTGCTTGTGCATAGACATTTTCTATATTGAATAGCGAAAATACTATTTTTATATAGTATCTATATTATTGGTTTACTTTTTGATTGTTATTTTTTAGAGCCTAGACATCAATATTATGAAACAAACATTACTTCTATTATTTATACTAATTGGTACGTACAGTTTTTCACAAAACGTTAAAATCGATATATTTAACAACCTTGAGCACAAATCTCAAAACGGAGATTACAAAGCCTTTTTAAAAAAAGATATTTTTGATGATTATGAGTTTACAGATACTCATAAAAACAAATTACATTTTAATAAAAAATACATATTAGCAAACTACCCTTTAATAGACAAAGAAGTAAAAACTAAAATTTCTTTTTTTAAATCGTTAATTAGACAACACAAACGAAAATACAATCTTGCAGTATTCCATGAAATTGATATTTTTGGAAACGAAATTGTTCGTGACAACAGAGATAACGAAACCGAAATATCTACCGATATTTTTGACAATAAAATCTATACTCGTAAATCAAAAGGCCGTACATCAACCTTTAAAAAAGGAACTGATGGAAATATTGAATATACCCTAGGAAATTTTACAGCAACTTTAGAAAAAGGCTTTAGAAACGAATGGCTTTATGAAGACAGTACTAACAACGAATTTAGTTTTAGTAAAAAAACTTGGAGCAAGTTAATGAGCATACACAGAACTACAGAAAACATTTTTATGTTTTTGCTTGATGAATTTACAGACCAAACAAAACACTAAAACTCCTCTATTAGCTTATTTATTACTGTTTCTACTCCCAAATTATCGTTAGACAACGTTTTATAGTTTGCAATTTTATGTACATCTTTATGCGCATTTTCCATCGCAAAACTATAATGAGCTCTTTTTAGCATTTCAATATCATTTTGATAATCTCCAAAAGCCATAGTTTCAGCTTCGGTTATCCCCAATTCTTTTTGAATTCTAGCCACTGCATTTCCTTTATGGTTGGTCTGCAATGCAATATCTACCCAAAACTCTCCAGAAACTTTTATTTGTAAATCTTTAGACAAATGTTTTAAATGTGGATAAATATTAGCTTCCGATCCGTTAGGATGATACAAAGCCAGTTTTAAAATTTCATCTTTGGGCAACACCTCAAAGCTAGCAACCAACTCATATTCGCTATAATATTCTTTAACTATATTTTCTAAAGTTGAGTTTCCTTCTAAAAAATAAGCTCTTTTTTTTCCTGCCAACACAAGAAATACACCTGGTATTTTTTGTGCTATTTTTACCAAACTCTCAGCTTGCTGTGCTTCAAAGCTATTCACAAACAATTCTTTTCCATTTGCTACCACATAGGCTCCGTTTTCTGCCACAATGGTAATGTCTTCTTTTATTTTTTCTAATTTTTCTAAAATACTATAGTATTGTCTACCACTTGCAGCCACAAATTTTATGTTTTTAGACTTTAAAACAGCAAACTGCTCAAAAAACAAATCACTTACTTGATGTTTAGAGTTTAATAAAGTACCATCCATATCGGTAACAATCATCTCTACTTTAGACAAATCCATATTTTAGCTTCTATATTATTGCCACAAAGGTACATTTTGTCTTTTGTTCTTTAACTTGCTTTTAATTGGTATTTTACAAATTATTTTCTTTGTTGTTTGTTGTTTAAAGCGTGTGGATAATGAACTTTCAAACTAGTTATCAACAAAATAAAAGTTATCAACAGATTTTGTCAAGAAATTAATCTAAGATTTTCTACTAAAAAATCAGAATATCGATTAAATTTGTATTCCCTATGGAACAAACTAAAAGCTTTTCTGGAAAAAAAATTGACAAGAGTAAAGTTGTCAATTTAGCACATGGTAAAATACCTCCACAAGCAGTAGATATGGAGACTGCTGTGCTAGGTGCAATGATGATTGACAAGAAAGGAATTGATGCAGTTATTGATATTTTGCATCCTGAAGCTTTTTACAAAGAACAGCACCAAGCTATATACGCTGCCATACATACGTTGTTTCAAAACTCAGAACCTACAGACTTATTAACAGTTTCTAATCAATTAAAAAAAGATGGAAAACTAAACATGGTTGGAGGAGATTATTACCTAATTGAATTAACTCAAAAAGTATCCTCTTCTGCACATATAGAATTCCACGCTCGTATTATTTTACAAAAATACATTCAGCGACAGTTGATTAGCATTTCTAGCGAAATTATAGAACAATCTTACGATGAAACCGCGGATGTTTTTGATTTATTAGACATGGCAGAAACCAAGTTTTTTGAGGTAACTCAAGGAAACTTAAAAAAGAGTTCCGAAAAATCGGATTCCTTAGTTAGACAAGCTTTAAAAAAGATTGAAGAAATTGGAGGAAGAGAAGGAATGTCTGGTTTTGCCACAGGATTTACCAAATTAGATGCCTTAACATCGGGTTGGCAACCGTCTGATTTAATTATTATTGCAGCCCGTCCGGGTATGGGAAAAACCGCCTTTGTAATTTCTATGGCCAAAAACATGGCTATTGATTTTGGACATGGAGTCGCAGTTTTCTCTTTAGAAATGTCATCCGTACAGTTGATTACTCGTATGATTTCTTCTGAAACAGGATTGTCATCAGAAAAATTAAGAAAAGGAACTTTAGAGCCTCATGAATGGGAACAATTAAATGTAAAGGTTAAAAACTTATCTGAAGCTCCTATTTTTATAGACGATACACCATCGCTTTCTATTTTTGATTTACGTGCCAAAGCCAGACGTTTAAAATCTCAATACGACATCAAAGTTATTGTTATTGACTATTTACAGTTAATGACCGCAGGTGGTGCAGCTGGAGGAAACCGTGAACAAGAAATATCTATGATTTCTCGTAACTTAAAAGCCTTGGCAAAAGAATTGTACATTCCTGTAATTGCCTTGTCTCAGTTATCTCGTTCGGTAGAAACACGTGGAGGTAGTAAAAGACCTTTATTATCAGATTTACGTGAATCTGGAGCCATTGAACAAGATGCCGATATTGTATCTTTTATATTCCGTCCAGAATATTATGGTATGACAGAATGGGATGATGATGATCATACTCCATGTGAAGGACAAGGAGAATTTATTGTTGCCAAACATCGTAACGGTGGATTGGATAATATTAGATTAAAGTTTACAGGGCACTTGGCTAAATTCTCGGATTTAGAAGATGATTTTGGCGGACAACTAGAATCTTCTATGAACAGTTTTAATGAAATTTCTAGCAGTATTAACCCTGCCGATGCCTTTGATGCTCCTGTACAACCAGACACTGATGATGATGTTCCTTTTTAAACATCAATTTTTATTATAAACCTACCAAAACCCTCACGGAACTGTGAGGGTTTTGTTTTTATACAATTTTATCTCAAAAAATAACTTATGTTAAATTTTATTAACATAAAAACTAAATTACAATATTGTTTCTATTTTTTTAATCTAGTATTTTCGCCAAAAAATCACTAATAAATATAAATTTTATGAAAAAGAAACTTACACTATTAGCAACTATTGCAACAATTATTTTAAGCTTTACATCTTGCCAAAAAGACGACTATATAAAGTATGATGATGTAATAACAACTAATGGTTATATAAAAGGTACTATTACTGGAACAACTACTGATGGTACCGTGGTTAATGAGTCTATTAATCTTACAGGATCATATCCTGGTGCAAACAACATCACTACTTTTGTAAGCTCAGGAACAATTAACTATAACTTTAACGTAAGAAATAGCAACGCTAAACTTAACCCTAACTATTCTTCTGATATTTATTTAAATATTTCTTACTCTAACTCCATAGCTCGCTTAAGTGATTTTGAAATTAACTTCTCTAAAACTTTATCTGGAAACAGAATATTAGAGATTGATGTATACTCTTCTAATAACGTTGGAGTTACCGACTTTGTTTATGATAGCAATACAAATAAAATATCGGGAAAAATTATAGGAGAAATTATAGATGGTAACAATACTTATGATGTAGATTTAAGCTTTGACACAACTGTTTGGGAAAAAGTACAATAAACACACTTAAAAAAAATCACAAAGCCCTTTTTACCAATTGATAAAAAGGGCTTTTGTTTTAAGTTATTTAAGTTTTAATCAAAAAAAAACGAATACGAATCTATTTTTTTACCAAAAGAGAAACCTTTCCATTAATGGTTGAATAGATATTATAATCTAAGCCCCAACCACATTATATAAAACTGTATTACAAATAGTCTTTAAAAAAAACTCTCGTTAACTAACAAAACTCAACTAAAACAACCGCCATAATTCTTATTTTTTCGTAATATTAACGTTGTAAAGAAAACACAATGGGTAAAAAATTAGAATCAATTACTAGCGAACTAAAAGAGTTTATAGCACAGCAAAAAATATTTTTTGTGGGTACTGCAGCTGCCGAAGGAAACGTAAATGTTTCTCCTAAAGGAATGGATTCTTTTAGAGTACTAAACAGCAACAAAATTGCTTGGATGAATTTAACAGGAAGCGGAAATGAAACAGCTGCTCATTTGTTAAAAAACAATAGAATGACCATTATGTTCTGTGCTTTTGAAGGAAAACCTTTGATTTTAAGATTGTATGGTACTGCCAAAATTTATCACCCTAGAGATGTTGAATACAAAAATCTTGTTGATTTGTTTCCTAAAACTCCTGGAACCAGACAAGTCATAGAAATGGAAGTAGATCTCGTACAAACTTCATGTGGTTTTGCAGTTCCTTTTATGGATTATAAAGAAGACAGAAGCGTTTTAAGAGATTGGGCTCAAAAACAAGGTGATCAAAAAATTAAAGAATATTGGTTAGAAAAAAACACCAAAAGTATTGATGGCTTTGAAACAAAAATCAGTTGATGTATTATCCATCAACTGATTTTTATGGGTAACTATTTAAGTTCAAATTTTCTTCTTGATGAGTTATTTTCTGTTGGAAAATCTTCTGGAATAACTTGCGTTACCTTACCGGTAGCTACCCATTCTACTCCACGTGTAAAAGAAACTATAAATCCTACACTTTCAAAAGATACTGTATCGTGCCCTAAAATAGTATTAAACACACGTCCTTTCCCATATTTTGTAACAATAAAAATTGGCTCATGTCTATTGGTAGGGGCTTTTTTGTTCTGATCTTTTCCCGTTGCTAAAATAGTCATATTTTCTGCCGGACCTCTTAACTTAGCATAACACTCATCAGCAGTTGTTAACCAAACTTTTGGCATTCCCTTAGTTATTGGATGATTTGCCTCTCTTATTGTAACTGGAAATTCATGTCTTTTTCCATGTGCCCCAGCATTACCTGGTGAATTGTCTTTAACCAATTCTCCTTGATTGTTGTAATACACATAAGGTCCATCTTTTTGATTTCTACCTCCCCAACCTCCTAGGCCAATCATTTTGTTATAATTTAACCATTTAGGAAACGAATTGTTAGCTGCGTGAACAGATACAAATCCTCCTCCTTTTTTTACAAACTTATCAAAAGCTTTTTGTGCTTTTTCTGGCCAATCTGCAGCTTTCCATCCAAAATTAGAAACCACTACATCGTATTTTTTAAACTTAGGACAAAAATCAGGATCTACTTTTGGTTGTTTTAAAAATTCTGAATCTCCTTTTGTATTTGCCAAGGCTAAAAACTCTTTTTCTCCTTCACCTTTCCATAAATATTTAGTTCTTTCAATAGTTACCACAAACAAGTTTGTTTCTTCTAAATATTGCTTCATCATAATAGTTGACTTAGGCCAAACTCCATGATTGTTTTGCCCATCTACAATTAATACTTTTATTTTTTTAGGTGGTTTAACATCATTGCTATAGGCTGTTGATGAAAGAATTAATAAGGCTAAAAATACACTTACAGAAAAAAGCTTTTTAAAATTCATGATAGATGTTATTACTGTTATAACATTACAATATAATAAGCTTTTCTGTTTTTGGTGTTTAAATAAACACATTGAAAAAAATTGGACATTTTTTAAGTTCTATAAAACATAGATTTTAAAAACCCCAAACCATACCCAGTCATTTGTACCAAGGTGGTAATAATAGATAAAAAAGCTACTGTTATGTTTTTATTTACAACCAAAGAGGTCATAAATAAGAGCATAAAATAAAAATAATACAACGTAATTAACTCCCAAGAACCAAAAACAAAAAAAACAGATGCCCATAAAAAACCTATAATAAACAAACTAGGAAACCAATAGGTAAGCTTAGCTGTTCCTGGATATTTTTGATTCAACACCGGTCTTGCTTGACCAAACTTAAAGGTTTGTGTAAAAAAAGAATCTATGGTGTTTCTACGTTTGTGATATACGTAAGCTTCTGGAATCAATTGGGTTTCGAAACCGTTGTTCCACAATCGGAAAGACAAATCTATATCTTCTCCTATTTTCATTGCAGAAAACCCACCTGTGGTTTGAAAAGCTTTTTTAGAAATTCCTAAATTAAAACTACGGGGCTGAAATTTACCTACAGCTTTCTTTTTTCCTCTTATTCCTCCTGTGGTTAACAAAGAAGTCATAGAAAAATTAATGGCTTTTTGCAAAGGAGTGAAGGATGGATGTGCAGCATCTGGACCACCAAAAGCATCTGTATACTTTGCTTTTAAGGCTTTATCTACAGATTTTAAATAGTTTGTAGGTACCAACACATCAGAATCTAACACAATAAAATAATCTCCTTTTGCGTGAGACATTCCATAATTACGAGCCATTCCTGCTCCTTGATTCTCTGTTAAAAAATATTGGATATTTAAGCTATTGTTGTAACCATCTACAATTTTAGTTGCATTGTTTTCAGAACCATCTTCCACTACAACTACCTCAAAAGGCTGATGAAAATTTTGTTTGGTTAAACTGTATAGCAGTTCATCAATTTCATCGGGTCTATTGTATAGTGGAATGATAAATGAATACATAAAAGTAATTTACAATGTCTTTAAAATAGCCTTGTTTATGTTTTTAACCAACGCAGGTCCTTCGTATATAAATCCGGTATAAACCTGAACTAAATCTGCTCCTGCTTGTATTTTTTCCAAAGCATCTTGAGCTGAATGAATTCCTCCTACTCCAATAATTGGAAAAGCTTTGTTAGATTTTTCTGCCAAATACTTAATTGTAGCAGTACTTCTATCTTTAATAGGCAAACCACTTAAACCTCCGTTACCAATAGCTGTTAATTGTTCTTCTGTAGCTTTTAACCCCTCTCTATTCACAGAGGTGTTAGATGCAATCACTCCATCAATCTTTGTTTCTGCAACCAACTCCACAATTTCATCAAGTTGATGATTGTTTAAGTCTGGAGCAATTTTTAACAAAATAGGTCTTTGTTCTTTTTCTGCATTGTTTAATTTCTGAACTGCAGCAATCAACTCTAACAAATAATCTTTATCTCCCAATTTAGCATGACTGCTTACATTAGGACAACTTACGTTTAATACAAAATAATCTACATAAGGATGTAATGCTTTAAACACGTCACAATAATCTTGCGTATATTGTTCTGTAGGAATGTTGGTGTTTTTTCCAATATTTCCCCCTACAATTACTTTTCCTTTGTTCTTTTTTAAATTCTCTATAGCAGCTTCAACACCATTGTTGTTAAACCCCATTCTATTAATAATTCCTTGATCGTCT
This sequence comes from Wenyingzhuangia gracilariae, assembly GCF_056387575.1. Taxonomy (NCBI): domain Bacteria; kingdom Pseudomonadati; phylum Bacteroidota; class Flavobacteriia; order Flavobacteriales; family Flavobacteriaceae; genus Wenyingzhuangia; species Wenyingzhuangia gracilariae. Next base: position 1,355,125 of record NZ_CM150748.1, read on the forward strand.
TTTAAACGAAATAACCTTTTCTTAGGGTTTCCTTCTTGACCTTTAGGAGTTACTGTACCAATTTCTATAAATCCAAAACCATAATCTGCCAATTCATTAAACAACACTGCGTTTTTATCAAAACCAGCAGCCAACCCCACAGGGTTTTCAAATGTAATTCCAAACAGTTCTTTGTGTAATTTAACATCTTCTACTTTAAACATACTTCTGATGAAAGCTGGAACACCAGGAATTTTAGACATTATTTTAATCATGTCAAATGTAAAATAATGTACTTTTTCAGGATCAAATTGAAAAAAGATAGGTCGTATAATAGTCTTGTATAAACTCATACTTGGGGTTTGGTTAAATTGGTCGCAAATTTACGAACTTTATTTCATTCGTATTCTTTAATTGGTAGTCAAAAAAAAGCCTTTGAACAAAATCAAAGGCTTTTCTATTATCTTAAGGTTGCTTCAAACTGTTTTTCAAACGATTTTTGAAGTTTACTCATAATTTTTTCTATTTGTTTTTCTTCCAACGTTTTGTTTTCATCTCTTAAAACAAAACTTAAAGCATAAGACTTTTTACCCTCCGGAAGCTTATCCCCTTCATATACATCAAACAAATCAACTTCTTTTAACAAGCTCTTTTCTGATTGGAATGCGGTATTGTACAAATCTTTAAAAGCTATATTTTTATCAAGCAACAAAGCCAAATCTCTTTTTACCGATGGATATTTTGGCAAAGGAGTTACTTTTAATTTATTGTTTTGAGACACTTTTAAAACAGTATCCCAATTAAAATCTGCATAAAACACCTCTTGTTTGATTCCAAATTCTTTTAAAATTTTTGGAGTTACAATTCCCATGTCTACCAACTTCATTTTTCCTAAACTTAAAGTAATCCCTTCTGAGAATACATCATTTTTAGTTGGAGTAATTTTTACATTAGAGTGACCTAATCTTTGTAAAACCCCCATCACTACTGCTTTGGTGTAGTAAAAATCCGAATTCTTTTTAGGTGCATTCCAAGTTTCTTTGTCTCTACTTCCAGAAACAAATAAGGTTAAATGTTTATCTTCCTGATATTTATCGTTGTATTTATGATATGTTTTTCCAAACTCATAAAACTTAATATCGTTGTTTTTTCTATTAATGTTATAAGCTACAGATTCCAATCCGCTAAACAACAAAGATTGTCTCATTACTCCCAAATCACTACTCAAAGGATTTAACATTTCAACATTGTTTTCTGGATTTAAATTCTCAGACAACGCTACATAAGAAGCTTTGGTTAAAGAGTTGGCCATGGTTTCGTTAAAACCTTGTACTCTCAATTGTTCTGCAACTACGTTTTCTGTTTTAACACCATCAAACTTAGAAGGCTCTATAGAGGTATTTAACTTGTGAGAAAACTCAATATTGTTGTATCCGTATACACGTAAAATTTCTTCAACAATATCAGCCTCTCTTTGCACATCTACTCTATATGCAGGTACTACCAAACCTAAACCACCTTCGGTTTCGCTATTAATTTTAATTTCTAAAGAAGCTAAAATATTCTTAATGGTATCGTTTGGCAATTTTTGACCAATAATTCTCGCTACGTTTTCATAAGACATAAAAACTTCAAAATCCTCTATTTTGTTCGGATACACCACATCTACATCAGACACCGTTTTACCTCCCGCAATTTCTTCAATTAACAAAGCTGCTCTAATTAAAGCATATTTGGTAATGTTAGGATCTATTCCTCTTTCAAACCTAAAAGAAGCATCGGTATTTAATCCATGTCTTTTTGCCGTTTTACGAACAGATACTGGATTAAAGTAAGCCGCTTCTAAAAAAATAGAAGTTGTGTGTTCTGTTACACCAGAATCTAAACCACCCAAAACACCAGCAATACACATTGGAGTTTCGTTGGCATCACAAATCATTAAATCTTCTGCGCTTAACTCACGCTCAACACCATCCAAAGTTGTAAACTTAGTACCTTCTTCTAACGTTGTTACAATTACTTTGTTTCCTGTAATTTTATTCGCATCAAACGCATGCAATGGTTGTCCTAACTCATGCAAAACATAGTTGGTAATATCTACCACATTGTTCAATGGTTTTACACCAATAGCTTTTAACTTATTTTGTAACCACTCTGGTGATTCTGCAATTTTCACATCCTTAATAGCCACTCCTGCATATTTAGGTGCCAATTCAAAATCCTTTACATGAATATCAAACTTTAACACTCTTTCATATACATGAAAATCACTCACAGAAGGAGAAATTAATTCTTTCTGAATTCCTTGCTGCATCAACCCAGCGCGCAAATCTCTAGCCACACCTAAGTGACTCATAGCATCAGCACGGTTCGGAGTCAATCCTATTTCAAAAACCTCATCTACCTCAATATTAAAAACATCGGCAACAGGAGTTCCAGGAACCAACTCAGCATCTAAAACCATAATTCCATCATGCCCTTTTCCTAGTCCCAATTCATCTTCGGCACAAATCATCCCAAAGCTTTCCTCTCCTCTAATTTTACCTTTTTTAATTTTAAACCCTTCTCCTTTTTCATCATACAAAACAGTTCCTACCGTTGCAACAGGCACTTTTTGACCCGCTGCTACATTTGGAGCTCCACAAACTACCTGAATTGGAGCTTCTCCCCCTACATTTACAGTAGTTACACTTAATTTATCTGCATTCGGATGTTTTTCACAAGTTAAAACCTCACCAACAACAACACCTGCCAAGCTTCCTTTTATAGATTCTACTTTTTCTATTCCTTCAACTTCTAAACCAAGATCAGTTAACAATTCACCAGTTTTTTCTGCATCCCAGTCAATCTTAATAAATTGCTTTAACCAATTATATGATATTTTCATCTGTTTAAAATTCTGTTTTAAGTGCGCAAATTTACGATTTCAATTGCCATTGTGCAATTTACTATGCGCAATAATTTTTATTGTTCTTCAGAAACTGTTTTTTTCTGTAAAATCTTTTCTTCTAGGGTGTTTCCCTGAATAAACTCAGGGTCGCGCTTTCAGTACTCGCTTTTTACTGCTAAAACGAGTTTAGCAGAAAAAGAGCTCAAACAAGCCCTTCAATCGCTAACACGTACAATACTCATTAAAACAAAAAAACACACAAGGCGTTCGAGCGGAGTCGAGAACTAAAGTATTTCAACAACTAAAAAACTCCCATTACTTAATCTCATCTCGACTCCGCTCGATGAACTATTTAAAAGATAAATACTTTCTAAAAAAACTCATTACTTAAAATCATCTCGACTCCGCTCGATGAACTATTTAAAACATAAATGCTTTGTAAAAAAAAACATGATGCCCGAACAAAGTAGGGTACAAAACTCTACTAAAATCAAAAAATACACAAGGCGTTCGAGCGGAGTCGAGAACAAAATCTTACAAAAATCAAAAACACACAAGGTATTCGAGCGGAGTCGAGAACTAAAATATTTCAACAACCAAAAAACTCCCATTACTTAAAATCATCTCGACTCCGCTCGATGAACTATTTAAAACATAAATACTTTGTAAAAAAAACAAGATGCCCGAACAAAGTAGAATACAAAACTCTACTTAAATCAAAAACACACAAGGCGTTCGAGCGGAGTCGAGAACAGAACCTTACAAAAATCAAAAAATACACAAGGCGTTCGAGCGGAGTCGAGAACAGAATCTTTCAACAACTAAAAAACCCGTTACTTAAAATCATCTCGACTCCGCTCGATGAACTATTTAAAACATAAATACTTTGTAAAAAAAACATGATGCCCGAACAAAGTAGAATACAAAACTCTACTTAAATCTAAAATACACAAGGTGTTCGAGCGGAGTCGAGAACAAAAATATTTCAACAACTAAAAAACTCCCATTACTTAAAATCATCTCGACTCCGCTCGATGAACTATTTAAAACATAAATACTTTGTAAAAAAAACATGATGCCCGAACAAAGTAGAATACAAAACTCTACTTAAATCAGAAATACACTAGGTATTCGAGCGGAGTCGAGAACTAAAATATTTCAACAACTAAAAAACTCCCATTACTTAAAATCATCTCGACTCCGCTCGATGAACTATTTAAAACATAAATACTTTGTAAAAAAAACAAGATGCCCGAACAAAGTAGAATACAAAACTCTACTAAAATCAAAAACACACAAGGTGTTCGGGCGGAGTCGAGAACAGAACCTTGCAAAATTCAAAAAAACTCATTACTTAAAATCATCTCGACTCCGCTCGATGAACTATTTAAAACATAAATACTTTGTAAAAAAAACATGATGCCCGAACAAAGTAGAATACAAAACTCTACTTAAATCAAAAACATACAAGGTATTCGAGCGGAGTCGAGAACAGAACCTTACAAAAATCAAAAAAACTCATTACTTAATCTCATCTCGACTCCGCTCGATGAACTTTTGAAAAAGACAACTCCTAACTAATATTTGCCCAAATACTAGTTCTTTTATGAATTTGTTGATAGGTTCTTTTGATCGCTTTATTTTCATCCAAGACCAAATTAGGATCCTCTTCCAATACTTCAATCGCTTTGTTTCTTGCCAAATGCAACTCTTTGCTATCTTTTACCAAATCTGCTATTTTTAAATTTAAAACTCCACTTTGTTGCGTACCCATTAAATTTCCTGGACCACGTAATTTTAAATCTACCTCAGCAATTTCAAAACCATCACTGGTTCTTACCATGGTTTCCAATCTAGTTTTAGAATCGTTAGAAAGCTTTACACCAGACATTAAAATACAATAGCTCTGGTCGGCTCCACGACCAACTCTACCTCTTAACTGATGCAGTTGTGACAAACCAAAACGTTCTGCACTTTCAATAATCATAACCGATGCATTGGGAACATTTACTCCTACTTCTATTACCGTAGTAGCTACCATTATTTGAGTTTCTCCTTTTACAAAACGTTGCATTTCAAACTCCTTATCAGCAGGTTTCATTTTTCCATGCACAATACTAATTCTATAATCAGGCAAGGGAAATTCTCTTTGAATACTTTCATATCCGTCTTGTAAATCTTTATAATCCATCGCCTCGGATTCTTCTATTAACGGATACACAACATACACTTGTCTTCCTTTAGCTATTTCATCTCTCATAAATTTAAAAACACGCAAGCGAGCGCTGTCAAATCTATGAACAGTTTGTATGGCCTTTCTTCCTGGAGGTAGCTCATCAATAACAGACACATCTAAATCTCCATAAGCACTCATGGCTAAAGTTCTTGGAATAGGAGTTGCTGTCATAATTAAAACGTGGGGTGGCAATGTGTTTTTCATCCACATTTTAGATCGTTGCGCTACTCCAAACCTATGCTGCTCATCAATAACTGCTAAACCTAAATTTTTAAATCTCACTTTATCTTCTAATATAGCATGGGTTCCTATTAAAATTTGCAAAGTTCCGTTTTCTAAATTTTCATGAATTTCTCTTCGTTCTTTTGTACGTGTAGAACCGGTTAATAATTTTACCGTAATATGAAATGGAGCTACCAATTCTGTTACAGCCTGATAATGCTGTGTTGCCAAAATTTCTGTGGGTGCAAGCATGGCTGCCTGAAAATTATTATCCAAAGCAATTAGTATGGTTAACAAGGCTACTATGGTTTTACCCGCTCCTACATCCCCTTGCAACAACCTATTCATATGTGCACCTGTAGACATATCGGCTCTAATTTCTTTTAACACTCTTTTTTGAGCATTGGTCAAATCAAACTTTAAACCTGTTTTGTAAAAAGAATTAAAATAATCACCTACTTGCTCAAAAACAAACCCTTTAATTTTGTCTTTTCTAACCAACTTATTTCTGATAAGTTGCATTTGAATAAAAAAGAATTCTTCAAACTTTAATCTCTTTTGGGCTCTTATTAAATATTCTTGATTTTTTGGAAAGTGAATATGCAGTAAAGCTTCTCTTTTACTTAACAAATTAAGTTCCTTTAACAAAACTGGAGACAGGGTTTCTTCTATATACGGATAAGCTTCTTTTAACAAATGCTGAATTGCCTTAGACATTACTTTGTTGTTAAACCCCTTGGCACTCATTTTTTCAGTTGATGGATAAACTGCTTGCAAACCAGAAATTATGTTTTTTTTATAATTGACCTCTAACTCCATATCTGGATGAGGCATGCTATAAGCTCCATTAAAAAAATTAATTTTTCCGTATATTATATAAGGCTCGTTTATTTTTATACTTGATTTTAACCATTTGGTAACTTTAAACCAAATCAACTCCATAGAGCCTGTTTCATCTTTAAAATTAGCTACCAACCTAGAACCTCTTTTTTGTTTTACTTCTCTTACATCTGTAACAATTCCTTTTAATTGCACTTCTGTATTACTAGGTTGCAGCTCTTTAACTTTAAATATTTTTGATTTATCTACATATTTATTGGGAAAAAAGTTTAATAATTGATTGGCAGATGTAATTCCAAATTCTTTTTGAAGCACAGCTGCTTTTGCAGGACCAATTCCTGTTAAATAACTTATAGAAACATCTAAATCAAACATTTATACTTTTTTTTTAAAACAACATCTATTTTTAAAAATACTATGCAAACACAACAAACAATGTTTTATGCTCCTTTTTATTCTATTCAAACAAAACTTAAAACACCACTAAACTAAACACTTAGCTCTTTTGTATTAAATAATCTTTAACAAAACCTTTCAATAACAGTTAAAAACATAATATTTATCATTTTTTGTTAATTTTTTATCATTTCTTTATTTTTTTTAAAAAACTATCTAGTTCATTATGAGAGTTTTATTTATGCGAACATAACATTTGTTATTCATATTAACCTACACCCCTTATTTTTATTGGGTTTTGCATTAAAAAATTAGCTAGTTTTGGAATAAACTAAAACTAATCTATATCTATTTTTAACAAAAATGAGAATATTTAAAATACTTCCTCTAATCATTTTATGTTTTTTTACTTCTTATAACTACTCACAAATAGCCTTAGATAAAAAAGGAACTGGAGTTTCTGTTTCCCCAGCACATTTACATTTAAAACAAGCTCCTGGAACAACTAAAAGTTACAAAATAACAATTAATAACGATACGCCAAGACCTACAAGTTTTAAAATTGGAATGAAAGATTTTAACATGAATGGTTTAGGTAAAAGTCAGTTTTTGTTAGCAGGACAAGGAAAATATTCGTTATCTAAGTGGACTGCTTTGTCTCCTACCTTTGTAGATTTAAAACCTTTTGAAAAGAAAGAAGTTGCTATTACTGTTAACATTCCTTTTAATGATCCTAATGCCAACAAAGCAGCATGGAATATTATTATGATTGAACAACAAGAAGCCAGAAAAAATTTAAGCATTACCAAAAAACAAAGTTCTACAATTGGATTGGGTGTAGTGCCTACTTTTGCTTTTGGTGTTTTTGTATATCAAAATCCTCCTACAGTTAACAACAACAATGTAGAACTTATCAATTTTGTACACAAAGACGATCAAATTATTATTCAAGCACAGAATAAAGGAGATGGTATTGCATATTGTACCTCATACATTGATCTTACAAATATTAGCACTGGTGAACAAGAACGCTTGTCTGTAAAAAAATTCACCATCGTACCAGAATTGATCAGAAACTTTACGTTTAAAATTCCTTCCAAATTTAAGCAAGGAAAATACTTAGCCATTGGTGTATTAGACTACGAAGATGCACCTGAAATACAAGCAGCTAAGCTAGAATTTGAAATTAATTAACCCTATATAACCCTAATTATTAATTATTTTTTTATGAAAAATTTCTCAAAAATCACGAAAAGTGTCTTAGCTACAGCTATGTTAGCAGGATTAACAACACAAGCGCAGTTAATCGATGAAAAGGATGTAACCGTTACTATGGATTTACAACCTGTATTACAGTTAGAAATGACAACTCCTAACCAAATTGAGTTTATTTTTGACGATGTTGTAGAATATCAAGCAGGAATTACTCAGTACGCAGCAACTACCTTAAAAATTAGTTCTACTGTAAACTGGGATTTGTATGCAATTGCTAGATCTCAAGGAAACATTGGAGCCAACTTTTGGGATCAAGAGGTAAGCTACGGAAACACAAACCCTAACGCTGTTAACGAATTACCATTAAGTTTGTTAGAATTAAAACAATCTAGAGCTAACCCAGCTAGTGGTGCAGCAACAGGAACTTATGTTGATTACAGTGGAGCATTTACTAGCTACAGTGATGGTTCTGGTACAAGTGGACAAAATAGTATTTATGTAGACCCTACAGGTACTGGAACTCCTCCAGGATTAGACCACAAATACATTGCTGGACACTCTGGAACTACAGGTGTTGTTGGTGATGACTTTATGCCAGGTGGTAGTTACTTAACACAAACAGGAGCTGCTTCTGACTTTTATTACAACATTGACTATAGAATTTTACCAGGTTTACCTGCAACATTCCCAATGGCATACAATGCAGATGCATCTACTTCTGAAGAGTTAAATGTAGCTGGAGGATTGGCAGCAAACTCATCAGCATTTGCTGAACCAGGTGTTTACACAATGTATGTTCAATACGTTTTATTAGAAGATCAATAAAATTTCATCAATTATACATATTTACCCCTATAAAAGGATAGATGTTTACCATCTATCCTTTTATATATTGTTGTTAATAAGTGTAAAAATTCAATGCTAAAACTACTCACTTTTTGTGCAATTTTTGCTAACATCTTTACTTCTACGGCTCAAGTTCATTGCGGAAGAGTAGAATTGATAGACAAAGATCCCATCAATCAATCATTTACTTTTGATACTTTTACCAAGTACCAAGCCGGACAAACATATAATAATGTAGCTCAGCTTAAAGTGGTTGTAGAAGACAAATCTGTGGTAGATCCATTATGTCAATGGTTTTTAAACATACAAGTCGATAATAATTCTGCTGCAGGAACACCTGTAAACGAATGGGAAGAATTGACACAATATGGTAGCGGAACTGCTTCTAACCCTTTAATGAACGTTTTACAAATTAGAGTTAGAAATGCTTGTGAAACATCTGACATTAATGGCGTTTTTGTTTCTTTTAACAACACAACTGATGTTATTGAAATTATTTCTGAATTAATTTCTAAAACCGCCGAAACGGCAGGTTGTGATAACAATGCTAATTTTCCGGGTAGTTATGCAACTAATTATAATGAATTTAATTTTATTATTGATTTTAGAATAAAGCCAAACTTTTCTTACAACCCTGGTGTTTATCAACTAAACTTTAAGTTTCATCTAGAGGAAAAAATCTAATTTGAAAGTTCCCAATCCTACTTTTTACAAAAGCAATAACACATGTGTTTTTTTGCTTTTATTCTTCTTGTTTTCTTACTGTACAACCTACAGTCAAGAACGGGAAAACCATGCTTATAAATCTTTTAAATACCTTGACGAAACTTCGGATATTGGTACCCGATTAAAGAAAGAGGTAATTCACGTAAAAGATGGTGAAATCATTACCAATGTGTTACAAGTATACAACAGAACATCTTTATCTCCTATAAAATTTAGACTAGAGCTATTAACACCTAAAGGGTGGACTCCTATTGTAAATCCAAAAGACATTCATAGAGTCTTAATTAAAGACACTATATCTATTCCTATTGTATACATTCCTAGTAAAAAATTACAATCTATTAACGAAATCAACATCAATGTTTTTGTTATTGATTTGGATGGACGACAATTAGCAGACAACTATTTTACCGTGGTAAGTCATCATAAAAAAGGATGGACGGTAAATGTTGAAAAAAACACAGAGTATATTAAAAACGGAGAAACTACTGCTGAATTAGATTACAACATACAAAACACAGGTAATTACGATCAAGATATATACATACAACACCTTGTTCCTAAAAAAAATATAATTGTTACCGACACACTTGGAAAACCTATAGAAAACAACACCATTACATTAAAACCTAAAGAGGAGTTTAATCAGAAAATAAATTTAGAATTTGTAAAAAAGGAAGAAAGAAACAAAAGAAGAATTTCTACCAATAGTTATGATCCGTACAAAAAAGAAGAAAAAGTAGTTCACGACATTCTTATACAATCTACAGAGCCTAAATATACAACTGGTAGAAGTGCATCTAGAAACTCTAAAATTTCTTATGTAAAACTACCTCACGAAATTATTTCTGACAAGTATGGCTACACAACCCTTCCGTTAACTGTAGATTTTACGGTTCAAAATTTAATGGGTGATTATTCTTTTGCTTCTCTAAATATTAGAGGTTACAAAGAATTAAGTCAAAACTCACAATTGATATATTCTACTCAGTTCAACTATTCTAGCTCTGTTTTAAATAATAATGTTTTTAAAAATGCTCCTTGGTATGTTGGATATTTTGACACGAAAAAATCTTTAGAATTAGGGTTGGTTAGTGGAAATTTAATTGGAATACAATCTTCTGGTTACGGAATTAAAGGAGGCTACCAAATTAATGAAAGCCACAGAGTAAATGCTTTTTATATTAGACCCGATAGTTTTTTTAATCAGTTAGATAAAAACGAAACATATGGTGCTGAATACAATTTTAACTACAGAGGTCTGTTAGGTGCCAAGTTAGGTGCTGGTAGAAATGTAAATTTTGGCTTAGATAGAATTACCAATGCTGTTAACGTACAACCAACAGTGTCTTTATTTAACCAACACAGAATAAGTTTATATGCTGCCTACACACAATTAACAGACAGTTCGGGTAACACTCAATTGGACGAAGGATATGCGGCTGGTTTGGGATATTCCTCTAGTTTTTTTAACAAACTTTGGAGACCTGTAATTAGTGTAAGAACCAACACAAAAGGATATGGTAACGGAAACTACATTCGTGAACTAGTAAACCACCGTTCTATATTTACAATTAATAAAAGGTTAGATTTATTGGCGACCAACTCTTTTCAAACCTATGAAAATTATAGCACCATTTCTGATGATCTTATCAATGCTCAAAAAATAAACACCAATACATTATTAATATCTACCCACAAACAAAGAAACACGCTACAATACGGGGGTTATTATCATTTTTACGACACACAAAACACTCCAAGAGTAGAAAGAGGATTGATTGTTAGACAATCTAGCTCTAATTTTTTCAACAACTTTTTATCTTCTTTGTACCTAAGAGCTGGTTACAACAAGGCTACGCAAGCTGGATCTAAAGACTTTTTTAATTTAGAAATTTCATCATACATAAAATACAGAACCTATACTTTTAGTAACCGATATTTTTACGGTTCTAATTCTTTAGACACATCTTTATACGGAATAAATGCAGCCGAAAAAACACCACAAAATTTCAGAAGCTCATTAAGTCATCAATACCAATTTAAAAACAAGCATTTAATTTTAGAAAACAATGTTATTTTTAACTATTTAAACACATCTAAAAAAGTAGGTTTAGGTTTGTATAGTTACTTGTATTATTTTGGAAAATACGGAATTAGATACGGAATACAATCTAACCTAAGCTACTCTTCTAGCTCTATATTGCTAAATGCTTTTAATGCCAACACAGGAACGGTTGATCTAAATCAGACCGCACAAAACATAAATGATTTAAACTTTAACTTAAACTTTAGCATTCGTAAAGACTTTGCACTGCCTATTCCTTTTGTAAAAGATAAAAAAACAGACTTAAACTTTATTGCCTTTATGGACCTTAATGGTGATGGTAAAAAGGATTTTAACGAAGCTCCTATAAACAATGTGGTAATTAAAGTAGGAAACGATGAAGTAATTACAAACCATGATGGAAAAGCAAGTATAAAACAAAAATTTAAAGGCTTTTACAAAACAGACATTATTCCTTTAGAAAAAATTAATGGGTGGTTTCCAAACATTAACACCAGTACTCCAATGGAGTTTAAAGAAAAACTAGTATACATTCCGTTCTCTAGAGGTGTTAAAATTGTGGGTGATGTTATTTTAGACCGACAAGAAATAGCCAATGCAAACAATCAAAGAACCGATTTGTCTAACATTAAAATTGTAGCTACAGGTAAAACCGCCGAAGGTAGAGACAGAACAAGTGAAGCACTAACAGACGTTAACGGTCATTTTGAATTATTTATTTCTAACGGGAGCTATATATTAACCATGGATGAAAGTATTTTAGACTCTAACTTAAAATTGTCTAGAAACAATATTCCAATCACTTTAAAAAACACACAAGAAAGCGTTTATACTGCTTTTTATATTCGTGAAATTAGACGTGAAGTAAAAATTAAAGACTTTACAATAAGAAATTAATTTTCTTTAATCTACTTAAGGCAAAAAAACACGTAACTTTGCCATCAAATAGTTACACAAAGTATGAGACTTCATAGAAATTTAGTATTTACCGTTATAGATTCTTTAGACAGTGTTTTTAACGAGCAAGAATACGCTGATAAAGTTGTACAAAAAGCTTTAAAAAAAGATCCTCGTTGGGGAGCCAGAGATAGAAAATTTGTTGCTGAAACTTTTTACGAAATTGTAAGATGGAAACGTTTGTATAATGAAATTGCAGGTACAAAAAATCATTACTCTAGAGAAAATATATGGAAAATATTTGCAGTATGGGCTGTTCTTAGAGGAATAGAATTACCAGACTGGAAATATTTTGCAGACACACCTGTAAGAAGAATTAAAGGTAAATTTGATGAATTACAAAGCCATAGAGCCATTGCTCAATCTATTCCTGATTGGATGGATGAATTATGTGCTAAAGAATTGGGAGAAAAAAAATGGAATGCTGAACTTAAAGCGCAAAACATTCCTGCTGCTGCCATTTTAAGAGTAAACACCTTAAGAGGTACTAAAAAACAGTTACAAGATTTACTTGCTAAAGACGATATTATTACCAAACCTATTAAAGGATATCCGTATGCTTTAGAATTAGAAGAACGTAAAAATGTTTTTGTAACTCCTGCATTTAAAAGTGGATTGTTTGAAATGCAAGATGCATCATCACAATTAGTAGCTGAGTTTTTAGAAGTAGAACCAGGTATGCGTGTGGTAGATACTTGTGCAGGTGCTGGTGGTAAGACATTACACATTGCTGCCTTAATGGAAAACAAAGGTTCTATTATAGCTACCGATATTTATGGTGGTAAATTAGTAGAATTAAAAAAACGTGCAAAACGTGCAGGTGCTTTTAACATTACTACCAAAAAAATAGAATCTACTAAAACCATTAAAAAACTTTACAATACAGCAGACAGAGTTTTAATAGATGCTCCTTGTTCTGGATTGGGAGTTTTAAAACGTAATCCTGATAGTAAATGGAAACTACAACCTGAATTTATCAATAACATTAAAGATATTCAAAAAGATATTTTAAGTCGTTATTCTAAAATTGTTAAAGTTGGTGGTAAAGTAGTATATGCTACTTGCTCTATTTTACCATCCGAAAACCAAGAACAAGTTGCTAGGTTTTTAGGATTAAATCCTAATTTTAAATTGATTAAAGACAAAAAAATATTAGCTTCAGAATCTGGCTACGATGGGTTTTATATGGCCTTGCTAGAAAGAATAGAATAGTTTTAAAAATACAACTAAAAAAACCGAGAAAAAATTCTCGGTTTTTTTTATGTTCTATCTACTTTAAACCCGTTTACATCTTGATAGTGTTTAACCACATAATCAAATGCTGTTTCTAATATTTCACCCATAGAATTACATTGTTCAAATCTTGCATCTTTTGTGTAATCAAATAAGTCTTTTTTTAATTGGGTTATTTTTTCATTAGAAGAAATTTTGTCTTGCAACATACAATTTAACAACTCTCTAATTCTTTTTTTGCCTAACAAAATACGTTTTGCAATAGTAGAGCGTTCTTCTTGTTTGTATTGTTCTATAGATTCGGCTCGTAAATTATTGTGAACCATTTCTACATATTGGTTGTTTTCTTTTAAAAACTGAGGCATGTATACTTTTAATCTTCCCTCGTAACATTGCTGATCAAAATCTATAGCTCTAATTCTATAGCGTACTTGATCAAAATCATGTGTAGGTACTATTACATAATTATAAGACCTCATATCTCCTAACAAACGAACAATACAACGTTCATTAAACTTTACATATTCTTTGGCTATTTGCTTTTGAGTTCTTACAGAATAAGACTCTAAACCTCCTTCTATAAATGTATCTCCAGGAATTCCAGAAATATGATCTTCTATTAAGGTTTCTTTGTAAACTAAAAAGTTAATTCTATTAGGAGAAAGCAAATGCTCTAATTCTAGTCCATAAATTCTAGAAGCATCTGCCTTTTTTATATACATATAAGTATAATTATCGTTTAGTACATTTCTTACTTTAATTCTAAACGGTTTAGAATTTCCGAATGTGCAATAATCTACAGCATCAATGTTTAAAAAGGGAACAGAAGTATCAGAACCATCTCCATGCAATATAGAGTATACTTTTTTTAAATCTTTATCTATATGAGTTCTTTCGTGTTCCGGATAATATACTCGAATCCACAATGTATCATCTCCATTTTCATCAAAAACTTCTATACCTCCAGAAAACCTAAGTAAATCTTCATAAAACACAGGTATTAAGGCGTTTCTATTATAATTAGAAAGGTATTTGTTAAAAAAAGGCTGAACTGGGTAAGTAGGCTTTTTTTTAGATATTTTTTGATAGTCGGAATCCCTCATAATTGTGTTATACTTTTCTTTTGGTATCGTATGGAATTCTAGACAACAAATATTTAATTGCGTTTACACGTGCCAATGTTTTTTTATTTGCTTTTATTATTTTCCAGGGAGCATAATCTGTATTGGTATTGGTAAACATTACGTTTTTATACTTTGTATATTCATCCCACAACTCTTGTGCTCTTTCATCTACAGGAGTTATTTTCCATTGTTTTAAAGGATTGGTTTTTATTTCTTCAAACCTTTTAGCTTGTTCGTCTTTAGTAATAGACATGTAAATTTTCACCAATTTTATTCCTGATGATGTAATCATACGTTCAAAATCGTTTACGTTGTTCATAAACCTTACGTATTCTTCTTGCGTACAAAAACCATTTACGGGCTCTACAACAGCTCTGTTGTACCAACTTCTATCAAAAAAAACAATTTCTCCTGCTTTTGGAAACTTATTTATATAACGCTGAAAATACCACTGTGTTCTTTCTTCATCTGTAGGTTTAGGTAGGGCTACAATTCTAAAATGACGTGGGTTAATTCTTTCTGTAATTCTACGTATAGCTCCTCCTTTTCCTGCTGCATCTCTTCCTTCAAAAACTACAATTACACGTTGATTTTTTTCAATCACTTCCTCGTGCATTTTAATCAACTCTTTTTGTAATCTTTTTAAGTTTTTTATATAATTAACACTTTTTAGTGCCTTTTGTATATTTACTTCATCATCTGATAGTAAAGCTTGTAAACCTTTTTTACTGTTAAGGTTGTTGATATCTCTTTCTGTTAAATTTTCCATGCTCTAGTCTATTTGGTATGATGATCTAAAATAATGCATAACTACGTTTGGATCTGGAAACAAATTTACCGATGCCGTTTGTTTTCCTTCATAATCAAACTTAGAAAGTACATAACGTATACTTTCTAACCTAGCTTCTTGTTTGTCGTTTGTTTTTACAATAACCCATGGACTATAGGTAGTGTGCGTTTTACTAAACATGTGTTCTTTGTACAACGTATATCTGTCCCATAATTCTTGTCCTTTTTTATCTACCGGACTAAATTTCCATCTTTTTAATGGGTTTTCTTGTCTAGAATCAAACCTGGTTAACTGTTCTCTTTTTGATATAGACAACCAAAATTTAATAATAATCATATCATCTTCATACAACATATGTTCAAATTCTGGAACCTGAGCCATAAAAATTTTGTATTGCTCTTCTGAACAAAAGCCCATTACAGGTTCTACAACAGCTCGGTTGTACCAACTTCTGTCAAAAAAAACAATTTCTCCAGGATTTGGTAATTCTTTTATGTACCTCATAAAATACCACTGACCTCTTTCTATGTCTGTTGGTTTGTTTAAGGCTACCAATCTTGTAGATCTTGGATTTAAGTGCTCCATAAATCTACGAATAGAACCTCCTTTTCCTGCTGCATCTCTTCCTTCAAAAATAATGGCAACACGTTTGTTTGTTTTTTTAACCCATTGCTGAAGTTTTACCAACTCTATTTGCAATAGCTTTAGTTCTTCTTCGTATTTTATTTTATTTAAAATGACAGAAACGTCAATATTTTTTTGTTCTAATTTCTCTATCAGTTCTGGCTTAGATGTAACGGAAGCTAAATCTTCTATTGTTAACCTTTCTTTTTCATTCATTTTATAAGAATTATATCATTTTAGCGACAAAGTAAATATACATATTCCACATGTTTTAGCATAGCTTTACTAGGTTAATAATTGTACTTTTGAAACTTTTAAGTTTCTATATTTATGAAATTACCAAGAGTTAGTCTCTTCTTATTTTTTATTATTTGTTTTTATAACTCAGTAGCACAGAGCAATAAAAACCATGAGTTTGGTTTTGTTTCTGACAATGACTTGTATGTTTCTTTTTTTTTAGATGAGTATTACACCAACGGAATAGAATTGTTTTATAAAAAAGCAACTACAACACAATACGGATCTTTTTACAAAAAAATTAAAGAATTTAAATTGGGTCAAAAAATGTACAATCCGTATGATAGTGATGTTCCTAATATTTACAAACAAGATAGACCTTATGCAGGTTACGTATATGCTCGTTACTCTGAACAATTTGTTAATGACAAAAATCTACTAACCATTGGTATAAACGCAGGTTATACTGGAAAAAAAACAGGTGTTAAAGAAGCCCAAAACTTTATTCATCAGTTTTACAACATTCCAGAATCTGACGGTTGGAATACGCAAGTAAAACAAATTATAAGTGTAGGTATACATTTAGATTATGTTTACAATTTGTATTACAAACCTGAACGAACTACTCAAGTTTCGCTTATTAACCAAACTACGTTAAACACAATTTTTGCGAATTTTTCGTCAGGATTGGCTTTTAAATTTCATTCAAAACTTTACAAACCCACCTCTATTGCAAATTCTACTTTTTTTGGTACCGGACTGCAAACCTCATCAGAAGAATGGATAAGAGAATGTTATTTAGGAATAAAATCTTACATTACTTACCAACTAAGTGACAAAACCATAACAGGAGAATTATGGAACAATTCTATTCAAAAAGAGTTTTATATAGAGCCTTGGGTTTGGTACAATGATATTGGTTATTACTGGAATTTAGAGCGATGGAATATTAGTTATCATCAAGTTTTTCACACTAAAAAAACGGAAGGAATTTCTATAAAATGGATTCGATACGGAACCATTAAAGTTTCTTATAAATTTTAAGTTTTATTTTTTTCTTCTATCCATTTAGACATATACATAGAACTTTTTAAACTGTGGTGTTGCAACATAGAACCTATAAAATTCTGTTGTCTATAAACCTTTATATTTTTATGTAAATCTTCTAGTTTAAATTTTATTTTTTTCTCAAAACTATGTTTATCAAACCTAGTTTTTAATGTTTTTTCACCTTTACTACTTTCTCTATTCCAAAGCTCTTTATTAGTATACAAAGCAACTGCCTTGTGCACAAAATCTTTAGAATTATTTGCTATACAATTAGAAAAATCTACCTCTCCAAACATACCTTCTGCTCCTACAGCAGTGGTTACAAATGGTGTTTTATTCTGCATTGCATCTATCAGTTTTCCTTTTAAACCAGCACCAAACCTAATGGGTGCCAAATTAACTTTTGAATATTGCATTACATCATTTACACTATTAGCTCTACCCTGTACTAAAAATCCTGTTTTGCTATTGTGTAACTGAAAAACCTTATCGGTTGGATAACTTCCGTAAATATGCAAATTTGCTTTAGGCAATTCTTTTTTTATTTGTGGCCAAAGTTCTTGTTTTAATTGCAACACAGCATCCCAATTAGGAGCATGCATAAAGTTTCCTATAAAAAGAAAATCTTTTCTTTCTTCAAAACTTGGTTTAATAGTTACATCTACATCAACCAAAAAAGGAAAATACCACAGTAAATAAGCAGGAATATTGTAAACTGTTTGCAAATAATTCATTTCAAATTCAGAAATTGTTAAGGTTACGTCGCACCTATACATACTTGCTATTTCTCTTTTTGCTTCATCACTATGAATAATATCTGTTGGCAATTTCTCTCCTTTTTTTACTGCCTGTTGCCTAGCCTTTCTTAAAAAATGTACATCTTCTGAATCTAACATTTTAATGGCTTTTGGGCAATTTTCTGCTATTCGCCAACCAAATTGTTCCTCCATCATAAACCGATCAAACAAAACAACCGAGGGATTTAAAGCACGTACAAAATCATCAAAAGAAGAATGGTTTATTTCCACCATTTGTGTAGCTACATTGATCAGTGACAAATCATAAGCTAAATTGGGTTTTTGGGCAGGACTTACAAAAGTAACTTGGTAACCTAACAACTGGAATTGTTCAATAATTTGAAGCATTCTATACCCCGCAGCAGTTGCAGTAGGCTCTGGCCAAACATAACCAATAATTAATAGTGATTGCATTTTACAAAAATATAGAATTGTTTTGATAGGAATTTGATTTTCCATTTTTTAAATTTATCCTATCTATGGAGCCATTAAAAAACGCATACAATCACTCTTTTTTTCATACATTTTTAAATGCCTTTAAAGAAATACAGCCTACTGTAAATTCTAAAAAATTCTTATCGTTAATTTTTACTACAGAGTGGGAACAATATGAGTTAAAAAACAGAATGCACCACATTGCTAATACATTGCATTGTTTTCTTAATCCTGATTTTAGAGTTGCTGTAGAACAAATAAAACAACTAATTCCTATATTACAAAAACATAAAATTCCTGGAGGTTTTGAATACTTATTCTTACCTGATTATATAGAAATTTATGGGCAAAATTATTTGGTAGAAAGCATTGCGAGTTTTGAAACAATTACTCCCTATATAAGTTGTGAGTTTGCCATTAGACCTTTTATAAAAGCGCATACAAATTATGTAATGGCTAAAATGACCGAATGGAGTTTTCATCCAAATTTTCATGTAAGAAGATTGGCTAGTGAAGGCTGTAGACCAAGATTACCTTGGGCAATGGCTTTGCCTGATTTTAAAAAAGACCCAAATAAAATAATCCCTATTTTAACAAATTTATTGAATGATTCTGAGCTGTATGTTAGAAAAAGTGTGGCCAATAATTTAAATGATATTTCTAAAGACCATAAAGACATTTTAATAAAATTTACCGAAAAACACTACGGAGAAACAGAACACACCGATTGGATTTTAAAACATGCCAATAGAAACTTATTAAAACAAGCAGAACCTAAAATAATGACCATTTTTGGTTTTGGAAACACCACACAAATTGATGTTCAAAACTTTAAACTGAGTACTACTAAAATTACTTTAGGAGACCGTTTGCATTTTTCTTTTAACATTGTTAATAATGCCAAAAAACACATTTTAATTCGCTTAGAATATGCCGTTTATTACATAAAAAACAACGGTACTCTTTCTAAAAAAATATTTCAAATTAGTCAAAAAGAATATGCTCCTTACAGCATAAACAAAATACAAAAACAACAACATTTTAAACCCATAACCACAAGAAAACACTATTCTGGAACTCATAAAATAGCCATTATAGCCAATGGGAAAGAATTTGATGTATTGGATTTTGAACTGACAACATAACACATTACAATAGGCTGATTTTACAAATGAATTTAGACTTTATACTAGACAAAAGAATTGACAAAGACTTTTTAGTACAAACTTTTCAAGAACAACAAGAGGTGCATGCTGCAGCCATTCAAGTTGCACTAAGCAACAAACAACCTCATTCTTGGAGAGCTACATGGATTCTTACACATTGTACCCAAAAAAACGATGCTAGAATAGCACCTTATATAGATGAATTTATTAACAGTATCCATCAAAAAAAAGACGGGCATCAACGAGAGATTTTAAAAATTTTAGATAAAATGACTCTGAATGACGAACAAGAAGGAAAACTTTTTGACTTGTGCATGACCATTTGGGAAAACATTAACAAAGCTTCTGCAGTAAGATATATTGCTTTTAAACAAATTTTTAAAACTTGCGAAAAATACCCAGAACTAAACGAAGAACTTAAATTTATTTGTCAGCAACAATATATTGAACCCTTATCTCCTGGAATAAAAAAAATAATCTATAGAATTATTAAGACGGGAAAATAAACACCCCTTTCATTCGTTTTTTAGTATATTGATACCTATAACAAGTTTACACCATTTTTATGAAATACCTTTTTTTTACCCTGCTATTTAGCGGTCTATTTTCCATACAAGCCCAAAAAAAATTAAACGAATATAAATATGTACTTATTCCCGAAAAATTTTCTTTTCAAACAGAGGCTAACGAATACAACTTAAACAGAATATTAGTAGCCAGTTTAAACAAATATCACTTTCAGGCATTTTTAAAAGGAAATCAAAAATTAAAGAATATAAAACCTTGTGACATACTACATTTAGATGTTGATAAATCTGGATTTATGATGACCAAAATGAATTTAATTTTTAACAACTGCTATGGAGAAAAAATTTACACCAGCATTCAAGGAAAAAGCAGGATTAAAGAATTTCAGTCTAGTTATTACGAAGCTCTTAAAGAAACACTAAAAGATGTAAACATATTAGAGCATCAATACACTCCTACAAAAACTATTGTACAAACCACCACACAACCAACCATTGCAAACAAAGCAACTACAACAAACTCTTCTACTAATGTTGATTTTATTTTAGAATTTAAAAACAAAAAATATGAGTTTTTAAAACAAAAAGACCACCAATACAACATACGTTTGAACGATACAATAGTGGGGATTTTAAAGCAAAAAAACAATACAGACACTTATCTTATAGAAACTAAAAACCTAAAAGGTTGGGGTACATTTGACGATTTCGGAAACTTCATCTTAACACGTGTTAACCCAGTAAACAATGTAGAAATAAAAGATATAATGGCTAGAACAAACTAAAAAGCAAACAGTTACCTTTCCTAAACAAACAGAAAAACGAGCATTGTAAGTGCTCGTTTTTTTATGTATATAATTTACTATATTTAAGATACCCTAATAATTAACTTAACAAAATGCGAAAGAAACGTAATTGGTTAAAACGCCCCACAAAAAAATATATTGTGAACAGTACCACTATTTGGTTTTTACTTGTTTTCTCTTTTTATTACACAGTTAACGACATACTGAACGAAAGTTTTATACAACCTAAATTCTCCTTTATTTATTTTATTATTATTAGTTCGGGAATTTTAAATTATAAGCTTTTTATGAACTACTATCATAAAACAAGATTTTCACGTTTGTATTACAGAAGATAGGTTTAAAAACACAAATCTTATTTAAGAATTTAACAATTGCCACACCAAGGCTTTTGTTAGTTCTTTGCCTGCAGCTTTGTATTTAATGGTCGCAAAATCCATTTTAAAATCACAACCAGATTTGTAATTAGAACAACC
The DNA here is from genome assembly GCF_056387575.1 of Wenyingzhuangia gracilariae. Lineage (NCBI taxonomy): Bacteria > Pseudomonadati > Bacteroidota > Flavobacteriia > Flavobacteriales > Flavobacteriaceae > Wenyingzhuangia > Wenyingzhuangia gracilariae. Next base: position 1,376,765 of record NZ_CM150748.1, read on the forward strand.
ATAAGCAGAACTCCCTTTTAAAATTGTTCCTTGTTTACACTTAGGACAGGTTAACACATTGGGAACTGTTAAGGGTTTGGTCTGCTTAATTTCTTTTGTTTTTAACATTAATTTAAAAACATCGTTAAAAACTACACTCCCATCTTTTTTTCCTTCAGAAGTTGTAAAACCTTTTAAGTTTACAGTACTCCCTTTGGTTAACAACCTTGTTAATTGATTGTCTGATATTTTTTTTCCTTGAAATTCAAAAGGAAGTATAAAATCACAATTCTCGTTATATTTACTACACCCATAAGCCTTAGAACCCTTTAGCAAACTACCTTGTTTGCACTTAGGACATTCCATACCTACAATTCCTTTGGTTTGTTTTTTTGTAGGTTTTACCGTTGTTTTGGTTACAGCATCAATAACAATAGGTTTATGATTGGATAAACGAACTTCTACCACCAAATCGTCTACCATTTTTTTCATGTTATTGATAAAGGTTCCTGCATTGTAAGTTCCTTTTTCTATATCTTTTAACTGCTTTTCCCACTCACCCGTTAATCTTGCTGATTTTAATAATTTATTCTGAATGGTAGCTATTAATTGAATTCCTGTAGAAGTAGGTAGTATTTGTTTTTTATTTCTTTCTATATAATTTCTCTTGAATAAGGTTTCTATAATACTTGCTCGAGTAGATGGTCTTCCAATACCGTTTTCCTTCATTAAATCTCTAAGCTCATCATCTTTTACTTGTTTTCCGGCAGTTTCCATAGCACGTAACAAAGTTGCTTCTGTATATTGTTTGGGTGGTTTGGTTTCTTTTTCTAAAAATGAGGGTTCGTGCTCTCCAGATTCTCCTTTTACAAAAGTGGGCATAATCACTTCTTCTTCTGTTTTTTTTGCTGTAGCCTCTTTTTGCTCAGGAGTTTTAAAAACAACCCTCCATCCTTCAGACAATATTTCTTTCCCCGTAGTTTTAAAACCTATTTTTTCTACCTCTGCCAATACTGTGGTATTAGACACATCACTATCTGGATAAAACACAGCTATAAACCTACGTGTAATAATATCGTACACTTTTTGAGCATTAGTATGCAAAGGCTCTTCTACTCCTGTTGGAATAATAGCATGGTGGTCTGTTACCTTTTTATCGTTAAAAACTTTGGTTGATTTTTTAATTTTTGCCTCTGCCAACACAGGAGCTGTTAAGCTTGCGTATTTTGTTAATTTTGATAAAATTCCTCGTACTTTAGGATATACATCATTTGGTAAAAACGTGGTATCTACACGTGGATAGGTAACTACTTTTTTCTCATACAAACCTTGAGTAATTTTTAAGGTTTCATCGGCAGTAAATCCAAATTTGTTATTGCAATACACTTGCAAACCTGTTAAATCAAATAATTTAGGAGCGTATTCTTTTCCTTTCTTTTTTTCTACAGATATAATTTCTAAAGGTTTCCCTTTAATCAATTCCATAGTCTGCTCTCCATCTTCCTTTTTTAAATAACGTCCTTGTTCGTTATTAAAAACAGTATTTCTGTAGAGAGTTTGAATTTCCCAATACGGTTGTGGTTTAAAATTTTGTATTTCTAAAAAACGCTTAACCACCATGGCCAATGTAGGGGTTTGTACTCTACCAATAGACAACACTTGCCTGTCTCTACCATATTTTAAAGTATACAACCGAGTTGCATTCATTCCCAACAACCAATCTCCTATGGCTCTGGAACTTCCTGCGTAATATAAATTATCGTATTTTTCTGCTGGAATTAATTTTTCAAAACCTTCTTTAATTGCTTCTGTTGTTAAAGAAGAAATCCACAAACGTTCTACCTTTCCTTTGTAACCTGCTTGGTTAATAACCCATCTTTGAATCAACTCTCCTTCTTGTCCTGCATCGCCACAATTAATGACTACATCTGCCTTGTCAAACAAAAATTTAATGGTTCTAAATTGTTTTTGCACTCCTTTGTCTTCCATCACCTTAACTTCAAATCTTTCTGGCAACATAGGAAGTGTGTCTAAATTCCAACTTTTCCAATGAGGTTTGTACTCATGTGGAGCGTACAATCCGCACAAATGTCCGAAAGTCCAAGTAACCTGATATCCATTTCCTTCAAAATAACCATCGCATCTTACGTTTGCTCCTAGAACAGTAGCAATTTCTTTAGCAACACTTGGTTTTTCTGCAATACAAACTTTCATTTAAATGATTTAATTAATTTAACAACTTCTTAAAACAGGTTTCAATTCATTTCAAGGTAATTATCAAAGAAAACAAAAATAACAGAAACTTTAAATGGTTTAAAAGAAAGATATTCACAGTTTATCGACTGTTTTATTATAATTTTATGTGATGAACAAAACACTTCTTTTAACAATTATTGTTGTTAGTCAATTTTTTGGTACTTCTTTGTGGTTTAGTAGCAATGCTGTTTTAAACGAAATTGCTACAGCCCATCATTTAGAAAACACCAACCTCCTAACCTCTTTAACTATAGCAACACAGTTAGGTTTTATTTTAGGAAGCCTGTGTTATGCTATTTTTAATTTGGCCGATAGGTTTAAAGCCAACATTGTTTTTAGCATTAGTATCTGTTTAGGAGCTATTGCCAACGCAAGTATCTTAGTTCCTAATTTAAATTTTGAACAACTTTTTATTTTCCGATTTTTAACAGGAGTATTTTTAGCAGGAGTTTATCCTGTGGGAATGAAAATTGCCGCTTATTTTTTTCCACAAACCATTAGCAATGCCTTAGGTGTTTTGGTAGGTGCTTTGGTATTAGGAACCGCTTTCCCTCACTTTATTGCCAGCTTTAAAATTAATATCAACTGGACTTTTGTAATACTAACCAGTTCTCTACTCGCTACCTTAGGAGGTATTATTATGTTATTTTTAAACACTCCTGCCAAAAAGGAAATGCAAAAAATAAACTTTTCAATCATCCCGCAATTATTTCAAAAGAAAGAATTTAGAAAAGCTTCTTTTGGGTACTTTGGTCACATGTGGGAACTCTATACTTTTTGGGCTTTTACTCCTTTGCTTATTACGCACTACAATTCCATCAACAATTTAAACTACAATGTAGCTTTGTGGAGTTTTATAGTTATTAGTATAGGTAGTTTGGGTTGTGTGGTAGCAGGAAAATTATCAAAAATAAAAACAGATTTAACAGTAGCCAAATGGGCCATGACCATTTCTGCAATTTGCTGTATGTTAAGCCCTATAACCATTCATTTACCTCAATATCTATTTTTTCCATTTTTAACAGTGTGGGGAATTACGGTAGTAGCAGACTCTCCACTATTGTCAACATTAATCAATGCAGCTAGTTTAAAAAACTACAACGGTACAGCCTTAACTATATCCACAAGTATAGGTTTTACGCTTACTATTATTAGTATTTATGCTTTTAAAGAATTGTTAAACCATACTTCTATTGCCAATGCTTTGCCTCTATTAGCCATAGGTCCCATTTTTGGAATCTATCAATTAAGATTAAAAAATTAAAAGAAAGTTATTCTTAAAAACAGACTTCCATTTTTTAATATCTTCAGAGGATAGTGCATTATCATTTATAACCAACCCTTTAATAGAGATTGTTTTAGCATTAAATGTTTTAGGAATGGTTTGTATATAACAGTGGTCTATGTGCAATAAAATTAGTTTAGGAATGTGCTGTAAATTCTCCGGAAGCTGTTCAAACTTATTAAAAGATAAATGCAAAACTCTTAAAGATTTTAGTCCTTTTAAATTGTTTGGTAGCTCTTTTAGTTGATTGTGTTCTAGATACAAACGAACCAATTGAGACAGTTTATTCAAACTAGTATTTAAAATTGTAATTTCATTATTTCGTAACCATAAGGATTGTAATTTGGGGAGTTCTGCTAAATCATCAAAAAAATTAGTTTCAAACAAATTGTTGTGGGATAGGTTGATTTCTTTTAAGGTTGTTAACAAACCAATCTCTTTAGGAATTTCTGTTAGGTGATTGTATTGCAAACTTAAAAACTCTAGTTTTAGCGAAGATAAGTCTGTAAAAGCCGCTTTTAAATCTAAATTAGGATTGTTGTGTAAAGACAGTTGTTTTAGCTCTTTAAATCTAAGTAAACTGTTGGGTAATGTTTTTAATTGATTGTTATTTAAAATGAGAACTTTTAATTCTGTAGGATTCGGTATTGTTTTTAGAATAGCATCAAGCTGCTCTACATCTTTAACATTAGAAAGGTTTAGCATTCTTAATTCCATAAATTCGGATAAATCAATTTCTTTTTGATAGCTACTTAAATCTAATCGATATACATTTTTAGTGACTGCTAAATTTGAGTAAGTAATACCATAAAATATTTTGGATGTTTGACAAGACATCAAAAGCAAAAGCATTAAAAAACTACTTATAAATGGATGTTTTTTCATTTACAGACTATTTACAAACGTTTGTACTTCTCCTTGCAAATACACAGCGTTTTTTTGTGTTACATTCCATGGATATCTAGGATTCAAACCAAAACCATCGTGCAATTTGTTTTGTATGTAAGCTCCTAACTTATGACTTTCAATACCAGTATTTAATAGATAAACTATAGAATTTTGTTGAAGTTTGTAGCTTAAATAACTATTGGCATAAAAAGTGTTTTTATGCAAACCGGTTGTGTGCCATACATTTTTTCTACCATCATCTGAATTTACCTTATTGTTGGCTATCTTACCATAATCTGGTTGTGGTGTAAACAATTCTAACGCAAAACCTACTTGATGTATTTCTTCTACACTTTTAGCATTAGAATACGTTAGATACAAACTCCCTGTTGTTCCAAAATCTGTAGCATCGCCAAAAAATAAATTACCTATTTTAAAATCGTTTTTAAAACTAAAACCTAAAGATTGATTGTTTTTAGCAAAACGCATCATAAATCTACCTACACGCTGTTCAAACTCATCTAAGTAGGTCAGAAAAAATTGTTTTTCAAAACCAAACCCTATTCCATAAAAAGCATTCCTATGCTGATGATCGTACAATATCACTTTGTTGTATTGACTTAATGAAGAACCTAGCAAATTGTTGTTTTGGCCATAGCCTGCTAAGTAAAACACATCATAACCACTTGTAAAACCATTACTCTTAATAGTGTATTTTTTAAAAAGATAACCTGTGTATACAGAAATACCACCTTCTAACGCTACTTTATTGTAACTAGAAATTCCAAATGCAGATATTCCTAATTGGCACAATTTATTTTGATTCCCAATAATCAGTTTAACATCTAAGGTAAGAGCTCCATTGTAATACAGCTTTTGAGCAGATACGTTGTTAACAATTATGAAAAATAGAATTTTTAGGAATTGATTTCGCATAGATCAATTTTAGAAACAAAATTAGAAAGTCTTTGTATGCTATTGGCATTCGTCATATTATTTTTTAGAATTATTTTAATTGTTGCATTAAATTTGCTAAGTTAAATAGATACTTATATTTAAAACACCTGTGATCAAACAAACCTTTATACTTCTTTTATTTTCTACCTATGGCTACTGCCAAGAAATTCCTATTGATAGTAATAAAGTAGCATTGCAAGCTTTACAAAACATTCAAATTCAATCTAAAAAGCAAAAAAACAACCAATTAAATGATTTAGAGTATTTAAGAAAATCTTTAACAGCTTCTCCGCTTATTCAAGGTTATAGATATAAAATAGACTTTAAACAATTTGATAATTTTATTCCTGTGCAACAACTTAACGATTTTGTTAAAAATCAAAACAAATCTTTTTTTAACGGTAACCTTTTTCTAAACACCAATACCGATGTTAATGTAAAAGGAAGTGTAAGCGTAAACGGAATTACTCAGGTAGTAACACTCAAAGGAAAACTAAACGATTACAATGGTAACTTTACGTTACAAATTAGCTATCGTATAGGAACAAATGACTTGGATTATCTTTCTAAAATTTTAAACGATCAATATCAAAACGGATTGGCTTTAAAGTTAAAGATAAACTTAGAAAAATAAAAAACCACCTATTTGTTATTAAATAGGTGATTTTCTAGAAATTGAGGTTCTATTTCTTTTTTGTTTATTTATCCTTTGATAAATTTTTTAGTAATTCTAGAGGCATTTAACTCAACAACCAATACATATACTCCACTAGCTACAGAATTTAAATTTATTGATTTTACAGAATCTTTAGAAGTATATACAGTGCTACCTAAGGAATTTAACACTGTAACACTTTTAATCTCATCAGCATCTAAGTTGTTTATTGTTAACGTTTCTGAATTTGAATTATAAGATACCGTAACCTCCGTTTCTTTTTTCACCGTATTTGAACTTAATGTAGTCGACTCAACAGTCATTGTAAAATTATTATTCGTAATTCCAATATTATAATTAAAAATATAATCTCCAGCTACTGTAACTGTTTTGTTGTAAAAAATAGTTTCACCTACTTCTATATTAGCCGTAAAATTAGTTGTAACTACACCATCTGGTGCAGATGTACATGTTAACGTAGCAAGAGCTCCTAAAACACTTCCTACTTCGAATTTAATGTTATCTCCTTCATCTATTGTAAAGCTACCTGTAAGAGATGGATCTTTAGTAATTGTTGACTGTGCATAAGTTATTGTTATTGAACTAACTGTTAACAACAATAGTAATAGTAATTTTTTTTTCATAATTTTTTTATTTTTCGATTTCATCTTAAATTTAATCAAAAAACAAACACAAGTATCTGATTTACAACTGTGTAAACACACAGGCAACAACAAAAAGCCGATAAGTAAAACTTATCGGCTTTTAAAAAATTATAAAAATCTAATTCTATTATTTATTCAAATACATTTTTCTTCTTGAATACAATTCATAAAATGCATCGTCTTTTAAGCTATCTATAAATAAAATTGCTTCTCCTGTAGATTTCATTTCTGGTCCTAATGTTTTATCTACATTTGGAAACTTGTTGAAAGAGAACACAGGTTGCTTAATAGCAAAACCGTCTAGCTTAGGATTAAACGTAAAGTCTGTTACTTTGTTAACTCCTAACATAACTTTAGTTGCATAGTTAACGTATGGCTCTCCATAAGCTTTCGCAATAAAAGGAACTGTACGAGAAGCTCTAGGGTTTGCTTCAATAATGTAAACAATATCATCTTTAATTGCAAACTGAATGTTAATTAAACCAACTGTTTTTAAGGCTACAGCAATTTTCTTAGTATGCTCTTTAATTTGAGCCATTACAAACTCTCCTAAATTAAATGGAGGTAAGGTTGCATTAGAATCTCCAGAGTGCACTCCACAAGGTTCTATGTGCTCCATAATTCCAATAATGTATACATTTCCATCTGCATCACAAATTGCATCTGCTTCAGCTTCTATAGCTCCTTCTAAATAGTGGTCTAACAACAATTTGTTTCCAGGAATAGAACGCAATAAATCTACTACATGTGATTCTAATTCCTCTTTATTGATTACAATTTTCATTCCTTGTCCTCCTAATACATAAGATGGACGAACTAAAATTGGGAAATCTAAATTATCTGCAATTTCCAAAGCTTCATCAGCATTGGTTGCTGTTCCAAATTGTGGGAAAGGAATTTCTAAAGAAGTTAACATATCAGAAAAACGTCCTCTATCTTCAGCTAAATCTAAAGCTTCAAAGCTAGTTCCCATAATTTTAACACCGTAAGCTTCTAACTTTTCTGCTAATTTTAACGCTGTTTGTCCACCTAACTGAACTATTACACCCTCTGGTTTTTCATGCTGAATAATATCATAAATGTGTTCCCAGAATACTGGCTCAAAGTACAACTTATCTGCAGTATCAAAATCTGTAGAAACTGTTTCAGGGTTACAGTTAATCATAATGGTTTCGTAACCTGCTTCTTTAGCAGCCAAAACTCCGTGTACACAACAGTAATCAAATTCTATTCCTTGTCCAATTCTGTTAGGTCCAGAACCTAGAACAACTACTTTTTTCTTATCTGTTACTTTAGATTCGTTGTGTGCAAAAGCTTCACCTTCTGGCAAAGTCATTGTGTTTTCAAAAGTTGAGTAATAATAAGGAGTATTAGCTTCAAACTCAGCAGCACAAGTATCTACTAATTTGTAAACTCTTTTAATTCCAAAGTCCTCACGTTTTTTGTACACTTGAGATTCTAAACATTTAAGCATATGAGCAATTTGTCTGTCTCCATATCCTTTTTGTTTAGCTTCTAGCAACAAGTCCTTAGAAATAGTATCTAATGTATATGTTGATATTTCTTTTTCTAAAGTAAATAACTCTTCGTATTGTTTTAAATACCACATATCAATTTTAGTGATATCGTAAATTTTACGTAAAGAGATTCCTGCTTTTATGGCATCGTAGATCGTAAATACTCTATCCCATGATGCGTTGGTTAATTTAGAAATAATGGTATCGTAGTGTGTTTCTTCTTTACCATCGGCTCCTAAACCATTTCTTTTAATTTCTAAAGATTGAGTAGCTTTATGTAATGCTTCTTGGAAAGAACGTCCAATTCCCATTACCTCACCTACAGCTTTCATTTGCAAACCTAAAGTTCTGTCTGCACCTTCAAACTTATCAAAGTTCCAACGAGGAATTTTAACAATTACGTAATCTAACGTTGGTTCAAATAACGCCGATGTATTTCCTGTAATTTGGTTGTTCAATTCATCTAAGGTATATCCTAAAGCTAATTTAGATGCAATTTTTGCAATTGGATATCCGGTTGCTTTAGAAGCCAATGCTGATGAACGAGATACACGTGGATTGATTTCAATTGCTATAATTTCTTCTCTTTCGTCTGGAGATACAGCAAACTGAACATTACATCCTCCGGCAAAATCTCCAATAGAACGCATCATATGAATGGCCATATCACGCATTTTTTGAAAAGTAGAATCACTCAATGTCATTGCAGGGGCTACAGTAATAGAATCTCCTGTATGAATTCCCATTGGATCCATATTTTCAATAGAACACACAATTACTACGTTGTCGTTTTTATCACGCAACAACTCTAATTCGTATTCTTTCCATCCCATCATAGCTTTGTCAATCATTACCTCATGAATTGGAGAAATCTCTAATCCGTTGCGTAATAAATCATCAAAGTCTTCTTCTTCATAAACAATTGCTGCTCCAGCTCCTCCTAAAGTAAACGATGAACGAATACATAAAGGAAAACCAAACTCTTGTGCTATTTTTTTACCAGACAAGAAAGAACTTGCTGTTGCTTGTGGAGCCATTCCTACTCCAATTCTACCCATCAACTCACGAAATTGTTCTCTATCTTCTGTAATATTAATGGCATCAATATCAACACCAATCATATCTACATTATGATCTTCCCAAATTCCCTTTTCATCAGCCTCAATACACAAGTTTAATGCTGTTTGTCCTCCCATAGTAGGTAGAACAGCATCAATATTTGGATGTTTTTCTAAAATTTCTCTAATAGACTTTGTGGTTAAAGGCTTTAAATACACATTGTCTGCTAATGACGGGTCTGTCATTATAGTTGCTGGATTAGAATTGATTAAAGTTACTTCAATTCCTTCTTCTTTTAACGAACGGATTGATTGAGATCCAGAATAATCAAACTCACAAGCTTGACCAATTACAATAGGACCTGAACCAATAATTAAAACCGATTTGATGTTAGGATTTTTAGGCATACTCTTTATTTTGGGGCAAAGATAACAATCTGATTATCTTTAGTTGAACTACATTCTAAAAAAAAATTCAAAAAAAAGGTGTTACTTAAAAGTAACACCTATTATATTATAATGATAGCATCATTATTTCTTATGTCTTGGAGACGAAGAAACTGTTGTGCTTGCTCTACCTTTTGCTCTTCTTCTAGCTAAAACTTTACGTCCGTTAGCTGAAGCCATTCTTTCTCTGAAACCGTGCTTGTTTCTTCTTTTTCTATTTGATGGTTGAAACGTTCTTTTCATTTTAATTATATCTTACGTCGTTTATTTAATGCTTTAGCTAGTTTTGAAAACCATGGAGTTTTCTTTAGCGACTGCAAATATATGGGAATATTTAAAAACTACAAATGTTTTTATTTAAAATTATATATATTTTTTTATTCGCTGTTTTTAATCACAAAACAAAACTCCTATTTCTCTATATGAAATATAAAATTAAGGTTTATAAAAAAGAGAATCAAACACTTAAACCCTAGCAAAAAAACAACCTAGAAAACTTTAGCTATATTTCTACAGAAGTTTGTACTTTTGCACAAACAAAATACAATGGCAAATACGAAATATGTTTTTGTAACCGGTGGTGTTACTTCGTCTCTAGGTAAAGGAATTATTGCTGCTTCTTTAGCTAAACTTTTACAAGAAAGAGGTTACAGAGTTACCATTCAAAAATTCGATCCTTATATTAACATAGATCCAGGTACTTTAAATCCTTATGAACACGGAGAGTGTTATGTTACTGATGATGGGGCTGAAACAGATTTGGATTTAGGGCATTATGAACGTTTTTTAGATGTTAAAACTTCACAAGCAAATAATGTAACTACAGGAAGAGTCTATCAATCTGTAATAGACAAAGAAAGAAAAGGAGACTTTTTAGGAAAAACCGTTCAAGTTGTTCCACATATTACCAACGAAATTAAAGAACGTATTCAAATTTTAGGGGAAACCGGAGAATATGATGTTGTAATTACAGAGTTAGGAGGTACCGTAGGAGATATTGAGTCTTTACCTTATGTTGAATCTGTTCGTCAGTTAACTTGGGAATTGGGAGAACACAATTCTGTTGTCGTTCACTTAACCTTAATTCCGTTTTTAGCTGCTGCTGGAGAATTAAAAACAAAACCTACGCAACATTCTGTAAAAATGATGATGCAAAATGGTTTGAATCCTGATATTTTAGTATGTCGTTCTGAGCATTTTATTTCTGATGACATTAAACGAAAACTAGCCTTGTTCTGCAATGTGCAAAAAGAAGATGTAATTTCTTCTTTAGATGCAGAAACTATCTACGATGTTCCTAACTTAATGTTACACGAAGGTTTAGATAGAGTTGTCTTAAAAAAACTAGCTTTAACCAGCACTAAAGAACCTAAACTTATTGAATGGAATAAGTTTATTGAAAAACACAAAAACCCATTACACAAAGTAAAAATTGGAGTAATTGGTAAGTATGTAGAATTGCAAGATGCTTACAAATCTATTGCCGAAGCTTTTATACATGCAGGTTCTTCGCAAAGAATAAAAGTAAAAGTAGAATGGATCCATTCTGAAGACATTACCAAAGATAATATTGCCAGAAAACTTCACGGTTTAGGAGGTATTATGGTGGCACCTGGTTTTGGTAACAGAGGAACCGAAGGAAAAATAGAAACCATTCGTTATGCTCGTGAAAATAACATTCCGTTTATGGGAATATGTTTAGGAATGCAAATGGCTGTTATTGAATTTTCTAGAAATGTTTTAGGACTTAAAAAAGCCAATTCTACAGAAATGGTTCCTGATGTAAAATATCCGGTAATCAATTTAATGGAAGATCAAAAAAACATTACCGATATGGGTGGAACCATGCGTTTAGGTGCTTGGGACTGTCAATTAGAAAAAGATTCTAAAGCTTACCACGCTTATGGTAAAGAACTTATATCTGAAAGACATAGACACAGGTATGAATTTAACAGCGATTTTAAAGAGCAAATAGAAGCTGCAGGAATGAAAGCCACAGGAGTCAACCCTAAAACAGGATTGGTAGAAGTGGTAGAAATTCCATCACACCCATGGTTTGTTGCTGTACAATATCATCCAGAATACAAAAGTACCGTATTAAATCCTCATCCTTTATTTAAGGACTTTGTTAACGCAAGTTTAGAGCATTTACAATCAAAATAAAATATACAATCACAAAGCAAGTCTGTCATTTCATTTAAAATTGACAGACTTCTATTTTTTATCAAAATGGAAGAAAAAAAGAAATTAGACATTAGCCAATTAATTGGTTTTGCATTAATAGGTGCTGTATTGGTATGGTACACTATGACTCAAAAAGACAAAGTACCTGCGCAAGAAAATGTACAAACAGAAACAAGTGCAGAGCTACCTATTACTTTAGAAGACGATACTTTAGAAGTGTCTGATTCTTTGTTAAATGCCGAGGCTGTAAAAAAATATGGTGAATTTGCATATTCTTTTGCCTATGGAGCTAAAGATAATGGAACCACCACTTTAGAAAACGAAGTGTTAAAACTGGTTATCGCCAACAAAGGAGGTCAAATTATAGAAGCTCAGTTAAAAGATTATACAACTTATACCAAAGCTCCTTTGTATTTAATTAAAAATGCAAATGCTAATTTTAACATCAACTTTGGTACGTTCGAAAATAAAATCATTAATACTAAAGATTTAATTTTCTCTCCATCTACTAGTAAAAATGGTAAAAATAAAGTAGCCTCTTTTAAACTTAAAACCGCTAACAACAAATATTTAGAATATAGATATGAATTGAAACCTAACGATTATATGTTAGATTTTTCTGTTAGATCTGTTGGTTTAGAAAATGTAATCAATAGCAACAACAAAATTAACTTAGAGTGGGATTTAACAGCTTTACGTCAAGAAAAAAGTATCAAGTACGAAAATCAAATGACTGCTTTGCACTACGAAAAAGAAGACGGTAAATTTGATGACTTATCTGTAGGTTCTAAAGATGATGAAATTGAAGAAAACGTAAACTGGATTGGGTACAAACAACATTTTTTCTCTACTATTTTAACAACCAATACTGCTTTTGAAAAAGCTGAATTGACCTCAGAATCTTTGGTAAACGATGTTTTAGTTGATACCGTAGCTACCAAAAAATTTAGTACTGTAGCTCCATTAAAACTAACCAATGGTGCATTGGCTTACAACATGAGTTTTTACATTGGTCCTAACATTCACGAACAATTAGCTTCTTACGACAAAGGAATTGAGCATGTAATGAATTTAGGTTGGGGAATTTTTGGATGGATTAACAAAGTAGTATTTATTCCTATTTTTGATATCTTAAGCGGATTTATTAGCAACTATGGTTTGGTTATTATTTTAATGACATTGGTGGTTCGTTTGTTAATGTCTCCATTGGTCTATAAATCTTATGTTTCTAGTGCTAAAATGAAAGTTTTAAGACCTGAAATGGATGCGATTAATGCTAAATTCCCTGGTAAAGAAAACCAAATGAAACGTCAATCAGAAATTATGGCTTTACAGCGTAAGTCTGGTGTAAATATGATGGCTGGTTGTATTCCTGCTTTGTTACAAATGCCAGTATTCTTTGCATTGTTCCGTTTTTTCCCATCGGAAATACATTTAAGACAACAACCTTTTTTATGGGCTGATGACTTAGCTTCTTATGATAGTGTTTTTGAATGGTCTACTCATATTCCTATCTTATCTAGCTTTTACGGAAATCACTTTAGTTTGTTTCCTGTATTGGCTTCTATTGCTATTTTCTTTTACATGAAAATGAATCAAGGTCAGCAAATGAGTATGCAACAACCTGCACAAGAAGGAATGCCAGACATGCAGAAAATGATGAAAATGATGATGTACTTTTCTCCATTAATGATGTTGTTTTTCTTTAACAACTACGCTTCTGGATTGAGTTTGTATTATTTTATATCTAACTTATTAACCTTAACAATTATGTTTGTAATTAAGAACTATGTAATTGATGAGGAAAAAATATTAGCTAAAATTCACGAAAACAGAAAAAAGCCTAAAAAACAAAGCAAATTTAAACAACGTTTAGATGAAGCCATGAAACAAGCACAGGCACAACAGGCTGTTCAACAAAAAAAGAAAAAGAAGTAATATTATTGTAAGAGTTACCTATTCAATTAAAAAGCCTTGAAGTAAATTAACTTTAAGGCTTTTTAATTGAACTAGAAAACACACCTTAATACAAACTTTATACAAAATCCGTTTTTATTTAGGTAGTATTTCTTAACTTTAAATAGTACAACCCCTATACACAACATTGTTTTGGAAAACTTAATTGTAAAACTTAAACTACAAGAGTATTTAAAAAACGAACTAAACCAGAGAGTAGATACTATTTTGTGGGGTATTCTTATTGTTTTATTCTTTTCTGTTTTTATTGATTATTTATTTATTCCTAGGCTATGGAATGTCTTTTTAATAGCCAAAAGTTTTGTTATTTTTGCCTTTATTTTACTTCATAAGTTTAAATCAACTTTAAAAATAGCTCCTGAGTTCTTGTTGCATACAGTACTCTTTACCTTTACTTTTTTATGTTTATTTCTTATTGCCAAACAATATGGTAATACACAAATTATTTATATCAATATTTTAATTACCGTTATTGTTAGTGTAAACTCTTATATTATTTGGGATTCTAGAAACAGTTTGTTTTACTTTCTACTGCTGTTAATTACAGCTTTTTTATTTTCTTATTTTAAAATAATTTCTGACTATTCTACCATACTAAACAATGGTGGTTTGTTGTTTTTAACCATAGCACTTATTAGTTCTTATTTTCCTAAATTAAAAAAAACAATGGTAAGAGATGCTTTGTTAAAGCAAATTGACTTTGAAGATAGAATTGAAGAGGTTACCACACAACTGTTTGATGCAAAAAACCAAATAAGAATAACCAACAAAAAAAACGAAGTTTTACTAGACAAATATCAGCAAGTAATAGACTCTTTTAGTAACAATATAGAATATTTAAAAGAAAAAATCACAAACACTCCAACTAATACAGTTAATATTATTGATAATGATGTACATCAAAAAATTAACGATTTACATTTTAAAAACTCCATTTTACTAAACCCCTACAATACAAAATACATTGTGTTTGATTATGGTTTAGAACCAACACTTGTAGATTTAAAAAGTTGTTTTTTGGAAAACATACAGCAATTTGAATCTGTTTTTACAGAAAAAAATATCCGTACACATTTAGATGTTCATCATACTGATGTTTTTGTAAAAGCCAACTTAAACGCTTTAAACTTTACCTTACACAGTATTATTATGTATGTTGTAAATTATGTAAGCAATCAAGATTTATACTTTACCATACACAAAGCGCAGAAAAAAACAATTCTAGAAATATTCACAAAAAACAATGGAGTTCCTGCTGATAAAATTGAAACTGATGTTTTGTTTGGAAATCCTAAAAACAACTTAAAACTAATCCGAAATATTATTGAAGAAATGAATGCTTATTTTAAATATAGTTCTTCGGAACAAATGGGATTAAAATTCATTATTCAATTCAAAACCAATTAAATCAACAGAGTTATGAATAAATTATTTTCTTTTATAGCACTTCTACTTTTCTTTAATTCCTTTGTGTTTGCACAACAAACCATAAAATCTTTTAAAGACTATGGTTACGATACAGAAACGGTAATTAAAGGAAGAAGATCTTCTAAATCTTTTTACTTTAAAGTAAATAAAAGATTTAATCCACAAAAAAGCTTTGTTCATTTAGAACTTAAAAGATCTCATGTTTTAGATTTTGAAAACAGTTATGTAACCATATACTTGGGAGATATTCCTATTAGAAGTACTTATATTGTTAAAGACAAAGAAATTGTAATCTTTGACATTCCTGTGGAACAAAAACACATCAAATCCGATTATTTAAAATTAGATATAAAAAGTGATTTGGTGATTAAAGGAGAATCTTGTGAAAATTATTCTGAAAATGGTTATTGGATTAAAACTACCGAAGATAGCTATATTAGCATGCACAATACAGAAGATACTACTACCACTACTTACCATAAAATAAGCAATATAGTACCTGTGTTGCACAATATTGTATTGCATCAAAACGCTAGTTTGTTAGATGTACAGTTGGCATCATACATCAAGTTTTATTTTGAAAGAATATATGGTACACAATTACAGATCAAAAAAACTAATCAAATTACAGAAGAAAACTTAGACAGATCTATTCTTTTAATGCCGGTTGATCAATTGAATTCAGAAATTAAAAATAAAATTTCCATTAAAGATAAAAACGATGGTCTTGTTCAAATATACAAAGATACTATTGCGTTAGAAAACACCCAAAAAGCAACCTTAAGACAAAATTTAATAGTTACAGGAAACACCCCCGAAGCGTATACCAAAGCAGCTACTTTTTTATTACAAAAGAACCTAATCAACACAGCGTATACCAATAAATTATTAATAAGTCAACAAAACAAATTATCATCAACACCAACAAGAAAAGAATACGAACCTGTTTATTTTAATGAACTAGATGCCGACCCTAGATTGATTAAGGGAATTGGAAATTTAGTAACCAAAATTAGTTTACCTAGATCTTACTTTGGATCTAATGTTAAAAAAATGATGGTTAAAATTACAGGAAAATACAAACCTATTAGTAATGATGACGAAGCTTATTTTAATTTATTTTTTAACGATAGATTGATCAACACCTATAAATTAAACAGCTCTGGAGAATTAGACATTAATTTTGAATTTAGCGACATTACAATGCTTCAGGAAAATTTGTTTAATTACGATTTTTACTACATTCCATCAGAAGGAATTTGTAACGCAAAATCTGTTTTTTACGCACAAATAGACACCGAAAAATCTTACTTTAAACCTATTGGTTATGAAAGTTCTAGCTCTTTGTCTTTTACCAAATTCCCAGAAAACTTTCAGGCCAAACCCATTCATATTTACACCGATGTAGAAAACAATGTTGGTTTGGTTGATGGATTGGCTGAGTTAATAGATATAATTAATCCTGGAGAAGCAGGTTTAGAAGGGTTTATTTATCCGCCTGTTACAAAAGCCAATCTAAATAGTATTACCAATAATACAGAAGCCTCTAAAATAATTATTAGTAACAATTATGAAAAATTTAATACGCTTTACAACAATAATTTATATGTAAAGTTTGAGAACGAAAAAGTAAGCTATAAGTCCGAGGCTATAGATCCTTTTTTTAATATTAAATACAATAAAAACCTAGGATTTAATCAGTTGTTTTATGCAAACAACAATCCGGTTATGCTTATTAACACACCCAAAAACAACAATCCAAAAACCTTAAAATCTTTGATTGTTAATATTAGAGAACAAACAGCCATTAATACAGGAAATATTATTATTGCAGACGGTAAAGACTCTTACTTTTTTGATTTAAGAAACAATGTGGTTGTAGATGATAGTAGTTATATTCAAAACATTTTTAATGACTTTTGGAGTAACTACGGGTTAATTTTAATATTAATGTTAACCATCTTTTTAATTTTCTTGATAATATACATTTATCAAAAATCTCAAGAATCTAAAAAAAGCATAAGGGATGATGATTAAACTAAACCTCTTTTTTCTTTTAATTACTTCCTTTTGTGTTGGTCAAAATCCGTGGCAACAACAAAAAGGAGAGGTATTAATATCTCCTTATTTTGGAAACTACAACACCAACCAGTTTAGAAATACCAAAGGAACAAAAATAGATTTTGCCAATAATGGAAGTTATAAAAACTACAATCCAAAACTATATTTCTCACTTCCTTTAAACGATTATAAGCTAAACCTTTTTGGAAACATCCCCTATTTTATAAGTGAATATAAAGACAACAATATAGCTCAAAAAAGCACCGAGTTTGGAGATATTGAACTTGGACTTAGAATGCATTTAAAAAAAATAAACAATCATTATTTAATGGCTTCTGCCTCTGTTTTTATACCTGCATACCAAAATAACACAGCACCTTATGTAGGGTATAACTTGTATAGCACAGAAGTTAAAATTCACTATGCTGGTAATTTTACATGGTTAAATGTTAATAAAAACTTTCATAAAGTAGAAGCCGGAATTAGGTATTTCTTTCCATCATTACCCATACAATACAAATTATATGCTAGTCAAGGGTATAGAATATTCCCTAAAATTATTTTATTAGGAGAAATAGATTTGTTGGTCTCTAGAAGTAACAACGATACTTTTTCGGTTAGCAACGTTCAGTTTGCAAGTAATTTTGACATGCTTAAAACAAGTTTAAACGTAGGATATGATTTTACTCCAAAACTAAGTTTATACGGTGGTTTGTTTCACGACATATTCAACAGAAATATTTCTGTAGGAAAAGGATTTCAAATTTTTGGGATTATTAAACTATAAATTATATGGTTTACCATGGACATATATATAGAAAACAGCTTTTTTTAGACTCTAACTTGTTAGACAATAGTAGTCTTAAAAAAGTGATAGACTTATCTAAAAAACTTGAAAAATCTTTTCTAAAAACAGCTCTAGATTACGGATTTATATCTAGAGGAAATTACAAAAACGAACTGCTTAAAAACGATATTGTTTTTTTTCAATTTGATTTTAACACTTTAGACAACTACACTCATTTTAATGAATGTGAAAAAGATTTATACTTTTTTTTAAACACCATTGCTTTCCCTTTTAAAAATAATTTGGGAGAAATAGAAATGGTTGTTTCAGACCCTTCGGACATTAACAATGTTTACAAAGTGTCAGACAAACTAGGCACACCAATAAAAAAAGTTCACGTAGCAGAAGACTTAGATATATTAAAAGCTTTACACGTAAAATACGGACAAGACTTTTTATACAAAGCCGTATTTAACTTATACGATAAAGATCCTGAAAGTTCTGCTATAGAAACCTTTACCTACAAGCAAGTTGTTTTTTTAGGAATTATAGGAGTTATTGCTTTACTACTTTTATTTCTATTCCCTAAACCCGCTATTGTAAGTGTAAATGTCATCATCAACCTTTTCTTGTTTAGTTCCATTTTATTCAAATTTATTTTAACCATTGCAGGTTCTAAAGTTGAGTTAGAAAGTAAAATAACCCAAAATGAAATTGATGAAATAAACAACAACGAGTTGCCTATTTACACCATATTATTACCCGTTTTTAAAGAATCGGAAGTTATATACAAACTAGCCTTAAATTTAAAAAACCTAGATTATCCAAAAGAAAAACTAGATGTTAAACTTTTAATAGAATCCGATGATGATGTAACCACCAATGCTGTAAAAGACTTGGTATTCCCTACTATTTTTGAACCCATTGTAATTCCATACGCAATGCCTAAAACCAAGCCCAAAGCTTGTAATTACGGATTGTACTTTTCTAAAGGAAAATATTTAACCATATATGATGCAGAAGACATACCAGACAAAGATCAGTTAAAACAAGTATGTGCTTTGTTTGATAAAATTCCTAAAGAATATATAGCCATACAATGTGCTTTAAATTATTTTAACAAAACAGAAAATTACCTAACCAAAATGTTTACACTAGAGTATTCTTATTGGTTTGATTATATGCTGCCTGGTTTAGACAAATTAAAAATTCCTATTCCATTAGGTGGTACAAGCAACCATTTTAAGTTAGATAAACTTAGAGAATTAGGTGGTTGGGACGGTTTTAATGTAACCGAAGATGCCGATTTGGGATTAAGATCTTATGCTAAAAATTATAAAATTACAGTTCTAAACTCTACTACAAACGAAGAAGCTAACAACGATTTTTACAATTGGATTAGACAACGTTCTCGATGGATTAAAGGCTACATGCAAACCTATTTGGTACACATGCGTAACCCTATTAAACTATACAGAACTGTAGGTTTTAAAGCCTTTTTAGGATTTAACTTTTTTATTGGAGGAACTGTATTTACATTTTTATCGTACCCTGTATTGTTGTTGTTTATTATTTTTTACTACGTATTTAAAAGTGAATGGATTAGTTTTTTCTTTCCAGAATGGTTAATTATTATAGCTATTTTAAGCTTTTCCATTGGTAATATTATTATGATTTATATGAATATGATTGCTATTTTTAAAAGAAAATCTTATTCTTTAATTCTGTATGCACTCACAAATCCAATATACTGGATCATGCACTCAATATCTGCCTACAAAGGATTGATTCAATTAATTACCAAACCTTTTTATTGGGAAAAAACCAATCATGGATTGACCAAAACAAATAAAGAAGCTTCATGAAAACAAATCGTATAAAATACCTGATTATATTTTTTAGCTATGCGGTTTTATATGCCTTGTTTTTAACTGTAATTAGAAAAAATGGCTATTTAAATTTTGAACCCTTATACATTAGTCATAACTTTTTACTTTTAGAAAACCCTAGTATAGATTTGGTTAAAAAGTTTTTCTTTTCATACCCAATATTATCACACATTTTTGCTTACCCTTTTAGCCTTATTAATAATATAGATGCTCCTTTTTATGCCTCCATACTTTTTACCTCTTTTTTAAACACTTTTATTGTACGCTGCATTGCTAAGCAAACTACGGTTTGGTTTCGTTTTTTTGTTTTTATGTACCTATTAATTAGCCCTGTATTTATTTATGCTGCTACATCTGGTACTTCTTTGTATTTATACATTTGCTTGTACTTTTCTTTGTTTTATTTGCTTTTTAAATACACTAAAAACTACTCTATTTACTATTTAACACTTTGCAGTATTGCCATTAGTTTTATTCCTTTTTTAGACTACAAACTACTGTGGATTGTTTTAATGCTTATTCCTTTATTATTCATTTTTACTGTTAAAAACTTTTATACAACTAGTTCTGATTTTATTATGAATTTGATCAGAATATCAAAAGAAAAAGACTCTCAAAAGTTATTTGTGTCTAATTATATATCTATGATATTGATTGTTTCTTTTTTACCTATTAGTGTATTTTTAATTTATTTAGCCATTAATCATTTGTATGGAGATGATTTTTTCTTCTTTCTAATAAACAACACATCTGGTTGGAACAATAATAATATTAACAATTTAACTACTGCATTAGGTATTGTTGAATACAATTTAAGTGCGGTAAACAGTGTTGCTATTCTTAAAATAATTTTATTACTCTCTATTTTTTATTTTATTGAAATGCTAATAAATATAAAGCTTAGCATCAAAATCATCATTTTATCGGCTTTGCCTATTTTTTTGATTATTCTTACTAGAAGTAGTAAAATAGAAATGATTAATTTAAATTTCTTAATTGTATTTCACATCATCGCTTTGGCCTCTTTTATTACCTATTTTAAAGAGAATACTTTAAAACATAAAAACAAAAAATTACTATTTTACTGTGTTTTTCTAACGGCATCTTTGTTGGGAGAGGTTTATTATTTTAAAAACTCTATTTCTCTTCAAGAAAAAAACTTTTATACATCTGTAACTCAAAAAAACACCAACAACATTTTAGACTACAACAAAAGAGGAGCTATTTTTTTATTAAATTCAATTCCTAAAAGCAGTAAAATTTTATGCGATAACTCTGTGTTTTATCCAATTATTACGTTTGATAATGGTACACATTATTTTCTAGAAAACTTATCTGATGATTATACAAGGGCTATAAAAAACCCATCTAAGTATGTTGAATATATTATTGTTTCCAAAGAAAATTCTCCTTTATATTCTAAAGATTTAATTGCTTATCATATAAAAGAAAATACAGTGTTGCTTAACAATGTAATTTATGAAAGTAAATATTATCAGATTATAAAAATTAGAAAGTCTTAAAATTCGGTCTCCATTCCTAAACAATGGTAGTAATTGTAATTTTTAGAATACATTCCAAAATTACCTTCGTGTTCCCATACATAAGCTGCTATATGGTAACTACGCAACACATCTTTAATATCTACTAAATAAGTACATTTGTCTACATAATTTGCTTTTTCTATAACTCCAAACTCCGTACAAACTATTTTTACTTGGTGTTTTTTAGCCCAATTGTATACAATTCCTATTTTTTGTAACAAAGCTTGTTTGTTACCCGTAGCATAATAGTCTTTGTAATTAATAGCCCCAGCAGTATTGTAATCTTTGTAGTTTAAAGGTGGCATTTTACTTTTAGAATAAGGGTATGGAATTCCGGTTGTATTATTCTGATTGTGAATCCAACTTGCTCCTTGATGCGTAAAAATAAACGGTTCGTAAAAATGAAAACTATAAGTAACATTGGGAAGTGGCAATGGATTTAACCTAGACAATTCATAAATACTATTGTAATTTGTTGCCCCTACAATTATATGTTTATCAGCATAGGTTTGATTAATTTTCTCCACCAATTCTTTAGCAACATTCCACCATTCATTAGGATATAAGTTGGGCTCATTTAAAAGCTCATACTCTACACAATCATCAATTTTATGTATATATGCTATTAAATCTAACCAACAAGACACCAGATTTTCTTGTTTACTTTTGTATGTATACATGGTAAAATCTTCATCAAAATTACAGAGTATTATGTTTATTTTTTTTGATTTTGCATAGCTAACAAGTCGTTTTATATTTCGCTTAAACCTTTTTGATATTTTGTTGTTCTCGTTTAAATTTTTAGAAAATGAAAAAGGTAAGCGTATGTTTACTACTCCGTTTTTATGTAACTTTTTTAATTTCCTTTTAACTTTAAGAGAACTTACATTTTTAAAAGCTCTAGATTCTTTTTGATAATCCGTTAAATTAACTCCTATAGGTGCATTTATATGCTGACTGTAGGTTAACCATACAGTACTCAATAACATTATAAATAACAAAACTTTTTTCATTCTTAAAATCAATCACTATGCATATTTACTGTTGCTTTACAGTCCATATCATCAATGTATAATAGTTGTAATATAAATAGATTATTTTGTTTTTTTAACTCTTATAAAATAAGAATAACTTACTTGTGTTACAAACAAAATTTGGAGTTTTACACACGCTACAAACTATTTCATTCTATAAAAATCCCGATGCAATTACATCGGGATTTTTTTGTTTACCTATAACTGATTACATAATAACTCTGGGACATTATAATTTTCTTCAATATATTCTGTTTTATCAAATGTTATGGTATGTTCATAAGATTTTCCGCCATAATAAACTCTAAACTTATATGGTTTATTTAATTCCATATCATATAACCTTACCTCACCTCTATAAATATAACCTTTGTATTGCCAATACCTGTAAGTCTCATTATACATATATAAATAAGTAGATGGTCTTATAATTCTATTATTACATGTACCAGAATATTTAACATGTATAGTTACTGGAGGTTCAGGTAATTTTGACATCATTGAAGTAGCATCAATATTTATTTGCCCACCACCACAGGCATTAAATGGTTGTGACCTATAAATTTCTTCTCCTAAACGATATCTTGAACTTCCTGAGTAAACAACTATTTGTAAATTTCTACCAGCTGGTGCATTATTTAATTCAAAAGTTTGTCCATCAAACCACATTTGTGTTTTAGTAGCATTGTAAGAAACCGATTGATTGGTTCCTGCATAAACAAATGTAGACACCAATCTATATGCACTATTAAAATCAATTCCTGGTAAATTTATTTTTAAAGTAGCTGGTGTACCATTACTACTACTTCCCCACCAAGAATATACACTACATCTTCTACCATAAAAATCCATATTATACCAGGATAAGTGAGTGGTTGTATATACTACTTGAAGTGTTCCATTTTCATTTTTCACTTCTGAATCTCCATGGTAATCCCATTGACCATCATCCTTACTATATGACCAAATAGGAATAATATCTCCTTCTGTAATTGTATTTCCTGTATCAGGATTAATAGTTTGAGGATCAACTGACATTGTTATTTCTACAGGTTTCGAAAAATTCTTTACTTCAGTTCCTCCTACTTCCATATCTATAGATACAAAACCTGCTGTTACAAAGGCAATATCATTTGCAATTTCACTACCTCCTGGTAACGAAACTGATTGAGGAGAAAAACCTCCTGGAAATGAAGCTAATGCATCAATATTTTCAGGTGAAAAATTCGTAACTTCCATTTTCACCTTATCTCCCGAAATGGTATTCCCATTTACATCTTGAAACACTGTTCCACTTTTTACTTTAACTTCTGTATGGTTTTTTGTTTGAATAGTTGCTTCAGTGCTTATTACAATATCTTCCATTGCCATACCAGAAGCAATACTTGCTTCTTTTTCTTCCCTTTCAATTCCTTCTACAGGATTTGATTTATTAACAATATATGCTGAAACTTCTGTTCTCTCTTCATTACCTATTACTATAGGAATTGTTGTAGTTAAGTAATCATCACCGTAAATTTTTAAGACAACACTAACAGGATCTCTATTAGGATTTTTATTAGGATTCACAACAAAATTAGCTATTCCATCTACAATTTTTAAATTTGATATGTTTTCTCCTGCATCTGTTACAATTAAATCTTTACCTGGTCCTAAAACTTCTACTTTTAAAGCCGTATCTCCTTCTAAATTAGACTGGTTTGTTGGATCAAATATTTGGATAGTGGCAACTTGTTTAAATAAATCAGTATCTATTGTGATTTCAAATTGTTCTTCAAATTTTTTATCAATACATGCTGCTTGAAGTACCAATAAAAATGTTATTATTATATATTTTATAGTTTTCATAGTTGTTATTATTTTTTGTTTTTTTTTAAAAGGCAAAGGCAAATCGAACAGATAAATTGGGTAAAAACTTATTTTCTTTAAAGCTTTCTTGCAATAAGCTTTCTTGATTTTTAGTTTCTTCTATTAAACCTGAAGCATCTAAAGACATTTTAGGTCCATCAGAATCATAAAAGGCTCCTAATTCTAATCCAAAACCGAAACCTTTTTTGGGTACTGCCCTTCCAATTGCAATTCCTAGATAAGGCAACAAACCATCCCATTGAGCATTAATAAAAATGTTTCCTAAATCATTAGAAGTAAACACTACTTCTCCAATGGTAACTTCATCCTCAAAAGTCATTAATACATCAACATCACTACTTGTAAAGTATCCTGCTCCTAAAACAAAGCGAAATGCATTTTTAAAAGGAGCAATGCTAACAAAAGCATCAATATGACTGAAATCAAACTTACTATCTACTAATAAATCCTCTCCATCAATTTTATAATCAAATCCTTTTTTTTCATAGGGAAGAACACTATACCTAGTGGTTAAATAAAGGTAGTCACTTAGTTTATAAGAATAATCTATTCCAATACCAGTACCTAGATTAATAGCCAATGCATGTTTTTTTTCTTTCTCTTTAAATTCTTGAGAAAAGAGTGAATTTACGCTAAGGTAAATCAATAAAATTAGTTTTTTTTTCATAGTCTTAAATTTAGTTAATTAGTTAATTGTCATATTTTAAAAGGATGTTTATCTATATACAATATCAATTCTGATATTTTATTTACCTCTAATTTTTTATAAATATTTTTTATATGTGAATGAACAGTTCCATAAGCTATATTCAAAAACAACGCGACTTCTTTTTGTGTATACCCTTGAATTAACAACTCTATAATTTCCTTTTCTCTATCTGTAATTTTTTTATTTCTTGACGAAATACATAATGATTCATTAAAATTTAAATAGGCTAGTGTTAATGCATATTTAGGTTTTCCTTCTTTAGTTCTATAAATTGTTTTAGTAACACCTTTAACATTCTTCCATTCCTTTTTTTTATATCTAAGTTTATAGTCTAACTCTAAGTAACCGTGGCCACCCATTTTAAAAAAAAAGAAAGAATCTGCTAACGTAGTAATTGTGGAAGGATGTATTAAATTTAAGTAATAGATGTAATCCATATTTTTAAGCTTGTTATTTTCAAAACCATAAAATATTTTAAAAGCATCATTCAAACAAACGGGTCTATAAAACTCAACATCATGTAATGTTATTAAAAACTTTGATTGATTAATCATTAATAAAAAAAGCTCACAATCATCAATATTCATAAAATCTATTGAAGATGTTTTTAAAGCCTTTATCAATTTATTTATTTCTTCTTTTAAGATTTTTTGCATCTCTATTAATTTTTTAATTCATCTCTTTACGTATTACACATTTTACCCTACAACTTTTAATTAATAAAAACACTTATAGATTAGCCAAATGTAATAACATTTGTAAATCAATACCCCCCCCTATAAAGGGTATATTATCTAGGCTTACCCCTTCTAAAACAACATGATTAATTCATTATTTTTTAACACTTTATTAATAAAAAAATCCCGATGCAATTACATCGGGATTTTTTGGATTTAAAATTGATAATGATAACTTAAGTAAAAATCATTACCTTTTTTATTAAAAGAAAAACTGGTTGAATTTATTGGCTTTTTTCTTGTAAAAATATAAGAAGACACAATTCCTATCACAGCACCTACAGCAACATCTTCTACAAAATGCTTGTCAACATATACTCTACTAAAACCTGTATAAGCTGCAATTGCATAGGCAGGTATTCCATACTTCCAACCATATCTTTTTTGCATAAAAGCTGCACTTTGAAACGTAACAGATGTATGACCTGATGGAAATGAATTTAAATTTTCTCCATTAGGTCGTTCTTTTTTTACCATTTCTTTTAAGCCTAATGTTAGTACCGTATTAAATACAAACCCTTTACCAAACATAAAAACTCCTTTTACATCTTTTTCAATAAGGGTACTGCTTAACGCTATAATTGGCATAGAATACAAGCCATAATCTCCTATTTTTTCTATAGTAGACTGAGCTTGTGCCTTAAAACTAAATACATATATTAATGCTAAAATGTAGAGTTGTCTATGCTTCTCCAATAGGACCAAAATTTATAGGATAATCTTGCTGTTCAAACTCTTTAATTTCTCCTACCTGAGCTTCAAAACGATTGATATTATCTATTAAAGCCTGAGCCAAACGCTTTGCATGTTGAGGAGTTAAAATAATTCTTGATTTTACTTTTGCTTTAGGTATCCCTGGCATAATATTTACAAAATCTACCACAAATTCTGAATTTGAATGGTTGATAATTGCCAAATTAGAATACGTTCCTTCTGCTACTTCTGGCGATAATTCTATATTGATATTTCCTTCTTTATTCTTTGACTGTTCCATGTAGTGTGATTATTTAAGCCCTAAAATAGAACATATTTTTGAACAAAAAAAAACGGATTCCATTGGGAATCCGTTTTCTTTATCTTAAAAGCTTGGTTTTCTACTATTCTTCTGTTGTAGTAGCTCCAATACTTTGTTCTATTTCCTCTTTAGGACCTACGATGATATTATTGTAAGATCTCATTCCTGTACCTGCAGGAATCTTTTTACCAACAATAACATTCTCTTTTAATCCTTCTAAGTAATCAATTTTACCGTTAACAGCTGCTTCATTCAACACTTTTGTTGTTTCCTGGAACGATGCTGCAGAAATAAATGATTTAGTTTGTAAAGAAGCTCTTGTAATACCTTGTAAGATTTGCTCTGCCGTTGCTGGTCTTGCATCTCTTGCTACTACTTCTGCTTTATCTTCACGTTTCAATCTAGAGTTTTCGTCTCTTAATTGACGAGCTGTAATAATTTGACCTGCCTTGTAAGTTTCAGATGCTCCTGCTTCTTCAACTACTTTCATACCATAAATCTCATCATTCTTCTCTATAAAGTCATTCTTATGTACCAATGAGTTTTCTAAGAATAATGTATCTCCAGAATCAATAATTCTAACTTTACGCATCATTTGTCTTACCACAACTTCGTAATGTTTATCATTAATTCGTACCCCTTGTAAACGATATACTTCTTGAATTTCATTTACAATGTACTCTTGTACTTTAGAAGGTCCTTGAATTCTTAAAATATCTTCTGGTGTAATAGATCCATCGGATAAAGGCATACCTGCTTTTACATAATCATTCTCTTGCACCAATATTTGGTTAGATAACTTAATTAAGTATTTCTTAATATCTCCAAATTTAGACTCTACAATAATTTCACGGTTACCACGTTTAATTTTTCCAAAAGATACCACACCATCTGTTTCTGCAACTACTGCTGGGTTAGATGGGTTACGTGCTTCAAACAATTCTGTTACACGTGGTAAACCTCCTGTAATATCACCTGCTTTACCAGACTTACGAGGAATTTTAACTAACGTTTTACCAGTTTCAATTTTGTCACCATCATTTACCATTAAGTGTGCTCCTAAAGGTAAAGAATAAGAACGTTGTGTATTTCCGTCTGCATCTTTAATAAGAATAGCTGGTATCTTTTTCTTATCCTTAGATTCAGTAATTACTTTTTCTTGGAAACCTGTTTGTTCGTCAATTTCTACAGAGTAGTTTGTACCTTGTTCTAAATCTTCAAAAGCAACAGTTCCTTCAAATTCAGAAACAATAACTCCGTTAAATGGATCCCATTGACAGATAGCATCTCCTTTATTGATTGTTGTTTGTCCGTTTACAAAAATGTAAGAACCATAAGGAATTACTGTGTTACTTAAAACAGTTCCTATTTTTTCATCAATAATTTTAGCTTCAGCTGTACGAGATATAACAATTTCTACATCTTCTCCTTGTGGATTTTTTCCTGGTACAGTTACCAAATCATCAATAACCAATTTACCGCTAAATTTAGCTGTTAACTTGTTATCCTCAGAAATGTTTCCGGCAACCCCTCCAACGTGGAATGTACGTAATGTTAACTGTGTACCTGGTTCTCCAATAGATTGTGCTGCAATTACTCCTACAGATTCACCTATTTGAACCATGTTACGTGTAGACATTGATTGTCCATAACACTTAGAACAAATACCTTTCTTTGTTTCACATGTTAATGGAGAACGAACCTCTACAGTGTCTAATCCTGATGCTTCTACTACAGCAGCTAATTCTTCTGTAATTTCTGCACCTGCTGGTACTAAAACTTCGTGTTCTACAGGATCTTTTATATCATGTAATGCTACACGTCCTGCTATACGTTCACTTAATGGCTCTACAATTTCATCGTTCTTTTTCAATGCAGAAACTTCTAATCCTCTTAAAGTACCACAATCAAATTCATTGATAATTACATCTTGTGCAACATCAACCAAACGACGTGTTAAGTATCCTGCATCGGCAGTTTTTAAGGCAGTATCGGCCAAACCTTTACGGGCACCGTGCGTAGAGATAAAGTACTCTAAAATTGATAGACCTTCCTTAAAGTTCGATAAAATTGGGTTTTCAATAATTTCTCCTCCTGATGCTGTAGATTTTTTAGGCTTTGCCATCAATCCACGCATACCTGTTAACTGACGAATTTGCTCTTTAGAACCACGGGCTCCAGAATCAAGCATCATAAATACAGAGTTAAATCCTTGTTGATCTTCTCTCAAACGTTTCATAGACAATTCTGTCAATTGGTTGTTTGTAGATCCCCAAATATCAATTACCTGGTTGTAACGTTCTTTATTCGTTAACATACCCATGTTATAGTTTTGGATAATTACATCCACTTCTGCATTGGCATCGGCAATCATTTGCTTTTTCTCTTCTGGGATAATAATATCTCCCAAAGAGAATGACAATCCTCCTCTAAAGGCAAATTTGAATCCCATATCCTTAATATTGTCTAAGAATTTACCTGTTGTAGGAATGTCTGTTGCTTTTAAAACTTTAGCAATAATTCCACGTAAAGATTTCTTAGTCAATACTTCGTTAATATAACCTGCTTCTGCTGGTACGTGCTCATTAAATAACACTCTCCCCACAGTAGTTTCTATTAACTTTGTTACTTGATTTCCGTTTTCGTCAATATCTTGAGTTCTAACTTTAATTCCAGCATTTAAGTCTACTGCTTTTTCGTTAAAAGCAATCGTTACTTCTTCCGGAGAATAGAAAGTTAATCCTTGTCCTTTAACTTTATAAGTTTCATCTGTAACTCTTAATTTGGTCATGTAGTAAAGACCCAATACCATATCCTGAGATGGTACTGTAATAGGAGCACCGTTTGCAGGGTTTAAGATAGAATGAGATCCTAATAATAACATTTGAGCTTCCAAAATAGCCTCTGGACCTAATGGCAAGTGAACCGCCATTTGATCCCCATCAAAATCGGCGTTAAATGCCGAACATACTAATGGGTGTAACTGTATTGCTTTTCCTTCTATTAATTTAGGTTGAAATGCTTGGATACCTAGACGGTGTAAGGTAGGGGCACGGTTTAATAAAACTGGGTGTCCTTTAATTACATTCTCTAAAATATCCCAAACTACAGGCTCTTTTTTGTCTATAATTTTCTTTGCAGATTTTACTGTTTTAACAACTCCACGCTCAATCAATTTACGAATGATAAATGGTTTGTATAGTTCAGCTGCCATATCTTTTGGCAATCCACATTCAGACAAACTCATTGTAGGTCCAACAACAATTACCGAACGAGCAGAATAATCTACACGCTTACCTAATAAGTTTTGACGGAAACGTCCTTGTTTACCTTTTAATGAATCTGATAATGACTTTAATGGTCTGTTAGATTCTGTTTTTACAGCTGATGATTTACGAGTGTTATCAAATAATGAATCTACAGATTCTTGCAACATACGTTTTTCGTTACGTAAAATAACTTCAGGAGCTTGGATTTCTACCAAACGCTTTAAACGGTTGTTACGAATAATTACTCTACGGTATAAATCATTTAAATCAGACGTTGCAAAACGACCTCCATCTAAAGGAACTAAAGGACGTAATTCTGGTGGAATTACTGGAATAGCCTTTAAAATCATCCAAGATGGATTGTTTTCTCTGTTTTTTTGAGATTCACGGAAAGCCTCTACAACATTCAAACGTTTTAACGCTTCTGTTTTACGTTGTTTAGAAGTTTCTGTATTTGCTTTGTGTCTTAATTCGTAAGACAAAGTTTCTAAATCAATACGATCTAACAACTCTATCAAACATTCAGCTCCCATTTTTGCAATAAATTTATTTGGATCATTGTCGTCCAAATATCTATTTTCTAAGGGTACTGTTTCTAAAATATCTAAATACTCCTCTTCTGTTAAGAAGTCCATTTTTTGCAATGGAGTTCCGTCTAATTGAGTTGCATTACCTGGTTGAATTACTACGTATCTTTCGTAGTAAATAATCATATCTAACTTTTTAGATGGCAACCCTAAAAGGTATCCCATTTTGTTAGGTAATGATCTAAAGTACCAAATATGAGCAATAGGCACTACTAAATTAATGTGTCCTACTCTATCTCTACGTACTTTCTTTTCTGTTACTTCTACACCACAACGGTCACAAACTATTCCCTTGTAACGAATTCTCTTGTATTTACCACAAGCACATTCGTAATCCTTAATAGGTCCAAAGATTCGCTCACAAAACAAACCATCTCTTTCTGGTTTGTGTGTACGATAGTTTATTGTTTCTGGCTTTAACACCTCTCCATGAGAAGCCTCTAAAATAGACTCTGGTGATGCTAAACCAATAGAAATTTTTTCAAATTTCTTTTGAGTAGGGTTTTTATCGTTATTTCTTGCCATGATTTCTTTTTTAGTCTTTAGTATGAAGTACAAAGCATTAAAACTTTAACACTTTGTACTATTACTTAATACTCTAATTATTCTTCTAATCTTACGTCTAATCCTAAACCTTTCAATTCGTGCATTAACACGTTGAATGATTCTGGTAAACCTGGTTCTGGCATTGGTTCTCCTTTTACGATAGCTTCGTAAGTTTTGGCTCTACCAATAACGTCATCAGACTTTACAGTTAAAATTTCACGTAAAATACTAGATGCTCCATAGGCTTCTAATGCCCATACTTCCATCTCTCCAAAACGCTGACCTCCAAATTGAGCTTTACCTCCTAATGGTTGTTGTGTAATTAATGAGTATGGTCCAATAGAACGTGCGTGCATCTTATCGTCAATCATATGACCTAGTTTAATCATATAAATTACCCCTACTGTTGCAGGTTGATCAAAACGCTCTCCTGTTCCTCCGTCATATAAATAAGTATGTCCAAATCTTGGAATTCCTGCTTGGTCTGTCAATTCATTAATCTGATCTAACTTAGCTCCATCAAAAATTGGTGTTGCATATGTTTGACCTAATTTTTGTCCTGCCCAACCTAATACAGTTTCATAAATTTGTCCAATGTTCATACGAGATGGTACCCCTAATGGATTCAATACAATATCTACTGGTGTTCCATCTTCTAAGAATGGCATTTCTTCTTGACGTACAATACGAGCAACAATACCTTTGTTACCGTGACGACCTGCCATTTTATCTCCTACTTTTAGCTTACGTTTTTTAGCAATATAAATTTTTGCTAATTTTAAAACACCTGCTGGTAATTCATCTCCAATAGTAATAGAGAATTTTTTACGTCTTAAAGCTCCTTGTAAGTCACTAACTTTGATTTTGTAGTTGTGAATTAACTCTGCTACTAAATTGTTTAAGTGATCATCTGTAGTCCAAGCTCCTTTAGTTAAATGTGTAAAGTCTGTTACAGAGTTTAACATTTTTAGTGTGTACTTTTTACCTTTAGGGAATACTTCTTCTCCTAAATCATTTTGTACACCTTGAGAGGTCTTACCAGATATTAAAGCAAATAATTTTTCTATTAAATTATCTTTTAAAGCTTCAAAGTCATGACTAAATTGTGCTTCTAAAGCTTCAATTTGTTCCTTATCTCTAACTCTTTTAGATTTATCTTTAACAGCTTTTTTAAATAATTTTTTACCAATTACCACTCCTCTTAAAGATGGAGAAGCTTTTAAAGAAGCATCTTTTACATCACCAGCTTTGTCTCCAAAGATAGCACGTAATAATTTTTCTTCTGGTGTTGGATCAGATTCTCCTTTTGGAGTAATTTTACCAATTAAGATATCTCCTGGTTTTACTTCTGCTCCAATACGAATCATTCCGTTTTCATCCAAGTCTTTAGTAGCCTCTTCTGATACGTTAGGAATGTCATTCGTTAATTCTTCTGCACCTAACTTAGTATCTCTAACATCTAAAGAATACTCATCAATGTGAATAGAAGTAAAAATATCTTCTCTTACTACTTTTTCAGAAATTACAATCGCATCCTCAAAGTTGTATCCTTGCCAAGGCATAAAGGCAACTTTCATGTTACGTCCTAAGGCCAATTCACCTTTTTGAGTAGCATATCCTTCACACAATACTTGTCCTTCTTCAACAGTGTCTCCAACTTTTACAATTGGCTTTAAGTTGATCGAAGTTCCTTGGTTGGTTTTTCTAAATTTAATTAAGTCGTAAGTTATTTCATTTGAATCAAAACTTACAGAAGCTTCTTCTTCAGTTCTTTCGTAACGAATTGTTATTTTGTTAGCATCAACATAAATAACTTCTCCTACTCCTTGTGCGTTGATCAAGATTCTTGAATCTTTGGCAACTCTACGCTCTAAACCTGTTCCTACAATAGGAGCTTCTGGTTGTAATAATGGTACAGCTTGTCTCATCATGTTAGACCCCATCAAAGCACGGTTCGCATCATCATGTTCTAAGAAAGGAATCAATGAAGCTGAAATAGATGCTATCTGGTTTGGAGATACATCCATGTAATCAATATCTTGTGGAGTTACAACAGGATAATCTGCCTCTTCACGAGCAATTACTTTTTCTAAATTGATTTGTCCGTCATCTGCAATATCAATGTTAGATTGTGCAAACTTCATTCCTTCTTCTTCTTCTGCACTTAAGTAGATAGGCTTGTCAATAATATTAACTTTTCCTTCATCTACTTTGTGATAAGCTGTTTCTATGAACCCTAAATTGTTCACTTTAGCATATACTGCCAAAGATGAAATCAATCCAATGTTTGGACCTTCAGGAGTTTCAATAGGACACAAACGTCCATAGTGTGTATAGTGAACGTCACGAACCTCAAAACCAGCTCTTTCTCTAGATAAACCTCCAGGTCCTAATGCTGATAATCTACGTTTGTGAGTAATCTCTGCCAATGGGTTAGTTTGATCCATAAACTGAGACAACTGGTTAGTTCCAAAGAATGAGTTAATAACAGAAGATAAAGTCTTCGCGTTAATTAAGTCAATCGGTGTAAACACCTCATTATCACGTACATTCATACGCTCTCTAATCGTACGGGCCATACGAGATAAACCAACTCCAAACTGAGCTGCCAATTGTTCACCTACTGTACGTACACGTCTGTTAGATAAGTGGTCAATATCATCAATTTCTGCTTTAGAGTTTACCAACTCTATTAAGTTCTTAATGATGGTAATGATATCATTTTTAGTTAAGACTTTAGCATCTAAAGATTCATTAAGTCCTAGCTTTTTGTTCATTCTAAAACGTCCTACCTCACCTAAGTTATAACGTTGCTCAGAGAAGAATAATTTTTCAATAATTCCTCTTGCAGTTTCTTCATCTGGCGGCTCAGCATTACGCAATTGTCTATAGATATGTTCTACTGCTTCTTTTTCAGAGTTTGTAGGGTCTTTTTGCAATGTATTGTGAATAATTGCATAATCTCCACTTTGATTATCTTCTCTATGTAATAAAATTGTTTTTACACCTGTATCCACAATTTCATCAATGTGTTCTTTTTCTAAAATAGTGTCACGATCAAAAACAATCTCGTTACGCTCAATAGAAACTACCTCTCCTGTATCTTCGTCTACAAAATCTTCAAACCATGTTCTTAATACACGAGCTGCTAGTTTTCTTCCTAGTACTTTCTTTAATCCAGATTTAGAAACTTTAACTTCTTCTGCAAGGTCAAAAATCTCTAAAATATCTTTATCTCTTTCGAATCCAATCGCACGGAATAAAGTAGTTACTGGTAATTTTTTCTTTCTATCAATATAGGCATACATTACCTGGTTGATATCGGTAGCAAATTCAATCCAAGATCCTTTAAAAGGAATTACTCTTGCTGAATATAATTTTGTACCGTTTGCATGAAATGATTGTCCAAAGAATACCCCCGGAGAACGGTGTAATTGCGATACAATAACTCGTTCTGCTCCGTTAATAATAAATGTACCTGAGTTGGTCATGTAAGGAATTGTCCCTAAATAAACATCTTGTACTATGGTTTCAAAATCCTCATGTTCAGGATCTGTACAATACAATTTCAATCTAGCTTTTAGAGGTAAACTATAAGTTAACCCTCTTTCAATACACTCTTCAATAGAGTATCTTGGAGGATCTACAAAGTAATCTAAAAACTCTAACACAAAGTTATTACGTGTGTCAGTAATTGGAAAATTGTCCATAAAGGTTTTATACAAACCTTCATCGCTTCTTTCGTCAGCCTTAGTTTTCAACTGGAAAAAGTCTTGAAAAGACTTGATCTGAATATCTAAAAAGTCCGGATATTCTGTACTTAGTTTGGCTGAAGCAAAGTTAACTCTTGTATTATTTTTCGTTGCCAAAGGTGAAAAAATTTAAGTGAATTAATAATTCTTTTTCTTTTTGTAAGCTCTTTTTTGGGATGCGATAAATAAGGAACTATTTAAACGCAAAAAATGGTTTAGGTCTAACCCATACGGGAAAGACCTAAACCTATTAGGTTTTGTAGAGTAAGAATTACTTTAATTCTACTACTGCACCAACTTCTTCTAATGAAGCTTTGATTCCTTCTGCTTCTTCTTTAGAAATTCCTTCTTTAATGTTAGATGGAGTTCCGTCAACTAATTCTTTAGCTTCTTTTAATCCTAAACCAGTTAATTCTTTAACAGCTTTAACTACTTTTAATTTAGATGCTCCAGCTTCTTTTAAAACTACGTCAAATTCAGTTTTTTCTTCAGCAGCTTCTCCTCCAGCAGCAGCTCCACCAGCAACAGCAACAGCTGCAGCAGCAGGCTCAATACCGTACTCATCTTTTAAAATAGTTGCTAATTCATTTACTTCTTTAACTGTTAAGTTAACTAATTGTTCTGCGAAATCTTTTAATTCTGCCATTTTGTGTGATTTTGTAATTTGTATATTAATTTATTTGTGCGCTTAGCCTATTCTGGACGTTCAGACAATGTCTTAACAATTCCAGATAATTTTTGACCTCCTGATTGTAATGCTGAAATAACATTCTTAGCAGGCGATTGTAATAAGGTAATAATATCTCCAATAACTTCCTCTTTCGATTTGATATTTACTAAAGGTTCTAGTTGGTTATCACCAATATAAACAGCTTCTTCAACATATGCTCCTTTTAAAAGAGGCTTATCTGATTTTTTACGAAACTCTTTAATTAATTTTGCTGGAGCATTTCCTGTTTCTGAGTATAATACAGATGTATTACCCTTTAAAATAGATGGTAAATCTCCAAAGTCTTTTTCAGACTTTTCCATTGCTTTTTCTAACAATGTGTTCTTTACAACAGATAATTTAATATCTGCTTTGTAACAAGCTCTTCTTAAGTTAGAAGTTGTAGCAGCATCTAATCCTGATATATCAGCAATATAGATAACTGAATTCTCCGCTAATTGGCTTGTTAAATCTTCAATTACTTGAAATTTTTCTTCTCTTGTCATTGTATATGAGTTTTAACAGCTAATTAAAGCGATTTAGTATCTAACTGAACTGAAGGAGACTGTGTAGAAGAGATAAATGCACTCTTAATATACGTTCCTTTAGCAGCAGTTGGCTTTAACTTAATAATTGTTTGAATTAAT
The DNA here is from genome assembly GCF_056387575.1 of Wenyingzhuangia gracilariae. NCBI lineage: Bacteria > Pseudomonadati > Bacteroidota > Flavobacteriia > Flavobacteriales > Flavobacteriaceae > Wenyingzhuangia > Wenyingzhuangia gracilariae. Next base: position 1,413,216 of record NZ_CM150748.1, read on the forward strand.
TCGTTAGCGTTTTCAGTGATTTTATCAGCATCAAAAGAAACTTTTCCAATTGCAGCATGTACAATTCCAGTTTTATCTACTTTAAAATCAATTTTTCCTGCTTTTACTTCTTTTACTGCTTTTGCAATATCCATAGTAACAGTTCCAGTCTTAGGGTTAGGCATTAATCCTCTTGGTCCTAAAACACGTCCTAACGGTCCTAATTTACCCATACAAGATGGCATTGTGATGATTACATCAACATCTGTCCAACCTGATTTAATTTTAGCCAAGTACTCATCTAAACCTACATAATCAGCTCCTGCTTCTTTCGCTTCAGCTTCTTTATCTGGTGTTACTAATGCTAATACTTTAACGTCTTTTCCTGTTCCGTGAGGTAATGTTACAACTCCACGTACCATTTGATTTGCTTTTCTAGGATCTACTCCTAAACGGATTGCTAAATCTACAGATGCATCAAAATTTGCAGATGTGATTTCTTTAACTAGTGTTGATGCTTCATTCAAAGAATAAACTTTAGAACTGTCAATCTTAGCTTTAGCTTCCTTTTGCTTTTTTGTTAATTTTGCCATTTTTTCTTAGTTTATTATTTAAAAAGGAGCATCTCCGCTTACAGTTATACCCATTGATCTTGCTGTTCCTGCAACCATTCTCATCCCTGACTCTACATTAAATGCATTTAAGTCAGGCATTTTGTCTTCTGCAATTGCTTTTACTTGATCCCAAGTAATGCTTGCTACTTTTTTACGGTTAGGTTCACCTGATCCACTTTTAATTTTTGCAGCTTCTAAAATTTGAACTGCGGCTGGTGGAGTTTTAACAACAAACTCAAAAGATTTATCAGAATACACAGTAATTGCTACTGGTAATACTTTTCCTTGTTTGTCTTGAGTTCTAGCATTAAATTGCTTACAGAACTCCATAATGTTAACTCCGGCAGCACCTAAAGCAGGACCTACTGGTGGTGAAGGATTTGCTTGCCCTCCTTTTACCTGTAATTTTACAATCTTACTTACTTCTTTTGCCATTTTTAATATAAAATTAAATTAAACCCTGTGTTATCAGTTGGAAGCAAAACACAAAATTAATTTGTAACACTCTTTATTTATGATATTTTATCTACTTGCATATAGTTCAACTCTAATGGTGTTTTTCTACCAAAAATTTTCACCATTACTTCAAGCTTTCTCTTTTCCTCATGTATTACTTCAATCGTTCCATCAAAACCGTTAAAAGGCCCATCTATTACCTTTACAGTTTCTCCTACAGTATAAGGAATTGCAATGTTATGATCTGGCTGAACAGTCAATTCATCAACCTTACCTAACATTCTATTTATTTCGCTCTGTCTCATTGGCACAGGATCTCCACCTTTTGTTTCTCCCAAAAACCCAATAACTCCTGTTACTGCTTTTATTACATGGGGTACTTCTCCAGCTAAATTTGCTTCTACCATTACATATCCTGGAAAATAAACTCTTTCTCTAGTAGACTTTTTCCCATTACGTACTTGTACAACTTTTTCTGTTGGCACTAAAACCTGATCTACATAATCAGACAAACCTAAACGAGAAATTTCATTCTCTATATAGGTCTTTACTTTGTTTTCTTGACCTCCTATAGCCCTAACCACATACCATTTCTTTACAGAATCAGCCATAATTTACTTTTACTTTAAAATATTAAAAAACCACTCTAGGCCCGTTTGAAAAAATTGATCTACCAAAAAAACAGTTATTGCGAACAATATTGTAAAAATAGCGACAACAACAGTTGATTTTTGAGCTTCTTCTTTAGATACCCATGTCATTTCATCTTTTAACTCAATAAAGGATGATTTTATGTAATTAATAATATTCATTTTATTCTCTTAAAAAGTCGTGCAAAGATATAAAATTATTCAACACACAAATAACTTTATATCTTTTTTTAACTTGATTGGTAAAAAAAGGAATTATATATACATATAATTCCTTTATTATTTTGCACGGGCGGAGAGACTCGAACTCCCGACACCTGGTTTTGGAGACCAGTGCTCTACCAACTGAGCTACGCCCGTAAATTGGAGCTTGCTTTTATACAAGCTCCTTATATAATTAGTCTATTGACTATAAAATTTCAGTTACCTGACCAGCTCCTACTGTTCTACCTCCTTCACGGATAGCAAAACGTAATCCAATGTTCATTGCAATTGGAGAGTGTAAGTCTACAGTAATTGTTAAGTTATCTCCTGGCATTACCATTTCAACTCCATCAGGTAAGTTAATAGTACCTGTTACGTCAGTTGTACGTACATAGAACTGTGGACGGTAGTTGTTGTGGAATGGAGTGTGACGTCCACCTTCTTCTTTTTTCAAGATATACACCTCAGCTTTAAACTTATCGTGTGGAGTTACAGAACCTGGCTTACAGATTACCATTCCTCTCTTGATTTGAGTTTTTTCAATACCTCTTAATAAGATACCTACGTTATCTCCTGCCTCACCTCTATCTAATATTTTACGGAACATTTCAACTCCAGTAATAGTAGACGTTAATTTTTCAGCTCCCATACCGATGATATCAACAGAATCTCCAGTATTAGCAACTCCAGTTTCAATACGTCCTGTAGCAACAGTACCACGTCCTGTAATAGAGAATACATCTTCAATTGGCATTAAGAAATCCTTGTCAACTTCACGTTGTGGCTCTTCAATCCAAGAATCAACAGCATCCATTAATTCCATGATAGAATCAACCCATTTAGGCTCATTATTCAACCCTCCTAAAGCAGATCCTTGGATTACCGGAGTGTTATCACCATCATAGTCATAGAAAGATAATAAATCACGAACTTCCATATCTACTAACTCTAACAACTCTTCATCGTCAACCATATCAACTTTGTTTAAGAAAACAACGATACGAGGAATACCTACCTGACGTCCTAATAAGATGTGTTCACGAGTTTGTGGCATTGGTCCATCAGTAGCAGCAACCACTAAAATAGCACCATCCATTTGCGCAGCTCCAGTTACCATGTTCTTTACATAATCGGCGTGACCTGGACAGTCAACGTGAGCATAGTGACGGTTTTCAGTAGCGTACTCTACGTGAGAAGTGTTAATAGTAATACCTCTTTCTTTTTCTTCAGGAGCGTTATCAATTTGATCGAAATCCTTTAATTCAGAAAGACCTTTAGAAGCTAATACAGTTGTTATAGCTGCAGTTAAAGTAGTTTTACCGTGGTCAACGTGTCCGATTGTACCGATGTTTAAGTGCGGTTTCGAACGGTCAAATGTTTCCTTTGCCATGATTATTAATTTTAATTCTTAGTTATATAATTAGTGTTTATTTTTAAACCTTTTTATTCTTTGAGCCAATGACGGGACTTGAACCCGTGACCTCATCCCTACCAAGGATGCGCTCTACCATCTGAGCTACACCGGCCTGGTAATTTTTATTTCTTTGAGCGAAAGACCGGGTTCGAACCGGCGACATTCAGCTTGGAAGGCTGACGCTCTACCAACTGAGCTACTTTCGCAATTTACTGATTTACATCAGAAAGAACCTAATTTTATTAAGCCTTTGTTGTGGTGAGAGAAGGATTCGAACCTTCGAAGACATAGTCAGCGGATTTACAGTCCGCCCTCGTTGGCCACTTGAGTATCTCACCAATCCATAATTTAAAAGAACCTTTTTAAATTGAGCCGATAATAGGACTCGAACCTACGACCTGCTGATTACAAATCAGCTGCTCTAGCCAGCTGAGCTATATCGGCTTTTTGATAGTTGCTGCATAAAAAAGCAGCCCGCTATCTTAACGGACTGCAAATTTATAAAGTTTTAGATATCATCCAAAAAAAAAATGGAATATTTTATTTTTTTTTAATGTTGAAGTTCTCTTTCCTTTTCTTTTATTTTCATTAACTGCCTTTTCATTGAATCTGAGCATAAACTAATCCCTTCTTCAAAGGTTTTTGATTCTTTTTTCACAATTAAATCATGTCCAGGAATATTCAACTTTAATTCTGTTACTTTGTTTTCTTTCTCGCTTGTTTGTTGAACTTTTAAATAGACCTCTCCATCGACTATTTTATCATGGTATTTTTCCAAACTCTCTACCTTTTTATTTACAAACACAACTAAATCTTTGTCTGCTGTAAAATTTACTGACTGAACATTTACTTTCATACGACTTACTTTTTTTTAGCACTTCTAGGATGTGCTTGGTTATACACTTGTTTCAACTTGTCTAAACTATTATGGGTATATACTTGTGTAGCAGCTAAACTTGAGTGTCCTAGCAACTCTTTTACTGAGTTTAGATCTGCTCCATTATTTACCAAATCCGTTGCATAAGAGTGTCTTAATACATGTGGACTCTTTTTTTGTTTAGTGGAGACCTTACTAAAATATGAATTTATAACACGATAAACAAGAGCACTGTAAACTTTAACTCCTTTTTTTGTCACAAAAAAATATAGATTGTTGTTTGCTATTTTATCTCTCTCTTCTCTATAAGCCTCTATATCTGATATTAACTCTTGATAAATGGGTACAATGCGTTCTTTATTTCTTTTTCCTAAAACTTTAATTATTTTTTCTTGTACATTGACATCTGCCACTTTTAAGCCTATAAGTTCTGCTTGTCTAATTCCAGTAGCGTATAATAAGTGAATTATTAATTTGTTTCTTTTTTGTTCTAGTGGTGTTAAAGAGTCATCTACTAGCTGTAATGCTATTTCTATTTCATTTTCATTAAAAGGAGTGATTACTTTTTTTGGGGTTTTTAGACTTTTTAAATGCGATAAAGGGTTAACGATAACTTCTTCTATTTTTAATAAAAAACTATAAAAACTTTTTAGAGCTGTTAACTTTCTATTAATTGATCGGTTTGATAAGTTTTGTTGATGTAAAAATACAATCCATGATCGGATATAGACAGCTTCTATTTGATTGACGTTTGACACAGAAAACTCCTGACTCGTATACTCAAAAAAATCTTGAATGTCTTTTTGATACGCTATCACTGTATGTTTTGAATATTTTTTTTCTAACGAAAGGTATTCTATAAATTTATGTAACAACTCCATCAGCAACATTTATTTAAATTCAAGGTACAAAAAAACCCTGTGAATTTGGACAGCCCCCAAAAAGTTGGACGGTTAAAAAATTAATTATTGATATGAGCTCGATATTTTATCGGGCTCATTCCATTTAAAGCTACTGATATTCTATCATTATTATAATAGCAAATATATTCATTAATTTCCTTTTCTAATTGCTCAATCGAGTTCCATTGTTTTAGATAAAACAGCTCAGATTTTAAAGTTCCAAAGAAATTTTCAATAATAGCATTATCTAAACAATTCCCTTTTCTAGACATACTTTGAATCATCTTGTTCTTTTTTAAGATATTCTGATATTTTTCCATTTGATATTGCCATCCTTGATCCGAATGTAATAACACATTTGCTGCTTTATACTTTTTAAAAGCTTTCCCCAGCATTTGAGTTATTTGTCTAAAATTAGGACTCCTAGAAATTTGATAACTAATGATTTCTCTACTACATAAATCAATAATTGGAGACAAATAAAGTTTTTGACCTTTAACTTTAAACTCTGTAATATCTGTAGCCCATTTTTGATTGGTTTTAGAAGCCTTAAAATTCCGTTTAAGTATATTGGGAGCTATTTTACCTTGACTTCCTCTGTAAGAACGATACTTTTTAACTCTAATCAAAGATTTTAACCCCATGGACTTCATTAGTCTTAATACTGTTTTATGATTGATGATAATCCCTCTGTTGTTTAGTACTAAAGTGATTCTTCTATAACCATACCTACCTTTGTGTTGATGGTAGATTTGAGTAATAAACCTTTTTATAGATTCATATTTATCAGGCTCTTTACTTTTTTGTAAATGATAATAAAAACTACTTCTAGCCATCTTTGCATGATGTAACAATACCGACAAATCATGCTTATGCCTTAACTCATTTATGACTATTGCTTTTTCTCTCTGGCTTGAGCTAAGGCTTGTAACTTTTTTAGCAAATCAAGTTCTGCTTTTAAAGATTGATTCTCTTTTAAAAGTTTTTCTTCTCTAGTTAATGGTATAGATTTATTTTTTCTAGACTTGGGTTTCATTCCGATAGGTCTTCCTTTAGGTTGATTTTTAAGACCTTTCAAACCTAAGGATTTATATCTTCTTTGCCAATTAATAATACTAGCACCACTTCCAATATCAAATAGAATACATGCTTGCTCTAAAGAAAGATGTTCTTTTTCTATTCGTTGTAAAACATCAAGTTTAAATGATGATGTATATTGTTTATTTATCTTTGGTAACAAACCTTGAACTCCTTTGTGTTCATATTGCCTACACCAAAGAGAAAGAAGAGAACTATCAAAACCTAGCTCTTTACTCAAACTAGTTATAGAGCGTTCTCCTTTAAGAACTAACTTCACACATTCTTGTTTAAAGCCTAATGTGTATTTTACTTTTCTAGACATAAAAATACCCCCAAATTGTGTCTAACATTTTGGGGGCACTCTAATTTCACAGGGTTTTTTATTCTTTAAAAAGCTTATTAAGCTTGTTCTTCGTTTGTTCTTAAACGTTGAACGTAAGAAGCTTTAATTCTTTGTTTACGATTGACTACAGATGGTTTATTATACTGTTGACGTTCACGTAACGTTTTCATTGTTTTTGTTCTGTCGAATTTTCTTTTAAAACGTTTTAACGCTCTATCGATATTTTCTCCGTCTTTTACTGGAATGATTAACATACTGAGGCACCTCCTTTCATCGTCGTCTTATATTTTTATTTTATAAATTCTATTTTTTGGACTGCAAAGATAGTTTTAAATAATGATATACAGCACTTATTTTAAAATATTTCTTGAAATCACAACTTTTTGTATTTCTGTAGTCCCTTCTCCAATAGTACATAATTTACTATCTCTATAAAATTTTTCTACAGGAAACTCTTTTGTATACCCATATCCTCCATGTATTTGAACTGCTTCATTGGCAACCTTTACACAGGTCTCTGAGGCAAACATTTTAGCCATAGCTCCAATGGTTGTCATTTTTTCTCCCAATTCTTTTTTAGCCGCTGCTTTATGTGTTAACAACTCTGAAGCTTCTATTTCTGTAGCCATGTCTGCCAACTTAAAAGATACTCCTTGAAAAGCTGAAATAGGTTTTCCAAACTGAACTCTTTCTTTAGAATATTTTAGAGCTGCTCCATAGGCTCCTTTTGAAATTCCTAAAGACAATGCTGCTATGGAAATTCTACCTCCATCTAAAACCTTCATAGACTGAATAAATCCATCTCCTACTTGCCCCAACACATTTTCTTTAGGGATTCTACAGTTATCAAAAACCAACTCTGCTGTTTCAGAAGCTCTCATTCCCAATTTATCTTCCTTTTTACCAGAACTAAAACCTGGAGTTCCTTTTTCTATAACAAAGGCAGTCATTCCGTGAGAATCTCCTTTCTCTCCTGTTCTAGCAATTACTACAGCAATGTCTCCACTAATGGCATGTGTAATAAAATTCTTTGCTCCATTCAACACATATTCATCTCCATCTAACACTGCAGTGGTACTCATTCCCCCTGCATCAGATCCTGTGTTGTGCTCTGTTAAACCCCAAGCACCAATCCATTCTGCTGTAGCTAGTTTTGGCAACCACTTTGTTTTTTGCTCTTCGTTTCCAAATTGTAAAATATGCCCTGTACACAAAGAATTGTGTGCAGCTACAGACAACCCTATAGAAGGATCTACTTTAGAAATTTCTTCTATTACGGTTATATACTCATGATACGTTAATCCTGCACCACCATAAATTTCTGGAACCATAACTCCCATAAATCCCATTTCTCCTAATTTTTTAAACAAAGGAATTGGAAACTCCTGAGACTCATCCCATTTGTATACATTAGGTGCTATGTGAATTTTTGCAAAATCTCTGATTGATTCTGCTATCATTTTTTGGGTTTCATTCGTCTCGAAATTCATTCAAAAAAAAGTTTTAGTTGGTTTTATTGAGCGTGCAAATATAAACTTATTAAATCATATTTGTCTACTGGAAAATTGCTTATTGTTTTTAATTCTGCTAAGTTCTGAATTTCTGCAACTTCTTTTCTATATTCAATGATAGATTGGGCTTGTTTGTAATTTATATAAATTATGCTTTTAAGCTGATTAACCGTTGCTTTATTTACATTTATTTTTACGATTTTAGGTTTAGAAAGCACTTGAAATTCTTTTTTAAGATTTGTCAACACGTCTGGAGTCAATCCCCAAACATCATCTAACTGGTGAATAAAGGTAAATCCTTGAATTTTTTCTCTATAATTTAGAATGGTGTTTGCTCTTTTAGAACCTATCCCGTAAATTTTAATCAAATCTTCTTCTGTAGCTGTATTTATATCTTTTACGATGATTTTTTTAGGCACTACAACTTTCTTGTGTTGTTGTTTTTTACTTACCCAATCTGGAAATTTAAAATAGGGAGCTATTTGTTGCAGCAAAGAATCTGATATCTTAGTGACTTTTTGAAAATCTTGTACTGAATTGATATACATTCCTTTTTTTCTAAAAGCCAACAGTCTATCTATTTCTTCTACAGACATTCCCATTTGATATGCTTTATAATCTGTTAGATAATTAGGATTGAATGTTTTTATTTTATACACTTTATGTGTAACTAAAAACAAACTATCTAATTCCTTTTGAATAGTATAATCTACTGGACTTAGCTTCTTTTCCTGAGTTTTTTTCCCATCACTGAAATAAAAGAATGTCTGAATCGTTAATATTAAGATTAGTAATAAAAAAATCCCATTTCGTTGATTCTTAGAATAACTGAAATAGGACTTAATTTTTTTCATTTTTATACTTTTATTTTAATCTTCTACTTTGTATTTAATTGCTGTTAAATAGCGCTTAATTTCATGTTTTGCTTTGGGTGCTAAAATAATTAGACCTACTACGTTTGGAAACACCATGGCAAAAATCATAGAATCAGAAAACTCTACCACAGAATTTAAGCTAGATGATGCTCCTACAATAATTACAAATAAAAATAATACTTTATAAGTAGTGTCTGCTAATTTACTTTTTCCAAACAAATAACTCCACCCTTGAATTCCATAATATGACCAAGATAACATGGTAGAAAAAGCGAATAAAATTACAGCAATAGTTAATACTACAGAAAAATGAGGTATGGCAGAATCAAATGCTGCAGAGGTTAAATCTACTCCTCCTAATTTTTGTCCCGTTCCGTTCATTACCACATTGCTACCTTCTAAGTTAGCATATTCAAACAAATTATTTTTTAAATTGGTAATAACAATTACCAAAGCTGTCATGGTACAAATAACCACTGTATCTACAAAAGGACCAATACTAGCTACAATACCTTCACTAGCCGGAAACTTTGTTTTTACCGCTGCATGTGCAATGGATGCAGAACCTACTCCTGCTTCGTTAGAAAAGGCTGCTCTTTGGAAACCAACAATCATTACCCCTACAACTCCCCCTAACATTGCATCACTTTCAAAAGCACCTTTCCATATTTGAACAGCTGCACTTGGAATCATGTCAAAGTTTTTAAATATAATCACTAAAGAAGCTCCTACGAATAGTATTCCCATAAATGGTACTATTTTTTCTGTTACTTTTCCTATTCTTTTAATTCCTCCAATAATTACAATTCCAACCAATGCAGCTAAAACCAACCCAAAAATAAACCCAGACTCTAAGCCTGTTAAAGACATAAATTGTGCAGTTGCCTGGTTAGACTGAAACATATTTCCACCCCCAAAGGAACCTCCTACAACAAAAATGGCATACATAATTGCCAAAACCTTTCCTAAACCAACTAATTTTTTCTCTCCCAGTCCTTTTTTCAAGTAGTACATAGGACCTCCATAAATTTTACCATCTGCACCTACTTCTCTATACTTAACCCCTAGAGTTGCCTCTACCAATTTGGTAGACATTCCTAAAAACCCAGCTAATATCATCCAAATAATAGCCCCTGGTCCTCCTAAAGCAATAGCCACTGCAACTCCTGCAATATTCCCCAAACCAACTGTTGCAGACAATGCTGCTGTTAACGCTTGAAAATGTGTAACCTCTCCAATAACCGGAGTTGTTTTTCTTGTTTTATCAGACTCTGCTACATTGATAATTTTTTCTATACTTTCTCCTTCTTCGTAAGCATGATCTAACTCATCATAATCACCTTTTGTAGCTTTAAAAGCAACTCCTAACAATCTTATATTGGCAAATTTAAAATACAAGGTAAAAAACAAGGCTCCTAGTAATAGAACTATTAATACAATAGGCACATTTTTAGTTCCTATGGGTACTGAATAGAAAACCACCTCGGTTACAGCTTTTGAAACCGGTTGAAAATTTTCTTCTATCACTTCATCCATAGAAGCAAAAGTAAGAGTAGGAATTAATAATGTGATTAGACTTAATAGTTGTTTCATTTGTTTACTCATAAATTTCTTTGAATTTTTTAATTTGTTCAGGTCTTCCTAAAACGATTAATCTGCAATGTGGTTTTAAAATCATTTTTGATGATGGATTTACAATATACTCATCATCTTCTGTAATAAAACCAATAACGTTACAGCCTGAATTTCTGCGAACGTCTAAATCTTGAATAGATTTCATCATATATTCGTCCGGCAATTCATCTACTCCAATTTCTTCTAAATTGGCATTGGAATCACCTTCCATATTAATTCTATTTACAAACTCCACCAAATCTGGTGTTACCAATAATGAAGCCATGTGATCTCCTCCTAATTTATCGGGCATAATTACATGATTGGCTCCTGCTATTTTTAATTTTTCTGTTGCGTTGTCATCATTTGCTCTACTAACAATATCTAAATTTGCATTTAACTGTCTTGATGATAACACAATATACACATTATTAGCATCGGAAGGCAATGCAGCTATTAAATGTGAAGCTTTTTCTATTCCTGCATTTTTTAGCACATCATCATTGGTGGCATCTCCTTTTACAAATTGCACATCTTGATAAATAGGGTTCTCTATAAACTCCTCATTTTGCTCTATTACAACACAGGTTTTGTTAAATTTTTTTAATTTTTCGTAAGATTGCCTTCCGTTTCTACCAAAACCACATATAATTGTGTGCCCTTCTAACTTGGCAATTTCCTTTAATTCTTTTTTAATACGAAAAGCTTCCATAAGTACATTGTTTGAAAAAAAATCTGAAATAACTGTTACTAAATATCCGTAAACCCCAATACTCATTAACAATAATAGAATAGTAAAAAGTTTTCCTCCACTATCTAACGGTTGTACCTCTCCAAAACCAACTGTAGTAATGGTAATAATGGTCATAAAAAAAGCATCTAACCAAGTATAGTTAAATGCCAAAAAGAAAACTATAGTTCCTATAGCAAGAACAACAGCAAATAAAAATAAGCCTTTATATATTTTGTTTAACATATAGTTCTATAAATCAAAAACAGAGGTTCTTTTTGTCCTTATCATATCTTTTAGTTTTAATAAAAAAGCCAAGGTTAAATAAATTCCGAAAGAAACTCCTAAAGTTACAAACGAAATATACACAAAAAACAACCTTACATTGGCTGTTCTCATCCCTAATCTATCTGCCAATCTTGAAGAAACATCAAAACCATGTCTTTCAAAAAAGTAGCGAATTTTATTAATCAAGTTCATCCTAAAAAATCAATATGATGCAAGTTAATAAAATGACACTAGTAATAATAATTAAGTTTCTACATTATCTAGGATAAAAGTATATTTACTGTCCTATAAACAATATGAAAGATGACAAATATTGAGCATGCTTTACAAGTTGCAAAGCTTACAAACATATCTGAAGGAAAGGTAAACACCATTTTAAACTTTTTAAATGAAGGAGCAACCATTCCTTTTATTGCTCGTTATAGAAAAGACCAAACAGGTGGTTTAGAAGATTTTGAAATTTTTAACATTCAAAAACAATCAATACTTGTTGAGGAAATCATCAAAAGAAAAGCACATATACTAGAAACGCTTGACAATCAAAACATAACCGATGCTACCTTACGAAACAAAATTGAAAACTCTTGGGACAAAAAAGAGTTGGAAGATTTGTTTTTACCCTATAAAACCAAACGAAAAACCAAAGCAAGTGTTGCCAAAGAAAATGGCTTAGAAGGTTTGGCTAAAATAATTATGTCTCAGAACGGAAGTAACATCAATGCCAATCGTTTTGTAAAAGGAGCTATTCAAACAGAAGAAGAAGCCATTGCAGGAGCCTTGGATATTGTAAGCGAATGGATTACAGAACACAGCTATAGTAGAAATCAGCTACGAAGATTATTTACTAGAGACGGTCTTTTAACTAGTAAAGTAAAAAAAGGGAAAGAACAAGAAGCCCAAACTTACAAAACCTATTTTGAGTTTGAACAAAAAGCCACCAGAGTGCCATCGCACCGAGTACTGGCTATTTTAAGGGCTACGGAAGAAGGTTTGTTAAGTTCTGGTATTTCGGTAGACAAACAAACTGCTATTGCTTTGCTAGAAAAAAACTTTATAAAAGGCAACAATCAAGCAAGTAAACTATTACAACAAACCATAGCAAGTACGTATAGCAAAAACTTAAAACCTGCTTTAGAAAAAGAACTCCTTAAAGAAATAAAACTAAAAGCCGATATAGATGCAGTAAACGTATTTTCTAAAAACTTAGAACAACTTTTACTGGCAAGTCCTATTGGTAAAAAAAGAGTATTGGCTATAGATCCTGGTTTTAAAACAGGTTGTAAAGTGGTTTGTTTAAACGCTCAAGGAGATTTGTTAGAAGATACAGTAATCTACCCTCATCCGCCACAAAAACAAGATGCTCAAAGCAAACAAACATTACTAAATTTGGTTCAAAAACATCAAATAGAAGCTATAGCTATAGGGAATGGTACTGCGGGTAGAGAAACCGAAAGCTTGGTAAAAACTCTATCTTTTACCACCAAGGTTGCTATTTATTTGGTCAACGAAAACGGTGCATCTATTTACTCTGCTTCTGAAATTGGAAGAGAAGAATTCCCTAACCATGATATTACCGTTCGTGGTGCGGTAAGTATTGGCCGTAGATTGATGGATCCTTTGGCTGAATTGGTAAAAATAGATCCAAAATCTATTGGTGTAGGACAATATCAGCACGATGTAGATCAAACCTTGCTAAAGCTGGAATTAGATCATATTGTAGAAAGATGCGTAAACAAAATTGGAGTACAACTAAATACCGCTAGCAAATATTTATTGCAATATATATCGGGAATTGGACCTGCTTTGGCACAAAACATTGTAGATTATAGAACCGAAAACGGAAAGTTTACCAACATTAATCAACTAAAAAAAGTACCAAGACTAGGAAACAAAGCTTTTGAACAATGTGCTGGTTTTTTACGTTTGCAAGGAGATCAACCTTTAGACAACACTGGTATTCATCCTGAATTGTACAAAGAAGTAACTCAAATAGCTAAAAAACTAAATCTTACTATTCCTGATTTAATTGGAAATGAAAAAGCTTTGGTTTTGGTAGATGATGAAGAATTACAAGAAAAAATTGGAGCTTTATCGTTAACGGATTTATTAAACGAATTGGCAAAACCAAATCAGGATCCAAGAAATCAAGACGATCAATTGGTTTTTGATGAAAACATTACCAACATCAATCACTTGTACGAAGGAATGATTTTAAAAGGACAAGTAAGCAATATTACCAATTTTGGTGCTTTTATAGATTTAGGAATTAAAGAAAATGGCTTGGTACATATTTCTCAAATTACCAATAAGTTTATTTCATCACCTAATGATGTGTTGCAATTAAACCAAGTGGTAAACGTAAAAATTATACAGCTAGACTTAGATCAGAAAAGAATTGGTTTGACTATGAAGTTTTAAACAACAAATCTTAACTTTAGTTTTAATTAAAACATACACAATGTCTATCACAAAAGAATCCGAACTTATTGGAATGAAAAAAATTAGTGAAGTGGTTGGAACTACTCTAAAATTAATGATGGAACATGCAACTATTGGCATGTCTACCAAAGAATTAGATGAATATGGTGGTCAAATTTTAAAAAGTTACGGAGCAAAATCTGCACCTTATGAAACTTACGACTTTCCAGGTTATACTTGTATCAGTGTAAACAAAGAAGCAGCACACGGAATTCCATCAGAAAATAAAATATTAAAAGAAGGAGATCTGATAAATATTGATGTTTCGGCTGAGTTAAATGGATTTTGGTCAGACAATGGAGCTTCTTTTGTACTTGGAAAAGACATACATCATCATCAACCACTTGTTAACGCTTCTAAAAACATTCTAAAAAAAGCAATTCACAATATTAAAGGAGGTGTTAAAATAGCTGATATTGGACAACTGATTGAAACGGAAGCTAAAAAACAGGGATTTAAAGTTATTAAAAATTTAGCAGGGCACGGAGTGGGAAGAAGTTTGCATGAAGAACCTGAAAATATTTTAAACTATAGAGTCAAAGCAAACCGTGAAAGATTTAAAAAGAATACAACAGTAGCTATAGAAACTTTTATATCAACAAAATCTACCATTGCTTTAGAATTAAATGATGGTTGGACGTTGGTTGGTGATAAAGGAGGATATGTTACACAGCATGAACAAACCATATTAATTACGGATAAAGAGCCAGTGATTTTAACTGAATCTAACAAGATTTGGAACTAACATAACATGAAAAATCTAGTAGTTCTTACCGGAGCAGGTGTTAGTGCAGAAAGTGGCATTAAAACCTTTAGAGATAGTAACGGCTTATGGGAAAACCATGATGTGATGGAAGTAGCTTCTATTGACGGATGGTATAAAAACCCAGCATTAATGCTAGATTTTTACAATCAGCGTAGGGCACAAGCAGAAACGGTACAACCCAACGCGGCTCATTTGTATCTGGCTGAATTACAAGACAAATACAACGTTCAAATTATAACTCAAAATGTAGATGATTTGCACGAACGTGCTGGCAGCAAACAAGTCATTCATTTACACGGAAAATTATCAGAAGCTAAAAGCACTAAAAACCCCAATTATACAATTGATATTACAGGAAAAAAAATCAAGTTAGGAGACGTTTGCCCACAAGGACACCAACTAAGACCCAATATTGTTTGGTTTGGAGAAGAAGTTCCTATGTTAGACAAAGCTGCTAGTATTTGCGAAACTGCTGACATATTTGTAATTATCGGAACTAGTTTGCAAGTGTATCCTGCTGCAGGGTTAATTTATAATGTTCCACAAAATTGCCCTGTCTATATAATAGACCCAAAAGTAAATGAAATTACAGTTCCTAATCATTATACTTGTATTCAAAAATCTGCTGTAAATGGAGTGATGATTTTAGAACAATATTTAAAAGCTTTGTAAATTGACGGATTTAGAAAAACTTACATATCAATACCATGGACTTAGAGACCAACCTAACTTGTGGTTAAACAATTCTTTTTTTGACTATCCTCAAATTGATTTGCCTTTTGCTAAAACCATAGATCTTTCTAATATTGATACAGCCAAACATCATAGATTAGGGAAATTAGTAGAAGTCTTTTATCAAAAAAATTTAGAAGCACAAACAGATTATACTCCCCTAGCCAACAATGTGCAAATTCAAATAGACAAACACCAAACCATTGGAGAGTTAGATTATATTTGCAAAACTCCACAAGGAATTACGCACATAGAACTTACTTACAAATTTTACTTGTACAAAACAGACAAAACTTATGAGTTAGATAGATGGGTAGGCCCTAACTTAAAAGATTCTTTGGTTCAGAAACTAACCAAGCTTAAAGAAAAACAGTTCCCTTTAATTCACCACCCAGTTTGTAAAAAACTATTAGCTAACAAAGGAATTGCTACAGATAACATTCTCCAAAATGTACATTTTAAAGCACAGCTATATATTCCGTTAAGTTTAAAAAAACATACTTTTCCGCATATTAATAACAACTGTATTAAAGGCTACTACATTAGCCACAAAGAAATAGATTATTTGTTCCCATTGGCTTTGTACCACGTTCCTAAAAAACAAGATTGGTTAATAGACCCAAAACACAATAAAGAATGGATGAGCTTTACAGAAGCCAAACCTATTATTTTAGAGCAAATAGCGGTACAACACAGCCCTTTAGTTTGGATCAAACACAATGACGTTTTTGAACGATTTTTTATTACATTTTGGTAATCTAGTTTGCACTACCTTTGCAACAAATAAAACAAGTAATGCATCCTAACAATCCTTTTCATAGTGATTATAATTTTGACGAACTTATTCAAGCTCATTCAGACTTAAAACATCATGTTTTTACCAATCCCTACGGAAACAAAACCATCAAATTTGCAGACAAGTTAGCGGTAAAACAATTGAACAAAGCGTTGTTAAAAAAGAATTACAATTTAATTTTTTGGGACATTCCAGAAAACAATCTTTGTCCTCCCATACCAGGAAGATTAGATTATTTGTTACATGTGCAAGATTTGCTAGAAGGTAAAAAAAACGTATCGCTTTTAGATATTGGTACAGGTGCCAACTTAATTTATCCTATTTTAGGAACTTGCCATTTTAATTGGAAATGCACCGCTAGTGAGGTTGATAAAGATTCTGTAAACAATGCTCTAAACATTATAGAACAAAATCCTCTTTTAAAGACTATTGATGTTAGGCATCAACAGTTTAAAAACTCCATTTTAGACAACATTATTCAGCCCAATGACTTTTTTGATGTGGTTGTTTGCAATCCGCCATTTTTTAAAAATTCTTTTGAAGCCGATTTAAAAAACAAACAGAAAGCAAAAAATTTAAAACTTGAAGAAACCGAAACCTTAAACTTTGGTGGACGTTCTAATGAATTATGGTACAAAGGTGGCGAAGAAGCTTTTGTAAAAAAAATGGCTTTAGAAAGTGAACAATACAAATCTCAAGTAACCTGGTTTACTTCTTTAGTTTCTCAAAAAGAACATTTAAAAAACATAAAGAGAGCCATTAACAAAACCAACCCTACAGAAGTTAGAATTGTAGATATGGAACAAGGAAACAAAAAAAGTAGATTTGTGGCCTGGAGGTTTTAAAAGCACACTTTAGTTCTAAAAAAACTCCCTTTTCTAAAAAGAAAAGAGAGTTTTAAAATACTATTATAAATATAGATTACATATTTTTTGCAGCCTCTAAGAATGTAGCCAAACCACTATCTGTTAAAGGATGTTTCATTAAACCTTCAATAGCTTTTAAAGGTCCTGTCATTACATCTGCTCCAATTTTAGCACAATCTACAATGTGCATTGTGTGTCTTACTGATGCTGCTAAAATTTCAGTTTCAAAACCATAGTTGTCATAAACTTCTCTAATTTCTTGAATCAAGTGCAATCCATCTGTAGAAATATCATCTAAACGACCAATAAATGGAGATACATACGTTGCACCAGCTTTTGCAGCTAATAATGCTTGTCCTACAGAAAACACTAAAGTTACATTGGTTTTAATTCCTTTACTAGAAAAATATCTACAAGCTTTAATTCCATCTTTAATCATAGGTAATTTTACTACAATTTGTGGATTTAAAGCTGCCAAAGCTTCTCCTTCTTTTACCATAGAATCAAAATCTACAGAAAGTACCTCAGCACTTACATCTCCATCAACAGCATCACAAATATCGCGATAGTGTTGTAAAATGTTTTCTTCTCCAGAAATTCCTTCTTTTGCCATTAATGACGGATTGGTTGTTACACCATCTAACACTCCTAAATCTTGCGCTTCCTTAATTTGATCTAAGTTCGCTGTATCTATAAAAAATTTCATTTTTTATTTATTTTTAATTAATTATTTTTTGTTTTAAAAATTAGTCTTCTACCTAAAGATAAAATAAGTTGACAACACTATTAAACAAATAAGAGCTCCTACTGGTTTTACAAATTTCCAAGGAGTAACATCTACTTGTTTTGTATAAGCTAGTGCAAAATCTTCTGATCTTGGCTTTAACTTACCTATTACCAACATAATAATAATTGTTAACACACAAGTTATTGCCTGCATGTGTAACATATGCAAATCTATTAAACCAAAACCATTGGCCAATACAATGTAAGCTACATAAATACTAAATGCAAACAACACTCCTATTTTTGCTGCTATTGCAGGTACTCTTTTAGTTACAAAACCAATAACAACCACTGTTAAAATAGGCACACTGTATGCTCCGTTTACCGTTTGTAAATATCCAAAAATACTATCAGCATACACTAAAAAAGGTGCTATAATCATAGAGAAAAAAGCCAAAACAACTCCAAATGTTTTTCCTTTCCTAACAATCATCGCATCATTAGCTTCGTGATTTATAAATTGTTTGTAAATATCTACTCCGTATAAAGTAACACAACTGTTTAGTGCTGAGTTAAATGAACTTAAAATAGCACCAAACAAAACTGCTGCAAAAAAACCTACCCATACATCTGGTAACACATCGGCAACCAATTTAGGATACACATCGCTTGTATTTAACCCTGTTCCGTATTTATGAAAAGCAATAATACCTGGTAAGACCACTATAATTGGCCCTAATATTTTGATAAAAGCAGCAATGGTCAATCCTTTTTGTCCCTCTGCCAAGTTTTTAGCTCCTAAGGCTCTTTGAATAATTTGTTGATTACTTCCCCAATAAAACAACTGTACCAACATCATTCCTGTAAAAATAGTTGTAAACGGAATAGAAGAGTCAGGACCTCCAATGGCATTAAATTTTTCGGGATGTTCTGTTGTTAATTTTGTTAAACCGTTAAAAAGACTTCCATCATCACTTATGGCCATCAATCCAAAAACAGGAATCAGCAATCCTCCAATTAACAACCCTATAGCATTAATTGTGTCTGATACAGCCACTGCTTTTAATCCTCCAAAAATGGCATAAATAGAACCTATAATTCCTATTCCCCATACACAAATCCAAACAGCTCCCCAATCACTTACTCCTAACATTTCTGGCACATTAAACATACCACTAATGGCTTTAGAACCTGTAAACAAAACCATAGGCAACAACACTACGGCATATCCTGTTAAGAACAATCCGGAGGTTAAAGCTTTTGTGGTTTTGTCAAATCTTCTTTCTAAAAACGTGGGAATAGTAGAAATACCTCCTTTTAAATAGCGTGGTAATAAATACACTGCAGTAATTACCATGGCAATGGCAGCTAGTGTTTCCCATGCCATTACTAAAATTCCATCTGTATAAGCATCTCCATTTAGACCTACAATTTGCTCGGTAGATAAGTTTGTTAACAATAATGAACCCGCAATAACCGTAGCTGTTAAGCTTCTTCCTCCTAAAAAGTAGCCCTCAGATGTGTTTTCGTTAGTATTTCTTGTTGCTAAATATGATATAATTGCTACCAGTAATGTAAAGCCTATAAATGAAATGATTCCCATAAGATTCTGTTTTATAAAAGGGTTATATAAAAATTCCAAAGCCTACAATAAGACTTTGGAATTAATTAATTTATATATTGTTATTTACAATATTTTCGAACAATTCTTGCTTTCCGCTAATGTTTGGTAATTCACCGTTTTCTTTAGCAATTGCATACAAATCTTCAAATGTTAATTTTCCTTCTTCAAATTCTTTTCCTTTTCCAGAATCAAAAGAAGCGTAACGTTTTTCTCTTAACGATTTGTAATCAGATTCTCTTAAAATTTTGTCTGCAACCAACAAACCTCTAGCAAACGTATCTGCACCACCAATGTGTGCTAAAAAAATATCTTCTAAATCTGTAGAGTTTCTTCTGATTTTTGCATCAAAGTTTACTCCACCTCCTTGCAATCCTCCGTTCTCTAAGAAGACCAACATTGCTTCTGCTGTTTCTTGAATGTTATTAGGAAACTGGTCTGTATCCCATCCGTTTTGGTAATCTCCACGGTTGGCATCAATACTACCTAACATACCTGCTTGTGCAGCCACATCCATTTCGTGTTGCATGGTATGACTTGCCAACGTTGCGTGGTTTACTTCTAAATTGATTTTAAAATCATCTTGTAAACCGTGCTTGTTTAAGAAACCAACCACTGTTGCTGCATCAAAATCGTACTGATGTTTGGTTGGCTCCATTGGTTTAGGCTCAATAAAAAAGTTTCCTTTAAACCCTTTTCCTCTTGCGTAATCTTTAGCCAATCCTAAGAATTGTCCCATGTGGTTCAATTCACGTCCCATATCTGTATTTAATAAAGACATGTAACCTTCACGTCCTCCCCAGAATACATAGTTCTCTCCGTTCAATTCCATAGTTGCATCTAAAGCCAATTTTATTTGTGCTCCAGCTCTTGCTACTACATCAAAGTTAGGATTGGTAGATGCTCCGTTCATATAACGTGGATTAGAGAAACAGTTGGCTGTTCCCCATAATAATTTTACTCCACTTGCTGCTTGCTTTTCTTTTAAGTATGCTACAATTTCTTTTAAACGAGCTTCAGACTCTTCAAACGTTGCTCCTTCTTGTACCAAATCAAAATCATGGAAACAGTAATAATCAAATCCCATTTTGGTAATAAATTCAAAAGCGGCATCGGCTTTATCTTTTGCTGCTTGTATTGGATCTGCATTTTTATCCCACTCAAAACTTTGTGTTCCTGGTCCAAAAGGATCAGAACCTTGTCCACAGAAGGTATGCCAATAAGCAATAGAAAACTTAAAATGTTCTCTCATTGTTTTACCAGCCACTATTTGATCTGGGTTGTAATATTTATAGGCCAAAGGATTTTTAGAATCCTTTCCTTCAAACTTAATTTCTCCAATTCCTTTGAAGTATTCTTTACTTCCGATCGTTAATTTTGACATATTATTTTGATTGTATTTTTAATTTAATTTTGATTCTAATGCTGTTACCCACTTATCATAAGCTACCTGATAAGCTTCTTTTTTTAAGGCATCTGCCTTGTATGTTTTAAGAATATTCTCTTTAGCAAAGGCATCTTGTAAATTCTCTATTTCTCCAGCTCCATAACCTGCTCCAATAGCAGCTCCTACAGCTCCAGAAGTTTCTTTTACTTGTATTTTAGCATCTGTTAGAGTAGCAATGGTTGTAGCAAACACTTCTGATTGAAACATATTATCATTTCCTACCTTTATAACACTTGGCTCTAAACCTAATTCTTTCATCCCTTTAATTCCATACACAAAAGAAAAAGCAATTCCCTCTAAACAAGCTCTTACCATATCTGCTAATTTGTGTTTGTTAAATTGCAAACCATCAAACTGAGCTCCTATTATTTTATTTGCCAACATACGTTCCGAACCATTTCCAAAAGGTAAAAAGCTTAATCCGTTTGCTCCTGTAGATGCTTTTTGCGCTAGTTTTTCTAATTCAAAATAGTCTTTATCTGCTGCCAAATTATTACGCAACCAAGCGTATGCACTTCCTGTTCCGTTAATACACAACAGTACTCCTAATTTTCTTTCTTGATCTGTATGATTTACGTGAGCAAAAGTATTGACTCTTTGTTTTGCATCGTACTTTAATTGATCTACCACTCCATAAACAACACCAGAGGTTCCTCCTGTTGCAGCAATTTCTCCTGGCTTTAACACGTTTAAAGAAAATGCATTGTTTGGCTGATCTCCTGCTCTGTAAGAAACAACAGCATTAGAACTAAATCCAAATGCTTTTGCTATTTTCTCACTTATTTTACCTTGCTCTCCAAAAACAGGTTTTACTTCTGGAAATAAAGACGTATCAAAACCATAATAATCAACTAAAGTTTTGTTTAATGCTTCTTTTTTAAAATCCCACAAAATTCCTTCAGACAGTCCTGTGTTTGTAGTTGTAATACTATCAGTAAATTTATAAGCTATATAATCTCCTGGTAACATTATTTTATCAATAGTGTGATACAAGTCAGGTTCATTTTGTTTAACCCATGCCAATTTAGAGGCTGTAAAATTCCCTGGAGAATTTAACATGGTTTCCAAACAAACTTGTTCTCCTATTTCTTTAAAAGCCTTATTTCCAACCTCAACAGCTCTACTATCGCACCAAATAATGGCAGGTCTTACTACTTCTCCCTTATCGGTTAAAGTAACCAAACCGTGCATTTGATAGGCTATTCCTATAGCAACCACTTGACTTCTTTTCTCTGTAACTTGGTTAAAAAGTTTGTCTGTTACTTTCTGAATATTACTCCACCAATCTTCTGGATTTTGCTCAGCCCAATTTTCTTGAGGTGCATCCATAGCCATTTCTCTTTCCGGATAACTTGCAGATGCTTTTACTTCTTTGGTTTGGTTATCAAATAAAACTGCTTTTACTGATGAACTCCCTAAATCATACCCAATTGATAACATACAAATTGTGTTTTTTGATGATTGTATACTTAAAATACACTTAGTTTACTTAACAAACTAAGCAAATATAATTAGTTGTCATTGTATTTCAAACAAAAAGTTAGTTTATTTATGAAACTATCAATAAATTAGCGCAAACATTGATATTCATATGATAGAAACTTCGGTTGACTGCGTAATATTTGGTTTTCAAAATGAAACCTTAAAAGTATTGCTCATAAAAAGAAACAGCGAACCTTCTAAAGGATTGATGGCTTTGCCCGGAGATTTTTTAGATGAAAACATAAGTATTTATGGAAGTGCAGAAAACACGTTAAAAAAAATTACCGACTTAGATAATATTTTCTTAGAACAAATTCAGGCTTTTGGTAGGGTAGATAGATACCCTGGGAAAAGAGTTATTACCATAAGTTATTATGCATTAATTAACATTGAAAACTATTCTCCTAGAGCAGGATATACTGCTGAAAAATTAGAATGGTGCGATATTGATAAATTGCCAGAACTAGCTTTTGATCATAAAAGAATTATAGAATCTGCTCACAAAAAATTAAAAAGAAGAGTACGCTACGAACCTATTGGATTTAATTTATTACCTGAAGAATTTAGCTTGACCAATTTACAACAAGTTTACGAGGCCATTTTACAAGTGCAACTAAACAAACGTAATTTTAGAACCAAGTTGAATCAAATGAAACTGTTAATTGACACAGGTAAAAAACAAAAAAATGTAGCTCATAAACCCGCAATCCTTTATAAATTTGATGAAAACATGTATCAACAATTAAAAGAAGAAGGTTTTTACTTTAAACTATAAACTCATGTCACTTTTAAAAAAAGTATTCTTAGTTACCCTTTTTACATCTACCCTTATTGCTCAAAAAAAGGAAACCATAAAACTTCCATTTACCAAAGCTGATGATGTGACATGGACGGGAACTGAGAATTATTATTTTACAAAAGATTGGAATACGGATATTATTACCAATGTTTCTGAACCTAGCATTGACATTTACCAACCTACAAATTATAAAAACGGAACTACTGTTGTTATTGCTCCTGGAGGTGGTTTGTATGCATTAAGCATTGTAAACGAAGGAAAAAAAGTAGCCAAATGGTTAAATGATAAGGGAATTACCGCTGTAATTTTAAAATACAGATTGGTTCCTACACAAAAGAAAGAGGCTATTCAGGAATATAAAATCCTAAATAAAAATCATCCTGAAAAACTTCAAGAAAATGTAAGCAAAGTTATTCCTTATTCTATTAAAGATGGATTAACGGCAATTTCTTACTTAAGAGAACATGCGGTTACTTACGGAATCAACCCTAATAAAATTGGATTTATGGGATTTTCTGCTGGTGGAGCGGTTGCTATGGGAGTGGCTTATAATTATACCGAAAAAAACAGACCTAACTTTTTAGTTCCTGTTTATCCTTGGACTTCTAAATATCCGGTACAAAAACCACAAACAGACTCTCCTCCTATTTTTATTGTTTGTGCATCTAACGACCCTCTAGATTTGGCCATGGGAAGTATACACATATACAAATCGTGGAAAGAGTTTGATTTAAATGCAGAACTACACATCTACGCAAAAGGAGGTCATGGTTTTGGTTTAAAAACTACTGGAAAACCAACCGATTCTTGGATAGAACGTTTTTACGATTGGGGAGTAAACGAAAACTTAATCACACCTAAAAATTAAAACTATGTTTAAAACATTTCTAATTTTAATACTTTCTACTTTTATGCTACAAGCACAAGAAATTGTAAAACTTCCTTACCATAAAGTAGAAGGGCTTACTTGGGTAGGCGATGAAATTACTTATCAAACAGACATTCCTAGAATTGCCAATATATCAAAACCAAGTATTCAGATTTTTAAACCTAAAGCTGAAATTAACACAGGAACAACTGTGGTAATACTACCAGGTGGAGGAATGACTATTAGTAGCATTTTAACCGAAGGAACTATGGTTGCAGATTGGTTGGTGAAAAAAGGAGTAACCGCTGTGGTTTTAAAATACAGATTAAGACCTACAAAAAAAGGAAAAACTTTTGATGAGTTTAAAAAATTAAACAGAATTAACAAACAAGACAGACAAGAGTTGCATCAAAAATTATTTCCTGCTTCTATTGATGATGCTTTAAATGCTATTACTTATTTAAGAGAAAATGCAAATCAACTTTCTATTGACCCCAACAAAATTGGAGTAATGGGGTTTTCTGCAGGTGGAGCGGTTACAATGGGAGTTGGTTATAGTTATACAAAAAATAACAGACCCAATTTTTTAGCTCCTATCTATCCTTGGACTAGTGAATATCCGGTACAAGAACCAAAACAAGATGCCCCTCCTTTATTTATTGTGTGTGCCAGTAACGATCCGTTAAAACTAGCAATGGGTAGCATCAACTTATACACTTCTTACAAAGAACAAAACAAAAATGCAGAACTGCATATGTATGCCAAAGGGAAACACGGTTTTGGAATGAAAACCCAAAACTTACCTTCGGACACATGGATAGAACGTTTTTACGATTGGGCTGTAAGCGAACATCTCATAACCCCTATAAAATAACAAAAAAGAGACCTTACTTAAGGTCTCTTTTTTGTTTGTTTTAATGAGGTAATTTATCTTTTATTTTTCCATAAACATACGTTCCAAAGGTGGCCGATGCAATAACAATTAACAAACTATAAAAGCCTGCTCCTACCAATGTAAACATAGGGCCTGGGCAAGCACCAGCCAAAGCCCAACCTAATCCAAAAATAATTCCTCCGAACAAATATCTTTTTACAGATTTTTCTTTGTCACTAAACGTAATAGGAACTCCATAAAAACTCTTTAGCTGAAACTTTTTTATAAGTTGTACCATAATAATACCAACTACTACAGCTACTCCAATAATTCCATACATATGAAATGCCTGAAAATGAAACATTTCATAAATTCTAAACCAAGAAGCCGCTTCTGATTTGTACATGGTAATTCCAAAAAAGATTCCAATGCTTATGTATATACTATTTTTCATGTCTATGTGTTAAAAAATTAGGGGAAATAAAAAATGAATCATTACCAAACCACCTATAAAAAAACCAATAACAGCTATTAGAGAAGGAAGTTGTAAATTACTTAGTCCTGAAATGGCATGTCCAGAGGTACAACCTCCTGCATATCTTGCTCCAAAACCAACTAAAAATCCTCCAACAATTAAAATAACAATACTTTTTAAGGTAAAAGTTTCAAATAATTCGGTAGGTAAAAAATGACTATCAGAGCTTGTAATTCCAATTTCTTGCAATTGTTCTACTGTAATAGGATTAATAGAAACTCCAGCGTTAGTTGATAAAAAATTAGCTCCAATAAAACCACCAATCACCATTCCTAAAGCTACTAGTAAATTCCATTTTTGTGCTTTCCAGTCAAATTGAAAAAAAGCTGTCTTTTTCCCAATTCCACACATGGTGCATAAAGTTCTTAAATTAGAAGAAACTCCAAATTGATCTCCCATCATCAACAAAACAAACATTACCACAGAAATTAAAAATCCTGAAACATACCACGGCCAAGGTTCTAAAATTAAACTCATTCTCTAATTTTTAATTATTAATTTTAAGCAAAGGTAGTTAAGCACGACCAATGCACATGTAACAATTGTTACAAGCAAAATTATACACGTTAATGAACACTCTTATTACTAGTTTTTTGAATGGCATTTCATGGGTTTATCAAATGATTACTTTTCAAACGCATTGGTCTCAAAATTATTTCTGGGGATTGATTCTTATTTCTTTAATTGTATGGGGGTTAGAGATTGTATTTCCTTGGAGAAAAGAACAAAGCATTTTTAGAAAAGACTTTTGGTTAGATGGATTTTATATGTTTTTTAACTTTTTTCTATTCAGTATTTTTATCAATGGGTTTTACACTCTTTTTGGACAACTCTTACAATCTATAGGGCTTAATACAAGCTCTTTAGTTCTTTTTCCTGTTGATGATTTATCACCTATAACGCAGCTTTGTATCTTTTTTGTATTGAGTGATTTTTTTCAATGGTTTACACACTTGTTGCTACACAGATTTCATTTTTTATGGAAATTCCATCAAATACATCACAGTGTAAAAGAAATGGGCTTTGCAGCACATTTACGCTACCATTGGATGGAAAATATTTTATACAAACCTTTAAAAACATTGGCCATTATGTTAATTGGAGGTTTTGAGCCCGAACAAGCTTATATAGTCCATTTTATTGCCATTTGCATTGGCCATTTAAACCATGCCAACCTAAATATTACTTGGGGGCCTTTAAAATATGTATTTAACAATCCTGTGATGCATTTGTATCATCACGCATATACATTGCCAAAAAACAAACAGTTTGGGGTGAATTTTGGAATTAGTTTAAGCCTTTGGGATTATATTTTTAGAACCAATTACTTACCTACACCTAATAAAGATTTAGAAATTGGTTTTATGGGAGATGAAAAAATTCCAAATTCTTTTTGGAAACAACTTTGGGTTGGTTTTAAAAACTAAATACATTGAGTATCTTTGTGCTTAAATTTATTTTTTGAATGTCTACACCCAACTATTTTCATTCTTTTAGCAGTCCTATTTCTGATATAGCTTTGCCCAAAAAGTTTACTTATCCGTTTTATTACGAAACCCATCCTTTGTGTGAATTAGCAGCTAAAGAAGTACAAACCTACATTCAAAATCAAAAAGAATGGGTACATCCTTTTACAGAAGAAAATGAACTAAACGAAAAACCTATTGGTAAAATGTTTGGGGTTTTGGTGGTTAAAAATCAACAAGGTGACCTTGGATTTATTAGTGCTTTTTCTGGAAAGTTAGCAGGAACCAACAATCATACTTATTTTGTACCCCCTGTGTTTGATATGTTAACACAGGATAGTTACTTTTTACAAGAAGAAATTCTTTTAAACAACCTTAATGCTCAGGTAGAAGCTTTAGAAAATAATCCAGATTATCAACGTTCTAAAATTAAACTAGCTCAAACACTTAAAACAGCTTCGGAAGAAATAGGAAATTTAAGGGCTTTTATGATTGAAGCCAAAAAACAAAGAAAACAACAACGTATACAAGGACAGCAAACTTTATCAGAACCTGAATACAATTTACTACTAAAAGAGTTGGCTAAAAAAAGTGTAGAAGCCAAAAGTAACTTAAAAAAAGTAACTCAATCTTTTGAGGAACAAATAAAAGAATTAGAGAAACAAGTAGCTGTTTTTAAAAATAAAATACAGCACTTAAAAGCAGAAAGAAAATCAAAATCTAATGCTTTGCAAAACTATCTATTTCATCAATATCAGTTTTTAAATAAAGCTGGAAACAGAAAAGATTTATTGGCTATTTTTAAAAACACTCCTTTTGACATTCCTCCTGCAGGAGCCGGAGAATGTGCTGCTCCCAAGTTGTTGCAATATGCATTTGCCAATAAGTTAACTCCTATTTGCATGGCCGAATTTTGGTGGGGAGACAGCCCTAAATCTGAAATTAGAAAACACGGAAATTACTACCCTGCTTGCCAAGGAAAATGCAAACCTATTTTAGGACATATGTTAGAAGGAGTGGAGTTAGACGACAATCCTTTGTTAACAAACCCTGCTATAGGAAAAGAAATTACTACGGTTTTTGAAGATGACTATTTGTTAGTAATTAACAAACCGGCCGAGTTTTTATCCGTACCCGGAAAAACTATTGATGATTCTGTCTATTTACGAATGAAACAACAATTCCCGAATGCCACAGGTCCATTAATTGTACATAGATTAGACATGTCTACTTCTGGACTGATGGTCATTGCTAAAAGCAAAGAAATTCACGAACACATACAACGTCAATTTATCAAAAGACAAGTAAGCAAACGTTATGTGGCTTTGTTAGATGGAATTCCAGAAAAAGAAGAAGGTTTTATAGACCTACCGTTACGTTTAGATATTGATGACCGACCAAGACAATTGGTTTGTTTTGAGCATGGAAAATCTGCCAGAACCCGATGGGAAATTATAGAACAAAAGAACAGAAAAACTAAAGTCTACTTTTATCCTGTTACAGGTAGAACACATCAATTAAGAGTTCACGCCTCTCATCAATTGGGATTAAACACTCCTATTGTAGGTGATGATTTGTATGGTACCAAACAAAATAGACTCCACTTACATGCAGAGTCTATTGTATTTCAACACCCTATAACAAAAAAAGAAATTAAAGTTAAGGTTGAGGCTGAGTTTTAAAACTACTATTGTTTTACAATTTTTAGAATTGAATGCTCTCCATAGTATAGTTTTATAATATAAATACCATTAGAAAATTCTGAAAAATCTAAATCTATACTATTCTTTTTGTACTCCTTTTTCATCAATAATTTTGATTGCATACTATAAACCTCTAAAACTACTTGATTTGTATTAAGAGTTGGTAAGGTAATTGTTACATTTCCTTTGGTTACCATAGGAAAAGCTTTTGCTTTGTTTGCTTGCAATACCTTTTCATAAATTTTTCCTTCACATTCTTTATCAGTCATTATTTCTACTTCATCTCCTGTTTTAGCTGTTACTGCAAAAGACGATAATTCTGTTTGTAATACTTCTTTATGATTTACCAAAACACGGTAGGGAGTTGTTCCTCCTTGAACATTAAACGTTACTTTACCTGAAAGGTCAACTTCTGAGCTTCCGGACAAAGCTGTGCTTTTAGGCAAAACAACTTGGTAACAACTCTCATCTAATAATTCGGGAGCACTAATACAAAATTGATACTTTTTAGGCTCTAAGTTAGTAACTTCTAATTCTTTGGTAAAAGAATAATTTTCTCCATTTATAACCACATTGTAAGACAAAGGTTGTTTTGCTTTTATACTAATTTTAGCATTATTAGCTCCTGGACAAGTTTCACCTATTGTTTGAATTGAAATATTATCATTTCCATAATCTAATTTTTCTACTCCATAAAATGATTGGGTTGTTAAATTAGAACCCGCATTTAACACTCTATTTTTTAATTCTGGTGTGTTTCCTTCTAAAGCTCCTAAAGATGGATTAGAAGATGTTGTGATATTAGGTACAACCGTTCCTCCTGTATTAAAAGCAGAATTAGCCTTTAATCTAAAATCGTTATTTGTAGCATTTTCAAAATGTGCATTGGCATTGGCTATGGCTTCATTTGTGTTAAGAAGAATCTCGTAATTTACAGATGTGGCAGCTTTGCTAGCAAACGTTTCAAGGTTTGTTTCTTCTATATTTGAAACCGTATTGATTTTACCTTGCATATAAAGATTGTTGGTTAACTCTAAGTTCTCTGTTAAGCCTGTTTCTGTTCTATGCCAAAAGGTTAGAAACTTATCGTAGTTCCAAAACGTATTGTTGTAATATCCCATTTTAATATCAATTACTTTATCTCTAGGCCCTAAATACAGCATTTTCCCATCGCTTTGAGCATTGTAAGAAACTCCTCTTTTACTTGTATAATTATCTCCTTTAATGTTGTAGATTAAATTATGATGTACTGTGTAATTATGAACATCTTCTAAATAAAAAGCAACCACAGTTTGCCTTTTGTATCCTGGAGTTGTATCAAAAGCAGGAATTCCTTGTAAGTCATGAATTTTGTTATAAGCTATTTCTGTTCCCTGCATATCTAAACCTTTAGGTCCTGGCTTTCCTGTACTTGTAAACATAATAGATCCTGCATCTTCTCCCATTGCCATTGCTTCTGCAAAATCATTATCCGTAATTTTAGCATATACGGCTTCTGTTGTTCTAATATGAAACCTTGATGCCTTTCCAAAAGTATTGTTAGTTATTGTAGTATTTTTACCATTGTTCCATACCGCAACCATAAATTGCCCCATCCAACCAATTTGTTCAATTGTACAATTATTAATTATTGTGTTTTCACAATTGTCATCAATAATAATTCCGCCTGTCCACGTGTGTCCTATATAACAACTATCAAAAGTGGCATTGTCTGCATTGTCTAAAACAATTCCTTCTTTTAAAACTCCGTAAGTTCTTCTGTAATGATAAGGGTACAAATAAGTGAATGTACAGTTTTGTGCTTTAAAACTTTTTGAATTTTTAATATCCATAGCAGCTGCTTGAACATGAATATTTTTTAAGGTTACATTATTAGCTCTTATAACAAATCCAAATTCTCTTTTTTTTACTTCAAATAGTTTATCTTCTATAGTTCCTCCCTGGGGTTTGTAATACAAAGTGTTTTCTGTTTTTTTAAAAAACCACTCTCCTTCTGCATCTAACACCGATAAATCCATTATGTAACCAAAACCTTCTGGCTGAGAATATGCATCTGTTTTTCCCCAAGAATTCCCTTGTGTGTTTAAAGATTTAAACGTTACCAACCTATTTCCTGCTCTAGTAACTTGTCCTCCGTCTTGAGAATATGAAAAAATATTATTTCTTAGTTTTCCTATAAAACCTCTAATAATAGCTTCGTTGGTAAATGGTACGTTTGGAATTTCTGGAACTCCTTCATGTGCAGAAAAAGTAACTTGTCCTGTTTGATTTGTTCCTGCAGGTTTACTTGCGTTTAACAAAATAGCAAATCCGCTTTCGGGATTCGTAGGACTCATCATTTCTTTATGTTTTCCTATCAAATAGTTTTGAACTTGAGTGGTATTGTTTGGATACCTTGCTATTTGTTGATGAACTCCGTTTACAAACAATTGTGTAAAATCTGTTTCTACTTGATTTTTATTTAATGTTGTTTTAAAAACACCTGGCCTACTAGAATCTAATTGCCAACTTGTATTAGAAAGAATATCTGTTCCTGTAACAACTACCTTTTCTTCTTCAAAAGGCTCTATGCTTACATTTGCAACATTTACAGTTATGGTTTCTCTGTATGTTCCTTCGTGAACCACCACCACATCACCAGTATTGACTAAGCCATTTTCAAAAATATATTTTATGGATTGGTAGGGAGCAGAAACATCACCTCTTCCTGTTAACGCATTTACTCCATTTTTTGCTACATGTATTTCTGCTGCAAAAATAGTATGGGTTAAGAATAAACAGAAAATATAAAAACTACTCTTAACATACTTTTTAATAAAATGATTCATTGTAAATGAGATTACGGTTTTAGTTGTATATAAAATTAGATAAATACAATAAACAACAAGGTTTCATATGTTTAATTCATTAAAACAAACTAAAATTAATTATTTGTAAATAATTAATTCGTCAAGCTATTTGTTGTTCAGTTAAAATCTATCATAAAAAGTCCAATAGCGTAACTATTGGACTTTACAATAATGTATACTTCTATTTACTTATTTGATTAATTTCTTTAGAACTCTACCTTTATCATGTGTAATTTCTAAAAAATACATTCCTGGTTTTAAATGGCTTGTATTTATATGATTTTCTTCATCATGATTAACTATCATCGTTTTAGTGCAAACAATACGACCATTTGCATTGACTATTCTTACCAAAGCCTCTGCTCCTTGTTTTACATCAGCTCCAAAAACAATATTTAATTGATTTTTAAACGGATTAGGTGTTATACTTATCTTTTCTTCTTGATGATTGAAATCGTTAACGCTTAAACTTTCTCCTTGTTTATTTGTTGCATTTTGAAAAGTATAGTTTTTAGTTAGTAAACTAAAATTAGTATACATCATAGTCCTTAGCTTTTTTAGAAGCTCCGTAAATACAAAAAAGGAAGAATTAGTAATAAAATTAAAGTTCCATATTGTTCAGAATAAGTATTTCCCTACAAAACAAACAATTATTATATAATCCACAACAAAAACAATAATTCACAAGCACATCACTAATAAAAACACCTTAAAAACACAAATAATTTATTTACAAGCACTAGTTATCTATTAGTAAATATGAAATTGCTGCACTTAACCAAAAAACTATTTTAAAATGAAACAAATTAACCTAAAATCTATTATTCTTTTAATAGGTATTTCATTAACTTTTTTTGATTTTGGATACTCCCAACAAGTTACAATTCCAGCAAATCATACTTTTTTTAACGGCATAGCTCCTACAGCTATTACTTCTATTAATAAACCTGTTACTTCTGATAAAATTAATAATGCCATTACAGCTTTTGGAAATGCTGGTGGTATTGTAAAAATACCTGCCGGTACTCACAACCTAAATAAGATTATCAATTTAAAATCTAACACTTATATAGAGATTAATAACCAAGCTATTTTAAAACCAACTTCTGCATTCTTTATGTTTGATTTAGCTACAAATGGGAAAGGTAGCCAACAAAAAATTTCTAATGTTAAAATTTACGCTCCTACTGGAAAGTTTACGATAGATTATTCTAATTATAGTGGAGGAGACAAAGTATCTGCATTTACAATTGGCTACGTAGAAAACTTTCTAATAGAAGGGGTTTTGATTAAAGACAATCAAACATTTTTATCCGGTTTTAGTTTATCACCGCCTAGTGGTGGTAATTGGAATAGAATTCCAAAAAATGGTATCATTAGAAATTGTACGATTACCAATTCAGACTATGGATATGGGCTAATTCAAGTACAAGCTGCCAAAAACGTTCTTTTTAAAAATTTAAAAGGCTATGGTGGTGTTACCTTAAGATTTGAAAGTGGTTGGAAACTAATGAGAGATGCAGGAGCTAGTGTTGCTACTTCTACAAAACTTTACGGAGTTAATATTACAGGTATAAATGGAAATGCTGCGGTAATGGTATCTCCACATACAAAAAACCAAGGCTTCGCAGTTATTAAAAACGTTACTTCACATAATTGTAGTTTTGGGATGAGAATAGACAAAGGTTTTGCTGAGGGAGGATTTGCAGCAGGAAAATACAACAGTGTAACTATAGGTGGTAAAATTAAAGTAACTCGTAATTCTAACGAAAGTAAACACCTAGCTCAAATTAAACAGAAACACTATGGTTTTTACCCACAAGCATATAGAAATGCAAACCCTTTTAATTCATTTGCTTTAACAGGAGGAACTGATCCTGATTCAAGAAAAGCTCCATCAATAGCTCCACTTTTATTTGATGCTCAAAACACAGCTACAAATTGGTCAGGTGCAGGTAAATACAAAGTTACTTACAGAACTTCGGGGCATACAGAAAATACACAAACTTATACAGGATTTAGATCTTGCTCTCCAAATATTGTATATGATAATGATAAGAATAAAGTTTGTTTAATTTCATCTATGGCTATGCCATTAAACAATGAAAATGTAACATATAATTCTGAAGCAACTCTGCCTTTAAGTACTTACATTAAAACAGATAAAGGTATTGTAATTGACCATCTAGTTATAGGATCTAGGATTACTATTGTAGAATTATCTTCGGGGAAAATAATCAAAACAATTGCAAATTCATCTTCTAAAGAAATTATTGATTCTTCTACTATTGCAAAAGGAATCTATGCTATTACAATTAATTCTAGCAATAAAATAATTACTAAAAAAATAGCTTTGTAATAAAAACAAAAAACGCGAACCTATAGGTTCGCGTTTACATTAATAGCTATGTTAAAAATTCAGTTTACTTTATAAGCTTTTTTACAATTTTTCCTTCAGTATGTTGTATCTCTAAATAATAAATCCCTGGAGCTAAATTAGCTGTATTTAGTGATATCTGTTTTTTATTAGCTTGCTGATAAAGAACTCTAACACCGACAGTAGTATAAATACTAATCATGGTTGTATCCCCAGTAATATCATCTCCTAGAGAAATATTTATTTCAGAGCCAAACGGGTTTGGATACACCGTTGTCGCATTTAAATTCTCATAAACTAAATTTGTATCTAAGCTTAGTTTACTTGTAACACCAGTAAATGTAGAACTCGTAATATTTGATCCTGCATTAAAAACTCTTTCTTTTTGCCAGTTAGCAGCCCCTTCCCAAGCCCCTATTGCGGGTGTAGCTTCTGTGGTTACACCAGAAATCACAATTCCATCATTATTATATGATGAGCCTGATTTAAGTCTAAAATTAGCATTAGCAGCATTTTCATAATGTACGTTAGGATTCGTCTCTGATACTCCTCTGTTTTTAGCTCCAACAATATCAACGTTATAAACTCCTTGATTTGCGCTTGCAATGAATGATGTTAGATTTGTATCTGTAAGTTTATTAGGATTTGGACCTGCATCTAAAAAGTTTTCTTTATCATTTACAATAAGATTATTTTTCACTTCCATAGCATCCACACTTCCTCCTGTTAATTGCCAAAAACTAAACAACCTACTATACCCATAAAAAGTATTATTGTAATAATGCATCTTATTGGTCATTTGTTTCGTCCTAGGGCCTAGATAAGCTATAATATTATTATTTCTAGTAGTCTCTGGGGTAACACCATCACTTTTAAACCTTACACTAGTATACTCATCATCTAAACCGTAAATTAAGTTATGATGAACAGTATAATTATCTGCATCTTCTAAATAAAGAGCCACTATAAACTTCTTATTACTGTAATCTTGTGGGTCGTATGCAGGAATTCCTTTTTGGTCATGAATTTTATTCCATGCTATTAATGTATTATTCATGTTTAAACCGTTCGGTTTTCCTGTACTTGTAAACATAATAGAACCAGCATCTTCTCCCATAGACATGGCTCCATAAAAATCATTATCTGTTATTTTCATATATACTGATTCGGTAGTTCTAATATGAAAACGAGAAGCTTTACCAAACGTATTTTTAGTGATTTGGGTATTGTTTCCGTTATTCTCTACTGCAACAGTAAACTGTCCCATCCAACCAATATCTTCTATATAACTATTGTTTATTTTTGTATTGTCAGATCCCTTCAAAATAATAATTCCACTACCCCATGTATGACCAATATAACAGCTTTCAAATGTGGTATTATCTGCGTTTGTTAACAAAATTCCTTTTCTAAAAACTCCGTATTCTCTTCTATATTGATAAGGAGACAAATACGTAAAAGAACAGTTCGTAAACGTTGTTGTATTTGCATTGGTTAACTCAACTTCTCCCACTTTAAAATTGATATCTTCTACATTTACATTATTTGCTTGTACTTTAAGAACATACTCTCTTCTTTGAATTTCAAAATTTTTACCTGTAACTGTTCCACCTACTGGCTTATAATACATTTTATTCTCTGCCTTTTTCCAAAACCACTCTCCTTCATAATCTAAAACAGATAAATCCATAATATAACCAAAACCTTCTGGTTGAGTTACAGTTCCTGTTCCTCCCCATATATTACCCTGAGTGTTGAATGATTTAAAAGTAACCACTCTATCGTTATTTCCACTAGCTCTTGTTACCTGACCTCCATCTTGAGAATACGAGAATATGTTGTTTCTTAATTTTCCTATAAAACCTCTTACAATGGCTTCATTGGTAAACGTTACATCGGGTAATTTTGGAGTTCCACCATGCCAAGAAAAGGTTACTTGCCCTGTTTGATTTGTCCCAGCTGGTTTACTTGCATTTAATAAAACAGCAAAACCTGTAGTTTGATCTGTAGGGTTCATCATTTCTCTATTGCTTCCCGAAATATAACTCTCATAAGCAGAAGTATTATTAGGGAATCTTGCGATTTGCTTGTGTTGACCATTTACAAATAATTGAGTAAAATCCGTTTCAACCTGACTTGTATTTAGGGTTAGTTCAAAAATCCCATCACTATTAGTATCGTTCCAGCTATTCGCTCCATACCAATTTGCTCCAGAGATTGTAACATTATCTCCGGTTTGGGGTCTTATGGTAACATTATTTACATTTACAACTACAGTCTCTCTATAGACACCTGCATGTAATACTAAATGATCTCCCGGACTTATTAAGCCATTAGTAAAGACATAACTAATAGTTTGGTAAGGAGCAGTAGATGTACCCCTTCCTGTTAACGCATTTACTCCATTTTTAGCAACATGTATATTTGCTGCAAATATTGGACTTAATACTAAAGAAAAAAGAATAGTAATATTCTTTTTATTTACTGAAAATAGTTTTTTCATTGTTCGTATTTTAGGTTAGTATGTGAAAGTTATAAAACCTAAAAAAGACAAAGGGATACGCATGTCTTTTTACTCACCTACACCCCACTTTGCAATAACTTTACAATAAATGTATACTTATTGTCTAGTTATAAACAAACAAACAACCTGTTTATTGAGTAATTCGCAACAAAACTACTTCTAAAATACACATATAAAAAAACACCAATCTAATTAAAAGATTGGTGTTTAACATTGAATATGCAATACTATCTATTGGTATTTACACAAGTATGAAGTCTGTTCTGAAACTTTTACCTGAAATTTTTCATTTGCGTTGATCTGATAAGCTTCTCCAGCTTTATAAGTAATCCATTCTGTAGAGCCTGGTAATTTTACAGTCATTTCACCTTCTATTACATTCATTGTTTCATGTAAAGATGTAGCAAATTCATACTCACCTGCTTCCATTACTCCTAAAGTAGATTTTCCTTTGTTCTCATACCCCAATGATTTTACATTACCGTTAAAGTATTCGTTTGATGATATCATAATTCGTATCTATTTTATAATTAGTCATCAAAAGTACACATCTTTGTTGTGAAAGAAAAACAAATAAACCTTTCTTGTTATTTGAGTTTTAGCAAATACGTACAATAGTGATTTTGAATCTTTAAAAAGCATAAATACTAATAACAAATGAAATGATTAAAAATTATAATTCCCTAAAACAAAAAACGAGGTCTTAATGTAAAGACCTCGTTTTTTATTTATAAATATATTTCTATGATTCTTGTTCACCTGCTTTTAGAGGAACAGTTTGCATAATGTAATCTTCTCCAAAAATGTATTCACCATTTTCATCAACTTTACTGTAGTCATATGGCCAACGGTGTACTTCAGGAATTTCACCTGGCCAGTTTCCATGAATATGTTCTACAGGAGTTGTCCACTCTAATGTAGTAGATCTCCATGGGTTTTGGCTTGCAACTTTTCCTTTGTAAATACTCATAAAGAAGTTTACTAAGAAAACAATTTGTGCAGCTCCACCTATCAAAGCAAACACTGTCATTACTTGATTTACGTTTGCTAAATCATCAAACAAAGGAAAACTAGTGTTTGTGTAATATCTACGTGGTAAACCAGCCAAACCAATAAAGTGCATTGGGAAGAAAACTCCATATGCTGCTATTGCAGTAATCCAAAAGTGAACATATCCTAATGTTTTGTTCATCATTCTTCCATACATTTTAGGGAACCAGTGATAAATTCCTGCATACATTCCATAAATAGCAGAAACCCCCATTACTAAGTGGAAGTGAGCTACCACAAAATAAGTATCGTGTACGTTAATATCTAAAGCAGAATCTCCTAATACAATTCCTGTCAAACCACCTGTTATAAATGTTGACACCAATCCTATTGAAAATAACATAGCAGGATTAAACTGTAAATTTCCTTTCCATAAAGTAGTAATATAGTTAAATGCTTTTACTGCAGATGGAATTGCAATTAATAAAGTTGTGAAAGTAAATACAGATCCTAAGAACGGGTTCATTCCTGAAATAAACATATGGTGCCCCCAAACAATTGTTGATAAAAACGCAATTGCCATAATAGATCCAATCATTGCACGGTAACCAAAAATTGGTTTACGCGAGTTTGTTGATATAATTTCTGATGTCAATCCTAATGCAGGTAATAATACAATATATACCTCAGGGTGACCTAAAAACCAAAATAAGTGCTCAAATAATACTGGGGAACCTCCTTGATAGTTCAATACTTCTCCTCCAATAAAG
This sequence comes from Wenyingzhuangia gracilariae, assembly GCF_056387575.1. NCBI lineage: Bacteria > Pseudomonadati > Bacteroidota > Flavobacteriia > Flavobacteriales > Flavobacteriaceae > Wenyingzhuangia > Wenyingzhuangia gracilariae. The sequence continues at coordinate 1,451,422 of NZ_CM150748.1, forward strand.
ATATCAGATAAGTAGAAAGAAGTACCAAAACTTCTATCAAAAATTAATAATAAGGCAGCTGAAAATAATACAGGGAAAGAAACAACCCCAATAATAGCTGTAATAAATAATGCCCACATTGTTAATGGCAATCTTGTCATGGTCATTCCTTTAGTTCTTAAGTTAAGAATAGTAACAATGTAGTTTAAAGATCCTATTAATGACTGTGCAATAAAAATAGCCATAGAAACCAACCATAAGGTCATACCTGTACCAGAACCTGGAATTGCTTGTGGTAATGCTGATAATGGTGGGTAAATTGTCCAACCTGCAGAAGCTGGTCCTGCCTGTACAAACAAGGAAACAACCATAATTACACTAGAAATAAAGAACAACCAAAAAGATAAGCAGTTCATAAATCCAGAAGCCATATCACGAGCTCCAATTTGCAAAGGAATTAATAAGTTAGAAAAAGTTCCACTTAAACCTGCTGTTAATACAAAGAATACCATAATAGTACCGTGTATGGTAACTAAGGCTAAGTAAATATCTGGTTTCATTACCCCTGTTTCTGATTGGAAACGTTCAGGTAAAAATGCTTCAATTATTGAAAATGATTGTTCTGGCCATGCAATTTGAAGTCTAAATAATAACGACATTAAAACTCCAATAACACCCATGATCATACCAGTTACTAAAAACTGTTTTGAAATCATTTTATGATCAAAACTAAATATGTATTTAGTTACGAAAGTTTCTTTATGATGATGTTCTGACATAATAAATTTTTTCTTTTAGTGATTCTTAGAACAGATTTTATAACTTAAATAATTCTTTTGCAGTTTTTTGTTGATTTAACCAGATCAAATAATCTTTTTCTGATTCTACAACAATTTTCATCTGCATGTTGTAATGAGAAGGTCCACAAATTTTATTACATAATAACAAGTAATCAAATTCATATAAATCATCTCCTTTTGCTTGTCTTACTTTGTTTACGCTTGCTACTTTTCTAATAACGTCTTTTTGTTTACGCATTTCTTCTGTAGTAAACTTTGGAGTAAATCCAAACTCTGTTATCATACCAGGAACACAGTTCATTTGTGCTCTAAAGTGTGGCATGTATGCAGAGTGTAAAACATCTTGTGAGCGGAATTTAAACACTACTTTTTTTCCTACTGGTAAGTGTAATTCACGTACAGGAATATCATCTGCAGATTTAGGATCTGTTAAATCAATCCCCATAGAGTTAGCTCCTTCTATATTACGTACGTTTCCACGTCCTAATTCATTGTCTCTTCCTGCGTATCTTGCTTCCCAAGCAAATTGTTTTGCATATACTTCTACAACAATAGCCTCATCACCTTCTAAATCAGTTACATCATTCCAAATAGATAGTCCATATAAAATTAACACGGCTAAAACTACTGTGGGAATTGTAGTCCAAATTAACTCTAGTTTATGAGAGTCTGCAAAGAAAGTTGCTTTTCTACCATTAATACCTCTGTATTTATAAGAGAAAAAGTATAACAATGCTTGTGTAATAAACTGAACAATACCAATTAACCAAAATGATATTCTGTATAAGTTATCATAATCTTCTCCTTCAACAGAAGCTGAATCTGGCAACATCATATCGTGTAAAAAGATTAAGCAATATCCCATTAATAGGTAAAAACCAATTAAAAAGATTAAGAACAATTTACCTTGTAAGTTGTTGTCTTTTTCTGTAGCAACAGGATTGTTGTCGTTTTCTAAGGTAATGGTTTGTTTACCTTCTTTAATTTCTTTAAAAATTACTCTGTATGTAAGTAGTTTATTTACCTGCCAAACACCAATGGCAAAAGCAACAGCTACGAAAAAATAAAATAAAGCTAACATAATTTTGTTTTAAGTTTTTTGCAAATGTAATGATATATATTAATAATGGAAGTGTTCACTTTCATGTAAGAAAGGATTTCCTTTTGCAATTAATGGAGCTTTACTTATAGTAGTAAATACTGCATATATAAATAATCCTAAGAAAAATAAGATACTTGCAATTTCAGTAATTCCGAATCCCCACTGATCACCAACAGTTCCTGGCATAATCATTACAAAAACATCTATGTAATGTCCTACTAATATAATTGTTCCTAGTCCTAATACAATTTGAGGAATACGTTTAAAGTCACTATTTACTAATAATAAAACTGGTAAAATAAAGTTCAATGGAATCATTCCTAAGAACACAAATTTATAATCTTCAAAACGTTGTACAAAATACACTGTTTCTTCTGGCATATCTGCATACCATATTAACATAAATTGTGCGAACCATAGGTATGTCCAAAAAATAGAAAAACCAAACATAAATTTAGCCAAATCATGTAAGTGACTATCGTTTACTACTTCTAAGTAACCTTTAGATTTTAAGTATACAGTAACCATTGCTATTACAGTTAAAGCTGATACCAATCCTGTAGCTAATACATACCATCCGAATAATGTAGAGAACCAGTGTGGGTCTAACCCCATAATCCAATCCCATACAGACATAGATTCTGTAAAAATAAAGAAGGCTAAGAAAGCTACTCCAATCTTGTAGTTTTTATGATAATTTACCAAATCTGATGCATTGTCTTGTAATAAAGAATATTTTCTGTTTAAATAACGGAAAACGTTCCATCCTACCAAATAGATAATTCCAGAGATTAACCATCTTGGTACATTTAACCATCCTGATTTATTTGCTATCAATTCATCATAATTTGCAGATGTAGGGTCTGTTACTCCTTCTCCCATCCATACAAATAAATGATTTCCGTGAAATGCAGTAATTACAATAAATGCCAAAAATATTACAGAAACGTATGGTAAAAATCCTGAAATTCCTTCCATAACTCTAAACAACACAATAGACCAACCAGCTTGTGCAACTCTTTGAATGTTTAAGAAAGCAAATACAACAATTGTTACAAATGTGAAAAAGAACAAAGCAACATAAAATGCAGCCCATGGTCTGTTTTGCAATTGGTGTAAAACGTGTGCTAAATGATGATCACTATGTCCTTCTGCATGAGCTGAAGTTTCGTGAGTATCGTGCTTTACTGCTTGGTGGTGATCTGCATGTGTTTCATGAGTCCCCTCTGCTGCATGTGCATCATGATGAGTTACTTCTTTGGTTGCATGCGTATCTCCATGAGCACCGTGTGATGCTTGATGTGCTAAGATCTCTGCTACTTCTGCTTCCGTACCTGGTGCAGAAACAAATCCGATAATAATACCTATTAAACCTATTACCATTAAAGCAATAGCTGATATTTTTAATTTACTTGAAAATTGATACATAATCTATCTAAGTGTTTGGTAATTATTTTAACAAGTTGTTTCTTAATTCTTGAACGTGTTGAACAATTAACCAACGTTCTTTTTCATTTAATTGAGAAGCGTGAGATCCCATCATGTTTCTACCGTGCATAATTACATGGTAAATACTTCCTTCTGTAATATCTCTATCCTTGTAATTTGGAATTCCTAAGAATTTTTCTCTTTTTACTAAATCTCCTTGTCCATCACCTTTTTTACCATGACAAACAGAACAATAAATAGTATATAAATCTTTAGCTCTTTCGCTATCTAAATCTTCTGCAGTTAATGGAGATTTTAAGTTTTTCTTAGCATCTTCATAACCTTCGTTTGTATCAGGGTATTCATAAGGAATGTGTCCTCTTGAAATACTTCCTTTTACAGGTTGTTGAGCTTCAATATTGTTGGCAAAAACAACACTTTCTGCATACGGTTCTCCAGCAACAGACTCATACATATCTGGCATGTATTGTAAGTTACGTTTAGATTTATCGCATGAAGTAAAAACTAATGTTACTACTGCTAATATGGCTGTAATTTTAAATAATCTACCCATGGTTGTTAATGCTTTTCAATTACTTTAATTTCAACAGCATTGGTAGTATTTAACAAGGCTGTTAATTCTTTTTCGTTGTTGTGTACAGGAATTTCCATTAAGAAAATATCGTCTGTAGTTCTAGGATCTGGATTTTCAGCTTCTTTAAATGGCCATAATCTACTTCTCATGTAAAAAGTAATTACCATTAAGTGAGCAGCAAAAAACACTGTCAATTCAAACATAATTGGCACAAAAGCAGGCATGTTTACAATCCAAGAAAAACTAGGTTTCCCTCCAATATCTTGAGGCCAATTTTCAATCATCATGTAATTTGTCATCCAAATTGCAAAAGACAATCCTGTTAATCCGTATAAGAAAGCACAAATAGCTAAACGCGTGTGTGGCAATCCTAATAATTTATCTAAACCGTGAACTGGAAACGGTGTGAAAACTTCTTCAATATGATGATTAGCTTCTTTTACTGTTTTAACGGCATCCATTAAAACATCATCATCATTATATAATGCGTGTATAACTTTATTAGTGCTCATTTTTTCCGTCTCTTAATTTTTTATAATATTCTCCTGAAGATTTCATAATTGTTTTAACCTCTGCTTGAGCAATTACTGGGAATGTTCTAGCGTATAATAAGAACAATACAAAGAAGAATCCAATTGTTCCAACAAATACTCCAACATCTACAAACGTAGGCTCAAAACGTGTCCAGGTAGATGGTAAGTGACCTTTACTTAATACAATCGCAATAATATCAAAACGCTCAAACCACATTCCTATGTTAATTGCTATAGAGATAATAAAAGACCAAATAAAACTTCTTCTAACTTTAGTAATCCACAACAACTGAGGAATGGCAATGTTAAATAATATTAACGACCAGAATGCCCATCCGTAAGGTCCTGTTGCTGCTCCTATAGACATGTAAGTATAGTTTTCATAAGGAGAACCTGTATACCATGCAATAAAAAACTCAGATGCATAAGCTACTGCTACAATTCCACCAGTTACAATAATTACAATGTTCATATACTCTACATGCAAACGAGTAATGTAATTTTCTAAGTTTGATACTTTTCTCATAATTCCCAATAACGTTTGTACCATGGCAAATCCTGAGAAGATTGCTCCAGCAACAAAATATGGAGGGAAAATTGTTGAGTGCCAACCTGGGTTGATAGAAGTAGCAAAGTCCATAGATACAATTGTGTGTACAGAAAGTACTAATGGAGTTGCTAAACCAGCTAATACTAATGATACTTCTTCAAAACGTTGCCAATCTTTAGCTCTACCAGACCAACCAAAAGATAACAAAGCGTAGATCTTTTTTTGGAAAGGTTTAACAGCTCTATCTCTAATCATTGCAAAATCTGGTAATAAACCTGTCCACCAGAATACTAATGATACAGATAAATATGTAGAAATTGCAAATACATCCCATAATAAAGGAGAGTTAAAGTTTACCCACAACGAACCAAATTGGTTAGGAATAGGTAATACCCAATATCCGTTCCATGGACGTCCCATGTGAATTAACGGGAACAAACCTGCTTGGAAAACCGCAAAAATTGTCATTGCTTCTGCAGAACGGTTAATGGCCATTCTCCATTTTTGACGGAACAATAAAAGTACTGCTGAGATTAATGTACCGGCATGACCAATACCTACCCACCATACAAAGTTCGTAATATCCCAAGCCCATCCAATGTTCTTGTTCAATCCCCAAACTCCAATTCCTGTTCCTATTGTATATAAAATACAACCCACTCCCCACAAAAATGCGACCAATGCAATTGTAAATGCTATATACCAATTTTTATTTGCCTTACCCTCTATAGGTTTTACAATATCCATTGTGATATCGTGGTAACTCTTTTCCCCTAAAACTAAAGGTTCTCTGATGGGTGCTTCGTAATGAGACGACATATAATTAATTTTAAATTTTAGTTATTCCTTTTTAAGCTTCGTTTGTGTTTCTGATTTTAGTTTGATAAACAACATTGTTATCAGTTCCAATGAACTCTAACAATCTATATGCTCGTTTATCATTACGTAATTCAGTTACTTCATCTTCTGGGTTATTAATATCTCCAAACTTGATAGAACCTGTAGCACAAGCACTAGAACAAGCTGTAGAGAATTCATTAACGTCTATAGCTCTACCTTCATTCTTAGCCTGTAAGATAGTTGCTTGTGTCATTTGAATACACATAGAACATTTTTCCATAACTCCACGAGAACGTACTGTTACGTCTGGGTTTAATACCATTTTTCCAAAGTCATCATTCATGTTGAAATCAAACTCATCATTGTTATTGTATTTAAACCAGTTGAAACGACGAACTCTATAAGGACAGTTGTTAGCACAGTAACGAGTACCTACACATCTGTTGTAGGCCATTTGGTTTTGACCTTGACGACCGTGTGATGTTGCCGCTACTGGACATACAGTTTCACATGGTGCATGGTTACAGTGTTGACACATAACTGGTTGAAAAGCTACCTGAGGATTTACTGTTTCTGGTGTTTCTAATGCTACATAAACATCTGCATCATCTATTGAAGATGCTTGGTTTATTTTTTTGTTAGCAGAACCTGCATCTCCTTCAGAAGTGTAATATCTATCAATACGCAACCAGTGCATATCTCTACCTACACGTACTTCATGTTTTCCAACAACAGGAACGTTGTTTTCTGCATGACATGCAATTACACAAGAACCACAACCTGTACATGAAGTTAAATCTATATTTAAATTAAAGTGATGTCCTATAGATCTATCATGATCTTCCCATAAATCTACAGATGTTACATCTACAGATTCGTGTTTTAAAGATACTTCTGGTCTAGGGTTCCATTCTTTAGCATCACCGTGAATGTACTCTTCTAAACTTGTTTCTCTTAAAATATCATGACGACCTGCAATAGTGTGTTGTAATTGCTCACATGCAAACAAGTGCTCTTCTCCAGTATTAACAACTGAAGCTATTTGGCTACCACCAAAAGCAACTGCATAAGCATTAACTCCAACTTTCATCTCATCTTTTAACGCTTTTGTTTTACCATATCCGTATGATAAAGCTAAAGTTCCTTGAGCTTGTCCTGGTTGAATTAAAACAGGTACTTTTTCAATAGCTACTCCTTTAACTGTAATTGTAGCATATTGACCATTGATAGCACCATTATCTTGAACTGGATTTGTGAATCCTAATTTATCAGCATCTGCTTGAGAAATTAACAAGTAGTTATCCCAAGAAGCCCTTGTTAAAGGATCTGGCAACTCTTGTAACCATGGGTTGTTTGCTTGTTGACCATCTCCTAAAGCAACAGAAGAATATAACGTTAATTCAAACTCTCCTGTTTTGGTGTTTGCTTTTAAAGCTTTAGCCGCACTAGCAACATCTATAGACTGCGCACTTAAAGTAGATGCAGCTATAGGAGCAAAACCATCGTGTAATGTATGATTCCAAGATGTACTTCCTAAAACCTCTGATTTTGCAAAGGCAGATAAGTAATCGTAATAAGATACTGTTTGCCCTGACCAAGCTAACAAACAATCTTGAAATTGTTTTGTATCAAATAATGGTTTGATGGTTGGTTGTGTTAAGCTATATTGATTTGCTGTAATTTTCACATCTCCCCAAGCTTCTAAATAACTTGGTGTTGGTAAAGCAAATTGCATTTCACTTAACGTTTCGTCTTCTTTAGAAGAAAAACCAACTGTTAATTTAGTTTTTGCCAATCCTGCTTTAAAATCTGCAGCATTTGGTAATGTATATACTGGGTTTGTATTGTAGGTAATTAAAGCTCCTACTTTCCCTGCTTTTAATTCTGAAACTAAGTTCGCTACCTCGGCATCATTACCTCCTCTTACATACTTAACATTTGTAGTATCTAAAATTTCAGATTGTAATGCTTGGTTAATTGCCAAAGCAATTAATTGAGCATTTTTATCTTGAATTCCAGTCACAACTACTGCTTTGTTTCCTGCTTTTTTTAATTGAGCAGCAGCTTGCTTAATTGCAGCATCACCTGGAGTCTTTTTAGATGGCAAGTTTTGTCCTGTAATAGCGTTGTATAAGTTGATCAAAGCATATGATTGCTCAGATGGCTTTAATACAACTCTTTTATCTGCGTTGGCTCCTGTTAAAGAGTAGTTTGCTTCGAATTGAATATGACGAGAAAACTTTCCAGCTTTTACATCTCTACCTGCAGCATACCCTGCTTCAAATCCTCCACCTTGCCAGTCTCCTAAAAAGTCAGCACCTATGGAAACAATTGTTTTAGCATCTTCTAACTTATAATTAGGCAAAGCTCTTTCTCCGTATACTTCTTGAAAAGCATCTAAAGCAGCTGATTCAGAAATAGCATCATATACTACGTGAGAAACATTATTGTATTTTTTAGAAAAATCAGCAATTAAAGCTTCTGTAGATGGACTTGCCAATGTACCTGTTAAGAATACTATTTTCTCTCCATCGTTAGAAATTTTCTCTAATTGAGCTGTAATTTTACCGTTTATATCCGACCAAGATGCCGTGTTCCCTTTTACCTTAGGACCTTGCAATCTTAAGCTATCATACAGTGATAATACTGAAGCATTTACACGTGCATTTGTAGTTCCTTTAGCTTCTTTATTTGGTAAGATAAAAATAGGACGTCCCTCTTTTGTTTTTACCAATACGTTTGCAAAATCAAATCCATCTGCAATTGTAGATGCGTAATAATTTGCAATTCCTGGAGTTACTTCCTCGGGCTTTACTACATAAGGAATCGATTTTACTACCGGTCCTTCACAAGCAACTAAAGAAGCTGCTGCTGTTGTAAATCCAACGTATTTTAAGAAATCACGTCTTGTTGTGTTAGACGTTTCTAAAGTCTCTTTATCACCTAAAAACGACTCAGGAGCTTGTCCTTCGTTAAATTCGTTTTGTTCAAGCGAAGCAACAATAGAACTATTTTCATTTAGTTCTTCAACACTTTTCCAGTATTTTTTGTTTGATGCCATGTTTATTTGTTTTTCTATAGTTGATGCTAACTAAAAACTTAGCTTAAATTCTTAATATCTTAGTAATGACACTTACCACATTCTTTACCTCCTAACTGAGCGATCGTTACCTTTTCTACTCCGTATTTTTGAGATAATTGTTCGTGTATTTTCTTGTAGTATCCGTTACCTTCTATGTTTACTTCTGTCTCTTTGTGACAATCTATACACCATCCCATTGTTAATGGAGAATACTGATACATTTCATCCATTTCCTCTACAGGACCGTGACATTTTTGACATTTTACTCCTGCAACAGTTACGTGTTGAGAGTGATTGAAATAAGCAAAATCAGGTAAGTTATGAATACGAATCCATTTTACAGGTTTTGTTTCTCCTGTGTACTCTAAATTGTCTGCATCCCATCCAGCAGCATCGTATACTTTCTGAATCTCTTTATCTAAATCTGCTTTTGTCAAAACTCTATCTTCTATTGTAACTACAGTTTCATCTGCTACTTCTGAAATGTTTTTGTGACAGTTCATACATACATTTACAGATGGAATCCCCGAAGTTTTAGAGTGTTTAGCTGATGAGTGACAGTACTGACAATCTATTTTATTATCACCTGCGTGAATTTTGTGAGAGAATGCAATTGGTTGTACCGGTTGATATCCTTCATCTACACCTACAGACATTAATGCTGTAAATCCAAAATAAACACCAACAAACACCAAAACAATTACTGAAACTATCTTTAAAAATCCGTTATCGCTCTTTAAGAAAACCCAACCGATTAAAGACAATAAAACTAACACCACAACTACTGTTGCTATTACTGGTAAAGCTTCACTAGCTGTAGATTCCACTTCAACTGTACTAGCTACTGCTGCTACAGCTCCTCCTTTTTTAACATCTCCTACAGTGGTATAAGCAATAATATCTTCTATTTGTTTGTCTGACAAAAACTCAAAAGTACTCATTGCCACTCCTCCAAACTCTTCGTAAATTGCTTTTGCATCTGCATCTCCAGACGCTCTTAACTTGTTGTTGTTCTTAATCCAAGCTTTTAACCAATCCATTTCACGACGTTCTGCTACTTTTCCAAGTGCAGGCCCTGTTGCCTTTTTGTCTAACTTGTGACATGATGCACAATGCATATTAAACAATGCTTTACCCGCTTTTACTTGCTCATCCGATGGAGTATCTTGTGCCGATAAACTCAAAGAAAAAGAAAAGAAAAGCACCAGACTTAACTTTAAAACACTAGACAGTTTTCTGTGTAATTTCACAATTTTCATACAGTTGTATAATAGGTTTTTATATTGTTCTAACACTTCAAAAAGACCTTAATTTGATTAAAAGTCATTTTTAAAGGTTGCCACAAAAGTAATATTATGCATTCAATTGGAGAACAGATATACGTAGGAAAAGTTAATTTATACGTATTCTAAATAAGAATTAAATATCGTTTTCTTTTCGTACTTTTGTAAAACTTAAAAACAAAAAAACATTATGGCATCTAAAACATTATTAATCACAATATTCACTATTTTATTTGGTTATTCTTCTACTATTTTAGCTCAAGAAAACAAACTAGAATTGCAGCATTTTATTGAAAAGAAAAAAAACTACAACAAGAACAGTAAAAGCGGAGTAAGTGTATTATTATATAATGGAAATGAGGAAAGCGCTAGAGCTTTGTACGAGGAATTTAAAGAAGAATTTAAGGATATTGACATAAAGCTTACCTATGTTAGCCCTGACTGGAAAGTTGTAACCAACGCATATAGCTCTACATTAGAGGCAGAACGTATTGCTTTAATTATAAGAGAAAAATATCCGAACGCAAAAATTTTATAAAAGAAAAAGGCTTTATCATTTGTTTGATAAAGCCTTTTTTTAGTTTATTAATTGATTTTATCTTATCAATTTTTTGTACTTAATTCGTTTTGGAATTCCATCACCTCCTAAACGTTTGATTTTATTTTCTTCATACTCTGAAAAAGATCCTTCAAAGAAATACACTTGAGAATCTCCTTCAAAAGCTAAAATATGGGTACAAATTCTATCTAAAAACCAACGGTCGTGTGAAATTACCACTGCACAACCAGCAAAATTGTCTAACCCTTCTTCTAAAGCTCGTAAAGTATTTACATCCAAATCGTTTGTAGGCTCATCTAACAACAATACGTTTCCTTCTTCTTTTAAAGTCATTGCCAAATGCAATCGGTTACGTTCTCCTCCAGACAAGGTTGCTACTTTTTTATTTTGTTCTGATCCGCTAAAGTTAAAACGAGACAAATAAGCTCTTGAATTCACCATTTTACCTCCCATCATTACCAATTCTTGACCATCAGAAAAGTTTTCCCATATAGATTTTTCTGGATCTATGTCTGAATGATTTTGATCTACATAAGCTATTTTTGCTGTTTCACCCACAATAAATTCACCATTATCTGGAGTTTGTTCTCCCATAATCATTCTAAAAATAGTAGACTTACCTGCTCCGTTTGGCCCTATAATTCCAACAATTCCGTTTTGTGGTAAGTTGAACTCTAAATTGTCGTACAATAATTTATCTCCAAATGCCTTGGCTACATTTTTAGCTTCAATTACATTGGTTCCCAAACGAGGTCCGTTTGGTATGTAAATTTCTAATTTTTCCTCAACCTGCTTTTGGTCTTGGTTCATTAACTTATCGTAATTCTTTAAACGAGCTTTTGATTTGGCTTGACGTCCTTTAGCTCCTTGACGTACCCAATCTAACTCTCGTTCTAATGTTTTTTGACGTTTTGAAGCTGTTTTTTCTTCTTGAGCTAAGCGTTTTCCTTTTTGCTCTAACCAAGATGAGTAATTTCCTTTCCACGGAATTCCCTCTCCTCTATCTAATTCTAAAATCCAACCTGCAACATTGTCTAAGAAATACCTATCGTGTGTAATGGCAATTACGGTTCCTTTGTATTGAGCCAAATGATGCTCTAACCAATGTACAGATTCTGCATCTAAATGGTTGGTAGGTTCATCTAACAACAACACATCTGGTTCTTGCAACAGCAATCTACACAAAGCCACACGTCTTCTTTCTCCTCCTGATAGGTTTTTAATAGGAGTATCTCCTTCTGGAGTACGCAGAGCATCCATGGCTATTTCTAATTTGGTATCTAATTCCCAAGCGTTAGAAGCATCTATTTGATCTTGCAATTCTGCCTGACGAGCCATTAGCTTGTCCATTTTATCAGGGTCAGAATATACCTCTTCCAAACCAAACATATCGTTAATTTGATTGTACTCCTCTAATATAGCAACAGTTTCGGCAGCACCTTCTTTCACAATATCCATAACGGTTTTGTCATCATCTAACTGAGGTTCTTGTTCTAAATACCCTACAGAATAACCATCTAAAAAAGTAATATCTCCTTGATAGTTTTTTTCTACTCCTGCAATAATTTTCATCAAAGTAGATTTACCAGAACCATTCAATCCTAAGATTCCAATTTTAGCTCCGTAAAAAAAACTTAAATGAATATTTTTTAATACTTGTTTTCCTGTAGATTGGTAGGTTTTACTCAATCCAGACATGGAAAAAATCACTTTCTTATCGTCTGACATATTATTATATTTATTTATAAAAATCAAAAATAGTTCTTTTTTACAGAGCAAACAATCATATTAAAAAGCACTAACAGTTATTCCTTAAAATAAAGAAAAGCCTTCTTAAAAAAGAAGGCTTTATTAAAAAAGATTACCCCCATAGCTTATTTTATATTACTATACAATGAATAAACGTATGATTAAAAATACCCTAATTAATAATTATATTCATTACTATTATGACACAGAAAGATTAAATAGGTCACATTCTATTTTAAAATTTTTATGTTATTTTCTGAAATAAATTTGATGGGGGTATACAACTGTCTCAGTATCAGATTTTACAAGCACATAAATATTATCTATAGATTCTACAATTCCAACAAAACCATTAACATCTACTTTGTCTCCTACAGATAAAGATTTTTTTGTGTAAAAACCCAACAGCAACCTAGTCACAACATCTTTAGAACCTAATCCAAACGACAAAGTAAACGTTACCAACACAGAACCAAAAATTAAAGTAATATTACTTGTAATAATTGCTGTATTCACTCCTAATTGCTCTAAAGACGTAACCGAAACAAAAATTACAACTACATAAAAAACAATAGTCGCTACAATATTAGCAACCCCTTCTCCTATAGATTTCATAACGGTTCTTATAGTTGTTCTTACTAAACTAGCTAAATAACCCCCTATAATAAAGATAACCACGGCTCCAAAGACCTTAGGCAACACACTAATTACATTAGAAATTCCGTTAGATACTACTTTTAACTGTAGCAACTCCGCTCCAATAATGATAAATATTAAAATTACAAACCATTTAACAATAGGAATACAAAATTTAACAAGATCAACTTGTATTTTTTTCTTCCCAAATGCTTCTGATTCATTTAGTTTTTCAATCACTTTATCTGGGTTGATTTTTCTTAATATTTTTTCAACAACATACAATGTTAGTTTTAAAACAATAAAAGCTATAATTAAAAACCCTATTATTTTACCTGTACCTATTAAGAAATTAAGCATTATGCTATAAAATTCTCCCATTTTTTCTGACTCAAAATTCATCTTATTATTTTTTCTTTTTAAATATAGTTGTTAGTATTTGTGGTTGTTTTACTAAAAAAAGATCTGCCAAATCTAGAGATAGTTTTAACACATCTATATTCCCCAATACCTTTTTCCTAAGTTCAGGTGAAGGCTGTTGGTTTTCTTGTATTTCTTTAAAAGGATTGCTCATAACATTACAAGATTTTATAGATTTCTAAAGCTTTTTTCTTAGCTCTATTTAAGCGCATTTTTATGGCACTTTCCCCTATTTTTAGAAGAGTAGACAATTCTTTAATAGACATGTCATCCTGATATTTCATTAACAATATCATTTTATCTTCTGGATCAATTTTATCAAGAATAAGAACTAATTTTTCGGCTTTAATTTCAAAAATTAACGCATCATCAATCTCTTCAATATTGCTATAAGACATTTCTAACTGATCACAAACTTTTTCATTTTGCTTGTATTTATCTCTTTGAACATAATTTACGCAAAAATTATAGGTAAATGAATACAACCACGTAGAAAACTTAGACTCCCCTTTAAATGTTTTTATTTTTACAAATAACTGTACAAATAAATCATGTGTTAGATCTTCGGCTAATTCTTTAGATTTTACAAAAGATAGGCATTTATTGTAAACAATAGAACTATATCTATCATACAAAACAGCAAACAATTGTGTGTTATTGTTTTTAACCAGTTCTTCTATTAACTCTTTATCTGTCAACCAAATATTTTTTAGTTTGCAAATGTAGACTTTAGAATAAACTTTAACCCTTTTTTATTTTAATTGAGTTATTAAGACCGTGAAAGCTATTCTTTATACACGCTAACAGAGGTTTTCTCCCCCAAAACAGTAGTTAATAACACACTATACATTCCGTTTTGCAAATTTGCCATAGAAAAAGAATTGTTTTGAATCGTACTATTTGAAACAAAACCTGTTAAAAAACTTGTTATAATACAAGTAGTATTGTTATAACTTTCTGGCACGTTTACAAGTCCATCCGTAGGGTTAGGAAACACTTTAATATTTTGTGATGGTTGTATATTAGAATTTACCAACTCGTTTTCTTGGGTTTGATATGCTCCCGAATCAATATTATTACTTACAACTCTATCTAAGCCATCTAAATCTAAACCAACCGTAGTATAACTACCATAATAGGGATTGTTATCGGCTTGTTGAATTCTATCTCCCAACCCCACAGCAGGTGAAATTGAAGTAATATGAAAATCGGTATGACTACTCCCTACATCAGCATTTATAAAATCTGGATTGGCATATATTGAGTTTTGATTGTGCCCTGTTGTTGTTACAAAGCTTGACAAGCTATAATAATCTACAAAATCTCCTTGCCCATTAGTTTTAGAATTCATGGTAATTAGTGCTATAGTATCTTTATACAATTCTGTTGCATAAAACAGATTATTATCAAAACTTATATGCGAATTTGTTAGTTTATAAGTCATAGAAAACAAGCGTTTATGATGGGTTCCTGCATAAAATATATTGTTCTTAATGATTGAATTTCTAACATAAGTAACCAACATTTGTCCGTTGTAAAAATCCTGAACATCATTGCTATTATTCGCAATGGTATTATTTACAATATGTACGTTTGTAACTTTACCAGAATAAGCTTCCTGATCTAAATCTGAAGGAATCCCGCTACTGGCATCGTAATAATTAAAACCGCCAACATCAATACCCGCATTTCTGTTTTGATAGACCAAATTATTTCTTACTATAATTTCAGAAGCAGATTTCCCTATTTTTTCACAACCTACTGAAATACCAAAATCGTTGTTATAAACAATATTATTTTCTACCACCACGTTTTTGGCACCATCTACATAAATTCCGGCTCCGTGAATTCTGTTCTCTGTAACATTATTATAAACCAAATTCTTTTTTACAACTCCATTTTGGGCTTGGCTTTTATTTTCATAATCTGCTACAGGAGAACCGCAATTGTTTTGCCAACCTTGCTCACAAGCATTGTAATGACCGGCAATGTCAATTCCTATATTAGAGTTGTTGTACACCTGGTTGTTCTCTATTAAAAAATCGGTTACATTTCCTTTTACCACCAAGGTTTCACTCCACCCTGTTTTGTTATTGTAAATTTTATTGTTTTTTATCTGAATGTTATGGGTGCTATTGGTATAATCAGAACCTAAAATTTGTAGTGGTGTAGCTGTTCTTACAAACAAGTTATTGTACTGATCGTATTCATGTGGAGGAACTCCAGAACCCAATTCATCTATAGCTTTAGTAGCTACCGCATATTTTATTTCTGAAATTTCATTCTCGTCAATAAGTACATAATCACTATTCTCAACCATTAATCCTAATGCGTGATTGGCTTGAATGTTTTGAAGTTTTAAATTGGAAATAGTAACGTGATCCGAATTTACAACTCTAACCAAAGCACTATTGATGTTGTAAATATAATTGGCTGCTATTAAACTTCCATCAATCACAGTATTCTCATCTTCTGCAGTAAATATCACGTTTTCTTTTCCCCACAACACTATTCCTTCAGACAAATAATGAGTTCCGCTTTTTACAACAATTGTGGCATCACTCCATACATTGTCCATTACTTCACTAAAAGAGGTGTAAGGATTTACATAAGTTCCATCAGACACTGTATTTGTTCCATTCGTGTCTACATAAAATGTTTGGGCATGTGCATAGCAAACACAAACCATAAATAATAGTGTAATTTTTTTCATAGCAAATAGTTTCATCTTAAAGTTACGTAAAAAACTATTTGCTTTTAATATTAAAACCTATTTGTAATTATTTTAATTCCCCCATCAATCCATTTTGATAATCTACAAAAGCCTGATAAGTTTCTCTTCTGCTATTCATTACAAAAGGACCTTCCATTACTACAGGTTCTTCTATAGGCTCTCCGGAAAGGACTAACAATTTTGATTTTTCAAGTCCTTTTAATGTTACCCCACCTCCATCATTGTTAAAAGTAGCCATTACTATTTTTCCATAGGTTAATGTTTCCTTAGCATTTAGAACTACACTTCCTTTAATTAAATAAACTAAAGCTTGTTGATTTTTAGGAATTTCTATTTCAACCTCTCCTTCTTTTTCTACATCTACCCAAAAGGCATTTACAGCTGTTTGCGTATTTATAACTCCTTGTTTTCCTCTTTGCGTTCCTGCAATTATTGTAACAACTCCCTTTTCAAAAACAATGGTTTCCATTTGCTCAACATCTGCTTGCTGGTAATTGGGTTCCATCATTTTTTTATTTCTAGGTAAATTTAACCATAGTTGTATCCCTTCTAACTCTCCTCCTTTTGCTACAAATTCTGGTGTAGGTCCTTCTGCATGTAAAATTCCTTTTCCTGAAGTTATCCATTGTACTCCACCACTTTTTATGGTCTGTATATTTCCTAAAGAATCTCTATGTTTTTGTTCTCCTTGAATTAAAAATGTAATCGGCTCAAAACCTCTATGCGGATGAGCACCTAAATCAAATGGATTGTTTTCTTTATTAATTAAATATGGCCCATAGTGGTGTAACAACAAAAAAGGATCTACTCTTGGTAATTGCTCAGACGGAATAGGCTGCCTTAACTCAATAGGTCCCATCATTGTAAACGGAGAATTGCTTGTGGTTTTAATTGTATTGTTTTTCATCCTCTTAACTTATCTAATAAATTACTTAAAACAACAACTTCTTTATTGGTTAAAAGATGCATGTGTTTGGCTACATTTTGGAACACAATTTTAGACAGCAACTCTAATCCTTTTGATGTTATTGATACGTATACAGCTCTTCTATCTTCCTCACACCTTACTCTTTCTATCAACCCTTTGTCACAAAGTTTGTCTGTCAACCGGGTGGTATTGGGAGATTTTTCTATCATACGCTCTTTAACCAATTTCATGGTAATGGGTTGTTTAGCCCCTCTTAATATTCTTAATATATTGTATTGTGCCGATGATATTTGATAAGGTTCTAACTCTTTATTTGTTATTGTATTGATAAAATTTGCTGTGTACTTTAAATTCAACATTGCTTTTATATAATCCGAATCGAACGTAGCATTTACCTCTTTAGAAAACTCCCCCATCTCTTTATTTTATAACTTATCCTGAAACTGTTGCACAACAGCATCTAACTCTGTATCTAATTCTTGATTGCTAATTTTTCCTTCTTTAAAGTTTTCATCAAAAGAAGGCAAAGAAAATATTCCGGTAACCACAGCACCATGGTACGGCATTCTTGCTGTTGCTATTTCTAAAACCGATTGTCCTCCTCTTGCACCAGGTGATGTAGCTAACAAAAGCATTGGTTTATCATTCCACATTTTAGAATTTACTCTAGAAACCCAATCAAAAATATTTTTAAAAGCAGTAGAATATGCACCGTTGTGTTCTGCAAAAGAAATTATAAACCCATCTGCAATGCTCAATGCATTGTTAAAAGCTGTTGCCTGTTCTGGAATTCCATTTTCAGCTTCTTTATCTACACTATAAATAGGCATTTCAAAATCATTCAAATCTAAATACTCTAACAACACGTTGTTTACTTTTGTTGCTGCGTAATTTGCCAATTGTTTGTTTATAGAAGCTTTACTGTTGCTTGCCCCAAATACTACTATTGTTTTCATTGTTATCTATTTAAATTTTACAGGTAAAGATATCAATTATTTTTAATTATTTACCATGGTAAATAAAAACAGGGTCAATCATTTTTCAATCATAACATTAATGAATTGTTAAGTATCAAAAATCTATAGGTTTTTGTACATTTGGCACTGCAAAAAACATACGATGGACATCAAATTCAATAAAAACGAAGACCATAACAAATTAGCAGTATCAGATTTAAAAACCCGATTTGCTAAAGTAGAACTAGGAGGCGGTTTAAAAAGGATAGAAAAACTACACTTAAAAGGAAAACTAACTGCTAGAGAAAGAATTGATTATTTATTTGATACCCACAAAAAATCAATAGAAATTGGTGCTTTTGTAGGAGATGAAATGTACCAAGAACACGGTGGATGTCCTTCTGGTGGTGTAATTGTTAAAATGGGGTACGTTAGTGGTAAACAATGTATTGTTGTTGCAAATGATGCTACGGTAAAAGCAGGTGCCTGGTTCCCTATTACCAGCAAAAAAAACCTGAGAGCTCAGGAAATTGCCATGGAAAACAGAATTCCAATTATTTACCTAGTAGATAGTGCTGGAGTTTATTTGCCTTTGCAAGATGAAGTTTTTCCGGACAAAGAACATTTTGGTAAAATTTTTAGAAACAATGCCAAAATGAGTAGTATGGGAATTACTCAAATTTCTGCGGTTATGGGGAGTTGTGTAGCTGGTGGTGCCTACTTGCCAATTATGAGCGATGAAGCTTTAATTGTAGACAAAACAGGAAGTATTTTTTTAGCAGGTAGCTATTTGGTAAAAGCAGCCATTGGCGAAAGTATTGACAATGAAACCTTAGGAGGTGCAACTACACACTGCGAAATATCTGGAGTTACAGATTACAAATCTAAAGACGATAAAGATTGTTTAGATACGATTAAAAATATTGTAGATAAAATTGGAGATTACGACAAGGCAGGTTACAACAAAAAAGAAGCCATTGCTCCTAAAGAAAATCCTGAAGATATTTACGGGATTTTACCTAAATCTCGTTCCGAACAATATGACATGAATGAGATTATCAAACGTTTGGTTGATAATTCTGATTTTGAAGCTTATAAAGATGGTTACGGAGAAAGTATTATTTGTGGCTATGCTCGTATAGAAGGTTGGGCTGTAGGTATTGTTGCCAATCAACGTAAAGTCATCAAAAACAAAAAAGGAGAAATGCAATTTGGTGGGGTTATTTATTCTGATTCTGCCGACAAAGCCACTCGTTTTATTGCCAATTGTAATCAAAAGAAAATTCCATTGGTCTTTTTACAAGATGTTACTGGTTTTATGGTAGGTAGCAAAAGTGAACATGGCGGTATTATAAAAGATGGTGCCAAATTAGTAAACGCAGTCTCTAACTCTGTGGTTCCTAAATTTACCGTTGTAATAGGAAACTCTTACGGGGCTGGTAACTATGCCATGTGTGGTAAAGCTTTTGATCCTAGATTGATATTTGCATGGCCATCGGCAAGATTAGCTGTTATGGGAGGTGCACAAGCAGCCAAAGTATTGGCTCAAATAGAAGAAGCTACATTAAAACGTAAAGGAGAAGAAATTACTCCTGAAAGACATGCCGAAATTTTGAAAAGTATTGAGGACAGATATGACAAACAAACATCTCCATATTACGCTGCTGCCAGATTATGGACCGATGCCGTAATAGATCCTTTAGAAACTAGAACTTGGATTGGTATGGGAATAGAAGCTGCCAATCATGCTCCTATAGAAAAACCTTTTAACTTAGGAGTTATTCAAGTTTGATAAAACTTGTAGCACAATAGAAAAAACAATAATTTTACGACACTTATATAATATTACATAGAAATGGGTAGAGCATTTGAATTTAGAAAAGCTAGAAAAATGAAACGTTGGTCTGCAATGGCAAAAACGTTTACTAGAATTGGGAAAGACATTGTAATGGCTGTTAAAGAGGGAGGACCAAATCCAGATACCAACTCTCGTTTACGTGCCGTAATTCAGAATGCAAAGGCTGCAAACATGCCTAAAGACAATGTTGAAAGAGCCATTAAAAAAGCTACTGATAAAGATACTGCCAACTATAAAGAAACCTTGTTTGAAGGATATGCACCACACGGTATTGCTGTAGTGGTAGAAACTGCAACAGACAACAACAACAGAACTGTAGCCAACGTACGTGCTGCTTTTAACAAATGTAACGGAAACTTAGGAACTTCTGGTTCTGTAGTTTTTATGTTTGATCATACGTGTAACTTCCGAATTAATTCTGAAAACAAAGAAATAGACTTAGAAGAATTAGAATTAGATTTAATGGATTTTGAAGTAGAAGAAGTGTTTCAGGATGAAGACGGAATCTTAATTTATGGACCTTTTACACAGTTTGGAGCCATTCAATCTTACTTAGAAGAAAACGAATTGGAAATTTTATCTTCTGGATTTGAAAGAATTCCTACAACAACTACTGAGTTAACAGAAGAACAACAAGCAGATGTAGAAAAATTATTAGAAAAATTAGAAGAAGATGATGATGTACAAAACGTATATCATTCCATGGCATAAGCACTATTTTACAACTCTTAAAAAAACCCTCTACCTTTGTAGAGGGTTTTAACTTTACACAAATGACAGTACAACAATTTAGAGAACAATATATTATTGGTTTTGGTTACGAAAAAAACTCTAAAACCAAAAGGTTCCGTTTAATGGTGTTAGATCGTACCACTATGCAAGTAATTAATGAAGTCTTAGAAAACGAAAACAACACTTGTTTTAAACAATTTTTAGCGGGTAAAGATATAAACAAAGCCATTTTAAAATTCAAGATGGATTCTTTAGAAGAAGTTTTACAACTACACAATGTAGAAAACATCAACTTATCAGAAAACGAAATCAACAAATATTTTGATTAATATGAAAAAGCAACACTTCTTTCTACTTTTATTAATTTCTATTTTAATTGCTTGCAGTGTCTTTATCAAAAGAGAACCTACTAGTACCATAGATACCATTAAGAGTGATGAATTGTCTTTTAACTATAAAACTTATCAACCTAGTGCTACAAGTACAATAGCCAATAAAACGTATTATTCTTTAGAATATAACGAAACCCATGAGCAAGCCAATTGGGTATACTATTTATTAACTGCTGAGTTTGTAAACGGAACCGCTAAACGCAAAGACAATTTTAAATCTGATACTAGTATTCCAACAGAATCTGCTAGTTTAAACGATTATAAAAAAAGTGGTTATGATAGAGGTCATCTATGCCCTGCTGCAGACATGAAATTAAACAAACAAGCCATGGATGAAACGTTTCTTATGTCTAACATGTCACCTCAGCTCCCTAGTTTTAACAGAGGAGAATGGAAACGTTTAGAAAGTCAGGTTAGAAAATGGGCTGTAGAAGAAGATTCTATTTTGGTAGTTACAGGCCCCATATTTAAAAATAATATAGGTCAAATTGGCAACAACAAAGTAACCGTTCCTGGAGCTTATTATAAGGTTCTTTACGATTTAACCCAACCTCAAAAAATGACAGCTTTTATATTGCCACACACAAAAGATATTAAAGCTTACAGCCATTATCAAACATCCGTAAATAAAGTAGAACAAGAAACAGGTATCGATTTCTTTGCTATCTTGCCAGATGAATTAGAAGAACAATTAGAAACCAATATTCATTGGTAACAAACATACATATTTTGAGCAATCACGAACACCACAACCACGAACACAATCATAAACATGAGCACGAACATCATCACCATGATGATGAACATGGAATTATGACCATTCAAGAATACCACAAAGCCAACTTAATGATGTTTAATGTTAAAGATTTAAAAACCACAGATACCGTTCTTTGTACATTAACCTCTATAGACCGTATGAGCTTTTTGGCCAATGGTATAGAACACCACGAATGCAAACGTTCTGAATTAACAGAACATTTTACAGAAGTTGTTAAAAGAAATTTAATTTTAGCTTTCTTTGACAAAATAGAAATTGAAGAATATGATGTATTGGATGTAAACAACAACATCGATTTTTTATTTGAATAAACACCACACAATTATGGATATAAAAGAATTTAGTAAAAAGTATATTTTAAATTATACAATTAACGAAACACACCCAGAAAACATAGAGTTTTCTTTAGAAACTATTGATAGAAAAACATTACAACCAAGTTTAGATTTTAAAAAATTAAAATCAGAAACACCTGTAGAGTGGTTGTCTGATAAAATTGGAGAAGAAATTTTAGCGGGTAGAAACCCAGGGCAATTTCAAACAAGTTTTTACAACAATGTAAAACGTAAATTGATTAATACTCTATTAATTAAAAACAGAATTAAAGGTTTTGATCCTTTAAACACCAACGAAAGTATTGACTTTTTGTTTAGGTAAACCTTAATCCCTTAGTTTAAAAAAATAAACTAAGGGATTTTTTTATTAAGAAACACAACAATATCACCCCAGAATACATTTGCCTATACACAAATATTTATGGTCTTTTATATTTGTAGTACTTAAAAACTCAATATTATGTTAAAAAAAATTAGTTATCTAATTCTATTATTGATTCCTTACACCAATTATGCTCAAACAAAAGTGGCTTCTCTATTTCAAAACCACATGGTTCTTCAGCAACAAGATGAAGTTTCTATTTGGGGAAATGACGATGCCAAAACCAACATAAAAATCAATGCTAGTTGGGGAGAAAATGCTACCACTACTACTGATAAAAACGGTAAATGGAAGTTAAAAATTAAAACGCCAACAGCCGGTGGCCCTTATTCTTTAACCATAAAAGGAAGTAACCAAATAAAGCTAGAGGATGTAATGATTGGAGAAGTTTGGTTATGTTCAGGACAATCTAATATGGAAATGCCTGTACAAGGTTTTAACAACCAACCAGTAAACGGAAGTCAAGAAGAAATTCTAAACTCTAACAACCCTAACATTAGAATGTTTATGGTACAAAGAAATCCTAGTTTAACTCCTGTAGATACTTTGTCTGGAAATTGGAAAATGGCCAACCCAACAAACACTCCCAAATTTAGTGCTGCTGCATATTTTTTTGGAAAAAAGCTTGAAAGTATTTTAAACATTCCCATAGGCTTAATTGTAACTTGTTGGGGTGGTTCATCTGCAGAAGCGTGGACAGACACCGAAACCTTACAGGAATTTAAAACTATTAGCATTCCTTCTGAAATTCAAAAAGAAAGGGTACAACAGACTCCAAGAGTTTTGTACAACGGAATGATTCACCCTATTATAGGCTACACTATTAAAGGAGCTATTTGGTATCAAGGTGAGGCTAATAAATCTAAAGCTTCAGAGTATACTGCGTTAATCAATGCAATGGTAAGTTCTTGGAGACAACAGTGGAACCAAGGAGATTTCGCTTTTTACACCACTCAAATTGCTCCGTTTAATTATGGTAAAAAAGCAAACTCAGCTTATTTAAGAGAAGCACAATTAAAAACTTCGCAAACGCTAAAAAACAGTGGTATGGCTGTAACTTTAGATATTGGAGATTGTTATGCCATACATCCTCGTGAAAAGAAAATTGTTGGAGAACGATTGGCTTATTGGGCTTTGAATAAAGATTATCAAATAAAAGGAATTGAATATTCTGGACCTATTTATAAAAGTTTAAACTTAGTAAAAGACAACATTTTAGAGATTACTTTTTCTGGAACTAAATACGGAATTAGTAGTTTTGGAAAAGAGTTAACAGGATTTGAAATTGCTGGAGAAGATCAAAAATTTTATCCAGCTAAAGCTAAAATCATCAAAAAAACAAACACATTACAACTTAGCTCTCCTCTAGTTGAAAAACCTGTAGCAGTGCGTTACGGATTTACAAATTGTGCAGAAGCTAGTTTGTTTAGTACTTCTGGTTTACCTGCCTCTTCTTTTAGAACAGACAATTGGTAGTTCAAACTTTCACTAATAAAAAAGGCTTTCTAAAATTAGAAAGCCTTTTTTATTTGAGTTTAAAAATAGAATTTTACTCCCGTTCTTATTACTTGTGTTTCGTAATAATTTTCATACAAAGCAGTAAAAGTAGTTGCTTTTATATTTTGTCTTAATGCGTATTGATTTAAGATATCGCTAAACGCAAAAGAAAACTCTCCTTTTCCGTTCCAAAATTTCTTTTTAGCACCTAGATCTAAAGAACTTCTGTACAACTGACGACCTTGTGCAATGTTTTTAGGAGCCATATACAAATAACTTAACTGCAATTGCAAATCGTTCTTTAAATTCCACGTAGAATTTATTTTGGCATCCCATGTAATTTCACTTCTATCTTCTACATTAAAGGTTTGTTCTGTTGGAAACAAAATAGTTCCTGTGTGGCTGTTAATGTGATTTTGATAAGCGTTTATATTTCCAGACAATTTCCAAAAATCAAACAATTCTTGATCGTAAATGAATTCCAAACCTGCATTGCTCGCACTTCCTGTATTGGCATAACTTTTAATAACCACAGGTACTCCGTTATTTTCTGCTGCACCATAAACTCTCATATAAGGATTGTCTATATACTTATAATAAGCTGCCAAAAACAAAGAACTTTTGTTCCATCGGGTTTTGTATGCAATTTCTCCAGACTGTGTAAACTGAGGTCTTAAATAAGGGTTTCCAACTTTTAACAATTCATGATCATCAGACTTGGCAAACATTCTTAATTCTGATTCTCCAGGACGGTCTACTCTTCTATTATAAAACAACGATACTTTTTGCTTTCCTATTAATTTGTAAGTCCACCTTACGTTAGGAAACAATTCAAAATAACTGTATGCATCTTGTTTTTTATCAAAATAAATATTGGCAGGATCTACATCGTAAACCACAGAAGTTTGCTCCGCTCTAATTCCTCCTTCAATATCATAGGTAGGGGTTTCATAAATTAAATTTGCATAAGCAGCATAAATAGTTTCTTTCCAGTTAGAGTTGTTTCCCATTCCTTCAAAAACAATAGAATTATTAGCATCAGGTGTTACGGTATACTCAACAGGTAAATCTCTGTATTGTAATTTTACTCCTGTTTCTAAAATACCGCTTTCAAAAGGTTTGGTATAATCAACATTGTTTACAAAAATATGCTCCGTTGCTAAAATATTGGTAATATCTCTACTTGGTGTAGCGTTTAAACTATCGTTTACATAATAGGTTTCATCTTCCCAACCTTTAATGTATTGTACTCTTGCTTTAATGTGATGACCTGGCTCTAAAAATTTATGTTCATAATCTGCAGCTACATTAAAATATCCTGTAATTTCTTCTTCTCTCCAATTGGTATAACGATATCTGTTTCCTGTATCTATATTTATGTAGGGAACTTGAGCTGTATCTGTGTGCTTTTCCCAATCGTAAATAGATGATATTTTTAATGTATTTTGTTCATCAATGTTAAAATCTACTCCTCCTTTTACAATGTAATGAATTTGTTTTCTGTTTTCTGGAACCTGAGAAATGATGTTTCTTCCATCGTTATAATTACGAGTAGTGAATTCATTATTCGGCAGTTTTTCTTGCTTCATTACTTCGGACTGTAAAAAGAAGGCCACTTTCTTTTTTACATAATTTAAATCTAAACTAGGAATGTATTTTGGAGTAAAATCGTAACTACCTAATTGGGTAGGCAAATCTTCTTTCTTTTTTGATAAAACCCCCAATCCATACGTAAAGCCTACAGAACCGTTTAAACCTTCTTTCTTTTCTTTTTTATAAATAATATTGATGGCACCCGCATTTCCAGAAGCATCATATTTAGCAGAAGGGTTGTTGATGATTTCTATCTTTTCTATATTGGCAGCAGGAATATTATCCAATCCTTTTTGATTTCCAAACCCTGTTAAACTAGATTGTTGTCCGTCTATCAATACCAATACTTTATCACTTCCTCTTAGCATTACCTTTCCTTCTTGATCTACAGATATTCCTGGCATTCCTTTCATAACATCTAACACAGAACCTCCTGTTTGCGAGATTACATTGTCTAAATCAAACGTTTTCTTTTCCAGTCCTTGGCTTATGACTGATTTTTGAGTTTTAATTTCTACGGCTGACAACTCCGTAGCATCTTCTACCAACACAATAGTCCCAATATTTAAATAAGAGTTAATTCCACCTACAAAAACATTTTTAGTAATTTGTTTAAACCCAATGGCATTGAATAACAATTCATACTTTCCAGGATTCACATTTTCAAAAACAAACAAACCATTTTCGTTAGAGAACCCTTGTTTTAAATTGGCTGTATCTATATTTTTTAATGTAACCGTTACATAAGGAGTTGCAGTATTACCTTCTGTTTTTAAAGTTCCCGAAATAGCAGTTTTTTGTTGACCAAATACCGTAGCTACCATCAACAATAAAAATAGTTGAATGTAATTTTTCATAAAGTTTTCGTTTAATTTAGTTTAGCAAAGACAGTGTTTTTTGTCTTTGAATTTTATTAGTAGTAGTTTCTATAAATTGGGGTAAAAAATAAATTTCTTTAGGCAATTCGTATTTAGATAAATTTAAACCCGTAAGGTTTAATTCAGAAGAAGTTCCTTCTACAACAAGAATTAACTTTTCTCCTAAAACCTCATCAGAAACACCCGCAACAAAAAAACGTTGATGAATGCGTTTAGACAATTCTTTTTCTATTTGCTCTGGATGTAATTTTACTCCTCCTGAATTGATTACATTATCAAGACGTCCTAGCCACTCAAACTCGGAAGCTGAGTGCTGTTTTATAATATCATTGGTAATTACTTTTTCATCGCTTAATAAAGGGGCATCTATAACCAAACAACCTCTGTCGTCTTGAGAAATGGTAATGTTGGGTAATAATTTATAATAGCTTCTCGACTCTACTTCGACTCCGCTCTGCACAGACTTTCGAAGATCATTTGAATCAAAATTCTCGTGATTTTGGTCATCGAGCGGAGTCGAGATGTAATGATTTAACCTTTTAACAGCAATATGAGAAACCGTTTCCGTCATTCCATAAGAAGCATAACACAACGTTTGTACGTTTTGTAAAGAATCCTGTAAAGTATTAGACACTACTCCACCACCAATCAATAATTTTTTAACCAAATGCAAATCCCATAAACTTGCTTTTGCTTGCAGAGGAACCATGGCACAAAAATCGTACGGTTCAAAAACATTTTCTAACGGATTGCTAACAGGTGCTACTAAATCTAACTCCCACCCCAAAGTTAAAGCTCTAATCACCATCATTTTTCCGGCAATATAGGCTGTAGACAAACAACACAAAGCTTTGGTACCCTCTTGTAAATTAAAAAAAGAACCTGTGGCTTTGGAGGAGTTTTCCATAAACTCTTTTTTAATAGCCACTAACTTTGGAGTTCCTGTAGAACCCGATGTTTGAACTATTAACGTTTCAGAATCTGAAAACCATTCTTGCAAAAACCAATACAAATCATCAGAAACACTTTCTGAAAAAGAAATTAACTCTAAAGGAGTTTCAAAACTTTCTCCGTTTAGTAAAAACGAGGGATGTATGCTAAAATTTGACATTCAGTTCTTTTTCTAATTGTGATTGTTTTGTGGCTAACTTTTTTAAAAACTCTTGATGTGCTAAAGAATCTGGCTGAAAAGGTTTGTGCAATTTACTTTGTTGAATGGATGCTATTCGCTTAAAATAACCTCTTGCTTTTTCTGAAATCCATACTTCAGTAAATTTTTCCCAAATATAATCTATAGCAACACTGTTAGGATGAATTAGATCTGCTTCGTAAAAGCGATAATCTCGTAAATCATCCATCATTATTTCATAACTCCCAAAATAGGCCACATCGTAGCTTTCTTTAATTTTATGCGTAGCGGTTAACAGTTGGGCTTTGCTTAACGAGTTTTCAATCAATCCATCTTTGGTATGCCTTACAGGGCTTATTGTAAACATAATTTGGATTGATGCATTTACGTTTCTAATGGTTTTAATTATTTCTGTCAATGCTGTTTCTATTTCCTGAATAGACAACATTCGTTTCTCAAACTCCGTCTGTGGAATTTTATGACAATTTGCCACCAATTGATTGCTTAACAAGTGTCCGTACACCCAAGAAGTACCTAATGTAATTATAATATGTGTAGCGTTTTGTAACTGCTGTAAACACTCATTTTGAGCATTGTGAATATTATCAACTACATGTTTAGCGTTTATATTAGAAATATCTGAATGATGTTGTAAAGAATGATATAAGCCATTTTGAGACACCAAATCATTACTAGTATATATTTGTTGATGTACCGTATCTTTTAAAACTTTGGCAATAGCCGTGGGACTAAACAAAACTCCAAAAGGATTTATCAGCGTATCAAACTTATAATACGCTAATTGATTTCCTATATTTTCAGAAAAACAAGATCCCAACAACAAAACCTTAGACGTATGATCTAATTGATTTTGTTGTTGGGATTCTAATTTTATTTCTGTTCTAAATTTCAAAAGTAAGTCGTTTTATAATTTCACAACAAATATAGTATCTTAATTATTTCTAATTATAGAGGCACTATTTTGTTTGTTAAACCTAACGACACAAAGAAAAAGGTTTTTTGTGTATTTGTAGTTTTAAGTTCGTCCAAACTAATTGTATTGCACTCAATTAAACCTTATTTAGTTGAGTCTTCTTATATTCAGAAGGAGTTAAACCTTTGATTTTCTTAAACGTAGAATTAAAAGATGATTTAGAACTAAAACCAACATCCATGGCAATAGCCAAGAGTGTAAACTGATTAGTTTGGTCGTTTTTTAACCTAAAGATAAACTCTTCTACTCTATATTGATTGATGAGATCTTGAAAACTAATATTCATGTGAACATTTAAAATCTCCGAAATATATTGACGAGGAATATTTAATCTTTTTGAAAATTCATGAATAGATAATTGATTGTTTAAGTACAATTTTTCTATTTCCATTGCATGAATAATTTCAGCTTTGTATTTCTGAATTAACTCTGGATTAAGATTGGAGTTTTTATACTTATTCACTTTTATACCTGGAAGCAATTGATTGTCTTTGGTAATTAATTTAAAGGCTATAAAATAAAACAGAAACGCAACAATTAATAAAAGACTGGTGTTAAAATATTGATTACTTATAGTTATTGCTGTAGCGGGGTTTATCAATCCTATAATTTCATTTACAATTGAAAACGCAAACAAAAACATTATAGGAATTGCAAAATAAAGAGCCCAATGTTTAATTTTGGTTGTAACTATGGAATAAATCATCAAGAATAAATAAACCACAAAAGTTAGTTCTGTTAGCGTTTCTACAATTTCTACTACTAAGTGATCGTATCCCATTTTTATTTCTATCGCTTCAACAATAAAATAGATAAGATTGGGTATAAAAAAAAGAGCATCCCTTTTAGAAAAAACCTCTTTCCCATTTTTATAATACCTAACAAAAAGAAATAGAAAAGTGATGAAAAGAGAATTATCAAAAAGAAACCAATCTGAATTTTTGATAAAAATATTATTCTCATCATCAAAAACAATATAAATTAAAATAGATAACAAACTTCCAAACAACAACATCAGAGGGGTTTGTCTGTACTTTTTTCTATTTACGAGCAAAACAGAAAGCACAAAAACACCTTGTAGCAAAGCTATTATTTGAATGATAGTAAGCATTGTAATGTTGTTATTAATTTTAGGATTAAAACTTAAATTCTATACTTTACTTTAAACAAGATCCCAACAACAGAACCTTAGACGTATGATCTAATTGATTTTGTTGTTGGGATTCTAATTTTATTTCTGTTCTAAATTTCATTTTTTTGGTTTTTAGTTTCTGGCTTTTGGTTGTTAGCCATATACAACCAACAACTCAATACTAAAAACCTACAACTAATTATAAATATTCTTTTACTTTTTCAATAGCTTCAGACAATCCTGCTGGGTTTTTACCTCCTGCAGTAGCAAAGAATTTTTGTCCTCCACCACCTCCTTGAATCAATCGACCCAATTCGCGAACTATTTTACCAGCATCGTATCCTTTTTCTTCTACTAAATTTTTAGCAATGTAAGATGTTAATGTTGCCTTTCCCTCATTTTCTGCTCCTGCAAAAAAGAATAAATTTTCTATTTCTCCTCCTAACTCATGTGCAATGTCTTTAATAGCACTTGCACTCATATCTATTTGTGTTGCCAAAAAGTTAATTCCGTTAATTTCTTGAATGCTCGATTTTAAATCTCCTTTTACATTCTTTGCTTTTTCTTTTAACAAAACTTCAATTTCCTTTTTTAAAGCAGCGTTTTCGTCTTGTATCGATGTTATTGCCTTTACAGGATCTTTTGCGTTTTTTAAAGAAGCCTTTACATTTCCTAAAACTTTATCTTGTTTTGTAAAATATTCTTTAGCTGCAGTACCTGTAATTGCTTCAATTCTACGAACTCCTGCTGCAACAGCACTTTCTCCAGTAATTTTAAAATGCCAAATATTATGAGTATTGCTAACATGCGTACCTCCACATAATTCTTTGGAGTTTCCAAACTGAATCATACGAACCGTATCTCCATATTTTTCTCCAAACAAGGCCATAGCTCCTTTGTCTATTGCTTCTTGCATAGGTATTTTACGATATTCTTGTAACTCTAACTTTTCACGGATACGTGCATTTACAAACTCTTCTACTTCTTCTAACTCGTCTTGAGTTACTTTTGAAAAATGAGAAAAATCAAAACGTAAATATTTTGCATTCACCAAAGATCCTTTTTGTTCTACATGAGTTCCCAATACACTTCTTAATGCTTGGTGCAATAAATGTGTTGCAGAGTGATTGTTGTTAGAAGCATCTCTGTTTTTTACATCTACAACAGCTTTAAATGAATCTGTAGGATTTAACGGTAAGTTTTTAACAATATGAATAATTAAATTATTCTCTTTTTTGGTATCAATTATATGTACCACATTTCCGTTACTTGCTTCTAAAAATCCTCTATCTCCTACTTGTCCTCCTCCTTCAGGATAAAATGGTGTTAAGTTAAATACCAATTGGTACAATTCTCCATCTTTTTTAGAAGTAACTTTACGGTACTTTGTAATTTTTACTGGCGATTCTAAGTAATCATAACCAATAAATTCTTCATCAGCATCTTCCTTTAAAATCACCCAGTCATCCATATCCATTTCTGCGGCTGCTCTAGAACGATTTTTTTGTTTTTCCAAGGCAGCTTCAAATTCAGCTTCGTTCAATGAATATCCTTTTTCACTTAAAATTAAAGCGGTTAAATCAATTGGAAATCCAAAAGTATCGTACAATTCAAAAGCTTTGTCTCCAGAAACTTCTTTTCCTTTTGTTTCTGCAATTACATTATCTAACAAACCTAAACCTTGGCCTAAGGTTCTTAAAAAAGAAGCTTCTTCTTCTTTCATTACATTTCTTACCAATTGTTTTTGTTCAACAATTTCTGGGAAACTTTCTCCCATTTGTCGGCTTAACACATCTACCAATTGATAAATAAAAGGTTCTTTTTGATTTAAAAACGTAAATCCGTAACGAATAGCACGTCTTAAAATTCTACGAATTACATATCCTGCTCCAGTACTAGAAGGCAATTGTCCATCTGCAATGGCAAAAGCAACTGCTCTCACATGGTCCGATATAACTCTTAATGCAATATCTATTTCTTCTGATTTTCCGTAGGTTACGTTTGCTTTAGATTCTAATTCATGAATTAACGGAGTAAACACATCTGTATCATAATTAGATTGCACTCCTTGCAACACCATACACAAACGCTCAAATCCCATTCCTGTATCTATGTGTTGATTTGGTAATACTTCTAAAGAACCATCTGCTTTTCTGTTGAATTGCATAAATACTAGATTCCAAATTTCCACAACTTGTGGATGATCCATATTAACCAAATCTTTACCATCAACTTTTGCTTTTTCTTCGGCAGAACGAATATCTACGTGAATTTCTGAACAAGGTCCACAAGGTCCCTGTGCTCCCATTTCCCAAAAGTTATCTTTTTTGTTTCCTAGTAAAATTCTATCTTCTGCAATGTGTTCTTTCCACATTTCATAAGCCTCTGTGTCTTTTACCAAGCCTTCAGAATCATCACCTTCAAAAATGGTAACATATATAATGTCTTTGTCTATTTTGTATACCTCTGTTAACAGCTCCCAAGCCCATGCAATGGCTTCTTTTTTAAAGTAATCACCAAAAGACCAGTTTCCTAACATTTCAAAAAGAGTATGGTGATAAGTATCAATACCAACCTCTTCTAAATCGTTGTGTTTACCAGAAACTCTTAAACATTTTTGAGAATCTGTTAATCTAGAATTTATCACTTTACGTTGTCCTAAAAAATATTCTTTAAGAGGAGCCATCCCCGAATTTACAAACATTAATGTAGGGTCATCTTTTAATACCATAGAGGCTGATGGTATTATTTTATGTTGTTTTGATTCAAAAAACTCTAAAAACTTTTTTCTAATATCCTGAGACTTCATATTGTAAATTGGGTTAAACAATCTATTTTAAACACCTTTGTAAAACATTTTGTAATTTTGTACGTTGGTTATATTAAAATAAATTGCTTTTATTTAATTGGTCACAAAAATAGTTAAATTAGTTTCATGGCGAAAGCAAAATTTTATTACGATTCTGATACATTATCTTATCAGCCTATAGAAAAAAATAAAAAGAAAATTCTAAGGAATAGTATTCTTTACATATTGGCTATTGTATTGATTGGATTGCTTGGTTTTGCTGCTTTTAGTACCATTTTAAAATCTCCATCGGAACGTGCAACTCTTAGAGAATTGAACAATTTAAAGTTTAATTATGAGTTGTTAGAAAAAAGAATGGCAGAATCTACTGCTATTTTAGAAGAAATTCAACAACGTGACAACAATGTATACCGTGTTATATTTGAAGCAAAACCTATTTCTGAAGAAGAAAGAAGTGCTGGTTTTGGAGGAATTAATCGTTATAAAAACTTAGATGGGTATAAAAATAGTGACTTGATTAAAGAAGCTACTCAAAAAATGGATATTCTAGCCAAACGTTTGGTTGTTCAATCTAAATCTTTAGATGAAATTGTAAAACTAGCCAAAAACAAGGCAGAAATGTTAGCTTCTATTCCTGCCATTCAGCCTGTAGCCAATAAAGACTTAAAAAGAATGGCTTCTGGATATGGTATGAGAATTCATCCTATTTACAAAACAAGACGTATGCACTGGGGAATGGATTTTTCTGCTCCACAAGGATCTAATATATATGCTACTGGAGACGGTGTTATCAAATCGGCTAAAAAATCTAGAAAAGGTTTTGGAAACCATATTGTTATTGATCATGGTTTTGGCTATGAAACCACCTATGCTCACATGAGCAAGTTTTTTGTAAGAAGAGGACAAAAAGTAAAACGTGGTGATTTAATAGGTTTGGTTGGATCTACAGGATCATCTACAGCACCACATTTACATTATGAAGTAAAAAAAGGAAATCAGAAAATGAATCCTGTGTATTTTTATCATAATGATTTGACTCCAGAAGAATATGAAACCATGTTAATTTTATCTTCACAAGAAAACCAATCGCTTGACTAATGCATATAGAACTCCCTAATAAAAGATATTATAAAATTGGTGAAGTAGCCAAGGCTTTTGGTGTGCCAATTTCTATGATACGTTATTGGGAACAAGAGTTTGACATGATTAAACCTAAAAAAAATAGCAAAGGAGATAGAATGTTTACTACCGTAGATATTGAAAAAATAAAGTTAGTCTATCACTTAGCCAAAGAACAAGGGTATTCTTTAGAGGGAGTTCGAAAAAAACTCCGCAATCAACCCAAAAAAACAGTTAGCACCATTACAACCATAAACCGTTTGGAAGCTATAAAAACCGAACTTCTAAAAATTAAAAATCAGTTGTAAAAAGACATTCTGTCATACAACTACATTGGTATAGTTTATGTACTTTAGTACGTGTAATTATTAAATTATATCATGAAAAAAATTGTAAAGTATTTTGCTGTAATTTTTGCAGCTATCACCTTAAGTTCTTGTGGGTATAACAGTATGGTAACTGCCCAAGAAGCTGCCACAGGACAATGGGCAAATGTAGAAAGCTCTTACCAACGTAGAGCCGATTTAATTCCAAACTTGGTAGCTACTGTAAAAGGATATGCTAGCCACGAACAAGAAACCTTAACAGGAGTTATAGAAGCAAGAGCCAAAGCAACATCGGTAACTGTAGATGCTAGTAAATTAGATGCCAACAGCATTGCTAAATTTCAACAAGCGCAACAAGGTTTAACCGGTGCATTAAACAAATTAATGGTAGTTGCAGAAAGATATCCGGACTTAAAAGCTAGTCAACAATTTATAGGATTGCAATCTCAGTTAGAAGGAACAGAAAATAGAATTAACGTAGAACGTAATCGTTTTAACAACTTGGTTAAAGAATACAATACTATGATAAGAAAGTTTCCTAAAAACATAACTGCAAGTATGTTTTCTTTTGAAAAGTTAGACTACTTTCAAGCAGATCCAGCTAGCAGCAAAGCTCCTGAAGTAAAATTTTAAAAATGAGTACTACTGCCTTTATTACCAAAGAACAAGAAAGTTTAATTGTAAATGCAATTAAAGAAGCTGAAAAAAACACCTCTGGTGAAATTAGAGTTCATTTAGAACCTACTTTTGAAGGAGACGTTATGGACAGAGCAATTGCCGTTTTTAACAATTTAAAAATGTATGAAACCGAGGCTAGAAACGGAGTATTATTTTATGTAGCTACAGAAGCTAAACAGTTTGTTGTTTTAGGTGATGATGGAATTAACAAAGTAGTACCTCCTAATTTTTGGGAGACCACAAAAAACAAAGTAATCAATCAATTTAAAAAAGGACAATTTGCGCAAGGCTTGGTTGATGGTATTCAAGAAGCAGGTGCACAATTAAAAACCTATTTTAAATACCAAAGCAACGATACCAACGAATTGTCAGACGAAATATCTAAAGGATAATATTATGAACCCATTTTCAATTGAATCTAGTACAGCAAAAGAAGCTGTATTTATGAACAAAGTATACGCTTGGATGAGCGGTGCTTTATTAATTACTGCATTTGTAGCTTGGTGGGCTGCCACTACTCCTGCATTTTTAGAAATTTTATACCCACCCCAAGGAGGTATTAACAAACTTGTTTTTTATGGTTTGATTGGTGCTGAATTAGGTTTGGTTATATGGCTATCTGCTAGAATTCAAAGTATGACGGCTGAAAGAGCTAGTTTGCTATTTGTATTGTATTCTGTATTAAATGGTTTAACCATGTCTACCATTTTTTTACTGTATACATCTGCTTCAATTTCATCAACCTTTTTTATTACAGCAGGTACTTTTGGAGCTATGAGTTTTTATGGATATACTACTAAAAAAGACTTAACAAGTTGGGGAAACTTATTGTTTATGGCTTTAATAGGTTTAATTATAGCTACTCTGGTAAACATGTTCCTACAATCTGCCATGATGTATTATATTTTAAACTACGTAGGAGTTATTGTTTTTGTAGGTTTAACAGCATATGATACTCAAAAAATTAAAAGAATGGCTAGTCAGATGAACTCTGAAGAAGATGCTAAAAAAGGAGCCATTATGGGTGCTTTAACGTTGTACTTAGACTTTATCAACCTATTCTTATACTTGCTACGTTTATTCGGAGACAGAAAATAAAAAATTATGTACAAACACATTACAAAGCTAGTCCTGGGACTGGCTTTTTTTTCAATATTAGTAGCAAACGCACAAAACCCTTTAGCTAAAAAAGAAACAAGCTACAAAGGAGTGTACGATTATGCTAATATGTTAACACAACAAGAAGCATCTACATTAGCACAAAAACTAATTAACTATGCAGACACCACTTCTACACAAATTGCCATTGCAACTATTAACAGTTTAAATGGTAATGATATAGCTATGTTGGCTACAGAAAAAGCACATGAGTGGGGAATTGGTCAAAAAGGTAAAGACAATGGTATTTTTATTTTAATTTCTAAAAACGATAGAAAAGTACACATTGCCACTGGGTATGGTGTAGAACATTTACTTACCGATTATTTAAGCAAACAAATTATTACCAATCTTATTACTCCTGCTTTTAAAAAACAGCAGTATTATCAAGGATTGGATAATGCAACCAATAGAATTATAAAAATATTAGCTGGAGAATACAAACCCAATCCTAAAAAGAAAAGCTCTAAAGGAAAAGGAAATATTTTAATTTTAATAATTATAGTAGCTGCCGTTATCTTTTTTATGAGCAGAGGGAACAATTCTGGAAAAGGAAATGGAGGTTCTAACAACAGAGGAGGCAAATTAGATTCTTCTGATATTTTTACCGCTATTTTATTAGGTAGTTTGGGGAGTAGCAGAGGATATCGAGGTGGTTCTTCAGGTGGCTTTGGCGGAGGTTTTTCTGGCGGAGGTAGCTTTGGAGGCGGAGGCTTTGGTGGTGGTGGTGCCAGCGGAGGCTGGTAATACTTATAAACTTACACAAAACAACAAATCCTTTAATTTTTCTGAATTAAAGGATTTGTTGTTTAAAATCTCTACTTTTTAATTTGTCGTTTCTTTAACTACAATGTAAATTATGTACATTCGTATTACTATTTTTTACACCTCCCAATACACAAAAAAATGAGCATTAAAACTTGGATTATCATTATCATTAACTCCTTACTTTTTGTAGTTGTGATTGCACTTTCCACTTCATTTTACAATCAGTTTGAAAAAACATTAGACGAAAAAATTCTATCACAATTAAGCTCAATCGAACGTTTAAAAAGAGTTCAGATAGAAAAATATTTAGATGCCGAATGGAAACATTTTAAACGAAATGAATCTATAGACAATGGAATTAATTTTGATTTGAATGATTTAGAGAAATTGTCTTATAAAATCAATCAATCTGGAATTTATGACTTTACTCCTATTTCTAAAGATGGAACTCTTTTAATCGGGTTGGTTATTGTTAAAAACAATGTTATTAAAAGCATAAAAACACTCTCTAATAATTTTATACAACAAATATTATTAGAACGTACCGGAATGGGAAAAAGTGGAGAAACCTATTTAGTTGGAAAAGATTATAAATTAAGATCTACTTCTAGATTTTTACCTAACAAACCTCCCTATAGCATACAAGCAAAAACTAAAAGTGTTCAAAATTCTTTTAACAATGTTTTAAAAAATGGAATTTATAAAGACTATAGGGGAATTCCAGTTTATAGTGCTTATCATAACATTACTATTTCTCACATTCATTGGTCTATATTGTCAGAAATGGACGTTGATGAGGTTATGGAGCCTTTACAAAACATGCAAATTAAACTATTAATTATTGCTTGCTCTATTCTTATTATAGCTCTTTTATTAGGAACGTATTTTACCCAGTTTTTATCTAAGCCACTAAAAACAATGGAAAACCAGCTATTAGCCATGACCGATGGAAACTATAATGTGACCATAGAAAACAAAACTCATTTTAAAGAAATTAATGACATTTTAAAAGCGCTAAATTCTTTAAAAGAATCTTTAACCAAAGCCATTCAATTTTCTCATCAAGTTGGAAAAATGGAGTTTGATAACAACTACAAACCACAATCTAAAGCCGATGTTTTAGGAAACTCTTTGGTTAAAATGAAAGAGAAATTAATTGAATATCAGGCAAAAGTTGCTCAAGCAAATACCAATAAAAAAAGAATTTTAATTGAAGGACAAGAAACCGAACGAAAAAGGTTGGCACAAGAACTACACGATGGTATTGGACCTTTGCTAACCAGTCTTCGCTTTTTTGTAGAAAACATGAATATAGATGTTGAGGAAAAAGACAAAATGAAAGGTTTAATAGATCATACTATTGCAGAAATTAGAAGAATGACCTACGCACTAATGCCTCCTTCTTTAATAGATTTTGGTGTGGGCGAAACCTTAAAAACATTTGTTAAATTAATCAAAAACACCACTCAAATAGATATTGATTTTAACAACTCTATAAAAACTAAAAACTCCAAAATAAACACCAACATTGCCATTTCTATATTTAGAATTAGTCAAGAACTAATTAACAATAGCGTAAAGCATGCAAATGCTTCTAAAATTAGAATTTCTATTACCGAATTTGACAACTACGTATCTATTTATTATTTTGACGATGGTATTGGTTATGACACCGAAAAAGTAAATTTAGGATCTGGAATTATCAATATTAAAGAAAGAGTAGAGATTTTAAACGGATTGATCTCTTTTGAAACAGAACCCGAAAACTCTAATGTAGAAATTGAAATCCCTTTAACCCATGAATAAAATAAATCTTATTGTTGCTGATGACCATCAACTATTTAGAGATGGATTGACAGCATTGTTAAACAAACACCCTTTCTTAAATGTTTTGGCCACAGTAGAAGATGGTTTAGAGTTAATGAATACACTTAAAAAAGGTATTTTACCCGATATTATTTTACTAGATCTTTCTATGCCGAACATGAATGGTTTGGAAGTTTTAAAAACCATTCAAAAAAAATACAAATCCATAAAAGCAATTGCTATTTCTATGCATGACGATGGAAATTATATTGCTAGATGTGCTGAATATGGAGCCTTTGGGTATCTTTTAAAAAACACCGACGAAACCGAGGTTATTGATGCTATTAAACAAGTACACAATGGTACTAAGTATTACAACCAAGAACTATCTAAAAAAATGATAGACAGCATGGCTGAAGTTAAAAGCATTAAAAATTTAACCAAAAAAGAAACAGAAATTTTAGATTTTTTAGCCAAAGGACTTACCACTAAAGAAATTGCATCAAAATTATATGTAAGTACCCGAACAGTAGAAACTCACCGATCTAACATGCTTAAAAAATTAGATGTAAAAAACACCGTTGAGTTGATTAACAAAGCCAGCAACTTAAACCTTATTTAATCAAACATCCGTAAAAACACGTAGTAACAGTTCCGTAATAACACCAAAAAAAAATACCATTTTTCTCATATTTCAAAACCTTTTATTTGGTTGTATTTTTATAACAGTTAATTAAAAAAGGTAAGGTATTATGAAGAATTTAATTTGGTTATTAGCAATTATGATTGGAAGCAGTATGTCTGCTCAAAAGAAAAACGATTTAATGGGGCCAGAAGCCAAAAATTACAAACCTTGGAAAGATAATACAAAAACTACTACAGTAGTTAGCAGCTCTAACAAAAAGAATTTAAAAGGGCCTGCTTATAAAAATTACAAACCTTGGAAAGACAATACAGCTCAGGAAAGTTACGCCATTGTTTCTGACAATAGAAGAAACCAATTGCAAGGTCCTGCTGCTAAAAACTTTAAACCATGGAAAAAGTAATGTAGTTTACCATTACATCTAAAAGTAGATATAGGTAGTTAGTTAAAAAGCTTTCTGATTAAAATCAGAAAGCTTTTTTTTATTTTAAAACAATGCAAAGCTCTATAAATATTGAGCTACATTTTCCCAAGGTCCTCCGTTAATAACATCTACACCATGTTGCTTTAAAAATTCTGTTGCTTGTTGGCTTCTTGCTCCGCTTCTACACACAGCTATTACAGACTTTCCATAATCTTTTACTACGTTTACATTTCCTGGCAATGTTTGTAAAACAATATGCTCAGAACCTGGCACATGCCCTTCTGCAAATTCTTCGTTTGTTCTTACATCAAGCACAACAGCTCCGTTTTTTAAATATTCCTGAATTTTTTCGTTATCAAACTGACTCATGATTCTATATTTATTTTGAAACAAATTTAAGAATTGTTTTTTTAGAAGCACAACATAAGCACCTACAAATAATACTTTAGACCACAGAACTTTATTCTTAATAATGGTTTGCGTAACTTTGCAGTTCAATTAATACCCAATGACACACAAAGCAGGTTTTGTAAATATTATCGGAAATCCCAATGTTGGGAAATCTACTTTAATGAATGCCTTTGTTGGTGAAAAATTATCCATTATCACCTCTAAAGCACAAACAACTAGACATCGTATTTTAGGAATTGTAAACGGAGACGATTACCAAATTATGTTTTCGGACACTCCTGGAATTATTAAGCCTGCCTACGAAATGCAAGCTTCTATGATGGATTTTGTAAAATCTGCCTTTGAAGATGCCGATGTATTAATTTATATGGTTGAAATTGGTGAGAAGGAATTGAAAGACGAAGCTTTTTTTAACAAAATTCAGAGTTCAAAGGTTCCTGTTATGCTGTTAATTAATAAAATAGATACTTCTAATCAAGAAGAGATTGAAGAAAAATTAGCTTACTGGGAAGAAAAGGTTCCTAAAGCAAACGTATATTTAATTTCTGCTTTAGAAAAATTCAACATCCAACCTGTTTTTGATAAAATTAAAGAGCTTTTGCCAGCATCTCCTGCTTTTTACCCTAAAGATCAATTAACAGATAAACCTGAACGTTTTTTTGTAAATGAAGCCATTCGTGAAAAAATACTATTAAACTACAAAAAAGAAATTCCTTATGCTGTAGAAATTGAAACAGAGGAGTTTTTTGAAGAAGACACCATTATTAGAATTCGTTCTATAATTATGGTAGAAAGAGAAACACAAAAAGGAATTATTATTGGACATAAAGGAGCTGCCTTAAAAAAAGTAGGTATGCAAGCTAGAAAAGATTTAGAAATCTTTTTTGATAAAAAAGTTTTTTTAGATCTATATGTTAAAGTAAATAAAAACTGGAGATCTAACGATAGACAGTTAAAACGTTTTGGATATAAAGATTAAAAAAAAGCAACTCTTGAGAGTTGCTTTTTTTTATGCGATAAAGTAATTTTCTTTTAAAAAAGAAACATGATGTTTTATGTGACCTATACAAATAAACCCAAATATTAAAGGTCTTACATGAATTCCACTACATATTCCTGGTTTTAAAAACATGTCTTCTGTAAAGTTTTGAAACATTACTATTGTTGCTTTTCTAACCGCTTTAAATTCCGCCAATAAATCTTTTACAGTTCTATTGTTTGCATTGGTATTTTTAGCGTATTTATCTTCCTCAAAGCCTAACAATTCTTGCTGTTCTCCTCTAGCTAACACCAAAGCTCTGTAAGACATAATTCTTTCTGTATCTATAATATGTTGTAATATATCTTTTGGAGTCCACTTTCCTTTTTGGTACTGATAATCTTGATTTTTAATTAAATCTTCCTCTACCAACTCTAATATGTTTTCGGTAGCTTGTAGTTCTTCTACAACATCAACATTATTTTCTGTTAAATTGATGTACCTATCGTAAAAAAAGGCATTTCTTTAATTTGACTCTTATTCATATGTTTAAAAATCTCTATAATTATTAAATAAATCTGCTTTTACTCCAACGGTAAACCATTGTGTGTTTTCTGTATTAAAAGTAAAACCTGTAGATTCAGGAACTATTCCAACTCTTGTGATAGCACTATCTGAACTAAAGTTTCTTAACAAAACTGCTGAGTATACTTTTAAATTGTTTGATGGATTTACCAAATAACTAACCTCTACATCTACATTTAAAATATCAGCTAAATTTCCTTGCAACGTTTCTTGATCATAATCACTAGCTCTAGTTCCTGTATTCACAAAAATATTTCCTCCGTAAGAAGTAGTATCACCATCAATATCAAATCCTTTTTGACCTAGCACTAATTTGGTATTTACTCCCCATCTATTTTTATTGTAGCGAGCTATAAAAATAGCTTCCCAAAAGTTAGCTCCCCATAAATGCGCTAAAGACTGCCCAAAATGTGCATAATTATGTTGTTCTTCATGAGAATATGTAAAAGGTTTTACTTTGTTGTATTCTGCTTGCAACATTAACCCTTCTACTTTAAATGCATCAAAAAATTTAGCCCCTAGCTGTAACGCATATTTGTTACCCCAATATCCACCAGAGCTAAAAAATTCATCTGCAGAAAATTCATCTAACAAAAACTGAGAGTATACATAATTATTCTTTCCTACTTTTACTTTAGCATCTATTCCCAAAACACCACTACCTGCATCTTCTCCGTTGGCAAACTCTATATTCTTATAAAAAATAATTGGGTTTAAATATTCTGCCTGCATAGAACCTGATGTGCCTGAATTGTCTGAAATAATTCCCTCAAAAAAGCCAAGGTTTAGTTTTGGAGTTACATTCCAGCTTAAATGATGAAATACTCCATATTTTCTTTTGTGTCCTGCATTATTCGTAGGATCTAAGTCTATAGAAAAATTAAAATCTCT
The DNA here is from genome assembly GCF_056387575.1 of Wenyingzhuangia gracilariae. NCBI lineage: Bacteria > Pseudomonadati > Bacteroidota > Flavobacteriia > Flavobacteriales > Flavobacteriaceae > Wenyingzhuangia > Wenyingzhuangia gracilariae. The sequence continues at coordinate 1,493,893 of NZ_CM150748.1, forward strand.
TAACCATGTCCAAATATTGGTGTACTGTACTTTACCAACCGTTGTTGTTAATTTTGCATAAGTTCTTGGAGATGCAACATCAGATAATAACATAGAACGGTATCCATCTCCTATAAAATTTTGACCATGACCAAATTGTAGATTAAAAAACTTATTAGGTGTATAGGAAACATACCCCGTAGAAACTCCATAATCAAAACCAGTTTCTCCAAAACCTTTTGCTTTTCCTCTTCCTGGTATAATTCCTGCTCCATCTTCTGGTTGCTGTATTTTTATATACTCGTACATGTACTGAGCAAATTTGGCTTGTGTTTCATAAGCCGTCGCAGAAAAAGATATTTTTTTTCCTAACTGACCTTCTATTTTTAGAATTCTTGTATTCTCTAGAGTTGTTCCTATATTACCATTTTCTCTTCCGACATTAGCATCTAATAAAATATCTAAATTTAACCAGTAATCCTTACCTCTAGCTTCTATTAAGTGTTCATTCCACAACTTTCTACCTCCCCATGTTTTTTTAGACTTTAATAAAGAAGATTTATAAGCATCTAAGCCTGCATCTTTACTAACCACATTGTATACATAGGGTTTTATAGCTGTATGGTTGTTTTCTGCTGCATAAATTCCTTTTTCAAACACACTATAAGTGTTGTGGTTGAACGGAATTCTTAACTGACTGGAATGTTCTGGAAACTCTTTGGTTTCTTGTGCTTGTGCCAACCCAGCACACAATACGATAATTGAGAGTAGTTTTTTCATAAGTTGATTCTTGATACTTTTCCGTTTTCTAATTTATATTCTTGTAATGATTCTGAACAAACAGCAAAGCCATCAGCATCAAAATTTAATCTGTGCCCATATTCACTTACCCAGCCTATTTGTTTTGATGGATTTCCTACCACCAATGCATAAGGTAAAACTTCTTTGGTAACTACTGCTCCTGCACCAATCATAGCATATTCTCCAATAGAATTTCCACAAACAATTGTAGCATTGGCACCAATACTTGCTCCTTTTTTAACCAAGGTTTCTTTATATTCATTTTTACGAACAACAGCACTGCGTGGGTTAATTACATTGGTAAACACCATAGAAGGTCCCAAAAAAACATCATCTTCACAAATTACACCTGTATAAATAGATACGTTGTTTTGTACTTTAACATTGGTTCCTAGTTTTACGTAGGGAGAAACCACAACATTCTGTCCTATGTTACAGTTTTCACCAATATGTGCATGTGGCATGATGTGAGAAAAATGCCATATTTTGGTTTCTTTTCCAATTGTACATCCATCATCTACTACAGATGTTTGGTGTGCAAAATATTCTTTAGTCATTCGTTAGTTTTGGTTTATTTTAAAAATACACAAGAATTTAAAAAGGACAATACATTTTAGAGTAGTTTTTCTTTCCAATTGTTCCATTGATATTTTTTTGCAAAAACATAAAGTAAAATTGGATACAAAATTGCAATTAACACCAATTCCATTATTAAATTTGGTTCTGAAACATCTTTAAAAATGGAATAGGTTTGAAAAGCTGTCCAATCTGTTGTTACCAACAACGCAGTAATTAAATTGTTAGCTGCATGAAAACCTAAAGACAATTCAATCCCCTCATCCATTAATGTAATTATTCCCAACAACAATCCGGTTCCTATATAAAAAACCATAATTCCGTTTCCTAATTTAGTTACTTCAGGATTGGCAATATGCAGCCATCCAAATGCTACAGAAGTAATTAACAAAGGCAACCAATTGGTTTTGCTTAACCATCCTAAACCTTGCATTAAATAACCTCTAAACATATATTCTTCAAAACTTGTTTGTATAGGGATTAAGACTATCGCTACAACTAAAAGAATAAGAAATTTGGGAGCATTAAAATTTAAAACAACCTCATCGGGGCTAAAAAAAGCTCCTAGTAATATAATGATGGTACTTACAGAACCCCATAACAAAAAAGAGAACTGAATTCTTTTTACATCTATTTTAGGTCTACTAGTACTAAACCAAGTCCAATGAAGTTGATGTATTTTAGTTACTACAAAATACAAGGCCAAAAGTCCCCCCACAAAAGGCAACATCATATAAATTAAATTTACATTGCTATCTAACAAGGTCATTAAATAAGTAAAATCTTCTATTTTAGAACCATCTGCTTCTCCTGAACTTACTTTGGCCGCAATGGCCAAATTATAAGGGAGCGTAAACAATCCTACTGCAATTATTACCACTACAATTCCCAACACATACCTCCAAGGTTCGGTTTTTCCTTTACTTGCTTGTTTTATAAATTTATTTTCCATGCTTTGCTAGTATTGTATTGAATGTTTCCTTGAACAACTTCTAGAGGACTCTGAATATTATTGGTATACAAACTTCCGGTTCCTAACCCTTGTGGCAATGTACCCCCCAAAGTATAAGTATACTGACTAATTGCATTTAAACCTATATTACTTTCTAAGGCAGATGTGATCCAATAAGGAATGTTTTGTTTGTTGGCCAATTGAATCCATTCATTACTCCCTTGTATTCCTCCTACCAAACTTGGTTTTAGAATAATATATTGTGGGGCTATTTCTTCTATTATTTGCTGTTTGGCTTCAGCATTAAAAACACCAATCAACTCTTCATCTAAAGCAATAGGAACAGGAGTCTGCTTACACAATTCTTTCATGGCTTTTATTTGTCCTTGCTTTATAGGTTGTTCTATAGAATGGATTTCTAAACTAGCCAAAGCCTTTAACTTGGTTAGGGCATTTTCTGGAGTAAAAGCCCCATTAGCATCAACTCTTAAAGTAATTTCTTTTGATGAGTATTGATTTCTTATCGCTTTTAATAATTTAAGTTCTGTTTCAAAATTAATGGCACCAATTTTCATTTTTATAGTAGTAAATCCTGCTTTTAATTTTGATGCTATTTGTTCTTGCATAAAAGATTCACTTCCCATCCAAACCAAACCATTAATAGGAATACTTGCTTTGCTTTGGGTAAAATCCGATGGAAACAAATCAAACCCCGTAGTACTTTCTAAAGACAAAAAAGCCTGCTCCAATCCAAATTGAATGGATGGAAATTCGGTTAACTCGCTCAATAACTCTTTAAGTCCTAAATGAATATGATTACAAACCCAGGTTATTTTTTTTTCATAATCGGGTCTATCGTCTGCACTTAAGCCTCTAAACAAGCCTGTTTCTCCATAACCTATTTTTCCTTCATTTTCTAAAATGATAAAATAAGTTTCTTTCGTTTTTAATACTCCTCTTGAGGTTTCTGAGGCTTGCTTAAAATTTAAAATGTATTTTTTACAACTTGCTTTCATACACTAAAAAAACCTTTTGACTTTCATCAAAAGGTTTGTATTTTATTGGTTATATTTCTTAATTTTCTAAGTTAGATTTTGCCTTGGTTAAACCTTGACTAAAATCTTTACCCAAAATCTCATCCATATCTACAAACATCATAAAAATGCTTTCTAAAAAGCCAAGATCTCCGTTATATCCCCAAGTAACTTCTGTTCCTTGACCTTGAGATTTAAACTTTAAAAATCCTTGAGAAGTAGATTCAAATGGTTCTTCAAATCTTAATTGAGATATAATTTCTTTATTTTGTTTTATTTCTATAATCTCTTGCTCTCCAACTCCAACTTCTTTGTGATTAGATGTCCATCTATGCACAGACCCCACCGTATTTCCTGCTCCTCTATATTCATGAACAGTTTTAGGATCTTTAGATTGCCATGGCGAATAATGTTCCATATTTTGTAAAGACAAAAAATAATCAAACACAACTTCCACAGGCTTTTCTATAATCATAGAACGTTGTACCGTTACCTTTTTTGGAGCCATAATTCCTGTAATAACAATGGCTATTATAATTAATACAGATCCGTATAAAAAAAACTTTTTCATGATATTCTTCTTTTAATTGTTAATCTAAGATAAAAAAATAATCTCTTTTTCTTTTTTTTAAACCTAGGTTTCCTATTGTACTTTTAATGAGTTATAAAATTCTACAACAAACCTATTCCAAATAAAACAGCAAACAAGAATGTAGACAACGCTACTTTTTTTAATTCTGGATCTAACAATACGGATTCTTTATTGTTATACACAACTTGTACATGTTTTAACAAGAAAACAAAAGCAATGATATATAAAAATCCTTGATAAGAATATGTAGTTAACAACGTGTATGTTACAACAGATAACATTCCTCCAAATACCAAAAAGTAATGATATAATTTTGCGTTTTTTGCACCCAATTTAACCGCCAATGTATTCTTGTTTGCCAAAATATCCGAAGCTCTATCTCTCATATTGTTTAAGTTTAATACTGCTGTACTAAACAAGCCAATACTAATGGCTGGTAAAAAAGAGAGTCCATCTATTTTTTGAATGTACAAAAATTCACAGCCTACAACTCCTAACAGTCCAAAGAACAAGAAAACAAACACATCGCCAAACCCAGAATAACCATATGCTTTTTTTCCCATGGTATATTTAATTGCTGCCGCTATAGATGCTAATCCTAAAACGAAAAATACGACTGAAAGGACAAAGTTTTTACTTCCGAATGAAACATAAATCAACGTAATGGCCATTAATAACGTAATAAAAATGGTAATGTAAATTCCCTTTAACATTTGCTGTGGGCTAATGGCACCACTTTGCAAAGCTCTCTGTGGCCCTACTCTATTTTCGTTATCGGTTCCTTTAACTCCATCACCATAATCATTGGCAAAATTAGAAAGTACCTGAAAACCAACTGTGGTTAACAAAGCCAACACACAAATACTCCAACAAAACATTCCTTTTGATGCTGCTAAAAAACTACCTACAATAATACCTGATAGCGACAAAGGCAAGGTTCTTAATCTTGCTGCTTGTATCCAATGTTTCATATTTTTAAACATAAAAAAAGTGACTATTCCACTTAAACAAGCACTGTATAGTCACTTTTGTATTTTTTGATTTTTTTAATTACAATCCTAAAGCCTCTGCAACCAACTCGGCAACGTCTTTTACTTGAACTTCAGCTTCTTTTTTCTTGTTTTTAATTCCGTCTGTTAACATGGTATTACAAAACGGACATCCTGTAGCAATTACATTAGGATTAGTTTCTAAGGCATCTTGAGTACGTAAATCATTTACATCCATTGTTCCTTTTTCTGGCTCTTTAAACATTTGAGCACCACCTGCACCACAACACAAAGAATCTTTTTTAGACCTTTTCATTTCTACCAAATTGGTTTGTCCTAGTGCTTTTAATAAAAATCTGGGTGCATCGTATTCGTTATTGGCTCTTCCTAAATAACAAGGATCGTGAAATGTAATTGTGGCAGCATCTAATTTGGCATTAGACAAATCTAACTTTCCATTTTCTACCAATTGTTGAATAAATTGAGTGTGATGAAAAACTTCGTAATTCCCTCCTAATTCTGGATACTCATTTTTAATTGTATTAAATGAATGAGGGCAAGCTGTTACAATTTTTTTTACATTATACATATTCATCACCTCTATATTGGTCATGGCTTGCATTTGAAACAAAAATTCGTTTCCGGCTCTTTTAGCAGCATCACCACTAGAACTTTCTTCGGTTCCTAGTACTGCAAAATTCACATTGGCTTTGTTTAAAATTTTTACAAAAGCTCTTGTAATTTTTTTAGCTCTATCATCAAAACTTCCCGCAGAACCTACCCAAAATAAAATATCTGGTTCTTTTCCTTGAGCAAACAAATCTGCAATTACTGGAACTATTAAACTCATCTTTTTTTGTTTGTATTTATTCTTCGTTTACCCAATTCAATCTATCCATTTGACTATATGGCCAAGGAGCTCCGTTGTTTTCTACATTTTGCATCATCGCATTTAGCTCTTGTGGAGCTGCAGATTGTTCCATTACCAAATATTGTCTCATATCCATAATAATAGATAATGGATCAATATTCACCGGACATTCTTCTACACATGCATTGCAACTTGTACAAGCCCATATTTCTTCTTGAGTAATATAATCATCTCCTAACAATTGCTTTCCATCATCTTGAAAAGTTCCCTTGTTAGCCTCTATATTTTTTCCTACTTCTTCTAACCTATCACGAGTTTTCATCATAATGGCTCTAGGTGATAGTTCTTTACCTGTTAAATTAGCTGGACACACAGAGGTACAACGTCCACATTCTGTACAGGTATAAGCGTTCATTAATTGTACCCAGTTTAAATCGGTAACATCACTTGCTCCAAATTTTTCTGGTTCTCCTTCTTCCTCTGCAGGTGCAGCATACGGATCTGCATTGGGATCCATCATTAACTGTACTTCTTTAGTAACATTTTTATTGTTAGAAAACTGACCTTTAGGTTTTAAGTTTGCATAAAATGTATTTGGAAAAGCCAATAAAATATGTAAGTGTTTTGAATAATATAAGTAATTTAAAAACACCAATATTCCTGCAATATGAATCCACCAAGAAGTACGCTCTATAACATGTAATGTTTCTGCTGACATTCCTGAAAACAAGGGTGCTATAAATTGACTAACTACATTGCCTACGTCTGCTGCTTGCAAATGTGCATCTGTTGCGTTCATGACTAAGAACAAAGTCATTAACACCATCTCAAAATAAAGAATAAAGTTTCCATCGTTCTTTGGCCAACCGATCATTTCTTTATTTAAAAAACGTTTGATTTTGATAACGTTTCTTCGAATCCAAAAAACAATAACAGAAATTAATACTAATAGAGCCAATACTTCAAAAGTACCAATTAAAAATCCATAGAATCCGTTACCTAGTATAGGTAAAAACAAACGGTGTGTTCCTAACAATCCGTCTAATATAATTTCTAAAACTTCTACGTTTATAATAATAAACCCTGCGTATACAATAATATGTAACAACCCAGAAACAGGTCTTCTTACCATTTTAGATTGCCCTAAAGCAATACGAATCATATTACTCCATCTTTCAGATTTATGATCTGATCTGTCTATATCTTTTCCTAATTTAATATTGCGAATTACTCGCTTTACATTACCTACAAAAAAATAAACTCCAGCTACTAACAGTAGGGCAAAAATAAGGTTTGGAATATATTGCATAATTCTTATTTATCTGTAGATTCTTTATAAGGCTTTTGTTTTTTACCAAATAAAGAAAAGTGAACAAATCTTTTAGGGTGCTCTTTTACATCTCTTAACAACTCCTCTAGTTCTTTACTAGCAGCTTCTAAATTCTCGTAAAGTTTTTCATCTTTTGTTAACTTTCCTAAGGTTCCGTTACCAGCCTGAATTCCAGCAGTAATACTATCTAAACTAGCAGCCGTATTGTGAATTTTATTGGAAATTGATAAAATTTTAACTTGAGCTAAAGAATCTGAAAACACTTTTAAATTTTGTGTGGTAGCATTCATGCTTTTTAAAGTAGCATCTAAGTTTTTTTCGTTTTTAGAAATTACATTGTCAATAGTTGCAGATGTATTGTTTAATGTGGTTAAAATTTGATTGATGTTTTCTATACTTTGTTGCATGTCAAGAATCATATCATCGCTTAACAACACATTTACATCATGAGCCACAGAATCTATATTGGTAATTGCGTTTTCTATTTTTGCTTGTAAAGGATTCAGTTTGTCTGTTAAAGAAGAAAGCATATCTGACTCTACTTCCCCTTTAATATAATCCCCTGGTTTTGCCAAAGCGCTATTGTCATAAGCAGGTACAATAGCCAATGATTTACCTCCCATTAAACCTGCACTATATATTTTAGCAATACTGTTTTTAGAAAATTTAAAATCTTCCTCTATGGTAAATTCTACCACCAGTTCTCCTTTTTTATCTGGATTTTCACTAAAATAAATATCTATAACGCTTCCTACAGTAAATCCATTAACTGTTACTGCGCTAGATTTTCTTAATCCATTTATATTTTGATAGGTTGTGTAGTAACTATTTAACCCTCCTTTTAACAAATTCCTACCTTTTAAGTAACTAAACCCCCAATAAAAGAGACCTAGTATAACTAAAGTAGCAATTCCAGCTTTAAATTCTTTTGAAATTTTTATCATGGAACGAAAATACAAAATATTTAATTTGTTTGTCTTTTCAACGCTTCTTTTAAAGTGATTCTTTTGTTATTTAGAAAAGCTACAATAAAAGACGAGTTGTATTTTTTATTTTTAGCATTCATTAAATACTTTTTTGCTTTATTATAATTATTTGTTTTGCCTAAATAGTATTTATAGTAAGCCCCCACTTTTACAGCCTCTACTTCTGTTAAACCTTTAAAATTTGACGGTGAAGTGCTTATTTTTTTTGTAGATGATGCTATTTGTACTTTGTAATAAACATCTGAAACCGCTTTTTGTTTTACTGGAGTTGTAACTGTTTTGGTATTTATTGCTGTGGCTAAATTTCCATCATCAGTAAACGGAACAATAAAAGCAGAAGTATATCCTTTGGCTTTAGCATTCGCCAATGCTTGATTTGCTTGGTTTCTAGAAGAATAGTTTCCTAAGTAATATTTGTAAAAGTTTTCTACCTGTACCCTTTCTACATTTTTTAATCCTTTAAAGTTGTAAGAAGACGTACTAATTCTACTTCTACCAGAAGCTATTTGAACTTTATAATAAGCCACATTACTTTCATTATTTACAGAGGTTGTTTCTGTAACCAAGTCGTCTACATCTTTATATGCAACCACATCGGGAGTTGTGTTGTACGTTTTGTCGGCTACATTCATTTGTTGCCTTTTGTAGTAATCTAAAATAGATTTGGCTATAGATTTAGACATTTGTGCTTGCCCTGCTTTAGAATACAAATATTTTCCTTCTATTCTATTGGTTAAAAAACCCGTTTCTATTAACACACTTGGCATATAAGTTTGATACAAAACCACAAAACCAGCTTGTTTTACTCCTCTATTAACTCTTTTTAGTGTTTTTTCAAACTCTTGTTGAATTAAACTAGCCAATAACAAACTCTGGTCTAAATATTCTTCTTGCTCTAAAGACAAACCTATAACAGACGTTGGAGATTTAGGGTCGAATCCTTGATAACGCTCTTGATGATTTTCTTCTTGTAAAATTACTTCGTTTTCTGCTTTGGCAACTCTAAAATTTCTTTCGTTGGCATGCAGTCCCAACACCCAAGTTTCTGCACCAATGGCCTGGCTAGTGTGTGCATTGCAATGTACAGACACAAACAAATCTGCATCTGCATCATTGGCAATATCTCCACGTTTCCACAAATCCACAAAAACATCTGTAGTACGAGTATACATTACTTTAATTCCTGGAATTTTAGACAACTCTTTTCCTGTACTTAAAACAATATTAAGAGCTACATCTTTTTCTTTGGCTCCTTTATATCCTATTTTACCAGGATCTTTACCTCCATGCCCAGCATCTAACACCACTATAAAAGGTTTATTTTGTTGTGCATAAACCCTTGTAAAACCAGGTTTTACAATGAGTAATAACAATACACCTAAAAATAGTGAGGAAAACTTATGATATTTAAATACTCGAATCAATTTCATCTATAAAATTTAATTATTTTTGGGCTTTCAAACTGGCATCTATTTTGTTGCCTGTAATTGACTATACAAAAATAGGACTAAAAGCATTGCAAACAAATAGACTTCAATTTCTTTTCTCAGTTTTATTCATGTGCATCAACAGTTTAACTGCAACTGCTCAAGATATAAAAGACAATGCTAACAATATAACGGTAGCTAACGATTCTATTGTTCAAAACGATAGCATTCCACCTGTTAAAAAACCAAAAGAAGCTATTCAATACATTATAGAACACAGTGCTGAAGATTACATTTTAGAAGATGTGGTTAACAAGAAAGTAAAACTTTATAATGAAGCACATGTAATATACGATGAATATGATATTACTGCAGGACAAATGTTAATTGATTACGAAACCAATACTGTTGAAGCTAGAGGAATTCCTGATGAGGAAGGAGAGTATTCTCAACTTCCTGTTTTTAAAACCAAAGCTAACGAAACCACTCAAGACTCCTTAATTTTTAATTACAAAACCAAAAAAGCCATTATTTATGGTTTAGAAACGGAGCAAGACGGAATTAATACTTTGGGACAAAAAACAAAAAGAGTTAACGATTCTACCATATTTGTGAGAAACATTATTTTCACAACATCAGACCCTAGAAATCCTGATTATTATTTAAAAACCACAAAAGCAAAAGTAGTTCCTGGTAAAAAAATTATTACAGGTCCCACCAATTTGGTCATTGCAGATGTTCCTACTCCTGCTATATTTCCATTTGCTTATTTTCCATTGACTAAAAACAGAACTTCGGGAATTATTTTTCCTACATATGGAGAATCTTTTAGTCAAGGTTTCTTTTTACAAAACGGAGGATATTATTTTGCTGTTAGTGATTATTTTGATTTGAAACTTACAGGGGATATATACTCGAACAGTAGTTGGGGATTTAATGCCACTTCTAATTATAGGGTTAGATATAAATACAGTGGTAGTTTTACATTTAACTACGACAATCTTATTAGTGGTATAGAAGGTTTTTCGAACTATAATGTTCGAAAAAACTTTAATTTAAGATGGTCTCATAGTCAAGATAGTAAAGGGTCTCCAAATAGCAGATTTTCATCTTCTGTGAACATAGGTAGTAGTCAATATTTTAAACAATCTGTTAACGAATCTAACACAGGACAAAGCTTACAAAACACCTTAAGTTCTTCTATTAATTATTACAAAAAATTTGTAGACACTCCTTTTAACATGACTGTGTCTGCCAACCATCAACAAAACACAAATACAGAAATTGTTACAGCAACATTACCATCGTTACGATTGAACATGGATAGATTGTATCCTTTTGCTCCCAAAAACGGAAGTAAAAAGAATGCTTTGCAAAACATAGGATTAACTTACTCTTTTGAAGCTAAAAATCAAGTTGAAACTACAGAAGACAAATTCTTTGCTGGTGAAATTTTTGAAGATGCTAAAAACGGTGCCAAACACAATGTTAGTTTGAGTACCAACATGAAAGTGTTAAAATACTTTTCTCTATCGCCAAGTGCTACTTATAGAGAAGTATGGTATACAGAAAAAGTAAACAAAGACTACAACGCAACCGATGAAGAAATAGTAACAGATACCATATCTGGTTTTACCTCTTTTAGAGATTTTAGCTTGTCTACATCTTTGGGAACTACAATGTACGGAATGTTTAAGTTTAAAGGTAGTAAACTAAAAGCCATAAGACACACCATGAGACCCTCTGTAAGTTATAGTTACAGACCCGATTTTGGTTTTTATTACAAAGATGTACAAAAAGATGCTGAAGGAAACATCACTACCTATTCTCCTTTTGAAACAGGAGTATATGGTAGCCCGTCTAGGGGAGTATCTAACTCTTTAAGTTTTAGTTTGGCCAATACCTTAGAAGGAAAAGTTACGGATAAAGATGATCCTGAGGGAGAAGATAAAAAAATTACCATTTTAAATTCTTTGAACTTAAGTAGTGGATATGATTTTACCAAAGATGAATTTAAACTATCAAACCTTAATCTAACAGCAGGAACCACTTTATTCAAAAAAATGAATGTGAACTTTAGCGCTACTTTTGATCCTTATGCTTTAAAAGATAACGGAACTGGAAAACTAGAGCGAATAAATACTTTAAGCTATTTAGATGGTGGACCTATTGCCAGATTAACAAGCGCGCGTTTTAGTACTGGGTATTCTTTTTCTAGCAAAGATTTTGATAAAAAGAAAAACGGAAACAAAGATTCTAAAGAAGAAGAAGAATTTACGGCATATGATCAAGATATGTTTGGTCAAGGATTGCAAAACACCAATGATTTTCAAAACAAACCAAAAGAGGAAGATCCTAAAAAGAAAAGTAAAGAAGAAAAAAACCTTCCACAATACATTACTACAATGCCTTGGAACCTACGTTTTTCTTATTCCACCAACTACTCTGTAATACAATCTACTGGAAAAGGAAAAATAAGCTCTAATTCTTTAACTTTTTCTGGAGATGTAGAATTGAGCCCTGGTTGGAAAATTGGAGCTTCTTCTGGATATGATTTTGTAAACAACGGATTTACTTATACCAACCTTCGTTTTACTAGAGATTTAAGTAGCTGGAGCATGAACTTTAACTGGGTTCCATTAGGAACTAACAGTTCTTATTACTTTTTTATTGGAGTTAAATCATCTGTGTTAAGTGATTTAAAATGGGACAAAACAGCAACCAATAGGGACTTTTAATTAAGACAAATACATTCTTATTTTTTCTTGCAATTCATTATAAGAATTGTACAGTTCAAACTCACCATCTATAATAAAGGAAACTTCTCCTGTTTCTTCAGACACCACCAAACACATAGCATCTGTTTTTTCGGTTATACCAATAGCTGCTCTGTGTCTTAAACCAAACCTACTTGGTAATTTACTATCAGACAAAGGCAATACTACCCTAGTTGCTATAATATAATTTTCTTTTACAACTACAGCTCCATCGTGCAACGGACTATTTTTATAAAAAATGCTTTCTAAAATAGGACCATTTATCTGAATATTCATGGCATCTCCTCTTTCTGTTAAAAACTCTAAGTTGCTATTTCTTTCAATCACAATAAGTGCTCCTGTTCTAGAAACCTCAAACTTTTCACATGTTTTTACCAATGTTTCTACATCTAAATCTATTGCTATTTCTGCTTTTAAAAACTTTAGTTGTTTTATAAAATTTCTTTTAGATTTTAAGTTGGTAGACCCTAGCATTAATAAAAACTTTCTCATTTCTGGATGAAAAATAATAATCAACGCAATAGCTCCTCCACTTATTAAATTCCCTAATAAAGAGCTAAACATTTCCATGTGTAAAGCCGCTGTAACCTTATATATTAAAAAAACAATGGCAATTCCTATAAATATATTTATAGCTACTGTTCCTTTTAACAACTTATATACGTTAAACAGTAAAAAAGCGACTAAAAGAATATCTAAAACATCAATAAAACTAAACTCTAAAAATTGGAACACAGATTGGTATTTATGTATAGTAGCCTAAAAGTAATCATTTTTACAGAAACACATATTTTGACAGCAAAAAACTAAAATATATATTCGCAAAAACCTTTAAAACATGAATGAATTTATTGAACTTTTAAAATACACCATTCCCTCTATTGTTACCGGAGGTGTGGCAGCATATTTTTTTAAACAAATATTAGCAAACAAAATCAGCAAAAGAAAAATTGATGTTTTTAAAGAAAAGAAAAAACAAAGTTTGCCTATTAGACTACAAGCTTATGAAAGAATGATTTTGTTTTTAGAAAGAATTCACTTATCCAATATAACAGAGCGTATAGATCCTCTTGATACCAACAAAATTGAATATGCTAAACTATTAATTACACAAATAAACGCTGAGTTTGAACATAATTTGGTACAACAAATTTATATTAGTGAAGATAGTTGGAAGTTAATTAAAAGCACCAAACAAACTATTCTAAATACAATTACTACCTATAGTATGAAAGATGATATTATATTGGGTAAAGAATTAAAAAAAGAATTGCTAAACCTTAAAAGTGAATCTCCTACAACCATTGCACAACAATTTTTACAAAAAGAAGTACAGCAACTATTCTAAAAATTGATAGTTTTTATCAAAGATGTTTTTTATTTTAAGGGTATGATTAAATATTCATTCCTTTTTGTATTTGCTTTACTATTTACAAGTTGTAGTTCTTCTCTACAATCTGTAAAATCTCCCTCGTTGTCTGCACACAAATACAAAAAACCTTTAATTGTAACTAACAGCTATTACAGTAACAAATCTGAATTGGCAAAAGCATTCAATCGAAAATTAAAAAACTACGAACAAGTTTCCGAAATTAATGCAAGCTTGGCAGGGCACTTACAACGTTTTTTACTTTTAAATAACACCCCTACATTAACACATTTTGTAAACGTTAAAATAGGTGAAAACTTAGTTTTAAACGCTAACGAAAGTAAAGAAGTAACTACAATTAGAAACGTAGCTTATACCAATAGTATTGATCTAATCATCAAAATTATACCTGTAGGAATCCACACAAAAATTGATGGAATTTCTTCCGGTATTGCAGAAGATCAATTTAGCGGTCCTAGCAAGTTTTCTTATGCCAATGCTCATAATTTTGATTATTTAATTATTGCAGAAGATGCTTATACCCATAGAGAAGTTTGGAAAGCCAAATATGATGTAAATGGAATAAACTCTATGTTTGGTAAAATGGCTAAAAAAATTGCCAAAAAAGTACACCAACAATTACTAAAAGATCGGGTATTTTAGCTCGCTTTTGTATTAGATTTGTTTAAAAAAACAAAATGAGTAAAATAGTTCTGTATTTATTAACTTCTCTTGTTCTAATAGGTTGTAGCTCTACATTAAAAACGGTAAAAGCAAACAACTTAAAACCATATCAATACAAAAAAATTCTTTTTGTTACAGAAACCTATGACAGTGGTTTGAGCTGGTCTAAAAAATTATTTAATACTGATGTAAGAACAAAAGAAACCGTATCTAACATTAACCAAAAGACCGTAGAAAAACTAACAAAACAACTAACTACAGAAAATAAACATGTTTACAGCTATTTTATTCACAACAAGACAGTAGACAAACTTGCTCTAAACCAAGCGATTGAAGCCCAAATCATTCAACAAAAAATTGACACTTTGGTTTTAGAAAAAGGAATTGATTTGGTTTTTACCATTTATCCCGATGAAATAAAAAAAACATACAACTATGGAAGTGCTGCTCCTATTTCCCCATCTGGAGTAACCAATTACAACATGCAAGCCTCTACAAACTCTATCAACTTACAATTTACCTATATTTTTACAGCTATAGACACCAAAACAAACTCAGAAGTTTGGAAAGGTACTTACCAAATTAACAATGCTAGCAGTATTTTTAAAAACGTGCCTAGTACCATTACCAAAAAACTACTTGAACAAATTAAAAGAGATCAACTTTTTTAAGATTCTAAAAACATTCGCATGAGTATTACGCTTTTATCCTCTCCCCTACAAGGATTTACAGATTTTAGATTCCGTAATGCCTTTCATCATTTTTTTGGAGGAATAGACACTTTTTACGCTCCTTACATAAAAATGAATGGCAAAATGGTCATTAAAAACAATTACCAAAGAGATTTAAATCCAGACAACAATCAAGTTCCTGATTTAATTCCGCAAGTAATGACCAACAATCCTGATGAGTTCTTATTTGTAATTAAATACATTCAGTCTTTAGGATATAAGGAATTAAATTGGAATTTAGGTTGCCCTTACCCAATGGTAACCAAACAAGGAATGGGGTCTGGAATGATTTGCGAACCACAAAAAATAGATGACGTTTTACACAAAGCCCATAATGAAAGTGATGTAACTATTTCTATGAAAATGAGAATGGGTTACGAAGAGCCTACCGAAATTTTAGAAGTGTTTCCTGTTTTAGAAAAATATCCGTTAAAAAACATTGCCATACATGCACGTATAGGAAAACAGCTATATAAAGGAGGAACCGATTTAGATTCTTTTCAAAAATGCGTAGAAAATAGTCCTCATAAATTATATTACAACGGAGATATTACAAGTGTACAAGCTTACAAAAATTTGCAAGACCGTTTTACCACCATAGACCATTGGATGATTGGTCGTGGTTTAATAGCCGATCCTTTTTTACCTAGCATGATTAAAAACAACACTACGGAATACCCAGAAAATAGGTGGCAAATTTTCAAAGAATTTCATGATACTATTCACCAACAATATGATGAAGCTCTCTCTGGCCCAACTCCTATAAAAATGAAAATGTTAGGCTTTTGGGAGTATTTCTCTCAGTCTTTTGACAACCCACAAAAAACCTATAAAGCCATCAAAAAAGCAAGCAACGCATATAAATACAAAATGGCTGTAAACGAAATTTTTGCAAAACAACAATAAACAAAAGTATTGGTTCTAGTTGCTGTTTCTTTACTGATAAGCTGTAAAGATTTATGATATTTTTTAAATTATAGGGGTAGGTATTTTTAAAAAACAGAATAAATCTTTACAGTAGTACCATTAGAAATAAATTGGTAATTGTTAATTTATATCAAAAATAAAAAACATAATTGGTTTACCAATAGCCTTATAAGCCCTTAATAGCCCAATAAGACTTTTTTTTTAAACCTCTCTATCTATTTCAGAAGGTAATATTTGATGTGTTTTTTGAAAAGTTTTAGAAAATTTACTTAAATTTTCGTACCCAAACATAGAGGCTACCTCTCTTATAAGAACCTTATTATTCTTTAATATTTCCATAGCCAACTCCATTTGTTTTGTCTGAAAATATTTTAACATTGTGGTACCGTAATACAACTTAAAATTCTTTTTTAATTTGGTAGGAGATATTTTAAATTTAGTAGAAATCCTATCTATTCCTACAAACTTAGCCATTAAATTTTGTCTTAAAAAAAAGGCTATTCTCTCTAACCTAAGCTTTTCTTTTTTAGACAAATAACAACTTGGTGTCGTAGGATGAGGATCTAAAGAATCAAAAAAAAGATCAAATACTTGATATGATATTTTTTTTAACTCTAAAATATTTGGCTTAGAAAATGATGCAAATGTATGTCGTAACTTTTCTATCAAGTTATTTACCTCTCCTTTATTCGTTTTTTTATTTATAAACGTAATTGTATCATTCTCAAAAATATTTTTAACATTTAGAGCAATTCCAGAAGAATTTATTAAGTTTTTACATGCCCAATCTTCACTAAAATAAAAAACATATAAAGATTCTTTTGAGCCTTTAAAATGACAAGTTAAAAAATCTTTAGCTGGTTTAAGAAAAGAAATAGATTCGTTATTTACCTTATGGTTATCTAATAAAATATGATTGGTAAATCTATTGTTTTCTATACTATTTAAAGTAATGCTATAGTAATTGGCCGGAATAGATTTATCGTAAATACCGGTATATGATACGTTGTTCTTATAGGTTATTTCTGTACCTATAATCCACAAACCTTTTTCTAACTCTACATAATTTAAGGTACCATTTATAAAAGGATTGTTTAACTGTAAGTTTTGTTTTATTGTATTGTGCTTTACAAGAGGATACTTAGAAGAACTCTTTACTATAACACTTGGAGAATTGGCTAAAATAAACAGATTAAAAAAACCTTCTGAATAAGTAAAAAAGAATTGTTTATTTACCGTAATCCATTTATTTATCTTTTCTATAAGCATACTTAATTTTAATCTTTTATAAACAACTTAATATATACATCAATATTAAAACAAAAAATGTTTACATCCCTTGTGTTTATAACTATATTAAGCTGTTTTTTTTAATTACTTACTTACAATAAATAAACTATTTTTGCCCTATGGTAAAAGAAATTCAACTTCGTATAAAACTGCAAGAGGAAACCAAAGCTAATATTTTAGAAATAAAAGCTGCACAATGGTTAAGTATCTCTAGAAAAGACATTACAACAGTAAAAGTCTTACGCAAATCTATAGATGCCCGTAAACCTCAAATTTACTTTAATTACAAAGTAGCTGTTTATATAAAAGAAGCTGCTCCAGAGCAGTCTGAATATCAATTTAATTACCAAGATGTTTCTAACAAACCCGAAATTCATATTGTAGGTTTTGGTCCTGCAGGAATGTACGCTGCCTTGCGTTGTATAGAATTGGGATACAAGCCTGTGGTTTTAGAACGTGGAAAAAATGTGCAAGACAGACGTAGAGATTTACGCCAAATTAACCAATTTCACAATGTAAACAACGATTCTAACTACTGTTTTGGAGAAGGGGGTGCAGGAACCTATTCTGATGGAAAATTATATACCCGAAGTTTAAAACGTGGTGACGTTCGTAGGATTTTTGAAAACCTAGTTTATCATGGAGCTACCGAACAAATTTTAATTGATGCTCATCCACATATTGGAACCAATAAACTTCCTAAAATTATTGCTAAAATTCGTGAAAACATCATCCATTACGGAGGAGAAGTTCATTTTGAATCTAGAGTTGTTGACATCATTACCAAAAACAATAAACTACAAGCCATACAATTACAAAACGGAAAAGAACTTACAGCCAAAGCATTAATTTTAGCTACCGGTCATTCCGCTCGTGATATTTATGAGTTGTTAGATAAAAAGAAAATTGCCTTACAAGCAAAATCTTTTGCCATGGGAGTTCGTGTAGAACATCCGCAAGAAATTATAGATAGCATTCAATATCATTGCGAAGGAAGCAGACATGAATTGTTACCTGCTGCTGCTTATGGATGGGTAGAACAAGTACGTGAACGTGGTGTGTATTCTTTTTGTATGTGTCCTGGTGGATTTATTGTGCCTGCTGCCACCGCCAATGGCGAAGTGGTGGTTAACGGAATGTCACCATCCAAAAGAAACAACGTATTTGCCAATTCTGGAATTGTGGTAGAAATTAATGCCGATAAAGATTTGTTTAAATACGAGCAATACGGAGCTTTAAAAGGCTTGCAATATCAAAAAGATTTAGAACGATTGGCTTTTACTGCTGGAGGAAGAACACAAACAGCTCCAGCCCAAAGACTAACCGATTTTATTGATGGAAAATTATCTCCAACACTAAATCCAACCTCTTATCAACCTGGGTTAAACTCTGCTCCGTTACACTCTCTATTACCCAAAGCTATTGGAGGAAGATTGCGTAAAGGTTTTGCACAAATTGGTGCTAAAATGCACGGATACAACACCAATTTAGCCAATATTGTAGGAGTAGAATCTAGAACTTCATCACCCGTAAACATTCCAAGAAAAGAAAATTTAGAACATCCAGAAATTGAAGGTTTGTTCCCTTGTGGTGAAGGTGGTGGTTATGCGGGTGGAATTATATCTGCTGCCATGGATGGAGAACGTTGTGCCGAAGCTGCTATTCAAAACCTAAAATTGTAGCTACAGGCAAACTACTAAAGAATTGTATATTTATAGTAAAAACCTAAAAACATTTATTTGTAATGACAAAGCTACTAATATACTCAGGGTTTGCTGGCATAACCGTTTTTATAGGTGGAGTTTTGGCCAATTTATTCAATCATCATGTTAAAGAAAGTCCAGTTAAGTATGAAATAACACACACTTTTATGTCTTTTGGGGCAGGTATTATTTTATCCGCACTGGCATTAGTTCTTATTCCAAAGGGTATGGAAGAACTTAGCTTATTTCCTTTTTGTGTTTCTTTTTTAACAGGAGCTTTATTGTTTATGTTCCTAGATCAATATTTAAATAAAAAAGGGAATCAAACAGCAACACTACTTGCTATGATTATGGATTTTTTACCTGAATCTATAGCCTTGGGAGCTGTATATGCTATAGAACCCAACATGGCTACATTATTAGCCGTATTTATTGGTTTGCAAAATTTGCCCGAGGCTTTTAATGCTTTTAGAGATTTGACTCAGAGTGGTTTTACAACCAACAAAACACTCCTTATATTTTTCTTTTTAAGCTTTTTTGGAGTTTTAGGTGCGCTTATAGGTCATTTTTTCTTGAGTAATTATCCTGATTTAACAGCTCATTTAATGACTTTTGCTAGTGGAGGAATTTTATATTTATTAATTCAAGATATTATTCCAGAAAGTAAATTAAACAAAAACTACCTTACTTCTTTAGGAGCAATTTTTGGATTTTTAGTTGGAATTATTGGGGAAAAAATAATTTAATTTTACGCAGAGACTAACTCTTTTTAATCTCTTTTAAAACACTGCATACAGTCCTATTTTCTTCTTTCTTTACACTACCTTGCACACATAAAATTTACTTTGCTAAATGATGTCTACACCATATAAAAACCAAGAAAACATTCTTTCTAAATTAGGAATTAACACGTTAAACCCTATGCAATTAGCTGCACAAAAAGCCATTGCTACAAATAAGAATGTAGTTTTATTGTCTCCTACTGGAACAGGAAAAACACTGGCCTTTTTACTTCCTTTAATTGAAAAACTATCTTCTAAAAGCAAAGAAGTACAAGCTGTAATTATTACGCCATCAAGAGAATTGGCCATACAGATTGAACAGGTATTTAGAGAAATGGGAACAGGTTACAAAGCAAATTGTGTGTATGGCGGCCGACCTATGTCTAAAGACAAAGTAGAATTGGCTCATACTCCTAGTGTTTTAATTGGAACTCCTGGTAGAATTGCAGATCATTTACGCAAAGGCAGTTTTGAAACTTTTGACATCCACACCTTAATTTTAGATGAATTTGACAAATCTTTAGAAATTGGTTTTGAAGAAGAAATGAGTGAAATCATCCATTTACTTTCAGCTGTTCAACAAAAAATATTAACCTCTGCCACACAAGAAATTGAAATACCAGCTTTTGTAAATATTCAAAATCCTGAATTGATCAATTTTTTAAGTGAAAAAAAATCTCAATTAGTCATTAAAAAAGTTTTGTCTCCAGACAAAGACAAACTAAAAACACTAATTGATACCTTGTGCTATATAGGAAACAAATCAGGAATTATTTTTTGCAATTTTAAAGATACCATACAGCGTGTGAGTGATTATTTAACCGAACACGAAATTAGTCACGGTTGTTTTTATGGTGGTTTGGAGCAAAAAGATAGAGAACGTGCTTTGATTAAATTTAGAAACGGAACCCACAAAATTTTAATTGCGACAGATTTGGCAGCTCGTGGTTTGGACATTCCTGAAATTGATTTTTTAATTCACTATCAATTGCCTTTAAAGGTAGAAGAGTTTACACATAGAAACGGAAGAACTGCTAGAATGCATAAAGAAGGAACTGCTTATGTAATTCAATGGAAAAAAGAAGACTTACCCGATTTTATTACTACTGATGATATAGCTCATTTAAACCAAGCTACTTTTCCAGAACCATCGCCATGGAAAACATTGTTTATTTCTGGAGGACGACAAGACAAAATATCTAAAGGAGATATTGCCGGATTGTTGATTAAAAAAGGAAATTTATCTGGAAACCAAGTTGGAGTGATTGAATTAAAACACGATTGTGCCTTTGTTGCCATTCAGAGTAAAAACATTCAATCTTTAATTCATCTTGTAAACAACCAAAGACTTAAAAAAAAGAAAGTAAGGATTCAGGTTATCTAAAGACAACATTACCATAAAATAATCTACATGAAAACCACCAACAAACAAAAAGAAAAATGGCTTTTAATTGCCATGATATTAAGTATGTGTACTTGGGGTACTAGTTGGACAAGCGCTAAGGTTTTAGGTACTTACACCAGTGCTTTAAATTTAAGCTTTATGCGTTTTGTGTTGGTTCCTTTAACCTTAATTCCCATCACTTATTTTACCAAAACTAAAATAAACATTGCTAAAAAAGGATGGTTTCATGTTGCAGGTGCTTCTGTTTTTATATTGCTGTATACTCTCTTTTTTTTCAAAGGAGTACACAAAGGATTTCCTGGTGCGGGTGGGGTTTTGGTAACAACCATTAACCCTATTTTTGCTTATATAATTGGATTGTTTATTAGCAAAATACTCCCAAAAAAACAAGAATATATAGGACTGGCCTTGGGGTTTATAGCAGGAATGGTATTGCTAAAAGTTTGGGACAATACTGCAGCTATTTTAGATGCTGGAAATGTTTACTTTTTATTTGCAGCTTTTGTTTGGGCTATTATGAGTAAAATTAGTTCTCATGCCAATAAATTTGGGAATGCTATTGGTTTTAGTTTATGGACCCATATAATTACCGCAGTAGGATTGTTGTTTTTTGTGAATTTAAAAGAACTTTTATTACTGTGGTCTACCGCCGATAGTAAATTTTGGCTAAATATTTTATATTTTGGAATTGTAAACTCTGCTTTGGCCACTACCGTATTTTTGTATGTAACTGCAAAAATTGGAGCTGAAAAGGCAAGTACCTATATTTTTATTGTGCCAAGTACGGCTGTAATTACTTCTTATGTATTTCTTAGAGAAAACATTCTTTGGAATACTGTAGTAGGAGGTGTTTTGGGAATTTTAGCTGTGTTTATAATTAACGGAAAATTTGGACAAAAAAGAAGTAAAACTCCTTCTCCTATTAGAAATATTGTTAGGTAAAAACTTTAACGGGTTAACCATTGAATCAAAGCTGTTCAACAAGTTAAAGCGTAATTACTGTAAGGGATTTATTTTTCTACCATCACGGTAATGCACTTCTTTGGTTCTGGTTTCTTTAAATATCCCTTTTGGGTCTATATGAATCACAGACCATAAAGTGTCTATTTGTGAATTTTGCGTTGCTGATTGAAAATCATCGTCATAATAAGAAATCTCTACAGCATCTAAAACTGATGGAGTTAACCATTTTCCTTTTTTTTCTCCAATCCAACCCGAACCATCATCACCCGTAAAACCAAGAACACCAACACTTATAATTTGCAAAGTATCTTTGGGAGTGGTTGCTGCATATAGAATCTTAGTTCCCTCATTATTCTTGTACGTAAACGTAAAAACATTATAATTAGCCAACTCTTTGTATTCTTTAAAAGTAAATGTGTTTTTAGAATTAGATTCTTCGTAGTCAAAATAACCAATGTCTATTTTTTTAGGTAAAAGATAAGTTTCTATAAATTCTTTGGGAATGAATTTATCTTTTGCAATAGGTTCAGGATGAACATATACAAACGGAGACAATTGAGTGGTTTTTGATTTTATATACTCCAAATCAAAAACTGTAGGGACTACTGAAGTTGTGGTTTTACTCTCTAGTGAGGTAGAATTTTTATCATTATAAGATTTTGCAGTTTGTTGTGTGTAACAACTTATTAACAGCACTAACATTAGTATGATAAAAATTCTTTTCACTTGCTTTAATTTATCTTCTGTTTCTACTTCTTCCAAGTTTAGAGGCAGAGTTTCTTTTACTTTGCACCCATTTTGGAGCTTCTCCTGGCTTTTGTTTCTTTTTAGGAGTTCTTGGTTTTTGAGCTGCCTTAGGAGAATTAGTTATAGAAGGTCCTTTTTTTAATGCTTTTAATTCTTCTGCAGATGGAGCTTTAAAGGTAAAACCTTCTAAGTTTTGCAAAGGTAATTTAAACCCTAGTAATTTTTCAATATCTAGCGCAAACTTAATCTCTTCTGCACATACTAAAGAAATGGCTTTTCCACTTGCACCTGCTCTACCTGTACGTCCAATTCTGTGTACATAATCTTCGGGTACATTAGGCAATTCATAATTAATTACATGTGGTAACAAAGGAATGTCTAACCCTCTGGCAGCAATATCTGTAGCCACTAAAACTCTAACACTATTTTTCTTAAATCCGTCTAAAGCTTTTGTTCTAGCTGCTTGACTTTTATTTCCGTGAATGGCCGCAGCAGTTACTCCAGACTTTACTAGTCTTTCTGCTAACTTATTAGCTCCGTGCTTTGTGCGTGTAAAAACAAGAACTTGATTCCAGTTTCCTTGCTTAATCATTCCTATAACAGCTTGTGGCTTGTCTCCCTTATTAACATTATAAAATGTTTGTTTTACTTTTTCTGCTGTAGTGTTTTGTGGAGCAGATTCTACTTCAACAGGAGCATTCATAAACGTATTTGCCAAGGCTTTTATGTCGGTAGAAAAAGTGGCAGAAAACAATAAGTTTTGTCTTTCATTTGGTACTAAGGATAGTATTTTTTTAATATCTCTTAGAAATCCCATATCTAACATTCTATCGGCTTCATCTAAAACCAATATTTCTATTTTGGACAAAGACAATGCTTGCTGATTGATTAAATCTAACAACCTACCAGGTGTAGCTACCAAAACATCTACTCCTCTTCTTAAAGTTGTAATTTGTGGTTTGGGCTTTACACCTCCAAAAATAACAGCCGATTTAATATCTAAAAACTCACTATATTCTCTTACATTGTCATAAACTTGCGCTGCCAATTCTCTAGTGGGTGTTAATACCAACGCACGAATAGGTCTGCGTTTCCATTTATTTTGAGTTGATAACGAATGTAACAAAGGCAAGGTAAACCCTGCTGTTTTTCCTGTTCCTGTTTGTGCAGATGCCAATACATCTTTACCTTGTAAAATATGTGGAATGGCTTTTTGCTGAATTGCTGAGGGTTCTGTATATCCCTTTTTGTTGATGGCTTTTAATATAGCCTCTGATAATCCTAAAGATTCAAATGTCATAAATATATTTTAAGAATAAACACGTGGTTTATTCTGTAGCGAATGCAAAGGTACGACTTAATAAACGATATTACTCTTCTTTTTTTTAGGAATTGATAATGAACACATTACCTTACTTATATTTGTTTTGCAAATCATTTTAAGCATTAAAAGAACCATATTTAAAATTTTACCAGATCATTTTTACACCATTCAACAAAAAAAAGAAATAGATATGTACCTTTTTAATGAAAAAATAAAATTCATCTGTATTATAGTTCTACTTTTATCCTAAAATTATAGATAAACGACCTTATGAAAAAAATAGAAACACACACAGTACCTATCCTTCCTTATAGAGTCCGATTGTCTGATTATGCTGTAGGAATTTTTACTAGTATTCCTAGCAAAGCAGGTATTAAAAAAGCCCTTAAAAAAGGATTGATTCTTGTAAACAATCATAGAGGTGTTTCTGGTCAGTTTATAATTGGTAATGAAGTTATTGAGTTATTAGAGGACGAAAATCAGTTTAAGAAAAAAATTGATTTAGACTTAGAAGTGCTCTTTGAAGATGATTATTTAGCTGTAATACACAAGCCTCCAGGTCTGTTGGTAAGCGGAAACAAAGCCAAAACAGTAACCCATGCATTGCCACACAACTTAACTCCAAGTACTTTACCTAACGCTGTAAAACCTCAACCTGTACACCGATTAGATTTTGCCACTAGTGGATTATTACTAGTTGGAAAAACAGCCACAAGCATTACTGAATTGGGTAAATTATTTGAAAACAAAACAATTTACAAAACATACTATGCAGTAACCATTGGCAACATGAAAACAGAAGGTAGCATAGCAAGTCCTATAGATGAAAAAGAAAGTTTGTCTTACTACAAAGTTTTAAAAACTGTAGATTCCGAAAAGTTTGACAAATTAAATTTAGCACTACTTACACCTAAAACAGGTAGAAAACACCAATTAAGAAAACATTGTGCTTCTATAGGTACTCCTATTTTGGGAGATGATTTATATGGAATTGAAGGGAAAATCTTAAAAGGAAAAGGTCTGTATTTACATGCAAGCTCTTTAAAATTTATACATCCTTTTACTAAAAAAGAAATAACCATACAAAAAGAACTTCCTAAGAAATACAGTTTTATTTTTTAGTATAGGTAAACAATGTTCTTAAAAACAAAAAACACTTCTAAAAAGAAGTGTTTTTACTAGTAGCGGGAACTGGACTCGAACCAGTGACCTTCGGGTTATGAGCCCGACGAGCTACCTACTGCTCTATCCCGCGATTTGGATTGCAAATATAAGGCATATCTACAATTCTCACAAACAATTTTTAATAAAATATTTAATATCTTTTTAATTATTACTTAACACTTGATATTCTTACCTTTGAACAAACTATCAATCTTAATCTTATGCTCTCTAAAGCTTGTAAATATGCTATTAGGGCTATATTATTCCTAGCAATTCATTCTACCAAAGATAAAAAGATAGGAATTAAAAAAATAGCCGAAGAATTACAAACACCACAACCTTTTTTGGCAAAATTACTACAACAACTAAGTACTCATAATTTAGTTTCTTCTACCAAAGGTCCTGGTGGCGGATTTTATTTGTCTGAAAAAGATTTACAAAGCAAGCTTTGGGATATTGTTATAAACATTGACGGTACTGAAAAATTTGACGAATGTTTTTTAGGTCTTCGTTTGTGTAGCGATAAATATCCTTGCCCTGTACATCATATTGTAAAGCCTTTTAAAAATGAAATTCTTATAGATTTTAAACAAAAAACAATTACTGATTTGAAAAAAGAAATTGAGGACAAAGGAACTTTATTATCTCTTAAAATTTTAGAAAACTAATATCGGTTTTACAAAAACTACAAATTGCTACACGCTTTCTTTATGGTAAAATCTTAATGCATGTTCTTTTTGTCTATTTGAACTAAAATTAGAAACTCTTTTTAAATAACCAATTACTCTTGTAGCATGATCTACATTAGCAGAACCACATTTAGAACAAACATGTAATGTTTTTTTATTGATATAATTGCAATCATTGCAAATGGTTATTTTAATATTAAAACAAAAATAATTGCAACCTGCCTTTGCTGTGGTGGTTATTAATTTTACAAAAGCTTGTTGTGTTAATGTTTCTTCTAAATTTAAATGCAAAGCAGACCCTCCATCTAAATACTGAATATAATCTTTTCCATGGAGCATAATTTTATCTAATATATTCAATTGCTCATCTTCCACTGCATAAAAATATGAATTGTAACAATCTCTTGGCACTTTTAACCCCGCTTGCAAATCCCATTTGGCATTTTTAACTCCTAAATTTTCTGCTGGAACAAACTCTGTATTAAACAAATATCCCCATTTTTTTTTGGCTTTTTTATTTTCTTTATAAATGCTATGCAAATAAGTATTTACAAAATTTTTATACGCTTTTGTATTTTGTGCTTTTATACCTAAACTTTCTGCTGCTTCTACCATTCCGTTAATTCCGATGGTTAAAAATTGTTTGTCTAAAGAAATAAATCCTGAATTGTAAACGGGTAACAATCCGGCCTTGTTATATTCATCCATCAAAGTTCTATAGGCTACTTGATACTTATGAATTTTACGAACTTCTTGTTTAATATCTTTTTTTTGTTGAACTAACCGATTCATGTTTAAAGTTATTACGTTAATAGAACCTGTGGCAACTCCTCCTGCACCTAAAGAATAACTAAATGTATGATCGGTAATTTCATTTCTTAACCTGCAACATGAAGCCAAACTATCTGCATTTTTAGACTGATAAATAAAAAATGAGTTTCCTTCGCTTAATTCTTTGGCACACATGTTTGTAAATTCAACATCTTTAGGTTGTTCATTTTCTATCAGCATGGCTGCCGTAATTACCGGAAATGTTAACACAGCTTTGGTTCTTTCTTTATTAAACCAATTCATAAAAAAAGCTTGTAGTTTTTTTAATCTATCCCATTTAGGTTTTTGCATATTAGGAAAAACAAAATTGCCAAACATGCTGTTAAAATAATGCTCATCATACAAAGAAATGTTCCAAAAAACAGATTGATATCCTCTTGCTGCAGCAGGTTGATTGATTGCATATACCACATGTTGCAAATGGTTTTTTATGGTTTGAGTTGCATCATTTAAATAATGTTCTCCGTAATCTATTGCTGCAAAATGATCAAAATACATTAGAAATTCTACCGTGGCTAAAGCCCCTGCAAACTGAGAACTAATGGCAAAAACTAAGTTGACAAACTCTCCACAAAAACTTTCCAAGTGTTTAGGTGCCTGACTTTCTCCTCCTAATTTAGTTAAACCATCTAACAAAAAAGGATACATATTTATAGAAACACAATAAGGCTTTAAGGATGTTTCATCGTGTACATAAATTTCATGATTTTCTATTTGCCTTTCATATTCATTGGCTAAATCATTCCCAAACAACATCGCTATTTTACCTTTTAACAAACTTCTATTTACTTGAATATTGATGTCTTTATTTAGCTCAGCCTCCATAGTTGCTATGTTTTTAGACGTAACATTTGCATTGGCATCTACGGTAGATCCATCTGCTGCATTTTTTGAATACAGATATTGATTGATAAAATTTATTTTTTGAGCAATCTGTTCCTCTGTTAATCGAATCATAATTTTTTATTTTGAAATAATACATTTAATTTTTTTCCTGTAGATACTTCTTTAAAAACTTGGTTTGTGTTCTTATGGCTTAATCCTCCTTTTTTGGCATTCCACTCTCCTGTTTTTACCCAGTCTAAATTTTCTAAAATTTGAGTATCTACTTTATTTAAACCTGTATACAAGCATGTTTTGAATCCTTTTTTTTTAGCTTGTTTTAACCTTTTTACCAAAGTGTGTTTTTCCCATTCTCCTCCCATAAACAGCACACAGGTTGCATAATTTTTATACATACTTAAAAACGATGTAAATATTTTACCTGTTAACTTTTGTCCTATTTCTTTTTTAAACAAAAAAGGAGAATGACAACCTTTACATTTTAAGGTGCATCCGGAAATATAAAAACACAAACTTATTTCGTTAGGTACCTCTTGTAAAACAATATCTGACTTGTAAAAATTCATATTAAAAGATATTTTTATCTTTTAATAAAGATATTATTTATATCTAAACAAACCTTTTGGGTATGTTTAAAAGTTATTAAAGGAGTTATGAACAACAAAGATTAGAACAAATGATGAAAATAGTATACCTTAGAACTTATAAGAACCATAATTTTAACAATATTAATTACATTTGATTAATTCGGAATAAACCAAAAGTTATGCACATAAAAACAACTAAAGACTCATTAGTTTTATTTTTACTTCTTTTATTTTTCTACGTTTCTGCATGGACACAGGCTCCATTTTATTTTGATCGTATTACCACCAGAAATGGTCTTTCTCAAAGTGATGTTAATGCAATTCATCAAGATAAAAAAGGCTTTATGTGGTTTGGTACTCATGATGGACTTAACAAGTTTGATGGTTATGATTTTACCACGTACAAACCCGATAAAAACGACAGCACTTCTATTGGTAGTAATTTAATTTATAAAATTATTAGTGACAAAGATGACAACCTATGGATTGGTACCACGGGTAAAGGAGTAGATTTTTTTGAAAAATCTACGGGGAAATTTCATCACATTACACACGATAAAGACAACCCTAATAGCTTATCTAGCAATTATGTAAACTCTATATTTATAGACAATCAGGAAAGATTATGGGTAGGAACTAATAACGGACTTAACGTTGCAAGTTTAAAAAACAAAGACAAAAAAAAACCTCTTAATTTTATTACTTACAACCTAGTTACAAACAAAATTAACAGTAGTCTATACAAAAGCAGTATTTACTCCATTTATCAAGATAGACAAAATCAAATTTGGGTAGGATCTTCTAAAGGACTTTTTATGCTTTCTAGAGATTCTATGGGAGAAATCTATTTTAATTGTATTAATGATAAAATTGGTTTGCCTTACGGACCTGTTACTTCTATTATAGAAGATCAATTTGGAAAAATAATTATTGGTACAGGTACTGGTCTTTATGTTTACAGATCTAAACCTACCTTAAAAAAAATTAAAGAGTTGTATTCTGGTTTTATTAGCGTAGTTAATATTGATAAAAACAACAACATATGGGCAGGTAGTAATTATGGTTTGATTACCTATAAAAACAACGATAAAAATGGATTTCCTCAAAAGAAATATCATTATGTATACGATCCTAAAGACGACAAAAGTATTAGTAAAAACGTAATTAAATCTATTCATATAGATAAAACAGATATTATATGGATTGGAACCCAAGGTGGTGGAATTAATAAAATAGACACCTCCAAAAAGGGATTTAGAATTGTAAAAAACAACATAGACCCTAATAGCCTTAGCTACGATAACATTAGAGCCTTTTATGAAGATGAAAACGAAAATCTTTGGATAGGAACTGAAGGAGATGGAGTAAACATTGCTTTAAAAGATAGCAAGTATCAAAAATTCATACGAATCAACAACTTTAGAAAGTGCTTTTCTATTATCAAACTAAAAAATCAAAACAAAATATTATTCGGAACAGAATCAAGTCCAGGGCTTTACGAATTAGACTTAAACAAAGTAAAAGACCTTAAAAATATCACCAAAAAAGATATAAAATCGAACCCTAAAGTTGTAAACAGCGTATTTTCTATGTTAGAAGATAGCAATCAGAATTTATGGATTGGTACCTATAATAACGGAATACACAGATGGCTAAAAAATAAAGATGGTAGCTATACAAAAGACATAATAGAACATAGCGAAACCAATTCCACTACCATTTCTAGCAATATTATCAGAAAAATATACGAAGATAGTGAGCATAATATTTGGTTTGGTACTGCCAATGGATTAAGTAAATTAAGCAAATCTCAAATTAATTTGCCTAACCCAAAGTTTATCAACTATAAAAACGTTCCTAACGATGAAAACAGCATTAGTCACAATTATATTTTAGAAATACTAGAAACCAAAGATCATAAATTATGGATAGGTACTTTAGGTGGTGGAGTTAATAAATTAACCACTCCTCTTAACCAGTCCAATGCAAAATTTGTTAATTATTCTGAAGATGATGGCTTAGCTAATAATGTAATCAAAGGAATATTGGAAGATGACAATAACAACATATGGATTTCTACCAACAAAGGATTGTCTAAATTTACACCGTCCGAACGAATTTTTAAAAATTATGACGTTAACGATGGTTTACAAGCCAATGAATTTCAAGAATTAGCTTGTATTAAAAGAAAAAACGGAGAACTTCTTTTTGGTGGAATTAGTGGTTTTAACACCTTTTACCCAAAAGATATAAAAGACAATCCATACAAAGCTCATGCAGTTGTTAGTAATTTTTCAATTTCTAACCAACCTATACACAGAGGGCAAGAATTTAACGGAAGAGTGTTGCTCAAAAAGCCTATTCACGAAACCAATTTGTTAAATCTAAAACATGATGAGAATAGCTTTTCTTTTGAGTTTGCTGCCCTACATTATGCAGCTCCTGAAAAAAACAAATTTGCCTACAAATTAGAAGGATTTGACAGAACATGGATATACACCAACTCTAAAAAAAGATTTGCAACCTACACCAATCTATCTCCAGGAGAATATACTTTAAAAATAAAAGCATCTAACAACGACGGTATATGGGAGGAATCTAAAAAACAACTACAACTAGTTATTAGTCCTCCTATGTGGAGAACTCCAGGTGCCTATATTTTATATAGTTTATTAATCGGTTTTATTTTGTTTCTATTTTGGAAAAGTATTATTAAAAAAGCACAACAAAAACACATATCAGAATTAGAAATCATCGAAAAAAACAAACAAGATGAACTCCAAAATTTAAAGCTTGAATTTTTCACCAACATATCTCACGAGTTTAGAACTCCTTTAACATTAATAAAAGGCCCCTTAGATTTTTTACAAAAAAAAGGACTGCAAATTAAGCCACAAACTTATGAAGAGCAACTAAAATTAATTCAAAAAAACACCAACTACCTTCTTAGACTAGTCAATCAATTACTAGACTTTAGAAAAATGAATCAGGGTAAAACTACTTTGGTTATGAGAAACAGTAACATTGTTAGTTTTATACAAGAAGTAGCAGAACCTTTTCAATTTTTAGTTCATAAAAAAGACATTAATTTTCAGCTGCACACACCTAACGAAAATATAAAAAGCTGGTTTGATCATGATGCCATAGAAAAAATCATCAACAACCTACTTTCTAATGCCTATAAATTTACACCTCAAGGAGGAAGTATTAACATTTTTGTACTTCACGAAGACAATCAGGTGGTTATAAAAGTTATTGATTCTGGGATTGGAATTTCTAAGCATCAAATGAAAAATATTTTTGAAAGATATTACACCAAAAAAGATAAAAACGAAAACAACCCTACAGGTATTGGAATTGGACTTGCTTTTACAAAAAACTTAGTAGAGCTACACCAAGGTAAAATAGAAGTAAATAGCGAGAAAAATAAAGGTACAGAGTTTATTATAACACTACCTACTAACAAAGAAGCTTATTTAGACAACCCTTCTATTGTGTGCAAAGAAGATACTGATAGTGATTACGACACAAGATCTTCTGAAATGGAGTCTTTTGCTATTGATGTTAGTGATGATGTAACCGATCAAACCCTAGCTAAAAACAGAGCTAACGAACTTCCTATTTTATTAATTGTAGATGACAACGAAGATATTAGAACGTTTATTAGACATTCTTTAGAAGATGAATACAAAATATACGAAGCAGAAAACGGATTACAAGGTTTTGAAATTGCTTCTAAAATAATTCCTAACGTTATAATTACAGATTTAGTTATGCATATTATGGATGGAATGGAATTGTGTGAAAAACTAAAAACAACCGTAACAACTAGCCATATTCCTATTCTAATACTTTCTGCCAAACTTTCTCAAGAAGTAGAATTACAAGGGTTAAAAAATGGTGCCGATGACTATATTAGAAAACCATTTGATATGGAACTATTAAACTTAAAGCTTAAAAACATTACTCAAAAAAGAGCTCTTTTAAGAAAAAGATTTAATAGAGAAGTAAATCTTAAACCTGCCGAAGTTACTGTTACTAGTGCTGATGAACGCTTTTTAAAACAAGTTATTGAAATTATAGACAAACACATGTCTAACACAGAATTTAGTGTAGAAATGCTAGTAAACGAAATTGGTCAAAGTAGAAGTAACTTATATTTAAAATTAAAAGAAATTACTGGACTATCTTCTAGTGAATTCATACGTAGCATTCGTTTAAAAAGAGCCATGCAATTGTTTGATACCACGGACTTACCTGTAAAGGAAGTAATGTACAAAACAGGATTTAGTACCGCTTCTTACTTTTCTAAATGCTTTAAAAAACAATTTGGAGCCAAACCAAGCGACTATTTAAATAAGAAAAAAGGAAATTCTGGTAATATTTCAGTTGATGATTTGTTAGACTAGATTGCAAACATTGTATTTAAAAAAGACTAATGAAATTTTCATTAGTCTTTTTTTATTCAAGCTACTCTTAACATTTTTTATTTGTATGGAACACCTTTTAAAAACATACAACATATTTACTCTAATTCGTAAATTTTAGAATTGATAAACTACAGTTTAAATCTTATTATTTTTTACAGAATTCCACCCTATATTAAAAACCGATCATTAATTTAATACACAACTTTAATTTTGTTTGTGTATTGAAACGAATACTCATCATACATCAAATAAAAATAACATATCCTATTTAGCACCATCGTACTTAAGTAAACAGAAATCAGCCTATAATTATATACTTACTAAGTTTAGTTCAACTCTGGATATAAAATCAAACAAAAAACTTTTACTTTTCTCTCTTAAATTATTCATTGTTAAATCATATAAAAGAATTCTATTCACAAGCTGTTTTGAACAAGTTTTAAAACACTTCAAAAAAAACTGTCTGATAGATATTTATCAGACAGTTTACTTAAATTCTTAGAGCTTAAAATTAAGGCCTAGTTTCTACTTTTTGTAAAAAGAAATCATCCATATAAATTGTTGTCTCAGCAGTATTATCTCCTCCTGCCAACAAACGAAGCCATATCTGAGCAACATCCGAAGGAGTTCTTGTATACGTTCTAGTTACTTCAACCCACTTATCCGTTTCAATTTCAGATAAAGTTTGATTTCCATTCCATCCCCAGTCATTTAACAACCATAAAGAGGTATTTAATGCCAAATTAGGACTATTTGCAGAATCAATATACACCTTAAATTTAACAGTATATTCAGCTTCTGCTTCTAATGAAATTATTTCAGTATTAGGAAATTTATAACCCGCTTCAGCACTTGGTTCACCTGGCATCACTGTCATTTTTATACTCTTTGTTCCTACAGCTACTTGTTCTGTAGATAACTCTACATGAGTTGAGTTTCTCCACCAAGGTGTAAATAGATTACTATTAGCAACATCTTCTGGTAACAAGTTAACATTATGCATACTTACAGGACTATCCATAAAAGTAACAGGAGTTCTAGTATCTGTAGATTCTAAATCACTACCCTCTTTAAAAGTTACTGTTACCACATCTGGTCTATAAATAGGCTCAACTAATTTAATGTCAATAAATGTAGCATCTGTGTCATTTACAACAACACTTTCAATATCAAAAACATTTCCATTTACCTTAACCTCAAAGAAAGATTCTTGACCAGCAACAGGGACAAACTCTCCGTTAAAAGGCACTCTAATTGTTTGGTCTTCTAACTCACGAATATTTCCTGTTAACTGAAAAGGTTTTGTTGATGGAATTACTTTTATAGGTGCTGGGAATACATAATTCTCAGAATCTCCTGGAATCTCTTCTCCAGTTCTATTTATATTTACTCCTCCAACAAACACTCCTAACTTTTTAAGAATCAAGTTGGCATCTTGACTTGCACTTGAGGCAATATTCTTACCACTTCCTGCATCACCCACTACAATAGGTGTTCTTACATAAAAATTACGTCCTGTAGGCTCTCCAATTACAGTATTGTCTATCATGTTTAATGCCTCTCCTGCTTCTACATAAATAGTATCTGTAGAGGTATGATCTACAACTGCATCTTGATATTTTACAACAACATCAGGAACAATTGTATCAAAAACTTTTACTACAAAAGTTGTGTCAATCACCCATTTATTCCCCACTTTGGTAGCAGACCAATCATAATCTACACCGTTTCTGTGTCCTCTAAAAGCTACAGAATCTTTAAATTCATTATACAATCTAACTTTTTGCAATCCAGATTTTCTAAACAATACATGTATTGTATGATCTCCCGAAACAGTATCACCTTCATTAATGATTAGTTTTTCTAAATTTTGTTCAGTTCTATCAATAGGTCCTTTTAAAAAAGCGTTACCTGTTTGTATTGTCCATGCATGATTTACTGCCCCAATAGACAAATCTGCAAAAGACAAATAATCATAAATATTTTTTTGTAATATTTGTGACGTCCCTTCAGATGTATAAAAACCTACATCTGAAAAATCACCAGGTGACTCATAGCCTCCTGTAGTACATCCCACTATAAAAGTGGACAATGCTATTAGTGTTATTTTGATTTTATTTTTCATTTCTAAATGTTTTATTCTGTAAATATTATATATGCTACCTGTATTACTCAGAAATAACATCGTATAAACGACTATTTGTAATTTCTTCTGAATTAGGTATTGGCCAATACGCTTTAGATTCATTATAGTTTTCTGCAGCTTTTTCAAACTCATTCCATTCTGGTTCTATGTTTGGATCTCCTTCTGGCAATTCAACCACAATAGAACCCCATCTAGTTGCTACAGAACCATTAGGCATTGTTACAGCATAATCTGTTGCATCATATCTTTTAGCTGCTAATTCTTCAAAACGTTTCTTTTTTAAATTTTCTACTACAAAATCACCATAAATCCCCCATCTTCTTAAGTCAATGTTTCTATCTCCGTCACCTTCACAAGACAATTCTAATGGATATTCTTTAAATCGTAAATGCTCCATTAATGTTTCTCTTGTATACACAACATCATCATGGTCGTTTGCAGGATATTCTCCAGATCCATTAGGTCCTAATAAAACAACACCTGCTCTTCTTCTTACTCTGTTTATATACTTTAATGCTTCATCTAAATTCCCTAATTCTATTTGACACTCTGCATATTGTAAATAAATTTCAGCCAAACGAAGTAATCTTTCATTAATTCCTGAACGAACTTTTCCAGGAGACAAGGCATCTTCGTTAGCAACTCCCAAATCCCAGTTTGTATGCTTACGCCAAAAACAAGTCATACGTACATTAAAATTAGCTGCTTGACCCGTTTTTTCAAATGCATAGTAAGGTGTATCAATATCATCTACCAAAGCAACAGATTGAGAAGTTCTTAAACTATGAGCTCTAAACCTTTCTGCTCCGCTTTCATCTATTACTTTATTTCTTGGGTCTTTGGTATCAATTGGATCATTTCTGTATTCTAAAATTAACCAGTTAGCAGCTACAGCTCCCCACCATCCATTAACTCCTGTTAATCTTTTATGATATGAAGTGTTTGCAACATCTCTTGAATCCCAAGGACCTAGGTTTTCTTTAAAATCTAACGAGTATAAAACCTCTATAATAGACTCTTCATTTAACTCATCTCGGGTTGTAAAGTTGCTTCCTATATCTGGTGTTAATGAGTATCCATAGTCTTCTATTACACTTTTAAAATAAGTTGCTGCTGTTGCAAAATCACCATGATACATTGCTGTTTGTCCTAACAAAGCTACGGCTGCTCCAGCTGTAACCCTACCTTGATTAACTCCTTCCCAAGAAATTGGTAAATTTTTAGAAGCATAATCTAAATCTGCTTCAAAAAATTCTTTGATTTTTTCAGCTGGTTGTAATGGTTTAGCAAAAGTTTCTCCTAATTTGATGATATCATCATGTAAAACTACTTTTCCTTCGTTGTATTTATTGTACAATAAAAAATACATATATCCTCTAATAAATCTTGCTTCCGCTAAAATTTTTAAAGCTCTATCTTCTTCACTTTGATTTTCAAAATTACCAAGTAAATTATTACAAGCATTTATTACTTGATTTGCAGAGAATATTGTTCTATAATTTTGATGCCATTTTTTGTTAACTGCATCTGAAGCTTCATTAAATATCTGTAAATAATATTCATTAGAATTGGTTGGTCTCTGCCATCCACTAGCCCAAGCTAAATCACTTGTACTCATATCATCTATCAAACGAATATTTTGAGTACTAGCAAAGTTCTTATACGCTCCAACCAAACCAAACTCTAAATCTTCTAAAGTTTGCCAAAACGTTGTTGTGGATGGTTGATTCGAATTATCTTGTTCAAGAAATTCATCTTGACAACTTGTAAAAGTTACAGCCAACATAGAAAATATGGCTAACTTTATGTATTTTATTTTTTTCATCACTTTCATGTTTTTAGATTTTTTGATTAAAATTCTAATTGTATACCCCCTCTAACTTGAGCTGACACTGGATATGTACCTTTGTCAATACCTCTTGTACTCAATCCATTTCCTCCAACTTCAGGGTCATATCCTGTGTATTTTGTAAATGTTAACAAGTTTTGAGCAGCCACATAAAATCTTAGTTTATTAATTCCTATTTTTTGCGTTCTGTTCTTAGGAATTGTGTAACCTAAAGTAATGTTACGTAATCTTATAAAAGTTCCATCTTCTAACCAATAATCTGTATGTCCTCTATAATTGTTATGTGTTGCTCCTCTATCTACTGGTATACTAGAGTCGTTATTATAAGTAGTCCACTGATATAATAAATCTTGATGATTTGCAGACTTATAAGCCAAAGCTCTGTTACCATTTAAAATTTCACCCCCAAAAGATCCATACCACTGCATAGACATATCAAATCCTTTGTAGTATGATCCAAAGTTCAATCCCATTTCAAAATCTGGAACTCCACTTCCTGCATAAGTTCTATCATCAATTGTTATTTTACCATCACCATTACTATCTACATACATTAAATCTCCAATTTTTGCATTCTTATCAATTAGCAAGTATTCATCTAATTCTTCTTGATTTTTAATAACTCCTTTTGTTTCATGTAAAAAGAACGCACCTGCTTCATATCCTTCACGAGCAACTGTTGTTAAATCAGAATCATTACTGTGTCCTGATATAGTACTTCCATCAAAGTAAATAATAGGATTGCTTGAGTGCATTTTTGTAATTTCGTTTACGTTTTTTGTAAACGTCATTGCTGTATTCCAAGAAAACTTACCTCTATGTCTATATTTAGCAGCAACCTCAACCCCTTTGTTAACCATATTTCCAACATTCATAACTACAGTTTCTGTCAAACTTCCTCCACCATTTGAAGGAGGTACTCTTACAGGGAGTAACATATCTTTTTTCTCTGTTTTATATACATCAACATTCATTGTTAACTTGTTAGATAAAAAAGCCATATCTACCCCTAAGTTGTTAGAAATTGATGTTTCCCATTTTAAATTTGGGTCTGCAAAAGACTCTTGAGTTGCTCCATTAAACAAAAATTCTTTACCACTCTCATCTGAAAACAAATAATCTCTACTTAATTGAATTACTGGTGAAAACCCATAATCTGGTGCACCATTATTTCCTGTGGTACCTCTACTTGCTCTAACTTTGAACTGGGAAACATATCTTTTAATTGAGGACCAGAAATATTCATCATGAACATTCCAACCCAAACTAATAGAAGGGAAAATACCATAAGGATTCTCTCTAAATTTTG
Organism: Wenyingzhuangia gracilariae; assembly: GCF_056387575.1. Taxonomy (NCBI): domain Bacteria; kingdom Pseudomonadati; phylum Bacteroidota; class Flavobacteriia; order Flavobacteriales; family Flavobacteriaceae; genus Wenyingzhuangia; species Wenyingzhuangia gracilariae. Next base: position 1,531,980 of record NZ_CM150748.1, read on the forward strand.
AAGATCCATCTCTACGTACCAAGGCGTTAACTAAATACTTTCCTTTATAATTATATTGAACCCTAGCCAATCCTCCAATTAAAGTTGTTGTTCTATCTTGAGTCCATTGATTGTTTCCTGATTCTACATAAGCTGCATCATCTAACGCATTGTTTAATACAGTAATATCATTACTAAACAAACCAAATTTACGAGCTAAAAACTGAGAATATTTATATTCCTCTGCTGAATAAGCTAACGTAAAATTAAATTTATGACTTCCTATTTTTTCATTGTAGTTTAAAAAACCATCCCAAGTTCTTTTGGTTTGTAATGTACTTATATTGGTTACACTAGAAGGTGTATTTATAATTTGAGTTCCATCATCTCTTACTGCCACAAAATTAGGGTTTACTGTAATTTGAGTTCCATTATTGTAACTAACAGCAGCTCTTGTTGTAAATCTTAATTTATCTGTAAGGTTGTAAGATGCGTTAATATTAAAATCAAAATATTGATTTTCTCTATTATTTGTTTGAGATAGTTTTTGCCCTAAATAAGAAATATTTTGTGCTTCATTTTCATCTCCAACATTTTCTAATACATCTGCATCTGTAACCAATTCTGGTCTTAACGGATCGTATTTAATAGCATCTTGAATTAATCCCCAAGGAGAAATCTTATTATCTTCTACCCTAAAAGAAACTCCAGTCTTAATATCCCACTTTCCTTTTTTGTAGCTCGTATTAGATCTTAAATTGAAACGATCGTATTTAGAATTGTACAAAACTCCTTCTTGACTAAAATAACTACCATTTACATTATAAGACAACCCATTCTTACCTCCAGAGACACTTACATTGTGGTTTTGAATAACCGCATTGTCATTCTCTATTAAATCAAATAAATTAGTATCATTTGTAATAAAGTGCGGAGATCTTTCTATGGTTGTCCAAGTATTACCAAATCTAGTTCCATTTAAGGCTTCTCCTCTTAATACCAACTGAAATAATTTCTGTTCTCTATTTAATGTAGGAGTACTTGAAGTAATTTTTTGAATACCGTAGTAGCTATTCAACCTAACACTCATTTGACCTTCTTTGGCTTTTTTGGTAGTAATTAAAATTACCCCTGCAGCTCCACGAGTTCCGTAAATAGCCGCAGATGCACCATCTTTTAATACATCGATGCTTTCAATTTCATTAACACTTAGTTTAGGGTCATCTTCATAAGGAATTCCATCAACTACATATAAAGGTCTGTTATTCCCATAAATAGAGTTAACTCCACGTATTTGAACATTAGACTCTTCACCAGGTTCTCCAGAAGTAGCAACTACGTTTACCCCTGCTATTTGTCCTTGTATGGCTGACCCAATATCTGACGTTGCAGTTTGTTCAATCACTTCGGACTTTACACTAGCTACAGCTCCTGTAACCTCCTTCTTTTTTTGAACTCCATAACCAACCACAACTACTTCTTCTAACTGTGCTGCATCTTGTTCTAAGTCTACTTTAACAATTGTTTTTCCTTTTACAGGCACTTCTTGTTTAACATACCCTAAATAGTCAACAACTAAGACATCTTCGTTTTTCACGTCAATCTCAAAATTCCCATCAAAATCTGTTACGGTTAATTTTCCTGTACTTTTTACACTTACAGTTGCTCCAATTATAGGCCCTTCACTTGAACTAACGTTCCCCGAAACTTTTTTCGATTGTGCATGCATAAAACTGAAACTAAAAACACTAATGAGAGCAAAAAGCAGCCCCTTGGCTTTTAAGTTATCTAATTTGAATTTCATAAGTTTAAGTTAATTTATATTATCTGTTACAAAGGTGATTAAAATGTGTTTTCACCAGGATAACGGATTAACAAATAAACACATCAAATGTAGAAACACCCTACTTTTACTCAACAAAAACAAAAAATAAATAGATAATACTCAACAAAACAACAACTTTAATAACAAAAGACAATATTATATATATTTATTCTTACACTTATTATATAGTCTTAAGACACGTAATTTCTAAGGATAAAATTGAAGCATTAAACGCAACATATGATTATTTTAATCAACAAAAGTATCTGAATTCAATATCATTTCTTTTTCTAAGAAGGTTGCTTTCATCAAAAAAATTAGGCATAAAAAAAAGCCTCAGTTTTTCAACTGAGGCTTTTTGTAGCGGGAACTGGACTCGAACCAGTGACCTTCGGGTTATGAGCCCGACGAGCTACCTACTGCTCTATCCCGCGATTTGGACTGCAAATATAGGATATATAAGAGATACACACAAGACTTATTGAAAATAAAAAATCTCCTAACTACACATAAACAAATTATTACCTATAACAAGAAAAACAAATCGCAATACATTTCATCTTATAAAAGATTTTTTAATAAAAAAACATGCTTATTTTTAAACTTATAACACAAAAACAAGTCTTACCTTAAAATATTACCAAAACTAGAACTTATGAAAAAACAGCATTTAATTCATCTATACAATCGTGTTGGTTTTGGAATACTACCAAATGATGCTAACAAGCTTAGCAAACTAAACACTAAAGAAAACATCAATCTTCTTTTTAAAAAATCTAAGAAAAAAAATCCTATAATAATTAACACTTCTTCTCTTAAGGAACTCGAAAAAATAAAAGAGAAAAGAAAGCGACAACAAGAAATTCAAAAAGAAAACAGAAAACTACTGTTAGATTTAAACACCGAATGGTATCAAAAACTTTACAATTCTGATACTTTATTACGTGACAAAATGAAATTATTTTGGACCAACCATTTTGTTTGCTCAAGTAATTCTGTTACGCAAACCCTAGAATATTTAAATGTTATTGACAAACATGCTTTAGGTAATTTTAAAGATTTTGTAATTGCTATTTCCAAAAACCCCATGATGATTCGTTATTTAAACAATCAACAAAACAGAAAAAAGCACCCAAATGAAAATTACGCTAGAGAACTAATGGAATTGTTTACACTTGGTGTTGGGCATTATACAGAACAAGATATTAAAGAATCTGCCAGAGCTTTTACCGGTTGGTCTTCTAACAAAAACGGATTTGTTTTTAAAGAAAATCAACACGATTTTGATAAAAAAACATTTTTAGGTAAAACTGGTAATTTTGATGGAACAGATATTATCAATATTATTTTAAAACAAGAGCAATGTGCGCTATTTATTTGTGAAAAAATTTATAAAGAATTTGTCAACCCTATTCCAAACCAAAAACACATAGCAAAAATGGCTAAAGTATTTCGAAAAAAATACGATATAGCCGATGTAATGAAATTCACACTAAATTCAAGCTGGTTTTATAACGATGACAATATTAGATCCAAAATTAAATCTCCTGTAGAACTACTAGTAAGTATTCACAACATAATTCCTTACGAGTTTAAGAAAAAACGTTACTTCCAATACCTACAATTTAATCTTGGACAAAAATTATTGTATCCGCCAAACGTAGCTGGCTGGCCAGGCAACAAACAATGGATTGATGCCAACACAATTATGTTAAGATTAAAACTAACCTCTTCTATTGCACAACAAAAACAAATTCAGTTAGAACCAGAATCTGATTTTGAAGAAGATTTTGAAATTATTAATAAACGAAAAAAAAACAAAGCTTATTTTATTTTTACCACTTTAGATTGGAATCTGTTTAACTTAAAAACAGCCAATACTCAAAATATAGACTGGCAAGAAGTTCTTATTGGAAAAGAACTGACCAAAGAAACTCAAGCCATTGTAAACAGTATTAATAACAATCCCACAAAAGATTTTTGCATTGCCTTAATGTCCTTGCCAGAATATCAAATGTGTTAAAACTAAAACATCATGAAAAGAAGAGATTTTATTATTAATAGCTCCTTAGCTAGCGGAATGTTATTTGTTCCTAGTTTTTTACAAGCTTTTGAAAAAATTCCGAAAAACAAACTAGGGCATAAAAAATTAGTGGTTATTCAATTGTCTGGAGGAAACGATGGGTTAAACACCGTTGTGCCCTATTACAATGATATTTATTACAAAAAAAGACCTAGAATATCCATTCCTAAAAATGAAATTTTAAAACTAAATAGCGAATTAGGTTTTCCTGAGTACATGTCTCCTTTCAAAAACTTATACGACAAAGGCTATGTAAGTATTTTAAACAACATAGGATACCCCAACCCCGTAAGGTCTCACTTTAGATCTGCAGACATCTGGCAAACAGCAACCAATGCCGATGAATACAAATCTACCGGGTGGCTAGGTAATTATATTGATGCTTACAAACTAGAATCTCACATGGCTATAGATGTAGACAACAAACTTTCTTTAGCACTAAAAGGAAAAGACAAAAGTGGTATTGCTGCTTTTGACCCTAAACTATTGTATAGAAACTCTAACGATCCTTTCTTTAAAAAAATCATTAACAAACAACATTCAGACGAACATTTAAGCGAAAGTAATTTAGGATATTTATACAAACAAATGATTCAGGCAGAATCTTCCGCTTCATATATTTACGAAACATCAAAAACATACAATTCCAAAACAAAATACAACAGCAACTCGTTTGAAAAACAATTAGCAACGACTGCTAAATTTATCAACTCCCATTTAGAAACCAAAGTATATTATGTTACAATGGGCGGATTTGATACGCACGTAGCTCAACCATACAAACACAAAAGATTGATGACAGTACTCTCTAATGGATTAGAGAATTTTGTAAATGATTTGCAACAAAACGATACCTTTAAAGACACTCTAATTATGGTTTTTTCTGAATTTGGAAGACGTGTAGAAGAAAATGCAGGAATGGGAACCGACCACGGAGCTGCAAATAATTTATTTCTACTCACCGAAAATTTAAAAAAACCTGGAATTTACAACAACACTCCCAACTTAGGCCAGTTAGACAACAACGGAGATGTTAAATATGAAATAGACTTTAGACAAGTATATGCTACTGTTTTAGAAAAATGGTTAGAAGCAGACCCTAAAAAAATACTAGGAAAATCTTTTGAAAATTTAAATTTCATCTAACAAAACAATTAAAGACTAACCACTCGTTAGTCTTTTCTTTTATTTCTCATCATCTATATTTTATTAGATTTAAATTCTCTTTTCTTTTTCTTGTATTTTTTTATTTACTTTTCTCTTTGTTATTGATATCTATCAACTTGTAAAGTCCTTAAAATTTAACGACTTTTGTACCACCATATTTAGCTTGTAAAAGTTAGAAGTATTAATGAATGAAAACAACATCTAAAAAGATTTTAATCAAAATAGGTTCTAATGTCCTTACGCTTTCATCAGGAGCCCCTAATGAAAGTCGTATTCAAAACATTGTAGAACAAGTAGCCTACCTTAAAAAGGATGGACACCAAGTAATCTTAGTATCCTCTGGTGCAGTTGCAGCCGGAAGATCAAAGGTTGAAATCCCCAGTTCTTTAGATGCTGTTAGCAAAAGGCAAGTACTAGCCTCTGTTGGTCAAATTGCATTAATGAATTTGTACAATCAATATTTTGCAAAACACCGTTTAATATGTTCTCAAGTATTAATTACCAAAGAATCTTTTAGCACAAGAGAACACTACTTAAATATGACCAATTGCATAGAAGCTTTGCTAAAATGCAACATTACTCCTATCATTAATGAAAACGATGTGGTGTCTGTAACCGAATTGATGTTTACAGACAATGATGAAATTTCTGGTTTGGTAGCCAGTATGATTCAGGCAGATGAATTGTTAATTTTAAGTAATGTAGATGGTATTTTTACCGATCATCCTACAAACCCAAACGCTAAATTAATTAGGGATTTTGACAATGAAGAAATTGATTTAGAAAACGCTATTAGCGAAGAAAAATCTGAATTTGGTAGAGGAGGAATGCTTACCAAAGTAAACACCGCTATTAAAATTGCTGCTTTGGGTGTAAACGTATCTATTGGTAATGGTACAACCCCCAACATTACTACCAAACTTCTAAAAAGAGAAGCAGGAACGTTTTTTAAAGCTCATTTTGACAAAAACAAAACAGCTGTTAAAAAATGGATTACCAATTCTGGAACTTTTTCTAAAGGAAAAATTTTCATTAACAAAGGTGCCCACAATGCTTTACTTAGCAACCAAGCAAACAGTTTGCTTCCCGTTGGTGTAGAGTCTATTGAAGGTCATTTTAAAAAAGGTGATATTGTTACCATTCTAGACACAGACGGTAACGAAATAGGTTATGGAAAGGCTTCTTATGGTGCAGAGAAAGCCCTTGTGATGCAACAAAAACACAACCAACCCGCATTAGTGCACTATAATTACTTAACTCTAAAGTAACATGGAATTACAATTAAAACAAACATTTCAAAATTCAAGAAATGCTAGTAGAAACCTAATAGAACTATCAAACGATAGCATTGATAAAATTTTGGTAGAAATTGCAGACAAAGCCATTGCAAATACTACTACCATCTTAGAAGCAAATCAAAAAGATTTAGATCGTATGGATAAAAACGATCCTAAATACGATCGTTTGTTATTAAATGCAGAAAGAATAGAAGGAATTGCTGGAGACATTAAAAATGTTTCTAAACTACAAAGCCCTGTAGGCAAAACCATAGAAAATAAAATATTAGAAAACGGATTAGACATTTCAAAAGTAAGAGTACCTATAGGTGTAATTGGTGTTATTTACGAAGCTCGTCCAAATGTATCTTTTGATGTATTTTCTCTGTGCTTTAAAACCAAAAACGCATGTATTCTTAAAGGAGGTTCTGATGCCGAATTTTCTAACATTGCCATTGTTAACATTATCAAAGAAGTACTAGAAGCTCACAACGTTGACACCAATGTTGTTACACTTTTACCTGCCGACAGAAGTGCTACCACAGAAATGTTAAACGCAGTAGAATATGTAGATATTATTATTCCAAGAGGAAGTCAAGGATTAATAAACTATGTAAGAGAAAACGCAAAAGTTCCTGTAATTGAAACTGGAGCTGGTATTGTACATACCTATTTTGACAAAGATGGAGACCTAACTAAAGGAACTGCCATTATTGCCAATGCAAAAACAAGAAGAGTAAGTGTTTGTAATGCTTTAGACTGTTTGTTAATTCACGAATCTCAATTAGACAACCTAAACCAATTGACATCTGAATTAGCTACTAAAAACACCGTTGTTTATGCAGATGAAAAAGCTTTTGAAAATTTAAGCAACTACCCTAAAGAACTGCTTAACAAAGCTGATGACACACATTTTGGTACTGAGTTTTTAGCCAACAAAATGGCTATTAAAACTGTTGCAACTATGGATGAAGCCTTAGACCACATAGCAAAACACAGTTCTAAACATAGTGAAGCCATTATTTCTGAAAACGCAGACACTATTGCCAAATACTTAAATGTAGTTGATGCTGCTGCTGTTTATGCAAATGCCTCTACAGCATATACCGATGGTGCTCAATTTGGATTAGGTGCTGAAATAGGAATTAGTACTCAGAAATTACACGCAAGAGGACCCATGGCCTTAGAAGAAATTACCTCTTACAAATGGGTTGTAAAAGGAAACGGTCAAACACGCTCTTAACATTTGTATATCAACAAATAGTTAATACAACATAAAATCACTATATTTGAATAGTTATCTAATTGATTTATCATTAGGTAACTATTTTTTTAGTTGCAAACCCCTAAAAGCATTATGATTTCTAGTAGAATAATTGATTTTTTTTCTAAAACTCACGAAATACCCCAAACCGAAATAGATATACTAATCAACTTAGTAAAACCAACAACCATCTTAAAAGGTGAATTTTTATACCAAGAAGGTAAAATACCTAAACATGGAGCTTTTGTCTTAGACGGAATTTTAAGAGAATACTATACAGATGCAAAAGGTGTAGATTATATTAGAAGATTTGCCTATCAAAATTGGTGGATGGTAGATTTGTATGAATTACTGCATGAAAAACCAGCACTTTGTAGTGTTCAAGCTATAGAAGATTCAAATCTTTTAACATTTACTAAAAAAGATTGTGAAATTTTAATCAAAAAATGCCCTACAGCAGCTAAAGTTTTACACGAAATATCTGCAGCAGAAAAATACTCATTAGCTAAAAACGAAAAAAAGAAAAGAAGTTTAACAGCCCTAGAAAACTATCAATCTCTTTTAGAAAATCACCCAGGGATAGACAAAAGAATACCTCTTTTTCATATTGCGGCCTATTTAAACATAAAACCAGAATCTTTAAGTAGAATCAGAAAACAAATGAATTTAACTAAAAACTAATTTTTTAATAACATCTAGAATCAATCTAAACAATTGATACTTGAAATTTAATTACTATTTAGTAACTTTGCCCTGCTTTCTATGAAAAAGTATTACTAAACCCCTAAATAAAATGTAATGCTTGTTAAAATTATTGATTATTACAAGAAAAGAAATGTCTCTATACCCCAAGAAGAAGTAGACATTTTAGCAAAATTAATAACTCCTCTTACCTTTAAAAAGAGAGAGTTTCTTTTTCGCAAAAAAGACACAAAAACCTCTGCATATTATATTGTAAAAGGTTGTGTTAGAATATTCATCACCGACAAAAACAACAAAGAATACAACCGATTTTTTGCTTTTGACGATTGGTGGGTGGGTGAATACCATCAAATTATCAACCGTTTACCATCTACAATTTCTGCCCAAGCATTGGAAAAAACAGAAGTTATAGCCATTAGCCAAGATGCATTTGAGGTTATATTTACTCAGTGTCCTGTGTTTACAAAATCTACTTTAAATTTTTACCTAGCTAGCTATGCTAAATTATTGGAAAGAGAAGAGATTAAAAAAACAATGACTATTGAAGAACTGTATGTAGATTTACTAGAAAACAAACCTATGATATTAGACAGGGTACCATTGTATCACATTGCTAGTTATCTAGGGGTCAAACCAGAATCTTTAAGTAGAGTAAAGAAAAAATTTAAAGAATAAAACTCTTTAAATTTCTCTTTGGTTTTAGAACCATCCTTTTTACGTATCTTTGCACAAAATTTTCATTTTATGAATAGTATTGTAGCCATTGTAGGTAGACCCAATGTAGGTAAATCAACGTTGTTTAATAGATTAATTCAACGTAGAGAAGCCATTGTTGATGATGTAAGTGGAGTTACAAGAGACCGCCATTATGGTAAAAGTGATTGGAATGGAAAAGAATTTTCTTTAATAGATACCGGTGGGTATGTAGAAGGTTCTGATGATATTTTTGAAGGAGAAATTAGAAAACAAGTAAAATTAGCACTAGAAGAGTGTGATATTATTGTTTTTGTAGTAGATGTAACTACAGGAGTTACTCCTTTAGATGAAGCTGTTGCCAACCTATTAAGAAAAAGTAAAAAACCTATATTTTTGGCCATTAATAAGGTAGACAACGCAATGCGCGATGCCGACTCTTATGAGTTTTATAATTTAGGTTTAGGAGAGTTCTACACAATATCTTCAATTAATGGAGGTGGTACTGGTGAACTTTTAGATGCACTGGTAAAAGAAATGCCAGAAAAAACCGAAGAAGAAATTAATCCTCAAGATGAACTACCAAAATTTGCTGTTGTAGGTAGACCTAACGCCGGTAAATCATCATTTATAAATGCTTTAACAGGAAAAGACAGAAACATTGTTACAGATATTGCAGGAACCACTAGAGATACTATAGACACTGTATACAATAAATTTGGTTTTGATTTCAAGTTAGTTGATACTGCTGGAATCCGAAAAAAATCAAAAGTAAAAGAAGATATTGAATTTTACTCTGTAATGAGAGCTGTAAGAGCTATAGAACATTGTGATGTAGCCATTCTTATGATTGATGCTACTCGTGGTTTTGAAGGACAAGATCAAAACATTTTTTGGTTGGCACAAAAAAACCGTAAAGGGATTGTAATTCTAGTAAACAAGTGGGATCTATTAGACAAAGAGACCAACACCATGAAAAAATGCGAAGAAATGATTCGCAAAGAAATAGCTCCTTTTACAGATGTACCTATTGTATTTACATCTACCATTACCAAACAGCGTTTATTAAAAGCTCTAGAAACAGCCGTAGACGTTCATAAAAACAGAACCCACAAAATACCTACTAGTAAGTTAAACGAAACAATGCTAGAAGTTATTCAAAACTATCCTCCACCTGCTGTAAAAGGAAAATATATTAAAGTTAAGTATTGCATGCAATTGCCAACCCCTACACCACAATTTGCATTTTTTGCCAATTTGCCACAATACATTAGAGATCCTTACAAACGTTTTTTAGAAAATAAAATGAGAGAAATCTACAACTTTAAAGGAGTTCCCATTACAATTTATTTCAGACAAAAGTAACATCTGTTAGGTACACATAGTCTTTCCGACCAAATATTTGTATCTTCACTATAAGATTATACAAAAGAGTATGTACATTTTAAAAAGTCCAATAAAAGATAAAGAATTACCGATTCGAATACATATAAGTTTTGAAAAAATTTATATGCATTTAGAAGATATTTCTAACAATCCGGATGATATTTTCTACGATTCGGCTTCTAAGCTTTTAAAAGAAATGAATCAATACCCATTGTTAAGAGATGGGTTTACCGATTTTTCTTTATTACATACCTATGAAGAGCAAATTCAGAAATTGCTATCTATTTTATTCCCTGACTTACTTCAGAGTAATGAAATAAAGGCTGCTTCTATTCCTTTTGAAATGACCTCTTTTATGCTTTCTAAAAGATTTAGAAACATAATAGACAATGCAGGTGATGATTATGTTTTTGATGTCAGAAACTTTGACAATCAGAACATGTACATTATGACTTGTTTGTACATTTTGTCTTATACTTACAATTACCATATAGATTTTAAACGTCCTTTTTTTTACGACATTCCAGATAAAAAAACAAAAACAGTTAAAAGCTATAGAGCATTGTACAATGCTGATTTTGCATCTATTATAAAAACAGATGCTGCTCCAGAAATTACCGAAGAAGATATTAAAATCTTGTTGAGTAATTTTGAAAATATTGATGTTTGGAAAGAAAAATTCCCTCCAAACTCATACATTTTCAAAGGGTTTGGAATGATTAATCTTTTTGATGTTACACAAGATGAAATTATTTCTAAGATCAAGAACACATTCATCAAAAGAAACATCAACAGCTTAAACAAGCTAGAGAAACAAATTAGACTAATGTTTAATTTGCCAAATCTTAAATTGGGAATTTCTATCTACAACAAAAAAGGAGAAAGTCATGCCAATTTTATAAGACACAACCAAGAACATAGCTTAATTGCAAAAGATATCTGTTCAGATCCAAAAAACCATTTTTGTAACGGAATTGTAGATAGAGTATTTAACACATCATTAACAACCACCATTGCAGACCTTGAAACTTACAAGGACAAAATGGGAGAGAATGAATTTTACAAAACCGTTAGAGGAAACAAACTACAAAGTATTATTTTAGTTCCTATAGAGTTAAGCAACTCTTTTATGGCTATTTTAGAATTAGGTTCTCCTGCTAAGTATGAATTAAACTCTATAAACGCATCCAAACTTAAAGATATACTACCTGTTTTAAGCATTACCGTAGAGCGCGCTATAGACGAGCAACAAAACCTATTAGAGTCTATCATACAAGAAAACTATACAACTATACACCCAAGTGTTAAATGGAAGTTTTACAACGCTGCTGATGAGTTTATATCTCCTTCTGAAAACAGCAGCTCTAAGCTAAAAAACATTTCTTTTAAAAAGGTATATCCATTGTATGGACAATGTGATGTAAAAGGCTCTTCTGATGCACGTAACAACGCTATTCAAGAAGACCTGTCTACACAAATAAAAAGCACTATTGAATTATTTGATAAGATATATGCCAAAGAGCCTTTAATGGTCTACAAAGAAATTATATACCGATTACAGAACACTGTAAACTCTATTGTTGATGGCATAAAGACAACCGATGAATTGTTGATTACCGATTTGCTTAAAAAGGATATTTATCCAATACTAGAGCACATCAAACAAACCAAGCCTGAGTTTAAATCATTAATTGTTTCTTATGAGAGCGAAATAGATCCTAATCTAAATATTGTTTACAAAAAACGAAGAGCTTACGAAGATTTTATTACCCACTTAAACTCTAGTTTGGCTAAGTATTTAGATTTAGCTCAAAAAGAAGCGCAAGCATTTTACCCTCATTACTTTGAACGTTTTAAAACAGACGGACTTGATTACAACATGTACATAGGAGAAAGTATTACAAATACTAAAAAATTTCATCCTATTTACATTCAAAACCTTAGACTTTGGCAATTGCAACAACAGTGTGAACTAGAGTATATTGCTAGAGATGTAGACATAGAACACCCCGAAATTAGTCTGCAAGTTACCTCTTTAATCTTAGTACATTCTTTACCGTTAGACATTAAGTTTAGAATGGATGAGAAAAAATTTGATGTAGACGGTGCTTACAATATGCGCTATGAAATCATCAAGAAAAGAATCGATAAATCTTACATTAAAGGAACTACAGAAAGGTTAACACAACCCGGAAAAATAGCAATTGTGTATACACACGAGCATGATTTGGATGAGTACCTTAGATATATTGATTACTTAAAACAACAAGAATATTTTGTTGGTGAAACAGAATTTTTAGACATAGAAGACTTACAAGGTGTTTCTGGGTTGAAAGCTATTAGAGTGGTCATTAATTTTAACAAAGCAAGCAGAGACGAAATTTCTTTTCAAAAATTAATGGAAATCACTAAAATTATTAGCGATTAAACTCCCAATTCTAAATTAAAGAATGCTATTCCAAATGCAATAACAGAACTTATAATTCCTGCCATAAAAATAGTATAGGTTATTCTTAGTAATTTATATTTTCTAGCTAAAACAATCCCTAAAAAATACAAGTCTTTATTTAAAGATTTGTACAAGTATTCTTTGTCTTCCATTAAAGTAAAAATTCCTTTATCAAAAACCTCTAAAGGCATTTTGTAGAAGTTTCCAAAAAACAATAAGTTTACCTTTTTATCATCTATATCTTTCTGCGTAAAGGTTCCAGATGTTACCTTAGGTCTAGTAGATAAAATTGCAAATATCATAGAAATCACTGCGGTTACAAGAAATATTAACGTAGGTATAATTAAATAATGATTGTCTGCCTTATCTAACTTTGGAAACAAATTAGACAAAGCTAAAGACAAAATAATAGCATTTACACTTAATAAAATATTGGCTTTTGTATCTGCAATATCACTTAACTTTATATGATTACGTAACGTAACCCTATACATGGTTTCTATGGTTTTATCTGCTTTATTGGTACCGCTTTTTTCTTTAGACAACGACTTTATTTTTTTCTTTTCTCGCTTAATAGCAGCATCATCTTCTTTTTGTATTGCGTTTTTTAGCTTTTTTTCGTTTGCTGCTAAGTTTACAGCTTTCATAGCACTCCAATTTCTAAAAGCAAAATTGGTGTAAAATTTATGAGCTCTTAAAAACTCAGAATTGCATTGATACCACTCAACATCTGTCATGGTTTTCCCCTCCAACAGCTCCCATTCTGCTCTTAGCAACTTGCTGCTATCTTCAAAAGCAGTGGTAGCTACATGGAACAAATCGGCATCACAAATAATTTTTTCTATGTTGTTTTTAGGATTTTGTGGCATTTGCGTTGCTTTAATACAGGCAACAACTTTATCAATACCTTCATCGTAAAACTTATGGTCTTTTAAAAAAGAAATAGCTTCTTTAATACTTTCTTCTTCATGGTTGTTCCCTCCTTTGGTATAACCAACATCATGAAACCAAGCAGCTATTAAAACACACTCACAGTCTTGTTCAGATACCTTTTCTTCTTTTATTAAAGTTTTAACAGCATCTACCACATCTTGAGTATGTGTTATACTGTGGTAAATAGTACCCGCAGGCAAATTATGTTTTAAATAATTAACAACATATAATTCTGCAGATTCTACGATCGATGAGTTCATACTTTATAACACTGTTTTTACCAAATTTATTAAAAATAAGTTTATTTTAGTTTATCATTACATCAAATTAAAAAAATGAAATTCATTTCCCTCAAAAATAGCCTTTTATTTTTCTTATTCTTAACGCTAACCAACTGTGCCACTTACAAAAAGCAACTATCAAAGCAGTTTAAAAATTGGGAGAAAACAAACATTAATTTACAAGAATATAGTACTATTTATTTAATAGGTGATGCAGGTAATAGCGCTAATGGAAACAAAACCTTACAGAATTTAAAAGCTGAATTGGAAAAAGAAACAAAAAACAGTGCTGTTCTTTTTTTAGGAGATAATGTGTACCCTAAAGGTATTTCTAACAAAAAAAATCTAGACCAAGTTAACCGATTAAAAGCTCAGTTAGACATTTTAAAAAACTACCAAGGAAAAGCTATTTTTATTCCAGGAAATCATGATTGGTATTATGGTTTAGACGGATTAAAAGAACAAGAAAAATTAGTAGAAAAAGCTTTAGGAAAAAATACTTTTTTACCAGAAAATGGTTGCCCGCTAGAAGTTGTTCATCTAAACAAACAGGTAGATGTTATTGTTATAGATTCCCAATGGTATATAACTAATTGGAATTTACATCCTGAAATGAATGACAAATGTGATGAAATAAAAACAAGACAAAAGTTTTTTGTGGAACTAGAAGGACTTATCAATAAAAGTCAGGCAAAGGTTACCTTACTTGCCATACACCACCCAATGGTTACAAGAGGAACCCATGGAGGACAATCGTCTGTACAACAAAACATATTCCCTATTAACAACAAAATACCGTTACCCGGATTAGGTACACTTGCACAAACAATTAGAAAAACAAGTGGTTTAAATCCACAAGATATACAGGCTTCCAGATACAAAGAACTTGTACAAAGAGTGAGTACATTGGCCAAAGAACACGATCGTTTAATTTTTGTTTCTGGACACGATCATAACCTTCAGTATTTATTTAAAAACGGAATTCCTCAAATTATTAGTGGTTCTGGTTCCAAAACATCACCTACTTATTTAGGTAAAAACAAAGGTTTTACATATGGTAAAAACGGATATGTAAAATTAAGTATTGCTAAAAACAAACAAGTAATTGCCACCTTTAAAAGCCATAATCAAACCGTCTTTAAAATAGAAGTTTTTCCAAAAGACCAACCTAAAAACCAAAAAAACTATTCGCTACAAAACACTCCTGCCTACGTTAAATCTTTTATTTACAATAAAAACCAAACAAACAAAAGCAAAGCTTATAAGCTTATATGGGGAAATCATTACAGAAACGAATACAGCCAATTGGTAAATGCTAAAACCGTTCTTTTAGACACACTTTATGGTGGATTAACTTTGGTTAAAAAAGGAGGAGGGCACCAATCTAAATCTTTACGCTTGGTAAACCCTGAGGGAAAACAATATGTAATGCGTGCCTTAAAAAAGAGTGCTGTTCGTTTTTTACAAACTGTTGCTTTTCAGAACGATTACATCGCTGAAGATATGGAAAACACGTATACAGAAGATCTTTTGTATGATTTTTACACATCTGCACACCCCTATACTCCTTTTATTATTGGAGATTTATCTGATCCTATTGGAGTGTACCACACCAATCCTAAATTATTTTATGTACCCAAACAAAACGCCATTCGTCCTTTTGACAATGAATTTGGTGATGCTTTGTACATGATTGAAGAAAGACCCGAAGACGGTCACGTAGATCTAGAATCTTTTGGTAAGCCTGATGATATTATTAGTACCGATGATTTATTTGCTGAATTACGTGAAACTAAAAATCATAAACTAGACGAAAAAAACTATGTAACGGCTCGTTTGTTTGATATGATTATAGGAGATTGGGACAGACATGTAGACCAATGGAGATGGGCAGTTTTTAAAGATGGAAAACAAAAAACATTTAGACCAATTCCAAGAGATAGAGATCAGGCTTTTTCTAATTATGATGGTTTTTTACTTAGTACTTTAACAACCATTGTAGATCCTATCAAACTAATGCAAACCTATAAAAAAGACATTAGAAATTTGTTTAAATTTAACGATGAACCTTATCCTATAGATGTTTCATTACTACAAGAAAGCAACTATACTTTATGGAACCAACAAGCTACTTTTATTAAAAACAACCTAACCAACAAGGTGATTGATGATGCTTTTAAAAAACTTCCTGCTTCCGTACAAAACAAAAATGTAGAAGCAATTAAATCTGTCTTAAAATACCGTAGAGATCATGTAAATCAAATAGCATCAGAATACAGAAAAATTCTAGAAAAATTTGCCATTGTTAAAGGAACCGATAAAGATGAATGGTTTGATATTACAGCTGATGAAAACAAAACAACCATTAGCGTATACAATTTAAAAGATGGCGAAAAAGAAGACCTTCATTTTACCAGAAGCTTTAACAATAAAAACACCAAAGAAATTTGGATCTATGGTTTAGATGATGATGATGAATTTCATGCCAAAAACGTATCTAAACACAGTCCCAAAATCCGATTGATTGGTGGACAAAACAATGACATTTATGACATAGAAAATGCAAAAAACATAATTGTTCATGATTTTAGAACTAAAAAAAATACGTTTAACGGAAAGGTTAAAAAACACCTAACAGATCAATACTCTAAAAACATTTATCAGTTTAGAAAAGTAAAAGACAACACACAAACCCTATTACCCTTAGTAGCCTACAACCCCGATGATGGAATAAATTTTGGAGCTAGTTTAACCTTAGCTCACTACGGATTTAACCAACAACCCTTTACCAACAAACACAATTTAGCTGTAAAATATTTTGGAGCTACTGCTGGTTTTGACATCAATCACTCTAGCGAATTTGCTACTTATTTAAAAAACTGGAATGTGTTCTTAAAAACACGTTTTACCAGCTCTAACTTTAGCAATAACTTTTTTGGATTTGGAAACAACACAATAAACATTGATGATAACAAAGGACTAAACTACAACAGAGTAAAAACAGAAATTAAAAAATTTGAACCTGGTTTTGTATGGAACAATTTAAAAGGAAGTAGTTTTAATTTTAGCATACCTTTTAAAATTTACGAAATAGAAGAAACAACCAATAGGTTTATTAACACACAGGCTATTAACTTTGATGAACAAAACTTTTTAGGAGTAAATACCTATTTTAAATTCCAAAATTACGATAGTACTGCCTTACCATCATTAGGATTTTATTTTGATGTAAACACTGGTTGGGACTATAATCTGTCTAAAGAATCTTCTTTGTTATTTATAAAATCAAGCATGGGAATTGTTCACCCATTATCCTCTAATAAAAAATGGGTGTTTAGTAGTAAAATAAGATCCCATTTTAATTTAGGAAACGAATATCAATTGTACCAAGCTGCTTTTATAGGTGGTAATAACGGATTAAGAGGTTTTAGAAACGAACGTTTTGCTGGTAAAAGAGCTTATTCTCAAAACACAGATATTAGATACACTATAAACAAAGTAAGAACAGCTATACTACCTGTTACCTATGGAGTTTCTGCAGGATATGATTACGGTAGAGTTTGGTTGCCTTCAGAAGTTTCAGATCGTTGGCACAATACCTATGGTGGTAGTTTTTGGTTAAGTATGCCTGGTATTACCAAAGTTAACTTTAACTTGTTTAATAGCAAAGAAGGTGCTCGGTTTACTTTTGGTGTAGGAGTAAATTGGTAATACGTTTAGTAAAACACACTCTAACAGATATTAGTAATTTTTAAAAACTTGACTCTAAGAATTAAGTCTGCCTTTTGGTCAGATATTTTATTGTTGATTGTATAATCCTGTTACTTTGTTAAAATTAATGTGTTTGTTTATTTCATAAAAATAATCCAACTGCCATTTTTGAGTTTGTTCTGCTTGTTTATTTTTTGCAATATCCCATGTAGGATACACCCTAAACCCTCGTTTGCCATCTTTGTTTTTTGTAGAAATAATTCCTTTTTTAACAAGTACATTTTTTGGAAAAACAAACTGTCCAAATTTATGTTCTGTTCTTGTATTTATTACATAATAATCAATTAGATCATTCTCATTATAAGGTTCTGTTTTTCCATTTTTATTACGTTTCCAACACACCACGAATTGTCCTGTTTTTTTGGGTGTTATTTTGGCATTTCTACACAAAACATTCAATCCATTTAACTTAAAACTACAAGCGTTATATTCTTTACTTTCGGATTCTGTTTTAAAATCTAAAATTTCAAATGAGCATTTATCATAAACCTCCATTTTAATTTGATGTAGATATTTGTCCATGTAATTATGTTTTATTTTAATTCTTTGCGCATCCTTTCATCCATTTTGCACAATACCAAATCAATGCATCAACCATTACATCTTACATCTTTTAACATTAATTGTAAAGATGTATACCCATTCCAATTGTTTTCCTCTAAAGTAAAAGCAGCTTCAAATGTTTCTGAATGTTGAAGCTCTTCTAATTTGTTCCCCATTCCAAAACCTATTGCATTATAAGTTTTATCATCGGCACCATATACTATATTTAAACGCAAATGTTCTGGCAAGTCATTTTCGTTTTCTACTTTACCAATTCGTTTTCCGTAACCGTTATCTCTTAAACCTGTAGCTTTAAAAACAGGTTTCATATTGGCTGGACCAAAAGGAGCAAATTGTGATAATATTCTATAAAACTTAGGTGTCAAATCCATCAAATCAACTTCAGCATCAACAACAATTTCAGGGGTTGTTAACTCTTTTGGCAATGTTTCTTTTACTACGTTTTCAAAAGCCTGTTTAAACGCTGGGTAATTTTCTGGTAACAGTGTTAGTCCTGCTGCATATTTATGTCCTCCAAATTGCTCTATGTGTTTTGTACAAGCTTCTAGAGCATTGTACACATCAAACCCTTTTACAGAACGAGCAGAGGCTGCTAATTTGTTTCCACTTTTGGTAAACACCAAAGTGGGCTTGTAGTAGGTTTCTATGAGCCTTGAAGCCACAATACCAATAACACCTTTATGCCAAGTTTCACAAAAAACAACATTCGTGCTGTTTTGCTCTTCATTATTTTCTCTAATTTGTTGTAAAGCTTCATCGGTTATTTTTTTATCTAATTCTTTTCTATCTGCGTTGTATTGATCTATTTCTTTGGCAAATTTTTTGGCCAAAGTTTCATCTTTTTCAGTTAGTAGTTCTACAGCATGAATGCCTTGTTTTATTCTTCCTGCTGCATTAATTCTTGGAGCTATTATAAAAACAACATCTGTAATTGTTAATGCCGTTTTTTGCACTTGCTCTAAAATAGCTTTGATACCGGGCCTTGGATTGGAATTGATAATTTTTAAACCATGATAGGCCAAAATTCTATTTTCTCCATCCATAGGAACAATATCTGCTGCAATACTAACAGCCAACAAATCTAAATATGGAATTAATGTTTCAAACGGTTGTTCTTGTATTTGTGCAATCGCCTGAATCAACTTAAACCCTACTCCACACCCCGACAATTCATCGTAAGGATAATGACAATCTTTTTGTTTAGGATCTAAAACAGCAACTGCATCGGGAACCGTATTTCCTGGTCTGTGGTGATCACAAATAATAAAATCTATATTTTTTTCTTTTGCATAGGCTACTTTATCAATGGCTTTAATTCCACAGTCTAAAGCAATAATTAAAGAAATGTTGTTGTCTTCTGCAAAATCTATTCCTTGATAAGAAATTCCGTATCCTTCTGCATATCTATCAGGAATGTAAGTAACCACATTAGGATACAAGCTTAGCAGATAGGTAGACATTAAAGCTACGGCAGTAGTTCCGTCAACATCATAATCTCCGTAGACCATAATATTTTCTTCTTGCTCTATAGCTTTAAAAATCCGATTTACAGCTTGCTCCATTCCTTTCATAAAAAAAGGATTGTGCAATTCTTGTAAACTAGGTCTAAAAAAACTTTTTGCTTGGTTAAAAGTCTCTATGCCTCTTTGCACCAACAACTGAGCAAGAACTTTATCAATTCCTAAGTCTTTAGATAGAGAGTTTACCGTTTCGGAATTGGGTAAGGGTTTAGAAATCCAACGCATTGCACTTAATAAAGGTTTGTTTGTAAATGCTAATTTAAAACATAACAATGCATTTTAGCTACACAAATAGGTTTCTTATTTTACTCTGGTAATGGTTAAACCATCTCTTATGGGTAATAGAACGGTTTCTACTCTTGAATCTTCGTTTATTTTTTTATTGTAGCTAACCAAAGCTTTTGTGTCTATATCTTTAGCATTTACCTCTTGTACTACTTTACCACTCCACAAAACGTTGTCTGATAAAATAACTCCTCCCGAATTCATTTTATCAATAATCAAATCAAAATAATTGGCATAGTTTGCTTTGTCTGCATCTATAAAAACCAAATCAAATTTTTCATCAATGTTTGGAATAATATCAATAGCATTTCCTACATATTGATGTATTTTTTGTCCCCAAGGAGAGGCATCAAAGTACTTGCGTTGCAAATCATACAGTTCTTCATTTCTATCTATGGTATGTAAACTACCTGTAGTTTGCATTCCTTCACACATACAAAGTGCAGAATATCCTGTATAGGTTCCTATTTCTAAAATATTTTTTGGCTGAATTAGCTTGGCAAGCATAGAAAGTATTCTTCCTTGAAACGTACCACTTAACATACGCGGATTTAATACTGTTTGCCAAGTTTCAGTATTTAAATCTTGTAACAATTCTGGTTCTTGTTGCGAGTGTTCTGTTACATAAGTATCTATTTCTTCTGGTAAAAAATGCATGCTACTTTTCTTTTTCTAATTCCTTCATTTTTTGTTTCCACGTTTGTTTATCCTCATCAGATAAACAACACTTATGTTTTTCTTGATATTTTTTGGCCAAAGCACACATATCAGACAACTCAGTATTTTGTTTGCTAAATGTTCTACACATTTTACAATATACAAAGTGTAAGTTCAATTTTATTTTATCCCAAAAGCTAGCCTCACCGTACTGTGCTTTTGTGCATATAGCCGTAGCCTCTTTACATGTAATTTTAATTTTTCCCATGGCCGTCCTTACTTTTTAAACCAATTATCTTCCATACATTTTCTTAGTTGAGTTCTGGCTCTATGGATGATAACCCAAAGATTAGACGAGGTTATATCCAACTCATTACAAATATCTTCAGTATCAAAACCTTGTATTGTTTTCATTTCAAAAACCATTCTATATTTTTCTGGCAACTTTTGTATGCATTCTTGTAAAGCAGCTCCTAACTCTTCTGATTCCATTTCTGCATCAGCACCTCCACTCCACTCTTGTGGGACCCTTTCCTCAATCCAATCACCTTCTCGTTCACCATCGCTATAAAAATTCATACGAACTTCTGCTTTTCCTTTTTTAGAATTTGATTTTCGGTAATGGTCTATAATTTTCCTTTTTAAGATAGAAATCAACCAAGTTCTTTCACTTGCTTTTCCCTCAAAATTCTTCATAGACTTTAAACCTGCAAAAAACGTTTCTTGCACTAAGTCTTTGGCTTTTTCAGCATCACTTACCCTAGCTATCGTATAGTTAAATAAATAGTCAGCATAAGAATCTATCCATTTATCTGGATCTAGCGTATGTATTTTAATTTCTTCGGACATGTTCCTCTCTAGGTTTTACGTGATAAAGATATGGTTTTTCTCAACAAATGTGCCATATTAAACTTTAGATTCTAAAGATACTAATCTATAATTAATGATTCTATTTTCTTAAAAAAACAGTAATTTTACACACTAAATTTTTTAGATTCTACAAAACATGTCTACAGTAAAAAAAGAATACAAAAGAGTTACCACTAACACTTTAATTAAAATGAAAAGCAATGGAGAAAAAATCTCTATGCTTACAGCTTATGATTTTACCATGGCTAAAATTATAGACAATGCTGGGGTTGATGTAATTTTAGTAGGCGATTCTGCTTCTAACGTAATGGCCGGACATGAAACTACCTTGCCAATTACTTTGGATCAAATGATTTACCACGCAAGCAGTGTGGTTAGGGCTTCTAAAAGAAGCTTGGTTGTGGTAGACATTCCTTTTGGTAGTTACCAATCGGACTCTAAAGAAGCTTTACGTTCTGCTATTAGAATTATGAAAGAATCTGGAGCTCACGCAGTAAAAGTAGAAGGTGGAGTGGAAATAGAAAATGCTTTGTCTAGAATTATACAAGCAGGTATACCTGTTATGGGACATTTAGGACTTACACCACAATCTATCTATCAATTTGGTACGTATACTGTAAGAGCTAAAGAAGAGCAAGAAGCCGAAAAATTAATTGCCGATGCTAAATTTTTAGAATCTAAAGGTTGTTTTGCTTTGGTATTAGAAAAAATACCTGCAAAACTAGCTCAAAAAGTAGCTGCTAATCTATCTATTCCTGTTATTGGAATTGGTGCTGGTGCTGCTGTTGATGGACAAGTATTGGTAACACACGATATGTTAGGAATGACTCATGAATTTCATCCAAGATTTTTACGTAGGTATTTAAATTTGTATGATGATATGAGCAACGCTGTAGAACAATACACAAAAGATGTAAAAGCAGTTGACTTTCCTAGCGAAAAGGAACAATACTAATTTTTTGCTTTTACTTTTTTTAAAACACACTTATGAAACTATTTTTTAAAATACTTCTGATTCACACCTTATTGTTAACCTCTTGTAAAGAACAAAACAGAACCTCAACTAAAATAGTTTCAGATACCATTACAAAACAAAAAGAGGTTTTATTAAAAAATCAATCTTTAGAAAACACAGTACCCCCTGCTAAAGAGCATTATATCTGTTACAATGCAGATAAGCATAAAAACCTAAAAATCTGGATCAGGTTTCGCAATAACAAAGCTATTAGCGTAAAATACAAAGGATCAAAAACAGCTATTAGTCTTAACTACCTTAAAGAAGAGTTTCTAAAAGGAGGAGCACATCCTACTATAATTACTCATTACAACGAATTATATAACGGTAAAATAAACGGACAATATATTTTAACACATTCTGGAGTATGGGATTATGTAAAATATATTAGAGAAAAAGATCATAAAGAATTTAATTTTACAATTGATCACAACTCAAACAATTACAGCAGTAAACCTTGCTTTTAAAAAATAAAACCGTCCGCACTATTTAATTATGAAAATACTTCACATAGATTCCAATCACCCTGTATTACAAGAAGATTTATCTTTATTTGGTTGTGAAAATCACGAAGATTACACCTCTTCAAAATCAGAAATAGAAGCCAAAATCTCTACTTATGATGGAATTGTAATTCGCAGTCGTTTTAAAATTGACAAAACATTTATAGATGCTGCTCATAATTTAAAATTTATTGCACGTGTAGGTGCAGGTTTAGAAAGTATTGATTGTGATTATGCTACCAGCAAAGGCATTCAACTAATTGCAGCTCCAGAAGGAAACAAAAATGCTGTAGGAGAACATGCACTTGGAATGATTTTAAGTTTGTTTAACAATTTAAAACAAGCCGATTTACAAATTAGACAAGGCCAATGGCTTAGAGAAGCCAACAGAGGTATAGAATTAGAAGGAAAAACCGTTGGATTGATTGGCTACGGAAACATGGGAAAAGCATTTGCTAAAAAGTTAAAAGGTTTTGACTGCCATGTAATTTGTTACGATTTAAAAGAAAATGTAGGTGATGAAAATTGTACTCAAGTTAGTCTTGCAGAACTACAAGCGCAAAC
The DNA here is from genome assembly GCF_056387575.1 of Wenyingzhuangia gracilariae. Taxonomy (NCBI): domain Bacteria; kingdom Pseudomonadati; phylum Bacteroidota; class Flavobacteriia; order Flavobacteriales; family Flavobacteriaceae; genus Wenyingzhuangia; species Wenyingzhuangia gracilariae. Next base: position 1,555,768 of record NZ_CM150748.1, read on the forward strand.
AGATGTTTTAAGTCTTCATACTCCGCACAACGAGCAATCTTTTAAAATGGTAGATGCTAATTTTATCAACGGATTTCAAAAGCCTTTTTATATTGTTAACACCGCAAGAGGGACTGCTATTGTTACCAACGATTTAGTAGATGCTTTAAAATCTAAAAAAATATTAGGTGCATGTTTGGATGTTTTAGAATACGAAAAATTATCTTTCGAAAATCTTTTTGAAAACAATCAATTGCCCACTGCTTTTGAATACTTAATACAAGCAGACAATGTTTTATTATCCCCACACATTGCTGGTTGGACAATAGAATCTAAATTTAAATTAGCAAAAACCATTACGCAAAAGATACATCTACATTTTTTTAATTAAAGAATTGTAATGTTTACTTTTATGCTTAGACAACTTTAGCATGAAACAAATAATAGAACAACTACAAAACATCAAACAAAACACCGATTTAAACTACAGTGTAAAAACAAGTGTAGAAGATTTTACTCAGAAAATTTTTAGCGTGTTATTTGATGACAGTATAGATCTAGCCAATGGGTTTAATGAATTAGAAATTTTATTTAAAAAAGCAGCTAAAATATCATGCGCTTCTACACAAGAAGTATGCGACAAAGCTTGGATTGTTTTTGCAGAAAAACTTCCTGCTATATTAAAAGATTTAAACAAAGATGCTGCATATTTTATGGATTCTGACCCTGCTGCCCGAAGGGTTGAAGAAATATACTTTGCTTATCCTGGTTTTTATGCCATTGCTATTCACCGTTTAAGTCACGAAATTTACAAGGAAAAACTCTATCTTTTTGCTAGACTGATGAGTGAATATGCACACCGTTTAACAGGAACAGATATTCACCCTGGAGCCACCATACACGCTCCTGTGTTTATAGACCATGCCACTGGAATTGTAATAGGAGAAACTTGTTTAATAGAACCCAACGTAAAAATATACCAAGGAGTTACTTTAGGAGCTTTAAGCGTTAGTAAAAACAAACAAGACACCAAAAGACACCCTACCGTAAAAAGCAATGTATGCATTTATGCCAACGCAACTATTTTAGGGGGAGAAACTGTGGTGGGAGAAAACTCAATTATTGGAGGAAACGTTTGGGTAACCAAATCTGTTCCTAGCAATTCTGTAGTATACAATACCATAGAAGCCAATATAAAATCTAGATAATTAATGAAAAAAAGGCAGATATTTCTTTTCGCACTGTTTTTATGCAGTTGTATTCACTATTCCTTTTCTCAAAAATCGTTAGAAAGTGTTGTTGCAGAACAATCTATGAAAGATGATTTTAGACATACTTGGCAAGGAATTACACACTTTTACACAGCTCCTTTTCAATGGAAAAAGAAACAGCTTATACAAACCGGATTGGTTTTTGGTACCTATGCTGCTCTTACTTTTGTTGATGAAGATATCAATCCTGTTTTTAGAGATTTAAGACCTCACATTCCCAATCCTATTCGAGAATTTGGAGATTGGTTTGGAGGACCTATCAACGCAGTAGTTTTCTCTGGTGGATTGTATTCTTATGGTCATTTTACTAAAAAGGCTAAAGTAAAAAAAACAGGGATTTTGCTAATGTCCTCTATTGCAGCTGCTGGTTTTTTACAAACTACTATTAAAACAATGGTAGGTAGAGCCAGACCTTCTGCTGGTGTAGGCTCTAGAGCTTATAAACCCTTTAGTCCACTTGCAGCTTATCATTCTTTCCCATCCGGACATTCTGTAGTAGCTACTGTATTTGCACATAGTATTGCTAGACAAGTAGACAATCCTTGGGGAAAAGCAGGAATTTATGCCGTTGGTGCTATTACACCAATTTCTAGATTGTGGGACGGTGCTCATTGGTTTTCTGACGTAGCATTGGGAACTTTTATTGGTTTTATTACTGTAGACAGTTTGGATAGATATTTAACTAAAATTTATGAAGGTGAAGCCCCAGAAAAAAAGCTAAGCAATACTTGGAAACTAGATGCTGGCTTAACCAATTTTAAACTTAGCTATACCTTTAATTAATTATGAAAAAAATAATCATTCTATTTCTCTTGTGTTTTACGCAAGCATCTTTTGGTCAAGAACAAGAAACAGAAACGGTACTAACAACCGTTAAAAACGATGTAAAACATACATTAAAAGGAATTGGTCACTTTTACACCTCTCCTTTAAGATGGGATCAACAAGATCTTATTGGAGCAGGAGCTGTATTAGGTGGGTTTGCTGCTCTTACTTTTTTTGACACCTATGGAGCCAAACTAGCTAAAAGACATGAACCACACATTCCAAGTGCCATTAAAAAATTTGGTGATGGTTTTGGAGGACATGTAAATGCTTTTGCTTTTTCTGGAGGAATTTACGCTACCGGATTAATTACCAAAAACAAAAAAATTAGAAAAACAGGAGCTCTTATGTTTACATCTGTTTTAGCTGCAGGATCTTTACAAACTTTTGTAAAAGTTATTGCAGGAAGAGCTAGGCCAAGAGTAGGAAATCACAACACTTTAGATCCCTTTACCTTAGACAAACAATATCATGCATTTCCTTCGGGGCACTCAATTGTATCTATGGTTTTTGTCCACTCCATTGCCAGACAAATAGACAATACTTGGATTAAAGTAGGATTGTATTCTGCTGGAGCAATTGTGCCTATATCTAGAGTTTGGGCAGAATCTCATTGGGTTTCTGATGTTGCCTTGGGAACTGCTATAGGTATTTTAACGGTAAACTACTTAGACAATTATTTAACTGAGATTTATGAAGGTAAAAAAGAAAAAAAACTAACTCAGTTTTGGAAATTAAGACCTGGAATGGGATCTTTAAATCTTAGTTACACTTTTAATTAAAAAAAATTATGTATCACAAGCTATTAGATTATATAGGAAACACTCCATTGGTAGAAACGACCAATTTAGTTCAAAACCCTAACGTAAAATTATTATTAAAACTAGAAGGGAACAATCCTGGAGGAAGTGTAAAAGATCGTGCAGCTTATTACATGATTAAAGGAGCTTTGGAAAGAGGAGATATTAAGGATGGGGACAAATTAATAGAAGCTACTAGCGGAAACACTGGAATTGCTTTGGCTATGATTGCCCAATTATTAAATATTGATATTGAATTAGTGTTGCCCGAAAATTCTACAGCAGAACGTGTACAAACTATGCGTGCCTACGGAGCCAAAGTAACTTTAACCTCTGCCAAAACAGGAATTATTGGTTCTAGAGATTATGCTGATGAAAAAGTAGCACAAGGAGGCTATGTAATGTTAAATCAATTTGCCAATAACGACAACTGGAAAGCGCATTACAACACCACTGGTCCAGAAATTTGGAGAGACACTAACGGAAATGTTACTCATTTTGTATCTGCCATGGGAACTACGGGTACTATTATGGGAACCTCAACCTATTTAAAAGAACAAAATCCGAATGTGCAAATTGTAGGAGCGCACCCTAGCGATGGTTCTCAAATTCCTGGAATTCGTAAATGGCCCGAAGAATATTTACCTAAAATATTTGATCGTTCTAAAGTAGACACTGTGATGGAAGTTTCGGAAACCGATGCAAGAATTATGACCAAACGTTTGGCTAAAGAAGAAGGTATTTTTGCAGGAATGAGTTCTGGTGGTTCTGTAGCTACTGCTGTTAAATTAGCAGAAACATTAGAAAGCGGAATTATTGTTGCTATTATTTGCGACCGTGGAGACCGTTATTTATCTTCTGATTTATTTGATTAATCTTACATCTAAAAACAAATACCCACCTAAAAAAAGAGACCCAATTGGGTCTCTTTTTTTATTCAAAAATTAATTTCTGTTTGCTTTGTTTTATTTCCTTCTCATTCAATAACATTTTAAAATATTTACCTGCATTGTAGGTCTCTGCTTGATTGCTATAATACGGACTGTTAAAAACTCCCGATTGTCCTGTAGGTACTACTGCGTATGAATTTTCTATATCCGAAAAATCTATAATTCTACGAGATGAAGGTCCTGCATTAGATTTGTACAAACCATCTTCTGTATAATCAAACATGGTATTATTAATGGTTTCGTTTCCTCCTACAATTGGAGTTTTGGCTACGTTTAACAATTTTTTTAACAAATCTATTTTTGCCAAAGCATGTTCGTGGGTTACGGTGTGTACTTTTTTCCAATGCCACTCATCTACATTGTTCCCCAACTGAGAGGTTAGCTCTGTAACCGTTTCTTTAAAGCTTTTCATCACTATGGTTTCAAAAGTTTCTTTCTCTTGAGTAGTAATATCATCCCACCAAACAGATGTTGGATTGTAAATGTATTTATTCTGTGTTCTTTTGCTCAAATGAGAATCTACATAATCTTTAAAAAATGTAGCTCCCAACTCATCTTTAAAGGTATGTTTTAACAATTTAAAATTCAGTTTATTGTAAATAGTTGGCCCCACATTTAACAACCCGTGGTCTCCTTTCCATTTTATCAATCTATCTAAAACCAAAACTTGTTGTGAGTTTAAACTTTCTATATCAATTCCTTTTACAATGGCTTTTATATTGTTTAAAACAACAGGGCTTGTATGGCTTGTTGCTAAACTTAGCATATCATCAACTCCTAATTTTTCTTTTTTTTCCAATCCTTTGTAAATGGCCACACCCCTATCTTTTGATAAATAGTATCCTTGATACAACTCTCCTTCTACAGCTTCGGGTTGTGTGTTAGAGGTTACTAGATATCCTTTAGGTGGATTGATTGCTTTTGGATTTTTATCAAAACTTACCCATGTTTTTTCTGTATGAATACGATCCATACCATTTAACACAAAACGAGTATTTACAGGCTCTTTAAATTTATACAACTGCCCTACAGACCATAAAGCTATGTTGTTGTCTTTATCTCCATACACAAAATTCAACCCAGGTGCAGAAAAATCTCTTAGTTGATTTTCAAAATCATCTACATTTTTTGCATGATTAATTCCATAAGACGTTTGTAATACCGTATTGGGTTTTTCGTTAAACACCCATTGTACAGCTATAGGATTTACAGAATCTAAGGTTTTTAACTGACTGTTAAACACAGGTCCTAAAACAGATTTTTTAATCTGTATTTTTTTCTCTGTCCCTCCTTTAATTTTAATCACCTTGTCTACATAATCATACGTATGAATTCCGGTAGAGGTTTCGTACTTGGTGCTATCTGTAGGATGCTTTTTTAAGGTATAAAAATTCATATCATCATTCTCAAACATGGTCAAACCAAAAGCATAGTCTCTGTTATGAGATAATAATGGAAAGGGCATTAATCCTAAATGAAAACCGTAGCGTTCGTATTTAGGAGTTTTAATATGTGCTTGATACCATACACAAGGTTGTGCATACCCAATATGCGGATCGTTCTCAAACAACACTTTTCCTGTGCTTGTTTTTTGAGGAGCCAAAACCCATGCATTGCTCCCTATAAATTGAGGAAAAGGTAACTTTTTTAAAAGAGTGCTAATACTTGCCAAAGCTTGCTGAGTTCGTGCATCGTAATTTTCTTGATACAGAGTTTGTTCATCAACATCAATAGCCAAATCTTTTAAATACTCATTTCCATATGTGGTTTGAATGTGGGTTAATAAAGGATCTACTTTAAAAGCATGTGCAAAATTAAAAGCCATATAAGCTGTTACATAATACATATCTTTTGCAGTGTAATGTTCTTTATCAATTCCTAAAAGCGTAAATTCTAAAGGAGTTTTTCCATTGTCTATATAAGCATTCACTCCTTTTAAATAAGCCGCTACCAACTTTTGTACTTTCGGATTTTTATCCAGTGATTGTACTTGTTTGTTTACTGTTTCATCTATTCCTAAAGAAGAAAAAAACACATCAACCTCAACCAAGTCTTCTCCTAAAATCTCAGCAAGTCTACCTGCTGCAATTCTTCTTAACAGTTCCATTTGCCACAAACGTTCTTGTGCATGTACATAGCCCAAAGCAACTATAGCATTTTGTTCGGTTTCTGCAAAAATATGAGGCACTCCAATGGTATCAAAATACACTTCTGTATTGGTTAAACCATCAATTTTAACAGTACCCTTATATACTGGTTTTAAACTTTCTATATACAAATAAACTCCTACAACCAACAAAATAGTTACAGAAAGAAGTCCCCATAAAATTCTTTTAAAAATTTTCATTTCCTGAATGATTTTAAATGTGTTTAAATATAAATATTCTCGCTTTTTTCACTTAGGAAAAATCGCTTAATTTTTGTTAATTTGTGAATCAACCTTTTCATAAATGAAGAAACTACAAATGGTTGACTTAAACAGTCAATACCTAGATATTAAAGAACAAATTGATACTTCTATTCAAAACGTTTTAAATACTTCTAGTTTTATTAATGGCCCACAAGTAACTTCTTTTAAAAACAATTTAGCAACCTATTTAAATGTAAATCATGTAATTCCATGTGCTAACGGAACCGATGCGTTGCAAATTGCCCTAATGGCATTAAATTTAACACCAGGTGATGAAGTAATTACGGTAGATTTTACTTTTGCAGCCACTGTAGAAGTAATTCAATTACTAGGCTTAACTTCTGTTTTAATTGATGTAGAAGCCGATACTTTTAACCTAAGTATTGGTGCCTTAAAAAAAGCAATTACTCCAAAAACAAAAGCCATTATTCCTGTACATTTATTTGGTCAATGTGCTAATATGGAAGCTATTTTAAACATTGCCAAAGAACACAATTTATATGTAATAGAAGACACCGCACAAGCATTAGGTGCTGAATACACTTTTAGTGATGGAACCACAAAAAAAGCGGGAACTATGGGAACCATAGGAACTACTTCTTTTTTTCCATCTAAAAACCTAGGATGTTATGGTGATGGTGGTGCTATTTTTACCAATAATGATGAATTAGCTCATCAATTAAAAGGAATTACCAACCACGGAATGTATCAAAAATATTATTACGATGTGGTAGGTGTTAACTCCAGATTAGACAGCATACAAGCAGCTATTTTAGATACCAAACTACCTCTTTTAGACACGTACAACAAAGCCAGACAAAAAGCAGCTGCTTATTACAACAATGCTTTTAAAAATTGTGATGTAATTACCACACCTGTTACCTCTTCATTTTCATCACATGTATTTCATCAATACACCTTAAAAATTGGACAGGGGAAAAGAGATGGCTTGCACCAGCATTTAAAAAGCTTAAACATTCCCAATGCTATTTATTACCCCGTAGCATTGCATAAACAAAAGGCTTATTACAATGAAAACGTTATAGAAGATAACTTTACCAACACCAATAGATTGATTGAACAAGTAATATCTTTACCCATGCATACAGCTCTAGAAACAGAGCAATTAGAATTTATTACAAATACGATACTTAAATATTTAAATAACACATATTAACATGGCTAAGCAAATACTAGTTACTGGAGGTTTAGGATTCATTGGATCTCATACCGTAGTAGAATTACAAAATGCAGGATTTGATGTAGTAGTGATTGATGATTTATCAAACACAACCATCAAAGTTTTAGATCAGATTACAGAAATTACTGGAACAAAACCAGCTTTTGAACAAATTGATTTAAGAATTAAAGCAGATGTAAAAGCTTTTTTTGACAAATACCAAATTGATGGTATTATTCACTTTGCTGCTTTTAAAGCAGTTGGAGAAAGTATGCACAAGCCTTTAGATTATTACGAAAACAACTTAGGTTCTTTAGTGTACTTATTGCAAGAAATGAGAGACAGAAAGTTAGACAACTTTATCTTTTCTTCTTCTTGTACTGTATATGGTCAGGCTGATGAATTGCCAATTACCGAAAAAGCTCCTGTTAAAAAAGCAGAATCTGTATACGGAAACACTAAACAAATTGGTGAAGAAATTATTGAAGATGCAACCAAAGCTCACGATTTTAAAGCTATTGCATTACGTTACTTTAACCCTATTGGTGCACACCCTACAACAAAAATTGGTGAATTGCCAATTGGAGTTCCTCAAAACTTAATTCCTTTTATTACGCAAACTGCTGCTGGAATGAGAGCCGAATTGTCTGTTTTTGGTGACGATTACGATACTCCTGATGGAACTGCTGTTAGAGACTACATTCACGTGGTAGATTTAGCCAAAGCTCACATTGCTGCTTTACAGCGTTTGATTGATGGAAACAACAAAGAAAAATTTGAATATTTTAATGTAGGAACCGGAACAGGAAGTTCTGTTTTAGAAGTAATTAACGCTTTTGAAACAGCTAATAACCTAAAATTAAACTACAAAATTGTAGATCGTAGAGCTGGAGACATTACTGCTGCTTACGCAGATACAACTATTGCCAACAAAGAATTAAATTGGAAAACTGAGCTAAGCTTAGAAACTGCTTTAAAATCTGCTTGGGAATGGCAATTAAAACAAAACAAGTAATCATTAACAATGCCTTGTTTATAAAAACCCTTTCTATGAATTAGAAAGGGTTTTTTGCTATATTTAAATAAAAAAAGAAAATGGTACAGAAATTAAAAACGATTAAAACCATTCATATAGCCATTGTTTTAGGTATTTGTGTGGGTTATTATGTAATAGGAGATTTTACATCTTTAGACCAACTAACCCAAATCCCTAAAATAACCAAAGATTCTATTATATATGCTCTTATTCCTTTAGTGGCTGTTATTGTAACTTCTATTTTATTTCGCATGCAAATTCAAAAAATAGACCCAAACCTATCTTTAGAAGACAAAATGGCTCCTTACCAAACAGCTTCCATTGTTAGATTTGCCATACTAGAAGGAGTTTGTTTTCTAATTCTTATTTTGCAACGCGACTTTGTTCTTTTTGGAATTGTCTTAATTCTTTATTTGCTTTTACTAAGACCAACCGAAAGCAAAATAAAAAATGATTTAAAACATATTGAGTAAGCTAAAATGGACGTAACAATTCAAAACATTCCTTCAAAAAATATTTATTCAATAACACACGTAGGAGTAGAAAAAACAGAAAACACTTTTGACAAATTAATTAAATGGATAACAGAAAGAGACCTTTTACAAAATTCTGAAGCTAAAATTTGTAGAATTTTTTATGATAGCTTTACCAACACAGCTCCCCAAAAAATTAGAATGGATATAGGTTTGCTAACCTTTACAAACATAGAAAACAATAATGTAACTACTAAAACCACATTAGTAGAACACAAAGCAATTGTTGGTACTTTTAGCATTACTTTAAATAAATTTCAAAAAGCATGGAGTTCACTTTATCAGTGGATGAACCTGAACGGATACAAACCATCTACCATGAATCCTTATGAAATATATCACAATGATTATAGGCAACATCCTGAACAAAAATGCTTAGTTAATTTACACATCCCCATAAAACATGAATAAAGCCGATTTACTAATTAAAAAACTAAACCTAGCTCCTCATCCAGAAGGAGGATATTTTAAAGAAACTTATAGAAGTGATGGAATTATTGTAAACCATAATTTACCTATTGAATTTAAAGGAAATAGATGTTACAGTACCAGTATTTATTTTTTATTAACCTCCGAAGATTTTTCTGCCTTTCATAAAATCAACCAAGATGAAGTTTGGCATTTCCACGAAGGAGCTCCTATCAGAATTCATCAAATTTCTCCAAAAGGAGAGTACACATCTGTGGTATTAGGAAACGATGTGTTACACAATCAAAAATTTCAACATGTAGTTCCTACAAATTATTGGTTTGGTGCTACTGTAGAAAACAGCAACAGTTATACTTTGGTAGGTTGTACTGTTTCTCCTGGTTTTGATTTTAAAGATTTTACCTTGGCTAACAGAAAAGATTTACTAACAAATTTTCCGCAACATATACATATTATTACCAAGCTTACAAAAGCTTAAAAACAAAAAATCCCTTACAAATTGTAAGGGATTTTTTGTTATCTTAAATTCTGATTTTTTAGATCTCTGCACTACTTCTAGCTACAGACCTATCTATTTTTGCAAATAAACCTTGTAATACTTTACCTGGTCCAACTTCTATTACTTCTGTTGCTCCATCAGCAATCATAGCTTGTGCACATTGTGTCCATTTTACAGCTCCAGTTAATTGAGCTATTAAATTCTCTTTAATTTCATCAGCATTGGTTACTGCTTTTGCTACCACATTTTGATATACTGGGCAAGAAGGTTCGTTAAACTGAGTTGCTTTAATTGCTGCTGCCAATTCTTCTTTTGCTGGTGCCATTAATGGCGAATGAAATGCTCCTCCTACAGGCAACAACAAAGCTCTACGTGCTCCTTTTTCAGTTGCCAATTCACAAGCTGCTTTTACGGCTTCTAATTCTCCAGAAATTACCAATTGTCCAGGACAATTGTAGTTTGCAGCTACTACATCTCCATCAATAGTGGCACAAATTTCTTCTACTACAGCATCTTCTAATCCTAAAACAGCTGCCATAGTTCCTGCTTGTAACTCACACGCTTTTTGCATAGCATCTGCACGTTTAGCTACTAATTTTAATCCATCTTCAAAAGATAATGTTCCGTTAGCTACCAAAGCAGACAATTCTCCTAAAGAATGACCCGCTACCATATCAGCTTTAAAATCATCTCCTAAAACTTTTGCTAAAATTACAGAGTGTAAAAACACAGCTGGTTGAGTTACGTTGGTTTGCTTTAAATCTTCAGCAGAACCTTCAAACATAATTTTAGTAATTTCAAATCCTAAAATTTCATTTGCTTTCTCAAATAATTCTTTAGCTAATGGAGAGTTGTCATACAAATCTTTCCCCATTCCTGTAAACTGTGCTCCTTGTCCAGGAAATACATATGCTTTCATAAAAATTAGTTTTTCTAAATTTTGTGGGGCAAAAATAGCAAAAAAGGACTAAAACTGTGTTTATTCATCAAAAGAGTTCTATTTTCGAATATAGAATTACTGCTAATAATGATGACTCTAGAAAAACAAGCCTCTGCAATTTATTTTATATTAGCCACCCTTTTTATTACATCGCTAGTGGTTTCTAATTTAATTTTTCAAAAATTCTTTTATTGGGAACCCTTTGGCTGGTATCGATTTGAAATTTCTGTAGGAATTTTACCCTACCCTATAACCTTTTTAATAACTGATACCATTTCTGAAATTTATGGAAAGAAAAAGGCCAATCAAGTCGTGATTGTTGGAATATTTGCCTCTGTTTTTTCGATGGGAATTGTTCTCTTGGCTAATTACGTTCCTACACTTGCAAATTCTCCTGTGGATGATGTTACTTTTTCCAAAGTATTTGGATTGTCTCCTTTGGGAGTATTGGCATCTATGCTAGCTTACTTAACTGCACAATTTGTAGACATTCGTATTTATCATTTTTGGAAAACTTATACCAAAGGAAAACATTTATGGTTACGCAATAATTTTTCCACCTTTACTTCTCAGTTTATAGATACTTCTTTAGTTGTTGGCCTTTTATGTTTTTTTAACGTTTTGCCTTGGACATCTTTTGGTTCTTTGGTTATTAGCGGTTTTTTATTCAAGGCTATTATTGCAATTCTAGACACTCCAATACTTTATGCCATTGTGTTTTATCTAAAAAAGAAATTTCATTTAACTATAAACGATGAAATAAAATCGTTACAATTGTAATGTTTCTATTCAATTCCCAACTAAGAGGTAAAGACTATTGATCTCTACTTTATGAAACATTTATTTTTTATTGGAGCACTTTTAATAAGCCTGCATTCTTTTTCTCAAACTTCTGTTTGGAACAATTTATTACAAAAACACGTTGATGATAATGGTTGGGTAAACTATAATTCTTTTGCAAAAGACAAAACTCAATTAAAAACCTATCTAACATTTTTAAACAATACAAGTCCAAGTAGTTCTTGGTCAGCAAACAAAACCAAAGCTTTTTGGATCAATGCATATAATGCATACACTGTTAAAATAATTTTAGACAATTATCCTGTAAAATCAATTTTAAACATTAAAAAAGGAGATAAAAACGCTTGGGAAATTCCATTTGCCAAAGTTGGAGGTAAAACTTATACTTTAAACCATATAGAGCACGAAATATTAAGAAAGCAATACAAAGATCCTCGCATTCATGTAGGTGTAAATTGTGCTTCTATTTCTTGTCCGCCACTTCCAAATACAGCTTTTACAGAAAAAAACATTGATAATTTATTAACCAAAGGCATCAAAAACTTTATCAATCAAGGAGATAGAAATACAATTACAAAATCAAAATTAGAATTATCTCAAATTTTTAATTGGTTTAAAGATGACTTTAGCCAACAAGGAGATTTAATTACATTTATAAACCAATACAGTACGGTTAACGTTTCTACAAACGCAACCATTACTTACAAAGAATACAATTGGAATTTAAATAAAAAATAATCTAAAACACAGCACATGCAAAAGACATATTACGATCCAAAAGATTTAAAAGATTTTGGAAAAATTAGCGAATGGGATCAAGAATTAGGAGAGAAGTTTTTTGAATATTATGGAAAGGTATTCGAAGAAGGAGCATTAACTGCACGTGAAAAATCCCTGATTGCCTTAGCTGTTTCGCATACCGTACAATGTGCATATTGTATTGATGCTTATACGTCTGACGGTTTAAAACGTGGATTAGAAAGAGAAGAAATGATGGAAGCCGTGCATGTGGCTGCTGCTATAAAATCTGGAGCAACGTTGGTACACGGTGTGCAAATGATGAAAAAATACGACAAACTATCGTTTTAGTACAGAGTACAAAGTAATGAGTACAGAGCTAAAAGTAGCTCTTGTAAAACTCAATACTTAGTACTTACTACTTAATACTAATAATAATGAAATCACTCGCAAAAAGAAAAGATAGTTTAGCAGATCCTAAAAACCAATTGGCCTTGTTCAATAGTGGAGCTTTTGCTAACGGAGAATTGCCCACTTTTAAACAAAAAGTTTCAGAAAGCAATCAATACCCATTAAAGCCTACAAAACTTGAAATTTTTCAGGTAAACGTTGGGTATATGTGTAATCAGGTTTGTGCACATTGCCATGTAGATGCTGGTCCGGACAGAAAAGAAATTATGACTACCGAAACCATGCAATTGTGTTTAGACAAGTTAAAAGAATCTGGTGCTACTACTTTAGATTTAACAGGAGGTGCTCCAGAAATGAATCCGAACTTTAGATGGTTTGTAGAAGAAGCTAGTAAAATTGGAGTACAAGATTTTATTGTACGTTCTAATCTTACCATTTTAAGAGCCAATAAAAAATACTACGATTTACCTGACTTTTTTAAAAAACACAACATTCATGTAGTGTCATCTTTGCCTTTTTACAAACGTGGTAAAACAGACAAACAACGCGGAAATGGTGTTTTTGATGATTCTATAAAAGCATTAAAAGAATTAAATAAAGTAGGCTACGGTGTAGAAGGAAGTGGCTTGCAATTAGATTTGGTTTTTAATCCTTCTGGTGCTTTTTTACCCGGAAATCAGGCAGAGCTAGAGCAGGAATTTAAAACCGCTTTACAAGAAGATTTTGGCATTACATTTAACAACTTATTTGCCATTACCAATTTACCTGTAAGTAGATTTTTAGAGTTTTTAGTGGCTTCTGAAAATTATGAAGATTATATGGACGAATTGGTAGATGCTTACAATCCATCGGCCGTAGAAAATTTAATGTGTAAAAACACCATTTCTGTAGATTGGAATGGAAATTTATACGATTGCGATTTTAATCAACAATTAGATTTAAAAGTAGCCACCAAAGGAAAACATTTATCAGAGTTTGATGCAGAAGCATTGAGTAATAGACAAATTATAGTTTCTCAACATTGTTACGGTTGTACAGCCGGTGCTGGGAGTAGCTGTCAAGGAAGTGTAGCATAAAGATGAATCACAAAACTGCTTTTTTAATTTTTGCGCAATCAGCCACTGCAGAATCTAAACAGATTCCCAATGCAGAATTGCTGTTTGAGCAACTAAACCTAGACATTCTTAAGAAAGTGAGGCAAACCAACATGCCTTATTTTATTAGTAATGAACAAGATCAGGTAGGTAATGATTTTGGTGCAAAACTAACCAATGCATTATCTAAAATTTTTAAAAAAGGGTACGATTATGTAATTACTGTTGGGAACGATACTCCCGAAATTACTACAGGTATTTTAAAAAAATCTATTAAAAACACCGCTAAAAACAAGCTAACCTTTGGTCCATCTAAAGATGGTGGATTTTATTTAATGACATTTTCTAAAAAAGAATTTCAGTCAGAAGAATATCAAAAATTACCTTGGCAAACCTCATCCTTAGTTAAAAATACGTTACTCCTTTTAAACAATAAATCTAATCATAAATTAGTTCTTTTATCTCCTTTAAAAGATATAGACACCCTTACCGATTTAACGTCTCTTTTTTTACAACACAATCATATCTCCCTAGCTCTTAAAGAGCTTTTTAAACTTTTAATTTTTATAAAAAAAGACAAAGTCTTTTATAAAAATTTACATTTTACTTCTTTTATAAATACTTCTTTTTATAACAAAGGGTCTCCTGTTTTTCTTTCTTTATAATCTACAAAACTAACTACAATCCTTTTTATAGTTAGCTAGCATTCTTATTTTATAATTTTAACAAACTATACATGAAACTACTATTTACTAGTGTTTTGTTCATTTTGTCGTTGTCTTTATTTGCCCAAAAAACAATTACAGGAACTATTTTTAACAAGAAAGATAAAAGTACCATTGCTTTTGTAACTATTAACGATACCGAGGGAAATCAAGCCATTTCTAATGAGAATGGAGTATTTACCATTACAACAAATCAAAATACACTTACGTTTTCTTCTATTGGGTTTATTGATGAAACAATCTCTGTAAAAAACAAAACCATTTTAACTGTTTTTCTTACAGAAAACACAACGGAATTAAACGAAATTGTGATTACTGCTTTAGGAGTAAAACAAGAAAAAAAAGAATTGGGCTATAGTGTTCAAACCTTAAAACCTAAAGATATTGCACAAGTTAAAACTGTTAATTTTTTAGACAACCTTTCTGGTAAAGTTGCAGGTGTACAAGTAACAAGAGGAGCTACAGGTGTTGGCTCTTCTTCTAAAATAACCATTAGAGGGGAATCTTCTTTTTCTAATAACAATCCTTTGTTTGTTGTTGATGGAACCCCTATTAACAACAATACTATTTTTAACACCACCAACGAGGCTGCTGCTGGTTTTCAGGAAGTAGATTTTGGTAACGGAGCTATGGAAGTTAATGCAGATGATATTGCTTCTGTTACGGTTTTAAAAGGACCTAGTGCTGCCGCTTTGTATGGTACCAGGGCTGCGAATGGAGTAATTGTTATTACCACTAAAAATGGAGAAAAAAACAACGGATTGGGAATTGAGATTAACAGTAGCTCTTTTATTGATACTGCTTTTAAACTTCCTGAATTTCAAAATCAATACGGACAAGGACAGTCGGGAGTTTTTGAATTTAAAGATGGTTTAGGTGCTGGTATTAGCGATAATATTACTTATTCTTGGGGACCTAAATTAGATGCCAATATTTTAATTCCTCAATTTGATAGTCCTGTTACTCTGCCTGATGGAACTATTGTAAGAGGTGGAGATACTTCTTTGTATAGCAACTTGCCTATTACACCTACACCCTTTACATCTAACCCAAACAATTTAAAAGATTTTTACAAAACTGGTTTTACAACTATAAACAATATTGCTATTTCTAATGGTTTTGATAAAGGAAATTACAGACTATCACTTACCGATTTAAATAGCGAATCTATTATACCAGGTGTAAACCTAAAAAGAAAAACTGCTTTTGCTAAAATAAACGTTAAACCTAGTGTAAACACCATGGTAAATGCATCGGCAAGTTATACACAATCAGAAAGTGACAACAGACCTTCTAACGGATATGGAAGTGAAAACGTAAATTATTCTTTGGTTGCTTGGGGGCCCAGATCTTTAAACATTAATAGTTTAAAAAATTATTGGCAACCAGGATTAGAAGACAGACAACAGTTTTCTTACAATTATACTTTTTTTGATAATCCTTATTTTATTTTACAAGAAAACAGAAACTCATTTAACAGAGATCGTGTTTTTGGAAACATAAATATTCAACAAAACTTTAACAAACACTGGTCTTTAAAACTAAGATCGGGTATTGATTATTCTTCTGAAATCCGTCAGTTTAGACGTGCATTTAGCAACAATCGTTTTAAAAACGGAGGTTATGCAGAACACAATGTGTATTACAAAGAAATCAATTCCGATTTTTTAATCAACTATAAAAACAAATACAACCAATGGAAAATAGACGTTTCTTTGGGAGGAAATACTTTAAAACAAACAGCTAACACCAGCCAAGCACAAACCATTAGTTTGGCACAACCTGGCATTTTTAATTTAAACAATGCTGCAAGCACTATTGATGTTTTTCAGCAAACAGCAACAAAAAAAATAAACTCGCTTTATGGTATAGCAAAATTTAAATATTCAAATCTGGTTTATATAGACATTACCGGACGTAATGATTGGTCTAGTGCTTTGGCAACTCCTTTTGGAGCAGATAATACTTCTTTCTTTTACCCTTCTATATCTTCTAGTTTTATTGTTTCAAATGCATTTAAATTGCCAGAGTATATTTCATTTGCCAAACTTAGGGCTAGTGTTGCACAAGTAGGGAACGACACCAATCCCTACCAAACCTCTAGCGTATTTAACTCACAAACTACTGTAAATGGAAATCCTACATTTAGCAGTCAAGATTTTATTCCTAACGAGAATTTAAAACCTGAATCTTCTACGGCTTACGAAATTGGTGGTGTTGTAAACTTCTTTAACAATCGTTTTAATGTTGATGTTACTTATTACAACTCCACTACCAAAGATCAAATTATTTCTTTGCCTATACCTGTATCCTCAGGATACAATCAACAAGTAGTTAATGGAGGAAAAGTAAGAACGCAAGGTGTTGAAATACTTTTAAACACAACCCCATTTAAAACAAAAGACTTTACTTGGAATGTACTTTTTAACTTTAACAGTACTCATTCTAAAATATTAGATTTACCTCAACAAGACAGTTCTTTAACACTTGCTTACAGTCGTATTTACGATAGTGCTAACCAAACCGTATACTTTCAGGTAGAGAAAGGTGGACGTATTGGTGATTTTTATGGAACGGGTTATTTAAAAAATGAAAATGGTGATTTTGTTATTGGTGGAGATGGAAATTTTATAGCAGACAATACATTAAAAAAACTAGGAAACTACAATCCTGATTTTACCTTAGGATGGACCAACAATTTTAGCTACAAAAACTGGAATGCAAACTTTGTGTTTGATTGGAGTCAAGGAGGAAAAATTGTATCTAGAACACGTGCATTAGGAAATGTTGGAGGGCAATTGGCAGAAACAAGCTATAGACCTACAGAAGGAATTGTAGCCAAAGGAGTGGTAAATACTGGAACGGCTGAAAACCCAATATATGTAGCCAATACTACCGCTATTAGTGCCGAAAGTTATTACAGACAATATTACGATCGTAATCATGAAGAAAACAACATTTACGATGCTAGCTTTTTAAAATTAAGACAAGTTTCTATTGGGTATAGTTTTCCTCTAAAAAAGGGAAGTTTAGGCTTAAAAGATGGGGCTAATATTAAAGTATCCCTTATTGGTAAAAATTTATTTGCCTTTACAGAAAATCCACATTTTGATCCTGAACAAATTGCCGTACAAGGAAATGGTTTTGTAAGTGGTGTAGAAGATTTAAGCTATGCTACCACTAAAAGTTACGGAGTTAATTTGGGATTAAAATTTTAAGAAAACATCATGAAAAATTACATATATACATTCATCATTTTAGGTTTATCATTCGTAAGCTGCACCCATAATTTTGAAGAAATTAATACCAATCCAAATGCTCCAAATCGGGTAACTTCTGATTTGTTGTTAAGACAAGTGGTTTATAACTTTGCAGAAGAAATGAGCTACGAAGGTTTTGTTGCCGGAGATTTATTAGGGCAATACAGAACTGCTTTGGATTTTAATTTATTTGACAGACACGATTTAAAATCACCTCAATTAGGCGGTAATCCTTGGGCTATTTTTTACACCAATCTTAGAGACAATCAAATTCTTTTAGAACAGTCTAAAACACAAATTTCGGAAACAGTATATAAAGGACCTTCATTAATTTTAAAAGCATACATGACTGCTGGTCTCACAGACTTATTTGGAGATGTTCCTTATTTTGATGCTTTTGATGGCATTAACAAAGAAGTGACTCCAGCTTATGACAGCCAACAAGCTATTTACACAGAACCCTTAGGTATTCTAGACAATTTAGAACAAGCTAATGTGGCAATTGATGCTTATACCGGAAGTATTGCCTTAAACGGAGATCTTTTGTTTAATGGTAATTTAGACGGATGGAAAAGAATGTCTAATTCTTTACAGTTAAAATATTTACTACGAATTTCTAATAAAATAGATGTTTCAGAAAAAATGCAGGCTCTTTTTACTGAAGATTTCTTTATCAAAGAAAATCATCAAAATGCTGTTTTTAATTTTTCTGCCAATGCTCCTAATAATTTTAGACTGTCCCGTTTAAGAATTGGTGACTTTAACAATTTTGTATTATCAGAAACTTATGAGAATATTTTAACATCTTTAAACGATCCTAGGCTAAATACGTTGTTCAGACCTTTTGAAAATTCAAACTCAGAAGATTTTAAGGGATTAATTAACGGAATCAACCCCTCTGTAACTCAAGTAAACTTAGCCAACTATTCTTTGGCTAGTTCTCTTTTTAGAGAAGATTCATCAACCTTAAAGGCAAATTTCATCACTGCCTGGGAAACCTATTTTATACTGGCAGAGGCTGCTCTAAAAGGTTTGATTACAGCAGATGCCAAAAATTTATATGAGCAAGGTGTAACGCTAGCTTTTGAATATTGGAACACTTCCTTACCTACTAATTATTTAATCAACAATGCCAGTTTTAATGCCCCTGGCACTACTCCACTACAACAAATTAGTACGCAAAAATGGATTGCCAATATTATAAATGGTTATGAGGGATGGACAGAATATAGAAGAACAGGATTTCCTGAATTGCAAACTATTTCTGCTAGTTTAAATAACAATATTATTCCTGCAAGAATGCCCTACCCTACAGATGAAATTACATTGAACCAAGAGAACTACAATAAAGTAGCCTCTAAGACAAATAACAATAGTATTAACGTGCCTGTTTGGTGGAACGAATAATAAAAATATGAATACAATTACACTACAATGGAGTTTAGTCATAGGATCTAGTTTGTTGCTATTTCTGTTTTCTCCGTTTGTAAAAACCAGCAATGCTTTTTACAAAGCTACTTCCAAACTAAAATCACCAACTACTTTTGTGCTTACAGGTAGCTTGGTTATTTCTTGGATTTTTTCTAAAAGTATTACCAATGCTGCTAACCTAGGATTGGCTTATGGAATTGTAGGAGGTTTGGCCTATGCTGCCTATTATCTTTCTTTTGTTGTGGCAGGTGTTGTTATTTATTATTTAAGAACCAAAGGAGGTTTTACTAGTATCCATCATTTTATTTATAGCAAATACGGACAAAAAGCCATCAATCTATTTTCTATTTTAATTGCCTTTAGACTTTTTAACGAAGTTTGGAGCAATACCATGGTAATAGGTTCTTATTTTGGAGATGTAAATTCCAATTCTTACTACATTGCCATTGTTGTATTTACCATTCTTACCCTTGCTTATTCTTTAAAAGGAGGCTTGAGTAGTTCCATTTTTACAGACATCATTCAAATGGGTTTGTTTTCTGTATTGTTAGGAATTATTTTATGGCAATTGTTTAGCATAACCGAATTTACCACACAAACAGTTCTAAATTCTGGAAATTGGAGTTTTAGTATGGGCTTAAATTTACTTTTTGCGGCCGTATTGCAATCTTTTAGTTACCCATTTCACGATCCTGTGTTAACAGATAGAGGTTTTATTAGCAACCCAAAAATCACTTTAAAAAGTTTTATTGCTGCAGGAATTGTTGGTTTTATTTGTATTGCCCTTTTTAGTGTTGTAGGTATTTATGCCAAACATATGGGCTTGCAAGGACAAGCAGCTGTACAGGTAGGAAAAACATTAGGTGTTGGACTTTTAGTAGTCATTAATTTTATTATGATTACCTCTGCATCATCTACCTTAGATTCTACCTTTTCTTCTTTTTCTAAACTGATTGTAATTGATTTAAAAAAGAGCAAAAGCGTTTCTTTAGGTAGACTTGTTATGATTTTATTAGCTATTTTAGGAACCATTCCTATTTTTTTTAATGCCGAAGTTTTAACAGCTACAACCATATCTGGAACCATGGTAATAGGACTGACTCCTATTTTTATGTTTTGGCACTTAAAAGCTCCAAAACTTAGTTTTTTTCTAAGTCTTTCTAACGGACTTCTTTTTGGAGTTTTACTTCTTTTTAACCTATTTCCAACCTTTTTAATACTTACCCAGGGTCCTTATGCCAATTTACTTTGGATCAATTTTTGGGGAATAATTTTATGTACAATTTTATATTGGATTCCTATATGGATACACAAAAAATAACATCGGACAAACTACTTATTTTTGGAGGAGTCTATAGCAATTTACAAGCATTACAATCTTTAATAAAACAAGCAGAAAAATTAAACATTCCTGCTGAGAATTGTATTTGTACAGGAGATATTGTGGGGTATTGTGCCTCACCAGAAGAAACCATTCAGACATTTAAAAATTGGGGAGCTAAAAGTATTTTAGGAAATGTAGAAATTCAATTAATTAACGAAGCTTTGCATTGTGGCTGCGATTTTTCTAAAGGTTCTAAATGCGATATATTATCGAATATTTGGTATCCTTATGCTCAAAAAAACATTTCTAAAGATTCTTTAGATTTTTTAAAAACCTTACCAGAACATTTGCATTTTACATGGAACCATCTAAAAATAAGTACGGTTCATGGTTCCCATGCCAATACATCAGAATTTGTGTTTAAATCAACTCCTTGGCATAACAAACAACAAAGTTTTAACACCACACAAAGTGATGTGATTATTGCAGGACATTGTGGATTACCTTTTTACGATTATCAAGAAAATAAATACTGGATCAATCCTGGAGTCATAGGAATGCCTGCTAATGATGGAACACCTAAAGTTTGGTATGCTATTTTAGAACAAAAAGAACAAGAAATCACCATTAGCTACCATCAACTTGATTATGATTTTTCTAGAGCTGCAAAACTTATGCTACAACACAACTTACCCAATTCTTATACCCAAACATTAAGCACTGGTATTTGGGACAATATGGATATTTTACCAACTAAAGAAAGTAAGCTACAAGGACAAAAAATAACTTTAGATTCTCTAATTTTAAAGAACAAAACAAACCCACTTTCAATAAAAAAATAATCAATAAAAATGAGCAACCAACTCTTAATTATATTTATACGCAAACCCGAACTAGGAAAAGTAAAAACACGTTTGGCTAAAGACACTTCTGATGAAGTTGCTTTGGCTGTTTATAAAGATTTATTAGTCCACACACACAATATTACCAAAAATTTAGAGGTTGATAAATGGGTGTTTTATACAGATGAAATTGAATTTACCGACATGTGGGATGAGGGTAATTTTATGAAAATGATTCAGGCCGATGGAGATTTAGGTGAAAAAATGCAGTCTGCTGTTTTAAAAGGATTTGCCACAGGATATTTTGAAATTGTAACAATAGGTAGCGATGTAGATACCTTAACTACAGAAATTTTAGAAGAAGCTTTTGATCAAGTACAACAACAAAATGTTTTAGGACCATCAGAAGATGGAGGCTACTATTTATTAGGGTTGAATGAACCTAGAACAGATTTATTTACCAACAAAGAATGGGGAACAGATTCCGTACTTAGAGACACTTTTTTAGATTTGTCAAACGAAGAAGTAGCAATTTTAGATGAGTTAAATGATATTGATGTATTAGAAGATATAGAAGAAGGTTCTTTTTTATATCATCACGTTAAAAATTATAAATAAAATGACTTTAGAAAACATTCAAGAAAGTGTAAACTTTATACACAAACAAGGAATTACAACTCCAGAAACAGGAATTGTTTTGGGAACAGGATTGGCTAAGTTGGTAGATGAAATTGATATACAAAGAGTCATTAACTACGAAGACATTCCACATTTTGTAAGTGCTACTTTAGAATCTCATGCTGGTAAACTAATTTTTGGAACTATAGAAAACCAACAAGTTGTGGTTATGAGTGGTCGTTTTCATGCTTACGAAGGTTATAATTTTAACGAAATAACTTACGGAGTTAGAGTGATGCAAGCCTTAGGAATAGAGCAATTATTAATTACCAATGCTGCTGGAGCTATAAACTTAGGTTTTAACAAAGGAGAGTTAATGTTAATAGAAGATCATATCAATTTACAAGGCGGTTCTCCTCTAGCCTTTAAAAATGCTAAAGATTTTGGAAACATTTTTGTAGACATGTCTGCTCCTTACAACAAAACTTTAAACAACAGAATAGCCCAAATAGCTGCAAACAATAATATCAATCTTCACAAAGGAGTTTATGCATCGGTAGTAGGTCCACAATTAGAAACTCGTGCAGAATATCGCTATTTAAAAATTATTGGTGCCGATGCTGTAGGAATGAGCACGGTTCCCGAAGTAATTGTAGCCAATCAATTAGAGTTACCTTGTATTGCTATTTCTGTATTGACAGATGAATGTGATCCGGAAAATTTAAATCCTATCAACATTCCAGAAATTTTTGAAATGGCTGCCAAAGCAGAACCTCAACTAACAATTCTTATCAAAGAGCTGTTAAAAACATTATAAAACATGAGTTATTTAGAAACTACCAAAAACGTATACAAAAAAGCTGCACTTACTCCAGACGTAGGTTTGTGTTGTACCACCAACCCTATATGGGAATTACCTGGATTAACCATCCCTAAAATTATGCAAGAAATGAACTACGGTTGTGGTTCTACGGTGCATGCTCGTGATTTGTCTAAAAATCCAAAAATACTATACGTAGGTGTAGGTGGCGGAATGGAATTGTTGCAGTTCGCTTATTTTTCTCGTCAAAAAGATGGAGTTATTGGCGTAGATGTTGTTGATGAAATGTTAGAAGCCTCTGCCAAAAATTTTATAGAAGCCGAAGAGAAAAACGATTGGTTTCAAAAAGAATTTGTCGACTTAAGAAAAGGAGATGCTCTAAACTTACCTGTTGATGATAACTCTATTGATGTAGCTGCTCAAAACTGTTTGTTCAATATTTTTAAAGAGGCTGATTTAAAGAAAGCTATTGCAGAAATGTACCGAGTGCTAAAACCTCATGGTCGCTTGGTTATGAGTGATCCTACTTGTGAACAACCTATGAACGAAACCTTACGTAACGATGAACGTTTACGTGCATTGTGCTTAAGTGGTAGTTTACCAATCGCAGATTATGTTAAAATGTTAACCGATGCTGGTTTTGGAACTATTGAAATTAGAGCTAGAAAACCTTATCGAATTTTAGACCCTAAAAATTATCCAACGGATGAATTAATTTACATAGAGTCTATAGAAGTAGCAGCTATTAAAGACCCTATGCCAGAAGATGGCCCATGCATATTTACAGGAAAAGCTGCTATTTATTATGGTGATGAAGATTTTTTTGATGATGGAAAAGGACATACCTTATTAAAAAATCAACCTTTAGCCATTTGCGATAAAACCGCACAAGCTTTAAAAGACTTAGGTAGAGATGATATTTATTTTTCTGAATCCACCTATCATTATGATGGTGGTGGATGCTGTTAAACTTAACTACTTATAGTCTTATTACATTTACACTGAAAAAGTGTTATAAAACAAAGAACCTCAACAATTTGTTGAGGTTCTTTATTTTTAAAAATACTGTCCCACACCAAAAACCAATCCTTTTTGTTTTCCGTTAATTACACTTCTTCCGTAATCTATTCTTATAACAGCGTTGTATATTTTTTTATGAATAAACCTAAGTCCAACTCCAGGATGAGTTCTTGCTCCATTGCTTTCTACAATCTCTTTAATTTCTCCGCCTGCCGATCTCCAATTCCCTGCATCTATAAATACATTGGTTTGTAAAGCAAACCATTCTCTATCTATAACTGTATGCCTGTACTCTGCATTTAGAACAACTACTGCTGTTCCCCTGTCTATAATATTTCCTACTCCTCTTATATTTATATTATTATCTAACGCAAAAGGTGCAAAAGGGTTGTCATCATTACTAGCAATTCCCAATCTTAATCTAGTCGCAAAATTCCCTCTTTCTTTAATTCTTTTGTAGTAAAAGAAATCATTCCATAAAATGTAAAAGCTTTTTTGATTGGTATCAACAGGCATTACATATTGTGTATTTAATAAACTTCTAAAACCATTAACATATTGATAATTATACACTAGTGTAGTGTAATCAAAACCTGCTTTTAATAAAAATTTATTCTCGTCTAAGCTTGTAGGTATTTCTGTAGATTGAAATCCATCAAAATAACGATATTTTTCTTTAAAGAAATTGAACCCTACATCTATCCTATGAAAAGAAGTTAATCTTTTAGTTAAAACAGTTTCTATTGAGGTATTGGTATATTCATAATTTGCACTACCTCCATCAAAATATAAAGGTTCTAAGCTAGTTAGACTTTGAACGGTTAAAGAAAGTCCTGTAGTTGCACTAAACAAAAACGGGTCTGTATAGTTTACCGAAAAAGAATGAAATCCGTTATTTCTGTAGAATGTACCTATTTGTTTATTTTCTCCTAAAAAATTAAATTCTTTGACTCCTAACTGATATGAAAATTGTTGATTATTGGCTGTCCAAAAATTAATAGTTGGAATAATCGTATTGGTTTCTTCTATTTTATAAGTCACCTCATAATTTCCATCACTATTAGTAGTAACTGTATAGCTAGAGGCATTACAAACAGGCAATCTACTTAACAAAGTGGCATCGTTATTTAAAGTTATAGAATCTAGTGTTTCTCCAACTTTTAAACTGGTTAGTTTTTTTAATACCGTTGTTTTTGTTTTTTTATTTCCTTGGTAACGAATGCTTTTTACAACTTGAGCATTTAGTTGAAATAGTATAAAACCGAAGAAAAAAATAGTTAGTTTCGTTTTCATTTAGTTTCGTTTATGCTTAAAACTACTATTAATTAGCAGATAAATAACGTAGTCCTAAACTAAAAGTCTGACCTAATCCTTGAAAATTATACCCTCTTACAAATTTTCCTACAGATGCTTCTAGATTTAATTTATCTGTAACTTGATATTTCCCTCCCAAACCAATAGAAGTATAATTTTGTTCAAAATCGTTTCCAAAACTAATTAAGAAAAATTGTTGTGCGTTTACAAAAACAGTAGACTTATTTGTTGGAAAATAACTTAAAAAAGCACTTATTGGCAAACCTAAACTATTGTTTGCAAATTGCTCATTTCCTCCTTCTTCTCCAAAATTAAAGCCTAAATCTACCTCTGTAAATATTTGCCATTGATTTCCTCCAAATGTTTTATCAAAAAAGAATTTTGTTTCCCAAAATGTACTATTCTTATCTAAATAACCTGCCTTATCTTTTTCAAAAATGGGTAAATAAAGTGAACTCGTAAAAGAAAAATTAGGAACCGATGCAATAGGCTGTACTCTAATAGAAGGTGCAAATGTGGTAAAACCAGAACGTGCTGTACCTGCTCCGTTTCCATTGTCTTTAAAATTAAAAACACTTAGCGTGTTAGCATCTCCATAAGTATTTGCTCTTGCTTGGGCAATAAACCCAACGTTAATTCTTGCATTTTTACTAACCCCATAGTAAAACTCTAAGGTACTTGTAAAAAAACTTTGCCTTGGAATATCTATTGCTTCAGAAGACTCTCCTAATGTTTGTCTGGTTTGTGTGTAAACACTATTAAACCATTTTACATCAAACTGCCCTTTTGCTAATAATTTTGATGGAGTAAATGTTTGAATATTTGACAAGGCTGTTGATGTCTTTTCTTTTGTTTTTACAGCAGAGTTTTGACTATTTAATTGCCAATTATAAGCATAATAGTCAAAAGAGGTATTTATTTTTTGAGTTCTATATTTATTGATAAACGTAGCAATGTTGGTTTTCGAGGTTCCAAAATCTTCTTTATACCAAGAAAAAATTTCAGAAATTGCTGTTTTTCCATTCGTATTTCTAATAAAATCCGAATTATTTAACGCTAGTTTTGTTTGTTTTTCCAATTGTCTCTCTAAACCTTCTGGAGTGTAAGCATAGTTTACAATAGGAGGACAACTTACTGCTCCGCAAACCAATACAAAGTGGAATCTAGGTTCCTTAAAATTGGCTCTTAACAATTTGTTTTCAATATCATTTAATGTTATTTTTTTTCCTCCTAAGTGTCTTTTGTTTCCATCAAAAAAACCTGGAATTTCCATAGGAGAATTAACAGGATAATTCTCTACAATTTGTTCTATCACCCCTAAGTTATATACATTAATCCAAAAAGCTTTGTATAGATTTTTGTTGTTCTCATCTACATAAATTTGATTAGATATTTCTATAATTTCTTTTAAATCAGAATCATCATCTGCTAATTTTTGATAAGCTACTTTACCTTTTTTTATATAGGTCTTAAAAAAAGCATCTGCTTTTTTAAAAAAAGTAGACGTGTTATTTTGTGCATTTGTAAATGCAGTTGTGGCTAATAATAGCATTATAAAAATCTTGTGTTTCATGAGTTGTAAGTTTAATTAACATTTAATTTGTTGTAGCATTTTTAAATAGCTTACATCTAAACCTCTTTATTTAAATACATTATAAATAAATAGTATTTTTTAAGAAGTTTAAAAAAGTTGCGACAGAATGCTTGTAAATTGAAACTAAATCAAATTTTAGGCACATGAAAAACATCGTTATTATTGGTAATGGAATTGCAGGAGTTACTGCTGCAAGACATATCAGAAAAAAATGTGATCATCGTATTACCATTATTTCTAAAGAAACAGATTACTTTTTTTCTAGAACTGCATTAATGTATGTTTTTATGGGACACATGAAATTTGAACATACCCAACCTTACGAAAATTGGTTTTGGAAAAAAAACCGAATCGATTTGATAAAAGCATACGTAAACAAAATAAATACAAACGCTAAAGAATTGATTTTAGACAATGGAGAAACTTTAAATTATGACGATTTAATTATTGCTACTGGATCTACACCTAATAAATTTGGTTGGCCAGGTCAAGATTTAAAAGCCGTTACCGGAATGTATTCTAAACAAGATTTAGATACCATTACCAAATATTACAAAGATTGTCACAGAGCCGTAATTGTAGGTGGTGGATTGATTGGTATTGAAATGGCAGAAATGTTAGTTTCTAAAAATATTCCCGTTACATTTTTGGTTCGAGAAAAAAGTTTTTGGAACGGAGTTTTACCTGCTCAAGAATCGGCAATGATTAACAAGCACATAAAGGAACACCATATAGATTTACGTTTAGAAACCAACTTGGTAGAAATTTTAAGTGATGAAAACGGTAGAGCCAAAGCCATTACTACAGACAAAGGAGAAACCATAGCATGTAACTTGGTTGGCTTAACTGCTGGTGTAAGACCTAACGTAAACTTTTTAAAAGAATCTGGAATTGAATTGGACAAAGGTGTTTTGGTTAACAGACATTTAGAAACCAACATTCCTAACATATATGCTATTGGTGACTGTGCACAGCAACACAAAGCCATTGGAGAACGTAGACCTATTGAGGCTGTTTGGTATACAGGTAGAATGATGGGAGAAACTGTAGCTAGAACCATTTGTGGTGTGCCTACAGAGTACAAACCAGGACATTGGTTTAACTCTGCAAAATTTTTAGACATAGAATACCAAACTTACGGCTGGATTTGGGCTCAACCTAAAGAAAACGAAGCTCGTTTTTATTGGGAACACAAAGATGGCAAAATGTGTATGCATTTTAATTATGATAAAACTTCTAGAAAATTTATTGGCCTAAATACATTTGGAATTAGATTAAGACACAAGGTTTTTGACCAATGGTTAACCGATGAGCGTAGTATTGAATATGTTTTGGAACATTTAAAGGATGCCAACTTTGATCCTGAATTCTACACACAATATGAAGAAGAAATCTTATCAAAATTCAACTCAGAAAACGGAACGCAACTAAAAGCTAAAAAGAAAAGCTGGAAGCGAATTTTTGCTTAGTTACGGGTTCTTGGTTCTTAATTCCTAGCTCACAACAGCAAGACTTCAGAACCATCAACCAACAACTAATAACCATCAACCAAAACGAAAATGAAAACAATTAAAAATATAGGATATATACTTACTTTCTTAGGTTTTACCTTTTTTGTAGGAAGTCTATTTACAGGAACCTATAAAGTTACTCCAAAAACCTACAACAATTGGATTGAAAATAAAGGCATAAAGAGCCAAATGTTTATAGAAAACACTAAAAAAGCCATTGTAAACAAAGAAATGAGTGCTTGGAAAATTTCCAACCTTATTCTTAATCATTTTAAAGAATCTAATACGTATCAAAAAAGTCAGCCTGAAATAGATTGGAACAAAGTTGTACATGTAAAATGGAGTAAAACCTCTAAAGAATACATCTATCCGCTGGTCAGAAATTCTGCTACCGGTTGGTTTGTAAACCATACCTCTCTTTGGTTTTTCTTAACTTTTGGTTTGGCTATTATTGGAGGATTGCTGGTGTTTATTCCCGACTACAAATTATTAGGACCTGCAGGAATTAAAAACAATGGAATTTTTCAGCACAGTGCTACCAATAGAGGAATTATTGGTTTTATAACCGCATTCTTTTTTATTGCATTTTATATATTTCTTTACTTTTTTCCCAACTACATTATCAACCCAATTTTAGCTGTTGATGGAATTAGCAAATCGTTAAACGGAAATCCTGCCAGCCAATGGTTTTTATACGGATTTATGTACTGTTCTGTAATGACTGTTTTTGCTGTTAGAATGTTTATCAAATACCGTCATAACAAATACCAAATAATTAGAACTGCTGTTGTTTTGTTCTTTCAAATTGCATTTGCTTTTTTAATTCCAGAAATTTTAGTGGCGTTTAACAAACCTTGGTTCGATTTTAAAAATGCATGGCCATTAAACTATACTTTTTTCTTTGATTGGAACATTAACGGATTGATTGAAAGTGGAAACTTAGGGATTTTTATGTTTGTTTGGGGAATTGCATTAACACTTGTTATTGTTCCGGTAATGGTCTATTTCTACGGTAAAAGATGGTATTGCTCTT
Organism: Wenyingzhuangia gracilariae; assembly: GCF_056387575.1. NCBI lineage: Bacteria > Pseudomonadati > Bacteroidota > Flavobacteriia > Flavobacteriales > Flavobacteriaceae > Wenyingzhuangia > Wenyingzhuangia gracilariae. The sequence goes on from NZ_CM150748.1 coordinate 1,585,156, forward strand.
GGGTTTGTGGTTGTGGTGGTTTGGCCGAAACGTTAGGAGATCCTTACAGACAACTATCAGACAAATCTTTATTTTCTTGGAAAATAGAGCGTTGGTTGGTTCATGGTGTTTTGGTATTTGCTATTTTAATGACAGGTTTGACCTTGTATGTATACTTTGCCGAAATTCCTAGTTGGAAAGAATTAGCCTTTGGAATTTCTGCTTACGATGTACAAAATTGGTATGGATTTTTTATAGGATCTATGTTTGCGGGTGTCATAGGAACAGGATTCTATCCTATTTTAGGGAACCGTGTTTGGTGTCGTTTTGGTTGTCCGTTAGCTGCGTATTTAGGATTGATACAACGTTTTAAATCTAAATTTAGAATTACCACCAATGGAGGACAATGTATTTCTTGTGGAAACTGTTCTACTTATTGTGAGCAAGGTATTGATGTACGTTCTTACGCACAAAAGGGGCAAAACATTGTACGTGCATCTTGTGTAGGTTGTGGTGTTTGTTCTGCGGTTTGTCCTCGTGGAGTTTTAAAGTTAGAAAATGGTGATGATACCGGAAGCTCTAGAACTAAAGTAAATGATATCCTTTTAGGTAATGATATTGATTTGTTAAGCATGACCCAAAAAAATGATTAAACCTTTTTTACAAATATTTTTATTACTTCCTTTTGTTGTATTGTCGCAGCAAAAGGAAGTTTTGCATCAAGAATATTTTAATAATGAAAAACTACAACACGAATGGTATACGTTAAACAACAAACCTGCAAAGTATTGGAAAACCTTTTATTTAGATTCGGTTCATTACTATCAAAGAAATTACAACAGTTTAGGCAAACTTACTTCTGAAGGATGGTATCAAAACAATTTAAAAAATGGTTATACCAAAGAATACTTTCACACTAATGGTGTAGCTAAAGGATATTATCAGAACAATTTAAAAGAGAATACTTGGAAATATTATACCCATCAACATCTAGATTCTGTAGGAAATTATCATTTAAACAAACCTTGTAAAAAATGGAAATATTATCAAAATAAGCAATTAGTTTTCGAGAAAAATTATATCAATAATAGTCAAAATTATACTGTAAAGAAATACCATATAAACGGAAATTTAAAAGCCGAAGGAACTATCATCAATCATCAAAAAAATGGATATTGGAAATACTATTCCAAAGATCAAATTTTGTTAAAATGTGGGAATTTTAATCAGAATTTAAAAGATGGATATTGGCATTTTTACACACAAAAAGGCCTCCCGTTAAAAGAAGGAAATTTTACCAAAAACAAACAAAATAAATGGTGGATTTTTTTTAATAAAAACGGAAGTTTGTCTCATAAATGTGAACTCAAAGAAAATCGCTTAAACGGTTATTGTTTGTATTACAAAAAAGATAAAATTGTAAAAGGCAGATATTTTAAAAATGGAGTTCAAACAAAAGAATGGACTTCTTGGAGTTCTTTTAAAAAAGATTATACAAAATTAAATGAATAAAACCGTAGTTATTATTCCTGCTTATAACGAGGAAAACTCTATTGCCAAAGTTATTAACGACATTCCTAAAAATATTGTTGATGAAGTTATTGTTGTGAATAACAATTCTACAGACAATACAGCCCTAGTAGCACAAAATGCAGGTGCCACAGTATTGTTAGAACTTAATATGGGATATGGTTATGCTTGTTTAAAGGGAATGGAATATATTGATAACAAGCAATTAAACCCCGATATTGTAGTGTTTTTAGATGGTGATTATTCAGACTATCCGGAACAAATAACAGAACTTATTTTACCCATAACTACACAAAATTATGATTTTGTAATTGGGTCCAGAAACAATTCTCAAAGAGCCAAAAATTCTATGACTCCCCAACAAGTGTTTGGAAATTGGCTGGCTACCTTTTTAATGAAACTTTTTTTTAATGCCAGTTATACAGATTTAGGTCCTTTTAGAGCTATTAAATACACTGCATTGTTGCAATTAGAAATGCAAGATAAAACATATGGCTGGACCATAGAAATGCAATTAAAAGCTTTAAAAAAGAAATTGGAATACACCGAAATCCCAGTAAAATATAGAGAAAGAATTGGAGTTTCTAAAGTGTCTGGTACCATAAAAGGGACTATCTTTGCAGGAATTAAAATCCTGAGCTGGATTTTTAAATATAGCTTAAAAAAATGATTCATAACGTGTTACTTTTACTCTCTAAATCAACCAATAATATTGTTTACATCACTAGTTGTGTACTGTTGGTTATTTATATTATTTCTTTGCTAATGGTGTTTTTTTATGCATTGGCTCAACTTAACTTATTATTCAATTATCTAAAAGCCAATCGTTCTAAAAAAAACGATAACAGCCCTAAGTTTGATTTAAACAATCCTGATGAAGTTCCTTACGTAACCATTCAACTACCTGTGTTTAATGAAAAATATGTAATGAAGCGTTTGCTAAAAAACATTGCTAAAATTGAGTATCCTAGAGAAAAATTAGAAATTCAAGTTTTGGATGATTCTACCGACGAAACCGTAGAAAAAACAAGAGAAAGAGTAGAAAAATTAGCTCACACAGGTTTAAACATTACACACATAACTAGAACTAACAGACAAGGTTTTAAAGCTGGAGCTTTAAAAGAAGGATTGGCCATTGCTAAAGGTGAATTTATTGCCATTTTTGATTCTGACTTTTTACCCAAAAGCGATTGGTTGCATCAAACCATTCCTTATTTTAAAAATAAAAAAATAGGAGTTGTTCAAACCCGTTGGGGACATATTAACCGTAATTTTTCTTTATTAACCAAAATACAAGCTTTTGCTTTAGATGCCCATTTTACACTAGAACAAATGGGACGAAATGCCAAAGGACATTTTATTAATTTTAATGGAACTGCTGGTATTTGGAGAAAAGAATGTATTTACGATGCTGGAAACTGGGAAGGAGATACTTTAACTGAAGATTTAGACTTAAGTTATAGAGCTCAATTAAAAGGATGGCAATTTAAATATTTGGTAGACGTAGAAACTCCAGCCGAATTACCTGTTGTAATTAGTGCTGCTAGATCACAACAATTTAGATGGAACAAAGGAGGGGCAGAAAACTTTCAAAAAATGTTCCGAAAAATTATAAACTCTAATTTGTCTTTTAAAACCAAAGCTCATTGTGTTTTACATTTGCTAAACAGTACCATGTTTTTAAACGTGTTTATTGTGGGTGTACTAAGCGTTCCAATGCTGTATATTAAAAATTATTTTGACAACTTTAAGGGTTACTTTATTGCCATGAGCTTTTTTGCCATTAGTACACTTATCTTTTTTATTTGTTACTGGTACATGTACAAAAACGTACAACAAAAAAGTGGACTTAAAGGATTTATTCAGTACACAAGAACCTTTTTTACTTTTTTTAGTGTAGCCATGGGCTTATCTTTAAACAATACAGGAGCGGTATTAGAAGGACACAGACGTAAAAGAAGTGAGTTTGTTAGAACTCCAAAATTCAATATTAAATCTTTAGACGGTTGGAAAAAAAACAAATACATCCGTAAAAAACCTTCTAAAAACGTAGTTTATGAAGGTATTTTATGTGTATACTTTTTGTTTGGTATTGTGAGCGCTTGGCTGGTAAGATATATTGGTACAAATAATAAAAACACCAATTATACTTTTAACAAAAACAATCTATTTGCAGCTAATGAATGGTATATGCCTTATGATTCTGGAATGCTTATCTTCCATATTATGCTGTTTTTAGGTTTCGGATTTATTTTTTACAAATCGGTTTTTAAAAAAGTATAATGTACTAAAAGACCGGTTTTATCGACATATAAAGTACAAATTTTACAAAATGAAACCATTTTTAACCACATTTAAAATGACTAACAAAATAGCTTTGTTGGTCATTTTACTTTCTACCGTAAGTTATTACTTGTTTGCCTATACTACCGTTAGAACAAATTTTTCTAAAGTCTTTAGCTATTATTCACTTCTTTTTATAGGCTTTGTTCTTTTGTATCAATACAGCAACCTAAGTAACAAACACTTAATTGTTATTGGTGTGGTATTTCGTTTTATTTTTTTGATAGCCATTCCCAATCTTTCCGATGATTTTTATCGCTTTTTATGGGATGGTAGAGCACTAGCAAATGGAATAAATCCTTATTTAATTCTACCTCAAAACACACCTACACTTATTTCCGAAGGCACTACTTTGTATAAAGGAATGGGAGTTATGAATGGGAGTCACTATACCTGTTACCCTCCTTTAAATCAATTTGCATTTGCAATTCCTGCATTGTTAGACGGAAAACATTTGTTAACTAGTACTCTAATTATGAGGATTACTTTGATTTTATCTGACTTAGTAACTTTGTATTTTGGAAGCAAACTTTTAACTCTTTTTAAATTAGAATCTAAAAAAATATTCTTGTATTTTCTAAATCCATTCATCATTATAGAACTAACAGGAAACTTACATTACGAGGGAATGATGATTGCTTTTTTGAGTGCTAGTTTGTATTATTTATTCCAACAAAAAAATCAAATCTCTGCTATTTTATTTGCAGGAGCTGTTTCTATAAAATTAATTCCGTTAATTTTTTTACCTGTGTTTTATAAAAAATTAGGGGTTAAAAAACTCTTTATCTATGGATGTATTGTAGGGTTGATAAACATACTACTGTTTCTTCCGTTTGCTAGTAAAGAATTATACAGCAACTTTATGTCTAGTATAGAATTGTATTTTCAGAATTTTGAATTCAACGCTAGTATATATTACATCATTAGAGCTATTGGACATAAAATAAAGGGATACAATATGATTCAAAGTGTAGGTAAGGTAACACCATTTGTAGTAATTGCTATTACAATGGCACTTGCATTTCTAAGAAAAAACGAGAAAAAAACCACACTTGTTACAAGTATGCTATTTACAATTTGTGCTTATTATTTCTTATCCAGTATTGTACATCCTTGGTATATAGCCATCCCTTTATTTTTAAGCATATTTACACGTTTTCGTTTTCCTCTTTTGTGGTCGTATACTATTATACTAAGTTACAGTGCGTATGTGAGTAATTCTTACCAAGAAAACTTATGGTTAGTCGGTTTGGAATATAGTCTTGTAATTACATTACTCCTTTTAGAAATTTTTACCTTTAAGTATTCTTCAAAACTTAAATTATGATTGTTGTAAGTGCTTGTTTGGCAAATATTCCTTGTAGATTTGATGGTAACGCAAAACCCAACTCCTACATTATTAGTTTGGTAGAACAAGGCAAAGCCATTCCTGTATGTCCAGAAGAATTAGGAGGCTTGCCTACACCTAGATTGCCTGCAGAAATACAAGGAAATAAAATTATAAATAAGAAAGGAGAAAATGTTACTAGTTTTTACAAACAAGGAGCTAAAAAAGCATTAAAAATAGCCTTGGACCATAAGTGTACCCAAGCTATTTTAAAATCAAAATCTCCTTCTTGCGGATGTGGAAAAATATATGATGGTAGTTTTACGGGTAAATTAGTTAAAGGAGACGGTGTCTTTTGTAGTTTATTAAAACAACATCAATTTAAAATAAGTACAGAACAAACATTAAAAAGCTAAATAGAAAATACTTGAGTATTTTTCGTTGAAAAAAAATTAGTTATTTATCTTTGGTAGATAATCAATAAAAAACAATTAAAATGGCATTTGAATTACCGAATTTACCGTATGCAACGGATGCATTAGAACCAAATATTGATGCTAAAACTATGGAAATCCACCATGGAAAGCACCATGCAGCTTATACTTCTAAATTAAACGCTGCAATTGAAGGAACTGACTTAGAAGGAAAATCTATTGAAGAAATTTTAGGAAACTTAGATATGTCTAATGGAGCAGTTCGTAATAATGGAGGTGGGTTCTACAACCACAACTTATTTTGGTCTGTAATGTCTCCTAATGGAGGTGGAGAGCCTACAGGAGAATTGGCAGATGCAATTAACAAAGCATTTGGATCTTTTGAAGAGTTTAAAAACGCGTTTTCTAACGCTGCTGCAACTCAATTTGGATCTGGGTGGGCATGGTTATGTGTTGCCAAAGGTGGTGAAGTAAACGTATGTTCTACTCCAAACCAAGACAACCCATTAATGCCAGGTGTAACTTGTGGGAACCAACCTATTTTAGGATTAGATGTTTGGGAACACGCTTATTACTTAAATTACCAAAATAGAAGACCAGATTATATCAATGCATTTTTTAATGTAATTAACTGGGAAGCTGTATCTGCAAACTACGCTGCTGCAAAATAATTTAATTTGTAGTTAAGTTTTCAATAATTTAAAATCCATTTTGATTTGTTCAAAATGGATTTTTTTTATGTATATATCTAATTTTCAGAAACTTTAATATTTCATTAATCTGTATTTTTTTTATCTATATTTGCGGGCTTTTATAAAATTATGATTGAATAATACAAACAACACAGAGAAATGGCTTTCCTGGATGGATGAGCTTTCTTGCAAAGACTATGTCGTAATAGATAATTTTTTAGACGATCAAACTTATACTGAGGTTAGATCTTTTTTCTTAGACAAACTAGATTTGTTTTCTCAAGCAGGAGTTGGTGCTTTAGATCAAAATAAAATTATAACAGAAATAAGAGGTGATCATACCTTTTGGCTTGATAGACCTAGAGACAAAGAACTGAACAATTTTTGGACTCTTATAGATCAGGTTATTTTACTTTTTAACAGATATTGTTTTTTAACATTATCTGGGTATGAATTTCATTTGGCTAATTATCCACCTGGTGGACATTATAAAAAACATTTGGATCAGTTTAACAATAGAAATAACAGAACCATTACTATTATTCTATATTTAAATGACAATTGGCAAAAAGGAGATGGTGGTGAATTGGAAATTTATACAGAACAAGAATCTTTTTTAGTAGAACCTATTGGCAAACGTTGTGTTATTTTTAAAAGTGATAAAGTACCACATAGCGTATTAAAATCTAATAAAAACCGTTATAGTTTAACAGGTTGGTTGTTAAAAAAACCATACAAACTAGGACAGTTTTTGGGTTAACTACTCTACAAAAACAAAAAAGCACCTCTTAGAGGTGCTTTTTATTTTATGAAGTAATCAGAAATTATCCGTTTACTTTAAAAGCTTTAGTTTGAGGAAAATAAGCTACCTCTCCTAATTCTTCTTCAATTCTTAATAATTGGTTGTATTTTGCCATACGGTCAGAACGAGAAGCAGAACCAGTTTTGATTTGACCTGTGTTTAAAGCTACAGCTAAATCAGCAATTGTAGTATCTTCAGTTTCTCCTGAACGGTGAGACATTACAGAAGTATATCCTGCATTATGAGCCATATTTACAGCTGCAATTGTTTCAGTTAAAGTACCAATTTGGTTTACTTTAATTAAAATAGAGTTTGCAATACCTTTTTCAATACCTGTAGATAAACGCTCTACGTTAGTTACAAATAAATCATCACCAACTAACTGAACTTTATCTCCAACTAATTCTGTTAAGTATTTCCATCCTTCCCAGTCGTTTTCATCCATACCATCTTCAATAGAAATAATTGGATATTTAGCAGATAATTCAGCTAAGTATTCCGCTTGTTCTTTAGAAGAACGAACAGCTCCACCTTCACCTTCAAATTTAGCGTAGTTGTAGTTTCCGTTTTCATAGAATTCAGCAGAAGCACAGTCTAAAGCTAACATTACTTCGTCACCAGGCTTGTATCCAGCTTTTTCAATAGCTTTTAATACTGTTTCAATAGCATCTTCTGTTCCATCAAAAGTTGGAGCAAAACCACCTTCATCACCTACTGCAGTAGATAAATCACGATCGTGTAAAATTTTCTTTAAGTTGTGGAAAATTTCAGTTCCCATTTTTAAAGCTTCTGTAAAATCAGCAGCTTTAACAGGCATAATCATAAATTCTTGGAAAGCGATAGGTGCATCTGAGTGAGAACCTCCGTTTACAATATTCATCATTGGTACTGGCAAAGTGTTTGCAGAAACACCACCTACGTAACGATATAATGGCATATCTAATTCGTTAGCAGCAGCTTTAGCAACTGCTAAAGAAACACCTAAAATAGCATTAGCTCCTAACTTAGCTTTGTTTGGTGTACCATCTAATTCAATCATCGCCTTATCAATAGCATTCTGCTCAAAAACAGAAAAACCTATTAATTCTTCAGCAATTGTAGTGTTAACGTTTTTAACTGCGTTTAAAACTCCTTTCCCCATAAAGTCAGAACCACCATCTCTTAATTCTACAGCTTCGTGCTCTCCTGTAGATGCTCCAGAAGGAACAATTGCTCTACCTAAAACACCGTTTTCAGTAACAACATCTACTTCTACAGTTGGGTTACCTCTTGAGTCAAAAATTTGTCTTGCGTGAATGTTAACTATAACGCTCATATATTTGGATTTTAATTATTATTATGTTTTGGTGTGCAATATACATAAGATTGCAAATGAAAAATAGAATAAAAAAAATAAGTTTCGAAAACCTATTCGTTAATTTATTCTAGTGTTTTTATATAAAAAAAGCAGTGTTTTCACACTGCTTTTTTTTAATTAAAGTTATTAGATACATCTCCAGATCCTGAAGAATAACTAATTTTTAATGCATTGATTGTTCGCAATTCATGTTTGATATCTGATATGGTACCAACATTTGTTTTAACATCTGCTTTGATTGATGTTACCATTGCTTTTTGTTCTTCAGCATCGTGTTTATCTCTTTCAGAGTAAATAAAGTTTGTGACATCATTTACTGTAGAAATTTTATCATTCAACTGAATTTTATCTCCTTTACCTTCAGATGCATTTTTAGCTTTTCCTACATAAATTGTACTTACTAAGCTTTTGTGCTCTAATTTTTTTACCTCTGTTGCACTAGGCAATTTTGGTGGTTTAATTAGTAACGTTGTTTCACGCATAGTTGTTGCAACCATGAAGAAAAACAATAGCATAAATACAATATCTGGTAATGCTGCAGTGTTTACTGCAGGCACATCTTTTTTCTTTTTTCCAAACTTTGACATCTGCTTATTATTTTATTGGTTCTGCATCTGATAATATCTCAGGATATGCTTTCTTTATTTTATCCAATGCAGCTTTAACATCTGCATTTTCTTTATCAGCCTTTTGGATGTTCAATAAGTCTGTATAAGAAAGTCCTTGATATTTACCTGTTATATACTTTTTTGCGTATCTGTTTCTCAACTCTGTATATGCAGCTAACAATTCATTTTGAACTGATATATACATACCATAAGAAGTAGTTTGAGCTGTCTGTACAGAAATAATTGCTTTTCCTGGATGGTCTGAAGATGATTCATCTTTTTTCCCTTCACAGTAATCACAAGTTTTTCCTTCGTATGTACCTCCTCCGTTATCAATAAAATCAATTGCTAACTGACGTACATCTTTAATTGTAACTTCCTCGTCATCAACCAATAATTTATCAAAACGGTTAATGTTTACTTCTAAAATATTCTTCTCCTTAACGGGTGGAGCTTCTGTATTTTCAGGTTGTAATTCTGGTAACTTTCTAAAAACACCTGAATCGGTATCCATAGTGGTTGTTACCAAGAAAAAGATAAGCAGCAAGAAAGCTATATCAGCCATAGAACCTGCATTGATTTCTGGTATATCTCTTTTTGCCATATCTGGTTAATTTATTTAATTGCTGTTTTAACGGCTCCTGCCCCTACAGCTCCAATTGCAATTACTCCTAAGTATACACTATAGTTAATAATTGTACTGATTAATTTTGAAGTTGCTCCAGCTTCTCCACCTTCTAAAACCTGTCCTTGTACATCTAAAACAGCAGCATCTGATGCTGTTACATATGCAACTGCGTAAACAGCTCCTAAAATGGCTACGTTGATAGCAATTTTCTTTAAATCTTCTGGGTTCTTAAATATATTAACAATTGCAAATACAACAGTAATTCCTAAAGCAACATATAGCAACCATGCTGAAAATTCTACGATAGGGCTTACGCTGTCATATATATCGTCACCTTCAGCCATTAGAACACCAGCATATAAACCAGCACCAACAACTGCAATAACAAATATTACAACGGTTAATATTTTTGATATTTTACTACTCATAATGAATATTATTTTTTGTATTTAACTAATAAGTCAATCAAAGAAATAGAAGCATCTTCCATTTTGTTTACGATACTATCTACTTTTGCAATGATAATATTGTAGAAAACTTGTAAGATAATTGCTACAACCAATCCAAATACTGTAGTTAATAAGGCTACTTTAATACCTCCTGCTACTACCGCTGGGTTAATATCTCCAGCAACTTGAATTGCATCAAAGGCATCAATCATACCAATTACAGTTCCCATAAATCCTAACATCGGTGCTAAGGCAATAAATAAAGATAACCAAGAAATGTTTTTCTCTAATAATCCCATTTGTACACCTCCGTAACCAACAACAGCTTTTTCAGCAGCATCAATTCCTTCAGTAGATCTATCTAAACCTTGGTAAAAAATAGAAGCAATAGGTCCTTTTGTATTTCTACAAATATCTTTTGCAGCTTCTACTCCTCCTGATGCTAACGCTTCATCTACTTTAGCAACTAATTTCTTAGTGTTTGTAGTAGCTAAGTTTAAATAAATAATTCTTTCGATTGCGATAGCCAATCCTAAAATTAAAGCAACTAATACAATTCCCATGAATCCTGCACCTCCTTCAATAAAACGTTGTTTTAAAATTTGGTGAAAAGTTGCCTCTTCTTCTGGAGTTGCTTCCACTGGAGCAGATGCTTCTTCAACTGGCTCCTCTTTTGCAACATTCTCAGTTGCTGCTACACTTGTAGAATCTACAGTAGCTCCTTCTTCTTGTGCAAACGCATTAGAAGTTCCTAAAAACATTAATCCTGCAACAGCTAGGATACTAAAAACTTTTTTCATTTCTATTTAATTAATACTATTAATGATAATTGATAAACGATGAGCAAGTAACAAAAAAATGTTTACTTTAAAAAATATTATATTGTTAAATCTTCTTAACATTTTTAGGTCTCTCCTCTCAACGATTCTTCAAAAAATCTTTGATATTGTTGAATATTTAATTTTTTATCATGTAAATATAACATTTTAGCAACTGTAGATTCAAGTGTCATAGTTCCTGCGCTTATAAAACCAAGTTCATTAGCCTGATTGCTAGAAGCATACCTACCCACAGACACTCCTCCTTTAAGACATTGTGAGACCAAAACTATTTTTAAACCTTTCTGTATATTATCTTTAAAAAGTCTTTTTAATGAGGTACTAAATTCTGGCATATTACCCGATCCAAACACTTCTAGAACCATTCCTTTTAAAGAATTTGTTTGTAATAATGTCCTTAAAACTTCTTCATTTCCATAAGGTGTTAATCTAATTACAGCAATATTTACTTCTGATATTAAGTTTATTTTAAATTCTTTTTGTGATGAAATAGGCCTTATAATTTCGTTTTTTTGTGAATAATAAGCTTCTAAACCTTTGGAATCTATTTTTGTTGTACATACAGCTCGGTGCCATTTTTGATGGAAATAAATTCCCACTTCAGAAGGAAACTTGTTTTGAATGAAACCTTTTATACTCTCTCTTAGATGTTCAACACTATCAGAGTTTTTATTTAACAACGGAAACTGACCTCCTGTAAAAATTATAGGCTTTTTTAAACCTTCTATACAAAAACTTAACAATGAACTAATATAAGCCATCGTATCTGTTCCCATTAAAATTAAAAAGTAGTCGTAATTATGGTATTCTTTACCTAGTAAACTCATTAATTCTTTAAAATATACAAAGCCAAAATCCGAAGAGTCTATGGCTTTGGACAATGATTGGATTTCCACATATTTTTTTAATTTTTCTTTACATAAAAAATCTTCAATAGGTTTTACTCCTCCAGGGATTAATGACTTTGTTGTTTTATCCATAGTCATTCCAATTGTTCCTCCGGTGTAGATTAACAGTATACTCATAATTATAAAAATAACAATAAATAAAAAAGAGAGCTAAATTAGCTCTCTTTTTTATTTATTGTTGTTATACAACTTAAACTGGTTTTTCTATTACAAAATCTTCCATAAATTTTGTTGTATAGTTTCCTGATACATAATCTGGATGATCCATTAATTGTCTATGGAAAGGAATCGTTGTTTTAATTCCTTCAATAATAAACTCATCTAATGCTCGTTTCATTTTACTAATTGCTTCTTCTCTTGTTTGAGCTGTTGTAATCAACTTAGCAATCATAGAATCGTAATTAGGTGGTATAGTATAACCTGCATATACGTGTGTATCTAGACGAACTCCGTGACCACCTGGTGCATGGAAAGATACTATTTTACCTGGTGCTGGTCTAAATCCGTTAAAAGGATCTTCTGCGTTAATTCTACATTCTATAGAATGCAGTTTAGGCAAATAGTTTTTACCAGAAATAGGCACTCCCGCTGCTACAGATATTTGTTCACGAATTAAATCATAATCTACAACTTCTTCTGTAATTGGGTGTTCTACCTGAATACGAGTATTCATTTCCATAAAGTAGAAGTTTCTGTGCTTATCTACCAAAAATTCTACCGTACCTGCTCCTTCATATTTAATATACTCTGCAGCTTTTACAGCAGCTTCTCCCATTCTTGTTCTTAACTCATCAGTCATAAACGGAGAAGGTGTTTCTTCTGTTAATTTTTGATGACGTCTTTGTACAGAACAATCTCTTTCAGACAAGTGACAAGCTTTACCATAAGCATCACCTACTACTTGTATTTCAATATGACGTGGTTCTTCAATTAATTTTTCCATGTACATATCATCGTTCCCAAAAGCAGCTTTAGATTCTTGACGAGCAGAGTCCCAAGCATCTTTTAAATCTTCTGCTTTCCATACAGCACGCATTCCTTTACCTCCACCTCCTGCAGAAGCTTTAAGCATTACTGGGTATCCTGTTTCTTCAGCCAACTTTTCACATTCAGCAAAATCAGGAATTACTCCTTCACTACCCGGCACACATGGTACTCCTGCTGCAATCATGGTAGACTTTGCATTGGCTTTGTCTCCCATTTGATTGATCATCTCTGCAGTTGCTCCAATGAACTTAATTTCGTGATCTTCACATAGTTTAGAAAACTTAGCGTTTTCTGATAAAAATCCATATCCTGGGTGTATTGCATCTGCGTTTGTAATTTCTGCAGCAGCAATAATATTAGACATCTTTAAGTAAGATTCTGAACTTGGAGCTGGACCAATACAAACAGCTTCATCTGCAAAACGCACATGTAAACTATCCTGATCTGCAGTTGAATAAACTGCTACAGTTTTAATTCCCATTTCTTTACATGTTCTAATCACACGTAAAGCAATTTCACCTCGATTGGCAATTAATATTTTTTTAAACATTGTATTTCTTTTAGAAAATTAGTACTTAAATCTTATGCTCCTTTCTTAAGATGGATCTACTAAGAATAACGGTTGTCCAAATTCTACTGGAGTACTATCTTCTACTAAAATTTTCACTATTTTTCCTGAAACTTCTGATTCAATTTCGTTAAATAACTTCATTGCTTCAATTACACAAACAACTGAATCTGGTTGTACAGTATCACCTACTTCTACAAACAATGGTTTGTCTGGAGATGGTTTTCTGTAAAATGTTCCAATCATTGGAGAAGTAACAGTTACATATTTTGAATCTTCGTCTGCAGATGTTGTTGAAGCTGGGGCTGTTTCAACTGCAGTTGCTGTAGCTACAGGTGCCTGTGCTACTGGTGCTGCCATTGGTAATGGAGCTGCTTGTTGTAAAATTGTAGTTTCAGTTTTACCCTCACCTGTTTTAATGGTGATTTTAACATCTTCCATTTCTAATTTTACTTCGTTTGCTCCTGATTTTGCAACGAATTTTATTAAATTCTGAATGTCCTTTAATTCCATAATAGTTATATTAAGTAAGTGTTCTTTAAAGTTATATTTTTTGCTTATGAGTTATAAGCCCATTTTAAATAAGTAGCTCCCCAAGTAAAACCTCCTCCAAAAGCAGCAAACACAATATTGTCTCCTTTTTTTAGTTGTTTTTCATAGTCTGCTAGTAACAAAGGTAAAGTTCCTGATGTTGTATTTCCATAATATTGAATATTCATCATTACTTTCTCCTTATCTAATTCTATTCTATTTGCTGTAGCTTCAATAATTCTTGTATTGGCTTGGTGAGCTGCCAACCAGTCTACATCTTCTTTAGATAAATTATTTCTTTCTAAAATTTTAACCGCTGCATCGGCCATATTAGATACTGCATATTTAAATACAGTTCTTCCTTCTTGTCTAATGTAATGTTGTTTATTGTCTACGGTTTCATGAGTTGCGGGATTCAAAGAACCTCCTGCTTCCATCTTTAGAAATTCTCGACCAACACCATCACTTCTTAAATACTCGTCTTGCAATCCTAAACCTTCTTCATTAGGTTCAAACAAAGCAGCTCCTGCTCCATCTCCAAAGATAATACAAGTTGCTCTATCTTCGTAATCAATAATAGAAGACATTTTATCAGCCCCTATAATTAATACTTTTTTATATCTTCCTGATTCTATATAAGCTGCTGCCGTAGACATTGCGTATAAAAAACTAGAACAAGCAGCTTGCAAATCATAACCAAATGCATTTATAGCTCCTATTTGTGTGGCTACGTATACTGCTGTTGATGCTACATTCATATCTGGTGTAGCAGTTCCAACCAATACCAAGTCTATTTCTTCAGGGTTTAATCCTTTTTTTTGAATTAAATCTTCGGCAGCTTTAATAGCTAAGTAAGATGTTGGTTTGTCTTTATCTTTAAGAATTCTACGTTCTTTAATACCTGTTCTTGTTGTGATCCACTCATCATTTGTTTCCACAATAGACTCTAACTCCTTGTTAGTTAACACGTAATCCGGAACATATTTTCCAACAGCTGTAATAGCAGCATTTATTTTTGCCATAAATTGATTGTTAAGAAATCTTTAAACAATATTGAACGCCAAAGTAATAAAATTTATTCCTAAAAGTTAAGCAAAAAAGCTCCTTTTTTTAATCAATTTCACTAATTTGAACAAAGAAACCCTCATAAAATGAGGGTTTTAATTCAGTATATAACTTAAAAGTAAATTATGCTTCAGCTTCAGTAGCATCAATTACAACTTGTCCTCTGTAGTATAATTTTCCTTCGTTCCAGTGTGCTCTATGGTATAAGTGTGCTTCTCCAGTAGTTGGATCTACAGCAACTTGAGGAGCTACAGCTTTGTAATGAGTTCTTCTTTTATCTCTTCTTGTTTTTGAGATTTTTCTCTTTGGATGTGCCATTGCTATAAATTTTTATTTTTATCTAATAATTGTTTTAATTGATCCCAACGTGGATCTACCTGTTCTTTTTTACTTTCTTTCTTTTGAAACTGCTTTTCTAAATCTTCTACAGTTTTTATGTTTTCTCTTGACACTCCTGGTTTTACCCTTTTTTGAGGTACAGACAATATAATTAATTCGTAAATATATTGTTGTATCTCTATTTGATATGCTTGATGAGGAATGATTAACAATTCTTCGTTGTCGTTGTTAAACTCTTCTCCGAATTTTACAATCAAAGAAAAGTTTCCTTCCACTTCTAAATCAAAGTTTTCACCAGTAACATCGCAAGGTACATAAACACTACCTTTTGCTACAAAATCCAACTCTAGTAAAGTTTCCTTTTTTGTTAATTCTACACCAACATTAAAGTTTACTTTTTCAAACTCATCATACTCAAAAGCATCAAAGAACTTTTTATCAATTTGATAATCAAACTGGTGCTTACCTTCTTTTAAACCCACAAACGGGATCTTAAATTCTTTTAGGTCTTTCATACAAAAACATCAATTTGAGCGTGCAAAGATATAAAAACATTTTATTGATTCAAAAAGTAATCTATTAATTTATTACTTTTTAATTTTTAATGGGTTAGCTGTCAACTCTTGGAATTCAAATCTTTTTTTAGCAATTGAAATCCCTTGATTTAAAGCTTGTTTAAATGATGAGTTGTTTGCGACTCCTTTTCCTGCCAAATCAAAAGCGGTTCCATGGTCTGGAGAAACTCTAATTTTTTCTAAACCTGCTGTAAAATTAACTCCTTTTCCAAAAGACACTGCTTTAAAACCAACCAATCCTTGATCGTGATACATAGAAACAACGGCATCAAAATTTAAATACGATTGATTTCCAAAAAAACCATCTGCTGCATAAGGACCATATACCAACTGTCCTTTTTCTTGATATTCTTCTAATATAGGTTTGATTAGTTCATCATCTTCTTTACCTATCACTCCATGATCTCCACAATGCGGATTGAGCCCCAATACAGCTATTTTTGGCTTGCTTATTCCAAAGTCTTTTACCAAAGCATTGTACATAATGTCTATTTTCTTACATATTAGACTTTTGTTTAATGTTTCGGCTATTTGCGCTACAGGAATATGTCCTGTTACCAATCCCATTTTTACATCATTAGACATCAAAATCATTAAGCTATCTCCAGCTATTTTGGATTCTAAATATTCTGTATGTCCTGGAAAACTAAATTTATCTGATTGAATATTATCTTTGCTAATTGGTGCTGTTAACAATACATCTATCTCATTATTATTAAGGGCTTCTGTTGCTGCCTCCAAAGACTCAAATGCTTTTTGTCCCGATACTTCTGTAGGAGTTCCTGGTTGTATTTGCACCACATCTGACCAAACATTTACCACATTTAATTTTCCTTCTTCTATTTTGGTAACATCTTTTATACCGTGGGTTGGATAATTATACTTTAACTCCTTTTTATAGAAAGCAATAGATTTGTCTGAAGCAAAAACAACTGGAGTACACAACTCATACATTCTTTTATCTTCAAACGTTTTTAGAATCAATTCAATTCCTATTCCATTTAAATCTCCCACAGAGATTCCAACTCTTATTGTACGATTATCAGTCATTATATTATTACTTTTGGGCTACGAAATTAGTCATTTAAAACCACATAGATAATGTTTACAGGAATAATTGAAACAACGGGAATTGTTAAAAAACTACAACCACAAGACTCCAATTTGCACATTACCATATCATCTTCCATTACTAACGAATTAAAGATTGACCAAAGTGTTGCTCACAATGGTGTGTGTTTAACTGTTGTTGCTATTGACAAAGATGAATACACCGTTACCGCTATTAAAGAAACACTTGATAAAACCAACTTAACCACCTTAGAAATTGACGAGGAAGTAAATCTTGAAAGAGCTATGAAATTGGGAGACAGACTAGATGGACATATTGTACAAGGACATGTAGATCAGGTTGCTACCTGCACCAATATTGAAAACAAAAACGGAAGTTGGTTTTTTACCTTTGAATATGATAAGTCCTTAGGAAATTTAACTATAGAAAAAGGATCTATTACAATTGATGGAACCAGCTTGACTGTTGTAAATTCTAAAGAACATAGCTTTAGTGTAGCTATTATTCCTTACACTTATGAACTCACTAGATTTAAGCACTACAAAATTAACACAATTGTAAATCTTGAATTTGATGTGGTAGGAAAATATGTGAAGAAAATTTCTAAATACAGTGTATAAAAACACTTACTAAAAAATAAAAAAAGACACTTGCAAATTTCATAGCAAGTGTCTTTTTTTATTTCTTTCTAATTTTTGAAACACCCAATCCTGCCCCTAATGCTAAAAGAATACCTATTCCCATATCTATAGGTGCTTTCTTTTCCTTTCCAGGAGGCGATGGAGGTCTTGGAGATGCAATAGCTTTGGTTGATGAAAACAACACTACAAACCCAATAGTAAATATTTTATATAAAATCTTATTCATAATTTTTATGCTGTCGAAAATAAAATTAACACATGTTAAACTCATTTCGGGGTCAAAAATAACACCCTTAGTTTGTTATACAAAATAATTTGCCACAAATTAACACGAATATAGACAAATGTTAATAATATTAATTATATGCAATTTTATGCATTTTTAATTTTATCCTTTGCTTTTTTTCGATGAAAAACAGTACTGACAGGTTTTTTATGAATGTTTTAACTTTTTAACACCATAAACAGCCCCTACAAAGAGTAAACAAATCAATCCGGTATTAATAGGTGCTTTTTTTTCTTTTCCGGGTGGAGATGGTGGTCTTGGTGCTGCAACAGATTTATTTTGAACACCCATTACCAAAAAGATGACAACTAACAACTTTTTCATAGCATTTTTTGTTTTAGTTACTAAAATCACAAGGTTAAAAACTCCACAACAAGTTCTTAACTTATGAAAGTTACAAAAAAACAAGCTGAATTCCAAGGAACTACAACAAGTTCAATCGTCTAATTAGTTCAGGTTTGTTAGATCTACTTACAGGAATTACTTCTTTTTTAACCAAAACACTATTGTCTTCTATATCTACAATCATTTTGGTATTAATAATATAAGATCTATGTACTTTAAAAAACAAATTATTAGGCAACTTGTCTTCTATTTTTTTCAAAGTAGAATGTACAATGTAATTCTTGTTTTCGGTTTTTATTTGTATGTAATCCCCTTTTGCTTCAATTAAATGAATACTCGGAATGTCAATTTTCACCAACCTTCTATCAATATTTACATACAAATCATTTTCTGTAGCCTCGGCAGTGGTGGCATCAGTTGTAGAACTTTTAGTATCTATAGCCCCAACATTTGTGTTTTCGGCTTTTTGAATTGCTTTTAAAAATCTTGGCAATACAATTGGCTTTACTACATAATCTACAATACAATCATATTCAAAAGCATCTATTGCAAATTTAGGATCTGACGTTGTTAATATAATTCTTGGTGGATTTTTTATCGTTTGAATAAAATCAAACCCAGTTAAACCAGGCATATGGATGTCTAAAAATATTAAATCTACCTTATTTTGATTTAAATATTTAATTGCCTGAATTGCATCTGGAAATTCTCCAACTATATTTAAAGTATCTACATGGCTACATAGTTTACGTATTACCAATCTTGCCGTAGCTTCATCATCTATAATAATGCAATCCATATTATATTGTTTGTATATACAGGGTTATTTGAGCCAAAATAGCTTCAAAATCTTCTTGTAATTCTTGGGTTCCTTCTTTTAAATTTCTTTCATAATTCACAGCAACTTCATAAGCATTTGTTAAACCAAAAATACTAATTTTATGTTTTAATTTGTGTACAATCTCTACCATTGCATTAAAATCGTTAGAATTTACACTGTTAAAATACACTTCTTTTTCTTGTGGAAATTCCTCTTTAACTATATCTATTATTTGTTTTTCAAAAGCTTCATCTCCTCCAGAGAGTTCTTTTATATAATTTAAATTTGGAGTTTCCATTTACTACTAATTAGGGTATTTTTATAAAATTTAGTCCTAAAACTTGTTTAGATTTTGTTTTCTATTTTATGATTTATCTATATTCCTAGAATAAAATCTAATTTATAAAAACTTTTGTTTATTTAACAACAATACAGCCTACAGATTCTTTCATAATTTTTTACAAAAGTAAACATTCGTAAACGTTTTTACTTTTTTAATTAAAAAAAAGAACTAGATAGCTAGATCTTTTAAATTTATGTCTTAAACACAATCTTTACAAACTCCTGTTAATACACAATTTACACTCTCTACCTGGTACCCTTTGGTTATAGAAAAATGAACTGGAATGGGCATACACTCAATAGTATCGCATCGTTTACACCTAAAGTGAAAGTGATGTAAAGACTCTTTCTTATCATCGCACTTTACACACACTGCAAAATATTGTTTTCCATCGTCTGCAACAATTCTATGCAATACTCCGTCATCACAAAAACGATTTAAGACTCTATATATAGTAGCTCTGTTAATTTCAATTTCTATTTGTTTTTCTATTGCATCTTGACTCATTGCTTTTGAAGATGAGTTTAACACAGAAAGTATGGCTTCTTTAGCAGGAGTATTTCTTCTTTTCATTTGGCTTCTTAAATTATTGCGACATAATTGCAATAATACAAAAAATCATTATATTTGCCACCTATATTAATGCGACATAATCGCAATTAAAAATATTAAAAAATGAATACTACTAAAAACCACGATGTAATTATTATTGGCGGAAGCTATGCTGGACTTTCTGCTGCTATGACTATTGGTAGATCTTTAAGAAAAGTTTTAATTATAGATAGTGGCAACCCTTGCAACAAGCAAACACCATATTCTCATAATGTTATTACGTTAGATGGCGAACAACCGAGCAAAATTACTTTAAAAGCCAAACAAGAAGTTTTAAAATACAGTACGGTTCACTTTGTAGAAGATTTTGCCATATATGGAGAAAAAAAAGAAAATGAATTTATCATCAATACCAAATTGGGCAAAGAGTTTACTGCTAAAAAAATAGTTTTTGCCACCGGTATTAAAGACACAATGCCCAACATTAAAGGTTTTGCTGATTGCTGGGGAATTTCTGCAATTCACTGTCCTTATTGCCATGGCTATGAAGTTAAAGGTCAAAAAACAGGAATTATTGCCAATGGTACTCAAGCCATTCACTTAGCATCCCTAGTACACAACCTAACCGACAATGTTATTGTATTAACAAATGGAACAGCCAATTTTGATACTGAACAAACATTAAAGTTGCAAAACAATGCTATTAAGATTATTGAAAAAGAAATTTTAGAAATTGAACACGAAAATGGATTTCTTAACAATATAATTTTTAAAGATGGAAGTACAGAAAGTTTTAAGGCAGCCTATGCAGCGCTTCCTTTTACACAACACTCAAACATTCCAGAAACTTTGGGCTGCGAACTAACGGAAGCTGGTCATATTAAAGTAGACGATTTTCAAAAAACAACAATAGAGGGTGTGTTTGCTTGTGGCGACAATTCTATTATGCTACGTTCTATAACCAACGCACTAAGTAGCGGAACTATGGTTGGAGCTATGGTTAACAAAGAATTGGTAGACGAAAAATTCTAAAATTAACAGAGGTAATAACAACCTCTAAAAACAATTATATTATAAAAAAATTACCTCACTAGATGGTTGATGAGATACAAACAAAAGCTTATAATCTGTATTTGTAATCTTTCTCGCCCCTTAAGAACCACTTGATTTAGTTAGAGGTAATTTTTTTATTTTAATGTTACTGTACAATTTTTATATCTATAGAAGTTCTAGACTGCCAACCTGTTACATCTGTAACCGAGTAAGAACAGTGGTAATCTCCCGTATCTACATTATTAGGAATAGTAACACTAATGTTAATTTCATACTCTTTTAATCCTTGTGGAATGGTATAGTTTTCTACATGTAAATAAGGATCTACAGGTGATTTGATAGCTCCTAAATCACATTCTGTAATTTGATCATCGTGTGTGTGGTGGTCAAAATTGTGATGGATATCTAAACTATACGCAGCTAGTTCTTTGTTGTCTGTAACCATCGCTTTAAAACTATACGTTTCTCCTCTTTTTAGCTCTGCACAACCTTGTGGAAAGCCATTGGTATAATTTACACTAATGGTTGGTTTTTCTTGGTCTTTGTCTAAACTGTCATCGCTTGAACAGGCTACAAAAAGTGCTGCTACAAGAAAATAACATACATAATTCTTAATAACTTTCATACCTTTTATGATTTAAACCCCTAAAGACTATATAGCCTTTAAGGGTTTTATTTATATTTTATGCTTTTGTAAGAGTTGTCTCTTTGGTAACATCTATATGCGTTTCATGTTTTTGAGTATTACCATCTTCATCTTCAACCGTAAAAGTAATATGGTACTCTCCTGCTGGAGCTGTAGCTGGAACATCTATGTGTTCGTGGAATTCTACTGCGGTTTTTTCATGGTATTTGTCTAAAAACTCTTTTTCAAAATCCCACTCCTCTTCTCCTTCACCAACAGCCAATCCATGCGCATGTACATCAACAGAAACATTGTGGATACCGTTAACAGCATTTATCATAAACTCTGCATGAAAGTCATTTCCTCTTACAACAGTAGCATCTATAGAAGGTTCGTTAATGGTAATAGGATCCATAATCTCAATATGCCCATCTAACTCTGTACTATTTCCGTTCTCATCAGTAACTACTAATCCTACGTGATATTCACCAGCAGGAATGTTACTTGGGATGTCAATATGTTCGTGAAATGTTGGGTTTAGAACTAAATACTTTTCATCTGTAAATACTTTTTCAAAATCCCACTCTACTTCATCGTCACCTGGTTCTACCTCATGCGTATGTACAGAAAGTGAAATACTTGCTATTTTTACATCTGAAGTAATTGTTGCTTCTAAATGCATATCAGATCCTTTGTAAGCATAAGCTTCTTCTTCATGGTCATGTTCTCCACCATCACCATGATGACCTTCTCCATACTCAAAACTAGAAATAACGGGACCTCCTAATTCAATACTATCGTCATCATTGTTACAAGACTGAAAAGTCAATGCTAAAAAAGCAATGATTGCTAAAAATTTAAAATTTGTTTTGATACTCTTTGTTTTCATTTGATTTAATTTTAATGATTGTTATTAATTAATTATTTAAAAAGGTATTGTTAGTGACAAGGATATATTTCTACCAGCTTCTGGCACATCTATCAACCTATAAAAACTGGTATGGTTAAAATATTTGGTATTGAATACATTGTTTAATTTTACCCGTACATCCATCGGATTTTCATTTTTAAACACATCCATTTTAGATGTAAAAGACATGTTTATTACCTGAAAACCATTTGTTATTTCTTCTGGTGGCACAATTTCTTCTTGTGATGCTGTTATTCTATAATCTGCCATAAATTGAGGTTTTTTAAAAAACAAAAAGTCTTTAAACTGATAGTTTGCAGAAAACAATGCGGATAAGGGTGGTGAAAATGGTAATGTAAAATCTTTTTTAGCTCCGCTAGTTTGTCTAGAATACACGTATTCTACAGAAGTAGTTAACTGTAAATTTTTATAGAGGGTTACACTGGCTCTAGCCTCTCCTCCTATTCTAAAAACTTTTGCCTGTGTATATTCATAAATCTGTAACGTTTCAAAATAAGTAGGTGTTGGATTTAAATAAATATAATTATCAAACAAATTAATAAAAGGACTAACTCCAATGTTAAATAATTTGGTAGTATGATCTACTTCTACATCTAATTGATAAGACACTTCTGGGTCTAAATCTAAGTTTCCTCTTTCGTAACGATACATGTGATAATTAACTCCGTCTGATGCCAACTCACTGGCCAAAGGCATTCTAAAACTTCTACCAACATTTAGTTTATAACTCGTTTGGTTTTGAATGTAACTAAGCCCTACAGAAGCACTCAAATTGTCAAAATTTAAACTTTTGTTTTGAGCTCTTTGCAAATACACTTCAGAAGTAGAATTGTCTTTATTTCTTACTGTAGAAGGATACCAATCGTAATAAGATTTGGTATCTACTTTTCCAAAATCATAACGCATTCCTGCTAAAAAATGCAAGTCTGAATTAATTTCAAATTGGTCATAAGCAAATACACCCGCAGTAAAACGATTGTATTCTGGAATTAAAAACCCCCACCCTCCAATATTATTATCTTGATATTCCATGTTTACCCCCAACACCACATCGTGCTTTTTATTAGGTGTAAACGCATCTTTTATATTTAAAGAGTACGTGTTCTTTTTAAACACACGTTCTTTTGAACCTAATGGTTTTGGCATAAAACCATGAGCGGTTGGCTCTGTATGTTCTTCTCTGTGATTGTTCTGAAAACCGACATCAAAAAACAAGATGTGATTTCCAAAATCTAAAGACGTATTGTTCGTTATTTTAAAATGATTTACTTTATGAAAAGGCAAATCAATATCTCTATTAGAACTATCATAATCTATGTCAGAAGATCTTGCCTCTAGCCCATGTGCATTGGCAAAAAATCCGTTTTTGGCATTTACATTGCTAAACACCGTTTCTGATTTTATGCCATCAGAAACAAATCCAACACCTATACTTGCATCGGCTTCTTTACCTGCTGTATTTCTTAGGTTGTTATCATGCAACTCAAAAATGTAGTTTTCGTAATTAATTTTATCTGTGGGCACCTTGTAATCACCATAATCTCTGTAAGTGAACCTTCCACGGTAAAACCATTTTTCTTTTCTTGACTCTATTCCTGTAGATATCCCCAACAAATCATTATTACTTTCTCCCAGCACATTCACTTCTCCGTTAAAAGAATGCTGCAACGGTATTTTATTTGGCTGAATGTCTACCACTCCCGCAATAGCATCAGAACCATACAATAAAGATGCAGGTCCTTTTATAATTTGGATGTTGTCTATACCTTGCTGATCTATTTCTAATCCGTGGTCATTTCCCCATTGTTGTGCTTCGTGTTTTATTCCGTTCTGAACCACTGCAACTCTATTAAAACCTAAACCTCTAATTACAGGTTTAGATTGGCCAGAACCAATATTAATGGTACTAACTCCTGGCAGCTTGCTTAACGTTTGCATTAAACTATTCTCTCTATTTTTATCTAAAAAATCTTTAGATACAGTTTGAGAAACCATTGGTGTTTCTAAAGCTTTTCTCTGTTTTGATTTTGTAGAAATATTAACTTCCTTTAAATCTGTAGAAGCTTGTTTTAAATAAATTTTAACAGCGTTTTTATCGTCATCTACATGAACAACAACTGTTTTACAAGCATAACCTAAACAACACACTTCAAAAGAACAGGAATCTGTGTGTACATGATCTATAACAAACTCACCATTAGTGGATGATATTGACCATAGATTTTTACCTATAATATTAGCTCCTGGTATAGGATCTAGTGTGTTAGCACTTACCACAACTCCTTTTATTTGAGATGTATTTTGTGCAAATGCAATTGAATATAGGCTACAAAGCAGCCATATACTCAGTGTTTTATAAAACATAATTGGGTATTCTAGAATTCTTAAACAAATTCCCTACATAAGGGAAAATTCAAAAAACCTATACAGCTATGTACAAAGACTCTATTTTTTGATGAGCTAACCATTGTAGCATTTCTTGTGTTTGAAAAAAACTCCTTTTTAGAAGTTTTACAACAACTAAAAATCGTTAAATCAATCAAGCTATAGACCGTGTAATGTATAGGGAAACTTATAACCAGAAAGGCGGAGGCCTAGAAAAAAGCTGACCTGTTGTTAAGCTATGCAAGACCACAAAAGTATAGTGATCGTTAGTTTCTTTTTCATCAAAAAAATCAAGCTGTACTGCAAAGCAATTATTTACCTCCGATACGAGTGCTGGAATTATGTTATGAGTTACTGCATAATCACAAACCTCGCAATGTTCGGTATGATCTTCATCATTATCTGTATGAGTCCATGCATGAAGCCCAGCTATTTTTATGATAAAAAATAGAGCTAGCAACCAAAAAGCAATGTTATGTTTTGTTGTACGGACTTTCATAAACAGATGAAATGATTTACTTCTAAAAATGATGTTAAATTTTATTTTAATTATTGGCTACCATCTCTTTTGTTGAACCAATACGCTCACTAAACCACCATTTTATCAATTCGTTTGCAAAGCTATTGTATTTTTTTAATAATCGCAACATTGTTGCGTTTAGTTTTTTTTATAGCCATTATACACAACATATGTATTTAGGTAATTCCATCTGTTTTTATTAAAACCAACCGACACATTGAATTAAAAATCAATAAATTACACTTTACATCAACACTAAAAAGCAACTAAAATTTGTGTTTTTTTGCAAAACAGATGTACCCTTCTAAAAAAAAGAAAACCGTTGTTTAAACCAAAGGCATTAAAAAACCCCTATTCTTTATAAAGAATAGGGGTTTTATGTGTTTGCTATTGTACTGTCTGCTTATTTACTCATAGATTATTAGCAAACTAGAAATACTTATTTACTGCATGATTTTCATCAGAACTAAGTTGTTTACGCAAATCCATTGACAAAGGTTTCTACGTAGTTTTTAATTTTATGGACCACTCTAGAAACCTTAGGTTTACGTTCTTTTAATTTAGGACGTTCTAGCATGGTGTTGATCACCTCATCGGGCAAAGGTATTTTTTGAGTAAATAGGTAATTTTGAATGGTGCTATCTAGTTTTTTTAAATCTAGCCCTTCTTCTTTACTTATGTGTACTACCGCTTTTTTACGTTCTACTTCTAAATAGGTTTCAAACTCATCGGCTACCTTGTTAGCATCTTTAATATTGGGTAAATGTTGCTCTATAAATTTTTCAATCAATTCTTTTTTACTTCGTAAGTCAACTTCATTACTCAACATTTTTTGAATGTTCTTTTTCTTTTCTTCTACCTCTTCTTGAGGCATTCCTGTTTGTTTGTCTTCATTTAACTGAGCCAACAAACCTATAATGTATGCTACATTAATTTCATCTCTTCTAATTAGTTCTACCTCAAAATCAATATCATTTAAAATAGATGTTTTTCCTTCTCCATTGGGTCCTATAGAAGTTTTAATGTCTAGATATTTGCTTTTATAATCTTCAAAATTTTGTTCTGAAATAGGCATGTCATCAAAATTAAAATCTGAAAACGTTTTTAGCACATTTTTAATACGCATTAAACTACGAAATGCCTTTACAAAAGCCAATTGTTCATGCTCAGTAAGCAAATCATCTACACTTTGTGCGGTGGGAGCTATTTGCATTAATTCTTGTAACGCTTTTTCAAAATCGTGTAGATAGTGGTCATAGGGAGCTAATACAATTTCATCAATAGCATCTTTGTTAGAAAACAAGGTAATGGCCTCATCTGTTTTTTGTTTTAAATTTCTAAAACAAACTACTTGCCCTTGCGATTTTACTTCGTCTAAAATTCTATTGGTTCTAGAAAAAGCTTGAATCAATCCGTGGTATTGTAAGTTTTTATCTACATAAATGGTGTTTAACGTTTTGCTATCAAACCCTGTTAAAAACATATTGACCACCAACAGAATATCTACCTTTCTTTCTTTTACTTTTTTACCTACATCTTTGTAGTATTTGTAAAAATCGTTGGTAGTGTGGTTGGTTTTAAAGGTTTTGTTAAAATCGCCAATAAATTCTTCTAACTTATCTCTAGAATGAACAGATTTGTATTCGCTTGCCTCTTCATTCGCAACACGGGCTTCATCTTCATAATATCCATCGGCAACATCATCGTTTTCTTCATTGGCACCGTAAGAATAAATGGTTGCTATTTTTAAATTGTGCAATCCTTTTTGTTTTTTGGCTTTAAACAACTCATAATATTTAATTAAAAGTTCTTTGCTAGCCACACACATCATGGCATTAAATTTTTTGTTGTGTGTTTTTTTATCGTGATTGGCAATAATGTAATCTACCACTTTTTCTAAACCTTCTTGAGCTTCTAACACTTCTTGAGTGTCTATATTTTCTACAGCATCTTCTTCTATGTTTTCTTTACTTTTGAACCTACTTACATAGTCTATAGAAAATTTTAATACGTTTTGATCTCTTATGGCATCGGTAATTACATATTTGTGTAAACAATCTGTAAACAAATCTTTGGTAGTACGTTTTCCTAAATGATTAGACGATGCGTTTTCTGCTAAAATAGGAGTCCCTGTAAAGCCAAACATTTGTGCGTTGGTAAAAAACTCTTTAATACGGTTGTGCGTATCGCCAAATTGCGTTCTGTGGCATTCGTCAAAAATAAAAACAATTTTTTTATGTTTTTGCCCTTGCATTTGTGCTTGGTACTTGGCAGAATAAATGGCATTGTTTAATTTTTGTAGTGTGGTAACAATCAGCTTGGTATCATCTTTAAATTGATGGATTAACGATTTTGTATTGTTGGTAGCATCTACAGAATCTTCTTTAAAGCTATTAAATTCTTTAATGGTTTGGTAATCTAAATCTTTACGGTCTACCACAAACACTACTTTGTCTACCTCTGGCAAATTGGTTAGTATTTGGCTGGTTTTAAAAGAGGTTAACGTTTTACCAGACCCTGTGGTGTGCCAAATGTATCCGTATTTACTAGTGGTTTTTACACGTTCTACAATGGCTTCGGTAGCGTAGTATTGATACGGTCTTAGCACCATTAACACACCATTGGTATTTATGACAATGTACTTGGTAATCATTTTAGACAAGTGGCATGGTTCTAAAAACACTTCTGCAAAGTTTGACAATTGCGAAATGATTTTGTTGCTTTTGTCTGCCCAAAAAAAGGTTTGTTTAAACGATCTTAGTTTGATGGGATTGTTAGCGTAATACTTGGTGTTTACTCCGTTACTAATCACAAACAATTGTATAAACTGAAACAAGCCTTTGCCCGCTGCAAACGTATGTGCCTGGTAACGATGGGTTTGATTGAATGCTTCTTTTAGCTCTAAACCTCGTTTTTTTAGTTCTATTTGTACCAAAGGCAAACCATTGATTAAAAGGGTTACATCGTAACGATTTTCGTACTTTCCTTTGATGGTAATTTGGTTGGTTACTTGGTATTGATTTTGACACCAATGCAATTGATTGATGAGCTCCACATAGCCCACATCTCCATTATCTTTAGTGTAGGTTAACTTGTCTCTTAACGTATGGGCTTTTTGTACAATATTCCCTTTGGTTAGCTGATTTAACAACTGTGTAAACTCTTTATCTGAAAACTTAGTTTGGTTGTGTTTTTCTAGTTGTTTTTTTAGGTTGATGATTAAATCTGTTTCATCTTTTATAACAACTCGCTCGTACCCTAAACCAACCAATTGGTGGATTAAGTTTTCTTCTAAAATGGATTCTGGTTGTGTGGTCATTCTTTCTTTTTCTTTTAAAAACTTGTTAAATTTTTTGTTTAATTTGTTTTTAACTTAAATCTTACATTATATTTGCATCGAGTTCATCCTGCCGTTTGGAGGAAGGAAATCGAAAAACGCAAGCCTAGAAGCTCTGCGTTTTTTGCTTTTATAAGAGTTCTTCTAATTTTCTTTTGTATTTTTTTTTGAACTTATTTCTTTTAGCATCCCTACCTTTTAAAAAGTATGCTGTTAATAAATAATACTCCTTTCCATTTCTTAACGGCTCTAACACAACCACATATTTTTCATCTTCATCATAAATATAAGTTCTATTACCATTAGGTTCTTTGACTGAAAAAATTAAAACATTATTTTTTTTCTTTTTATCTATTTGATATTTTATCCAATGCAAACGTTGAGACCTATCCATATCAAATTCTCTCTTTCTACTAGTCTTATCTGTTATTACAGTTGTTAAATGCTTATAAAGAGTATCCATTTTTATTACACCATCTTTTGGTGTAGGAGTAATGTCTTTTTTATTAAACCTAAAGTTTTTATTATAGGTAATATCTCTATCAAAAACACCTAATAACGATCTATTTCTATCTCTTTCTGATAAAGCAGATAATTCTAACAGCTCGTTATATTCCTTTAATAAATTTGTGGGCATATTATTTAAGATTTATAAAAAACAAATTTATTTTAGTTTCACTAAAACTAGAAGAGCCATCTAATTTTAAGTTAGAGTATTGTTTTATTTTATCAATAATCTGCCTTTTTGCAACCACTTTTTTTTCATTGTTATTTAATTCATAAGCAATTGCTCCCATTATAAAATCTGCCAGTTGCATTAATACACTTTCGTGTGAGCGTATATTTTGTACATTTCTAAACACTCCATATTGAATATTTAAAATTTTTTTTAATTGATTTACTTTATAAGCACTTAAAGTATCTTTTATATCTAAATATACGTTGTATGAATTTTCACTACTAATTTTATGATTTAATAGTTGATAGTACATTTTGTAATAAAAATCATCAAAACTTTGACTAAACTCTTGATTGTTAATTTTTGATTTTTCTACCACTATAGCTCTAAAACACAAGTCTGTATCAAAAAAATATTCAATTAACTCTTTATAAAACAAATGTTTTGATGCAGAAACATTAGACCATTTTATTTCTCCATAATAATGGTGCTTTTTCTTTAAATCATTTATTCTTTCTGTATGACGTTTAAGTTGATTATAAGCAGAACTTACATAACCTAATATCATGTATTTTTTATGATCATTTTCTAAATGACAACTTTCATCACAGTAAATATTAAACGTTTTTTTCATACTCTTATTTTTTTACACAAATAGTTGCTGCAACAACCCTTTTTTAAACTCCTGTGTTTTTTTGAGTTGATTGGCACAAGCTTCTATTTTAACATCTATGGCACTTAAAAAACTTGCTGTTTTTTGTTGTTCTTCTAGGCAGGGAAAAGGAATTTTTATTTCTGAAAAATATTTGTAGCTAATCATTTTACCATCTCTAATTCCTTCTAAATTCTTCTGTAATTGTTTGATATAAAATGATGTTTTTAAATAAAACTTATAAAATTCTCTATCTACTCCTTTTGATTTAGGTCTTAGAATTATATAAGCTGGACTACAGATTCCATGATAATCTGAATACTCAATACCTCCTTGAAAGGTTCTTAAACTGATTACAAAATCACCAACTTGTACAACTTTGTAGCTAGCAACACTTTTCTCTGTAACAGTCATCTTATAATCAATCATGTCTCTTGGAATTGCTCCTTTATCTTGAGTTATGGCTAATATTGGTAAATCTGAATTGTGATTTTTATCTG
The DNA here is from genome assembly GCF_056387575.1 of Wenyingzhuangia gracilariae. NCBI lineage: Bacteria > Pseudomonadati > Bacteroidota > Flavobacteriia > Flavobacteriales > Flavobacteriaceae > Wenyingzhuangia > Wenyingzhuangia gracilariae. The sequence goes on from NZ_CM150748.1 coordinate 1,615,858, forward strand.
AAATATTTTCGAAAATTTTATTTCCACCAACCCATTCCCAATCTGGATAATTTTTTCCGTTTGAGTCTTTAAAGCGTAGTTGTTGTGCAAACAATTGTTGCATAACTCCTTTTTTGTACAACTCCAAAGCCTTCTTTTTTTGTTGCAACAAGGCTATTTTTTTGTCTACCGAACCTAAAAAACTCGCTATTTTTTCTTGTTCTGGAAGGGTTGGAAAAGCTATCTTAAATTTATTTATTTCTTTTACAGTTAGTTGAGGTTGAGCACTTCCAAAAGATACAATTGAAATACGATTTAACAAATAAGATGTTTTACAATATGTATAAATATATTTAGTATTAACTAACTTGCTTTCATTTCTAATAATAACCATTCCAGAATTAATACGTAGATTATCAAATGGAATATGAAAGTCATAAAAAGCAAAGTGACCTACAGAACCACGTGTAGTTAGTATTATGTCTCCTATTTTTAATTTACCTTTCCTTAATTCATTATCTTTTTCTTTTGAAATATAAATAACATCCTTAAATACAAATCCATTTTTTGACACATTTTTTGCATTTAAAAACACACAATGGCCGTTTTGAACAAAATCAGAACCATTTGGGTAATTTTTCCCTCTATCACCATCAATAACCTTTAAGCCTAATTTTAAAAAAAACTCTTTACTCCATTCCTCATAAAATTCTTTAAACCTTAGTTTGGGAACTAATTGTTTTTTTGTTATTGCTTCCATATTAAAAAGGAGTTTTAATACCTAGTTCTGCACAAAAAGAGGCTATTTGTTGGTCGGTGCTTTCAATTTCTTTTGCCACTTGTTGTAGTTCTGTACAAACAGTTGCTAAATCTACAGGTTCTTCTTCTTCAAACGTATCTACATAACGTGGTATGTTTAGGTTGTAGTCGTTTTCTGCAATTTCTGTTAACGTAGCTATGTGGCTGTATTTTTCTTCTTCGGTTCTGTTTCTGTAGGTATCAACAATATGCTGTATGTGGATTTCTGAGAGTACATTTTGCGTTTTTACTTTGTCAAACTCGTTACTGGCATCTATAAACAATACATTTTCTGGGTTAGTTCGGCATTTGCTCAACACCAAAATACAAGTAGGAATGCTGGTTCCGTAAAATATGTTGGCTGGCAAACCTATAACGGCATCTAAACAGTTGAGTTCTTTTATTAAATATTCTCTAATGCTTCCTTCGGCACTCCCTCTAAACAACACTCCATGTGGCAACACTACCGCCATGGTTCCATTTTCTGCCAACTGATACAACATGTGTTGCACAAAAGCAAAATCTGCTTTACTCGTGGGTGCTAATTTTCCGTACTGTGCAAAACGTTCATCGGTTTCGTTTAGCGGATTGTCTTTTCCTTTCCATTTGGCAGAAAAGGGCGGATTGGCCACAATGGCTTCAAAACGTTGGTCTAAATGCTGAGGATCTACTAGCGTATCTTCTTGTTTAATGTCAAAATTACGGTAGTGTACATCGTGTAAAATCATGTTCATACGTGCTAAGTTGTAGGTAGTACGGTTTAGTTCTTGTCCGTAAAACTCATCTACCTTTACTTCTTTAGCTACACGTAACAATAAAGAACCAGACCCACAAGTTGGGTCGTACACAGATTTTAATTTGCTTTTGTTGGTCGTAACCAATTTGGCCAATATTTTAGACACTTGTTGTGGTGTATAAAACTCTCCCGCTTTTTTACCCGCACCAGAAGCAAACTGCCCAATTAAATATTCGTAAGCATCACCTAATACATCCGATTCTAAATTTTTTAAATCAAAATCTATTTTATCTAGGTGTTGTAAAATTTTGGCAATTAAGGTATTTCTATCTTCTACTTTTCTACCTAGTTTGGTAGAGTTTAGGTCTAAATCTTCAAACAATTTGTTAAAATCATCTTCAGATTCGTTCCCCATGGTACTTTGCTCTATACCGTTTAAAATTGCTGTAAGATCTTCTAAAATAAAATCACTTTGGTTTTCTGTGTTGGCATTTCCTTTTTTAGCTACGGCACTAAACAATTGTTCTGGGGCTAAGTAATACCCTAATTTTAAAATAGATTCCTCTTGTATAGCTTCTAAGGTTTCAACATCTGTCACTAACGTATATTCTTTAACATCTTCTGTTTCTAACAACTCGTTAGCATACAAATGTTGTTTTTCTGATAAGTATTTGTAAAAAATGAATCCTAAAATATAATCACGGAATTCATCAGCATCCATTTTCCCTCTTAATTCATTGGCTATAGCCCACAGTTGGGTTTCTAACACTTTCTTCTGGTCTTCTGACATGAACTTTTCTTATTTTTTTTATAAATATAGAATACTTTTACACTTTTTGCCAAAGGTAGCTCTAAGTATATTTTAGACAAACCTACCACAGCATTGTGCAATGGAACTGCATTTTTTTTTGAATGGTTGTTTTTAAATGTATTGTTCTGCTGTTTTTTTACTTTGGGCTGTGTGCTTGTACACAAAATATTTGCAGATTTTAGAACACCTTTAAAAACGACAAAGCCTTACAAACATAGTGTTTATAAGGCTTTTTTGCTTTAAGTAGTGGTCCCACATGGGCTCGAACCATGGACCCCCTGATTATGAGTCAGGTGCTCTAACCAGCTGAGCTATGAGACCTAAAGCGGTGGCAAAAATAGTATATTTTTACAATCCTACAAATATTTTTTAGAGTTTATCTTTAAGCTTTTCTGCCCATTAAATAATTTCCAAAAGCAATTAACTGATTTTTAGCATTTTCTGAGATTGCTACGGTATCTAAAACTTTAAAGGCTTTGTGTGTGTAGGCTTCAATTTCTTGTTGAATGGCAGTAACAGCTCCACTTTTTTGGAACAACAGTTTTACTTGTGTTACTTTTTCATCAATATTGCTAACTTTTTGAGTGTAGTAGTTTTGGAATTGTTCCAAATCTGCTCCTTTTAAATTTTCTTGAGCTTTTAATACCAAAAACGTTTTTTTGTTTTCTATAATATCTCCCCCAATTTGTTTCCCAAAAGTTTCTGGATTTCCAAACGCATCTAAATAATCATCTTGCAGTTGAAATGCCAAACCTAAGTTTAATCCGTATTGGTACATGGCATCGGCATCGGCATCAGAAGCCTTGGCAATAATGGCACCCATTTTTAAAGCTGCAGCTACCAAAACCGATGTTTTTAAACGAATCATTTCTATGTATTCTGGAATAGATACATCGTTTCTGTTTTCAAAATCCATGTCGTATTGTTGCCCCTCGCAAACCTCTAAGGCTGTTTGCTGAAACAATTGCATCAACTTTTTATAAGTGGTTCCCTCATACACCTCTAAATACTGATTGGCTAAAATCATCATGGCATCACCAGACAAAATTGCCGTGTTTACATCCCACTTTTCATGTACGGTTTGCTGTCCTCTTCGCAACGGAGCAGCATCCATAATATCATCGTGCAGCAATGTAAAATTATGAAATACTTCTATGGCCAATGCAGCGTGCAATCCTTGTTGATAGTCTTTTTCAAAAGCATCAATACTCATCAATACCAACAAAGGTCTTACTCGTTTTCCTCCTAATTGTAAAATATAGGTAATGGGCTCGTATAAATTTTGGGGCTGCTTTACATTAACCTCCTTTTCTAAAAAGGTTAAAAACAATGATCTAAAGTTTGATAAATCCAAGTGTTGTTTTTTTGAGTAAAAATAGTACAATAGTAGACTTTACAAAAACCTAACTTAAATTTTATGTTAAACTATGGAAACTTTATTTGTTTCTAAAGTTTCCTTCTGTATATTTGTGGCCTAAAATAAACCACTGTATGAAATGTAAAATACTTGAAAAAGCATCTGAAATGTTTTTATCCCTAGGGTTTAAAAGCGTTACTATGGATGATATTTCTACCGAATTGGCCATTTCTAAAAAAACATTGTACACTCATTTTTCTACCAAAAAAAAGTTGGTAGAATCTGTAGCCCTGTATATGTTTGAAATTATAAACAATGGAATTGAAGCCATTTGCGAAAAAAATCAAAATGCCATAGAAGAACTTTTTGACATTAAACAATTTGTAAACAATGTTCTAAAAAAAGAAGATGCTTCTCCGCAATATCAACTTCAAAAATTTTACCCAGACATTTGTGAAAACTTAAACCAAAAGCAATTTAGTAGCATGCTGGTTTGTGTTACAAAAAACTTAGAAAGAGGTATAAACGATGGATTGTACAGAAGTGATTTGAATGTAGATTTTATAGCCCGTATTTATTTTACAGGAATGATAGGTACTAAAAACGAAGATACATTTCCTGCCGACAAATACACCAAAAAAGAGTTGATGGATCAATATTTAGAATACCACATTAGAGCCATTTCAACCCCAAAAGGATTAAAAACTTTAGAACAATTAATAAACACCAAATAAAACAAACTATGAAAAAACCCTTGATTATTATAATGTGCTTCCTCGCATATTTGGTAATTCCTTTGCAGGCAAATTCTCAAGAAAAGAATGCTGTACAAAAAACAGACTTTAGCCTACAAGATGCCATTGAATATGCTTTAAAGCACAACAGACAAATTAAAAACGCTAATTTAGATATTGAGAAAGCCAAATGGAAAAAATGGGAAACAACCGCTACTGGACTTCCTCAGTTTAACGGTAAAGTAGAATATTCTAACAATGTATTGCTACCAGACGTTTTTAGCGATGGTGGAAACAGCAACCCTTTGCGATTTTTATTTCCTAAACAACAATTGTCCCCATCAATCACCTATTCTCAATTGTTATTTGATGGTACATATTTGGTTGGATTGCAATCGGCAAAAGTATTCTTAGAAATATCTAAAAATGCCAAAACAAAAACAACCAAAGAAATTACAAAGGCTGTTACCGATGCTTATAGCAATAATTTATTGGTACAAGAAAGTGTAAAAATTACCGATAAAAACATTAAAGATTTACAAGAAAATATTTTCGAGACAAAATCTATGTTAGAAAACGGTTTGATAGAAGAAGAAACACTAGAACAATTAGAAATTACATTAAATGATTTAGAAAACAATGCTACTAGATTAAAAAGAATTCAAGAAGTGTCTTTATCTCTTTTAAAACTTTTAATGGGAATAGATGAAACGGCTACTCTTAACACAACAGATTCTTTAGATCTTTTGTCTGACAGCAGCAACAATAGCATTTCTTTTTTTAACAACAACATTTCTGTAAACGAAAACATTGATTATAAAATAGCACTTAACAATGTTGAGTCTAAAAGACTTTTATATCAATATGAAAGAGCACGTATGTTGCCATCTCTTTCTGGTTTTGCCAATTTAAACTCACTAGGGTTTGGAGATTCTTTTACAGATATTATGAACAACGAATGGTTTACCATTGGTACGGTTGGTTTAACCTTAGACATTCCTATTTTTTCTTCTTTTAGAGACAAAGCCAAAAAGAAACAAGCAAAATTAGATTGGGAATCTTCTCAAAACTCATTAGAAGAAACCAAAATACAAACACAAATTAACATTAAAAACGCTTCTATAGAATTGGAACTAGCTTTAAACACCTTACAAAACAAAAAGAAAAATTTAAATCTGGCCGAAAGAATAGAACGAAAAAACAACACCAAATACACAGAAGGTATTGCGAGTAGTTTTGACTTAAGACAAGCACAATTGCAACTATACAGTAGTCAACAAGAATATTTACAAGCTATGGTAAATGTTATTAACAAAAGAGCAGAACTAAACGCATTAAAAAACTAAACGCTACAACATAAAATCATGAAAAAAATTATATATACCATTTTAGCAATTACAGCAGTTGCGTGTGGAACTAAAGAAAAAAGTATCAACGATATTATTGCAGAAAAAGATATCAAACAAATTAAAGAAAAAAGAAGCGTTGTTGTTGCCAATTTAAAATTGTTAGATGATGCCTTGGTGGAATTAGATACGGTAAAAAAACTAGCATTGGTTTCTACCCACAAACCTGTGCCTACGTTATTTAATCACTTTGTAGAAATACAAGGAAATGTAGAAACCAAACAAAACTTAATTATCTATCCAGAAACTGGAGGACAATTAAAAAGTATTTTGGTAAAAGAAGGACAAAGAGTTGCCAAAGGTCAAGTTATTGCTGTTATAGATGATTCTGGTTTAAAAGAACAGTTAGCCCAAGCAGAAACCAATGCAGAGTTGGCAAAAACTACATACGAAAGACAAGACCGTTTATGGGCTCAAAAAATTGGTTCAGAAATACAGTACTTACAAGCAAAAACATCATACCAAGCACAAGCAAAAGCAGTAGAACAATTAAAAATTCAATTGAGTAAAACTCAAGTTACCGCACCTTTTGCTGGGGTTATTGATGATGTTATTACAGAGGCAGGTTCTTTTGTAGCTCCTGGTCAAACACCTATTACACGTTTAATCAACTTAAACAACATGACCATTAGTGCAGAAATTCCAGAAACATTTATTCGTTTTGTAAACCCTGGAAAAAAAGTAAAAGCATTTTTTCCTGTGTTAGATACACAAACAGAAACGGTAATTACTCAGGCAGGAAACTTTATCAACCCAAACAACAGAAAGTTTAAAATTGAAATGGAAGTTCCTAAAGAAGTAAATGCAAAACCTAACATGACGGTTCGTTTGTTGGTAAACGATTATACTAACGAAAAAGCCATTTTAATTCCTCAAAGCATTATTTCTGAAAACGAAAACAACGAAGAATACGTATACGTTGCTAAAAAAGAAGGAAACAAATACGTTGCCCACAAAAACCTAATTAAAACAGGACAAACAAGCCAAAATGATATTGAAGTTTTAGAAGGTTTGTCTTCTGATTCTTTGGTAATTATTGAAGGAGCAAGAACCGTTAGAGAAGGACAACAAGTTAAGATCTTAAACAAATAAGACAATGGCTAAAATAAAACAAACTATAAAAGAATTTGCACTATCATCGTGGGCTATTAACAACAAAACCACCATGTATGTATTGTGTGCATTAATTCTAATATTAGGATTCTCTGCATACAACAGTATGCCTAGAGAAAGTTTTCCAGAAATTAAGGAAACCAAAATATACATTAATGCTGTGTACCCAGGGAACACCGCAGAAGATATTGAACGACTAATTGTAGATCCGCTAGAAGACAAACTAAAAGATATTAGCAATGTAACCAAAGTAACCTCTACGTCTCAAGAAGACTACGGAATTATTATTATAGAGTTTGATGAAAACATTAGCGTAAGTCAAGCCAAACAAAAAACCAAAGACGAAGTTGATGGTGTAAAAGCAAGTGAAGATTGGCCTACTTTTAATGGTGCTAAGGTAGATCCGGCTGTGTTTGATTTAAACATATCGGAAGAAACTCCTATTCTAAACATTAACATTTCTGGAGACTATCCTGTAGACAAACTAAAATTGTACGGAGAAATTATTCAAGATGAAATTGAAGAACTTGAAGAAATTAAGTATGTAGACATTAGAGGAGCTCAAGAACTAGAAGTAGAAATTGCAGTAGACGTTTATAAAATGATGGCTGCGCAAGTTAGTTTTGATGACATTATTAATGCCATTAAACAAGAAAACGTAACCATGTCTGCAGGAAACTTAATTACTAGCGGACAACGTAGAACCATTCGAATTTTAGGAGAAGTTACACAACCTAGAGAACTAAACGATTTTGTTGTTAAAAGACAAGGAGGAGTTGTTTACCTAAAAGATGTGGCTAAAGTTTACTTTAAAGAAAAAGAAAAAACAACTTTTGCACGTGAATGGGGACACAACGTAGTAATGTTGGATGTTAAAAAACGTGCAGGAAAAAACATGGTAGAAGCTGCTGAAAAAATTTCTGCTATTTTAAACACCATACAAGAAGACAATACGGTTCCTAAAGATTTAACCATTACAACAAGTAACGACCAATCTTCTAAAACCCTAAATCAAGTAGACGACTTGGTAAACAACATTATTTTTGGAATTATATTGGTTGTTGTTGTTTTAATGTTCTTCTTAGGTTTTAGAAATGCTCTATTTGTTGGTTTTGCCATCCCAATGTCTATGTTTATGTCTTTTATGATTATAGACGGATTAGGATACACCATGAATACCATGATTCTTTTTGGATTGATTATGGGACTTGGAATGTTGGTAGACAACGGTATTGTAGTGGTAGAAAACGTATACCGTTTAATGGATGAAGAAGGAATGAGCAGAATAGAAGCTGCCAAAAAAGGAATTGGAGAAATTGCCTATCCTATTATTATTTCTACAGCCACTACAGTAGCTGCTTTTATTCCTTTAGGTATGTGGCCAGGAGTAATGGGAGAGTTTATGGTCTATTTCCCTATTACACTTTCTATTGTATTAGGATCTTCTTTATTTGTAGCCATCTTTTTTAACTCGGTATTGGTTTCTCAATTTATGAGTATAGACCAAAAAATATTAACCAAAAAACAATTAATTCGTTTAAGCTTTATTTTATGTGGTTTTGGAATTCCAATTTTACTTTTTGGAGGAGCCATGAAAGGATTAGGTAGTGTAATGATTGTTACGTGTATTTTCTTTTGGGCATACCGTTACTTTATTAAAGGAGCTGCCGTTTATTTTCAAGAAAAAATACTTACTGCTTTTGAAAACGCATACGAAAAAGCCCTACGCTTTTCTTTAAGTGGTTGGAAACCCTATGTTTTACTAGGAGGAACCTTCTTATTATTAATTGCTTCTTTTATGGTTTTTGGAATGTCTGTAGGTTCTGGTAGAACGCAAGTAGAATTTTTCCCAGACAACAAACCCAACCAAATTATTGTTTATTTAGAATACCCACAAGGAACAGATATTCAAAAAACAAACAAGGTTACCAAACAAGTAGAAGAACGTGTATACAAGGTCTTAAACGACCCTATGTATTTAGACGGAGATTACAACTTTTTGGTAGAGTCTGCAGTATCGCAAGTAGGTATGGGAGCAGGAAACCCACAAACCGAAGTCGGAAATGCAGAAATGCCACACAGAGCTAAAATTACAGCTTCTATGCGTGAATATAAATTCCGTAGAGGTATGGATTCTGAAGAATTGCGTATCAAGGTTTTAGATGATTTAAAAAACAAATTTCCTGGATTGTTAATTTCTGTAGAAAAAGACCCTGTAGGTCCTCCTGCCGGATATCCTATAAACATAGAAATTCAAGGAAAAGATTACGATGAGCTAATTCAAATAGCACAAGGAATGCAATCTTTTATTGCTAGCAAAAACATTCCAGGTATTGAAGAATTAAAAATTGATGTAAACAAATCTAAACCAGCCATGCAAGTAACCGTAGACAGACAAAAAGCAGGAGCTTTAGGTGTACCTATTGTTATGGTTGCTCAACAATTAAGACGTTCTATTTTTGGAGAAAAAGCAAGCGTTTACAAAGAAAATGGTGAAGATTACGATATGTATGTTCGTTTTAAAGAAGAAGACAGAACCAATACCAGTCTACTATTTAATCAAAATGTAATTTTCCGTAGCCCAATAGACGGGCAATTAAAAGAAGTTCCTATTTCTGCGTTAACAACACGTAAAAACACATCTTCTTTTAGTGCCATTAAACACAAAAATGGAATTAGAACTGTAACAGTATATTCTGCTTTAGCTCCTGGTTATAAAGATGCTGCTGCTGTGGTAAAACAAATTGAAGCAGAAATGGCAAGTTTTGATACACCTAAACACATTTCGTTTGATTTTACAGGACAAATTGAGGAACAAAACAAGCAAATGTCTTTCTTAATGGGGGCTTTATTAACCGGATTAGGTTTGATTGCTTTTATTCTTGTTTTCCAGTTTGATTCTATTACAAAACCAACCATTATTATGTTTGCTATTTTCTTAAGTTTTACAGGAGTATTCTTTGGGATTATTGGTGCCAACATGAGTTTTGTAATTATGATGACCATGATGGGAATTATATCGCTAGCCGGAATTGTAGTAAACAACGGTGTTGTATTGTTAGATTATACCCAATTGTTATTTGATAGAAAAGCCGAAGAACTAAACATTCCTGAAGGGCAAGTTATTGGAATTAAAGATGCGTATGAAGCCATTGTAAAAGGTGGAAAAGCACGTTTAAGACCTGTAATTTTAACTGCAATTACTACCGTTATTGGTTTAATTCCATTGGCTCGTGGTATTAATATAGATTTCTTTGCTTTATTTAACACAGGAAATGCAAATATATATGTTGGAGGTGATAATGTAATTTTCTGGGGACCTTTAGCTTGGACAGTAATCTTTGGATTGACCTTTGCTACCTTCTTAACGTTAATTATTGTACCTGTAATGTTTTACTTACTACACAAAATAAAAATTAGAGTAAAAAATAAATAATTGAACTTTTATTTCTTAATAGCAAACAAAAAAGCCTGTGTAAATACACAGGCTTTTTTGTTTTCCATACCTCGGCAATTTAATCATCATAGAATTATTTTTGTGCCCTATGAAAAAAACAATACTTATTGCAATTCTAGTACTAGGTACAACAATTGCAAATGCTCAAGAGAGTACAACAAGCTTAATCGCAGGCTATACTGATGTCAAAATGAATATCAAGGCAAAAGCCTTTGGAGAAGTTGAGAAAGATGACATAAGTGGTCAAGGATTTTTTGTTGGTTTAACCAGAGAAATTCCAATAAATCAAACGGTTTTATTTAATCCTGGAATTATTTATACAAGTACTGAATTTGATACAGCAGATGAAAAAAGTAATTTTTTACAAATTCCTTTATTATTAAAATATTATACCAACGAAAAGATAGCTTTGTTAGCAGGTCCAAAACTAGAATACACTTTTGACACAGAAGAAGAGTTAGATGAATATTTTAATGATTTAGCATTAAGTCTTGCGTTAGGGCTTGAAATTGATTTAAGTGACAAACTAGCGTTTATTGCTAATTATTCATTTCAATTAACTAATTCTCTAACGGATGAAGGTGAAGAAAACTTCTTAGGAGGTACAGATGGTAGTATCTCTATAAAAACTAACTTTTTAAACTTAGGATTAGGTTATAAATTTTAACACTAAAAAACTTTTAAAAAAGAAGCCTATTTATAAAAATAGGCTTCTTTTTTATTTGGACGTTACCCTAAAATTATTTTAGGGTCAGGCTTTCGTTACTCGCTTTTTAAACAAATTTCGTTTTCACTCATTTCTCTAAAAGAGCTCAAACAAACCACTCAATCCTTAACGCAACATTAAAGTGTTCATTTATTAAATAATAATCTTAAATTTATTGTTTATGAGTCTCCCCAACAAAAAGCAAAAAACATATACTGTAGAACAAGCTAAAAATGCCTTAGAAAGCTATTGTGCCTATCAAGATAGATGTCATAAAGAAGTAGAAGAAAAACTAGCTAAAATGGGTATGATTCCACAAGCTTGTGAAATTATTATTCTTCACTTGATGGAATATGATTTTTTAAACGAAGAACGATTTTCTAAAAGTTTTGCCAGAGGTAAATTCCGAATTAAAAAATATGGAAAAGTTAGAATTACACAAGAACTAAAATTTAGAAATATTTCTGAATACAATATTAGAACAGCCTTAAAAGAAATAGATTCTTTGGAATATTTAGAAACTCTAAATAATTTAGTTCTTCAAAAATGGAACAACACGCTAGAAAGTAATTTTTATAAAAAGAAAAAAAAAGTAGCTGATTTTGTTCTTAGAAAAGGTTACGAATCTAACTTGGTGTATGAAACTTTGAATCAATTTAACTCTTAACTTTTATTGAATAGAATCTATTTTAGAAAATATAAAATCATCTTCTACCAAATCTCTTTCAAAATTTCTTTGCTCATAAATAGCATTAATTTTAGCATTAATCATTCTAAAAATAGAGAACAACCCTTGTGTTTGTTTTGCTATTTCTGGCACTGTAATGGCAGGAATACTTTTCATTTCTTGCAATCGTAAAGATTGGTTGTACAAAGCATTTATTCTAGCATTCATACCCTTTTCTTTTAGCTCAGGAACGGTAATAGAATCTCGCATTGTTACTACATCCTTTACCAAACCTTCTGCACTACTAAGCACTTCGTTTGGAGATGTTTTTTTTATTTTATTTAAATTTTCTTGTACTCTAAAATACCCTTTCCAACTTGCAATAGAATCTTTATAAATTACCGCCACAGTAGCAACGCTATCAAAAACCATAATTTCATCTTTTGCATTAAAATACTTATCATCAGTTACGGTAACCGTTTCTGTTTTTTGTGTTTTATGTTTACATGCTACTAATAAAACAGCTCCTATAAATGCTATTAAAACTCTGTATTTCATAAACACAAATATATAAGAACTATATCAATTAGTTGTAAGCAGCTCTTATAATAACGTCTAAGTTTTTATAAAAAAAAGAATATGAGTACCAAAGCCGAAGCAATTGAAAAAGCACTACAAACATCGTTTAACTATTCTACTTTTTTAAGTAAAATGGAAAACTTGGTGCATTCAAACAAAAGTTCAGGAACCACACAATCTGATGAACTGTCTAATTACACCAAATTAAATCAGGCCAGATTAAAACGTTTGACAAAAACTCAAAAAGTAACCGAACCTATTTTAACAACGCTAACCAAATTAAACACCCCACTTACTTTTTTAGTTTTAACAGAAAGTTGGTGTGGAGATGCAGCACAAACCGTTCCTGTAATCTACAAAGTGGCAGAACAATCTAAAAACATACAGCTTAAAATAGCTTATCGTGATGAAAATTCTGCTTTGATGAATTATTTTTTAACGAACGGAAACCAAGCCATTCCAAAACTAATTGTGCTAGATGAACATAAAAATGTAGTAGCCGATTGGGGACCAAGACCTAGCACAGCTACCAAAATGGTAAACGACTATAAAAAAGAACACGGAGGATTGTCTGCTAAATTTAAACAAGATTTACAAGTTTGGTACAATAAAAACAAAGGTTTAGACACTTTAAACGATTTAAACAACTTGTTTACAAACCTTCTAAAACAACAAACCGTATAACTTCTTAAAAAAATAGCCAGTTATTTGATTGATAGCTAATATATTTGTGGAAACTAAATTCCACTTCATGTTAGTAGATTTTAATGAACTTAAAAACAACGCTAAAGTTTTTTTATATCCTAGCAACCAAAAGTTTTACCCAGATCTTTTGGAGGAAATACAAACTAAAGTAAACAGCTTTATTAGTGAATGGTCTTTAAAACACAGTATTGAAGCCGGTTTTAAAATAGAATATCAGCGTTTTATTATTATAGCCATTAATCAAGAAAAACCTATTACCACACAAATTATTGATGAGCTTGTTAGTTTTATTTTTAAACTGCAATTAGAACACAATATTGAATTGTTAGACAAGTTAAATGTTTGTTTTAAACAGGGAGAGTATGTGCAATACAAAGACGTTAAAGAGTTTAAAAAATTAATCAAAAACAAAAGCGTGAATGCCAACACCGTTGTTTTTGACAATTTAATCAATACCAAAGAAGAATTAGAATCTGACTGGGAACTACCTGCCAAAGACACTTGGTACAATAGAATGTTTTAAAACAATTCTATTTTTTACTTTGTATATACTCTATTCTCTTGTTCTGCTACTCTAATAAAAGTAGTTCTTTTGGTTAGTTCCTTTAATCTTTGAGCTCCAACATAAGTACAGGTACTTCTAATTCCACCTAAAATATCTTGTACTGTTTGGGCTACTTTTCCTCTATAAGGTACTTCTACCGTTTTACCCTCGCTAGCTCTATATTCTGCGACACCACCTACGTGTTTTTCCATAGCTGTTGCAGAACTCATACCGTAAAACTGCTTAAATTTTTCGCCATTTTTTTCAATAAGTTCTCCTCCACTTTCATCATGCCCTGCTAACATTCCACCAAGCATTACAAAATCTGCACCAGCACCAAACGCTTTGGCAACATCACCCGGAATAGAACATCCTCCATCACTAATAATTTGTCCGCCCAAACCATGAGCAGCATCTGCACATTCTATTATTGCCGATAATTGTGGGTAGCCCACTCCTGTTTTTACTCTAGTGGTACACACAGAACCTGGTCCTATTCCTACTTTAACAATATCTGCTCCAGATAATAAAAGCTCTTCTACCATTTCGCCTGTAACTACATTTCCTGCAATTATTACCTTATCCGGGTATAAATTTCTGGTGTTTTGCACGTAGTTTACAAAATGTTCAGAATAACCATTAGCAACATCAATACAAATAAATTTTAGGGTTGGATTCTCCTGTAAAATTTGAGCTAATTTTTCTGCATCTTTTTCTCCAGTACCTGTACTAATTGCAATATAATCTGATATATTTTTAGGTGCTTTGGTTAAAAACTGATGCCATTCTTGTGGTGTATAATGTTTGTGAATAGCCGTAAAAATATGATATTCGGACAAAGCCAAAGCCATTTCAAACGTACCTACTGTATCCATATTTGCAGCCATAATTGGCACACCTTTCCATGTAGCTTTGCTGTTTAAAAACTTAAATTCTCTGTCTAAATCTACTTGAGCTCTACTTTTTAAGGTAGATCTTTTAGGTCTAATCATTACATCTTTAAACCCTAGTTTGATATCGTATTCAATACGCATAAGCTTTTATTTTATATTGATACCTAAATGTAAGATTTCTTTAAGTAATTCAGCTTTACATAGCTATAATAAAATCTTAAATTATCAACATTTTGTGCTTATAAAACAAAATAGCTAAATAATGAAAAAACATTATTTAGCTATTTTACCTATTGTTCTAAGTTGTATATTATTGAACGATTAATTTCTCTACAATTTTCCCATCAAAAATGACCAAATACAAACCTGGAACAAAACCTGATGTTTGTACAGTATTAGTGGTTCCTGTTTTCATCAGTTGACCAGCTATATTTTTTATTTCCCATTTTTGAAAAGATCCAGAAAAATGCACATGTCCTCTTGTTGGATTAGGTGAAATTACAATGTTATTGTTTTCTACATCAAAATCACTACTTAGTAAATGTTCAGACTCTAGAACCGTACTTGTTGTGGTTGGTTTGTTAATTTCAACTGTTACAATATCATCAAAGCTTTTTAAATGCTTTAGCGTAACTGTAAATTTCTTTTTGGTGGCGTTCCAAACAGGAGTTCCAACCAAGGCTTGAGCAGGAACAACCGTTATATTTGGTTTATTATTTGCAAAAATAGACACCACTGTATTTTCAACAGCTAGATCAACAGTTTTTCTGTTTTTTGAAATAATGTATTGATCATATCTATGAGAATTTACAAAAAACCTAAGTTTATTCCCACCTTCTAAAAGTCTGGCTCCTACGTATGTTGATATATTTACCTCTCCATTAAATTTTTTGATAAAGTTTGTGCTACCAAAATCTATTTTAAAATTTTGCTTGTTTGTAATTAAATTGCCTGAATCATCTTTTCTTAAATCTGTTTCTAATGAGTTTAAAACAATATACTTATCATCTGTTTTACTTACCCAAGCATTCCCTGAATGAGGTGCTGTGTTAGTAAATATTGCATTTACTTCTACGGCAGTATCTACACTATTTATAAGGTATCTTGTTACACCTGTCCATGTTGTTCCTGTTGTGTTTTTTGAGGTTATGGGAAACATTCCATAACGACCACCATTATCAGGAATTAAATCTGAAACCATTTTCTCATTGTTAAAGTTTTTTACACCAAATAATCGATCGTACAAAGCTTCGTATTTTTGATAAAAAGTTGCATCATTATCAGTATCTCTTCCTCCATTATTATTAATGGTTACAAATTCAACAGATTTATCGTTTTTAGCTCTGATTTTATTTTTACTTGGAATCATGTCTTCGTCTATTATTTTTTCAAACAACTTAAATAAATGATCTCTAAGTGCAGACCTTGTTCCATCTACATCTGTTGAGTTATCGTTATCTCTTATCACAAACACAGTACCTCCGTTTGCAGCACCGTACAACATTTCTTTTGCCATTTGAGTTACCGGAGTATATGTATCAGAATCTGAATCATTAATTTTTTTCCATAAAGACGGATATTTACCTGACAAAGACCTGTTGTAGTAATTCTCCATCCATATACACATATTCCCTATTTTATTGTCTAACCACAAACCTAAATGATACGAATCTAAAATGTGTTTTGCCTTAGCGCTGTTATTTTTTGTTCCTAATATAAGTCTGCTCCCCTCATTTTCTAACAAATTATTTACCGTAGTAGAATGAAAATACGGTTCGTGATCTTTAGCAATTAATGCATTGTTTGCATAATGTGTGGCATTCATAAAATAACCTCCATGAATTCTGGCAAGCTGTAATGATTTTTTTAAATAAAGAAACGTTTCGTCATTAAACCCATCATTTCCATCGTTTTGATACCTTCTTACCAAATCTTCTGTTTCACCAGTAAATGTACCTATGCAGTTTTCATAATTTTGATATATCCAATCTTGTTCAGCAAGAGAATACTGATGAAAAACCATTGTTTTATATCCCCAATTTTTAATTTTATCTAAATTGTTTTTTATGGCGTTTATTGAGTAATTTGTAGCATTTTCAAATCTATCTTCCGTTTTAGTTCTATCATCAACTATAACAGCAACATGTTTTCTTTTTCCACTTGAAAAATCATTTTTTGAAAAAGCATTTTTTCCAAAATCACTAAATAAATTTGTGTCGTTACTAACAATTCTATTTGGATCTGCATCTGCAATAACAAAAAGAGGATTTTTATTGGTTATATTATATCGTTGATTCGAACTTACAGAAGTATCTACTAAAATTACTTTTCTTTTTGCCGACCAGGGTCCTTTGTTTACCGTTCCGTTGTCTAACGTTTCACAACGCATTCTCCAATAATAGGTTCCTGCTGCTAAGCTTACATTTGGTATATGTTGCGTAGTACCATGTTGTCTAGACCATAATTTTATATGTTTATTATAAACTTTATTGGTGCCTCCAAAATTTGTGCTTTTAGAAATTTGCACTCTATACACAGCTTTTTGTTTATTGTGTGTTAATAAATTCACACTGCTTCCTGACTTATTTACACTAAAATTATTTTTAAGGGTGTCTAAAAATTTTTGATTATTGGGTGCTACAAACCTAAAAGACAATGCTTCTTTGGTTACGTTCCAATCTTCTTCAGGTGTAATTAAAATTGGAGCTTTTGGATAAAAATTTTGAGCATATATAGAAATACTCATTAAGAATAAACTACAAAAGAGTAGTTTAATTTTGAAAACATTTTTCATAATTGTTTGGTTTTGGTTTTGTTATTAATAATAGTTTTAGTCCTAAAGCCTCCCTAATTATCATATTCATTACAAAAACAAATATTTAACACGAAATAGACACTTTAATGCTTTACAAATTATTCAACACAACACTAAATAATTGTTTTTTTAGATTTTTAATAGAACATATATGATTTTCTAATGTCATTAAAACCAAACAAAAAGAACTTATTTTTCTATAAAACACATATGTGCTCTACCCGAGCATTTATTAACCATATTATTTTAATAGTTTTATAAGTATGAAAAAACTTTTAGAAAACATAAAACAATGCAATACTTGTTCTGCTTATTTAAACCACGGAATAAATCCTGTGTTAACAGCTCATCCTAAAAGTAAAATTGCCATTATAGGGCAAGCTCCTGGAATTGTTGTGCACAACACAAGCATTCCTTGGAACGATAAAAGTGGGGAACGCTTAAGAAATTGGTTAAATGTAGACAAAGCTACTTTTTACAACAAAGAATTATTTGCCATTATTCCTATGGGATTTTGTTATCCTGGAAAAGGAAAAACAGGAGATTTACCTCCTAGAAAAGAATGTGCTCCGCAGTGGCATCCGCTTTTGTTTAAGGAACTAAAAGAATTAGAGTTGGTTATTTTAATTGGAAGTTATGCTCAAAATTACTATTTAAAAAACCCTAAAAAAACTTTAACAGAAACTGTTAAAAATTATCATGAATACTTACCTAAGTTCTTGGTACTGCCTCACCCATCACCTAGAAACAACATTTGGCTAAAGAAAAACCAGTGGTTTGAAAAAGAGATAGTACCTTTTTTACAAAATTTTATACAACAACAATTAAAAGGAATACATATTGATGACTAAGTTTTATATTATTTAAACACAATTATGAAAACAAACACACCTAAACAAACTGCCTACGCTTTGTTACGCATTACTATGGGAATTAATTTTTTTGCACATGGTTTGGTAAGAATTCCTAAGCTAAGTGGTTTCAGAAACTGGATGATGACCACTTTTGAAAACAGTATTTTACCTAGCTGGTCTGTATATGCATGGGGAAGCGTACTTCCTTTTGTAGAATTAGCTATTGGAATTTTGTTACTTATAGGTTACAAAACATACCAAACTTCTATTGCTGGAGCCTTGGTTATCATAATTTTAATTTTTGGTTCTTGCTTAATAGAAAACTGGGCAGGTGTAGCAACACAAATGATTTATGCTCTCTTCTTTTATTTTTTAATAAGTGGTGTAGCACAAAATTCTTTGGCTATAGATCAAAAAAAAATCCGAGTTTAAACTCGGATTTTTTTTGAATTGTATTTTCTGTTTAGTTTTCTTCGTAAACTCCCATGTTTGCATATTTTTCAATACGCTCATTTACCATCATTCCTACTTCTTTTGCTTGTAATTCTTTTAACATTTTTTCAATAGTTTCTTTTACAGTAGCAAAAGTTGTTTGTCTATCAGAGTGTGCTCCTCCTAATGGTTCTGGAATTACTCCATCTACCAATTTTAAAGCACTCATGTCTTTAGAAGTTAATTTTAAAGCTGCAGCAGCTTTTTCTTTATACTCCCAAGATCTCCACAAAATAGAAGAACAATTTTCTGGTGATATTACAGAATACCATGAGTTTTCCATCATCAATACTCTATCTCCAACACCAATTCCTAAAGCTCCTCCAGAAGCTCCTTCTCCAATTATAATCGTAATAATTGGTGTTTTTAACACACACATTTCAAAAATGTTACGTGCAATTGCTTCTCCTTGTCCTCTTTCTTCAGCTTCTAAACCAGGGTAAGCACCCGGAGTATCTACAAAAGTAACTACAGGAATTCCAAATTTTTCTGCCATACGCATTAAACGTAAAGCTTTACGGTATCCTTCAGGATTGGCCATTCCAAAATTTCTATATTGTCGCATTTTGGTGTTGATTCCTTTTTGCTGTCCAATAAACATAAAACTTTGATCTCCAATTTTTCCTAAACCACCTACAATCGCTTTGTCATCTTTTACAGTTCTATCTCCATGTAATTCCATAAAGGTATCTCCTGCTAAAGCTTTAATATAATCTAGCGTATAAGGTCTATTTGGATGTCTTGACAATTGTACTCGTTGCCAAGGTGTTAAATTCTCGTAAATGTCTTTTTTAAGATTAATGATTTTTTCTTCAATCTCTTTACAGGTATTGGTTACATCAACCTCGCTTTCTTCACCAATAGTAGCGCATTTCTGTAACTGCTCTTCTAATTCCTTAATAGGTAATTCAAAGTCTAAATATTCCATCATTATAAATTTTGGCTAGGGACAAATATACTAAGTTCAAACAATTATGCTTCCCTTTTATTTAATTTTTAATTAACATTAACATAGGTCAAAACTTTACATGTCTTAAAAAACATTTACTTTTGTTTTGATATAGAATTTATAGAAATATGGGATTATTTAATAAGAAAATAAACATCAATCAATTATATCCTAGTAATTATGTAGATATTCATTCGCATTTATTACCTGGAATTGATGATGGGGCTAAAGATTTAAACGATTCTATTGAGCTAATTGAACGATTACATGCTTTTGGAATTAAACAATTTAGAACAACTCCTCATGTATTAGGTGATGTTTGGGAAAATAGCTCTGCCACTATTAAAGAAAAAGAAGCTTTGGTTCAGGCTGAATTAACCAAAAGAGGATATCACGATATTAAAATTAGTGCCTCTGCTGAATATATGATGGACAATAACTTTAGTAAGCTGTTAGAAAATGATGATATTTTAACCATTAAAGGAACCTATATATTGATAGAAATGTCTTTTTTTAATCCTCCTATTCATTTAGATGATATTCTATTTCAGATTAAATACAAAGGTTATACTCCTGTGTTAGCACATCCTGAACGTTATAATTTTTACCACAAAGATTTTGATCAGTACCAAAAATTAATAGACTATGGTTGTTTGTTTCAATTAAACATTTTGTCTTTAACAAGCCAGTACGGTAAAGAAGTTACCAAAACGGCACAAAAGCTATTAAAAAAAGGTATGTATACTTTTGTGGGTTCAGATACACATCATAAAAGACATATAAAACTTATGGAGAGTTTAGCCACAGAAAAAAACAAAAAACTACTAACTCCTTTGTTTGAAAACAATATTAAAGAATTTTCTTTTTAACAAAAAACCCAGCTATTTATTAGCTGGGTTTCATATTTTTTAAAGACCATTCTTAAGATTGATCACCTCTTGCGGAGTTAAATGTCTGTAATGTCCTCTTGGCAAATCTTTTTTGGTCAGCCCTGCAAAAATAACTCTATCTAGCTTTACAACTGTATATCCAAAATGCGCAAATATTTTACGAACAATTCTATTTCTACCTGAGTGAATTTCTATTCCAACTTCATTTTTAGATTGTCCTTGTACATAAGCAACATCATCTACCCAAACCTTTTTACCATCAATTTCTGGTCCTTCTGCAATGGCTTGCAAATGCTTTAAAGACACTTTATGGTCTAAAGTTGCATGGTACAATTTGCGTTTGTTATGCTTAGGGTGTGTTAAGGTTTTTGCCAATTCACCATCATTGGTAAATAACAACAGCCCTGTAGTGTCTCTATCCAATCTTCCTACCGGATAAATACGTTCTTTACACGCTTTGTCTACAATTTCCATCACTGTTTTTCTACCACGCTCATCTTCCATGGTAGTAATATAGTTCTTAGGCTTGTTTAATAAAACGTATCTTTTAGTTTCTGGATTGATTAAAACATTGTCAAAACGTACTTCATCTGTAGGTTGAACTCTGTATCCCATTTCTGTAATCACCTTACCATTTACCGTAGCACTTCCTGTTTCTATATACAAATCTGCATCTCTACGAGAACAAATACCTGCATTAGAAATGTATTTGTTCAAACGGATTCCTGTTTGATTAGAAGGTACCGTTACCACTCTTTTTTTAGGTTCTTCTGTAGCTCCTCCTTTTTTAAAGGACTTGCTTTTAGAATAGGGTTTTGCTGCATGTTTGGTTGGTTCTCCTCCCTCATTAGTAGCTGCTGCAGGTCTTTTTGTAAAACGTTTACTGTTTGTTTTAAAATTTCCAGAAGGCTTTCCTTTTCCTCCTTGACCTTGTTGTCGTCTTCCCGACGAGTTTTTATTCGTATTCATTTTATATAATTTGGACGACAAAAATACGAAAGAATCTACAATATATAACTATATTTTTACTTGATTTAAAATCCTGATTAACAACACAGAAGTATCTATAAAAGCCAAACTAAAAACTCCAACCACCAACACTACTTTTAACATGTTGTGTAACATTAAATAGTGTTTAAAGCTTTTTGCTTTTATCAATAAAAATAAAAAAAAAGGAATCCATAAAATAACTCCATAAAAATAATATTGCATCATTCCTATTTCTGGAAAATTAAGTATGTAATAAGCTGGTATTGCAATGGCTACTAAAACCACGTAAACATATTTTTTGACAATATGCTTTCCATATTTGGTGACCAAGGTTTCTCTATCTATTAATAATGCCCCTTTGGTTCTTTCAAAATCTTTAATTATTTCTTTAACCAAAATCAATCCGTATAAAAAAACACCGTGCATTAAAATTATTTTAGACACATGGTTGTAGTACACAAACATGACAAAAAATGGTAAAATATCTAATATTGATACAGAGACAACTCTAACAATAGGATAGTTTTGTAGCTTGTGGGAGTACAACCAAATTAAAAAGATATAAATACCAAAAAAAGCAGCGGCTCTCCAAGAAATGATAAAACCAAGTACAAAAGCAATAAAATTAAATAAAAAATAAACCTGTAGTTTGGTGTTTTTACTAACCCAGTTTCCTATTTGTGTTTTTATAGGTTTGTTAATCGCATCTAATGGAGCATCATAAAAATCGTTGATAATGTAACCCGCTGAAACTACAAAAACAGTGGCTAGTACCACAATATGCAAATGTATATCTAACAAAACCTCTCGTAATGTTTTGTCTACAGCAAATACAAAAATGGCAGCCAAGTATTGAGCCAACATTAACATGGCTACATTGTAACCACGTATGACCGAAAACAACCCTAAAAATTTATGTTTTTTTGTTGTTTCTTTTTCCATGTAAGGTTTGTTTTTTAGAATCTGTATACCAATTCTAAATCGTGACCGGTTAACGATGCTTTTGCTTTTTCAAAATCGGGAGCAAAACCTAAAATATATCCTCCACCACCAGATCCGCAAAGTTTTAAATAATAATCGTTAGAATCAATTCCTTTTTTCCACAAAGCGTGAAATTTGCTAGGAATCATGGGTTTAAAGTTATCAAGAACTACCTTAGATAATTTTTTTACATTCCCAAATAAAGATTTTACATCGCCGTGTAAAAAGTTATCTACACAAGCATCTGTATAAGTAACAAACTCATCGCTTAACATTTTACGGAAACCTTCGTTTTTCATTTTTTCCATAAATATGTTTACCATAGGTTCTGTTTCTCCAATCATTTTTGAATCTAGTAAGAAAACAGCTCCTTTTCCGCTTTGCTGATAAGGAATTCCTACAGACTCTACATCATTTTTTGATTGAATTAAAATAGGTAAGCTTAAATAACTATTTAATGGATCTAAACCAGAACTGGTTCCATGAAAATAAGATTCCATCAACCCAAAAATTGCTTTTAACTTTAACAACTTTTCTTTGGTTAAATTTTCTAGTACAGTAATTTTATCTTGTGCATATTTTTCATAGATAGCTGCTACAATAGCTCCAGAACTCCCCACTCCATATCCCTGAGGTATGCTAGAGTCAAAATACATTCCATTGTCTATA
Source organism: Wenyingzhuangia gracilariae (assembly GCF_056387575.1). Lineage (NCBI taxonomy): Bacteria > Pseudomonadati > Bacteroidota > Flavobacteriia > Flavobacteriales > Flavobacteriaceae > Wenyingzhuangia > Wenyingzhuangia gracilariae. Next base: position 1,638,983 of record NZ_CM150748.1, read on the forward strand.
TCTTGTTTTAATTGTTCTAAATCAAACTGAACTACATCGGTTTTTAAAGAAGCTAAATACTGGTAATAAGACAACAAACATGTGTTTGATTTTAATGCTTTTCCTTCTAAAACATCTGCTTTTTTAAAAGCTCCGTTGTAGGAATTATAGGGAATTGCCAAACCTTTAGAGTCTTTAATAATTCCGTATTCTCCAAACAATAAAATTTTTGCGTAAAATAAAGGTCCTTTCATAACTACCTAATTATAGGGCAAATATAGAGATTAAAATTGTTCTATGTTAATTTATTTGCTCCCATTCCCACCATATCATGGATATACTCACCATTTTTACAAAATTTGGCCAACTGAGTAGAAATAAACTCCTGAACTTTTGTTTTTTCTTGTTCTGGATATAACAAATGTACATTGGCACCTGCATCTAAAGTAAAACACAATTTGCTACCTGTATCATTTCTATATGCCCATATTTTATGAATTACCTCTAAGGTATTTGGTTTCATTAAAATAAAATAAGGATTGCTTGTCATCATCATAGCATGTAATGTTAAAGCTTCACTTTCTACCAAAGCAATAAAATCATCAATAGCTCCTTTGGCTAAAATATTTTTAAGTTGGGTTATGTTTTCTTGAGCTTGTGCAAAACGTTGTTGTGCAAAAGGATGCCCGTGCATTAAACCATGTCCTACAGTACTACTTACTTGTTTTTCTCCTTTATCAATTAGCAAAATTGTGTCTTGATAATTTTTAAAAACAGGAGCTACCTCATCGGTAAATTCAACTCCGTATAAATTAGAACTTCCATTAATTTCTTTGTGTGCTCCCCAAACAACCAACGCTCCTTTAATACTTCTACATGCACTTCCCGATCCTAAACGAGCCAAAAAAGAAGCTTTTTTATAAAACTCTTCTTCTGTTAAAGTAGGATTCATTTCTTTTTCTACACTCATTAAACACAAAGCAATAGCACTCATACCACTTGCCGAAGATGCAATTCCACTACTATGTGGAAAAGAATTAGAAGATTCAATGGTAAATTTATACGTTTTTAAAAAAGGCAAATATGCTTCTACTCTTTTAAAAAAAGTTTCAATTTTAGGTTTAAAAGCTTCGTTTATTTTCCCTTCAAAAATTACTTCAAAATCAAAAACATCATCAGTTTGTTCTTTTTGAATATAACTTAGCGTAGTTGTTGTATGACAATTGGACAACGTGAAACTAAGAGATGTGTTTTCTGGCAACTGAGGATCTCTTTTTCCCCAATACTTAACCAAGGCAATATTACTTGGAGTTTGCCAAGTTACGGTTCCAGATTTTTTTACGGTTCCTACTGTTTTGGGAATAAAAATTTGCTCCATAATGCTGTTCTAAATTTTGAGCAAATATAGTTTTAAGTTACTTAGCTTAAAAATTTAAAGATGTCCTATTCCTATTTTAAATGATGATAAACTATCTTTGCTCGCATGAGAAAAATAAAACTGATTTGGGATTTTAGAGGAATGTCTGGTTTGGGAACAGCCAAACATCATTGCATTCATTTAAAAGAATTTGCTGAGGCAGAAAAACTTAATTTTCATGAAATCAATCATACAGAAGTAAACGAAATGTGGGCTACCGCTTTTATTGTTGTTGATGAAGCTGATATGAAAACCTACAGAGATGCTTTAAAACCTCATAGAGGTGAAGTTGCATAATATTTTTCTGCATTTAATTATTCTATAATAATTTTATAGTTAGCTAACAAACCTGCTACGGAGCTTAATGAAAACTTTGCTCCTTTGATGTTGTTTTTTTCTGGGTTGATAGTATAATGTACAGACGTTCTAAAATCTGCATTTATCAACAATGTTTGTTCAAACGTAGCGTTTAACAAATCGCACTGACTAAGGATTGCATTTGTTAAATCGGCTTTTGAAAAATCAACACTTAACAACTTTGAATTGATAAACTTGGTTCCTTTTAGCTCTACTTGATAAAAAGAAGAATCGTTTAATTGGCAATTTTCAAAACTTACTGAGAAACCAAAAGAATTGCATTCGTTAAAATGCATGCCCAACATTTTACAATTGCTAAAATTTGCGTTTATAAAAGTTACATCTCTTAATTGGGCATTGCTAAAATTGCAATCCACAAAATCACAATCTATAAAAGTACACTTTGTTAAATTAGCATTTAAAAAATCTACGTTCTGAAACGTACATTGCTCATATTCCCCTTTAGGAAATTTTTTATCAGAAAAATCTTTATGGGTAAAAACCACTTCATCAAAATAATCTTCCATCTGTTTAAGAATTGTAAGCGATGGCTTCAGAAACCACCCATCCGCCTGTCCAAGCATTCTGAAAATTAAAACCTCCAGTAACTGCATCTATATTTAAAATTTCTCCGGCAAAAAACAAATTAGCGTGAATTTTACTTTCGAACCTTTTAAAGTTTATTTCTTTTAATTTAATTCCTCCTGCGGTTACAAATTCATCTTTAAAAGTACTTTTTCCTTGAGCATGAAATAAAGTTGCTGTTAGTTTATCTGCCAGCAACTCTAAACTTTTATTAGAAACATCTGCCCATTTGGTTTGTCCATCAATTTTACAGACTTCTAAAAAACGAGACCACAAACGCTTGCTAATGGTTTCAAACGGACTGCGTTTTTCTAAAATTGATTTTACATCGGTCTTTTTGGCTTTTAACAAAACCTCTAAAGCTTGTTGTCGATTACAACTTAACCAATTGACTTTTACTTGGTATTGATAGTCTTTTTCTGCTAATAAAATTGCTCCAAAAGCAGAGAGTTTTAAAACCGCTGGTCCGCTAGTTCCCCAATGGGTAATTAACAAAGGACCTGTGCTAGTTAACTTGGTATCTTTTATAGAAACCTCTACATTTTGAACCGCAACTCCTGGTAAATCGGTTAGTAAAGGATCTTTGATATTGAACGTAAACAAAGATGGAACCGGAGCTACAACCGTATGTTCCAAATCGGTTAATAATTTCCAAACGGGCTTGCTACTTCCAGCTGTAATTACCAAATAATTGCAGATGTACTCTGTAGTATGGGTGCTTATTTTCCACTGATTTGTAGCCTCTATTTTTTGAATAGATTTTACACCTTCCGATGTTTTAATTTCTATTCCTAAATTGGTTGTTGCATTTAAAAAACAATCAATAATACTTTGTGAGGAGTTAGATTCTGGAAAAATTCTATTATCTGCCTCTATTTTTAAAGGCACACCATGGTTTTCGAACCATTCCATAGTATCTCCTGTCATAAACTGATGAAAAGGCCCTAACAATTCGCGTTTACCTCTAGGATAAAATTCCGTTAATTCTTTAGGATCAAAGCAAGCATGTGTAACATTACAACGTCCTCCTCCAGAAATTTTTACTTTTTGTAAAACTTCTTTTCCTTTTTCTACAATACAAACAGACAAATTTTGATTTTTCTCTTTTGTGTTTATGGCTGTAAAAAAACCTGCAGCTCCACCTCCTACAACAAGTACATCGTATTTTTTCATTTATTTTTTATGCTGTTAATTCTTGATAAGCTTCTAATAAAGTAGGAAAAACTTTTACAGCTCCGTTGTCTAATAATTCTTTTTCTGAATATTGAGTTGTTAAACCAATAGCCACCATACCTGTAGCAGCCGCAGCTCTTATTCCTGTTAAACTATCTTCAAAAATAAGCGTTTGCGTATAATCTTCTTTTTTGATGTTTAATTTTTCTGCCAAAGTTAAATATGGAACTGGGCTTGGTTTGGGTTCCGAAAACAAATCAACTCCCATACAAATAGGAAAAGTAAGTCCTGCGTGTTTTAACGAATTTTCTACAAAAGAAGTATACGCATTACTAGCAATTCCGTAAGGAATGTGATTGGTGTCTAAAAAAGTTTTTATTTGATGTACTCCTGGCAACAAATCAGGCGGAACGGCAGTAGTTACAACATGTTGTTGTTTTAAAGCATTTAACTCGCTCCCTTTGGTTTTATCACCTCCATACTCTGCAAAATACTCAGCTATAATATAAGGAGCTTTCCCTGCATGTGTGGTTTCTGGAAACGGACAAATATCTTGATCAAACAATTCTTTAAAAGCACTTGTCCACGCAGCATAATGACTTTTAAAACTATCTACTATTACGCCATCAAAATCAAACAATACAGCTTTTGGAAAAGGAATTTTATTCATGATGTTATTTTTATACAAAAGTACCTTGAAACAAACTTAAGGCCTCTTTTATTTGGTGAAAATTTTTGTTAAATATGGATTTAAAAATTTATTAGTTGGATCCATTTTTTGACGTAATTGCTTAAATTCCTCCCATTTTGGATACAATCTAGACAATCCGTTATGTGTTACTTTAAACCTTTTTGCCCAATGTGGTCTTCCTCCATATTTTAGAAAAATTTCTTCTATTTTTTCAAAGGCCTCATAATCATTTGCAGCTAAAGAATCTCTACACACACAACCAACAGTCACTACATCTTCATCAGATGCATAACTTAACCAAGCATTGTCCTTTTTTAGAAAACGTATGTCCATAGGCACATGTACATATGCTTTGTTAGATTTGTCTTCTAACACGTTTTTTAACTCTGTAAACAACTCTTTAAATTTGGTATAAGCCACACTCCATTCTGCCAACTCCATAGTAGCTCCTCTAGATTTGGTAACTGTAGCATCGTACAAACTACCTGCGTGTTCTTTTTTGGCTGTAAAAAAAAGTTTGTACAAAATTTTGTTAGCCGTTGCTGTAAACTTTGGATATTTATGTGTGTATTGATATAAAAACTTAGACGTTTTTCTACGGTGTTTTACATAGGCAGGTGTGTCTTTGCGAGTAAATTCAAAATCTTTATTCACCTTGGTTCCTAAAATTACGTATCCATGATCTGTATGTGGCAACCATAAAATTCTTACAAAATCATACATTCCTAAATAATCATCTAACTGTCCTAGCCATGCAGAATCTCTTAAAGGTTCTTCTTTTAAATGCAATATGTAATTGTCTTCGCATTTAAATGTTATTTCAGAAAAAACACCTAACAAACCTAAAGAAACACGAATAGCATCTATTTCTAAATCTTTGTCTGTGTATTCTTTAATGCAACCATCAGCTAGAATTACACGAAATTTAGATACGTATTTAGACAAAATATATCCATTAGTTCCGTGTGTACCTGTAGCCAATGCCCCACCAATAGTAACTTTATCTATATCGGGCAAGCAAGGTATGCACCAACCACATGCTTGTATTACGTTAATAACACTTTCTAGACTAGCTCCTGCTTGTACTGTAACCTCTTTGGTTGGTCTATGAACACTTACAATTTTATTATAAGCACTAACATCTATTAGTGTTTGTGTACCTGCACTAATATCTGCCGAAGAAAATCTATTTCCAAAAACCCTTATAGAATTATTTTCTTTAACAGCTTTTTGCAATTCTTGTTCGTTACCAACTTGAATCATATTGGAATAGGTATGCTTTACATTCTCATTCCAACTAACCCATTGATTTTGATTTGTTTTTTTGGCGGATTTTCCCAAAATAATGTTTTTTGTTGATTTACTTGTTGCCTGCTAACTATTCAATATTTTTTCGATATTGGGTTTAAAATAATTGGGCCCTTTTAACACCTTTCCATCTTCTCTGTAAATAGGTTCTCCATCTTCACCCAACTTGCTCATATTGCTACGCTGAATTTCATTAAAAACCTCTTCTATTTTATCTTGCATTCCATGTTCTATAATGGTTCCGCATAAAATGTATAACATATCTCCAAGAGCATCGGCCACTTCTACCAAATCTCCTTGTTCTGCTGCTTCTAAATATTCTTTATTTTCTTCGTCCATTAAATTGAACCTCAACTTAATTTTATCTTTTCCAATATTAGCAATAGGTTGGTTTTGATATCCTAATTTATAGGCAGTATGAAATTCTTGTACAGCTTTGATTTTATTCTTCATTTGTTTAGTAATTTTGATGAAAATTATTTTTATGTTTTCTACAGGACAATATTATTTTGCTGGGTTCTTTATTATAGCTTTTACAACTGCCATGATTTGGAGTTATAGAAAAGATATAAAACGTCATAAAATTCATTATAAAAATACAGCAATCAAAGTTTTTTTGGGTGGTATTTTAGTCACAATTGCTTTTATATTGATAAGAATTGCGCTAAAGTAATTAAGTTTTTATAATGTGGTTTAATTGATTGTGATCTACCACCGTAAATCCTTCCTCATCAAAAGAATAAGAAGGACCAAATTTATAGTTTATCTTTAATTGACTAAAATCATACGAATGTAATTGATACAATTGTTGATTAAAGGCTTCTTCGTGGTACTTAAACAATATATATATTTCTACTTCTAAGTTTTTTAATTGCTTGTTGGTGTAATTATATAACGGACTGTCTTTGTTTATTTTATGCACTAAAGTCCACATGGTAGGCAAATACATAATATTGTTTCTTTCCAACTTTAATTCATAGAACTGTCTTTTAAACTCTTGATTGTTATTGTTTTCTGTAATATTAATAACCGCATTTAATTTAGGTTCTATCATTAAATTAGTTCTTCTACTCATTACTCTAAACATTAGCGTTTTTTCGTTTTCAAATTCTCTAAGAATAATGTGTTTAGAAAATACAATTTTGGCTTTGGGTTTAGAAAAACGTCCGTACAACAGCCCTGTAATAAATGAGAAAGAAAGCAAACCTACCAAGGCTTCAAAAGAAGACAACAAGCCTGCAATTAAACCTCTTGGTGCAATTGCTCCATACCCCACTGTGGTAATGGTTTGAGCACTAAAAAAGAACAATCTAGTAAAGTCTTCCCATATGTTTCCTGATGAGTTTCTAAATTGTTCTATTCCTATACTGTAATAAATAAAGGCAAACAAAGTGTTGATTAGTATGTAGCCCAACACTACATAGCCAAAAAATAAAGGCCAAGATATGGTAGTTAAGTAAGTATATAAATCGTCTATTGTTTTAGGTCTGTTTGCATGTTTTACATTGGACTGACCGTTTACAATTACTCTTTGTGCATTTCTGTTTGATTTGTAACCTACACCTGGATCTTTTAATATTTTAGCCATAGGAATTGTGCTGTAAAAAAACAGCCTTGATTATTGTATCAAGGCTGTTTTTGTTTGTGTAATTTTTAATGCAACCACTTGTATTTAAAGTTGCATTTTTTTTGATCTTCACTTAATTTTACATAAGTGTCTTTTATTCTAGAAACATACCATTTATCTAGTGTTTCTTGTTCCTTTTTTTGCAAAGCTAGTTGTTGAATTTTTACATAATCTTTAGCAAAGTCAGCTTCATGAGCTTCTACTCTATTGGTTACTTTAATAATTTTATACATTTTTTCTCCTTCTCTAGTTTCTTCGTAAAAAGGAGCTGTAATGTCGTTTTCTTTGAGTTTATCTACTTGAGCAAATAATTTTGGATCCATTTTGTTCAATTCAAACTTGGCATCGTTTGTATAAGGGTTTACCAATTTTCCTTTGTTTAAACGAGTGGCTTTATCATCAGAATATTTTACTACTGCTTCTTCAAAAGTAATGTCACCTGCTAAAATTTCTGCTCTAACAGCTTCTAACTTTTCTTTGGCTGCTGTTAATTTTGCTTCTTCTATTTTAGGCTGAATTAACAAGTGTCTTACATCTCTTTGTTGCCCTTTTATTTTTTCTACTTGTAAAATATGGTATCCGAATTGCGATTTAAATGGTTCTGAAACTTCTCCTTCTTCTAAACTAAAAGCTGCTTCTTTAAATTCTTTTACAAATTGGCTTTCTCTAGTAATGGTGTACAACCCTCCGTTTTGAGCAACTCCAGGATCTTCTGAATACAAAATGGCTTTTAAACGCATGCTGTAACCATTTTCTATGTCTTCTTTTATTTGATTTAATTTGGTAATTACCTCATTAACGGCTTCTTCTGTTGGTTCTGCATTAATGGTTATTTGTGACAATTCTACTTCTATTCCAAAACTAGGCAAATCTCCTTTGGCTTTTAAATCGTTGTAAAAAAAACGAATTTCTTCTGGGGTTACTACTACTTCACTTACTACACTTTGTCTTTCTCTTTGTATTAACAAATTTTCTTTTTCTATTCTTGTCAATTCACTAGTTAAGTCTTCTAAATCATCAAATCCGTATAAAGAAACAACTTTGTCCATACTTCCCATTTGAGATTTAAAGTGTGCTAAAGTTCTTTGTACTCCTGCATCAACTTCTGCATCAGAAACCAAAACACTATCTATTACCGCTTGGTGTGCTAGTAGTTTTTGGGTCATAATATCTTCCATCACCTCGCAGTTGTCAAAAGTTACATCTCCCTCAGATCTGGCTTCTATTTCTTGTTTGTATTTTACAACATCAGAATCTAAAATAATTTTATCACCCACCACGGCAGCTACACCATCTACTTTAATTTTTTGCTGTGCATTCGTAAATCCAACACACAAAAGTAGCATCATCAGCACATGGCTTTTTTTAATAAACTTCATATTTTTTTTGTTTTACAGCATCATCAATCAAAATTTGTTCCATTTGATCAAAGAACTTAATCTTATTTTTATGTAATAATATATTTTTAATTGTAGGTTTTACATATGCTAAAGGAGCAATATCTCCTTTGCTTACAATTTCTTTTATGTAAATATAGTACAAACTTTTGTCTACTCCTGTTTTCTCTATAACTCTATTGGTTCTTACCAAATCTAACGTACTTAAAAGTGGAAAATCTGGTTTGCGCACATACACATCTTGTAATGATACCCAAGTAGAATCGTTAAAATAAAAATCGTCATAACCATCGTAGTCGGTTAAAATTTCTTGTTTATCGTCTACATCATCAGATTCAAACAACTTTTTAATTTTATATCTTTTTCTGTTATTTTCATCTATGTGTATGTATTTAAACTTGATTAAATCTTCGTTTAATTTAAAGCTCCTGTGATTTTTAACATAAAAACTATCAATCTCTTTTTCAAAAACCAAAGTATCTAACTTTTTGTTTACCAGTGCATTTTTATAGTGAGACACATACAATTCTTCTTTGTATTTTTTGACTAAATTGTCTAGCTCTTTTGTATTGTCTAGGTTAACAATGGCATTTCTATATAATAATTTTTGTCTAGACCAACGTTGTATATAATCTTGTGTTGCTTTTAAACTATCTACAATAGAGGTTGTTTTAGGAATATTGGCTTTTAATTCTTCTTTGGTTAACACATAGTTGTACACTTTAGCAACCACATTAGATGGAGTACTATTTTTTTGTTTACATGCAATAAACGTTGCTACTATGGTAAAGGTTAGAATTAATTTATTCATTTTGATAAGCTTTCTTTAGCTTTTTTACTTGTCTTTTGTAAAATTTAATTTTGTTGTTAGCTCTTAGTTCTGCCAACCATTCTTGTTGTATTTTGTCTTGATAATCGCTTTCTACATATCCTTTTACGTCTTCAAAATTTTGTCCTTTTTCTTTATATTTGGCCATGTTTGCCTTATAAAAAGCTTCTACTTTTTGAGGTTCTTTAAGAGGTACATCCCAAATATGTTTCTTCATCAATTCAAAAATAACCAATCCGTTTCTGTAGGTGTTTATTGTTTCTTTAAACTCTTTGTTATCTTCTTCTAAATGTTCTATAATATACTCTTTTGTCTTTTCGGTTTTAAATCTGTCAAAGTATACTGATGGATTGCTATTTCTTCTATGTTTTATGTAATTGGCAAATTGACTTTGTTTTATGTCTTGATTTTTAATTGTAATTAATACTTCTTGCAAACTATCTGCGGGTATTTGATAAACTTTGTCGTTTTCAAAAACCTTTAAAGCCGGTTTATGGACAACAATATTGTATTTTTCTTTTAGTTTGTTAAACGCAACTTCTTTAGGTTTGGTTCCTCTATCATCGTTTAAAATTTTCTTTTTTAACGTTTCTTTTACTTCGCTAAAACTTGGCATAGGTTCTTTTCCTATGTATTTAACAATATGCCATCCGTAGGGTGTTGCAAAAGGTTGTGAATATTTTTTCTGATCAGATAAAGAAAAGGCTACTTTTTCAAAAGATGGAGGCAAACTTCCTTTGGTAAAAGGTTTTAACTCTCCTCCGTTGTTTGATGATCTTTTATCATCGGAATATCTTTTGGTTAAATCTTCAAATTTTTCTCCGTCTTTTAACAATTGATAAATGCTATCTATTTTTTTCTTTTTAGCATTTTCTAATCCAGCAACCATTAAATGAGCGACTTTCAGTTTTCCATCAATTTTAGATTTGTCGTAAATTTTTAAGAGATGGTATCCGAAACGAGTTTTAACTATTTTAGAAACCTGACCTACTGGAGTATTGTAGGCTGCATTTTCAAATGGATATACCATTCTAAACACACTAAAATACCCTAAGTCCCCTTGGTTCTTTTCTACACTTTTATCTTCGGAATGTTGTACCGCTAATTGTTCAAAATCAGCTCCTTTTGCTAATTGTTTTTGTATAGATGTTATTTTTTTATGAGCTTCTATCGTGTCATTGGGTTCTGACATGATTAAAATATGACTTGCTTTTATTTGATACAAACTTCTTTCATATGCTTCGTTTAATAAATCTTCCAATGTTTTATCATCAGTAAAGAATGGAGCTGCCAAATCTGCTTTGTATTTCTTTAACTCTCTTTGTAAAGATGCAATTGTATCAATTCCTTCTACATTTGCTTGTTTCAATTTTAGCTTATACTCTACCATTAGCTGTAAATTTTTCTCAAAATCATTAGCTTCAATAGATGAATTTTGGTTTGTAAATAGTTTTTTAAACTCAGACACATACGTAGGAACGTCGTTAATCTTAAATAATACTTTGTCTTTTTTTTGAGCTAGTGTAGCAAATTGACTTCCTAGTATTAAAAAACCTAAAATATACTTTTTCATATTTTTTTAGTTATAATGATATTAAACCTTCTACTCCTTCTACTAAGTGATAATTGGCAATTACCTCATCTGCGCTTTTAACTTTTAATAAAATAGATACGCTTATATATTTTCCTGTTTTTGATTCTTTTTTAGAAATTCTTGCTTTCTTATTTACAAAAAAACCTTCAACTTCTTTTACCTGGTTTTTGGTGGTAGGCACAATAAATTTATACAGATAATCTGTAGGAAATTTAGTATTATCTTCTAATTTCTCCTTTAAATCTTTATAAAACTTTTCTTTTTTATCCATATTATCATTCTACTTTGTATATCAGGCTACAAAACTATAATTATTTCTTATTTTTACTTCTTCGTACGAATATTTATTTTAATATATGCCACAAAAAATAGTACTTACCGGAGCACCGGGTACTGGAAAATCTACCGTAATTAATTTACTAAGAAGCAAAGGGTATTTTTGTTTGGAAGAAATTTCGAGAGAAATTATAAAAGAAGCTGAACGAATGGGATCTAAAAAATTATTCTTATCGCAGCCTATTTTATTTAGTAAAGTTGTTTTAGGAAAACGTATTATTCAACACCAACAAGCCCTTAACAGCAACAAGTCTCACTGTTTTTTTGACAGAGGAATACCAGATATTACTGCTTATTTAAACAAAAACAGAATTGCTTACGAAGAAACCTTTAAACAAGCTACCAAAAAACACACCTATGACACCGTGTTTGTTTTTCCACCATGGGAACAAATATACACAACCGATAGTGAACGTTTTGAAACCTTTGAAGAAGCCAAAGAACTTCACTTTGCCATTGTAGAAGAGTACAAAAAAACACATGAAAACATTATAGTAGTACCTTTTGGAAGTCCAGAAGAAAGAGTAAATTTTATTTTAAAAAAATGTCATGCCTAACCCTGTAAAACTTAAGGAACTTCTCCAAAAACACTGGAACCATACTTCCTTTAGACCTTTACAGCAAGCTATTATTTCGGACATTATTCAAAAAAACGATACGTTTGCTATTTTACCAACTGGCGGTGGAAAATCTATTTGCTACCAACTACCAGCTTTGTACATGGATGGTACTTGTGTCGTTATTTCTCCACTTATTGCTTTAATTAACGATCAAATTCACCAATTAAAACAAAAGGGAATAGAAGCCATTTCTATTCCTAGCAACAGTTCTACCGATGACATTGTAAGATTGTTTGACAATATTAGAATTAAGCAAATTAAACTTTTGTATCTATCTCCAGAAAGGCTATCGCAAACCTTTTTACAAGAAAAACTACAACAATTAAATATTTCTTTTTTTGCTATTGATGAAGCTCATTGTATATCACAATGGGGACATGATTTTAGACCTTCCTATTTAAAAATAGGAAACATTAGGCAAACCATGCCCAACATTCCTTTTTTAGCGGTAACAGCTACTGCTACTCAAAAAACACAAGAACAAATTGTAAACCTATTACAACTAAAAAATACTAAAATACATATAGGCTCTTTTTCTAGGGAAAATTTAGCTTATCAACTTTTTGAAACACCCCAAAAATTTGATTTATTAACTAAAATATTAACCAAAAGAAAAGTAACAGCCATTATCTATTTACAAAACAGATTGGCAGTTCAAGAATTATGTAATAGACTAAATACAATTAACCTAAAAGCTACTTATTATCACGCAGGTTTATCTGCTACAGAAAAAGATAGAAATTTTGAAGCTTGGAACACAGAGGAAAAACCCATTATGGTAGCTACCAATGCATTTGGAATGGGAATAGACAAAAGCAATGTTCGTTTGGTAATTCATTTAGAAATTCCATCTACTTTAGAAAATTATTTACAAGAAGCAGGTAGAGCGGGTAGAGATGGACTAAAATCTTTTTCTTGTGTAATTTTATCAGAAAACGACTTTAAAAAATTTGAACATCAAACACAAGTTGATATTAATTTTAAAAGTGTAATTGATGTTTATTTAAAATTAAATCAACATTTTCAAATTGCTTATGGCGATCATGTTTTAGATGAATTGGATTTTGATTTGCAAAAATTTTGTCAAAAATACCAGTTAAACGTTAGCACTACAGAAAAAATACTAAGACGTTTGGATAGCTATAAAATTATTACCTATAAAGAACACACAGGAAACGATACGCATTTAAAAATTATTTGTAGCCATTACCAATTAATGCAATTTTGTCAAGAACACAATAGCTATAAAGAACTTATAGATACTATTTTAAGAAATTACTCTGGTTTATTTGAAGTTTCTAAAAAACTTAACCTACCTAGACTAGCTTCTAAAACAGGAATGTCTTTAGATTTAATTCACAAAAAACTTACCTATTTACAAAAAGTAAATTTTATAGATTTTAAATTAAAACAAAACAACCATACCATTACTTTTTTAGTACCTAGAGAAGATAAAAAAACACTAAATCCTATTGAAAAAGACATTACTGCTTTAAACACCATTGAACAAACAAAACACCAAAGCAGTATTAACTATTTTAGAAATACCAAAACGTGTAGAAACAATATTATTTTAGAATACTTTAACCAACCCTATGTTAAAGATTGTGGCATTTGCGATATTTGCATACAAAACAACAGCAAATTATCTTTAAATGAACTAGGTACTTTGATAGTAACCTTGTTAGAAAAACAAAACCATACATTTAACGATTTGCTTATTGCCACAAAAGTAAACTCGCAAACATTAAAACACACTTTGTTATTTTTAGCAAACGAAAATAAAATTATACAAAACCAACAATTTTATCAGAAAACATGAGCAAATTAAGAATTGTATTTATGGGAACTCCAGACTTTGCAGTAACCATTTTAGATAAAATAATTCAAAACAACTACTCAGTTGTGGGAGTAATTACAGCTCCAGACAAACAAGCTGGTAGAGGACGAAAAATACAACAATCTGCCGTAAAAAAATACGCTGTAGAAAAAGGATTAACCGTATTACAGCCCACTAATTTAAAATCGCCAGAATTTCAAGCAGAATTAGAAGCCCTAAATCCTAACCTACAAATAGTAGTTGCTTTTAGAATGCTACCTGCAACCGTTTGGAGTTTGCCAGAACACGGAACTTTTAATCTACACGCTTCTTTGTTACCAGACTATAGAGGTGCAGCCCCTATTAATTGGGCTATTATTAACGGAGAAACAGAAACTGGAACCACCACATTTTTCTTAGATGATAAAATAGACACTGGAGAAATTATTCTGCAAAACAAAACAACCATTAAAGCTAATGAAACTGTAGGAGAATTACACGACAAACTAATGCACTTAGGGAGTGATTTGGTGATTGATACTTTAGAACTAATAGAAAACAACAAAGTTACCACACAAAAACAAGCAGCACATAGTACTAAATTAGCTTACAAAATACACACAGATACGTGTAAAATAAACTGGAACCAACCAAGCCAAACCATATACAACCACATTAGAGGGCTAAACCCATACCCAGCTGCATGGACTACCTTGTTAAATAATGGTGAAGAAATTACAGCTAAAATTTATGATGTAGAAATTATAAAAGAACCACACAATTATTTACCAGGAACAGTCCTAACCGATAAAAAGACCCTTAAAACTGCAACTCAAGACGGATTTATTAAAATAAACAAAATTAAACTAGCAGGAAAAAAATTAATGGATAGTGCCAGCCTATTGAACGGATACTCAATAGCAAACAACTCAAACATGCAGTAAATACTAAGAGAGTTAAAAAACAATCTTTTTTAAGCTCGTTTGTTAACAAATTGTAAAAGTTATCAACATTTCAGTGTTTTTAAGGGTTCACGACTTGCATAAGCCAAGATTCCTTATATATTTGTTTTCAAATAAACTTATTTAATTTAATAAAATAACCGTTATGAACAAATCAGATTTAATCGATGCAATTGCTGCTGATGCAGGTATTTCTAAAACAGCTGCTAAAGCTGCATTAGAGTCAGTTACTAACAACGTAACTTCTACATTAAAAAGCGGAGGAAAAGTTTCTCTAATCGGATGGGGAACTTGGTCAGTTTCTAAAAGACCTGCTAGAGAAGGTAGAAACCCTCAAACTGGAGCTACAATCCAAATTGCAGAGAAAAATATTGTTAAGTTTAAGCCAGGAGCTGGTTTATCTGATGCAGTAAACTAATCACAAAAATTATTTTTTGTCAAAAACCCCTTTATTCTAAAGGGGTTTTTTTTATGCTTTTTTTTTCTTAGATTTATTAAAAATGCTAGTCAACATGAATTGCTTAAAACCATCAAAAGGAAGATTATTGATTGCAGAACCTTCTATATTGGGTGATGTATCTTTTAATCGATCTATTATTTTACTCACAGAGCATTCTAACGATAGCTCTATAGGATTTATTATAAACAAGCCTTTAGGCTATTCTTTAAAAGACTTAATTCCTGAAATTAATTGCGACTTTAAAGTATATCAGGGGGGGCCTGTAGAACAAGACAACTTGTATTTTATTCATAAAATTCCAAACCTATTGCCCAACAGTATAGAAGTTACTAATGGAATATATTGGGGCGGAGATTTTAATCAACTATCTACTTTATTAAACCAAGGACTTGTAAAGAGTGATGACATTCGTTTCTTTTTAGGATATTCTGGCTGGGGAGAAGGACAATTAAACTACGAATGGGAAAGTGAATCTTGGCTTGTTACAGAAAACAAACATAAAAACATATTTAACACAGCTCCCAAAAATCTTTGGAAGCACCACATTATGAAATTAGGTGGTAAATATAAAATATGGATAAATGCACCTATAAACCCTAGCTTAAATTAGCTACTAGATTCTTAATTTTTGATATCAGCACAGTTGTAAATGTTTTTTTTCTGTACTGTGTTACAGGTTGTATTCCTACAATTACATTGGTTAAAAATACCTCATCTGCTTTTTGAATGGCAAACGGAGAAATAGAAGCTTCTTCTACTTGAAACTCCGATTCTTTTGACAATACATCTAACACATTTTTACGCATTACTCCTTTTACACAACCATCGGACAAAGGTGGAGTTGTAATAGTGTTTCCTTTTACTAGAAAAATATTTCCGTTGGTAAATTCTACTACATTTTTATTGGCATTTAACAACACACAATTATCTAAGTTATTTTCTTTTGCATAAATACCTGCCAATACATTGGTTATTTTATTGTTGGTTTTAACTGTAGATAATAGGTTGGGCTGAATCATAAAATCTTTATACAAATCTACCTGATAATTGTCTTTAGGAGCTGTAGCTACTTTTGCGACTTCTACCACATAAGATATGTTGTTGTTTTCTGGAGCATACAATCCATCTGCATCTCTAAAAACAGTAAATCTTACTCTGTTTTCTGTTCCTACATTGGCATTAATGGTTTTTAAAATTTCTGCTTCAAAAAACTCTAAGGTAAATTTCATAGGAATTTCCATGCGCAACATACGCATAGAGGCCATTAATCTAAAATAATGATCTTCACAAAAAACAACTGCTTCATTTTCTATTTTTAAGGTTTCAAAAAGTGCATCGCCATATTTAAAACCTCTATTGTTATAATTAATTTGATTGTCGTTTTCCGATACAATATGTCCGTTGTAGTTAATCATCATTTAAAAAAATTTGCCCCAAATTTACAACAAAAAAGCCTTGATTTTCATCAAAGCTTTTTAAAGTATTTTTGGTTTCTTAGTTACTAAGCTCCAATTATGTGTTTTAATTCTGCTATTTGATTTTCCCATAACATTTTTGCTTCATCAATTTCATCCTCTTCAGCAAAGTCTGTAATAATTAAAGAAACATCTTTTGTTAAGGCATCTACCTGAATTTTAAATTCAAAATAAGCATCATCATCTTCATCTTCTAACCAATGAAATTTAGCACGATCGTCTGTTTTAGAAGCTAACAATTTTGCTTGTTCCTCGCTATCATCCCAAATAAAAGTAAATAATTCTCCTCTAGAGTTTACATTATCAGCAAACCACTCTCCTAAACCAGAAGGTGTGGCAAAATATTGGTACAACATTGATGGTGATGCGTGTATAGGAAACTCTAACTGAAATTTTTCTTTAGTCATGATCGTCTTCATTTTTGATGGGTGGCAAAGTAGCATTTTTTTAGTTATTAAAAAAAAAATGAGGTTTAAACTTATTTCTTTTTTTCAATCTCTATTACTCTACTAGGATACACCATATTAGCACTTTTTAAAACCGACGGTTCTTCTTGCAAATCTCCCTTTAAAAAAGCTTGTTGCAAAATAGATTCTATCATATAATCTTCCATAATTTCCTCTGGATGATACTCTGCATCTAAATCTATTTTAAAAAAACTAGCCGAAAAACGATACCAAAAAGCTTTAAAATTTCCTCGTTTATCTTGCACATGCTCATTTACCGTTAGCCCTGTCAATCTATGAATTAATTTTATTAATATTCTACCTTCTGTTTTGGTTAACTTTTTGACACTTTCTGCAAACTGTTTTTCAAAAAAATCTTGCTTCTCTTTTATGTATCTTTTTCGTTTTCTTTTTGATTTTATTTTCTGAATTGTATCGTTTAAAACCGTTATTTTTTCTTTCGCTAAAACAGCATAAGGATAAGCATTATATGTTTTCTTTTTAAACCACATATAATATCTTTTATCGTAATATGTTTTAAATTTTGGTGGAGGAAACAATACAATTGTATCCAATTCAATTTCTTGATTGGGTTCTGTAAGTAAATAATAATCATCATACTGTTCTTTTAGCTTTTCCCAATCTTTTTGCTGGGCATTTCCTTTAAAAAGGATGAAGATAAAAACAACAAGTAGACTTGCCTCTTTTCTAAAATTCATAGTTTCAAAAATACATAAATAACTTACTTAAAAACAACTATTCACATGCATTCCATCTAAAATCAAAATAGTATTTTTGAGTTTATTATAAAATGAAAAATGATGAGTGAACATACAATTTTAAACCAAAAGTCTTTAGACTTTTTAGAGGAATACTTAAACAATGCATCGCCAACAGGATACGAAAGTAAAGGTCAGGAAATATGGATGGATTATTTAAAACCATATGTAGACGAATTTATTACAGATGCATATGGAACTGCCGTAGGTGTTATCAATCCAAAAGCCGAATATAAAGTTGTAATAGAAGGACATTCTGATGAAATTTCTTGGTACGTTAACTACATTACAGACAATGGTTTAATTCATGTAATTAGAAACGGAGGAAGCGATCATATTATTGCCCCATCTAAACGTGTAAATATTCACACCAAAAAAGGAATTGTAAAAGGGGTTTTTGGATGGCCTGCCATACACACTCGTTTAAAAGGTAAAGAAGAAGATACTCCTAAAATAGAAAACATTACTATTGATGTTGGGTGCGAAACTAAAGAAGAAGTACTAGCACTTGGAGTACACGTTGGTTGTGTAATTACCTACCCAGATACTTTTGAAATTTTAAACGGAAACAAATTTGTTTGTAGAGCGTTAGACAACAGAATGGGTGGTTTTATGATTGCCGAAGTTGCTCGTTTACTTAAAGAAAACAACATAGAACTTCCTTTTGGTTTGTACATTACCAATTCTGTACAAGAAGAAATAGGTTTACGTGGTGCCGAAATGATTACCCAAACCATTAAACCCAACGTAGCCATTATTACCGATGTTTGTCATGATACTACAACTCCAATGATTAAAAAAGCAGAAGAAGGAGATAGTAAAATTGGTAACGGACCTGTAATTTCTTACGCTCCTGCTATTCAACACAATGTACGTGAGTTGATTATTGACACTGCGGAAAAAAACAATATTCCTTTCCAAAGACACGCATCTTCTAGAGCAACAGGTACAGATACCGATGCCTTTGCTTATAGCAACGGAGGAGTACCATCTGCATTAATTTCATTACCATTGCGCTACATGCACACTACCGTAGAAATGGTACACAGAAACGATGTTGAAAATGTAATTAAATTAATTTTTGAAACCGTAAAACAAATTAAAAACGGAGACAAGTTTAGTTACTTTGACAAAAACAGTTATAGCATCTAAAAAATACGATTCATTTTTAGTAGCAAAGGCCTGAAATATAATTTTCAGGCCTTTTTTTGTTTTTTGTTAAATTCTTATAAAAAGCGCTAAAAACAAAGAAAAAACAGTTACGAAATCGTTGTAGTAAGTTAAAAAATAACGATATTTATAGTATCTAACTAACCTATACAATGTCAAATAAAAATCAAACATTAGGAGAATTTATTATTGAAAACCAACATTCATTTAAATACTCTAGCGGAGAATTATCAAATCTATTAAACTCAATTAGATTAGCAGCAAAAGTTGTAAACCACGAAGTAAACAAAGCAGGACTTGTAGATATTATTGGTGCTGCCGGAGACACAAATATTCAAGGTGAAGATCAACAAAAACTAGATGTTTATGCCAACGATGTTTTTATTCAATCACTTATTAACAGAAATATAGTTTGTGGTATTGCCAGTGAAGAAGAAGATGATTTTGTTTCTATTAACAGTATTAACAACGACCACCAAAACAAATATGTAGTCTTAATAGATCCTTTAGATGGATCTTCTAATATTGATGTAAACGTATCTGTAGGAACCATATTTTCTATTTACAGAAGAATTACCCCATTAGGAACCCCAGTTACTATAGATGATTTTTTACAAGAAGGAAAACACCAAGTAGCTGCAGGATATATTATTTACGGAACTTCAACTATGTTGGTATACACTACCGGACACGGAGTTAACGGTTTTACACTAAACCCAGCCATTGGTTCATTTTACTTATCTCATCCTAACATGGAGTTTCCTGTAGATGGAAATATTTACTCCGTAAACGAAGGAAATTATCTTGAATTTCCTGATGGAATTAAAAAATACATTAAATATTGTCAGCAAATAGAAGAGGACAGACCTTACACAAGTAGATACATTGGTTCTTTAGCTTCAGATTTTCATAGAAATATGATTAAAGGTGGAGTATACATGTATCCTAAAAGCACTAAAAATCCTAATGGTAAATTGCGTTTGTTATATGAGTGCAACCCTATGGCCATGTTGGCCGAACAAGCCAACGGAAAAGCCAGCGATGGTTTTACTAGAATTTTAGACATAAAACCTACAGAACTACACCAAAGAGTTCCTTTTATTTGTGGTAGTACCAACATGGTAAACAAAGTAGAAGAGTTTATGAAAGAATACTCTTAAACAAACCTTATATTCCTAAAATAAATAGCCTAAGAAATAAATCTTAGGCTATTTAAATTTTAAAACAACTTAACTAAATACTTTTATTAACTAAAAACAAGTCCTCCGTTAATATCAATATTATTTCCTGACATAAAAGATGCTTGTTCCGAAACCAAATAGGCAACCAAACCTGCAACCTCTTCTGCTTTTCCTTCTCTTTTTAAAGGGGTTTGTGTAGCTACTTTTTCACGAATCTCGCTTTTTGTAAAAGTATCATGAAATTTAGTAGCAATCATTCCAGGTGTTACCGCATTTACCCTAATTCCTTGCGGTCCTAATTCCTTGGCCATAGAACGTGTAAAAGTAGTTACTGCCTCTTTTGATGCTGCGTAAATAGAAGCTCCATTCCCTCCTCCATCTCTACTAGCTTGTGATGAAAAATAAACAATAGATCCTCCATTTGCCATATAAGGTTTAAAGGTCTGAGTCAGAAAAACACATGATTTGAAATTTACATCCATAACCAAATTGTAATAATTTTCATCAATATCTTCTATAAACTTTCTTTCAAAAAGTCCGCCAGCTACATTTACTAAAATATCTACTTTATGTCCAAAGGCTGTTACTGTTTTATCTGCTAAATTTTTAACGTCTTCTAATTTTGTTACATCTCCTTGAACAATAATTACCTCCCCATTAATTTTATGAATTCTTTTTGCTGTCACCACTGCATCTTCATAATTGTTGCAATAATTAACAACCACTTTAGCTCCTTCTTTTGCTAGTTTTAAAGACACTGCCCTACCAATATCTCTTGAACCGCCAGTTACCACAGCAACTTTACCTTTTAATTTCATTTTTAAATTTCTGTTTAAATACCTAAAGCTTGTCCTCCTCCAATTTGAATGGTTTCGGCAGTAATAAAAGAAGCATCATCACTAGCTAAAAAAGAAACCACAGAAGCTACTTCTTCTGGCTGTCCTAACCTTCCTAACATGATGTTGTTTTTCCATGAAGCAAAAACTTCTGGTTTAGTTGATTTTATTTGAGCATGAAAAGGTGTGTCAATAGTTCCTGGAGAAACTGCATTAACTCTAATTCCATATTCTGCTAAATCTTTTGCTAAAGCTCTGGTAATTGCATGTACTCCTGCTTTTGAAGTTCCATAAATTCCTGCTCCTGGTCCTCCGGCATTCCAACCTGCATTTGAGGTGTAATTAATGATGGAAGCATTGGTTCCTTTTTTTAAATACGGAATTGCTGCTCTTGAAGCAAAAAATGTAGAGTCAAGATTTAAAGCCATTACAAATCTGTAAAACTCTGTGGTCATTTCTTCAAATCTAGACCTTCCTCCTAAACCACCAGCATTGTTTACTAGCAAATCTATTTTTCCGTATTTGTCCCCAATTTTACAAATATTCTCTGTTACTTGTTTTTCATCAGTAACATCAAAACCATAATATTCTGCAGAAATTCCTGCATTGGTTAATTCTTGTAATCTTTGGGCTCCTGCTTTATCATCTATACCGTTTAACACTACAGTATACCCATCTTTACCTAATCTTTTTGCTACTTCAAATCCTATTCCACCTGTAGCTCCGGTGATTACCGCTATTTTCCCTTTTAATTCCATTTTGTTTAAATTTTGTGCATTTATTAATTAATTTACTTTTACGGGTTCTATTTTTTTGATTAATACATAGATGGATCCTATTGCTAGAGGAGCCAATATTGCAATTACAATAAAAGCTGGAGTGTAAGACACAGAAGCAATTAAAGGAATTAATGTATTCATAATAATTACAGATATGGCTGCAACAGTTCCTGCTAAACCGGCTAAAGTTCCTACAGATTTTCCACTAAATAAATCGCTAGAAATGGTTTGTATATTTCCTATTGCGAATTGGAAACCAAACAAAACAACAGCAACTATGTAAATAAAAGTCATTGGGTTGTTTTCGTTTACTAAAAAGATAATCCCTAACAATCCTAAAAAGATTAAAGCTCCTCCTATAGATATGGTCGTTTTTCTGGCAACATCTACAGATTTTGTTTCCATTAGTTTTCCTGAATACCAACCACCAACAATACTACCTGCCATTCCTCCTAAATAAGAAATCCAAATAGTGGCTCCTATTTCCTCTATACTAAAACCAAATTCTGAATTTAAATACAAAGGCATCCACCCTACAAACAACCACCAAATAGGCTCTATAAATAATCTTGCAGCTAATACCCCCCAAGATTCTTTATGACTTAAGATTTGAACTACAGACAGTCCTTTTTCTTTTTTACCTGGTTCTTCTACCGTTACAATTCTATCTTTTAAAATTAAAGCTCTTTCCTCATCTGTAATCCAAGGATGCACTTCTGGGTTTGATTTGTTAACAAACAACCAAGGAATTACCCACAACAAACCAATAGCTCCAATAATAATAAAGGTGGTTCGCCAACCAAAATGGCTATACAAATAAGCAATTAATACGGGAGCAATTACGCTTCCTAAAGAAGCCCCTGCGTTAAAAATTCCTTGTGCAATGGCTCTTTGTTTTACAGGAAACCATTCTCCGTTACTTTTTACTGCACCTGGCCAATTTCCTGCTTCTCCTAATCCTAAAAAGGCTCTAAAAGCCGTTAAGCTTACCAATCCGCCTGCAAAGGCATGCAATACTGATGATAATGACCATACTACAATAGAAACTACAAATCCTAAACGTGTTCCAATTTCATCATACAATTTTCCTGATAAAAATTTTCCCAATGCATAGGTTACCATAAAAATGTTTAGCATTACTGCATAATCAGATTCATCTAACCCTAAATCTTTTCCCATTTCGGGCCACATAACCCCAAATGCTGTTCTGTCTATATAATTGATAACTGTTGCCAAACAAATTAGCATTATTACCCACCATCTTAATCCTTTAACCTTCATAACTGTATGATTATTAGTATTCTATTTGTATTATTTATTTTTATTTTTTGACAAAAGAATCCCACTCAATAAAAATGTGTTGATTTTTACTGATTTAAAACTGACTTAAAAAATTACAACGTTATTTGTGTATTACAGCTTTAAAAATGATTCTATATAATTTCCCTTTTTATTTAGATACGACCGTGCAATCGTATTATGTGTTTTTTATTTGGTGTTATAACAGTATTGATACAAGGCTCCAAAATGAATTTTCATTTTTTCTTTAGCCAACTGCGTATCTTGTTCCTTAATTGCTTCAAAAATTTCTTGATGTTCTAAAATTCCTTTCTTGGCTTGTCCTTTATCACAAACATGGTATTTTTCAAAATTTGTAATAATTTTTGGAGTAATCATTAGCATAAAAGTATTCATTGTAGTGTTTTTACTAGCTCTAGCAATAGCTAAGTGAAACAACAAATCTTCTTGTACAGCATTTTCACAATTCAACACCTTTTCTTTGTAAGCTTGCAAGGCTTTTTCAATACTATCTAAATCTTCTTGCGTTCTTCTTTGGGCAGCCAAACGAACTGTTTTTAGCTCGAACAAAATTCTAGTTTCAACAAGCGATCTAAAATCTGGATCTCCCAAAGCTAAAATATCATCAATCATCCCATTCATTGCTATTTGTCCTATATCTGCCACAAATGTTCCACTTTGTGGTTTGGACTTTAACAATCCATAAAATTCTAATAATTGTATAGCTTCTCTTACATTACTTCTGCTTACTTCAAACTTTTCAGACAACATTCTTTCGGAAGGCAATTTGTCTCCTGGTTCTAAATTTTTAAGATTAATTAAGTCTCTTAACTTACTTATAATCTGATTTTGAGTTGTTTGGTGATCTCCCTTTAACAATACTTCTAGCTTCATAGATTCACAGTTTTTATAAATTGGTTAACCAATCTGGTCAGTATAAATATATGAAATATTTATATATCTAACCTAATTAATGTTGCACAATTAATTGATAATATTCCACTTTTGCACTTGCCCAACTATCTAATGTAGTTAAGTAGTTACCTGCCTTAAAGTAGTTCTCAAAAACACCCCATTTTTCTATGTGAATATTATTGTAAACTTTAGACGTTCCGTTCATGACAACTTCCATTTTTCCTTCAGAAACTTTTACTTCTAGCTTAAATTTTTTAAACCCTACATATTCAGGAAAATTATATCCCTCATCATCTCCCCATGCATCCGTTTCTAAAATTTCTGTATTTGATGCATTTAAATCTTTTAATATTTTTGTTTTTACTCTTACATATCCTTTATGCCAGTAAATTTTTAATATAGGAGGTGCATTGTTGTCTTTTTGCCCAATCAAATCACGCTGTTCATTGGTTAATCTTCCGTGAATTTGCATGATAATGGTTCTATGATAATCTCCTTTATCATCTTTTGTAATATTTGTAACCGCCAATTCTCCTTTTAATACTCCTCCTTGTTTAAATGTCCAATTGTTAGTATTACTTCCTGGTGTCATTTGCTCTCTTAACTCTGTTCTAGAGTAAGATGTATTTGCTGTGGTACTACCAGGATAGGTATAAAAAACTAAACTTCCATTAATAGAATCGTTGTACATAAATGGTTGTAAAGTTGGGTTGGTTGCATACTCTAAAATTTCTGGCGGATTTACCTCTGTTGGTTTTCCAATAGGCAACGTAACTTTCCAATGACTTAAATCTATATTGGGTATTTTGTAATCTGTTGGAATTTCCTCTTCTTCATTTTCGTTCTTTTCTTTCTCTATATTAGGTTCTTCTTTTACAATAGGTAAATCTACTTCTGATTCTGAATTACAATTTGTAAAACTGAATAGAAAACTTATGAAAATCCATTGGTAAAGAATTTTAATATTCATTGTTAATTGTTTTAGTGGCTTACTTTTAATTTGTAATATTTAACTTTTGCGTAAGCTCCTTCATCTCTTGATTGAAAGTAGTTTCCTGCTTTGAAATAGTTTTCAAAAACTCCCCATTTTTCCATGTGAATGTTTTCATAAACTTTGTAATTGTATCCGTTTAAAATGATTACCATTTTACCTTCGGACACTTGAACTTCAAGTGTAAATTTTTTAAAACCTACCTCATCTTCAAAACTATAACCTTCATCATCTCCCCATGCATCTTCGTGTAAAAGCTCTTCACCCGTTGCTTCTATATTTTTAAGTTCTTTTGTTTTTACTCTAATTTTTCCCTTGTGCCAATATATTTTTAAAATTGGAGGAGCGTTGTTGTCTTTTTGTCCTATCATATCACGTTGTTCGTTGGTTAAACGACCGTGAATTTGCATGATGATTACTTTGTGATATTTTCCTTCTGAATCTTTAGAAATTTCATCAATTTTTAAAGTTCCTTTCATTTTACCACCTTGCTTAAAAGTCCAGTTGGTATTGTTATCTCCAGGAACCATTTGCTCTCTAAGTTCTGATCTAGAATATTTTGTGTTTGCCGTAGTGGCATTGCTTGGATATGCGTAAAAAACCAAACCTCCTTTAATTGAATCGTTGTACATATATGGAATTAACCTTTTATCTGTAGCATATGCTAAAATTTCTGGCGGTTCTACATTTGTTGCTTTTCCTTTATGATTTAATTCTGGGGTAGTTACACTCCAATGACTCAAATCTATTTTTGACAATTTGTGTTTTTTGCGTTTCTTTTTTTTTACCGTTTTTTTAGTTTCTGTAACACTACTTGCCTTTGTTTGACAAGTAGCGTTTACAGAAAAGAATATAAATACTAAAACTGTACTAATTTCTTTTAAATACTTCATTTCCTTTTAAGTTCTTTATTAGTTTATTCGGCTGGATAAACTTTTACATTATCAATATATGCATTATCGATATTTACAGCATACATCATTAAAGCTATTTCAGCAGAAGCATTTGATGTAAATGTTCCTGTTTTAACAGTAAAATTCTTTGATCCATTAGCTGTAGTACCCTCAAATTCAGCTAATGGTGTACTTATAAAAGCAACAGCCCCATCAGAAAAATGGCCATCTAAAATTTTCACAACCACTTTATCTCCATCAGCCTTTAGTGCGTGACTAAATTCTATTGTATATACTGTATTTGGAGAAACCGCTAATGGTTGATAAGCAACTCTTTTGCTCGTATTTTCAACAGTACCTATCTCACTATCTTCCCATTTTGCACATCTTGTAGAACCTCCAGTTTCTGTCTCTGTATAATCTTTAGAATCTCCCTCACCACTATCTCTAAAAGGAGTCGTTGTTCCACCTGTAAAACTATCAAACCTCCAATTATCATATTTAGACTCAATATTTCCATTTAACACTTCAGGATTGATTGCTGCTGGCGTTTCTGGCTCTACCACTTCTATAGTAGTAGAAAAAGTACTTTCTAATCCATTCTTATCGGTAGCTGTTAATGTAATTGTGTAAGTTCCTTCTGCCGAATAAGTATATTCACCATCTATATTTGTTGATGTATCTGTTTCTGTAGTTGGATCTCCAAAATCCCATAAATAATCCGTTGTACTTGTTGATGCATTTCCAAATGTATAGGTTAAGTAATCTTCTGTAACAGATGCCGAAAAGCTTGCTGAAGGAGGAGTTGTGTCTTCTTTAGAATTTGCTTCTGGTAAATCATACTCAAACGAATCGCAAGAAATAGCAGAAAATACTGTTATTATCATTACTCCGAATAGAGACATTGAAATACGGCTTTTAATTTTATTTATAGTGTCCATAATTTCTTTTTTTAATTGGTTAAACCTTTAATTAATTGGGTTTTGTTTCATTTTTCCATCGCTCAAGTTGATTTCTCTTTGAGGAATTGGCAACAATAAATCAGAAGAAGAAAACCCTAATCCGTTGGTTGCTGAAAATGTTGATAAAACAGATTCTGCTTTTCCTAATCTTATCAAATCAAAAAGTCTATGATTTTCAAAAGCCAATTCTACTCTTCTTTCTAACAACAATTCATCTTGTGTTATAGTTCCATCAGCATCATTTGCCAAACCAGCTCTGTTTCTTACTTGGTTAAAAGAGTTTACAGCATTTGTGTTTGAGGTTTCTGTACCTCCAGCCATAATTGCTTCTGTGTGTAACAATAATACATCTGCATAACGTAAAACAATCCAATCATTTCCTGCTAAAGTAGCATCTAAATCAAATGTTTTTCCATCGGCATTACCATCTTCTCCATTAGGTAAATATTTTGTTACCTGGTTTTGTGTTGTTTGACTTGGATCTATTCTGTAAGAATACTGAGTTCTATCTCCTCCAAAAGCATCTAATACCGTAACCGCATCTGTAGTTACATAATTTACACCAGAGGTTCTACCTACACCATTCATCCATTCACCCGAAAAGTTTTGACTATCGTCTGATGTTGTGTTGTATCCAATTGCAAAAATAATTTCGGCATTTTGTTCTTGGTAAAAAACATCGTTAAAATTAGGCATTAATGAAAATCCGCTATCCATTACATCTTCTATTAAAAGCTGTGCTTGTGTGTAGTCTTTTTCATCTTGTGTTAAATATACTTTTGCCAATAGTGTTTGAGCAGCAGCTTTAGAAGCTCTAGTTTTGGAACTGTTATCTAATCCTGCTACTGCAGTTGTTAAATCGCTTACAATTAAATCATAAATTTGTGTGGTTGCTACTCTTGTAAATTGTTTTTCGGTTTCTAAAGGAGTAATTACTCTATCTATTAAAGGCAAATCTCCAAACAATCTTACCAAATTAAAGTAAGCATAAGCTCTTAAGAATTTAGCTTCTGCTTCAAAACTAGCTTTGGTAGTTTCATTGGTAACTACATCTAAGTTTTCTAAAACAATATTGGCTCTATAAATTACATTGTAAAAACTTGCGTAATAATCTTTAACAATACCGTTGGTAGCTTCTACATTATAAAATTCAAATTGTGATGCTTCACCTTCTTGACTTTTAGTTCTTGTATTATCACTACGCATTTCTGTTAAATAATACTCATACATAATTCCGTGATTGTCATCTGGATCTGTACTGTTTTTTCCTTGAATTGCATCATAAACACCTATAATACCTGATTCTACTTCAGAAGCATTCTTAAAATAAGAATCTACAGTAATACCTGATTTTGGTGTTATTTCTAAGTAATCGCTACTACAAGAAGCCATAAAGCCCCCCATTACAAGTAATAGCATTCTTTTTATATTTTTCATGATATATGTTTTTTAAGTTTTAGAAATCTAGATTTAAACCAAACGAAATTGTTCTGAAGATAGGTGATCCTGCACGTTGATATCCGTAGCTTGTTGGACTGGTTCTATCTATAGATTCTGGGTTAAATCCTGTATAATTATCTGCTGTTAGATATACTAAGTTCTGACCTGTTGCATATACTCTTAATCCTTCTATTTTATACTTTGATAAGAAATCTTTAGGAAAGTTGTATCCTATGTTTACATTACGCAAAGCCAAGTAAGAAGCATCTTGAATGATATCATCTGTAAAAATCTTTTGCTTGATAAACTCTTGATTTGGAGTAGATGCTATAAAATCTTGTGCACTGTTAAAGTGATTAAAAATATATTGATCTCCCATGTTTCTAATTTCAGCTCCGTGTGATCCTTGCACCATAAAACTTACATCTACTTGTCCTATTTTAAATTCGTTTGTAAAACTCCAAACCAAATCTGGATAAGGGTCTCCTAAAGCCGCTTTATCTTCATCATCAATAATTCCATCTCCGTTTAAATCTTTTACATATACATCTTGAGCCTCTGCTCCAATTGGATGAAATGGATTTGCCAAATATTCTGCAGGAATATCTTTATCTACTACCCATCCGTAGAATGTAGAGATAGGTTGTCCTTCTAAATTGATCCACTCTGAAGCTCTTTTAGAGTCTACACTAGATATTTGACCGTCTGAATCTGCAAAATCAACTAATGTGTTTTTATTGGTTGTTGCAATTAATGTAGAGTTCCAGCTAAATTTTTCTGATGCTATGTTTTTAGTTCTCAACTCAAACTCCCAACCTTCGTTTTTCACTTTTCCTAAGTTTACCAAAGCGCTTTCTAAACCTGTTGTAAAAGATATTGGGTTGTCTAGCAACAATTGGTCACTTGTTCTTTGGTACCAATCAATAGATCCAGAAATTCTGTTGTTTAACAATCCAAAATCAACTCCTGGGTTTACTTCTACCAAACGTTCCCATTTTAATTCAGGGTTTGCAATATTTAAAGGAGCAAAACCTGGAGTAATAGCCCCATCTACAACTGCTGTATTAGACTGTAATAAGGATAAAGAAGGGTAATAATCTACCAAAAGGTTTCCTGTAGACAAGTTGCTTGAACTACTACTTACATCTGGATCTACACTTCCTGTATTTAAACGGTCGTTACCTGTAACCCCGTAACTTGCTCTTAATTTTAATCTGTTAATTACGTTGTTGTCTTCCATAAAGTTTTCGTTAGAAACATTCCAACCAATAGAAGCAGCAGGGAAATTACCATATTTGTAATCTGATCCGAAAATAGAACTACCATCTCTTCTTAAACTAAGCGATGCTAAATACTTATTGTCATATGCATAGTTAAATCTAGACACGTATGATATTCCTCTTTTTTGCCACTCAAACGCATCTGCTCCACTAATAATAGAAGCATTGGTAATTTCTTTCACATCATCGTTGGTGTATCCTGTTCCTGAAATAGAAGAATAAGAATAATCTCTAGATTCTATAACCATACCTACAGTTGCGCTAACATCGTGTACTTTATTTATTGTTGTATTGTAATTCAAAAAGTTGTCAGAAATTACATACAATTCTCTTTGAGAAATTTCGTTCATTTGAGCTGCAGAAGCACCGTTTCTGTTAGACTCTGTACCTTGCCATCTTGAACGTTGCGTGTCTTGGTAAGATCCTGATAAGGTAGTTTTAAAGTTTAATCCTTTAAAAATATCGTAACTTCCGTAAACACTTCCATACATTTTAAACTTATCATCATAACGTTCACGCTCTAAAATTTTAGCAGCAGGGTTGGTGTTAGATGTGTTACTAATATCTACCAAGGTACTAGCATCTCCGTACAAATCATAATTATCAAAATGACGTTGGAATGCATAATCTCCAATTTGTACATTTGGATACACTCCTCTGTCTACATATTGAATGGTATTTTCATCGTGATACACTGGTAACCAATTGGTTTGTCTTAAAATATCGTGTGTAGAACCGTCAAAACGTCTTCTTTTGGTAAAAGATGGACTTAAGTTTACTCCTACCGAAACTTTATCGTTTAGTTTACTGTCTAACTTTAATCTTAATCCATATTTTTTAAAATTATCTGTTAACAAAACCCCTTCATCATCTGAGTAATTGATACTTGTTGCATATTTTGTTTTTTTGTTTCCTCCTCTAATAGATAATGAATGACTTTTAATGGTTCCTCCATCAAAAATTACATCTTGCCAAGAACGATCAATACCTACTAATTGCTTGTATTTTGTTCTATCTGATAAGTAGATTCCTCCATTTTCTGCTCTGTGTCCTAAGGCTGCAAAAGCTGCAGGATCATTTGCTTCTAAAGCTTGATAATATGCGGTTTCTGCTGCTGCTGTTTCTGCAATTGAAAATTCATATTTATCGCTTTTTCTGGCTTCTTTAAAACCAATATATGAGTTGTAACTAATTTTTGTTTTACCAACAACACCATCTTTCATGGTAATCATAATTACTCCATTAGCTCCTTTAGATCCGTATATAGACGAAGAAGCTGCATCTTTTAAAATTTCAAAAGAAGCTACATCATTCATGTTTAATGACCCTAAAAAATCTGAATCAACTATAATTCCATCAACCACAACTAAAGGAGTAGAATCTCCAGACATAGAACCTACACCACGAATGCTTATTGTTGGAGCAGCTCCTGCTTCTCCATCTGTAGCTTGAATGTTTACACCAGATACTTGACCTACTAAGGCATCATCTACCCTAGAGACAGCAATTTGGTCTAACTTTTCGTTTGATACTTTTGAAATAGCTCCTGTTAAGTGTGATTTTTTTTGAGTTCCATATCCTACGATTACAACCTCATCTAATTGAGATGAGCTCTCATCTAATTGTATTGTTATTTTTGTTTCGTCTCCTATCGAAATCGATTTCGTTTCGTAACCAATAAAAGAAATTTCTAAAACATCTCCCTTTTTAACGCTTAATTGATAATTACCGTCAAAATCTGAAATAGTTCCTTTAGAAGATCCTTTTATAACCACCGTAGCTCCGGGGATTGGCACACCATCTGTACTAGACAAAACAAGTCCTGTCAGATTAAACTGCTCTTGAGCAAAAACAGCTATGTTAAAAAACAATAGTGCTGTTAGTGTTAAAATTTTCTTTAGTTCCATTTGTGTTAGTATTAAGTTAATTAATCATAATTTTTGAGGATCTAGATGTTTTATTGAAAACAAATTTTCTTCCTCTTTTTTAACACACAGCACATAAATAAAAATGATTACTTTTGTGGATGTGTGTTTACTACCGTTTACATACTTTAGAATTTACTTCCTGTGAGAATGAAGTAATTTCCCTTTTAGAAGGATGGGCGTGCACCCATCCTTTTTTTATTTTGTTCGTTTATTTCATACTATAATTTAGTGATTTTTAAGATTATACGATTTATTAGCTTTATTGGTTTACCAGTTTGGTTTACCAAATATATATATTAAAAACATTATTAACAACTTTTATTGTGTTTTATTATGAAAAAATCAAAAAAAAACACATACTTATAAGTATGTGTTAGTTTAACTTGGTTTTAAATTTAAATTTCATAAGTAATTAACTTTCAATAGTTCTAGAACATAAAATTAATTACTATATGTTTCTGTGGTCATTTTTAACCTTACTTTTCAAAAGTACTAGGATTTTTTATCGCCAAAATAAGACACTCCATTTCCACTTAAAAAATCTTCTCTTACAGGACTAAACGTATCAATAAGAATTCCTTCTTCTAAACAAATGGCACTGTGCAGCAAATTAGGTTCTATATACACTCCATCTCCGGCTTCTACAATTTTCTTTTCACCATCAATTTCAAATTCAAATTTTCCTGATACACAATAAGTTGCTTGTGTATGAAAATGTTGATGTGGAGATCCTAAAGCTCCTTTTTCAAACTTTACTTTTACCATCATAATTTGATTATCATACCCTAGAAATTTTCTTGATACTCCTCCGCCAAGCTCTTCCCAATCCATTTCTTTGGTAATGACGTACTTTTCACTAAATCGTTTCATTTTTTAATTTATTTTGTTTGTTGATAATGATACACTCCTTTCCAATGGAACATTTTATCGTTAATTTTTAATGAATGCTGCTTTGTTTTATTTACCGTATTATTGGCTACAATTAAAGTGGCCATTACACCTTGTGTAGTTGTAAAACGTACTGCCGTATAATTGTTACTGTTATGTATTACTTCTAAATTTACAATATGACTTTTAGAATCTACCGAAAATTCTGACACATAACTATAAGATCCGTGAGGTTCTATAACAGATGCAAAAACGGTATTTGATTCATTATTTCTTCTAATCATAAAACCAGCATCTCTTCTTAAATTAAACTCAGAATCATTGGCTCCAATTCTGGTAAATAACAATTCATCATTTGCTTGCACAGTAGAAGTTAATGTGTAAAATTTATTTTTATTTAAAAACGTTACCTTGCTATTGTTTTCTTTAGGAGCTCCTTTTCCTTCTAACCATAAATGCTGATATCCGTTTTTTGTACCTAAAGGATTTAATACTTGGGGTAGGTTGTATTTAAAATTGGTACTAATAACTTGACCGTTAAAATAAACTGGCAAATCATATTGGTTGCGTTCTTTGGAATTTACATTCATAAGATCTAACACCAAAGGCTTAGTTAAATTGGGAATTTTAATAATTGCCATAGTTCTATGCAATACCGTGTTTGTATATGCATTGCTTTCTTTAGCACTAATTATTTGTATATTTTGATGGCTATCGTCATAAAAAACTAAATCGGAATGATGTTGACTCCCTATTTCATATTTACCTTTAAAGTGAGATTGTTGATTTTGTGTAATGGTGTTATGAGCAATGGTTTGTTTGGCCCATGTTTTGTTTTCTTTTAAATAATTACCACCTCCTTTTTGTTCTATGTTTACAAATCTTGCCAATCCATAATCTTGAATTACTTCATCTGCTTTTTCGTATAAAGAATACGAAAGTTTATCATAATGCCCATGACTAGATCCTTGTGCTGCATATTTAAATACCAAGGTTAAATCTTCATTTCCGTAACGCAACACACCTACTCCGCCTTGTTTTCCGTTAGGCCCATCTGATAAGTTGATGGATTTTTTTTGAAATGGTACTGCTTTGTGATGACGAATAGCTAATGCTACAGCCAAACCAGCATCGCTTAACAATACTTTTTGTTGCTTTTGAGCAATGCTTAATAATTGCGAATTTAGACCTCCATAAAAATATGCTACATCTACAGCTGTTACCAATTCTCTAGAATAATAAGACATTCCTTTTTGCCCATCATTTAATGGGAAAAAATTTCCATTCGCATCTGTTAAATTTAACAATGCATTTACTGATTTTAACAGCACTCCTTTTTTAAATTCAAATATTTTTAGTTCTGGTTTTACATTTTCTAAAGCTTCTGCAAACACCAAAAAAGGATACATTGCATAACGTTGATAGTAAGGACCTTCTGTGTAATATCCGTCTGGAGAAAATGGTTCATCTATATTGGCTAAAAAACCCGCCTTTTGACCTTCTGTTTTTATAAAACCTCCATCATTGTCTTTGGCTCCAACTTGCAATCCATCATCTTTTATTCCGTACAAAGCTCTTTCTATTAGTTCTTCATCATTCATTACCAAACCAATCATACCAACAGCTGCATTTCCCCATGTACTATGATTGTGCACTCTGTTAAAAAATTGTGGATTGTCTACAGAAATGTAATCTGCAAAAGGTCTGAATAAATTGTTTTCTAGTTTTTTTCGTTCCTTTTTAGACAACCAATCATACACACAATCATAAGCCTGACTTACATATACCAACCAATTAGAATCGTTTAAGCATTGCCAGAACAATTTTCCTCTAGCATAAGATCTTGTTTGTGGATGAACTGGTAAATCTTTGTACATTTTTTCATATTGAAACAACATATCTTTTACGTAAACAGCATACTTTTCGTCTTGTAAAATCTGAAACAATACTCCAGCTTTTTGTAACATTAAAAAATTTCTTTTATGTCTCTCGTGCGTATATCCTCCAGAATAATCTTTAGGGATTGGAGTCTCTATTCCTAACTCAATTTCTGCATCTACCTCTGCTTTTACCAAAGCCAAACTTTTATCAAAAAGAGGTACATTCCCTAGTTCTTGTCTAATTTTTTGAACTCCTGATTTTGTTAAAATTAAACTAGGATGTTCTTGAGCTTTTAAAGATTGAACTCCTAAAAAGCTGATAAAAACTAGTATTATAACTATTGAGTACTTCAATTTCATACTGCTGAATTTTGGCTGTTATTATTGTTGAATTCCTAAATCTTGCTGATTTGTTCCTTTATTTTTTAATGGTGACAAAGCAGATAACATATAATCATTGGTTAATTTAGGATCTAATTCCCAAACATTTTGTACATCGTATTTTTGATCTCCTGTAATGTTCAAATCTCCCGATTTGTAAAAATTATTATTGTAAACTTCTACTACAGGCTCTCCAACTACCAAATGCATGTTTACACCTTTGCTATTTTTAAAAATATTGTTTTTAATTTCTACTTTTTGAACTCCGTATAATGTAATGGCAGATTTTGCTTTGTTTCTTTTATTATTCCCCACATTGTCAAAAACTGAGTTTTCTAACTCTAAGAAAGGTCCATAAGTACTTTCGTCTGTTCCTCCTCTGTATAGATTAAGAACTGTACCTCCTACATTTTTATAAATGTTGTTCTTTAAAATTACATATTCTGCGTTGTAAATTCCAATATCATCTGTTTCTTTATCTAAAGCCATAATAGACCCTGTAACATCGCTAAACTTAGAATTGGTAATGCAAATGGTATCTGCAAATGTATTTTTATAAACCTTGATTGCATCAAAAGCATAGTTGATATCTAAATTTACGAAATCACATTTATCTACAAACAATTTGTAATTGGTATTCATAGAATATTTACTGGTAGAGATTACAGAGTTTCCCGTATCGTCTGGTGAATTTTTACCATCAATTTGTAGATTATATAATTGTAGTGCTCCGTTGTTTTGAATTTGGAACAATACCTTTTTTTCGAAAAGAATTAATGGCTTTTTAGCTCCAGAAGATTTTACAGTTAATGGATGTTTTACCGATATTGTTTTATTTACAATATAAGTATCTGTTTCATTTAACTCTAACACATCTCCTGCTTGGCTATTTTCTGCAGCTTTTATTAAAGTATTTAACCCTCCCTTTACTTTAATTGTTTTTCCTGATGAAAATGCAACATCTTTATCTTTTTTTGGATACCAAGAAACTCCTGTTTCTGCTTTAGAAACCATTTCTTTGATTGTGGCACCTGCAGTTAACGTGGTGTCTTTTGGAACTAACAAGCCTAATTTATTTTTTACCAACTCCAACTCTTCTTTTTTAAATCCGTTTTGAGTTAAGGGTTTTATGTTGGGACTAATAATGTTATTTGCAAAAGAAATTCCACTAATATCATCATATGCTTTAAAAACATTGTTTTTGGTTACATGGTAAAAGATATTGCTTTGCACAATAGAACTTTCTGGAATGGCACTTCTTTCTGCATCGCTACCAGCACACAATTGCACATTGTCACAATTTATAAATGTATTGTTTACAACTCTAGCATCTTTTACCTGATGGTAACGATTAATTTTTGAATTGGGCACACCGTTCATAATTACAAATGCACCTCTAAATCTATTTCCTGTTAAACCAATTGCGTAATTATTTACAACTGTTTGCTGCCCGTTAATAACTCTTATTCCACCTGTACAGGCTTTTCCATTCCCTATAAACACATTCCCTTCTACCCAGGTTTCGTTTCCATGTCTCATGGTCAACGTCCCTCTACACTCATAAAAAACATTGTTTCTGTAAACGTTTTGACATGATTTGTTTGAAATATTTTCATGCTCACCATTACATCTATCAAAATAATTATTTTCTACAATGGTTTTAGAGTTTGTTAAAGAATAGTGACTTGTACCTATACGTAAAGTTTCTCCTCCATTTGCTCCCAACACGGCTCTTGGTCCAAAATAATTATGATCTATTCTATGATTGTTTTCTTGACTTTCTTTGCTGTTTAAGCGAACAATCATGGTTACTCCTTTTGTGTTTTTACCTTGTAAATGGTTATGATCTACACGATTATTTTTTCCGTACAATGCCAACCAAGTTTCAGTATCGTGTCTTTCTGGATTGTTATACGCATCTATTACACACTCTGTTATCCTACAGTTATTTGCCAATGTTTTGCTATCTTTTCTAAAAGAAATTACTTCTGTAGTTGGTGTAAATCCGTTTTTAAAAACCAATCCTTTAATCACTAAATGACTACCTGCAATTCTTAAATCAGAATTTCCTTCTAAAGTTACTTTTCCACTTTCTTCTGCTCTTAATACAATTGGATTTTCTGACGTTCCATTTGCTTCAAACAACAATTCTGCATTTTTCCATACTCCGTTTGCCAATACAATTTCATCACCAGGTTTGGCATTTGCTACTTTTTGATGAAATTCTTCTATTGTTTTTACAATTGCAAAATTGTTAGATTTTTTGGATACACATGACAATAGCATTACACTTGCTACAACTAAGAAATATTTTATTTTACACATAACTTTTATATTGGTTCACCAAATTGGTTTACCAAATGTATTTAATTTGTTCCATAAAAAAAAATATTACCCCACATTTTATAATAAAACGACAACTAAACATGTATTTTATTGCTATTATATCAACAAAAAAAGCCAAAGAGTATCTCTTTGACTTTTTGTAATAATATATAATGTTGTTGTTATTTAACTTTTAATCCGAGTTTCTCTCCTCTTTTGATCATTAGTTGATAAGCTTCTTGGTAGTCGTTGGCAATAACACCATCTAAAATAGCTTCTTTAATATAATCTTTAATCAAACCTATTTCTTTACACGGTTTTAAATCAAATGTTTTCATTATGGTTTCTCCAGAAACAGGAGGTTCAAAATTTCGTACTCTATCTCTTTCTTCTACCTCTTTAATTTTATTTCTAACCAATTTAAAATTGTTGTGGTAACGTTTAAATTTGGTAGGATTTTTAGTGGTAATATCAGCTTCGCACAAGGTCATTAAACTATCAATATCGTCACCTGCATCAAACACTAATCTACGAATGGCAGAATCTGTAACTTCAGAAGCCAACACAATAGGTCTAGAACTTAACAACACCATTTTTTGAACAAATTTCATTTTATTATTTAATGGCAACTTTAATCTTTTAAAAAGTTTATACACCATTTTTGATCCCACAAATTCGTGGTTATGAAACGTCCATCCTACTTTTTTAGAAAATCGTTTGGTAGGTGCCTTTCCTATATCGTGCAACAAAGCAGCCCAACGCAACCAAACATCATCGGTATTTTTAGAAATGTTATCTACCACCTCTAACGTGTGATAAAAATTGTCTTTATGTTTTTGTCCTTCTACTTCTTGTACTCCTTTCAAGTCGGTTAATTCTGGGAGAATTTGTTGCAACAAACTAGTTTTTTCTAAATGTAAAAAACCTATGGAAGGTACGGGTGCTTCTAGTATTTTATTAATCTCTACCATGACTCTTTCACGAGTAATGATTTTTAATCTTTTTGCATTTTTTTGAATGGCTTGTAGAGATTTTTTTTCTATTTGAAAATTTAATTGTGTGGCAAAACGAATGGCTCTCATCATTCTTAAAGGATCATCAGAATAAGTAATATCTGGATCTAGAGGAGTTCTAATTATTTTTGCTTGCAAATCCTCAATTCCTTTAAAAGGATCTAATAAGGCTCCTAATGAATTGTGATTTAGAGAAATTGCCATTGCGTTTATGGTGAAATCTCTTCTATTTTGATCGTCTTTTAAAGAACCTTCTTCTACTTGTGGATTTCTACTGTCTTCTGAATAAGATTCTTTTCTAGCTCCTACAAACTCAATTTCTATGTCTTGATATCTTAACATAGCCGTTCCATAAGTTTTAAAAACTTGTACTTTGGGTTTATTGGGTAGTAAGTCTGCTACTTTTAAAGCCAAATCTATTCCGCTCCCAATAGCAACTACATCAATATCTTTAGCAGTTCCGCGTTCCAAAATAAAATCGCGCACAAAACCACCAATTACGTATGCATCTACCTGTAAATCTTTTGCGGCCTTTGTAATGTATTCAAAAACGGGATGTTGAATTGCTGTGTTGTAGTTCTCTAAAATTCGCATTAAGGTCTTATTACGGTTACCTGATTTTGATTTGTGACCTTGATGATTGTCGAGGATTTTTCACAAATTTTATCGTGGTGCAAATCTACTACATAATCTACTGCATTCAAAATAGCTGGGTTTATTTCGGAAAACTGTTTAGGTGTAGGATCTCCACTGATATTTGCAGATGTAGATACGATAGGTTTACCATAATTTTGAATCATTTTTTTACAAAAATCATCCGATGCAATTCTAATAGCTATTGTATTGTCCTTACCAATGGCATTTTTGGCAATTCCAATTGGGTGATCGTAAACTATGGTGGTAGGATTGGTTGCGTTTTTTAAAATTTCCAAAGCTTTATTAGGAACTTTAACTACATATTTTTTTAACATTTCTAAAGAATCAACAAGTATTACTAAGCTTTTTGTTTCTTCTCTTTGTTTTATTTTATAAATTTTAGCTACTAAAAATTCATTTGTAGCATCACAACCAATCCCCCAAACAGTATCAGTTGGATACAAAAATGTTTTATTTTTATCAAACAACATTCTCTTAATTAATTACTAAGCATTATTACTTAATGATTTAGTTTAAAATATCTAAAGATTGTAAACTTACTAATTTAGAATACATTCCACCTTGAGCTATTAAATCTTTGTGTGTTCCTTGCTCTACAATTCTACCTTTTTTCATGACTACAATTAAGTCGGCATTTTTAACAGTAGATAATCTGTGAGCTATTACTATTGATGTTTTATTTACCATCATATTTTCTAAAGCATCTTGAACTACTTTTTCTGATTCCGTATCTAAAGCAGAAGTTGCTTCGTCTAAAATCATGATAGGAGGGTTTTTTAAAACCGCTCTAGCAATGGCAACTCTTTGTCGTTGCCCTCCTGATAAGGAATTTCCACCATCACCAACATTACTTTGATATCCATTTTCAAATTCTGTAATAAAATTATGTGCATTAGCTATTTTAGCAGCATGTATAATATCTTCTTCGGATGCGTTATCAACACCTAGAGAAATATTATTAGCAATTGTATCATTAAACAAAATAGAGTCTTGAGCTACAATTCCCATTTGACTTCTTAAGGATTTTGTAGTTACATCTTTAATATCTATACCATCAAATGTAATACGACCTTCATTCACATCGTAAAACCTAGTCACTAAATTTGCTAAGGTAGATTTTCCACTTCCAGATTCTCCTACTAAAGCGATTGTTTTTCCTTTAGGAACAGTTAAATTAAAATCTTTTAATACGTATTCGTTATCATATTTAAAAGATACATTTTCAAATTTAATTTCTTTATTAAATCCACTAATCACTCTAGACCCTTCTTTATCTTTTAAAGGATTTATAGCATCTAAAATAAAACGTACTCTTTCTGATGCTGCATTTCCTCCTTGAATTGCGTGACTTGCCTTGGCCATTGCTTTTGCCGGAGTTAAAATTTGATAAGCCAATCCCATGTAGGTAATAAAGGCTCCACCTGTTAAACTTTCCTCTATTAGAACTAAAGTTCCTCCGTAAACAAATAAAATTGAAATTGTAAAGACTCCTAAAAATTCACTTAGTGGACCTGCCATAGCCATTCTAGCACCAATTACATTGTTCATATAATTAATTTCTTCTGACTGAGATTTAAATTTGTTCTTAAAAAAAGATTCTGCTGTAAAGTTTTTGATAATTTTTATTCCTCCTAAAGTTTCTTCTATTTTAGAAAGTAAATTTCCTTCCATTGCAAAAATATCTCCTGAAATACTTTTAATCGTTCTACCTAATCTTGAAATTAAAAAACCAGCTATGGGTAAAAAAACCAAAACAAAAATGGTTAGCTTCCAACTAATCCATAACATTGCTCCTAGTGTAAACAATAACGTTAAGGGTTCTCTTCCAATCATCATTATCGCATTCATAAACGATGATTTTATTGTTGTAATATCAGCAGTCATTCTAGATATTAAGTCACCTTTTTTTTCTCCTGAAAAGAAAGAAACATTTAAAGAGGTAACTTTATTATAAACATCGTTTCTTAAATCTTTTAACACCCCATTGTTTAAATAGGTCATATACACCATAGATAAATAAGCAAACAAATTCTTTAAAAAGAATGCTACAATCATAAAGATCATCATCCATATTAGAGTACTAAAAGCACCTTTTTCTTGTGTATTTGTGGTTATAAAGTAATTAAGAAAATCTTCTAAACTATTTTTATTCAAACTTCCAAAACCTTTAAAGACAGGTTTTTCATAAACTTTTTCCGTTTCTTTAAATAATACATTCATTACAGGCATTAATGATAACATAGACAATGCCGAAAAAAAAGAATATAAAAAATTAAAAAAAATACTTGAAAAAAAATTAAACTTATATGGAGCTAGATATTTAAAAAAATGTCTTAGGTTTTTCATTCATAAATTATTTATCGTGCAAATTTATATATTTTATTGTTGTAACTAGGATTTATAACTCCCTAATCGAGTTAAAATCTGAATTACTCATACAATTTTAAGATTAATTTAATTTCTAAATATTTTTATTTCTTTATTAACCAAGTATCGCCTTATATTTAAATTTTGCATATTGCAGTCTTTTAATTGCTTTTTAAATATTTTAGATATGAACATTTTATTTTTAACAGATATATTTAAACATCCTGTAAATCATTTGCCCACAAACCATGATTGGTTAGCTGATTTATGGTTTTCCAGTAGAAGTAATACTGTTACAAAAATAAATGATATTTTAAATCCTAATACTTCAAGTATTAAAGAATATTTACCTAAAAAAGCGTATTCTACGGCTCTTAAAAAAGAATGCATTGATAAAATATCTGGATATTTAAAAGATAATATTACTTCTTTTGATTGTATTATAGCATTTGAATGTACAATGGAAACTCGGCAAATATTAAACTCAATTCATCCTAAAATACTTTTCATTTACTTTAGTCCTTTAAGATACTCTAATAGGCAAACGTTTTGTTTAAGTTCTAATAATAATGAACTACAAATAAAAATAAATAATTGCTACAATAAAGCTTATAATTATTACAAACAACAAGCTAATTATGTAAAACACCTTGTAAAAAACAAAGCTCCAATTCTTAATATAAAGCCTAAAAGTATACTTTTAGTAGGTCAAGTAGAATCCGACTTATCCGTATGGAATGGAAAGCAATTTACAAATTTAGATGATTATTTTGATGAAATAATCAAAATAGCCTCTGATTATGAAAATATATATTACAAACCCCACCCTTTTTCAAAAAAAAATAACGAAAAAATTTCAACTGCTATAAATATTATTAACACTGATATGGAAATCTATAAACTCCTTAGTTCTGATGCTATAGAACATGTTGTTACCGTATCTTCAAGCGTTGCTAAAGAAGCATGTTTTTTTGACAAAAAAGTTACTCAATTTTCTAATTTATATATTTCTGAAGATTCTAAAAGTATTCCCTATACAATGGATGACAACTTTTGGAATTACTTATTTTATAATGATAACCAGAATTTAATAGAACATTTAGTCGTTGATACAATTGATATTAGACCTATAAGAAATACGTATTGGGGATTTAAATATATTTTAGACTTAGAATCTACAATACCTTGGCAAGAACATGAAGCACTATTAAGCAACCTTAACTCATCTATTGATCAACTACAGAAACAATTAATAAGTTTAGAAGATAAATATAAAACATTGACAACCTCTAAAAAAAAGATATTCAAAATTTTATATAAGAGCTTCTTTAAAAAACAATA
Organism: Wenyingzhuangia gracilariae; assembly: GCF_056387575.1. NCBI lineage: Bacteria > Pseudomonadati > Bacteroidota > Flavobacteriia > Flavobacteriales > Flavobacteriaceae > Wenyingzhuangia > Wenyingzhuangia gracilariae. Next base: position 1,681,363 of record NZ_CM150748.1, read on the forward strand.
AAGATTAGGTATTTATTGTTTTTTAAAATTTGTAAACATACATCTTAAATTTTGAAACAATTTTCTTCTTACAGGAATTTTAGCATTTAACAATCTTTTTTTCATTCTAGTACCTATAGCTATATATGACAAATTCTCTGAAATTGTTTTGTGTCCACTTACAACAATTTGCTTAACGTTTAGACTGTTTTCAAAAACTATTTTCATTTTAACAGAAGCATCTTCTATATTAGCATCTGCTGCAATAAACCCTTTTTTTAACATCCCATGACTTCCTTCTAAAGGTTTTAAAACATATGTTACTGGAAAACTGTTTGTAGTGTTCATAAAAACCATATTTCCAGAATAACCTGTAGCAATTACTGGTTTTTTAAAATACATTGCTTCTGCCATTGTTAAGCCAAATCCTTCGGATCTATGAAGTGATACTAGAGAATCACTATTTTCTATCAATCCTGTTAGCTCTTTTCTTGTAACTCTTTCATTTATAACTTTTATATTAGAACAACTTTTTAAATAGGATTCTAATTTTTCTTTGTCTGTAGGAAAATCATCCAAACCTATACTTTTTATTAAAAGTATAGCTTCTTTACTTTCTTTACCAAAAGCTTTATGAAACGCTTCTATAACTGCAAAAGGATTTTTTCTTAGTATAGCACTGTGGGAATCAAAAATTGTTAAAAAAGTAAATTTATTTTTTTCTAAACCAAAATATTCTCTATTGAGCCCAGAAGGTTCTATTTGAATAGGATGTGGAATATTAATTACGGGACAATTTGCTTTTTGGGAAAAAATTTCTACACAAAAATCACTAGCAGTCCATATTTCATCAAATAAATCCATGTAAGGAATTATATCTTCTGGTATTTCTTTAAATTCCCAAACCCAAAAAGCAATATTATATCTATTCTTAAATTGCTTTTTTCCGACTTTCTTAACAAACTGTTTTATAGTTCCCAAGTTTACATGAAATATGTTTATTCCATATTTTTTGGCATCTTCCTTCTTTTGATCTTGGTAAACATCTCTCTTATGATTAAAAAGATAACTAACTACATTTACATCAACACCAACACTTTCTAATGCTTTTACATTAGATATTGAAGCTTCTGTTAATCCACAAGGTTCATTAAAATAACCAATATAATTGACACCAAAACTTTTCATAAGAAAATAAAGATTTTTTAAGATTCAAAACTACTCATAATTAATTAAAATCTATATTTAATAAATACAGAATCCTTATTAAAAACTTAAACAATATTAATTAAATAGATTTGTATACTTCTAAATAGCAGTTAGCCATTACTTTGTAATCAAACTCTTTTGACCTAAGGATTAATTGCTTACTAATTTCTTTAGAATTAGATTTAAAATACTCCATTCCTCCTTTATAAGCAGCTACCATACTGTCTGTTTCAAAACAATCAAAATAGAATGCTACATCTCCACCTATTTCAGGCAAACTTGTTAAAGTGCTTAAAAAGACTGGTTTTCCAAAACTCATTGCTTCAATAGGAGGAATTCCAAAACCTTCTGCTGTTGATGGATGACACATTGCGTAACAATTTTGAATCAGTCCCCATTTTTGTACATCGGTTACGTGATAACAAAAATGCACTCTATGAGCTACCTTTAATTTGAAAATTTCTGTTTGAATTTCTTTGGTATAAAATTGATTTTCACCTGATACTACTAACACTAAATCTTCTTCAATAAATGGAAGCATTTTAATCAAAGCCAATTGATTTTTTTTAGCAAACAAAACTCCAATATTTAAAATATATTTTTTCTTTTTTAAAAATGATAAGTCTCCTAAATCATAACTACAATGTATATCCGGAAATGCAATTCCATTATAAATTACTTTTACTTGAGGCTCAACATCAAAAGAAAACATATTTTTATTTGCTAAAAAATCTTGTTTTACAAAATCAGATATACAAACAATTACATCAGCATTCTTTAAGTTTTTTCTTACTTTATTTAGTTCTTTCTTATATTTCTTTTCCGAAATGTTTTCATGTAAAAAATTTAAATCATGTAAAGTCACTATTTTTTTTTGACAAAATCTTTTAAAATGAAAATATGAAGAAAGTTGATGACTTGTATGTAATACATCATAGCTAAAACTATAAAAAGGCAAAAATTTGTGAAAAGATTCTCTTTTTACTATAGGAAAATTTGTATTTAATTTTTCTATTGAAACTTGAGGACCATATAAACTTATTTCTGTTTTGTTGTTAACATTTATTTCAGACAACCCTGTAGCTAGATATTTAAAAACATTGGCAATCCCAGAATTACCATATCTTAACCTTTCTAAATCTACTAAAACTTTTTTTCTTTTCTTTTTCATTCAATCTTTACTCCTAAATAGTTTTCTTGAATACATTTATTGCTCTAAAAAACAGCTTTTTATTAACAATAAATTAACACTATGTAAAATTGTAAGACTGCAAATATAACACTTGTCTAACTCTAAACAAAGCATATAATTATTTCAGTCCTTAAAACATAATCTATCAAAATAAGTTTATTTAATTTATTCTATAGATGGATAATTTGATAAAAAGTTGCGTTAAATTCACCCTAAATATTACATCAATAACGTTTAACCAACTATATTATTTGTTTCTTTCCACAATTAGTTTACTTTTTAAATTAAACATATGAGTATAGTTATATATACAGCCATTTTTGGAAAAAAAAATTGGATTATTTAAACAACCTTCTTTTCAAAATGTAATATATACATGCTAAACCTATCAAGATATCATCTCTAAACATTGGGAAGTTAGAAAAGTAGAGCCCTGATATAATGATGCTACTAGAAATAATAGATATGTTAAAATTTTACCACATCTGTTTTTTAAAGAATATGATCTTAGTATTTATATTGATGCCAATTATTTAATTATTGGAGACATCCCAGCACTACTAAAAAACACATATCAAAACAATCTCTTTATGTGTTTTGATCATAATAAAATTACTGGAGATGCTAGAGATTGTATTTATAAGGAATTAGACCATATTCTTTATTTAGGAGAACTACGTGGCGAGTATAAAGATGATCCTAAAATTATGAAAGCCCAACTAGATCAATACAAGTCCGAAGGATACCCTAAAAACAATGGTTTGATTAGAGGTTCTGTACTTATAAGAAATCACAACAACACTAAGGTGATTGAGTTTATGAACGAGTGGTGGCAACAATTAACTTCTGGAAGTCGTAGAGATCAACTTAGCTGTAATTATGCAGCCTGGAAAACTAATTTTACAATTAACTATTTACCCGGAAATGATGTAAAAGGAAATGATTGGTTTTTAAACCTAGGGTCTAACCGAACAAATTTTAGTCGTAAACTATTTAAAGTAAAACTAAAAAAGTTACTAAGAGGAAGTTATTAAAGTAATTCCAAAAGATAATCTTCTACTTTTTGTTGATTAACTTTTGCATCAAAGTTTTCTTTTACAAAAGTGTTTCCGGCAGCACCCATTTTTGCTATTAACTCTCTATTTTCTTTTAGGTTGATAACATGCTCAGCTATTTGCTCAATATTATCTTTCTCAACCAAATAACCTGTTTTTTTATGTAAAACTACTTCCGGATTACTACTTACATCATAAGCAATTACTGGCTTTTTAAAGTAAGATGCCTCTGCCACTACATAACCAAAACCTTCCCAGTGAGATGTTAACACAAAAACATCTATTTGAGACATAAATTCACTCACCTTGTTCACATATCCTGTAAACCGAACAACATCTGTAACCTGTAATTCTATTGCTTTTTGTTTCAATTCTTCTAACAATCTTCCGTTTCCTCCTATAACAATTTCAAAATCAGTTATTTTTTGCTTTAACACTACAGCCAAATCCAACAAGGCTGTTTGATTTTTTTGATATTCTAACCTTCCTAAATTCCCTATGGTAAAAATATCTTTAGCTTCTTTTTCTCTAAACTTATAATGATTTAAACGCAATCCATTGTATATTACCTTTATTTTTTCCTCAGGAAACATATTAGGATTTTTCTGATTGATTGTTTTTTTAGTTTCGTAAGAATTGGCCAATATTTGAGAAATTATATTCTTAAAATACCATCTATTTAAAAAATTATCTTTTATCGGAATTGCACTTCCTCTTCTGTAAATAATTGTTTTTACACCTGCCCATTTTGCGGCCAACGCACCTACTTTAATATCTTTAGAGATATTGTATATAACAGCATTAGGTTTGTCTTTTAAGAACAAAAACATTAATTGTAAAATTTTAAAAAGATTTAAAAAGCTTAAGTTGCCAATAGATATTAATCTTACTTCTACGTTTTCTTTTTCTAATTTTTTACGCAATGCCCCGTTTTTGTGGCAGTACACAATAACTCTATAATTTTTATTATGTAGGTAGGCCGATGTTTCCAAGTGCCATTTCTCTCCACCTCCCCATGCTAGTTCTGAATTAAATAAACAAATTGTTTTCATATTACAGCCCCTTATACACATCCATTATAGCATTGGCAATTACCGTATCGTTAAATTGCTGAGCATATTTCCATCCTTGTTCTTTCATTTTATTTTGCAATAACGTATCCTTTTCTATTCTATTTATTTCTTCTAGCATTGCCAAATCATCATGCGGTTTTATGTATATAGAATCTGGACCACCAGCTTCAGAAAAACAACTTCCTACAGATGATATAACAGGTGTTTTAGAATATAATGCTTCTACTATTGGAATTCCAAATCCTTCAAAAATACTTGGATAGATAAAAATGGTAGCCATTTGGTATATAATAGCCAATTCTTCCATAGAAACACCTTTTAAAAAACAAACACGATTGTGCATATTATTTTCCTTTATATATTCCTTAACTTTTTCTGCGTAACTAGTTTCTTTTCCCACCACTACCAAATAATGATTGGTGTTTTTAATTGCCTTTACAATCGTCAATAAATTTTTACGTTCTTGTATGGTTCCTACATTTAACAAATAGTTACTAGGCAATTCATATTTTTTAGCAACTTGTTCTTTTTCTTTATCACTATAATTTTGTTTAAAAGCTGCATGACATCCTTGATACACTACTTCTATTTTATCTGGTGAAATTTTTAAAAACTCAACAATATCGCTTTTAGTTTGTTCACTAATTACAATAACTTTATTTGCTACTTGAGCAGCTCTTTTAAATTTTTTGAAATGTATTTTACCATCAATATAAGAGTACAATTCTGGATAACGAACAAAAATTAAATCGTGAATCGTAACTACGGTTTTAATCGTTGTGTTTTCAATTCCAACCGGCAACTCATTAGACAGTCCGTGATAAACTTCTACTTTGTCTGCCACTAAATCTTTTACAATTGCTTTTTGTCTCCACAAGGAATTTAATTTTTGCCAAACTTTACTTTTAGGCAAACAAACCTTTATATTCTTATTTAGTTCTAACCTATTTACCTTTCCTGGTTTTGGGTTGTACAAAAAATAAGAATTATCAGAAAAACAACTAGCTAAAACTCTAACCGTATCTCTACTGTAATTCCCTAAACCTGTGGTATTATGAAAAATTCGTTTTGCATCAAAACCTACTCTCATTAATATTTCCTTTAAAAATTCAACTTATAAATTACCGCTAAATTATAGCACACAAGAAAGCTTCCAATATATTGAATCTTTTTTACTTAAATAAACTTTAAGAACTAAGTATTCATCCAAATAAATTAAGCCTAGTAAAAAGCTTTACAACATGAATTGTCTAAAAATGTTTATTTATTTGTTACACGTTAAAAGGTTAACAAATTTATTTTGTTGAAATTCAAAACTCCATTTTTCATTATTAAACTTACAAGTTGGTTTTTCTAGTTTATTTAAAACAGCTATTAAATTATCTTCTTTTTTATAAAATAATGCTGTTGTTTTAAAATCTTCAAATTGATTAAAAAACGAGTCTAATATCATAGGTATATGATAAGAAAATGCTAGGTTAAAAGATCCTGAAATTTTATATTGATATGCGTTAGACAAAATATGTTTATTGTGTATTATAGGTAAAATATAATCGCTTTTTTGTAAATATGAATGAAAAATATTGTTGTCTATAAAACCGTCCCAAAACATACAATTATTATTCAAATCATATTTTTTAAATTCTTTAGAAAGATTTGGATCACTTTTTCCTAGAAAAATAAGTTTAATGTTTTTATTTAAATTTCCTGCTTTAAAAAACTCAAATAACTGTACATAGTTTCTACGTTTTAACTCCATCTTACCTGGTATCGTTACCCATATTTCATCTTTCCCTTTCTTCAGTTTAACTTCATTACATTCTTTAAAAAAAATAGGGTAAAAAGATTCAAACTTTGCTTTTAATAAGTTATTGGTTTTAGTGTTTTCTAACAAATAATCATTTAATAAATAAAAACCGTTAATTGTTTTATAGGTATGTAAGTACTTAGTATTCTTAAGATCTTTTAAATTATGTAAAACACCATAATATTCTCTCTTTTTTTTAGAACAAACCTTAAGTAAATTATGAGCCGATTTATTAGGAACCGTATTAAAAATAACTTTATCAATTTTGTTTTTATTTAAAAACTGCAAAACTTTTAAATGTCCAATCCCCCACTGATTACTTCTCACAAATAAAGTTTCATTAAATTCATCTAAATAAGCTATTCTATCTTTTAATCTATAGTTAGATATTAAATACAACTTTACATTAGGTAAGGTCTTTAAAAATGCTACTTGAGAAAAAATACACTCATCATGATGAGTATTAAATTCAACTAGAACAATATTCATTTTACAACTTTTTTTAAAAATAAGTAAATATAAAACAAAAATAAACCTTTGTATATTTGAACAATATTAATTTTAAATTATATTAAAATATTATAAGCTAAACTAAAGGTCAATCTTGTTTTTAACTTTAAAAGAAACAAAAGAAAATTATTATATAATATCTTTACTAACTTAAGTTTATAAAACAGAATTCTAGTAACCTAAAACTTATATTTAATAAAACATATGCCTAAAATACTTGCTTTTGATTACGGAACTGTAAGAACCGGATTGGCTGAAACCGATGATTTAAAAATGATGGCTTTTGGTTTGGATACCATTCCTACTAAAGAAATTTTTAGCTATCTAAATCAATACCTAAAAAACAATACTGTAGATTTATTTGTAGTTGGGGAACCTAAACAGATGAATGGTACTCATAGTGAAAGTGAGGTTTATATAAAAGAATTTATCAAAAAACTAGAAAGTACTTATCACATTCCCATCAAAAGATTTGATGAGCGTTTTACCTCTAAAATAGCTTTTGACACTATGATTGCTAGTGGTATTGGTAAAAAGAAAAGACAAAACAAAGGATTGGTAGACAAAATTAGTGCAACTATTATTTTGCAAGAATTTTTAAATAAAATATAATACCATGAAAGTTATTATTGAAGCATCTACACTATTTACAAAAGGTTATACAGGTATCCCTCATTATATTTTATGTTTAGAAAAAGCCTACAAAAAAAAATCTTTTATAGATTTTGCTTTAGGCTTTAATTTAAAAAGACTTAGAAAAAAGAAAAAATTACCTAACTCCATTTTAGAAAAAAAATATTATTGGTATATAGAAAGATTTCTGTTTTCAAGAAAATTTAATCCTGAAATTTCTCACAGTTTACATAGTCCTTTTTTAAAAATAAAGGGGACAAAAAAAATAGCAACTATTCACGATTTAGCAGTTCATTTACCCGAACATGAACATTTAGATTTTACTACTGAATATTTTAAAAAAAAAAGAATGAAACTTTTTAGCGACTTTGCTAAAAATGCTGATGCAATTATTTCTGTTAGTGAAAAGACAAAACAAGATTTTCTCAAATTTTTTAACTACCCTGCTAATAAAATCCATGTAATACATTTAGCTCCAGTTTTTCAACCCTCTAACATTGATTATTCATTTGAGCAAAAAATATTAAACAAATATAAATTAATTTCTAAAAATTATTACTTAACTGTTGGAGGAGTCTCAATTAGAAAAAACTCTATAAACTTATTAAAAGGATTTGCTAACTCTCAAGCAAGTAAACATCACCAACTTGTTTATGCAGGAAAAACAGCTACTAATACAAAAAATAAATTTCTTCAAACTATTTCAGAATTAAATTTTAATAATAAAATTATAAATACTGGTTATATTACAGACAATGAGTTAAGTATTTTGTATAAAAATGCAAAAGGTTTTTTATTTCCTACTTATTATGAAGGATTTGGGATTCCAATTATAGAAGCAATGAGCTATGAATTACCAATATTAACCAGTACAACCGGAGCTGCCCCAGAAGTTGCTAATGGACATGCCATCCTGGTCAACCCTAATAATATTGAGGAAATTACTAAAGGGATTGACAAACTAAGCTTAGTAGACACTAAACAACTAAAATTAGCTAAAGAATATGCCAGTACTTTTAATTGGGATATCGTAGCCCAAAAAACTATAGAAATATACAAATCTGTTTTACAGAACTAATTAAAATAAACTATGAAAGGAATCATACTAGCAGGAGGATCAGGAACAAGGTTGTACCCTTTAACAAAAGCTACCTCTAAACAGCTTTTAGCTATTTATGACAAACCTATGATTTACTATCCTTTGTCTGTCTTACTATTAGCAGGTATTAAAGATATCTTAATAATCACTACTCCAGAAGACCAGGAACGTTTTGTAAACTTATTAGGAGATGGTAGCCAGTTAGGAATAAAACTTTCATACGAAGTTCAACCTAATCCAGAAGGTTTGGCTCAAGCATTTATTATTGGTAAAGAATTTATTGGTAATGATGATGTTGTCTTAATTTTAGGAGATAACATTTTCTACGGACAAGGATTTCCTACTTTACTAACCAATGCCATTAAAAGCTGTAAAGAAGATAAAAAAGCAACTATATTTGGTTATTACGTTAGTGATCCTGAGCGTTATGGGGTTGTAGAATTTGATGAAAACAAAAATGCTTTAAGTATAGAAGAAAAACCCAAACACCCTAAAAGTGATTATGCGGTTTCTGGATTGTATTTTTACCCCAACAACGTAATTGATATTGCACAAAACGTAAAACCAAGCGAAAGGGGAGAACTAGAAATCACCTCTGTAAATCAAGCTTATTTAAAAAATAAAGAACTAAATGTGCAGTTAATGGGACGTGGCTATGCATGGCTAGACACTGGAACCCATGAATCTATGTTAGAAGCTTCTAACTTTATACATACTATAGAAAAAAGACAAGGGTTAAAGGTAGCTTGTATAGAAGAAATTGCTTATGAAAAAGGCTATATTAACAAAAAGCAATTACTAGCTTTGGGGCACGAAATGAAAAAGAACGAATACGGACAATACTTAATTAGAAGAGCCAAAAAATAAGATGAAATATACACGTACAGAAATACCAGATATAATTGTTTGTGAACCCAAAGTTTTTGGAGATCATAGAGGTTATTTTATGGAGTCTTTTAAAGCAGATATGCTTGCAGAATTTTTAGGATATACAATCAACTTTTGTCAAGACAATGAATCTAGTTCTAGCAAAGGGGTATTAAGAGGTTTACATTACCAAATAAATGGTTTTGAACAAACCAAATTGGTAAGAGTTATTCAAGGAAGTGTAATAGATGTTGCTGTAGATATCCGTAAAGGATCTCCTACTTTTGGACAACATGTAGCTGTTGAATTATCCGCAGAAAACAAAAAACAACTATTAGTTCCTAAAGGATTTGCTCATGGATTTATTGTGTTAAGCGAAACCGCTATTTTTAGCTACAAAGTAGATGCTCCTTATAGTTTTGAAAATGAAAGAGGACTTGCTTTTGATGACCCTACTTTACAAATTGATTGGAAATTAAATCCTAGTGAATTTGTTTTGTCAGAAAAAGACACACAAAATCCTGCTTTAAGCAAAGCTGAATTACTAGACTACAATACCAACTACTATGAGTAATATATTAGTAACAGGAGCTAATGGTCAGTTAGGTTCCGAAATTCAATCTTTGGCAAATAACTACAGTCAGTACAATTTCTTTTTTACAGATGTTACTAATTTAGATATTACCGATTTAAAAAAGGTAGAAGAATTTTGTAGCACAAACAAGATCAACATTATTTTAAACTGTGCTGCTTATACAGCTGTAGACAAAGCCGAAGAACAAACAGATTTGTGTAATGCTGTAAACAACACCGCTACTTTTAATTTGGCTACCGTTGCCAAAGCTCAAAACATCCAATTAGTACACACTTCTACTGATTATGTTTTTAACGGAATCAATCATACTGGTTTTAAAGAAAACGATACTCCAAACCCCATAAATGTTTACGGAAAAACAAAATGGTTGGGAGAAGAAGCCATGAAAAAAATAAACCCAGAAAATTCTATAATTATTAGAACCTCTTGGGTGTATTCTACTTTTGGAAACAATTTTGTAAAAACCATGTTAAAATTGGCAGAAACTAGAGAGTTGTTAACCATTATAGCAGATCAAATAGGAACTCCTACCTATGCTTATGACTTGGCTAAAACAATCTTAGATATTTTACCTAAAATTAAAAACAGTAACGTAGAAACTTATCATTATTCTAACGAAGGAGTTTGTAGTTGGTACGATTTTGCTTTCGAAATTTTTAGTCAAACAAACACCAATTGTAAAGTTTTACCTATAGAAACCAAAGATTATCCTACAGCAGCAGAAAGACCTTTGTTTAGCTTAATGAACAAATCAAAAATTAAAAACACGTTTCAAATAGAAATTCCTCACTGGAAAACATCTTTATCAAACTGTTTAAAAAAACTATAAATGAAAACAATATTAGTCACAGGCACAGCAGGGTTTATTGGTTCTAACTTTATCTATCATTTTATTGAATCTTATCCAGATTATAAATTAATCAGCTTAGATAAATTAACCTATGCAGGAAGTTTAGAAAACTTAAATAAAGTTGAAAATCACGAAAGACACACATTTATAAAAGGTGATATTTGTGATAGACCGCTAATTGAGAAAATATTTACAGAAAATGATGTACATGGAGTAATTCATTTTGCAGCAGAATCTCATGTAGATAATTCTATTAGCAATCCTGGAGTTTTCATAGAAACCAATGTAAATGGTACTTTTACCTTAATTGATATTGCTTACAAACACTGGATGGAAAAACCATTTACTTTTAAAAACGGATATCAAGATTGTAAATTTTTACACGTTTCTACAGACGAAGTGTATGGAACTTTAGGAGAAACAGGTTTGTTTACAGAAACCACCTCTTATGCTCCTAACTCACCTTACAGTGCTTCCAAAGCAAGTAGCGATATGTTGGTACGTAGTTACCATCACACCTATGGAATGAACACCATTATTACCAACTGTTCTAACAATTACGGACCCCAACAACACGATGAAAAATTGATTCCAACTGTAATTAGAAAAGCCTTAAACGAAGAAATTATCCCTATTTATGGTGATGGAAAAAACATTCGTGATTGGTTGTATGTCTTAGATCATTGCAAAGGAATAGATTTAGCTTACCACAAAGGAACTTTTGGAGAAGTTTACAATATTGGAGGTCGTAACGAAAGAAACAACAATTACATTGCTGATAAAATCTGTGAAATTTTAGATCAGCTACAACCTAAAAAATCGGGGAGCTACAAAGATTTAATCAATTATGTAGAAGATAGAGCAGGTCACGATAGACGTTATGCCATTGATGCCACAAAAATTGAAACTAATTTAGGCTGGAAAGCCGATGAAAATTTTGAATCTGGAATTTTAAAAACCATCCAATGGTATCTAGATAAATACTCATCTTAACAAAAAAATCAAAAGCCAAAGTTCATCACTTTGGCTTTTTTACTATTGTAATGCAAAAGTATCAATCAATTCTTTGTACTTTTGCAATCAAATTTTAGCAAAATATTATGATTTTACCAATTGTAGCCTACGGAGACCCCGTTTTAAGAAAAGTAGGTAAAGAAATAAACAAAGATTATCCAGAACTTTCTACCTTAATTGCCAACATGTGGGAAACCATGGAAAACGCAAATGGTGTAGGTTTGGCAGCTCCTCAAATTGGTAAATCTATCAGATTATTTGTAATTGATGCGACTCCTTTTGCCGATGATGAAGAAGCTACTCCTGAAGAAAAAGAGCAATTGGCATCTTTTAGAAAAGTATTTATCAATGCTAAAATAGAAAGTGAAGAAGGTGATGAATGGGCTTTTGAAGAAGGATGTTTAAGTATTCCTGAAATTAAAGAAGATGTATGGAGAAATGAAACCATAAACGTAACCTACCAAGACGAAAACTTTAACACACACAAAGCTACTTTTAGTGGTTTGGCTGCAAGAGTTTTTCAACACGAATATGACCATATAGAAGGAGTTTTATTTACAGACAAATTATCTTCCTTAAAAAAGAGATTGCTAAAAAAGAAATTAGAAAATATTTCTAAAGGAAAAATTGGAGCAGATTATAGAATGCGATACTTTAACGCAAAAAGAAAATAAATTAAACATAATTAGAAATGAGTTTAACAAAAGTAATTGCAATTGCTGGTAAACCAGGATTGTATGAAATTTTAGGACAAACAAAAGGTGGGTTTATTACAACTTCTTTAATAGATGGAAAAAAAGCACCTGTTAAAAACACACAAAACGTAAGTGTTTTAAGCGATATAGGAATTTATACATACGACACAGAAGCTCCTTTAGGAGAAGTATTTTTAGCTTTACATAAAAAATACGAAGGAAAAGAAGCAATTAGCCACAAAGCTCCTAATAACGAATTAACATCTTTATTTAGCGAAGTTTTACCAGAATATGATGAAGAACGTGTTTATGTTTCTAACATTAAAAAAGTAGTACAATGGTACAACCTTTTAGTTACTTCTGGTTTTGATTTTGAAACTATTAAAGAAGACTTTAAAAAACTAGAAGAAGCCCAAAACGCTGCTGAATAATTTTAAAAAACATTTTTTTCAAAAAAGCTGTTAACTATTTTACACCAAATATAGTTAACAGCTTTTTTTATTTTTACTTTATCCTCTTAACCTTTTATGCTTCACCTATAACTTTGTAATTTGTACTCCATACTTTTTTACCAATAAAATGAATACCAGAAAAGAACAACTAGCCGCTATAGACCGTTTGTTAACCATAATGGACGAATTAAGAGACCAATGCCCTTGGGACAAAAAACAAACCTTAGAGAGTTTACGTCACTTAACCATTGAAGAAACTTATGAATTGGCAGATGCCATTCTTGCTAACGACCTAGAAGAAATTAAAAAAGAATTAGGAGATTTGCTATTGCACATTGCTTTTTATGCAAAAATAGGAAGCGAGTCTAAATCTTTTGATATTGGTGATGTTGCAACTAGTATTTCAGAAAAATTAATTCACAGACATCCACACATTTATGGAGACGTAAATGTAAAAGACGAAGAAGAAGTAAAACAAAACTGGGAACAACTAAAACTAAAAGAAAAAGGAAACAAATCACTTTTACAAGGAGTACCCAACTCTTTACCTGCACTTGTAAAAGCCAATAGAATTCAAGAAAAAGTTTCTGCTGTTGGTTTTGACTGGGAACACCCAGAGCAAGTTTGGGAAAAAGTACAAGAAGAATTACAAGAATTCAATCAAGAAATAAAAAACGGAACTTCTAAAAACATAGAAGCAGAATTTGGAGATCTTTTATTTTCTATGGTAAACTACGCACGTTTTATTGGTGTAAACCCAGAAAATGCATTAGAAAAAACCAATAAAAAATTCAAAAACCGTTTTGAATACTTAGAACAAAAAACACTAAAAAAAGGCATTCAACTTACTAGTCTAACTTTAGAAGAAATGGATGTGTATTGGGAAGAAGCCAAAAAATTAGAATCCTAAAAAAACCCATTCATTCTGAATGGGTTTTACATTGTAAACTCTTTATTTTTTTTAAGGATTTGTAGACCAAATTCCAGCATTTTTTACAAACACACGTCTGTTTAATTTTAATTGCGCTACAATTAATTCAGCAATATCTACCGGCTGCATTACAGTTTCAGGATTTCCATCCGTTAAGTTCATATCAATTGCCATGTCTGTAGCTGTTGTACTTGGAGTTAATGCAGTTACTCTAATATTGTGTTTTCTTACCTCTTGCATTAAAGATTCTGTCAACCCTAATACGGCAAATTTAGATGCACTATAAGCACTTGTTACTGCTGCACCTCTTAAACCTGCTGTAGAAGATATGTTTATAATATCTCCTGTATTTCTTTCTATCATTTGTGGTAAAAAAGCTCTGGTCACATAATACGTTCCCATTAAATTTACCTGAATAATATGCTCCCAATCTTTAACCTCCATTTCTAAAAACTTGGCAAAACCACCAACACCTGCATTGTTTATCAAAATATCAATGCTATCAAACTGGTTAAAAACAACTCCAGATGCCTTGTTAACAGACTCTAAAGAAGCCACATCTGTAACCACAGTTACTACCTTTACTCCAAAAGCCTTTACTTCTTTAACCACAGTTAACAAATCGCTTTCTGTTCTAGCCAACAAAGCTACATTTACACCTTCTGCAGCCAATGCCAATGTAATCGCTTTACCAATTCCTTTTCCTGCACCAGTTATCAATGCATTTTTACCTTTTAAACTAATCATATTTCTTGTTTTTTTATGTCAAATTTAACAAGCATTTTATCAACCTACAATGCTTACCTCTTTTTTTTCATCTGTTTTTACACCATTTTACAGTCTATCTTTTTGGGTATTCCCTACATATATTTTTCCATTTTATTACAAAATATACGTAGGTCGGGCTTTCACTACTCGCTTTTTAAATCCTGAAACAAGTTCAGCATTTAAAAGAGCTCAAACAAATAGCTCAATCCCTAATACTAAACAACACATAAAAAAACCGAGTTTATACAAACTCGGTTTTCATTTTTTTAAGCCTCTAAAGCTTGTTTTATATCAGCTATAATATCATCAATATGTTCTAACCCTAAAGAACAGCGTACCATTCCATCGGTAATATTTACTGCTTGTTTTACCTCTGCCTCTACTTTAGCATGTGTAGTACTTGCAGGATGCGTTACAATAGTTCTAGTATCTCCTAAATTGGCAGACAAAGAACACATTTTTATATGATCAAAAAAGTTACGTCCTCCTTCTACTCCACCCTCTACTTCAAAAGCCACAATAGTTCCTCCTAACTTCATTTGCTTAATTGCAATTTCGTATTGTGGGTGCGATTTTAAAAACGGATACTTTACCCACTTTACCTTAGGATGGCTTTCTAAAAATTCAGCCAATTTTAAAGCGTTGTCACATTGTCTATCGGCTCTCACCGCCAATGTTTCTAAAGATTTAGACAATACCCAAGCATTAAATGCACTTAAAGCCGGACCTGTTAAACGAGAGAATAAATAAATTTCGCGAATCAATTCTTTTTTTCCTACCGTAATTCCTCCTAACACTCTTCCTTGTCCATCTATTAATTTAGTAGCCGAATGAATTACCAAATCGGCACCAAACTTAATAGGTTGTTGCAAATAAGGTGTCGCAAAACAGTTGTCTATAATTAACAACAAACCATGCTTTTTACAAATGGCAGATAGGTACTCCAAATCCAACACATCAACTCCAGGATTGGTTGGAGTTTCTGCATAAATAAATTTGGTGTTGGGCTGAATTAATTTTTCTATATTTTCAACATCATTTACATCAAAATAAGAACACTCAATATTCCATTTTGGAAAATACTTGGTAAACAAACCATGAGTAGCACCAAATACAGAACGACAAGAAACCACATGGTCACCTGCATTTAGCAAAGTAGCAAACGTAGAAAAAATTGCTGCCATTCCGCTTGCAAAAGCAAATCCGGCTTCTGCTCCTTCCATTAAACAAATTTTATCTACAAACTCATTTACATTGGGGTTGCTATATCTACTATATAAATCGCGTTGTTTTTCTTCGGCAAAAGAAGCTCTCATTTCTTCTGCATCTTCAAATACAAATCCTGATGTTAAATACAACGGAACCGAATGTTCAGAAAACTGTGTTGTTTCTGTTTGGGTTCTTACCGCTAGGGTTTCAAAATTCTTTTTTTCGCTCATTTTATTCGCTTTAGTAATGAGTACAAAGTATTAAGTACTGAGACTTATTAACTTTGCGTGTATAATTTTAGTAACGAGTAGGCGATATAAAGTACCGTACCAACTCTTTATATTTTTTTTAAAACTTAATACTGACTACTCAGTACTTTGTACTAATTGGGGCTATAGCTCCAATTCTGTCAATCGCATAATATCTCCAAAAACTCCACGTGCAGTTACATCGGCTCCGGCTCCGGCTCCTTGAATTACAAGAGGTTGTTCTCCGTATGATTCTGTGTAAATTTCAAAAATAGAATCGGCTCCTTTTACTTGTCCTAAAGCAGAATCATTAGGAACAGAAACTAATTTTACTTCTAAAACTCCTTTGTCTGATGCCAAATCTCCATGTAAATCTCCAATATAACGCAATACGTGATTTGGTTTTTGATTGTCTTTAATTACCTGATAAATAGGATCTAAATCTTCTAATTTATTTAAGAAAGATTGTGTATCTCCATCTCTTAAGTTTTCGGGAATTAAATTGTGAATTTGCACATCGCTAAACTCATTTTCTAAGTCTAGTTCACGAGCTAAAATTAACAATTTACGACCTACATCATTCCCATTTAAATCTTCTCTAGGATCTGGTTCTGTAAACCCTTGGTCTGCTGCTTCTTTTAACACTTCGCTAAACTTTACATCTTTAGCAGAAAAATTATTAAACAAATAACTTAATGTTCCAGAAAACACCCCTTTAATTCTTGTGATATTTTCACCCGATGCATGCATCAACTTAATGGTGTCTATTAAAGGCAAACCAGCACCTACGTTGGTTTCGTATAAATATTGTTTTCTGTTTTGTAGCAACGCCAAACGCAACTCATTATAAAAGTCTAACGATTTTGTATTTCCTATTTTATTAGAAGACACTAAATTAAATCCGTTTTCTATTAACGGAATGTAATTTTCTGTCATTCCTGCACTGGCAGAATTGTCTACAGCAATTAAATTTCCTAAATGA
Organism: Wenyingzhuangia gracilariae; assembly: GCF_056387575.1. Taxonomy (NCBI): domain Bacteria; kingdom Pseudomonadati; phylum Bacteroidota; class Flavobacteriia; order Flavobacteriales; family Flavobacteriaceae; genus Wenyingzhuangia; species Wenyingzhuangia gracilariae. The sequence continues at coordinate 1,698,531 of NZ_CM150748.1, forward strand.
TGTTCTTTGGCATATTTAACAACAGCATCTATTCCTTTATAAGGTATTCCGTTTTCTTTTAAACCTTGCTTCCAAGTAGTTTGAATTCCTTCTGCATTAAAATAAACTTTTTTAGAGTTTGCAACGGCAAATACATTTAAGTCTATTCCTTTACGCTTTAAAATATTCTTTTTGCTTTCTAATATTTGTTTGATTAAGGTTCCACCTACCAAACCAACTCCAAAAACAGCTACATTAATTTTTTTGGCAATTCCAAAAATTTCACCATGCATTACGTTTACTGCTTTTCTTAATTCTTTATTATCTATCACTAAACAAACGTTATTACCTGTTACCGTGTTGTTAATTAACAACGGTTTTATGTTATTATTCACCAATGCTGTGTAGCTAGTTTTAAAAGAACTTAATGAATTCCCTAAAATAGATACGACTGCTACTCCTCTTGTAATGGTTATTTTATTAATATCATTACTTAAAAAGTCTAAATTAAATTCGTTCCCTAAAGCATCTTTGGCTTTGTGGGCATCGGTTCCATTTACAACAAAACTAATTCCACGTTCCGAAGAACCTTGAGAAATAATTCCCACACTTACATTTTCTTTTTGCAAAGCGGTAAACAAACGTGCATCAATCCCAACTTTCCCTAACAAACCTCTACCTTCTAAACTTACCAAAGCCATGTTTTCTTGTACAGAAATGGCTCTAATTCCGTTTTTAGAAGTTTGTTCTGCGTTGATTAAAGTTCCTGGACTTTCTGGCTCAAATGTATTTAGTATACGTAAAGAGATGTTCTTTTTAACCAAAGGAATAATCGCTTTGGCATCTAATACATTGTCTCCCAAATTGGCCAATTCATTTGCTTCGTTAAAAGACAAGTGATTTATTTTTTGGGCATTGGAAACCAACATTGGGTTGGCCGTATAAATACCACTTACAATGGTATAATTTTCCAATTCTTCTGCATTTAAATAACCTGCAATTAAAGAAGCTGAATAATTACTACCGTTTAAACCAATGGTTGTGGTTTCTCCATCTAAGCTTGCTCCTACAAATCCTGTAACTACAGGCACCGTAGTAGACAAATCTATAGCAGAAAAATATTTTTTAGCATTTTCCTCTGTTATCTCTTCTAACAAAGTAGCAGCTCCATAAATATTATCCGTTTTAAATAAACTTCTAGAATCTGTGTATTGAGCATTTATATTTTGCTTTGCCAACAAAGCGGTTACCATTTTACCAGACAACAACTCTCCATAAGCTGTCACCAAATCTTTTATTTTTGGGCTGTAATCTTCTAACAAATGAACACCTTCAAATATTTTTTCTAAAAAAGTAAACTCTTCAGAAAAATCTATAGTTGGCAATGGCTCCATTTGATAATTTTTAAAAATATCAAAAGCAACCTGGTAATCTTCTCCCTTTTTTGCACTCTCTAACAATTCTAACAAATCATCTGTAGCAGTTCCTCTTGCCGAAACAACAATTACAACTTCTTCTTTGTTTTGTATTTTATTTAAAAGAATAGAAATAACACTTTGTATTCCTTTTCCGTTAGCTAGTGATTTTCCTCCAAACTTTAATACTTTCATTTCTTGAGGTTTATTTGTTTATGGGTTGAAGTGTACAATTTGCTTAAACAATTCAACTTTTTATAAATCTGTTCTCTCTCTTTTTTTAGTACGTTACTACATTAAAAAAATTCAAACAGACCTCTACTAATTTACTTCTCGACTACGCTTGAAGCCCTATATTCTAATATTCTTTTAACTACTTCACTTCTGAATTGTTAAAACACGTCTTTTAACAATTCTTTTAACTGATCGTCTTCTACCAAAAATCCATCGTGACCATGAATAGAGGTAATTTCTTTATACACTGATGATACTCCTGACTCTATTAACAGCTGATGTGTTTCTCTATTTTCTTCTGGCACAAAAAAGAAATCTGAATCTATTCCTATCTGAATAATGTTAGCCTTTATGGTTTTGGCAACTTCTATAAAACTTCCTCTTCCTTCGGTAATATCCAACGTGCTTAATAAATGATTCACCATTTTATAAGCCTTTAATTCAAACCTTTGTTCTAATTTATATCCATGATGCAACAACCAACTTTCTACATTGGCAATTCCCAAAGCTTCATTTTGAGTTCTGTTAAATTTCTCTTTAAAAGAAGCAGCTGTTCTATAAAACAACATAGCCATCATACGGGCATCGTGAACTGGTTTTTTAGAATTGGTTAGTATTTGCTCCTGTACTTTGTTGTGAGCTAAAATCCAATCTGTTGCTTTCCAATCCGATGCTATTGGAATAACATATTTTGCTAAATCTGGAAATAATACTGCCATTTCCCAAGCAATTCCTCCTCCTAAAGACCCTGCCAAAATAGCGTGTAATTTGTTGATTTCTAAATCTTCCAACAACAAACCAAACAGTTTAGCAATGTCTCTAGCGGTAAAACTTTTTACATCATCAATTAAATTTTCTGGTTTGTGGTCATAGCCATTTCCTGGAATATTAATAGATATAATGGTGTACTTATCTGTATCTACTAAATTTCCTTTAGATACAATTCCTTTCCACCAACCTGTGTGTTCACCAGCTACATCGGAATTACCTGTTAACGCATGGTTTACCAACACTATAGGAGCTGTGTGTAATGGCTGTCCAAAAACTTCGTAAGAAAGTTCTAAACTAGCATAATATACTCCTACTAATGTAGTGTAATCTTTTAAGGTTCTATGTTGTAAACTTTTATTCAATGTCTTAAAATCATTTAAAGCCCCATACCCCTTTTATTCTAAACTAAAAACTTTAGTTAGGGTTGCGCGTAGTTTGTAAGTTATCTTGATTTTGTAAGAGAATTGCTCTTGGTTATCTATCCAACTTTTGTTGGTAGAACGTAGCACCTTCTTTTTTATGAATTTTAGAAATTCTAGAAAAGGGTTGCTAAGGCTTCAACGGGTCTATTCCCTCTACCTTTCATGATAACATACTATAAATACTTAATGAGCTGGCAGCAAAGTTATAAATTATATTATAGATAACCAATTTAATTTATAGACGATTACATCGAGTAATTACAAAATAATCTAGCATCATTTTTGTGTAGTACTTTTTAACCGAGTTATTAAAACAAATCATCATGAAATATATTACCGCTCTTCTTTTATCCTTACCCCTTTTGCTTAGTTATTCTTGCAAAACCAAAGAAGCCAAACCACTACAAGTTCAAAATTACCAAGAAAACATATCAACCGCAGAAAAAAACATTAACAATGCCATTGCTGCACACGGAGGTAACTTATACGATAATGCTTCTTACGCTTTTACTTTTAGAGGTGATGAATACACTTTTACCAACAACAATGGTGCGTATAAATATACAGTTACTAAAAACAATGATGCTACACAAACTGTAGATGTTTTAGAAAACGGAAAATTTACTCGCTACCAACAAAACAAAAAAGTAAACTTATCTGCTGCAGAAATTAAAAAACATACAGGTGCTTTAAATTCTGTTATTTATTTTACGCTACTGCCTTACAAATTAAATGATGCCTCTGTAAACAAAGCAGACAAAGGGTTCACAACCATTAAAAATAAAGAATACAATGTTACTCAGGTAACGTTTGACCAAGAAGGAGGCGGAGAAGATTATCAAGACATGTTCTATTATTGGACCAATACACAAACCAATACTGTTGATTATATTGCTTATAAATATGATGTAAATGGTGGTGGAATACGTTTTAGAAGTGCCTACAACCAAAGAAATGTTGAGGGAATTTTATTTCAGGACTATATGAATTACAAAGCTCCTAAGGAACTTAAATTATCCGAAATCCCTAAATTATACGAACAAAATAAACTTGAAGAAGTTTCTAGAATAGAATTAGAAAACATTGTTCATTTACCCCATAATGAAAACTAAAAAAAACTCGTTTTTGATTTTATCAAAAACGAGTTTTTTACATTCTATAAATTGCTAATTACAATGCTGCAAACGCATTGGCAATATCTGCTTTTAAATCTTCTACGTTTTCTAAACCTACAGACAAACGAATTAAATCTTGAGTTACCCCTGCTCCTGCTTGCTCTTCTACCGTTAATTGTTGGTGCGTAGTACTTGCTGGGTGAATAATTAAAGATTTGGTATCTCCAATATTTGCCAGTAAAGAAAATATTTGAGTAGCATCTGTAAACTTTTTAGCTGCTTCGTAACCACCTTTTAAACCAAAAGTTAACAAACCGCTTTGTCCGTTTGGCAAGTATTTTTTAGCCAAATCGTAGTATTTACTAGATTCCAATCCTGGATAATTTACCCATGCCACTTCTTCTCTTTCTTCTAACCAAGTAGCTAATTCCAAAGCATTTGCACTGTGTTGCTTAATTCTTACTGGTAAAGTTTCTAAACCTTGAATAATGTTAAAAGCATTTGTAGGACTTAAAGCTCCTCCAAAATCACGCAATCCTTCTAAAATTAATTTAAAAGTAAATGCTGCTGCTCCTAAAGCTTCGTGATACACCAATCCGTGGTATCCTGCTGATGGCTCTGTAAACTCAGGAAACTTTCCATTAGCCCAGTTAAAAGTACCTGCATCAATAATAGCTCCTCCTAAAGAATTTCCTTGACCCCCAATATATTTTGTTAATGAGTGAATTACCAAATTAGCTCCGTGCTTAATAGGGTTTAACAATGCTGGTGATGCCACTGTGTTGTCTACAATAAAAGGTACTTCAGCTGCTTTTGCTTGTTCAGCAATTACTTCTAAATCCAACACATCTAATTTTGGATTTCCTAAAGACTCTACAAAAAAGGCTCTAGTGTTTTCTTGTACTGCTGCCTTAAACTCTTCTGGGTTAGATGCATCTACAAATGTTGTTGTAATCCCTAATCTTGGCAACGTAACATTTAACAATGTAAACGTTCCTCCATACAAACTACTTGAAGCTACAATATGATCTCCTGCTCTTAACAAGGTCATCAATCCGGTAGCAATTGCAGAGGTTCCAGAAGCAAAAACAACCGCTCCAATTCCTCCTTCTACAGCCGCCAAACGATCTTGTAAAACTTGATTGGTTGGATTGTTTAATCTTGTGTAAATAAATCCTAATTCTTTTAATCCAAATAAATTGGCTGCGTGTTCTGTGTTGTTAAACACATAAGAAGAACTTTGATAAATAGGAACTGCTCTTGTTCCTTGTGTGTTTGTTACATCGTGACCTGCATGTAATGCAGAAGTTTCTAACCTTTGATTATCCATTTTTATTTTTTTAATAATTTCTAGCCGTCTAATAAACAAATATATAAAACCTACCTCCCGTTTGCCACATTGTTTTATCAAAAAAAAGAATCCCAAATTTATCTCTCTGTATTCCATTCTTTTTTATAATTTTGTGCCATACAAGAGGAAAGATTTGAACTGATTGCCACCTCTTTTACAATAAAAGATGTATTGTTTTTAATACACACCTAAAAAATTGTATAAAAAAAAGTGCTAAAGCAGTAAACTTCTACTCCTTTAGCCGACTATGGCAATCAGCGTATTAAATTTTAATTAAAACAAAAAATAGATATGTCATATTTATTTACATCGGAGTCTGTTTCAGAAGGACATCCAGATAAAATTGCAGATCAAATTTCTGATGCTTTAATAGATCATTTTTTGGCCTATGATGCAGATTCTAAAGTAGCTTGTGAAACTTTAGTAACCACAGGACAAGTAGTATTGGCAGGAGAAGTAAAATCTAAAGCTTATTTAGATGTTCAACAAATTGCTCGTGATACCATTAACAAAATTGGATACACCAAAGGAGAGTATCAATTTGATGGAAATTCTTGTGGAGTATTGTCTGCTATTCACGAACAATCTCAAGACATTAATCAAGGAGTAGATAGAGCTAGTAAAGAAGAACAAGGAGCAGGTGACCAAGGAATGATGTTTGGTTACGCAACTAACGAAACAGAAAACTATATGCCTTTGGCTTTAGAAATTTCTCATCGTTTGTTAAAAGAATTGGCTGTTTTGCGTAGAGAAATGAAGGACATTACTTATTTACGTCCAGATGCAAAGGCACAAGTAACTTTACAATATTCTGACGACAACCAACCTGAACGTATTGATGCCATTGTAGTTTCTACACAACATGATGATTTTGATGAAGATGAAGCCATGTTAGCTAAAATAAAATCAGACATTATTAATATTTTAATCCCTAGAGTTAAAGCTAGTTTTGATGCTGACACACAGGCCTTGTTTGGTAATGATATCAAATTCCACATTAACCCTACTGGTAAATTTGTAATTGGGGGTCCTCATGGGGATGCTGGTTTAACAGGTCGTAAAATTATTGTAGACACTTACGGAGGTAAAGGTGCACACGGTGGTGGTGCTTTTTCTGGTAAAGATCCTAGTAAAGTAGACCGTTCTGCAGCTTATGCAACTCGCCATATTGCTAAGAACTTAGTAGCAGCAGGAATTGCTGATGAAATTTTAGTACAAGTTTCTTACGCAATAGGTGTGGTAGAACCTATGGGGATTTTTGTAAACACTTACGGAACGAGCAAAGTTGATTTAACAGATGGACAAATTGCAGAAATAGTAGCTTCTATTTTTGACATGAGACCTTTTGCTATTGAAACTAGACTAAAACTAAGAAATCCTATTTATACAGAAACTGCTGCATACGGACACATGGGACGTACACCAGAAGTAAAAACAGTTGTTTTTGAATCTCCTTACGAAGGAAAAAAAGAAATAGAAGTAGAAACCTTTACTTGGGAAAAGTTAGACTACGTAGAAAAAGTAAAACAAGCTTTTAAACTGTAGTTTACCTTTTAAAAACACATCAAAGCCTGCTATATAATAGCAGGCTTTTTATTTTGCCATATTTTACGCTGTAACAGCCAAAGTTGATTAAAATTTTTCTTAAGTTGTTTTCTATCAACAAATAAAAATTCAATAATTGGTAATATGCAGCCTATGAAAACACACACATCAGAGATATTACAATTAGCAGAAAAATTAGAAACTAAAAATTCTAATAAAGCTCAAGAAAGCAATCCTTTTGCGGATCGATTAAAAACCATTATTGAAATTCCTGAGTCCAAACATTTTTTAATACAAATGATGGATGTTGCTTTTAGGTCTAAAAACTACAAAAAAGTAGCAGATTATGTAATTCATTTGTTAAAGACTCATAAAAATTACCACCCCCTTTTTACCACCACAGAAAATCTACTTCTTAAAAGTTTTATGTTTGTAGGGAAAGTAATTCCATCTATTAGTGTAGCCATTATGCTTAAAAAAATTCAGGCTACCTCTAGTGATGTTGTTTTTTTCATCAATAGTAGTAAGTTTAACAAACACATCTTAAAAAGAAAAGAACAAAACATTACCCTTAATGTAAATTTAATTGGTGAAGCCTTAATTGGAGAAGACGAAGCTCAAAAAAGGATTTTAGGATATTTAACCTTACTAAACCGTAAGGATGTTAACTATATTTCCATTAAAATTTCCACCATTTTTTCTCAAATTTCATCTCTTGCTCATGAAGATACTGTGGATAAATTATCGACAAGATTGGCCATGTTTTATGATGAAATTTTAAAAATTGAAAAAGAAACAGGGGTTCAAAAATTTGTGAACTTAGACATGGAGGAATACAAAGATTTAGAAATTACTTTTGATGTCTTTATCAAAACTTTGTCTTTACCCGAATACAAAAACATTAGAGCCGGAATTGTATTACAGGCTTACATTCCAGAAATGATTCACTACTACAGAAGATTGTACAAGTGGGCTAATGAACGTGTAAACAACGGAGGGTCTTCTGTAAAAGTAAGATTGGTGAAAGGTGCTAATATGGAAATGGAAATGACCGAATCTTCTATAGAAGACTGGCCTTTGGCAACCTATAGCACCAAACCAGAAACAGATGCCAATTACAAAAAAATATTATCAGAAATGTTAACTCCACAATCTGCCAGAGTTGTAAATGTAGGAGTAGCATCTCACAATATTTTTGACATTTCTTATGCACTTCAATTGGTCAAAGAAAATCAATTAGAAGATTGTGTAGATTTTGAAATGCTAGAGGGTATGGCTAACCAAACTGTTTCTAATTTATTGGCAGAAAAAGTTCATTTGTTATTATACACTCCAACTGTAAAAGAAAATCAATACAACGCTGCCATTGCTTATTTGGTAAGACGACTGGATGAAGGTACACAGCCTGGGAATTTTTTAAAAGAAGGATACGATCTAAAGGTAGGATCTAAAAAATGGGAAATGTTAAAGAATGAGTTTTTAACCTCCATTTCTTTAATGGACTCCTTAGAAAACAAACCTAACAGACAACAAGACAGAAACCAACCCGTCCCAGAAATCATAATGCAAGGATTTCATAACGTACCAAATACCGATTGGAATTTACCACAAAACATTGCATGGGCTCAACAAATTAAACAGGACTGGAAAACCCCAGAAAATATAATTGGAACCACCATTCCTGTAGTAGGAGTTTTAGATACTAATGATAGATATACCGTAAAAGTTAACAACTGGTCGGGTACTCCACCTTGGGATTATGAAATGGCCGTGAAAGAAGATTATCAGAAAGCGATTGATACTCCCTCTGAATGGCAAAATTACTCTGTAGAAGAAAGAGCCAATTTGCTTAAAAAAGCAGCTATAGAAATTGAAAAAAGTAGAGCGGAACTAATTGGTGTTGCCGTAGCAGAATTAGGAAAAACAATTAAAGAAGTAGATGTAGAAGTTTCTGAAGCAATTGACTTTGCAAACTTTTACGCACATAGTAGTTTAGAAATTGCCAAAGAATTTACGAGCGATGATGAAGGAATCAACCTAGTGTTATCTCCTTGGAATTTTCCTATTGCCATTCCTATTGGAGGTGCATTGGCATCTTTAGCTGCAGGTAAAAAAGTTATTTTAAAACCATCTACAAACGCATCTGCTTGTGCTTATTTGGTTTCTAAATGTTTATGGAAAGCTGGTGTTCCTAAAGATGCCTTGTATTTTTTGCCTTGTGAAGAATCTATCTTAGACGATTTTTTAAGTACAGGTAATATTTTTGATGCTGTAATTTTAACTGGTGGAACAGAAACTGCTCACTTTTTATTAGAAAGAAATCCGCAATTGAATTTGTACGCAGAAACAGGGGGTAAAAACAGTACCATTGTTACAAGCTTGGCCGATAAAGAACAAGCATGCATTAACATTGTACAATCTGCTTTTGGAAATGCAGGTCAAAAATGTTCTGCTACATCACTATTAATTTTAACGGAAGATGTTTTTAATGACAAAGAGTTTAAAGCCTTGTTAAAAGATGCTGCTACCAGTAAAGTATTTGGAAATCCTTGGGAGTTTGCTACAGAAATTGGCCCTTTAGCCACACCTATTTCCGAAAAACTAAAACATGTGATTCAAAATATTCCAGATCATCAGTGGTTGGTAAAACCCCGATTGAATGGAAACCATATGTTATCGCCAGGTATTGTTTGGGATGTTACTACAGATGATTACTCTTATCAAAATGAGTTGTTTGGACCTATTGTATCGGTATTAAAAGCCAGCAACTTAAAAGAGGCTGTAGAAATTGCTAACAATGTAGATTATGGATTGACTGCTGGGATTGAATCTTTGGATGATAATGAAGTGAATTATTGGAATGAGCATATAGAAGCCGGAAACAAATACGTAAACAGATCTACCACAGGAGCAATTGTACAAAGACAACCTTTTGGGGGAATTAAAGCTTCTTGTTTTGGTTTTGGAATGAAAGCAGGTGGAATTAATTATGTGTTGCAGTTTACCAACATTAGATCTAAAGCTACCGACTGGAAAGAGGATTACAAAAAATGGCATAATGAATTGTTTAGTAAAAAAATAGATTATGTAAACCTACGTGGTCAATACAATATTTGTAGCTATACTCCTTATAAAGAAATTTTATTACTCTATGATGTACATACCCCACAAAAACACATTGATAAAGTAGAATACATTGCTGAATTTTTAAACATTCCGTTAATTAAAGACACTTGTGGAAATGCTTTAAAACATCATCCTAAAGATTTTACTTGCGTAAGAGCTTTAGGAACTTTATCAGATCACTTTTTAATTAGATGTCATCAAAATGCAATACACGTTTACAAAGATGAACCTAGAAATAGCGGTCGTATAGAACTGTTAAATTACTTAATAGAGCAAAGTTACTCTCACAATTACCACAGATACGGAAACTTAATGGGAATTGAATATAATCCTAACGAGAAACCTAAAATTTATTAAGTTATATTTGAATATGAAATGTTGGATTTTTGTATTCTGTTGTTCTTTAAATTGCTTTTGTCAAAATGCATTGGTAAAAAACGTAGATGATTTTATAGGTGTAGATATTTATGAAAACTACTATTATTTACAAAATGATGTACTTCACAAAAGCAGTTTAAAAAACAATTATATAAACATTAAATACGGTACTCCTGATGTAATTGACATTAGCAATCCGTTACAAGTTTTACTTTTTTACAAGCTTTTTAACAAAGTAATCTCTTTAGACAATCAATTAAATTTTATTGCAGCCTACAATGTACCTATAGGAACTACTTTAATAGCAAGTGCTGCCGAGAATAAAGTTTGGATCTACAATAACATTGATAAATTACTAAGTCTTTACAATCTAAAAATTCAAAAAACAGAAGTTAGTTCCATTCCTATTACTTCAAAAATCATTCAACTTAAAGGAGATTTAAATAGAGCTATTACCGTAAACACAAACCATCAATTAGAGGTTTATAATTATGTGGCACAAAAGATTAATTTTTCTTCTTTAAAAAACATGTTACCTTCCATCTCTATGCTTAATAAATACAACATTTATAACCAAGTACTGTATAACAATAAATCTAAAATTGCAAACGTTCCTGATGACATTATTGCTTTTGAGGTACAAAACAATACATTGTATTATTTAAAAAATCAAACGATTTTTAAACAAGCATTAGATTAATCCATTATTTAAGAAACTACATCTAAGATTCCTGTTCTTAAACTTATCCATAAAAAGTTAAACAAAGATTTTGTCATCACTCTTTCCTCTTCAATAGCTCCTTTTCTAAATTGTTGCGGTTCTTTGTTAGAGCTGTTTTTTAAGACTAAATTCCCCAACGCGTGTACGGTTTTTTTAAGAATATTGTACTTGTTTACACGTAGTTTTAAATTATCATATTTCATTTTAACATCACCTGTAGCATGCGTATTATTCCCGCTAATGATAAAATACAATTCATCAATTTCACCTTTTAACTCCGTATTTAACACTCTGTATAAAAAGGGATTTATACTCTCTGTTTTAAAATCTTTTAAAACCCCTTTGCTAGTAAAATTATCATGATAAATATCTGTAAAATTTATGGTTAACGTAAAAGGAGATTTTTCCATAAACATGGAGCTAGCTTCTAATTTTAATTTTTCTTTCCCTTTCTGACTAGACACATTTAAAACACCATCAACTTTATCAAAAACCAAAGCACCTATTTCATCGCCATCATCCATCAGCATTTCATAAATCACCAGTCCATTTTTAATTTCAATAACAGGAAAATCTAAAATAGTTTTTAATTTTAGAATAGATGTACTGTACAATGGTTTTACAATTGTATTATCAGCTACGCGTTTGTCTCTAAAAAACTTAAGTTCCGGACTAAGTAACTGAACGTTACTAGCACTTATTTTTTGTTGTTGATTAAATTCTGCAACAGTAAAACCGTCTAATTTTACTTGTTTAAAAAACAAATCTAAATGTTCTTTTTCCTCTTTAAGTTTTTTAGACAATTCAACCTTAGAATATTTGGATTTTATATACAATTCATCAACAATCACACTTCCATCAATTCCGCTTAACTCTTTAAACTTCAACAATTCCAAATCAGATAAATCTGTGTAAAAATTGGTGATATTATAAGTTGATTTGTTAAACTCAAACGGAATTTTATTCTTCAAGGTTTCTTTATTCAGCGTAAAATCTTTTACAACTAAATTCAACACACCCGATGTTGTTTTTTGCTGATTTTTAAAACATAAATTCCCCTTCTCTATCCTAATTTTAGCTATAAAAACAGGCAACAACTTATTTATATTAATCCCTTTTTTTGATGTTTTATTGTCTGTATCCTTAACAAAATTAACTTTAGGATTTTTTAATAATAATTGAGAAAAAGAAAGTTCTTTCTTAATAACAAAATCAAACAAAGAAAACCCATCCAAAGCAATTAAAGCAGCACTAACATGATACTTATTTTTTTTTTGGCTACTCACCTTAACATCCTGAACTGTAAACTCGTTAAAAAACAAGTTGTAATTTAACTCACTATAAGCAATGGTCTTATTTTTTTGTTGCTTAACAAGCTCTTTAACTTTAGTATTTAACCAATAATTTGCACCTATTTGCGCTCCATACAACAAGATAAAAACACCTGCCAACACCCCTAAAATTCTTTTCGTTTTTTTCATACACTAAACCTACTGTTACAAACTAAAGTAGCTAATTAATTTAAGAACTAAATTGCTCTACGTCAATCAAAAAACAGAAAAGAAACATGTTTTTTATGAAGTTCGTTTTATATGCAATTGGTATTCACGAAAATTAACTATTTTTAGAGTTCAAATTTTTAATCCTATGCACATAGCTATTGCCGGTAATATTGGAGCTGGAAAAACCACATTAACAGAACTTTTAGCCAAACATTATAAGTGGGATGCACACTTTGAAAGCGTAGATGAAAATCCTTATTTAGATGATTTTTACAACGAAATGGAACGCTGGTCTTTTAACTTACAGGTGTATTTTTTAAACAGTCGTTTTGAACAAATATTAAAAATTCAACAAAGTGGTAAAAATATAATTCAAGACAGAACTATTTATGAGGATGCTAAAATATTTGCTCCTAACCTACACGCAATGGGTTTACTAACCAACAGAGATTTTCAGAACTACAGCAAACTGTTTGAGTTGATGGAGAATTTAGTAACTCCACCAGATTTGCTAGTGTATTTAAGAGCCGATATTAAAACGTTGGTAGGACAAATTCACAAACGTGGTCGTGAATACGAAAGCTCTATTAACATTGATTATTTAAGCAGATTAAACGAACGTTACGAAGCTTGGATTAGTACCTACAACAAAGGAAAAAAACTAATTATTAATATTGATGATTTGGATTATGTAAGCAATCCAGAAGATTTAGGTAGTATTATAGACAAAATTGATGCACAAGTACATGGGTTATTTTAACCTATTAAAACAAAAAACTCAGCCACTTGGCTGAGTTTTTTTATACTTATAAGTTAAAATTATACTTTACAATACAGGTATAATTTGTTTTTTACGAGATACTACACCTGGTAACACAACTAAATCTCCAGTAACAGTTGCGTTAAATTTAGTTTCTGCAATTGTTTTTACTGTACTGTTAGGAACAAACAACGTTGCCTCTTCCTTTAAAATATCAACTACAAACAACAAAACATCATCTAAACCTTCTGCAGTTTTTATTTGTTCCATGGCAGTTAAAATAGTTGTTTTTCTATCTAAAACTATATTTGGAGCAGTGGTTTCTAATACCGAAACACGATATTTACTCCCATTTGCTTCATATTTTTTACTATCCATTTTGATTAATTCCTCATCAGAAAAAGCAGATATATCTGATTTTGCTTCAAACATTTTTGTTGCATACTCATTAATATCTATTTCTAACTTATGTGCCAAATGCTGAGCCATTGCCTTATCATCTTCTGTAGTTGTTGGGCTACGGAACTCTAAGGTATCAGAAATAATACAAGAAAGCATCAATCCTGCAATTTCGTTTGGCAAATCAGAAACCTCATCAACTCCCATCATTAAATACATGACCGATGCTGTAGATGCTAATGGTTTTATTGTAATATCTATAGGACCTGCAGTTTGAATACCTCCTACCAACTTATGATGATCTATAATTTGAACCACTCCTGTTTCATTAATGTTTTCAAACAACTCTTCTGGATTGTTTGTATCTACAATAACAACTTCATCTTCTGCCGACACAGATGTTAGTATTTCTGGTACCTCAAAACCCCAGTGTTTTAAAACAAAAAGTGCTTCGGTATTGGGAGTTCCTAACACATAAGGTGTTGCTTCAATTCCTTGTTGGCTTAAATACCATGCCCAAACAATTGCCGATGCTGTTGCGTCTGTATCTGGAGATCTGTGTCCAAAAATTTTTAATGCCATGATTCTATTTTTATAGTTTTCTAAGAAAGTTTTTATTTTTTGTGGGTAAAAATACAAATAAAGTTAAAAAGTAAATCCAAAAGAACCTTTAACTCCAAATTTATTCGCTCCTGGTCGGTCTAAATAACTACCTCTCCAAAAGAAATCTACTCTAAATAATTTAAAAATATTAGCAATAGCAGCATTGTATTCATAATACACCTCACTAGGTGCTACCGTTTGGGTATTGATATTAATTCCTTGCAAAGAAGGTAAAGAGTTTAATGCCGGAGCATTCATGGTTACATTGTCTTGAGATATACTTCCATATATTCCTTTAATCCCAATAACCTCTCTTAAATTTAATTTTCTTAAAAATGGAATTTTACCAAAAATTCTTCCATTAAAATTATGCTCAAAATGCATAGAAGCATAGGTATCTGTTACAAACTCATAATAATTTAACAATCCAAAAGTATTTTGGATGTTAAAAAAAGATTGGTTTCCTGGCACCACATTTAACAAACCTAAAGAAGCTTTTCCAAACGTTTTACCCACCTCTACTGTAGTTACAGTTCTACCAAACATTCCTAAATAAAATGGTTGCTTATAGTACATTTGAAGTTTGTGATAATCAAAATCACTACCTAAGAACCCTCCCAAACCGTTGGCATAACTTAGATAAAATACAGGATAATTATCGTTTACTTCTTTACGCTCTACCCCATTCCCAAATAATTTTCTTTTAGGAGTATATTTTATAGCAAAGCCAACTTCGGTCTCATTGGTTTTGTTTTTTATATTTCCAGAATCATCTACATAAGCCATGCTAAAAGCTGTAGAAGCAGATTTTAAATGTCTGTTTACAAAACTTAGTTCAAAGTTGATATTATCTACAGGTTCTGCGCTAAAAAACACATTAGACAATTGAATATCGGTTAACAAGTTAGAAGCTCCGCTAGAGAACAATCCTGATGTTGCAAAACTCCTTCCTAAAACATCATTACTCACCGTTAATCCTGCTCCTGTTTGCTCAACATCATCTCTTCTACCTGCTCCAAAAATCAGTCTTTTTTTCTTATCAAACATATATTTGTAAGAAACCCCATACTTAAATCTATTATCACCAAAACCATAGGCAGTATACCCTTGCAGCCTCCACATATCATTAATTCCAAAATAGGTTCTTCCTCCTACTCTAACTCTAACCCCTTCAACATCATTAAAATCAAACGTTGAAAACACAGGCCCATAGTCAAAATTATCAAATTCTATATACCCCGTAGCCAAAATAACTCCCAAATTGTAAATCCGTTTAAATTTAGGAACGGTTTTTAGCGTGTCTAACATGCTATAAACCCCTTGTTCGTTTTTATCTAATTTTTCTAATCTATTGTCTTTCCAATATTCATCAGAAGCATTGTAAATACTATCTTCAAAAATATCTGTTTTTACTTTGTAAAAGTCATCCTTTTTGGTGTTGTTAAACGTATAAGCATCATAATAAGTCGTTCTTTTACCAAAAACTCCCATAGATGTTTTCTTTTTACGCAAACTAAAATCTGCCAACATGTAATCTCTTTCTGGCAAAATGGTAGAATCATTTAAAACTTTAAAATCTTGTTCCAAATAAACTTCTTTTACCCAGTTTAAATTGGCACTTCTAGACACCTGCATATTAATGTCTTTAACGGCAAAAGTGGTATCTGCAATCCACATGTCTCCTTTAAACGTTAATTCATTTTTACGAATAGGATAATACACAATATTGTAACACCATTTCCCTCCAATAGTGGCACTGTCTGACAATACATAGTTATAGGTATTTACTCCTGCTTTCCCAACAGGACTTGCGAAACTTTTCCCAAACAAACGAATGTAATCATCATACACATTATAATCTACATACAAATCTTTTATGTAAGTAGTAACTCCTGCACCTGCTCCAATTCCTGAATTTTTATTAGCTACTAAATCTTCTCTTAGCAACTCATCTCTTCCTTTATTCTTTCCGTATACATTGTAAACTGACTCATTAATATATACAGGTAAAAAGTTTTTTCCAGAAACTCTAGAGGTATCCATTTCTTTAAAAATAAACTCCATTCCTTTAAACACTTTCTGTTGTGTAAAAGTGGAATCTATATTATTTAAATCAAACTGTATTTTCTCATATTTCTTATAATTATATGATTCAAACATTTTAAAACCGTTGCTACGTTTTTTTGCCCATACTTTTTCTAACAATGCAATAGCAGGGTTTCCTTTCTTTTTTACACGTCCTGTGTAAATAACAACTGTTTGTAACTCGCTAGCACTTTCTTTTAATACAATTTTAAAAGTTTGATTTGTTTTTTCAATGGGTAAAGTCACCTTATCAAACCCAACAAAACTGGCTTGTAATTCTTTATATGTTTTAGGGGATGACAAATAAAAATCTCCATCTTCATCGGTAATGGTTCCTTCTGTAGAGTTCTTAAAAACTACACTTGCAAAAGGCAAAGGATCTCCATTAGAATCTACTACAACACCTTTTATTTTGGTTTGTCCCAAAACAATAGTTGTTATAAATAAGGTTAGAAATAAAAATGTTTGTTTTAGCATGTTTAAAATAAAAAATTCCTTTCTGTAACAAAGAAAGGAATTTTTAAAGTTTTATAATGTTAACAATAGTTACTTAACATATAATGTTGCTTTTACAGCATCAATTACATCTTGAGCATTTGGCAACCATTCTTCCATTAATACTGGAGAATAAGCTGCTGGTGTATCTGCTGTGTTTATTCTTTGGATTGGTGCATCTAAATGATCAAAAGCTTGTTCTTGAACTCTATAAGCAATTTCAGTAGCTACAGAACCAAATGGCCAAGCTTCTTCTAAAATTACCAAACGATTTGTTTTTTTAACAGAGTCTAAAATAGCTTTGGTATCCATAGGACGAACAGTACGCAAATCTATAATTTCAATAGAAATTCCTTCTTTTTCTAAAACCTCAGCTGCTTTGTAAGCTTCTTTAATAATTTTACCAAAAGAAACTACTGTTACATCTGTACCCTTTCTTTTAATATCGGCAACACCTAAAGGAATAATGTACTCTCCTTCTGGTACTTCACCTTTGTCTCCATACATTTGCTCAGACTCCATAAAAATAACCGGATCATCATCTCTAATAGCCGCTTTTAACAATCCTTTTGCATCATATGGGTTAGAAGGCACTACTACTTTTAATCCTGGCGTGTTTGCAAACCAGTTTTCAAAAGCCTGTGAGTGTGTAGCTCCTAATTGTCCTGCAGAAGCAGTAGGTCCTCTAAATACAATAGGACATTTAAATTGCCCACCAGACATTTGTCTAATTTTAGCTGCATTGTTAATAATCTGATCAATTCCAACTAATGCAAAATTAAAAGTCATATACTCTACAATTGGTCTGTTACCTGTCATGGTAGATCCAACGGCAATACCACCAAAACCTAACTCAGCAATAGGTGCATCAATTACACGTTTTTCACCAAACTCATCTAACATTCCTTTAGAAGCTTTATAAGCTCCATTATATTCAGCAACTTCTTCTCCAATTAAGTAAATGCTCTCATCAGAACGCATTTCCTCACTCATAGCTTCGCAAATTGCCTCTCTAAATTGTATAGTTTTCATGTATTCTATTTTATTTAAACGTTCACAAAAATAACAAAAACGCTCCCATATTTTCTAATATTATAACAAAATATTTACAAAAAATAAATTACATTAGCTTCTACTTATTTAGAAATATATATAAATAGATAAACTTCTCAATATGAAAATATTAGTTTGTATAAGTCACGTACCTGATACTACTTCTAAAATCAATTTCTCAAGTGATTTGACAGAATTTGATACAAATGGAGTACAATTTGTTATAAATCCTTACGATGAGTTTGCTTTGACAAGAGCAATTTGGTTTCAAGAAAAACAAGGAGCAAAAGTAACCGTAGTTAATGTAGGTGATGCCACTACAGAACCTACACTAAGAAAAGCATTGGCTATTGGAGCAGATGATGCCATTAGAATTGATGCTAAACCAACCGATGGTTTTTTTGTAGCACAACAATTGGCTGAACTGTGTAAAAAAGAAAATTACGATTTAATTTTAACAGGAAAGGAATCTATAGATTACAACGGGGCTATGGTACCTGGTTTGCTTGCCTCTTTTTTAGATATTGATTATATTAATGCTTGTATTCAATTAGAAGTAAATGACAATACGGTTCTAGCTTCTAGAGAAATAGACGGAGGTATTGAAAAATTATCGGCTACCTTACCTATTGTTGTTGCAGGTCAAAAAGGATTGGTAGAAGAAAAAGATCTTAAAATACCTAATATGAGAGGTATTATGATGGCTCGTAAAAAACCATTAACAGTGATTCCTGCTGTAGAAGCTACAGCAACTACACAAGTAAGTAGTTTTGAAAAACCTGCAGAAAAAGGAGCTTGTAAAATGATAGATGCTAGTAATGTTGATGAATTGATTAACTTACTACATAACGAAGCAAAAGTAATCTAATTTAAAAATCTCACGCTCTGTAAAAGAGCCACTAAAAACATACATTATGTCTGTATTAGTATTCGCCGAAGCAAGTGAAGGAAAATATAAGAAAACAGCTTTTGAAGCTGTTTCATATGCCAAAGCAATTGCTGAACAATTAAACACTGAGTTAATTGCTCTAACCATTAACGCAAACAATCCCGAAGAAATTAATTCATACGGAGCTCATAAAATTTTAACCGTAAAAAACGAGGCTTTCAACTCATTTAACGCTAAAATATATGCTAGTGTTATTGCACAAGCCACACAACAAAACAACAGTACTGTAGTAGTTCTAAGCAACAATGCTAACGGAACATATTTAGCACCTATTGTTGCAGCACAATTAAAAGCAGGATACGCTTCTAACGTTGTTGCTACTCCAAGTAATACTGCTCCTTTTACCGTAAAAAGAAAAACATTTTCTAGCAAAGCATTTGGAAATACAGTATTAACAGCTGACGTAAAAGTGATAGGATTGGCTAAAAATTCTTTTGGCGTGGTAGCAAACGACACTCAAGGTATTATTGAAGAATTTACACCTACACTAGCGACCTCAACCCTTTCAACCGTTTCTGTCGAAAAAGCTTCTGGTAAAATTGCCATTGCAGATGCCGACATTGTAGTTTCAGGAGGTAGAGGATTAAAAGAAGCAGCCAACTTTAAATTAATTGAAGACTTGGCCGATGTTTTAGGTGCTGCAACAGCTTGTTCTAAGCCTGTATCTGACATGGGATGGAGACCTCATGCAGAACACGTTGGGCAAACAGGTAAACCCGTAGCTGCAAACCTATACATTGCCATTGCAATTTCTGGAGCCATCCAACATTTGGCAGGAGTTAATGCCTCTAAAACCAAAGTAGTCATCAACACAGACCCAGAAGCTCCTTTCTTTAAAGCTGCTGATTATGGTATTGTTGGAGATGCTTTTGAAGTTGTTCCTGAATTGATTGAAAAATTAAAAGCATTTAAAGCAGCAAATGCTTAAACCCGTAAAATGACAGAATGAGTTTAGTACAATTAGACATACGCGGTATATCCTATAGTCAAACACAAACAGGAGCCTATGCCCTGGTGTTAAACGAAATAGAAGGAGAAAGAACACTCCCTATAGTTATTGGTGCCTTTGAAGCACAATCTATTGCTATTGCATTAGAAAGTGAAATTACACCACCAAGACCGCTAACTCATGATTTATTTAAAAACTTTGCTGAATCTTACGGTATTATTGTAAAACAAATCATTATTCATAAATTGGTAGATGGAGTCTTTTTTTCTAAAATGATTTGCATACAAGAAGGAGAAGAAAAAACATTTGATGCAAGAACATCAGATGCTATTGCTCTAGCCATTCGTTTTAATGCTCCTATTTATACTTATCAAGAAATTTTAGACAAAGCAGGAATTATATTAAAACAAGAAGATTTTACAGAAGACGAAAAAGAAACAGATGATGATCTTTTTGAAAATCCAGAAGATGAACTTACTGAATTAATGAACAATTCTGAAAGTACAACCAAAGATATTGACTACTCTTCTTATTCTGTTCAAGACTTAGAAAAAAAGCTTCAAATAGCTATTTCTAAAGAAGACTACGAAACGGCTGCCAACATTAGAGACGAACTAAACAAAAGATAGTTACTCCTAACAGCTAATAAAATATAAAAGTCGATACAGTGTATCGACTTTTTTTTAAATTTACAGCATCGCTACATTCCCCAGACATGAAACAATATTTAGATTTTATAAAACACATTAAAGAAAACGGAGTTCAAAAAGGAGACAGAACAGGTACAGGAACTAAAAGTGTTTTTGGTTACCAAATGCGCTTTGATTTATCTGAAGGTTTTCCGATGGTAACTACCAAAAAACTACATTTAAAATCTATTATTCACGAATTGCTTTGGTTCTTAAAAGGAGATACTAATATTGACTACTTAAAAGAAAATGGTGTAAAAATATGGGATGCTTGGGCCGATGAAAATGGAAACTTAGGTCCTGTGTACGGACACCAATGGAGAAATTGGAACAGCGAAGAAATTGATCAAATTTCTGAGGTTATAGAAACCATCAAAACAAATCCTAACAGCCGACGTATGTTAATTTCTGCATGGAATCCTAGCGTATTGCCAGACACCTCTGTTTCATTTTCAGAAAACGTAGCCAACAATAAAGCAGCCCTACCTCCTTGTCATGCTTTTTTCCAATTTTATGTAGCAAACGGAAAATTATCTTGTCAATTGTACCAACGTAGTGCCGATGCTTTTTTAGGTGTTCCTTTTAACATTGCTTCTTACGCTTTGTTAGTATTAATGATTGCACAAGTAACAGGTTTAGAACCTGGAGATTTTGTACACACATTTGGAGATGCTCATATTTACAACAATCATTTTGAGCAAATAGATTTGCAATTAACCAGAGAACCCAAATCATTACCTAAAATGATTTTAAATCCAGAAATTAAAAATATTTTTGATTTTACCTATGAAGACTTTACTTTGGTAAACTACGAACCTCATCCTACAATTAAAGGAAAAGTATCTGTTTAAAGTTTTATATTCTTACATAGCTCAATTTTTATCTACTAATTTTTAAGTACTTTTGCCTTTAAATTTTAAAAAATGCAAAAATATGGGCTCATTACTTTATTTTTTCTGATTATTTTTTCATCATGTAAAAATAGTCAGCCTGCTGCTATTCAGGAATTAAGCACTAAAGAAATACTCCCAATACAACAGAATGACAGCATTGAACTTTACAAAAAGTATGAGGCTAAAATTATTCAAAAAGTAGAAGCTATATCTAGCCATCAAAACCCTATTACTACACATTTTAAAAAACACATTTCTAAAAGCGCTTTAAAAAAAGTTGAATTTAAAGAATGGAGAAAAAATATTTATGTTGAATTTACGCTGGACAAATACAAAAGACTAACAAGTATTGCCACCAATACCTCTTCTTTAAAATTAGACAAACAACTAAAAAAAGCCTTTAGAAAATTAAGTTTTGAAGCTTTAAAAATTGAAAACTTCGATCCTAAATACAAATACTCTTTAATTGTAATTCAAAATTTAGGTGGAATTCCAACAATTAAATCAAACACCAAAGCAATAGGTTACATTCCTCCTATTTTTGAACAATGCACTAAGGAAAGTAATTATCAAAGTTTAAATAAATGTAACTATATGTACATTACAAACTACCTATACAACCATGTAGACTTAAGTTTTGTTACCAATTTAGACATAGACAACAATCACGAAATACTACCTAAATTCATTATAGACAAAACAGGGACTATTGTTGCTGCAAAGGTAGAATCGCAAAACAAAGATTTGTTAGAATCTTATTACAAAGCCATAATGAGTTTGCCCAAAGCCATAGCACCCGCAAAATTAAATGGTAAAGATGATTATTACGGTTACAACTTTCCTACAAGCATCAAAAATATTATCAGAAATAATAATGATTTTAAAAAATTCTATTATCAGAGAAGATATGATTTAACTGATATAAATGAAGTAATGAAAGAATTTGTAGCTATTGAATATCAAAAAAAGCAACATAAATTAATTTATAAAGTAGGATTCTAAAGTTTGACCAACTTTGCTATTGAAAAAGAAAAAAAAATAGAATCTGATTAATATACAAATATGACAACACTTATTGCAGCAATAGGAAAAAACAACGAACTGGGTAAAAACAACGATTTAATATGGCATTTACCTGCCGATTTAAAAAGATTTAAAAAAGTTACTACGGGTCACCATATTATTATGGGGAGAAATACTTTTGAATCTATAGGAAAACCGTTACCTAACAGAACTACAATTATTATTACTAGAAATAAAGAGTATACAGCCAAAGGTTGTTTAGTTACAGACTCTCTAGAAAACGCTATACAATTGGCAGCAAAAGACAGCAATGCATATATTATTGGAGGAGCGCAAATTTACAACCAAGCCATAAATTTAGTAGATGTTCTAGATATTTGCGAAGTACATCAATCTTTTGATGCCGATGTTTACTTTCCTAAAATTGACACAGCTATTTGGAAAGAAGCAAAAAGAGAACATTTTTCGTCAGACTTAAAAAACAAATACGACTATAGCTTTGTAAAATACATTCGAAGAAATAAATCTTTATAGCACCAAAACAAACCATTATTATGAGGAATATAATTCTTTTTATATCCGTTTTTATTATACAGACTACTCACGCTCAACAAACAAGTAAACAACTAACAGGAAAAGTAATTAACAAAACAACCAAAGAAGAAATTCCTTTTGTAACTATTTTTATAAAAAATCCAAAAGAAAACAAAACCAGTTTAGCCGATGAAGAAGGTGGTTTTTTAGCCAAAAACTTAACTCAAAACAACTATGCTATTGTAGTTCAAGCTATTGGTTACAAACCCTATCAGAAAACAATTAGTTTTAAAAATCAAAACTCTTTACACATTGGTAATATTCTTTTAGAAGAAGATATTAACACACTACAAGCTGTAGAATTGCGAGCAGAAACTACAAGTGTTCAGCAAAAAATAGACAGATTGGTTATTAAAGTTGGGAAAGATTTAACTAGTGTAGGTACCGATGCTGCTAGTGTGTTAGACAATGTACAATCGGTAGCTGTAGACCAACAAACAGGAGAATTATCTTTAAGAGGTAATAGCAACGTAGTTGTACTAATAGACGGAAAACCAACCAACATTCCTACAGATCAATTGATCAAACAATTACCTGCCAATGCCATTAAAAACATTGAATTAATTACCAACCCATCGGCCAAATACAGCCCCGAAGGAAACAGCGGTATCATCAACATAGAATTGGTAAAAGATACTCGCAGTGGATTTAACGGAAGCATTAACGCATCTGGAACTTACGGACGTAATTTTAGAGGAAATGCCGGAGGAAACTTTAATTACAAAATTAAAAATGTAAACTTTTTTGCCAACTACAACTTTAGAGGCGGACAAGATGATATTAAAGGAAATATAACACGTAACAGCAGCAAACAAAACACTTATGGTTTAAATAATAGAAACAATCATTTTGTAAAATTTGGATCAGACATAGACTTGGATAAGAAAACAAGTATTTCTTTATTTACCGTACAATCGTTTAACAAATTAGATTACAGAAACACCACTAAAATTTACAACACCTCTGGAAACTTAACCAACAATAGTGTGTTTGACTTAGATAGAAAACCTAGATCTCAGAATTACGATGCTAGTTTTCACAAAAAATTTAACGATAAAAAACACACCTTAGATTTTGGAATATCTTACAACACTCGAGAAGCTCCTGAAAATAGCGATTGGTTAGACTATTTAAAACCTGCACAGGAAAGACAATACAACTACTCAGAAGTTATTGATTCGGAATCTAAAAGATGGATTGTAAATTTAGATTATGCGCAACCTTTTGGAGATGATATTGCTATTGAAATGGGAGTAGATTTTAGGTATTGGATGAATGAAAAATCAAATCAATCTACACAGTTAATTAACAATTCACAAAACGAATTAACCACAAAAGGACTAAATGCTTTTGATTTTGACAGAAAAATATATGCTGCTTATTTTAACTACCGTCACCAAATAAACAAATTAGGAATACAAGCGGGAGTTAGAACCGAATTTTATGATTTACACGCAACCTTTCATGCCGATGTAGACAATCAAAACAATGTAGTAACAGATAAAGTTCCCTCTATATATCCTAGCTTTTTTGCAACTTATGAAGTTACTAAAAAAGATCAGTTACAATTTAGTTATAGCCGTCGTGTAGACAGGCCTTCTATTAAGCAACTAAACCCAATTAGAACTTGGGGAACTCCCTTGTTAATATCACAAGGAAATTCAAATTTACAACAACAATTTACCAATTCTTTTGAATTTAGATACAACAGAAAAGTAAAAGGAGGAAATGTTTCTGCAACTGCTTTTTACAGAAGAGTCAACGATTTTATAAGCAGAAGCTTAAGTAAAGACACACAAGTAGAAGATCGAATTTTGTTGTCTTATGATAATTTTGACACCTCTGATAATTTTGGTGTAGAGCTAGCCACTTATTTAAAATTAACCTCTTGGTGGAACTTTAACGGAAGCACCGATGTATACTACCAACAACAACAAGGAATTGTAAACAACCTATTGACCACAGCAGACAATGTATTGTTTAATTTTAGATTGAACAACAAATTTACCATTGGTAAAAAGTGGAGTTTACAAATGATGCAAATGTTTAGAGGACGTGATGAAAACATTCAACGTGAACGCGAACCAATGTTTTTAATGAATTTAGGTGCCAGTAGAAAAATATTAAATAACAAAGGAGTATTAACCCTAGGAGCATCAGACATTTTTAACGTATTTAGAGCACGTTTTAACATTATAAACCCTGTTGAGCAAAAAGGTGAGTTTAACTGGGAAAGTCAAAATATTACCTTAGGTTTTACTTACAATATTGGAAATCAATTCAAACCAAAAAGAAGAAATCGTCCAGGAGAAGATCAAGATGCAGGAGGTGGAGATGTATTTTAAAAATCTTTGTTAATGGATTACTATAAATAATTTTACACTTAACACAACACACCAAGCCAGAAAACTGCCAACCTGTCACAATACTATGTTTGGTATTCTATTTGTCTATTATATTTCATCAAAAAAATTAAACAAATAACCAAAACATATTATTATGGCTAAAGGAAATATTAATGTATCGGTAGAAAATATCTTTCCATTAATTAAAAAGTTCTTATACTCTGATCACGAAATATTTTTACGTGAGTTAATTTCTAACGGAACAGATGCTACCTTAAAAATGCAACACTTAATTACCATTGGTGAAGCTGCTGGGGTTGAATTAGGTGATGCCAAGTTGGAAGTAAAAATTGACAAAGAAGGTAAAAAACTTCACATTATTGACCAAGGGATTGGAATGACAGAAGAGGAAGTTGAAAAATACATCAACCAAATTGCCTTTTCTGGAGCCGAAGAATTTATTGAAAAATACAAAGACAAAGTAGAGGATTCAGGAATTATTGGTCATTTTGGATTAGGATTCTATTCTGCTTTTATGGTAGCAAGCAAAGTAGAATTAATTACCAAATCTTTTAAAGATGCTCCTGCTGTAAAATGGACTTGTGATGGTTCTCCAAACTACGAAATAGAACAAGTTGAAAAAACAGAAAGAGGTACTGAAATTATTTTACACATTGCCGAAGACTCTGAAGAATTTTTAGAAGATTCTAAAATTTCTGGATTACTTACTAAATACAACCGTTTTAACCAAG
Organism: Wenyingzhuangia gracilariae; assembly: GCF_056387575.1. Classification (NCBI taxonomy): domain Bacteria; kingdom Pseudomonadati; phylum Bacteroidota; class Flavobacteriia; order Flavobacteriales; family Flavobacteriaceae; genus Wenyingzhuangia; species Wenyingzhuangia gracilariae. The sequence continues at coordinate 1,724,679 of NZ_CM150748.1, forward strand.
TACCTATAAAATTTGGAACTAAAAAAGTAAACGATCCTGACTTTGAACCAAAGACAATTAAAAAAGACGATGGAACAGAGGAAAAAGAACCTCACAAACAAATTGATGTAGACAACATTATTAACAACACCACCCCTGCTTGGACTAAAAAACCATCAGATTTAGAGGCTGATGATTACAAAAACTTCTATCGTGAATTGTATCCAATGCAATTTGAGGAACCGTTATTTAACATCCACTTAAATGTAGATTATCCGTTTAACTTAACTGGTATTTTGTACTTCCCAAAATTGTCTAAAAACTTAGACATGCAAAAGGATCGTATCCAATTGTACCAAAATCAAGTATTTGTTACAGATAACGTAGAAGGAATTGTACCAGATTTCTTACAAATGTTAAAAGGTGTTATTGATTCTCCAGACATTCCGTTAAACGTATCTCGTTCTTACTTACAAGCAGATGGGGCTGTAAAAAAGATTTCTGGATACATTACCAAAAAAATTGCTGATAAATTAAGTTCTATCTACAAAAAAGACCGTCAAGCTTTTGAAGGATATTGGGACGACATTAAAGTAATTATTGAATACGGAATGTTATCTGACGAGAAGTTCTTTGAAAAGGCAAACAAATTTGCTTTGTACCCTACTACCGAAGGAACTTACTTAACCATTGACGAAATTAAAGAGCAATTTAAAGATGCTCAAACAGACAAAGATGGAAAACTAGTTGTTTTATATGCAGCTAACAAAGAAGCACAACACGGATTTATTCAGTCTGCAAACGACAAAGGATACAAAGTATTATTGTTAGACTCTCCTATTGTAGCTCACTTAATTCAAAAATTAGAGCAAACAAACGAGAATGTTACTTTTGTACGTGTAGATGCAGACCATATTGATAATTTAATTAAGAAAGACGACAATGTAATTTCTAAATTATCGGATGAAGAAAAAGAAAAATTAAAGCCAATTATTGAAGGGGCTGTACCAAAAGAAAACTATACCGTTCAATTAGAAGCGATGGATTCTTCAGCTTCTCCATTTATAATTACCGTACCCGAATTTATGCGTAGAATGAAAGAAATGAGCGCTACAGGCGGTGGTGGAATGTTTGGAATGGAAAACATGCCAGAAATGTACAATTTGGTTGTAAACACCAACAATAATTTGGTTTCAGAAATATTAAATGCTGATGAAGACAAACAAAAAGCATTAATTTCTCAAGCTTTTGATTTGGCTAAGTTATCTCAAAACCTATTACATGGTGAAGAATTAACCAACTTTATCAAACGTAGTTACGAGTTGATTAAGTAAAAGAACATTCTGTTATCAAAAAAGGTCTCTAATTAAATTAGAGACCTTTTTTTTATTTCTTATAAAGCTATTCCAACTCTAAACAACAATGTTTTTACACAACATAAAAACACAAATCAATAAAGAATAGAAAAATTCATACAATCAGCACAAATAAATCATTAATTAATTGTAATTATACCTTATCAACCTGTATTTTTGTTTCAACTCAACTTCTTTATATATGGATATCAAAATCGCCTTTACAGACATCGATGGAACTTTATTAAATTCAGAACGAGAAGTATCTGAAATGCTAAAAGAACAAGTAGCTCGTATTAGTCAACAAGAAATTCCATTTATTTTAATTTCTTCTAGAATGCCTAATGCCATGACACATTTGCAAAAAGACTTAGATATAGAGGGGTTACCTATGATTTGCTATAACGGAGGCTTAGTGTTAGTAGACGAGGAAGTTGTTGACGATATTTCTATTGCACCGACCATATTAGAAGACATTGCAGAATTAAACAAAGAAGACAAATTTCATATTAGTCTTTACAACCACAACGATTGGTATGTACCCGCTATGGACTTTTGGGCATTACGAGAAGAAAACAACACCAAAGTAACTCCTATTGTAAAACCGACTAGAGAAGTAATTAAACTTTGGACAAAAGAAGGAAAAGGAGCACACAAAGTAATGTGCATGGGAGAGAAAGAACACATGGATTACTTATATTCAGAATTAGGAAAATTACACGGAGACAAATTGCATTTATATAGATCTAAAGATACTTATATAGAAATTGCAAATAAAAATATATCTAAACTAACTGGTATAGAAGAATTATTAGCTTGTAAATACCCAAAATTAACTCTAGAAAACTGTATTGCTTTTGGAGATAACTACAATGATATTGAAATGTTAAAAGCCGTAAAATTAGGAGTAGCAGTAGCTAATGCAAAAGAGGAAGTACTACTCATTGCAGATGCTGTTTCTGATACAAATAAGAAGGATGGAGTTGCCAAAGCAATTCAAAAATTTGTGTAAACGCAGCCTAAATTGTCTTTATAAGTATTAAAAAAGTTTTTTGCAGTTTATTATTTAATCAAAACCATAAAAAACTAAATTAATCACATTAAAATAATCCTAAAATTACTAATTTGTCGCTCGTTAAAAATTAACTTAAATTAAATACTTAAATATATGATTTTATCAGTAGCTTCATTTCTTGGTTTTACCCTTTTGGTAGCCTTGATCGCTTGGCTAGCAACTAGAAAAAACGTAAACTCTTCAGATGGATATTTCTTAGGAGGAAGAAGTTTAACAGGACCCGTAATTGCCGGATCTTTATTATTAACAAACCTTTCTACAGAACAAATTGTTGGACTTAATGGTGCTGCTTTTGAAGAAGGTGTTGTGGTAATGGCATGGGAAACTCTAGCAGCTATTGCAATGGTACTAACAGCCATGTTTTTACTGCCTAGATATTTAAAAGGAGGAATTACAACAGTACCTCAATTTTTAGAAACACGATATGATAAAATGACCAAAACTTGGGTATCGGCATTGTTTCTTTCTGGATATGTATTTATCTTATTGCCAATCGTATTGTACTCAGGAGCTTTAGCAGTAAACACAATGTTTGATGTACCTCAAGCTTTAGGATTGGTAATTCCAGCAGATGTTGCCAATACTTTAAACCCAGCAGAATTGGCGAACCTACAAAGAGAATATGACTTTATGGCGTTATGGCCAACCGTATTTGCTATTGGATTTATTGGAGTTATTTATGCTGTTTTTGGAGGACTAAAAGCCGTAGCAGTATCCGATTCTATCAATGCAATTGGTTTGTTAATTGGTGGTTTGGCAATTCCTGTATTTGGATTATTGGCTATTGGAGATGGTTCTATAGGAACTGGTGTTTCTAACTTATTCACGGAATTTCCTGATAAGTTTAATGCCATCGGTAAACCCGATGCATCTGTACCTTTTGCAACTATCTTTACAGGTTTAATGTTGGTACAAATGTTCTATTGGGGAACTAACCAAGCAATTATTCAAAGAGCTTTAGGAGCTAAAAACTTAGCAGAAGGGCAAAAAGGTTTATTAATAGCCTCTTTCTTAAAAATATTAGGTCCTTTAATGTTGGTATTACCCGGAATTATTGCTTTCTACATGTCTCAACATCCAGAATCTTTTGAATACTTTGCAGGAGGTAATGGAATCTTAAAAGATCAAGCATATCCATTATTAGTAAAGCAAGTTTTACCAGCAAGTATGGTTGGATTTTTTGCAGCTGTATTGTTTGGAGCTATTTTAAGTTCATTTAACGGTGCTTTAAACTCATCTGTAACAATTTTTGGATTAGATATTTACAAAGCACACATTAACACCGAAGCTTCTGAAGCAAAAGTGGTAAAAATGGGACAAGCTTTTGGTATCTTCTTAGCCATAGGTGGTGCATGTATTGCTCCTTTCTTAATTTATGCTAAAGGAGGTTTATTTAACTACCTACAAGAAATTAACGGATGTTATTCTATTCCAATTTTTACTATTATTATTGTTGGATATACAACTAAGAGAGTACCTGCTATTGCAGCAAAAATAGGATTGGTTTCGGGTGTAGTTTTATATGCTATTAGCCAATTTATAATTAAGCCAATGGTAATTAGTGACGGAGGTACATACCCACACTTTTTACACGTAGTTGCTATATTGTTTGTATTAAATGCTGTAATTATGTTAGTTATAGGTAAATTAAAACCTAGAGAAACAGATTTCGTACAACAATACACAGAACAAGTAGACATTACTCCTTGGAAATACCTAAAACCAGTAAGTATTATTGTAACAATAGTAGTTGTTGGAACATATATCTACTTTAGTTAATAAATATTAGAGTTAAAAATATATATTTGTAAACCCACTGCCAAAAGTAGTGGGTTTACTTATTACAATTTTTAATATGAAAAAAACTATTTGGATTGCTCTAAGTGCTTTAGTAGTAAGCTGTAGCCCAAAATCTAAAGACAACTTTACCGTAAAATGTCAAATTTTAGGGCTTAAAAAAGGAACTGTTTATTTAGAAAAATTTGAAGATGAAAAAATTGTAGTTGTAGATTCTATTAAAATAGATGATGCTACAGAAGAATTTGCGTTTACAAACACTATTAAAGAACCCGAATTGTATATTGTTTCTTTAGACAAACTAAATACAAAACAATTGTCTTTTTTTGGTGAAGAAGGAACTATACATATAGAAACTACCTTAGACAAATTCTTTATCAAACGTAAAATATCTGGTTCTTCTTTAAATGATTTGTTAGAGAAACACGATGAATACGCAAAACAATTTAACGATCTTAACTTGGATTTGATTAAAGATAAGTTTGAAGCTTTAAAATATGGAGATACTAAAAGTGTTGAAGAAATTGAAACCAAAAGACTTAACAATTTAAAACGACTGTATTTGTTTTCAGCTAATTTTGCTATTGCCTATAGCGATAAAGCAATTGCTCCTTTTATAGCCTGCTATAGAATGGAACAAGCAGCACCAAAACTGAAACATAAAATTTATGATGCTTTAACTCCAGAAATACAAAAAAGCAAATACGGAAAACAACTAAAAGAATCTCTTAACTAAGAGATTTTTTTAGTTTTATACTCCAGCTAAAATCAAACACTGCAACTTCATCTCCTACATCATCAATACCAATACTGGTTAAAGTAAACACAACTCCTTCTTTTGTTTGAATGGCCTGTTCAATACATTTTTTTAATTGATGGGTATCTGTACAAGTAAAGGTAATTTTACCTATTGCTTTTTTAGAAAACTGAGCACTCATCCCAACTACTAAGGTTGAAAACTGATAAGATGTAATGTGTGTATTTTTTAAAACCAACGCCCCTGTAGACAATTCTGCTGCCATGGCTAAAACAGCAAAATAAATAGATTTAAAAGGATTCTGATTCATCCATTTAAACTTTACAGTGGTACTACAAGTAGTAGGCTCTAATTTAAAAACTCTAACTCCACACAAATAGGCAGAGGGCAGTTTAAATATTATAAATCGATTAAGTTGTTTTGCTGAAAGTTTCATTGTAAATTTAATAACATCATTAAGATACATAAATTAACCTTATCAAAAAACAATATGTATATAGACACTAAAACAGAAAGAGCTTTGGCTATGGTTTTACACTTATCGGGGTTTCTAAACGGTGTACTTCCCTTAGTAGTTCCTTTAATTATTTGGCTTTTAAAAAAAGAAGAAAGTTTTTTTATTAAAGAACACGGTAGAGCAGCTATCAACTTTCAATTATCTGTAATTATACTAGGAATTGGAGTAGCACTGTTTATTTTTCTTACAATTGGAATTGGAGCTTTTTTAGTTGCTCCATTAGCTCTTATTTTTGGTTTGCTTTATATATATTTTATTGTAATGGCTACCATAACCGCTAGCAAAGGGCAATTGTATAAATACCCTATTAGTTGGGAAATTATTTAGTAAACTCTGTAAACAAAGATTCTAACGTTTTGTTTTTGGTATTCATTTGTAATATTTTTAACCCTTGCTCTTGTGCAAAATCAAAAATAACAGAACGCATGTCTTTTTCAGTATTAAAAACAAACTCCCATTCGTTGTCATGGTAGTTATTGTAAGATTTTAAACTCGGAATTCTTTTTACAAACTGTTCTTCTATTTTAAAATCAAACTCTACTTGAATAATTTGTTCTTGTCCAGATTTTAATTCCAATAAGTTGGCATCTACCTTTAAATCCCCTTTGTTTATAATAATTACCCTATCGCAAACAGCCTCTACTTCTTGCATTATATGAGTAGAAAACAAAACAGTTTTGTCTTTTCCTAACTCTTTTATCAATGCTCTTATTTCTATAATTTGATTCGGATCTAATCCTGTGGTAGGTTCGTCTAAAATTAATACCGATGGATTGTGAATAATAGCCGCTGCAATTCCAACTCTTTGCTGATACCCTTTAGACAATTGATTTATTTTTTTGGAAGCTTCGGGAGTTAAACCTGTTTGATGGATAACCCCATCAATTTTAGAAGTAGAAACATTATGAATATTAGCTATAAAACTTAAATATTCTTTTACATACATTTCTTTATATAAAGGGTTGTGTTCTGGTAAATAACCAATGTTTTTATTCGTTGATTTTTTATTAGGCACAACCAATTTACCACAAACATAAAGCGCTCCTTTAGTAGGAGTTACATACCCTGTTAACATTTTTATTAAAGTAGATTTACCTGCTCCATTAGGTCCTAAAAAACCAACAATCTCTCCTTTTTTAAGTTCAAAACTCAAAGAATTTACTGCTACTTGATTTTGATATTTTTTAGAAACTTTAACTACTTTAATAGACATCTATAGGTATTTTAAAACAAAAATAAACATTCTTTCACTACTTTTAGCAAAAAGAAAAATTGCTTATAAACATGAAAAAAATTATCCTACTTATTACCCTTTGTACTTTGTGTATTGGTTGCGAAATTAAAGAAGAATTGCATATTTCTAAAAGAGGAAAAGGCCAACTTGATTTTAGTGTAGATTTGAGTCGTATGCTTTCTTTTGTAAACAGTATGCCTAAAAACAAAGCAACCCCTACAAAAACAGCTAAAAAAATAGATACCATTTTTCACTTTAACGAATTATTTGAAAAAATGAAAGATTCTATATCTAAACTAAGCAAAGAAGATCAACAATTGATAGAAACCATGAAAGAATACAGCATGAAAATGACTGTTGATTTTGACAATAGCAAAGGAGCATTTGCACTCTCTACCAATTTTAATGATGTAAATGAAATTAATAATTTGCCCAAAGTTTTAAACAAAGCTAGTTCTTTTAATAAAAAAACTGAAAAGATGGTAAGTCCAGAAAAATATGGATTTAGATATGAACTAAACCGAAAAAAATTTAAGAGATTTGTAACCGAAAAAAAATTATCTGAAGCAGAAGAACTAAAATACCAGAACCAACTAAAATCTAGTAAAATGATTTTAGCAGGTTCTAATTACACCATTTTATATCATTTTGATAAAAAAATTAAGACTGTTAGCAATGCAGATGCTGTTCTTAGTAATGATAAAAAAACATTAGAAATTACATATCCTATGGATACGTTAATTTTAAACCCTTACTTATTAGATTTTGAAGTTACCTTTAAATAAAAAAGTTATATACCAAAACATTGGTAAAAAAGGCTACAAAGAAACCTGGGATTATCAAGATCAATTGTTTCAGGAAATTATTCAAACAAAAATGGATAATAGGAAAAACGAAACAACCGTTGAAACTAAAAACCATTTCTTATTTGTAGAACATCCGCATGTATACACTTTAGGTAAAAGTGGTGATATTTCTAACTTGTTGTTAAACGAAGCTCAACTACAAGCTAAAGGAGCTACGTTTTATAAAAGCAACAGAGGTGGAGATATTACCTATCATGGCCCTGGTCAAATTGTAGGCTATCCTATTATTGATTTAGATAATTTTTTTACAGACATTCATAAATACTTACGCTTTTTAGAAGAGGCCATTATTCTTACTTTGGCAGAATATGGTTTACCATCGGAACGAAGCAAAGGAGAAACCGGAGTTTGGCTAGGAGTAGGAACTCCATTTGCTAGAAAAATATGTGCTCTAGGTGTTCGTAGTAGTCGCTGGGTTACCATGCATGGATTTGCCTTAAATGTAAATGTAGACTTAGGATATTTTGACAATATTATTCCTTGCGGAATAAAAGGTAAAGCTGTTACCTCTATGGAAGCAGAATTGGGTAAAAAAATAGATATAAACCAAGTACAACAAAAAATATTAAAACACCTTTCTACTCTTTTTGAATGGGAGTTAGTTACTTTGTAAACAATTCTAACTGTTCATCTGGCAATAATTTAAAAGTCTGCCTATGGTATAGGCAACTTCCTGTTTTTCTAATAGCCTGTCTATGTTCTTTGGTAGGATATCCTTTGTTTTTTTTCCAATTGTATTGAGGAAATTCATCGTGAATTTTTTCCATATAAAAATCCCTATATGTTTTTGCTAAAACAGATGCTGCTGCAATAGACAAGTATTTTCCATCCCCTTTTACAATGGTTTCACTAGGAATGTTTTTATAGGGTCTAAATTTATTTCCATCAACAATAATAAATTCGGGCTCTACACTTAATGCATCAATAGAGCGATGCATGGCTGTAATAGATGCTTGTAAAATATTAATTTCATCTATTTCTTGCTGATCTACAAAGGCAACTCCAAAAGCAATAGCTTCTTTTTCTATAATAGGCAACAACAATTTTCGTTGCTTTTCCGATAATTTTTTAGAATCATTTAACAAAGAATGTTCAAAATTACTAGGTAAAATAACAGCTGCTGCTACTACAGGTCCAGACAAACAACCTCTACCAGCTTCATCTGTACCAGCTTCTAACTTATTTCCCGAAAAATTAATGGCTAATGGCATATTATTCGTAGTGTAGCCCAATATTAATCAAACTAATTCGTTTAAAAAAATTACCTTTGCTTTGCAATTACTGAATATGAAAAAAAGTTTATTCCTTTGGATGATTTTTAGTGTCTTTAGCAGCCTATTTTCTCAGGAAAAAGTAGCCGTTGTAGAACGTAATATTGTCACTAATAAAAAACAGGACAAAGAAAACATCCCATTAGATAGTGTAAAAAACATGTATGGTGGTAGGTATGTAGATTACAAAATTATAACTCAAAGTTATGATACAATTCAGATTGATACCACCTTAAACATTAACAAATATTTTAGGCACAACTACACACAAAAGGATGATTTTGAATGGGTAGGATTTGCCAATCAGGGTCAAACTTATAACAAATTAGGTTATGATTTAATTGACAATCAAATCACACCAAAATTAGGAGTTACAGCCAAGCTTTTTAATTATTATGAAATAGAAGATATGGAATATTACCACGTTCCTACTCCATCTACTATTTTATACTATAGATCGGGGTTTGACGGCCAAGTTCTAAACAGCACCTTTACTACTAACTTTGGGAAGTTTCAAAATTTTTCTATTGGTTACAAAGGCTTAAGATCTATTGGAGATTACCAAGAATCTAGAGCTAGTCATGTAAACTTTAGAGTTGCTTATACCTATTACAATCCTAAAAAAAGATATCAATTTAGATTGCACATTATTACACAAAAAATAGACAACCAAGAAAACGGCGGGTTGACAGATAGTTCTATTACAGAATTTAAAAACGACAATCCTGATTTTAGCTCTAGAGGAAGAGTAGATGTTAATTTATATGATTCTGAAAGTTTTTTTAAAACCTCTCGTTATTATTATGAACATGAGTTAAGAATTTTAAACGCTAAAGATTCAACACAACAAAATTTAACCAATTTAAAACTAGGGCATTTTATTAGTTTAGAGAATAGAAAGTATGAATTTAAGTCTACAGATGTAGATCATTTTGAAAAAAAGCCCTCTATATTTGGAACTTTAGCTGATGACACAACCAATGACAAAACAGAATTTAACACCACCAAAAATCAGGTATACTTAAAGTTTAATTCGCCATGGGTGTTTGGAAACTTTAAAGTCTTTGGAACACTTTACAATACAGCTCACCTATATGATGCCATTAAAACAGTAAACACAAAAACTATTTCCAAAGAAAACAATGTAGACTATACTAGTTTTGGGGCTACTTGGAACAGTAAATATAAAGGAGTGTTTTTAAACGCTTATGGAGAACAGGTGATTAATGGAGGAAACCTAGGTAGTAATTTTCATGCTAACGCTGGTTTTAAACTAAAAAACAACACATTGGCTCAGGCAGGTTTACAATTAAAAACAGCTGCTCCTAATAGCAACACCATGTTGTTCCAATCTAATTTTAGTAATTTGAACTGGGACAATGTAACTAATTTTAAAAATGAAATTTTTAGAATTTTATACGGTAACATTAAAACCAAGTGGGTCAATGCCGATGTATACTTACATCAAATAAAAAACTATACCTACTTTAATACAAATAGCGTAGCATCACAATACAATCAAACTATTGATTATTTAAAAGTAAAACTAAGTAACGAATTTCAAGTAGGTAAATTCCACTTAAACAACACACTAATGTACCAGAAAGTAACACAAGGACAAGAAGTCTTTAGAGTTCCAGATTTTGTAACAAGAAATGTATTGTATTACCAAGATTATTTTTTTAAAGGAAAACCTTTATTAGCACAAATAGGAGTCTCTTTTAACTACTTTACCAAATTTTATGCAAACGAATTAAACCCCGTTTTAAATGAGTTTTACATACAAAACACAACTAAAATAGGTGGGTTCCCAACATTTGGTGCATTCGTAAACGGACAAGTAAGACGAACTAGAATTTATTTTAAAGTAGAAAATATATCTGCCAGTATTACTGGTAGAAACTACTTTGCTAGCCCCAGCCAACCCACCAATGATTTAACCATGAGACTAGGCTTGGTTTGGAATTTTTGGAATTAATAAGCTCTACAAAGTAAAGTCTGAGTTCACAGATAATGAAAGACATTTATTAAGAATTAGGATGAATAAATTTTCACACAACACTAATTCTTAACCAATTGACCTATATTTAACTTTACACCTATGTCAAAAAAAATAGGTGTAAAGTTTCCTTTTAGTGGTACAACTTGACCTGCATTTACCATCAAATCAAATAATTTATTTATTTTGTGAGTAGCTCCTGCTCCATATTGAAACAAGACTCCCTCTCCCATATCTAAAGCTCCTCCTCCTGCAGCTCCAGACATTAATTTTATATTTAAAGAATGTAATGGTGTAAGTGTTTTCCTAAGCTTTATTCCCAACCAACCTTCTCCATAAGCTCCATAACTTCCTTGATATGCCCATATGGTAGCAGCTAACAAGCTTATTGTTTTATTGATTTCTTTTTCAGCTTCAAAACCAATCAAATTAAAAAACTTATCATAGGTTATACCTGTTATTCCTTTAGCTCTTGGGGGTATGTACGTTCTGTTAAACACACTAAACGTTAGAGGGTCTAAAAACACATTTTTAACCACCACATTACCATGACTAGGTCCGTTATACAAAGAAAAACGCTTGCTTAATTGCAAATCAAAATGTTGTGTATTGAGCGTACCCCACGGACCAAATGTTTTTCCTCCTAACAATTTAAGTTCGTAATCTTTAAACAATACAATCCCTAACCCCGCTTCTAATTGGCAAGAAGCACCACCTCCTACATCAACACCACCTCCTCCACTAGGACCTGCTAATGCCCTTGCTTCTAAAAACAACTTGTTTTTTAGAATAGGAACATCTGTACCTATCCCTAAAAAATAAGACATATACCCATCTACTCCTCCGCTTATAGCTCCATTCATTTCTAATATTACAAAAGAATTGTTACTTATAAAACGTTCAAAAGACATTCCTATCAAACCTATTTTATCTCCTGGTCTCCATTCTACTAAACGGTCTTCAATTTCTACTGGAATTCCTGTAAAAGAGCTATACAAAGTAGAAACCAGACTAATTCTCATCTTTTTTTCGTTAAAAAAAGAAACATCTTTTGCTGTTTTTACTTTCTCTGAAATTGATTGTGTAAAATATGAATCTGCACGAATTGTGAGTCCAAAGTTTACATTGGTACTGCTTATTTCTCCTGTTAAAAAATTAAGATGTGCAATACCTGTAAATACAGAAACTGCTTCAGACAGCTTTCTTTCAATTTCTAAATGCGGTCTAATTATTAATCCTCCTCCATCGGCAGCACCACCACCACCTCCTCCTCCAACAAAAAAACCAGTGTCTATAGCCCACGATTTAGAGATGGATTTATTGTAACCTGATGCAACACCGAAAGAAAAAACTCCTGATCGATCTCCTGATAAAGCTGAATAGGAATTGACTCCAAAATAAATATTTGGTTGTTGTGGTATTAACCCAAAAACATCATAACCAATACCTATAACCCCAATATGAGGTTCTTTTTCCATTAAAATATTATCACCAGAAAAACGATATCTTGAAGTATATTTTTCTATAGAAAACTTTTCTTGGGCATCTGCAAAAACAAATCTAAAAAGCAACAAAATCAAGAGTACTTTTTTCATACTATTCTCTGTTTTTTGAGTCAATAATTATGGTTATAGGTCCATCATTAACCAAAGCCACTTCCATATAAGCACCAAATTCACCTGATTGTATTTCTTTTTGTATTAACTCTTCTAATTTTGCTTTAAAACTATTGTAAAGAGGAATGGCAACTTCTGGTTTTGCTGCTTTTATAAAACTAGGTCTGTTTCCTCTTTTGGTTAAGGCATGTAAGGTAAATTGGCTTACAACAATAATGTCTCCCTCTATTTCTTGCAACGATAAATTCATCAAACCTTCATCGTCTCCAAAAATTCTTAATTTGATTATTTTCTGACAAAGCCAATCAATATCTTCTTGAGTATCTTCAGGAACAATTCCCACCAAAATTAACATCCCTTTGTTTATTTCAGCAACATTTTGTTCTGCTATAGAAACAGATGCTTGACTTACTCTTTGTATTACAACTTTCATTATTTAAATATATCTTGTCTATAGTGCTCTTCATCTTCATTTAACAGCTGAAGATAACTTTCATATCTTGTTTCTGAAATTTCTCCGTTTTCTAAAGCTTCTTTTACAGCACATTTGGGTTCGTCTACATGTATGCAATTATTAAACTTACATTCTGATTTTAAAGCAAATAATTCTGGAAAATAATCTGTTACTTGGTATTTATCAAAATCAACAACTCCAAATCCTCTAATTCCAGGAGTATCTATAATATACCCACCAAAAGACAAGGGATGCATTTCTGCAAACGTAGTTGTGTGCTGTCCTTGTTGGTGTTGTTCAGAAATTTCTTTTGTTTTTAAGTTTAAACTAGGCTCTAAAGCATTAACCAAAGTAGATTTACCCACACCAGAATGTCCTGCAAACAAACTAACTTTGTTTTGCATGGTTTGTTTTACTTTGTCTAGATTATATTTTTCTTTGGCAGACACATCTATACATTCATATCCAATGCTAGTATATATGTATTGAAAAGCCTGTCTATAGTCATCCATTTCGTCATCATGCGTATCTACTTTATTGAACAATAGAATTGTTTGAATGCTGTAGGCCTCCGCAGTGGCTAAAAATCGATCTATAAATGTAGTGGTGGTTTCTGGATTATGAAGGGTAACTACCAAAAAAGCTATATCTATATTAGAAGCTATAACATGGGTTTGTTTAGATAGATTTACTGACTTACGAACAATAAAATTCTTTCTTTCTTTAATTTCCTTTATAACTCCAGTATCTTTATTTGGTTCTAGTTCAAAAACCACTTCATCTCCTACCGCAATAGGGTTGGTACTTTTAATTCCTTTCATTCGGAATTTACCGGGAATTCTACATTGATAAATTTCTTTATCTTCTGTTCTTACCGAATACCAACTTCCTGTAGACTTTATAACAATTCCATTCATAGGGTAAAAATAGTTGATAACAAATACTTATGCTATAACAATACTAAAAAAGTTAATTCATAAAAAAAAGAGAACAAGTTAACCTGTTCTCTTTTTTCTTATAATTGTTGCATTTCTAATTACTTAGAAGTTACAATTGCTTCTTGTTTGTTAATAGATTCTTGGTGAATTGCTTTAAAAACAGCTTCTACAAAATCTTCACTTAAACCAGCTTTTTCTCCTGTTGCAATTACTGTTTTTAAGATTTCTCCCCAACGAGCATCTTGCAATATAGAAATGTTTTTAGATTTTTTTACTTGTCCAATTTGCTCAGCAACTTTCATACGCTCAGCCAAAGTATCAATAATATGATTGTCTATCACATCTATTTCTGCTCTTAATTGTTGTAATTGATCTAAAGCTTCTCCTTCTGCCTTTGGTTTACGAACTTTTAAATCGTTCATAATTTCCACCAAACGAGCTGGAGTAATTTGTTGTGCTGCATCAGACCAAGCATCATCTGGAGTAATGTGAGTTTCAATCATTAATCCCTCAAAGTTTAAATCTAAAGCAATTTGAGAAATTTCTTGAATCCCTGTTCTGTTTCCACAAATATGAGAAGGATCGTTGATGATTGGTAAATCTGGATACTGACGTTTTAACTCAATTGGTAATTGCCATTGAGGAACGTTTCTGTAACGAGTTTTTTTGTAAGAAGAGAATCCTCTGTGAATAACTCCTAAGTTTTTAATATTTGCTTTGTACAAACGCTCAACTCCACCTAACCATAAAGCTAAATCTGGGTTGATTGGGTTTTTAATCAAAACAATTTTATCTGTACCTTCTAAAGCATCAGCAACTTCTTGAACAGCAAATGGGTTTACTGTTGTACGAGCTCCTAACCATAAGATATCAACATCAGCCTCTAAAGCTAATTTTACGTGTGCTACATTAGCAACTTCTACCGCTGTTAATAATCCAGTTTGTTCTTTTACTTTTTTTAACCAAGGTAAAGCTACCGCTCCAACACCTTCAAAACCTCCTGGTCTAGTTCTTGGTTTCCATACACCTGCTCTAAATACAGTTGCATCTGTATTCTTTAATTCATGAGCAATTTTTAACACTTGCTCTTCAGTTTCTGCACTACATGGTCCAGCAATTACTAAAGGATGATCTAATTTCATATCATCCAACCACGTTCTAAATTCTTTGTTATTTTCCATCTTAGTGATTATATACTTTTTATTTTTGAATTCCTTTTAATACTTCCTTAATATGGTTTGTCTCTTTCATTGTTTGCTGCAAACCTGAGCTATTTTCTTGAATGATTAAATTCTTAAATGTTATTAAATTATCAATATATTCATTTAAAGAACTTAATATATTCTCTTTATTTTCTATAAAAATTGGAGTCCACATATTGGGAGAACTTTTTGCCAATCGTACGGTAGATTCAAAACCTGACCCTGCCATGTCAAAAATATTCTTCTCATTTTTTTCTTTCTCCAATACCGTTTTTCCCAACATAAAAGAACTAATATGTGATAGGTGAGAAACATAAGCAATGTGCTTATCGTGCTCTACACTGTTCATAAAAATTGTTCTCATTTGCAAAGCTTCAAAAATGGTTAAAACTTTTGCAATAGCATCGGGACTACTTAACTCCTTGTCACAGATAATATTCACCTTATGATCAAACAAATTATAGATTGCTGCCTCTGGTCCAGAATATTCTGTACCCGCTATGGGATGAACGGCCACAAAATTACTCCTTTTTTCGTGATTTTCAACTGTTTTGCACAGTTTCTCTTTTGTAGAGCCCATATCAAACACGATTGCATCGTTTTTAATAAAATTTAACACTTGGTTTGCTAAATTGGGCAAGTAATTAACAGGAACTGCCAAAACAACTACGTCACTTTTATGCACTTCTTCTAGAGTAATTAACTTATCTACAATTCCCAACTCTAATGCTTTCTGAGCATTTTCAAGATTTGCATCTACACCATGAACAGTATACCCTAATCGTTTCTTTAACTCTAATGCTAAAGAACCTCCTATCAAACCTAAACCAATAACTGTTACTAACATACTCTTTACTACTCTATCTATACTTTATCTATACTTGAACTCTACTTAAAACTTTCTCTAAATTGTCTTCTGAAACACATAGCGATAATCTTATGTATCCTTCTCCGTTACTACCAAAAACGGTTCCTGGTGTAATAAAAACATCTTTTTCGTACAGCATTTTATCTGTCATTTGTTCTGATGTAATTCCAGAGGGTAATTTAGCCCAAACAAACATTCCTACATGTGTGGTATCATATACACAATTTAGACTGTCTAATATTTTGTACACAATGGCTCTTCTTCTTGTATAATGTTCGTTAATACTTTGGAACCATTCTTTTGATAAATGAAGCGCTTCTATAGCTCCTTTTTGAATTCCGTAAAACATTCCAGAATCCATATTGCTTTTTACTTTTAATATTTGTGTTAGGTATTCTTGTGCTCCCACAAACATTCCTACTCGCCAACCTGCCATGTTAAAACTCTTGCTTAACGAGTTTAATTCCAAAGCCACTTCTTTTGCTCCCTCGTAGTTTAAAATACTCTCAGGATTATTATTTAAAACAAAACTATACGGATTATCGTTTACCAAAAGGATGTTGTTTCTTTTTGCAAAAGCAATTAAATCTGTATACATATTATTTTTAGCAATGGCTCCTGTTGGCATATGCGGATAATTTACCCACATGATTTTTACTTTTGATAAGTCTTGACTTTCTAAAGCGTTAAAATTAGGCAGCCAGTTGTTTTCTTCTAACAAGTCATAAAAAACAGGAGTAGCACCTACCAGCTTTGTTACCGATGTGTAGGTTGGGTATCCTGGATTTGGAATTAAAACTTCATCTCCTGGATTTAAGAAAGCCATAGACACATGCATAATTCCCTCTTTAGACCCCATTAAAGGCAAAATTTCTGTATTAGGATTTAGCTCTACCTTAAAATTAGATTGATAAAAAGAAGCCATTGCGTTTCTTAATTCTGGAACCCCTTGGTATCCTTGATACGCATGAGCCATTGGCTCTTCCATTGCTTTTGTTAAAGCTACTTTTACTTCTTCATCTGGATCTAAATCTGGACTTCCTATTCCCAAACTTATAATTGGTTTCCCCGATGCTTTAAGGCTTGCTACCTCTCTTAATTTTTTTGAGAAATAGTATTCTTTAACCTCGTCTAACCTATTTGCTACTGAAACAATCATTACTTGTTGTCTTTATATTCTCCTAATATTTTTAAACTAGATACTTTTGTTCTAATATCTACCATTGCGTTTTTGTATTCTTGATAATCATCAAAAACTAAATCTGCAAAAAAAGCATACTCCCAAGGTCTTTCTATAATGGGTAAAGACTGTATTTTTGACAAGTTTACTTTATGGTTTGCCAACAATACCAACACCTCTCCTAAAGTTCCGCTTTCGTGTTTTAACACAAATTTTAACGATGCTTTTGTAGCTTTTGTATTATTTAAACGCTCTTTACTTTGAACAATTACAAACCTTGTAAAATTCTTTTTTATGGTTTGTATTTCTCTGGCAATTAAATCTAAACTATAAATCTCGGCTGCTTTTTCACTTGCAATTGCTCCTACTTTTTTTAACTGCTGTTCTTGTATTCTTTTTGCTACATCTGCCGTATCTACATCCTCTATTAATTTAATGTGTGGATAGTTTTTAAAAAAACTTCTACACTGTAACAATGCCATTGGGTGTGAGTGCACTTTTTTAATATCTGCTATTTTTTGTCCTCTCAACCCCATTAAATTATGGTTAATTTCTAAGTAATATTCGCCTACAATAGCCAAATCTGCCTCATCTATTAAGGTGTAATTTGGTAAAATTGCACCTGCTATAGAGTTTTCAATAGCCATTACTGCAAAATCTACCTCACCTGTTAACACTCTATCTGGCATTTCTGCAAATGTCATACATTCTACCAATTCTATAGTTTCTCCAAAATAATTTTCGGCTACAATATGATGGTATGATCCTTTAATTCCCTGAATGGCTATTTTCATAATTTCTTAGGCAAAAAAAAAGCCTCGATATATCGAGACTTTCTGAAATGCTATTTTATATAATATTAACACACGAAAAGTCTCTCTTCTTTTGTAAAAAAGAAAAAATAATAAAATCCGTTTGTGTTAAATAAATTCATAATTCTTATTAATACAGCAAATGTATAAATTATATCTATAATTGCAAGAATATTTTTACTTTTTTAAAATCTTAATTTTTAAATCTAAAAAAAAAGACTTTACAATTAAATTGTAAAGTCTTTTGCTCCCCCTCTAGGACTCGAACCTAGGACCCTCTGATTAACAGTCAGATGCTCTAACCAACTGAGCTAAGGAGGAAGTTGCATATAGCTACAAAACCTCGTTTTGCGGTTGCAAATATAATTATATTTTTAACTAATGCAACATTAAAAAAAATATTTTTTTCATTTATTTGTATTGTTTTTGCATTGATAAAAACATCTCTATTTTATAACATTAGTAAAACTCTAATCGTCAACATTTTAAAAACACTTTAAAACAAATGACAGCGCAGGGTTCAAAAAAATAATTTTTCTATGTTTTATTTATTTCACAAGCATAAAACTGTTTCAGTACTAACTTGCTGTTTGTTTTTTGTAATCATTAGTTGTCAAACTAAAAATTATGAAGAACCTTTTGTTAATTTAGACAACTACTATATTCAAGATGGGTTTTCATTAAAAGCCATCGCATCAGAACCACTAATAGAAGCTCCTGTTGCTATTGATTTTGACAACAAAGGAAGAATGTGGGTTGTAGAAATGACTAGCTACATGACCAATCTCGATGGAAAAGGTGAGAATACTCCTAATGGAAGAATTACAATTCTTGAAGACTACGACAAAGATGGCATTATTGATCATCGTAAAGTTTTTTTAGATAGTTTAATTTTACCAAGAGCCATTGCTCATGTTTATGGAGGTTTATTATACGCAGAACCTCCCAACTTATGGTTTGTAGAAATTAAAGATGACAAACCTATAAATAAGGTTTTAGTTGATGCAAATTATGCCAAAGGAGGAAATGTAGAGCACAAATCTAATGGTTTAATGATGAACATAGACAACTGGATTTACAACACAAAATCATCATTTCGTTACCATAGAAAAAATGGAACTTGGATAAAAGAAAAAACTTATTTTAGAGGACAATGGGGAATTAGCAAAGACAATTTTGGAAGAATTTATCACAACAACAATTCCGTACTACTAAAAGGAGATTTGGTATTACCCAATACAAGTTCTAAAAACTCATTTTACTCTCCTGAAAACTCTATTGGCAAAACACTAACCGCTAACCAAAGAGTATATCCATTACACCCAACCTCTATTAACAGAGGCTATATAAAAGGTAGATTAGACAAAGACAGTATTTTAATAAATACTACAGCTGCTTGTGGACCTTTAATTTATAGAGGAAGTCAATTTAGCAAAGAATATCAAGAAAATGCTTTTATATGTGTTCCTGAAGGAAATTTAATTAAAAGAACTATTCTATCTATAAATCCTACAAATATTACAGCAAAACAAGCCATTGCTAAAAAAGAGTTTATTTCATCTACTGATGAAGGCTTTAGACCAGTAAACATATTTAATGGCCCCGATGGATCTATTTATATTGTTGATATGCACAGAGGAATATTACAAGATATTGCTTATTTAACCCCTTATTTAAGGAACCACTACGCACAAAAAAAATTAGACACAGTTATAGGAATGGGTAGAATTTTAAAAATAGAACAAAAAAACCGAGTACAATCTACCTCAAAGATCAACAACCTTAACTCTTTAAAAACATCAGAACTTGTAGAACTGCTAGAACATGCTAATGGTTGGCACAGAGATAGAGCACAACAATTATTGATTCACAGAAAAGATTACAATGCTGTTCCTCTGCTTAAAACACTTTTTAATACTACACAGAACTCAATTACACAACTTCATGTTCTACACACATTAAATGGTTTAGATGCATTAACTTTTAAATATTTAAATACTATTTTAAACCAAAACCTCAACAGCAATGTAACAAGTCATGCTTTAGTACTTATAGAATCATTTGCCAACAACATATATGTTAATAAAATAGCAAACACAATTCAAAACCTAAAAAGCAAAAACAATTTAGAAATAGATGTTTACCTAACTAATTCACTTGGTGAATGGGCACAATTAAATTCTAATATTTTTTTCCCTTTCTTAATAGATTTATCTAACAAACACTTTAACAACATTATTTATCAGGAAGCTATTATGAGTAGCTTAAGAGGGTTAGAAAATGATTTTTTAGTTTTTATAGAAAAGAACATTCGTTATAATTTAAAATCAACTATTCTAAAAAAACTACTTGACGAAACAATTCAAAACAAACAACTGGCTTTGTTAAAACAGAAAGAAAAAACAAAAAAAGGAACCAACAAAGCCATTAAAGCAGGCCAACAAATATTCAAAAACACATGCTCTGCATGTCATGGCAATAAAGGTCAAGGAATTGCTGGCCTTGCTCCTCCTCTAATAAATTCTGAATACATATCGCAATCACTAGAAAGGCTTGCATTAGTATTGCTTCACGGATTGTCTGGGCCTATACATGTAAACGGAAAGCAATACAATTTAAGCGGAACAATGCCAGGCTTAGGCGACAATCCTGATGTTACAAATCAAAATATTCAAAACATTATATATTATCTACAAAATACTTTTACTAACAAAGAGAAAAGCATTAGTGTAAACAAAATAAACAATCTTAGAAACCTTAAACCAATCAATGGAGTTTATAGTGAAAAAGAACTTCTAAAATACAAATAACACACGTTTACATATATATATTTCTAAAGAAGCCCTAGGACAATTTATATAAATTTTTAGGGCTTTATTGTTACATGAACAGAGCTTTCTTATTTTTTGATTGCAGAAAAACAAACTCTTAAACCTACTCTGTATTTTTTGCTTATTTGGAAAAGCAAAGCAACACATCAATCTAAAAAGGAGTAAATCTTAATTCAACGTTCTTATTAAAGATTCAAAGAATCATGCCTAATTGTTGTTTGTAAAGCACAAACATTAGTATACTTAACAAATCGAAGTTGTCGATTAAGAATTCAGGAAGTATATGTTTTAAAAGATCTAAAGTAAGTTCCAATACGAATAAATTTAAATCTCAAAACTAAAACTATCCTAATTCACACACAACTTTTAGGTATGATCCGGAATGATCCTACAAAATTAATATACTTTTAATTTTATGAAACGCGAAAAAAGCCTTACTGATTATCAGTAAGGCTTCTGTAGTCCGTAGGGGAATCGAACCCCTGTTACCAGGATGAAAACCTGGCGTCCTAACCCCTAGACGAACGGACCGTTATTTTTTCTTATAAAGAAGCTACGTGCTTAGTCAATTTTGACTGTATGTTAGCTGCTTTATTCTTGTGAATAATATTATTCTTAGCTAACTTCTGTAACATAGAAACTACTTTAGACAATTGTCCTTCTGCTTCTGTTTTATCTGTCATGTTACGTAAAGCTTTCACAGCGTTTCTTGTTGTTTTGTGCTGGTATTTATTTCTTACCTGCTTAGCGCTGTTACTTCTTATTCTTTTTAATGCTGACTTATGATTTGCCATCTTATGTATCTATTATATCTTAATTTTATAAAAAATTGTAGTCCGTAGGGGAATCGAACCCCTGTTACCAGGATGAAAACCTGGCGTCCTAACCCCTAGACGAACGGACCTTTTTGCTTTGCTTTAACCTATATAGGTTTTTGCTTTAGCGGTTGCAAATATACACACGTTTTGTAATTCTGCAAACTTTTTTCAAAACTTTTTTAAGTTTTTTTTCTAATATGCTTTTGCAAACAAAACACGCTTGCTTGATGGCTTACCTGTAAACACACAAACACCTGCTTCTTCTTTAAAATCTAAAGGAATACAACGTATGGTTGCCTTTGTTAACTCTTTAATCTTATCCTCTGTTTCTTCTGTCCCATCCCAGTGAGCAGCCACAAAACCTCCTTTATTTTCAATTACATTCTTGAACTCATCAAAAGTATCTACTACAGTAGTGTGTTCTTTTCTATAATCTAGGGCTTTTGTCAATAAATTCTCTTGAATTTCAACCAACAAATTCTCTATCACTTCAACAGCCTCTTGTTGCTGGTAACTTTTTTTCTCTAAAGTATCTCTTCTTGCAATCTCTAAAGTTCCGTTTTCTATATCTCTAGCACCTATAGCAACTCGTACAGGAATTCCTTTTAACTCATATTCTGCAAACTTCCAACCTGGCTTGTGTGTATCTCTGTCATCAAACTTAACAGATATTCCTTTGGCCTTTAATTCCGATGAAATTAAATTTACTTTTTCACGAATTGCTTCTAATTGCTCTTCTGTTTTATATATAGGTACAATAGCTACTTGAATTGGTGCCAATTTTGGAGGTAACACCAAACCATGATCATCTGAATGAGTCATAATTAAACCACCAATTAAACGAGTAGACACTCCCCATGAGGTAGACCAAACATGTTCCTGTTTTCCTTCTTTAGACGTATATTTCACATCAAAAGCTTTGGCAAAATTTTGTCCTAAGAAATGAGAGGTACCTGCTTGTAATGCTTTTCCATCTTGCATTAGTGCTTCAATTGTAAATGTATCATCTGCACCTGCAAATCTTTCACTTTCAGATTTGACTCCTTTTATTACTGGCATTGCCATAAAATTTTCTGCAAAATCTGCATAAACTTGTTGCATTTGTAACGTTTCTTCTAATGCTTCTTGTTTAGTTGCATGAGCTGTGTGCCCTTCTTGCCATAAAAACTCTGCAGTTCTTAAAAACAACCTTGTTCTCATTTCCCAACGGACTACGTTTGCCCATTGATTTACTTTTATAGGCAAATCTCTATAAGATTGTACCCATCCTCTGTAAGTATTCCATATAATAGCCTCACTAGTAGGGCGAACCACTAATTCTTCTTCCAATTTTGCATTTGGGTCTACTATTAATTTACCTGGATTTTCTGGATCTGTTTTTAATCTGTAATGAGTAACCACAGCACATTCTTTAGCAAATCCTTCTGCATTTTTTTCTTCTGCTTCAAACAAACTTTTAGGAACAAATAATGGAAAATAAGCATTTTCATGCCCTGTTTCTTTAAACATTCTATCTAATTCATTCTGCATTTTTTCCCAAATAGCATAACCATAGGGTTTGATAACCATACACCCTCTAACGGCAGAGTTTTCGGCCAAATCAGCCTTTACTACCAACTCATTATACCACTTTGAGTAATCTGTACTCCTGCTAGTTAATTTTGATCCCATATATTTTTCTTTGGCACAAAAATTGTAAATTTAATATTATCCTAAAGCTCTTAAAGCTTAGTTGGCAAAACTACTATTTTTTGCATTGTTCAACAATAAAATAATAAGTATTATGAAGACTCCTAACTTTCTACATATCCGCACCTGTTTGTATTTATTTATCGGAGTATTTATGTTCTTATTTTCTTCTTGTACCTTTTATCAAAATTATGCATATACAGATGGTATTTACGAAACTCCTAAACACGTTCCTAATACTGTTTTTAGTGATGAAATGAATCGTGTTAACGGCCTTTCTTCTATTGTTTTAGAAAATGACGAATCTACCATTCAATCTAAAAATCCCAACAAGAAGAATTATTATACAGAATCTAACCCTCAGAATGTAAATGTATATGTAAACTCTTATGACCCTTATTGGGGTTATAATGGGTGGAATGATCCTTTTTGGCCGCACAGAAACAGATGGAATACATGGGGTTGGAATTCTTGGGGCTGGAACAATTATTACGGATACAACGATTGGCATTGGGGATTTGGCTACAATTCTTACTGGAATCATCCATTTTATGGTTATGCAAATCCTTATTATTATAGACCTCATTATAACAATCGTTATCAACAGCCACAAAAGAAAAGAAGTAATAGCAATCAATACAGATCATCTAACAACAGCAGATACTACAACAATTCACAAAACTCATCTAGAAACAGCAGATATTACAACAACAATAGCAGTAATCAACCTACAAAAAGTTATAGAAGATCTTCTTCAAGCAGTCGTTCATCTACACAAGGCTCTTACAACAACGCTTCTAGTAACAATACTAAAAGCAGTAATTCTTCTAGTACTCGTTACTACAACAATTCAAGTTCATCATCTAATTCTTCTAGCGCTAATCAAAGAAGTTCATCATCTTACAGATCTAACAGCAACAGCTACAGAAGAAGATAAAACATATCAAACATGAAACACATTGCATCATTTTTAATATTGAGCCTTGTAACTTTTGTAAGTTCTAAAGCTCAGACCTTAAACTACACCGATTTGGGTATTTTATTTTCTGAAGAAAAAACTATGGGAACCGCTAGATTTACCGGATTGAACGGTTCTATGGGAGCTGTTGGAGGAGATATTAGTGCGGTTCAAAAAAACCCAGCTGGTGCAGCCATTTTCAACCACAATGAATTTAACATAACCGGAGGAAAACACAATTACAACAATACAAACAACTATTATGGCCAACAAACAACAAACGAGGCTACTCGTTTTACTTTAGACCAAGTGGGAGGAGTTTTTGTTTTTAACGATCTTTACTCTTATAGCGATTGGAAAAAAATTGCTTTAACAGTAAACTACCAACGTACCAATGATTTTTACACTAGAGATTTGTTTGAGGGGAATAGTGGCTATGCTACATTTTATAGACACCCTAAAGCTCCTGGCTACGATGATGACGAAGATTTAGATACGTCTGAACATTTTGAAAACGCACAAAGCCAAACCTTTTTCAATTCTATAGACGGAAAAACATCTAAGCTTAGTTTTAGTTTTGCAGGACAATATAACGATGACCTATATTTAGGTTTTGGATTAAATTTTCACAGTTTAAGTTTTTTTCAAACAGCAGAACTTAACGAATTAAATCAAGATAACTCTGGTTATGTTTTAGATGGGCTATCTATTCAAAACAACTCTCAGACAGCAGATGGTTTTTCTATCAATGCAGGTATTATAGTAAAACCTATTCACGAACTTAGACTTGGTTTTTCTGTAGAATCTCCTACTTGGTATTATAATGTATTAGAAGAGTATGATATTACTGAATTAATTGCCAACATTCCTAATAAAGGAATAGATGCTGCAAAACCTTTTGTTGACAATTCTTATTTAGAGTACAACTTAAGAACCCCTACCAAACTAACCGCAAGTGCTGCCGTTGTTTTAGGAAAAATAGGGTTTATAAATATTGATTACACCTACAAAGGCTACAAATCTTTAACTTTAGAGGGATTGCCTGAATTTAGAGATGACAATCAATATTTTACAAACGCTTTGCAAAACACCAACAATATTAGTATTGGAACTGAAATTCGTTTAGGGAATTTAAATTTAAGAGGAGGAGCTGGTTACGAACAAAGTCCTTACAAAAAGAATTTAGACCGTGATTACATTGACATTCTAAAATTAGGTAATAAATACTCAGGCTCTTTGGGAATCGGATATCGTTTTGGAAACTCTAAACTAGATTTAAGTTACAGAAAAACAATTCAAGACAATGAATATGATATTTACGATGGAGATCTTGTAAACGCAGCAAGTATAGACAACAACAATAGTAATTATGTTATGACTTATACTTATATTTTTTAAATCTATAATTTAGAGTAATTATCTCTAAGAGCAACTCATAAATTTAGAAGGTAATTTAATTTAAATACCCTACTTTTGTACAAATTTTTTGAGAAATGAGTACACATACAATAAGCATAGAAGGAACTAACAATCCTTCCATTATTAAGTTTGTTAGCAACAATCAAATTACCCAAGGAGGTAGCTATCAATTTAACAACATTGATGAAGCTAAGGAATCGCCTATTTCTCAAGAGTTATTCAAGCTTCCTTTTGTTGCCAAGGTTTTTATTAGTGCAAATTTTATTGCTATAGAAAAATATGATATTGTAGAATGGAGCGATATTCAAAACGATATTAGAGAATTAATTGAGATTTATCTAAACGAAGGAAACACAATAGTTACAGACAAAGCAGAAACCAAAAAAGTTGCGATTGAGGTGTACGCAGAAAGCACCCCAAACCCAATGGTTATGAAATTTGGATGTAACAAAATGTTAACCCCAGATGACAATGAATATAAATCTGTAGAAGAGACAAAAAACTCTCCATTAGCACAAGTTTTATTCGAATTCCCTTTTGTTCAAGAAGTTTACATTTCCGAAAACTATGTTTCCATTACCAAAAACAACATGGTAGAATGGGGAGAAGTTAACACACAATTAAGAAGCTTTTTAAAAGAGTACATTCAATCTGGAAAAACTATTATTGATACCTCTATAGAAAAACCAAAAGTAGAAGTTCAAGCAACTCCTATAGAAAATTTAGAGGGGACTTCTTTAGACATTGCCAATATTTTGGAAGAGCATGTAAAACCTGCTGTAGCTAACGATGGAGGAAACATTGTTTTTCAAAACTACGATGAAAACACCAAAGATGTATATGTTATTTTACAAGGTGCTTGTAGCGGATGTCCATCATCAACAATTACGCTAAAAAACGGAATTGAAACCATGTTAAAAGAAATGTTACCTAACAAAATAAACAGTGTTATTGCTGTAAACGGTTAATCGCTACATATGTCTAAAATCATTAAACCTTACAAAAACTCAAACGCTACTAAAAAAGACCAAGTAGCCAACATGTTTGATAATATTTCTAAAAACTATGACGGTTTAAATAGAGTCATTACTTTTGGAATTGATGTAAAATGGAGAGAAAAAGTTGTAGAACTTGTAAAAGCATCTTCACCTCAAAAAATTTTAGACATAGCCACTGGTACTGGAGATTTAGCTATTATGCAAAGTAAAGCCATTCCTTCTGCACAAATTATTGGTTTGGATATATCTGCAGGAATGTTAGAGGTAGGAAAAGAAAAAATTAAAACTCTAGGTATAGAAAACTCTGTTGAATTGGTTTTAGGTGATTCTGAAAACATTCCCTACGAAGACAATTTTTTTGATGCTATTACCGTTTCTTATGGAGTAAGAAATTTCGAAGATCTAAATAAAGGTTTAAAAGAAATATACAGAGTATTAAAACCCGGAGGAATTTTTGTTGTTTTAGAAACATCTGTACCTACCAAATTCCCTTTTAAACAGGGATATCAATTTCATAGTAAAGTTATTTTACCTTTGGTAGGAAAATTATTTTCTAAAGACAAAACCGCATATTCTTATCTTTCAGAATCTGCCAATTCTTTTCCTCACGGAGAAGCTTTTAATACTATTTTAAAACATAATGGATTTAACAATGTAACCGATATACCGGTTACATTTGGAGTATCAACCATATACAAAGCCACAAAATAATGAAACGTTTTATTGTCTTTTTTCTTTTACTAAATTGTGCATTTGCTAATGCGCAAAAAGAGAAAATTAAACAATTAGAACATTTTGACAAAACTCCAATTAGATACGGATATTACCTTGGCTTGCACTACAAAGGTTATGCTTTAGAAGGAAACAATGCATCTGTAACTCCTGGAGTTGGTTTTCAATTAGGAGTTTTAGCAGATTTGTACATTAACAAATATGTGAGTGTTATTGCAGAACCAGGTGTACTTAGCAGTACCAATAAACTTACACTGGCCAACGAAAGTATTCAAATGCCTACCACTCATTTCCACTTACCCATTTCGTTAAAATTTACAACTCAAAGAATTAACAACATTAGTGCTTATTTTTCTACAGGGGTTTCTTACAATTATAATTTTACTGCAGAAAAAAACATAGGAGATGGAGGTGCTAAACCAAACGATTTTACACTAACCAAACACACTTTTATGGGAGAAGTGGTGTTAGGAACAAATTTTTACTTTCCTTACTTTAAATTTTCTCCTTCTATTAGAGGAATTTATGGTTTTAATAATGAATACAAAGGATTAGGAGTTACAGCCAAAAACAGTTTAAGCAGTTTAAAATCTAGAGCTATTTTACTTACTTTAACATTCCAGTAGCTCTCCTAAACTCATTCAAAATAATTGCAGCTGCTGTGGCTACATTTAAACTTTCTGTTTCTTGAATATCACCATACCTTGGAATGGTAATTTTTTGACGAATTAAAGACTTAATTTCTGAACTTACACCATTAGCTTCATTCCCCATAATTACAATTCCGTTACTAGGCAGTTTGGCTGTATACACACTTTCCCCTTCCATATCTGTAACATAAAAGGGTTGTTCTGTCGTTTTTACATAATCAACCAAATTCACATATTTTATAACAACACGAGTTAAAGACCCCATGGTAGATTGCACTACTTTGGTGTTGTAACAATCTACAGTTGTTTTACTACATATTAGTTCTTTTACTCCAAACCAATCACATAAACGAATAATAGTACCTAAATTTCCCGGGTCATTTATACCATCTAACACAACCTTTAATCCAGAATTATTCACAGGTAATTCTTCAGGAATTTTAAAAAGAGCAACCACTTTGTTAGGAGATTTTAAAACACTTATTTTTTTCAACTCCAATTCTGTTATTAAATCAGGACAATATTTACTATAATGCTCCAAAACATCTGATGTACAAAACAACTTATCCAACTCAAATTTAGAGGTTAAAAACTCCTCTACAACCTTTATTCCTTCAACCACAAAAAGTCCTTCTTTTGTTCTATACTTTTTTTGCTGTAAACTCGTTATTAATTTGATTTGATTTTTTGAAATTGCCATGTCATTACTCAGTTTAAACATCAAATTTACTACTAAAAATCAATAAGCATTACTCAGTAATCTATTTAATGCTTATTTTTGATAAAAAATTCCTTATTTTTTGAAATCACATTTTTTTAATTCTATTCTTTTTTTATTGCTCAGTATTTTATTTACTGCTTGTAATTCTACTAAATATGTTAAAAAAAACGAATACCTATTAGAAAACAATATCATTAAAATTGATGGTAAAAAAACTTCTGATTTAGAAATTACCTCTTATCTGATTCAGAGACCCAACAACACCGTTTTAGGAATTCCTTTAGGACTGCATTTATACAATATTGGAAATGTAAATTACGACTCCATTCATCAACAAAAAATGCAAAATTTTGTAAAAAGAAATAATTTTTGGGATCAATTTTTATCAAAAAAACAAACACTAAAACTGTTAAACAAAAGAAAAAGCGTTAACAATTGGTTTTTAACCAAAGGAGAAGCTCCTGTTATAGTTAATCTTGCAAAAACACTTCAAACAGAACAAAATTTAAGAACTCACTTTTTTAACAATGGTTATTTTAACGCTACTGTTAAAACAACGCTTATAAACGATATTGAGAAAGCTAATGTTATTTACAACATTACCAAAAACAAACCTTTTTACATTGGAGACATTCATTACCACATTAGTTCTCCTGAAATAGAACAAAGTTTACAAAAGCATTTAAACAAACTCCCTTTAGAAACAGGACAACAATACAAGTTAGAAAACTTTAAAAATGCTGTTTCTAAAATCACATCTACTTTAAGAAACAATGGTTATTATCATTTTAACGAAGGACTTATTAGTTTTAGACAAATAGACACTTTAGCACAAAACAACATTACTCCAGTAGATATTTATATTGAAAACAGAAAAATCAAAAAAGGAGATCAAATTATTGAATTGCCAAGTAAAATTCAGACCATTCACAAAATAAATGTCTATACCGACTATAGTTATCAAACAAGAAACAGACCTTACAACATAAAAAAACCTTACAACGCTATAGATTTTTATGCGCATCAAAAACTAAAACATAAAACCAAAACTCTAGCCAATTCTATATTTATAGAACCTAATCAAATTTACAATGATGAAAGTGTTGAATTAACCCGAAATCACTTAAGGTCTTTAAACAACTTTAAATCCATTAAAATATCTCACAAAGAACTAGCCAATAACAAACTAACAACAACCATAGTTTTAACACCTCAAAAAAAATACGGGGTAGGAATTAACACCGAAATTATTCATTCTAACATTAAGCAACTGGGGTTATCCGGTGGATTTAGTTTTATTAACAGAAACTTATTTAGAGGGGCAGAAATATTCCAACTTTCTTTACAAGGAAGTATTTTTGATACTGCTACAAAAGTTAGCGGAGAAGACTCTACTAGTTTTAATGCTTATGAAGTGGGAGTTGATGCTTCTTTAGAATTTCCTAGGTTTATTTTTCCTCTGTTAAGTAATATTATTCCACGTACCATGACCCCAAAAACAAAAATTACAATTGGTACTAGTTTTCAGAAAAACATAGGTTTAGACAAACAAAAAGTAAGTGGGGTTGTTAATTATTCTTGGAAATCATCAAGTAAAAACACTCATAACATAGAACTCTTAAACCTACAGTTTATTAACAACTTAAACCCTGAATCTTACTTTAATATATATAGTTCAGAATATCAGAAAATAACCGATATTAAACCCCTTATAAATCCAGACTACAACTTAACTACTAGCAATGCTTCTAGCTTTATTAATAACATTCCTAATAGTTTTGCCAATAGCAATCCTGTAGAATACACTACATTAAAAAACATTGCAAAAAGAGAAGAAATTATTACCAGTAACAATATTATTCCTGCAACTTCTTATTCTTTTGAACACAATAGCAGAAGAGGTTTATCGGACACGAACTACAATTTCTTTAAAACCAAAATAAGTTCCGCTGGTAATTTGAACAGCTTTTTCTTAAAAGAAGAAGAAAATCAAAAAGTTTTTCAAAAAATTCCCATCTCAGAATTTGTAAAAATAGATGTTGATTATAGAAAATTCTGGAGTAAATCCCCCAACAACTCCCTTGCTTTTAGAGCATTTATTGGTATTGCTATTCCTACAGGTAAAAACAAAGACATTCCGTTTATTACCAGTTATTTTGCAGGAGGCTCTAACGATATTAGAGCTTGGAAAACATACGAATTAGGACCTGGTAGCTCTAATTCTGGATTAGAATTTAACATTGGAAATCTTAAGTTACTTTCTAGTTTAGAATATCGTTTTAAAGTTATTAACAGCATACACGCTGCTATTTTTGCAGATGCCGGAAACATTTGGAACCTTCCTAGCTCATCTGCAGCCTCTAACGACGAAATATTTCACGGCTTTAAATCCTTAGAAAATATTGCATTAGGTACTGGCTTTGGAATTCGATATGATTTTAACTTTTTAGTTCTAAGGTTAGATTTGGCATTTAAAACATTTGAGCCATATTTAGCCCAAAACAAATGGCTATCTAGTTACAGATTAAATGAGTCTGTACTTAACATTGGTATCAACTACCCATTCTAGTACGATATCGTTTTCGTATAAAGAAGTACACATCAGACCCTTATTTCCTATAAAAATAACTATTTTTGTTGTGATTAATTCAATTAAACTAATTATATAATGAGTTACAATATTAAACCAGGAGTTGCTACAGGAGATGCAGTTCAAGAGATTTTCAAATTAGCGAAAGAAAAACAATTTGCATTACCTGCTGTTAACGTAACAGGTAATAATACAATTAACACAGTTTTAGAAACCGCTAAAGAATTAAACTCACCAGTAATTATCCAATTCTCTAACGGAGGAGCCGTATTTAATGCAGGAAAAGGATTAGATAACACTGACCAAAAAGCAGCCATTGCTGGAGCTGTTGCTGGAGCAAAACACGTACATGAATTAGCAGTTGCTTATGGAGTACCTGTAATTTTACATACAGACCACGCTGCAAAAAAATTATTACCTTGGATTGATGGTTTATTAGATGCTTCTGAAAAACATTTTGAAGAAACAGGTGCACCTTTATTCTCTTCTCATATGATTGATTTATCTGAAGAGCCATTAGAAGAAAACATTGCTATTTGTAAAGAGTACTTAGCTCGTATGGACAAAATGGGAATGACATTAGAAATTGAATTAGGTATCACTGGAGGTGAAGAAGATGGTGTAGACAATTCTGATGTAGATGAATCTAAATTATACACGCAACCAGAAGAAGTAAACTACTCTTACGAAGAACTATCTCAAGTTTCTTCAAGATTTACAGTTGCTGCTGCATTTGGTAACGTTCACGGTGTATACAAGCCAGGAAACGTAAAATTAACTCCAAAAATCTTAGATAACTCTCAAAAATTCATCGAGAAAAAACACGGATTAGGACACAATCCTATTGATTTTGTTTTCCACGGTGGTTCTGGTTCTTCTGTAGAAGAAATTAGAGAAGCTATTTCTTATGGAGCTATTAAAATGAACATTGATACTGATTTACAATATGCATTCATGGAAGGAATCAGAGATTATTTTGCTTCTAACGCAGATTATTTACAGTCTCAAATAGGAAACCCAACAGGAGCAGATGCACCTAACAAGAAATACTACGACCCAAGAGTTTGGTTACGTAAAGGTGAAGAGACTTTAAAAACTCGTTTAAAACAAGCTTTTACAGACTTAAACAACGTAAACACTTTATAATCAACAAGATTATAACTTTAACACAAGTAACAATAGAGAAACTGTTTTTATACAGTTTCTCTATTTTTTTTAGTAAATTGCCCTACTTTAAAACGAATAATTATGACAGCTTGGTTTAAAAGAAGTGATAAAGGAATTCAAACCCCTACAGAAGCAAAAAAAGATGTACCTAAAGGTTTGTGGTACAAAACTCCTAGTGGAAAAATTATTGACACAGATGAATTAAAAGTTAATTTATATGTAAGCCCAGAAGATGGATACCACGTAAGAATTGGGAGTAACGAATATTTTGAAATACTTTTTGATGACAATAAATACACAGAATTAAACGAAAACTTAAGCTCTGTAGATTCATTAGAATTTGAAGACACCAAACCTTACCCAGTAAGAATAAAAGAAGCTCAAGAAAAAACAAAACTAAAAGATGCCGTTAGAACTGCCGTAGGTAATTCATACGGAAAACCTTTGGTTATAGCCGCTATGGATTTTGCTTTTATTGGAGGTTCTATGGGATCTGTAGTTGGTGAAAAAATTGCAAGAGCCATTGATTATGCTAGAGAAAATAAAGTTCCTTTCTTAATGATCTCTAAATCTGGAGGTGCTCGTATGCAAGAAGCTCCTTTATCATTAATGCAATTGGTAAAAACATCTGCAAAATTAACTCAGTTAGCAGAAGCTAAAATTCCTTACATATCCTTATGTACAGACCCTACTACAGGTGGAACAACAGCTTCTTACGCAATGCTAGGAGATATTAACATAGCAGAACCTAATGCCTTAGTTGCTTTTGCAGGTCCAAGAGTTGTAAGAGACACTACAGGACAAGACTTACCAGAAGGTTTCCAACGTTCTGAATTTTTATTAGAACATGGTTTCTTAGATGCTATTTACGAACGTAAAAACCTAAAAAAACAAATCAACTTATACCTTGATTTAATTTTAAACAACCAAATTAGAACAGAAGCTTAAACACTTTTACAACCTAATAAATAACAAAAAAGGATTATTATTGGACAGCCCCCAAAAAGTTGGACGGTTAAAAAATTAATTATTGATATGAGCTCGATATTTTATCGGGCTCATTCCATTTAAAGCTAATGATATTCTATCATTATTATAATAGCAAATATATTCATTAATTTCCTTTTCTAATTGCTCAATCGAGTTCCATTGTTTTAGATAAAACAGCTCAGATTTTAAAGTTCCAAAGAAATTTTCAATAATAGCATTATCTAAACAATTCCCTTTTCTAGACATACTTTGAATCATCTTGTTCTTTTTTAAGATATTCTGATATTTTTCCATTTGATATTGCCATCCTTGATCCGAATGTAATAACACATTTGCTGCTTTATACTTTTTAAAAGCTTTCCCCAGCATTTGAGTTATTTGTCTAAAATTAGGACTCCTAGAAATTTGATAACTAATGATTTCTCTACTACATAAATCAATAATTGGAGACAAATAAAGTTTTTGACCTTTAACTTTAAACTCTGTAATATCTGTAGCCCATTTTTGATTGGTTTTAGAAGCCTTAAAATTCCGTTTAAGTATATTGGGAGCTATTTTACCTTGACTTCCTCTGTAAGAACGATACTTTTTAACTCTAATCAAAGATTTTAACCCTATGGACTTCATTAGTCTTAATACTGTTTTATGATTGATGATAATCCCTCTGTTGTTTAGTACTAAAGTGATTCTTCTATAACCATATCTACCTTTGTGTTGATGGTAGATTTGAGTAATAAACCTTTTTATAAATTCATATTTATCAGGCTCTTTACTTTTTTGTAAATGATAATAAAAACTACTTCTAGCCATCTTTGCATGATGTAACAATACCGACAAATCATGCTTATGCCTTAACTCATTTATGACTATTGCTTTTTCTCTCTGGCTTGAGCTAAGGCTTGTAACTTTTTTAGCAAATCAAGTTCTGCTTTTAAAGATTGATTCTCTTTTAAAAGTTTTTCTTCTCTAGTTAATGGTATAGATTTATTTTTTCTAGACTTGGGTTTCATTCCGATAGGTCTTCCTTTAGGTTGATTTTTAAGACCTTTCAAACCTAAGGATTTATATCTTCTTTGCCAATTAATAATACTAGCACCACTTCCAATATCAAATAGAATACATGCTTGCTCTAAAGAAAGATGTTCTTTTTCTATTCGTTGTAAAATATCAAGTTTAAATGATGATGTATATTGTTTATTTATCTTTGGTAACAAACCTTGAACTCCTTTGTGTTCATATTGCCTACACCAAAGAGAAAGAAGAGAACTATCAAAACCTAGCTCTTTACTCAAACTAGTTATAGAGCGTTCTCCTTTAAGAACTAACTTCACACATTCTTGTTTAAAGCCTAATGTGTATTTTACTTTTCTAGACATAAAAATACCCCCAAATTGTGTCTAACATTTTGGGGGCACTCTATATTTTACAATAATCCTTTTTTTTGAAACATAAAAAAACCTTTACTATAATAGTAAAGGTTTTTGTTTTATGTATAATAAAAATAGAATTACTTTCTATCCTTAATTTCTGTATAAGGTCTTAAAGGCTCACCAACATACAACTGACGTGGACGACCAATAGGCTCTTTATTCTCTCTCATTTCTTTCCATTGAGCAATCCAACCTGGTAAACGTCCCATAGCAAACAACACTGTAAACATTTCTACAGGTATCCCTAAAGCACGGTATATAATTCCTGAATAAAAATCTACGTTAGGATATAAATTTCTAGATTTAAAATACTCATCATTTAAAGCCGCCTCAGACAACCCTCTTGCAACATCTAACACCGGATCCTCAATTCCTAAATCAGCCAACACTTCTTCTGCAGCCACTTTAATAATTTTTGCTCTAGGATCAAAGTTTTTATATACTCTATGACCAAATCCCATCAAACGGAAAGGATCTGATTTATCTTTTGCTTTGGTAATGTATTTCTCAAAATCTCCACCGTCATTTTTAATAGCTTCCAACATTTCAATCACCGCTTGGTTAGCTCCACCATGTAAAGGCCCCCATAAAGCAGAAATTCCTGCCGAAATTGATGCAAATAATCCTGCATGAGAAGAACCTACAATTCTAACTGTAGATGTAGAGCAGTTTTGTTCATGATCTGCATGTAAAATTAACAACTTATCTAAAGCATTGATAATTGTTTTGTTACATTTATATTCTTGATTAGGTCTTTTGAACATCATTTTTGCAAAACTCTCTTCATACCCTAAATCAATATCCCCATAATCTAAAGGCTCTCCTTTCATTTTACGCATACACCACGAAACTAAAACAGGAAATTTCCCCATAAGCATCGTAATTGCACGGTACATATCTTCTTTAGATGTAATTTCTACAGATTTTGGATTAAAAGCTGTTAATGCACTTGTTAAAGAAGATAAAACCCCCATTGGATGAGCGTTCTTTGGAAAAGCATCTAAAATTTTATGAATATCTTCATCTACTAAAGATTCATTTTTAATGTCTTGTTCAAATTTATCTAACTCAACTTGAGTAGGTAATTCTCCAAAAATCAACAAATAAGAAACTTCCAAAAAAGAAGCTTTTTCAGCTAAATCTTCAATTGCATAGCCTCTATAGCGTAAAATACCTTTCTCTCCGTCTAAGAAAGTTATAGCACTCTTACAAGAACCTGTGTTCTTAAAACCTGGATCAATTGTAGTTACACCACCAGTCAATCCTCTTAACTGTTTGATATCAATTGCCAATTCGTTTTCCGAACCTTTTTCAATCGGAAACTCATACTTTTTTCCTTCTATTTCTAATATTGCTGTGTTTGACATATATAAATGTTATTTCCTTTTTTTTTGAATTTCACAAATCTACAAATAATTAAGTATTAATAAAAGAAATAGATACTTAATTAAACTACGTATTAATACTTAGTTTAACAACAAACTTCATTTCTGTTAGAATCCACAACATTTCACTTCTTGTTAAATCTATTGTTTAACATCAAAAAAACAAGATTAACATCATCAAACAATAAACACAAATAACTAAAAAACAACTAGTTAATAAAAAAACAAACCATTGAACAACGTAACTTTTTTAGGTTCTTTTTTTAAACCCAAATTACTATTCTAATTTTGTGTATTATATTAAGCAAAACTAAGACAATAAAGACCTTTTTAAGATGGCATTAAATAAACACAGTAAAAGACTAACACAGGATCCTTCTCAACCAGCATCACAAGCAATGTTATATGCTGTTGGATTAACAGATGAAGACATGAAAAAGCCTCAAATTGGTATTGCAAGTACCGGTTATGATGGTAATCCATGTAATATGCACTTAAACAACTTAGCGCAAGAAATAAAAAAATACACGAATCTTAACGAACAAGTAGGTTTAACCTTTAATACTATTGGTGTTTCAGATGGAATTTCTATGGGAACATCTGGAATGAACTACTCTTTAGCTTCTAGAGATATTATTGCAGATTCTATGGAAACTGTAGTAAACGCGCAAAGTTACGATGGTTTAATAGGTGTTGTTGGATGTGATAAAAACATGCCTGGTGCTGTAATTGCAATGTTGCGCTTAAATCGTCCATCTATTATGGTATATGGTGGGTCTATTGCCTCAGGAAAATACAAAGGACGTAAGTTAAATATTGTGTCTGCTTTTGAAGCCCTAGGTCAAAAAGTAGCAGGTGAAATAGATGAAACAGAATATAGAGAAATCATCAAAGCTTCTATTCCAGGAGCTGGTGCTTGTGGAGGTATGTATACCGCAAACACCATGGCTTCTTCTATTGAATGTATGGGATTAGCTTTACCTTACAACTCTTCTATACCAGCAGAAAACCCAAACAAGTTATCAGAAGCTGAGCGCACTGCAAAAGCTATGAAAAACTTATTGGAATTAGATTTAAAACCTAAAGATATTGTTACTAAAAAATCTATAGAAAATGCAATAACTGTAGTAAATGCGTTAGGTGGTTCTACCAATGCAGTATTACATTACTTAGCTATTGCCTATGCTGCTGATGTTGAATTTACTATGGAAGATTTCCAAAGAGTTTCTGATAAAACTCCTTTAATTGGGGATTTAAAACCTTCTGGAAAATATTTAATGGAAGATGTACATAGCATTGGAGGAACTCCTGCTATTTTAAAATACTTGTTAGATAATGGATTTTTACACGGAGATTGTATGACTGTTACTGGTAAAACCTTAGCAGAAAACCTAGCCGATGTTGAACCTATGGAATTTGAAGAACAAGATTTATTATACCCAAAAGATAAAGCTTTAAAGTCTTCTGGAAATATTCAAATTTTATACGGAAACTTAGCCGAACAAGGTGCTGTTGCAAAAATATCAGGAAACGAAGGATTAAAGTTTGAAGGAAAAGCAGTTGTTTATAACAGTGAACAAGATGCAAATGACGGAATTTCTAAAGGTGAAGTGGAAAGAGGTGATGTTGTTGTTATTCGTTATGTAGGACCTAAAGGAGGACCTGGAATGCCAGAAATGTTAAAACCTACTTCTTTAATTATGGGAGCTGGTTTAGGAAAATCAGTTGCATTAATTACTGACGGTCGTTTCTCTGGAGGAACTCACGGTTTTGTAGTAGGTCACGTAACTCCAGAAGCACAAGTTGGTGGGTTAATTGGATTGGTAGAAACAGGAGACACCATTTCTATTAGTGCAGAAGACAACTCTATTACACTACAAGTTTCTGAAGAAGAAATTGCAAAACGTAAAAAACTTTGGAAAGAACCTGCTTTAAAACACAATAAAGGAATCTTATTCAAATATGCCAAATCGGTAGCATCAGCATCAGAAGGATGTGTAACTGACAAATATTAAATTTTAGTACAAAGTACTAAGTACAGAGTAATTAGTTTACACTTTGTTCTTACTACTTTGTATTTTATACGATACGAAGTATGAAAAAAACAGAAAGAATCATAGGAGCTGAAGCCGTTGTAAAAAGTTTACTTGCAGAAGGTGTAGACATTGCATACGGTTACCCCGGTGGTGCTATTATGCCCATTTATGACGAACTATATAAATATCAAGACCAATTACACCATGTGTTAACTAGACACGAACAAGGTGCTGCACATGCTGCACAAGGTTATGCTAGAACATCAGGTAAAGTTGGTGTAGCTTTAGCTACTTCGGGACCTGGTGCAACAAACTTAATTACAGGAATTGCTGATGCTCAAATAGACTCAACTCCAATGGTATGTATTACCGGGCAAGTTGCATCACATTTATTAGGTACAGATGCTTTTCAAGAAACAGATGTTATTAGCATTTCATCACCTATTACCAAATGGAACTGTCAGGTAACAAAAGCAGAAGATATTCCTGCGGCTATAGCCAAAGCATTTTACATTGCTAAATCAGGAAGACCTGGACCTGTATTAATTGACATTACTAAAGATGCTCAATTATCGGAATTAGATTTTAGCTACGAAAAATGCAATCATGTAAGAAGCTACAAACCTGTACCAGAAACAGACATCCAAAAGGTACAAGAAGCAGCTACTTTAATTAATGCTGCACAAAAACCTATGATTGTTTTTGGACAAGGTGTAATATTAGGTGAAGCAGAAAAAGAATTTAAAGCTTTTGTAGAAAAAACTGGAATTCCAGCTGCATGGACTGTTTTAGGTTTATCTGCCTTAGAAACAAATCACCCATTAAATGTTGGTATGGTTGGTATGCACGGACATTATGGACCTAACAAATTAACCAATGAATGCGACCTATTAATAGCTATAGGTATGCGTTTTGATGATCGTGTTACAGGAGACTTAAGCAAATATGCAAAACAAGCCAAAGTAATTCACTTTGATATTGATCCTGCAGAAATAGACAAAAATGTAAAAACAGATGTAGCTGTTTTAGGTGATTCTAAAGACACATTGGCTAAAATTTTAGAATTTGTAGATCCAAAAGAACACACATCTTGGTTACAAGAATTTAGAGATTACGACAAAGTAGAATTTGAAAAAGTAATCAATGGTCAGTTAAACCCAACCAAAGAAGGTTTAACCATGGGAGAGGTTTTACAAGGAATTAACAAAGCAACTAATAATGATGCCGTTATTGTTTCTGATGTAGGACAACACCAAATGATGGCTGTTAGATATGCTAACTTTACACACACCAGAAGCAACGTAACCTCTGGAGGATTAGGAACTATGGGGTTTGCCTTACCAGCTTCTATAGGAGCTAAAATGGGTGCACCCAACAGACATGTAGTTGCTATTATTGGTGATGGTGGTTATCAAATGACTTGTCAAGAATTAGGAACTATTTTACAAACAGGTACCGCTGTAAAAATTGTAGTCTTAAACAACGAATTTTTAGGAATGGTACGTCAGTGGCAACAATTATTTTTTGATAAAAGATATGCATCTACAGAAATGATCAACCCTGATTTTGTAAAATTAGCAGAAGCTTATAGCATTCCTGCCAAAAGAGTTAACAAACGAGATGACTTACAAGGAGCTATTGATGAAATGATTGCTTGCGAGACTTCATACTTCTTAGAAGTTATGGTAGAAAAAGAAGACAATGTATTCCCAATGGTACCTACAGGAGCTAGTGTATCTGATGTAAGATTAAGCTAAAAGAAAAACAAGACATGGAAGAAAAATTATATACCATATCCGTTTATTCAGAAAACAATTTAGGATTGTTAAACCGAATTTCAACCATCTTTGTAAAAAGACACATTAATATAGAAAGTTTAACTGTTTCTGCATCAGAAATTAAGAACGTATCTAGGTTTATTGTGGTGGTTAAAATGACGGAAACTGCTGTAAAAAAAATAATTGGTCAACTAGAAAAACAGGTAGAAGTTATTAAAGCCTACTACCACACAGATGATGAAATTATTTTTACAGAAAATGCAATGTTCAAATTTAAATCTGATTTGTTATTTGAAAACCCTCAAATACAAAACATTATTAAGGAGCACAGCATGAATATTATTACCGTAAATAGAACTTTTTTTGTTGTAGAAAAAACAGGAAGAAGACCAGAAATAGATGCTATTTACAAAGCTTTTGAACCTTTTGGAATTGCACAATTTGTAAGATCTGGTAGAATTTCCATTTCAAAAGAAGCTATGAATATTCGTAAAATTTTAGGAGAGATAGTTCAATAGAATTCCCTAAATTTGGCAACGCAATAAAATAAATTTTGAGCTTGAATGATTTTTTATCCATCAAGCTCATTTTTAGCAAAATAACAAGTAAACAATTAGAATAAAAATAAAAGCAAAATGGCAAATTATTTTAACACACTTTCTTTAAGAGAGCAATTAGAGCAATTAGGACAGTGTGAATTTATGGACAGAAGCGAATTCAGCAATGGAGTTGAAGCTTTAAAAGGTAAGAAAATTGTAATCATCGGATGTGGAGCTCAAGGATTGAACCAAGGGTTAAACATGCGTGACTCTGGATTAGATGTTTCTTACACATTAAGAGCAGCTGCTATTGAAGAAAAAAGACAATCTTTTTTAAACGCTACTGAAAATAACTTTGCTGTAGGAACTTACGAAGAAATGATTCCTACTGCTGATTTATTAATCAACTTAACTCCAGACAAACAACACACG
Organism: Wenyingzhuangia gracilariae; assembly: GCF_056387575.1. Taxonomy (NCBI): domain Bacteria; kingdom Pseudomonadati; phylum Bacteroidota; class Flavobacteriia; order Flavobacteriales; family Flavobacteriaceae; genus Wenyingzhuangia; species Wenyingzhuangia gracilariae. Next base: position 1,765,762 of record NZ_CM150748.1, read on the forward strand.
GCTGTTGTAACTGCAGTTATGCCATTAATGAAAAAAGGATCTTGTTTATCTTACTCTCACGGTTTCAACATCGTAGAAGAAGGAATGCAAATCCGTAAAGATATTACAGTAATCATGGTAGCTCCAAAATCTCCAGGATCTGAAGTACGTGAAGAATTTAAAAGAGGGTTTGGAGTACCTACTTTAATTGCTGTACACCCAGAAAACGATCCAGAAGGAAAAGGATGGGATTACGCTAAAGCATATGCTGTTGGTACAGGAGGACACACTGCAGGAGTTTTAAAATCTTCTTTTGTTGCAGAAGTTAAATCTGACTTAATGGGAGAACAAACAATCTTATGTGGATTGTTACAAACTGGATCTATCTTATGTTTTGACAAAATGGTAGCTGAAGGAATAGATGCAGGATATGCTTCTAAATTAATCCAATATGGATGGGAAACAATTACCGAAGCATTAAAGTACGGTGGTGTTACCAACATGATGGACAGATTATCTAATCCAGCTAAAATTGAAGCTTTTAAAGTTTCTGAAGAATTAAAGGACATTATGAGACCTTTATTCCAAAAGCACATGGATGATATTATTTCTGGTCACTTCTCTAAAACAATGATGGAAGACTGGGCTAACGATGATGTTAACTTATTAACTTGGAGAGCTGCAACTGGTGAAACAAACTTTGAAAAAACTCCAGCAAGTGACGTTGAAATTTCTGAGCAAGAATACTTTGACAACGGTACTTTAATGGTAGCGATGGTAAAAGCAGGTGTTGAATTGGCTTTTGAAGCTATGGTAGACTCTGGAATTATTGACGAATCTGCTTACTATGAATCTTTACATGAGACTCCGTTAATTGCAAATACAATTGCACGTAAGAAATTATTTGAAATGAACCGTGTCATTTCTGATACTGCTGAATACGGATGTTACTTATTTGATCACGCATGTAAACCTTTAATTGCTGATTATGTTAAAAATGCACCTATCAATTTAATTGGTAAGCCATTTGGAGCAGCTAGCAACAGTGTAGACAATGCTGAGTTAATTGCTGTAAACAAAGCAATACGTGAACACGATGTAGAAATTATTGGTGAAGAATTACGTGGAGCAATGACTGCAATGAAAAAAATTGTTTCTTAAAACGAATTTGAATACTTTCTAAAAGCCGTTGCCAATGCAACGGCTTTTTTTATTTTTATACACAATACAAATCTATCTTATGGTAACCTTAGAATCTATCTTAAAAGCACAAATAAACATTAGAGGAACTGTACAAACAACTCCGCTTAATTTTATAGACAACTATTCTAAAGAATTTGATGCGAACATTTATTTCAAAAGAGAAGACTTGCAACAGGTTAGATCTTATAAAATTAGAGGTGCCTATAATAGAATTAAAAACTTATCTAAAGAAGAATTAAACAATGGTGTGGTATGTGCTAGTGCAGGAAATCATGCCCAAGGAGTCGCTTTTGCTTGTAACAATTTAAAAGTAAATGCAACTATATTTATGCCTACCACCACTCCCAAACAAAAAATATCACAAGTAAAAATGTTTGGAGGAGAATACACAACTATACAATTAATTGGAGATACTTTTGATGAAAGTTCTAAGGCTGCAGAGCAATATCAACAAGAAAACAACGCAATATATGTACATCCGTTTAACGACTGGGATGTAATGTCTGGTCAAGGTACTATTGGTTTAGAAATTCTAGACAACATAAACACTCCTATTGATTATTTATTTTTACCCGTTGGTGGTGGTGGTTTAGCTTCTGGAATTATAACTGTTTTTAAAAACCTAAGCCCAAAAACTAAAATTATTGCACTAGAACCTAAAGGAGCCCCATCTTTAAAAACATCTTTAGAAAAAGGAATAAATACAAAAATTGAAAACATAGATAAATTTGTAGATGGTGCTGCTGTTCAAAAAATGGGTGACAATACATTTCCTATTTGCAAAAATTATTTAACCGAGGTAACCTTAATTGATGAAGGTCACATTTGTAAAACAATACTAAAACTTTACAATGAAAATGCAATTGTAGCAGAACCTGCGGGAGCGTTGGCTGTTTCTGCCTTGGATCATTACAAAGAAGCTATTAAAGGTAAAACGGTTGTTTGCATTTTAAGTGGTGGAAATAATGACATTACTAGAATGGAAGAAATGAAAGAAAGAGCTATGTTATACGATGGACTTAAGCATTATTTTATTGTTCGTTTTCCACAACGTGCTGGAGCTTTAAAAGAATTTGTTGGAAATGTACTTTCTGACACTGATGACATTGTTCATTTTGAATATACGAAAAAGAATAGCCGTAGCACAGCTTCTGCTGTAGTAGGTATTGAACTAAGCAAGCCTGAAGATTTTTCTCCACTGCTTGAGCGTATGAAAGCCAAAGGTTTTTTTGGAGAATATTTAAACGAAAAACCTGAATTATTTCAACATATCATTTAATCATAAAAAAGCCCTTGTTTATATCTATAACAAGGGCTTTTTTATTGAATTAAAATTTATTTATGCTTTTATGTATTTTATGTACTGAATTTTGTTCCCCATTTTTAACTTTAACAAATACATTCCCTTTGCTAATTTTGTATGTTGATTGTATTCAAATGTTTTAACATTCTTAAATTCACTTTGACTTATTAAGCCTCCATCCATATTGTACATCTCAACAGTTAATTGAGTTTGAAACTCATTCAACTCAACAGTAATTGGTCCGTGAGAAGGGTTTGGATATATTGTGGCTATTTTATCCTTTTTTAATTCTTCTTTGCTCGCTAAATCACTTCCTTTTTCATCTAATAATTCAATCAAATAAACATCGTAGGGTTTTAAAACTAATTGAGAAGGTAACTTTAATCCGTTTAATAAATCCTTAGCAACAGTTCCGTTCTTAGCTTGTTTTAGTTGCACATTTAAAGTAGCCTCCGCTTTTCCTAAGTTTACAATAGACAATACATAATTTCCTTGTTCATTTTTTACACATCTCCAAGTACATCCTTTGTATCCCTCAGCATTCGTTTCTGTAACTGTTACCTTTGGTAAATGATTTTTTGTCTCTAAAATTTGTAAAGCTTCTATTTTAGCTTGCGCTACTGTATTGGCTAAAATTAACTTCCCATTGGTTTGTTTTAATCCCTCTAAAGGCAATCCATATTCATTCTTTTTTAAGCTTATTGCATCCGTAATTACGGTTCCTCCATTATCTATGTAATCCTGTAAGGTATTTAATTCCCCTAGCGTTACTTGTTCTGTTTTGTGAACAACAATCACATCCCATAAACTTGAGTCTTGTTTTGAGATAATGTTTTTAGTAGCAAAACCTAAAGGAATTCCTTCAAAATTCAACCCCTCGTACATTTCGAACACTCCTTCCATATAGCTTCCTTTATTAGCTGCTGCAGCTTTAGAATAAAAAACTCTTATAGGTTTACGCTCTCTTTGCATTTTCATAATTAACTCACTATGCGTATTTAAATCCATCATCGTTGCGTGCAAAGCATTTGTTACACGAGGCTGCTGGTTGTTAGAACCCGCATAAGCACCTGTGATTCCAGATTTAAGAGAACCATCTTCTTTTCTAGGCCAATACCAAGTTTGAGAAGCATTTAACCCTAAGGTATGCGCAGCCCAATAGACAGCTCTAGGATATTTTGGATCCATATATAAGTCTCTTGCATTGTTGGTACTTAACAAGTGACTTTCTGAATTAAAAATTAATTGGTTGGGCTGTACCGATTTTAAAAAGTCATAACCCATATATAATTCTTTCCAGCCAAAGGCATATTTTTCATCTTTAACAATCTCCCCTTTTATCATGTAGTTGTAATTTGCAGCTACATCATTTCCATTGATCTCACTCAACTCTGTTAAAGCCTCTAAATCTATTCCTGTAGCCGGATCATTTTCTGTAAAGAACGAAGGCATTATTTTTAACTGAGCTTTGGCAGTAGAATCATATTTTCTTAATTCTGATTTCATCCAGGTAAACCAATCTGTCACTCTATCTTCATTAAACGTTACCCAATCGTACCATTTTGGAGTTCCCATTAAAGAAATATCAATTGGAATTTCTATGGCTACTTCCTCAAAATCAGAAAAATTGGAATGCCATAAAGCATTTAACTGAGCTATGTTCTGGTGTTTGTTTTGTAACCAACCTTTAAACTTATCTAAGGTATAAGTACTTACACCACTTGTATACCATACTTTTTTTGTACCATCTTTATAGGTTATCCATCTAGGCTCATTACACAACATATAACCTAAATCTGTATAATGCTTCCCTTTCATTTTAGTTACCGTTCCTTTTAACAAATGCGACATCATCACTTTTGCCCCAGGATGGTCAATGTCATAATCTAAAAAAGGAGCTCCTTGAAACTTGGTAAAATCCGCTCCATAACTATCTATAGCCCATTGAGGTACATTCTTATTATTGATGAATACAAAACCAGGAGTTCCACTCGCTTTGGTATTTAAATTATTTATTACATTTTGATTTATTTTTCCAGAAGCATTAGTCACATAGTATGGAGAGATATAAAAACCGTTTAACTCTCCATAAAATTCGGTTAACTCAGGCGTGTCAGGTTTCCAAGTATAATCGGCCAAGAAAACAGGCTTGTTATTATCCATTGTAATTTCATCCTGCCCCACAGTCACTTTTGACCAATCTACTTTGGGAATAGGAGTTCTAAAAACCTCTTCTTTTTTGATTTTTTTGATGTATGCTATAGACTCATCTAACATTTTTAAAATGTCATTTCTCTCAAAATCTGGTAATTCTTGAGCCATTTGAGTCGCTACATTTTTGTACAACCAATATTTTTCGAAGTGACTTTTATTTTCTTCGATGTTATTTTCGTCCCAATTTGCAAATTTTAAGAAAACTTCTGCAGTACGAGCTGCCAACTTTTCTTTTAAAGCATCTTTCCCTAAAGACTCAACCTCAGCGATGAATCCATTTAAACTATCTATTTTAATTCTAGCTTTTTGCTCTAATGTTTGCGAAAAACTAGTATAGCTTAACATCAATACAAAGACCAATAAGTATTTACCTAACTGCTTATTTATCATCTATTCAATTTTACGATTTCTTACATGTAGTTGTGTAAGTTAATAACAAGTAAAATATTTATTAAACACTATATATACATATACAAGTATTTTCCAGCCTTTAAAAAATGATATTTAGAGGTGCTATTTCACAAAAAAACAAAATATCCAAAAACCTAAAGAAACACTAGGCATACCGTCTATTTAGTGAGTAAAGACACTATCTACATGTCTAACCAAACCTCGACAAACGCCAGTTAAACGATACTAAAAAACAATTCATCGACAAAAAAACACATTTCATCTTTGATAATTACTTTTATTTTGTATCTTTACAATATCAAAAGAAAAAAGTTCTATGAAAATTTTAAAAATTGCTATGAAAGTTTTTAAAGAACAAATGTTAATTATTAAATCTAAAATGCTATGAAAAATTTATTAAAAGGGTTTTTAGCTGCCGTTGTTGTGTCGGTTAGTCTAACCTCTTGTACAGAGGATGTCCTACTAGAGTTTGATGACATGACCGCAGAAGAAGTTACAAAAAAGTATGAAGAGAATATGAAAGCTACATACGAAGCAGATGCTGCAAAACAAACGAATACAGAAAACACAAAAGAATAACTTGTCTTATGAAAATTGAAAAATAACAAAGGTTACATTCTACTTATAGTATGTAACCTTTTTTTATTGCCTTTAATTCAACACTTTGGTATACGAAAAAACTAACTCTTTTACTAAATATTAGTTAAACCTTCCAAAATACAGTGTTTTATTAAAATACTATTCTCAAACACCACAGCTTACTTACCTTGCCATCCAGCAGCTTGTAGTTGCTTTACTAACTGTTTTACCTTTACAGGGTTATCTTGAGCTATATTTATTGATTCATTAGGATCGTTTTGATGATCGTACAATTCTACAAACAAAGGATCTTCTTGGGGTTTTCTTCTATCTTTCCATACAACCAATCTATATCTATCCGTACGCATTGCATACCCCATTACAAAGTCTTCAAATGTTTTTCTATTCCATTTATCTCCCATTTGATTAGCTATTCTTGTTTCTATTTTTTGAATTAATGGTTGAAAGAATGTTTTTCTAAAAGGAGGTGTAAAAGGAATAGCTGCCCACTCTCTTAATGCTGGTGATGGAAATAAACTGTAAGCAACTTCATTCCATTTTTTATTTGGCTTTTTTAACAACGGAACTAAAGATGTTCCTTCCAAATGATTTGGTTTATCTAAATCTGCCAAATCACATAATGTAGGAAAAACATCTACCAACTCTACCAAGGCATCCGAAGTTTGTCCCTTTACTTTGCTAGAAACATGTGGTGCAGAAATAATAAAAGGAACTCTTGTAGAAACTTCGTAATTATTAGCTTTTCCCCAATATCCCATTTCACCTAGATTAAAACCATGATCAGACCAAAAAACAATGATTGTATTGTCATATGCTCCAGAAGCTTTTAATGCTTCAATCATTCTTCCTAATTGCGCATCTATATAACTAACACACGCATAATATCCGTGACGTAAATGACGTTGTAACTTAGGAGAAAAATTTTCTGTTTTATTTATATTGGAACGTACTCTTACTTCTAATGATTCAGACAATCCCATAGATGCTCCATCTTTTGGTGGATTTATTTGCGTAGCAATAGGTATATTATTCTCATCATACATATCCCAATATTTTTTGGGTGCTAACCAACTTAAATGAGGTTTTTTAAACCCTAAACCTAAAAACCAAGGCTTGTCTTTTTGAACTAATTGTTCTAAAGTAGCTATTGCAGAGTTTGTATTATGACCGTCTTCATAAGTATCATCAGGAACGTCTGCACATTCTGTTATAGGACCTTTTGATAAAAAGGTTTCTTTAATAAGCTTAGCTCCGTACTTTTTTTCTAGTTCTTTTTTATTTTTTAACCAAGCTAATTGATTTTCTTTTAAAGCGTATCCTCCTTTTACTTCGGGAGTATTTACACCTTTCTCAACCTTTACAGCTTTTTTACTCCAAGACATTTCTTCATCGGAATATATACCGTGAAATATTTTACCTACGTAAACTGTTTCGTACCCGTTTTCTCTAAAATGTTGTGGAATAGTTTTAATACTAGGTACGTTAGCTCTAAAGTCTTGAAATAAATCGATAACATTTATTGTTTCTGGTCTAGAACCTGTCATGATACTAGCTCTAGATGGCCCACAAATAGCTTGTTGACAATAAGCCCTATTAAATAAAATACCTTCTTTTGCTAACTTATCAATGTTAGGTGATTTTACTACTTTAGATCCATAACAACCCAATTCTGTTTTTAAATCATCTACTGCAATAAATAATACATTTGGTTTTTTATTCTGAGCATTAATGGTCATAGAAACACAGGTCAGAATCAAATAAATTACTTTTTTCATGTTTTACTTTTTTATGATAATTCAACTTAAATTTAAATGATAATTTAAAGTATATGCCGAACTAACAAATTAAAAAGAAATTACCTATAAATACTTGACCTAGATGTACTAAAACAAACTCTATTTTTTCGTTTTTTTAAGTTTTAACTTAAAAAAAATTATTTTGAATAATTTTAAGACTTGTTATATTGGACTTTAATAAAAATCTCCAATAACCTCCAACTCAGTTTGAAAAGAAACGTATTGACCTTTGAATTTTTTATCTATACGTGTATTCATATCTGCAGCATATGCCACATAATATCCTTTAAAAGTTTCTTTATCGCTTACTGCGTATTGTATAGAAAAAGTTTTACCTCCCATTTCCTCTTGCACCATTACTCTAGTTAGTTTTGCTCCAGTAAAACATCCTGTACCTATCATAGCTGGAATATGATTGTTTTTCATATAATCTAACCACTCTTGTTCAATTTCCAATGCGATATTGGTTGTTACATTGTATATATACATATTTTTATTTTTGTGCAAAAATAAGGGTTTGAATGAATCTGCTTACAATTCGTAAGCAACAATTAAAAATTAGGTTTTCTTTTTTCTAAAAATGCTTGAGTCCCTTCTTTAAACTCATCCGTACCAAAACATTGTCCAAAAAGCTCTACTTCATTTTGCAATCCTATGTTTCCAAAAACGGCATTAATAGCTTTTATGCTTTTCTTAATGGCTCCTGGTGAATTTTCAATTGTTTTATGGGCTATTTCTACGGCTTTTGGAATTAATTCTTCTAAAGCAACTACATAGTTTACCAATCCTAAATCCAAAGCTTCACTAGCAGTAATCATTTGTCCTGTTAAAATCATTTCAAAAGCCTTTCCTTTTCCAACTAACTGTGTTAATCTTTGAGTTCCTCCATAGCCAGGAATTAATCCTAAACTAACCTCTGGTTGTCCAAGCTTTGCATGATTAGCAGCAATTCGCATATGACATGCCATTGCCAACTCCAGCCCTCCTCCTAAAGCATAACCATTTACTGCTGCAATTACGGGTTTCGAGAAATTCGCTATTTTGTTAAACAATAAATCGTGTCCAGATTGCGCTAATTCTTGTCCTTCTTTTTTAGAAAACGAAGCAAATTCTTTAATATCTGCACCTGCAACAAAAGCTTTTTCTCCTGCTCCTGTAATAATTACAACTCTCACATTTGGATCGTATTTTACATCGTACAAACAATCATGAATTTCCTTAATTATTTTTCTATTTAAAGCATTTAGTGTTTTAGGAGCGTTAATGGTGATAAATGCTATTTTATCTTTAATACTAATACTCACTTCTTTACTATCTGACATAACGGTTATATTTATATTTATTAAGATAAAAAAAAGCAACCTAAATTTAGGTTGCTTTTCTACATTTCTATTTATTTAAATATTTATTGTACTTTTTGGGAATTCCATTGATACTTTTTATCAAGATATCTTTGTAATAAATTTCTGCTCCTTCTGACTGAAACTGTATTCTTCCTCTTGTTAATGGACTTGTTCCCATTCCTTTTACGTGATGTCTAGAATTGAACAAAGCCATGACTACTTTTCCGTTTACAATATGCAAACTAGTTCCATTATAGGTTATTAACTCAATAGTGTTCCACTTCCCGTGCTTTTTTTCATTGTCAAAAGAACGTTTGGCACTTCCTGCTTTTAATTTACCTCCTATACCATATACTTTTTTAGGTTTTCCGTTTTCTTGAACTGTTACGGTAGGAACATCGCTAGTAGCACCTCCTAGGGCATAATAATCTCCCATATCTGTTTCTTGAATTTGCAATTCTTGACAACGCATCCAAACATCCCAAAACTGTCTAAAAGGTCCTGTACAATGATAAAGTAAACCATTATCTCTCTTAGAGTTTATTCTAGGAGCCCATTTTTGTTCTCCCCATTTTACTTTTAATTTTAAATGGTAATTTTCATATTCTTGTTTAGAGGTTAAAGCTCCGTATATTTCTCCTGTTATATGAACTGTGTGTTTGTCCTTTTTTCCTTTAACAAAATTAAACACCTTTTTAGGATCGTTATTTAGCCCCAATGGTTCCCCTTTCATTCCATTACTATTAGGATCTACATTAGGCAATCCTTTTACAGAATTGTGAGGAACTCCCATAAAAACATCCCATTTTTTATAAGGATCTCCTTCTAGTAAATTTGTCCACTTACTTGTTAATGTATTTACATCTGTTATTTTTGCTGCCCACTTAATTCCTTCTTCTATTTGTTTTACAATACGCTCATCTGCATATGCAGCTTCTGTATGCCCTAAACCTGTATAAAAAACTCTACCTCCATCATAATGATGGTACCAAGTAATAGGATGCTCAATTCCCATTTGTTTTCCTGAATAAGTACTTTCATCCAAAGTTGCCAACACATTTACATGCTTAGCTACAGGATTTTTAAAATTGTACCATTCATCAAAAAACTCTTCTTTATTATTTAAATGTGCTACCGCTTTATGACCGTGTTCTTTGTGGATGTGTAAGGTTGCTTTTTGTTGTTTAGGATGACTTTTAAAGGTTGCTCCTAACATATCTACATACCAATCCCAGTCTTTTTCTGTATCTGTTGCCGAGTGTGTTCCTACAAAACCTTTTCCTTTGGCAAAAAAAGCTTTCATGGCATTTTGCTGAGATTCATTTAAAATATCTCCTGTTGTATTTAAGAAAAATAACACGTCAAATTTTGACAAATCTTTGTCGTTAAACAGATTAGAGTCTTCTGAAAACTCAACTTCCCAATTATTTTTATCTGCTAACTTTTGAACAGCCTGTTGACCTGCTTTGATAGACTTGTGCCTAAAACCTGCCGTTTTGCTAAAAACCAAGATTGATGTTTTTTGAGCATACACAACGTTTATTAACATAAACGCTACTAATAAACTTATTTTTTTAAACATTATTTATGAATTTACATATGATTAACGAATATATGTAAATTTCACTACTTAGTTTTAATAATAAACTTATTAATTATTTAGGCAATACAATTTTAAACATCGTTCCTTGATTTAATATAGATTCAAATGTAACTGTTCCTCCATAAGCTTCTACTATATTTTTAACCATAGGTAAGCCCAATCCCATTCCACTGCTTTTGGTTGTAAACTTTGGCTCAAAAATCAACTCTTTGTCTGCTTCTGGAATTCCTTTTCCATTATCTTTTACAAACAACATAACTTGAGTTGTTTTTTCGTCTAATATGACTTCTATTTTTGGCTCTTCTAAATGCTCTGTTGCTTGAATTGCATTTTTCACCAAATTATTCAACACTCTTGTTATTTGATTTTTATCTAAGTTCAAATGAATCTCTTCTTTATTAGCATAAAACTCAATATGATTTTCATAAAAAATATCGATAGATGATTTGACAACGGTAACCAAATCTATATTTTCTATATTTTTTTGAGGCATTCTAGCAAAATCAGAAAAAGAAGTTGCAATAGAAGACATTACATCTATTTGTTGTGTTAACATTTGAGCATAATCTTTAACTTTTTCTCTAATCCCTTCTTCATTAGGATCAAAAGTTCTTTCAAAACTCTGAACAGTTAACTTCATTGGAGTTAGCGGATTTTTAATTTCATGTGCTACTTGTTTGGCCATTTCTCTCCATGCTTGTTCTCTTTCGCTTTTAGCCAATTTTTCTGCACTTTTCTCCAACTCATCAATCATGTTATTGTAAGCTTCTACAATAGAGGCAATTTCTGATGTTGTTCCCTCTGCATCTATCTTTTTATTATTCTTTAATAATTTTGTTTCTTGAATTTTATCAGAAATAGACTGTAAGGATCTAGTAATGTAGCTAGATAAAAAATATGCAAAAGCTATGGCAAGTAACATCATAACTCCATACACTAAAAACAACCTGTTTAAGAAAAAACTTAACTGCTGTTCTTCTTGCGTATTGTCTTGAATGTATTCTACTTTTAAAATTCCTACTTTATTTAAATTCCTATCGTGAATATATGAATATGCTATTTGAGATATTTTACCACTTTCTAGAGGAACCGATTCTTCATATTTATCTTTCTTTTTGATGGTACTTAAAACACTGGGTGGTATTTTTTCTTTAAACAATCTAAACCAAGGTTCAAAAGAATTAATTTGCAACTGACCATTTAAATCATAAATGCTCATTTTCATTTTATGAACAGTTGCTATTTCATATATGCGTTCTCTAAATATAAACCCTAAAAATTGCTGTGCTGCTGGGTATATGGTATTCTCTAATTCGTAGTTTATGTTTTTTTGAGCAGCTCTTTCTTTTCTATCAAAACGAGAATAATAATACTCTTTGGTTTGCTCTTTGTATTGCCTTACGGTAACTACTGCTATTAAAACAGAGGCCAAACCGACTAACAATAACATGGCTAAAAATATTCTTGTTCTTAAAGAAACTTTATTCATTATATACATCTAAAAAAATGATTGTTCTTTGTTAAACAATCAAAAGCTAAGCCAAGTTAATTAAATAGCTTCTATAAACAAAAAAAGACGATACCTGAGTATCGTCTTTACTTATAAATTGGCTGGTGCTTATCCTACTATATTGATAATTTTTCCAGGTACTACAATTACTTTCTTAGGAGTTCTTCCTTGTAATTGAGCTTGTGTTTTTTCGTGAGCCATTACTGTTTTTTCTATATCTTCTTTAGACATATCAAGCGGTAACTCTAATTTAAACCTCATTTTTCCGTTAAAAGAAACAGGATATTCTTTAGCACTTTCTACCAAATGACTTTCATCAAACTCTGGAAAAGCAGCAAAAGCTATGGATGATGTGTTTCTTAACTTTTCCCACAACTCCTCAGTAATATGTGGTGCATATGGAGAAATTAATACCAACAACGGTTCTAAAATTTCTTTTTTAGTACATTTTAAAGCAGACAATTCGTTTACAGCAATCATAAAGGTACTTACCGATGTATTGAAAGAGAAATTCTCTATGTCTTCTTGTACTTTTTTAATGGTTTTATGTAAAACTTTTAATTCATCCTTAGTTGGTTCTCCTTCTACTCCTTTAAAATCGTTGGCATTGGCATACAATCTCCATAACTTTTTTAAGAAAGAATGTGATCCAGAAATTCCTGCAGTATTCCAAGGTTTAGATTGCTCTAAAGGTCCTAAGAACATTTCGAACAAACGCAAACTATCAGCTCCATATTGCTCACAAATAGCATCCGGATTTACAACATTGAATTTAGATTTGGACATTTTTTCTACTTCACGTCCTACAATGTATTTACCATCTTCTAGCATAAATTCAGCATTGGCATACTCTTCTCTCCAATTCTTAAATGCCTCAACATCCAATTCATTTTGAGCGTTTACAAAAGATACATCTGCATGAATAGGCTGCACTTTTTGCTCTCCAATCAACCCTTTAGAAACATAAGTTTGAGTTCCTTCTAATCTATACACAAAAGCAGAAGTTCCGGTAATCATTCCTTGGTTGATTAACTTCTTCGCAAATTCATCTACAGGAACATAGTTTAAATCGTACAAGAATTTTTGCCAAAAACGCGCATACAATAAATGTCCTGTTGCGTGTTCCGATCCTCCCAAATACAAATCTACCTCTTTCCAATATTCTAACGCTTCTTTACTAGCAAACTCGTTTGGATTGTTCGCATCCATATAACGGTTAAAGTACCAAGAAGAACCTGCCCAACCCGGCATCGTATTCAATTCTAAAGGAAATACAGTTTTATGATCAATCAACTCATTACTCACTACTTTATTCTCAGTACTACTCCATGCCCAAACCTCAGCATTTCCTAATGGTGGTTGCCCATCTTCAGTTGGCAAGTATTTTTCTACTTCTGGTAACAAAATTGGCAAGTGTTCCTTGGCAATCATTTGTGGCATTCCATCAACATAATACACAGGGAAAGGTTCTCCCCAGTAACGCTGACGACTAAAAACAGCATCTCTTAATCTATAGTTTATTTTTCCTTGTCCAAATCCTGCTTTTTCCATTTCGTATATGGCAAGCTTGGTAGCTTTCTTTACATTTAAACCCGATAAGAAATCTGAATTGGCAATTTTAGCAGTTTTATCTTCACAGGCTTTTTCAGAAATATCTACTCCTTCAAAAATATTTTTGATTTCAATATCAAAATGCTTGGCAAAATCGTAATCACGTTGATCACCACATGGAACTGCCATTACAGCTCCTGTTCCGTAACTAGCCAACACATAATCTCCAATCCAAATCTGGATTTTTTCTCCTGTAAAAGGATGTATGGCATAAGCACCTGTAAAAACTCCTGAAATGGTTTTTACATCGGCCATTCTATCACGCTCCGAACGTTTTGCTGTAGCTTCTATATAAGCTTCTACAGCTTCTCTTTGTTCCTCTGTTACAATTTTTGACACCAACTCGTGCTCTGGAGCCAACGTCATAAAGGTAACTCCAAAAATAGTATCAGGGCGGGTTGTAAACACTTCTATTTCAAAATTTTGCTTCTCGACTCCGCTCGAAGCCCCTTCTAAGTTTTGGTTATCGACTCCATCTCGACTACGCTCGATGTCCTTACTCGAAGCCCCATCTACTTTAAACTTAACCGATGCTCCTTGAGAACGACCAATCCAATTGGTTTGAGCATCTTTTAAAGGTTGTGGCCAGTCAATGGTATTCAAACCATCTAACAAACGTTGTGCATAAGCCGATATACGCATGGACCACTGCATCATTTTTTTACGAACCACTGGATGACCTCCACGTTCTGACAATCCGTTAATAATTTCATCATTTGCCAAAACGGTTCCTAGTGCAGGACACCAGTTTACCTCTGTTTCAGATAAATAAGTCAATCTATATTTAGAAAGTATTTGCTCTTGTTCTTTTTCAGAAAAAGCACTCCATTCTGCTGCTGTAAACGCTGTTACCTCTTCATCACAAACAGCATTCACGTTTTTAGTTCCATTGGCTTGAAACAAAGCCACCAATGTTTCTATTTTTTCTGCTTTATCGGTTTCTTTATTGTACCAAGCATTAAACAACTCGGTAAAAATCCATTGCGTGTGCTTGTAATATTCTGGAGTTGATGTTCTAATTTCTCGATACCAATCAAAAGAAAAACCAATTTTATCTAACTGTTTTCTATACGTATTGATATTGGTTTCTGTAGTAATTGCAGGATGTTGCCCTGTTTGAATAGCATATTGCTCAGCAGGCAATCCAAAAGAATCATATCCTTGTGGATGCAATACATTAAAACCCTTATGACGTTTGTAACGTGCAAAAATATCTGAAGCAATATACCCTAACGGATGTCCAACATGCAAACCTGCTCCTGACGGATATGGAAACATATCCAACACATAAAACTTAGGTTTTTCAGAAGTGTTTTCTGCTTTAAAAGTTTGATTATCGGCCCACTTTTTTTGCCATTTGGCTTCTATCTCGTTAAAATTATATTCCATGATATTTTCTAAGAATTTGAGTGGCAAATTTAAGGGTTTTGTTTGACTGTGAATAGAAAAAAACAGAAAAGGCTTTATTTAATCTATGACTTGTCGGGTTTGTTAAAAATAAGAACATAAAAAAACAGCAAATCAATTGATTTGCTGTTTTTTTATATTGTCTTGAATATTTTAATTTATTACTCACTCATGGGTACGGTAACTAACGTAGTTCCCCAAGCCATGTATAAATTCATTTCTTTATCAAATGCCATGGTAAAAGCCTCAATACTTTCTTCATTACTAGACACTTTTGCTTGCACTCTTGCAATATCGTTTTTTGAGTTTTATGAATAAGCTCCCCACACATTTACATCACTATTTAAAATAACAGTCCATTCTTTTTCTCCTGGAATTGCAAATAAAGAATATGTTCCTGCTTTTACTTTTTTATTGCCAAAAACAACATCATTATAAAAAGTTACTTCTGTAGCTTCATTAGCTCCTACTCTCCAAACTTTTCCATTTTGAGCCAAAGCCTCAACAGTTCTCCCTTTTAACTGAGGTCTGCTGTAAATAATTTTCACAACTTTGTCTGATGTTTTGTAACTAAGTGGATAAGATATTGCATCCATAGGACTTACATCTAAACCTTTAAAATTTTGAGCATTTATGGTAAATCCGCACAAAACTAGAACCAACAATACAATTACTTTTTTCATATAAACTATTTTAATAATTTGATTTTAGTAGCTAATATACAACAGTCCTTACTTTAAACAACTAATTTATTTTTGCGATTATTATCCCAATAGAATACTCTATATTTGTGCGTTAAACAAGTTAGTATTTTACAATAAATGAAGAACATAAGAAACTTTTGCATTATTGCACATATTGATCACGGTAAAAGCACCTTAGCAGACCGATTGTTAAGTTTTACAGGAGCCGTAACCCAAAGGGAAGAACAAGCTCAGTTATTAGACAATATGGATTTGGAAAGAGAACGTGGTATTACTATAAAATCTCACGCCATTCAAATGTCTTATAAGCACGAAGGTGAAGATTATATTTTAAATTTAATTGACACCCCTGGTCACGTAGATTTTTCTTATGAAGTTTCTCGTTCTATTGCTGCATGCGAAGGAGCCTTGCTAATTGTAGATGCTGCCCAAAGTATACAAGCCCAAACTATTTCTAACCTTTATTTAGCTTTAGAGAATGATTTAGAAATTATTCCTGTACTAAACAAAGTAGATTTGCCAAGTGCCAATCCAGAAGAAGTTACAGATGATATTGTAGATTTATTAGGTTGCGATCCAGAAGATGTCATCCACGCAAGTGGAAAAACAGGTTTTGGTGTTGATAATATTTTAAAAGCTATTATAGAAAAAGTTCCTGCTCCACAAGGAGAACCAGAAGCACCTCTAAAAGCCTTAATTTTTGACTCTGTTTACAATTCTTACAGAGGAGTAGAAACCTATTTTAGAATTATTGACGGAACCATTAAAAAAGGTCAAAAAATTAAATTTATGGCCACTGGTAAAGATTATTTTGCCGATGAAGTTGGTACTTTAAATTTACGTCAAACTCCAAAACAAGAAATTAAAACAGGAGATGTAGGTTATTTAATTACAGGAATTAAAACGGCATCTGAAGTAAAAGTTGGAGATACCATTACAAGTCTTGTAAACCCTACCGAAAGTAAAATAGAAGGTTTTGAAGATGTAAAACCTATGGTATATGCAGGTATTTACCCTGTAGACACTGAGGATTACGAGGAACTAAGAGCCTCTATGGAAAAACTACAATTAAACGATGCTTCTTTGGTTTTTCAACCAGAAAGTTCTGCTGCTCTAGGTTTTGGTTTCCGATGTGGATTTTTAGGAATGCTACACATGGAAATTATTCAGGAACGTTTAGAACGTGAATTTGACATGACAGTTATTACGACTGTTCCAAACGTATCTTACCATGCATTTACCAAAAAAAATCCAGAAGATGTTATTTTGGTAAACAACCCTACAGATTTACCAGATCCATCAAGTATGGACAGAGTGGAAGAACCTTATATTAAAGCTTCTATCATAACAAAATCTGACTTTGTTGGTCAAGTAATGAGTTTATGTATAGAAAAACGAGGTGAAATAGTAAATCAAACTTACTTAACCCCAGAACGTGTAGAATTAATTTTTGACATGCCACTTGCAGAAATTGTTTTTGATTTTTACGACAGACTAAAAACCGTTTCTAAAGGATATGCCTCTTTTGATTATTATCCAATAGGTTTAAGACCATCTAAATTGGTAAAAGTAGATATTTTATTAAACGGAAGTTCTGTAGATGCGCTTTCTGCTTTAATACACGCAGACAATGCTTACCATATTGGTAAAAAAATGTGTGAAAAACTAAAAGAATTAATTCCACGACAACAATTTGATATTCCAATACAAGCAGCTATTGGTGCTAAAATTATCTCTAGAGAAACCACAAAAGCGCTACGAAAAGATGTAACAGCAAAGTGTTACGGAGGTGATATTTCACGTAAACGTAAACTTTTAGAAAAACAAAAGAAAGGAAAAAAGCGTATGAGACAAGTAGGAAATGTTGAAATTCCACAAGAAGCTTTTATGGCTGTTTTAAAACTAAACGACTAATAACCAACGACCTTAATAATTAAGGTCGTTTTTTTTATCTACATTTTATATCAAAACGCAGTTAAATAACCGTTAGCTACCAGTTTGTTTTTTTGTTAAATTCTCCCATTATAATCAAATGTTAACAGTTTTTTTTATTAAGTTTAAAGGGTGAATCAAAACAATCAATATGAAAGTAATACACGTAAGTGCCGAATGTTATCCAGCAGCAAAAGTAGGTGGACTTGCAGACGTAGTAGGATCTCTTCCTAAATATCAAACCAATTTAGGATATGATGCTGCAGTTGTTATGCCTTTTTACGACAACAAATACGCTAAAGGAGCCAAGTACAAAACCGATTTTAGATGTAAAGTTAGTTTAGCTAAAAACAAGTACAAAGCTAAAGTTTACAGAGTAGAAAACAGCTTTGAAGAGCTAGGATACCATTTATACCAAGTACAAATAGAAGGTTTGTTAGACCGTGAAAATGTATATGGATATGAAGACGACACAGAACGCTTTATCGCCTTTCAAAAAGTTGTCTTAGATTGGGTTTTACAATTTATCACTCCTCCAAAAATTATTCATTGTCACGACCACCATACAGGATTAATTCCTTTTATGCTAACACAGTGTACTAAATACCAATCTATGCGAGGTGTTCCAACTGTTTTCACTATTCACAACGCACAATATCAAGGAGAATTCTCTTTCGAAAAATTAGACTATTTACCAGAATACGACTTAGAACAATCTGGAATTTTAGAGTGGGATTATGCTATTAACCCTATGGCAGCCGCAATTAAAGCCTGCTGGAGATACACCACTGTTTCCCCTAACTACATGAATGAATTACCTCATTCTGCAACAGGTTTAGATTGGTTATTCGATACCGAAAGAGCAAAATCTGTAGGAATTCTAAACGGTATTGATACCGATGTATGGAATCCTTCTACAGACAAAATGATTCCTAAAAACTTTAATGTAAAAACTGTTGAAGCTGGTAAAAAAGCCAACAAACAAATAATTTGCGAAAAATTTAATTTAGATCCAGAAAAACCATTAGTAGCATTTATAGGTAGGTTGGTATACCAAAAAGGAGCAGATATTATGGCTGGTATTTTTGACAGAGCCCTAGATGCCAATGATATTAACGGACTTGTATTAGGTTCTGGTGATCCTCATGCCGAATACTTATTAAACGAACTAAAAGACAAATACCAAGGTAGATACAATACTTTTATAGGTTACGATGAAGAGTTATCTCACTTAATTTATGCAGGGGCAGACTTTTTAATTATGCCTTCTCGTTTTGAACCTTGTGGACTTAACCAACTATATGCTTTAAGATACGGAACCATTCCTGTAGTTAGAACCACAGGAGGATTAAAAGACACCGTTAAAGATATAGGTGAAAAAGGAGGTTTTGGAATTAGACACGAACACGTATCTGTAGATGATGTGGCTTTGGCCATAACAAGAGCTAACAAACTATACAACGATACAGCAGAATTTAAGCGTATTAGAAAAGAAATTATGAAAATTAACAACTCTTGGGAAAACTCTGCAAATGAATACATCGATTTATATAACCTTATAGCACAATAAAAATTATGAAGAAAAAAGTATTAGGAATCATTTTAGGAGGAGGACAAGGATCTAGATTAAAACCCCTAACATCTACAAGATCTAAACCTGCAGTACCCATAGCCGGTAAATATAGATTAGTAGATATACCGATTTCTAACTGTTTGCATTCTGAAATCAACAGAATTTTTGTTTTAACACAATTCAACTCAGCTTCATTAAACAAACACATTAAAAACACCTATACTTTCGGGAATTTCTCAGGAGCGTTTGTAGACATATTAGCTGCAGAACAAACTCCAGAAAACGATGGTTGGTTTCAAGGTACTGCAGATGCTGTAAGACAATCTATGCAACACTTTTTAGCATACGAATGGGATTATGCCTTAATTCTTTCGGGTGACCAATTGTACCAAATGGATTTTAATGAAATGGTTAAAAACCACGAGAAAAGCAATGCAGAAATATCTATTGCAACGCTACCTGTAAACGCAAATGATGCTACCGGTTTTGGGATTTTAAAAACAGATGAAAACTCAAACATCGTTTCTTTTGTAGAAAAACCATCTCATGAAGAATTAAAAGACTGGAAATCCGATGTGACTGATGAAATGAAGTCTCAAGGAAGAGACTATTTAGCCTCTATGGGAATCTATATCTTTAACCGTTCTTTACTTAAAGAGTTAATGTCTAACAAGGAAACAATGGATTTTGGAGGAGAAATTATTCCTGCAGCCATTAAAACCAACAAAGTAGTTAGTTTTCAATACGAAGGATACTGGACAGATATTGGAACCATTGGTTCCTTTTTTGAAGCCAATCTTGGTTTAACAGATGACATTCCTCAATTCGATTTATTTGACAACGACAACAACGTATTAACTCGTCCTCGTTTTTTACCTCCTACTAAAATTTCTGGAACTACTCTAGAAAAAACATTAATTGCAGAGGGTGGAATCATAAATGCTAGTAGAATTCAAAGAACCATTATTGGTATTCGTGCTAGAATTGGAGTAGGTACCACCATTTCTAACTGCTATGTAATGGGGAACGACAGGTACGAAGGTGCTGCAGAAATTGAACAAAAAAGAAGCACAAATACACCTTTAAGAGGAATTGGTGAACGCTGTTACATTAACAACTGTATTATTGACAAAAACTCTTCTATAGGAAATGATGTAAAAATTAACGGAGGAGATCACTTAAAAGATACCGAAACAGATTTATACACGGTAAGAAACGGTATTGTTGTAATTAAAAACGGTGTAGTTGTTCCTAGCGGAACCAGCATTGTTTAATTACAAAACCACACAACTTTATACACCCAAGTAAAAATTACTTGGGTGTTTTTAAACACATAATACAAAACACATGAATCATGTAAAACCTTACAGTCTATTTACAGACTTTGACATATACTTATTTAAATCAGGAAAACACTATAGATTGTACGAAAAATTTGGAGCACATCCTGCAACTGTAGACGGTGTAGACGGAATGTATTTTTCGGTTTGGGCACCCACAGCTAACAGAGTTTCAGTTGTAGGAGACTTTAATTACTGGAACGATAGTGAGCATGTTTTAAATGTAAGATGGGATAGTTCTGGTATATGGGAAGGTTTTATTCCAAATGTAAAGTCAGGAGAAGTATACAAATACAAAATACACTCTAACAACAACGGAATAGTTACAGAAAAATGTGATCCTTACGGATACCACACAGAACATCCGCCAAAAACAGCCTCTGTAACTTATGATATTGAAGGTTACAAATGGCAAGATCAAGATTGGATGAAGTACCGAAAAGATAAAAATGGACTAGACAAACCTTACTCTGTTTACGAAGTTCATTTTGAATCTTGGATGAAAAACGTAGAAGACAATAGATCTTTAAGTTATTGGGAAGCCTCTAATGCATTGGTTAAATACGTAAAAGAAATGAATTTTACACATGTAGAATTTATGCCTATTATGGAATATCCTTTTGATCAATCTTGGGGGTACCAATTAACAGGCTACTTTGCTCCTAGTTGCAGATTTGGACATCCAAAAGAATTTATGAATTTAATTGATGAATTTCATAAAAACGACATTGGTGTTATTTTAGACTGGGTACCATCTCATTTCCCATCAGACGATCATGGTTTAGGCTTTTTTGATGGTTCTCATTTATATGAACATCCAGACAAAAGAAAAGGATACCATAAAGATTGGAAAAGTTTAATTTTTAATTACGGAAGAAATGAAGTTCGTTCGTTCTTAATTTCTAACGCTTGTTTTTGGTTAGATAAATATCATATTGATGGACTAAGAGTTGATGCGGTTGCCTCTATGTTATATCTAGATTACTCTAGAGAAGAAGGAGAATGGGAGCCTAATGAATTTGGAGGAAACGAAAACCTAGAAGCCATTTCTTTCTTAAAAGATTTTAACACAGAAGTCTATCAAAGTTTTCCTGGAGTACAAACCATTGCCGAAGAATCTACAGCATTTTCTGGAGTTACTAGAGATGTAGAACACGGAGGTTTAGGTTTTGGTATGAAATGGATGATGGGATGGATGCACGACACATTAGGTTACTTTAAAAAAGATCCTATCCATAGAAAATATCATCATAATGAAATTACCTTTAGTATGGCTTATGCTTTTACAGAAAGGTACATGTTACCCTTATCGCACGATGAAGTTGTTTATGGAAAAGGTTCCATCATCAACAGAATGCCAGGTGACAAATGGCAAAAATTAGCCAACTTACGTTTGTTATTCGGATACATGTATTCTCACCCAGGAGGAAACTTATTGTTTATGGGAGCCGAATTTGGTCAAGAAAATGAATGGAGCTACGCAAAAAGCTTAGATTGGCATTTACTAGAAGACAAAGGACACAAAGCAGTACAAACTTATATGAAGGATTTGAACACCTTTTTAAAAGACACTCCTGCTCTGTATGAAAAAAGCTTTTCTCAAGAAGGTTTCGAATGGATCAATCATGAAGATGGAGAAAAATCGATACTTAGTTACATTAGAAAAGGACACGAACCTAAAAATGACCTTATCGTAATATGCAACAACACACCTACTCCACAAGAAAATTATTTAATCGGTGTACATAGATCAGGAAAACTAAAAGAAGTTTTTAATTCTGACTTAAAAAAATACGGAGGTAGTGGTATTAAAAATAGCAAAAAAATAGCTATATCAGACAAACCATGGAATTGGAAAGATTATTCTGCAACTATTACAGTGCCACCATTATCTATTCTAATTTTTAAAATTGAATAAGCTACAATACAAAGCCCTTAATATCAAAAATTAAGGGCTCGTTTATTTTATAAAAAACTCATCAATCACCTATGTTTACTGAGATATAAATAAAAAAAAAGAAATCCAAAAGGAGAATCCACAAAAAAAATAGAAGACAAAGGTTATCCAAAGTATTTTTTATATTTTCGGTTAATCAAACGACCAATAAACTACTGATATTTATGATTTTAAACGAACAAATAGAATATAAAGGAAATGCTTTTCCTGCTAAAATAATAGATTTCAAAAAAGATGTAGATACACTATATTTTAGTTGTGAAAACGGAGTCATTTTACAAATGACCATTCTAAGAGACAGTATGTTTCGTTTTAGATATGCAACAGGTGCTAAATTTGAAAACGATTTTTCATACGCAATCTCTAAAGATGCGGTAAGAGGATATAACAAATTAGAAATTACAGAAGATTTAGAAAAATACATAATTACCACTTCTAAACTTATCTGTTATATTTCTAAAGAAAACCTAAAAACACGTATTTACGATGCCCTTGACCAAACCTTAATAAGTGAAGATGAATTAGGTTTTCATTGGGAAGAAAGTTATGAACTAGGAGGTAACATTGTAAAAATGACCAAAAGCTCCCCAAACGGAGAAAGCTTTTACGGTTTAGGAGACAAACCCGAACACACCAACTTAAAAGGACGTAGATTCCAAAACTGGGCTACAGATTCGTATGCCTTTGGACGTTACACTGACCCTATTTACAAAGCCATTCCTTTTTACACAGCTATTCAAAACAAAAAAGCGTATGGTATCTTTTTTGACAATTCTTTTAGATCTCATTTTGATTTTTGTTCTGAAAGAAGAAACGTAACTAGTTTTTGGGCAGAAGGTGGTGAAATGAATTACTATTTTATCTATGGTCCTAAAATGCAAGATGTAGTAGCATCTTATACGAACCTAACAGGAACACCCGAATTACCTCCTTTATGGGCTTTAGGATATCATCAGTGTAAATGGAGTTACTATCCAGAATCTAACGTAAAAGAAATTACTCAAAAATTTAGGGATTTAAAAATACCTTGTGATGCTATCTACCTAGATATAGATTACATGGAAGGGTTTAGATGTTTTACTTGGAGCAAAGAATATTTTCCAGAACCTAAAAGGATGGTGAAAGAACTTGCAGATGATGGTTTTAAAACCGTTGTTATTATTGATCCAGGAATTAAGATTGATCTAGAATACGATGTATTTAAAGAAGGTTTGGAAAACGATTACTTTTGTAGAAGAGCCGATGGACCTTATATGAAAGGTAAAGTTTGGCCAGGAGAATGTTATTTTCCAGACTTTACAAGAGAAGAAGTAAGAGAATGGTGGGCTGGTTTGTTCCAAGGTCTAATTGAAGATATTGGAGTTAAAGGTGTTTGGAACGACATGAACGAACCTGCTGTAATGGATGTGCCTGGAAAATCTTTCCCAAATGATGTACGTCACGATTACGATGGAAATCCATGTTCTCATAGAAAAGCACATAACATTTATGGAATGCAAATGGCTAAAGCCACTTACATGGGATTAAAAAAATACAACTATCCTTTAAGACCATTTGTTATTACTCGTTCTGCTTATTCTGGAACACAACGCTATACCTCAACATGGCTAGGAGACAATGTTGCTACCTGGGAACACTTATGGATAGCCAACGTACAAGCACAAAGAATGGCCATGTCTGGATTCTCTTTTGTAGGATCTGATATTGGAGGATTTGCAGAACAACCTAACGGAGAGCTATATGCTCGTTGGATTCAGTTAGGTATTTTTCACCCATTCTGTAGAACACACTCTTCTGGAGATCATGGAGACCAAGAACCATGGACTTTTGGTAAAGAAATTACAGATGTTGTTCGTAAATTTATAGAATTACGTTACCAATTGTTACCCTATCTATATACTACTTTTTACAAGTACATAGAAGAAGGAATACCAATGTTAAAATCATTAGTGTTATATGATCAAGAAGACTCGCAAACACACCATAGAACTGATGAATTTATATGTGGTGAACATATTTTAGCCTGCCCAATTGGAGAACCAAACTCTAAAGGTCGTAGAATGTACGTACCTAAAGGAAATTGGTTTAACTATTGGACAAACGAATTGGTACAAGGGGGAGATGAAAGATGGGTAGATGCCGACTTAGACAGTATGCCTATTTTTGTTAAAGAAGGAGCTATTATTCCTATTTACCCTGTACAACAATATGTAGGAGAAAAAGAAATTGATCAGTTAACTTTAGACGTATATTACAAAAACGGAAAAGAAATTTCTGACGTTTTTGAGGATGCCAATGATGGTTACGATTACACAAAAGGTAGATATTGTTTAAGACACTTTACGCTTACAGGAAAAGAAGATAGACTAACTATTAAACAACATAAATCTGGAACTTTTATTACAGGTTATGAAACTTTTAAAATGAATTTGATTGGTTTACCTTTTGAAATAAAAACCATTAAAATTGATAGCGAAGAGGTTAGTTTAGAAGAATTAAAATTAAACCACAGAACTTTTGAAGTTACTAAAGAGTTTAACCAAATTCAGATTATAGGTTAATCGCACACTTTTTATAAAAACAAAAAAATCCGAGCAATATGCTTGGATTTTTTTGTTTCAAATTGTTTTACTTCCATTTAATACCGCAACCTACACTAGGTTTTTCTATTTCTTTATAAGCTTTTCCTTCCAACATTAAATCCAACGCTTTTATAATATCTTTCCCTGTAGGCAAAACTCCATTCCCTGGCCTAGAATCGTCTAACTGTCCATGATAAAACGATGTCAAATATTTATCAAACACATAAATATCTGGAGTACAAGCCGCATTGTATGCTTTGGCTACTTGTTGGGTTTCATCATATAAATATGGAAAAGGATATTCATTTTTCAAGGCATTTTCCTTCATCAACTCAGGTGCATCTTGTGGATAATTATTTACATCGTTACTACTAATAGCTATAAAATTAACTCCTTTTGCTTGGTACTTATTTGCCAAACGAACCAACAATGAATTTACATGAATTACATACGGACAATGGTTACAAATAAACATAATTACCGTTCCATTTACTCCTTTTAAATTTTTTAAGCTTAATTTTTTACCTGTTACAGTATCTAGTAATGTAAATTCTGGAGCTTTTGCTCCTTTTTTCATTTCATTAGAAGGTGTTAAAGCCATATTCTTATCGTTTTTATTCATTCAAAAATAAAAAACTTATCGCACTCTTGGACTATAATTTACAGCTGCTTGTTGATCTTCTTTTATGTTCCAATCTACAGTTTCAAAAGTTGTTTTAGGGATGTTTATGTTATTAGATCTTTTTGCAAAACCATCCGTATATTCCCAGTTTGTACCAGTACCATCTACTATAGGGTTTCCATACACATCAACAACTACATTAAAAGGATCTATAAGTTCATAAGCATCATCTCCATTTCCATCTATGTTAGATGCTGCCAAATCTGCTGTTACACCAAAATAATCACCAAATACGGTTTTGTCTCTAGCTACAATTACAAAACCTTTAGCGGGTATTGTTAAATCATCTAAAGCAACAGGCAATGCAGCCAACTCTTTTGTGTTTTTGGTGTTTGTGTAATTGTATCTAACCAATGTCCAATCTTTTAAACTCACCTCATTATTTGTTGGATTGTATATTTCTACAAATCTAGCTTTTGTTGCTTCTTTAGGATCTGCTACTTCCGTTATCAACAAAGGTGCTGTTTCTACAATTACCTCATCGGGAACATAGACTGTTTCAGTATCTTTTCTTTGTTTAGGACTAAAACTATTGGGTGCCTTTTGGTCTCCTTTAAATACAGACCATTCCTCAATGTTAAATATAGCATTTGGTGTGTTGATATCTATATTTCTATACGCTCTACCATCTTCGTAATTCCAGTTTGTATCTGTTCCATCTTGTGTGGGAATTCCAAAAACATCTATTACTACTCCTGTTTCATTAGTTAATGTGTATGCATCATCTCCATTTCCATCTAATTTATTATTCATCAAATCGGCTTTGAACCCAAATGAATCTTCAAAATTTAAATTGGTGGTTGTACTTTCTTTATCATTTGCTATAACTACAAATCCTTTAGAAGGAATTGACAACCCGTTTAAAAGTATGCTAGATGCCGTACCTCCGTTTACAAATCTATTTAAAGCACAACCTTCTAAAACCACAGCCACATTTTCTGCATTGTACAATTCTACGTATCTGGAAAAAGAAGCATTTTGAGGGTCTGCAATTTCGGTTATTAATATATTTGGGGTAGTTGTATTACAGTTTACACGATTTCCTATTTGTTCTATATCTTGATGCTTGTTTAAAATCAAAACAGGTTCTTTATCAAAATTAACCGTGTAGACTCCTGTAGCCGATACTTGATTGTTCGGGATTAATTCTGATGCAAAATTTGCAAAATTGCTTGTTTCTAATATTATTTCATCACTTCTAAATGGTTCGCAATACTGTAGGGTTCTTTTACCGTCATAATCATCGGTAGCGAGACCGGCATAGGGTAGTCCAACATCCGATTGTTTAAAATGTACATCTTTAATGCTAATTAGGGTGTTTAAATCTTGGGGGGTTAAATTTTTTATCAAAACTGTTTTAGGTTCAACTGTTACCAACTCATTTGTTTTGTATATATATGTATCTAATTCAAATTCAATAATATCTTTTATGTAAGTATTACTAGGTTTTCCAAGTGTAAGTACACCTCCACTTGTTGTTTTTTTTAACCCTTGTAAATTGATAATGATTTTTCTTCCTTTTGCATATTTAACACTTGTATTCGTTAATCCTACACGAACTCTCATTCCCATTCTCGGGTTATCCGCTCCTAAGCCTGATACACCTGGAGTATTTTGCACATAAATTTCTTTGTAAAAATTCCCTTCTGTATCTGATGAAATTACATATGCTGTAACAAGAGTGTCTTTACCTATTGTATTGTTATGTAAATTAAACAACTGTTGAAATGTAATTTCTGTTTTATTGCTTATATCTGGAACCTGAATAGAAATGTCTATTTTATCATGATCCATATCATCAATACAAGAAACTAAAGTTATTCCTATTAAAAAGTATATATATTTTATCATAACATTGATTTAAAAAGAATAATAAATTCCGGTAAAGAAAGTTCTCCCATTCCCTGCAAAATATCTATTCCCAAAAAGGGGTTCCTCTCTGTTATATTCCTTTAACTGTTCACTATAATTAGCTGCTCTGCTACTAGCAAAACCACCTGTTTGATATTTGATGTCTAATGCATTTTGTACCGTCCAAAAAACACTTAAATACCCTGTTTGTAATCGCCAAGATTTCCCTCCCGATAAATTAACTAGCGTAAAGTTTTTAAGTTGTTCTTGTTCTCTAAACAAAGTCACTAAATTCTGATCTAAATTTTCTATAGGAGTTCCATTTATTTCATTTACAAAATTACTAGTGTACCTAATAGGAGCAATATCTACATAATTGTTCCTAAAATGATTAACACTTACTTTTATTCTCCAATAATTAGGATCTGTATAAGCTAATTTTAAAGAAAATGCTTGTTGTGGCCCCGATGATAATTTTTTTCCTTTGATATTTGCAGCTCCTAGGTTTTTTTCTCCATTTACAAACCCCAAATTTTGTGCTGTTGAATTGTCTTCTGTAAAAAACAAAACATTCGGATTGTTAGCATAAGTATAATTTCCTACCCCAACTACTCCTGTTAATTTTATAGAAGAATTTACATCGTAAGAAGTTCCTAATTCCAACCCCATATACTTCTTTTTAGCTCCGTTTAATACTTCTTGCACAAACAGGCTGTTTTCATCTAACAACTCTCCTGAATTGCTTTCTACATCGTTAGCATCTGTACCAAAACCCTCGGCAAAATAAAAGCCTGTTTCGGTTACATTATTTTGCAAATTGTAATACCCTGTAAGTTTGATATTGTAATTTAAACCTCTGCGGATATAACTTAGGGAGTTGGTCAATAAATTTTCGGTTTCTAAATTATTTAATGTAGCATTGCTAACTCTTGCATTGGGAAATACTTGTTTTACATTGGGCGATTTTTGAATATATGCAGATTTAACATCTATCAAATTTCTACCAGACATTTTATACAATGCATTTACTTTTCCTTGGAATGCTAACAAATCAACCTTTTTACTAGCCCCTTCTGCATTTGCATAGTTTTCATATTTGTACAATCCTTCTCTTTGGTGTGTTGAATAAGAAAGTCCCAAAGCTTGTAACAGCTCTAACTTTTTTCCTTTCCATTTAGCCTGTACAAAACCGTTTATATTACTACTGTTTACTTTGTAATTGTATTTAAAACGATCTCCTTCTATAACCACCCTATTAGGATTATTTAAATCACTTTGTGCCAACGTAAAACTAGCCACATCTAAATAACCATTTCCTCCTAACAAATCTACCACCTGAGCATAGTTTTCTGAAAGGGTGTTTCTATAATCCACACTTGCATTTAATTGCCAAGCTTTATTTATTTTATGTGTTATATTAGAATTGAACTGAATTCTACTCTCGTCTCTTTTGTCATTGTACAATACATAAGCTGCATTCTCTCCTATTGCTTTTTTTTCGGCATTGGCTTGGTACAAAAAATCCCAATTTAACTGACCTTTATTTACAAAATCTTGTTGATACCTATAAACATTCTCAT
This sequence comes from Wenyingzhuangia gracilariae, assembly GCF_056387575.1. Classification (NCBI taxonomy): domain Bacteria; kingdom Pseudomonadati; phylum Bacteroidota; class Flavobacteriia; order Flavobacteriales; family Flavobacteriaceae; genus Wenyingzhuangia; species Wenyingzhuangia gracilariae. The sequence goes on from NZ_CM150748.1 coordinate 1,794,943, forward strand.
AATCTACCGTATTTCTAGACAACCAATAACTAGGCAATTTTTGATAATAGACAGGATCTGGATTAGAACCTCCATTATAATCTATTCTAGAATAACCAGTAGTTCCTTTTTGGAGCAACAAAGAGTTTTCCCACCTAAAACGATCTGATTTTTTATAAGTATGTGTAAGCAATACCATGGGTTCTTCTACAGTTCTTACCCTAGCATTTCTTTTTTTTCCGTTCTGATATCCCCAATTTCCGTTGTAACTATTTCCTTTTAAATCATACACCTCTTTTGTATAAGTCCCAGCAACTCCTCTTTTATTTGGAGTATACAACACACTTATATTTAGACTATGCCGTGTGTTTAAATATTTTTCTACACTAAACATTAATGAATTGGCATTGTAAAAGGTTCCTTTTCTATAACCTTCATTTCCCCAACGTCTGCTTGCAGAAACCACATAGTACCAATTGTTTGTAAAAGTTCCTGCATGATTTACAGAGGCTTTGTTTTGATAAGATCTATCGGAGCGAGCATAGGAAATTCTTGTCCCAGACCTATACAAAGATGCTCTTGTAGATAAAGATGTAACCCCTAAAGCTCTACCAAAACTTTTTTCAGAAGCTCCCAAAGGCTCCGTTAATTCCTGGGTTCTATAAATTCCATCTACTCCACCCCAATTATTCCACGCAGGCCTATCATCAAACAATCTATTTTGATGAACTCCATTTAATAAAAAAGTAACCTGATCGGCCCCTAAACCTCTTGCGTTGTAAAACACACCTTGAAATTCAAACCCAATAGTATTTAAATATATATCATCCGAAGCTGAAAAAATTCCAGAGATATTGGTTACTTCACCACTTTCATCATTCAAATCATCATCGGACAAATTCACAATACTAAACACATCTTTTCCCGTTTTAATAGTATCTTGAGCAAAAACCGTTGAGGTTAAAAAACAGCTTAATAAAATTTTGTGAATTGATAACATTTCTTTTTGACTTGTAAAATAAATATTAGTTTTGAATCACTCCTTTAAACAAAAGATATGACTCTAAAAACCAAACTATTGCTTACAATTAGCATTCTATTTGTAATAAATATTTGCTTTGGACAAAAATCATACATTGTTCAAACGGTTGCTTTTTACAACCTAGAAAACTTATTCGATTCTATAAATGATCCTACTAAAATGGACGAACTAAGTCCGATGATGGAAATAAAATCTAACAGAACCTATGTTTATAAAGATAAATTATCTAAACTATCAAAAGTACTGTGTGAAATCGGAAAAGAACAAAACAACTTACCTGCTTCTTTAATAGGTGTGGTAGAAGTAGAAAACAGAACTGTGTTAGAAGATTTAATTGGCACACCTCCGTTAAGCACTTATAATTATGGCATAATTCACTACGATTCTCCTGACAAAAGAGGAATTGACACAGCCCTGTTATATAATAAAGATGTATACAAACCCTTGTATAGCGAAGCTGTACCTGCCAATTTATACAAAGATGGCCAAAAAGTTTATACCCGAGATATTTTATGGGCAACCGGCTATTTATTAGATGATAAAGTACATATTTTAGTAAACCATTGGCCCTCTAGAAGAGGAGGTGCTAAAAAAAGTAGCATTCTAAGAGAACGTGTAGCCAAAAGGGTTAAAGACCTGGTAAGCCAAATATACAGCACCGAACCCGATGCTAAAATTATGATTATGGGAGACTTTAATGACAGCCCTACTGATAAGAGTTTTAAAAAAGTTTTAGATACTAAAATTTCCAAAGAAACGCTAAAAAAACAAGAACTCTACAATCCTTTTGAAAAAATGTTTAGAAATGGTTTTAACACATTAGTATATGGAGGAGATTTGTTTTTGTTTGATCAAATTATTTTTAGCGAAAACTTTATAACTCACCACAAAGATTACAGTAGTTTTAAATTTTACAAAGCCGGTATTTACAACCCCACTTACTTAACACTGCAAACCGGAAAATACAAAGGAAGCCCTAAGCGAAGTTTTGCAGGTGGTACCTATTTAGGAGGTTACAGTGACCACTACCCTGTGTATAGTTATCTTTTAAAAGAAAACTAATCAAACTATTAAGTTTCTAAAGTATATTTGCCCTAAAATTTACTTACATGGCATTGATTCTAAATATAGAAACATCAACTAAAAACTGTTCTGTAGCACTTTCTAAAGATGGCATTTGTATAGCCTTAAAAGAAGAAAACAACGGCGATTATTCCCACGCAGAAAAACTACATATTTTTATTGAACATGTTTTAAAAGAACAAAACTTAACCACATTTGACCTAGATGCCATTGCTGTAGGAAAAGGTCCAGGTTCTTACACTGGATTAAGAATAGGTGTTTCTGCAGCCAAAGGATTAGCCTATGCTGCAAATATTCCGCTAATTGCTACAGACACTTTAAAATGTTTAGCACAAACTATTCAAATAGAACAAGGAGTTATTGTCCCAATGATAGATGCTAGAAGACTAGAAGTATACAGTGCTATTTACAACAATTTGTACACTCAAATTAGAACCACCGAAGCACAAATAATAGACCAAGACTCTTTTGCAGACCTATTAAACAAACAACCTATTTACTTTTTAGGTGATGGGGCTGAGAAATGCAAAAACATTATTAGGCACAAAAATGCAAATTTTATAGATCACAAATTTCCTTCGGCCCAACAAATGGCCATCCTTTCCGAAGAACAATTCCAAAAAAAACAATTTGAAGACACTGCTTATTTTGAACCTTTTTATTTAAAAGATTTTATAGTAACTCCTCAAAAAAAGAAATAATCAAATCTCTTAAAACAAGTAAGCTAGACTTAGTTTAAAGTTATTTAGTAACATTTTATTAACGTTTGTTCGGTGGTTTTTTCACTAATTTCGAGCAAAATTTTTTTTAGTCTCAAAATGGAAAATATTTATTTTTTAATGATTATTGCTTTGGCTGTTCTTGCGGCCATAGATTTGGTAGTTGGAGTAAGTAACGATGCCGTTAACTTTTTAAACTCTGCTATTGGTTCTAAAGCAATTAGCCCTAAAAACATTATGATTATTGCTAGTGTAGGGGTGTTACTAGGTGCAGTTACATCTAGTGGAATGATGGAGGTTGCAAGAAAAGGAATTTTTGTCCCTAGTCAATTTTACTTTAATGAAATTATGTACATTTTTATGGCTGTAATGATTACAGACATATTGCTGTTAGATATTTTTAATACATTAGGACTTCCAACATCTACCACAGTATCTATTGTTTTTGAACTACTTGGGGCTGCTGTAACCATGTCTTTGGTTAAAATATCGGCAAATGATACGCAAACTATTTCAGATATTTGGAACTACATCAACCACGAAAAAGCTGTGCTAATTATTTTTGGAATTTTGCTCTCCGTAGTTATTGCCTTTACCGTAGGTGCTATTGTTCAGTTTTTCTCTAGAATTGTTTACACTTTTAGATTAGAACAAAAAAAACCGCACGTAAATGCTATTTTTGGAGGTTTAGCAATTACTGCTATTACTTATTTTATTTTTGTAAAAGGACTAAAAGGAACTCCATATTACGGAGATGTTGAGCATTTAATTGAGGGAAATACACTTAAAATTGTTGTTTTAGGTAGTATTGCTTGGTCTTTAATTTCTCTATTCCTTATTCGTGTTTTTAAAACAAATATTTTAAAACTTATTATTGGAATTGGTACTTTTTCTTTAGCAATGGCCTTTTCTGGAAATGATTTGGTAAACTTTGTTGGAGTACCTATTGCTGCGTGGAACTCTTTTGAAGCATGGTCTATTTCTGGAATTCCAGACACTGAATTTTCTATGGGAATATTAGCTAAAAAAGTTCCATCTAACCCTATGTTGTTAATTTTTGCTGGGGCCATTATGGTGGTTACTTTGTGGTTTTCTAAAAAAGCTAAAAAAGTAATAGAAACAGGTGTAAATTTATCTAGACAAGGAGAAGGACATGAAAAATTTCAACCCAACCCAGTTTCTAGAAGTGTTGTTAGAGCTGGAATTTTAGTTAACAATGCTTTTAACTTTTTAATTCCTCAAACAACTCAACAATACATTAACTCTAGATTTGAAAGACCCGTTTTGAATATATCTAAAGACAAGAGTATTGAAATGCCAGCTTTTGATATGATTCGTGCTTCTATAAACTTAGTAGTTGCGGGTATTCTTATTTCTGTAGGTACATCTTTAAAACTTCCACTATCTACCACCTATGTTACTTTTATGGTGGCCATGGGTACTTCTTTGGCAGATAGAGCTTGGGGTAGAGAAAGTGCTGTTTATAGAATAGCTGGAGTTTTAAGTGTAATTGGTGGATGGTTTTTAACAGCCTTGGTTGCATTTACGTTTGCTGCCATTGTTGCTTTTTTAATTAATTTAGGAGGTCCTTTAATGGTAGCCGTATTACTTTTATTGGTTTTATTATTAATGACCAGAAACTACATAAACCACTCTAAAAAAGAAAAAGAAATAGAGGCTAAAAAAATAATTAGAAAAGAAAACATAAACTCTATTAATGGTGTTATTAACGAAAGTACAGGACACATTATTCAAGTATTAAAAAGAGTAGATAAACTATATAACAATGTAGTAGTTAATTTAGCTGATCAGAATTTAGATAAGTTAAAAAAGAACGACAAGCACGTAACCAAACTCAACGAAGAAATAGAACACTTACGAAATGATGTATTCTATTTTATAAAATCTTTAGAAAAAAGCTCTGTAGAAGCAAGTCAATTCTACATTATGGTTTTAGGTTATTTAGAAGATATTTCTCAGTCTATTTCTTACATTTCTAAAGTAAGTTACAAACACGTAAACAACAACCACAAATCTTTAAACAAAGAACAGGTAAAAGATTTAAAATCTATTATGAAAGGGTTGGAAGATGTTTTACTAGAAATTATTGAAATCTTAGAAAACCATCAGTTTGAGAACATTTCTGCTACTATAGAAAAGAAGCAAATATTGTTAGATAGTGTGTCTGACTCTATAGAAAAACAAATCAATAGAATTAGAACCGTAGAAACAAGTGCTAAAAACACGACACTACATTTAAGTATTATTATGGAATCTAAAGATTTAGTAAATGCTTTAATTAATCTTTCTGAATTGTATAATGATATTACAGTGAATATTGAAAAATAAAGATTAATGTTTACTCATAAAAAAAGCGATTTTGTATTTACAAAATCGCTTTTTTTATATCGTTAAAACTGTTGTTATTATGACAATACAGCTTTTATTCTAGCCACAGCTTCTCTTAATTGAGCTTCTGATGCTGCATAAGAAATACGAATGCATGATGGAGCTCCAAAAGCCTCTCCTGTAACTGTTGCTACATTGGCTTCTTCTAACAACAACAAAGAAAAATCAGATGCGTTTTCTATCAACTTTCCTTTAATTGTTTTTCCAAAGAATGCAGAAACATCTGGAAAAATATAAAAAGCACCTTTAGGTACATTTAATTTTACACCTTCAATTTCTCCTAACAATTCCAACATCATATCTCTACGCTTCTTAAACTCATCTACCATGTATTGAATTTTAGAAACAGGCTCTGTTAAAGCAGTAATAGCAGCTCTTTGTGCAATACAGTTGGTTCCCGATGTAATTTGCCCTTGCATTTTAGTACACGCTTTTGCAATCCACTCTGGAGCACCAATAAATCCAATTCTCCAACCTGTCATTGCAAAACCTTTAGCCAATCCGTTTACGGTAATAGTTCTATCGTACATAGATGGAATTGCAGCAATACTAAAGTTTGGAGTTCCATAGTTAATGTGTTCGTAAATTTCATCAGAAACAATAAAAATATTTGGATACTTTTCTAACACTGCAGCCAAACCTCTGTAATCTTCTTCTGTATAAACAGTTCCACTTGGATTGTTTGGAGAGTTAAAGAAAATTAATTTTGTTTTAGGTGTTATAGCAGCCTCTAATTGTTCTGGAGTTATTTTAAAATCCGTTTCAATGGTAGAAGGAATTTCTTTATAAGTAGCTCCTCCTAAAATAGCTTGTGCTGAGTATGAAACCCAGTATGGTGCAGGCAAAATAACCTCATCTCCTGGATTTAACAACACTTGTGTAATGTTTGCTAAAGATTGTTTAGCTCCAGTAGAAACAACTATTTGACTTGGTTTGTAATCTATATTGTTATCTCTTTTAAATTTTAAAGAAATAGCTTCTTTTAAATCTGCATAACCATCTACAGGGCTGTATGAGTTGTAATTGTCATTAATAGCTTGTATAGCTGCATCTTTAATGTATTCAGGAGTATTAAAATCTGGTTCTCCTAAACTTAAACTAATAATATCTTTTCCAGCTGCTTTTAACTCTCTTGCTTTTGCAGCCATTACCAATGTTGCAGATGCTGGTAAACCGGTAATTCTTTCTGATAAATGTTGTTCCATTTTTAATTGTAAGTATATAGTTGTTATCCCATTTGGGGTTGTTTTCCTAAAATAATTAATTGATTGATATGTGCCGACAAAGCTTCTTTGACCGTATCATATTCGTAATAAGGCAACTGAAATTCTTTAGCGGTTTTCTTTACTATTTTTGCCAAATCTTTATAATGAACATGAGATATTGTTGGAAAAATATGATGTTCTATTTGAAAATTTAATCCACCTAAAAAAAACGACACCAACTTGTTTTTAGTTGCAAAATTTGCTGTTTCTAACAATTGATGCACTGCCCAACTTCTATCTTCTTTTTCTAGCTCTTCTGGTGAAATTACCTCTACAGAATCTGTAATGTGTGCCAACTGAAACACAACACTTAAAATAAACCCAGCAACATAGTGCATAATAAAAAAGCCTATTAACCAAGCATAGCAACTTATAGGTAAAACCAGTAAAGGCAAAACTAACCAAAACAAGTAATACACTATTTTGGTCATTATTAACAAAGCCCATTCTTTTTTAGGGTTTAATTCTCCTTCTGCACTAAGGCCATACTTAAGGTATCTTGGTGTTTGCTTAAAATCTACCACCAATGCCCATTGAATGGTTAACAAACCATATAAAAAAAAGGCATATATTTTTTGATATTTATGAAATGGTTTCCATTTGGAATGTTTAGACAATCTAATCACTCCTTGTATATCAATATCTTCATCTACCCCTTCTATATTTGTATACGTATGGTGTAATAAATTATGTTGTACTTTCCAATTGTATACGTTTCCTGCCAAAATATAAATACTGTTCCCTAACAACTGATTCACCCACCATTTGCTAGAAAAAGAACCGTGATTGCTATCATGCATCACATTCATTCCAACACCTGCCATTCCCAATCCCATAATTACACACATAAATATTTGTAAGCTAGTAGCCATAGGAATAAGTAGCAACAAAAAATAAGGTACAAACAACAATACAAACATAAAAATGGCTTTGCTATACAGCAACCAATTTCCTGTTCGTTTTAAATTATTGTCCCTAAAGTATTTATTAACTCTTTGATTTAGAGTTTTAAAAAACAATTTGTTTTGTTCTTTAGAAAAACTTACTTGTCGCATTTACTCATTTGTATTCAGTCTACAAAAATAACCATTTTTTATTCACATTAATTTAATATTACATCAAGAAATTTAAGTTTTAAACGCTTTTCTAATATATGTAAAGAACATTTAATCAAATCACTAAGATATGTATTCCGTTTTCATTGAAATAAATTACTTTTGCGTTGTATGATTACAGTAGACATTATTTTAAAATATTTTCCTGATTTATCGGAAAAACAGATTGAACAATTCACAAAACTAGAAAGCTTATACAAAGAGTGGAACGCTCAAATAAATGTAATTTCTAGAAAAGACATTGATGAGTTGTATATTAGACACATATTACATTCTTTAGGAATTGCTAAAGTACAACCATTTAAGCCCGGTTCAAGAATTTTAGACGTGGGTACAGGTGGTGGTTTTCCGGGTATTCCATTGGCCATTTTATTTCCTGAAACAGAATTTTTATTGGTAGATTCTATTGGTAAAAAAATTAAAGTGGTAAATGGTGTTGCAGAAGGAATTGGTTTAACCAACCTAACTGCAGAACATATGCGTGCCGAAAAAGTAAAAGGTGAATTTGATTTTGTGGTTAGTAGAGCTGTTACAGCTATGCCCGATTTTGTAAAATGGGTAAAAAAGAAATGTGCTAAAAAACAAAATCATGCACTTAAAAATGGTATCCTATATTTAAAAGGTGGAGATTTGACAGAAGAGTTAAAAGATTTTCCAAGTGTAACTTTATTTGATTTGCCTACTTTTTTTGAGGAAACTTTTTTTGAAACCAAAAAAGTTGTACACCTTCCTTTAAAGTACAAACCCAACAATTAACCATGAAATTTTTTCTTTATTTTATATTCATCACTTTTCCGTTTGCTTTGGTTGCTCAAGACAAACTCTATACCGATGAAAAATATTATGAAGATCAATTTTACATAGGTGTGCAATACAATACCTTTATTTCGTATCAAAAGGGAATTAACAACAATGGTGTTCCTTATAGTTTTGAAGCTGGTTTTATAAAAGACATGCCCTTAAACAAACGACGAAATATAGGCTTAGGATTAGGAATAGGTTATAGTTACGACATTCTTAGACCTAACATAACGATTACTCAAAATGGAGATGTTTTGGAATATGCTATTAGCAACAACTTTAGTAGTTACAAGTATCAATCTCACCATATAGAAATACCTTTTGAATTTAGATGGAGAACATCAACCCCAACAAATAGTAGTTTTTGGAGAATTTATACCGGAGGCTCTTTTGTTTATAACCTGAGTAATAAAGCAGAATTTAATACCGGATCTGAATTAACAAGTTATAGCAATCTTAGTAGTTTGACTAAAATAAATTATAGTATATATACTTCTATTGGTTTTGGAACCTGGAACTTCTACATTAAATACTATTTAAAATCTCCTTTTAAAGACTCTATAAGAACTATAGATGATAAAAAACTTAGTTTTAACCAACTAAAAATGGGAGTACTTTTTTATATTTTATAAAAAATAACTCAACACCATTGGGGTAAACAACCCCAAAGAAAGCCCCCAAATTATTTCTTTGTAGTTATGAGCCTTTAATTGAAGTCTGGCTGTAGCTAAACAACCTAACAGAGCTACTATTAAGGCTATTGTTTTATTGGCATACTCATAATTTTCTCCATAAATTAAAGCAAAACCTAGCAAACCAGCCATACCCAACATATGCAAACTAATTTTTACTTGGTTGTAAAACATAAAACTTGTTATAACTAAACCTATAGCAGTAGAGTAAGCTAAAATGGTTAATTCTCTTAATTGTAAATACTGTAACACTCCTGCTAAAAATAAGTAATTTACAATCATTATAATTACTGGAATTTTTCTTTCTTGTATAGTTTCTGCCTGATTTGTTTTTACAATCCCTACCAATCTAAACAAAAACAAAGTAACTACGGGTACCACAAAAGTACTTCCTAAAACAATAAAAAAGATAAGGTATTTTTGAGCAGAAGACAAAGGCAATGGCAACACCATTAAATATATTACTGTAGTTATTGACGGTAAAAACACTGGGTGAAGAATGAGTGATAATGCTTTGTAAAACTTATCCATCTGTTTATATTTCTTTTCTTAATCTAGCAACCGGAATATCCAATTGCTCTCTATATTTAGCTACTGTTCTACGTGCTATTAAATATCCTTTTTCTTTTAAGTGAGCCGATAATTTATCGTCCGTTAATGGTTTTTTCTTATCTTCTTCTGCCACCACTGTTTTTAAAATACTCTTTATTTCTCTTGTAGAAACATCTTCTCCCTGATCGTTTTTCATAGATTCAGAGAAAAATTCTTTCACCAATTTAGTTCCATAAGGTGTGGCTGCATATTTGCTATTGGCAACTCTAGAAACTGTAGAAATATCCATATTTATTTTCTCGGCAACATCCTTTAAAATCATTGGTTTTAACTTGCTTTCATCACCTGTAAGCAAATATTCTCTTTGTATATCTATAATACAACTCATAGTTACCATTAAAGTTTGTTGTCTTTGCTTGATCGCATCAATAAACCATTTGGCAGAATCTAGCTTTTGTTTGATAAACAAAACAGCATCTTTCTGAGATTTTGTTTTGGTTTTAGCCTCTTGATATCCCTTTAGCATGTTATGATACTCTCTTGAAACGTGCAATTCGGGTGCATTTCTAGAGTTTAACAACAACTCAACTTCTCCATCGGCAACTCTAATGGTAAAATCAGGAACAATTTGCTCTACAATTTTAGAGTTTCCTACAATAGAACTTCCCGGTTTAGGATTTAATTTTTCTATTTCTTTTACGGCATCTTTAAGTTCTTCTTGCGTAATTTCAAACTTAGTTAATAACTTTGCGTAATGCTTTTTTACAAACGCATCAAAAGCCTGATCTAATATTTGAATGGCCAATTCTACAGCTCTTGTAGGTCTTTTTCCTTCTAACTGAATAATTAAACATTCTTTTAAATCTCTTGCTCCTACTCCTAAAGGTTCTAATTTTTGAACTACATCATACAATATATCTTCTACCTTACTTTCTTCTGTAAAAATGTTTTGAGTAAATGCCAAATCATCAACAATATCAATAGTTTCTCTTCTTAAATAACCATTGTCATTAATACTTCCTACTAAAAATTCGGCAATAGCATATTCTTCATCAGAAAGTGTAAATGTATTTAATTGATTGATTAATGATTGATGAAAACTAAGTCCCCCTGCATAAGGAATTTCTTTATCTTCATCGTCCGAAGAATAGTTATTGGCTTGTAATTTATAACTCGGAATATCATCATCGCTTAAATACTCATCTATATTAATATCATCTGCAGCAATAGATTCATTTCCTTCATCAGCATATTCGTCATAAGAATCTTCAAAAGAATCTTCTTGCTCTTTTCCAGATTCTAATGCTGGATTTTCTTCAATCTCTTGTTTTAATCTTTGTTCAAAAGCCTGTGTAGGCAACTGAATCATTTTCATCAACTGAATTTGTTGAGGAGATAATTTTTGAGATAATTTTAAATTTAAGCTTTGTTTTAGCATTTAGTTTGGAGTTCTTATAAACCTATATAACTAAGGTAAGTAAAGTATTTGTTAGAAACAAGCATTCCACCAATCAAATTTTATGCCGAATTATTTTTTATTTTTTAAACCAAGCAACATATTTGTTTTTTTATTGATTTAATCATCAAAAAATTAATTACATTTAATTAAGAAATTCTGATTAGCACCTTAAAAACTACAGAATTATAATTTACACAAATGGACATTAAAGAAATAGATACAATTGAATTAAAATATCTTGATATTAATGATTATCAAGAATTAAAACAAGCCATGATAGAAGTGTATCATGATTTGGAAAACTCTTATTGGGATGAGCATCATATAAAAACGTTGATTCACAAATTTAAAGAAGGGCAAGTTGTTATTAAAGTTAATGGACATATAGCAGGTTGTGCTTTGTCTATTATTGTTGACTACGAAACTTTTTCTGACGACCACACTTATAGCGAAATAACCGAAGACTACACATTTAACTCGCACACAAACAGTGGAGATATGCTGTATGGTATTGAGGTGTTTATTAGACCTGAATTTAGAGGTTTGCGCTTAGGAAGAAGACTCTATGATTATAGAAAAGAACTGTGTGAAAACTTAAACTTAAAAGGAATTGCCTTTGGAGGTAGAATTCCAAACTACCACAAATATGCCGATAAATTAAGCCCAAAAGCTTATATAGAAAAAGTAAAACTGAAAGAAATTCACGACCCTGTGTTAAATTTTCAGATGTCTAATGATTTTCATCCATCTAAAATCATCAAAGGATATTTAGAGGGAGATACAGGTTCTAATGATTTTGCTGTGCTATTGGAATGGGATAATATTTATTATCAAAAACCTAAAAAAATTGCCACACAAAATAAAGAGGTTGTAAGAATAGGACTGATTCAATGGCAAATGAGACCGTACAACAGTCTAGATGACATGATGAAACAAGCCGAGTATTTTGTTGATGCCGTTTCTGGTTATCGTTCTGATTTTGCTTTGTTTCCAGAATTTTTTAACGCTCCTTTAATGGCAGGCAATAACCATTTACCAGTTGCCCAAGCTATTAGAGAACTGGCCAAACACACTAAAGAAATTGTTCAGAAATTTTCTGAGTTATCTATATCCTATAATATTAACATCATTACGGGAAGTATGCCCGAAATTAGAGATGAAAAATTGTACAATGTGGGGTACTTATGCAAACGTGATGGTTCTATAGAACGTTATGAAAAAATACACGTTACTCCAGATGAAGAAAAAGTATGGGGAATGCAAGGAGGAAACAAACTGCAAACCTTTGACACCGATTGTGGTAAAATTGGAATTTTAATTTGTTACGATTCTGAGTTTCCAGAACTAAGTAGAATTTTAGCAGATGATGGCATGGATATTTTATTTGTCCCTTTCTTAACCGATACCCAAAACGGCTATTCTAGAGTAAGACATTGTGCCCAAGCTAGAGCTATAGAAAACGAATGTTATGTGGCTATTGCAGGAAGTGTAGGAAACTTACCTAATGTAGAGAACATGGACATTCAATACGCGCAATCTATGGTATTTACACCTTGTGATTTTGCTTTTCCTAGCAATGGTATTAAAGCAGAAGCCACTCCAAACACCGAAATGATTTTAATTGCCGATGTAGATTTAAGCTTGCTAAAAGAACTAAACCAACACGGTAGCGTTCGAAACCTAAAAGACAGACGTACTGATGTGTACGAATTAAAAAGAAAATAATTACACACACCTAAAAAAAGGGTCACAAAACTAATTGTGACCCTTTTACTTTTTTACTTACTAAATTATTTAACTACCAATGTATATTGCGGAGTTGGATTTAAAGGACAGAAATACACATATTCTCCTTTTTCTAATTTTACTTCTTTAGAATGTCCTGTGGTATTGTTTTTTACTAAAGAGGTTACATACGCATTTTTAATGTGATGAGCTTCATCTGTTTTTCCTTTAGGAGCCAATACAAAACCAACATCTTTTCCTACTTCGTGATTTGCAATTTGAAACACATAAGTTCCTTCTGATAAAGTAATAGCTTTTTGAGTAAACTCTCCTTTGGTTTGCTCTAAAGCTACTGTTTTTATGGCTTTAGTTTGTGCGTTTACTGTAAACAAAGACCCCACTGCAATTATCAACCCTAATACTAAATTTTTCATGTTTTATTTATTTAAATTATTTATTGTTTTAATTCTCTGACAAAGATGCAACCAATACTTTCGTTTAAAAATGGACAAAAGTTCCTAGTAGTTGGACTCTTTGTTTTATTAAACGAAATCTCCTGCTTTTACTACTGGAAAATCAATTTCTGTTTCTGCAATATGATTGACATAGTTTGTTAACGTGTTTGATACTACGTTTAACACCAGTTCTAAAATATCTTCATCTGTATAACCTGCATCTTTTACTGCTTGCAAAGATTCTGCAGAAACCAATCCTCTTTTGGCAGTTATTTCTTGTGCAAATTTTAATCCTGCTTGTTGTTTTGCATCTGCTGCCTCTCCTTTTCGGCTTGCTATAATTTGATTTTCATTCAAACCATTTAATTTTCCAATTGCAGTATGTGCAGACAAACAATAATTACAGGTATTTTCTTCTGCAATTGCCAATGCCAATTGTTCTCTAAATTTATTGGTAAAGTTTCCACTAGCAGTTAGTTCTCCCAAAGACAAATAACTTTTTAAAGTTGCAGGAGAGTTCCCAAACACTTTAATTAAATTAGGTACAAATCCTAATTTGTTTTGTACTGCTGTAAATAATTCTTTTGCTTCTCCTGTTGCTGTTGCCGGATTTAATGTTTTAATTTTTGTACTCATAATTTCTGTATTTTATAATTGTTCTTTTGTTATGTCTTATTGACACTACAAAGATGCAACCCATACAAGCCTTTAAAAATGGACAAAAGTTCCTAGTAGTTGGATGTTAGCTATTTTTGGTTTTTAATGCTTGAGCACTACACATACATTGCATGTACAAATACTAGCCTTTCTACAAACTAGAAATACATACGTTTTTATAATGCTTTTAAAAAATGAGTGGTAATGGAATTAGAAATTAGTATTCTTTTCTAAACTGTAAAGGTGATTTGTTTTCTGCCTTGGTAAAGAATCTTGTAAAATAAGCTGCATCATGAAATCCTAAATCGTATGCAATTTCTTTAACCGGTACACTAGTATATATTAATTGACGTTTGGCTTCTAATAAAATTCTGTTTTTAATAAAATCACTAGGAGATTCTGCTCCAACTCTCTGAAAGTTTTTAGTTAATGACTTTGGAGACAAAGCCAATCTTTTTGCATATTCAGACACTGCGTGTATACTTTTAAAATTCTGCTCTACAAGCAAACTAAAATCTTTAAATAATTTTGTCTCTACATCCGTTTTAACAGGAGCTAACTCTTTTTGTATTCTTACCGACAAAATGATAAACTGCTTTAAATACGCTTGTAGCATATCGTACTGAGCCACCTCATTCTTTTGAAATTCTTCTTCTAAATTTTCTAAAATAAAACTTAGTTTTTTAGTATCGTTTTCACAGGGTTTTACATAAGGAGTTTCGTATACATTGTTAAACAGCACTCCGTTACAAGCTACAGCTTGATCATGAGTTTGTATGCAATAAAAATCTTTGGTAAATGTAATTTTATAAGCCTCTTTAATACTTTCTGTTTCTACACTAAACACCTGACTTGGCGACAGGAAAAACAACACATTGTTCTTAAATAGATACTTTTTAAAATCTATATAATAAGTTCCTGTTCCCTGTTTTATCCAATAAATACTATAGTTTTTTACCTGTTCTGGCTCATTAAAAACACAAGCTTTTTCAAAATTTACTGTTTCTAAAAAAAATTGATCTTTATAATGGTAAGTCTCTATATGTTGGATGGCCATAAATATGTTTTTTTCGTGCATTTGGTCGGTAACAATTAAAAAAGCTAACAACAAATGCTATTTTACAAATCCCATACATATTCTTTTCTATAGCACCAACACTCTAAAAAAACTTAATATTAATAGTTTTATCTTATTTATACCATTCCCTTTATTAAGCTTATAAAAAAGCTATTTTTGTAAATAGCTAAATATTTTCTTTTAAACATGGCAGACCTTTTACTAAAACTATTTTTACCCTTATCTCTTTCTATCATCATGTTAGGAATGGGAATGTCTTTAACTTTAAATGATTTCACAAGAATTTTTAGACAACCTAAAGCTGTATTTATTGGGTTGTTCAATCAAATTATAATACTACCTCTACTAGCTTTTGGCTTAGCAATATCTTTTAATTTAAACGATGAATTGGCCATAGGTCTTATCATTCTATCTGCATGCCCTGGAGGTGCTACAAGTAATATTATTACTCAAGTATGCAATGGAAACTTAGCTTTATCTGTAACCTTAACTGCTGTTACTAGTTTTACAGGTATCTTGTCCATTCATTTTATAACCTCTTTTGCTTTAAATTATTTTAATACACAAACAGACACTCCTATACAATTACCTATTGCAGATACCATTTCACAAATTATGATGATTACCGTATTTCCTATTTCTTTAGGAATGATGATTTTAAAATACAAAAGAAAATTTGCCTTAAAAATGATAAAACCTATGAAAATAGCTTCTACCATTATATTTGCTTTAATTCTTATAGGACTTATTACTTCTAACTTTTCTCAAGTTAAAGTTGCCCTAAAAGAAGTAGGTATTGTAACCCTAATTTTAAACCTAAGCATAATAGGATTTGGTTTTTTAATTCCCAAACTGTTTCATTTAAATGATGAGGATTCTATTTCTGTAGGTGTAGATGGTGGCATACAAAACGCTACTTTAGGAATTGTGGTAGCAACTACAGTTTTAAACAACATTCAAATGGCAGTACCCACAGCTGCTTATTCCATTTGGATGTATATTACAGGAGGGCTTTTAATGTGGCTTATTAATTATAGAAACAAAAAAAAGCTCTTAAACAACTAAATACCACCTATATAATTACTCAAATCTTCATCTCTTTGAAGACCTATTTTTTTGCGTATTCTATGCCTAGAAATATGTACACTATTCACAGAAATATTTAACAATCTAGCCATTTCTTTACTATCAAACTTTAACTTTATAAGCGCACAATGTTTTTGTTCTGTTGGAGATAAGTTGCTATGCTTTTCTTTTAATCTTTTGTAAAAACCTGTATTTACCTCTGTAAAACGCAAATTAAAACTTTCCCATAAATCTTTATTTCCTCTTACAACTTCTTTTTGAATTTTTCTGTAAGATTCAGGATTACTATCCTTTAACAAACTCAATAATTTGTCAATATTTTTATCCTTCTCTATCAGTTGCAGAGCAGACACTGTAAGTTCTTTACTCTTTGTTTCTAGAACAACATTTAATTTTTCTTGATCGTGTTTAATTTTAATTTCATTTTTTTCTTGCTCTACCTCTAGCTTTCTAACCTTAGATTTGTAATACACCAAAAACACAAACCCAATTACCAAAAACAAAATAAAAGCAATTGCAAAAATCAATTGTGTTTGTACTCTTTTCTTTTTTTCTATCAAATGATTTTGATGAATAATTTGCTGATCTTTTTTCAACAAATGTTCTTCATATTCATTTTTTATTTCAAATAACTGACTGTTGTTTTGATTTCGCATACTAAACAAACTATCTGCTATTTTAGTAGATTTTTGAAGATAATAATACGCAGTATCTAATTTTTGCTTTTGTTGATATATAAGTGCTATTTTTTTTAGAACATCAGATTTTATATCGGTGTGAGCATTAAAAACTTCTAATTTATCCAAACTCTTTTCATAAAACTCAAGCGCTTTGTTATAATCTGATTTTTGAGCATATAAATCACCCAAAAAGGAATAAACAATTACTAAATAATGTCTGTCTTTCTCTTCTAAAAGATTTTCAGCCCTAAGCAACAAAGGCTCTGCTACTTCAATTTTTTGTTGTAAAAGAAACACCTTTCCTCTTTCTGCCAAAACATACGGATTCTCTTTAGTTTTAAATCTTTCTTTAAACAAAAAAACGCAAGAATCTAAATATTGTAAACTCTTCTCGTAGTCTCCAAATCTTCTATGTTGCACAGCCAAGTTGTAATAAGCCTTTCTTAAAAGAATTTTGTTTTTGTTGTTATTCTTAAACTGTTTCTTTACATGTTGCAAAGCTAATAGCTTATGTTCAATTGCCTTTTGATGTTTTCCATAAATTCCATACAATCCTCCTAACTCACTATGAATCGTTATCAATTGTTCCATTTCTCCATATGAATCTGCTAACGATAAAGCTTTCCACAAATCTCCATATGCCAACGTATACAATCCTTTATTTTTATTTACATCAGCTTGTTTGATATATTTCTCTATCAAAACAATAGTATCAAAACTATATGTTGGTAATTTTTCTTGATGTTTTTTTAGCAAAAAACCACTTTCTATATTAGAAACTTTAAGCAGTTTGTTTTTATTATTTCCCAAAACTTTAAAGACAAACAATATTAAAATCGTAAAAAAAAACAGATATCTTTTCATAATAGGCAATTTAGGTAATTTTATCGATTGATAAGGTGATTGACAAGTAAATACAGTACATAAGGAGGTATTTGTAAAGTTATTGTAAAGTTAAAAACAACTTGTTTTTTTATTTCATTATCTATTTTTGAAAAGATCAAACCCTTGCTATAAAAGCTTTTGAATACTACAGGCTTAGAAAAAGAGTCAAGGGTACAAAATTCTAACCTAATTTTTACTGAACAATTATGAAAAAACTTCTTTTAGTACCAATTTTATTCTTTGCATTATTAACCTCTTGTAACAAAGACGAAGAAGATACTTTTATACCTCCTACCGAAAAAGAAACACCAGAAGAAGAAACTCCAGAAGAAGAAACTCCAAACGAAGAAGAAACTCCAACAGCCTGCAACATTACCACCAAAGATGGATTGTTAATTATAGAAGGAGAAAGTTTTAATTTAAAAGGACAATGGAGAGTTGTAGCAGACGAAAGAGCATCTGGAGGAAAATACATAGAATACACAGGTGCTAATAGTTACAACAGCCCTAATCTGACACATGAAATTAGTGTAAAATTTTATGTACCTGCCAAAGCAGGTTATAGAGTAAAATGGTTTATGAGACAACCCGAAGAAGAAGCTTCTGGAGATTTAGCGAATGATGTATGGATTTATTTTCCAGGAGACCTAGGTCGTGCATATGTAAACAAACAATCTGTTACGTTAGAACATTACGAAAAATTTGTAAGTAGAAGTGCTAAGGATGGTGAATTTGCTTTTGGAGGTGCCTTAGATTTACACAACCCAAAATCTAGCTCATGGATGACTGTTGATTTTCCAGAAGCAGGAGAATATACTTTAAAAATTTGTGCTAGATCTAAACATTTTCAATTAGACAAAATCATCTTATCTACAGGTTTAGACAACGATACCGTAGCTGAAATATCTAAAGATTTAACCGAAGCCAATACTTGCGATTAATTTACTCTTAAATAAAATACATAATGAAATCATTATTTTTACTCACTACCCTTTTGTGTTTCTCTTTTGGCTCATCTGCACAATTTTTAACTTACAATCAAAATAGAATTGCTTGTAGTGCAGATGGTAACGCTCAACCAGATTTAGAGTATACAGGAAAGTATAACTATGCAGACCCCGATGATTGGGGAGCTACTCCTGCTGCCTTGGCCATGTTGGCTAAAAAGAAACTACAAAACAAACTGGTTCATTTTTCTTATAACAACTTTATACCATCACCTCCGCATACCACAGTAAGAAATTACATGAAAGAAGGAGTTGATGGGGCTATTGAACGTTGGAATTTTAATTCTTCTGTTTTTTTTGATGTGGGTACTCACAAAGAAAAAGCCATTAAGCATTTACAACAAGAACTAGAAAAATCTACCAAAAACAATCCTCTGTTTTTTATCAACATGGGACCTTCTGAATTTTTATATCAAGCAGTGCAAAAAACAGTTAGCAACGGAAACATAGACTGTTTATCTCATGTATATATTTTATCACATAGTAACTATAACGACCATCATTTAAGAAGACCCAATCATCACACTATAAAACAAGTAATAGAGTTGAGCAAAAATAGATTACATTTTAAAAGAATTAAAGATCAAAACAACAAAAACAACCCTAACGAAGGTTGGAGCTCTTACCACGATTGGTCTGTTTGGGATTGGTTAAAAAATCATCCAAATCCAGACATTGCTTGGCTGTGGAAATGCATGAAGAAACACAAAGAAAAAAGGGCAGATATTTCTGATGCTGGTTTGATATGGTATTTATTAACAGGTGATGAAGACGGAAATCCATCTAAATTTCAAAAATTCTTAGGAAACAAAATTTAGACATCAAAAAAAATCAAATCATTTGTAAAATAGCATATATGTTCTACTGAATTACGAATAAGCAACATCAAAAACAAATAGTAATCTATAAATTAGTCCAATACACATTACTCTGTTTTTAAATGAAAATACAATTACATTTTATTCTAATTGCCTTTATTTTTAGCGCTACTGTTTTTGGAAAAACTATTTATATTTCTACCAATGGTAACGACAGTAATAACGGTTCTATCACCAATCCCTATAAAACTTTTAGCAAAGCCATTTCTGTAATGTCTGCTGGAGATGTATGTATTATTAGAGCTGGTGTTTACGAAGATGAATTTAACATCACTAAAAACGGAACTGCCAATAACTACCTAACGTTTAAAGCTGCTGATGGTGAAAAAGTAGAGGTTAACGTTACCAAAAGTTTAAACAATTGGCAACCACACAACGGCTCTATTTACAAAACCTCTGTAAACATGAATATAGAGAAAAGATTTAGAGCTGTTTATCACCATAATGAATTTATGGATTTGGCCAGATGGCCAAACAACATAGACAATAACCGTTGGACAGTAAATTGTACTCCTGTTACCGGAGGTGATGGCACCCACTTTACAGCCAATAACATTCCTAATATAAATTGGACAGGCGGATTGGTTTATTATTTAGGTGCCCATTCTGGTGCCAGCTGGACCAGAACCATTACAGCCAGCACTACTTCTAGAATTGATTTTACCGAAGTAGACATTAACAAATGGCCCTTTAGCCCCCACAATCCTACCACCTGGAGAAATTACCCAGGCAACCAAAGAGGACAAATGTATTTGTTTGATAAGTTAGAGGCCTTAGATTATGCTAGAGAATGGTATTACGATTCTACCAATCAAACCTTGTACTTTCAGCCTGCTGACGGAAACACCCCTACGAATGGTACCGTAAAATACGCTACTCGAAAATATGCTGCTGAATTAAACGGTGATTATATAAAATTAGAAGGCATTCATTTTTTTGGAGGAGCTATTAAAATTCACAACCGAGCTGATTACAACCAAATTATCAACTGTACCGTAACCCATGGTAGCGAAGGTCACGATTCACTTACCAATACTGGAGCTCAAGTTGGAGAAGCATCTATAGAAGTCTTGGGAGACTTTACCTTAATAAAAGGATGTACCATTAACCACAGTTCTGTAAGTGGTATTGTAATTTCTGGATGGGCAGCTGATGATTGTACCATAGAAGGAAATACTATTAGCAATACAGATTATGTTGGTATACACGCATCTCCTATAAGAACGAGTGGAGACAGAATGAAAATACTTAAAAACACCATTTATAACACTGGTAGAGATGGTATGTATGTAGCAGGTACGGATTCCGAAGTAGCTTATAACGATGTATCTCACTCTCAAATAATAAATAGTGATTCTGGCATTTTTTACACTGTGGGAAATAGCAGCCTTAAAAACAATGAAATTCACCACAACTGGTTTCATGATGCAACTGCTCCTTCTTACTCACACAACCCAAGCGATCCTGCCAAAGCAGCTGGTATTTATTTAGACAACAATAGCAAAGGATATGTTGTGCATCACAATGTAATTTGGAATGTATCTTGGTCTGGTTACCAAGTAAACTGGAACAATACTCATTTAGATTTTTATCACAATACCATATGGAATGCTCAAACCGCAATGGATTCTTGGGTAAATGGTTATAGCCAACCTAATAATAAAATTTACAACAATTACGCAAACACGGGGAGTTGGCACACAGGTACAGGAGCCAGTGAGTTTGACATTCAGAACAGTCCTATTTTTACAGATTCTCCTTTTGAAAATACAGAAAATTTAAATTTCATGCCATCCGCAGGTAGCTCTTTAATTGATGCAGCTCCTATTATTAGTGGCTTTACCAAACCTTACAAAGGTTCTAGTCCTGATATTGGTGCTTATGAACGTGGTGGAACAAGGTGGACAGCAGGTATTAATGCTATTGAAGATACAGGTGAAGGAGAAGCATGGACAGTTTTTGATTCTCAATTCACTATTACTTCATACTCAGAAACCTGTCCAAACGAAAACAATGGAAAAATAACTATTTCTGCTGATATTACTGAGAATTACAGCGTAACTTTTAATGGACAAACTAACGCTTTTACCAAAGAAATTACACTAACAAACTTAGAACCTAACAATTATGATTTGTGTATTTCTTTACAAGGAAAAACAGAACAACAATGTTTTAATGTTCAAATAGAAGAAAGTTCAAGCATTAATGTTGAATCTTCTTTAAAAAGCAATGGGACTTACGCTATTGAAATTAACAATGGTACACCTCCGTATAAAATTTCTGTAAATGATGAATTGGTTCTTGAAACTTCATCTACCTCTATAGAAATCCCGGTAAACCAAGGAGATGTCGTAAAAATAGCTTCTGAACCAAATTGCGAAGGTCTGTCTGTAAATTCTATAGATTACTACAGCAATGCAAAAGTTAGCCCTAACCCAACACTTGGGGAGTTTTATATAACGGTTCCTGTTAGCAATGGAGAGGTTCCTGTAGAAATTTACAATGTACAGTCTCAATTAATTCAATCTAAAACCTGCACCATTACAAATGGTCAAATTCCGTTAACCATAAAAAATCAACCTCCGGGAGTCTATTTTGTAAAAGTTGTGAGCAACAAACCTACCGTACTAAAAGTGATTAAAAACTAGAAAAAAAGCCTCAAACGATTAGTTTGAGGCTTTTTTATAATTTGTAAAAGTTACGCTTTTAAAAAGTCAGTAACATTTTTCTCTATTCTTTCTAACACATTAGAAATGTCTGCTTTTACAAAATCTTCTCCTGTAATTTGCTCGTACAATTCAATATATCTATTAGAAATTTCTTCTATTTTTTCATCTGTTAATTCAGGAATTTGTTGTCCTTCTTTTCCTTGAAATCCATTTTCTATCAGCCACTGACGAACAAACTCTTTAGACAATTGTTTTTGAGCCTCTCCGTTGTTTTGTCTTTCTTGATATCCTTCTGCATAAAAATAACGAGAAGAATCTGGTGTATGAATTTCATCAATTACCACAATTTTACCATCGGCAGTTTTACCAAATTCATATTTCGTATCTACTAAAATCAATCCTCTTTCCGCTGCCAACTCTGTTCCTTTTTTAAACAAAGCCAACGTATACGCTTCTAATTGTTTGTAATCTTCTTCAGACACAATTCCATTAGACAAAATAGCTTCTCTAGAAATATCTTCATCATGATCACCTAAATCTGCCTTAGTTGTTGGTGTAATAATTGGTGTTGGAAATTTATCATTTTCTTTTAATCCTTCTGGCATGGTAATTCCACACAGCACTCTTTCTCCACTTTTGTAGGTTCTCCAAGCATGACCCGTACAATAACCACGTACCACCATTTCTACTTTAAAAGGCTCACAAGCATAACCAACAGTTACGTTAGGATCTGGAGTTCCCAATACCCAGTTTGGACAAATATCTTTGGTAGCTTCTAACATTTTAGCAGCTATTTGATTTAAAATTTGTCCTTTATAAGGAATTTGTTTTGGCATAATCACATCAAAGGCAGAAAGTCTGTCTGAAGCAATCATGACTAATTTTTCGTTTACCGTATAAACCTCACGAACTTTTCCTTTATAAATAGCTGTTTGCCCTGGAAAATTAAAGTTGGTATCGTTAATTGTGTTACTCATCTCGGAATTTAATTTGTTGCAAAAATAGGTATTTAGAATCAAGTATCTAAAATCTAGAATCAAGACTTTTATTCTAATTTACTTTCTAAAACTTAGCTCTTAAACTATTATCTCTTTATTTTACTCCGTTTCTATACTTTTATAAGCTGTAATAATTTCTTTTACCAAACGGTGACGAATGACATCTTTTCCATCTAAATAGACCTGAGCAATTCCTTTTACTTCTTTTAAAGCCAACAAGGCTTCTTTTAACCCAGACACTTGTTTTCTTGGCAAGTCTATTTGTCCTGGATCTCCGGTAATTATAAATTTGGCTCTTTTTCCCATACGGGTTAAAAACATTTTCATTTGCTGATGCGTTGTGTTTTGTGCCTCATCTAAAATTACAAAAGCATTATCTAAGGTTCTACCACGCATAAAAGCTAAAGGAGCTATTTGTATCACTCCTTTTTCCATATAAGATGCCAAGCGTTCTGCAGGAATCATATCTCTTAAAGCATCGTACAAAGGTTGCATGTAAGGATCTAGTTTTTCCTTCATATCGCCAGGTAAGAAACCTAAATTTTCTCCAGATTCTACCGCAGGTCTTGTTAAAATAATTTTTTTAACCTCTTTTTCTTTTAAAGCTCTAACAGCCATGGCAACAGCCGTGTAGGTTTTTCCTGTCCCGGCAGGTCCTACAGCAAACAACATATCATTAGTGGTCATGGCTTTTACCATATTGCGCTGGTTGTCTGTTTGAGGTTTTATTAAATTCCCTCCTACACCATGCACCAATACATCATCTTTAGCACGTTGCTTTTGCAATTCTATTTGAGAAGACAACAACAATTGCTCTATACTAGTTTCATCTAACTTGTTGTATTTTGCCAAATAATTAACTAATACTTCAATTCTTTTTTCAAATTCATCTAATAAAATTGCTTCTCCATAAGCTTTTATTTGATTTCCTCTTACCACCAATTTTAATTTAGGATAATAAGATTTGATCAAATTGATATGAGAGTTATTAGGCCCAAAAAAGTCTATTGGGTTGATTTCCTCTAGGGTAATTAAACGTTCGTTCAAGCTTTTAATCTGTTTATAAATTGCTTTACAAAGTACATAATTATCATTTACAATTCTGTAAATTTGCTTAGAATAATTCACAAAACGTTAATATAGTTTCCATATATGGCATTCATTACTCTAACTACTGATTTTGGAAGAAAAGATCATTTTGTATCTGCAGTAAAAGGAGCCATATACAATTTGTTTCCAGAAACTACTATTGTAGACATTTCTCATGAAATATCTCCGTTTAACATTACAGAAACAGCTTATATTTTAAAAAACGCATATAAAAGTTTTCCTAAAGGAAGCATACATATTGTAGGAGTAGATTCTGAAATGACTCCAGAAAACAAACACATTGCCCTTTTGTTAGATGGTCATTATTTTGTGTGTCCAGACAATGGAATTATGTCTTTAATTGCTTCTGAAATCAACCCTACAAAAATTGTAGAAATTAACATACACGACCGAGTTGAAACCAGTTTTTCTGTATTAGATGTGTTTGTGAACGTGGCATGCCATATTGCCAGAGGCGGAACGCTAGAGGTGGTAGGTAGACCTTTGTCTGAAATTAAAAAAATGGTAGAACTACAGCCCCAAACCATTTCTGAAAGTAAAATTTTAGGTTCTGTTATTTATATTGACAACTATGGAAATGTAATCACAAACATTACCAAAGAATTGTTTTACTCTGTTGGAAAAGGTAGAGATTGTATGATTTCTGCTGGTAGATATACTTTTAAAAAAGTATATAGTAAATATAGCGATATTGTAAATTTTGATTTGCCTGTAAACCAAAGAAATGCACCTGGAACAAAAATGGCATTGTTTAACTCTGGAAATTATTTAGAAATTGCTATTTACAAAAGTAATTTACAAACCGTTGGAGGAGCTTCTACCTTATTAGGTTTAGATTATAGAAGTAGTATTAGCATAGAATTTTAAACCCCTAACGCACTTGCAAATGATTGCCATTTTTAACAAAGAAATTCAGTCCTTTTTTAGCAATGCTGTAGGTTTTCTTATGATTGCTTGTTTTTTAATTTTAAACACACTACTCCTTTGGATTTTTAAAGGTTACAGCAACGTAATTTATACTGGGTTTGCTAGTATTTCTACATTTTTTAACAATTGCTCTTGGATTTTTGCCTTTTTAATTCCTGCAATTACTATGAAAAGCTTTGCAGATGAATACAACAACGGAACCATAGAAATTTTAAAAACACTCCCCATTACCAATCATCAAATTGTTCTTGGAAAGTTTTTTGCCCAGCTAACCATAATTGCTATTGCCTTATTTCCTACACTTGTCTATGTATACAGTGTTTACAAACTCGGAAACCCTGTTGGAAACATAGATTTAGGAAGCACATTTACTTCATATATTGGATTGTTTTTACTAGCTGCTAGCTATATTGCCATTGGATTATTTTGCTCTATTTACACCAAAAACAACATAGCCTCTTTTATTCTTAGTGTTTTCATCAACTTAATTCTATACTTTGGATTTTCTGCCATAGAAAACCTGAACGAAACCACAAATTATGGTTGGAATTATATAGGAATCCCCTATCATTTTGATAATTTAACAAGAGGAGTTATTAGCGTTTCTGACATCCTTTACTTTGCAAGTATCTCATTTTTGTTTTTAGGACTTACTAAATTACAGCTAGATCATGATTAGAAAAAAACACGTTTTCTTGTTCGTAATTTTTGGGTTGATTCAGTTTTTTGCATATCAACTAAATTATAGATGGGATTTTACCAAAGACCAAAGATATTCACTATCTAACCCAACAAAAAACCTTTTAAAAACAATTGAACAAGATGTGTATATTAATGTTTATTTAACGGGAGATTTACCTTTTGATTTTGAGAAACTAAACCATGAAACTCAATATTTTTTAAAAGAAATACAAACATATAATTCGCACATACATTATCGTTTTATCAATCCTAAAAAAAATCAAGCACAACTAATTAAGCAAGGTTTAACTCCTAGCAAATTAACGGTTCAAGAAGATGGTAAAATTTCTGAAAGTATTATTTTTCCATGGGCAATTGTAAAATCTGGATCTAAAACAGCTACTGTTAGTTTGTTAAAAAACTCCTCTTTTAACGATCAGAACACACAAATAGAAAACTCTATTCAAAATTTAGAATTTACGTTTGCCAACAACATTCAAAAAGTTATTGCACAAAAACAGCAAAAAATTGCTATTCTAAAAGGAAATGGCCAATTAGAAGATATTTATCAATATGATTTTTTAAAAACCTTAGGTCAACATTATTATTTAGCTCCTTTTACTTTAGATTCTGTTACCAAACAACCTTTAAAAACACTATTACAATTACAAAAGTTTGATTTGGCTATTATTAGCAAACCCACAGAAGCTTTTACCGAAGAAGAAAAATTTACTTTAGACCAATACACTCTTAACGGAGGAAAATGTCTTTGGTTGCTAGATCTAGTACACACTCCTAAAGATAGTTTAATGCAAAACGGAAAAGTGTTGGCATATCAACGAGATTTAAATCTAACAGATTACCTATTTAATTATGGGGTTAGAATTCAAAAACACTTAGTACGAGATTTGTATGCAGCTAAAATACCATTGGCTGTTGGAAACATAGGTAACAAAACTCAGTTTGATGAATTTTTGTGGGACTATTATCCTGTATTAAAAACCAACAACCAACATGTAATCAATCAAAACGTTGGAGACATTAAACTAGAATTTGTTAATAGTATTGATACTTTAAAATCCTCTGTTCACAAAACTGTACTTCTACAAAGTTCCAACTTTAGTAAAATAACTTCGGTTCCTAATTATATAGAACTATCGAGTATTACTCAAAGCTCTAACATTAAAACCTACAATGCTGGATCTAAAATTATAGGTGTGTTGTTAGAAAATAATTTTACATCAGCCTACAAAAACAGAATCAAACCCTACAAAAACAACTTTATAACCCAAACAAATAAAGGAAAAATGGTTGTTATTGCAGATGGAGATATTAGTACCAATCAAATTAGCAAAGGCAAACCCTTAGAACTAGGACTAGACAAATGGACCAATATGTACTATGCAAATAAGGAGTTTTTAATGAATACAATCTATTATTTATTAAACGATTCTGGTCTTATTCAGTTAAAAGCCAAACAAATTACTTTAGATAAAATTAATCAACCCAAAGCTTTTGAAGAAAAAACAAAATGGCAATTCATAAACACTAGCCTTCCGTTAACAATACTTGCCATTTTTGGAGGATGTATTTATTATTACAGAAAACACAAATATTAAGCAAAGGTTATTAACACTTTGCTTAATTATGTTTAAAAGATTTATTGGATACATTCTGTTTTCATACTATATTAGCTATTACTAATAATGTATAATTACATACAACATAACCTATGAAATTTATAGTATCTAGCTCTCAATTGTTAAAGCAATTGCAAGTTTTAAGTGGTGTTATTAGCACAAGTAACACCTTACCTATTTTAGATAATTTCTTATTTGAACTAAGCGAAAACGAACTAAAAATATCTGCTTCAGATTTAGAGACTACAATGTCTACTACAATTGAAGTACAATCTGATAATGAAGGGGCTATTGCTGTACCATCAAGAATATTATTAGACACTTTAAAAACTTTGCCAAACCAACCTTTGACATTTAAAATTGAGGGGGCTAGCGAGGTAGAAATTACATCAGAACAAGGAAACTACGGAATGCCTTATTTTGATGGTAGTGAATTTCCTAAAGCAGTAGCATTAGAAAACCCAAGCACCACCATAGTTCCAGCAGATGTGTTGGCAAACGCTATTTCTAAAACTATTTTTGCCACAGGTAACGATGATTTAAGACCAGTAATGAGTGGAGTTTTCTTCCAATTTGGAACAGACAACTTAACTTTTGTAGCTACCGATGCTCATAAATTGGTAAAATATACACGTACAGATGTTAAAGCAGAAGAAGCTGCTGAGTTTATTATGCCTAAAAAACCTTTGAACATTTTAAAAGGAATTTTAGCAACATCAGACACAGAAGTTTCTATATCATATAACGAATCTAACGCTAAGTTTACGTTTGACAACGTAGCTTTAATTTGTAGATTAATTGATGGAAAATACCCTAACTACAATGCGGTAATTCCTAAAGAAAACCCTAATAAATTAAACATTTCTAGAGGGTCTTTTTTAAACTCTACCAAACGTGTATCTATTTTTTCTAGCAAAACAACACACCAAATTCGTTTAAAAATGGCAGGTACAGAATTAAATATATCTGCAGAAGATATTGATTTTTCTAACAAAGCCAACGAACGTTTAAACTGTGATTATCAAGGAGACGATTTAGAAATTGGATTTAATTCACGTTTTTTAACAGAAATGTTAAACAACCTATCATCGGACAACGTACAATTAGAAATGTCTTTACCAAACAGAGCAGGAATTTTAACCCCTGCCGATGGTACCGAAGAAGGAGAAGAAATTACCATGTTAGTAATGCCTGTTATGTTAAGCAACTAATTCTATTTCTTTAAACATATTAAAAAAGCGTTTCACATTTTTGTGAAACGCTTTTTATTTACCTTTACTGCAAAACTTACAGATTATGAACTTTCTTGCGCATTTATTTTTAGCGGGTGCTAATAAAGAAATCATTATAGGTAATTTTATTGCAGATAGTATTAAAGGAAATAAACTCAGTCATTTCTCCAAAGACATACAATTTGGTATTCAAATGCACAGAGCTATAGATACGTTTACAGATACTCATCCTATTTTTAGGCAAAGCAAAAGAAGATTGGATCCTAAATACAGATTGTATAAAGGGGTGATTATAGATTTGATATACGATCATTTTTTAGCCAAAAACTGGCATCAATACTCCAAAATACCTTTACAAAAATTTAGTCAAGGAGTGTATAAAACACTACAAGACAATTTTGATATTTTACCCGAAAAAACACAATATTTACTTCCGTACATGACCCAACAAAATTGGTTATATATGTACCATAGCATACCTGGTATTACAAGTATTCTACACGATATGAATGTAAGAACCAAAGGACATTCTAAAATGAATGAAGCTATTGTGGATTTACAAGAAAATTACATCACTTTAGAACAAGATTTTATTTCTTTTTTTAAGGAACTTAAAATTTTTAGTTTGCAATATTTACAAAATTATGAATGCAAAAACATTAAGTAACGGACTTTTAAGAACCATTGCTATTTTAACAGGAATCGTATTCTTAGTGTGGTTTTTTATTCAAATACAAACCATTATTGTTTACATTATCATATCGGCAGTACTTGCTTTAATCTCTAGACCAGCGGTTCAATTTTTAACGCAAAAACTAAAACTAAACAATACTTTGGCTGTTGTTATTTCTATTCTAATATACAGTGTATTTACATTGCTTATTTTAAATGCTTTTACTCCGTTAATCAGCAAACAAAGTCAGAACTTAGCATTGCTAAACTCTAATGCATTTAAAAACAATATAGAACAATTAAGTAACGAAGTAAATGATTACTTATTAATCCATGATATTGATATTTTAGAAAAAACTAAAAACATAGATTTTCTTCCTAGTTTAAAAAACATTCCCAATATTTTAAATATTATTCTAAGTAAAATAGGTTCTTTTAGCATGGGCTTATTTTCTGTTTTGTTTATTACTTTTTTCTTTATGTTAGATTCTAAAATATTATCTAGAGGAACATATGCTTTTATTCCCAAAGCACATATTATTCATGCGGCTAGGTCTATAGAAACTATTAAAGATTTATTGTCTAGATATTTTATTGGCTTGGTTATTCAAATTTCTGTACTGTTTGCTATTTACAGTATTATTTTAAGTGTTTTTAACATAGAAAATGCCATTATTATTGCTTTTTTATGTGCGTTGTTCAATTTAATTCCCTACATAGGACCTTTAATTGGTGGATTAATTATGTTTGTTTTGGCAACTACAAGCAACTTAAATTTAGATTTTCAGACTGAAATTTTACCCAATTCGCTATACATTATGGGAGGATATTTAGCAGCTCAATTAATTGACAATTTTATCAGTCAGCCTTTAATTTTTTCAAAAAGCGTAAAATCTCATCCTTTAGAAATTTTCTTAGTAATTATGATTTTTGGAAGTTTGTTTGGTATTATAGGAATGGTTGTTTCTATTCCTGCATACACCGCTATTAAAGTTGTAGCTAAGGAGTTTTTTAACAAATACAAAGCTGTAAAATTATTAACCAAAGATTTTTAATTTGAATCCTTCTATTCTTTTACCCAAAGCGCAAAAATTCATCAATCAGAACTTAAAAACAGACATTACTCAACTGGTTTTAAAAGGGAGTCCGTTTTCTGATATTTCTACTTTAGAGCTTATAGAACAAATAGAGGCCAAAAAAAAGTGCGAAAAAAAACTGCCCACTTGGTTTCAAACTTCAAACATTTATTATCCTAACAAATTAAATATAGAACAAACCTCATCAGAAGCTACTGCAGCCTATAAAAACAATTTGGTAAATGGCAATACTATTATAGATATTACAGGAGGTTATGGAGTAGACTGCAAAGCGTTTTCTATGCATTTTAAAGAAGTAACTCATTGTGAACTAAACTCAGAACTTTCTGATATTGTACAGCACAACCTACAGCAATTTGGAACTAAAAATATAAAATGCTTTCAGGGTGATGGTATTCAATACATATTAGATCATCACAAAACCTACGATTGGATTTATGTAGACCCTTCTAGAAGAAACGATATAAAAGGTAAAGTATTTTTACTAAAAGATTGCTTGCCCAACATTCCGAAACATTTAGATGCTTTGTTAGAAAAGACTAACAATATCCTTATCAAAAACTCTCCTTTACTTGATATTACTAACTGTATAAACGAATTGAACTTTGTAAAAGAAATTTTTGTAATTGCGTTACAGAATGAAGTTAAAGAAGTTTTGGTACATGTAGAAAAAGAATACCTAGGAACTGTTAAAATTAATGCGATTAACATTCACACAACCACAGATTGTTTTCAATTTCAATATCAACAGGAATATAAAGCAACGCTATCAGAACCTTTAAATTATTTGTACGAGCCCAACAGTGCTATTTTAAAATCGGGTGGTTTTGATGCCGTTTCTGAAATTTATATTTTAAAAAAACTACACAAACATTCCCACTTATATACTTCTGATATTGAAATTGAATTTCCGGGAAGAAAATTTAAGGTTTTAGAAACACTACCTTATAACAAAAAGCAACTTTTAAAAAAATTACCTCATAAAAAAGCGAACATTACTACTAGAAATTTTAAAGAAAGCGTAGCTAACATTCGTAAAAAAACAGGTATTAAAGAAGGAGGAAATATTTATTTATTTTTTACCACCAACAAAAAAGAAGAACAAATTGTTCTTCTTTGTGATAAAATTTAATATTCTGTTATTTAGATTTTAACAAAACATTATGTTGATTAAATGTTGTTTTGTAATTCGTTTCTGTTAGTTTACTTTTTACAAAACTTCTATTAACTCTAGAACCCTCTTGTTGCTTTATTAAAAAAACCAATAAAATCATAGTAGCTGTTAACATAGCTGCAAACACGCTTTCATTTGCTATTATTGATATATATTTTCTCATTATCTATTTTTTTGCGTAAATATACATCTTTTTAGATAAACATATGTTAACTAATAGTTAACCCGAGTAGTTTTATGATAATTTCAACAAAACCTAGCATTTGTTAAAATATTCGGACAATAAATCATAAATCGTAGTTAATTCCTGATTCTTAATAATATAAGGAGGAACTACATATAGTGTATTTCCCAAAGGCCTTAAGAACACACCCTTATTCATAAAAAATTTAAAAATAGCATTTCTATCTTTTCCATATCTGTCCATCTCTATATCTAAATCTATTGCTAAAATTACCCCTATCGTTCTAATATCTTTAACCTTAGAATGATTTTTATAAGTTTCTACAAACTGTTGGTGTCTTTCTTCTATAAATTTAATTCCCTCCTGTATTTCTTTAGATTGTAACAACTCCACACTAGCAATTACTGTACTACAAGCTATCGGATTTGCAGAATATGTATGTCCATGAAAAAAACCTTTCGAAATTTCATCGGCATAAAAAGCATCATAAATTTTTTGAGTACAAGTTGTTAACCCCATAGGAATCATTCCTCCTGTTAAGGCTTTAGACAAACACAATATATCTGGTTTGTACTTTAACCTATCCGATGCAAAATAAGTTCCCGTTTTTCCAAAACCAGTCATTACCTCATCGGCAACGCACACTACATTGTGTTGCTGTGCATATGCTATTAATTCATCTAAATATTTGGCTTTATGCATTTGCATACAATTTGCTCCCTGCACCAAAGGTTCAAAAACAAAACAGGCCACTTCTTCTGAGGCTATTATTTTTTTAAATGCCGTAAAAACAGCTTTAAAATTAGCATCATTAGGAACCTCAACTCTATCTACCTTGAGTACTACATCTGCAAAAGGACCATTATAAACATCTAAACCAGAAACAGACATAGCTCCAAAAGTGTCTCCATGAAATGCATTTTCAAATGCTATTATTTTTGTTTTTTTCTTGTTTTGATTAAAATGGTATTGCAAGCTCATTTTAATGGCAATATCTACGGTAGTAGAACCATTGTCTGAAAAAAATATTTTTTGCTGATTGTTCGGAAGAATTTCTATCAGTTTTTCTGACATTTCTACAGCTGCAGGATGTGTAAAACCAGCAAATACAATTTGATCCATTGTAGCCACTTGCTCTGTTACTTTTTGTACCATATGTGGATGACAATGTCCGTACACACATGTGTACCAAGAAGAAATCGCATCTATATATTTATTTCCATACTCATCATACAAATAAACCCCATTGGCTTTTACAATTGCCAAATGATCTGGAGTCATTTTATGCTGTGTTAACGGATGCCACAAATGTTTCTGATCTCTTTTAGTTAAGCTCATTTTTAAAAAATTTATGCTAAAATAATCAATGAAATGGTAGCAAATAAAAAAAGGAGCTTTTAATTAAAAGCTCCCTTATATTTTAAAATTTTGTTATTTATTCTTGTTCTTCTAACACAATACTAAATTCTGTTCTTCGGTTTTGTTCGTGTTCTTTTTCACTACAAATTACTCCTTCTCCACATTTATTTACCAAATTGGTTTCTCCATATCCTTTGGCTTTTAATCTGTCTGTAGCTATTCCTTTAGATACCAAATAATCAACCACAGCCTTGGCTCTTTTGTCAGATAACATTTGGTTCCATATTTCTCCACCTCTAACATCTGTGTAAGAACTAATCTTTATAATTACATTAGAATGTTGTTTTAACACATTTACCAAATTATTTAATACCAACTCAGCCTTATCCTCTACTTTCCATGCATCAAAACTATAATATATCGGTTCTATGTCTAAACTTGTAAGTTTTAAAACAGCTTCTTTTGTTACTTTATTTTCTACTTTTTCTGATTCTTTCTTTTTAATAATTTCCGTTAAATTAAAAGATACTTTATTTGAAAAGTATCGAATGTTAGGTGTTGTTATTTGAGTAGAATCTGCTAAATAATTTTCTTTAACAGCTTTTATTTTAAACTCATCATTGCACTCAACCTTTAAATCAGATGTAAAAACTCCATGGTTATTGGTTCGTAATGAATCTACTAAAACTCCTTTTTTATAAATATTTATAATTGTATTGGGCAATCCTTTTTTTGTTTCTTTATTTTTTACAATACCTGTAATATTCTGAAGACCGTTTAGTTTTAATGAATAGATATCATCATCTCCTTTTCCTCCATCTCTATTAGATGATAAAAATCCATAATTTGAGGAAGACAACACAAAACCAAAATCATCTTTAGATGAATTTATGGGTGATGGCAATTGATAAACACTGTCTAAAGAATTAGTTAACGACACTCCATATACGTCTAAACCTCCTTTGGTTCCTTGTCTATTAGATGAAAAATAAAGCGTTCCGTCTATATCTACAAAAGGATACACATCATCTTCTGATGAATTAATTTTATCTCCTAAATTAATGGCATCTCCGTAAGAATTGTAATTAAAAATAGCTACTTTATATATATCCATTTTTCCGTATCCACCAGGTCTATCAGAAATAAAATACAATGTTTTGTCGTTATCTGCTAAGCAAGGATGTCCGTTGAAAGATTTTCTGTCATTGAATTGTAATAATTGGATGTTTTTAATGGTTCCGTTTACAACATTAGCTCCATACAATTCAATTTTTTGATAGTTTCTGATTCCTTTGTCACTATTCTTATTTCCACTCGTAAAATAAACATATTTACCATCTTTAGTAAATGCAAAATTGGCTTCTTGAAATCTAGAATTTAAATCCATAGAAAACTTTTCTATATCTAACACATTCCCTTCGTTTGTAACCAAACCTTGTGTTAATTCTATAGTTGCATTTTTTTTAGAGCGAATCACACTTTGTTCATCTGGACCAGAGTACATAATTGTTTTGTTATTGATATAGTTTACACCATACTCACAAAATTTTGTATTCAACTCTAAAGTTCTTAATCTGTATTGCTGATCTTTAAAAGTAACCTTAGTCTCTTTATATTGAGCAAAGCTTGCAATTCTTACAATTAAACAAGCTAATATCAATAACATTCTTTTATGCATTTGTATATTTTTTGCGCAAAAATACACATTTGCCCTTTTAAATAATGATAAATGTTATTTTTTATTTTATAAAAAACAATAAATTAAGCTTTTAGCTCTTGCAACAAAGCCTTTTCTAACTGATGAGCCAGTTTTTTTATTGTGGTTTTATTAATTTGTGATTGTTCTTCTATTCTACCTATACTACGAACACCACTCATTTTCTCTATAATTTCTTCTGTAGATTTGTGCTCATTTCCACTAAAAATTAGTCCTATTTTATAGCCTTTTTGTTTTAACAACTCCAATGTCATTAATGTGTGATTGATACTCCCTAAATAATGTCTAGACACCACTACAACAAACGCATTATTAGGAATAAGATCTGCTATTGTTTCTGTATTGTTTATAGGTACTAAAATTCCTCCAGCTCCTTCAATCACCAAAGTATTTGTAGTCTGTGGAATTTTAATTTTGTTGGATTCTATGGTAATATTTTCTATTTCTGCAGCAGCATGTGGACTCATAGGTGTTTGCAACGCATAACTATTAGGAAAAAATGTTGATATTTTATTAGATATCAAATTTTTCACCTTATCCATATCAGAATATTCTAACTCTCCTGACTGTATCGGTTTCCAATAATCTGCTTTTAAAGCTTCTACTATAACTGCAGACACAAGTGTTTTACCTACATCTGTAGATATTCCTGTTACAAATATATTTTTTAACATGTTTTTTATTTTAAATGTTTTGACAAAAGGTTTAACACCAAATCTACTTCCTTGGTATTATTAAAAGCATGCAAACAAAAACGAAGTCTTTCTTTACCTTTAGGAACCGTTGGAGATAATACAGCTTTTACATTGATATTCAATTCTTGAATTTGGGAAGCTATTGTTTTTACCTGATGGTTTCCAGGAATAACACAACAATGAATTGTACTATTGCTTATAATAAAGAATTCTTTAAGTTTTAACAATTCTATTTGCGTTGTAAAATAATCAATTAAGCTTCTTAAATCATCAATAGCTGTGGTTTGTCCTAGCTCTAAATAAGAGGCCTTAATAGTCGCTACTGCATGCAATGGAATAGCTGTTGTGTAAATAAAAGATCGAGAAAAATTAATTAAATAATCTTTTAATGCTTGAGTACCTAAAACAACAGCTCCATGGCAACCCAATGCTTTTCCAAACGTATGCACTCTTGCAAACACATATGATTCCAAACCTAATTCACAAACCAATCCTCTTCCATTTTTTCCATATACTCCACCAGAGTGTGCTTCATCAACAATTAAGTAAGCATTGTGTTTTGTACATATATCTACAATATCTTGTAACGGAGCATTATCTCCATCCATAGAATAAATAGTTTCTATAGCTATGTATATATTATTTGCATTGTTTTTTTTACAACGTATAATTTTAGCTTCTAAGTCAGGTACATGATTGTGTTTAAACTTATAACTATTTGCCAATCCCATTCTAATACCATCTCTAACAGAAGCATGAATCAATTCATCATATAGCAAAACATCTCCTTTTTGTAGAATAGATGAAAACAATCCTACGTTTGCATCGTAACCAGAATTAAACAACAACCCTGCTTTGGCATTATGGAATTTAGCCAAATATTCTTCTACATCAATATGTAATTTATGGGTACCTGAGATTAACCTAGACCCTGTACTACCGTTCCAACCTTTATTATTTCTTAATAAATCTATAGCCCTTTGAGCTATTGTTTCTGATCTAGAAAAACCCAAATAATCATTTGAATAAAAATCAATACCCTCTTGAAATAAATGCAAAGTTCTAAAAGAATTTTCTTTATTTCTTAGGTCTAATTTTTGTTGTAATTTTTGAGGTAGTTTGTACATGGTCTCGCAAAAATAAAAAACGCTATCTAAAAATTAGATAGCGTTTTTATTATTTTAATTAGATTGTTTTAGTCTGCTAAAATCATAACTTTATTGTCTTTCATTTCAACAGTTCCACTCTTAATTTTTAAGGTTAGAATTTTATCATCATCTATATGAGGATTTACATCTCCAGACAATTCATCAAACTCTAAATGTTCTTGAGTGTGTACGTGAATTTTCACGATACCTTTCCCTAAAACAGATACAATAGAAGCATGGTTATTTAACATTTGAAACTCTCCTTGTACTCCTGGTACTGATACAGAATCTACTTCTGAAGAGAACAAAACGGCTTCTGGTGATACTATTTCTAAATACATTTTTTATCAATTAACAATTAATAATTAACAATGTTCAATACTTACAAATGGTCAATTAAAACTTTTGTTAATTGCTCATTGCAAATTGTTCATTGATTATGCTTCTGCTAACATTTTCTCTCCAGCATCAATTGCTTCTTGAATTGATCCCTTTAAGTTAAAAGCAGCTTCTGGATATTTATCTAATTCACCATTCATAATCATGTTGAATCCTTTGATGGTGTCTTTAATATCTACCAACACACCTGGTATTCCTGTAAACTGTTCTGCTACGTGGAATGGCTGAGATAAGAAACGTTGTGCACGACGAGCTCTGTGTACAACCAATTTATCTTCCTCAGACAATTCTTCCATACCTAGAATTGCAATAATATCTTGTAATTCTTTGTAACGCTGTAACAACTCTTTTACGTTTTGAGCACAGTCATAGTGATCTTTTCCTAAAATTTCAGCTGTTAAAATTCTTGAAGTAGAATCTAATGGATCTACCGCTGGGTAAATACCTAATTCAGCAATTTTACGAGACAATACAGTTGTTGCATCTAAGTGAGCAAACGTTGTTGCTGGTGCAGGGTCAGTTAAATCATCTGCAGGTACATATACTGCTTGTACAGATGTAATAGATCCTGTTTTAGTAGAAGTAATACGCTCCTGCATAGCTCCCATTTCAGTTGCTAGTGTTGGTTGGTATCCTACTGCTGATGGCATACGTCCTAACAAAGCTGATACTTCAGATCCTGCTTGTGTAAAACGGAAAATATTATCTACGAAAAACAATACATCTTTACCTTGTCCATCTCCAGCTCCGTCACGGAAATACTCAGCAATTGTTAAACCAGACAAAGCTACACGAGCACGTGCACCAGGTGGTTCGTTCATTTGTCCGAATACAAACGTTACTTTAGATTCTTTCATTTTTTCATGGTCAATCTTTTCAAGATCCCATCCTCCTTGTTCCATTGAATGCTCAAAAGCTTCTCCGTAAGAAATAATTCCTGCTTCAATCATTTCACGCATCAAGTCATTTCCTTCACGAGTTCTTTCTCCAACTCCTGCAAATACAGATAAACCTCCGTGTCCTTTTGCAATGTTGTTAATCAATTCCTGAATTAATACTGTTTTACCTACTCCGGCTCCACCAAACAAACCAATTTTACCTCCTTTTGCATAAGGCTCAATTAAGTCAATTACTTTAATTCCTGTAAATAAAACTTCTGTAGATACAGATAAGTCTTCAAATCTTGGAGCATCTCTGTGAATTGGCAATCCATTTGCACCATCTTTTGGCAAATCTTGTAATCCATCAATAGGGTCTCCAGACACGTTAAATAATCTTCCGTAAATGTTATCTCCAACAGGAACTTTAATAGGTTCCCCAGTAACAACTACTTCTTGACCTCTTGACAATCCATCAGAAGAATCCATCGCAATACATCTTACTGTATTTTCACCAATGTGTTGTTCAACCTCTAACACTAATACATTACCGTTCTTGCGGTTAATTATTAAAGAATCGTAAATTTTTGGAAGCTTAGTCCCAGTTTCGAAAGCAACATCAATTACTGGTCCAATAATTTGAGCGATTTTACCTGTTGTTTTAGACATTTTTATACTATTAAAAGAATTTAATTTCTAGTTTTTTCTTAAATGATTTCACGTATTTAAGTGTGTGCAAAGATAATTTTTTTATCATTGCGTACAACTCATTTTGTAAAAAAATAGCCTTGTTTTTAATTATCTTATAATTTAATTCAATCTACTGACTATTAGTTTGAAAATTTTAAAAATTATAGGTCCATGATCCATAAAACTGAGACCCCACGGTTCCTGCTCCTGGTGCTGATTCATATTCATTCCCTAATATGTTTGCTCCTCCTAATTTTATTTTAGAATTCCAATCATCTATATTATACATCAGCTGTAAATCTACTAAGGTTCTTGCGTTTATTTGTGCATCTACAAAACTAGATTGCCAATAAAACTTGTCTTGCCAACGTACATTTACTCCAAAACCAAGTCCTTTATATATATCTGTATTTCCTAAAGACATTTTTACTTTATGTTCTGGGGTGTTAAATCCTGTTTCAAAATCAGGATCGTCTGCCTGGTCAAAAACTTGCTTTGCGTATGCGTAATTTATTCCAAAATCATAATTTCCAATTATTTTAGTTTCAACACCAACATTTACTCCATATGATGCTACGTCTGCATTGGTATTGGTATACAATGTAGTAGGGGTAAATTCTCCTTCTGCTATTGCATTTAACAATAATTTAGAATTGTTAATAGGTGCTGGACTCTGCAATTCTGCTAAACTTATCCCTGCAGAAACATCTCCATACAATGGAGCTACAGTGGTTACTAGTGCAATGAAATCTTTGTATTGATTGTAATATGCACTAAAATCTAACACCGTGTGTTTAGACAATCTACCTCTATATCCAAATTCATAAGATTTTACTTGCTCTGGTTTTATATAATCAACATTAGACTGTTTTAACAAGCCTGAATTTTCTGCTGCTGCTTGTTTCTTTGCATCACTTTCAGAAACTGCTCCCCCAGAACTCACAACAATTTCTGTAGCTCTATCTGTTACGGCTTTACCAAAAGCTTCTACTGATGATTTTGTAAAAGAATTTGTATACCCTTGCAACCCATTAAAATTAATACTTGTTCCATTTGCTACATATTGTCCTGCTTGAGAACTTACCTCAAACTCTCTATTATACCTTTGAGGATTGTCATTGGCAGATCCTATTAATATTGTATTTCCTAAATACAATCCTATATATTGATCTTGTGTGGTTGGATTCCTAAACCCTGTTTGAAACGAAGCCCTTATATTGTGATTTCGTTCTGAATCTACATTGTAAGAAACGGATGCTCTTGGCGAAAAATTTCCATCAAAATTTTGAGCTTTGTCATAACGTAAAGACCCTGTTAATTTTAATTTATTTTCTAAAAATGTTTTTTGCAATTGAGTATAAATCCCAAACTCATCATAATTTATGTTGTCATTTTTGGTATCTGTAAATATGGTTCCCTCAGAGTTTAAAACATATCTACGTGCAGAAGCTCCTATTTGTACTTCGGCAAATTCAATCAAATCATGAAAATTATAATTCAAATCCGAATGATACAACCTAGAACTATCTACAAATTTAGCTCCTTGTGTTAAATCTGCATTGTTAATAACATTGTTAAAGTCTGTTCTAAATTCTGCTGAGTTTGGATTCAACCTTAATTTATCTGCTTTTACTCTTGCAGTAGCATGAGCCTCTGTAGAGTTTACTCCTGGCGTATTTATAGCCTTTGCATAGGCTCTGGCATAAGTTCCAAACCATTGTTTATTTCCTCCGTTAGAAGTTCCCAAAGTATTTACTCCTGCAAAGCGAATATCATAAGAATCTCCCGCATTTTCTAAAGTTACATAACTTCTAAACATTAAATGTTTAGATTGAATTTCTAATTTATGCTGATGCATGATAAAATTTCTTAAAGCATATCTACTTGCACCTTGATAAATCGTATTTCCTGTTCCAAATTTACTACTCAAAATAATTTCTGTTTCATCATCTTCTTTTATTGGTTTGAAATGTGCCGAAAAAGAAGCTCTAAAACTATCTGTACCAGAGTTAATCAAATCTTGTTCCGAATACCCTGTTCTAGAAACAACATCTTTTGGATCAAAATCATTTGGATCTATAGGTATTCCTGCATCGGCTAAAGTTTGCGCAACATCTTTTAAATTTGTTTTGATTAAATCTCCATATATATTTATTCCATTATAATCAATTGTACTTTTATCTCCTGCCACAACTCTACCATCATTATCTATATTTCTTGTGTCTGATGCAAACCAATCGGTACCTTTCAATAAAGAAGAAGTAAATTTAAACGCAAGCCTATCGTTAACTTTTTTAGCAACTCTTACTCCTACATCTACAAATTCATTAACCCCTGTGCTTTCAGAATTGGTAACTCCTGCTTTACCATATACGCTTGTACCTTGGTGTGTAAATGGACTTTTACTACGCATAAACATAATTCCGTTAAAGGCATTGGCTCCATACAATGCAGATGAAGCACCGGGTAACAACTCTACAGACAACACATCTAATTCATTCAACCCAATTAGGTTACCTAACGGAAAGTTTAATCCAGGCGATGAGTTATCCATTCCATCAACCAATTGTACAAAACGTGTATTTCCTATAGCAGCAAATCCTCTTGTGTTTATAGATTTAAATGTCAACCCTCCAGTATTCACATCTACCCCCTTCATATTTTCTAATCCATCGTAAAAGCTAGGAGATGTAGTGTTTTCTATAGCTGTAATTCCCATTCTTTCTACAGAAACTGGAGATTCAAAAACTCGTTCTGGAGTTCTAGATGCCGACAATACAATTGCATCAAGGCTTGTAATATCTTCCTCTAACAAAACGGTAACTTCTTCTTCTTTTGATGTTACCAAATAATTATAGTCTTTATAACCTATAGCTTGAATGGTAATTTTTATAGGCGGATGCTGTTTTAGCTCTAAAATAAATTCTCCATTAGCATTAACAATTGCATTCTTAGAAGTTCCTAAAACATTTACAATTGCGGTATTTACTGCAGTATTATTCTTTTTATCTAACACCTTACCTTTAATAATTACCGTGTGCTGTGCATAAATTCCAATGCTAAATAGCACAAAAAAAATAGTTGAAAGTTTGATTTTCATATAGTTTAGGGATATAGTTGTTCAACTACAAAATACAAAAAATAAACAAATGCTAATAATTTGTTTTGTTTTTTATACAATTCGTTGTTTTTTTTCTTCATTATCATCAATTTATTTAAAAATACTATTGCTAAATTTGTATTTAAATTTTTTGCATTTGGAAGTCATTCACAACTATCATAATTTTCCTGAAAACATAGCTACGGTAGTTACTATTGGAACTTTTGACGGAGTACATGTTGGGCACAGAAAAATTCTGGATCAGCTTTTTAAAGAAGCTAAAGAAAGAGGTCTAAAATCTGTATTACTTACTTTTTTTCCCCATCCAAGAATGGTGGTGCAATCTGACAATTCTATCCGATTAATCAACACAATTGATGAACGTATTGATATTTTATCAAATACCGATTTAGATTATTTAGTCATTCAGCCTTTTGATAGAGATTTTTCTAACTTAACAGCTTTTGATTTTGTTAGAGATGTTTTGGTAACCAAACTAAACGTAAAAGAATTGGTTATAGGATATGACCATCGATTTGGAAAAAATAGAGAAGGAGATTTTGATCAACTTACAGAGTACAGTCATACTTTTGATTTTAAGCTTAAAGAAATAAAAGCTCAAGACATTAATAACACTGCCGTAAGCTCTACCAAAATTAGAACAGCTCTACAAACCGGACAAATAGAAACCGCCAACGAGTATTTAACCAAACCTTTTTTTATAAATGGAATTGTTGTTAAAGGTCAACAATTAGGAAACACCATTGGCTACCCTACAGCCAATATAGAAATTCCCGAAGTTTACAAGCTAACTCCCAAAAATGGGGTTTATGTAGTAAAAGCTATTTATAAAGACAATTTATATTACGGTATGTTAAACATAGGGAACAGACCTACCGTTAGCGGAAAAAACAAAACTATAGAAGCTCATCTTTTTAATTTTGATTTTAACATTTACGGAGAAGACATTAGAATAGAGTTTTTACATTTTTTAAGAGATGAAGAAAAATTTTATTCTTTAGATGCCCTTAAAAAACAACTTGCTATTGATAAGGAAAACAGTCTAAATTACATACAAACTACCCAAAAAAACAAAACACCTTAAATTCACAGATTGTTTCTGTGTTTCAATGGAAAGATTAACTTTGCTACAAATAATTATACAGGCATGTTACAAGTCCCTTTTATTAGAGAAAATAAAGAAAGCGTATTGGTCGGATTAGCCAAACGTAACTTTAAAAACGCAGAAGCTATAATTGATGAAGTTTTAGCTACAGATGAATTAAAAAGAAGTACACAAGCAAAATTAGATGCTGTTCTTGCAACATCTAACACGTTAAATAAAGAAATTGGTATGCTTTTCAAATCTGGAGAAGCACAAAAAGCCAATTTATTAAAAGAAAAATCTGGAAAATTAAAAGCAGAATCTAAAGAATTACAAGAACTTTATAATACTGCAGAAGCAAAACTACTAGATTTACTATACAGCATTCCAAACGTTCCTAACGCTATTGTTCCTGCAGGAAGCTCAGAAGACGATAACGAAACCATTTTTGAAGAAGGAAACGTACCTACATTAAACGACAACAAATTACCTCATTGGGAACTAGCCAAAAAATACAATTTGATTGATTTTGAACTAGGGAACAAAATAACAGGTGCTGGTTTTCCTGTATACCGTGGAAAAGGTGCTCGTTTACAACGTGCATTGATTAACTATTTTTTAGATAAAAATACAGCCGCAGGATACGAAGAAACACAAGTACCTCATTTGGTAAATGAAGCTTCTGGAATGGGAACCGGTCAATTGCCAGATAAAGAAGGTCAAATGTACCACTCTACAATTGATGATTTGTACTTAATCCCTACAGGAGAAGTACCTATGACCAACATTTTTAGAGACGAATTATTAAAAGAAGAAGATTTTCCTATTTGCTTAACAGGATACACACCTTGTTTTAGAAGAGAAGCAGGTTCTTACGGAGCACATGTACGTGGTCTAAATAGATTGCATCAATTTGACAAAGTAGAAATTGTAAGAATAGAACATCCAGATAAATCTGCTGAAGCTCTAAACGGAATGGTAAATCATGTAAAAGAAATTCTACGTGAATTAAAATTACCTTATCGAATATTAAACTTATGTGGTGGCGATTTAGGATTTACCTCTACATTAACTTATGACTTTGAAGTTTTTTCTGCAGGTCAAGACCGATGGTTGGAAATTAGTTCTGTTTCTAACTTTGAAACTTTTCAAGCCAACAGATTAAAATTAAGATACAAAAACGCAGAAGGAAAAAGCACTTTAGCACATACTTTAAACGGTAGTTCTTTAGCATTACCTAGAGTATTAGCTGCTATTTTAGAAAACTATCAAACTGAAGAGGGCATTAAAATACCCGAAGTATTAGTTCCTTACACTGGATTTGATTATATTAAGTAAGAAATTTACAGATTATAAAAAAA
This sequence comes from Wenyingzhuangia gracilariae, assembly GCF_056387575.1. Taxonomy (NCBI): domain Bacteria; kingdom Pseudomonadati; phylum Bacteroidota; class Flavobacteriia; order Flavobacteriales; family Flavobacteriaceae; genus Wenyingzhuangia; species Wenyingzhuangia gracilariae. Next base: position 1,839,346 of record NZ_CM150748.1, read on the forward strand.
ATCATGCAAACACAATACAAAGTTAAGCCCGTAACACTACTATTAATGCTTACAATGGTATTTTGTATTGTGTTTGCCTCTTCTTTAAAAGTAGCTACTGATATAGCTAATACTGTTAAAAAAGTAACCTCTCAACAATTATTAGAAGAAGAACCAAATGAAAAAGAAAGTAAAATAGGTAAGGAAGTTTACAACAAATACAATCATTTTAACGATGATGATCGTGAAAATTACACCAACGCTTCTTTACTCACCGTTTTCCATTCTTTATTAAAAATCACGTTACCGTATTTAAAGGTACACACTCCTCCGCCAGATATTTTTTAAAATAAAAATTACGTCTATTTTATTCAACACCTAGTTTTTAAATTAGAGTGTTTTACTACAACATGTTAAAGAATTTAAGCAATGAACGATATGAATAATTTCAAAAAAAATCTATCTAAAGATTTTCCTGCAAGTATTGTAGTTTTTTTAGTGGCACTTCCCCTATGTTTAGGGATTGCTCTAGCATCTGGAGCTCCATTATACTCTGGTATTATTAGTGGAATTATTGGAGGTGTAGTTGTAGGGTCTCTTAGTAACTCTGCACTAGGTGTTAGTGGACCTGCTGCCGGATTGGCTGTAATTGTTTTAAACGCTATTACAGACTTAGGTAGCTTTGAAATATTTTTGGTAAGTGTAATTCTTGCCGGATTGCTACAGTTAATAATGGGAATTTTAAAAGCAGGTATTGTGGCTTATTATTTTCCATCTTCTGTAATTAAGGGAATGTTAGCTGGTATTGGTATTTTAATTTTTTACAAACAAATTCCCAATGCACTTGGAGCCCAAAACTTTGAAGCAATTAAAACAGGAATCACTTTTAACGTAGCTATTATTACTGCAATTTCTTTAGGTATTTTATTACTATGGCAAACTAAGTTTATTCAAAAAATTAGTTTCCTAGCTATTATTCCCGGTGCATTATTAGCCGTTACAGTTGGTATTTTACTACAAATATTTGTATTTCCCATCAATACAAATTTTCTAGTTAAAATTCCCGTAGCTACATCGCCTACAGAATTTTTAAACAATTTTACTTTTCCCAATTTTTCTAAAGGTCTATTAAACCCTGCTGTTTATTCTACAGCTATTGTAATTGCAGTTGTAGCTAGTCTAGAAACTCTTCTTTGTGTAGAAGCCTCAGACAAACAAGATCCTCAAAAAAGAACCACTTCTACCAACAAAGAATTAATAGCACAAGGTATTGGTAACATGTGCGCTGGACTTATAGGAGGTTTGCCTGTTACTCAGGTTATTGTTCGTAGTTCTGCCAACGTACAAGCAGGAGGACAAACCAAAACCTCAACTATTTTTCACGGATTGTTATTGTTCATCAGTATTTTATTAATCCCTACTTTATTAAATCAAATTCCATTAGCAACTTTAGCCGCTATTCTATTAATTGTAGGTTATAAATTGGCAAATCCAGCTACATTTAAAAAAATGTACAAAGAAGGATGGGATCAATTTATTCCGTTTGTTGTTACTGTAGTAGGTATTGTTGCTACAGATTTATTGATGGGAATTGGATTAGGAATAGCCGTAGCTATTTTTATTATATTAAGAAACAACTACAAAATTCCTTATTTTTTAGAACACAGTAAAAATGGAGACATTGGAACTTATACCCTTGAACTATCAGAAGATGTTACGTTTTTAAACAAAGCCTCTGTTTTAAAAATATTGGATAAAATTCCAGAAAAAAGTATTGTAACTATTATTGCTACTAAAACACAATTTATACATTTGGATATTGTAGAAATTATTCAAGATTTTGCGATTAAAGCTGCTAACAAAGAAATTAAATTGACATTGGTTGATTTGGATATAAATCTACACAAACACAACAAACCAATGCCTCATATAAAAGTAGTAAAATCGTAATTTTAACACCGTATTTAGTTCGCTATACAAACCATAAAAGTATTAAAAAATGAAAGCACACACTAAAGAAACGCAAGCTACAATGACTCCAGAAAAGTCATTACAATTTTTAAAAGAAGGTAATCAAAGGTTTCAAGACAACTTAAAAGCACATAGAAACTTATTAGAACAAGTAAATGATACTAGCGAAGGACAATTTCCTTTTGCAACTATTTTAAGCTGTATAGATTCTAGAGTATCTGCAGAGCTTGTATTTGACCAAGGATTAGGAGATATTTTTAGTATTAGAATTGCAGGTAACTTTGTGAATCAAGACATTTTAGGTTCTATGGAATTTGCCTGTAAATTAGCAGGAACAAAATTAATAGTAGTTTTAGGACACACTAGTTGTGGAGCTATAAAAGGTGCTTGTGACAATGCTAAACTAGGAAACCTTACAGCCATGCTTAACAATATTAAACCTGCTGTAAACTCTATTAAAGAACCTAAAGAAGAAAGTTTAAGAACCTCTGCTAACTTAGAGTTTGTAGACAACGTTTCGGAAAAAAACGTAAAACTTACCATAGAGAGAATTAGAAACGAAAGTGATGTTTTGTCAGACATGGAACAAAAAGGAGAAATTATGATTGTTGGAGCCATGTACAATGTTAGCGATGGTTCTGTAACGTTTTTAAGTTAAAAACAATATTGCACAATAGTTTAAAAGAGGTCATAAGGCCTCTTTTTTAGTTTCTATAAACTATCTTAGAACTTTAAAACAACTGTACTACTACCTATAAAACAAATCCTAAAAAACTCTAAAAATCTTACTTATGGAGGTTCAAAAAATATTTGAAAACAACAAGAAATGGGTACAACATCAATTAGCTATTGATACAGACTATTTTAAAGACATGTCTAAAGGACAAAATCCAGAAATACTTTATATTGGATGTTCTGATAGTAGAGTAACTGCCGAAGAAATGATGGGAGTTGGACCTGGTGAAGCTTTTGTGCACAGAAACATAGCTAATATGGTTCCTAACACAGATTTAAGCGCAATGTCTGTTATTGATTATTCGTTAATGCACTTAAAAGTAAATCACGTTGTGGTTTGTGGTCACTATTACTGTGGAGGTGTTAAAGCAGCTATGCAACCTAAAGACTTAGGAATTTTAAACCCTTGGTTACGTAATATTAGAGATGTATACAGGATTCACAAAGATGAATTAAACACGATTAAAGACGAAGACAAAAAATACAAACGTTTGGTAGAATTAAACGTTCAAGAGCAATGTGTAAATGTTATTAAAACTTCGGAGTTTCAACAAGCTTACAACGACAGAAAAGTAACTGTTCACGGATGGGTTTTTGATATTCACTCTGGTAAATTGATAGATTTAAAAATTGATTTTGAAAAAATTCTAGATCAAATTAGAGAAATTTATAGATTACACTAATCATCAAAAAAGCCTTGTGAATTTCCAAAATGTTTATATTTATTTCTTAATTCATATACATTAATAAAAATAATCATATTTCCCTAATTATCCTTCAAACCTTGAACTAGATTGGAATAATTTGCTCGTTTTTAACTCTTTCTATTTTTTAGTGATTATTTATAAACAAACAGAGTATAAAAAAGATATCATCAGGATCACATGACTTTAAGTAGACTCTCCCTATATCTCTATTCTCGTTAATTATAAGCTCCAATGCCACATTGCTTACTAAGATCATTTCCTCTATGAGCATCAGATTTTCCAACTAAAATTTTAGACCTTGACTCTACTGTATTTGCAACATCTCTATTCTCAGGCACCATAGCTCTTACAGTTTCTTCAAAAACTTTAATCCTATTGGGTTCTCTAGTTATAAAGTCTCCAACAACACTTACAGAAGGCCCTACTCTTGACCCAGTGTCTTCGGCATCAGGGTTCTCTCCTTTTTTAAAAAAACCTAACAGACAATTAGGAATTGCCGACAAATGCGCATAATGGTTAGTTGCAGTAAGTCCGTATTCATGACTCACATTCTTAATATAAGAATCTGATCCAAACCTACCTTGACCTGCCGTATCCATATACCCGTCTTGAGTTTCTACCGCAAAATTACAATTTACAGCATGTATGCCATCTACAAAAACATTTCCGTTAACAACATTCCAAGGCTGTAAAAGCACAGAAGTATTCCCATTTTTAGTTAATATATTTCGCACATGTGCGTTCTCAATACCAATATCTTGACTTCCAAAAGTCCTATTATCCGACTCAATTCTTGCAGTAACTCCCCCTTCACCTGTTAAATTAGAAAGTAAAATATTTAAACCGCAATTTAATTGAACCAATCCATAACCATATGCTGCGTTTTTAATCTCACAATTATCTATTGTTACATTGGTAGGTCTACCTGCTCTACTGATGTCACTAAAGTTAAAGTTAAAATCAATACCTGAAAATCTTGTTTGATTATCTTCTATAAGTATATTTTGAATAAAACAATTAGTCACTCCATTTACCGAAAAAGCCCTTGCTCCTCCAACACGTCGCTCTTCTGATTCTCTAAAATATTTGAATCGAACTCTAGCATCTCCTGTACCCTCTCCTACAATAGACACGTTTTTAATGTTTTGTCTTCTTCCAAGCAAGAAAATTTCTTTTGTTTTTTTGGTAGCACTAGGACTCGTATCTCTTTGATCTGCTTCTATAACGACATTGGGTTTCAATCGAATATGCACATTTGATTTTAAATTAATCTCTTTCAAAATGTATCTACCAGCTTCAATAACAACTCTACCTCCCCCTACATTACTTGCCTCGTCTATGACATTTTGGATTCTTTGCGTAGCATTATCCATGGGAAGTTCAGAAATAATAAATCTGGGTAAGTTATTAATTTCACTTTGTGATGGACCTTGATAGCCTATACCTTTAACAATAAACACATTAGGAATGATCTCTAGTTTAGCCCCCGTAGCAGCAACAGTAATTTCTTCATCATTTGTTTTTCCTACGTTTTCTATTTCTTCTATAACTTCAGGTGATGATAGATTCTTACTACAAGAACTTAAAAAAAAGACAAAACTTAAAAAAAAAGCAATATTTCTTTTACTTAACAATTTAGTATTCATAACTATTCTTTTAAACAGCAAAATATTAATTTTACTTTTATGGTATTAAAATAAAGGACAAACTTATTAAAGATTTAAAAAAGCACTATGGAATATTTTTTAGTTGTTTGTAATAATCTAAACAATATGAAATATTTAAAAATTTAGTCCTCCATAAGTAATTAATTATACGCTCTCCAACCACACTGTTTGTTAGGATCTGTACCTCTATGTGCAATGGCTATTCCTGTTAAAATATCTACTCTTGAAGTTACTGTATTTGCAGGGTTTGTATTTATTGGTACCGATGCACTAACAGTATTTTGCAATATATTAATTCTATTGGTGTCTCTCGTAATAAAATCTCCTACAACACATACGGAAGGCCCAACTCTTGCTCCACTATCCTCCGCATCTGGATTATTATTTCTTAAAAAGAAACTCAGTAGACAATTTGGAATAGCCTCTAAATGAGCAAAATGATTAGTTGCAGTAAGTCCATATTCATGACTAACATTCCTAATAGAAGAATTAGGACCAAATCTACCTCTTCCTGTTGTATCCATATAACCATCTTGAGTTTCTACCGCAAAATTACAATTTATAGCATGTACACCATCTATAAAAACATTTCCGTTAATAACATTCCAAGGCTGTAAAAGTACAGAAGTGTTACCATTTCGAGTTAATATATTTCGTACGTGTGCGTTCTCTATACCGATATCTTGACTTCCAAAAGTCCTATTATCCGACTCAATTCTTGCAGTAACTCCCCCTTCACCAGTTAAATTAGAAAGTAAAATATTTAAACCACAATTTAATTGAACCAATCCATAACCATATGCTGCGTTTTTAATCTCACAATTATCTATTGTTACATTGGTAGGTCTACCTGCTCTACTGATATCACTAAAGTTAAAGTTAAAATCAATACCTGAGAATCTTGTTTGGTTATCTTCTATAAGTATATTTTGAATGAAACAATTTTTAACACCATTTACTGAAAAAGCTCTAATACCTCCTACACCTCTTTCTGTACCTTCTCTAAAATATCTAAACTTAGGCCTAGAATCACCACTACCCTCCCCTACAATAGTTACATTTCTAATATTTTGCCTTCTTCCTATTAAGAAAATATCTTTTTCTCTTTGTCTTGCTTCAAGGCTAGTATCTCTCTGATCTCCTATAATAATTACATTAGGTTTAATCCTAATATGCACATTAGATTTTAAATTGACAGCTCCTAACGTATAAGTTCCTGATTTAATGATGACCCTACCTCCTCCTCCATTACTTGCTTGATCTATAGCACTCTGAATTCTTTGTGTAGCATTATATCTAGGAAATTGTTTCACTACAAACTTAGGCAGTCCATTAATAATTGCTTGCGAAGGCCCTTGATAACCTACCCCACTAGCTACAAACACATTAGAAGTAAAATTAGCAATTACTCCTGTAGCTGCCGCAGTAACTTTTTGTTCCCCTTTCCTAATATTTTCTATAGAAAATAATGGTTGAGTTTCCTCAGAAACAATTTTATGTTCTTCACATGAAATCAAACTAAAAACTACACTTAAAAAAAACAGAATCATTTTTGATTTTAAGAATTTGACACTCATGATTATTGCATTTAAATAATTAATAATAACGAATGTAAATAACTTTTAAATACAACAATCAATTATATCATAATACGACTGCTTAATATCAAAAAAAACCTGATTATAATTAACAAAAAACCATTAAACAACTCTTAAATATAGCAAATCATTAAAAAAAAGATTTATTTTGTTTTTTTAGTATTTCAGAAAAACTTATTGAAAATTTAAAATGGTTTCAATAAGTTTTTGTTTTGCGTTAGGGATTGCACATTTGTTTGAGCTCTTTTAGATGCTGAACTTGTTTCAGGATCTAAAAAGCGAGTGGTAAAAGCCCGACCGTAGGGAACGCTCTAACCAATAATATTTTTCACAAATTTATCAATGGTATTTACACCGTTGGTTCCTATGTGTTTTACAAATGCAGATCCTATAATAGCTCCGTTTACATGTTCGCAAACTGTATTAAAGGTTTCTTTACTAGAAATTCCAAAACCTGCAATTAACGTACTTTTTAGGTTGTATGATTTAATTCTGTTAAAATAAGCTATTTGCTTGTCCGAAATACTTCCTTTGGCTCCTGTAATGGATGATGAAGCTACTACATAAATAAAAGCATCGGTCATGGCATCAATTTTACGAATGCGTTCTTCTGATGTTTGTGGTGTGATTAAAAACACGTTAGACAATCCGTATTTAGCAAACAAAGCTTTGTATGTGTTTTCATATTCAATCATAGGCATATCTGGCAACACCAAAGTCTCTATTCCTACAGATTGACATTTTTCACAAAACTTTTCTGCTCCGTAACGCACCATTTGATTAAAATATCCCATAGCAATTAACGGAATGTTTACTTGATTTTTAATACTTGCTAGCTGATTGAAAATAAGATCTAAATTGATTCCATTTTTTAATGCTATAGAACTTGTTTCTTGAATGGTAGGTCCATCTGCCATAGGGTCTGAATAAGGCAAACCTACCTCTAAAAAATCTACTCCAGCAGCTTCTAATCCTTTAATTACAGTAACGGTATCGTTTAACTGTGGATATCCTGATGTGAAATAAACAGAACACAATCTGTTTGGTTTTTTCTTAAATAATTGGGTTAATTTACTCATCTCCTCTTGCTTGTCTTTTACCTAATTCTGTAATATATGTTTCCAAATCTTTGTCTCCCCTACCCGAAAGGTTGATGACAACAACTTGGTCTTTTTGTAAATTCATTTTTCCTAACACCGCCAAAGCATGTGAACTTTCTAAGGCAGGAATAATTCCTTCTAATTTGGTCAATTCAAAAGCAGCATCTAAGGCTTCTTGATCGGTTGCGTTTAAAAAGGTTCCTCTTTTACTTTCGTACAAATGCGCATGTAACGGTCCTACTCCCGGATAATCTAAACCTGCAGAAATAGAATATGGCTCTACAATTTGACCGTATTCATCTTGCATTAAAATGGTTTTAGAACCATGAATAACCCCTACTTGCCCCAATTGAGATGTGGCTGCACTTTCGCCAGAATTTACTCCCATACCCGCAGCTTCTACAGCTACTAATTGTACTTCTTTATCATCCATATAATGATAAAAAGCTCCGGCAGCATTAGAACCTCCACCTACACATGCAATAATGGTATCTGGGTTTTCTTTTCCTGTTTGTTCTTTTAACTGCCATTTAATTTCTTCTGAAATAATGGCTTGCAAACGAGCTACCATATCTGGATACGGATGTGGTCCTACTACAGATCCTATTAAATAATAGGTTTCTTCTGGGTGTTGAATCCAATCACGAATAGCTTCGTTGGTGGCATCTTTTAAGGTTTTACTTCCACTTGTGGCAGCTACTACTTTAGCTCCTAGCATTTGCATACGTGCTACATTGGGTGCCTGACGTTTGATGTCTACTTCTCCCATAAACACAATACATTCCAAGTTCATTAATGCACAAACTGTTGCTGTAGCTACTCCGTGTTGCCCTGCTCCTGTTTCTGCTATAATTCTTTTTTTACCTAAATGCTTTGCTATTAAAATTTGCCCTATGGTATTGTTTACCTTGTGAGCTCCTGTATGGTTTAAATCTTCTCTTTTTAAATAGATATGAGCTCCGTATTTGTCTGATAAATTAGGTGCGTAGTACAATGGTGTTGGCCTACCCACATATTGTTTTAACAAATACAAATACTCTTTTTGAAAAGCTTCAGAATTAATGATATCCAAATAACTACCTTCTAATTCCTTTACATTTGGATACAGTAATTCAGGAATATAAGCTCCTCCAAATTGTCCGTAATATCCGTTTTTATCTACTTGAAATTCTGACATAATTTATATAGTACTGAGTACTGAGTATTGAGTGTTGAGTACAGTAGCTACGCTCACTTTGTACTTTGTGCTAAATACTCTGCACTAATTATTGTTTCTATTTTATTTTTTTGGTCATCGAGCTGAATCGGAATGCAATAGTTCTCAACTCTGCTTGAACACCGTTTACATTTCTTTTTTACCTTTTTATTTCTTGACTTCTCGACTACGCTCGAAGACCTTGTATTTATATTTAGTGAACGAATCTGTTAAAATATTAAGTCGATTAAACAACTAAACGAATAACAAATTAATACTATTTTATTTTCTTGGTCATCGAGCGGAGTCGAGATACAATAGTTCTCGACTCCGCTTGAACACCGTTTACATTTCTTTATTACCTTTTTTATTTCTTGACTTCTCGACTACGCTCGAAGACCTTTTATTTCATTAAAAAAATGCTGCAACAAGGCCACATCTTTTACAGCAGGTTCCGTTTCAAATTTGCTATTAATGTCTAAAGCATAAATAGGCAACTCAGTTTTTAAAATTTCTTTTACTTTTTCTATTTCATCAACTCCTATACCTCCACTTAAAATAAAAGGTTTGGTTGATGGGTATTGTTTTAGCACCGACCAATCAAACGTATAACCATTCCCTCCTTTGTCTTTTCCCTTGGTATCAAACAGGAAGTAATTTACAAAAGGTTCGTAATTTTTTAGTACAGAAAAATCAAACTCGTCTTTAATTGAAAAGACTTTAAATAACTCAATATCTAAATCGTGACTGATTAGTTCTTGACAATAGGCTACCGATTCTGATCCGTGTAACTGCACTGCTTTAAAGCCGTGTTGTTTTACTTTTTCTAACACAAAACTTATAGGAGCATTTACAAACACTCCTGTTTTTTTGATGTTTTCATCGATATCAGGAATAATTCCTTCAAAATTACGTGGCGATTTTGGATAAAATATAAACCCCATATAGTCTGGTTGTAAGCCAGCTACTGCTTTTATATTCTGATCGTATTTCATTCCGCAAACTTTGATTTTCATATTTTTAAAGTACTGAGTACTGAGTATTAAGCATTGAGTACCGTAGTTACGCTATTTTTGTACTCTTTACTATTTACTTTGTACTATATTTTACATTTGTCCAATAAACTCTTTACAAGCCTGCCCTGGATTGTCTGTTTTCATAAAATTTTCTCCAATTAAGAATCCTTGAAAACCATATTGTTTCAATCCCATAATAATTTTAGGATCGCTAATTCCACTCTCTGAAACTTTTACACAATTGTCTGGAATTTTAGAAGCCAATTCTATAGAATGTTCTAAATCTACCTTAAACGTGTTTAAGTTTCTGTTGTTAATTCCGATGATTTTATCGTTTGCATCAATTTTATCTAATTCCTCTTGGGTATGAACTTCGTACAACACATCCATTCCTAAATCTGTTGCTAATTGACCGTATTGTTTTAACTCTTCTTTAGTTAAACAAGCCGCAATTAATAAAATAACATCGGCACCAATAGCTTTGGCCTCTACAATTTGAAAACCATCTACAATAAAATCTTTTCTAAGAATTGGTTTTACTTCATTAATACTTCTAGCTTTCATTAAATCTACCATGGTACCCCCAAAAAAGTGGGTATCTGTTAAAATAGATTGTGCAGCTACATTGGCATCTAAATATCCGTTAGTTACCTCTAAAATATCTGCCTTATCGTTTATAATTCCTTTAGAAGGAGATTGTCTTTTAAATTCTGCAATAATTCCTGTAGACCCAACCTCTAATAATGATCTTTTTAAAGAAAGTGGTGTTCTTTTAAAATTAGGACTTTCTACTAGTTTTTTAACCTGTACTTCTGCCTTTATTTTTGCAACTTCTTTCTTTTTGTAGGCTACAATTTTCTCTAATATTGTCATCTTATTACTTATTACTTAATTACAAATTTTTAACTAATTCGTATTGTTCTCGACTCCGCTTTGTTCTCGACTCCGCTCGAACACCTTTTTATAACTCTAATAAAGTTTTTAAACTTTGTTTGGCTTTTCCTCCCATTAAACTATCTTCTGCTTGCGCAAACGCTTCTTTAAAAGATTTGCTAGCATCAAAAGTTCTTAAAGCAAATGCTGCGTTTGTTAACACTACATTGTTTTGTGCCTGGGTTCCTTTTCCCTCTAAAATATGGGTAAAAATTTCAGCAGCTTCTGGCACTGTGTTTCCTCCATATATATCAGATTGTTGAATTTGGTCTAAATGAAAATCTCTAGGGTGTAATATTTGTTCGTTATTTTTGCTGTAAATTTTAAATGGCCCTGTTAACGAAATTTCATCATAACCATCTAAAGCGTGTACTACTGCAAAATTATCAGAAGTTTGACTTAAAATATTTTTATACAACCTACCTACCTGCAAGTTAAACACTCCTACCAACTGATTTTGAGGCATACTTGGATTTACCAAAGGCCCCAGCATGTTAAAGAATGTTTTTACCGCCATTTCTTTTCTTACAGGTCCAACAGCTGCCATTGCAGGATGAAATAAAGGAGCGTGTAAAAAGCAAATATTTGCTTTGTCTAACTGGTTTTTTAAAATACTTTCTTCTTTGGTAAATTGATATCCTAAATGCTCTAGCATATTAGAAGAACCCGATGCAGAAGACACCCCATAGTTACCATGTTTGGCCACTTTATGACCTGTACCTGCAACTATAAATGAAGTTAATGTAGAAATATTAAAGGTGTTTTTTCCGTCTCCTCCTGTTCCACACAAATCGATGGTATTGAATTCAGACAAATCAACTTTTAATGCCAATTCTAACAATGCTTCTCTAAAACCTGCCAACTCGTTAACAGTAATGGGTCTCATTAAAAACACTGTTAAGAAAGATGCTATTTGTGAATTATTAAACTCTCGATTGGCAATTCTAATTAAAATTTCTTTAGCTTCTTGCTGACTTAGCTTTTCGTATTCAAATAATCTTGCTAATATTTTCTTCATTTTATTCCTTGGGCCTTTTATGATCTATGATACCTTCTTTTTTGCATTTTCTATAAACTCACGAACCATTATTTCACCATCGGGTGTTAAAATAGATTCTGGATGAAATTGCACAGCACTAATATTAAAATCTTTGTGTTCTATAGCCATCACCCCTCCATCTTCATCTACACAAGTTACTTTTAAATTGCTAGGAATTGTTGCAGGATCTGCAATCCAAGAATGGTATCTAGCTGCTGAAAAGAATTGAGGCAACTGTTTAAAAATTACAGCATTTTCATCTACAACTTTCATTTCTGTTGCTACTCCATGGAATACATTGTCCATGTTGATAATTTTCCCTCCAAAAACCTCGGTAATAGCTTGCAATCCTAAACACACACCAAAAATTGGTTTTTTACCAGCATATTCTGCTATTACTTCTTTTAAAATTCCTGCTTCATCTGGCACTCCTGGTCCTGGAGACAACATAATTAAATCATACTCTCCAACAACCTCTAAAGGAATTTCATCATTTCTAAAAACATCTGGAGTTTCTCCAGTAATTTCTTCTACCATGTGCACTAGGTTGTAGGTAAAAGAATCGTAATTATCTAATATTAATATTTTCATATCTATTTAGTACTGAGTACTGAGTATAGAGTATTAAGCACTGTAGCTATGCTAACTTTGCACTTTGTACTTTTTACTCGGCACTAATTTATATTTTCTCTGCCAACACCAAAGCTTTCTTTAATGCTGCTAACTTATTATTTACTTCTTGCAATTCTCCCTCTTCGGTAGAATCCATTACAACTCCGGCTCCTGCTTGGTAATACAACGTATTGTTTTTACTTACAAAAGAACGAATGGCAATGGCTAGGTTTACTTCTCCAGACAAACCAATTACACCAACAGCCCCACCGTAAAAACCTCTGCTTTGAGATTCGTACGTATCTATTAACTGCATGGCTTTGTATTTTGGAGCTCCACTTAAAGTTCCTGCAGGAAAGGTATCACCCACAATTTTTAAAGGATCTCCTTTTATTTTTCCTACTACGGTAGATACTAAGTGAATTACATGACTAAAGTACTGCACTTCTTTAAATACTTCTACCGTAACATTATCGGCATGTTTACTCATATCGTTACGAGCTAAATCTACCAACATTACGTGTTCTGCCGTTTCTTTTTTATCGTTTGATAATTTTTCTCCTAACAAATGATCTTCTTTTGCATTCCCTGTTCTTCTGAACGTTCCTGCAATAGGGTTGATGGTTGCAATTCCTTTTTTAACTTTAATTTGTGCTTCTGGTGATGATCCCATCAAACGGAAACTACCATAATCAAAATAAAACAAATAAGGTGATGGGTTGATAGAACGCAAAGCTCTATACAAGTTAAAATCATCTCCTTTGTATTTTTGTTGAAACTGTCTAGACAATACAATTTGGAATACATCTCCGCGTTTACAATGTGCTTTTCCTTTTCTTACATATTCTTTAAATTCTTCATCTGTACAGCTTGATGTTTCTGTTGTTTCATCGTATGAAAAATCTTGTGTTTGATAGGTTGGATTGTTTACAATAGTGATGATTTCATCAATATTAGATTCCTCTCCTTCTGGCACATTTTCTATCACAATCATTTCATCATTAAAGTGATTGATCGCAATTACGTATCTAAAAAAACTATAGTGTAAAAACGGAATGGCAGATTCTGCTTGTTTTGCTTGTAATTTGATGTTCTCAAAGTACTGAACCGCATCATAAGTTGTATACCCATACAAACCGTTAAACGCTTTGTATTCTGCAGGAGAATCTGTCTGAATTAAATCAGAATAGTACTGAAATATTTCGTGAAAATTTCTTTGCAACGGTGCCGTACTCAACACTTCGTCTCTATAACTTAAACTTAAAGAATGATTTTCTGCTTTTATATGAACCAAAGGATCTATTCCTATAAAGGTATAACTATCTTCTTTTGAATGATAATCAGACCCTTCCAACAAAACGGTGTTGGCAAAACGATCTCTAAATCTTAAATATAATCCAACAGGTGTTACCGTATCGGCCATCTGCTCTTTAATAACTGTCTTAAATTGTAATTTGTTCATAAACTTTTTGCTTATACACTATAAAAAAAGGCTTATCGTGAGATAAGCCTTTATATATTTATTTGATTAAAATACACAATGATACTCACGCTTAATTAATTAAGAGTGTGCCACCACCAAGTATTTTTTGTATCTAATTTCATTGACACAAATTTAACATAGATTTTTGAATTTGCAAATTATTTATATTGTATTTACAAACTCCTTTTAAATTCTATAATTAAGTCGTAAATAGTTTTTTTTATGTTCTACGCATTTTTGTATTTTCACAAAAAATTAAACTATAGAAAAATGAATTGGTATTTAAAAGTTTTAAAACAGTATATAGATTTTAACGGAAGAGCAAGAAGGAAAGAATATTGGATGTTTACTTTAGTTAGCTCTCTTATTAGTTGGGCTATTCAAGGCATATTCGCTCTAATATTTGGTATGGAATTATCAACAAAACTAGGCTATGTATATTCTCTATTTGTCTTTGTACCTAGCATTGCTGTTGGAGCAAGAAGACTACACGACATCAACAAAAGTGGTTGGTTTCAACTTCTTTGGTTTTTACCTTTAATTGGTTGGATTTGGATTATTGTTCTCTTAGCTAAAAATGGAAATGAAGGTCCTAACCAATATGGACCCGATCCTAAAAACCCTACAGATGAGTTGAATGAAATTGGTGTTGCATAAGCAACTATTAATTTTACAAAAATTAAAAAAGCCTCTTTAAAAATTTTTAAAGAGGCTTTTATTTTTATTACATATTTTGTGTGTAATAATTGTAATCTTTAATAACCATATCTATAAAATCGGTACTTGTTTGGTCTTCTATGGGTTGTTGATTAATGACCGCTATAATTTTTTCTTTTAGCTTTAACAACAAAGCATGATCTGTATTTGCTTTTGCTCTAAGAAAATGTTCTTTAATAATTCTAACATCGTTGTCTGACAACTTAACTACCGATGCATAAGTTGGTTGGTAATTAGAAACTAAATTTTCTTCTAAAATGGTGTGGCTAATATTTATTTTATTTCGCAAGCTAACCACTGCCGTTCCAGATGCAATTCCTCCTAAACGTTGAGATTTTTTAGTGCTCCCAATAAACACCAAAGCAATAACTCCAGAAAACATATTTAGATCTACAATACGCATCACCCATCTTATAAAAAAATCGATGAATCCTGTTTGGTAACCATCAATTTTAAGCACCTTAAGCTTCATTAGCTTTTTCCCAATTGTTTGTCCGTTTAGCATCGTTTCTAATACCAACGTGTAAAAAATTACAGGAATTAAAAACACTATAACCACAGCAATTACCGACCATTGATCGTTAGTCTTTAAATACTTTCCCAAATTTAAAAGCCCAAAAAACAAATAAGCAAAAACAGCTATGTAAGCTGATTTGACTAATACATCTATAAACCAAGCTGCCATCCTATGATTCAACTCCGCAGTCTTAAAATCTAAGTTTACATTTTGGGTCGTGGTAATTTGTATTTCTGCCATTAAAGCTAGTAATTTGATACTCTATGAGAGAGATTGCATTTATTAAACAAAATAAAGAAAAATGGTTGCGTTTTGAAAGCGCAATCAAAGAAAAAAACATAGCGCATCCAGAAGAATTGTCTAAACTTTATCTGCACTTAATTAATGACTTAGCTTTTGCTCAAACATACTACAAAAAAAGCAAGTTGGTGGTGTATTTAAATCATTTAACCATTTTAGCTTTTCAAAAAATATACAAATCTAAAAAGGAGGACAAAAACAGACTTTTACAGTTTTTCTTAATTGATGTGCCTTTGTTGCTCTATACCTATAAAAAATATATTTATTATTCATTCATCATTTTTGGATTGTCTGTAGGAATTGGTCTTATTTCTGCTATTTATGATGATAGTTTTGTTCGTTTAATTCTTTCTAATGGGTATGTAAATCAAACTTTAGAAAACATTAAAAACGGAAATCCAACAGCCATTTACAAATCGGGTTCTAATTGGGGAAGCTTTATTGGAATTACTTTTAACAACCTGTATGTAGGTTTAAAAGCCTTTGCTTTTGGAATTACCGGAGGAATAGGAACGGCTTATGTACTGCTGCAGAACGGAATTATGTTAGGAGCTTTTCAATACTTTTTTGCAGAACAAGGTGTGTTACTGCAAAGTGTAAAAGGAATTTGGATTCATGGTGCCATGGAAATTTTTGCCATTGTGATAGAAGGAGCCGTAGGTCTAATTTTAGGAGCCAGTATTTTGTTTCCTAAATCTTTAAAAAGAATAGACTCTTTTAAAGAAGGAATGCGAAATGGAATTAAAATCATCATCAGCACCTTTCCTTTTACCATTGCTGCTGGTTTTTTAGAAGGATTTGTATCTAGGTACGGAAATAGCATGCCTACTATTTTGGCCTTTGCCATTATTATAGGAACCTTAAGTCTTATTTCTTACTATTTCTTAATCTATCCACATAAAATAGCTAAAAAAGTAACTTTAGATTCCTCTATGCTATGAGATTCATCAACAAACCCATCAACCTAATTTTGTTAATGTTTGTTAGCGTATCCAAAGCTACAAACGATAGCATTGCAAAGGTTTCTAGAAAAATTCCAGAAAACTACAAAGAAGCCTATACTTCATCAGATTATAATTATAAAGAACAAGAACCTTCTTTTTGGCTTGAATTTAAACTATGGTTGGCACAACTTATCTACAATCTTTATAAAAAATTAGGTTTAGGAGGTACAAGTATCTATTACACCAAACTTGTTTTTTACTTTTTAATAATTATAGCTGCCATTTATATAATTGCACGCATGATTTTTTACAAAGAAGGTACTTGGCTTTTTAGAAAAAAACAAAACAATACTTTAACGTATGAAAACGAAGTGGAAGAAATTGAATCTGCCAATTTTGATATTCTTGTAAAACAAGCACTGGCACAAACCAATTACAGATTGGCTGTTAAGTATTATTATTTATGGGTGTTGCAAAAATTATCGGAAAAAGAAATTATAGAACTTAGCAATCTTAAAACCAATGCCGATTATCAACTAGAAATAGAAGACACTTCTTATAACACTCGTTTTAAAAGTGTTTCTTATTACTACAATTATATTTGGTATGGTGAGTTTGTGATTGATCAAGAAGCGTATCAAAAAATTGAAATTAGCTACCAACAATTACTAAAAGACCTTGCCTAATGAAAAAGAAAGGATTTATTATTCTAGGAATTGTAATTGTATTGTTGGTCATTCTTATAGACAGTCTTAGCCCCAAAAAAATTATTTGGGATAAAACCTATAACGAGCAAAACAAAAACCCTTTTGATGTAAAAGTATTTTACGATCAATTAAACAAAGTATTTACTTCTCAAAAAATTGTTACGCTTAAAAACACGTTTTACGAATTTCAACAAGAAAACCCATCTATTAAAAAAGAACAAAACAACTTATACTTTAATATTGATGAGGCTTTTTTGCCCGATAAAGCCTCTAGAAACCAACTATTAAAATTTATTGGAAACGGAAACACAGCCTTTATTAGTGCCAATACTTTTGCTGATGAATTGTTAGATAGTCTACATCTTTTAAAAAGCTTTAAAAGCAAAGAGTTAAACAACGTAGATTCTTTATACATCAACCTACATCACTCTAAGTATTTTTTAAAAACTGAAAAGAAACTCAAATTTTATCAAGGATATTTTAAAGACAGTACACATCTTACATCTCTAGGAACTGTTAGTTACGCTCCTAAAAATGAACCCTTTAAAATTCTCACTAATTTTATTGAAGTTCCCTATAAAAAAGGACGATTCTATTTACACACACAACCCAAAATTTTTAGCAATTATTATTTGCTAGAAATGCCAAACACACAATACATAAATCAGTTACTTTCTATGTTTCCTGATGCAATTATTGCTAACAAAACAACTTTTAACACTCTGTATTTTGAGAGCAATTACAAAGGAAATCCAGACTTAGAAAATAGCCCTTTACGATTTATTAAAAAACAGAAAGAACTTTACTTTGCTTGGATATTAATACTTGTAGGAATTGGCTTGTTTTTATTGATAAACGCAAAAAGAAAACAAAGAATTATTCCTATAATTCCTAAAGTAAGAAACACCAGTTTAGACTTTGTAGAAACCATTTCTGTTTTATATGAAGAAGCCGATAATTTTCAGCCGATGATTCATCATAAAATAAATATTTTTTATAAAAACATTCGTCAAAAGTACAATCTGATTACCGACAACACCAACGAGAAACTGGCCAAACAACTAAGTTTAAAATCGGGTTACGATTTGCAAAAAACCAAAGAATTAATCCGTTTTATCAACACCCTTAAACATAGAGACAGTTCCTCTATAATTCTCTTAAAAAAATTAAATAAAGAAATAGAAGACTTTAACAAAAATACAAACGCATGGAAGAATTAGAATTTAGCAACCGAATAGATTTAACCGAACTACACCAAGGAATTAACACCATAAAACAAGAAATTTCTAAAGTTATAGTTGGTCAAAAACACATGGTTAATTTGTTATTAACCGCCTTGTTGTGCGAAGGACACGTGTTAATAGAAGGTGTGCCTGGAGTTGCCAAAACAGTAACAGCAAAACTGTTGGCCAAAACATTGTCTATAGACTATCAAAGAATTCAGTTTACTCCAGATTTAATGCCATCGGATGTGTTAGGAACTTCTATTTTTGATTTGAAAAAATCGGAATTTGAATTTAAAAAAGGACCTATTTTTTCTAACCTTATTTTAATTGATGAAATTAACAGAGCTCCTGCAAAAACACAAGCTGCTTTGTTTGAGGTAATGGAAGAACAACAAGTAACTATTGATGGAACTAAGTATGATTTAGAATCGCCATATTTTGTAGTTGCTACGCAAAACCCTGTAGACCAAGAAGGAACTTACCGATTACCCGAAGCTCAACTAGACCGATTTTTGTTTAAAATTACCGTAGACTACCCTAACTTAAACGATGAAATAGAAATCATCAACAGAGAGCACCAAGCAACACAACCTAAATTAGATTTTGTTTCGGAAAGCATTAGCAAAGAACAAATATTGGCTTATCAGCAACTTGCAAAACAAGTTATTGTAGAACCAAACCTAATTAAATACATTGCAGATATTGTGGTGAGTACTCGTAGCAACTCCTTTTTGTATTTAGGAGCCTCGCCAAGAGCCTCTATTGCCTTGTTAAAAGCATCCAAAGCATTTGCTGCCATTAACGGAAGAGATTTTGTAACTCCTGAAGATATTAAGCAAATTGCCGTTCCTGTATTGCAACACCGAGTAATTGTAACTCCAGAAAGAGAAATGGAAGGAATTACGGCTGCTCAAATTATTAACGATAGTATTCAATCTACCGAAATACCAAGTTAATTCTATGCAAGAAACCTCTTTTCTAAACAAACTAAAAAAGGCTTATCAAAGCATTTATCTAAACAATTTGTTCTTTTACCTATTGTCTGGATTTGTGGTTTTGTTTGTTCTTAGTTTTTTCATCAAAGAACTCTACCTCCTTAGCCAACTGCTATTTGTAGTTTTTATAGGAATTGTTTGTTTTGATATTTACTTAGTTTTTAGAATTCAAAACGGAATTGAAGCCACCAGAACACTGCCCGAAAAATTATCTAACGGAGATCAAAACACCATCAACATACAACTAAAAAACAACTATACTTTAGATGTTTTTATAGAAGTTATTGATGAACTTCCTGCTCAATTTCAAATTAGAAATTTTAACCTAAGCACCAAACTAACGGCACAAAGTTCTAAAACCCTTTCATACAATGTAGTTCCTACAGAAAGAGGAGCATACCATTTTGGACACACCCACATTTTTGTGCATTCTGTTTTAAATATGGTCACTAAAAAATATGTTTTAGGACAAGAAACAGTTACCAAAACCTATCCTTCTTTTTTAAAATTAAAGCAGTTCGATTTAAAAACCATCAACAGTTTATCTTCTGCATATGGAATTAAAAAAGTAAGACGAATTGGAAATTCTTTTGAATTTGAACAAATTAAGGAATACGTACAAGGCGATAATATTAAAGACATTAACTGGAAAGCAACGGCTAAAAAAAACCAGTTAATGGTCAATCAGTTTATAGATGAAAAAGCTCAGAACATTTACATGTTAATTGACAGAGGACGAACCATGAAAATGCCTTTTAACGGACTTAGCTTGTTAGATTATGCCATTAACACATCTTTAATTGTTAGCAATGTAGTTATTCAAAAACAAGACAAAGCAGGTTTGTTTTCATTTTCAAAAAACATCAATGACTATGTGTCAGCAGAAAGAAGAAATCATCAATTAGGTATGATTTTGGAAGCCTTGTACAATGTAAAAACAAATTACGAAGAAACCGATTTTGGAATTTTATACAGTGCCATTAAACAAAACATAAGACAACGTAGCCTGCTATTGCTATACACCAATTTTGATAGCATGGATGCATTGGAAAGGCAAATGAGTTATCTTAGAGCCATTAACAAAAGTCATATACTTATTGTTATTTTCTTTAAGAATACAGAAATTTTAGAACTTGCTAACAAAAAAGTAAGTACAGAACAAGAAGTCATCAAAAAAACGGTCGCAGAAAAATTTATTTACGACAAAGAATTAATGGTTTTAGAGTTAAGTAAATACGGAGTAAACTCTATTTTAACAACTCCCGAAAACTTAACCATAGACTCCATTAATAAGTATATAGAAATTAAATCTAAAGGATTAATATAAAAGAACATGAGCAACCCACTTTTACAAGCATTTAACACCCCTTACGGTACAGCTCCTTTTGAGCAAATAAAAAACGAACACTACAAACCTGCTTTTGAACAAGCCATTAAAAAGGCCAAAGAAGAAATTGATGAAATTACCAATAATAGCGAAGCCCCTACTTTTGAAAACACCATTAAAGCTTTAGATTTTTCTGGTCATACCTTAAGTAGAATTTCTTCTATTTTCTTCAATTTAAACTCGGCAGAAACCAACGATGAAATGCAAAAAATTGCACAAGAGGTTTCTCCAATTTTAACCGCTTTTTCTAATGATGTTAGTTTAAACGAGGAATTGTTTAAACGTGTAAAAGCTGTTTATGAACAACGTACTTCTTTAGACTTAACTATTGAGGAACAAACATTGTTAGAAAAAAAATACAAAGGTTTTTCACGCAATGGTGCCAATTTAAATAATGCCGATAAAGAAACGTTAAGAGCAATAGACACGGAGCTTTCCAAACTATCTTTAACCTTTGGTGAAAACGTATTGGCAGAAACCCAAAACTACGAACTACATATTAGTAATGAAAAAGACCTAAGTGGTTTGCCAGAGGGGGCTATTGAAGATGCTGCACAAACAGCCAAAGAAAAAAACAAAGAAGGTTGGGTGTTTACCTTAGACTTTCCTAGTTACATTCCTTTTTTAACCTATGCAGACAATAGAGAGCTACGTAAAGAACTAGCCATTGCTGCCGGAAAAAAAGGATTTCAAGACAACAAAAACAATAACGAAAAAATTGTTTTAAAAATTGTTGAATTGCGTGCCAAAAGAGCAGAATTGTTAGGTTATAAAAGCCATGCTCATTTTGTTTTAGAAGAACGTATGGCTGAATCTGCTGATAAAGTAACCGATTTCTTAGAAAACATGTTGCAAAAAGCAAAACCTAAAGCTTTAGAACAATACAATCAACTAAAAGACTTTGCTCGTAAAAAAGATGGAATTGAAGATTTTCAGAAATGGGATGGTGCTTATTACAGTGAAAAATTAAAACAAGAACTATTCGACTTTGATGAGGAAATTTTAAAACCTTATTTTCAATTAGAAAACGTAATTAACGGTTCTTTTGAAATTGCCAAACGCTTGTACGGATTGCAGTTTAAAGAGGTAAACAATATAGAAAAATATCATAAAGATGTTAAAACCTATGAAGTTACCGATGAGAAAGGCAATTTTATAGCGGTTTATTATGCTGATTTTCATCCTAGACCAGGAAAAAGAAACGGAGCTTGGAAAACAGGCTACAAAAGCCAATGGATTTTAGATGGCGAAAACTCTAGACCTCACATTTCTATTGTTTGCAATTTTACCAAACCTACAGCAAGCAAACCAAGTTTGTTAACTTTTAACGAAGTAACTACTTTGTTTCACGAGTTTGGACATGCTTTACACGGTATGCTAGCCAACACCACCTACCCTAGCTTATCTGGAACTTCGGTTTCTTGGGATTTTGTGGAATTACCAAGCCAAGTCATGGAAAACTGGTGTTTTGAACAAGAAGCTTTGGAATTATTTGCCAAACATTACAAAACAGGAGAAGTAATTCCGAACGAATTGATTCAGAAAATTAAAAAAGCATCAAACTTTTTAGAAGGGCTACAAACGTTAAGACAATTGAGTTTTGGTCTTTTAGACATGGCATGGCACAGCCAGAGGCTGTTTAGTAATGACAGCAACAACGTGAAAAGCGTGAAAGAATTTGAGACCGAGGCTTTTAAAAGCACGCAATTATATCCTGATGTAAAAGAAAACTGTATGAGTACTGCTTTTTCTCACATCTTTCAAGGTGGCTATTCGGCAGGATATTATTCATACAAATGGGCAGAAGTTTTAGATGCGGATGCTTTTGAATATTTTAAAGAAACAGGCATTTTTAATAGAGACACCGCTACAAAATTTAAAGACTTTGTACTTAGCCAAGGAGGGACACAAAAACCGATGGACTTGTACAAACAATTTAGAGGTCACGAACCCAAACCCGATGCTTTGCTAAAAAGAGCAGGATTGTTGTAAACATAATATCACACACTAAAAAAGCTGTTTATACTTGCTATATAATCAGCTTTTTAATTTTAATACAATGCTTAAATTCCCATTTCTTTCCAGATTCCAATATCAACTTTAAAGCATGAAAATTTTAATTATTGAAGACGAGCCTGAATTATTAGATAACATTAAGAATTCTTTAGAAAAAGAACAGTTTTTGGTAGAAACTGCATCGGATTACAATACGGCTATAAATAAGGTATTTGTTTATAATTACGATTGTATTTTATTAGATATTATGTTGCCTAATGGGAGTGGATTGGATATTTTATCTCTATTAAGAAAAACAGGAAAAGGCCAACATGTAATTATCATATCAGCAAAAGATTCTTTAGAGGACAAACTAACAGGGTTAGAATTAGGTGCTGATGATTATTTAACAAAGCCTTTTCATTTAGCAGAATTAAATGCCCGTATTAAAGTCGTACTTCGCAGAAACAATTTAGATGAAAAAAATATTCTTCAGTTTTACAACACACAGTTAAATCTAGATGAACGATTACTTACTATTGATGACAAAAACATCCCTTTAAACAGAAAAGAATTTGATATTCTTACTTATTTTTTCCTGAATAAAAATAGATTAATCACCAAAACTGCATTGGCAGAACATGTTTGGGGAGACCAAATAGACCAAGTAGATAATTTTGATTTTATTTATTATCAAATAAAAAATATCCGAAAAAAGCTACAAGAATCTAAAGCTCAAATAAAATTTGAAGCTGTTTATGGAGTAGGATATAAAATAGTAGAAAATGAAACTCCTTAATCAATCTCTTAAGTACCTTTCTGGCTCTATACTCATTATTATTACATTATGGGCGGTTGTATTTTACTTAAACATGTTGCAAGAGATAAAAAAAAGCATTGATGAAGGCTTAGAAAACTATAAAAGAATCATCATTCAGAATGCTAAAAAAGATCCCACTATCTTAACCAAAACTTACTTTGATGAAAGTTTTTTTACCATTCATAAAATAAACAAAAAAGAAGCTTTTACAATTAAAGACCAGTACAAAGACACGTTATTGTACATGCAAGATTTTGATGATGAAGCACCAGAATCTGAACCTGTTAGAATGCTAACAACTGCCTTTACAATTAACAACAATTACTATTTGTTAAACATTGCCAACTCTATGGTAGAGGAAGACGATTTAATTAAAGAATTATTGTATGACATTGTGGTACTCTACTTATTTTTGGTTTTAAGTATTATATTGATTAACAATATTATGCTTAAAAAACTATGGCATCCGTTTTATAGTTTTTTAAATCAGTTAAAAATTTACAAGCTAGGAAACACCCAAAAACTCCCCAAAATAACAACGGAAACAAAGGAGTTTATGGATTTGCAAAGAGCCGTAAATACTTTACTTGAACAAAATTTAGCTGTTTTTGAACAACAAAAACAATTTATAGGAAATGCCTCTCACGAGCTACAAACTCCTTTGGCAATTACCACCAACAAATTAGAATTACTTTTAGAAGATGAACAACTTAACAAACAACAAGCAAATACGGTTTCTGATGTTTTTAGAAGCATTCAAAAACTTGTTCAGCTAAATAAATCTTTATTGCTATTGTCTAAAATAGACAACAAACATTTTTTAAATAATAAAATCGTCAATATAAACAAAACTACATATGACATTCTAGCCCATTTACAGGATTTTTCTTCATATAAAAACATTTCTATTTCCTGTAAAGAAACTGCTCAATTATCTATAGAAATAGACATTGCCTTGGCCAATATTATTGTTTCAAATTTAATTAAAAATGCTATTATTCATAACACCAATAATGGCTCTATTGAAATCTTTATTGACACCAATTCTTTCACCATAAAAAACGCAGGTATAAACAAATCTTTAGATGCTAATCAAATTTTTAATCGCTTTCATAAATCTACTAACAAAACAGATGGTTCTGGCTTAGGATTGGCTATTGTAAAAGCAATTTCAGATTTATATGGTTTTTCAATTGTTTATTCCTTTAAAGAAAATTCACATTTCTTTAACATTAATTTCACTATTAGTTAACAATTCCCTATTCTTTCCATAATTCAATTATTTCTTTGTTGTATAATTTAAAAATTATACACAAAATGAAATATTTTAATTGTAAAACGACCACCATTCTTTTTCTATTTTGTTTAAAGCTAACTTGTTTTTCTCAAATCACCCCTCCTGGTTTAGGGGTGGATGTAAACACAGTTAGCTGGTTTGCATTGGGACTTAAACAAAACTTAAACAAGAGTAAAACAGTTTCTTCAGCAACTTATATAGGACACAGTTCCTCTAGTACTATTGATAATTCTAATCCTTTTGACAAGAGTGCTCTTTATGTTATAAATCAAGAAATTAGTCATCATTTTAAAGAGCATTGGAAATATTCTGGAGCTTTGAGTTATAGATGGCAAAATTTTTACCATTTAACCCTCCCTTATGATAGAGATAAATCTTTATCTAGGCAAGAAATAAGGACTTACGCCCGTTTTTCTTATTTAACAAAAATCCGTCAATTAGATTTTTCTTTGACCTATAGACCTGAATTTCGTTGGTTTTATAATAGTAATTTTACTCCCTATCATGAATCATTTCAATTTAGATCTAGGATTGCAGGAAAACTTAGTAAATCGTTAAGCCCTAAACAAAAGATAATTTTTACTACAGAATTATTATTTGCGACAAGTCGGGCTGAAAAATGGAGTTCGTTAGAATATCATGAAAGTAGATTTTCTTTATATTATTCGATGTTATTCCCTAAACAAAAAGCAACCTTTAATATAGGTTATATGAATAATTTATTAGGGACACAATTTTCTAAAGACACTCATTATTTAGCTATTGATATTATGTTAAACAACCTATTTCATATCTAAAAAAGCAAGAGCTGTTTATCCAATTGATAAACAGCTCTTTTTTTGTAATTTTAAAGAAAATCGTAGATTATGTTTTCTAAAATTTTAAAAACTCTTTGTGTATTTATATTTTTAATTACAGCATTTCATTGCAGTTCTTATCAATCAATTCATCAAAAAGAAATTCCCAAAGACATTAGTGTAACAGACACCATTAAAATTGTTCACAAAGCATCTAACTACGAAATTATTATTTTAGACCAAGGTTTTAACTTTTGGTTAATGAGCACTGCCAAACAAAGAGGATTTTATAGTCAATCTTATTTAGAAATAAAAAACAATCAGTTGGTAACTACGTGGAATGCACGTGTAAATCAACCCTTAATTTATTCTTCTGATTTGTATACCATGCAAATTAATTACGACTCTACTATAGATTATGGATACGAAGTAAATTATCTGTTGTATAATTACTTTGTTTATTTCCAACAAAAGTATCGTCAAAACTTATCTAATGGTTAGCAAACTTATTGCCTCTTACAAACAACCCAGTCGTACTCAAAAAAGAATTATAGAATTTTTATTCTTATTTGTTTTCTATCCTATTTTTTTAGGCATCAATTCTATTCCGTTAAACATTCGTTTAAGTTTTGCTCCTTTTATTTTTTGTTACCTAATTTTTTTAAGCTACAAGCACAGGGCAAGTTTGTTTAAAAAGCGACAACAAATCAAACCCAAAAACTTTTGGTTAAAAGCCACTTTTCGTTTAATAGTTGTAGCTATAATTACTATTTTATATGTTTTGTATATTGATAAAAACTTGCTTTTCAAATCTGTTTTAACACAAACTGATTTATGGTTAAAAATGATTTGTATCTACTTATTTTTTTCTGTAATTCCTCAAGAATTTATCTACAGAGTCTTTTATTTTAAACGATATCGATTTTTATTTAAAAACAAACACACTTTTTTTATAATCAATGCCTTGGTCTTTTCCATTGCCCATTTAATGTTTAATAGTGTTTTGGTATTGTTTATTACCTTTATTGGAGGTTATATTTTTGCGTATACCTATCAAAAAACAAAATCGTTCTTTTGGGTAAGCATAGAACATTTTATATACGGTAGCTGGTTGTTTACTGTGGGAATGGGTAAAATGATTGGTTTTCCTATTTAACTACGTATTAAAAAATCAACAAAAAGCACAAAAACGTTATTTGGTATATTTTGATTTAAACACTTAACCTTTATTATTTACTTTTGTTATACACAAGAAAAAACACACTTTCATGAACAAGTACGATGTAACCGTTATCGGTTCTGGACCCGGAGGATATGTAGCAGCTATACGTTGCGCACAATTAGGATTAAAAACTGCTATTATAGAAAAGTACAGCACTTTAGGTGGTACATGTTTAAACGTAGGATGTATTCCTTCTAAAGCTTTATTAGATTCATCTCACCATTATCACGATGCCTTGTCTCATTTTGACAAACATGGAATTGGTGTAGACAATGTTACTTTAGATTTTCCTAAAATGATTGAACGCAAAGGTCAAGTTGTTTCTCAAACTTGTGCTGGAATTGATTTTTTAATGGACAAAAATAAAATTGATGTTTATGAAGGTCGTGGAGAGTTTTTTGACACAACACACATCAACATTCATAAAAATGATGGTTCTGTAGAAAAAATTGAATCTGCAAAAACCATTATTGCTACAGGATCTAAACCAGGATCTCTTCCTTTTATTAATATTGATAAAGAAAGAGTCATTACATCTACCGAAGCTTTAAAATTAAAAGAAGTCCCAAAACACTTAATTGTAATTGGTGGTGGAGTCATTGGATTGGAATTAGGACAGGTTTACAAGCGTTTAGGAGCAGAAGTTTCTGTAATTGAATACATGCCTAAAATTGTTCCTGGAATGGATGGAATGTTGTCTAAAGAATTGCAAAAATCTTTAAAGAAACAAGGCTTAAAATTCTTTGTAAGTCACAAAGTAACCTCAGTAACCAATACTGGTGATGGAGTAAAAGTTACTGCAGACAATAAAAAAGGAGAAGAAGTAGTTTTTGAAGGAGATTACTCTTTAATTTCTGTAGGTCGTGTTCCTTTTACCAAAGGATTAGGACTAAACAATATTGGAATTAAAACTACCGAAAGAGGACAAATAGAAACCAACGAACACTTACAAACCAACATCGAAAATATTTATGCTATTGGTGATGTAGTAAAAGGTGCTATGTTGGCTCACAAAGCAGAAGAAGAAGGAACCATGGTTGCGGAATTGATTGCTGGTGAAAAACCACACATTAACTACAACTTAATTCCTGGTGTAGTATATACTTGGCCAGAAGTTGCTGCTGTTGGTAAAACAGAAGAACAATTAAAAGAAGAAGGTATTGCTTACAAATCTGGTTCTTTTAACATGAGAGCTTTGGGTAGAGCAAGAGCTTCTATGGATACCGATGGACAAATAAAAGTTTTAGCAGATGCTACTACCGATGAAATTTTAGGTGTTCATATGATTGGAGCAAGAGCTGCAGATATGATTGCAGAAGCTGTGGTGGCTATGGAATTTAGAGCATCGGCAGAAGATGTTGCTAGAATGTCTCATGCACACCCAACCTATACAGAAGCTATTAGAGAAGCTTGTTTGGCTGCTACTGGAGACAGAGCAATTCATGCTTAAAAATTAAGATAAAAACCTAAAAAATCCCTCTTGAAAATATCAAGAGGGATTTTTTTATACGAACAATTAGCGTAATTATCTTTTATAATACGTCACTATACTAGCTTTAGCCAAAGTGTTGTTCCACAAATAAAAACCAACTGTAGCAGGATTGGTATTGGCATTTAACCCTAACTTATCTGTTTTTAAGGCATGTACTGTAATTATGTATTGATGCATTCCATGTCCTTCTGGCGGACAAGGACCTCCATAACCAGGTTTTCCATAATCTGTAATACTTTGCACAGCACCTTTGGGAGCTAATTTTAATGCTATACTTCCAGCATTGCTTACCAACTCATTTACATTGGCAGGAATATCAAACACTACCCAATGCCACCATCCACTTCCCGTAGGAGCATCAGGATCGTACATGGTAACTGCAAAACTTTTAGTTCCTTGGGGAGCATTGCTCCAAGACAATTGTGGCGATTCATTTTTACCTGTACATCCAAATCCATTAAATTCTTCTGTAATGGTTGCTTGCCCTCCTAAAGTTTTACTGGTTAATGTAAATGTTTTTTGAGCAAATAATGTAGTTCCCAACATTAGGAAAAACAAGCTTAATTGATACGTTTTGTTCTTCATTTCATTTTATTTTTATCAAGTTTAAAGTTAACAATTCAAGCCTAAAGAATGGTGTTTGTTCTTATGTAAAACCACACCAATCCTATTTTTAATTTTATCTTTACTACAAACTTCATCTTTTAAAAAACATTCTATGAATACAAAAATAGCTTGGGGAGTATTAAGCACAGCAAATATTGCTATTAACAAAGTAATTCCGGCCATGCAATTAGGTACTTATTCCGAAATTAAAGCCATTGCATCTAGAAATATTAAAAAAGCTACCCAAATTGCACAATCTTTAAAAATTCCTACAGCATATGGTAGTTATGAAGAATTGTTAGCAGACTCTACTATTCAAGCTGTTTACATTCCGCTACCCAACCATATGCATGTAGAATGGATTTTAAAAGCCTTAAAAGCAGGCAAGCATGTGTTGTGTGAAAAACCTATTGGATTAAACGCAAATGAAGTTATCAATCTGATAAACGAAACTAAAAAACATCCCCAATTAAAAGTAATGGAAGCATTTATGTATCGTTTTCATCCGCGTTGGAATGTTGTAAAAGAACAAATTAAGAGTGGAGCAATAGGTCAATTAAAAAACATTCACAGTTGTTTTACTTATTACAATGTAGACCCAACAAACATTAGAAATATTGCAGAAATTGGAGGAGGGAGCTTGTTAGATGTAGGGTGTTATTGCATTTCTTTATCTAGATTTTTGTTTGAAGAGGAACCTATAAAAGTAAGTGCAAATATAAACTACGATCCTGTATTAAAAACAGACTATATGGTATCGGCTATATTACAATTCCCTAAAGGTACCGCTACATTTACCTGTTCTACCCAACTTTTAAAAAGAGAATATGCCGAAGTTCTTGGAACTAAAGGAGGAATAGAAATTCCACACTCTTTTATTCCAAACAAAGACAATAATAGCAAAATCACCTTAATAAACTCACTAGAAAACAAAGATCTTAATTTTGAAAAATGCAATCAATACACACTGCAAGGAGATGCATTTTCTAAAGCCATTTTGGACAACACAAAAGTACCCACTCCTTTACAAGATGCTTTAAATAATATGATTGTAATTGATCATTTATTTAAAAGTTCTAAAGAAAATAAATGGATCCATATTTCTAAATAATGAAAACACCAATTCCCACACCCAAAGCTTGTTATCTTATTAAAGATAAAACCTATGCATATTGTACTTGTAATCACAGCATAACCAAACCTTATTGTGATGGTAGCCATAAAGGAACACAACACAAACCTTTGCTGTTTAAAGTACCTAAAAATGAAAAAACATTCTTGTGTACTTGTGGCAGTACCCAAAACGCTCCTTACTGTGATGGATCACACTAATTTATAGTCTTTCTAAAGTTATTTCTGGTTAGTTTTAATACTTAACAAAAACAACTTATAAATGCCTGTAATAGAATTAAAAAAAGGAAAAACTTATAAATATTGTACTTGTGGACATTCTGCTGTTATGCCCTTTTGCGACAGCGCACACGCAACTAAAGGAGGTGGAAAACCTATTTTATTTACTGCTGAAAAAGATGGTGATGTTGCCTTATGTGGTTGTGGAAAAAGCAGCAACAAACCTTATTGTGATGGAAGTCACAACTCATAAATAAAAAAGCCTATGAAGAAAACTTCATAGGCTTTTTGTCCCCTTGTTCACCTAAAACATTAATTAACTTTATCTAAAATTTCCTCTGTATTTGCCTTTAAAAATGCACTACTTGCATTGTACAATCCTTCTGCGTATTTTTTACTGTCTACTTTTATCCAGGTTGCATTTTTAGAAAATCTGTTTTCCACAGTTACTAATGTCATTCCCCCTATTTGCTGATAGTTATTAGAAAAAGAAGTTGGCACTACCGTTTGTTGCCTTTGGTAAGCTCTTATCTTGTCTTTTTTCATCACTCCCTGAATCTCAATAGACTTTTTAATTCCTCCGTTGTATTGACCTATAGCACTTGCTGCTATTTTTGCTTTTCCGTAAACAACATCTACAGAAGAGGTAATATTTTTTGATGTCATAGCTCCTTTAATACCTATACTCCCAAAGACCCCTAATTTGGTTGGTTCTTTAGGTGATTGTACTGTGTAATTATTAGCCAATCTTAAATTTGTATTTATTTTTACTTTGGCTACTTTGTCTAAACTTCCTAAATTAAAACCTTTAGATGCAATTTCAGAAAACATAATATACACGTTAACATCTATCACCAAAGCATTGTCTAACTCTTTAGAAATAACGGGAGTTTTAAGACCTTTAAAAACTTGATTTAACTTTTTTGATACCTTAGATCTGTTTTTAAATAAATATGAATATCCATTAGGAACACAAGTTAGCACTCCTGGCAATTCAGATTCTCTTACAAAAGGTCCTGTTGCTTTTTCCCACCCCTCAAAAGTTTCTATTTTGCTTGCTTCATCAGCAGTAATTATTTCATAACCTTTAGATGTAAAATCATTTACAAATTCCTTATATAGTAAATCTGTTTTTTCCTGAATGTCATCTTTTTGAACACCATCTAATCCAACAGCGGCTCTTGCTGTAGCAGATCCTACTTTTTTACCTCTGGTTCCATTGTATCCGTTTTTATAATCAACGGCTTCTTTATAAACCTCGTAGTAAATATTAAACGATTTTATAAATACTTTTTTAGTTTCTTTTTTTGCTTTCTTTAATCCAAACTCTCTGGTTTTTAGTTTTACCTCTGAAATTTGTTGAGCATTTGCTAATGAAATAGTCAACATAGCAATTAATAGTAATCTTGTTTTCATGTTTTTAGTTTTAGTTGTTGCTTATTGTTGTTTTTACACCCCTATAATCTGACCTGTAAATGTAGTTTCTGTTCCATCTTCTGCTTTCATTACCAAGTCTTTAAACGTTACATCTATTTTAGATTCATCGTTACTATTAGTGGTTACCGTAACGGTTCCCGATTGTGCAAACCAATTTTTAGAATCGTGGCTATAAAAAACAATGGTTGCTTTTCCTTCTCCTGGAGTAACGTTAATTCCTTCAGATGCTAAAACTGTGTAAGTTCCTGTATTGATCGATTTCATTAAATCGAAATAAAAGGTTAAAGCAGCACTGCTTGATTGACATGGCTTGGAAATAATATGAACAGTAGATACCAAGGGTTTGCTTTGTGATACTGGTGCACATTCTATATTATCATCTGTAAAAAAGTAATAAGATTCTATTTTGTTTTCTCCAGGATTTTCTGTTACAATATCTGTTACTACAGTTATTAAAGAAGCATATAACGTATTGGTTGATGTTTTAAAAACATTGATTTCGTTTATAAAATTTTCTGCCGTTAAAGACAACGCATAAGACACATCGTTTTTAGCATCTTTCCAAACATATTCTTTTCCGCTTATAGTAAAAACAGGTAACTCAATTTCATCTCCATCATTTTTTGCTGGATTGGTGTCTATTAACAACATTCCAGAACTTGAAAATGTAAACGTTAATTTTTGATTGGTTACAAAAGGAGCATTTTCTATAGCCGTTTCTGTGTTAAACTGAACTACTTGGGTAGGATATTTAGATTTTAAAAGGTTTATAAACTCTGTTTGCGCTGTGGTTAATTCTTTGGTGTCTATGGAGTTGTCAGACTCATCAGATGAACAACTTGTTAACACACTTAAAAATAGACTTAAGAATAAAAATGGTTTTAAAAAAAATGGTTTTTTCATCATAATCGTTAATTTTAGAAACAAAGGAATGGCTTAAAACAACGTTTGTAAATACGGTATTTACCGTATTTTTAATACAAGCCCATTTCATAAGTAAACCTTATAAGACCTGCTACGTTATGTACATTTATTTTTTTCATTAAATTGGTTCTGTGCGTATCTACAGTTCTTGGGCTTATGCAAAGGTTTTCTCCTATTTCTTTATTGGTAAACCCTTTAGAAAGTTCTTTTAAAACCTCTATTTCTCTTTTAGACAACTCTTTTACTATTTTTTGATTTTGATTGGCTGTATTCAGTATTTTTGATTGACTAGATGTAGAATCTGTAAAATTTTGTTCAAAAATTTTATCTCCTTTTTGTACTTCTATAATTGCATCTATTAATACAGATGATGTGGTTGTTTTTAACAAATAACCATGTACTCCAAAATCGTACAACATTTTTACAATTGATTTTTCTTGATACATAGACAACATAATAACTTTAGTAGAAATGTTGTGTTTTAAAATATATTTTGCACAATCGATTCCATTTATTTCTGGCATTTCAATATCTAACAAAATAACATCAACCTTATTTTGCTCTAAAAAATCAATTGCTTCTTTTCCGTTACTAACAATGGCTACTACTTGTATTTCTGTTGTTGTTGCTAAGCTGTTTTTAATACCTTGTGCCATTAACGGATGATCATCGGCTACTAAAACTTTTATCATTTCCATGGAATTTTAACCGTTATTATTGTTCCTTTTCCAAGATTAGACTCTATTGAAACTTTTCCTTGTAACAAGGTTGCTCTTGTTTGAATATTGTCTAATCCTACTCCTTTTTTTAATTCTAAAACAGGAAAACCTACTCCATCATCTTCTACCTTTAGCAACACATTGGTTTTGTTTTTTAACAACAAAAAAGAAACTCTTTTGGCTTTGCTGTGTTTGATGATATTTTGAATAAGTTCTTGAGATATTCTGTATAAATTGTGTTCTATCTTAGAATCGAATCTATGATCTACATTAAAATCATTAAACTCAAAACCAATATCGGTATACTGAAAACTAGATTCTAGCAAATCCATCAGTGCAAATTTTAACCCTAGGTCTGTCAATGCTTTTGGCATCATTCTATGAGATACATTTCTTAAATCTTGGTTTATGTAGGACAATTCTGAAACAATGGTTGTTCGTTTTTCTTCGGATAAATCTTTTACATTATTTCTCATGCACAAAATAACCGTTCCTATTTTTTGCACAATACCATCATGTAATTCTTTGGCTATTCGTATTCTTTCTTCTTCTTGGCTGTTTAACATTTTTTGCAAATACAATTGCTCTCTTTTTTGGTTCTGTTCTAAGACCAATTTGTGCTTGTAACCTATGGCTAGTGAAAAACAAATGTTTTCTAAAATTAAACCTATGTAAAAAACTGTAAATCGTATTTCATTTGTTTCATTGCTCCCCAAAACATGATGCAACAAAACCCCTGTCATAGAGCTTATAAACAAAATAAAAGAACCCCAAATAATATAACTTTTACCTATAAACGAAAACTTAAACAAAGCTATATACCCAATAATTGTAGGCACAAAAATGGCAGGTATAAAAAACAGATGAAATGTGTTAAAAATATAGCTGTTATTCTGGGTTATTAAAGATAGAACTTGTGCTACAGTTCCCACAAAAACAATAAAAATTAAGGGATAGAAAATGTATTGAGTCCATTTTTTAGATTTGCTCCTAATTCCTACAAATTCAAACGCAAACACAAAATACATAGCATTGTAAAGAAACTTAGAATACACATCAAATTTTTCTAAACTACTTTGAATTGGAGCTATAATTTGCGCAGTAATATTGTTTTTGGCCAAACAGATGTAACCAAAAATGGTTAAAAACGTATATAATGAATAATACAAATAAGCCTTGTCTTTGTTCTGAAAAAACAAAAACAAATGATAAATGGATAATATAAAAAGTACTCCTAGAACAAATTCTAAAATACCATTTTCATTAGGATGACTAAGTAGCTCTACCAAATTCATAAAATACAATGAATGGTAAAAGTATTTTATGAAAAACAATCCTATTTACAAAAGTTAGAAAAAGATGTCTCAAAAAATAGGATTGAGACAGTTCAACTACGATAAATACTGAGAAGGAGTCTGTTGTGTCTCATTTTTAAAAGCTCTGTAAAAAGAAGCTCTACTTTTAAATCCAGAAAGTTCAGAGATAGCTTCTATAGTAATGGTATCTGATTTTTCTTTTAAAAGAACTTTAGACTCTTCTACTCTGTAATGATTTATCAATCTAGAAAAAGATTGTTGCATTTCTTTATTAATAATTGAAGAAACTAATTGCTGAGAGGTATTTAAATCTTTTGCCAAATCAAAAATGGTATAATCTGGATTTAAATACGTTTTATTACTTTTTAAAAACTCCATAATATCATTTGCGTGTAACTCTCGTTTGCTGATCTCTATTTTGGAGTCTGGTATGTTGTTTAAATCCAATAATTTTAAATCTTTTAAAAAAATAGCATAGGTGTCTTTGTTAAAAATTACTCGGTATTCAAAAGCAAAATAAACAATAAAAAAGTTGATGCAAATAATTACCAAAGGCAGTACAATATACTCTACCAAATACATTGGAATTGTCGCATATAAAATCAAACTTATAATGTTTAACACCCAAACTAGGGTAATAAAATTTTGAACAAAGCCTACTTTAAGCGTACTTCTTGTAGAAAACACATCTTTTATTTTATTCTTAAACTTAAAAACTCTAATAGCAGCTATTGTAAAATAAACTTGTTGCATTACAATAAACAACAAATTAATTACCAATTGTCCTAAAGGAAACTCTTCGTTTTTAAGGCCTTCTAGAAATTGAATCTTTAAGTTTTCAGGCAAACTAAAAAACTCTAAAAACTGATAAAAATTATAGCAAATAATCAATCCTGTTACCCAAAACAAGCCATAGGTTAGTTTTACTTTTTTACCACACATTAGGCTTGTATAGTAAAATACTAAGGGTGCAAACAACAGAGAGGTTCCTTGCACAAAAAAGAAAAGGCTTCCGTATAAAAAAGGAGCATTGGCACTACCCCCTAACAGATTAATTGTATTAGAAATAAAATTAAACCCTGGTATTAAAATAATAAGAGCCAAAAGTTTATTCAGTATATTCTCTTTCCTAAATAATAGAAAAAAGAAAAACAAAATTTGAATGCTTGCTATGCTATTTAAAAACTCCATGTATCAAAAAAAAGAGGAAGATAAACCATCTTCCTCTTTTTAACAAATGTTGTTTTTTATATTTATTTTAAAAACATGCTTCCATTTTTTCTTTGATCAAATCTAATCTTAAATTTCCTACGGAACCAATATGGGTGTGATTTACATTTAAATCTGGTTTAAATTCTCCATTCTGAATTTTAACACCTACAATTTTATAAGCATCTCTAAAAGGAGTTCCTGCTTGTACCAAAGCATTTACTTCTTCTACACTAAAAATGTATTTGTACTTATCATCTTCTACAATGTTTTCTGTGATAATGATGTTTTCTAAAGAGAACACCATCATATCTAGACAAGATTTTAAGGTAGATACCGATGGAATTAATCCTTCTTTTACCAATTGTAAATCACGGTGATATCCGCTTGGTAAATTGTTGGTAATTAACGTTAACTCGTATGGCAACGCTTGTAATTTGTTACACTTTCCACGAATCAATTCAAACACATCTGGATTTTTCTTGTGAGGCATAATACTAGAACCTGTTGTTAATTCATCAGGAAAGGTAACAAAACCAAAATTCTGACTCATATACAAACAGATATCCATACTCATTTTTGCCAAAGTTGCTGATAAACTTGCAATGGCAAAAGAAATAGATTTTTCTAATTTACCACGTCCCATTTGAGCCGCTACTGAGTTTACTTTTAAGTTCTCAAAACCTAATTCTTTAGTAGTCATTTCTCTATCAATAGGGAAAGAAGAACCGTATCCTGCTGCAGAACCTAAAGGATTTTGATCTGCAACTTTGTAAGCCGCATCTAAAAAGTACACATCATCAATTAAACTTTCAGCGTAGGCAGAAAACCACATTCCAAAAGAAGATGGCATAGCCACTTGTAAATGCGTGTAACCAGGTAATAGGTGATTTTTATATTTTTCAGCCAATTCAATCAATAAATCAAACAATTTTTTAGCCCAATCTTTTAATTCCAAAATGGCATCTTTAGAATACAAATGCACATCTAACAAAACCTGATCATTACGAGAACGTGCTGTGTGAATTTTCTTTCCTGCATCTCCTAACTTTTCAGTTAACAACCACTCTACTTTAGAGTGTACATCTTCAAAAGAATCTTCAATGGTAAACGTTCCATCTTCAACCGTTTTTAAAATGTTGTTTAACTCGGCTACCAAACCTTCTAATTCAGCATCTGTAATAGTCCCAATAGCATTTAACATTCTGGTCTGAGCAATGTTTCCAAGTACATCGTACTTCGCCAATTGCAAATCCAATTCTCTATCGTTTCCTACAGTAAAAATGTCAATCTTTTTGTCGGTTGCATAACCTTTGTCCCAAAGTTTCATCTTGATTCTTTTTGTGTGTGGGCAAAGATAGTTTTTTAGGTTGTAATGTTAAAAGTGAGAGGATTTAAAATTTATATCGGACAATTTAGTCCGTTATTTGTTTTATTCTTATATTTGTACAACACAAAAAGAGAAGTATGTTTTCTAAAGCTTGCGAATACGGTATTAAAGCTACGTTACACATTGCCAACCAAACTAATTTAGGAGCAAGATGTAGTGTAAAAGATATTGCACAAGCCATTACATCTCCCGAAGCTTTTACTGCTAAAATATTACAGTCTTTAGCCAAAGGTAAAATCATTACTTCTATAAAAGGAGCCAGCGGAGGTTATGTAATAGAGGCTGAAAAACAAAAGAATGTAACTCTATTAGAAATTGTAACTGCCATAGATGGTCCTAAAATATATAGTGGTTGTGGGTTGGGCTTGCATCAATGTAACGAAGACAAGCCTTGTCCTATCCATCATGAATTTAAAGCCATAAGAACCAATTTAAAAGAAATGTTAGAGAATACTAGTATCCTGAAATTGAGTTTAGGCTTAGCTGAAGGATTAACTCATTTAAAGATTTAAAAAATTTAAATATAAATCGGATAAAAACATCCAATTAAAACAAAATCATTATGATAACTGCACAACAAATTATAGGAGAATTGGTAGCTCAAAACTACCGAACAGCCTCCATTTTTAAAGCTCATAAAATTGATTTTTGCTGTAATGGAGACAGAACCATTGTACAGGCTTGTGAGAAAAAGAAACTGAATGTTCAAAAAATTCTAGAGGAACTAAACAATCTACCCAACTCTTATATTGATAACACTACAGATTTTCAATCTTGGGATCTTGATTTGTTAGCTGATTATATTCAGAAAAAACATCACCGATATGTAGTCGCTAAAATTCCAGAAATTAGTCAATACCTTAAAAAAGTAGCTACTGTACACGGACAACATCATCCTGAATTGTTAGAAATTAGAGATTTATTTTTAGCCTCTGCAGAAGAATTAACCGCTCACATGCAAAAGGAAGAAGCGATTGTATTTCCATTTGCTAAACAAATTGCCATGGTTCAAGGAAATCCTATTGAAAAACCTTTTTTTGACACTTTAGAAAACCCGATTGATTGTATGAAACACGAACACGACAATGAAGGGGAACGCTTTAGAAAAATAGCCGCTTTAAGTAATGATTATACACCACCTAAAGAAGCTTGTAATACATACAAAGTAGTATTTGCCATGCTAAAAGAATTTGAAGAAGATTTGCATATGCATATCCATTTAGAAAACAACATTCTATTTCCAAAAGCCATAGCCCTAGAAAAAGAAATTGAGTATGTTTAGACAAACACTCAATGATTAATTTTTACTATAAACACAAAAGCCCAAACATTAAATGTTTGGGCTTTTAAATAATTCCTAATTAATTATACTATACCTCTTAATAAATCAATATAAAAAGCAACTCCATCATACACTTCTTGTACGTAAATAAATTCATCTGCTGAATGAGAACGTAAAGAATCTCCTGGTCCTACTTTTACAGATTGGCAAGTTAACCTACATTGATCTGACAAAGTTGGAGAACCATAAGTCTTCTTCCCTAAAGCAATTCCAGATTTTACAATGTCGTGATTTGGATCTATAGATGATGAATTTAATCGTAAAGAACGTGGAATAACATCACACTCAGTATTTTCTGCTATAATTTCTGCAATTTCCGCATTGCTATATTGATCGGTTACTCTACAATCTACCACAAAAGTTAATTCCGAAGGCACCACATTATGTTGATTTCCTGCATTGATTTGAGAAACCGTCATTTTTACCTCTCCTAAAAATGGAGACACTTTTGGAAACTTATAAGAATTGATCCACTCTAAATCTTTTAATGCCTTAAATATTGGATTTTGATGATTCGGAATGTGTGCTGCATGCCCAGGAGTTCCCGTAACTTTTCCATCAAAAACCACCAAACCTTTTTCTGCAATAGCCAAATCTAACAAAGTAGGTTCTCCCACAATGGCCACATCTATTTTAGGCATGATGTTTTGCATGTAGGCAATTCCGTTCTCACCAGAAATTTCTTCCTCGGCAGTGGCTGCCAACACAAAATTGTATTTTAAATTTTCTTGATTGTAGAAATACACAAAAGCAGACATTAATCCTACCAAGCATCCTCCAGCATCATTAGAACCTAAACCATATAATTTATCCCCTTCTATTTTGGCCTCAAAAGGATCTCTTGTGTATGCTTGATTTGGTTTTACCGTATCGTGATGTGAGTTTAATAAAATTGTAGGTTTGCTCTCGTCAAAATATTTATTGGTTGCCCAAACATTATTCAAATCTCGTTTTACTTCAATTCCTCTTTCCTTTAACCATGCTGATAAAATTTCGGCTGTAGATTCTTCTTCTTTAGAAAAAGATTGGGTTTGAATTAAGGTTTGTAATAATTCTAGTGCTTCTTTTTGTAGTGTTTCTATCATACTATATTTTGCATCTCGACTCCGCTCGATGATCTTTTTCAATTAATTATTTTATATAAAAACAGATACCGTTCTTAATTTGCATATACTAAAACGAATCTCTAACAAACTGTTCGATGAATTCTACAGTTAGATGTTTTAATATATCGCTTATAAAATCCTATTTTCATCTCGACTCCCCTCAATGACCAACCTAGGTGTTCGAGCGGAGTCGAGAACTAGTTTACAAAGTCAACGTTGTAAACAATTGTTTTTTATTTTTAATTACCGTTGGGTTTCCTATAATTACTTCTGACACTCCTTGTCCTAAAGCATTGAAACAGTTTTCCATTTTAGGCAACATTCCATCTGCAATAATTCCATCCGCTTTTAACTGTGCATATTTTTCTGAGTTGATGTCTGTAATAACAGAATCATCATCATCTACAGAAGTTAACACTCCATTTTTCTCAAAAGTATACACCAAAGAAACATCATATAAATCTGACATTCCTACAGCGATGGTACTTGCAATCGTATCTGCATTGGTGTTTAACAACTGCCCTTTTCCATCGTGCGTAATGGCACAAAAAACAGGAGTCATTCCACCATTGATAAACGTAGCAATATTTTGTGCGTTGATGCCATCAACATCACCAGCAAAACCGTAATCTATATCTACCACCTTGCGTTTGTGAGCCTGAATAGAATTTCCATCTGCACCAGAAAGTCCTAAAGCATTACAATTTTTACTTTGCAACGTTGCTACGATGTTTTTGTTTAACAAACCTGCATACACCATGGTTACAATTTCAATAGTTGCTTCATCAGTCACTCTACGTCCGTTGATCATTTTGGCTTCTATACCTAAATCACCTGCCAATTGAGTAGCACGTTTTCCACCTCCGTGAACCAATATTTTATTTCCTTCTAAAGCAGCAAAATCCGTTAAAAAACTTTCCAATGCCTCTGCATTGTTAATTACGTTTCCTCCTACTTTTACGATGGTTAGTTTTTTTTTCATATTGATGGTAAAATTATTAATTGATTTATATATTCGTAGAAAAAAATTTTAACTAAAATTTAAAATTGTTATGAAAACAAAGAAACAAAGAAACAAAGAAACAAAGAAACAAAGAAACAAAGAACGTGGTATCTTATACATTTACTAATACTCAGTCATTTTTTATTTAGTACCTCCTGTTCTAAAAACAATGAATTGATAGAAGGTAAACCTACAAAAGTATCAAGTATAAAAAACTTACAATTTGTAGACAACAAAATTTCTTTTAATAATAAAAATGAATTCCTTAAAGAAATAGAATCTATAAAACTATTAACTCCAGAGAAATATTATAATCAATATGTAAAACCTAATATACAATCTGGCTTTATACCACTTAAGCCGTATTTTGAAAACGATGATGAAAGATTAAAATATCTTGAAAAATTCTATTTAAACAACGAAGATGAAATAGTCTTTGAAGAAACAATCATACTTGATCCAAATTTTCAAGTTTTACTAAATAAAAATAGAGAATTAATAATTGACAATAAACTATACCGTTACACATCTGAAGGTGTATATATACAACCAATAGTAGACCATAATAATTCTAGAAAATCTTTAATTAAAGAGGCTAAAAATAATGTAACTTTTATTAAACTTAATCTTCAAAATAATATAATTTCCGATTACAGCCAAATAGGCGAGATTAAGAATGAGACTAAGCATCCATTAACATCTATGAGAACTAGTAATGATAGTGAAATGACATTTGAAAACTCATCCAATTTAGATTATGACGAGGAAAGAAGAAATAGTTTATGGGAGAAAAAAATAGGAATTAATCACACAACATATGTTTACACACCAAACAATAGAAGAGTTAAAATAAAATATTGGGACAACAACTATCTTTTATTTAGCTCTACTGGAATGGAGGTTAGATTTCAGAAAAAAAGAAAAGTTTGGAGATGGACTTTTTGGGAAAAATCATACCCTTCAAAAGTCCAGTTAGGTATCAACAACATGAGTCTTATTAGAAAAAAACCATCTATATATAACTTCAACAACGATTGGAGTAACGATACATATCAATTTGAGTATTATAATAGATATTATGACTCTTATGGTAAAGAAGTCTCCAAAGAAAGAATATATAGTTTTCCTTTAAATACAGCAAATGTAGATATCCCGAACAACATCATTAACATCAATCTTAAAGTCCCTCTTTTTAATGAAATTCATTTAGATTATACAAAAATAGATTTATA
This sequence comes from Wenyingzhuangia gracilariae, assembly GCF_056387575.1. Taxonomy (NCBI): domain Bacteria; kingdom Pseudomonadati; phylum Bacteroidota; class Flavobacteriia; order Flavobacteriales; family Flavobacteriaceae; genus Wenyingzhuangia; species Wenyingzhuangia gracilariae. Next base: position 1,881,431 of record NZ_CM150748.1, read on the forward strand.
TAAATCCATTAATAATTTAGCTCAACAGCAATTAAAAAATGGGATAAAGCAACTATCTAATGTCTTAAAAAACACATCTGAACCAGCTTTTAAAATACGTAATCAAGATAGTTGGAATCAACTATATACTATTGGTAATATAAAACATATTAAATCTGGCGACAATAGTATTAAAAAATATATAGACTTAGGATTTATGATTGGATATTCTCACACCCTAGGAGGTAATTTTAGTTTTAGTAATTTTTCTTTTTCAAATTACAAAACAATTCAAGAAATAAAAAGTTTTGATATTTATGGTGCAGCTTTATATAATGGTAGGTGGTACGGTAAAAGAATTATTGGTTCAAATTAATTTTAAATTATCATGAAAAACTATAATAAAATTACATTTATTTTATGTTTTTTCACTTTGCTTTCTTACTCACAAGAAAGCAAAGTTGAAAAAAATATTTATGGAGGTCAAATAGGTGTATACGGAATATGGACATACAATGAAACTCAACTTATACACAATACAGTATTAAGAACAGAAATAGGAACAGATATTGGTTTTGGTAAAAACTTTTTTATAGCAAATCCATCTATAACTATTGAGCCTAAATGGTACTATAATATTAAGAAAAGACAAATCAAAGGAAAAGACATTAAAAACAATAGTGCTAATTTTATAAGTCTTCAGACTAAATATTATTTAGATAATATTATTAAAAACAATCAAAGAGAAGAATACAACCTAAACAATATTCTAAAAAGTAATATCACTTGGGGAATTAGAAGAAATATTAACAATTCCCTAAACTATGAAACAGGTTTTGGACTTGGTATTCAACGTAATTTTAAGACTAACAATTTCGAATCTTCAATCAATATTCACTTAAGATTTGGTTTAGGATGGTAATAAAAAAAATATTCATCTACACAATAATCATTAATTGTTTAATTTCCTGTTTTTTTCAAAAAAACATATACACTTCTTTTGATTATAATAGTAACAATAAAACTATTGATTTTAGACAAGGAAAATGGTTGATTTCAAATCAAAAAATCATTAATACTGATTCTGATAACTTATTTAAAAATCACCCTTTAAATTCTTTTTTAAAGGGTCGATTAATGCAAATTGAGACATTAAAGAACAACAAAGGTCAATATGTTTTTCCCTTTCCTATCAAAGAAAAGCTATCTAAAAAAGATCTTAAAATAATTAGAGAACTAACAAAACATGATTATATCATTGTGCCTTCCGTTAAAAACATTTTCAACCAAAATATTACGAAGCAAAAAATAGGAATTCATGAAACTCGTTCCAATGAGATTCAGTTTAATATTCGTATTTATGATTTAGCCAATTCAAAGTTAATATACAACCTTTCATGCTTTGCTGTAGAAGTTGAATCTTCTGATAAAAAAAATAATTTTATAAGTAATTTTAACACCCACTATTTAGCAAAAAAAATTTTAAAGGAAATTAACAAAAATTCCATTTATTAAATTGATACACAAACATAGTCGAGGTATATAACAAATATACTTCGACTACGTTCTGTAACCACCTATCGATGACCTTATTTTAAATTCTCTAATATCTTTTTTAATACAACTTGTGCAGAATACGTTCTGTTGTTAGCTTGTTTGATAACGATTGAATTTTCAGAATCTATAACCTCATCTGCCACAATTACATTTCTACGAACTGGTAAACAGTGCATAAATTTTGCATTGTTTGTTACGGCCATTTTATCAGCTGTAATCATCCAAGAACTATCTGTGTTTGCTACTTTTCCGTAATCTTTATAAGATGACCAGTTTTTGGTGTAAATAAAATCTGCTCCTTCAAAAGCTTTCTTTTGATCGTACTCAATAGTAGCTCCTTTGGTTCTTTCCGGGTTTAATTCATACCCTTTTGGATGAGTAATCACAACTTCAAAATCATCTTCGTGAGCCAAGGCCATTTCTGCAAAAGAATTTCCTACTGCATGAGGCAAAGCTCGTGGATGCGGTGCCCAAGACAACACTACCTTTAATTTCTTTTTGGCAGGTTTGTGCTCCTCAATCGTAATAGCATCTGCTAAGGCTTGTAATGGATGCCCCACGGAAGATTCCATGTTTAAAATAGGCACGGTAGCATATTTTACAAAAGCAGACAATACTTCTTCTGCTTCGTCTTTTTCTTTGTCTTCTAATCCTGCAAATGCACGAATCGCAATCACATCACAATATTGAGAAATTACCTCAGCTGCTTCTTTTACATGTTCTGATTTTCCCTGATCCATAATACGACCATCTTCAAACTCTAACTGCCATCCTTCCGAACCAAAATTCATTACAATAGGCTCCATTCCTAAGTTTAATGCTGCTTTTTGAGTACTTAAACGCGTACGCAAACTGTTGTTAAAAAACAACAAACCAATGGTTTTGTTTTTTCCTAAAGCCTGATCTTTTAATGGATTCTTTTTGATTTCAATCGCTTCTTTTACCGTGTCTTTAATACTTGGTAAATCGTGAATGGATAAGTAATGTTTCATATAAATATGGGATTCTTTGAATCTTGTAATTGTTTATTTCTTTCTTCTTAACAAAAAAGAGTTCTTGATTGCTCAAGAACTCTGTAAAATTACTAATAATAAATATCTTATAATAATTCTTTCAGTGCTTTCACAAACACATCAATATCTGCTTTGGTTACATTTAAAGGTGGTAAAATACGCAACAAGTTTTTGTTGTTAGCTCCTCCTGTAAATATTTTATAATCGTAAATTAATTTCTTTCGCAATTCTCCTACTTCGTAATTAAATTCCAATCCAAGCATTAGTCCTTCTCCTTTTACTTGCTTTAAACCCGGAAGGTCTTTTACTACTTCTTTAAAGTATGTGTTTACCTCTGCAACATTTTGCATTAGTTTTTCTTGCTTCATTACATCTAACACTGCAATACCCGCAGCACAAGCCAAGTGAGAACCACCAAAAGTAGTTCCTAACATTCCGTACCAAGGCTCAATATGATTGGCAATTAACACACCTCCAATAGGAAAACCATTCCCCATTCCTTTTGCCATTGGAATTATATCTGCTTTTACTCCATGGTGTTGATGTGCAAAGAATTTACCAGAACGTCCGTAACCAGATTGTACTTCATCTAGAATAAGACATACATTATTCTCTTGTGTAATTTTTCTTACTTCTTGTAAAAACTCCGTGGTTGGCATATCTAACCCTCCTACTCCTTGGATAGGTTCCACAATTACCGAAGAAACATCTCCTTTGGCAATTTCTGCTTTTACCAACTCAATATCATTCAACGGTAAAATGGTAACCGGATTGTGTGCGTTGATAGGAGCAATAATTTTTGGATTGTCTGTAATAGAAACGGCTCCAGAAGTACGTCCGTGGAATCCGTTTTGAAACGCAATAACTCTAGATTTTTGATTGTAGAACGATGCTACTTTAATTGCATTTTCATTGGCTTCTGCTCCACTAGAACATAAAAACAAAGCATAGTCTTCTCCACAACCAGACAATTCTCCTAATTTATCAGCCAATTCTTGCTGTAAAGGATTTTGAATAGCATTAGAATAAAAACCAATATTACTCAACTGATTTTCTAAAGCTACTTTGTAAGTTGGATGTGTATGACCAATAGAAATCACACCGTGACCTCCGTATAAGTCTAAATATTTATCTCCTTTATCGTCCCACACATAAGCTCCTTGTGCTTTTACAGGAGTTACGTTGTATAATGGGTAAACGTCAAATAATTTCATTTTTTCTTAGTATTAAGTACTGAGTACAGAGTACAGAGTATTCTTATTACTTTGTACTGTATACTTTGTACTATTTTAGAATGCACTTCCTTTTAAATTCAAACCTAAAGTTTCTTCAAAACCAAACATTAAATTCATGTTCTGAATGGCTTGTCCTGAAGCTCCTTTTAGTAAATTATCAATAGCAGAGTAAATTAAAATTTGATCTCCGTGCTTGATAATAGAAATAGCACATTTGTTGGTATTTACTACTTGTTTCATATTTACAGGTGCATCCGTAATGTGTACAAAAGGTGCCTCTGCATAATAATCTGTATATATTTTTTTAGCTTCTTCTAAAGTTCCATCGAACTTAGTATAAATAGAAGCAAAAATTCCACGACTAAAGTTTCCTCTGTTTGGAATAAAGAACAATTCTCCTGTTTTTCCTTCTTGCAATCCTTCTAAGGTTTCTCCTATCTCCCCTAAATGTTGGTGTGTAAAAGGTTTGTACACAGAAAAATTATTATCTCTCCAAGGAAAGTGAGAAGTAGCACTTGGCGAAACTCCTGCTCCTGTTGCTCCTGTAGTTGCGTTGATGTGAATATCACTCCCTAATTTTTTAGCTTTTGCTAAAGGCAACAAAGCAAACTGAATACAAGTGGCAAAACAACCAGGATTGGCTATGTATTTTGCTTTTTTAATTTCCTCTCTTCTAACTTCTGGCAATCCGTACACAAACTCTTTCCCTTCAAAAACCATATCGGCATTTAAACGGAAGTCGTTACTTAAATCAATAATTTTAGTGTTGTCAGAAAACGTATTGTTTTGTAAAAAAGTAGTAGAATTTCCGTGTCCTAAGCACAAAAACAACACATCAACCTCTGGGTTAATGGTATCTGTAAAATCTTGCTCGGTATCTCCTAACAAGTCTGCATGTACTTTGTATAATTTGTTTCCGGCATTAGAAGTACTGTATACAAAATCTAACGTTAACTCAGGATGATTCATAATCAATCGAATCAATTCTCCTGCTGTATATCCTGCTCCTCCTACTATTCCTGCTTTTATCATTTCATTTTAGTTTTTAAAGTTATACAATCTCGACTACGCTCGATTACCTAACAACTTTTAAACATTTTTGTTTCTAGTTAAACCGATTGAACAAAAAACGATTTATTCTATGAACAACTTTTTAATTATGCCTCTAACAAATTTTTATTTACGTGGTAAAAGATTTTGTTTTGCATACCGTATATTTTTATAAATCCTTTGGCATCTTGACTAGACCAAGCATTGTTTTCTTCACCGTAATCTGCAAATCCAGAAGCCATTAAATCGTATTCAGAATTAATTCCTGTAACTACAAAGTGATATGGACGTAAAGTTACATACACATCTCCACTTACTGTTTTTTGAGAATCTTCTAAAAACTTTTCTATGTTACGCATTAAAGGTTCTAAATACTGACCATCGTGAAACAAGGTTCCGTAAGTCGTTCCCAATCCTTCTTTGGTAATTTGTTGTGCTTTAGATAACGTATGCTTTTCTAACAAATGGTGTGCTTTAATAATTACCGTTGCAGCAGCAGCTTCAAAACCAACACGTCCTTTAATTCCCACAATGGTATCTCCAACGTGAATATCTCTACCAATAGCAAAAGCAGATGCAATTTCTTCTAACTTTAAAATATTGTTTACTGGGGTGTCTTTCACTCCATTAAAAGCCACTAACTGACCTTTGTCAAAAGTTAAGGTTACCTCTTCTTCATCTTCTCTTTTTAATTGACTTGGATATGCTTCGCTAGGCAATGCTTTTTGAGACTTTAACGTTTCTACTCCACCTACTGATGTTCCCCAAATTCCTTTATTGATAGAATATTTAGATTTTTCCCAGTTCATATCTACCCCGTGAGATTTTAAATAATCTATCTCAGTTTGACGAGATAATTTTAAATCACGAATTGGCGTAATAATTTCAATTTCTGGTGCTATGGTTTGGAAAATCATATCAAAACGAACTTGATCATTTCCTGCTCCAGTAGAACCATGGGCAATGTATTTTGCTCCTACAGATTTTGCATATTTTACTACCTCTATAGATTGAAACACACGCTCTGCAGATACAGACAACGGATACGTATTGTTTTTTAATACGTTTCCATACACCATGTATTTAATGGCTTTGTCGTAGTATTTTTCTAAAATATCTTTATTTTCATGAGATGTTACTCCCATTTCATAAGCTTTTTTCTCAACGGCAGCCAATTCTTCTTTGGTAAAACCACCCGTGTTTACCAAAACCGAATGTACTTCTAGCTTTAATTCGTTGATTAAATATTTTACACAATACGAAGTATCTAAACCTCCACTATATGCTAATACTACTTTATCCATGATATTTATATATTTTAATAGGTATTCAAGCATCGTCAAGAACCATTTATCTTAACTACTATTGATGACCAATTTACCTTAAACAGTAATGATTTAATATTCAGTCCGCAAAAATACGGAATGTGAATGAAACATTAAAAATTAACCAATGAAAACACTAATTCAGATTTGAACTAGATTTTTTTAACAAGTTTTTAGCTTTTTTTATGAAAAAATTTATCTTTCAATTTCGCTAACTTGGCTTTAAACTCAAAACTAGGTTCTTTTACGGTTTTTTTGCGATCAACTTCTTTTGGATCGTGTAACATTCCTGTACACAAACACATTTTACGCTCGTTACGTTCTAAAATATCAAAGTTTTTACAAGATCTACATCCATTCCAAAAAGCTTCATCTCTAGTTAACTCAGAAAAAGTAACAGGTTTATAACCTAGTTCGTAGTTAATTTTCATAACTGCCAAACCAGTAGTAATTCCAAATATTTTAGCATCTGGATACTTTTCTTTTGAGTGATTAAAGATTTTTGTTTTGATTTTTTTTGCCAATCCTTGATTTCTATAATCTGGATGTACAATTAACCCGGAATGAACTACATAAGATTTGTTCTCCCAAGTTTCTATATAGCAAAAACCAGCAAATTTAACGCCGTCTAAAGCAATTACTGCATCACCACTTTCTAGCTTTTTTTTTATATACTCCGGAGTTCTTTTTGCAATTCCTGTACCTCTAACTCTTGCAGAAGTTTCAATCGTATCGCAAATAATATCAGCGTATTTAAAGTGTGATTTATTAGCAGTTATAATTTTCATTATTGTGTTTTAATTTTTTGTTTCGTGTTTGATATAAATTAGAGTGAAAAAGTTTGAATACCCTGTAACAACAGGCTATTCCCTAATTCGTCGCCTACGAATAAACACAATAGCAGCGCTGCAGATGATAAAATCTGTAGCGTATAAAAACATGATGTTAACTGCCTGATGCATAATTATTAATAAAAATAGGGTGCAAAAATACAATTATAAATTCATATACAGAAAATAATTATACAGGATTCCTAAAAAACAATTGCAAAAAAAAATCGCTGTTGAGTAACCAGCTCAACAGCGAAAAAATAATCAACATGAATATAATTAAATCAATTAATTATGAAACAATGACTTTAACAAAACAAAATCTATTTATTTCAAACATATTCAAATATAAATATATTTTTTTATTAAATCCATAAAAATAAAGCAAAAAGAAAGCTTACTTATTAAAACTAGATTCAATTTGATTTAGAATATTATTAATTTTTTCTGTGTTTGTATCGTAAGCCCCACTTAATTCTTTCTTTTCCGGAAACTGTTCAATCATAACTGTTTGAGATGGGAAGGCAAAATCTACTCCCAAATCGGCAGCTAGTTTTAAAATGGTCATATGCAATCTATGTTTAGACGATTGCTCTACTCCCCACTCTAAGGATAAAAAATAAGTGTTTACTAAAATTTCCAAAGCAGAATCTCCAAAACCAACAAACTCAACATTGTAAGATTTTGTTAAAGTTTCTGGATGCAATTCTATAATTTTTCGAACTCCCACTACAAAAGCTTCAATCAATTCTGGAGGTGTATCATATCTTATTCCCAATTTGGTTTGATACCTTCTATATTGTCTCAGCCCTTTATTGTTAATCACAATTTCTGACAACTTACTGTTAGGAATGGTAAAAATAGAGGTATCTACCGCTCTAATTCTTGTAGACCTAAACCCAACTTCTTCTACAGTTCCTTCTACTCCACCTCCTTCTATCCAATCTCCAATTTGAAAAGGTTTGTCTAAGAAAATCATAAACGTACCTATTAAATTCTTAACCGTGTCTTGAGATGCCAATGCAACAGCCAAACCTCCTATAGATGCCCCTGCAATTACCGTAGTTGTGTTTACTCCAAAAATGGTTAGCATTTTTAAAATTCCTACAAAAACAACAATTACTTTAAGTAGTCTGCTTAAAATAGGTGCTAACTGATCATCTAACTTACTATCTGTTTTAGAAGTATAAGAAACATACACCTCTATAAGCACACTTACAATTTCTAGGAATACGTAAATCCATAAAACAATTTGTCCTATTTCTAATCCTTTGATTAAAAAAGAATTGATATTGATATGAAACTGAAGTACAGGAATGTATAACTCTACCAAGTAAAACACAATTAACAATGCCGATGGTCTTGCCAACTTATCTAACGTTTTACTTAAAGAATCGTGTGAAAAGCGAATAAATACATTTTCTAATCTTTTTAGTAAAAAAAAGATAGCCTTGTTTAACAACCAAAACAACAATCCCCCTATACATAGAAAAACAAAAATCCCAACATATTGCCACAATTCTATTCCTAAAAACACTTTATGCCCGGCATTGGGTATTATTTTTTTAATGAATTCTGTTCCGGCTGGGAATACATTTTTATAGATTGCAAATATTTGCTGATTTGTTTCTTGACTATAATACCATTTTCCGTTAATTTTTTCTAAATACACCTGAGGCAATTGCTTAGGAAACAAAACATACCTACTTTTAATTTCTACTCCAGAAATAGTATCTAAATATTTTGGATTGGTAGGCAACTCATCCATTTCCACCCTTAAGCCTTTTCCGTCTAAAACTTGTTTAATTTTTACAGCAATGTCTATAGATTTTTCTAAAGATTCTCCATAAACTGTTTTTGCAGCTTTTTCTTGATTGTAACTTTCTGGCTGTAAAAAATGTAAATGTGTAAAAATGGTTTTGTAAGGACTAGATAAATCTACTTTTACATCGTCGTTTTGGGCTATTAGTGATGTACTTACTAGCAAAAAAAACAATACTATTTTTTTCATAATCAATGGGTCTTTTTTTAACTATTCAAAAATAGCCATTTGCTTCTGATTACAATAAAAAAAGCTCCTAACATAATGCTAGGAGCTTTAAACTAACCAAATCTTTAATCAATTATCTTGAGTATGATTAAAAAATTACAAATTTACTAACCAAAAAACTTTGTAATCTATTCTAAGACCCAAACAGATACAAAAGGTTTAATTTTAATTTAAAAAAAATCAAAAAAAAATGCCTTATGAATTTCACAAGGCATTTTGTACTATCTTCTTCTTTTTTTAGGCTTTCGCTTTTTAAAAGATTCTTCTGTTTTTTTCTTTTTATCTAAAACACTTACAAACCCATCTTGATTTCTTTTTCCTCTGGTAGGTTTGGATTTTTTATTGATAATTCCCTTAGGAACATCTACCGTATCATCAAAAGTATTTTTAGCTTTAAAATCTTTTTTATACGCATTGGTACCTCCTTTAGGCAACAACTTATTTAACAAATCGTGTCTTCCTATTTTAGTTAATGATTTACGAATCCACGCTTGATTTTCTTTTTTATACCAAAAGAAAAAACGGTGCTGTTCTTCTTTTTCTTTGGCTGTTTTAGGAGTATCCATTTTTTCTAATGTATACGGATGGTATCCACTGTAATAAATAACCGTTGCCACTGTCATAGGAGTAGGTGTAAAACCTTGTACTTGCTCTAATTGGAATCCCATATCTTTGGTTTCGGCAGCCATGTTTGCCATGTCTTCTATATCTGACTGTGGATGACTTGATATGAAATAAGGTATTAATTGCAAGTTCAGTTTCTTTCTTAAATTGATTTTATCAAAAATCTTTTTAAAATCATGAAAGTTAGAAAATGACGGCTTACGCATCAACTTTAAAACCTTATCTGATGTATGCTCGGGAGCTACTTTTAATCGTCCCGATACGTGGTTGGTTATTACTTCTTCTGTATAATCTTCTAACTCTTGAGGATCGGCATTTTTGTTAAAATCTGGCACTAACATGTCGTAACGAATTCCGGATCCAATAAATGATTTTTTAATTTTTGGATGCTTGTCTACTGCCTGATACAAATCTGTCATAGCAGCATGAGACGTATCTAGGTTAGAACAAATTACTGGGTTGATACAAGAAGGAGCTACACACTTGTCGCAAATTTCTTGCACCTTTCCTTTCATTTGATACATATTGGCTGATGGCCCTCCAATATCAGACAAATACCCTTTAAAATCTGGCATGCTAGCTACCTGATCTACTTCTTTTAAAATAGACTCTTTACTTCTACTGGCAATAAACTTTCCTTGATGTGCCGAAATGGTACAAAAACTACATCCTCCAAAACATCCTCTGTGGGTATTGATAGAAAACTTTATCATTTCAAACGCAGGAATAGGCCCACGTTTGTTGTATTTTGGATGTGGTAAACGTGTGTAAGGCAAATCAAAAGAAGCATCTATCTCTTTTTCCAACATGGTTGGATACGGTGGATTGATGACCAACAAATCATCTCCTACTTCTTGCAAAATTCTACCTCCATAGGTTTTATTAGACTCTTGTTCTATGGTTTTAAAGTTGGCTGCAAATGTTTTTTTATCATCCAAACAAGCCTCATGAGAACTCAACCATTTATCTACCCAATTTTTATTTTTTTGTAAAGATTCCTCTTTGGGTTGCAAATAAGCGGTTTGCTTAATTGTTTTTAAGGAACTAAACGGAACTCCTTTTTGCATTAGAGTTACAATTTCTTTTAAAGGTTGTTCTCCCATTCCGTACACCAAAATATCGGCACCCGATTCTTTTAAAATACTTGGTTTTAATTTATCTGACCAATAATCGTAATGGGTAACTCTTCTTAAAGAAGCTTCTATCCCTCCAATTAACACAGGTGTGTCTGGATATTTTTCTTTTAATATTTTAGAGTAAACAGTTGTTGCATAATCGGGTCTAAAACCAATATCTCCATTTGGAGTGTAAGCATCTTTGTCTCGCTTACGCTTGCTGGCAGTATAATTACTTACCATAGAGTCCATAACACCAGAGGTAACTCCAAAAAACAATTTGGGTTGCCCTAGTTTTTCAAAGTCTTGTAAATTATCATTTACGTTGGGCTGTGGAACAATGGCTACACGCAAGCCATAGCTTTCTAACAAACGACCAATTACGGCAGGTCCAAACGATGGATGATCTACATAAGCATCTCCGCTAAATAGAATAACATCCAATTCATCCCATCCTCGTATCTTACATTCCTTTTTAGTGGTTGGTAACCAGCTCGATAGTCTTAACTCTTGTTCCATTTTGCAAAGATACAGGGAATAGATGGATTTTTTATGATAATATTTTTAGACATTAAAAAAATAATTAAAACACAACAAAAAACCGAGTTAAAAACTCGGTTTTAAAAACTAAATATGTAAAGGATTTTTAGTGAGCTATTTCATATGCCAAAACCTTAAATTGATATGGAGTAATGTTTAGTTGAATTTCTTTTTCTACCTCCATTTCTTCTAAATGGTATTGTATCATTTTTTTAGCAGATGGTATAGAAATGTACAAAAACTCTTCATAATAATCTATATTACTTGTTACCGATCCATGATCTTTAGATTCTGTATCCATAGTTACATCTATCTTTCCACTATACACAATTTCTTTTGTATTTACGTTGGTAACATTTAACAAACCACTTTTGGTTACACTTATTACCAAATCTCCTTCTTTAGACATTATACATTTAAACAAATCTGTAGTTTCATAAATAGGGCTTATTTTATCGTTGGTAATATCAATAAAATAAACTCCTTTACTAGCAGTATACCCTACAAATAAATTAACGTTGCTTGTAGCTAACAAACTTCCAAACCACACATTGTCTGCAAACGTATCTGGATAATTAATTATTTTTTGCGCTCCATTGTTTTGTACAACTAAAATACCCGTGTTAGAACCAAAAACAGCTGTGGTATTGTTCCCTGCACTTCCATGAATTCCTGATGTACTTAAACTTTGTTCTGTTGTAGAAATCACTATTCCTTCTTGGTTGATGATTTTTACTTTTTCTGGCAACGTTCCTCCAGTACCTAATTCTGTAACTGCAATGTTTCCGTTTTTAAAAATTACCATTGCTCCATGATGAGCTGCAGAACCTGTTGCAAGATTTCTAACTGGAGATGCTCCATTATGAATGCTATTTTCGTTAAACAAACTTAAAGAAGCATCACCATCATTATACACTGCCACAAATCCTTGTTCTGATTTAAAGTGTGTTGGTTTTTCACTAGCAAAACTAATGGCAGCCAAGCCTGGCTCACCTAAATCGTGACTATGATCTCCGTGTGCTATTTCGCCTCCTAAATTAAATGTCTCTGTAAAGTTGTAATTTCTATGCGTAATTACTCCATATCTTCCAGACTCTGTAGCATATACACTCCCTTTTGCATGAGTTGCTTGAAATGTCTGAATTTCATCTTCAAAAGGGTGGATGAAATTCAACGTTTTAGAATCTGCATCAGAAATTAATAAAGATACATTCTCATGTTCTTCATGATCGTGATTGTGATCATCATCCGCTATTTGGTCATCATCATTAGAACATGCTCCCAACAATAGGAAAGCAAATACAATGGGTAAAAATTTAAATTGTTTCATGTTATTAATTTGTTTTTATTTTTTGGCAAATATAAAACAAGAAGCTTTAAATGCAACATTGTTGCGTTTAATTATTTTTAACCTAAAAAAAAAACTTTTTAAACATAGTTAGGTCTAAAAATTAAATAACATTATAAAACATTAACATTATGAAATTAATAGCACTTGCGTTAGGATTCTTATTTACAATTAATTTAAACGCACAAAAAAGAAATCATCAAAAACCCAATTTTACAACCGAACAAAAAACACAGTTGCTTGTTAAAAAAATGACTATGGCTTTGGATTTAACGGAAAAACAAGCAAATAAGGTAACTCCTATTATAGCTACAAAGGTTCGTAAAATGGAAGAAATGATGAAGGACAGAAAAGCAAACAAAGAAAGTCACAAAAATTTATCTTCCGATGAAAGATTTAATTTAGAAATGAACAGATTGGACGAAGAAGCTAAGGTTCAAAAATTAATGAAAGACATTTTAAGCAAAGAACAATATGCTTCTTGGAAAGAAATGCAAAAAAGACATAGTCATAAAATGAAAATGAGACATGCTAGAAAAGAAGGGTTTAAAAGAAAGCATCATCAAAAAGAAGCTTAAAAAATAAAAGGTCGACTATTAAATAGTCGACCTTTTATTTTGCTATTAACTTAGTTATTTATTGGTATTAGGCCTATAAGCTTCTGGAAACTCAAGTGCTATATCTGTATGATTTTCTATAGTTAAATTTAAAGAGGTTTCTAATGTTTCTTCATAAAACATTATATAATCTAAACTGCAACCTTGGGCACGTCCGGCAATAGTAAATGTATACACTTCTCCTTCTTTTAGATTATATAGAGCCTTAGCATTAACCCCTTTACCTTCTTTATTGTGTGCTTCTATCATATGACAAGACCCCCATTTTCTTACTCCTCTACCCCAAAACTTTTTAGTTTTTTTTAAGTCCTCGGTTACAATATGGTTTCCCGAAGTAAAATCTCCTTCTAACTTAACCCAACAGTCATTTCTTTTATCTCCTTTAACATACCCATTATCTGCACAATGACTAGACTCTACAGTACAAGATTCTAAGGGCTGTAACATTCTCATCACCAATCGGTATTTGGCAGTTTTAGGACACACAAACGTGTATTTTAAAGGTGATGTGGGAGTTCCTCCATTTAGGTTATTTCCTGTAAATTCTAAATAACTATTCTCTATTGCAGGCAAATCAGTATCTTTTATATTTGCATTTACATTTTCTGGATAATACCCATCACCTCCCTTAGTTCTTAGTTTCCATTGATCTAAATTAGATTTGGTAATTTCAGGTTGAAAAACAATGTAATTCTCTCCATATTTTATACCTTCTGTCAAATCCGGAACCTCTTCACACTCACAAGTTTCTTTATTCAATGTAAATCCAGCATCACATACATTATCACATTCCTCAACAGGATTTTCTTCACACTCGCAAGTTTCTTCATTCAATGTAAATCCGGTATCACATACCTTGTCACATTCTTCTACTTTAGTCGGTGGCACAAATTCATCTTCAGAATTGGATGCACAATTAAACAAGACAATAAACATTATAAGATACACAAACGGATGTAGTCTAATTTTCATTTTTTTTAGGTTTTGGTTAGTTTAATTATTAATACAGCATAAAACTAACTACTAAAATAAACTTTTAACAATACGTATGATTAAATTCTAACGACACATTAACTACAGTATACAACAATTAATAAGTGCAACCAATGATTTTGAAATTGATCTAGTTGAGTTTTTGAATAGAACTTATTTTTAAACAACAGACACTTTAAAAAATAGACAATAACTAGAGTAGTATATATTTACTCTACTCTTAACTCCTGACCTATAGACAGTGTATTGTCTTTTAAATTATTCATACTTTTTAAAGCTTCTACAGATATATTGTATTCTTTAGAAATTGAATACAAGGTTTCCTTTTTTTCTACAATATGGTAATTACTTCTTTTAGCATCACTTCTTAATTTAAGTTCATCATCAATATGAATAGTATTGCTATCTAAATTATTTAAAGCTTTAATTTCGGCTACTGAAATTCCATATTTTTGAGAAATACTATATAACGTATCTTCTTTTTTTACAACATGTACTCCTTTTCTATTTAGTTTTTTTCTTCGTTTTTTTTCTTCTTTAAAATCATGTACAATTTCTTTGACCTCCACTTTTTGTGTTAAATGGTCTGTATCTATTTTTCCTTTCAGCACCATTTTATCATATTTGTGCAATTCGTATTTTTCTATAAACGAAATCAACTTGTCTGGATATTTTGGATCTGTAGCATACCCGGCTTTTTTTAAGCCTTTAGCCCAAGCTTTGTAATCATCTTGCTTTAGTTTAAACAAACTAGCATATCTAAACCTGGTCGTTAAAAACAAAGAATGATCTTGGTATGAGGTTGCCGGAAACTGATATTTTCTAAAACACTCTCCTTTGGCATCATCATCATGGTAAACTCTTTGTCCTTTCCATCCTTTATGACATTTAATCCCAAAATGATTGTTAGATTTTGCAGACAATTCACTTTTTCCACTTCCAGATTCTAAAATACCTTGAGCCAAAGTAATACTTGCCGGAATTTTAAATTTTCGCATTTCATCCATTGCCAACGGTGCAAAATGCTCTACATATGCCAATGTTGTTTCGTTTAAATAAGTATTGGCCTCTTTTTTGGTTTCTTTTACTGCTTTTTCTACTTCTTTTAAAGCTTCTTTACTTGGTTCTACCATTACCTCTTGACGAGTGTCTACATTTATCACTTTTGTATGTTCTGTAACTTTTTTACTAGAACCACAAGCAACCATTAAACATGTAACCGCCACCGCTACAATTTTTCTCATTGAATAATTTCTTTATTTTTTTGTTTTAACAACACATTCATTCCTTTAATACCTTGAAGTCCTCCGGTGTGTATTGCCAAAATTTTACTTCCTTGTTTGAATTGTTTTTTTTGAATTGTATCCAACAAACCAAACATCATTTTTCCTGTATAAATAGGATCTAAAGGAATGTTTGTCTCTTTTTTAAATTGGTTGATAAATGTAATCAATTCATCAGACACCTTTCCGTAACCTCCAAAATGATAATCTGATACTATTTTCCAGTTTTTTTTATTGGGTTGTAAACTTAAAATTTCATCATAAATCCAATTTCCTTTTAACGATGGAAACACCAAAATATTTTGAGAACTTAAACTACTATTAATAATTCCTGTAACAGTTCCACCAGTTCCCATAGCACAACAAATATGTGTAAATTCTTTGTCTTTTTCTGATAAAATTTCTTCACAACCTTTAATTGCCAAATGATTTGTTCCTCCTTCTGGAACAAAATAACTATTGGGATATTGATGTGCTAATTTTGCTAAAAATGATGTTTTCTTTTTTTGTTGGTAATCTGAACGAGATACAAACAAAAACTCCATACCAAATTGATGAGCTTGAAGCAATGTTGAATTTTGAGCAAATGTTTTTTGTAAATCTACTCCCAATTCCTCTCCACGAATTATTCCTACAGTTTTAAAACCAAATTCTTTACCAGCAGCAGCTGTTGCCAAAATATGATTGGAGTAAGCTCCTCCAAACGTTATTAAACATTGTTTGTTTTGATGTTTAGCTTGTTGTAAATTGTACTTTAATTTTCTGAATTTGTTTCCAGAAATAAAAGGATGCAACAAATCTTCTCTTTTTACATACAACTCTACTTCTTTTTCTTGTAAAAGAGGAAGGTTGATTTGTATGTTTTGGGAAATCATAAATATTGTATTTACATCTCGACTCTGCTTAACAACCTTGATGATGTTCGATCGGAGTCAAGAACAGATTAACTATCCTTCCTTGGTTGAAATTTCATCATCCAATTCAAACAATTCCTCGGTTAAAGCATCTAGCTCGTCTTTTTTAGCTTGGTATTTTTCAAAAAAAGTTCCATCAGCAGCATGTTTCTCGTAATCTTCTGCCAACAAATCATCCATTTTTTTGATTTCTTTTTCAATATCAGTAATAGATCTTTCTATTTTGCTAAATCTATTCTTTAATTTTTTAAGTTCTTTTTCTGCTTCTCTACTTAATTTTCCGCTTTTAGGTTCTATAGATTTTTCCGAAGCAACAACAGTTTTCATTTCTGCTTCTCGCATATCTTCTAACTTGTGTTCTTCTAAAAAATAATCTAAATCTCCTAAATATTCTTTTATTTGCTTGTCTTTAAAATAAAATACTTTCTCGGTTAATCCTTGTAAAAAATCTCTATCGTGAGATACTAAAATCAATGTTCCTTCAAAGTTT
Source organism: Wenyingzhuangia gracilariae (assembly GCF_056387575.1). Classification (NCBI taxonomy): domain Bacteria; kingdom Pseudomonadati; phylum Bacteroidota; class Flavobacteriia; order Flavobacteriales; family Flavobacteriaceae; genus Wenyingzhuangia; species Wenyingzhuangia gracilariae. The sequence goes on from NZ_CM150748.1 coordinate 1,898,394, forward strand.
TCTAAGGCTTGTTTTAACACATTTTTAGAGGCAATGTCTAAATGGTTGGTAGGTTCATCCATTACCAAAACATTAAACGGATCTAACAACATTTTACACAAAGCCAATCGGTTTCTTTCTCCTCCAGACAATACTTTTACTTTTTTGTCTACATCATCTCCTTTAAACAAAAAAGACCCTAACATATCTCTAACTTTAGCTCTATTGCTATCATTAGCTGCATTTTCCATGGTTTCTAACAAAGTAACTTCACCATCCAAATGTTCTGCTTGGTTTTGAGCAAAATAGCCTATTTCTACATTGTGTCCTAGCTTTAAATTCCCTTGATAATCGGTTTCCCCAACCATCATTTTTGCCAAGGTTGATTTTCCTTGTCCGTTTTGTCCTACAAATGCAATTTTAGAACCGCGTTCTATCATCATGTTTACATCAGACAACACATGCTTGTTTCCGTAACTTTTGGCTACATTTTCTGCCTCAACTACTATTTTACCTGGCTCTTTAGAAATAGGGAAACGTACATTCATTACAGCATTGTCTTGTCCATCAACTTCTATTCTCTGAACCTTGTCTAATTGTTTGATTAGCGATTGTGCTAAAGAGGCTTTGGTGGCTTTGTAACGGAATCTTTCTATCAATTCCTCTTTGGCTTTTATTTCTTTTTCTTGATTTTTTTGAGCTTGCAATTGTTTTTCGCGAATTTCATCACGCAATAACATAAACTGAGAATAGGCTTTTTTGTAATCGTAAATTTGCCCTAAAGAAATTTCTATGGTTCTGTTGGTTACATTGTCTAAAAACATTTTATCGTGAGAAACCAACACCACAGCACCAGCATAGTTTCTTAAAAAGTTTTCTAACCAAATAATAGATTCAATATCTAAGTGGTTGGTAGGTTCATCTAACAATAAAATGTCGTTTTGCTGCAATAGTAATTTTGCCAATTCAATACGCATTCTCCATCCTCCAGAAAACGTGTCGGTTAGTTTTCCAAAATCATCTCTATTAAACCCTAATCCTTGTAATATTTTTTCGGTTTCACCTTGGTAATTGTATCCTCCTAACAATTCATAACGAGTCGTTTTTTCTTCTAATTCGTGCATTAAGTTTACGTAGTAATCACTTTCGTAATCTGTTCTTTCTGCCAACTCGTTGTTAATTTTTTCTAACTCAACCTCTATTTGTTTTATTTCTTCAAATGCCTGATATGCTTCTTCTAAAATGGTTCTACCAGGAATAAAATCAATATCCTGACGCAAAAAACCAATTTGTATGTCTTTGTCAAAAGCTAAAGTTCCACCATCGCTAGGAACATCTTTAGACAACACCTTTAACAGGGTAGATTTTCCTGCTCCATTTTTACCTACCAAACCTACTCTATCTCCTTTTTCTAATTTAAATGTAATCCCCGAAAAAAGGTCTGTACCATTAAATGTAACTGTTAAATTGTGAACGTTAACCATATGTAACTTTTGTTGCTTATATCTGTAAAATTGGAACTATATTTGCTATTGAAAGTAGAACCTTTACTGCATTTTTTATTTTTAAAACAATGCAAAAATACCATAAATAAATAGACCATGTCTACAAATAAAAGCAAACTATATAGCATATTTACATCTAAATGTCCACAGTGTAGAGAAGGAGCGTTTTTTGAAAATAAATTTTCTTTTAACATTTTAAAAACTACACAAACCAAAAGCCATTGCCCTAATTGCAATTTAAAGTACATGAGAGAACCTTCGTTTTTTTACGGAGCTATGTATGTTGGTTACGGACTAAGTGTAGCAATGGCTGTAGCTATTTATATTGTTAGCACTGTATTTTTTGGTTTAACCATGAGAGAAAGCTTGGTAGCCATTGCCATTGGTTTATTTGTACTTGCTCCTTGGAGCTTAAGACTGTCTAGAGTTATTTGGATTCACTTATTTATTAAGTATGCCAAAGACCCTAAAAAAAGAATTTTATAAACCATAGAATTTTTGCTCAATCTTTTGATTTTTAAATTGAACAACAAAAGCATCTTTCACCCCTAAATCTATAAGAATTTTCAAAAATTCACTAGCTTCTTTTTGGGTTTCAAACTGACCTAAAACGTAATGATTTAATCCGTTTTCTGTAATTTTGGTAATTGTAGCGTTAAAACTAATATCTAAATTTTTATAAGCACCTATTTGCACTCCATACAAACTTGTATTTTCAAGTTTTGGTGTTTGTTTTTTTGTTTCTGTTGTAACAACAGAAGCTTTATTTTGTTCTACTGGAACTTCTTCTTTTTTAGAAGAACAACTTACTACTACAACAACAATTCCTAAAATTAAACTTCTTTTCATTCCTTTACCTGTGTTTAGTAACATCTTTTTTTTGTTTAAAGATATAAATCTCTACATTAATTAAACCTTTCTATATCAATTTCTTTAGGTAGTTTTTGGTTCTTTTCTAAATGATTGTACAGCTGCTTTGCTACCGTAGGACCAATCATTACACCACGAGTTCCCATACCATTTAATACGATTAAATTTTTATGGATTGGATGTGTTCCTACCAAAGGTCTTCTATCTTTTACCGTGGGTCTAATTCCACCAAACTGATTCACAATTTTATAAGGAACATGAATCATTGCATCTAACTTTTCTGTCAATTCTTTTCTTCCTTTTTCGGTAGCATTTAGCGTTTTATCTGTCCAGTTAAATGTGGCTCCAATCCAATAAACATCATCACCTACAGGCAATATAAAAAGGCTAGATTTAATTTGCTGAGTTAATTTTAAACCTGGTGCTTTTACAAACAACATTTCTCCTTTGGTACCTGTTAAAGGCAAGTAATTAAAAAACGGATTTTCTTTTAATCCGTAACCTTCTGCAAATATTATTTTTTTGGCTGTTATGTTTTGATAAGCTACCGTTTCAGGATTTATTATCAGTTCATCATGTACAAACGGCAATTCTAAAAACTGATTCCTCTTTTTTAAATAAGCTATATAATCATTCAACACCTTTTGTATAAGAACACGTCCGGTTCCTTTAACTTGTCCAAAGCCTTCAAAGTAATTAATTCCTTCTATGGGTTCTTTAAGAATTTTAGGATTCATATACTTTTCTAACAAAGGGTTGTCACAAGCCATAAACCAATTGTTTTGGTCTTCTATGGATTTAAACACTTTTAACGTATCAAAAAAAGAAAGATAATCGTCTTTTAATTTTTTACGGATGTCTTTGTAAAACACCAGCAACTGCTCCAATTGTTCATCGGCATTCCAAACAGGAGTAAAACGTTTTAAAATTACTGGGTTAAAAACCCCTGCTGCTACTCTAGACGATACCTGAGAAGCATTGTCTAAGACCACAAAAGAATGATTATGATCTTCTAACTCTTTTACCATAGCCATACCAGCTAAGCCAAAACCAACAATTATATAATCTACTTGCATAGGGCAAATTTACAATTTTAAGAAATCAATGAATATTAAAATACAACTTATTAATTATGAGTATATTTGCTTTTAGAATCTAGAAATTCACTCCTTTTTTTAGAAATAAACATTTATGAAAAAAAAACTTACTATTAAAGACATAGCCAAAGAACTAAACGTTTCCATTTCTACAGTTTCTAAAGCACTGAACGACAGTCATGAAATTGCAGAAGTTACCAAAAAACGTATTCAGGCTTATGCCAAGGAGTTTAATTACAAACCCAATTTTAATGCACTAAGTTTAAAAAATAAAAAAACCAAAACCATAGCTGTTTTAATTCCTAACATGTTAAAATATATTTATGCACAAGTTTTTAATGGAATTGAACAAGTGGCCAATGAGCTAGGTTATAAAATTATTACCTGTGTATCTAACGAAAAAACCAACAAAGAAATAGAAATATTAGAAATGCTATCTAATGGTAGTATTGATGGTTTTATTATCTCTCCTGCCTTAGAAACTAGTATTAATAAAGAATACACACACTTTCAAAATGTTTTAGATGAAGGATTTCCTATTGTAATGTTTGATAGAGTTCCTAAAGAAATAGATTGCGACAAAGTAATGATTAAAGATCATAAAGCTACTTTTAATGCGGTGGAACATTTAAAAAACACAGGTTGTACAAACATTGCTTTTATTTCTACCAACAAAAAGTTAGCTAGTACTAAAAAAAGAAAAAAAGGATACTTAAAAGCTTTAGAGGAATTTAAGCTACCTGTAAACGAAGAAATTATGGTTGATTTGACAGAAATTAACTATAAAGAATACGAGAAAGCATTGACACCAATGCTAGAAAACAATCAAATTGATGGAGTAATAACCACCAACGAAGCTACCGGAATTGCCATTCAAAAAGTAGCTCAAAAATTAGGATATAATATTCCTGGAAATTTTTCTGTTATTGCGTTTTCAAATGGAATTTTAGCCAGACATGCAAGCCCACAAATGACCACTATTAGTCAGCATGGAGAAAAAATGGGAGCCAAAGCAGCCAAACTTTTAATTCAACGAATTGAGGAAGATATTGAAAACCCAGAATACGAAACTAAAATTATTAAAACCGATTTGGTAATGAGAAACTCGACCAAGTCTTTCTTAAAATTAAACTATAAATAATCTTCTATACCTTAACAGTTTTAATCTATAATGTAAAATTGGTAGTATACAAACCAAAGCGTACCTTTATTTTTAAAGATTAAAACTTATGAGATTTCATACTAGAAAATGGGTAAAACCCGAAGATTTAAATGCAAACGGAACCTTATTTGGAGGTAAACTTTTAGCCTGGATAGATGAAGAAGCTGCACTGTATTCTATTATTCAGTTAGAAAACAGCAGAGTTGTTACCAAATACATGTCCGAAATAAACTTTTTAAGTTCTGCCAAACAAGGAGATATTATTGAAATAGGAATTGAAGTCGTTAAATTTGGAAAATCATCCTTAACACTAAATTGTGAGGTTCGAAATAAAATGACCCGAGAAACCATTATTAAAGTAGATAATATTATTATGGTAAACCTTGGTAGTGATGGCAAACCTAAACCACACGGAAAAACAGAAGTAGAGTTTGTTAAAGACCGATTAAAAGCAGAAAACCTTGCTTAATAAGCATAAAAAAAACCGTTTCTAAGAGAAACGGTTTTTTTTATGTTATAAATAACTATGACTTGTTAAGACAATAGTTGCTTAATAACCACAGAAATTGCTTTCCCATCGGCTTTACCTGCCAATTCTTTAGAAGCAACTCCCATTAATTTACCCATATCTTTTATAGAAGATGCTCCTGTTTCAGAAATTAATTTTGTCAACGCTGCTTTTAATTCGTCTTCAGACATTTGTGCTGGCAAAAACTGAGAAATAACCTCTGCTTGAGCCAATTCTGGTTCTGCCAAATCTGCTCTTCCTTGTTCTGTATATAATGTTGCAGAATCTTTACGTTGCTTTACCAACTTTTGCAAAATTTTAAGCTCTGTATCTTCTGTTAGTTCTTCTTTAGCCCCACTTTCTGTTTGTGCTAATAAAATAGCCGATTTAATAGCTCTTAAAGCTTCTAAGGCAACTGTATCTTTTGCTTTCATGGCTTCTTTCATTTTCACCATAATGTCTTTTGATAAACTCATTTTATTCTTTTTTTGATGGTTGGATTACAAAATTATTAAAAAAAACCAACCTATTCAGATTGGGTTTTAGTACCTATACTTTTTATTACTAATCTACATTGTCATGTAAAAAAGAGTTGTTCTTTCTTATGGTTACTTCATTATTGTTAGACACATCTACAGAAGTTCTAGATATTTTATCTACATCTTGTTTGCTATGTAGCTCCAAACCTAATCTTTTGTATGCAGGTTCTTTTTCTATATCTTCTATCAAATCTTCATTAAAAGCTGCGTTTTTAAAACGATGACTGTATTTTTTAAATGTGCTTTTTCTTTTTTCTGCACTTCTTTGCAATTCAGATATTGTAACATTTAAAGGAGATACTTTGTCCTCATTATCATCATGAATTACTGTTTTTGCGACAGATTGTTCTCTAACTTCAAATTTAATTTCTTCTGGTTCATTCACCCCTATATTAGCTACCTTTTTCTCAATTTTTAAAGAAGATGCTTTGCTAATTGTTGGTTGTATATCAAAATCCTCTAACGTATATTTTTTTCCTCCATTTGGAGTTGCTTCTACCTTTATTTCTGGTTCATTTGTAGAAACATTGGCTTTCACCTCTTGCTCTACTTCTGCAAAATCATCTTCATCTTCTAAAACAAACACTGTTTTCTTAATCGGTTCTTCCTTTTGTTCAAAAACAACTTCTTCAGCATCAATTACAGGCAAATCAAAAACATTAAAAACTTCTTGTTCTGCTGTTGTTTCAGCTTGTATTTTAACCTCTTCGGCATCTACCACTGGCAAATCAAAAACATCTACCACATCGTTTTTAACTTCTACAGCTTGTTCTACTGGCAAGTCAAAAACATTCACCTTTGCCTTAGGCTCTTCTTCTATTACAGAAAATAAATCTGGAGTTATATCATTAATAATAAAATCATCTTCCGAAACATTTTCTAAAACTTCTTCTTCTTGTTTTACTTCTTCACAAACTACATCTATTTGCTCTATAGCCGATGTTGTCACCACCAATTCTTTCTCTGTGTCTTTTTTAGAACTTGTAAACGTTTCTGGTTCTTCATCTTCTAACAACTGATGAACTACTTTTTTTTCTGCAACAATTGGTTCATCAACAATACGAGTCATTCTTGGTCTAACTACAGATTGTTCCTCTTCAAAATTATAATGAGCAGTTTGTTCTGTATTTAGTGTGTGGTATACTTTTTTAACCTCTGTATTGGTAATATCTTTTTGTTGATCTATAGCAAAACCTGTAGCAACAACTGTTACTGCAATTGCATCTCCCAACTCATCATCTTCTCCAACTCCCATAATAATGTTGGCTTCGTAACCAGCTTCTTCTTGAATAAAATCGTTGATTTCTCCAATTTCATCTAAAGTTACTTCCTCGGTTCCAGAAACAATTAACAACAATACGTTTTTAGCTCCTCTAATTTTATTATCATTTAACAAAGGAGAGTCTAATGCTTTTCTAATGGCATTTTGAGCTCTGTTTTCTCCCACTTCTTTTGCAGATCCCATAATGGCAGTACCACTATTAGACAATACTGTTTTGGCATCATGTAAATCTATATTTTGTTTGTAGTGGTGTGTAATTACCTCTGCAATTCCTCTAGATGCTGTAGACAAGACCTCATCTGCTTTAGAGAACCCTGCTTTGAACCCTAAATTCCCATATACTTCTCTTAATTTGTTATTGTTAATAACAATTAAAGAGTCTACGTTTTCTCTTAATTCATCAACCCCTTTTTGCGCTTGTTTAGAACGCATTCTTCCTTCAAACTGAAACGGCATAGTAACAATCCCAACTGTTAAAATGTCCATTTTTTTAGCAATCCCAGCAATAATTGGTGCAGCACCTGTACCGGTTCCACCTCCCATACCTGCAGTAATAAAAACCATTTTAGTTTGAGAAGTCAACACTTTTTTAATTTCATCAATGCTTTCTTCTGCTGCTTTTTCTCCAACATCAGGGTTGGCTCCAGCTCCCAATCCAGAAGTTAAACTAACTCCTAATTGAATTTTATTGGGTACAGGGCTATTTTGTAACGCTTGTGCATCGGTGTTACAAATCACAAAATCTACTCCTTTAATGTCTTGGGTAAACATGTGATTTACGGCATTGCTACCTCCTCCTCCAACTCCTATTACTTTAATAGAATTGGATTGAGATTTTGGCATATCAAAAGCTACGTTGTTAAATGGTGTATCACTCATAATTATGGGATTTTTATGGGTCAATTTTTATTCTGCTTCGTTTAAAAAATCTTTTAGTCCAGAGGTAAACTTATCTAGCCAAGATTTTTTAGGTTCTTTTTTCTTTACTTCTTCTTTTTCTACCTCTTTAGGCTGCTCTTCCACAACTTCATTTTCTACAACATCTTCTTGTTTAGGTTCTACCCTTTCAAAAACAGGTGTTTCCTCGACTACTTCTTGTTTTTCTTCAGGTAATTTTTCCAAACCTTTCATTAACAACCCTACGGTAGTTGCAAATATTGGGCTTGACAATGCTTCATCTGATCCTCCTGCTAAATGCTCATTAGGATATCCTATTCGGGTATCCATTCCTGTAATATATTCTACTAACTGCTTTAAATGTTTTACCTGAGAACCTCCTCCAGTTAATACAATTCCAGCAATTAATTTTCCGTTTTGTGTATCGTGTCCATAGTTTTTAATTTCTAAATACACTTGCTCTATAATCTCCGTAACTCTGGCATGAATTACTTGAGACAAACTTTTTAATGTAATTTCTTTAGGTTCTCTACCTCTTAATCCAGGAATAGAAACAATCTCGTTGTCTTTATTTTCTCCTGGCCAAGCCGATCCAAATTTTACCTTTAACAATTCTGCTTGTTTTTCTATAATCGAAAAACCTTCTTTAATATCTTCTGTAATTACATTTCCTCCAAAAGGAATAACGGCTGTGTGTCTAATAATTCCATCTTTAAAAATGGCCAAATCGGTAGTACCTCCTCCTATATCTATTAAAGCAACACCTGCTTCTTTTTCTTCATCATTTAGCACTGCCTCTGCAGATGCCAATGGTTCCAAAGTAATGGCAGACAAACCTAAGCCCGAACTAGTTACACACCTCCCAATGTTTTTTATTTGGGAAACTTGCCCAACTACTACATGAAAATTAGCTTCTAATCTACCCCCATACATTCCTATTGGTTCAGAAATATCTGCTTGACTGTCTACTTTATATTCTTGTGGTAATACATGAATAATTTCTTCACCTGGCAACATAACCAATTTATGTACCTGGTTGATTAAATTCTCTATATCTTGCTCATCAATTACTTCTTCAGCATCTTGTCTAGTAATATAATCACTATGATGAATGCTTCTTATATGGTGCCCAGCAATTCCAACAGTAACTGTATCTATTTTTAATCCAGATACATTTTCTGCCTCTTCAACAGCTTGTTGAATAGACTGAATTGTTTGTGTAATGTTATTTACAACTCCACGTTTTACTCCTAGGCTTTTTGCTTTTCCTATTCCCAAAACTTCAATTTTACCATACTCGTTTTCACGACCAATCATGGCAGCAATTTTAGTGGTACCAATATCTAATCCTATAGCAATACGGTTATTTTCCATCCTTACTTATTTTGAGCAAACAACTTGATTGTTGTACTGTAAATCTATTTTTTTAAAAGTGGCAGACAAACTATCTTTTTCCATATAGGTGCAAAACACTTTTAATTTTTTAATTTTCTGATTTATTTGATTCAAATCACCTAACAAAACTTTTTGTTGATGGTAACGAGTTTGAAACCAATATCCTTCTTTATCTTTTTGAATTGATACCACTAATTTTTGCAAAAAATCATCTGAGTCAATTTTTTGAATTAACGGAAACACTTCTTGGGCTTTGATAAAACCATTTTTATTGTTGATAATTGGAACTCTTGCCGAATAATTATTAGACAAAGGCATTTCTAAGCCCTTTGCATCTAAATAAACTACATTTTGTACATTAAACATTCTAACCAGTGGCCTTCTTTGTTCTACACTTACTTCTATCTGCCCTTTAATCCCAACAGAAACCTGTGCAGATGAGACCATTGGGTGTGCCTGCACTTTGTTTTCTAATTCTTGTAAATTTATTAAGGTTTTAGGTTGATTTATAACGTGCTTGCTTTTTTGTATTAACAAGTTATTAACCATTTGATGAGTTAAAAATAAATTATCCTGATTATTAAACTTAATATCTACATTAGAAACCGTTCGCATTGCATTTCTTTTGGATGTAAACCCTAAAATAAGTGCTACTACGAATAACAACAAAACTGTTTTTATGTACACAAAGTATTTTTTCATGATGTTAACAATTCTTTAGTTACTTGTTCTACCAATACTCCTATATCTCCTGCTCCTAGCATAGCTACTACTGTAGCATCTGTTTTTTTAATTGTATTTATTACTTCTTTTTTGGTCTGCAAAGATTTGTTATTATTGTTGATTTTATCTAACAACCAATTTGAATTTATTCCTTCTATAGGCAATTCTCTGGCAGGATAAATATCTAACAAAACCACCTCATCAAACTTAGAGAGACTGCTTGCAAAATCATCTGCAAAATCTCTAGTTCTAGAAAACAAATGAGGCTGAAACACCACCAATATTTTTTGATTTGGATACATTTCTCTAACCGCACTTTCTACAGCTGCAATTTCTGTTGGATGATGTGCGTAATCATCTATCAACACAAAATTTGCTTCTTTTATTTTGTAAGAAAATCGTCTTTTTACTCCTCTGTAAGTAGCTAATGAAGTTTTAATTTCTTCCAAAGACAATCCGTGTTTTTCTGCCATAGCTATAGACACCAATGCATTCGATACATTGTGCCTACCTGGCAAATGAAACACTACATTTTCTACAAAACCACTTGGTGTTTTTACATCAAACACAAAAGATCCGTTTTCTATTTTTACGTTTAAAGCCTGATAATCTGCCTCTTCTTCTACCCCATATGTCAATCCATGAATTGGCAAACCTTTTTTTACAATCAACAAATCAGACACCTTATTCGCAAAATCTCGAAAAGAAGTTTCCAAAGCTTCTTTTTCTCCATAAATATCTAAATGATCTGCATCCATATTGGTAATACATGCCACGTTAGGTGCCAATTGTAAAAAGGAACGATCAAACTCATCTGCCTCTACTACTGATATTTGATCACCTCCTAAAATTAAATTGGAATTGTAATTTTCTGTAATTCCTCCTAAAAAAGAAGTTGCTCCTGTATTACACACATGCATAATGTGACCTAAAATAGAAGAGGTTGTTGTTTTTCCATGTGTACCTGCTACTGCATAACAAGTAGTATTTTTGGTAATTTCTCCTAAAATAGCCGCTCGCTTTATCACCTTAAATCCGTTGTTGTTAAAATACGCTAGTATTTTACTATCCTTAGGAATGGCAGGTGTATAAACCACCAATGTATGTTCTGCTTTTAGAAAAGAAACATCAATGGTTGTAATTTCATCAACAAAAGAAATAGACACACCTTGACCATCCAAAGCATCGGTAACCACAGATGGTGTTTTGTCGTAACCTGCTACTTGCTTGCCATTTTTCACAAAATAACTAGCAATAGCACTCATTCCAATACCACCTATACCCACAAAATATATGTTCTGTATTTCTTTTAATTCCACTTGGCTATTTTTTCTATTTCTTCTACTATTTCTACTGTTGCATTAGGTTTAGCCAATGCCTTTATATTTTCTGACAATTGATTTGCCTTTTTTTCTTTTTGAAGCAAACATTTTATTTTAGTCATAAAATGTTCTTTATCTGTTTCTTTTAACAAAATAGCTGCATTTTTATTTACTACAGCTGATGCATTTTTTGTTTGATGATCTTCTGCCACGTTAGGAGATGGAATAAAAACAACAGGCTTTCCTACAATACACAATTCAGAAACCGAACTTGCTCCAGCTCTAGACACAATGATATCTGCTGCTGCATATGCCAAATCCATTTGAGATAAATAGGCATGTGTTTGCACTCCTTGTAAACTATTGTGTTTTTTATACTCTTCTATATAAAACTTACCCGTTTGCCAAATAATCTGCAATTCGCTACGCAACAAATCTTTTAAATTCGTTTCTATAATTTGATTGATAGCTCTTGCTCCCAAACTTCCTCCTAACACTAACAATGTTTTTTTAGAAGCATCTAGTTTAAAATGCTGAACTCCCTCTTCTCTTTTTGATGAAATCGTCAACAAATCTTGCCTTACCGGATTTCCTGTAAATACTATTTTATGTGCAGGAAAAGAAGATTCCAAACCTTCATAAGCCACACAAACTTTGTCTACCTTTTTGGCCAACAACTTATTGGTAATACCAGCATAAGAGTTTTGTTCTTGTATTAAAGTTGGCACTCCTCTTTTAGCCGCTACATACAACACTGGACCGCTGGCAAAACCTCCTGTACCTATAGCTACATCAGGTTTAAAAGCACGAACAATAGCTCTTGCTCTCCTAACACTGTCTAATACTTTTAAAGGAAATAATAAATTTTTAGCAGACAAATTACGTTGCAAACCAGAAATCCACAGTCCTTTAATTTGGTAACCTGCCTGAGGAACTTTTTCCATTTCCATTTTATCTTGAGCCCCTACAAATAAAAATTCAGCATTTGGATAACGATTTTTTAATTCGTTAGCAATTGCAATTGCAGGATAGATGTGTCCACCTGTTCCTCCTCCGCTAATTAATATTTTTTTAATGTTACCCATACTTTATATTATACTTCTTCTAATTCTTCTTTTGGGTACAAATTTTCTAAAGGATCTTCACTTTGCTCTTCTAATTCTTGCTCTGTTAATTTTGCCGATGCAGATACACTTAACACCATCCCTATAGCCAAACAAGTCATCCATATAGAAGTACCACCACTACTTATTAAAGGTAAGGTTTGCCCTGTAACCGGCCCTAAATTGGTAGCTACCATCATATTAATTACTGCTTGAAATACAATAGGAAAACCAACCCCTACTACCAACAACTTTCCAAACACCGTTCCTGCATTTTTAGTAGCTACATACATTCTAAATGTTAACATAAAATAGGCCAATAGAACACCACAAGCTCCTACCAAACCGTATTCTTCTACAATAATGGCAAAAATAAAATCTGATGAGGATTGTGGTAAAAAGTTCTTTTGAACACTTTTACCAGGTCCTTTACCTGTTATTCCACCTGTAGCTATGGCTATTTTTGCATTTTCCACCTGGTAACCTTCTTTGGACTCTTTGTCCGAAAAAGATTCTATTCTGCTCATCCAAGTATCTACCCTGTTAGGCATTAAACCAGGAAATGCCTTTGCTGTTAACACAAACAATAGTAAAATTAATACTCCTGCCCCTACAATACCCGCTAAATACTTTAACGGATACCCTCCTACAAAACAAAGAATTAAAACCATTAAGAAAACAATGGCTGTGGTAGAAAAGTTAGCCGGAAGAATAAACATTAAGACCAATGCAATGGGAACCCACAATCTTACCAAACTTTCTTTAAACCCTATTTCTACTTCTTTATTTTTGGCTAAGTATCTAGCTGTGTATACCATAATTACCAAACCAGCCAATGTAGATGTTTGAAAACCTACACCTATAATAGGAATACGAATCCATCTGGCAGCATTAGCTCCCCCAATGGTAGTTCCTTGTGCCAACGTTACAATTAGCAAAACAATTACAATGGGAATCATAACCACAGAAACTCCGCTAAAATAACGGTAAGGTACTCTGTGGATAAAAAACATAATAGCAAACCCCATTAGCAACAATACTGCGTGCTTTACTAAAATACCTATAGTAGTACCGTTACCAGCTACATACACCAAGTTTGTACTAGCACTGTAAACTGGCATGAAAGAAAACAATGCCAATACAGCAACTAGTGCCCATATAAAAAGGTCACCTTTAATGTATGATTTTATGTAACGTATTAATTTCATTCTATAAGTTTCTTACAGCATCTTTAAACTTTCTACCTCTATCTTCATAATTTTCAAACAAATCAAAACTAGCACACGCAGGAGATAGTAAAACTGTTTCTCCTTTATCGGCTAATTTGTAAGCTATTTTAACTGCAGCATCAGCACTTTCTACCTCTTCAATAAAATCTACAATACCTCCAAATGCTGCTTTAATTTTAGTATTATCTAATCCTAGGCAAATAATAGCTTTTACCTTTTCTCTAACCAACGGATATAGCTCTGTATAATCGTTTCCTTTATCAACTCCACCTACAATCCAAACTGTTGGATTATTCATACATTCCAAAGCATAAAAGGTTGCGTTTACATTGGTTGCTTTAGAATCGTTAATATATTCTACTCCATTTACTTTTAATACATGCTCTAATCTATGTTCTGCTCCTTCAAAACTTTCAAGAGACTCTAAAATTGTTTGTTTTCTTGCCTTTAGCAATTGTGCAGCCAAAGTAGCCGCCATAGCATTCTTAGTATTGTGTTTACCTTGCATTGATAATTTTGAAATGCTCATTCTAAATTCTTTTTTTCTAATATTAATCACTATATCATTTTGGTCTACATAAGCTCCATATTCTTGTTTTGTTTCTAAAGAAAATGGTACTAATTGAGCCTTTGGGTTGTATTTTTTTATTCCCCGCACAACCACAGGGTCATCTGCATCATAGATCAAATAATCTGATGATTTTTGATTTTTTGATATTCTAAATTTTGAAGCAATGTATTTTTCAAAATTGTACTCATATCTATCTAAATGGTCTGGAGTAATATTGGTAATGATGGCGATATGTGGTCTAAAAAATGCTATACCATCTAACTGAAAACTACTCAACTCCAAAACGTATTTATCAAAATTTTGATTTGCTACTTGTTTGGCATAGCTATCTCCTATATTTCCTGCAATTCCAACATTATAACCCGCTTGTTTTAACAAGTGATATGTTAACATTGTTGTTGTGGTTTTTCCATTAGAACCTGTAATTCCAATAACTTTAGCATTGCTGTATTTTGCTGCAAATTCAATTTCTGAAACTACCGGAATTCCTGCTGCCACAATGCTTTTAATAAATGGAATATGATCTGGAATTCCTGGACTTTTTACCACTACAGTGGCATTCATAATTAAATGAGTTGTGTGTTGGCCAGATTCAAAAGCAATTCCTTCTTTTTTTAATTGATTTAAGTACTGTTCTTTAATTTCAGACTTATCAGATACAAAAACATCCATTTCTAACTTTTTAGCTAAAATGGCTGCTCCTACTCCGCTTTCTCCTGCCCCTAAAACAACTACTCTATCCATCTATCTCATTTTTAAGGTTACAACAGACAACACAGCCAACAAGATTCCTATAATTAAAAATCTTGCTACTATTTTACTTTCGTGATATCCTTTCTTTTGGTAATGATGATGTAAAGGAGCCATTTTAAAGATTCTTCTACCTTCACCAAACTTTTTCTTTGTGTATTTAAACCATCCTACTTGTAGAATTACAGACATGTTTTCTGCAAAAAAGATTCCTGCCAATACAGGAATCAACAGTTCTTTACGAACTGCAATAGCAATTACTGCTATAATTCCTCCAATGGTTAAACTACCTGTATCTCCCATAAACACTTGTGCCGGATAGGTATTGTACCATAAAAAACCAATCAATCCACCTGCAAACGCACTGATATAAACTGTCATTTCTCCTGAATTTGGAATGTACATTACATTCAAATAATCAGAAAACACAATATTTCCGGACACCCATGCAAAAACCCCCAGAACTGCTACAATAATGGTAGAACTTCCAGCTGCTAATCCATCAATTCCATCTGTTAAATTGGCTCCATTAGAAACTCCTGTTACAATAAAAATAACTACTGGAATAAAAATAAGCCAAGCGTAACTAGACAAATCATCTCCTACCCAATTTAAAACAGAGGCATAATCAAATTCATTTCCCTTTAAGAAAGGAATGGTTGTTTTTACTGATTTATGAGCTTGTCCAAACAAATGTGTGTTGGCTATTTTTTCTGAAAAAGGCAATTCAGATTTCATAGTTACCGATGGATGAAAATAAAACATCACTCCTACAAACAATCCTAAACCAACTTGCCCCAAGACTTTAAACTTTCCTTTTAATCCTTCTTTGTCTTTTTTGAATACTTTAATGTAGTCATCTATAAAACCTATAACCCCCATCCATAAGGTAGTTACAATTAGAATTAATACATAAATATTATCTAACTTGGCAAATAAGAACACCGGAATTAAGGTGGCTAGAATAATAATAATTCCCCCCATAGTTGGTGTACCTGCTTTTTGTACTTGTCCATCTAAACCTAAATCTCTAACTGTTTCTCCTATTTGTTGTTTTCTTAAATAGTTGATTAATCTTTTTCCGTAAATAGTAGACAATAGCAATGAAACCATAAATGCCAAAGCAGAACGGAATGTGATAAACTGAAACAAACTAGCTCCTGTTAATTGATATTCATTTTCTAAAAAATCGAACAAGTAATACAACATTATTTTTTTAGTATTTCAAAGGTTTCTATTAGTGTTTCTTTATCGTTAAAATAAAATCGTTCTCCATTAATTTCTTGATAGGTTTCGTGTCCTTTTCCTGCCACCAAAACCACATCGTTCTTTTTTGCCAATTTACAAGCAGTTTTAATGGCTTGTTTTCTATCTTCTATAACCAGAACTTTGGCCGAAAAATCTTCTGTAATCCCAGCCTCCATATCTTCTAAAATAGCAGTAGGATTTTCTGTTCTAGGATTGTCTGACGTTAAAATAACTTGCGTACTTAATTCAGCAGCAATGGCTGCCATTTTAGGTCTTTTGGTTTTATCTCTATCACCACCACAACCTACTACCGTAATTAAATTCACGTTAGGCTGTGCAATATCTTTAATAGTACTTAATATATTTTTTAAAGCATCGGGAGTGTGTGCATAATCTACCACGCTTACAATACCTGTATTAGATACTTGATATTGAAACCTACCATCTACACTTTTTAATTGACTTAAAGCTGTTAACAATTCCAAATCATCAACCCCTAATTCTTTGGCTACTCCATAAATAGCCGCTAAGTTAGAAGCGTTAAAACCTCCAACCAATTGCACCCAAACCTCTTGATTGTTAATTTGCAATAACATTCCAGAAAAACTCTTTTCTAAAATTCTTACTTTGTAATCTGCCAATGTTTTTTGGGAATAGGATTTTTTAACTGCCTTGGTATTTTGCAACATAATATTCCCATTCTTATCATCTACATTAGTTAATGCAAAAGCTTTTTTTGGCAAATTATCAAAGAATGCTTTTTTAACATCTCTGTACTCGCTAAACGTTTTGTGATAATCTAAATGATCGTGTGTAATATTGGTAAAAACTCCACCATTAAAATCTAATCCATAAGTTCTAGCTTGATGAATTCCGTGAGAACTCACCTCCATAAAACAATATTCCACTCCACTTTTTACCATTTGAGCCATAAACTGATTGATTGCTAATGAATCTGGCGTGGTATGTGTTGCCGAAAAAACCTCTTGATCTATTACTACTTTTACCGTAGACAACAATCCTGTTTTGTACCCCAACTCCTGAAACAACTGACATAGTAAACTAGCCACTGTTGTTTTTCCGTTGGTACCTGTAACCCCTACTAACTTTATTTTTTCTGAGGGATGTTCGTAAAAATTAGCTGCCAATTGAGCCAAAGCTATATTGGCATTGGCTACAACTATGTATATTGTGGATGAATGAATTTTTTCTGGTAACTCTTGACAAACAATAACATTTGCCCCTAAGGCAATTGCCTTGTCTATATACAAATGTCCATCTACATGTACTCCTTTTTGAGCGACAAACAAAGTATTAGATACTACCTTTCTAGAATCAAAAGCAATAGCTGTTACTTCTACCAACTGTTGATTCCAGTTTTTAGAGGCTAGTACCTTTACATTATGTAAAATTTTATTTAATTCCATATTAATACAATACTACTTGTTGTCCCTTTTTTATAGCTACCCCTTGTTTAATAGATTGCTTTTTAACAAAACCTAAATCTCCGTTAAGCGCTACTTTTAATCCTTTATTTTCTAACACCGAAATAGCATCCATTACTGGCATACCACTAACATTCGGCATTTTACTTTCTGTATTTAAATTTTCTTTTTGAAACTGTTTGTTTGACTGTTCTAGCAAGGCTAATTGAGGAGTTCCTAAAAACACTTCTTCCTCTTGCAAATCGCTAGTATATATTTTTTGAGCAATTGCTTTAAACACAGGAGCTGCCACTGTGGCTCCATAATACCCTTTTCTTTTATTAGGTTTATTTACCACTACAATGCATGAATATTTAGGATTTTCTGCCGGAAAAAAACCAGCAAAAGAAGAAACATATTGTGTATTTTCTGTCCAATATTCAGTTTGACAAGTACCTGTTTTACCTGCCATTGAAAATTTAGGAGAATACAATTTTTCTCCTGTTCCTCTTACAACTACATTCTTTAAAATTTCTTGCAACTTAGAAATGGTTTCTTCAGAAGCTATTTTTGGATTTAAAACTTCAGGGGCAAAAGATTTTTCTACCTCTCCGTTGTTTTTTAACTCTTTAATAAACTTTGGTTTTACCATTACTCCATTGTTAGCAATAGCATTGTAAAAGGTAAGCAATTGCAGAGCCGTTACTTTTACACCATAGCCCCAAGCCATCCAAGGCAAAGACAATCCATTCCAGCTTTTTGGATCTCCTCTTTTAACATATTTTGGATCGGGTATAAACGGTTTTCCTTCCCCTTTAATTGGTACTCCTATTTTACTACCAAAACCTAATTTGTTAATTCCATCTACAAACTGCTGAGGATTGCTACTATAAGATTCCATGACCATTTTTGCAATTCCGACATTAGAAGAAACTTCTATTGCTCTAGCCAAAGATATTTTCCCATACCCTCCTCTATGAGAATCTATAATACTTCTTCCATAAACCTTAATTCTTCCTTTTTCTGTATCTACAACATCTCCTGTATCTACTTTTTTATCTTCCAACCCTACTAACAAACTAGCCAATTTAAATGTAGAGCCAGGTTCTTGTGCCTCATAAATTGCATAGTTTCTTTTTTCATAATACCCACCATTCACACCATTTTTTCCCAAATTCGCAATAGCTCTAATTTCACCTGTTTTGGTTTCCATCACTACCACACAACCATGATCCGCCTCAAAATTTTCTAACTGCTCTAACAAAGCATGATGAGCTACATCTTGTATATTCACATCAATGGTTGTAATTACATCACTACCATCTTGTGGTTCTTGTTCATTTTTATCGTTGATAGGTTTCCACTGTCCTTTGGCTATTTTTTGCTTTTTTCTCCAACCGTGCTGTTCTCTTAAATATTTTATATAAGCACCTTCTACTCCTACATTACCTCGATAATCGGCATAACCAACAGTTCTTACTCCCATCTCCCCTAAAGGTCTAGCTCTTACATTTCTTTGCTCGGTAATTAACCCACCTCTATATTGACCCAATCTTAAAATTGGAAATGTTTTTAACCTTGCATAATCTATATACCCTAGGTCTTTAGCCAAAAACAAATAACGATTCTTACGTCTTTTGGCGGTTCTTAAATAGTTTTTATAATACAATGATGGTTTTCCAAATAAAACAGACAAAGAATCACTTAATGCATTGATGTTTTTTTCAAACACATCATTTTTAATAGACACCAAATCCAATCGTACTGTATATTTAGACATGGTTGTCGCCAACAAATCTCCATTGGTAGCATATATATTTCCTCTATTCGCAAAAACAGTATCTGTTTTAATTGTACGCTGAGCAGATATTTTACGATAATGAGTTCCTTCTACAGATTGAATATACCCCACACGTATAGCCAATACAATAAAAAGCAGGGTTAGCATTAACACCAACCAGCCCAATCTATCTACAATACTTTTTTTTGTGGTACTCAATTGTACTATTTATTTAGACGTTTTTACAACAATTTTTACAGGAGGTTCTTCCGATGCTTCCAAACCCTGCTCCGCTACTTTTTCTTTAATGGTAGACTCCATTTTTAAATGAGTTACCTTAGTAGCACTATCAATATACTCTGCTTTTAAGGCTCTTATCTTTTTAGTTAAAACTGCAATTTTTATTACTTTTTCATCGGTTCTATGTGCACAAGTAATCATTACTATAGACATCATTAACACAACAAAAATGACCCTCCAATTCTTAAAAGAGTCTGTTTTCACTAAAAAATCTCCTTTTAACAACCCCGATACAAATTCTCCAACTCCCATATTAGGTCTTTTTCAATTTTGCAATCCTTAGTTTAGCACTACGCGCTCTATTGTTATTTTTTATTTCTTCTTTACTAGGAACAATTAACCCACCTACTTTTACCATAGGCACGCTAAAATTTCCATAAAAATCTTTTTCTGGCTCTCCTTCAAACAATCCTTTCTGAATAAACCTCTTAACCAATCTATCTTCTAAAGAGTGATACGAGATAACACTCAACCTACCATCTTCTGTTAAAATTTCAGGAATCTGAGCTAAAAACTCTTTCAATACCTCTAACTCTTGATTTACTTCTATTCTTAGCGCTTGAAAAATTTGAGCTAAAATTTTATGTTCTTTTGCTTTTGGTAAAAACTGGGCCAACACTTCTTTCAACTCAAAACTGGTTTCAATCTTTTGTTCTGTACGAGCTTCTACAATTACCTTTGCCATTGCTCTCCCATTTCTTAACTCACCATATTGAAACAAAAGATTGGCTAAATCTTCTTGTGAATACTCATTAATAATATGGTAGGCACTTACCTCAGACTTTTGATCCATTCGCATATCTAGCTGAGCATCAAAACGAGTAGAAAAACCTCTCTCTGCCTGATCAAATTGATGAGATGAAACTCCAAAATCACCCAAAACACCATCTACTTTTCTAACACCATAAAACCTTAAAAAACGTTGTATGTATCTAAAATTTTGAGGTATTAAAGTAAACCGATCATCATCCAAAGCATTTTCATGAGCATCAGGGTCTTGATCAAAAGCAAACAACTTTCCTTCTTCTCCTAACCTAGATAAAATCTCTCTAGAATGTCCACCTCCTCCAAAAGTCACATCTACATACACCCCATCTGGCTTTATTTCTAAAGCATCTACACTCTCTTTTAACAACACTGGACTATGATAACTCATTCTCTTCTGTATTTAAACCTCCCATAACTTGCTCTGCCAACTCAGCAAAATCATCTAAAGCTCCATTAATTGCATTTTCGTACAATTCTTTATCCCATATCTCTATAATAGATACTGCTGATGACAACACTACTTCTTTTTTTATTTTAGAATATGCCAACAAATCTTTTGGCAATAACAATCTTCCAGAAGCATCTAACTCTATATTTTTTACACCCGCAGTAAACAATCGAATAAAATCATTGTTTTTTTTCACAAAACGATTCAGTTTTCCAACCTGCCCCATCACCTTGTTCCATTCTTTCATTGGATACAACTCCAAACAAGGCTGAAACACAGAACGCTTTAACACAAACCCCTCATGCACAACACTTTCTAGCTGTTTTTTTAATCCAGCCGCAAGCATTACACGACCTTTCGTGTCTGTCTTACATTCATATGTTCCTATTAATGATTCCACCTTTTTCGTTCTATTTTTCAAAAATATAAAATATTTTACCACTTTTTACCACTTTACCCCACATTGTTAATAAGTTTTCCCACAAACAAGCCAAATGCTTACATTTTAAATATCAACTAGTTAAGAACGCTATTCTTTGCAAAACAGCTATATTTAACAATTCGTGTTTTTTTATCAAAAAAAGTTTACATTTGTGCCAAACCTAAGCCTAGAAAATAAGCATGGAATATAACGTTAAAACGGAGGGAGAGTTTAAGTACATTGAAGCTGGAGAAGGTAAAACAATTATTGTTTTACACGGTTTAATGGGAACTCTTGATGATTTTGCGGGTGTGGTAAAACACTTTTCTAAAAACGGATACAGAGTCTTAGTACCTGAATTACCTATATATACATTACCTATAATTAAAACCAATGTTAAGAACTTAGCTAAATTCGTAAAAAACTTTATGGAATTTAAAAACGTTCCTAACGCTATACTATTAGGAAACTCCCTTGGAGGTCATGTTTCTTTATACATTACCAAAGCTTTTCCTGAACTGGTAAATTCTTTAGTACTTACGGGTAGCTCTGGTTTATATGAAAATGCCATGGGTGACACATACCCAAAACGAGGAGACTACGAATATATAAAAGCCAAAACAGAGGCTGTGTTTTACGATCCAAAAACAGCTACCAAAAAAATGGTTGATGATTTATTTGAAACCGTAAACGATAGAAACTGTGCAATTCGTATTTTAGCATTAGCTAAAAGTGCCATTAGACACAATATGGCTAAAGATTTGCCTAACATGAAGATACCTACTTGTTTGGTATGGGGAAAACAAGACAATGTTACACCGCCAGATGTAGCAAATGAGTTTAATCAATTAATGCCAAATTCAGAATTATTTTGGATTGATAAATGTGGACATGCTCCTATGATGGAACACCCAGATTTATTTAACGAAATTGTTGCTGCTTGGTTTGAAAAAAACAATTTGAAATAATGCAGATTAAATCTGCCGAATTTGTCATCAGTAATTCTGAGGTATCTAAATGCCCTACAGAAAACATTCCTGAATACGCATTTATTGGAAGATCTAACGTTGGTAAGTCTTCTTTAATAAACATGCTTACGGGTAGAAATAAGCTTGCAAAAACATCTAGTACTCCAGGAAAAACACAATTAATCAATCATTTTAAGATTAATAAAAACTGGTTTTTGGTAGATTTGCCTGGTTATGGTTACGCACGTGTTTCAAAATCAACAAAAAAAGAATTTCAAAGTTTTATTACCGACTATTTTAAGCAACGTAAAGAACTGGTTTGCACATTTGTATTGATAGATTCTCGTCATACACCTCAGAAAATAGATGTAGATTTTATGGAATTTTTAGCAGAAAATGAAATTCCTTTTGCTATTATATTCACCAAAACAGACAAATTAAAACCTAAAGCCATTACCCAAAACATAACCAAATACAAAGAAGTTATGTTAAAAGGGAATTGGGCATATTTCCCTACTTATTTCACTTCATCATCTAGCAACAAAAGTGGAAAAGAAGAAATTTTAAGTTTTATTGATCAAATTAATAGTGATTTTAATACTGGAAATCTATAACTAGTATTACTTGTTTATGCACTCTACAAAACAAAATTTAAAAGTTTTATTTGAAGACAATCACATTGTAGTGGTTAACAAACGTTCTGGCGATATTACACAAGGTGATAAAACTGGCGACAAACCTTTAAGTGATGTTGTTAAAGAATACATTAAAGAAAAAGAAAACAAACCAGGGAATGTTTATTTAGGTGTGGTACACCGATTAGACAGACCTACTTCTGGAATTGTAATTTTTGCAAAAACCTCTAAAGCTTTAGAAAGATTAAACAAAGCGTTGCGAGATAAAAAAATTCACAAAACCTATTGGGCCGTAGTGAACAAAATTGATATTCCTGCAAAACAAACCTTATCTCATCATTTGGTTAAAAACCCTAAGAACAACAAATCTAGCATTTGCAATCCCAATACACAAGGAGCTAAACACGCTATCCTCCACTACCAAATTCTAAAAAAACTAGATAATTTTCAGCTATTAGAAATTGAATTAGAAACCGGTAGACACCATCAAATTAGAGTACAACTTTTTTCTTTAGGATGCACCATTAAAGGAGATTTAAAATATGGTGCCAAACGAAGTAATAAAGATGGAAGCATTCACTTGCATGCTCGTAAAATAGAATTTATCCATCCGGTAAAAAAAGAACCGGTAACAATAATTGCTCCGGTTCCTGATGATGCTATTTGGAAAGCTTGCGAAGGTTAAACCTTAAGGAATTCTCATCATATTATTTTGAGCTCGCTGGATTTGCTGTTGCATTATCTGATTTTGATGATTTTGCTGTTCTTGAAATAAATTTTGATGAAACTGATTTATAAACCAAGAATCAAGCTCTCTTTTCTTTTTCTTCTTTTTTTCTTTTTTCTTCTTTTTGGAATAAACTGTCAAATCCTTTGATACTTCCACTCCAGGAATTTTCAATTCAAGTGTTTTACCAATAGTATCTTTTAATTTAAAAAAAGTACTACTCTTTAAAACCACAGAGTCTTTTAGCACTTTTTTTTGACCTATTTCACTCTTTAATCTTACAGATGTCCGTTTCTGGTTTTTAAAACTTTGCGAAAAACCCAAAAAACTATTAAACAAGAAAACAACTATCAACCACTTTTTCATTTTTATTTTTCAACAAAAATAAAAAAGCCTGACTAAGTCAGGCTTTTTATACATTTTATTTTACTTATTGTTTATGAACAATACTCATCATAGGCTCCAGACAAGTTTGCTGCAATAGCTTCTGCCGAATGCCCTTCAATGTGATGACGTTCTAACATGTGTACCAATTGACCGTCTTTAAACAACGCTACCGCTGGTGATGATGGAGGAAAAGGAATCATAAATTCACGTGCTTTTTGAACTGCTGGTCCATCAACTCCTGCAAACACAGTTCCTAAGCTTGTTGGTAATTTTGCGTTTTGTAAAGAAGCAATTACTCCTGGTCTTGCCGTTCCTGCAGCACAACCACAAACTGAATTTACCACTACCAAAGCAGTTCCTTCTTTTGCTAAAAACGATTCAACATCTGCAGGAGACTTTAAAGCCTCTACTCCTGCTTGTACTAATTGAGCCTCCATTGGAGCTGTTAATTCTTGTGGATACATATCTATATACTTTTTTAAATTCTACATAAACGATTCTTAACTTGGAATCGATGTGCAAATTTAGACAATAAATATTCCAAAACCTTACAGTATGACACTTTATCGAAATTCGTAAAAAACAAACCTCCTCTACATACTTTTACTGACAGATCTTCCGATTCCAATAAAGGCAAGATTCTTGTTTTATTTAAACTTTAAAATTAAAAAACAGAAAATGAAAAAATTCGCAAATTGGATTGGAGCCGGAATTGGATGGGCTGCAGGAGGACCTATTGGTGCTGCGTTAGGTTATTTAATTGGCTCTGTATTAAAAGGAGCTTCTACAGATTATTCTGAATTTCAAACCAATAACAATAGCTATACTAACCAAACAACACAAGCAGGAGACTTTGAAATTAGCTTACTATTTTTAGCCGCTGTAGTTATTAAAGCCGATGGAAAAATTTTACAGAAAGAATTAGACTATGTTCGCAACTATTTTGTACAGATGTATGGAAAAGATAGGGCCAACAATGCTTTTAAATTATTTAAAGGAATTATTAACGACACCACACTATCTACACAAGAAGTTTGTACTCAAATAAGAAACCATATGACTGCCGAGTCTCGTACTCAACTGGTTCATTTCTTATTCGCCATTGCAGATTCAGATGGTCATGTAGCTGATGTGGAAGTACAAACCATTCAAACAATTGCTAATTATTTATACATTAGCCAAGCTAGTTTTAACTCTATAAAAGCAATGTTTTATAACAATGCAGAAGCTGCTTATCAAATTTTAGAAATTGATAAAAATGCGACTAACGATGAAATTAAAAAAGCATATAGAAGATTGGTCAAACAACATCACCCTGATAAATTAAGTCATTTAGGTGAAGAGCATTTAAAAGGAGCGCAAGAAAAATTTCAGAAAATTCAAGAAGCTTACGATACCATTAAAAAAGAAAGAGGAATTTAAAACTCTTTCTTTTTTTGTTCCTAAAAACCTCAAATACAAGCAAAAATCCTATTGTGATTCATCAATTAAAAGCGTATTTTCGCAAACCTAAATGAATACCCAATAAAATGAGTACAAAATTCAAAGAACACAAAGGATTAAGTTTAACGAACATTGCTGCAGAAACATTAAAATTTTGGCAAGAAAACAACATCTTTCAAAAAAGTATTGATGCTAGAGAAGGAAAAGAACCTTACGTGTTTTTTGAAGGACCACCATCTGCAAACGGACTACCTGGAATTCATCACGTTTTAGGAAGAACCATTAAAGATGTTTACCCTCGTTTTAAAACCATGAAAGGGTTTAAAGTACAACGTAAAGCTGGATGGGATACACACGGTTTACCAGTAGAATTAGGTGTAGAAAAAGAATTGGGAATTACCAAAGAAGACATTGGTACAAAAATTACGATTGAAGAATACAATGCTGCTTGTAAAAAAGCAGTAATGAAATATACCGATATTTGGAACAACTTAACAGAGCGTATTGGGTATTGGGTAGATATGGAAGATCCGTACATTACCTACAAACCTAAATACATGGAAACTGTATGGTGGTTGTTGGGTCAGATTTATAAAAAAGACTTAATTTACAAAGGATATACCATTCAGCCTTATTCACCTAAAGCTGGAACAGGATTAAGTTCTCACGAAATTAATCAACCTGGAGCTTATCAAGATGTTACAGATACTACTATTGTTGCTCAGTTTAAAGCAATTACAAAAACACTTCCTGCTAGTTTACAAAACTTAGAAGAAGTACATTTATTAGCATGGACAACTACTCCTTGGACTTTACCAAGTAACACAGCCTTAACCGTAGGGCCAAAAATTGAGTATGTTTTAGTAAAATCATACAATCAATATACTTTTGAACCTATCAACGTTGTCTTGGCTAAAAACTTAGTTGCAAAACAATTTGGAAAAAAGTTTGCTGCTGTAACAACTGAAGAAGAACTACAAGCTTATAAGCAAGGAGATAAAAAAATTCCGTTTTTAGTTGGAGAAACCTTTTTGGGTAAAGATTTAGAAGGAATAAAGTACGAGCAATTATTACCTTGGGCACTACCGTATGAAAATCCAGAAAATGCTTTTAGAGTAATTACAGGAGATTTTGTGACTACAGAAGACGGTACAGGTATTGTGCACACAGCTCCTACTTTTGGTGCAGATGATGCTTTTGTAGCAAAAAATGCAACACCAGAAGTACCACCAATGTTGGTCTTAGATGACAACGAAAACCCAGTTCCTTTGGTAGACTTACAAGGGAAATTTACCAAACACGTAGGCCCTCATGCAGGAAAATATGTAAAAAACGAATACTATAATGATGGCCAAGCTCCAGAAAAATCTGTAGACGTAGAAATTGCCATTCAGTTAAAGGAAGAAAACAAAGCCTTTCATGTAGAAAAATACAAGCACAGTTACCCACATTGTTGGAGAACAGACAAACCTGTATTGTACTACCCATTAGACTCTTGGTTTATAAAAATTACGGAAGTTAAAGACCGTATGCACCAATTAAACGAAACCATTAACTGGAAACCAGAATCTACCGGAACGGGTCGTTTTGGAAACTGGCTTAAAAACGCAAACGACTGGAACCTATCTCGTTCTCGTTATTGGGGAATTCCATTACCAATTTGGAGAACCGAAGATGGTACAGAAGAAATATTGATTAGTTCTGTTGCAGAATTAAAAGTTGAAATTGAAAAAGCTCGTGAAGCGGGTATTAAAAACCCTACTTCTTTTGATGCTTTTGAAGTTGGAAACATGTCCGAAGAAAATTACAATCAAATCGACTTGCATAAAAACATAGTTGATGAGATTACTTTAATTTCTCCTAAAGGACAACCTATGAAACGAGAAGCAGACCTTATTGATGTTTGGTTTGATTCTGGTGCCATGCCCTATGCACAACAACATTATCCTTTTGAAAACAAGGAATTAATAGACAACAAAGAGTTTTATCCTGCTGATTTTATTGCAGAAGGAGTAGATCAAACTCGTGGATGGTTTTACACCTTGCATGCAATTAGCACCATGGTTTTTGACAATGTTGCCTACAAAAATGTAGTATCTAACGGATTGGTTTTAGACAAGCATGGTAAAAAAATGTCTAAGCGTTTAGGTAATGGTATTGATCCTTTTTCAACCATGGATCAGTACGGACCTGATGCTACACGTTGGTACATGATTTCTAATGCCAACCCATGGGACAATCTTAAGTTTGATTTAGAAGGAGTAGATGAAGTAAGACGTAAGTTTTTTGGAACACTATACAATACATATTCTTTCTTTACTTTATATGCCAATATTGATGGATTTAAATATACTGAAGCTGACATAAAACTAGAAGATAGACCTGAAATTGATCGTTGGATTTTATCGGAATTAAACACCTTAATTCAAAAAGTAGATAAATTTTACAATAGTTACGAAGCCACCAAAGCCACACGTGAAATTCAAGACTTTGTAACCGAAAACTTATCTAACTGGTTTGTACGTTTAAGCAGAAGAAGGTTCTGGAAAGGCGACTACGGTACTGATAAAATATCTGCTTACCAAACACTATATACATGTATGCTAACAGTTGCAAAACTTGGAGCTCCTGTTGCCCCATTTTTCATGGACAATCTTTACAAAGATTTAACCTCTGCTACACAAACAGAAAGTTTTGAATCTGTACATTTGGCCGAGTTTCCAAAAGCTGATAATACTGTTATTAATAGTGACTTAGAGCGTAAAATGCAAAAAGCACAACAAATATCATCAATGGTATTGTCATTGCGTAAAAAAGAAATGATCAAAGTACGTCAACCATTACAAAAAATAATGATTCCTGTATTAGATCATCAACAAAAAGAGGATATAGAAGCTGTTAAAGAATTAATTTTATCAGAGGTAAACGTTAAAGAAATAGAATTGCTAGACGATGCTTCGGGTGTGTTGGTTAAAAACATCAAACCTAATTTTAAAGTTCTAGGACCTCGTTTTGGTAAAAATATGAGATTCGTAGGTGCTGAAATTCAAAAATTTACGCAAGAAGACATTGCAAAACTGGAACGTGAAGGTAAAATTAATGTTAAGATTGAAGAAAATTTAGTAGATTTAACGCTAGAAGAAGTTGAGATTAGCTCTCAAGACATTGAAGGTTGGTTGGTTGTAAACCAAGGAGGTTTAACCGTTGCTTTAGATGTTACTATTTCTGAGGAATTAAGAAACGAAGGAATTGCAAGAGAATTAATTAATAGAGTTCAAAACTTAAGAAAAGATTCTGGTTTAGAAGTTACTGATAAAATTAAATTATCGATTCTTAACAACGAAAGTTTAACAAACGCTGTAACTGCTAATCAAGATTATATTAAGAGCGAAACGTTAACTGAAGAATTAGAATTTGTAGCCGAATTAGCAAATGGTTTGGCTATAGAGTTTGACGATATTAAAAGTAAAATTGATATACATAAAATTTAAACGTTATGGCAACAGATGAAAAAGTAGTATATAGCGATGCTGATTTAGCAGAGTTTAAAGAGATTATTTTAAAGAAAATTGAAAAAGCTAAGAAAGATTTAGAAATCTTACAAAGCTCTTATAAAAACGGAAGTTCTAACAATACAGACGATACTTCTCCTCAATTTAAAGCTTTTGAAGAAGGTTCTGAAACCATGTCTAAAGAAGCAAACGTACAGTTAGCAATTCGTCAAGAAAAGTTTATTCGCGATTTAAAAAATGCTTTATTGCGTATTGAAAATAAAACTTATGGTATTTGCCGTGCTACAGGAAAATTAATACAAAAGCAAAGATTACGTTTGGTTCCACATGCAACCTTAAGTATTGATGCAAAAAACGCTGAAAGAAAATAAAAAAGAACAATGTTCTTTTAATTGCCATATAATAAAAGTTTGTAATTTCGGTTGCAAACTTTTCTTTTTAAAATCCCTATGAACACAAAAAAATCTATTCTATTAATTATCGTTGTTTTGCTAATTGATCAAATCAGTAAAATATACATTAAAACTAATTTTCAATTAGGTGAAGAAATTTATGTTTTTGATTGGTTCAGAATTCATTTTATTGAAAATAATGGGGCTGCTTGGGGAACAGAATTAGGTGGAAAAACTGGTAAATTAATCCTTACTTTATTCCGTTTATGCGCTATTGTGGGAATTGGAATTTGGTTGCGTAACTGCATAAGAGACAAAAATCACAATTTGTTAATTATTGCTGTGTCTTTAATTTTTTGTGGAGCTTTAGGAAACATAATAGATTCTGTTTTTTATGGAATTATTTTTAACGATTCTTATGGGCAGGTTGCCACTTTTACAACCTCTAACCCCTACGGTACTCTTTTTCACGGAAAGGTGGTAGACATGCTTTATTTCCCTATTTGGCAAGGCACACTACCAGAATGGCTACCTATAATGGGAGGTAATTTTTTTACTTTTTTTAATGCCATTTTTAACATTGCCGACTCTGCAATATCTATTGGGGTTATGATTTTATTATTCTTTAGTAAAACAATCTTCCCTAAAAAATAATTTTAATAAAAATGCCTTTCTGTTTTTGTACAAACATAATTAATCGTAATATTGCAATATATAATTTAACATAGATGGGTTTAGTTAAAACTGAAAAATTTACCGTAGAACAAAACAGAATAGCATTGTTAGCTAAAGCTTTTGGGCATCCTGCTAGAGTGGCAATTCTACAACACTTATTCAAGATTAATTCTTGTGTTTGTGGAGACTTGGTGAATGAAATTGGATTGGCACAACCCACTATATCACAGCATTTAAAAGAACTAAAAAACTTAGGACTAATTAAAGGTAGTATTGAAGGAACTAGTGTTTGCTATTGTATAGACTCACAAAACTGGTTAGATATGAAAGAAATTATGTTTGAATTTTTAAATCAAGACTTAACAGAAAAGAACTGCTGTTAAAAAAATTTGCCATCATTAATCGTAAAAACGCAATATATAAATATTATGAAATTATCAGAAGTAAAAAAAGAATTAAACAGATTAGAAACCATCGCTTTTGAATTGCCAAATGGAGAATTGGTTCCTAGTCATTTTCACGTTACAGAAGTAGGAAAAGTAAGCAAACACTTTATAGACTGTGGTGGAACCGTTCGTAAAGAAGAGGTTGTAAACTTTCAGTTATGGAATGCAGATGATTATGACCACAGATTGCATCCAGAAAAATTATTAAACATCATTGAATTATCAGAAAAAACGCTGGGTATAGAAGATTTAGAAATTGAGGTAGAGTACCAAGCAGAAACTATTGGGAAATTTGGATTGGACTTTAACGGAAAAAACTTTTTACTAACCTCTAAACAAACAGATTGTTTAGCGAAAGATAGTTGTGGTATTCCAGAACCTAAAGAAAAAGAAATTCCTGTAACAACTAACAGTTGTACTCCAGGAGGAGGTTGTTGTTAATTATTAAAAATTAAACCATAAAAAAATGATCGCTACAAAATCTAATGTATTTACTAACATTGCAGAAACTATTAAAAGTTTACAACCCGAAACTATTTCGGCAGAACGTAAAGAAGCTCTACAACCTTTAGTTGATTTTATTCAGTCTAAAGCAGAAAATAAAGAAGACATTCGTATCAACTTTATTTGCACACACAATTCAAGAAGAAGTCACTTGTCTCAAGTTTGGGCTCAAGCCACAGCATCTTATTTTGGAATTAAAAACGTGTATTGTTATTCTGGTGGAACAGAAGCTACGGCTCTTTTTCCTAAAGTAGCAGAAACTTTGGAAAGTAATGGATTTCAAATTCAAAAACTTTCTGAAACAGACAATCCTGTATATAGTATTAAGTATAGCCAAAATGCACATCCTATTATTGGTTTTTCTAAAAAATTAGATGATACTTTTAATCCAGAAGGAGAGTTTGCTGCAGTAATGACTTGTTCTCAAGCAGATGGTGGATGTCCTTTTATTGCAGGAGCAGAAAAACGTATTCCTATTACTTTTGAAGATCCAAAAGCGTTTGACAATACACCTCAACAGACTGAAAAATACAACGAAAGAAGTTTACAAATAGCAACAGAAATGTTCTATGTTTTTTCTCAAGTAAAATCTTAAAAAATCATTAAAATGAAAAAACTAGGCTTTTTAGATAGAAACCTAACACTGTGGATTTTTACAGCCATGATTATTGGTGTAGGTATTGGATATTTTGCACCAACTTTTCCAGACCTTATAAATTCTATGAGCAGTGGAGCTACTAATATTCCTATTGCTATTGGGTTAATTTTAATGATGTATCCTCCTTTAGCTAAAGTAAACTACTCGCTATTGCCAAAGGTATTTAGAAACACCAAAATACTTTCTATCTCTTTAATTCTTAACTGGATTATTGGACCTGTATTGATGTTTGTATTGGCCATCACTTTTTTACGTGATTACCCTGAATACATGGTCGGATTAATTTTAATTGGTTTAGCCCGTTGTATTGCCATGGTTTTGGTATGGAATGACCTTGCGGATGGAAGTAGTGAATATGGAGCTGGTTTGGTTGCTTTAAACAGTGTTTTTCAAGTATTTGCATACAGTTTTTATGCATGGTTGTTTATTACAGTATTACCTCCTTATTTTGGTTTTGAGGGTGCTATTGTAGACATTTCTGTAGCAACCATTGCGGAGAGTGTAGCTATTTATTTAGGTATTCCTTTCTTATTAGGAATTTTAAGCAGAGTGCTTTTAGTAAAATTAAAAGGAGAGGAATGGTACAATACCAAATACATTCCTACAATATCTCCATTAACTTTAATTGCATTGTTATTTACCATTGTGGTGATGTTTTCTTTAAAAGGAGAATTAATTGTACAAATTCCTATGGATGTATTGATTATTGCTGTTCCGTTGTTGTTATACTTTACGTTAATGTTTATTATTGGTTTCTTTTTTACCAAAGCAACAGGGGCCGAATATGATAAAACAGCATCGGTAGCATTTACAGCAGCAGGAAATAATTTTGAATTGGCCATTGCTGTAGCTATTGCCGTTTTTGGATTGAATTCAGGACAGGCTTTTGCAGGAGTAATAGGTCCTTTGGTAGAAGTACCCGCATTAATATTACTAGTTAAAGTATCTTTTTGGTTAAGAAAAAAGTATTATCCAAAAATTACAAACTAGTCTACATGAGAAAGAAAAAGAAAACAAAAAAAGGTGAGCAAATTGGACAGCCCCCAAAAAGTTGGACGGTTAAAAAATTAATTATTGATATGAGCTCGATATTTTATCGGGCTCATTCCATTTAAAGCTACTGATATTCTATCATTATTATAATAGCAAATATATTCATTAATTTCCTTTTCTAATTGCTCAATCGAGTTCCATTGTTTTAGATAAAACAGCTCAGATTTTAAAGTTCCAAAGAAATTTTCAATAATAGCATTATCTAAACAATTCCCTTTTCTAGACATACTTTGAATCATCTTGTTCTTTTTTAAGATATTCTGATATTTTTCCATTTGATATTGCCATCCTTGATCCGAATGTAATAACACATTTGCTGCTTTATACTTTTTAAAAGCTTTCCCCAGCATTTGAGTTATTTGTCTAAAATTAGGACTCCTAGAAATTTGATAACTAATGATTTCTCTACTACATAAATCAATAATTGGAGACAAATAAAGTTTTTGACCTTTAACTTTAAACTCTGTAATATCTGTAGCCCATTTTTGATTGGTTTTAGAAGCCTTAAAATTCCGTTTAAGTATATTGGGAGCTATTTTACCTTGACTTCCTCTGTAAGAACGATACTTTTTAACTCTAATCAAAGATTTTAACCCTATGGACTTCATTAGTCTTAATACTGTTTTATGATTGATGATAATCCCTCTGTTGTTTAGTACTAAAGTGATTCTTCTATAACCATACCTACCTTTGTGTTGATGGTAGATTTGAGTAATAAACCTTTTTATAAATTCATATTTATCAGGCTCTTTACTTTTTTGTAAATGATAATAAAAACTACTTCTAGCCATCTTTGCATGATGTAACAATACCGACAAATCATGCTTATGCCTTAACTCATTTATGACTATTGCTTTTTCTCTCTGGCTTGAGCTAAGGCTTGTAACTTTTTTAGCAAATCAAGTTCTGCTTTTAAAGATTGATTCTCTTTTAAAAGCTTTTCTTCTCTAGTTAATGGTATAGATTTATTTTTTCTAGACTTGGATTTCATTCCGATAGGTCTTCCTTTGGGTTGATTTTTAAGACCTTTCAAACCTAAGGATTTATATCTTCTTTGCCAATTAATAATACTAGCACCACTTCCAATATCAAATAGAATACATGCTTGCTCTAACGAAAGATGTTCTTTTTCTATTCGTTGTAAAACATCAAGTTTAAATGATGATGTATATTGTTTATTTATCTTTGGTAACAAACCTTGAACTCCTTTGTGTTCATATTGCCTACACCAAAGAGAAAGAAGAGAACTATCAAAACCTAGCTCTTTACTCAAACTAGTTATAGAGTGTTCTCCTTTAAGAACCAACCTTACACATTCTTGTTTAAAGTCTAATGTGTATTTTACTTTTCTAGACATAAAAATACCCCCAAATTGTGTCTAACATTTTGGGGGCACTCTAGTTATAGGAGGTTTTTTATTATTTACAACCCTACTTCTTTTAAAAAAGTTTTTGCCATTAAAATGTATCCATTAGCATTAGGGCGTATAGGATCTTGATAGTAACAACTTTTTTCATGTTTTTGTAATACCGAATGAAGGTCTATTATTTTTACAACTGCATTATGCTTTGTTCTTAAAATAATATCTCTAAAAACTTGAACCACTTCCTCATCATATTTTTCATAAGGATTTCTCCAAGAATAAGTATTAGCATTTTGTCTAACCCATCCATTTTGTTTGGCTACATTTAAACGAAAAGGTGGTGGGGTCATTAAAATTACTTTTATGTGTTTCTTTTCCATTTTATCTAAAAACAAATTTAGTCCTAATTTGTATTTATCAAACAATTCTTTAGATGGTTTCCCTGACACTCCACAATTAATACCATAACAAAACACAGCTATATCTGGTTGTAATTTTGATTTAGAAAACAAACCATCTAGCCTATTAAACAAATAAGCTCGATCTTTTTTATACTCTATTCTGTACTGTTCTTCTGTTAGGTTTGTAATCGTTTCTGCACCTTTTCCCCAGTTTAAAAAAGTCAAGTTTAAGTTTGCATAATTTTCATTTACATATTTTTGTATAAACTCCACATACCCATTTTTCTTGCCATGGGTGGTACTATCTCCAATACAGGCTATAATTTGATTTTTAGACAAACTATACTCTCCTTTATCTTTACATGCATTAAAGACTATTAGAATAAACAACCAATGTTTGAATCGCAACATACATCTAAAATAAAATATCATTTAACTTTATTCCTGCTATTTCTAAAAACGGAAGGTCAATCGTTTTTATTTCTACATCAGAAATTGCTTCCTTTTGTTGCTCTGTAAACAAGTTGTAAGCACTCTGTAAAATTAGCAAACAATTTTCCGCTATCATTTTTGCATTAAACACATTTTTTTCAACTTGTTCTTTACTAAAATTCACAAGCTGTATATCCTTATTTTTTAACAGAATCATCAACTGTTTTTTTAATTTTTTATCGTTTACATAATCCAAACACATTAATAATTTACTACCCGTAAAAAAAGCAACATCACTAGTTAATAAATGTTCAGGTAGATCAAACGAAAAAGGACTTAGTTCAAAATCTTCACAATATTCTTCAAACAAAGACTCATCCGATTTTTGATTTACTCCACAAACACCAATTTCTGATTCACAATGTGCTATCAAACTTTTACTTCCATAAAAAAACACTTCTTCTTCAGCTGCTTCAGTATAATCTATTACTTCTTTATCTTCCAATTCTACAACCTCATTTAACGTTTCATAAAAACGTTCTACACCTTTAACTGAAGAAACAGCAATAGCATCATTCTTTTTAAAAAACAATTCTGAAAGCGATACTGGAATAAAGGTTTCTAAAACCTCAAAATCTTGAATTTCTAAAAGACGATTAAACTCCACCTTTACCAATTCTTTTTCAGCATTGGGTAAGTATTTCTGTTCTGTTTCAAACGTCCAATTCCTAAAATCTAATACAATCATTTTAATAAAATATAAACTCTAAAGTAGTTAAAATAAACCAGCATTAAACCTCTTTTACCACATAGGTCACAATACCCCAAATAACCAATTCTTGATCTTCTTCTACTTTTATTTCTTTAAACTCTTTGTTTTCGGGTACCAAATACACTGCTTCTTTTGTTACTCGTAATCGCTTTACGGTAAACTCACCATCTAACATACAAACTGCAATTTTACCATTTTCAGGCTGTAAACTTCTATCAACTACCAACAAATCCCCATTGGCCATTCCAGCATCTCTCATAGAATCTCCATCAACTTTTGCAAAAAAAGTAGCTGTTTCATTTTTTATCAATTCTCTATCTAAAGAAATTCTTTTCCCTTCAAAATCGGCAGCAGGAGATGGAAAACCCGCTTTAATACCAGCCTCTACAAAAGGAACTTCTACAAAACCTTTAGACCTATATTCGTAAAATTTCAAACTCATTTTCTACAGTTTACTTTAATAATATCACTAAAATTGGTGGTGTATTTAGGAGACAAATGTTCTTGTCTCATTTTCCAAGTTTTTTTAAGATCTTGATTGGCCAACTTTAACTTGCCTTTTCCTAATTTATCATTCAATGCATCTATCGTGTGCATTAACACCTGATGTTTAGGATTTTCATCGCCAAACATTCTTGTTTGATGTTCCTTTGCTGGTTTTAATCCCATTACTACAACACCCGCTCTTTTATAAGCATAGCCTTCTTTATAAATTTCTTTTAATTTCCGAATCGTCAATTTAGTTATTGTTATGCTAGAACTTGTTTCAAAACCAAAAGACACCATTCCATTTAATTTTATATACTCCTTACCAAACCTATTAGAGCGTAAAAACAAATACGCTGCAGAACATTCACTGTTTTGTTTTCTTAGTTTTTCTGCACAACTATTTGCAAAAGTTGCAATACGTTCTTCCAAATCTTTCAAACAAGTTAGCTCCGTAGGAAAACTTCTTGTTACAGCAATCACTTTTTTATCTTCATCTACCCCTTTTCCAAAAGCAATGGTAGCTTTTCCTTCTAAATCTTTTTTCAATCGCAAACCAACCACAGAAAATCGTTTTCTTACCAACGTATCAGACAACAAAGTAAATCCATAAGCCTTTTCAATCCCCATAACTTTTAACTGCTTACTTAACCCCCTTCCAATTCCCCAAACCGATTCTATAGAAGTCCACTGCAACGCTTTAATACGTTGTTCCTCCGTAGCAATAACATATACATTCCCTATTCTATCCGAAAATTTTTTTACAATATTATTGGCAATCTTTGCCAATGCCTTACTAGTTGCAATTCCAACACTCACAGGCAAACCTAATTGCTGTAAAATTTCTTTCTCTATTTTTTCACCTACCAAAGCAGCATCTTTAGCTGTACAATTCTCTAGTTTAAAAAAAGCCTCATCAATAGAATACCTTTCAATCACATCAACATGTTGCTCTATAATTGCCAACACACGTCTGCTCATATCCTCGTACAAACTGTAATTCGATGAAAACACATAAACTCCATCTTTCTTAAATTGTGCTTCAAACTTAAACGCAGGAGCCCCCATTGGAATAGTACTACATTCTTTTACCTCTTTACTTCGCGCAATTACACAACCATCATTATTCGACAAAACCACTATCGGTTTCCCTATCAAATCTGGTCTAAAAACACGCTCACACGATGCATAAAAACTATTACAATCTACTATTCCATACATAATTCAAAGATACTCATAAAATAAGTTTTCTAGCTGCACAATTCTTTATCGGGCATTACCTTCCTTACACTCAGGTCAGGCTTTCACTACTCGTTTTTTAAAAGCTAAACTTCTTTTAGCTTTTAAAAGAACTCAAACATACCGTTCAATCCTTAATGCATTACACAAATCTAAACTCTCAATACTAAAAACTAATCTTTAAACAATTATATTTACCCTATGCAATTCGGAAAAGTACCCAATCCAGAAAATATAGATTTTACACTACCCAAAGATCATTTATGTACTCAAAAAATATTTGATTCTTCTTTTATTGGAAAAACACAATTCTCTATCGGATGTGCCAAATGGAACAAACAAGATTTAAAAGATTTTTATCCAAAAGGAACTAAAGACGAATTAAAACACTACAGTTCTCAATTCAATAGCATAGAACTAAATGCTACCTATTACAAACTATACCCTAAAGAACAATTTCAAAAATGGTACAATAAAACACCTAATCATTTTAAATTTTATCCTAAAATACCACAAGACATTTCTCATTACCACCAATTGCACCACAATTGCTATCCCATTGTAGAAAGCTACTTAAACAACATTTCTGCATTAAGAAACAAATTAGGTTCTGTATTCCTTCAAATGAATGAAAACTTTGCTCCAAACAATTTCAACTATTTAGAAGATTTTATACAAACTTGGCCTATAGAAATCCCATTATCTGTAGAGCTAAGACATCCCAATTGGTTTCACAATCCTATAATTTCCCAAAAATTATATCAACTCTACCATCAAAATAACATCAGCAATATTATTACAGATACAGCAGGAAAAAGAAATTTATTACATATGAGTTTAACCAACTCTAAAGTATTTATTCGTTTCGTTGGAGCCAATCATTCCTCAGACTTTCAAAGATTAGACAATTGGATTGACAGAATAGAAAGTTGGGTGAACAAAGGAGTTAAATCCATTGCGTTCTTTGTACATCAAAATTTTGAAATCGAATCAGTATTACTCACAGCCTATTTTATTAAAAAACTAAATAAAAGACTGGAGTTAAACTTAAAGGTTCCTAAAACTTTAGATGATATTAATAGTGTTCAAACTAGTCTTTTCTAAAAGCTTGTAATCTAAGTATAAAAGGTCATCAAAGGCTGTATTGAGCTAAGTCCAAGAATACTCACAACCCTTCACCTTCAAACTCTATACCCCAAAAGCCATCACTACAATGTTAATGAAGGTTCTGTAAAACAAAAAATCCCGATTCTAATAAAGAATCGGGATTCAAAAAAAGGCGATGACATACTCTCCCATCTAACGATAGTACCATCTGCGCTAATAGGCTTAACTGCTCTGTTCGGAATGGGAAGAGGTGAGCCCTATTGCAATAATCACCTTAAGATTATTCAATTACAAACTAGTCAATTAATAATTACGATTTTTTTTCATAATTGTACATTGCCAATTGTAAATTGATTATGTGTTAACATATTGATACCAATATTATACTTTTTTTATTACTCGATTGTATACGTTATTAAAGCCCGCAAGTACATAAGCCTATGGGTTATTAGTAATACTCGGCTATGACATTACTGCCTTTACACCTGTATCCTATCAAGGTCGTGATCTACAACCACCCTTTAAAGAAATCTCATCTTGTGGTGGGTTTCGCGCTTATATGCTTTCAGCGCTTATCCCTTCCCAA
>NZ_CM150748.1:1940000-3025000 GCF_056387575.1 Wenyingzhuangia gracilariae
TAGTGGGTTGCCCCATTCGGAAATCTACGGATATAACTCTTATGTGCAAATCCCCGTAGCTTATCGCAGCTTATCACGTCCTTCTTCGCCTCTGAGAGCCTAGGCATCCGCCATACACCCTTAATTAGCTTATTGTACTCTTTTGCGTCTTTAATTTTTACAATCTTGCGATTGTTGTATTTTTATTAATCGTCTATCTAAATGATAAACGATAATGTCTACTCAAGTAATATTATTTTTATAATATTATTATCAATATGTCAATGAACTTTCTTTCAATTTTCAATCTTACAATGTGCAATGAACAATTTTTTAATTGCTAATTCCCAACTGTTAATTGTTAATTGAATCGTGGAGAATATCGGAGTCGAACCGATGACCTCTTGCGTGCAAGGCAAGCGCTCTAGCCAGCTGAGCTAATCCCCCATTACTAGTAGTTAGTAATTAGTTTTTAGTCATTAGTAATTACTAATTCGTAATTGTAATTATTTCTGCTTCTAGAATTTCCTGTTTCACAAAAACACATACTATAGTTGTAGTCTCGGGCAGACTCGAACTGCCGACCTCTACATTATCAGTGTAGCGCTCTAACCAGCTGAGCTACGAGACTCAATATGTGATTGTGTATATATATAAAAATTAACAGCTAATTAAAAAGTAAATAGACTTCTCATAACATACATCTCTTTTCTCTAGAAAGGAGGTGTTCCAGCCGCACCTTCCGGTACGGCTACCTTGTTACGACTTAGCCCTAGTTACCAGTTTTACCCTAGGCGGCTCCTTGCGGTGACCGACTTCAGGCACCCCCAGCTTCCATGGCTTGACGGGCGGTGTGTACAAGGCCCGGGAACGTATTCACCGCATCATGGCTGATATGCGATTACTAGCGATTCCAGCTTCATGGAGTCGAGTTGCAGACTCCAATCCGAACTGTGACAATGTTTAAAGATTCGCATCCTGTCGCCAGGTAGCTGCCCTCTGTCATTGCCATTGTAGCACGTGTGTAGCCCAGGACGTAAGGGCCGTGATGATTTGACGTCATCCCCACCTTCCTCTCGGTTTGCACCGGCAGTCTCTCTAGAGTCCTCAGCTTAACCTGTTAGCAACTAAAAATAGGGGTTGCGCTCGTTATAGGACTTAACCTGACACCTCACGGCACGAGCTGACGACAACCATGCAGCACCTTGTAAGAAGTCCGAAGAAATGTCTATCTCTAAACAATGCATCCTACATTTAAGCCCTGGTAAGGTTCCTCGCGTATCATCGAATTAAACCACATGCTCCACCGCTTGTGCGGGCCCCCGTCAATTCCTTTGAGTTTCAATCTTGCGACCGTACTCCCCAGGTGGGACACTTATCACTTTCGCTTAGTCACTGAGCTAATGCCCAACAACTAGTGTCCATCGTTTACGGCGTGGACTACCGGGGTATCTAATCCCGTTCGCTCCCCACGCTTTCGTTCATCAGCGTCAGTATATACGTAGTAGACTGCCTTCGCAATCGGTATTCTATGTAATATCTATGCATTTCACCGCTACACTACATATTCTATCTACTTCCATATAACTCAAGACTAACAGTATCAAAGGCAGTTCCATCGTTAAGCGATGGGATTTCACCTCTGACTGATTAGCCCGCCTACGAACCCTTTAAACCCAATGATTCCGGATAACGCTTGGACCCTCCGTATTACCGCGGCTGCTGGCACGGAGTTAGCCGGTCCTTATTCGTAGAGTACCGTCAGTGTGGTACACGTACCACAGTTTCTTCCTCTATAAAAGAAGTTTACAACCCATAGGGCAGTCATCCTTCACGCGGCATGGCTGGTTCAGAGTTGCCTCCATTGACCAATATTCCTCACTGCTGCCTCCCGTAGGAGTCTGGTCCGTGTCTCAGTACCAGTGTGGGGGATCTCCCTCTCAGGACCCCTACCTATCGATGTCTTGGTAAGCCGTTACCTTACCAACTAACTAATAGGACGCATAGCCATCTTAAACCGATAAATCTTTAATTAATAATCCATGCGAATTATTAACACCATAGGATATTAGTCCACGTTTCCATGGGGTATCCCCTTGTTTAAGGTAGGTTCTATACGCGTTACGCACCCGTTCGCCGGTCGTCAGCAAATTGCAAGCAATCTCTGTTACCCCTCGACTTGCATGTGTTAAGCCTGCCGCTAGCGTTCATCCTGAGCCAGGATCAAACTCTTCATCGTTATTTTGTTTGACATATTGCTATGCCTTAAATTATGATGATGCTCAAAAAAATCTTCATACTCAATATCTGAAAAACTAATCCCAAATATCAGCATGTAATTTACTCTTTAATTTTACGCTGTCAATTTTCAATAGTATCAATGAACTTACGTCTTTTCAGACTCTTCATACAACTAACTCCCTTAGAAGTTAGTAACTTAGCTGCTTCGCTAAGCGGATGCAAATA
Source organism: Wenyingzhuangia gracilariae (assembly GCF_056387575.1). Classification (NCBI taxonomy): domain Bacteria; kingdom Pseudomonadati; phylum Bacteroidota; class Flavobacteriia; order Flavobacteriales; family Flavobacteriaceae; genus Wenyingzhuangia; species Wenyingzhuangia gracilariae. The sequence goes on from NZ_CM150748.1 coordinate 1,942,446, forward strand.
TAAGAACTTTTTTCTTTCTAAAACAAATAAAATTTAAAATATTTTTAAATCTTTTTTCTTCTATCGCGAAGCTTGTTAAAACCTCTTCTAAAAACCCTTAAAACCTTATATGAACTTCAACTTTAAACTAGTTGCCTAGTCGCTGTTGCGGCTGCAAAGATACGCACCTTTTTTGCTTTTTTCCTAATCTTTTTCAACCTTTTTTTATTTATTTTTTTCTAAAATACCTAAACCCCTTATTACTCGTACTTTATACACTAATCTTAACTCTTTCTTTTTTTAATATAGCTTTCTTTATTACTTATTATATAGATGCGTTAGGGATAGAACGACTTGTTTGAGCTCTTTTTTGAATTGTTGAAATATGAAAAGATTTAGGATGGTTACCCCATAAACAATCTTTATTACTCTTATTTAAAACCAAAAAAAGCGAGTAGTGATAGCCCGACCTGAAAGGTAACGACACAATAAATCAAAAAAGACTTGTTTAACTATACTCCTTTCCTCTATATAAAGGTTTAAAATGCTCATTGTAAATTGTGGCAATAAAAAAAGTGATGGGGTGTTATAAAATCAAAAAGCCATTTAGATTAATATCTAAATGGCTTTTTGATTTATATGTTTTTGATTATCCTCCAAAGTCATCAAAACGTACGTTTTCTTTTGGCACTCCAAAATCATCACACATTTTAACTACTGCTTGGTTCATCATAGGTGGTCCACAGAAATAGAATTCTATATCTTCTGGTGCCTCATGATCGTTTAAGTAATTATCAATTAAAGATTGGTGTACAAATCCTACAAAACCGTCACCTTCTTTATCATGAATATCTTTTTTAATCTTCCAGTTATCTTCTTCTAATGGTTCAGACAACACTAAGTACAATTGGAAGTTAGGGAATTTTTTCATTAAATCTTCAAAATAGTGAATGTAGAACAATTCACGCTTAGAACGACCTCCGTACCAATATGATACTTTACGACCTGTTTTCATGGTATGGAACAATTCATATAAGTGAGATCTCATTGGTGCCATACCAGCTCCACCTCCTATATAAATCATTTCAGCATCAGAATCTTCGTTAATAAAAAATTCTCCATAAGGTCCTGAAATGGTTACTTTGTCTCCTGGCTTTTGATTGAATACATAAGAAGATGCAATTCCTGGGTTTACATCCATCCATCCACCTTTTACTCTATCAAAAGGAGGACATGCTACACGTACATTCAACATAATTTCTCTTCCTTCTGCAGGGTAAGAGGCCATTGAGTATGCACGTTCTACTGTTTCTGGGTTTTTCATTACCAACGGCCATAAACCAAATTTCTCCCATTCTGTTTGGAATTTATCAGGTTCACCTGGGTGATCTGTTGGGTGTGCTGTAATATCCATATCAGAATACTTGACCTCACAAGGTGGAATTTCAATTTGAATATATCCTCCTGCTTTGTAGTCCATATCTTCTGGAATTTCTACTACAAACTCTTTAATAAATGATGCTACGTTGTAGTTACGAACTACGGTAGCTTCCCATTTTTTGATTCCGAAAATTTCTTCTGGTATAGAAATATCCATATCATTTTTAACTTTTACCTGACAACCTAAACGAGCTCCTTTAGCTAATTCTTTACGAGTAAAGTGAGGTGTTTCTGTAGGTAAAGCTTCACCTCCTCCAGAGTGAACGTGACATTCACACTGCAAACAAGTTCCACCTCCACCACAAGCCGATGGTAAAAATATTTTTTCGTTACCTAAAGTTGCTAATAAAGAACTTCCTGTATCTACTTCGATTGTTTTTTCTCCGTTGATCGTAATTTTTACTTTTCCTGATGGTAATAACTTTGCCTTAGCTCCTAATAAGATACTTACTAAGATTAAAACAATAATCAAGAAAACAACGATACTAATTGCAATTACATTCATAATTATATCTGTTCTTTATTATTATAATTTGATTCCTGAGAAACTCATAAATCCTATCGCCATTAACCCTGTAATGATGAAAGTAATTCCTAATCCCTTTAATGGTCCAGGAATATGAGAATATGCTATTTTTTCTCTAATGGCTGCAATCGCAACAATTGCCAATAACCATCCTATTCCAGATCCTAATCCGTACACAGCAGATTCTCCTACATTAGCAAAATCTTTTTGTTGCATGAATAATGATCCTCCTAAAATTGCACAGTTTACTGCTATTAACGGTAAGAAAATACCTAATGCTCCATATAGTGCTGGTGCAAAACGCTCAACAATCATTTCTACCAATTGTACCATAGATGCAATTACTGCAATAAACATGATAAAACTTAAGAAAGATAAATCTACACTAGCATACTCTTCTCCTAACCAAGATAAAGCTCCTGGTCTTAATAAATATGAGTCTATTAAAAAGTTTACAGGAACTGTAATAGACAATACAAATACTACTGCCGCTCCTAAACCTACAGCTGTATTTACTGTTTTTGATACTGCCAAGTAAGAACACATTCCTAAGAAATATGCAAATACCATGTTCTCAATAAATATACTCTTTACAAAGATGTTAATATATTCCATTTTTTTGTTGTTTAATCGTGGAATCGTTTAGCGTTTGATTTTAAATCTGAAACGTTAAAACGAATCAACATTGATTAGTGTTGTTCAATTAATTTTCTGTTCTTAGAACGTTGTACCCAAATAATGATACCCACTGTGATTAATGCCATTGGAGACAACAACATAAACCCATTATTTTCGTATCCTAATGCGTACAAACCTGTAGAATCTGCAATAGTTTTAGCTTTGTGACCTAAAATCTCAATTCCAAATAATTTACCAGACCCTAGCAATTCTCTAAATACAGCTACCAATACTAAGATTAATGCATAACCTGCACCGTTACCAACTCCATCTAAGAAAGATTTCCATGGTCCGTTTGCCAAAGCGAATGCTTCTAAACGTCCCATTACAATACAGTTGGTAATAATTAACCCAACAAATACTGAAAGCTCTTTACTTACATCATATGCATATGCTTTTAACACCTGATCTACTAAAATTACCAAAGAGGCTACAATTAATAATTGAACGATGATACGAATACGACCTGGAATTAAATTACGTATTAATGATACAATTACGTTAGATGCGATAACTACAAACAATACCGCTAAAGACATTACTACAGCTGGTTTTAATTGAACTGTAATTGCTAATGCCGAACATATACCTAATACCTGAACTGAAATTGGGTTGTTATCATTTAATGGATCTGATAACAACGCTTTATTTTGCTTTGAAAATAATGCTTCTTTTGATTCTGCCATGACTAGTTGTTTTTAAAATAAGGTAAATAACGAGACAATCTTTCTTCAATCATAGCTGTTACTCCATTAGAAGTAATTGTACCTCCAGAAATAGCATCTACTCCATGTTCATCATCTGCTTTTGCACCACCTTTAACGGCAACTACAGAAACAAACTCGTTAGACTTGTCTAAAATTTTCTTTCCTTCATATTGATCCTGAAACCACTCTGTTGTAATTTCTGCACCTAAACCTGGAGTTTCTCCTTTATGGTCATAGCTAGCACCCACTATAGTGTTTTCATCTTCATCAAGAGCAATATATCCCCAAATAGCATCCCAAAGTCCAGCTCCATATAAAGGAACTATGTAATATTTCTTTCCATCCTTTTCAGCAATGTAAAGAGGGTATCTTTGATCTTCTATTGGTTTTTTAATCTCATTCTTTAATCCTACGGTAAAAGCATCTGTTCCTTTGTCTACTTTTCCATCAAAAGTTAATGCCAATTGCTCTTTAATATATTTGTTAAAGTTCTCTTGAGCATCATCTCTACTTTCTACATCTACACCAATGGTAGATAATATGTTTTGCATTTTTTCTGCTTCTACATTTGCATCCTGTAAAGGTTTTAAATTGGTAGCGGTAAATGCTAATAATCCTGCAATAATTGTTACAATAATGATTGCGAAGATAAACGTATATGCGTTACTATTCTTGTTCATAATTATGCAGTTTTTAAACGGTTTTTACGTTTTTTTATGTTTCCTGCAATCACGTAGTGATCGATAGTTGGAGCAAAAACGTTCATTAATAAAATGGCCATCATCATTCCTTCTGGATACGCACCATTAAAGACACGAATCATTATTGCAAAGAATCCAATTAAGACACCATAAATCCACTTTCCTTTTTCTGTTTGTGCTCCGGACACTGGGTCTGTTGCCATAAATACAGCTCCAAAAGCAAAACCACCTACTAATAAGTGTTGCCACCATGGAAAGTTCATTAGCTCATTTACACCAAGTGCATTAAATATTAATCCCATTGCAGCACCTCCAATTAAAGTACCTGTCATAATTTTCCAAGAACCTACTCCTGTAAAAATTAAAATGGCAGCTCCTATTAAAATGGCTAATACCGATGTTTCTCCAACAGAACCTGGAATAAATCCTAAAAACATATCCATTACAGACCAACCTGCTTCTGTTCCTGCTGCTAATTGTCCTAAAATAGTTTCTCCCGACACTGCATCAATTGTACTTGCATCGGCTACCCAAACTTTATCTCCAGACATTTGTGGTGCGTAAGAGAAAAATGCAAAAGCACGAGCAATTAATGCTGGGTTAAAAATATTCATTCCTGTTCCTCCAAATGCTTCTTTTCCAATAAACACAGCAAAAACAACTGATACTGCCAACATCCACAAAGGAAAGTCTACAGGCATAATTAAAGGAATTAACATTCCTGAAACTAAATATCCTTCATTAACTTCGTGTTGATTGTAAACTGCAAAAGCAATTTCTATAGCCAAACCAACACCGTAAGAAACCAACAACATTGGTAAAAATTTCCAAGCTCCAAAAATCATACAGTCTAAAACAGCTGTACTTTCTCCTAACTGAGAAAAGTGTTGGTATCCTAAGTTATACATTCCGAAGAACATAGCTGGTAACAATGCAAAAATTACAGTTACCATTACTCTTTTTAAATCTACTCCGTCTCTAATATGTGCTCCTTTGGCTGTGTTGTGTTTTGGCACAAACAATAAAGTATCAATAGAATTGATTGCTGGGGCAAATTTTTCAAGTTTACCTCCCTTATTGAAAGGTTTTCTTATTTCGTCAAATTTCTTTCTTAAAAAATCCATTATCCTACTTCTTTAATCATTAAGTCTAATCCCTTTCTGATGATATCTTGAGCTTCTAATTTAGAAGTGTTGGTATAATCAACTAAAGCAAAATCTTCAGGAGCTACTTCGTAAATCCCTAAATTTTCCATTTTCTCAATATCATTTGCAATACATGCTTTTAATAGTTGCATTGGATAAATATCTAAAGGCACTACCTTTTCCATTTCTCCTGTAACTACTAGGGCTCTATCTTCTCCGTTTGTACTTGTAGTTAACTCATACTCTTTGTTAGGGTTTAACCATGCAAAAGATGTTTTTGAGTTACTATGAATTGATCCACTTCCTACAAATGGCAACCATCCAAAGAAACGATGTTCTTTTCCTTCAGGAATAATTGTAATTACATTGTCATAGAAACCTAAAAAGTCATCTACCTCTATTTGGGTTCCTGTTAAAACATTCCCAGAAATTACTCTAGCACCTTCTACAATTGCATTTTGAGTAACAACTTCTTGAATGTTTTGACCTGCTGCCAATAAATGGTATTGAGGATTGTTTACTTGAGAACCTGCCAATGCAACAACTTTAAGCGCATTGTATTTTCCTGTTAAGAACAATTCTCCAATAACAGCAACTCCCTGTGGGCTTACTGTCCAAACTCTCTCACCTTGATTTACTGGATTTGTAGCAGCTATTTGCGTTCCAACGTTTCCGGCGGGGTGCTTACCGTAAACATTTAAAATGTTTGCGTTTTCAATCTTGCTAAAGAAAGTAGCTTGGCTACCATCTACCGCTAAATTTACAGTTCCCTCCGTTAATTTTGTTAACGCATTAATTCCTGCTTGAAAAGCCTCTTCTTTCCCTTTTAGTGCATATGCATAATCAGGTCCTAGTGGAGCAGTATCAAATGATGAAACAAAAATCGCTTTAGGAGCATCTGCCGGATTTGCAACAACATCGTAAGGACGTTGTTTTACATACGCAAAGCTTCCACTCTCTAAGATTTTTTCTAAGACAGCTTCTTTATCTAAATCTAAAGGATTTGCTGCTTCAAAATCTTTGAACTGATCTTCTGATTTTGCCTCAATAATAATTGCTAAAACTTTACGCTTAGCCCCTCTTTTAATCTCTTTCACAATTCCACTTACAGGAGAAGTAAACTTAATCCTGTTATTTTCTTTTGAAAAGAAAACCACATCACCAACAGCAACTTCATCACCTGCCTTAACAACAAGCTTTGGTGTAATACCATGAAAATCTGTAGGTTTAATAGCGTAGAAAGCGGAACGAGAAGTTGCAGCTGTAGTCAGAGCTGCCTGTCCTTTAAGCTTAATTGTTAAGCCTTTTTTTACCCTAATGTCTTGTGACATATTTATAAATTTAATTTATTTTGTACGTATAAAATATGCAACAAATTTAAATAAATTGATTCTTGATAGATGTACAAAAGTACCTTTTATTTAGGGTCATTGTTTTATTTATAATAATTCTAAGTAATTTTATTTCAATTATTTCGTTGATTTAAAACGCACCTTGAAAAATAAATACTAATTAATTTGAAAACAGTATTTTAACAAAAAAAAATTATGATTTACAAACTCTTTTTTTTCTTTCTTTTTATCAACAGTTATTTATTTTCTCAAATAAATGATGCTGATTTTATTAAAAGCGTATACATCAAAAATAACCAAAGTGAATTCCCTCATACTGTACATCCAATACAGAGTACTATTACTTTTAGTTTTGATGATGTTAACGGGTATCAAGACGAATATTATTATTTAATTACACATTGTGAAATAGATTGGACTCCATCTGGTTTGCCAACCTCTTACTACATTGATGGTTTTAACAATTTACAGATAAATGATTTTGAAAACTCTTTTGGAACTTTACAGAATTACACCCATTATAATTTTACCATTCCTAATGAAAACACCACAATTACCAAAACAGGAAATTATCTTTTTCAGATTTTAAACGAAGAGGAAACGGTTGTTTGTGAACGAAAAATTACACTTTATGAACAAAAAATTAATGTTGGTCTTAAAATATCAGAAAGTAGAGATTTAGCAAATCTTAACAAAAAACAAGCTGTTGCTTTAACAATACACACAAATGGTTTAAATATTAATTATCCCAATCAGGAACTAAAAACATTTATTTATCAGAATGGAGATAGACAACACAGAACTCCTTTTTTAAAACCTACGTTTATAAATAACAACACCTATACTTACAGACCGTCTGACAAAACTGAATTTTATGCAGGCAATGAGTTTTATTATTTTGACAATAATGAAATTTTAAGAAATTCAAGATTTGTTGCTAAAAACTATAGAGAAGATAATAATTTTCATTCTGTACTCTTTCCTAAAAAAAGTAGAGCAAATAGCCTTTATGTTTACAATCCTGATATTAATGGGAGCTTTGTATTTAGAAACTTTAACTCTGAAAATACTGCTACCGAAGCAGAATATAGCAAAGTTCATTTTGCTTTGGAAAGTCAGGAAGATTTTAAAAACAAAGATATTTATGTATATGGTGCATTTAATAACTTTCAGCTAACCAAGAACAACAAACTACATCTTGACGAATCTGGCAAATACTTAACCACAAGCCTTTTACTAAAACAAGGTTTTTATAACTATGATTTTGTAATAAGAGAGGATATTTTAGACAAACATACCCTTAGCGGTTCTTTTTACGAAACCGAAAACAATTACGAAAGCTTGGTTTATTACCAACCTATAAACTCTATATATTACGAAGTTGTTGGTTATGGAATTGCCAACAGCAAGCAACAAATAGAAAATTAGTTGTTTTCTAATTTTTTCTTGATTATATTTAAATACATCAATTTTAATGAATGACTGAAGCGACTACTCAAGGAATTAAAATATCAGTAAATTCTGTTTTTTGTGGCATGCAAGAACGCAACCAACAAAAACATTATTTATTTGATTATTATATTATTATTGAAAACTTATCTCCATACACCGTTCAATTATTCTCTAGACATTGGGAAATTTACGATTCTTTGAATCAAACCGAAATTGTAGAAGGAGAAGGAGTTGTGGGCATACAGCCCATATTAAAAAGTGGAGAAAGACACGCATACAAATCGCATTGCATATTACTTTCCAATTGCGGATCTATGAAAGGACATTACAACATGTTAAATTTAGATACAAAAACTACGTTTAAAGTTACTGTTCCTAAATTTCAACTACAAACAGATTCTTTTCTTAACTAACTCTATAAAATAAAAATTTATTATTTTCTTGAATTACAACCACCTCTTTACAATTGGTTGGGTGTACAAAGTAATACGGTTTATTTATATCAAACTTTTCTGATTCACAAACAAAACTTCCTGTAAAATCATTTTTTCCGCTTGCTGTATATCTTTTTATTTGAAATTTATTTTCTATCTGTATTTCCATCTTAAACCAAGCACCACTACCAATACCACCAAGCCAAGTTGCATTTTCTAAACTAAACAAATCTTTATTAGGTAACTCGGTTCCTATTCTATTTAACTCTCCATTAAATTTATTGGTAAAACAAGTAAAATATTCCTTTAAAACAGATCTGTTGGTATAGTAATTTACTTGCTGATTTTGTACTACAAAAATCACATTCTCGGTAGTACCTTTGATGGCATTTCCTATAGGACTTGGAGTTAATAAATTAGATGTTTTTAATTTGAATTTTACCCGTAACAATGAACATGAATTAATAATTGTATCTGTTACAAACCTTGCACAATTACTCCCATTTTTTACAAAAGCACCATAAGGAACTTCTTTTTTCATAATTAAATCATCAATAAACTTTTGGGCTTTTTTATAACAAATTTGCTTGTTAACACTAGCTACCAGTCTTCCCTCACCATGTGTTTTTTCAGGATGCTTATCTAACCACAACAACAATTCATCTAAATTCTTTAATTCATTGTTGTATAGTATGGCTTTTAAGGGAACTTCTAACTCTACATCCGTTTCTTTAGACCGCACCCTTCCTGTTCCGTAAGAGGTAATGTACCTTCCAAAATCATAATAATCAACAGTTCCCAATGATTTGTTTATTAACAACAAAGCAGCATGTCCCGCTTGCACTGCATTTTTACTCCCCACCCCTATTAATGGCCAAATTTTACTAGAAAACTCGGTATGTGCAGGACGAACAACAGTATCTGGATACGACAATATTACTATAATTCCATCAGACTCCATAAGCTATGCGTTCACTTCAGAAAAAAGATTGGAAAGCGTTTGTTTTTTGTTTACAGTATAATCATGGTATTCCATAGACAAGTCTACATTATTTTTAACCACCATTGTTGTACTAATTGTTTCTACCAATTTTCTTTTCATTTTAGGAGCCGTTTCTACATTTCCTAAATCTTTATTCTGATGAAATTCTAAAACTTTTTCTTTGGTAACACTCTTACCAGACAACACCTTTTTTGCAAACCACTTTTTACGTTCGATTTTTATTTCATCGGTATATAAAGTAGATGAAGACCATATATAAGGAACATCTATATTAAGTTCTGTAATGTGTTTTTCATTTTTACACCAAACCAATTCATATGCTTTTTGATGATTTTCCCAATCTAATGCTATTAAAGTAAAAGGAGCTACTCCATCTAAATCAATAGACTCCAAAGTATTTTGCAAATTACGACTGGTTAATATAGTAGTAACTACCACTCCTCTACTTTTAGGAAACTTTACAGTAGGATCATGATACACAAACCCTCCGTTTAACAAACAAACCAAACGTTTATGTTCTGTTACACCTATCCAAGTTCCTCCGGCTACTTTATCTTTAGGATATACTAAATTCACTCCCAATTCTTTATAACAAGCAGGTGGCAAAGTTTCTCTTATAGCCTGTTCATCTCTATTAGATGTAAAAATAAACCCATTAGTTGTTGGAACATAAGTTACGGTACACATAAGCTCTTCTTCATATAGTTATCATACTTTTGTCTGTAAATCTATTAAAAATTACACTTCTTTAATATTTAGAGCGTGGCAGTTTGTTAAGATTGTTAAATTTGCACCTTCAATAAACCAGCATGCAACGCGTACAGAAACATTTTCCTATTGATTGCCTCTCTCAAATTAAAAATCAAATTTTAACTTGGGGAAACAATCATTCTACAGTTGCTTGGCTAGATTCAAATGAAAATTCTAAATCTACCACAGAAGGATTCTTGGCCATAAACACTATTAGTTTTCTAAAAACTGACAGTAAAAATGCTTTTAACAAATTAAAACAATACATTAATAGTATTCATGATTATGCTTTTGGTTATCTAGGATATGATTTAAAAAATGATGTAGAAAATTTATCTTCTAACAATATAGATGGTAGCAGTTTTCCTGATTTGTATTTTTTTCAGCCCGAAAAACTAATCGAAATTACCAAAAACAGCATTGTATTTAGATATCCGGATTATTTGCAAAACGATATTGAAACCGATTGGAATAAAATATTACAAACCAAATACATTCCACACACTAAAAACAACTTAACTATTAAAAGTAGAGTTGACAAAAGCACTTACATAAAACAAGTTGAAAAAGCGCTGCACGAAATTCATCTAGGCGAGGTATATGAACTAAACTATTGTCAGGAATTTTACGCAGAAAATGCAAACATTACCCCTTTAGATACTTATTTTAAATTGAACAGTATTTCTACAGCTCCTTTTGCTACCTATTTAAAATTAAATGATTTGTATTTACTATCTGGATCGCCAGAAAGGTTTTTAAAAAAACAAGGAGACACCTTACTTTCCCAACCAATTAAAGGAACAGCTAAAAGAGACAAAAACACACTAAAAGATCAAGCTCTAATAAATGCTTTAAAAAACAACACCAAGGAAATAGCAGAAAACATAATGATTGTAGACTTGGTTAGAAACGATTTGTCTCATATTGCTAAAAAAGGAAGTGTTAAAGTGAGTGAATTGTGTAAAATTTATACTTTTAAACAAGTTCATCAAATGATTTCTTCTATAACCTGCAATATTAAAGACAACATTCATGCTGTAGATGCTATTAAAGCTTGCTACCCTATGGGAAGCATGACAGGTGCTCCAAAAATTGCAGCAATGAATTTTATTGAGGAACTGGAAGCCAACAAAAGAGGAATTTATTCTGGAGCTGTTGGTTACTTTACTCCCAACCAAGATTTTGATTTTAATGTAGTTATTAGAAGTATTGTTTACAACCAAACCCAAAAATACGTGTCTTTTTCTGTAGGTAGTGCCATTACCGCAAAAGCAAACCCCGAAAAAGAATATGAAGAGTGCTTATTAAAAGCCAAAGCAATGAGAGAAGTACTAACACAATAAGATTTCATAATTTTAACAAAAAACAACCCCGTGCTTCTAAAGTTACAAAACCACTTAGCAAACAACTTTCCTTTTTTAAAGGATCAAAAACTATTGATAACTGTTTCTGGTGGAATTGACAGTATTGTATTGGCCTATTTATTTCATCAATTAGATTATAACCTTGGAATTGCACATTGCAACTTTCAATTAAGAGCCCAAGAAAGCGATGCCGATGAGTTTTTTGTGGAAAATTTTGCTCAGAAAAACAACATTCCTTTTCATGCAATTAAATTCAACACTCAAGAATATTGCACAAAAAATAAAGTATCTACACAAATTGGTGCTAGAGAATTAAGGTATAAATGGTTTACAGAACTGTGCACAGACTTTAATTACGATTATATTTTAACAGCACATCATTTAAACGATGTTATGGAAACTTTTTTCATCAACTTGTCTAGAGGAACAGGCATTGATGGGCTGACAAGCATTCCCCCAATCAATCAAAATATTATTAGACCTTTGCTTGCTTTCTCAAGAAAAGAAATAGAAACATATGCTTTAGAACATCATATAAAATGGAGAGAAGACCAAAGCAATGCAGAAACAAAATATTTAAGAAATAAAATTAGGCACTATATTGTTCCAGAACTTTACAAGTTAACCCCTAATTTTGAGGAAAATTTTAAAACTACTATTGCTCATCTTCATCAAAGCAAAACTTTTATCAACGCTAAAATTCAAGCTTTAAAAAACTCAATTTTTCGTGTAGAGAACAATATCATCAGCATTCAAAAATCAACACTAACACTTTTAAGTGTTTTTGAAATTTATGAATTGTTTAAACCTTACGGATTTCATTCATCTTCCGAAATTATAAAATTGCTGCAAGCACAAACAGGTAAAAAAACAGTATCAAGCACACATACCCTATTAGTTCATAGAAATGTGCTTCTTTTACACCCAAACCATCATCAAGAAACAAAAGAACACTACTTACTTAGCAACTTTAGTGAATTAGATGAGTTGCCCATTCAACTAAACGTTTCTAAAACAGCCGTAGAATTATCTCCAAACGCAATTGCTATTGATGCGGACAAAATTCAATTTCCATTAATAGTAAGAAAATGGCAAGAAGGCGATTATTTTTATCCGGTTGGAATGATGGGAAAGAAAAAAATTAGCAAATACTTTAAAGACTTAAAACTCTCTGAACTAGAAAAAAAAGCATGCTGGTTACTTTGCAACTCTAACAATCAAATTATTTGGGTAATAGGCTATAGAGCAGACCGAACCTTAACTACCAACAAGCCTAAAAAAAACGCTATTTTTTTACAAAAACAATGATATTCGTCAACATTGGTATCCGTTGTTAACTCTATAACTATTTAGTTATAACTGTATTTTTTTACTATATTTTTTTACAGTACACGTCCATGTTGTATATTTATAAAAATTAATCTAATAAAACATGTCTAAACAAACCAAACTAACAAGATTCAACGACAATGTTCTTGCTAAATATCAGGTTTACAACAGTGTTTTTTCCACCTTACCTTTTGACAGTGTAAGCAAAACAGGAACACTATTACCCCTATTTAATGAGAGCTGTATTGAAGGTTTTAAAAGTGGCAAAACTCCCACAGAAATAGTAGATGAATTCTTTGACAAATACAAAACTGGAACTTCTGAAGAAGAAAAAATCAGTTTTTTATTCAAATTTATTCAATACATAGAACGTCAGGTAGTATTGTTTGATGCTATTGAAGATGCTGCATTCCCTATTGTAAACAACATGGCGGGTGTTGGTACCATCAGAAACATTAAAGAAGAAGCTAGTTCTAAACGCGTTAGAAAAGAATTAAGACAATACTTAACAGAGTTTAAAACTCGTTTGGTATTAACTGCACACCCTACGCAATTTTACCCAGGTACTGTTTTAACTATTTTAACAGATTTACAAGAAGCTATTAAAAATGACGATTTAAGTTTGATTAAAAAGTTATTAGCTCAATTAGGTAGAACAACTTTCTTTGCAGATAAAAAACCTAGCCCATATGATGAAGCAATTAGCTTGATTTGGTATCTAGAAAACGTATTTTATCACTCAATTAGTAAAATTTACGATTACATTCAATCGCACTTATTTGATGGTGATGATATTGATAATGAGATCATCAACTTAGGATTCTGGCCATGTGGAGATAGAGATGGTAACCCATTTGTAACCACAGAAACTACCTTAAAAGTTGCTAGAAAACTAAGACAAACCATTCTTAAAAATTACTACAGAGACGTTCGTCAACTAAAACGTAGATTAACATTCCCTGGTATTTTTGAGTTAATGAATGAAATAGAATCTGCTTTGTACGACAGCTGCATTACAGAAAATTCACCTATCAGAATATCTGTAGAGTCTTTATTAAGCAAAATGATTTCTATTAAGAAAACCTTAAAAGAAGAACACAGTAATTTATTTGTTGATGAAGTGGATAGCTTTATTAACAAAGTAAAAGTATTTGGATACCATTTTGCAACTATGGACATCCGTCAGGATAGCCGTGTGCACCACGATGTATTTACAGGTATTGTAAAAGAACTACAAGAAAAAGGAGACACTACTTTCCCTGCTAATTACTTAGAACTATCTCCTAACGAGCAAATAGAAGTATTAGCAAAAGTAAAAGGAGACATCAATCCAGATCAATTCTCAGAAGAAATGGTTGTTAGAACTTTAGGTTCTATTAGAGCTATAGGAACTATTCAAAGAGAAAATGGAGAAAAAGGTGCCAACCGTTACATTATTAGTAACAACCAAACAGCTTTAAACGTAATGGAAACCTTTGCAATGTTAAACCTATCTAATTTTGAAGATGGTTTAAAAGTAGATGTTGCTCCGTTATTTGAAACAGTAGACGATTTAGCCATTGCTCCAGAAGTAATGAGACAATTGTATTCTATTCCAGAATATAGAGCTCATGTTGCTAGTAGAGGAGACAAACAAAACATTATGTTAGGTTTCTCTGATGGTACCAAAGATGGTGGTTATTTAATGGCCAACTGGGGAATTTACAAAGCCAAAGAAGAATTAACAAAAGTATCTCGTGAATTTGGAATTAAAGTTATATTCTTTGACGGACGTGGTGGACCACCTGCTCGTGGAGGAGGAAAAACATCTAAATTCTACGCTTCTTTAGGAGAAAACATAGAAAACAAAGAGATTCAATTAACCATTCAAGGACAAACAATTAGTTCTAACTTTGGTAACTTAGACTCTTCTCAGTACAACATAGAGCAATTATTAGGAGCTGGAATTACCAATAAGATTTTTAACGATCCTATGAATGCTTCTTTATCTGACGAACAAAAAGAATTGTTAGAAGATTTGGCTGAATCTAGTTTTAAAGCATATTCTGACTTTAAAAACCACGAAATGTTTGTGCCTTACTTAGAACGTATGAGTACTTTAAAATTCTATGGTAAAGCTAACATTGGTTCTCGTCCTTCTAAACGTTCAAAGTCAGACAAATTAAACTTTAGCGATTTAAGAGCCATTCCTTTTGTTGGATCATGGTCTCAATTAAAGCAAAACGTTCCTGGTTTCTTTGGAGTAGGTACAGCCTTTAAAAAGTACGAAGATGCAGGAGAGTTTGATAAAATTCAAGATCTATACAACAACTCTAACTTCTTTAAAACATTGTTAGAAAACAGTGTAATGTCTATGGAAAAATCTTTCTTTGATTTGACTAGATATATGGCAAAAGATGCAGAGTTTGGTGAGTTCTGGAACATTATTCATGATGAATTTGAATTGACAAAGAGATTGTTATTAAAATTAACAGGACACACAGAGTTAATGCAAAATTATCCTGATGGAAAAGCATCTATTGCTGTTCGTGATTCTATTGTATTGCCATTGTTAACCATTCAACAATATGCATTAAGAGAAGTACAAAACATGAGTAGAGAAGCAAATCCTGATGCGAAACGCTTAGAAACTTTTGAAAAAATTGTAACTCGTTCCCTATTTGGAAATACAAATGCTAGTAGAAACTCTGCTTAATATTAAAAAGTAGTTTATACATAAAAAGCCTTTCTAACTATTTAGAAAGGCTTTTGTTTTTTGTAAAAGAACTTAGTCTATAAAAAGTTCTTATTTATTTTTTGTTATACAGCATCGGATTCAACTCTTCGTCATTATACATTTTCATTTGTTTGTAAACCTTCATGTACTTTTCTCCTTTTTCTATATCTTCAATTAAATCATTAATTGCCGTAGACAAATCTACTCTTTGTTCCAATAGAATATCTAATTTTTTCTGACAAGCTGCTTTATGATTCTCCGAAGCAGACTCACGGGTAGCTTCTTCTTTCATATGATATATTTTTAAAGCTAAAATAGACAGCCTATCAATAGCCCAAGCCAGACTTTCAGAATTAATTTTAGCTCCTTTATTCACTTCTACATCTGCATATTTCTGTAAAAAGTAGCTATCTATATACTCCACCATATCGGTTCTATCTTGATTAGAAGCATCTATCTTTCTTTTTAAAGCCAAGGCTTCTGTAGGATTTATTTCTGGCAAACGAATAATATCTTCATAATGCCATTGAACAGTATCAATCCAACATTTTCTATATAACAAATGCTCTAAAGTACTTGCATCATACTCATTCTTAAAAGGCTGATCTACATCATCCACTATGTGATATTTTGCTATCACTGCATCAAATATTTTATTAAAATCTTGTGCTTTTAAACTCATCTTTAATTAAATTTCCTTTCTATTAATAACAACAACCTTTCCTCATAAATTTCTTTTCCGTCCCAATTATAATCTTTTTTTATCATTTTTAGGAAAGTTGTAGCATTTTTTTGAGAATCCATTGTATTCAGCTGCGAAATTACTCTATTAAAATCTTCCTGACTGCCATCAAACAAATTTTTTACAAAAGCAATTCTATCGTTTAAATCTATTTGCAGATTTTTTTGCTGCATTATAGATTCATTTATCGATTTTTTGGGGTTTATTCTCTCTGCATTTTCAAAAATATCAGTAGCTACATCTAAAGAAACTGTAGCTCCAAATTCTTTTTCTAATGTATTTTTCAACTCTTTAGAACTATCATCTGAGCTATGTTTTATATCATCAACCTTAGAAAACAAATCTACAACACTATCTTCTTTAGGTTCTTTGTGTATGTCTGTTTCTACATGTACTATTTTTTCTTCTACCACTGTTTCTTGGACTATGGTTTCTTGAATTGTAGTAGATTCTGTAATAGCTTCAACCTCCTTTATGTCTTTTTCATCCACTTCTTCTAGCAAAGGTTCTGCAACAGTTTCTTTAGGTGTTACAAACGTTTCCTCAATTAGTTCACTTACCGTTTTTTTATTTTGTGGCGTTTCTTTAACATAATTTTCTATATATGCCAAAACCGTTAGTTTTTCGTATACCTGGTAGGCTTTGTTTTTTAACAAAACCACATCATCTCCTTTTTTTAATTTTAGAATACTATGAGCCAAACTCATTAATTCTGCTTCTAATTTTTTTTGCATAAATAGTTTGATAAATTTTGATTCGAGAGGTTCATTTTTATTTGATAAATTTGTGCAACTTATCAATGTGCTAAATTAAGCATATTAGATAGACACTAACACTGATAAAATTACAAAATGTTTCTTGAAAACACCGTAAACCATAAAGAGCAATTTGGTTGGATTGAAGTTATTTGTGGTTCTATGTTCTCTGGTAAAACAGAAGAACTAATTAGACGACTACGACGTGCACAAATTGCCAAACAAAGAATAGAGATTTTTAAACCCTCTATAGATACAAGATATGATGAAGAAAATGTGGTTTCTCATGATGAAAAACACATTAGATCTACTCCCGTTCCTGCAGCTGCTAATATTAGGTTGTTAGCCAATGATGTTGATGTAGTAGGAATTGATGAAGCTCAGTTTTTTGACGATGAAATTGTAAGCGTATGTAATGATTTGGCCAATAAAGGAATTAGAGTTATTGTTGCTGGCTTAGATATGGATTTTAAAGGAAACCCTTTTGGACCTATGCCTCATTTAATGGCTACTGCAGAATATGTTACCAAGGTACATGCAATTTGCACCAAAACAGGAAATTTAGCTCACTACAGTCACCGTAAAACAACAAGCAACAACAAACAAGTTATGTTAGGTGAAAACGATGCTTATGAACCATTGAGCAGAGCTGCTTATTACAAAGCTAAAAATAGCTCCAATGAAAAATAAGCACGTTACAGAATTACAGATTAATTTATCTGCCTTAAAACACAATTACCAATATTTAAAAAGCAAAACAAAACCCAATACAAAAGTGTTGGCTGTGGTAAAAGCTTTTGCTTATGGATTAGAGCCTAGCAACATTGCTAGCGAATTAGAAAAAGAAAGGGTTGATTATTTTGGTGTTGCCTATGCTAACGAAGGGGTTTTATTAAGAGAAAAAGGCATTAAAACTCCTATTTTGGTGTTGCACGCACAACCACAAAATTATTCTTTATTGGTTGAGTACAAATTAGAACCTAATATTTACTCACTACATACTTTAAAACAATTTTTAACTTTTGCTAAAGAGCAAAAGTTAAAAGAATATCCTGTGCATTTAAAGTTTAATTCTGGTTTAAATCGTTTAGGCTTTAATGAAGATGAAGTTGAGGAACTTTTAGAAGTTATCACAAACAATTCAACCATTAAAATTGCCTCTGCATTTTCGCACATAGCTGCTAGTGAAGATTTAAATGAAAAAGAATTTACGGAGAAACAAATCACAACTTTTAACAATATTATTACGCAACTACAGTCAAAATTAACTGACCGTTTTACGGTTCATATGAGTAATACATCGGGAGTTATTAACTACCCTAATGCTCATTTTGATATGGTTAGATTGGGAATTGGTTTGTATGGATTTGGAAACGATGCTAAAGAAACTGCTCAATTAAAAAACGTAGCCACATTAAAATCTGTTATTTCACAAATTAGAACTGTAAAAGCAGGAGAAAGTATTAGTTATAACAGAGCTCTAATTACCCAAAAGGACGAAAAAATAGCCATTATTCCAATTGGCCATGCCGATGGCTTTTCTAGGCCTTTAGGTTGTGGAAATGGATATGTTACCATTAACGGACAAAAAGCATACACTGCAGGAAATGTTTGTATGGATATGATTTTGGTAAACGTAACTCACATTAACTGTAAAGAAGGTGATGAAGTTGTTATTTTTAACAACCAAAAAACCGTAGAAGAATTTGCTACAATATGCAACACCATTTCTTACGAAATTCTAACGGCTATAGCACAAAGAATTAAAAGAACATTTATTTATTAAACCATTTTTATGGAAGCACTTAAAACTAAAACCACAGGTTTTTACAAAGAGTTTAAAGCTTTTTTAATGAAAGGCGACATTGTAAGTTTGTCTACAGCCGTAATTATAGGGGGAGCTTTTAAAACAATTGTAAGCTCTTTAGCTGCAGACATTATTATGCCGTTTGTGGGTTTATTTTTAACAGGAAAAAACGTAAATAATTTATTTCTTGTTTTAGGCAAAGGAAAATTTAACACCCTAACCGAAGCCAAACAAGCTGGAGCCGTTGTAATTACTTACGGAAATTTTATACAAGCTGTTATTGATTTTATTATTATAGGCTTTGTCATTTTTGTTTTCTTAAAAGCCTATGAAAAAACAAAAAAGAAAGAAATTGCCAAAGCCAAAGGACCTACACAAGAACAATTGTTAGCAGAAATTAGAGATTTGTTAGCAAAAAAATAAACTTAAAACCTTAATCAAAACTTTGGTAAAGCATAAGTTGTAATAGGTCTTTACAAACAAAATTTTACCTTTCAGACATCAGATTAAAAAAGTAACTTTACACCTTTAATTTAAAGCATAAAAATGTACAGAAGTCATACTAACGGAGAGTTAAGAATAGAAAATATAAATCAAGAAGTTACCTTATCAGGATGGGTTCAAAAATCAAGAGATAAAGGATTCATGATATGGGTTGATTTACGTGATCGTTACGGAATTACTCAATTGATTTTTGATGAAGAAAGAACAGAAGCTTCTGTAATTGAAAAAGCCAAAACTTTAGGACGTGAATTTGTAATTCAAGTACAAGGAACTGTTATTGAAAGAGAGGCTAAAAACAAAAATATTCCTACTGGAGATGTAGAAGTTTTGGTTAAAAAATTAACCATTCTTAACCAAGCCAACTTACCTCCTTTTACCATTGAAGACGAAACCGATGGTGGAGAGGATATTCGTATGAAATATCGTTACCTAGACATTCGAAGAAATCCTGTAAAAAACAACTTAATTTTTAGAAGTAAAGTTACTCAAGAAGTTCGTAACTACTTATCTAATCAAGATTTTATAGAAGTTGAAACTCCTTATCTAATTAAATCAACTCCAGAAGGAGCTCGTGATTTTATTGTACCTTCTAGAATGAATGAAGGAGAGTTTTATGCCTTACCACAATCACCACAAACCTTTAAACAATTATTAATGGTAGGTGGAATGGACAAATATTTTCAGATTGTAAAATGTTTCCGTGATGAGGATTTACGTGCAGACAGACAGCCGGAATTTACACAAATTGATTGTGAATTGGCTTTTGTGGAACAAGAAGATATTTTAAACATTTTTGAAGGAATGACTCGTCATTTACTAAAAAAAGTAAACAATGTAGAAATTGGAGATTTTCCAAGAATGACTTTTGAACACGCCATGAAAACTTATGGTAACGACAAACCAGACATCCGTTTTGGAATGGAGTTTGGAGAGTTGAATAATGTTGCGCAACAAAAAGAATTTAAAGTATTTAACGATGCTGAATTGGTGGTGGGTATTGCTGTACCAGGAGCTGCTAGTTATACCCGAAAAGAAATTGACAAATTAATTGATTGGGTAAAACGTCCGCAAGTAGGTGCTTTAGGAATGGTTTATGTAAAATGTAACGAAGACGGTACCTTTAAATCATCTGTAGATAAGTTTTACGATCAGGAAGATTTGGCTGCATGGGCAAAAGCAACAGGAGCCAAACCAGGGGATTTAATTTGTGTATTGTCAGGTCCTGCAAATAAAACAAGAGCTCAACTTTCTGCTTTGCGTATGGAATTGGCAGAACGTTTAGGTTTAAGAAAACCTAACGAGTTTGCTCCATTGTGGGTGATAGATTTTCCTTTGCTAGAATGGGATGAAGAAACTGAAAGATACCACGCAATGCATCATCCTTTTACAAGTCCTAAACCAGAAGACATGCCTTTGTTAGACACCGATCCTGGAAAAGTAAGAGCCAACGCATATGATTTGGTTTTAAACGGAAACGAAATTGGAGGGGGATCTATTAGAATTCACGATAAAGAAACACAATCTTTAATGTTTAAACATTTAGGATTTACAGCAGAAGAAGCCAAAGAACAATTTGGATTCTTAATGAATGCTTTTGAATATGGAGCACCCCCACACGGAGGTTTGGCTTTTGGTTTGGACCGATTGGTTGCAATTTTAGGAGGACAAGAAACCATTAGAGATTTTATTGCTTTCCCTAAAAACAATTCAGGTAGAGATGTAATGATTAATGCTCCTGCTGCTGTTACGCAAGAAGTTTTGTCTGAACTACATATAAATCTAAACACTTCAAAAGAATAAAGTTGTAATACTTTATAGAGTTCACTAAATTTAACATAAATCTTAAAAAAGTCATCCGTATTGTTTTTTTAAAATTTATCATAATCAACTAAAAAATAAAAATATGTTATCAATAACCATAGAAGAAGCACTAAATACACAAATACAATTAGAAGCTAACGCATCTATGAAATACTTAGCCATGGCAACGTGGGCAGAAGTAATAGGATACAATGGTGTGGCTGGTTTCTTTTACAACCAATCCGAAGAAGAAAGAGTTCACATGCTTAAATTGGTAAAGTTTGTAAACGAACGAGGAGGAAAAGCAACCATTCCTAGTTTAGATGCCCCTAAAGATGCTTTTAAAGATTTACACGAACTTTTTACTATGTTTTTAGAAAGTGAAGAAGCCGTTACAGAAAGTATCAACCATTTAGTATTTCAAACTTTAGAAGAAAAAAACTACACTGTACACAACTTTTTACAGTGGTACGTAGCAGAACAAGCAGAAGAAGAAGCTTTGGCAAGAACCATATTAGATAAGTTAAAAATTATTGGAGACGACAAAAGTGGTACTTATTTATTTGACAAAGATATAGAAAGCATTGTTGCTCAGACAGAAATAAATGCCAAAAACGAATAGTTAATTTAGATTTATTTAAAATAAAACTTATATTTGCACTGATTTTAAGATACTTAATCAGTGCAAATTATGTTTAAAAACGTACCTACTCAAGTTGTAGCTCCTGAACAAAGCTCATGTTGTTTTGCATATTTAGCAAAAGGCAAGAAGAAAAAATGCTGCAAAAAATATCAAAAAAAAGGTAAAGAGCATTGTAAAAAATGCCCAATACAGGCTTAAGTTAATTTGTTTTATTTTACTAATAAACACTATCTTAGCCATCCCAAAAAACAACAGGTATGCCTCAAAGAAAAAGGAGTTTATTGAATCAGTTTTTGATTTGGAAATACAAACACATTTCACAAGAAAACTTTCTTTATATATTAAGTACCATTGTAGGTTTGCTAGCCGGACTTGGTGCTGTTACCCTTAAAAATTTAACTCACTTTATTTTTGAATTTCTTAAAACGGGATTCATCAAAGACATTCATATAGGATTCTACTTTATTTTTCCGATTGTGGGGTTGTCACTTACCCTATTGGTTGTAAAATATATTATCAGAAAAAAAATTGGACACGGTATTCCTGCCACTTTATATGCTATCTCTAAAAGAGAATCCATCATGCACCGTTACCAAATGTGGGCATCGGTAATTACAGCTCCACTAACTGTTGGTTTTGGAGGTTCAGTAGGTTTAGAAGGACCTACAGTTGCTACAGGTTCAGCCTTAGGATCTAACTTTGCAAGAGTTTTTCATTTAGACCAAAGATCTAGAACATTATTAGTAGGTTGTGCTGCTGGTGCTGCTATGGCATCTATCTTTAAAGCTCCTATTGCTGCCATTGTATTTGCGGTAGAAATTTTTAGTCTAGAGCTCACTTTAGCCTCTATGATTCCCTTACTTTTAGCTTCTATATCAGCCGTATTGACTTCTTACTTTTTCTTAGGTGATGAAGTTTTATTACACTTTGAAGTGTCTGATAGTTTTGAATTAAAAGATGTTGCCTTCTATATTATTTTAGGTTTAGGTTGTTCATTAATATCAATCTACTTTACAAAAGTCTATTTTTGGTTTCACGATTTCTTTAAGAAAATTGAAAATCCTTGGTACAAACTATTACTGGGTGGTAGTTTAATTGGTGTGATTGTTTATTTTATTCCCCCTTTATTTGGTGAAGGTTTTGAAACCATAAATGCTGTTTTAAGAGGAGATGCTTCTACCATTCTAAAAAACAATATATTTAATACAGAAGCAGATACCATTTGGATGATTGTAGGTCTTTTAATAGGGTTGATCTTATTTAAAGTAATTGCCATGGCTTTAACTTTTGGAGCTGGTGGTATTGGAGGTGTTTTTGCTCCTACTCTATTTATAGGAAGTATAACAGGTTATGTAGTAGCAACCGTTGTTAATCACGCAAAGGTGTTAGCTCACTCTGTATCACAAAGTAATTTTGCCATGGTAGGTATGGCAGGTTTAATGGCCGGGGTTTTACACGCACCTTTAACAGCAATTTTCTTAATTGCAGAAATTACAGGAGGATATGATTTGTTTATTCCTTTAATGATTGTTTCTTCTATCTCTTTTTTAATTACTAAAAAATTTATCCCACACAATATATATACATCCGAATTGGCCAAAAAGGGACAGTTAATGACTCATGACAAGGATAAAAACGTATTGATGATGATGAACATTGATAAAGTTGTAGAAAAAGACTTTATTATTACCACTCCTAACATGACTTTAGGAGAGTTGATTCATAAAGCCATTGTAAAATCTAAAAGAAATAATTTTCCTGTGGTTAACAAACATAAAGAACTTATAGGTGTAATGCACATGGATGATATTCGCCCAATTATGTTCAATACCGAGTTGTATACATGTACTGTGGTTTCTGATTTAATGAATACCCCTGCAGAAGTAATTGACTACGACAAAGACTCTATGGAAGAAATAATGGAAAAATTTAAAATTACTTCTGCATGGAACCTTCCTATTATTAAAGATGGAAAATACCATGGTTTTATTTCTAAATCTAGATTGTTAAATGCATACAGAAGAAAATTAATTATGGCTAGCGACTCTTTTTCTTAAAATAATTGTTAGCCTTGTCTGGATGATCTGTAAATATTCCATCTACATTTAAGTCTTCTGCAATTTTTAACACCTCATCAAAAGAAGCGTTATTCCCTAAGTCATCTGCTCTAAAAGTAAAAGCATGTACTTTTAAATTTTGTTGATGAGCGTAGCTTACCAAGTTTTCAAAATCTTTGATATTCGTTTTATCCCCCCCTTCTATCATCTGCTTATACCAAGGTCCAATTCCGTTTGCATAAGTAGCCGTATGTGCTACCATTTCTTTAGGAGTCATGTTTTTAAAAACAGCATCGGAATACCCTATTTCTAACAACTGTACTAAAAACAAATTCGATTTGTAATTGTTTCTTATTTTCTGTAACTCAACAGCATCAAAACACTGCACAATACAATTGTCCTTTTTTGATGAGTAACCATAATTAGACAAAGTGGCTAGTACAATTTTAGAAATATCTTTCCCTTCATTTCTATGGAACTGAGGTTCTTTTATTTCTACATAAATACCTATATTTTTTTGCATAGAAATATTTAAACCTTGAATCAGTTCAATTTCATCATTTAACGTATGTAGTTTAAAGTGTGATGTATTGATTGGAAACCTGTTTTTATAAACAGCTTGTTGTGTTGTGGCATTAAACCTTTCTGACACCTTTAACGTTTGTAATTCTTCCCAAGTAAAATCTACCACATAAAATTTACCATCTGCCCTAGCTCTATCAGGATATACCTTGGCAACATTGGTTGTTGTTTCTAAATGAATATCATGAATAACAACAGGCACATTGTCTTTAGACAACACTACATCTTGCTCTATAAAATTTGGAAACATACCATAAGCCAAGGCTTTGGCTGGCAACGTGTGTTCTGGCAAATATCCAGAAGCCCCTCTGTGAGCAATAATTAGCATTTCTTTATGTTTAATAGGTTGTTTACAGCCCAATAATAATCCTAAAATTAAAAAACAATATTTATAAATAGTCGTTGCGAACTTCATAGAATGTATAGCTAATTTAAATCCAAATTAACTAATTTTACACTGTTTTATATCATAATCTATATGAAGGTATTATTAAAGTTATTAGTAAGCATTGTTTTAGTTCTTTGGAGCATTGGAGGTGTTTTGTATATAATGAACAACCCTATTAATTCTAAATTTATAGGATTTGGTGTGATTATTCTGACTATTGTACTAATGCCTTTGTTTATTTATTACAGATACAAAGGAAAAGATTTGACCAAATATTCTTTACCTCACAACGATCCTAATGCTAGTAAAATAGAAGATTAATTTGTGTTTCTTTTAGACAGAAAAAAATCTTTTAAGAGTTGACTACATTCTAATTCTCTTACTCCAGAAATTACCTTTGTTTTGGGATGTAGCAGCGTTTTTAATTTAGAATATCCTCTTTGTAAGTCTGAAGCTCCATAAACTATTTTACCAATCTGTGTCCAATAACTAGCACCTGCACACATTTGACAAGGTTCTAAGGTTACATACAACGTACAATCTTGTAAATATTTACCGCCTAAAAAGTTAGATGCAGCCGTAAAAGCCTGCATTTCAGCATGAGCTGTTACATCATTCAATTGTTCTGTTAAATTGTGTCCTCTAGCAATAATTTGATTGTTCATTACAACCACAGCTCCTACAGGAACCTCTCCTTTTTCAAAAGCTATATAAGCTTCCTCTAAGGCTTTTTTCATAAAGTAATCATCATCAAAAGGATCTATCATAATTTAGGCAGCATAAAATACATACATCTAAACTACTTTATTGATTGATAAGTTGCAAGGACAAATCTCAAAATTGTAATTTTGTGGTCGTGAAAAACATCCTTAATAACATAAATTCTCCGCAAGACCTAAAAAGTCTTTCTGTTTCTGAACTAGAACAATTAGCTCAGGAACTCCGAAATTTTATCATTAATATCGTATCTACCAAAGAAGGTCATTTAGGAGCTAGTTTAGGAGTTGTCGAACTTACCATTACTTTACACTACGTATTTAACACTCCTAAAGACAAATTAATTTGGGATGTAGGTCATCAAGCATACGGACACAAAATACTAACGGGCAGAAGAGATGTTTTTGAAACCAACCGTCGTTTGAATGGTATTTCTGGCTTTCCTAATATTTTTGAAAGTGAGTACGATGCTTTTGGAACAGGACATTCCTCTACCTCTATTTCTGCAGCGTTAGGAATGGCCATGGCTGCTCAAATTCAAGGAAACACTAAACAACAGCACATTGCTGTAATTGGTGATGCTTCAATAGCATCGGGAATGGCTTTTGAGGCTCTAAATCACGCTGGTGTTACCAATGCAAATTTGTTAGTAATTCTAAACGACAATGCCATAGGTATAGATCCAAGTATTGGTGCTTTAAAAGATTATTTAACCCAAACTAAAAACGGAAAACAATCTAACAGAGATAATATTTTTGAAGCGTTAAACTTTGACTATTCTGGTCCTATTGATGGACATGATTTACCTACATTAATTACCGAATTACAAAGACTTAAAAACACCAAAGGCCCTAAGTTTTTACACATTGTAACTACTAAAGGAAAAGGCTTGCAAAAAGCAGAAGAAGATCAAATTACTTACCACGCTCCTGGTAAATTTAACGCTATAACAGGAGATAGAATTACAGCAAAAACAGAAAATTCGCCGCCAAAATACCAAGATGTATTTGGACACACAATTATAGAATTGGCTGAACAAAATCCTAAAATTGTTGGAATTACTCCTGCCATGCCCACAGGAAGTTCTCTAAAATATATGATTGCTAAAATGCCCGACAGAGCTTTTGATGTAGGAATTGCAGAACAACATGCTGTAACTTTAGCAGCTGGGATGGCTAAAGAAGGTTTGATTCCTTTTTGCAACATCTATTCAACATTTTTACAAAGAGCATACGATCAAGTTATTCACGATGTTGCCATTCAAAAACTACCTGTTATTTTTTGTTTGGACAGAGCTGGCCTTGTAGGAAATGATGGAGCTACACACCATGGTGTTTTTGATATTGCTTTTTTAAGATGCATTCCCAATCTACTTATTTATGCTCCTATGAACGAAGTAGATTTAAGAAACATTATGTACACCGCTCAACTAGGTTTAAATACCCCTATTGCCATTAGATACCCTAGAGGAATTGGAGAAATTTTAGATTGGAAACAACCTTTTCAAAAAATTACTATTGGAAAAGGAAAAACCCTTAAAAAAGGAACAAACATCGCTATTTTAAGTATTGGTACCCTTGGGAATATTATTAATTTTGCCATAGAGCAATTGTCTAAAGCTCAAAAGAAAAATATTGGGCATTACAATATGCAATTTATAAAACCGTTAGACATAGAATTGTTGCATGATATTTGCAAGAACTATGGTACTATTATTACTTATGAAGATGGTGTTATTCAAGGAGGATTTGGTTCTTCTATTGGAGAGTTTGTTTTAAAAAACAACTATACTACCAAAGTTATAATGGGTGGTATTGATGATTGTTTTATGGAACATGGAAAAACACAAGAATTAAAAACATTGGCAAAAATTGATGAAGCCTCAATTTTAAATACTATTTTATCTACCTTATAATGATATTTATACATACCCTTATCTCTTCTTTTTTAAAACTTAAAAAACATATACTTTGTGTTTTTATGGTTCTTTTATTAGGACACAAAGGCTACTGTAGTTCTACTTTTTACCTAGACACAATTCCAACTCCCAAAGCAATAACCAACATTAAAAAAGTTTTTTCTAAA
Source organism: Wenyingzhuangia gracilariae (assembly GCF_056387575.1). Lineage (NCBI taxonomy): Bacteria > Pseudomonadati > Bacteroidota > Flavobacteriia > Flavobacteriales > Flavobacteriaceae > Wenyingzhuangia > Wenyingzhuangia gracilariae. The sequence goes on from NZ_CM150748.1 coordinate 1,970,102, forward strand.
AAAAGTAAAGACTCTATACGTATTGCTAAAACTGAAAAAAGAGACACTATTAAACAAATATTAAAAGAAAGTGTTAAGCAAAACTATTGGAAACACACCAACAAACCAGAAATACTACTAACTCAAACATCCTTTTTTAACTGGACAAAAGGAGGAAATAATACGGTTGCCGGAATTGTATCTTTTAGAGGTGATTACAACTACAAGAAAGGACAATTATTTTGGAAAAACGGAGTATTATTAAGGTACGGATTAAGCAAAGAAGATGGTATTGATCATTCTAAAAAAACAGATGATATTATCGATTTAAAATCAAGTGTAGGATATAGAGCTTCTATAGAATCTAAATGGTATTACTCTGGTGACTTTAACCTAACTACCCAATTTAGCAAAGGGTATAAAGGAAACAACAGAACTACTGTAATTTCTAACTTTTTTGCACCGGCCAGAATGCGTTTAGGGGTGGGTGCTGCTTACACAGACAATGAAGATAATTTTAAACTAAACTTATCTCCATTAACCAACCAGGTTACGTTTGTATTGGATCAAGACCTTGCAGACAAAGGAGCATTTGGTGTTACTCCAGCCGTAAAAAACGATGCTGGTGAAATTATAAAAAAAGGAGAAAGCATTTCATCAGAATTTGGAGCCTTAATTCGAGTAGAATATCAAACTCCAATTATGAAGAACATGAACTTTAGCATAAAAAGCTCTTTTTACTCTGACTATTTAGACAAATTTGGAAATGTGGATAGTGATATAGAATTAAATATTGACATGAAAGTCAATCAATTTATAAATTCCAGAATCAGTTCTCACTTACTATATGATGATGATGCAAAAATATTGCAATCTGATGGTACTCAAATTGGTCCAAAACTACAATTAAAACAAATTTTAGGTGTAGGAGTTACTTATGTTTTCTAATTAGCTATTATTATTTTTTGAGTATAACTTTTTCCATCGCAATATATTTTAATCAAATACACTCCTGGTTGAAAAGGAACCTCAACTGTTTGTAAACTTCCGCTTGTAGGGTTTATTTTGTGCTGAGCTACCGTATGACCATTTATTGTATACACTAAAAGATCAAAAACAACATCAATATCGGACAGTTTTAATTGTAACAATTGGTTGTTAACAACACTGTTGCTTATTGCTATTTTTTCTTTTAATTTTTTACCATTTCCAAAAAAACTTAAAGATTCTTGAAAACTTCCTGTAAACAAACCTCTTCCATAAGTAGCTGCCAAAACAGTATGGTCTTCAGTTCTCATATCAAACTTAGTAACTTTTACACTAGACATTCCGTTTTGAGATTGCTCCCAACTAGGACTATCTGATAAAAAACTAGATGTTTTCCAAACTCCTGCATTTGTTCCAATAATTACTTCGTTTTGATTGTTTGGGTTCATTTTAATTGCCTTTACTGGAATGTCTGGAAAATCTCCATCTTTCTCCAACCAAGTTGCACCGTTATCTGGTGAGTAATAAATGTTATTTACTCCATAATTGTGCAATGTAACTAATAATTCATTTTCATTGGTTCCAAAATCAATACAAGAAATAGCCCCTGTGTTTATTTGGCTTGTTGGGTCTAAATTTACCCACGTTGGCGATTCTGTATTTAAATTGGTGGCTTTTAAAACAGAAGCTCCTTGAGTTCCTATAAACACTGTTGAAGAAGTTGTTGTATACGGAGATACTTTTATGGCTGTAGGAGGTTCAAATAAATTAGAATTAGTAATTGTTTTTTTAACCGGTGTTCCTAATAAATTTGTATATCTAAACAGTTTTTCACTAGTAGAATTGGTTCCGTAACCTGTGGTTCCATCCGCATACAAAATATCTAAATTATGATCTAAATCTGCAATGTTAGCAAATGCACCAGAACTCTGGTCGTCTGCTATTTCTACCAAATCATCCGCATCATTAAAAGGTAAAGGATACGCTGCATACACATTGTGTACATATGATACTATTAGGTAATTATTGTCTTTATCTACAAAGGTTTGTATTCCATCTCCTCCATAAATATCTACAAAGGTATTGGTTCCTGCATTTACCGTAAAGTTTACAGGGTTAATACTTGAATATCCTATTAAAGAACCATTATCTTGTGCACCTCCTAACAACAATTCGTTGTTTTTATTTTGACTAATAGCAGCAGAATAAAATTGAGTTATATTATATCCTTTATTTCTACTTTTTATGGCTGTAGTGCTATTACTAGCAGAACTTACGTTGGAACTGTAATAAATACCTCCATCGTTAGCAAAAATGGCCTTATTACTATCTAAAGGGTTAAACGTTACCGCATGATGATCTGCATGTACAAGTGATACATTTAAGTTTTCTAAATTGTTATTGTTAGACCATTTGGAAATTTGTGACCAAGTAGTTCCAGAATTGGTAGAACGAAACAAATCTATTCCCCCTGCATACAAAATAGCATCATTGGTTGGATCTACTTCTAAAGTTAAGTTGTAAAAACCTTGATTTCTAGCAAAATCATTAGCAGATATATCAGTATCTACATCATTAGGTCTGGTCATAGAAACAAAATTATTTCCATCGGTAGTTTTAACCAAATCTACCCTTGTACTATTGTAGGTTGATGCTAGTGCGTATATTATATTTGAATTTTGTTTAGATACTGCTAACTCTACCCTACCACCGTTGGTAAAAGAGTATTTTTCTGTAAAATTTTCTCCATCTGTACTTTTAAAAATCTTTCCTCCTCCTTCTCCAAAAAGATTGTCTTTGGTTGCTGCCCATATAGAATTATCGGCAGCTACTTCTACATCACTAAATACATAGGGAGTTTCCCCTTCTGTAAAAAAATTGATTCTATTAAATGTTCCTCCTTCTACTTTCCACCAACCAGAAGCATTGTAACCTACCGGATCTTCATCAAACTGACCATCTAACGAGAAAAAAACTTCTGTACTTCCGTTGTTATTCCAGGCCAATATTTGATTTACAAAGTATACTCTTTGTGTTTCGGATACATTTAAATTGACTCCCAAATATTTAGACCATGTACTTCCTCCATTTGTCGAAATCCAAATTCCATTTCCAACTCCATCATCTCCCGTATAAGCCTCTCCTGTTCCTATATACCAAATATTAGAATTGTTGGGATCTATAGCGTAACATGAAACGGCTAAATTTTCATCAATCCCAACTTGAGTCCACATAGAGTTTGCATTGCTAATATCATTATTTACCCACAGTCCGCCAGAAACACCTCCTGCAAAAACACGTTTTCCTGTAGCATCATTAGGGTCATAAAATACAACTCTAGTTCTTCCTCCTATATTGTTAGGACCTCTTTCTTCCCAAGCCATTTCTGCATTTTGACCTGGCACAGCAGAAAAACGCTGAATCGATTTTGTTGCTGTTTTGATTTTTTCTAAGTTTTCTGGATAGGTTTTTCCGGTAGCAGGATCCATTTCTAACAAATATTGTTGATCAAAATACCTGTTTGGGGGAATCCCTTGTTTTTTCCTTTGCTTTTTAGACAGCTTTAATCTTTTTTGTATTGGATGGTTTTGAACGAACTGATTGTATTCTTTTTTTGAAACGTGGGATTTGTCATAAACAACATATGCTATTAATAAACAAAGTAAAAAAGGAACTAAATAACGTAATTTTTGTTTCATAGATTGCGTTTTACAGAGGTGTTTTCTCTCTTAAAAAAGTTAAGACACAATAACCCCACTAATTTTTTTGTGAACTAAAATAGCATAACTGTCTGACATTCCTGCTATATATGAACAAACATTCATAATACGCATGTACAAACTTTCTGAATAATGCTTAAATTCTTGTGGCAACATTAGTAAAATTAGCTTGTCGTAATTAGATACTTTTCCCAAATACGAATTGTTTACTGCGTTGATAAACACATCTAACAAATCGGCAATTACTTTGTAACCTGCTACTTCTTTTTCTATAACGCTTCTACTATTGTAAATTTTATCAATACTTAGTTTGATAATATCGTTTATTTGCGCTTCATATTGGCACTTGTCTAACAATGATTTTTCAAAAGTTCCATTTAAAATGGCATCTTCGTTTTCTATAAAAATGGTAGCTGCCTGCTCTATTAAAGTACTAATTGCTAAGGCTCTTAAATAACTTACTCTATCTTTTTTTAAACCTAAAGAATGGTATTTTTTGGTGTCTATTTTATTTTGAACCAATTTTATCATGTATTCCAAAGCAAATTCTTCATCTACCAAGCCTAAATTAATTCCGTCTTCAAAATCTATAATAGTGTAACAAATATCATCAGCAGCTTCTACCAAATAGGCTAATGGATGCCTGTGATAAGCAATGTCTTTTCCAGATCTCATTACTTTTAAACCTAAGGTTTCGGCTACATCTTTAAACTTTTCTTTTTCCGATTGAAAAAAGCCAAATTTTTTATCTACTATATGTTTTGTGGCTTTTTTAGGTAAGGATTCTTTAGGGTATTTCATAAAAGCACCCAAGGTTGCATAGGACAATCTAAGACCATCTTTTACTCCTTGACCGTCTTGTGTTAAAATTTTAAATCCGTTGGCATTTCCTTCAAAATCAATTAAATCTTGCCATTCTTTGGCATTTAATTCCTCTTTGTATTTTTGACCTGCTCCTGTATTAAAATATTCTCCAATAGATTTTTCTCCGCTATGTCCAAAAGGAGGGTTTCCGATATCGTGAGACAAAGCTGCAGCTGCTACAATGGCTCCAAAATCGTTAAAAGTATATCCTAATTCTTTTAAATACGGATGTTTTTCTAACAACTGTTTTCCTACCACTCTACCTAAAGAACGTCCTACTACAGACACTTCCATGCTGTGTGTTAAACGTGTATGTACAAAGTCGGTATCGGACAACGGAATTACTTGTGTTTTGTCTTGTAAACTTCTAAATGCTGATGAGAATACAATTCTATCAAAATCTACTTCAAATCCTAATCTTGTTTCGTCTTGATCTTTTCTAAATCTACCATTTGTATCGCCAGCTCTCTTAAGAGATAATAATTGTTCCCAGTGCATGTTTAAAATTTAAATGAAAGTCCAGCCACTAACTGAAAACCTTGTACTTGATAATTGTTGTAGGATTGATAATTGTTGTCTAGTAAATTGTAAATATTTACGTGAGCATTTAATCTTTTATTGATTTTGTATCCTCCTTTTACATTTAAGTCTAAAAATCCATCAATTTTGGTAGCTACTCCTTCTACTAAATCATCTCTACTATCTACTAAATCATCTCTACCGTCTACTATATTTAATCCTACTTGACCAAACCATTTTTTGTGGGTGTAGTTTGCATAGGTCTCTATGGTCATGTTTGGCAAGTTCCACGCTTCTGCTTGTGTATCTGGACTGTAACTATTAAGTGTTGCCAACACTCCTCCTGTTAATTGTTTAGAAAACATCATTTCTATAGCTCCTTTTACAGACAAAATAGTTACATCATCATACACAACACCAAAACTATTTCCCATTTGGAATGGTTGATTGATTGATGTGGGTGCTAAAGCATCATTATGTACAAACAAAGCTTTGTTTTTTACTTGTTTGTAACTAGCTTCTGTTGAATAAGAAATTGTTTTGGTTAATTTTCCATCTAAACCTACAAAAACATCTACAGGAGTTGTTGTGGTTAAAATTTCAGCTGTTGGAGACATAAAAGGATTTTGAGCTGCCAAACTTTGATACGTATTTTGATCAAACTCGCTTCTAATTCCTCCATGTAGAATCATAATATCTTTAATAAGTTTAACATCTGCCTGAATGTTTGGCAAAATCCAAAATTTAGAGCTAGAAGCCTCTCTATTGGCATTTACATACAAGCCTAAAGCAGCACTTAATTGAAAATTATTAGCTTGATAAGTATAAGATGGTGTTACTCCTAAATTAAAAAAGCTATAATTAATATTAGTAGTATTGGTGTATTGTTGTCCAAAATTTCCGTTTAAATATTCAAAATCTATTTTAGTTTCTATGTAATTATTAAACATAGATTTGTCTAAAACGGTAGCTACTTTTAGGTCTACCTCTGAACTTTCAAATCCATCTGAAAAGAAATTAATTGAGGGTGCCAAGCTTTGAACTTTTGCATTTTTATAATCTACAATTCCTGAAAAAGTTAACGAATTGTAAACCTGTTCTACATTTTGATTTTGATAAACAGATTCTAAAACATCACTATCTAAACCATACCAATGTATTCTGTTTCTTTGATAGTCTGCATTGGCTCTCCAGTTGTATTTTCTGTTTTGTTTGCTTATAAATGCATTAATCCCAGAGGTCCATTGTCCATTATCTACCCTTTTATCATCTATTCCATTCTGAATATTATAACTAGAAAAATCAAAACCATATTCGTAACCATGAATTTTATTGGGTCTTAACATAACTTCTATTTCTGCATTTCCATAAACACCTACAGCACCATATAAATAGTTTTTGTAGTTTATTGGCTTAGGGTCGTCTATGCTTACATAGGCTGCATTTTTAGTAATGGGAACAAAGTCTGATGCTACTTGTTTGGGGGTTATTTTGTATTGAATTTTTTCTTTGGCAAATTCTTCTTTTGCGTTTGGAACCGTTTTTAACTTAAACACATCGGTTAAAGTAGGATTGAAAGAAAACTCTACAACTACGTCTTCTTTTTTAATATCGTCTTCTTTAGTTTGTGCATTTATTTGCAAAGCTCCCAACAACAGAACTCCTAATATCCACTGTTTTTTCATGTTAAATTGTATTTGTGGCATTGTTTTGTGTTTCTTCTTTTAACTCTTTACTTGTGTTGCTTTTATGACTGTATTCTTTTAACAACTCTTTAGCCTGTTCTACCAAATTGTCTTGCTCTTTTACGTTTTCTATAATATTATTTAAAATAAAATTAGCTTGAAAATTATCTTTTAATGCATGAAAATTTTGAGCCATTAACAACAATCCTTTTACTCCCCAAGTTCTATATGCCTGATATTTACTTGCTAAAATTTGAACTTGTTCATTGGACTTTTGATATTCTTTGTCTTGATGTAAGAAAAACGCTTTGTAATAATTAGCTTCTGCCTTTACATTACCTTTTCCTATAACTTCTAGTTTTTGATAATATTTTTTGGCTTTGGCAAAATCATCCAATTCAATAGCACTTCTTGCTCCATATACATAAGCATCTGCCACTGCTTGTTCGGAACTTTTTTTGTTTTCTAATACTTTTTGCGTGTAATCTAATGCTTTGGCAAACTTGTTTTCTTTGTAATAAAACTTCATTAAATTACTTTGTGCATACACTACATTTTGCTCGTTACTAACTTCTTTTTCTATTTGCAACAACAAAGTACTTGCTTGCTCCCACTGTTGATTTTCTAGATAAATTTGCGACAATCTATTTAATGCAACCTCTGTATATTCATTTGCATTTACTTTTAACACTTCTTGATATTCTGGAATTGCATTTTCTTTATTTCCCGAATTGTAATATGCTTGTGCCAAATAAAAATGAACCGTTAAAGCATGCAATCCTTGTGGAAAATTAATCAAATATTTTTTACAACTGGTAATGGCTGCTTTTAAATCATTAGCCAAGTATTTATTTTCTGCAGCCTCAAACATAGATTTGTCTATATCTTGATCTGAAATATTTACAAATTCTAATTTTTTAACCCAAGCAGCATACAAATCTACTCGGTCCATTTCTTTGTAAACCTGCTCGGCCATTTTTACGGCTTGTACCGCTTCTCCTGTCCCAGGATAACTTGCCACCAAATCTCTTAGCACCGTAACCGATTCTTGATTTTTATTAGCGTTGAACAAAACGATTCCTTTTTTTAATTTTGCCTTTGCTACTAAAGGACTTTTCGGATATTTTGTAATCAACTCATCAAACACCTTAATTGCTTCGTTACTTTTGTTTTGATTTACCAATAAGTTTCCTAATTGATAATAAGAATCATCTAAATAAGCAGAACGTGTAAACGTAGTTTGAATTTGCTTTAAAGCTTCTTTTTTCTGTTCATTTCTTCCTAAAAACCCGTAAGCCAATGCTTTTTGATGCATGGCATAATCTACCTGACCTTGGTTGGCTTTAATAATTTGATTGTAATTTTCTAAAGCACTCCAATATGTTTTATTTACAAAATGACAATCGGCAATTCTTAAAATAGCATTTCTTTTTTTGGTTGGATTTTTAGATATTTTTACATATTCTGTAAAATTTGACAAAGCCTCTTCGTATTTTTTTTGTTGAAATGATGTGTATGCCAAACCATAAATTCCATCTGCATACTCCTCTAAGTTTTTATTGCTTGTATTCTTTACAAAAGAACTATAGTAATAATTGGCTTCTTGGTAATTGTTTAACTCCGATAATGTTTCTGCTTTCCAAAACAAAGCTCTGTTTGTTATGGTTTTGTTGTTGTACAATGTTGTTGCTTTAGAAAAGTAGTTTAAGGCTTCTTGGTATTTATTTTCATTAAACAATTCAAACCCTCTTTCTAACAACAATTCTTGATACTGAGCATCTTTAATCAACCTTTGTTTTTCGTAATACGCAATGGCTCCTTTAAAATCTTTAAACTGTAAATATGCATTTACGATTAAATCTTCTATTAAACTAGCTTGTTCTGCATTTGGATATTTATCTACAAACGCTTGCAAAACTTCAGAGCTACTTTGGTATGGATTTCCTATTTCGTAACTCAATTTGGCATAATTTAAAAAAGCATCTTGTTGTACACTTACATCAAAATCCATTTCTGATGCATTTTTAAATGCGTTTAAAGCTTCTGTTTTCTGATTCTTTTTTAAATAACAATCTCCCAAATGATAGTGTGCGTTTTGTGAAACACCACTTTTTTCATCGGTAATTTTATTAAAGTTTTCAATGGCATTATCGTACTTATTTAGCTTGTAATAAGCATATCCTAAAAAGTAATAATCTACCTCTGTTAACCTTCTGTGTCTACCTTTGTATTGCGTTAAATAAGTAATTGCTTTTTGATAATTACCTAAATAAAAATAAGATTCTCCTATAATTTTTGAAACCTCAGACTGTTCCATTCCAGAAGTTTTACCGTAATAAGATTCTCCTAAACGTATTACTTCATTGTACTTTTTTTGTTCGTATAGTATTACCAATAATTGATAAGAAGCCTCTCTGTAATATTTTTTTAAATGTTTTATTTTTTCAAAATGATAACTAGCCGAAGCGTAATCTTTATTCTGAAGAGCTATGTTTCCTAAATAATAATGAGCCTGATTTTGATAAGCTCCTTGTTTAGAAATTGGCAATAAATATTCTTTTGCCTTGGTGTAATTTTTAGTTTTATAATTGGCAAAAGCCAACTTGTAATTGTAATTGGTTTCTTGCTTAGTCGTTAACGATTTTACATCAATTTGTTGAAACCACTCTAATGCTTTCTCTTCTTTTTTTTGTGCAAAATAATAATTAGACAAAGCTAATATCAACGTAGTTTTATCAATTGTATTAGGGTGTTTTTTTAAATACAACTCTGTAATTGTTCCTGCATTTTTTTCATTCAATTCTAAAGATGTTAACAACTTGTATTTTTCAAGTGCAATACTTTCTTGCGTTTTTAAAGAGGTAACTTCTTTAAAATATTCTTTAGCTAAAAAATAATGTTGATTGTCAAAAGCCTGAACAGCTTTGGTATACCATTTTAAAGACGATGTGGATTGATAACTGTTCTGTGCTGTTATTGTACACACCACCACAAACACAAATGTTAAACACAGTAAAAATTGTTTCTTCATATCTTTTAGACCTATATTTTCAATGATTAAAAATAAATAATATCCCTGTGAATTAACGGAAACATTGTCTATTTATTTGAAAGCGCTTATTTAAATTCTTATACAGACGATTATTTTAAGTTCTATGGATTTTTAAATATGTTTGTAAAAACAATCAACATTATGTCTAAACCGGTTTTACATTTAAAAGATGCCCATATTTTTCAGGACAATATTCTGATTTTAAAGAATGTAGATTTTGAAATTTTGCCAGGAGAATTCTTTTATTTAATTGGAAAAACTGGAAGCGGAAAAAGTAGTTTGTTAAAAATATTATATGGCGATTTACCTTTGACAAGCGGATTAGGTGAAGTTGTAGATTTTGACCTACCTAGTCTAAAAGAAAAACAAATTCCTTTTTTACGCAGAAAAATAGGAATTGTATTCCAAGATTTTAAATTGTTAAATGACCGTAACATTTATGACAACTTACTTTTTGTATTAAAAGCCACAGGTTGGAAAGACAAAGCCTTAATGGACACTAAAATAAAAGAAGTTTTAGGAAAAGTGGGACTGCAAGAAAAAGGTTACAAAATGCCTTATCAAATTTCTGGAGGAGAACAACAACGTATTGCCATTGCAAGAGCTTTGTTAAACGACCCTGAATTAATTATTGCCGATGAGCCTACAGGTAATTTAGACCCTAAAACCTCTATGGAAGTCATGGAATTGTTGAACGAAATTCACCAAAGCGGAAAAACCATATTAATGGCCACTCACGATTATTCTTTAATTTTAAAATATCCGCAACGTACGTTTAAAGTAGAAAACGGAGAAGTTTTTGAAGTTGCTCACCAACAACAAAATAGTTAATTTTTACACGAATTAATTAAGTAACCTAGCTTATAAAATTTTAGCATTCTACAGGAATAAAAACCTGCAATCATTCTTTTTTTAAGTGTAGGTCCTACTAACAGGAACAAGTTTTTTAACACAATTTTTTGCACACTATTCAACCTTTTATAATACTCTAAAAGGCGAACATGCTCTGTAAAATCAAGGTTTATGGATTTGTTTTTTAATTGAATTAAATTCTTAATTGCCTCTTCATTTTTTACGAAAAAACGTTGATTTGTTTCTATATCTATGTTTAAAACAGGATTTTCTATGTGTAGAATTTTTATATTGTTTTTAGACAATTCGTATCCAAAATACGTATCTTCATGACCATACCTATCAATGGATTCGTTAAAAGATATGTGATCAAAGATAGATCTATCAATCAAAAAATTATTGGTCATAAAAGACAAATACGGATTTTTACTTCGTTCCTCTGCGTTTTTACTTTCAACCTTAACTCCATATTTCCAACTCAGCAATTGTTCTTGGCTAGGCAATGTTGCTGGATAGACTCTTCCTCCGTAAATAACTGTTTTTAGTTCTAAAGAATTTATGTATTTCTGAATAAAATCATCTTGTACAATCATAGAATCACAATCCATAAAAAGCAAGTATTGGTAACTTGTGTGTTGCTTAAATAGATTTCTAATTTTAGACCTCCCTATATTTTTTGGCAATTCTATATAAGTATGTTTTTGCAAACATTTCTTGTTTTCTGTTTTATAAACCTCCTGAGAGCAATCATCTATAACAACCAATTCGTAAGCAACCTCTATTTTTTGCTGCTCAATGGCTTTTACCAATAATGTAATGTTAAAATTATATACAGGAATGCAAATAGAAATCATATATCTGTCTCTTCTTATTTTACTAAAAGTAACATTTCTTGATAGACTTTTCTCCATCCTTGCCAACCAAATTTTTCTGACAATGATGAATTGTGCCATAAGGAAACAAACAAACCTTCAACTTTTTTTACCTGATGAATTAACTCCTTTATTTCTTCTATTGCTTCTTCTGGACTTTGTTGTAAGTATTGATTTAACGTTCCATCCATTACCTGAAAAGGAACAATAAAAAATGCTTTTTCTTGTTCTGTACTTAAATTATAAAACGGATATGCATTGCAAATTCCAGCTCTAAACCCAACTTGACTAGCAAAACCCATAGAATAATCTACCTTTATGCCATTGCTTATTAAATGTTCATAGGTTTTAGGAAATTCTAATTTTAAAAAATGCTGCCTGCTGTTGGTAACCTCTGAACCTATTATTTTTTCTAAACGTTGCTTTTCTTTTAAAACTCTATGTTTTTCTGTGTTAGAAAGATAGGATGGATGAATTCCTACCGAATGTTTTTTAGCTATTTTTTTAATCAGTTTTTTTAAACACCTTCTAGAATATTTAACATTGGTATCAAACTCCGATTTATCTCCTAACAAAAAAAAGTAATGTGTTTTTATGTTTTTAGAAACTGTTTCAATAAAATCAAACGTATCAAAAACATCTTTTCTATTTTTTAAGTACCTTAATTTTACTTGTACTTTTTCTTTTCTCTTTTTTAAAACATCTACCAAAAGTCCTCCAAAAAAGTTAAACACTCCTTTTCCTCTAGAAAAATAAGCTGCATCTATATCTAATGTGTTTTGCACAGAAAATTGTCTTTTTGGAAAATGATATTCGGGAAATTTAGCGCTTATTGCTTCTTGAATTTTTTGAGTCCAAATATTTACTACAGGTATTTTTAAAAAACCATGCTGATAAGCCAAACTATCTTCTGCCTTAAATCTTTGATGTGTATCGGGGGTAAAAGGCAAATATTCTTCATATCTGGTAAGCATATAAAAGCAAGAAGCTAGCAAATCGTATTCATTTTCTTGGGTTTTAAAAAAATAAGGAACCTCATCTATCCAATCTACCTGAATGTTCTGTACTGAAATTGTTGATTCCCACAGAATTTTAGAAGGAATTATTTGAACACATTTTTGAAGTTTATTGTCTGAATAATTTAGTTTTGCCCCCTTATAGTTTTCAAATTCTACCAAAGATTTGGTCAGTTTATAATTGACACCTAATACATATTTAAACACCACGTTTAAAACATAGATCAATCTTCTACTAATGGTCTTTGAATATACTAGTATCATAAAAATTTAGAATATACCTGTTTTATAATTTCTGATTCTTTTTCCCAATTGTATTTCTTAGCAGCAGCTTTTAAGTTTATTTTCCAAACATTATACTCATCGGAACACAGCATTTGTTTTGCTGTTTTTGCCATTTCTTGAGGATTGTGATGCGTAATTACTTTTCCTATATTTTCAGCAGTCACTAATTGTGCAACTACTTTTCTATTAGAAACCAACAAGGGTACTTCTGCTTGAATGTAATCAAACACTTTGTTGGGCAAGCTGTATTCATAATTTAAATTGGTGTTTTTATCTAAAGACAATCCTAAATCTGCAATTTGTGTGTACAACATTAATTCTTTATAAGGTCTTCTGCCCAACAAAAACACTTTCTTTTCTAGGTTGTATTTTTTTATCATTTTTTTTAACACAGGAAACACATCTCCACTACCAATAATATAGAGTATTGCATTGTCTATATAATTCATCATTAATACAGCCTCTTCTGCTCCTCTATCAATATTAATTCCTGCTCCTTGTAAAATAATTATTTTAGAATTTCCTTTAACCTTTGAAAGAAATTCTGAATCTACTTTAGAAAATTGAAACATAGGAGCTATATTCCTAAGCACGTGTACCGGTACCTTGTATTTTTGATAATACACATTTGCGATGATCTGATTGACTGTAAATACATGCTTTAACTTGGGAAAAATAAACTGCTCTATAGTTAACCAAATTTTTTGAATTTTGGGTCTATGAATCAATTCTGGCACTTCTGTAAAAAGCTCATGACTATCGTAAACCAAGTTTTTATTTAACAAGACCGACACTATATAATTGGGCAAAAGCGTATCTAAATCGTTAGCTAGTAGCACGTCTTTTTTAGAAAACAACAACAGAAAAAAAAGCCTTAAGTTGTACTCTGCATAAAACAAAGGGCCTTTGGTAAAAACAAGTTTCATTCTTGTGGTTTTGTAACTTCTTTCTACCGGCAAACTTTGTTTTAGTTTTCTACCTATTAAATGGATAGAAAACCCCATTTGTTGCAACGTAGTACATACTTTATGAACACGTTGATCGGTTACCAAATCATTTGTTACAGAAACAGCAATTCTTTTCAATTATATTTTTTTTGGAATATACTAAAATTACGCTTGCGTATTGGGCTCATCTTTTAAAATCTCAATCCCTTTTTGCATAATTAAAGAGTTTGGAAATGTTATTGTTTCTCCTTTGTCTGTTTTCATAAAAAAGTAAAATCCTGTAATATCTTTTACCTCTCCTGTTAGTTCAAAATCTTTGTCTAAAATTCTAATTCTACTCCCTATTCTTACAGGGTGATTAAAAAATAAAATAACACTAGCTGTTAAGTTAGACAGCAAAGACCATTGTGCAAAAAAACCAACTCCTAAAACTGCTAAAATAGAAGAGATAAAAATAGACAACTGCTTAAAATCTACTCCCCAAACAACAGCTAAAAATGCTCCAAAAACAAGGTATACAATTAAGTAAGTAAGTATAAAAATTATTTTTCTTCTATTGGCATCAATAGCTTTTACAAAGCTAAATTTTTTAATAGCTCTTTTTATTGATAAAATAATTGTAACCATTACCACAACGGTAACAAGTGTAAATAATAATTGATATTTATATTCGCTTAAATTTTCCATTTCTTTTTGTTATAATACTCTATGTAATTTTTCAAACAGCAATGTTTTTAGTTGTGTATAGTTCATTACATTTTGCAAAGCCTCTATTCTTTTTTCTTCTTCGTTTACTTCTTCCATTAACTCTTTAACTTTTAACTCTATTAAAACCCTTCTTAAGTTTAAAATGGCATCTTGAACTAATTTTTGTAACACATCTGTTTTTTGAGTCACCTCTATTTCTTTAGATTCCCAATCACTTAAAACATAGTGTTCATCATCCATTAAAATATTGGTTACCTCTTGTGCAATTTCTTGATTTTCATGACTTGTCAATCGCTCCAAAGCTAACTTTTCTTTTTCGTTAATTTGATAGGTAATTTCTTTATATATTTTTTGAAACAATGGATTGGTAAACTCTATTTCATCGTCTTGTAACTGTAAATACAATTCGTGAGCAACCGTGTTTACATATTCTTCTTTTACCATAATTACCTTACCTCTTTTGTCATGGTCTTCTATCCAATCTATAAACGTTACTTCGTGATTTCCATACAACAGCAAAATTTTAATAATCTCACGCTCATACAAATCCAACGTATTTACTTTGTTAGGAACAATTTTATTTTTGGTGCTTGCAGAAACTTGTTTAGAACCAGAAACTCCAGCTTCTTGAGCCATCATCATTTCTCTAAACGCTGCATCATCGGGTACATCTCCTGCCAAAGAAGTATTTGATTTGTTAGACGATGCAATGGTCATTCTAGGCTTAGAGTTTGGTCTACGCTCTGCCTCTCTAGCGTTTTTGTCTAACATTTGAGCCAACTCATTGAACAAAACTGTTTCTGATATGTCCATTAATCGAGCACATTCCTGTATATAAACTTCTTGTTTAATACTGTCTGGAATTTTAGAAATACTCATCACAATATCACGAATCAATCCTGCTTTTTTAATTGGATCGTTTTGTGCTTCTTCTAACAACAAAGAAACTTTAAAGCTGATAAAATCTTGTTGGTTATTTTCTAAATACTCCTTTAGTTCATCGGTTGATTTTTTCTTAGAAAAAGAATCTGGGTCGTCGCCATCTGGAAAAGTAACTACTTTCACATTCATTCCTTGTTCCAAAATCAAATCAATTCCTCTTATAGAAGCTCTTAATCCTGCTGCATCCCCATCAAACAAAACTGTCATGTTGGGAGTTAATCTTTTTACCAAACGAATTTGATCTGGTGTTAATGCGGTTCCCGATGAAGCCACTACATTGGTAATTCCTTTTTGATACATAGAAATTACATCTGTATAACCTTCTACCAAATAACAATTATCTTCTTTAGAAATTGTTTTTTTGGCTTGATACAAACCATACAATATTTTACTCTTATGGTAAATATCACTCTCTGGAGAGTTTAAATATTTAGCTGCTTTTTTATCGTTGGTTAAAATTCTACCTCCAAACCCTAACACACGACCGCTCATACTATGAATAGGAAACATTACACGACCTTTGAATCTATCAAATTGTTTTCCTCCTTCTTTTACAATAGTCAAACCTGTGCTTTCTAAATACTGTAAATCGTATCCGTTTTTTAAAGCGGTGTCTGTAAAAGCTGTCCAATCATCCAAACAATATCCTAACTGAAACGTTTCTATCATTTCATTGGTAAAACCACGTTCTTTAAAATAACTTAACCCAATGGCTTTTCCTTTTTGGGTGTTTAGCATGGTGTTGTGAAAATAGTCTTGTGCGTATTTAGAGGCCAAATACATACTTTCTCTTTCATCTGCAGCTTCTTTTTGAGCATCGGTCTGCTCGGTTTCCTCTATAGGAATATTGTATTTATCTGCTAAATAACGAATGGCTTCTGGATATGAGTAATGCTCATGTTCCATTAAAAAAGAAATGGCATTCCCTCCTTTACCTGTACTAAAATCTTTCCATATTCCTTTTACAGGAGATACCATAAAAGATGGAGATTTTTCGTCTACAAAAGGAGACAATCCTTTAAAACTACTTCCCGATTTTTTTAAGGTCACAAATTCCCCTATCACCTCCTCTACACGAGCAGTTTCAAAAACACGATCTATGGTTTCTCTAGATATCAACTTCTAATTATTTTTTAAACAAATATAACAAAGAATTAACGGTATCTCATTTGGAAACTTTACTAAAACACAATCTCTTATTACAACAAAAAAAGAGCTACTTTAAAAAAAGTAGCTCTTTAATTTATTAGTTAACAGTCTTTATTTTTTACTTAAAAATTTTAATACATGTTCTTTTATTTTTAACTGCTCTATCTCTTTAGGAGTTAAACCTTGTTCTGCTTTTAAGAAAGCACCAAACAAATGACTTAAGTACAATGGAGAATTATTTTTAGTTGTAAAATTTGAGGCACTATGGCATGAAAAACAATTGGCTAAATTGCCTACTGCTATTGTATTTATTTCAGAATTAAAAGTCTGGGTATATGTTTCCATAGTTACATTTGCACAATTTACAGATCCTCTTGCTAAATCTCCTGGTTTTGCATTGGCTATTTTATCTCCTAAATGTACAATTTTAGTTGCTTGATCTTGAGTTGTAGGATACTTATCTGTATCTATCCAAAGAGAACCGTTATAAAAATAATTAGACCAAACATCTATAACCTCTTGATTTTTAAACGCTTGAGCAACACAATTGTTTATGCTATCAATATTTGTATAATTTTCTGGCTCCGCTTGTGATGTTTTCATAAAACCTCCTCCTTGAGATAGCGGAACACCATATTTAAAAAGCTCAAATGCTGCCAATGGTTTTTTAGCATTATTAGACTGGGTATTCCAAGTAATCCCATCCAATGTAGTGGGCTTGTCTCCTCTATAAATTAACGTATTAAAACTTTCTTCAGCAATATCATCATTCCAATCATATATAGGTGCTAAATCATTGTGTTGAAAAGTAGCCCAAATAAATTCAGGATGATTCTCTACAACTCCAACTACGTGCATTCCTAACATAGCTACTTGTTTATAACCATAAGTCTTGTCTGGTTTTATATATGCTGCTTCTGTTGTATAGTAGTTTTCTATTTGACTTTCTGGTATAGAAGTTACTGGCACCCATGAAACTTTAAGTTCTAAAGAACCAACAGGAAACACTAATGTATTATCAAATAATGCATTTTTCAAAATTGTATCTCTAAATTTTCTCGAAGCTTTTAACATTGTTTTGCTAATATGAATGGAATACAAAACAGTGTCTATTTTTGTATTTGTTTCTGATACATATTTTGGATTTGTTTGCAACACTCCATTAGAACATGCTTGTTCATCATAAAACAAAACTACTTTAGAATTTTGAGGAATTTGAATCGTGTCCATCATTAAATCTGTAACCTGAATAATTTCCTCTTTGTTTTCTAAGAAAAGAGGTGTGTTATCTGTTGCAGATGTCGGCTTTGTTAACCATAAAAACTTTTGCCAAGACCATTGGTGAAAAACCTGATTTGTAGCTTTTTCTGGTGTAGCAAAAACACTTGTTGTACCTTCTAAAGGTGCATTGATGTTTAAATGAGGGAACCAACTACTTACGGGACCACACACTCCTGTTGTTTGGCTTACATAATTACTTTTTACTTCTTTTTTAGAAGGCTTACAGGCTTGCAAACATACAAGCACAGATACTGCTAGAAATAGCAGCTTAAATTTGATTGATTTCATAACAATTTTAAGTTTAGTTCAACCAAAATAAACATTTGTTAATCATTTCTACTATAAAAGCAATAGTTTAACATAAGTTTAAAACAAAAGCCCATTAGAATTTCTAATGGGCTTTTGTTTTAAACATTTATTATATAATATTATGATGCTGCTTTTAACTGCATCAACATATTTCTATTCAATTTACTTTCAGCATATGCTTTAGTAACTTCTAATTTTTTATGCTCAGAACTTGGCATTTCAAACATCGCATCTGTAAAAATAGCTTCACACAAAGAACGCAATCCTCTGGCTCCTAATTTATACTCTAATGCTTTTTCTACAATGTAATCTAAAGTTTCATCGGTTAATGTAAACTCTATACCATCCATTTCAAAAAGCTTGGTGTACTGTTTAATTAAAGAGTTCTTAGGCTCTGTTAAAATAGCACGCAATGCTTTTGCATCTAAAGGATTCATATAGCTTAATACTGGTAAACGACCTATAATTTCTGGAATCAACCCAAAATTCTTTAAATCGGTAGGGATGATATACTTTAACAAGTTTTTTTCATCTACTTTGTCTTCACTTAAAGAAGCTCCAAAACCAACCGCTTGTCTATTTAAACGTTTACTTATATTACGCTGTATACCTGCAAAGGCTCCACCAGCAATAAACAAAATGTTTTTCGTATTTACCTCTACAAATTTTTGATCTGGGTGTTTACGTCCTCCTTTTGGGGCTACATTTACCACCGTACCTTCTAACAATTTAAGCAATGCTTGTTGTACACCTTCTCCAGAAACATCGCGAGTAATAGATGGATTGTCTCCTTTACGAGCAATTTTATCTATTTCATCAATAAACACAATTCCACGTTCCGCACTTTCTACATCGTAATCTGCAGCTTGCAACAATCTACTTAAAATACTTTCTACATCTTCACCCACATACCCTGCTTGTGTCAATACTGTCGCATCAACAATAGAAAAAGGTACGTTTAACATTTTAGCAATGGTTTTTGCTATTAATGTTTTTCCAGTTCCGGTGTCTCCCACCAAAATCATATTACTTTTTTCTATTTCTACTTCTTGCTCCAAAGTATCTGGCTGAGTTAATCTTTTGTAATGATTGTACACAGCAACTGCCATGGTTTTTTTGGTCTGATCTTGCCCAATAATATATTGATCTAAAAATGCTTTAATTTCCATAGGTTTTTTTACCACCAAGTCTGCATTTTTATCACCAGTTTCTTCTGCAATTTCTTCTGATAAAATTCCATAAGCTTGAGACACACAACTATCACATATATGTGCATCAACTCCTGCTATTAACAAGTTTGTTTCTTCCTTCTTACGCCCACAAAACGAGCACTCCATTCCTTCTTTTGACATTATTCTTTATTTTGGGTAATGGTTTGTGGTTTTTGATTGATTTGTTGATTTATAATTTGATCAACTAAATACGAACAACCAACCTTTAAACACTAACAACCAATTTATTTTCTTGCAAGAATTTCATCTACCATTCCATAAGCTTTTGCTTCTTCGGCTTTCATCCAATAGTCTCTGTCAGAATCTTGAGAAACTTTTTCAAAAGGCTGTCCCGAATGATTAGAAATTATGGTATATAATTCTTGCTTTAACTTGTTAATTTCTCTTACCGTTATTTCCATATCCGTAGCTTGCCCTTGTGCTCCACCTAAAGGTTGGTGAATCATTACTCTTGAGTGTGGCAATGCAGAACGCTTACCTGCTGCTCCTGCACACATTAGAACGGCTCCCATACTTGCAGCCATTCCTGTACAAATTGTAGCTACATCTGGTTTTATAAATTGCATGGTGTCATAAATACCTAATCCGGCATACACACCTCCTCCCGGAGAGTTTATGTAAATAGAAATATCTTTTGTAGCATCTACAGATTCTAAAAACAACAACTGTGCTTGAATAATGTTTGCTACCTGATCGTTAATTCCTGTTCCTAAAAAGATAATTCTATCCATCATTAAACGAGAAAAAACATCCATTTGCGTAATGTTTAACTGACGTTCTTCCATAATGTATGGGGTTACAGAACTAACTATTTTATCATAATGTGTACTACTAATCCCGTGGTGTTTCGTAGCATATTTTTCAAATTCTTTTCCGAAATTCATATATATCTGTTCTTATAGGTTACAAAGGTAAATATACTAAAGTAAACTGGAATTAACATATCCATAAAATTGCGGATTGGCCTTATATTTGATGAAATTATTACCTTTGTATAACTCCCTTATTTAAAACTACTATTTATGAAAAGGTTACTTTATTTTTTTCTGTTAATTGCAACAACTCTTTCTTTTGGACAAAACAGTGAAAATAAAACTGAAGAAACCGATTTAGAAACAGAAAAAACACTTAACAATCAGTTTGATTATTTGTTTAGAATTTCTACTAAATATCAAGAATATAAGGTAATTTCTATTGACAAATACAAAGATTTAAAGCAAAACGTATTGGACTCTTTAGAGGCTCAAAAAAAAATCATTGTCAAAAAAACAAATACTATTTCACAAACCAACAAAGAAACTTTAGCTCTTAAAGAAAAACTAAACAAAACAGAAAAGGAATTATCACAAGCCATAAATTTAAAAGATAGTAGATCTTTATTTGGTGTTCCGGTTAACAAATCTATTTTTTCTACTGTTATTGTTATTACCTACAGTACTTTAATTATTTTACTTGGATTTTTTATTTTTAAATACAAACAAAACCTAAGCACCACTCAAAAAGCTGTTGCTGATTTAAAAGATTTAGAAAAAGAATTTGAAAGTCATAAAAAATCATCTCTTAAACGTTTTCAAGAAGTAAGTAGAAAATTACAAGATGAATTAAACAAAAACTGGAAAAAAGAAAAATAAGCTTTTTATGATTCATCTATTCCTTAGTCTTGTTTGTCTATCTTTGCAGCAAGAAATCTAGGAACTATGTCTTTTGAAAATTTAAATCTTAACAACCAATTACGCAACGCTATATCGGATTTAGGGTATACCGAACCTACTAAAATACAACGTGATGCATTTCCATGCATAATGTCTGGTAGAGATGTAGTGGGTATTGCACAAACAGGAACAGGTAAAACTTTTGCTTACCTAATGCCTATTTTACGCATGTTGCCTTTTTCAGAACAAAAACATCCTAGAGTTTTAATTGTAGTTCCTACGCGTGAATTGGTTATTCAAGTACTAGATGCATTAGAAAAACTAACTCCTTATTTAAATGTTCGTTTTGGAGGTATTTACGGAGGTGCCAACATTAACAAACAAAAAGAAATGATTCACAATGGATTAGATATTTTAGTATCTACTCCAAGACGTGTTATTGATTTAGGAATGGCAGGGGCTTTAAAACTAAAGTTTATTCAAAAATTAGTAATTGATGAGGTTGATGAAATTTTTAATCTTGGTTTTAGGTTACAATTGATTGATATTATTGATTTGGTTCCTAAAAAGAAACAAGCTATTTTATTTTCTGCAACCATGACAGAAGAAGTTTCTGAACTGATTGAAGAGTTTTTCCAAAACCCAATAAATGTAGAAGCTGCAGCATCTGGTACTCGTTTAGAAAACATAGAACAAATAGCATTTGAAGTTCCCAACTTTTACACAAAAATTAATCTATTAAACTATTTATTGCAAGAAGATGATGAAATGACTCGTGTACTTGTTTTCATCAAGCATAAATATTTAGCCGACTTGGTTTTTAACGAAATACACGGAATGGCAGCATACCCAGAAGATAGTTTTGCTTTAATTCACTCTAACAAAACGCAAAACTACAGAATGCGTTCTGTAGAAAACTTTAAAGCAGGTAAGCACAGGGTTTTAATCACCACAGATGTATTGTCTAGAGGAATGGATATTCCAGGTGTTACACACGTAATTAATTTTGATTTACCCAAAGAAGCTGAAGCTTACATGCACCGAATAGGTAGAACAGGTAGAGCTGAAAATGATGGTTTTGCTATTTCTTTTATTACTGAAAGGGACACCGAAAAAGTTACAGAAATTGAAGCTTTAATGGATTATGAAATCCCTAAATATGGAATGCCTGATGAAATTCATATTGAAACCAAATTGCTAGAAGAAGAAGTAGAAATAGAAGACATTACTCCTTATCAAAAACTAGGCTCTAAAGAATTTGCACCAGGACCTGCCTTTCACGAAAAGAAAGAGAAAAACAAAAAAGTTAATTTAGGAGGTAGTTACCGAAGAGAAATTGCTAAAAAATACAAAAAACCTCAACGCAGAAAGCCTAAAAAATAATAGGTTCTTTTATTTTTTTCTATTCTTTTTGCTTTATTAACGAAATAGGAAACCACTTAGCAAGTAAATAATTGGCTAATTTTAAATACAAAACTGCTTCTGTTACTCCCAATGCATATCCGCATAAAATATCTGTTGGGTAATGTTTACCCATATAAATTCTACTATATGCAAACAATAAAGGATATATATAAAACAAAACAGTCCATTTAAACCTGTCTTTAAAAAGCAAATACACAAAGGTGGTTACCGCCATTGATGTTGTTGCATGCCCCGAAACAAAACTAAAACTACGAGAACATTTTAAGATTCTTATGTGTTCCAAGACTCCATTTTGCCAACACGGTCTTGGTCTTGCTGTACTGTACTTAATAATATTCACCAACACATCAGACAAGCCTGCCATAATACAGATAAACAAAAATAGAAACAATCCTTTTTTCCAGCTATAGTTTTTAATTAACAAAAAAAGCCAGAAAAGAAAAAGTGGAATCCAATTGGTTGGTTTTGTTACAAATAACCAAAAAGCATCATAAGGCTGATTACCAAAGTTGTTTAGCAAAATTAATAATTGGTGATCTACTTGAATAATTTCATCTAAAAAACTCATCTTTTAGTTCTTCTTATAGGTCCTGTCATATCATCAATATTCTCCTTCACATCATCTACTGCTTTTTTAATATCCTTAGTCACATCTAAATCAATTCCAGATTTTGTTGCACTGTTGTTTATTTCACGCTTAATATCGTTTGTTGCATTTTTAATTTGATTCATTCCTTTTGCCAATCCTCTAGCTATTTCAGGAATTTTATCTGCACCAAAAAACATAACCACAATAAGTAGAATAATAAAAACTTCTGGACCTCCAATAAATAAAAACATAGTGTTCTAATTTTTAACAAAGATAGTGGGAATAAATGAATTCTATAAATTTAAAATTTCACAAAAAAGACCTCGCAAAAACGAGGCCTTTTTAACTATATTATACAACACAAATTAACTTAATTTAATGTTGTTTTGTTCCATAATAATGTGAATATCTTCATCAACCACTTCTTTTTTAGTGTCTGCATAATCTAAAAACTTAGGATATACAGCATCTAACTCTAATTTAGTTAATTCGTACCCTACATTTTTAGCTCTATAAGCTAAAGCAGCTCTACCACTACGCGCTGTTAACACAATCGCAGATTCAGTAACACCTACATCTGCAGGATCCATAATTTCGTAAGTTTCTCTGTTCTTAATTACACCATCTTGATGAATTCCTGAAGAGTGAGCAAACGCGTTTGAACCTACAACAGCTTTGTTCGCTTGCACAAACATTCCCATGTGTTCTTGCACCATTTGAGATGTGCTATACAACAACTTGGTATTAATTCCTGTATCTAGATTTAAATCTGGGTGTTGTTTCATAATCATAACTACTTCTTCTAAAGAAGTATTCCCAGCTCTTTCTCCAATACCATTAATAGTACATTCTATTTGACGAGCTCCATTAATTGCACCTGCTATAGAGTTGGCTGTTGCCAAGCCTAAATCGTTGTGACAGTGACAAGACAAAGTTGCTTTCTCTATACCTTTTACGTTTTCTTTAAGGTATTTAATTTTTGCTCCATACTCCTCTGGCAAACAATACCCTGTTGTATCTGGAATATTTAATACTGTAGCACCGGCTTTTATAACTGCTTCACAAACTCTTGCTAAATATTCATTATCAGTTCTTCCGGCATCTTCTGCATAAAACTCTACATCTTCTACAAATCCTTTTGCAAACTTAACTGCAGCAACTGCTCTTTCTATAATTGCATCTCTGTTAGAGTTAAATTTGAATTTGATATGAGAGTCTGAAGTACCAATTCCTGTATGTATTCTTGGTCTTTTAGCATATTTTAATGCTTCTGCCGCTACTTTAATATCATTTTCTACAGAACGAGTTAAACCACAAACCGTAGCATTTTTAACTAGTTTTGCTATTTCTTCTACAGATTTAAAATCTCCTGGGCTAGAAACAGGAAAACCAGCTTCAATAATGTCTACCCCTAATAAATCTAAACGTTCTGCAATAATTAATTTTTGCTGTGTGTTTAGTTTACATCCTGGAACTTGCTCTCCATCTCTAAGAGTAGTATCAAATATTTGTACGTGATCCTTAGCCATTATTGTTGTTTTTAACTTTATAAGCAAACAAAAATAAACTTCTTAGCAGGCGAGCAAAACTGTTATTAAATTACCTTTCCCTTAGTCAAAACCTATTTTAACAGCTAAACCCCAACAAAAACAAGCTAATACACAAAATAAGTTTACGACATCCAATCAAATAAATCTGAATATTTTTGTATTTTTGATAGAAACTTGGCAACTCTAAAACATGAAAAAAGAAAAAAAGAAAGATCCTTTGTTTTCTCTTATAAAATCTTTGAGTAAATCAGAAAAAAGACAATTTAAATTATATGCTGGTAGGTTAGAAGGAAACACACAATCTAACTTTATGGCTTTGTTTGTTTTAATGGATAAAATTAAAGACTACGATGAAAAATTAATTTTAGCCAAAACAGGTATTAGAAAACAACAAATATCTAATACTAAGGCTCATTTGTATCGTCAAATTTTAATTAGCTTACGATTGAGTCCTATTCATCAAAATAGCATTACTCAAATTCGTGAACAAATAGACTTTGCTACCATATTGTACACCAAAGGACTGTACAAACAAAGTTTGCGTTTGTTAGACAAAACAAAACTGGTAGCTGTAGCCAAAGAACAATACAATTTGGCTTATGAAATTATTGAGCTAGAAAAAGTTATTGAGTCGCAATACATTACCCGTAGTATGAGTGATAGAGCAGACACATTAGCTATTGAGGCCAAAAACATCAATCAAAAAAATGTAGTTACTAGCAAACTCTCTAACCTTTCTTTGCAATTATACAGTTGGTTTTTAAAGCACGGATATGCTAGAAATGATAAAGACACAACCACGGTAGAGCAATATTATGCCGATAGAATCCCTAAATACAAATTTTCTGAATTGGGTTTTACAGGAAAAATGTATTTGTATCAGGCCAATTTGTGGCAAGGTTTTATTACTCAAGATTTTTTATCGTGTTATCGTAATTCACAAAAACTGGTTCAGCTATTTCATGATTTGCCAGACATGAAAAAACTGCATCCTGTATTTTACTTAAAAGCAGTAAATTATTTACTAGAATCTCTTTTTTACTTACAAAAAAAAGACAAATATCAAGAAACGTTAGATGGTTTAACAAAGGAAATTAATGATGAAAAAATATTCTCATCAGAAAACACCCAAAACCTATGTTTTTTATACTTGTATCAACATAAAATAAATGCATTTTACCTAACAGGAGAGTTTAAAAAGGGAACCGTATTTGTAGAAAAAGTATTGCTAGAATTAGAAAAAACAGACAAAAAAATAGATGCACATCACGTTATGCTTTTTTATTACAAAATTGCTTGTATGTTTTTTGGGGCTGGTGACTATGAAAAATGTATTTATTATTTAAACAAAATTATTAAAAACAAAGACCTTAAAATGCGTGAAGATTTGTTATGCTACACACGTGTTTTAAATTTAGTTGCCCATTACGAATCTGGAGATGATGAATACATAGAAGAGCTTATAAAATCTACTTATAAGTTTTTATTAAAAATGAACAACCTGTACGAGGTACAAAGAAAGATGATTAAATTCTTAAGAAACTTAAGCAATTTGTATCCTCATGAATTAAGAAAAGCTTTTAAAGAACTGTACGAAGAATTAAAGGTATATGAAAATCATCCCTATGAAAAACGATCTTTTTTATATTTAGACATCCTATCTTGGTTAGAGTCTAACATAAAAGGAGTTCCTGTAGAAGACATTGTAAAACAAAAAATACAAAGGCAAACATCTTGAAATACGAAAACGACTCTTACTACTTAATAGAATTGCAATATTTAGGCTTCCGATTTCATGGATGGCAAAAACAACCAGACGTTAAAACAGTACAAGGAACCTTAGAAAAAACTTTCAAGTTTATTTTTCAACACAGTTTGTTTAAAACATTGGCAGCCAGCAGAACAGATGCTATGGTGTCTGCCAACCAAACCTATTGCCATTTAATTACCAAAACAGCATACGACCCTAATTGGATGTTAAACGAACTGAACAAAAACCTACCGC
Source organism: Wenyingzhuangia gracilariae (assembly GCF_056387575.1). Classification (NCBI taxonomy): domain Bacteria; kingdom Pseudomonadati; phylum Bacteroidota; class Flavobacteriia; order Flavobacteriales; family Flavobacteriaceae; genus Wenyingzhuangia; species Wenyingzhuangia gracilariae. The sequence goes on from NZ_CM150748.1 coordinate 1,996,722, forward strand.
AAGACATCAACATTTTATCTTTACAAAAAGTAGACATTAGTTTTGATATTATACAAGCATCTAAAACAAAAGAATATCATTACCTGTTTTCACACGGACAAAGAAATCATCCTTTTTGTGCTTCTATTTTAACAGGAAAAAACAATACACTAGATATTGACTTAATGCAAAAAGGGGCTGAATTATTTATTGGGAAACACAATTTTAAAAAATACACCAAAAGAGCCAACAGCAATACACTTTTTGAAAGAGAAGTATATAGTTCCGAAATTGTTAAAAACAACATATATAAGGCTAATTTTTTTCCTAAAGAAAGCTACATTTACAAAGTCTCTGGCCCTGGATTTATGCGTTATCAAATAAGAATTATGATGGGTACATTGTTTAGATTAGGAAACCATGAAATAGACTTGGAGTTTCTAAAAAGCACTTTAACTAATTTTAATGATGATGTTGTTCTAAACGAAATAGCCCCATCAAGCGGATTAATTCTACACAAATCTACCTTTAAATAAAATTCATTAGTAGAAACACCACACAAGCATCCGTAGTAATACCTATTTTCACTAACTATCAACACATTAAGTAGTTTAAACTTTTTTCATTCACTATTTTCGATCCATTGAAAATTCAAATATCTATTTTTTAAGAAATAACTCGAAATGAAAAAAACAAAACTCTTTAAAGAATTTTTTAACAGTGAAAAAACAGGCGGACTCATTCTTATTCTTTGTACCATTTTATCTTTAACAATTGCCAACTCTGGTTTAGCTACTGATTATAATTCTTTTTGGCATCTCCAATTTGCAGGACACAGTTTAGTTCATTGGATTAATGATGGATTGATGAGTATTTTCTTTCTATTAATTGGTTTAGAACTAGAAAGAGAAATATATCATGGAGAATTATCCAACATTAAAGATGCATTGTTACCCATTTTTGCTGCTTTAGGAGGAATCATTATTCCTGCTGGAATTTATATGTTTTTTAACATCGGTACAAACACACAATCTGGAGCAGGAATCCCTATGGCCACAGACATTGCATTTGCTTTGGGAATTTTATCCTTATTAGGTAAAAAAGTGCCTACAGCTTTAAAAGTATTTTTAACCGCATTAGCTGTTATAGATGATTTAGGAGCTATTCTAATTATAGCCACCTTCTACACCAAAACTATTTTCTGGACAAACCTACTAATTGCCCTAGGAATATTTGGAACCTTATTGCTTTTAAACAAACTAAAAGTAAAAAGTTTAATGGTTTATTTAGTTGGAGGTGTAGCCATGTGGTATTTTATGTTAAACTCTGGTGTACATGCAACTATTACAGGAGTTTTGTTAGCCTTTGCCATTCCTTATAGAGATGGTAGTAAAAACTCAACCTCTTACAAACTGCAGCACTTTTTACACAAGCCTGTAGCTTTTATTATCCTTCCTGTATTTGCTTTAGCAAACACTGCTATTGTATTAAGTGGTGATATTGCAGAAACTTTAACACAAAGTTATAGCATTGGTATAGCCCTAGGCCTTATTATAGGTAAACCTTTAGGTATATTTATCCTCACATTTTTAGCCGTATCATTCAAACTATGCAAACTTCCTAAAGAATTAAATTGGTCATCAATTATAGGAGTAGGTTTTTTAGGAGGTATTGGTTTTACCATGTCTATATTTATTACCCTACTTGCTTTTGACAATGATGTTATTATCAACAAAGCTAAATTCATTATTCTAATTTCATCTTTAATTGCTGGAATTATTGGGTATCTAAGTTTAAAAGTAACCTTAAAAAAGAAGAAACTAAAAACCACACAACCTACTGTTTATTAGCTATATATTTTTTTAATTTCAACAACATATATTTAAATAAAAGCTTTATATTTGCCGTCCGATTATCAAAGAGGTAATCTGCATAATAATCATTTACAAAAATATTAGCATGTATTTATCAGCAGAAAAAAAAGCTGAAATTTTCGCAAAACACGGAAAATCAGCAACAGACACAGGTTCTACAGAAGGACAAATTGCATTATTCACTTACAGAATTGCACACTTAACAGAACACTTAAAGAACAACAGAAAAGATTTTAACACTCAACGTTCTTTAGTAAAATTAGTAGGTAAGCGTAGATCTTTATTAGACTACTTAACAAAAGTAGACATTTTACGTTACCGTGCTATCGTTGCAGAATTAGGATTAAGAAAATAATTCAACACATAAAAAAGAGGCTTAATCGCCTCTTTTTTTTATTTTAGACACTTCGTTGATACTCGTTTTTTCAACGTTACAAAATAAGAGGTCAGAACATAGCTTCTGAGTCCATTGTTAACAAAACCCTACAACAACACAACATTTTTGTTAAACAATAACCGTTGAAATTTCTTATTTATTTCAACACAAAACATTTTATTTATGATACCTAAGGTATTTAAAGAAGTTATCGAATTAGGAGACGGGAGAACCGTATCTATCGAAACTGGAAAATTAGCAAAACAAGCTCATGGTAGCGTTGTTGTGCAAATGGGAAAAGCCATGTTACTTTGTACAGTAGTTTCTAACTACAAACAATCTGATGTAGATTTCTTACCCTTAACTGTAGACTACAGAGAAAAATTTGCTGCTTCAGGAAAATATCCTGGAGGATTCTTTAAAAGAGAAGCTAGACCATCTGATGATGAAATTTTAACCATGCGTTTAATTGACCGTGTACTACGTCCTTTATTCCCAAAAGATTATCATGCAGAAACTCAGGTAATGATTCAATTAATGTCTCATGACCCAGAAGTTATGCCCGATGCATTAGCCGGTTTAGGTGCCTCTGCAGCTATTCAATTATCAGACATTCCTTTTGAAACTCCAATTTCTGAAGCACGTGTAGGTAGAATTAACGGAGAATTCGTAATCAACCCAACAAGAGCTCAATTGGCAGAATCTGACATTGATATGATGATTGGAGCTTCTGCAGATTCTGTAATGATGGTTGAAGGAGAAATGGATGAAATTTCTGAAGAAGAAATGGCTGATGCCATTAAATTTGCTCACGAAGCGATTAAAGTACAATGTGCTGCTCAGGTTAAATTAGCAGAAGCATTTGGAAAAAAAGAAACTCGTGAATATACTCAAGCTGAAGAAAAAGAAGAATTAGCAGCTCGTATTAAAGATTTAACATACGATAAATGTTACGCTATTGCTGCTAAAGGAACTTCTAAAGTAGAAAGAACAACTGCTTTTGAAGAACTTAAAGAAGAAGTTTTAGCAACATTTTCTGATGAAGAAAAAGAAGAATATGGAGATTTAATTGGTCAATACTTTAACAAATCTCAAAAAGAAGCTGTTCGTGAATTAACTTTAGCAGAAGGTTTACGTTTAGATGGTCGTAAGACTACCGAAATTAGACCTATCTGGGGAGAAGTAGACTACCTACCTTCTACTCATGGTTCTTCTATTTTTACTCGTGGAGAAACACAAGCTTTAGCAACGGTAACTTTAGGAACTTCTAGAGATGCAAATATTATTGACTCACCAACTCACGAAGGAGAAGAGCGTTTCTATTTACACTACAACTTTCCTCCATTTTGTACCGGTGAAGCTAGACCATTAAGAGGAACTTCTCGTAGAGAAGTTGGACACGGTAACTTGGCTCAAAGAGCTTTAAAAGGAATTATTCCTGCAGACTGCCCTTATACAGTAAGAGTGGTATCAGAAGTATTAGAATCTAACGGTTCTTCTTCTATGGCTACAGTATGTGCTGGAACTATGGCTTTAATGGATGCTGGTGTTCAAATTACAAAGCCAGTTTCTGGTATTGCAATGGGATTAATTTCTGATGGTGATCGTTACGCTGTATTGTCTGATATTTTAGGAGATGAAGATCACTTAGGAGATATGGACTTTAAGGTTACTGGTACTGCTGATGGTATTACTGCTTGTCAGATGGACATTAAAGTAAAAGGATTGTCTTACGAAATTTTAGTAAATGCTTTAAAACAAGCTAGAGAAGGACGTTTACATATTTTAGGAAAAATTACAGAAGTAATTGATACTCCTAATACTGATGTAAAACCACATTCTCCTAAAATGATTACTAGAGTAATTCCTAACGATTATATTGGAGCCTTAATTGGACCTGGAGGTAAAAACATTCAAGAATTACAAAAAGAAACGGGATGTACTATTGTAATTAACGAAGACCCTACTACTACAGAAGGAATTGTTGAAATATTAGGAACTAACCAAGAAGGAATAGACAAAGTATTGGCAAACATAGAATCTATGTTGTTTAAACCTGAAGTTGGTGAAAAATACGAAGTAAAAGTAATTAAAATGTTAGATTTTGGAGCTGTAGTAGAATATACTCAAGCACCCGGAAACGAAGTTTTATTACACGTAAGTGAACTAGCATGGGAACGCACAGAAAATGTTTCTGACGTTGTAAACATGGGAGATGTATTTGAAGTAAAATACTTTGGTAAAGATCCTAAAACACGTAAAGAAAAAGTTTCTAGAAAAGCATTGTTACCAAAACCAGAAGGTTTTAAAGCTAGACCGCCTAGAGAGAATAACGACCGTGGTGGACGTGATAATAACAGAGGTAGAGAAAATCGTAGAGACGATAGAAAACCAAGAGAAGAAAAGAAAGCTGAATAGTTTTTAATTCTTAAATATTTTAAAAGCACCTCTAGTGAGGTGCTTTTTTTATTGAAAACACAACACACTGTATAACAGAAGATTGAAATGATTACGAAAATAAATTTACTTTTTATTCGTTCTTTTTGTAACAAAAAAGCAAAAACCAACGTATTTAGAAAGACATACAAAAGTTTAATTCGTAGAAACCAATGAGACAACTTAAAATTACCAAGCAGGTAACCAATCGTGAAACAGCTTCTTTAGACAAATACCTACAAGAAATAGGTAAAGTAGATTTAATTACTGCCGACATGGAGGTAGAATTAGCACAAAGAATTAAAGCTGGAGATCAGGCTGCTTTAGAACGTTTAACCAAAGCCAATTTACGTTTTGTGGTATCTGTTGCAAAACAATATCAAAACCAAGGTTTAACCCTTCCCGATTTAATTAACGAAGGAAACCTAGGGCTTATTAAAGCAGCTAAGCGTTTTGATGAAACTCGTGGTTTTAAATTTATCTCTTATGCGGTTTGGTGGATTCGTCAATCTATTTTACAAGCCTTAGCAGAACAATCTCGTATTGTCCGTTTGCCATTAAACAAAATTGGTTCTATCAATAAAATCAATAAAATGTATGCTTTCTTAGAGCAAGAAAACGAACGTCCACCCTCTGCAGAAGAAATAGCTAAGAAATTAGATATGACTGTAAATGACGTAAAAGAGTCTATGAAAAACTCTGGTCGTCACGTATCTATGGATGCTCCGTTAATTGAAGGAGAAGACTCTAATTTATATGATGTATTGAACTCTGGAGAATCACCAAATCCTGACAAAACATTATTACACGAATCTTTAAAAGTAGAAATTGAACGTGCATTAGAAACGTTAACTCCTAGAGAAGCCGATGTAGTTCGTTTGTATTTTGGTTTAGGAGAACACCAACCTATGACTTTAGAAGAAATTGGAGAAACTTTTGATTTAACTCGTGAACGTGTTCGTCAGATTAAAGAAAAAGCAATCCGTAGATTAAAGCACACATCAAGAAGTAAAATTTTAATGACTTACTTAGGTTAGTCAAACCTATATACAACAAAACAAAGATGAGTAAATTAGTAGCTCCATCGGTTTTAGCAGCCGACTTTGCAAACATCCAACGCGATGTAGAAATGATTAACAATAGTGAAGCAGATTGGTTTCACATAGATATTATGGACGGAACTTTTGTCCCTAATATTTCTTTTGGAATGCCGGTAATGCAAGCCATTAAAAAACACGCTACCAAACCTTTAGACGTGCATTTAATGATTGTAAACCCAGATCAATACATTAAAACATTTAAAGATTGTGGTGCAGATATTTTAACCGTGCATTACGAAGCTTGTACACATTTACATCGTACCATTCAGGCAATTAAAGCTGAAGGTATGCAGGCTGGTGTAGCATTAAATCCACACACTCCAGTTGCTGTTTTAGAAGACATTATTCAAGAGTTAGATTTGGTTTGTATTATGAGTGTAAATCCTGGTTTTGGGGGACAATCTTTTATAGAAAACACCTACACCAAAGTTCAACAACTAAAAAACTTAATTACTTTTAAAGGTTGCGAAACAAAAATTGAAATTGATGGTGGCGTAACCAATAAAAATGCAAACAACTTAATAGAAGTTGGTGCCGATGTTTTGGTTGCAGGTAGTTATGTTTTTGGTGCAGAAAACCCTATTGAAACGGTAAAAGAACTTAAAGCAATGATTAACTAATATTATTTCTTTACACCTAATTATTAAAGCCCCTCATATTTGAGGGGCTTTTTATTTAATACAATTTTAACACAAGAACCATAACTCTTTTTTATTTCTGTAAACAAGGATTTATATATTTACCAAACACACAAAATATATTCCTATGAAATTTTTTATTGACACGGCAAACCTCGATCAAATTAAAGAAGCACAAGCTTTGGGAGTTTTAGATGGAGTGACCACAAATCCATCTTTAATGGCTAAAGAGGGAATTTCTGGCACAGAAAACATCTTACAACATTATCGCGATATATGTGATGCTGTAGATGGAGATGTTAGTGCAGAAGTTCTTTCTGTTGATTTTGATGGAATGGTTAAAGAAGGAGAAGCCCTAGCAGCTTTAAACCCTCAAATTGTAGTAAAATTACCTATGATTAAAGAAGGAATTAAAGCTTGTAGATACTTTACTGCTAAAGGAATTAAAACCAATGTAACTTTAGTTTTTTCAGTAGGTCAAGCTCTATTAGCAGCCAAAGCAGGAGCAACCTATGTATCTCCTTTTATTGGTCGTTTAGACGATATCTCTACAGATGGTCTGCATTTGATTGGTGAAATTAGAGAAGTATATGACAATTATAATTTTGAAACTGAAATTTTAGCCGCTTCAGTAAGGCATACAATGCACATTGTAGATTGTGCTAAAATTGGTACCGATGTTATGACCGGACCTTTACAAGCAATTGAAGGATTATTAAAACATCCTTTAACAGATATTGGTTTGTCTAAGTTTTTAGAAGATGCCAAAAGTTTGTAATCTAGCAAACAATCTTAAAAAAAGCGACACCTTGTGTCGCTTTTTTTAAGAAATTTCTAACGCTACTTTATAACCTTCATAGCTTCTAACATTAAAAACCTTACCGTCTTCAAAAATTAAATATTGTCCTTTAACTCCTTTAAGCACTCCTTGGTAAAAAGGTTCCTTATCTAAATTTAAGGAACGTACTTTTTCCGGATATACATCTACAGGGTAATTCAACTCTACCACAATATCATCATTTACATAATATTCTTTTGTTTCTTCTGGTAAATATTGTTTCAGTTCTTTTTTAATTGCAATTAAATCTTCATCAGCCACATCATTCTTTAGCATTTTTTGCCAGCTGGTTTTATCACTTACATAATTTTTTAACGCAACTTCTGTAATTCCTGCCAAAAAACGATTGGGTACTTCTACAAAAACAATCGCTTTATTTGCCCCTTGGTCTATCCAACGGGTTGGAACTTGTGTTTTTCTTGTAACTCCAACTTTAATGTTACTAGACAAGGCCAAATAAACAATGTGTGGTTGCAATTGTACCTTTTCTTCGTATGCTAAATTTCTGTCTTCAATACCTAAATGAGCTTTACTCAATTCAGGCTTCATAATCCACTCACCTACCGAAGGCTGTTCATAAAAACATTCGTAACAATGCCCTTGTCTAAATATTTTTTTTTCTTTTCCACAATTCAAACACTCATAACCTTCAAATGTAATAGACATCGTTTTGTTTAATAATTGATTTAAATTGAGCACATGAGAAGAGGTACTTAAATAATACTGTACTTGTTCTGCATTTTCTGTTGCCATTTTTAATAATACCCCCTTATATTTCATAGAAAAAAACTAAATTAGATTATCAAAGATATAATTTTTAACCTGTAAATAGTATTTTAATCTATGGCATTGCCTATTGTCAACTCAATTATTTCATGGTTTCTTAAAAAAAGAAAACACCAAGTAGAGCTGTTTATAAAGTATCCTGTAGAGGTACAAAATGAACAAATGCTTAAACTGCTAAAAACTGCTGCTAAAACTAGCTACGGTAAAAAGTATGAGTTTAAAAATATTAAAAACTACAATGCATTTAAAAATAAAATTCCTTTAATGAATTACGAAGGATTAAGTCCTTTTATACAAGAACAAAGAACTACAGGGCAAAGTATTTTATGGCCTAATAAAATAAAATGGTATGCAAAATCTAGTGGAACAACAAACGCAAAAAGCAAATTTATTCCTGTTAGCGAAGATGCTATAAAACTCTGCCATTTTAAAGGAGGAAAAGATATGTTAACCTTATTTTGTAACAACAATGAAGATGCAAAACTATTTACCGGAAAAAACTTAAGGCTTGGAGGAAGCAGTGCTGTTTACGAAGATAATGATGCTTATTTTGGTGATTTATCTGCCATTATTATAGAAAACTTGCCTTTGTGGGCAGACATGAGCAGCGCTCCTAAACAAGAAGTAGCTTTAATGTCTGAATGGGAATCTAAAATGGATGCCATTATTAAAGAAACCGTAAACGAAAACATTACAAGTTTAGCTGGTGTACCCTCTTGGATGCTGGTTTTATTAGAACGAGTTTTAAAGTATACAGGTAAAAATAACATTTTAGAAGTATGGCCTAACTTAGAAGTATATTTTCATGGAGGAGTCAATTTTAACCCTTATAGAGAACAATATAAAAAGTTAATTCCTTCTGATAAGTTTAAATATTATGAAACTTACAATGCCTCTGAAGGTTTTTTTGCCATCCAGGATCAAAACAATAGCGATGAGTTATTACTGATGTTAGATTATGGTATTTTTTATGAATTTATTCCTATGGATGAATACAAAAGCATCAACTCTAAAACCATTCCCTTAGCAGATGTAGAACTTGATAAAAACTATGCCCTGGTTATTACAACCAATGCTGGACTGTGGAGATATATTATTGGAGATACTATTAAATTTACCTCCTTAACTCCCCACCGAATTAAAATAACAGGTAGAACCAAACACTTTATCAATGCTTTTGGAGAAGAGTTAATTATAGAAAATGCTGAGGAGGCTTTAAAAATTGCTTGTAAAAAAACCAATGCTTTAATTAAAGAATATACAGCTGCTCCTGTTTTTATGGCAGAGAATGAAAAGGGAAGTCACGAATGGCTGATTGAGTTTGAACAAGCTCCTGATTGTCTTGAAGATTTTCAAAATGAACTAGACCTTGCGTTGCAAAACATAAATTCTGATTATGAAGCTAAACGATATAAAGATATTACACTAACCTTACCCATAATTAGTATAGCTCATAAAAATCAATTTCATTTATGGTTAAAAAGTAAAAACAAACTAGGAGGACAACACAAAGTACCAAGGTTGTACAACAATCGAAATTTTATAGATGAAATAAAGGAATTTGAACTAGAGCAACAATACTAATTTTCTATAACTACATCTTTTAAAATGGGTTCAATAGTATCTCTAGGAATGTCTTCTATTTTCATAAAAATTAAAGCATCAATTGCATCATTAAAGTCATGGTCTATGTTATAGGCCACAAACTTTGCGTTTTGTTTAATGTATTGTTTTATTAAAACTGGCAAACGCAATTTATCTCCTTCTATTTCTTTAATCAGCTTGTCTAACTTTTTCACATCATTATTAATATGATGATCTATGTAAAATTTTTCACTCTCGGTTAAATCAACCTTAAAAGGATTTTTTGAACTTATAAAATGTTTTACTTCTGTATTGCTGTAATACTTATCTAAAAAGTACATCAACATAGACTTAGAATAATGCGTAAACAAATTGCTAATAGTAGCCCCACCCATTAAATATTTATATTGTGGATATTTTACGGTAACGGCAGCAATTCCTCTCCATAGTAAAAATAAAGGCATCGGTTTTTGTTGATATTCTGGAACAATAAAAGCCCTACCCATTTCTATAGTTTCAGAAAGTTTTTCGTTCATTTCACAAGAAAACTTAAAGAAATTAGCTACATAAAAACTCTGGAAACCACCCCTTTTGCATATTTCTTCACCCAAGCCCATACGATATGCACCTACAAACTTTTCCTCTTCTTTGTTCCACAAAATTAAATGGTGGTAGTAATCGTCATATTTATCGGTATCACATTTTTTATTGGTTCCTTCTCCAATCAATCTAAAAGTTATTTCTCTTAATCGCCCTATTTCTTCCATTAAATTAGGAATTACAGCTGCTTTGGTAAAAAACACTTCATATTCATTAGATACAAATAATCTTTTTTTTGCAGCTCTAACAGCATCTATCTCTCTGCATATATCTTCATGATTTTTAGGCAACGCTACTTGTTTAACACGTTTCTTTAAGCGTTTTCTATATTGTTTAACCAACTTTTTTTTTCTTAAAAAGGATTTAGACAACAAATAGGTTTTTTCTCTTAAAAAATTACTTAAAACAAGTAAATCATCTATGTTTTGAATTTCTTTTTCTTTTATAGGTGCTCCTATTTTAATCTGAATAACTTGTCTTTTTTTATTATTTAACTCTGAAGGTAGTTTTAATGTTCTTAAAACGGGATTAATTTTAGATAAAACATAAAAAAGCCTACTATTTTTGGCATGAAAATAAATAGGTATTACAGGCACATTTGCTTTTTTTATAAGCTTAATGGCTCCTAGCTCCCAAGGTTTGTCTACATAAATATTTCTTTGTTTTGTGGTAGAAACTTCTCCTGCCGGAAAAATACCCAAACAATTTCCTTCTTTTATATGTTTTAATGCTGTTATCAATCCTTTTACACTTGACTTATCTTCTTTTCTATCGTCAAAAGGATTTACAGGTAAAATATACGGACTTATTGGAGCTTGTTTTTGTAATAAAAAATTTGCGATTACTTTGTAATCAGAGCGAATTTCTAACATATTTTTTAGCAACAAAACCCCATCTATTCCACCTAAAGGATGATTAGAAATAGTAATAAAAGCTCCGTTTCTTGGAATTTTATCTAAGTCAGATTGAGATACATCGAACTTAATTTCATATTCCTCTAAAAGACCATTTAAATATGGTAATACGGGCTTGTGTTTGTATTTGTCATATACTCTATTGGCTTTATTTAATTGAGTAATGAATAAAAAAAACTTTCCTGTTAAAAAACCTAGTACAGGAATTTTATCAAGCTTTAACAAAGCAGCAAAATCTTTAGAACTCACTAACGACATAATCAAACTATTAATTCATAGCCTGCAAGGATAAAAAAAAACTTTCGGTGTTACCGAAAGTTTTTTTTATATAAATATTAACAAATTGTAATCTAATAGGTCCACATATCGGATTCTAAATTTCTGATTTCGTCTTTAATTTTCTCTGCTTCTCTTAATTGGAATAGTGAATTACCTCTAATGTATTCGTTTATGCTTCTGTTCCCAAACATATTTTCTTCTTTAATTATTACCGAAGAAAATGCACGGGTATTCAATATATAATCATAGGATTCTACATGAGCAGCAAATCCATTTTTTATAGGATGAGAATTGTGTAACACCAACCTAGCATCTGGATAAAACACCCAAAATAAAGGATAAAATGCATCATCTACAATATCATCTCTACCAATAGTTTGTACATCTGGTGCCATAGGAGCTATAGCTAACAAACGATAATTCATTTGTCCACTTAACTTGTTAAAATACCATATTCCTTTAATTTTATAAGATTGTATATCTTGAGGCTTTATGTAATTCTTATCAATATACTCATCAATATTGGTCTCTCCCTGATTTAACATATCGTAACCATAACTTGCCGTATCTATTCTAACCAACTTTTTCTCAATTTCAGAAACAGGTAGTTTGTTAATAAACTGAGAATCTTCATAAACCTCTGTTATATTTCCGTTACGAATGTTTTCTAACAATGTAGAGAATAAAGATTTGGTATTGTCCAACATGTTTTCTTCATTAATTGGATAATACAATCTGTAATTTTGTTTCTGATACAAATCTATGGTTTCCCAAACAACTTTAGACCATAATATATCACGTTCATCAACATACTCATAAGGCAATGGTTTGTCATGATCCAAACGTATTCTTTCATCAGATTTTACCTCTGCTTCAGACACCTTTTTAGCATTTAACAAACGATAGTTTGATTGTGAAAAGGCTATTAACGTTGTTGTAAAAAACAAAAACAAAAATGCACTTACTATTTTATAATTTTTCATTCTAGTTCTTAATTAGAAATTTCTACACTAATAGGCAACACCTCTTTAAGCTTGTATGATGAGTTTCCAACAATACTTGCTCTTATTCCAAAGATAGTAACTATATCTCCTCTTTTAGCAGAAGCAATAGCTTTTTGTGCTTGAGAATTCATTCTATTTCCATTAACAATTACTGTTGTCTTCCCTGGAACTTTTACTTTAAAACTTAATACTTTTAAGTTTAAGTCAAAAACAAAATCTGGCAATGCTGCTGCTATAGACGATTTTGCTAAGCTTGTTTTTGGCATGGTTATAGAACCAAACTCTCCTCTAATACTTGCCATAGCCTGAGGAACGTCTTTAATTCTAAACGTTACAGGTGGAGATTTAATTGTTTCTCCGGCATCGGTTGTTCCTGTTACATTTATATTTACGGTAGTACCTGTACCTGGTTTTAATACATAGCTAGATCCGCTTTTTTTAACCAAACCTGTGGCTCTAGCATTTACCTTTGTAGGGCTTATTCCTGGCATAGAAATAGTTATTGGATTTTCCAAACCTCTATAAACCACATTCATTTTATCTGCAGATACAATAGCTTGGTTAGAACCTGCTACTACCGAATAATTACCATTTACGGGAACTACTACTGGTTTTCCATTTTCAACAAATGTAAAACTACCTACAATAGGTCTATCTCCTACAGCTCCTGCTTTAAATTTGTACACTATTTTTCCATCTTCAAAATTCTTAGGATTCTTTAAATCAATAGTGCTTCCGTTTATCTTAACTTCATTAGGTACTTTCGTATTGTCTTTACTTGCTAAAAACACTGTTGCCTCAACATTATCTCCAGGGCTAAAAGTATTTTTATTCAACTTTACAAAAGCTTCTAAATTTGTTGCCGATGTAGCCTTTTTTAAACGTCCCGAAATAAATCCGCTTAGCGTTTCATTTTCTATGCTTAATACTACATTTTCCATACTAGATAAAACAGCCAAAGAACCGATAGATGGCAAACCATAAAAATTATAATTTAACCATGGAATTCTAACTCCGTCAACTTTTGTTCCTTCTGTATTAAAGCTTGCCTCTATTTGTTTTTTTATAGCAGGATTATCTCCTACTAATTCCAACATTTGTGTTCTGTATGTATCTACAGTTGCTACAAATTTCTTACCTACTTTAGAAGTTCCACTTCCGCTAAACAAATAACTATCTAATACTTCGCTTTTATCCATTTCTGATGCAGGTAATTTTCCTGTATCTTCATCTAATTCTACCGATTGAATTATTTTTGTTTTTAGAAGGTTTAATTCTTCTACCAAGTTTTCAGATAACTCTCTAACTTTTTCTCCTGTTTGATATAAAGTTCCGTATTGAGCAGGCTTTTCTTGACTTAATGTTTTTAATTCTGATAGAATTTCTTTATTCTTTTGAACACTTGATTCTATTGTTTTCTCTGAACTATCAAACAACTTAGAAAAGGCCTCCATTACCTCAGATGACACATTTAATGCTAACATTGCCATTAGCACTAAATACATCAAATTGATCATTTTCTGCCTTGGGCTTAATTTTGCTGCTGCCATAAAATTTAGTTTTTAAATGATTACTAGTTTATATGCAGAAACTATTTATTTCCCATTGCGCTTAACATACCTCCATAAACATTGTTAAGTGATGCTATGTTTTTAGATAATGTTTCCATTTGTTTTGTTAATTCTTCTGACTTTTCTGACACAGAGCTCACTAATTTAGATTGGTTATTTAACACTTCCATTTGAGCAGACTGTACTTTAGTCATACTTTCTTCTTGACTTGCATACATAGAGTTTATTTTCTCTAAGTGATTGGCTGCCAAGTTAATTTCTTTATTATACTTACTTGTATCTGCAACAGAACCAGAGCTTTCTCCTATTTGTTTTGCTGCATCAGAAAGATTATTCATACTTGTGGTTAACTTATTAATCACATTTGCATCTAAGTTAGATGCTGCAAGCATTTCATCAATCTTTTTAGTTAATACACCTTCTGGTGTTTCTTTTTGTTTTCTTGTACCTCCTTGTCCACCAGCTAATTCAGGATACACTAAAGACCAATCCAATTCTTCTTGAGGTAATGGTTCAAATGCAGATAATAAGAATATGAAAGCTTCAGTTCCTAGACCAACAATTAACATTAGGTTTGCATATGGCAGGTGAATAATTTTAAATAAAGCACCAATAATTACAACAGCTCCTCCAATACCATAAGCCATTGCCATAAACTTTTTAAATCCTTTTGAATGTAACATAGTTAAGTATAATTAATTTAATCTGTAATTCTTTTTTAATAGTTTAATCCTCCCCATCTAGCTTCTCCTAAATAGTCTTGCACAGTTCTAAATCCAATGTAAGATTTTGCAGAATCTGCATATTCGTAGTCTTGAGTACTTACCTCTAAAAAATAAGCTATGTCTTTCCAAGAACCTCCTCTAATAATTTTTCTTTTGTTTGTTGGATCATCAACATCTACATTTAATGAAGATGTTACATAAGATGCTGATGTATTATACGCTGTTGAAGTCCACTCTGAAACGTTTCCAGCCATATTGTACAAACCGTAATCGTTAGCTTGGAACGACATTGCCTCTACAGTATATGTAAATCCATCTGCTGCTAAATTATTTCTCTTAGGTTTAAAATTGGCTAAGTAATAACCATATCTATCTGTTACGTATGGTCCTCCCCAAGGATATTTTCCATTTTCAATTCCTCCTCTAGCTGCAAATTCCCATTCAGCTTCTGTAGGCAATCTAAAATCTGGAGTTTGTACTCCAGATCCTATGGCTTTTAAATAATCGTTTTTCTTTTTAGTTCTCCAATTACAAAATGCTTTTGCTTGGTTCCAATTAACTCCCACAACCGGATACTCTTCATAAGCTGTATGCCAAAAATAATTTCTAACCATAACATCGTTATGAGCATATGCAAAATCTTTTGCCCATACAGTAGTATCAGGATAGACATTGATGTCTACCTCTTTGTATTTATTTTTTTTAGAAACATTCATCACATTACTCTTTTGGCTAGAGTAATACGAGTATTTTAACAAAGAAACATCAAAAACTCTTACATTACCATTGTCTTCTGCTGGTAAATATAATTGATCCATTACCTCTGCATATTCTTCATCAGGATATTCTTGTGCTTTCCAAAACAAAGGAACTTTCCAATTTAAAGGCAAACGTCCATTTGTTGTTTGTTTGATAGAACCATAAGTTTTGATCATGTATTTTTGATAAGGTGTATATTTATCCTCATCTTCAATATTGTCTAATTTTGGTTCAATGTATTTATAATCTTCAATCGTAAAGTTTCTTTCTTTTTTGTCTGGATCGCTTACTATAGATTCTGCGTAATTAGCTAATTCTGTTCTTACAATAGAATCTCTAACCCAATACACAAATTCTTTGTATTCACTATTGGTAATTTCTGTATCATCCATAAAGAATTCTTTTACAGACACAGATCTTGGAGGAATTTCAAAACCTCCCCATCTATTTTCTTCGGTTTTACCCATTGTAAAAGATCCTCCTGGCACTAAAACCATTCCATATGGTTTTTCTGCAAACCAAGCGATTTCTGATTTTGAACCTACAAGTTCTCCACGATCTCCAAAACCTCCACAACCAACCAAGGTGGTTATTATTATGGAAAAGAACAGTATTTTCTTCATATTGTATTGTTATCTCTTTGTATATAGAATTTGGTAAACTTAGAAAAAAAATCTAAACCTACAATGAAACTCTACACCATATTATATTCCTCTTAAACTAAGTTAATTTCTTATACACATTAAACCATCTTTCAGGTACATTTTGCTCTATCGTTTTCAGATAATCGTCGTAAGAACAAGGCACTAAAACGTGTCTTTTGTACCTACTCATCGTAGGAACATCTACTTGCATCCACCAACGCTGACTCTTGTCACTTTGATAAAAACTAATGACTTCTCCTTCATAGGGAACCATATATTTTAAGTAATTTTCCTTTGATCCGTATGGATAATCATTTGTTCTAAGAGAAAAACCTTCTATAAAATACCAAATGACTTGAGAAATTAACTTACTGGTTTGATGATTTACATCAAAAATCTGATTGTATTCATAAATTCCAAACGAGGTTACTTTATCACTTATTCCTGCATATCTTGCAAGTGCACAAATTGCATCTCCTTTTAATCCATTTGGATTTGCGTTTCCATTGGCTGGAGCCACGCTAGACTCTACAACTCCTATGTCTATGGCAACAATATCTGCATCTCTCATTACAGGTTCTGCTACAGATATGTCTTTTAAGCTTCCAACTCTATAGGCTTCAAAACTTAAACTTTCTATAAGCGATATTTCTTCTTGAGAATTGTAATAAGTTTGATATCCTAGATTTGCATAATTAAACAAATTACAAGGTTCTTCTAGTATAATTTTACTTAAATAAGAGCTAGAATTTAAGGTGTCTTCTAAATTTCCAAAATTAAATTTTGGACTGGCAACAGCTAAATTTACCGTTTGATCTAATTGATTATATCCTCTATAATTCGCATAAATTAAATCTTGTCCTCCTCCTAAAATTACCGGAATAATGTTTTTTTTTACCAAAAAAGCAACTGTTTCTTGAACAGCATAATAAGTGTCTGAAACTTGATTTCCTGCATTGATACTTCCTAAATCTGCTATGGAAACATTCCAGTTTCCCATACATAATTTATAGAGTTCTTTTCTTATATGGTTTGCTCCAATTGCTGTTTCTTGATTATTAACAGCCATTCTACCTTCTTTTACATCAAAAAAAGCCAAACTAACATGGTCTAACTCTGGAAATCCTTTTTCTGCAGTATGCTTAATAATTTGATGACCAAACAGTTCTCTTTTGTCTTGTTGCTCATCAAAAACATTATCTGCTATTGGTGTAAAAAACTCTTGAATCATGACTTAGTTTATTTCTTTTTAGCAGCTCTTTTTGCAGGTGTTTTTTTAGCGGGTGCTTTTTTTGCTCTAGTTTTTTTCTTTGGAGCATTTTTTTCAATAATGTCTTTTACTTCTTCTAACGTTAAAGCGGCAGCATCTATTGTTTTAGCCAACTCAATTTTTGTTTTTCCTTTGATAATATTATGCCTTCCCCAACGAGCTTTTTCTACTCTAATTCCCTCATCTTCCCAGTTATGAACAACTTTATCAATCTCTTTTTGTTTCTTAACTTCAATTAGCTCTACAATGTCCTCATTTGTTAAGTTGTCAAAGTCATATTTTTTGTTTACGTTAATAAACATACCATTCCATTTAATGTAGGGACCAAAACGACCTACTCCTTTCTGCACAGGTAAGTTCTCATATTCTGCAATTGGAGCATCTGCTTTTATTTTTGCTTCAATCAACTCTACGGCTCTATCAAAATCTACAGACATAGGATCTTCTCCTTTGTCTAAAGAAACATACATGGTTCCATATTTAATATAAGGTCCAAATCGTCCGTTAGAGACTATAGCTTCTTCTCCTTTGTAATCTCCTAAATTTTTAGGCAATAAAAACAAATCTAAAACCTCTTCTAGAGTAACGGTTCCTAAGTTTTGTTCTTTTAATAAACTAGCAAATTCTTTTTCTTCATCATCTGGATCACCTATTTGAGCCAACGGTCCAAATTTACCCAAACGAACCAACACCGTTTTTCCAGATTCTGGATGCTTTCCTAAAATACGTTCTCCACTTTCTCTATCAGCATTTTCGGCAACATCTTTTACATTGGTATGAAATCCTTGGTAAAATTCTTTAATCATACCAATCCACTCTTCATTTCCTTCTGCTATTTCATCAAATTGAGCTTCTACTTTTGCTGTAAACCCGTAATCTAATATTTTCTCAAAATGTGCTACCAAAAAGTCGTTTACAATGTTCCCAATATCTGTTGGCACTAATTTTCCTTTATCAGATCCTACTTTTTCTGTCAACGTTTTTGAGACAACTTTATTGTTTTTCAACACAAATTGTTCGTATTCTCTTTCGGTTCCTTCTACGGTTCCTTTTTCTACATAACCTCTACGCAAAACGGTAGAAATGGTAGGAGCATATGTAGACGGACGACCAATTCCCAACTCCTCTAATTGCTTTACCAAAGAGGCTTCTGTAAAACGATAAGGTGCTTTGGTAAAACGTTGGGTTGCTGTTATGTATTCATGTTCCAAAACATCGCCAATGGTTAAACGTGGCAACATTCCATCTTGTTCTTCATCTTCATTATCGTTTCCTTCTAAATACACTTTTAAGAAACCTTCAAATTTGATCATTTCACCATTTGCTGTAAAAACTTTATCATTCTGATTGTTTTCTATTTTTACATTGGTGCGTTCTAACTGTGCATCGCTCATTTGGGAAGCCAAGGTTCTCTTCCAAATTAAATCATACAACCTGTTTTGATCGTATTCTTGATTGATTTCATGACGAGTCATATCAGTCGGACGAATGGCCTCGTGTGCCTCTTGCGCTCCTTTTGATTTTGTATTGTAATTTCTTGGTTTGCTATATTCTGAACCATAGGATGCTGTAATCTCTGCTGCTGCTGCTTTTTTTGCTTCTACAGATAAGTTTACACTATCGGTTCTCATATATGTAATAATTCCGGCCTCATATAAACGCTGAGCAACTGTCATGGTTTTAGACACTGAAAACCCTAATTTTCTAGCAGCTTCTTGTTGTAAAGTTGATGTGGTAAAAGGTGCTGCTGGAGATTTTTTTGCAGGTTTGGTTGTTAAATCTGCAATTTTAAATTCAGCCCCAACACACTCTTTTAGAAAAGCTTCTGCTTGTTGTCTCGTGTCAAAAGCCTTAGGAATAGTTGCTTTAAAACTTTTTCCTTCATCGTTATAAAACTCGGCTACTACCTTGTAACTAGCTTCACTTTTAAAGTCTAAAATACTACGTTCTCTCTCTACAATTAAACGCACTGCAACCGATTGAACTCTACCTGCAGACAAACCTGCTTTTACTTTTCTCCATAAAACTGGAGACAATTCATATCCTACAATTCTATCTAACACTCTACGTGCTTGCTGAGCATCTACTAGATTGTAATTTATTTTTCTTGGATTTTCTACAGCCTTTAAAATAGCAGACTTTGTAATTTCATGAAAAACAATACGTTTTGTATTATCTTCTTTTAACTTTAACTGTTCTTTTAAATGCCAAGCAATCGCTTCTCCTTCACGGTCCTCATCACTTGCTAACCAAACTGTATCTGCTTTTTTAGCTAATGATTTTAATTTTCTAACTACCGATTTTTTATCATCTGACACTAAATAGGTAGGTGAAAAATCTCCTTCTACATCAATTCCTAAACCGTTCGAAGGCAAATCTGCTATGTGTCCAAAACTAGATTCTACTTGAAAATCCTTCCCTAAAAACTTCTCTATTGTCTTTGCCTTTGCTGGTGACTCAACGATTACAAGATTACTTGCCATATGCTATTTTCTTCCTTATTTAGTTCTATAACTTGCCACAAAAGTAGGGAGAAAAATTAAAACCCACGTTCATAATCTTTGTTTTACCACTTTATTCCTCATATATATTCTGACATCTTGTCACAAATCGCAATATTTATTGTAAATTTGCAACCTTAGAAATCTACACAAAATGAGCAGAATTACAACAGAAGAAAAAATTATTGATGCCAATAAACAAGGTCATCCTCTTTCTACTGAGCAAAAAGACGGTAACACCAAAAAACTGTACATAGAAAGTTATGGTTGCCAAATGAATATGAATGACAGTGAGATTGTTGCCTCTATTTTATCTGAAACAGGATACAACACAACATTAAAGCTAGAAGAAGCGGATTTGGTAATGGTAAATACCTGTTCTATTCGTGAAAAAGCAGAACAAACGATAAGAAAACGTTTGGAAAAATACAATGCCATTAAAAAAATTAATCCCAACATGAAAGTTGGTGTATTAGGATGTATGGCAGAACGCTTAAAATCTAAATTTTTAGAAGAGGAGAAAATTGTAGACTTGGTTGTAGGTCCAGATGCTTATAGAGATTTACCTAATTTGTTAGAAGAAGTAAACGAAGGTAGAAATGCTGTAAATGTAATATTATCAAAAGAAGAAACCTATGCAGATGTTTCTCCGGTTCGTTTAAACTCTAACGGTGTTTCTGCATTTGTAACCATTACACGTGGTTGCGATAATATGTGTACATTTTGCGTAGTACCTTTTACTCGTGGAAGAGAACGCTCTAGAGACCCACAAAGCATTATTTCTGAAATAAAAGATTTACAAGCAAAAGGATACAAAGAAGTTACTTTATTAGGTCAGAATGTAGATAGCTACCTTTGGTATGGTGGTGGACTTAAAAAAGATTTTGACAAAGCAAGTGAAATTGCCAAAGCAACTGCCGTAGGTTTTGCAGAATTGCTAAAAATGGTTGCAAGCACATTTCCAAACATGTGGGTACGATTTTTTACCAACAATCCGCAAGACATGGATATTCAAGTGCTACATACCATGGTAAAATACTCTAATATTTGTAGATACCTACACTTGCCTGTTCAATCTGGTAGTACTTCTGTATTGCAAAGAATGAATCGTCAACACACTCGTGAAGAGTACATGGAATTGATTGATAACATTAAGACTTTATTGCCAGACTGTGCCATTTCTCAAGACATGATTGTTGGTTTTTGTGGTGAAACCGAAGAAGAACACAAAGACACTTTATCTTTAATGGAATATGTAAACTACGATTATGGATTTATGTTTGCCTATTCTGAGAGACCAGGAACCTTGGCCGAGAAAAAATTTCCAGACGATGTACCAGCTGCCGATAAAAAAAGACGTTTACAAGAAGTAATAGACTTACAAAGAAAGTTAAGTGCCAATAACACCAATGCTTATGTAGGCAAAACTATAGAAGTTTTAATAGAAGGAAACTCAAAAAAATCCGATCAGCATTGGATGGCAAGAAACTCTCAAAACTACGCAGTAGTCTTTCCAAAAGGAAATGAAAAGGTTGGAGATTTTGTGAAAGTTAAAGTTACAGATTGTACTTCTGCAACCTTATTAGGAGAATATGTAAGCCACTCTTAAATATATTAGCCTTATCAAAAAAACAACTATGGAATCTGTTCAAGTAATAAAACAACGTTTTGGAATTATAGGTAACGATCCTCAATTAAATAGATCTATTGAAAAAGCAACACGTGTTGCTCCTACAGATATTTCTGTTTTGGTTGTTGGTGAAAGCGGAGTAGGAAAAGAAAGTATTCCTAAAATTATACACTCCCTATCGCACCGAAAACATAACAATTACATTGCTGTAAACTGTGGAGCCATTCCCGAAGGAACCATTGATAGTGAGTTGTTTGGGCACGAAAAAGGAGCTTTTACAGGAGCTACCAACACACGTAAAGGTTACTTTGAAGTTGCCGATGGTGGAACTATTTTTTTAGACGAAGTTGGAGAACTACCACTTACCACGCAAGTAAGATTGCTACGTGTGTTAGAAAATGGTGAGTTTATAAAAGTAGGGTCTTCAGAAGTTCAAAAAACCAATGTAAGAATTGTAGCTGCTACCAATGTAAAAATGATTGAGGCCATTAAAAAGGGAACTTTTAGGGAAGATTTGTATTACAGATTGAGTACCATTGAAATTGAACTACCACCTTTACGCAACAGAAACGAAGACATTCACTTACTATTCAGAAAATTTGCTTCAGATTTTGCTCAAAAATATAAAATGCCAACAGTTCGTTTAAGTGATGAAGCAGTTCTTTTACTTTCCAGATATCATTTTCCTGGAAACATTAGACAACTTAGAAACATTGCAGAACAAATTTCTATTATTGAAGAAAGCAGAAACATAAGCCCAGCAACCTTAAAACATTACTTGCCAGATTTAAGTAAATCTTCTTTACCGATGATTTTAGAAGAACAAAAATCATTTAGCGGCGAAGAAAAAACCAATTTGCTAAAAATGATTTACGAATTGCGCTCTGAGTTAAATGAGTTAAAACAAATTACACTTAACTTAATGCAAAATGGTAAAGAACTAGAAAAGGAAT
The DNA here is from genome assembly GCF_056387575.1 of Wenyingzhuangia gracilariae. Classification (NCBI taxonomy): domain Bacteria; kingdom Pseudomonadati; phylum Bacteroidota; class Flavobacteriia; order Flavobacteriales; family Flavobacteriaceae; genus Wenyingzhuangia; species Wenyingzhuangia gracilariae. The sequence goes on from NZ_CM150748.1 coordinate 2,019,183, forward strand.
CTTTCTTAGAAAACGCAATTCCAAAAGCATTGGCTCCATCTATAAACAAAAGTTCTAATTTACTAGCTTATCAAAAAGAGGATCTTGACTCAAACCCGGAAGACGACGAGGAATATCCGTATATTGAAACTATTGAAGAAGATGAAAATTTATCTTTACAAGACAAAGAAATAGAAATGATAAAAAAATCGTTAGAACGCAACAACAACAAACGCAAACTAGCAGCCAAAGAATTGGGTATTTCAGAACGAACTTTGTACCGAAAAATAAAACAATACAATTTATAAACTATATTTGTCTCTTAAGCCTTTACATATTATGTTTAAAAAAATCTTTTTAAAAATTACATCTTTAATTGTATTAACAACTGTTATTAGTTGTGGGATATATAGCTTTACAGGTGGAGACACAGGAAATGCTAAAACCATACAGATAGATTTTTTTAACAACAATGCAGATTTGATTGAACCTAGTTTAAGTCAAGAATTTACTATAAACCTTCAAGATTTTTTTATTACACAAACCAATTTAAATTTGGTAAAAAACGGAGGTGATTTACATTTTGAAGGAGAAATAACAAGATACACCATAACTCCAATGTCTGCCAATGCAGACCAAGGAGCTTCACAAAACAGATTAACGATAGAATTTAACGTCCGTTTCTATAACAGAACAGACGAGTCTAAAAACTTTGAAAAAAGATTTAGTCATTTTTATGATTATGATGCCAATGATATTTTACAAGGAACTCTTTTAGAAACGGCTTTTGATGAAATTTTTGAAAGAATCAATCAAAACATTTTTAACGCATCTGTAGCCAATTGGTAAAATTATGCACGAATTTTTTAATCAAGCAATCAAAAACAACCAAACAGAAACTCTAAGTATTCAACAACTAGAGACTATTGCCGATGAATTTTCATATTTTCAATTTGCTAAAACGCTTCTTTTAAAAAAATACCATCAACAAAAACACTATAAATACAACAATACTCTAAAAGTTGTTGCTGCGCATACAGTTAATAGAGAAGTTTTGTTTGACTACATTACACATATAAATAACAACAATGCAGAAACTGTTGTAGAAGAAAAAGTTGTGGAAAACAATTCTACAACCAATTCTAACAACAAAGATTTTCAAAAATCTCCCTTTAATTTTACTGCTTCAGAAAAACACAGTTTTCATCAGTGGTTACAGCTTTCTAGCAGCACTCCTATTGTTAGAGAACCTCAAAAAGAACCAGAGAACAATACCAGTTCAAAACTAAAAATCATCAATCAGTTTATAGAAAACAACCCCAAAATAAACCCGATTAAAAAAACAGCTCAAACTCCTTCAACCCTATTGTCTACAAACAATTCAGACATTTCTAACGAATTAATGACAGAGACTTTAGCAAAGGTATATTTGGCTCAAAAAAAATATGACAATGCCATACAAGCATATAAAATTTTAAGTTTGAAATATCCAGAAAAAAGTGGTTTATTTGCAGACCAAATACAAAGAATAAAAAATTTACAAAATACATAAATCATGACATACAATATATTGTTAATCTTAATCATGGTAGTAGCAGTACTACTTATCTTAATTGTTTTAGTTCAAAATCCTAAAGGAGGAGGATTATCATCATCTTTAACAGGGGGTTCTGGTAGCACAATAGGAGGAGTACAAAGCACAAATAACTTTTTAGACAAAGCTACTTGGACATTGGCAATTTCTTTACTGGTTTTAATTTTAGGATCTAGCTTGGTAATTCCAAGAGGGGAAGCTAGCAAATCAGAATTACAAGAAACCATTCAACAAAGAGATGTAGTTGCTCCAGCTCAAGAAGAAGATGCAGCAGATATAGAAGATATTATTAATGACAATACTGCAAAAGAAGAAAATTCTGCAGAATAATAATACAAACATTATACACATAAAAATGTCATCATGTCACCACATGATGACATTTTTGTTTTAGAAACTATTTGTTTGTCAATTGGCATACTTTTCGTTACCCCAATAACATCTAATAACAATTTTAATTAAATAATTATGAGCATAAACATTAAACCATTAGCTGATAGAGTTTTGGTAGAGCCAGCTCCAGCGGAAACAACAACTGCTTCTGGATTAATTATACCAGATTCAGCAAAAGAAAAACCATTACAAGGTAAAGTGATTGCTGTTGGTAACGGAACTAAAGACAATCCTATTACCGTAAAAGAAGGTGATACCGTTTTGTATGGTAAATATGCTGGTACGGAATTATCTTTTGAAGGAAACGATTATTTAATCATGAGAGAGAGCGATATTTTCGCAATTATCTAATTAAAAAACATTAAAAAATGGCAAAAGAAATCACATTTGATATTGAAGCACGTGACGGATTAAAACGTGGAGTTGATGCATTAGCAAATGCAGTAAAAGTAACTTTAGGTCCTAAAGGACGAAATGTAGTAATTGGAAAAGCTTTTGGAGGACCACACATTACCAAAGATGGTGTATCTGTAGCAAAAGAAATTGAATTATCAGACCCATTAGAAAACATGGGAGCTCAAATGGTAAAAGAAGTAGCTTCTAAAACCAACGATTTGGCTGGAGACGGAACTACAACAGCTACTGTATTAGCCCAGTCAATTGTGCAAGAAGGTTTAAAAAACGTTGCTGCTGGAGCCAATCCATTGGACTTAAAGAAAGGAATAGACAAAGCAGTAACATCTATCGTAGCAGGATTGGCAAAACAATCTGAAGTTGTGGGGTCTGACTCTGATAAAATTCAACAAGTAGCCGCTATTTCTGCTAATAACGACAACTCTATTGGAGATTTAATTGCTGAAGCTTTTGGAAAAGTAGGAAAAGAAGGTGTTATAACTGTAGAAGAAGCAAAAGGAACTGAAACATATGTAGACATTGTTGAAGGAATGCAATTTGATAGAGGATACTTATCTCCTTACTTTGTAACTAACTCTGAAAAAATGTTAGCTGAGTTAGAAAACCCATATATTTTATTATATGACAAGAAAATTTCTAATTTAAAAGAGTTACTACCAATTTTAGAACCTATTTCTCAAAGCGGAAAACCTTTATTAATTATTGCTGAAGATGTTGATGGTGAAGCTTTGGCTACTTTAGTAATGAACAAATTACGTGGTGCCTTAAAAATTGCTGCTGTTAAAGCTCCTGGTTTTGGAGACAGACGTAAAGCCATGTTAGAAGATATTGCTATTTTAACTGGAGCAACAGTTGTATCTGAAGAAACAGGATTGACTTTAGAAAACACTACTTTAGAATCTTTAGGTACTGCAGAAACAGTAACTATAGACAAAGACAATACTACAATTGTAAACGGTTCTGGTGCTACAGAGGCAATTAACGCTAGAGTAAACCAAATTAAAGCTCAAATTGAAACAACTACTTCTGATTACGACAAAGAAAAACTACAAGAACGTTTAGCTAAATTAGCAGGTGGTGTAGCTGTACTATATGTTGGTGCTGCTTCTGAAGTTGAAATGAAAGAAAAGAAAGACCGTGTAGACGATGCTTTACATGCTACTAGAGCTGCAGTAGAAGAAGGTATTGTTGCTGGTGGTGGTGTTGCTTTGGTTAGAGCTAAAGCTGCATTGGCAAACTTAGCTACAGAAAATGCTGATGAAAAAACTGGAATTGCTATAGTAAACAGAGCTATTGAAGAGCCTTTAAGACAAATTGTAAACAATGCAGGAGGTGAAGGATCTGTAGTAGTTGCTAAAGTAATAGAAGGAAAATCTGATTACGGATACAATGCCAAAACAGACGAATACGTAGAAATGTTTAAAGCAGGTATTATTGACCCTACAAAGGTTACCAGAGTTGCTTTAGAAAACGCTGCTTCTGTTGCTGGTATGATTTTAACAACTGCATGTACATTAACAGAAATTCCTGAACAACCACAAGCTGGTGGAGGTCATGACCATGGACATGGAATGCCAGGAATGATGTAATTTTAACAACATTAGAATAAAACAAAAAGCCCAACCATAAAAATGGTTGAGCTTTTTACATTGATAAAATTTTATATACTTTTAATTATTTATTTTAGAATAAATAATTTCTAATTGCGGAGCTTTAGTTGTACTTGCTAAATCATTTAAAAACACCAATCCTTTTGCTGTAGTAGATCTTAAGTCTACAAATGTGCTTTCAGATCTATTTTCTTTAATTCTTAATTCCGAAATTTTACCATCAGCTAAGGCATCTTTAATTACCTTGGTAATAAAGAATTTTACATAGGGATCTTTTTGATTTTCACCATCTTCAAATCTAACACTACCATCTACAAAACTGCTTCTTCCTAAATAAAAATAATCATCTATAGCTACAGCCTTTCCCTCATCATCTACTCCATGTATTAACAACGATGTGATGGTATTGCTATAATCTCCATCTGTATTTTCTTTAATATAAATTTTTAAACTTGCTTGGTTTAACAACCAATTTTCATCTATAGCTTTTGTACTATATGCTGCTATGGCATCTGACAAATCAACTTTTGCATGATAACCACTTGCCCCTTGCACATATACTTCGTTTGTTAAATTTGCACTGTTATGATCATGTTCATACAAATTATGTAAAGCACCATTTAAGCTAAAAGACAATTCTTTCTCTTCGTCTTCTTCACCACTCACTTGATTTTTATAAGTTATCTTTAACTTAGCTCCTGCTAAACTTACAGGAACCACCAACCCTTGTCCCGAAGTTTTTGTAGCTTTAAACTTTAACCCTTTAAAAAACGCTCTCATTTCATCGTCAGAGGTAATAGGGTTTGAGTCTAATTTTTCCAAAAACTCAGTTTTAAAATCGTATAAATCCAATGGTATTCTTAACGTATCAGCTTCTGTATATGTTTCAGAAAAACTATACCCTGTAAGTATCCCTAAATCTATTAGCCCTCCTAAATCTTCTTTTGTTCTTGCATCGTTGGTTCCATTAGAGTAATAAGTTCTTGTAGAACCATCTGCATTAAATCTTTCTAAATAAGTTGTAAAAGTAGATACTTCAAAATTGAACACTGTTGCTATGTCTCCTAAAGCATTTGTCAACTCTAGTTCTTCTGTAGAATCTTCTTTAAAAGAAAAAGAAAGCGGAATTTCTAAAACAGCACTTACATCGGTTGTTGTTACGTTTTCTGGTGTTTCACTAGTGGTTCTTTTAACAGGATAAACATCTGTTATTATTTGACCTACAAAACCAGCATTTAAAGTTCCAAAGTCGCTATTTGTATATTCACCTATTAGGTAAGTAGATAACAGGTTTGAAGGAACAGAATCTATTGCGACTGTTTCAATAACCGGAAAAATACCATCTTCTTGATTTAATGTATCTTTTTTAAACGTGTCATTATTAATAAAACCGTCTGCCGAAGTTATCACATCATTACTGCAACTCACAAAAAAAAACATAGTACCTAAAGCTGCTATGTTTTTTAAAGACTTTATGTTAAAAAGTGTCATATTTTTTTAATTAATTTAAAACTTTTTCTGAATAAAATTCTAGATAAGCTTCTGCAAATGTATCTTCTGTTTGATAGTCTAAAAATGGTTTTTCCAAATCATCTAAATAATCTTCCAAATCATCGTTCACAAATCTGCTGGCTTTTACAACAGCATCAGAATTATCTATGGCACTTTTTAAAATATTAGCAAAAGTTGGTTCTTTTAAAACTTCTATTTTGTCTTCAGAAATTTCATCATATCTAACTTTATCTGCCAAGTTATTTGCCAAAGTTCCTTCAAACTCATTATCGTAAACAGACGTTACAATTTTTGTATTTGCAAACAGAGCATCATCTTTATAATATTCTTTTAAGTACAAAGGCAATAAACATGCCATCCACCCATGTACATGAATTATATCTGGAGCCCAGTTTAATTTTTTTACAGTTTCTACAACTCCTTTTGCAAAAAAGATTGCTCTTTCGTCATTGTCTGCAAACATTTCATCGTTTTCATCTGTAAAAGTTGCCTTTCTTTTAAAGTATTCTTCGTTATCTATAAAGTAAACTTGCATTCTTTCTTTAGGAATAGATGCTACTTTAATAATCAAAGGCATATCCATATCATTAATTATTAAATTCATTCCAGAAAGTCTAATCACTTCATGCAACTGGTGTCTTCTTTCGTTTATCACTCCGAATCTCGGCATAAAAATTCTTGTTTGTACTCCTTTGTGATGTGCTTTTTTTGCGGCCTCGAAAGACATTTCTGACATTTCAGTTGGAGGTGTGTAGGGTGTTACCTCACTAGAAACGTATAAAACTCTCTTATTTTTCATAAATCATTCAATTATTGAATATAATTTTGCAAAAGTACGAAAAAATACCCAATATATAAGGATTTATAGTAAGTTTGCAGTTGCTTAAATGTAATTCTACGGAATGAAAGTATTCACTATTAGAGATTTAACTCAATCGTATCTTCAAGACCAAAAAAACAAAGGTCTATCTATTGGTTTAGTTCCCACTATGGGTGCACTGCACCAAGGCCATTTAGCTCTTGTAAAAAAGGCACAAGAAAATAATGATCTTGTTGTTGTTAGTATTTTTGTAAACCCTACGCAATTTAACAACCCAGCCGATTTAGAAAAATATCCTAGAACGCTGGAAAATGACTTAGAAAAACTAAAAGAAATTAATTGCGACATTGTTTTTACTCCTACTACTTCTGAAATGTACAGCAACAATGAAGAAGCAGAAATTTTTGATTTTGAAGGGTTAGACAAAGAAATGGAAGGAAAGTTTAGAGACAATCATTTTAACGGAGTGGGTACCATTGTTAAAAAATTGTTTGATGTTGTAAAACCAAATAATGCTTATTTTGGTGAAAAAGATTTTCAGCAACTACAAATTATTAAAAAGCTAGTAACCATTACCCAACAACCGGTAAACATTGTGGGCTGTCCAATTTATAGAGAAGCTGATGGATTGGCCATGAGTTCTAGAAACACACGCTTAACTTTAGAACACAGGGCAAGCGCTCCGTTTATATATAGAACGCTAAAAGAAGCTCAAGAAAAAAGCAAACACGCAACTCCTACAGACGTTCAAAAATATGTGAGTGATAAATTTAACAATCATCACAATTTAGTTTTAGAATACTTTTCTATTGCTAATGAAAACAATCTAAAACCCTCAAATTCTTTTAACTCTCCGCATAAACAAAGAGGGTTTATAGCTGTTTTTGCAGGTGATATTAGATTAATTGACAACATTCCTTTTTATGAATTATCTAACTAGATATAGTTTAAATTCAGATATAAATAATTAATTTTGCACCATGCAAATTGAAGTCGTAAAATCTAAAATACACAGAGTAAAGGTTACTGGAGCCGATTTAAACTATATTGGTAGTATTACTATTGATAAAGCATTAATGGAGGCTGCCAATATGATTGAAGGTGAAAAAGTTTCTATTGTTAACATTAACAATGGAGAACGTTTAGACACCTACATTATTCCTGGTGAAAAAAATAGTGGAGAAATTACACTAAACGGACCAGCCGCTAGACGAGTTGCTCCTGGAGATATTATTATTATTATTTCTTACGGATTGATGGATTTTGAAGAAGCTAAAAACTTTAGCCCAGCCATTATTTTTCCAAACGAAGAAACAAATACACTCAATTAATATTGAAAGTCAATCTCAAAAAAACATTAAAAACTACATTACCACTACTTTTAGGTGCTTTTTTAATTTGGCTATCTCTTTCTAAATTTACACAAGAGGAGTTAAACGAAATAAAAACCTCTTTTTACAATGCCAATTATTGGTGGGTTGGTCTATCTATATTTCTAGGTTTTTTAAGTCATGTTTGTAGGGCACACCGTTGGAGGTATATGCTAAAACCTTTAGGTTATCAACCTAAATTTTACAACAATGCCATGGCTGTTTTTGTAGCCTATCTGGTAAATTTAGGAATTCCTAGAGCTGGAGAATTTAGTAGAGCAGCAACCATTAATCAATACGAAGACGTTCCTTTTGACAAAGCTTTTGGAACCATTGTAGCCGAAAGATTAGCAGATATGGTGGTTTATTTACTTTTAATTATCCTTGCTTTTTTTGCACAATACGAGCTCATCAAGGAATTAATCATCAATAAAATTCCACCCAACCCTATCTTACTTGCTACTATTGGCCTAGTATTGTTAGGTATTATTTACTTTTTATTTACCGCTATCAAAAAATCTAAAAGACCTCTTTTTATAAAAATAAGAGAGTTTGCCATAGGTTTAATAGAAGGGATTAAAACTCTTTTTACCATGGAAAAAAAGTGGGCTTATATATTCTACACATTTTTAATATGGTTTTTATACGTACTAATGTTATACGTGGTTATTTATGCTTTTCCACAAACTAGCCATTTAGGATTAGATGCCATTTTAATCTGTTTTATTATGGGAACCTTTAGTTTTGCGACCACTAATGGCGGAATTGGAGCATATCCTTACGTTATACAACAAGCCTTGTTAATTTATGCCGTTCCGGAAACTATTGGAGCTAGTTTTGGATGGATTGCATGGACATCTCAAACCATACTAGTTATAGTTTTAGGTGGTTTGTCTTTTTTATTCTTGCCTATTTTAAATAAGAGCAGATAAAACGCACACATGTGTTGTTATTTTACCAACAACAACCTAATTTTATAATACTTTGTAACAACTGAGTTATGGCCAAAACAAAAACAGCATACTTTTGTCAGAATTGTGGAACCCAACATTCTAAATGGATGGGACAATGTGGTACTTGTAAAGAATGGAACACCATTGTAGAAGAAGTAATTGCCAAAGAAGAAAAAGCAGACTGGAAATTAGAAAACACTCCCAAAAAAGCCAACTTACCATTAAAGGTAAAAGATATTCAGGTTCAAAATGAAGTACGCTACAATGCGGTTAGTAATGAACTAAACAACGTGTTGGGTGGCGGAATTGTACCAGGTTCTATCATCTTATTGGGTGGAGAGCCTGGTATTGGTAAATCTACCTTAATGTTACAAGTAGCCTTAAGCATGAAATACAAAGTGTTATATGTTTCTGGAGAAGAAAGTCAAACTCAAATAAAACTAAGAGCAGAACGTGTACAAAATCTAAACGAAGATTGTTTGATTTTAACCGAAACCAATACTCAAAAAATATTTAAAGCCATACAAATAGAACAACCAGAAATTTTGGTGATAGATTCTATACAAACCCTACATACAGATTATGTAGAAAGTTCTGCTGGTTCTATTTCCCAAATAAAAGAAACCACTACCGAGCTAATTAAATTTGCCAAAGAAACCAACACTCCCGTTTTGGTAATTGGTCATATTAATAAAGAAGGGAGCATTGCTGGTCCTAAAATTTTAGAACACATGGTAGATGTAGTTTTGCAATTTGAAGGAGACAGAAACCATACGTACCGAATTTTAAGAGCCTTAAAAAATCGTTTTGGATCTACCCAAGAATTAGGAATTTTTGAAATGCGTAGCGGAGGATTGCGAGAGGTAAAAAACCCATCAGAAATATTAATTTCTAAAAAAGATGGAGATTTAAGCGGGACAGCTATTGCAGCTACTTTAGAGGGAATGCGACCTTTAATGATAGAAGTACAAGCACTAGTTAGCACAGCTGTTTACGGAACCCCCCAACGTTCTGCCACAGGGTACAATTTAAAACGATTGAACATGATTTTAGCAGTTCTAGAAAAAAGAGCTGGTTTTAGATTGGGTGCAAAAGATGTGTTTTTAAACATTACGGGTGGAATTTCTGTTGATGATCCTGCCATTGATTTGGCGGTAGTTGTAGCCGTACTATCTAGCAATGAAGACGAACCCATTCCGCAAAACTATGCCTTTGCTGCCGAAGTAGGTTTGGCTGGAGAAATTAGACCTATTAACCGAGTAGAACAAAGAATTATAGAAGCAGAAAAACTTGGCTTTGAAAAAGTTTTTATTTCTAAATTCTGTAAAGTTTCTCAAAAAGAAAGCAATATAGAAGTTGTTAAAATATCTACTATTGAAGATTTGGTTGGTTTGTTATTTTAAAAAAATAATTTTTATTTTTCTTAAAACTTACTTTTCTTATGAAACTCATAAAAACACTAGCATTCACCTTTGTTTTGTTTTTAAACAATCTACAACTTAATGCGCAACATTTAGAAAATTGTTCTTGGCACACTATAGAAACCACAAACCAACCCGTACAAAGACACGAAGCTGCGTTTATAGAAGCCAATGGAAAACTTCACTTGTGTGGAGGAAGAGGAATAAGACCTGTTTCTATTTTTAACCCTAAAAACAATACTTGGACCAAAGGAGCAAAACCACCAATAGAACTACACCATTTTGAGGGAATAGCTTATAAAAATAAAATTCTGGTTGCAGGTGCTTTTACAGGACCATATCCAAATGAAACCCCTGTAGACTATGTATATTTTTATCATCCTAAAAAAGATAAGTGGACAAAAGAATTTAAAATCCCTAAAAACCGAAGACGTGGAGCAGCCATGGCCAAAATTTATCAAAACAAATTGTACTTAATTTGCGGAATACAAGATGGTCACTGGGACGGTCATGTAAATTGGTTTGATGTGTATGATTTCAAAACCAAAAAGTGGGAACAACTACCCAATGCTCCCAGAGCTAGAGATCACGCAGCCTCTGTTATTGTAAATAACAAATTGTATTTATTAGGTGGACGTAGAAGCTCCGGAAAAATAAAAAAAGTGTTTCACTTAACCGTTCCCGAAGTAGATGTTTTTGATTTTAAAACACAACAATGGAGTACTTTACCACAACACGTACCTACCCAAAGAGCAGGTTGTATGGCATTGGCTATTGGCGATAAAATCCTTTTTGCTGGAGGCGAAAGTATTGGTCAAAAATTAGCTCATAATGAAGTAGAATGTTACGATACCGAAACTGAAACTTGGTCTACATTAAAGCCCTTAAACCGTGGAAGACATGGCTCTCAACTGGTTTTGTACAAAGGAAAAGTATATACGGCTTCTGGTAGTGGAAACCGTGGTGGTAGTCCTGAATTAAAATCTATTGAAGTTTTTAAAATTGAATAACTGTTAAAAATCAATCCTCAAATTGTTTTAAATCAATAGGTTAAAAATACACTTACGCTACTTTTATGTTATTATTAACCATATAATTTAATCAACATGAGAAATTTATTTACACTTTTAGCCATTTCAATATCATCTTTAACCTATGCACAAGACTGTTGTAATGTTATTGACAGTGGAAGCACCAATATAGTTACATCTAACGGAAACTGCGTAGTTACTCAAACAGCAGATGGAGATTGTGGTAAGGAAACTTTATTAATAGCTGCTTTGGTAGAACCAGAATTAAAACCTTATGAGGTAAACATTTTAAACAAAGCACTTAGAGGTGTAAAGTTTAAAACCGATAGCGATGTTTTGTTACCAAAATCGTATCCAAAATTACATGATGTTTCTACCTTATTAAAAAATCATGAGGATTTTATGTTAATAATTAATGGTTACACCGATAATACTGGGTCTTCTGAATACAATCACAAATTATCACATGAAAGAGCTAATGCTGCTAAAGAGCATTTGGTAAAAATTGATGGAATTGATGCTGATAGAATTACCACAAAAGGGTATGGTGAAGAAAATCCTATTGCCACAAACGACACAGAAAAAGGAAAAGCAAAAAATAGAAGAGTTGAATTTAAGGTATATCTTAAGAAATAATACTTCTATTCTAGAACAACATTATAAATAAGGTCAAGTTTTAAAACTTGACCTTATTTATTTTCATACACTTAAAAATATTGTATCCTAAATTTAATGCTGTAGTTTTTACTATTGAGGAATATATTGGTTCAGTTTGTAGGGAGATAAAACTAAAAACAGACCTGTAAGGATACTCATTACCAATCAATTACATTTCTATAACAAACAGAAAAAAATCATTTAACAATCCAATACCTACTATTTGCTGTAATCCTTTTTTTAACTGACTTGGCAAATACCCCAACATTTTTTTAAAAGCAACCGTAAAGTGCTGTGGGTTTTTATATCCCACTTCATAAGAAGCTTGTGCTATGGTATAATTTTCGTCCGTTATCAATCGAGTAGCTTTTTCTACACGCAACTGTGTAATATATTTAAAAACGGTAGTCCCAAAATGCTCTTTAAAACTTTTTTTAAATTTAGAGGTATTCATACCAGCAATTAAAGACAAATCTGTAATGGTTAATTCTTTTTTTAAACTACTTTGAATATAGTTTTCAACTTCTTTTAAATTATCTTTTTCTGTTAAACTTACACTTGCTACTACCTTTTTCTCTAAATTATTAATTAAAGACACCAACAACAACTCTGTTAACTTTGCTTGTAAAAAAGAGTGTTTTACGGTTCCTTCATAACCACAATCTAAAAATTCTTTTACTAATTGCTTTATCTTAAAATTCATAGGCAATCCTTCTCCTAAAAAAGAATAGATTCTATTCTCTTTTTTTGCCTTTTGTAGTCCTGAATGTTTACCCGTATAACAATATCCCATTTTAGTTTGTAAATAAGATTCAGGAATATGAATTTTAAGCCCTTCTCTTCTTTCTGACGTATAGCTATAACTTCTTGTACAAGGAGGAATGTAATGCAAATAATACATATCCTTATCTAATACAATAGCATTTTCTGTACTATCTACCTGTTTACATTTTACACCACCTTCCATTTCAAAATGCAATAAAAAAACAGCTGAATCTTGTGTTATTTCTAAACTTGCATTTTTTACATCTTTATTGTTGTAATTCTGATGAAGCACATATGCATTGTTTATTAAAATTTCTTTTACTTTTCCGCTAAAAACATCATCATAACAAACCATTTCATCTTCTTGTAAATTAGAACACTCAAAATTTTTATTAAAATTCTTAACAATCTCTCCGTCTTTACATACAGAAGTTTTAAACCGAATCTCCATTTGTTCCTTTTGCGTTATAATAATTCCCTATTGCGTTATCTAGACTAGTTAAAGATAAGATACTTTTGCAAAAGTAAATTATTTTTATCAAATCTAAATAAGTAACAAAAAGAAATAATGAAGAAAGTTCTTCTATTCCTTACAATGGTAAGTATTGCTGCAATTGCGCAAAAAAAACACCACGGAAAACATCATGTTTTAATAGGAAAGGTGTTAGATACTAAAGGTGTTCCGCTAATGGGGGCCACTATTTTAGTTGATGATAATAAATACGCTACTGTTGCTAACGGAAAAGGAATGTATTTTATTCATGATGTAGCACAAGGTGAACACACCATAAAAGCCACTTACATGGGCTATTCTCTACAACAAAAAAAAATTGTTGTTAAAGAACCTAAAACTCTTTGCGATTTTGAATTAAAAGAAGACTCTCAATCTTTACAAGAAATCAAGTTGTTGGCCAAATCTCACAAAACAGAAATAGAAACCAAAGGTTTTGCTGTAAATGTGGTAGAAACCAAAGAAGCAAGCTTTAGAAATATACAAACCAACGAATTGTTGAATTCGACAGTAGGTGTTAAAATTCGTCAAAACGGAGGACTAGGATCCAATGTAGAATATTCTTTAAATGGTTTGTCTGGGAGTTCTGTACGTATTTTTATTGATGGAATTCCCATGTCTATGTATGGTTCTTCATTTAGTTTAAACAGCATCCCTCCTGCCATGATAGAAAACATAGAGGTGTACAAAGGAGTAGTTCCTGGTCATTTGGCTGATGATGCCTTAGGTGGAGCCATCAACATAGTAATGAAAAAAGGTACGGATCGTAATTATGTAAATGCTTCGGCTTCTTACGGATCGTTCAACACATTTCAGGCAAACGCAAGCGGATTTTATCGTTTTAACAAAGGTTTTACCGTTAAATTTTCAAGTTTTTACAATTACTCCGACAACGATTATGAAGTTTGGGGACCTGGTGTGGTAGATGTATTGCCCAATTCCAAAACGGAGGAGATCAAAGCAAAACGTTTTAACGATGCTTATGAGTCTAAGGGAGTTGTTTTTCAAACAGGGTTTACCAATGTTTCTTGGGCAGATCAATTTTACATCGGTTTTACAGGATCTGATGATTATAAAGAAATTCAACACGGTGCTTTTATGTCTACCTATCCTTACAAAGATCGTTTTATGGAGTCGGATGCGCAGTTGGCAACTTTGTTGTATCAAAAAAAGGATTTGTTTATTAATGGACTGGATATCAACCTTAATGGTTTGTATGGAATTAGAAATCGAATGGTGAGTGATACCAATCCATTTATTTACACTTGGCGTGGTGAATTGTGGCAAGATGGTCAGAATAATAATCAACCTAGAGAATACAATTACGGTTCACAGCAAGAAAAAGACACGTATGGACCCGTGTTAAATTTTATTGAACGTAATGTGTCTTCTATACGTAGCGGATTGTCCTATGAAATTACTCCACAACACAAAGTATTGTTAAACCATGTATATAGTGGTATTGAAAGAGATGATTATGACGAATATGCAACTGATTTGAGCAATGCGTTTACAGAAACCAAAGATTTGTACAAACAGATTTACTCGCTTAGTTATGAGCTCAATTTATTCAAAGAACGACTGAAGCTTAACCTGTTCGGCAAACACTACAGACAAAAGGTATTGAACAACAAACCTTCTTTTAACGAAGATCGTACCGAGGTAATTAACGATGTATATAAAAGTGATAAAGATTACAACGGCTATGGTCTTGCAACTTCTTTTGAAGTCTTGCCTGTTATTACGTTAATGGCATCGGCAGAAAAAGCAGTGCGTTTGCCTAGTGAGGATGAGGTTTTTGGAAATACAGGAGATAATATTTCTGGCAATCGAAGCATTAAGCCTGAAATTAGTAACAATTTTAATCTCGGTTTCCGATTGGGGAAATTCAACTACAAAAACCATGGGCTAGTTGCTACTACCAATTTTTTTACTAGAAATATACAAGATTTAATTGGTTTGCCTATCAATGCCAATCAATTGGAACAAGATGATGAAGTCATTACCTATGGGAATTTAGAAAACACCACCAAATCTAAAGGTGTTGAACTGCAATTGAATTACAATTTTAAAAACAACTTAACCGCTCACTTTAATTACTCACGTTTGAGTTTAAAGACGACTCGTAATGGCTTGGAAATAGATGTAGCCAACACCCCTTTGTTTACCATGAATGGAGGATTGCGCTATACTTTTCAAAACGTATTCCAGCCACAAGGGCGACTTAACTTATTTCACAATTTTTATTTCACCGATAGCTTTTCTTATAAGTACGCAGATGGAACACATACAGCCGATAATGGATCACACATTGTACCTACGCAATGGATACAAGATCTAGGTTTAAGCTACGCATTTCCTAAAAATCAGTGGGTTGTAAGTTTTGATGTAAAAAACCTTTTTGACAAAGCGGCTTATGACAACTTATCGGTACAAAAACCAGGAAGAGCTTATTACTTAAAATTAAATTATACAATCAATAAATTATAAATAACAAATCAATATGAAAAAACAAATAATTCGACTAAGATCTTTAGTGATCGCCTTGGCAGCTTTCACTTTTACAGTAGCTTGTTCAGACGACGATTCTGGTACCAGTGTAGTTACAGAAACTAAAGCTGATTCTGACAGATGGATTACAGTAGCAGGAGCAAAAATGGGAACCAATCCAGGAGATGGAAATGGTGGAACTTTGGTGTACGCTGTAAGTAGTCAAGAAGCAAAAAATCCGAATAAAGAGATTGATGTGTTCAACTACGGATACATAGTACCATCTAACAGAACAGCAAGGCTGCAAGCTTCTCAAGACGGAAGTACTTTGTTTAATATTACCTATGCAGGAGATACAGGAGGAAGTTTCTTTAGATACGCAGTAAACGGAGGGCAAAACTACAACCAAATCGGTTTGCCAGTAACGGTAGCTCAGTATGTAGGTACAGCACCAAGATGGATTAAGTTATTTGATGGAGATCAGACTGGAGCTGCAGTGTACGTTTCTACAAATGATGTTGTGGATGACAAAGGAACTGATGAGGTAACAGATGATGAATACATCAAAACAGAATCTAAAATTGCCATTGTTACGTTGGACTTAGAAAATCAATCTATTAACGAATTTAAGGAACACACCATTGCTTTAGATGATGCGGATGCTGCCAAAGGATATTACATTTCTAGAATAGACATGCCAACCTTAAACGCAGCAGGAGACAAATTGTACATTGGTGCACAGGTACGTAAAAAAAATCCTGAAACTTTAGAGTCTGATAGTGGTTACGAAATTTTAGGTTCTAAAACTATTGTGTTAGATTATCCTTCTTTAGACAATCCAACGATTGTAACTTCTACCGTAGGGCATGGTAATACTAACGGATACCGTAGTATCAACTCTTTTTTATATAACGGAAATGTATACCAAGCAAACCAAAGTGACCCTGAAGGTTCTCACATTTTAAAAATTGGTGCAGACAACCAATATGATAATACCTACGACTTTAATTTAGACAGTGCTTTAGGTATAACAGGTGCTTATATATTGGCATGGAGACCTGCTGCTAACGGAAAAGCTGTATTAGCATACCGTCATGGTGGTTCTGCAGAAGGAGCATCTGGAAGAGAAGAAAGCTTTTTTGCATTGGTAGATTTAAATGCAAAAACTGCAACTAAAATTGATGCAATTCCTTACGAAGTAGATATGGAAATGTTCCAATTTCAACACTATGCAGTTTATGGAGATGAAATTTATTTAACTGCTGCCCCAGTAGGAAAAGATGGAAACATTTATGTAGTTGATACTGAAACAGGAAATGTAACTAAAGGAGCTAAATTAATCAACACTACCGGAAGTCACTTTATTGGTGCTTGGTAAGCTTTAAAAACATTATAAATTTAAGTCCCTTTCTAAATTCAATTTTTAGAAAGGGATTTCCTAATAAAAACAAAATGAAAAAAATAATCACGCTTTTATTACTTGCACTTCCTTTGTTAACTTTTGCACAAAGACCGCAGCAAGAGAATAGCAATATTTTTCACGACCGTTCTTTTTGGCAAACAAAACCAGATGTTGCAACCGTAAAACAAAAAATTAAAGAAGGAAACGATGCTGTTAAGCAAAATAGAGCTGCTTTTGATGCCCTTACCTTTGCTATTATGACCAAAGCCCCTGTAGAGACAATTGCATACATTTTAGATTTGCCTGGAAATAATGTAAACAAATCTACACACGATAACAGAAGCTATTTAATGTGGGCTGGTTACGCTGGCGATTTATCAACTATGAAATTATTGCTAAATAAAGGAGCAGATACCAAAGTAGTTGGTAGTCACGGATTCAACTGGTACACCTTTACGCTAAATGCAGGACATGAAAATACCGAGATTTATGAGTTGATGGTGGCCAACGGAGTCGATTTAAAAGAAACCAACCGAGCTGGTGCCAATGCTATTTTATTATTAGCTGCACATAGTAAAGACGGTAAAATTCTAAACTACTTTGAGCAAAAAGGACTAGACATTAAAGCAACAGACAAACAAGGAAACAACTTATTGTTTTATGCTGCACAACGTGGGAATTTAGAGTTGATGAAGAAATACATTGCTAAAGGATTTGACTACAAAAAAACAAATACGGAAGGAGAAAACATTGTACTTTTTGCAAGTCATGGAGCAAGAGGTTACAGCAACTCTTTAGAAGTCTATCAATATTTTGATTCTTTAGGGCTAGATTTTACTTTGGCAAATAAAAAAGGACAAAACGCATTACATTACATCGCTAGAAGTACTAAAGAGACAGGTGTGCTAGCTTATTTTATCAAAAAAGGAGCAAACCCACATCAAAAAGACGAAAATGGAAACACTCCATTTTTAAATGCAGTACAAGGAAATAATGAAGTGGTGGTAAAACAATTATTGCCTAATGTAAAAGACATCAACCACAAAAATAACGAAGGTTTTACCGCTATTACTCTTGCTACACAACGTGTAAACGTAGCTCTTTTTACTACTTTAAAAGAAAAAGGAGCAAATGTAAATGTTGTAGATGCTGATGGAAACAATTTATTCTATCACCTATTTAATGCTTATAACAGAAGAAGTGCTAAAGGATTTGATCCGTTTGCTGCGGCTTTGGAAAATGCAAATGTTTCTTCTAAAAACGCTTCTAAAAACACAACATTGTTACACATTGCTATAGAAAAAGGAGAAAGAAAACTAATTCAGAAAGCCATGGAGTTAGGAATCGGTATCAACCAAAAAAATAGCGATGGTTTAACACCATTACACATTGCAGCTATGAAAGCAAAAGATGTTAAAATGTTACAAATGTTATTACACAAAGGTGCTGATAAATCTATAAAAACAGATTTTGATGAAAGTGTATACGATTTGGCAAAAGAAAACGAATTGCTAAAAAATGCTAACATTGACTTTTTAAAATAATTTAATTTAAAATTTTATGAAACTTTTTAAATATACATTCTTAATAATTTGCCTATCGTTAATGGCATTTACGACCTTACAAAATACAGAATCTACAGAAAAATATAAGTGTATGGTTCAGTTAAAAAATTATGAAGGTGAAGGTGCTTATGTTATTGTCTCTGTAGTTGATAAAGATGATAATTACATCAAGACTCTACAAATTTTAGGTGATGATGAAAAATGGTATCCAGATTTACCAAAATGGTGGTCATTTTTTGAAAAAGTAAAACAACCAGAAACAGATGCTATTACTGGTGCAACAATTGCGGGTGGAGAACGTTCTGTTTTTATATTAAACGTTGCCAAAAGTGATTTAAACATCGGGAACAAATTAAGATTTGAAACTGCTGTAGAACATCAAAATCATCATTTAAAAGATTTAGAAGTTGTATTAAATACTGAAAATCTAAAAAACAAATTTGAAGGATCTGGATACATTCGTTACGTAAGAATTATCCCTAACTAATTTAGCACATGCTTCACAAAATATGGAGATACAGTCATTTTTACCTGACTGTATCTTCTTCTTTATTTTTACTATTAGCTGCCATTACGGGGGCTATTTTGGCCTTTAAACCTATACAAAATAAACTGCAACCTTTTAAAGTTGAGCAGGCAGAAAATGTAGTATTGGCAGATTTGGTAGACAGTTTAAAAACCAAATATGAAGAAGTTTTAGATCTAGAAATAGACAAAAATTATTTTGTTAAAGCTAGTGTTTTTAGCATGGAATCGGAATTGGATGGACAATTTTACATCAATCCTACTAACGGAGCTAAATTGGCCAACATTCCTAAACCCAATGCTTTTTTTGAGTTTATTACCGATTTTCATCGTTCTTTATTTTTAAAAACTCCAGGAAGAATTTTTGTCGGAATCACTTCCTTTTTACTGTGTTTAATCTCCATTACAGGTTTATTATTGGCTATAAAAAGGCAGGGAGGTTTCATTCAATTTTTCTCTAAAATTATTAATGATAAGTCTATACAATATAACCATGTTGCTTTGGGTAGGTTGTTGCTAATTCCTATCATCATTATTGGTTGTACGGGAACCTATTTATCTATAGATAGATTTTCCTTGTTGCCTAAAATTCAAAAACAAAACCTTGAGTCTAAACCTGCAACCAATCAAAAAGAAATTCCGTTTGCCGAGTTTCCTATTTTTAAAAACACCACACTTAAAGATGTTCAGAAATTAGAATTTCCTTTTTCTACAGATGAAGAAGATTATTTTATATTGAGTTTACACGACAAAGAAGTACAAATCCATCAAAAAACAGGAGAAATAGTTAAAGAAACTCGTTATCCTTTTGTTCAAATTCTATCCGTCTTAAGTTTTAACTTACACACAGGAACCGGAAGTATACTTTGGTCTATTGTTTTATTAATAAGCTCTGTTGGAATTTTGTACTTTATGTACTCAGGAACCGTTATTTCTATTCAGAGATTGCGTTCTAAAATAAAGAATAAGTTTACTGCCCACCAAGCAAACATTGTAATTCTTATAGGTTCAGAAAATGGAAGTACCAAAAGATTGGCCAAAACGCTGTTACAGTCTTTATTAAAAGCGAACAAAAAAGTGTTTTTAGATGATTTAAACAATTATCAGAAGTACAACAACATAGAACAGTTAATTATATTAACCGCCACCTACGGACAAGGAGAACCACCTAGCAACGCACATTTGTTTTTAGACAAATTGCAACACACCAAAATAGACCGCTCTTTTGATTGTTATGTGATTGGTTTTGGCTCTTTTTCTTATCCTAAATTCTGTGAGTTTGCTAAGACTCTTTTTAAACAAACCTCAGCACATCCACAAATAAATGTTCCTGCAGAAACACCGTTGTTAATTCATAATCAGAATTACAAACAATTTAAAAACTGGGCTATAAACTGGTCTCAATCTTTAGGAATTCAATTGGATTTACCAACCGAATTAGCAGCTAAAAAAACAAAGGAAACAACCTTTAAAATTATTGACAAAGAAATGGTAAAAGATAACTACGATGAAACTTTTACGTTGACCTTGGCTTTGCAAAAAAGAAAGCGTTTTTTACCTGGTGATTTGCTAGGAATTGTTCCTCCTAATGAAGCTTCTGAAAGATTGTATTCTATTGGAAAAAATGCAAAAGGAAATTTGCTATTGAGTATTAAAAAACACACGCACGGAATTTGTTCTAACTATTTACATCAGCTAAAAATTGGAGATAAATTTAATGGAACCATTCAGCAAAACAAAGAATTCCATTTGCCTAAAACCAACAAAACCGTTACGTTAATTGCCAACGGAACAGGAATTGCTCCTTTTTTAGGAATGATACATCAACCAACAAAAGCAAACCTTAATTTGTATTGGGGAACTAGAACTCACAACTCTTTTAATTTGTACAAAGCAAGCATTTTAGAGGCTGAGCAAAAAGGAACTTTACAACAATATAACATTGCTTTTTCTAAAGAAGTTACGGAGCACAACTACGTTCAAAACCTATTGGCTAAAGATGAAAACACCATTGCAAACAGCTTAAAAAATGGTGGTTATTTTATGTTGTGTGGTTCTTTAAACATGCGCGATGCCGTTTTTATTCAGTTAGAAAAAATTTGTATAAAACATGGTTTACAACCTTTTGAAACTTATAAAAACAACGGACAAATTTTAACCGATTGTTATTAAATAAAAAAGCTCAACTTAAAAATTAAGTTGAGCTTTTTTAAATATTGTATATTTTTTAATTACACTAACGGGAACCTTGTCATATCTTCTGGTTGTTCCACACCAATCAATTTTAAAATAGTTGGAGCCACATCACCTAACACACCGTCCTTAATTTCTTTAATTTCTTCATCAATTAAAATCATAGGAACTGGGTTGGTGGTATGTGCTGTGTTTGGAGATCCATCAGGATTCATCATTACCTCACAGTTACCGTGGTCGGCAATTAATAAAGTAGAGTACCCATGTTTCAATCCTGTTTCTATTACTTCTTTAGCACAAGCATCAACAGCTTCACAAGCTTTAATAGCCGCATCCATATCACCTGTGTGTCCTACCATATCTCCATTGGCAAAATTCAAACACACAAAGTCTGCTTCTTCTTTAGCCAAATCTTCACACAAAGCATCTTTTAATTCATAGGCACTCATTTCTGGCTTTAAATCATAGGTAGCTACTTTAGGTGAATTTCTTAATATACGAGACTCTCCTTCAAATGGTTCTTCTTGTCCACCAGAGAAAAAGAAAGTAACGTGAGGATATTTTTCTGTTTCTGCAATACGGATTTGCTTTTTACCTGCCTTAGATAAAACTTCTCCTATGGTGTTTTTAATATTATCGTTGTTGTAAATTACGTTAATTCCCTTAAACGTTTCATCGTATAAAGTAATGGTTGTAAAGTACAAGTCTAATTTTTTAGTGTCTTGCTCTGGAAAATCGCTTTGAGACAACATGTTCGTCAACTCTCTACCTCTATCCGTTCTGTAGTTAAAGAAAATTACAGCATCTCCTTCTTCTATTTTCGCTTTTGGGTTACCATCAGCATCGGCCATAATTACAGGCTTAATAAACTCATCAGTAACACCAGCTTCGTAGTTTTCTTTTAACGTAGCTACTGCATCTGTAGACAACGTTCCTTCTGCTTTAACTACGGCATCGTAAGCCAACTCAACACGTTCCCAACGGTTATCTCTATCCATTGCGTAGTAACGTCCTGTCATACTTGCCAACTCTCCTGTAGTAGCGGCCATGTACTCTTGAATTTCGTTGATAAAGTACGCTCCAGATTTAGGGTCTGTATCTCTACCATCCGTAAAGGCATGTAAAAATAAATTGTCTACTTCATTTTCCTTAGCCACATCTAACAAACCTTTAATATGATCTATGTGTGCATGGATTCCTCCGTTAGAAACCAACCCCAACAAGTGAACTTTTTTGTTGTTTTCTTTAGCATATTTGTACGTATCTACCAATACTTTTTCTTGTCCTAAAGTTTTATCTCTAACCGCCATGTTAATCTTAGTTAGGTTTTGGTATACAATTCTACCAGCACCTAAATTCATGTGTCCTACTTCAGAATTCCCCATTTGTCCATCAGGCAACCCTACAAATTCACCATCGGTACGCAATTCTGCGTTTGGATATTTATCATACAAAGAATCAATATATGAGGTGTTTGCATTGTATACTGCAGATACTTTTGGGTCTTGAGTAATTCCCCATCCGTCAAGAATCATTAAGATTACTTTTTTATTCATTTTAGTCGAGTTTTTATTCTGTTCACAAATATAAGTAGATATGCTTATAAATCTAGGTTAAATAATTGGGAAACAAAGAAAACCTTTTCGCAAACCCAGCTTGTTTTTTATTTGCAGCAGAAACCCCATTAACCGCATAACAAATACACAAAACCAAACATTAACGTGTATTACTTGGGCACTTCTCCCAAAGCATTGGGAGCCGGGCTTTCATTACTCGCTTTTTGTTTTGTTTTTAGAATTTAAGAATATGAGTAGTTAAGAAGTCAAAGGAGTTTCTGAGATTCTTAACTACTCTACTCCTTAACTTCTGAATTCTAAAAACAAAACAAAAGAGCTCAAACAGACCATTCAATCCCTAGTGCATTAACAAACAAAACACATTTTTAATAAATGATTCTAAATCTTTTTTGAATTTGATTGAGATTCTGTTAAATTAAGGTCCGCAAAAAAATGCAAAATCCATGAAAATAAAATCCTACAGACAATACAAAGAAGACTATAAAAACAGCATTCAAAATCCAGAAATATTTTGGTCAGAAATTGCCAATCAATTTACATGGCGAAAAAAATGGGACAAAGTAGTAACAGCAGACTTTAACAAACCAGAAGTCAAATGGTTCTTAGGAGGAAAATTAAACATTACCGAAAATTGTTTAGACCGTCATTTAGAAAAACAAGGGAACAAAACCGCCATTATTTGGGAACCCAACAACCCTATTGAAGAATCTAGGCACATTACCTACCGTCAATTGTATCATAAAGTTTCGGCTTTTGCCAATGTCTTAAAAAACAAAGGCATTAAAAAAGGAGATCGTGTATGCTTGTACATGCCCATGATTCCAGAATTGGCCATTGCCATGTTAGCCTGTGCTAGAATTGGAGCTGTGCATTCCATTGTGTTTGCTGGTTTTTCTGCATCTGCATTGGCTAGCAGAATTAACGATTCTGAATGCAAATTATTAATTACTGCCAACGAAGTTTACAGAGGTACCAAACCCATTAACCTAAAAGCCGTTTGCGATGAAGCCCTAAAAAGTACTCCGTGTATTAAAAACGTAATTGTATACAGAAGAACCGTAGAACCTACAACAATGCAAGCAGGAAGAGATACTTTTTGGTTTGACGAATTGCAAAAAATAGAAGATGACTACTGCCCTGCCGAAGATATGGATAGTGAAGATATGTTATTTATTCTGTACACTTCTGGCTCTACTGGAACCCCTAAAGGAATGGTACATACATGCGGTGGTTATATGGTAGGTAGTAGCTTTACATTTCAAAACGTATTTCAAGTAAAAAAAGACGATGTATATTGGTGTACTGCCGACATTGGTTGGATTACAGGACACTCTTACATTATTTACGGGCCTTTGGCTAGTGGAGCAACCACAGTAATGTTCGAAGGAGTACCTTCGTACCCAGATTATGGACGTTTTTGGGAAATTGTAGATAAGTTAAAAATAACACACTTTTACACAGCACCAACTGCCATTAGAGCTTTGGCCAAACAACCTTTACATTTGGTTGAAAAACACAAACTAGATAGTTTAAAAGTTTTAGGATCTGTAGGAGAACCTATTAATGAAGAAGCTTGGCATTGGTACAATGACCATATAGGAAAAGGAACTTGTCCCATTGTAGATACTTGGTGGCAAACAGAAACCGGAGCTATTATGATCTCTGCTCTTGCAGGAATTACTCCTTTAAGACCTACTTTTGCCACACAACCTTTACCAGGAGTAAAACCTGTTTTGTTAGATGAAAATGGAAAAGAAGTTACAGAGTCTCCAGCAGAAGGAAGTTTAGCCATTAAAGGAGCATGGCCTAGTATGGCACGTACCATTTACGGAAATCATCAACGTTACAAAGAAACCTATTTTTCTGCTTTTCCTGGTTACTATTTTTCTGGTGATGGGGCTTATAGAGATGCCATGGGAAATTATAGAATTACAGGACGTATGGACGATGTAATTATTGTATCTGGACATAATTTAGGAACAGCTCCTATAGAAAATATAATTAACGAACACGAAGATATTGTGGAATGTGCTATTGTTGGCTTTCCGCATGACATTAAAGGAAACGCTTTATATGCCTACGTAACCAAATACAACGATGTTACTACAGATGAAGAGGTGCTACGTAAAGAAATTAACGCTTTAATTGCCAAAACCATTGGAGCAATTGCCAAATTGGATAAAATTCAGTTTGTAAGCGGATTGCCAAAAACTAGATCGGGTAAAATTATGAGACGTATTTTAAGAAAAATTGCCGCTAACGATGCCGAAAACTTAGGAGATATTTCCACACTGTTAAACCCCGAAGTCGTAGAAGAAATAAAAGAGAATGTGATTTTGTAACAAAAAAATAAGTTACTAAATAAAAAGCTATCTGAAAAATCAATTCTCAGATAGCTTTCTTATTTTTTTATATGTTTTTATAATTGTTTAATAAATTCTAAACCAATCTAAATGCAATAAATCTTGTGCATTTTTTCCTTTAAAAATAAAATATATATTTTCTGCATTTTTAACATCATCACTTAATTGACAACTTACCTTTTTATAATTTCCCCAATCAGTCGTACTTTCAAACTCACATCTTCCGAGTAGTCTCCCATTTGTTGCCTCAGATCTAATTTCTATTGCCCCTCCTTCTGTATTATTACTTGACAAGTAAAATTCAATCTTTGCTTTCTTTGGAATATTATACACATGAGGAAAAAATAAAAAAGAATTGTTTTTAATTTGCTGAACTTCAAAACCACTATCAACTTCTTTCTTTTCTAATTCATTAGAAGCAGCAAAAAAGCATTCAGCTTCTAATTTGTCCAAGCTCGCATCATACCTACCCACTCCTATTTCTTTTTTCTCTTTATCATAAATCCTCTCAGCAACTATTTCTCCATTATTTTTATAGTGGGCATAAGAAAAATAAGTATATCTAAAATACGAACTTTGCCACCCACCCGCTACATAATACGTTTGATTGTGCCATGTAAAATAAGTCCCATGATCACCATGTGCCTCTACCTCTCCTCTGTATTCATAGGGACCATATAAATTATTAGACGTTGCATATTTACCATGATGAGTACTTAAGTAATAAGTTTTTTTATGTTTATGTAGATAACTAGCATCATTCCTAAAAACATCATTTTTAACTACTAAATCTCTAGGTTCTGTTTTTAATGAAGTCATATCTTCATTCAATTCAGCTATTTGATAATATGTTCCCCATCCTGTATATCCCCAAATAATATAATATTTACCATTTTCTATAAAAATAGTTGGATCATACTTTTTGTTTCCTTTAATTGATTCTGACAGAATAGGCTTTCCCGTATCAATATATGGTCCTTCAGGTGTATCACTAACAGCTACACCTGTACTTTTATTATAATTACTAAAATAAAAATAATATTTTCCATTACGAGTTGCCCCGTCTGTAGCAAAGCACTTATCTATAGATTTTCCAATATATGTATTCTCAGGTTTCAAGACAAATTCTCTATCCCAATTAATTAAATCCTTTGATGAATACAAGTGCCAATCTTCCATTGTGTAATCCTTATTCCCCTCTCCAGAATCATGACTAGCAAATAAATAAGCTTTATTTTTAAATATATGTATATGAGGATCATTCACCCCTTTGTTAGGAAGTATCCCCTGACCTAAATAACCAATATCACTTGCCTCTCCTACATCAATAGATATTTTTAATAACTGCTCTATATCTGTAGTATCGTTTTTAATTTCTTCTTCTGCATGTACTGCTCTTAACTCTCTGCCATTACTAGAACAACTTAAGTACAGTGCAGCTGTTATTAAAATTAAAAGTATTTTTTTCATTGTTTCTAAAGTTTATTTTGTGTTAACCTCCAAGTTCGCACCCAATCCACTCGCATAGTGTTAATGGCATCGTCTAACAATTCTTCTTTTTGTGGCAATCCTCCTACCCAAGGCGAGTCTTGAGTCCATAAATCCCAAATTAAATATTGCTCCAAAGTAAAAGGCTGCTCTGTAGTTACACTACCAGATGGTTCTCCATCTAAATAAAACTGAACATTGTGAGCATCTTTCCACCAAGCTCCAACCACATGGTAAGCTTCATTCCAAGCTACTCCTTTTAAGGTGTTTCCTTCGGATAAGTTTTTGTTAGATGAATTTCCTTTGTTACGTTCTGTTACACCATCTTTTACAATAAAATATTGTGAATTCATTTGCCATGGATATTCATCTAAAGCAAAATTTCCCGTAGGTTCCAACGTAGGCTTAGAGTTGTTTTCTATAATATCTATTTCATCTCTATTGTTACTATCTCCGTTATTTAACCAAAAGGTATTAAAAGCAGAAATATGTGCTGTTTTAATACGACACTCTGTATACATAGGAAATTTTATTTTGTTTTTAGAACGAACTCTAGAGGTCTCAAACCATTGATCTTCACTTTTTGCATCTAACGTTGCTTTGATCCATAAATTCCCCTCTGCTACTCCAGAGTTTTTATTCAGCATATTCACAGGAGTCCCTCCGTAGTTCCAGTTGGTTTTAGTCCATTTGTTACTGTCCCAAAAATCAAACTCATCAGACAATTCTGTTACTTTTTCCCAAACCATTCCTTCTGGAGTTGTATCTTCAAAAGAAGTAAAACTTGGTTGTTGTGGATTTGCTGTATCTACATCAATTACCTTAACTGTTGGTTCATTATCCTTTTCTTCATCATCTATGGGTTCTTCTGTAGGTTTTTCTTCTACTGGTGGTACAAATACATCTGCATTGTTATTTCCACAACTTGCAAACACAATCAACAAAAAGAAGAATGGTTTCATTATTTTCTGTAGTAGCTTTCTTTTGAACATGACTTTCTTTGAATTTTAATGTGTTACAAAATTAGCATGCATTCTGCTTGAAAAGGGGCACATATTCTGAAAAAAGCACAACAAAACAAGAACAAATATTTAACTACTAGACAAAACTGAACATAAAAAACCCTTAAAAAGTAGAACACTCTTTAAGGGCTTATTTAGTTTATTTTGTTGTGATTACAACAAATCTCTTAATCTTTTGGCTGCACCTTCTGCAGTTATATCACGTTGTGGTGTACCAAACATTTCGTAACCTACCATAAATTTCTTTACCGTTGCACTACGTAACAATGGTGGGTAAAAACTCATGTGCCAATGCCAATGAGAATTGTCTTGACCATCTGTAGGAGCTTGATGAATTCCACTTGAATATGGAAAAGAAGTATTAAACAACTTATCATATACTTTGGTTAATACAGAAATGGCATCTGCATATAAAGCTGCCTCTTCCTCGTTCATGTCTAAAATAGAATTTAAGTGTCTTTTTGGAGCAATCATTGCTTCAAATGGCCAAACTGCCCAAAAAGGAATTAATACCACAAACGCATCGTTTTCGTATATAATTCTTTCTTTATCTCCACTTAATTCCTGAGCTAAATAATCTCCTAATAAGCTCGATTTTTTATCAGCAAAATACGCACGTTGTTTGTCGTCTTTCTTTTGTACTTCGTTTGGCAAAGTAGATTGAGACCAAATTTGCCCATGTGGATGTGGGTTACTACATCCCATTACAGCTCCTTTGTTTTCAAAAATTTGTACGTAGTTAATCATATCATTACTACCCAATTCTGTGTATTCTCTTTGCCAAGTTTTTACTACTTCTGTAATTCCTGGCACATCCATATCTGCCAAACTTTTAGAGTGGTCTGGACTAAAACAAATTACTTTACAAATTCCTTTTTCGCTTTGTGCTTGCAACAAACCATCGTTTACTTCAAACTCTGGAGAATCGCTTTGTAAAGCAGCAAAATCATTTGTAAAAACATATGTTCCTGTATACTTAGGGTTTACATCGCCACTAATTCTTGTGTTTCCTGCACATAAATAACAAGACTCATCGTATGCTGGTCTTTTTTCGTTGTTTACAGCTTCGTTCTGACCTTGCCAAGGTCTCTTAGACCTGTGAGGAGATACTAACACCCACTCACCAGTTAAAATATTAAGTCTCTTATGAGAGTAATCTTCTAAATGCTTATCCATTTTATATTTGTTTTCTTGATTTTTGAATTAAATTTTGTGTGTTCCATCAGACAGTGCTACTTCGTATGGAGAACATGCGTGTCCAAATTTTTGGGTATATGCTGCTACTGCTTTTTCTTTAAAATCGGCAACGGCAGTTTTTTTAATTAAGTTAATGGTACAACCACCAAAACCACCACCCATCATTCTTGCTCCTAACACATCTGGGTTTTCTTTTGACAAGTCTACTAAAAAGTCTAATTCATCGCAGCTTACTTTGTATTGATGTTGCAAACCGTTGTGTGAACCGTAAATTAAGTTTCCTAATTCTACCAAATCTCCTTTTTTCATAGCAACTGCTGCTGCTTGAGCTCTGTTGTTTTCTTGTACTACATACACTACTTTTTGAAAATCTTCTTCTGACAATTGGTCTTTTACTTTTTCTAAATCTGCTTCTGTAGCATCTCTTAAAGCTTCAATTCCTAACAACTCTGCTGTTTTCTCGCACACTGCACGTCTGTCGTTATATGCACTGTCTGAAAGTTTGTGTTTTACGTTGGTGTTGAATAACAATAATTGATAGTCTCCAAAATCAATCGTAAAAGGTTCTGCTTTGGCAGTTCTACAATCTAATAACAAAGCACTATTTTCGATTCCGAACATAGATGCGTATTGATCCATAATTCCACACTTTACTCCTACGTAATTGTGTTCTGCTGCCTGAGAAATTAGAATCATTTCATATTTTGTTAATCCTAAATCAAACAACTCATTAATTCCATATACCACACTATTTTCTAATGCTGCAGATGATGACATACCCGCTCCATCAGGAATATTCCCTCCAAAAACGATGTCAAAATTCCCAACTATTTTTCCTTTCTTTTGAGTTTCTGCCACAACTCCTACCACGTAGGCATGCCAGCTAGATAGGTTTTCTGTATTTAAGTTGTTGGTATCAAATTGATAGGTTTCATTCATATCTATTGCAATGGCTGTAGATACATTTCCTTCTGCTTTTTGAATTGCGGCTACAATTCCTTTGTCTATAGCAGCTGGAAATACAAATCCTGCATTGTAATCTGTATGTTCTCCAATAATATTAATACGTCCAGGTGAATAAATCAATACTGGTTGAGATGAAAATTTTTGCGCAAAACTTTCTGTAACTTTTTGAACTAATTTTGTATCCATTATTTATGAATTTATCTATTAATGATGTATTAACTTTTATGCTAAAGTTAATTTTGGTTTATGTTTAATTGATATTGATATTCCAGTTTACACTATGTGAGTCTCCGGCTTGCAACTCTTCTAATCCTAATTGATTGTTAAAACTATCCGATATTCCTGTTACTGGCTCCAAAGCAATGGTATTTGCTCTTGGTGGTGTGTACATTTGAAAATAATTTTCTTTGGCAGATGATGTTATAGTCATTTTATAACTAGGTGTGTTAAACACCACGGTTCCATTATCTAACGCATAACAATTGTCTAATTGCTGGTTTTTAATTTCAAACGGCATGTTTACTTTTCCTTCAACAATACCACTTGTAATCATTCTATCATCAAAAGAAACTGTTTTAGAGCTAGAAAACTCTAAACTACTTTTTGATAAGTCTTGACATACAAAGTAAGGATGCCAACCTAGTGTAAAAGGAAAACTTACCACATCGTTGTTTTCTATTGCTATACTTAAATCTAAATTAGTTTCAGTTAAGGCAAACGTTAATAGAATGGTATATAGATATGGAAATCCTTTAGCTTTTTGAGTTTCTGTGTATTTTAAAGTAACTGTTGCTCCGTTTTCAGTAGCATCAGAACTTACAACCGAAAAGGTTTTGTTGTAAATTAATCCGTGTAATGCATTGTTTAAATTGCCCTCATTGCAATCTAACTGAAATTCTTGATTGTTATAAGTGTATTTTCCGTCTTTAATACGATTGGCAAACGGGAACAAAACAGAAGATGCATAGGTATCTTTATACTCTAACGGACTTAAATCTTCTATTACTGTTTGAGATTTTAGCATTAAGCTTTCTAAAGCACCTCCTCTATTTAAACAAATTTTAGCTTTTGCTGTAGCACTTTTAAGCTCTACATATGCTAAACCTTGTGGCTGTGTTTGATTAACTGTATACAATTTTTTATATTTTAAAGTGATTCTCTAATTATTAAATGATTTGGATTTTCTATTTGTAGCTGTTCTTTATTGTTTAACATTTGTGCCAAACGTTTTCCCATTTCATTAAAATCTGTAGATATTGTTGTAATTCCACCTTCTACTATTTCTTTTAACAATGTATCATTGTACGATATGATTCCTATATTTTTAGAAAGGGTTAATTTTTGTTCTTTTATTTTTTTTACAATTCTTATCAAGTTTCTATCATCAGGAATTACATACACTTCTCCTTCTTGTAAAGTTCTATCTTGAATGGTCTCTAAAACTTCAGATGAGATTTTATAATCTTTACAAAAAGCTTGAAACCCTTTTAACATTCCTTTAGGTTGATTTTTCTTAGAAAAAAGCAACACCATCTTAGAATATTTTTTAATCAACTCTAAACCTTCTTCTAAGTTTTGATAAATGTCTTTTTCAAAGTTTTGATAAACTCCAGAATATGCCCTTAACGCAGGATGCATTTGATCCAAAATATAGACTTTATCTTTAGGTAATTTTTCTATAACTTGTTCTGTCTTTTTTAAATTGGCAGGCATAATTACATAAGAGCTGTAATTTCCAATACTATCAAACAATAGCTTGCTAAAAACTTCGTTGTTAAAATGATGAAAATAAATATCTACCTCTGTATTTACCTCTAAATACTTTAACAAAGAGTTGTACAAATCTTCTTTAAAGGCATTCAATTCATCAAACAAAACAAATACTTTTTTACCAACCTCAATATGCTCACTTAACACATAGTATCCTTTTCCTGCTATAGACTGAATAATTCCTCTCGTTTTTAATTCATTAAAAGCAGTTAGCACCGTATCTCTAGAAACTTTGTTTTCTTTTTGAATTCTACTTATAGAAGGTAACTTATCTCCTTTTCTTAAAACCCTTTGAACAATAGCCTCTTCTACAGATGCAATAATCTGTTTGTACTTAGGCACACCTAATTTTCTTTCTACTGGAGTTAACGTCATGACACAAATATACAAAACTAGTATGTACTGGTATGGTTTTTTTATTAAAAAAATAAAAAAAAGTAAAATTCAGGGATTTAAAAAAAGTTTAAAGCAAAAAAAATCCAACTCAAAACTGAGTTGGATTTGTACCTAGGGCGGGAATCGAACCCGCACTTCCGAAGAAACTGGATTTTGAATCCAGCGCGTCTACCAATTCCGCCACCTAGGCATTTGGACTTGGAGGTTGCAAATGTAAAAAAATATCGATGTATTCACACATAGTAAACCAAAAAAATTTCTACTTTTGCAAACAAATTAATCCATATACAACAATACAAACACAAATGTCTGTTAATCAATTAACTCCAAAAGTTTTTGCATGTTCGCAAAGTAGAGAATTAGCCAAATCAATCGCTAAACATTACGGTACCGAATTAGGTGATTTAACTGTTTCAAGGTTTAGTGACGGTGAATTTCAACCTGTAATTAACGAAACCGTTCGTGGAAGAAGAGTCTTTATTATAGGATCTACTTTTCCAAATTCAGACAATTTAATGGAATTGTTATTAATTTTAGATGCCTGTAAACGTGCATCTGCCAAACACGTAACTGCTGTTATTCCTTATTTTGGATGGGCTCGTCAAGATAGAAAAGACCAACCACGTGTAGCTATTGGTGCTAAAATGGTAGCTAACTTATTAACCGCTGCAGGAGCTACTCGTGTTATGACTATGGATTTACACGCAGGTCAAATTCAAGGATTTTTTGAAAAACCTGTAGATCATTTATACGGATCTACTATATTTTTACCTTACATAGAAAGCTTAAAATTAAGCAACTTAACCATTGCTTCTCCAGACATGGGTGGTTCTAAAAGAGCCTACGCATACGCTAAGTACTTAAATAGTGATGTTGTAATTTGTTACAAACAAAGAGCCAAGGCCAATGTAATATCTCATATGGAATTAATAGGACAAGTAAGCGGACAACATGTTATATTAGTAGATGACATGGCAGACACAGCCGGAACCCTTACCAAAGCTGCCGATTTAATGATGGAAAGAGGTGCCTTAAGCGTAAGAGCCATTGTAACACACCCTATTCTATCTGGTGATGCATATGAAAAAATAGAAAACTCAAAATTAACAGAATTAATCACTTCTGATACTATTCCACTAAAACAACAAAGTTCTAAAATAAAAGTGTTATCTTGCGCTCCCTTATTTGCAGAAGTAATGGATAAAGTTCAGAATTTCAAGTCAATAACGGATAAATTTATCATTTAATATATATTATGAAATCAATTACAATCAAAGGATCTCAAAGAGAAAGCGTAGGTAAGTCAGCGACTAAAGCCTTACGTAATGCTGGACAGGTACCTTGCGTTATATACGGAGGGGACAAAGTTTTACACTTTTCAGCAGATGAAAAACAATTCAAAAACTTAGTTTATACACCAAACGTATATACAGCTACGATTGAATTAGAAGGACAAAAAGTTGAAACTATCTTACAAGATATTCAATTTCACCCAATTAACGACTCTATTTTACACGTAGATTTTTACCAATTACAAGCAGACAAGGAAATTACAATGAACGTTCCTGTTAAAGTTGTAGGTAAATCTAAAGGAGTTGCTATGGGAGGTGCTTTACGTAACAACTTACGTAAATTAAAAGTAAAAGCAATACCTGCTAACTTACCAGATTTTGTAGAAGTAAACATTACAGAATTACAAATTGGTAACAAATTATATGTTTCTGAATTAAGAAACGATACTTACCAAATTTTACACAACGACAACACAGTTGTTGCACAAGTAAGAATGTCTCGTAATGCTGCTAAAGCTGCTGCAGAAGCTGCCGAATAACATTCAGATAAAGAATTAAAAAGCGTTACAATAAATTGTAACGCTTTTTTTATGCACTATACTTATATTTGCCACAAAAACTATATGGCATTTTTTTCTAAATGGTTTTTACCAAAACAAATTTCTAACGAAACCCCTATGAAAAAATTCTTAATTGTAGGACTCGGTAATATTGGGTCGGAATACACAAACACAAGACACAATATTGGTTTTAAAGTTTTAGACGAACTAGCCCAACAACAAAACACCACTTTTAATACCGAAAAGCTTGGCGATGTAGCCGTTTTTAAATTCAAAGGCAGAACATTTATTCTATTAAAACCATCAACCTATATGAATTTAAGCGGAAAATCCGTAAAATATTGGATGGACAAAGAAAAAATTCCGCAAGAAAACATTTTAGTAATTTCTGACGATTTAAACATAGACTTTGGAACCTTTAGACTAAAAGCCAAAGGAAGTGCCGGAGGGCACAATGGCCTAAAAGACATTAACGAAAAACTAGGCAACCAAAACTACGCAAGATTCCGTTTTGGTATTAGTGCCATGTTTGGAAAAGGAAAACAAGTAAATTACGTTTTAGGCGAATGGAACAAAGACGAGGAACGTTATTTTCCTGAATTGTTAGACAAAGTCGCAAAACTTGTTCTCTCTTTTGGAACTGCAGGAATTGGCAACACTATGAACCAATACAACGGAAAACAAGTAGACGATATTTAGGGCATTTCCCTGAAACAAGTTCAGGGTCGGGCTTTTACTACTCGCTTTTTAAAACGCTAAAACAAGTTTAGCATTTTAAAAGAGCTCAAACATACCGTGCAATCCCTAATGCAAAATTATTAATCACTTGC
Organism: Wenyingzhuangia gracilariae; assembly: GCF_056387575.1. Lineage (NCBI taxonomy): Bacteria > Pseudomonadati > Bacteroidota > Flavobacteriia > Flavobacteriales > Flavobacteriaceae > Wenyingzhuangia > Wenyingzhuangia gracilariae. Next base: position 2,053,849 of record NZ_CM150748.1, read on the forward strand.
AAACCACTCTGCAAAAGAACTACTTGTTTCTTGCAATCTTAAAGAATGTAGCTCTATATGATTAGGCAATCTCTTTTTAATTTTTTCTGCAAAATCTAAAATCATCATCTCACTAGTAGGCTGATAATCTACCAAAATAACATTATGACCTCTATCTTGTAACTCTTTAGCCAGCTCTACATGAGGTGTGTTTTTATTAAACACAGTTGCATGATCAAAAACATCTTCAATTTCTGACTTTACAATATTTTTCAAATCTGTAAAATCAATCACCATTCCATTTTTTACATGGTTTATGTCTTGAATAGGAGATCCAATTACGGTAACATACAACTTGTAACTATGTCCGTGTACATTTCTACACTTACCATCGTAACCGTGCAAAGCATGCCCTGTTTCAAAATCAAACTTTTTTGTTATTCTTATTTTCCTATTCATTCTATTTATTTTTAAACTGAGCTAACGCATTTTTGGCTTGTTCAGACAAAACCAATTTACCACTTATAGTGGCTCTTTCTTTTAAAAGTTCTCCCCAATTATCAGTACCTCTCCACAATGTTTTCTTTAAAGCCGATACTGCATCGGAATTGTAACGAGTTAACTCTTTAAAAAAAGCTTCTGTCTGTATATTTAAATCGTTAGGAGTTTCAAAAACCTTTGCATACAAACCAACTTCTTTAGCCCAGGCAGCTGTTTTCCATTGAGTAGGATTTAAACTTAAATCTGTAAAGTTAGACAATCCTATTTTTCTTGTTACTGCAGGTTCTATCACAAAAGGCCCTATTCCTATAGTAAGCTCAGACAATTTAATACTTGCAGCTTGTGTTGCAAAAACATAATCACTTGCAGCTACAATTCCTACACCACCTCCTACGGTTTTACCTTGTACAGAGGTTACAATAATTTTACTACTCTTTCTCATAGAATTAATAACATTGGCAAACCCCATAAAAAAAGCAGTTCCTTTATCTAAACTATTTATTTCTAGCAACTCATCAAAAGATGCACCTGCACAAAACACTTTTTCTCCTACGCTTTTTATATGAATTACACGTGCATCTTCATTGTCTTCACAAATAAAAATAGCTTTGCTTAATTGTTTTAACTGCTCACTATTTAAAGAATTACTTGCAGGATTATAAAATTCTATAGTAGCTACCTTGTCTACCAAAGTAGTTTTTACATAGGCTAACTCTTTCATAATTGTATTTTTTTATTAACATTTAACTTTATTAATTTCACAAATTTTATACGCAAAAGTAAAGCTCTTAACAGCATCCAAACTAAAAAAGCTATCCAAATTGCAAAAATTTCAAACTCTAATATATCCAAAATAATTAATGTAGGTACAAAACCTACAAACGTGGCTATTAACTGTGTATTTCTTAGCGTAACAGCTTCTGCCATTCCTTTATAAACATCATCATAAACAAATGCAATAGCATTTAAGGGCTGCATAATAAGAACCATCCAAAAGAAATTTTCGAACGTATTGATTACTTCTTCATCATAGGTAAATATTTTTCCAACATAAGGATACAGTACAAAAAACAAGAGAGCTAAAGATACCGAGACCACCAATGCATATTTTGTAATTATTCTTACCAATAACGCTAAATCTTTGTAATTATTTTCTCCTTTTAACTTTCCAGAAATAATGGCAGATACACTCGCATATCCATCAATAAAAAAAGCAAAAAACAACCAAATTTGAAAAGCAATAGTAAAGGCTGCTATGTAATTAGATCCGTATTTAGTTGCATAGGCATTAGACATTACCAAACTTGTGTTTAACGCAATGGTTCTTACCAGCATATTTAAACTAATTCCAATAGTTCTTTTTAATTCTGGATGGACTTTGAATATTATTTTTAATCGAAATGGTGTTTTTACAAACAACAAAATTAGTGCAAAAACAAACATTACAAACTGAGCTATTAAACTTGCCCAAGCAGCTCCTTCTATATGCATGGCAGGAATTACCCCTTCTATTCCATAGACCAACAAAAAATCTAACAGAATATTTAACACAGCTCCTGTGGCACTAATTACCATAGGCCAAAAGGTATTTTGTAAGCCTCTAAAAATAGAAAATACAGAAACAATAAACAGCAACAATGGAAACCCCAATGCTCTAATTCTGTAATAAGAAACCGTATAATTTAATACCAAACCATCAGCGTTATAAAGCTTAAATATTTGAATTGTTAATACATATGTAATTGCATAAACAATGCATCCTAGAACAATATTAATGGCAATCATTTGAGCAGGCAAACCTATTATTTTATCTAACTCTTTTTTACCTAAATACTCTGCTACTAAAGCAGCAATAGCCACTTTACTTTGTGTAAAAATCCACCCTAAAGTTGCAATAAAAGAACCTGCAAGCCCAACCGCTGCCAATGCCTCGGTTGCATTTATATTTACATTTCCTACAACTGCAGTATCGGTTAAAGAAAGTATGGGCTCTATAACTCCAGAAATAATAGCCGGAACCGCAATGCTGTTAATGTGTTTAAAAGAAAATCTATTTTTGCTCATTGATGAATTGAATCGATTCTGCTACTACTTTTTGTAAGTCTAAGGGCATTTCATTTTCTGTATAAGGCTGACTATTTCCCATAGCATGATTCATATTTTCTATCCAAATTAACTTACTATTTGGATTCCATTTGTTTACGTTTTCTGATTCTATAGGTTTTACCACAACATCTTCTGTACCGTGAACTAGTAAATGATTTGCTTTTAAATTTTTAGCCGCTTGCTCAATATCAAACCTTTCTTTGTTGTTGATATAATCTTTGTAGAACGAAAAATAATGAGGCATTTTTTGATGTGTTCTTGCGTTTTTAACAAAACCAACTCCTCTAACTTTCCACCACCATAATTTAAAACCTGTAGGAAAACGAGCTTTAAAGTCTGATACTCCTGCCCAAGAAATTACATTTTTAATTTTAGGCTCTTCGTTTGCTTTTAGCGTTACAATTCCTCCTCCTCTAGAATGTCCTATTAGTGTAATATTTTCTGTATCTATTTCTGTTTGTAACTCATCATGATCTAAAATAAAATCTATAACCGATTGCAAATCGTCCATTTCTTTGGTAAATGTATTTTGACCAAAAGCTTTTAAATCAGGAAAATCTATGGGTTGCTCTACCGTTCCTCCATTGTGCGAAAAACTAAACTTTGCAAAAAAGAAGTTTTGTTTAGCAAACTCAGTAGCCATTAAGTTCCACGCTCCCCAATCTTTGTAACCTTTATACCCATGACAAAAAATAACTATCGCTTTTTTTTGTCCGTTTTTGGTATAATGCAAGTCTGTTAAAATTGGTTTTTTATGTTTTCCTTGTACCTGAATGTTTTTATGAACCATTATACTTCTTTTTTAAATTTTTTATCTAAGTTCTCTACAAAAGTAAGTTTGTTGTCTAGAATTTCATCAATTAACGCAAATAAACTCTGTTTAAAATCTTCTAAAAATTCGGGAGTTACTGTATGTTCTTTTTCAAATCTATTCTCAGAAAAATTCATCGCTAAAAAACCTGCTTGAAAGTTTTTAAAAGAGTAGATTCCTGTTTGCAATTTATTCTGTTCAAGGTCAAAACTTTCTGTTTCTGTGTACAACAAAACATAAGTCATTACCTGTAAAATTTTATGGTATTTGTAATCTGTCATAACCAAAGATAAATCTGACAATTTTAAATCTTTAGTTTCTACTTTTCCTGTTTTATAATCTACAATTCTTCTTACTCCGTTTACCTCATCAACTCTATCTATTTTTCCTTTTAAAACTACTTTATGTCCGTTAGGTGTTAGCAAATCAACACTATATTCTCCTTCTAAACTTTTAACAATTATCTCTTTACCTTCTTGAATTTCTTTTAATTCTTTATTTAAAAAATTCATTACAAATTGATTGGCTACTTCATAAATCAATCTATTTTTTCCTGTAGTAAGATCTCCTTGTTTAAAGTGTTCTATGAATTTAGAGGACACCATTTCTTTGGCCTCTGATTTCATTTTTTTAATATCTGCTGGTATTAAAATTTTATTCAAATAGGGTTTGTATAAAAACTCTAAAGAATCGTGAACCACGGTTCCTAAAGTATTATGAGCTACCTCTTCTTCTACTTTGTCGGTTTCTCTTATTTTTAAAACAATTTTCTGATAAAAACCTAAAGGATCATTAACATAATCTATAATTCTACTTGGTGACACTCCTTTATTAAAATAGTTTTTTAACAAAGTAATCACTCTTTCTGTCTTTACAATTTCTCTAGGTTTTACCGTAGACATTTGTACTGGAGCCACTACTTTTTTATGAGTAACGTCTTGTTCTTTATCTATTAACAGTTGTGTTAAAAATCTACTCATTTCTCCACCACCAAAATCATTAGGTTGTGTATTATATAATAAATAAATATTCTCTGCTCTTTGAATTAATCTGTAAAAATGATATGAAAAAATAGCATCTTTAGCTAAATAAGTAGGCATTTTAAAGTGTTTCTTTACTTCAAAAGAAATAAAAGAACGCTCCGTTTTTCCAGAAGGAAGTATTCCTTCATTTACAGAAGAAAGTATTACATTTTTAAAATCTAAACAACGTGTTTCTAACACCCCCATTAACTGCATACCCTCTAAAGCCTCCCCTTTAAAATCAACCGTTTCTAAGGGTAATAATTTTTTAAAAATTTTATGCAATACTTTAATATTGGTAATGTATTGATATTGATTGTTTAGATTGATAATTTCTTGAAATACTTTTCTATACCCTTCTACATACAACAACTCTATTCCTTCTAATTTTTGATCTAAATGGTTGATGAAATCAATAATTCTATTTAGAAACTCTGACACACTTAATTTGTTCTGAAACAGAGCTACAATAACGGCATGAATCTTATATTGTTTGCAAAGATGTACAATAGTTTCTTGACTAATAAACACCAAATTATTTTGGGTAATATGCGCTATTATTTTGGCACTAATGTTTTCGGTAATTTTACCCAGATATGGATGTCTAAAAAAAGATAATAAGTCTTTATAATAAAATGTTTCTTTTCCTAGTTTTTGCTGATTTAAATGAGCATCAAACAAAGACTGAAACAACCCCGACAAAGGAATATTACTTAACGCATACCCCATAGTAACGTTTACTTTGTTTACATTTTGTGGAATGGAATTTAAAACCACAGGCAAAATAGATTCTTCTGCCAAAACAAATGCTGTTTCTTCTGGATTTATAGTACTGTTTAAAAAAGAAGTAGCTGCTTTTATTCCGGTAACATTTAACGGAGTTCCTAAAATTTGAATGTTTTTTTTCTGATTAAAATGGTTCTTTACAAATTTTTCTTTTTCAAGGGTTTGTAAACATTCCCATTCTTTAAAAAACTTTCTAATAAACAACCCGGCCTCGTGCTTATCTTCTAAATAATATTGATCTACATCCCAATAAATATGGTTGTGTTTCAATTCTAAAAAACTTTTAAAAATTTCTTCTTCGGCTGTATTTAACGCATTAAACCCAATAAAATGAAAATACTCGTCCTGATGAACTTTTAAATATTCTTTATGTTTATGATATGCTTCTTTATAGACCAATCCTTGATAACCCGCATTTTTTTCTAACAAAGAAACACTCAACTTTTGATAATATACATATAGATCTTTTACAAAAGACATGTAATTTTTTACTGTACTAGTAACTTCCTCTTTTTTAGGCGACCAATCTTTAATATTTTGAATATCTGTTAAGTAAGAAAATATTTCTTTAGGCTCTACTAAATGTCTATCTATTTCATTAAAATCTTGTATTGCTATAGTTGCCCACCCTATAAACCTTTCAAAAGTGTCTGGTTTTTCTCCTAAAAAAGTTTGATTGTAAATGGTAAAAAATTCAAAAATTAAAGAAACCTGATCCATGGTTTCTAAACCAGAAATTTCTTTAATAAACTTTTCTATACTTATAATTTTAGGCAAAAAAGAAACAGTCCCCTGTAACTCTTCTTTAAAACATTTTTTTAAATAAATTCCTGCTCTTTCGCTAGGAACAATACATGTGGTATTTTTAAAATCCTGATGTTTGTGTACAATAGCTTTGGCTGTTTCTGCTAAAAAAGTATTCATGTTTTTATATAAAAAGAAGATATATAAAGGAACGGATTTTTTAAATACTATAAAAAATTAGACCTTAAAAAAGCCGTTCTAAATTAGAACGGCTTTTTTAAACTATTGTTAAGTTTATTTAGAATTTAAGGCAGTAATTACCACTCTTCTATTTAAAGCTCTACCTACAGCTGTTTTGTTAGAAGCAATAGGTTTGGTTTCTCCATAACCTTCTGCTTTTAATCGCCAATCTTCAATACCGTGTGTTCTTAAATAATTTACCACTGCTTGCGCTCTATCTTTAGATAATTTTAAATTGTAAGCATCGTTCCCTTGACTATCACAATGTCCTTCAATTTCAAACCTAATTCCGTCAAACTTTTTCATTACACCAACAATTAAATCCAATTTTTCTGTTACTCCTTCTTTAAATTCCGTGCTATCTACATTAAACTGAATTGTTTTTGCATATTCTCCTAACTGATCTTTAGCTTGCTGAGTTAAAGCTATTGGACAACCGTTATTAGATTTAGGTCCTCTTTCTTTTACACAATTATCTATATTATCTGTAACACCATCTCCATCTGTATCTGGCCAAGGGCATCCGTTATTTTTTAAGGGACCAAATTCATTAGGACACTTATCATTTTTATCAGCCAATCCATCATGATCTGTGTCTGGACATCCACCATCTTTTACAGCTCCTGGTATGTTTGGGCATTCATCTTTGCTATCTTCCACTAAATCTCCATCGGTATCTGGGCACCCCATAAACCTTATAGATCCTTTAGTATAAGGACATTTGTCATTAATATCTAAAACCATATCTCCGTCCGAATCTGCCTTTTTATTTTTTACTGGTTTTCCAAACCTGTAAACCAAAGATACCGAGTGTTGAAAATGATATCCTGGAACATACTTGACATTTCCTATATGAGAATCTCCAAAAACTTCATTTGATTTATAAGCGGTTTCAAAGTTTAATCCCAAAGATTCATTAAACCATGTGTTAAAACCTAGCGCAGGTGACAAAACACCTCCCATATCTTTATCTACCCAAATAGTTCCAATACTAAATTTAGCATACGGATCAAACCATCCTGATTTTCCCCATAGTTTATTAATATCATATCTTATTCCTAAATCTACAGAATAATAATTCTCTTCGGCAACAGTCCCATTTGCTCCTTCATCTATTTTATTAAAAGAACCTGTTATGTCTGCACTAAATCCATTTTTTAAATACCTAGCTACATACAAACGCGTAATAAAAGGAACGTTGTTCAAATCCTTATCTATTCTTATGTAATCTTTAACTTGTGTTCCTAACCTTCCTATTCCTGCATTAGAAATATCAATAAAATTGGTTCCAACTCCTATTGCCCATGGTTTTTTTTCATTCTGAGAAAATGATTTTACAGAAAAAGCCAAGAGCATTAATAACGATAATAGTGTAATTTTTTTCATAATGTTTCTACTTTTTGTTTCCTCAAAACTACTAATTATGAGTACTGAAAAAACAAAATTGACGAGCATCAACCCTATCTACAACAAATACATACAGTCTAACAAAAGCAAAAAAAAACATAAAAACCTAACAAACAGAAACTTAACAACACAAGCAAAATGATTGTAAAATTTAAAACCATCCTTTAAATTGACAATTATCAACATAAGAATTGACCTAATGCAAAAAGGGCATTCCTATATAGGAATGCCCTTTAATTTTAAAATTTTATTCTTCTTATTTTTCAATAGCTGTTAAAACAACTCTTCTGTTTAATGCTCTACCAGCAGCAGTATTATTACTTGCAATTGGCTTTGTTTCTCCATAACCTACAGCGTGTAATCTCCAGTCTTCAATTCCATGAGAAGTTAAATAATCTACCACAGCTTGTGCTCTGTCTTGAGATAACTTTAAGTTTTTAGCATCGTTTCCAGAACTATCAGAATGCCCTTCTACATCAAAACGAACACCTTCAAATTCTCTCATTACATTTACAATAACATCTAAAGTTTTTGTTACACCAGGTTTAAATGCTGTTTTTCCTGAGTTAAACTGAATTGTTTTTGCATATTTACCTAATTGTTTTTTAGCTTCTTCAGTTAATTTTACAGGACAACCATTGTTAGATTTTGGTCCTCTTTCGTTAACACAGTTGTCTAAATTATCCGTAACTCCGTCACCATCTGTATCTTTCCAAGGACATCCTCCGTTAGCTACAGCTCCATATGTTTTTGGACATTTGTCTAAATGATCTGCTAATCCATCTTTATCTGAATCTGGGCATCCTCCATCTTTTTTAGGTCCTGCCAACGTTGGGCATAAATCTTTATTATCTGCAACTCCATCTCCGTCTGTATCTGGACATCCTCCAAACTTTCCTGCTTTATTAGGACAAGCATCGTATTTATCTGCGACTCCATCTTTATCTGAATCTGGGCATCCTTTAGTAGCTATAGTTCCTGCCAATTCTGGACATTCATCTTCGTTGTCCGCAACACCGTCTCCATCCATATCAGGACATCCTTTTAATTCTTTTTTACCTGCAATTTTAGGACAAAGATCATCTGCATCTAAAACTCCGTCAGAATCTGTGTCTTTAGCTCCAAATTTTAACACTAAAGAAATAGAGTGTTGAAAGTGATAATCTCCAATATATTGAGCACTTCCTACTCCACTTGCATCAAACAAAGCACTTGTTTTGTATGAACTTTCAAAGTTTAAACCTACTTTGTCATTAAACCAAGTATTGAATCCTAATGTTGGAGACAATTCCAAAGCAGAATCATCTTCTACCCATGCTCCTCCAACACTAAATTTAGCATACGGATCAAACCATCCTGTTTCTCCAAAAATTTCGTTCAAATCATATCTTAAACCAAAGTCTAAAGAGTAATATGTTTTTTCACTTACTTCTCCTCTAGGAACTTCATCTATAGAATTGATAGCTCCAGCAATGTCTACTGTAAATCCTTTGTTTAAATATTTAGCTACGTACAATCTACTTAAGACTGGTAATACATTATTATCAGAAATACCTATGTAATCTTTAAATTGACTAAATGGACTAGAAATTCCATATTGAGTAACATCTACCATGTTAATACCTACTCCTATTGCCCATGGGTTTTTTTCATCTTGTGCAAAAACTTTTGCTGACAAAATAAAAATAGCAATGAATGATACTATTGTAATTTTTTTCATAATAACTTAAATTTAGTTTGTGCAAATGTACAAAACTAACATACGTTAGGTCTAAAATTATCGTTACATTAACTTAATCACAGGTTGTGATGTACATAAAACACGTTTTTATTTAATTTAAAAGATAAAAAAAATTACTTATTTATAGCTTTTTAATTTCAATTTCATGGTTGCAATACACCAAATATTTATTTTGAACTACATACCCTAAGTTTTCTAAAATATTGGCATAGTTTTCTATTTGCAATTGGTGTTGAGTATAAAAACTTCCTGTTTTATAATCTATAATAATCGCTTTATTGTTCCAAAAAACAACTCTATCCATTATATTAACCTTACCACTTTGGGTTAAAAAAGATCTTTCATTATAAACTTCTACACCTTCTTTATAATAAGCTTTCAATTCTGGATGATGAACAACGTTGTCTATAATTTGTTTTGCTTTACGCTCTACTTCTTTAGGCAAGCCCTGTTGTTGAATATAGGTATGGGCTAAAGAAATTTGTTTTATGGAGTTAACTTTTTCAAAAGCTTGGTGAATTATGTTCCCAAATAAAGTGGCTTCATTATCTTCTTCCTTCTGCTGAACCACTACAATTTGATTTTCTTTTTTATCGGTGCTTATAAAATTTTGCAACACCCAACCATCTTCGGTTTCTTCTGGCCTTGATAACCTTTTAGGGCTTCCCAATTCATAAACAAACTCATTACCTTTTTCCGAAATAAACAATTTAAAATAATCTGAATAATTTTTGATTGTTTTTGATGTGCCTTTTTTGCTATCGCACAGCACAAACAACTGTTCTTTTGCTCTAGTTAAGGCTACATACAATAAATTAAAATTATCTAATTGTATATCTTTATTTACTTCTTCTAGTGCTGTTTCTCCTTGGCTGCCATACATTGCAAGTTTACTAGACACTGGTATTTGAAAACTTTCAAAATTGTTAAACAATTCTTTTTCTTTTGTATGATACCAAATTTTTTCGTTCTGAATGTATTCTGTATCCAAATCAAATGGAAAAATGACTACTGGAAATTCTAACCCTTTAGATTTGTGAATGGTCATAATTTGCACTGCACTTTGTGTAGAAGAAACCTCTACGGTTAACTTTTCTCTTTTACGTTCCCAAAAAGTTAAAAATGCTTGAAGACCTCCTGATTCTTTTAACTGAAATTGCAACACCAAATCTAAAAAAGCTTGTCCAAAAACATCCATAATAGATTGCAGATTAAAAGCTCTTATTATATACTCCAACCCATCGTATAAAGACATTGAAAAAAATTCGGCCAATTTAAATTCAACACCTAAAAAAGATAATAACTCTTCTACATTCTCTGTTTTTAAGCAAGTTTCATAAAATTCGTGTTCCGCAATTTCAATTGCCAAATGCCCTTTAAAAAAACTTAAAATTTCTATCAATTCTTCTTTATCATCTTTGTTATCTAACCAACGCATAAAACGGACAAAGAACTGAACTAGTGGATTGTTTTTTAACAACAAACTATCTGGCGATATTACTTCTATTCCTTTAGAAACTAAATAATTTGCCACAGCTACTCCGTGTGCTTTTTTACGAGTTAACACACAAATATCTCCTTTACAAAAACCTTTTTCTTCAATTGCTAAAATTTGTTGATATACTTTTTCTGAATAAAACTCTTCAAGTTCAAATTCTTCGTTTCTTTCAAAAACTTCCAACCTTACATATCCTCCTTCTTTTGAATTTATTCCTTGATGTTTTTCTTGATTGTAAATTTCCTGATAAACAGGGTCTTTTAAATAAGATGATATAAAAGAAAAAAACTGATTGTTAAAGTTGATTACATTACTGTAACTACGATAGTTGGTTCCTAAAGTTAGCACCTCTTTATCTACAAAGAATTGTTTGTTATTTGGGTTGGATAAATCTACAAATTGCGAAGCTTTTCCTCCTCTCCATCTGTATATGGATTGTTTGGCATCTCCCACCAACATTAAACCTCCTTTATTCTGAGACAATGTGTTATGAATTAATGGAATTAAATTTTGCCATTGCAATTCCGATGTATCTTGCATTTCATCAATAAAAAAATACTGAAATTTTTCGCCCAAACGTTCATAAATAAAAGGTACAGGTTCGTCTTTTATTTGTTTGCTTATAAACCTGTTAAACTCTGCATTTAACCTAAAGTTATTTTCTTCTTTTAAACTAGAAAACTCTTTGTTTATGTGACTAAGTACAGCTAGTGGCACCAACGATTTTAAAATCTTTTTAACTAAAAAGTATTGTCCTAAGTGGTCTTCACATAATTTTTGAGACATTGTGTATATGGCAAACAACTCGTCTTGAATCAAATCAATTTTGTCTCTATCGGCTAATTTGGAAGGGTCTTTAGGTTTAGTTTTTGCATACAACACTCCTTTTTCCATATTTCCAATCAATCGTTTCCCTGCCAACTCTTCTTCTTTTAGCATCCAACTTCCTAAAAACTTTTTAAAATAATTGGGCAAATCACCACTTGCAAAAGAACTGTGAGTAATCCCGTTTTCATCAATTAAAGCTAAGGCTTGTTCTCCTACTTCTTTAAATGCCTTTTCGGTATCTTGTAAATACTGTCTTAATTTATTTTCTAATGTTTTAAAATCAGACAAATTGGTGTTTACCAATTTAGAAACCTCTATTTCGTTTTCTTCGTTTAGCAAAAGACGAGCTACATCTATTAATGATTTGTTGATATCCCAAGACTTATCATTATTTACTTGATGAAGTGTATAATTTACCAACGTTTCTGTTAATTCTGTATCATCTCCAATTCTAGATATTAAAATATCTATAGTTTCTTCTAACAAAGGTTCTGCATCCATTTCCACTTCAAAATCTAGAGGTAAACCCAAGTCTAAAGAAAATGTTCTAATTAATTTATGCGTAAAACTGTCAATGGTAATAATGTTAAAACTGGCATAATTATGTAAAATGTTTTTAAGAACTTTTGTTGATTTTTCTTTTATTTCATCATTGGTTAAACCCGTTTCTTTTTTTAATACCTCAACAATTTGATTTTCTTTAGCTACTGAAGCATCTTTTAACGTATTCAACACACGTTGTTTCATTTCTGCAGCTGCTTTATTGGTAAATGTGATTGCCAATATTTTCTGAAATTCAAAATCTCCAGAGGTTAGTACTATTTTTAAATACTCTTTTACCAAGGTAAATGTTTTACCACTTCCGGCAGAGGCATTGTATACTTTAAAGAAACATTCTGAAATCATAGCTTAAAAAAAAAGAGATTGTCTAAATTAAACAATCTCTTTTAATTAAAAGGTTTCTAAACCTTACTCTTTTTTAGATGTATTTACTCTTTTTATTTCTTCTGTAAACACATCTAAACTTGTATTTTTCTGCACAAGTTCTACAGCTTTTTTTACTACTTGTTCGTGTGTAGATAAAGGAAAACCAATTCCTACAGCTAATTTTTCTAATAATTTTACAGACAATTCATAAGATGCTTTATCTACCAACAGCATGTCTGTAAGCTTGAACAATCTTTCTATTCTTTCCTCGTAATTAGACGGTGGATTCATAGGATATTGTTCTGGTTTTCTAATAATACTCCTATAAGCTAAATCACTAATATTTAACTCTGCCTTAATTTTTTTAATCAGCTTAATTTCATCTCTATTTAGCTTTCCATCAGATTTTGCAATCTTTACAATATTTGCTAAATGACCTCTATTTTTCTTTTGTGTTCCGCTAAGGAAAATATTTAGTATTGACATATTTTTTGTTTTTTTATAACGTTGTTTCTTAAAAATAAGTTTTTAAACTCACTTTTACAACTCCAAAAAACATACCAGCTTCCTACAAAATTATCCTCTAAACAAAAAGAAGTTTTGCTTAACTCCTTCTAATTCAGAGTTTTTATTATCTGATATATAAGAAACTGCCTTGTTTGTAAATTCAGCTCCTTTTGTTGTTAAGCTAACAATTTCACCATCAATTTCAATCATATTATTTTGCTTAGCTAATTTTAATACTTTTTTAGCTCTTTGTACACTCCAATTAATATGCTCTTGCAAATGATTTATATTACGTTCTTTTTCTTCTTCATGATTGGCTATGTGCAACAAAAATACTAGCAGGGCTACTTCTGTTTTTTGTTGCTTAATTTTATACCATTGCGAAACATATCCTTTATTAGGAGCAAATAAGTATACTCCAAAAAAAAGAACTCCCAGAACAGTTGCAATAGTACCAGCAATAGAAGCATTAATAGCATGCGCACACCAATATCCGGTTATAGAGGCAAATACCCCAACCAAACAGGCACCTACCATCATTTTTTTTAAATTGTCTGTAAGTAAATACACGCAAGCTGCTGGCACAATCATAAATGCAACTACCAAAACAGCTCCAATTGCATCAAATGCTCCAACCGTTGTTACCGATGACACAGTCATTAATCCATAATGAATTCCAATAGGAGTAAACCCTAAAGAAGCTGCCAATCCAGAATCAAACGTGGCTACTTTTAATTCTTTATAAAACAACAAAAGCAAACTTATGGTTAGTGTTAAAATTCCTCCTATCATCCACAAAGATTTTGGTCCCATATCTACTCCAGCATAAAACCACCTATCAAAAGGAGCAAAAGCAACCTCACCTAACAAAACCGCATCTACATCCAAATGCACATCTCCAGCATTTTTAGCAATGAGTATAACCCCCACACTAAATAAAGAAGGAAACACCAAACCAATGGCCGTATCTTCTTTTACCAAACCTGTTTTTTGAATGTATTCTACCAACACCACTGTTAAAACTCCTGTAAGTGTTGCCATCAAAATTAATAGAGGTGACGCTAGATCTTGAGTGATAAAAAAACCGATCACAATTCCTGGTAATATAGAATGACTAATTGCATCGCTAATTAAGGCCATTTTTCTTAACACTAAAAATACCCCAGGCAATGCACAAGTAATGGCCACCAAACTTAATATGATTTGTATTTCTATTTGTGGATTTGTCATATTTGTTGACTATATAGGTTTTTAGCAACTTGATATCCTTTTTCTGTTAAAGACCAATCGCTTTTATTTAATAAAATCAAATCTTCGGACTGCAATCTTTTTAAGCTTTTACGGGAGTATCCTTGAAAATTATTTAACAACTGTATTTTGTGTGGATGAGAAATATTATCGTGGGTTTTTACAATATCGTACATAAAAGACAGTGTTTTCATCAACTTTAAATCGTTCCTATTTTTCCACAATTTTATTTGCTTAAACAACAACCCTCTAATAGGCGAAAACACAAAAGATATCACTACAAATAACGTAGCTATTAACACAATTACAGGACCTGTAGACAAGTTGTTTGCACTGGCACTAATTGCGGTTCCTAGCACCCCAGAAAAAGCACCAAACAAACCTGCCAACACAACCATTTTAGACAAACTATTGGTCCATTGTCTTGCCGCAGCAGCGGGTGCCAATAACATCGCACTCATTAACACCACCCCAACTGTTTGCAACCCCATTACAATGGCAATTACAATAAAAGAGGTAATTAATGTATTTATAAACTTTACATTAAACCCTAGTGTTGTGGTATAATCAGCATCAAAAAGCACCATTTTAAATTCTTTCCAAAACACAATCACAATAAGCAATGCTACCCCTGTTAACACAGACATTAACCAAACATCTGCTGCTAACAATGTAGCCGCTTGTCCAAACAAGTATTTTTCTAACCCAGATTGATTTGCATTTGGTAATTTTTGAATATAAGTTAACAACAACATTCCAAAACCAAAAAAAGTTGACAATACAATCCCCAAAGCCGTATCAGACTTTAAATGAGTTTTAGAAATAATTCCTTTAATAAAAATAGCCGCCACCAAACCACTTAACAACGCACCTAATAACAAACCATTACTGTTTTTTACTCCTAAAACCAAAAACACAATGGCTATTCCAGGCAACGATGCATGAGAAATAGCATCGCCCAACAAACTTTGTTTTCTTAACACCGCAAAACTTCCCAACACCCCACAAACAGCTCCCAAAACAGCGGTTCCAAGAGTTATAATTTGCAAGGTATAATCTCTCATTAACAAATCTACATACTCCCTTATCATAACTTTCCTTCCGTAATACTGGTTTTGTAATTTATTCCATAGGTTTTGGTTAAATTATCATCATTAAAAATATCTGCCACAGGACCTGTAGCTATTTTTTTTACGTTTAAAAACGTTACCCAATCAAAATATTCTGGAACCGTTTGCAAATCATGATGCACTACAATTACTGTTTTCCCTGCTTTTCTTAATTCTTTTAAAATCTGTATAATGGCTTTTTCTGTAGTAGCATCTACTCCCTGAAAAGGTTCATCCATAAAATAAATGGCTGCATTTTGCACCAAAGCTCTAGCCAAAAAAATACGTTGTTGTTGCCCTCCAGACAATTGAGAAATTTGTCGGTTCTGAAACGGCAACATTCCTACTTTTTCCAAAGCCTCTAAAGCTTGCTTTTTTTGTTTTTGCCCTGGTCTTTTAATCCAACCTAAAGCACCATAAGTCCCCATCATTACCACATCTAAAGCAGTGGTCGGAAAATCCCAATCTACACTTCCTTTTTGCGGAACATAAGCCACCAAATCTCGTTGTTTTTTATAGGGTTTTCCATACACAGTTACAGATCCTGCCAAAGGTTTTATAATATCTAAAATAGATTTTAACAAGGTAGATTTTCCTGCTCCATTAGGCCCCACAATAGCCATTAACACTCCTTCTGGAATTTGCAAATCTATATCCCACAACACAGGTTTGTAGTTGTAAGCTACCGTTAAATCATCAATAGCTATGGCTATTTTTTGTTCCATAATTTTTGTTTTTGGGTGTTCCCCTTCCCAAAATTTCGGGAGGGTCGTGCTTTCCTTACTCGCTTTTAAAGACTCTCGACTCCGCCCGAGCACCTTTAAAGAGCTCAAACAGGCCAGTCAATCACTAACACAGTTTATAAAAAGAATATAATATTTATAGAATTATCTCAGTTCTCGACTTCGCTCGAACACCAAATTCTGTACTCCTCCATACCTACTTCAACGCATCCACAATCGTATTCACGTTGTATTTGTACATTCCTATATAATTTCCTGTTTCTTCGGTAAGATTTCCCAATGCATCAGAAAACAATTCTCCTCCAATAATTACTTCTTGCCCTTTAGATTTTACCGATGCCTGCAAAGCTTCTACCGTTCTTTTAGGCACAGAACTTTCAACAAAAATAGCCTTGACTTTATTTTGTATAATAAAATCAGAAATACGCTGCACATCTTTAACTCCAGCCTCTGTAGCTGTAGATAAACCTTGCAAACCCACCACCTCAAAATCAAACTCTTTTCCAAAATAAGAGAATGCATCATGTGCCGTTACTAAAATTCTTTTTTCCTTAGGCAACTCATCTATTTTGGTTTCCATTTCCTTTTTTAAATCCCTTAATCTTTTTGTGTAGGCCGTTCCGTTCTTAGCATACAATGCTGCATTTGTAGGATCTATTTTTATCAATTCGTTCACCAACAATTCAGAAATGCTCCTCCAATTGTCTATAGAAAACCATATATGCGGATCGTGAGAACTTGCAAATGCTTCTGAATTTATTATTTGCTCATGGTTTAAAAAATTTCCTAAAGCAATGGTTCTTTTTCCCATTGCATTCATTTTTTCAAACACATCTACCAACTTACCTTCTAAATGCAAACCATTATAGACTATTAAATCGGCTCCACTTAATTTGGCCACATCTCCTTCTGATGCTTTGTACAAGTGGGGATCTACACCTGCTCCCATAATTCCTTTTACATCTATAGCATCTCCTCCCAACGTTTTTACCAAATCGGTAATCATGGTAGTAGTGGTAACTACAGTAAACTTTTCGTTTTCTTTTTTAACTGTTGGTTTACAGGCCGAAAAACCAATTAACAACACCAACAATGAGCTTAGTTTTTTCATCTGTTTTAATCGTTTTGCTTTACGTATAAGTTGCTAGAGATTTGTTGCGATATAGATATTTTTTGTCCGTTAATTAAAAGCAACATAGAGTTATCAAAGTTCTCTTTATGCAACACCTTTATTTCTGCTCCTAGTTCAATATCGGCATTGTCTAAATACTTTAAAAATGCGCTAGAACTATCTTTTACTCCTACAATTTTACTTTCTTCATTTACTTTTAAAGTAGACAAAACCGTAACATTTCTTTTGATAAAATTCCCATCCTTATCCGGAATAGGGTCTCCATGTGGATCGTATCTAGGAAACTCTAAAAAAGCATCTAAACTATTGGTCAATTTTACCGATTTAACATGCTCTAGCTGCTCTGCCACTTCGTGAACCTCATCCCATTGAAAACCCAAATAACGAACCAAAAACACCTCCCAAAGTCTATGTTTACGGATGACATGTATGGCTATTTCTTTACCACTAGTAGTTAAAGAAACTCCTTGATATTTTACATAATTCACCAAATCTTTTTCGGCTAATTTTTTAACCATATCGGTTACCGATGAAGCTTTGGTTGCTAACTTTTCTGCTATTTTATTAGTACTTACCGCTTTGTTGCTCACAACAAACAAGCTATATATAGCCTTTAGGTAATTTTCTTCTGTTTGTGACAAATCAAATTTCATTATTACAAATATAGAAAAATTAACAACACATTGTTTTAAAATTATTTTTAGACAAGTCTAAAAATTTATATAGATTTACATAAATTATTTTATCCCTAAAACTAAAATGAAAAAAATAACATTTCTACTCTTGCTATTTACCTTTGTTTGTAATGCACAACAAACAATTCTTAAAGGAAAAGTAAATTGTAATGGAGTACCTGTGCTTGCCAATATTTCTATTAAAAATGAAACTAGCACTAGCACAAATATAGATGGGTTTTATGTTTTAAAAACCAAACAAACAAATCCTGTTGTTTTAGTAGAAGCTATCGGTTACAAAACTCAGGAAGTTTCATTATCATTATTAAATCAAAACAACAAAACAATAAACTTTGAACTTAAAGAAGATATTTTGGGCTTAGACAAAGTGGTTGTTACCGCCACAAGAGGTTATTTAAATCGCAAAAAAGCTCCGGTAATTGTAACCGTTACCGATGCCAAAGTTTTAGAAGCCACACAAGCTGTAAGTTTGTCTGAAGGCTTGAACTTTCAGCCAGGATTGCGAATGGAAACCAATTGCCAGAATTGTGGAACCTCCGAAGTAAAAATGAATGGTTTTGGAGGTTCTTATTCCCAAATTTTAATAGATAGTCGTCCTATTTTTAGCGCTTTAAATAGTGTTTACGGATTGGATCAAATTCCAGCAAACATTATTAAACAAATAGAAGTGGTTCGTGGTGGTGGTTCTGCTTTGTACGGTTCTAATGCCATTGCTGGAACCATTAACATCATCACAAAAGATCCATCGGAAAACAGTTTTAATATTGGGAGTAATTTGGCTTTGATTGGAGGAACATCCGAAGACAAAACTTTAATGTTTAACGGAACCGTAATTAATGAAGATTTTAACACAGGTATTGCACTTTTTGGAATGAAAAGAAATAGAGATGCTTATGATGCCGACAACGATGGTTTTTCTGAAATAACCAGTCTAGAAAACACTTCTTTTGGTTTAAAAGCCTTTACTAGACCTAACGACAGAAAAAAAATAACCGCTGAGTTTAATGCAAATAACGAGTACCGTAGAGGAGGGAACAAGTTGAATCTTCTTCCTTTTTTGGCAGACGTGACCGAACAAATAGAGTCTACCGTTGTTTCTGGAGGATTGACTTATGAATATTTAACTCCTAACAAACAAGATAATTATTCTACATACGCTTCTACCTCTGTTTCCAAAAACAAAAACTTTTATGGAGGAATGGCTGGTAACGAACAAACAGATGCAAACATTAAAGAAAGTATTGAAGGTTTTGGAAACTCTAAAGACATTACCTTTGTTACCGGAACGCAATACGCTCATAAATTCAACAATTTTTTAAACAATACAGGGACTTTTACAGGAGGTATAGAATACAAATACAACAATATTGATGATCGAAAAGAAAACCCAGATTTTGAACCTATTTTACAAACCACTCACATTCTTGGAATGTATGCACAACAAGAATGGATTGTTAACCATAAACTTAGAATTTTAGGAGGACTTAGAGCAGATATTCACAATTTAGCGGATGAATTTGTAGTCCTAAATCCTAGAGCAAATATTCTATACAGCATAAACAAAAATTTAAGATGGAGAACCAGCTATGCCAAAGGCTTTAGAGCTCCACAAATCTATGGTGAAGATGTACATGCAACATTAGCTGCTGGAGAAATTAGCAGAATTAGAAATGCAGAAGGATTAAAATCTGAAATATCGCATAGCTTTTTAACCTCCCTAGACTTTACAAAAGAATTAACCCACGGAGATTTTTCTTTGGTTACCGAATTCTTTTACACCAAATTAAACCACGCTTTTGCTTTAGAACAAGGAACAGAAACAACTCCAGATTCTAGTATTTTTGAATGGATTAGAAGCAACTCTTCAGGAGCCAAAGTATATGGAGTAAATATAGAAGCAAAATATGCCCCAAATCAAAAATGGTTAATCCAAACGGGTACTACCTTGCAAAGAGCTTTTTTTGATGAAAAAATAGCATGGTCAGAAAATCAGCCAAACGAGGCCACCACAAAATTTAATAAAACCCCTAATATTTACGCTAATTTTGTAACAACGTATGCTCCCGTAAAAGAGTTTCAAAATAACTTATCGGGAGTATTTACAGGCCCTATGTATGTTCAACATTTAGCTGGGTTTATTCCCAATGACAAGCTAGAAAAATCACCTGCTTTTTTTGAACTTAACTGGAAAAGTTCCTATCAGTTTTTTATCGATGATCATCAACATACGTATTTTGAAGTATCAGGAGGAATTCAAAATATATTTAACAGCTATCAAAGTGATTTTGATCAAGGAGTAGATAGAGATGTAACTTACATTTATGGACCACAAAGACCTAGAACTTTTTTTATAGGATTAAAATTTGGAATGTAATCCCGACATTTTTAACATAAAGTAAACTTCAATAGCAAATGCTATTGGAGTTTCTATTTTTAGTTCATCAAACTTTGATGAATCATTGTTTTAAGTAATGTAGGCTCACTACCAGGTCCAATAGTTAATAGTTTGGCCCCTGTAATAGGTTCTCCATTAAAAGACCTAACAAACACCTCTCCACTTGGGGTTCTTTCAAAATAAGTATATCCTTTTTCTTGCCCAATTATAGTACATCCTTTTATTCTAAGTATGCTTTTGGGTAGCTTTTTACAAATAGTATATATACTATCTACATTGGGCAAATTTGGTAAATCTACAGAACAAGAGGCCCAATGTGCTTTTTGATGTTCTAACTTTTGAGCAATGTTTTTAGAAGGTACATGCTCTGGCAAAAAATCAACCTCAATTTTATCCATAGTAGTAATTTGAGCCAAAGGATTTAACCTCTTCAAATCAGCCACAACAAGCTCTAATCTACTTTTAGAAATTTCATCAATATGAGTTAACACTATTAAAGACGATACTTGAACTTGACTGGCTTCCAACTCATTATGCTCTCCGCGTTTTTGCCAGTTTTTAACATCTACAACAGATATTTGTATGGGAGGCAAAAACTGCTCGTTTAACCCCACTCCTAAAAACTCCATTAAAGTACAAGCATCAGAGGTTCCGTTGGCTTCTATAAACGTAATTCCATTAGGCCGTTTTGGAATCCGATTGACATAATCTCTTAATTCATTAATTCCACTACAACAAATACAACTCCCTGTTAACGCTTTAATATGTTTGATGTCTACCTGCTTTAAAAACTGCTGAGCATCTATATATGCATTTTCATAATCATTGAGAATAATAAATGGATTCCATTCTTTTTTGTAAGAATGACTAACTAAATAATTTAACAATGTGGTTTTACCAGCTCCTAAAAAACCAACAATAGTAATAATAGCTTCCATTCTTTTATTTTTTCTTAGGTCTAAAAGGTTTTATCACCTCTTGATTACACTCTAAATAAGGACCTTCCATTAAATCTATACAATAAGGTATGGCAGGAAACACAGCATCTAAACATTCTCTTATAGACTTGGGTTTTCCGGGTAAATTAATTATTAAACTATTCCCTCTAAGTCCCGCTGTTTGTCTTGAAAGAATAGCCGTAGGTACATGTTTTAAAGATTCTGCTCTCATGAGCTCTCCAAAGCCAGGCATCATACGATCACACACAGTCTCAGTAGCTTCTGGAGTTACATCTCTCTTAGCGGGACCCGTACCTCCTGTGGTAATAACCAAACAACAATTTTGATTATCCACCATTTCTACTATGGATTTTTCAATCACGTCCTGCTCATCTGGAATAATTTTATATACTTTTTCCCAAGTAGATATTAAATAATCATGTAAGGTATCTATAATTGCTTTTCCGCTTATATCATCATAAATCCCTGCACTTGCCCTATCACTTATGGTAATTATTCCTATTTTAATGGCTGACATATATTATGTGTTTTTTCAATAGCTCTTAAAATATTTAAGTCTAAACTACATATTTTTCTTATTATCCATTTGCGCAGCATTTATTTACATTGCATTGGCAATACTTTTTATTGTATAGGTGCAATCCTATTAATGTTATTGCAGGTATATATATTATTTTCTCGTTTAAAGGGAACCATACTAATTTTTCATTTACAATTACCATAAACAACACCGTCCAACTAAACCAAAGAGCAGGTTTCATCCACATACTTGTGGTTGTTTGTGTACTACGATAAATAGCAAAACAAGAAATAACTAAAAAAAAATAATCTATAAACTTCCACCATGTTGGTACTCCATGGCTACATGCCAATGAACAACTTTGCACCATAAAAATAAAAGGTGTGGCAACACAATGCACTAGACATAAAGTACTTGCTATAGCACCTACATTGTCTGATTTTTGATTTGATAATATCATTAAAAATATTTATTACAACTAAGTTGCAATAATACACAAACACAGCTACAAATGCAACAACGATGCATTTAGAAAATTAAAAGAGTATTCTTCTTATGATCTACTTAAAATTTAACAGAAACCCATTCCACAATAAATACAAAACTTAGGACAATCATCTTAGGCATCCAAACAACAAGAATGTGTGTAATCAACCTGCACTTGTTTTTTTTATCTTTTGTATACTCATTTTTATCAGCACATAATTTTAAGAACAAAAAACACACAACCCCCCTTTAAAACAAAGGCTATTGATTTTATACACTAGTAAAAACAAACCATCTATTTAAAATAAAACCAAGCAAGCTAAAAAAGTTCTGTTTCGTTTTTTTACGTTGATAAATTCGTATTTTAGCTACCAATCATAATAACAAAATAAGGACTCATAATGGCAAAAGAGACAAACGAAAAAGAAGCTAAATTAAAAGCATTACAACTTACTTTAGACAAGTTAGACAAAACTTATGGTAAAGGTGCTGTAATGAAAATGGGAGAAATGGCTGTACAAGATGTAGAAGTAATTTCTTCTGGATCTTTAGGTTTAGATTTAGCTTTAGGTGTTGGAGGATATCCTAAAGGTCGTATTATTGAAATTTACGGGCCAGAATCTTCTGGTAAAACCACTTTAACTATTCACGCCATTGCAGAAGCACAAAAAGCGGGAGGAATTGCTGCTTTTATTGATGCAGAACATGCTTTTGATCGTTTTTATGCAGAAAACTTAGGAGTTGATATTGACAATTTAATTATATCTCAACCAGATCATGGAGAGCAAGCTTTAGAAATTGCAGAAAACCTAATACGCTCTGGTGCTATTGACATTATTGTAATTGACTCTGTAGCTGCTTTAACTCCTAAAAGTGAAATTGAAGGAGAAATGGGAGATTCTAAAATGGGATTGCACGCTCGTTTAATGTCTCAGGCTTTACGTAAATTAACAGGAACTATTAGCAAAACAAACTGTACGGTTATTTTTATCAACCAGTTGCGTGATAAAATTGGGGTAATGTTTGGAAACCCTGAAACAACAACAGGAGGAAATGCCTTAAAGTTTTACGCTTCTGTTCGTGTAGATATTAGAAGAAGAACACAATTAAAAGATGGAGATACTGTAATAGGAAACTCTACCAAAGTTAAAATTGTAAAAAACAAAGTAGCTCCGCCATTCCAACAAGCTGAATTTGACATAATGTATGGAGAAGGAATTTCTAAAGTTGGTGAAATTTTAGATATTGGTGTAAACTATGGAATTATTAAAAAAAGTGGTTCTTGGTTTAGCTACGGTGATACCAAATTAGGACAAGGTAGAGATGCTGTAAAAGGATTGATTAAAGACAATCCTGAATTGGCAGAAGAACTAGAAGCAAAAATTATTGAGGCTATTAAAAATCCAGAAGGAGAAGAATAAGCCATACAAACACACGTTATTAAAAAGCTCACTAAAACATGGTTTTAGTGAGCTTTTATTTTCTACTTTAACTTCTAAAAAATTAAAGATTAATACCTACAAATGCTTGATACATGGTATTAAAAGCATCCGTATTTTTGTAAGCCGAAGTTAATCCGTGGTAATACCTTACCCCAATAGTAATTCCTGGATTAATTGCAATTCCAATTCCTCCATTAATTCCCAAATCAAACGTATTTGGAGTTGTAGTTTCTGTAGTAGAACCAAAAATCAAATCTGTTTCTTCTTTTTTATTAATATTTACTGCAAACTGAGGTCCAACTTCTATATACAAAGGTTTTGCTACATAACCTTTAAACATTAATGGAACTTGAATATAATCCATTTTTACCGTACTAGCTGCACCATCTTTAAATCCTAATTGTGAATAAATAATTTCAGGCTGAAAAGATACATTTTCTGTTATAGGGTGCTCTCCATAAACACCAATATGAAATCCATTTCTATGATCTACATCATTATCCGCTTTTAGAGAAGACAAATTGTAACCAGCTTTTATTCCAAAATAAGATTCTTTTTCATGTTGTTGAGCAAATGCCATAGTTCCTACAAACAACATAATTGATAAAATTTTACCTTTCATACTATTAAATTTTATGGGTTAGTATGTTTTGTTTTCCAAAAAACATACCAAATCAATATTTACTTTTCTATAGGCACCACAATATGAACGGTAGTTCCTTTGTTTTTTTCTGATGATATTCTTAACTCTCCTCCAATATAGTTAACACGCTCTTTCATAAACCTTAATCCATTTCCTGTTCCTTCTGCGGTATTAGAAACATTCTTTGTATCAAAACCTACTCCTCTGTCTTCTACTTTAATTTTTAAATAAGAATCTGTGTGGTCTAGAGTTATTAATATGTGTTCAGACTCCGAGTATTTTAATGCATTGTTTACAGCCTCTTGCACAACTCTATAAATATTTACCTCTACATTAGTTTCTAACCTCTTATCAAACTCCGATACGTTTTCATATAGCACTTTATGCCCGGTAAAGTTGCCTACCATATTGCTCATTTTTCGAATTGCAGAAGCAACTCCATGATCTGTTAATTCTGGCGGAGCTAAACTAAACGTAACCGCTCTAACGTCTTTAATTAATTGACCAAACACCTCTTTTAAAGACAATAAACTTTCCTCTGCTTTTGTTTGGTTTGTTAAATCAATTCCATCAATACTAAAACGCAAAGCCGTTAACATTTGCCCAATTCCATCGTGTATATCTTTCGCAATACGTTTACGTTCATCTTCCTGAGCTGTCATAATTTGTTGCGACAAATCTTTTTGAGACTGTACCTCTGCTACAAATTTATTTCTACTAACTCTTTGCATTTCTAAACCTGCGTGTTTACGTTTGGTAATATCATGACACACAATTAACCTACGCTTAGAATTTTTAAGATTGTCCATATTAATAATAGACATTTCTATCCAAAACACATCTCCTCTGTGGTTGGTTAATCTAAGTTCTTTGTTTACTAATTCTCCAGTAGCGGTGCTTAATATTTTACGAATTTTATGATGTTGATTGTGTTTGTATGTTAAAACTTCTTCAAACTTTCTAAAGGTTAAATCTTCGTTATGCCCTAAATACTCTTCAAATTTTTTACTGATATAAGCAATTCTATTCTCATCGGTTATGGTAGCATATAACACGGCATTGTTCACCGCAAAATTTAATTCTCTAAAACGCAGTAAAGTGTTTTCTCTAGAAGACAAAGGCCTATCTGTATTATGAACATTGTTTTTAATGGCTAACAAATCTGTAATTAAATCTAAATAACTAATATAGGTAGGCCTAATTAACTTGAACAAAATCCAACCTAAATACCCTAAAACAAAAACCGAAATTAAGGCTAAATTTATTTTTAAATTGTTAACATCTTCCTTGGTCATTAAGACCGTATTTTCTTCGGACAATTGATTTTGTATGACATAACTCAATACAATTACAATCACAAACAACAGAAAAAAGGCTCCTGAAATTTTAGATCTTCTTTTTTGTAAAATTGATCGTTCTCTATCCGATAAATACGTATCTAACAACCCCATAGTTTATGCTAATGCTTTTTGTACCAATGCCAATCCTGTTGATGAAAATGGCAATTGCAATGCTGCATTATGACCTTTTTCAGACATTTTAGCCCATGTTTTTTGAACAATATCTATTATTTTTTCTTCACTGTGTTTACTTGCAAACTCATCAAAATAATACTCTAAAAAAACCAAACAAATTACATCTTCTATAGCTTGTGTTAATTCATTTTTTTTCAGTTGTTTTTTTAACAACATCATTTTTACCTCCTCAATTAAATCGTTATCATACCCTACAGAACTTAAAATTTCTTCTGCTTTTTGTGCATGTAATTTTTTCAACTCATTTCTCCATTTTAAATAACCAACTCTATCCATAGGATACTCTTTTCTAGGTATTTCCCATCTACAAATGTGTTGGCATCTGGCGGCTAATTTTAAAGACTCCGGAGCATCTGGTATAAACTTCTCCAATCTCTGTGTCATTCTTACCCCATATATATATTCTTTTGCAAATGTTTCCCCATTATACACTTCTGTATTAGGATCTTTTTTATTTGCTTTATCTATTAACTCTATAGCTTTCTGGTATTTCATAATTATTTATTTACGCTTAGCTTATTTACTTTTACAAATTTGATACTGCAAAGTTCGTTAAAAAACATACAAATTTTACTCTATTGTCAAAATAATAGCTAATTCGATCAAAAATTACGTAGATTTTTTTGTGTATTTACGTAATTTCGTTGTAGTTTTACGTAAAGTTTTATTAAGTATCTGATATTATATTATTTAAATGAATCAAATTAACATTCTACTGGTTGATGACCACTTACTTGTAAGAAATGGATTGCGTTCTTTACTAGAAAGTGAACCAAATTTTACGGTTGTTGGAGAGGGAACAAATGGGCAAGAAGGTGTTGATTTAACACTAGAATTAAATCCAGATATTTTAATTATTGATGTTAGAATGCCTATTATGAATGGTATTGAAGCTGTTGCCAAACTTTCTGAAATTGGTACAGCAACCAAATCAATAATTCTTTCTATGCACGATTCTGAAGAGTATATTTTAAAAGCAATCTCTGCAGGTGCAAGTGGCTATTTATTAAAAGACACAAACAAAGATGAATTTGTAAAAGCCATTACAAGTGTACATAACGGTGGAAAATACTTTAGTGGAGATACTACTGATGCTATTGTAAAAAGTTTAATTAACGGAACTAGTAACCCTGCTAGAATTAGCCCTATACAACAAACTAGCAATGCCGTTTCTAAATTAACCAAAAAAGAATCGGAGATTTTAGAATTTATTTTGAACGGTTTTACCAATTTAGAAATTGCTGAAAAATTAGGAAAGAGTAAACGAACCATAGAAACACACCGCTTTAACTTAATGAAAAAACTAGATGTAAAAAATCTTGTTGAACTATCTAAAAAAGCACAAGAATTAGGTTTTCTATAATTCCCAACCTACATCATATTATTTATTTTGATAACTTTAGTAAGAAATTAACTTGCTATGTTAGAAAAAGTATACGCTGCTGCCTTTTTGGGAGTTGATGCCACTATTATTACGATAGAAGTAAATATAGATAAAGGTATAGGATATCATTTGGTTGGATTGCCCGACAATGCTGTAAAAGAAAGTAATTTTAGAATTCATGCAGCTCTAAAAAACAACAACCTACATTTTCCTGGTAAAAAAATAACCATTAATATGGCTCCTGCAGATATGCGTAAAGAAGGAACCTCTTACGATGTTTCTTTAGCTGTAGGTATATTAGCAGCCTCAAAACAAGTAGATTCTCAAAAACTAAAGGAATACATTATAATGGGCGAACTGTCTTTAGACGGAAGCTTACAATCTATAAAAGGAGTATTACCCATTGCCATTGAAGCTAAAAAACAAGGATTTAAGGGAATTGTTTTGCCAGAAAAAAATGCTAAAGAAGCTGCTTTGATTGATGATTTTGAAGTTTATGGTTTAAAAAATTTAGATGAGGTACTTAATTTTTTAAACAATACGCAAACATTTACCCCTTTGCTATTTGACACCGAAAAGTATTTAAACGAAATTGAAAACAAATTTAGCTACGACTTTATGGATGTTAAAGGGCAAGAGTCCGTAAAAAGAGCTTTAGAAATTGCTGCTGCTGGCGGACACAATGTTTTACTAATAGGCCCACCAGGATCTGGTAAAACTATGCTAGCCAAAAGACTTCCTAGCATTCTTCCATCTATGTCTTTAAACGAAGCCATAGAAACCACTAAAATTCATTCCGTAGCAGGAAACACCAAAAACAAAGAAGGATTAATTTTAGAACGTCCCTTTAGATCACCACACCACACAGTTTCCGATGTTGCTTTGGTAGGAGGTGGACAATACCCACAACCCGGAGAAATTTCTTTAGCCCATAACGGAGTATTATTTCTAGATGAACTTCCTGAGTTTAAACGAAGTGTTTTAGAAGTAATGAGACAACCTTTGGAAGACAGAGAAGTTACTATTTCCAGAGCAAAATTTACCATTACCTACCCTAGTAGTTTTATGCTTATGGCAAGCATGAATCCATCTCCCAGCGGAGACTTTATTAATGATGATAACAAAATACAATCTTCCTCTTTAGAAGTTAAAAAGTATTTAAATAAAATTTCTGGTCCTTTGTTAGATAGAATTGACTTACACATAGAAGTAAACCCTGTTCCATTTGAAAAATTAAGCAATGAAATTCCTGCTGAGCCCAGCAAAAAAATAAAAGAAAGGGTTCAAAAAGCTAGAAACATTCAAACAGAACGATACAAAGACAAAAAAAACATTCACTACAATGCACAAATGGATGTAAAACAAATTAAACAATACTGTAAATTAAACGCCGAAACTAAAAATCTTCTAAAAAAAGCAATGGAATCATTCAATCTTTCTGCTAGAGCTTATGACAGAATTTTAAAGGTAAGTAGAACCATAGCCGATTTGGAAAATTCACAAAACATAGCTCCTCAACACATTGCAGAAGCCATACAATACAGAAGCTTAGATAGAGAACATTGGATTTAAAATCAACTATTTTTTCTTTTTAGATAAACATTGTAAATCAAACCAAACATAATTAACAAAACTCCTAAAAGAGTCCAAGCATTGTATATTTCTCCAAACCAAAAAGCTCCTATTAAAATCATAAAAACAACTTCTAAATATTTTAATGGTGCAATAATGTTTGTTTCATAAGATTGAAATGCTTTTGTTAAATACAATTGCCCCACATAACCAAACACACCTAAACTTAATAGCAATATCCATTCTATTAAATTAGGTTGTTTCCACCTACCAATAGACATTACACCTCCAAAAATAAATGCCATTGCCATAAAATAATTAATAATTACTAACGAATTTTCTGAGTTTCCTATTTTACGAATTAATACAAAAATTATCCCTAAAAATATTGCTGACAACATAATTAAAATTAAACCTACAGAATTTACATCTACTCCAAAGCCTTTAATAATGACAACTCCAACAAACGCTATTACAAACAAAAGCCACTGCAAAGGTTTTATTTTTTCTTTTAAAAAAAGAAATGCAAAAATTGCTGCAAAAATTGGTGATGTATACCTTAACGAAACCGCAGTTCCTAATGATAAATAATTTAAAGACTCAAAAAAACAAGTTAAAGAAATTACACCTGAAAGCCCCCTAAGGAGTAACCATTTTTTTTGATTTCCTAAAATTGGTATTTTTTGTTTTATGATTAGCGGAATTACAAAACACAATGTTCCTATAGACCTAAAAAACACAATTTGATAAGCACTAAAATCATTTAAATATTTTGCAACAGCATTCATAAACGAAAATGCTACAACGCTAAAAACCATATATAAAATTGCTTTGGAGCCTTTCATAAACAAATACTTTACTACTTAAAAAGTGTTAGAGCTTATAAAAATAGTATTAATAGGTTTTAAACCATGCTTACAAGCATGTAAATATCTAAAATTAACAGAAAACCTTTAACGGAGTTTCTTAAATTTAAGATATAAACAGTATCTTTATTTACCCCTTATTAAATAATTTTTACATTGAAATATAACAATATACAATCCCCAGTAATTGTTACTTGCGGTTTTATTAGCACCCTTATTGGAGCTATTGTTTTGGTTGGTTGGTTTTTAAACAAACCAGAAATTATCCAAATAAACGCTGCATTTGTACCCATGCAATTTAACACCGCTTTAGGATTTTTTCTGAGCGGAATTAGTCTTTTACTAGCACACTTTAAACAACACACAAGAGCAAATCTAATTATTGGTTTTGTTGGCTTAATAGGTATTATTACATTGTTAGAATATATAGCTAACATTCACTTATTTATAGATGAGTTATTTATGAAACATTACATAACTCATAAAACATCTACACCTGGTAGAATGGCCCCTAATACCGCACTGTGTTTTTTCCTTACATCTATTGGTATTTTATACACAAATACAAACAAACACATACAATTAAGTTCTTTTATTAGCTCTTTAATATTTGGTTTAGGGCTTACTGCTTTTGTAGGTTATTTTATCAATATAGAAGAAACATACGCTTGGGGATATTACACCCAAATGGCCATACACACTGCTTTTACTTTTATGGTTTTAGGTATTGGGTGTTCCTTTTTAAGTTGGAAAAACCTTACCTCTAACAAATCTAGAACCTCTGCTTTAATGGGCTATTTAATAGCCATTCCCGTTACCATCCTTTTAATTGATGTAAACACTCCTCTTGGAATTGGAATTGGAACTATTTATGTAACTCTAATATTTCTTGGCTGGTTTATAAACATCAAAAATATTACGCTATACTTAGCATTGTTGGCTACTTTTTTAATTTACTTAGGCTACAAATACTCCCCCACAGGTAGTTCTCCGGAAATTGCCATGACCAATAGAATTTTGTCTGCTTTATCGGTATGGATTGTTGCACTTTTGTTGTGTAGCATAAAAAGAAATACGCTTAAATACAAACAAAAAACACAAGAGTATACTTCAAAACTAGAATCTAAAAATAAAGAACTAGAACAATTTGTATACATATCCTCTCACGATTTACAAGAACCTTTAAAAGTAATCACTTCTTTTGTAGATTTTTTAGAAATGGAATACAATACAAACGCAAATAAAGAAGTCTCATTTTATATTTCTTCCATAAAAAAATCTTGTGAGAAAATGAGTAATTTAATCAACGGGCTTTTAAACTACGGAAGAATAAATGCAAATCGCAAAAAAAAGAAAGTTGATTGCAATATACTTTTGAAAAAAATTATTCAAAAAAAAGAGATTCTTAGCAACACCAAAGAAATAGATATTAAACTCTTAAAACTACCTACTGTTTATGGTAACAAAAAGAACTTATCTATTTTGTTTTCCAATTTAATAGACAATGCTATTAAATTTCAACCACCTAATTCTACTCCAAAAATTAAAATTTATGCCTCTGAAAACTCAAATTATTGGGAGTTTTATGTAAAAGACAATGGTATTGGTATTGAAAAACAATATCTAAACAAAATTTTTCTTATTTTTAAAAAACTTCACCATTCCGATGTATATGAAGGTGATGGAGTAGGCTTAGCACAATGTGCTAAAATTGTAGAACAACACAATGGAAAAATTTCCGTTATATCAACCCCAAAAAAAGGTAGTACATTTCTATTTACCCTAAAAAAAGAAAATGAAACAACTAAAAAAAATTCTATTAGTAGATGATGATGAATTGATAAATTTTATACATAAAAAAATAATATCTACCTCTGGTAAAGTACAAGAAATTACCACCGTAAGAAGTGCATTAGAAGGTATTGAACATCTAAAACAAACAGCTGATTTGCCAGATTTAATTCTGTTAGATTTAAATATGCCTGCTATTAACGGATGGGAATTTATTGAAAAAACAAAAGAGTTAAGTATTCAATCAATTCCAAAAATCATTATTCTAACAACCTCTGTAAACCCCGATGATAAAATTAGAGCCTCTAAACTTAAAGAAGTTCATGAGTTTCTAAACAAACCTCTTAAACCCGAAATATTTTCAAATGTAATTAACAAACACTTTAGTGAGTCTTTGTAACTATAGAATTATAAGTTTTAAAACCTGTGTTCTTATTTTACTGCTTGATATTTTAAATCCTTTTTATTAATTTAGAAAGAGTTGAATAAACTAAAATCATAAATTATGCTACCATTTAGAACAGAAATAAGAAACAGCCCTAAAAGTCAAACCATTAAAGTATATATTAACGACACGTCGTGCGACAAAGAATGCAAAGAGTTGTTGGATAAAATAAGTGGTATTGAAACTATAGAAATTCAAAAATCTGTTAGCAGAAATAGAGTTGAAGAAAATTTAACCATTTACATAAAAGAGGATGCTGATGTTAACAGGGTTCAAAAACTAGTAGAAAATAAGTTAGATGAGCATTTTGCTTTTGACTAAAACAAACATAACGGTATTTTTAAATAAAAAAAGAGCGTTTTCTATAAATAGAAAACGCTCTTTTTTTATGCTTTACTTAATCTTATTTGTAAACTTCTTTTACAAACTCTTCATAAGAAACTTCTTTTTCTTTAAAAGAAACTTTCTCTTTAAATAAATCTAACATTTTAGAACTAATTAATTGAGATTGTAATCTTTTAGCCTCATCTTGATTTTGCAATACACGCATTGCAATATCTTCTAATTCTTTATCTTCAGGATTGTTTTGTCCGTATTGAGCCATTTGTTGTTTGATAAACCCAATAGCATAATCCTTTAATTCTTGAAAGTCAACTTTTACATCATTATCTGCCATCAACTTCCCTTCTATCAATTGGTAACGCAATCCTTTTTCAGATTTTTCGTACTCAGCAGCAGCTTCTTCTTCTGTTAAAGGCTTTTCTCCTGCAGTACCTAACCACTTAATTAAAAACTCTTTTGGTAAATCAAAAGTTGTGTTTTCTATTAAGTTTTCTGTAATCGCGTTTAATAAATATTGATCTGCTTGTTGTGCAAATTGCCCTTCAGCATCTTCTTTTATTTTAGCTCTTAATTCATCTTCTGATGACACAACTCCTTCTCCAAAAATTTTGTCAAAAAACTCTTGATTAATTTCTGCTGCTTCTGTGTAATTAATTGCTTCTACTGTAAAAGTTAATGGAATTTCTAACCCTTCTACCTCATCTACTTTTAAACCTAAAGACTGAGCTAATTTTGTGTTCTCGTTAAACAAGTTTTTTGTTTTTAACTCTAAAACATCTCCTACTTTAGAACCAATAAACTTTTTTGCGTTTAATTTTCCTTTAATATCTTCTAAAGTTACTGTAGCTTTAGTTTCAATTGCTTTTTCTTCATTTTTAAAAACTCCTTCAATTGTAGAATTCTCAGCAACTTCTTCCTGATCTATTTTATTCCCTAAACGAGTCTGTAAATTTTCAACTTCTTTGTTAATCAAATCATCGTTTGCAACAATATTGTATTTTGTAACTTTTGCCTTAGCTAAGTCTACATTAATTTCTGGTGCCAATCCTAATTCAAATTCAAAAGAAAAATTTTCTGTATCCCAGTTAAAGTTTTCATCCATTTTTGGAAGTGGATTCCCTAAAATGTCTAATTTTTCTTCAACCAAATAGTTGTTTAAAGACTCTTGTAATAATTTGTTTACCTCGTCAACCATTACAGATTTTCCGTATTGCTTTTTTACCAATCCCATTGGTACTTGCCCTTGTCTAAATCCAGGTATGTTCGCTTTTTTACGGTAATCTTTTAATACAGAAGTTACTTTATCTTGATAATCTTCTGCTGTAATATCAACTTTAACTATTGCATTTAATGCATCGATATTCTCTTTAGTAATGTTCATTGTGACTATTTTATTTAAAATCTCTAAAAAATTGGGTGCAAAAATACGTTTTTTTTGTTAAGCTACAAAAGGTATAATTAATTGTTGCTCAATAGCTTTAATTCTTTTGCTTCTTATTTTAAAAAATCAATAAGCTTATTATAAAATTCCAATGGATTTTCGGCATGCAACCAATGTCCTGCATTTGATACTGTGTCTATTTTTGCATTTTCAAAATGGGCCGTTATCAATCCAAAATCATCATCTAAAATATAGTTTGATTTTTGACCTCTTAGAAATAAGGTTTCTCCATCATAAGTAGTAAAAGAAGACAATGCCTCCCCTACTTCGGGATTGTGTTCTGTTAAACTAGCCAAATTAAAACGAAAAGCCATTTCGGTTTTGGTTTTTCTGTACACGTTTTTAAGCAAAAATTGACGAACTCCTTCTTCTGGAATGGTTTGTTTTAAAACATCATCTACCTCTGATCTTAATTTTAACTGAGAAAAATCTACACTGTTTAAAGCATTTATAATAGTATTATGATGCGGTGCGTAATATTTTGGAGCAATATCTGCCACCACCAATTTTTCTACCAACTCTGGATATTCCACAGCAAACAACATGGCTGTTTTTCCTCCCATAGAATGTCCTAAAACAATAGCTTTTTCAATATTTTTTACTTCAAAATAGTGTTTCAAATCTTCCACCATTAATTCATAACTAAACTCTTCAGAATGAAAACTACGTCCGTGATTACGCTGATCTACCAAATGAACTTCAAAATCTTTGGCTAATTTATTTGCGTGCGATTTCCAGTTATCTCCCATCCCAAAATATCCGTGAAGAATAATTAACGGAAAACCTGTACCTACTATATTTGAATGTAACAACTCCATTATAAAACGTCTTGTAATTTATACAAATACATGCTTACTACATTTTGCAAACCATAATACAAAGCTTCTGATATTAAAGCATGTCCTATAGAAACTTCATCTAATTCTGGAATGTTTTTAGCAAAAAAGTTAATGTTTTTCAAACTTAAATCATGCCCAGCATTTACTCCCATTCCTAATTGCTTGGCCAATTTAGCAGCTTCGGCATATTCAGTAATTACTCCTGTATTTCCTTTTGCATATGCTACCGCATATTTTTCGGTATACAACTCTACTCTATCAGCACCTGTGCTTGCTGCTGCTGCTATCAAAGCAGGGTTTCCGGTATCTATAAAAATAGACGTTCTTATTCCTGCTTCCTTAAACTCGGCAATAACATCTGTTAAAAAAGATTGATGTGTAATGGTATCCCAACCAGCATCAGACGTAATATTATCATCACCATCTGGCACCAAAGTTACTTGAGCTGGTAGGGTATCTAACACTAGTTTTTTAAATTTAGGAATCGGATTTCCTTCTATATTTAACTCTGTTGCTACTGCTTTTTTTAAGTCAAACGCATCTTTATAGCGAATATGTCTTTCATCGGGTCTAGGATGAATGGTAATTCCTTGTGCTCCAAACTCCTCTATATCTTTGGCAACTTTTACTAAATTTGGCACATCACCTCCTCTAGAATTTCTTAATGTTGCAATTTTGTTAACATTTACGCTTAATACCGCCATATTCTGTATTTTTATGATTGCAAAAATATTTAAAAATAGAACAACAACTAACAAATTTCATTAATTTGAACGCTATGGAACTAACAGATTATATTTCTACAGATAAAATAACGGTAACCAATCAACAAACAGTAGCGCAAATACTTACTGTTTTTAATGATATTCATTACTCTCACATTCCTGTTACGCATCAAAAAAAACTGATAGGAAATATAGCTAAGGAAGATTTAATGTGCATTGATGATACTTCTCAAAAATTATCGGAACTAGAATATTTATATGAGTTTTTCTTTGCTAAAAACACAGATACTTTGTTAGAAGTATTTTCTAATTTTGCGGTTAACAATACCAGTTTGCTTCCTATAGTAAATGATCAAAATGATTATACAGGTTACTTAGACATTAATGATTTACTTGACTGTTTTGCAGACACTCCTTTTTTAAACACCGAAGGAAGCATTATTTTACTAGAAAAAAACACCAAAGAATACACAATGTCTGAAATCTGTCAAATTGTAGAATCTAACTCCAACACTGTTTTAGGTTGTTTTTTGTTTGATCAGAATGAAGAAACCACAAAAATTACCCTAAAAGTAAAATCAATAAACATTAACGAACTTATACAATCTTTTAGAAGGTATGATTATGCTATTTTAAATGATTTGTCTGAAGATTCTTATCTAGAAAGTCTAAAAAAACGCTCAGAATACTTTATTAAATATTTAAACATTTAAATTCGCAACATCAAAGCTAGTTGAAATGAAAAAAGTAGCCATATTTGGACAAGTGTATAAAGATTCTCACGAAAAACATTTATCTACACTTATAAACACCCTAAACAAAGCAAAAGCTTCTATTGCTATATATAAAGATTATGCCAAATCTGTACAAGAAACTGGACTAACTTTTGTAAACAATCTTGAACTTTTTGACAAAACTACACAGTTAGACAACTCATACGATGCATTGATTACATTGGGTGGTGACGGAACCATTTTAAGAGCCTTTGATTTAATTTACCGATTAAACATTCCTATTCTAGGAATTAATTTAGGAAGACTTGGTTTTTTAGCAACTGTACAAAAAAACGAAATTCCAGAAGCCGTTGCTGCTTTTTTAAACAGCGAATACACTATTGATGAACGTGTTATGCTAAAAGTAAAAAGTAACGAAAACAAAAAAGAATTTACAACACTTGGGTTTGCTTTAAACGATTTAACCATTGCTAAAAAAGACACAACTTCAATGATTGGAGTAGATGCGTATTTAAATAATGAATACCTAACTACCTATTGGGCAGATGGTTTAATTATATCAACCCCAACAGGTTCTACAGGTTATTCTTTGAGTTGCCAAGGCCCCGTAATTATGCCCAACACTAATAATTTTTTAATTACTCCAGTAGCACCACATAATTTAAATGCCAGACCTATTGTTATATCTGACAACACCATTATTAAATTAAAAGTTTTACGAAGAGAAGATCAGTTTTTAGCTTCCTTAGACTCTAGAGTAACTGCCATTGATGTAGAAACAGAATTAATTGTAAGCAAAGCCGATTTTTCTGCAAAAATAATTACCCTAAAAGATCATACCTTTATCAACACACTAAGAGATAAGCTATTATGGGGTCAGGATACTAGAAACAAATTTTCTAACAAACAATAATCCGTCCTCTCTTTTAGTTATATTAACTATATTTGCCAAGTCTTATCATAATTATGAGAAAGTTAATTTACTTACTCCCTTTACTATTTATCCACCACATCGGATTTTCACAGGTATACGAAGCCGGATTTACGTATAACCTTACAAATGTGATGGGCGAAAAAAATCAAAAATTTTCTCTAAACGCATCTAACAAAACTTTTGGGTTTGTGCTAAAGAAAAACATGAATCCTAGAATAGCTTACCGTTTTGCAGTGAATTTAATGGAGTTTGATTATACTCAAATTGCTGAAGTTTCGGCAGGTATAGATTTTAACTTTACAGATTATAATTTAATCAGAACCAATTCTACCAACAAACAAACCCCATATCTTATTTTTGAACTAACCTCACTAGCATATTATGTAGGAAACCAAACAAGGTATACAATAGCTTTGCCCATAGGATTAGGTTATAAGTATGGAATTGGAAAAAATCTTGCTGCCTCCGTAGAAGCAAAAGTAAGAGCTACTTTTACAGACACTTTAGATAATATTGCAACAAATAAAAGTACTTTAGATGCTTATTATTATATTGGAGCCTCTATTTATTATACTTTTGGCTGGCCTAAGGGTAGTAAAAACCAAATTAGATTCTAAATGAGTTTATTAGAACAAATAAAAAACAATAAAATTCCTAAGCACATTGCTATTATTATGGACGGTAATGGTAGATGGGCTAAAAAACAAGGAATGGCAAGAATTTTTGGTCACAGAAATGCTTTAACAGCCGTTAGGGAAGCCGTAATTGGTGCCTCTGAAATAGGTACAGAAGCCATTACCTTATATGCTTTTTCTACAGAAAATTGGAATAGACCCAAACTAGAAGTAGATGCTTTAATGACTTTGCTAACCAAATCATTAAAAAAAGAAGTTCCAGATTTTATGAAAAATGGGGTAAAAGTAAACGCTATTGGTAGACTAACAGACCTTCCTAAAAATGCTTACGAAACCTTACATGAAGTTATTAATGTAACAAAAAACAATACCAAAATTACACTTACCTTTTCTTTAAGCTACGGAAGTAGAGAAGAAATTTCTACGTGTATTAAAAAAATTGCTCAACAAGTTAAAGAAGGAACCTTAGAGGTTAATAATATAAACGATCATATTGTACAACAAAACCTGTACACACATAATTTACCCGATGTAGATTTAATGATTCGTACAAGTGGAGAACAAAGGTTAAGTAACTACTTACTTTGGCAAATGGCCTACGCAGAATTATATTTTACAAATATACTTTGGCCTGATTTTAGAAGAGAGGACTTGTACAAAGCTATTTATACATATCAAAACAGAGAAAGAAGGTTTGGAAAAACCAGTGAACAATTAGAAGGAGAACATGAACAAACTACTTAAAAGCTACTTTTTTACACTTATTATATTCGTCACTAATCTAGTATTCTCTCAAGACAATCAACCAGATTTATCAAGTCCCAAAAGGTACCTTTTAGGAGGTATTACCGTAACAGGAACTAACGAATTTTCTGAAGAGTCTGTAATTTCTTACTCTGGATTAAAAACAGGTCAAGAAATTAAAATACCCGGAGACAAACTAACGAGTGCCATTAAAAAACTACACAAATCTAACAAATTTAGCAATGTAGAAGTCTACGCTACTAAAATTGATGGAAATACTATTTATTTGGAAATTGCCATCAAAGAATTGCCTCAAATAAATAAAATCACCTTTTTAGGAGTTAGCAAATCTAAAGCAAAAACTTTTCAAAAAGACACTGAATTGGCTACAGGAAAAATGCTAACAGAAAACCTAATAACCTCTACAGAAAACTACATTAGGCAGTACTATGTAGACAAAGGTTACCTTAAAGCTTCTGTTAAAATAACCACCAAACCAAACGCTTCCAATGCCAATCAAAGAGATGCTATTGTTAGAATAGACAAGGGTGATTTGGTAAAAATTAAAGAAATTGTAATTACAGGTAACAAACAATTTACAGACAAAGATGTACGTAAAGCACTAAAAGATACCAAACGTAAATTTTGGGGTCGATTTTGGAAACGCTCCAAATATGTAGAAGATGCTTTTGAAGAAGACAAACAAAATTTAATTGACAAATATAGGCGTAAAGGATTTAGAGATGCTCGAATTCTATCGGACAGCATTAGCTGGAACGAAAAGAAAAACACTATAAACCTTCACATTACACTAGAAGAAGGAATTAAATACTTCTACAAAGACATTCTTTTTCTAGGAAACAAAACTTACCAAACAGACTTTTTACAAAAAATACTTAAAATTCAAAAAGGAGACGTTTACGACTCTAAAACACTTGAAGAACGAGTAAAAGGAGACGGAACTCCAGACTCCGAAGATATTTCTACATTGTACCAAAACAACGGTTACTTATTTTCACAAATCAACCTAGTAGAAACCAAAGTGGAAAACGACTCTATTACCGTAGAAA
This sequence comes from Wenyingzhuangia gracilariae, assembly GCF_056387575.1. NCBI lineage: Bacteria > Pseudomonadati > Bacteroidota > Flavobacteriia > Flavobacteriales > Flavobacteriaceae > Wenyingzhuangia > Wenyingzhuangia gracilariae. The sequence continues at coordinate 2,093,375 of NZ_CM150748.1, forward strand.
TCAGAATTCACGAAGATGACCCTGCAACCATTAGTCATGTTTCTGTAGTAGGAAACGAAAGAACTAATGACCACGTAATTTTTAGAGAATTAAGAACTCGTCCAGGAGATTTATACAGTAAAGACAACATTATCCGTTCTATACGTGAACTAGGTCAAATGGGATTCTTTGATGCAGAAAACATTACTCCAGACTTAAAACCAAACTACGCAGACAAAACCGTAGCTATAGAATATAGTTTAGAAGAAAAAGGATCTAGCCAAATAGAACTACAAGGTGGTTATGGTGGAGGATCTTTTATAGGTACCTTAGGATTATCTTTTAACAATTTCTCTATTCGTAATATTTTTAACAAAGAAGAATACAAGCCACTTCCTTTAGGTGATGGTCAACAACTATCACTAAGGTTACAAGCCAGTAGATTTAATACCTCTAACAGTATTTCTTTTACAGAACCTTGGTTAGGAGGTAAAAAACCTAGATCTTTTACATTCTCTATCTACAACCAAAAACAATACGGATATGGTAATTCTTTTTACGATGTAGATAAGAGTCAAGAATTAAACATTTTTGGTATTTCTGTAGGAATAGGTGAACGCTTAAAATGGCCAGATGACTATTTTACTTTATCCAACGCAATTAGTTACCGTCGTTACAAAGTAGATAATTTTAACTTTGGTTCTATTATAGATTTTGACAACAACCAAGGTGTTTCTCACAACTTATCATACAACATAACATTACAAAGAAACTCAGCTGGACCAAGTTTAATATTTCCTAGATACGGATCTACGTTTACTGTAGAAGGTAAATTCACCCCTCCTTATTCTTTATTTTCTGACAAAGAATACAAGAGTAACAATGAACGATTTGAATTGTTAGAATATTATAAAATTAACCTTAAAGCAAAGTGGTATACTGCGTTAATTGATAAATTTGTATTAATGACCAATGTACAATTCGGATATTTAGGTAGCTACAATAGTAAAAAAGGACAAATTCCTTTTGAACGTTATTACGTAGGAGGAGACGGATTAAACACCAACAGTTTTGATGGTAGAGAAGTTATTGGACTAAGAGGATATGAAAACTCATCTCTATCTGGTTTCGCCACAGGAACAAATGGAGACTTAACATCAGGAGACAATGTTTATGACAAATTTTCTATGGAAGTTCGTTATCCTATTACCTTAAAACCTTCTGCATCAATTTATGCACTTGGATTTTTAGAAGCTGGTAATTCTTTCAGTAATTTTGATACCTTTAACCCGTTTGACATTAAGAAATCTGCTGGTTTTGGAATCCGTATTTTTATGCCAGCTTTTGGACTACTAGGAATTGACTTTGGACATGGATTTGACAACGTTCCTGGAGCCGTAGAAAAATCTGGTTGGCAAACGCATTTTATCATTGGACAACAATTCTAAAAAAAATGGCATGATTATTTCTAACTGTACTAATAAGATCTTTCAAAAAATATTTATATTTTCACTTTTTTGTACAATTTCTGTAAATGCACAACAATTACAAAGAATCGGTTTTGTAGATATAGAATACGTTTTAAGTAAAATTCCTTCTTATGCTGATGCACAAAAAAAATTAGATACAGAAACAACTACATGGAAACAAAATTTAGATAAAATGTATCTAAAACTAGACACCATGAAAAAGGAATTTCTAAACGAAAAACCTTTGTTAACAGAAGATTTAATTAAAGAAAGGGAAGCAGAAATAACAGCCTACGAAAATGAAATAACAAAAGCAGAAAATACTTATTTTGGAGTAGAAGGAAAACTTTACCAGTTGCGTAAACAACTTGTAACCCCTTATCAAGATTTGGTATACAATGCCGTACAAACTATAGCTAAGCTTCGTAAATATGACATGATTTTTGAAAAATCTTCCTCTATTGTTATGCTATATACAAATAACAATTACGATATTAGCGAACTCGTTTTGAGATATCTTCAAAAATCTCAAAAAGAAATAGAACAAGAAGAGGCTGCGGTTAAAAGAGAAGAAGCTAGAAAAGCTAGAGAAAAAAGAATAGAAGAACAAAGAAAAAAACGAGAAGAAGCTCTTAAAAAAAGAGAAGAAGAACGAAAAAAACGATTAAACAAATAACGAAATGAAAACAGTAAAAACTACCTTATTAATTGCAATTATAGCTTTAGGATTCACGCACTTTACACAAGCACAAAAAATTGCACACATTAACTTAGACGAAGTTGTTGCATCTATGCCAGAAGCTAAAGCAATGCAAGCAGATATGGAAAAACTAGGAAAGACTTATGAGTCTGAAATTAAAGCTGCCTCTACAGCTTTAAAAGCAAAATTTGACAGATATACTGCTGAAGAAAAATCTAAAACTCCAGAAGAAAATCAAAAAAGAGCTATAGAAGTACAGCAAGAGCAAAGTAAAATTGGACAGTTACAACAAGCTGCTCAACAAGAATTACAAAAAAAACAAAATGAATTGTTAGAGCCAATTATTGAAAAAGCTCAAAACGCAATTAAAGCATACGCAAAAGAAAAAGGAATTCAGTATGTTTTAGATGCTAGAACTATTATTTATTCAGAGGGAGGAGAAGACATTTCTTCTGCTATCAAAACTAAATTAGGAGTAAAATAACAAACACATTTTTAACAATAACAAAAACGCTATTTTTATAAAATAGCGTTTTTTTTTATTCGTTAGTTTTATCGAAATTTGTAAAATCTATTTATATAGCATGAGTAAAAATCCTATTGGTGTATTTGATTCTGGTGTTGGAGGTACTTCTATTTGGAAAGAAATTATCCAAAGACTGCCCAATGAAAACACTATTTATTTAGCAGATAGTAAAAATGCCCCTTACGGAGAAAAATCCAAGCAAGAAATTATAGACATTTGTATTAAAAACTCTGAGATACTTATTGCCAAAGGAGCTAAAATTATTGTGGTTGCTTGTAACACAGCAACCACCAATGCTATTGATGTGCTTAGAGCAAAATACAACATTCCATTTATTGGCATAGAGCCTGCCATAAAACCAGCAGCTTTAGCCACAAAAACTAAAGCGATTGGTATTCTAGCAACCAAAGGAACTTTAAGCAGCGATTTATTTCATAAAACCGCCAATCAATTTGCAGCTAATTTATTGGTTGTAGAACAAGAAGGAACAGGTTTGGTTCCTTTAATTGAGCAGAATAAAATGGAAAGTTTAGAAATGGAGAATTTGCTAAAACAATTTCTGAATCCTATGATACAAAAAAACATAGATCACTTGGTGTTGGGCTGCTCACATTACCCTTATTTAATTCCTCAAATAAAAAAACTAGTAGGAAACAAAGTAACCATTATAGATTCTGGATTTGCCGTGGCCAAACAAACCGAAAAAATACTTACAGAATTAAATCTTTTAAACACATCTAATAAAGCAGGAATGCATATTTTAATTAGTAACAAGTATCTTAAAACACTCCAAAACCTTACAAAAGATGTTGTTCTAAATAAAAAAGTAGTCTTTGTAAATAAATAAGCAACAAAGTGTTGTTTTTGGTTTAAAAAAAGCTACTTAATACTTGGTATGTGCGTTAATTTTAAAAGCCAAAACCAATTAAAATGAAAAAAGCGATAAGTTTATTATTTGTAGTACTTACTTTTCTATCCTGTTCTGCTAACACTAGCCTTACTGTAGATAATGTAGATAAACCAAAAGAGGAAAACAATTCGTCAAAAGAAATAATAGATATAAATCCAGGAGATGTATCAGACATGAGTTTGTATCCATCAAAACCCTATTATGAAGAAGGAGCAGGCTATAAAGGAATAGAATTGGAAGACTTATCTTCTGATAGGATAAAGACTTTTACCTCTGGGGGTAACGATTCTGAAAGATTAAACAATCTTATTAATGAATTGAATGAAAAAGGAGGAGGAAAGATTTTAATTCAAAAAGGAGACTACCTGCTTAAGGATATCTATTTAAAGTCTAACATACATATTACTATAGAGGCTGGTACAACCATAGCTATGGATCACGATAGATGGTATAAAGGAATTAAAAACTTTTTGTTTAATCTTGGTATGGTAGAGGGAGAACCAGTTGTTGAGAATGCTAGAATTGTTGGTTTGGGTGATGTACACACAAGACCTAAGATAATTTTAGAAAAGCTCCAAGAAAAACCATACAGAGCTATTGCTATAGGTTATGTTAAAGATGTACTAGTAGAAAACTTTACTGTAGATGATGATTTGACTAAGGGCTCTGCCGTTGCTTTTAACCCCGTTAAAGTAGATGATGATAACGCTCATATAGCCGAAAATGTAACGATAGCAAATGTTAGTTTAACTGGAGGTTCTATAGGGTATGGTTTGGCACAAACCAATGTTGGTAAAAACATATTACTTAAAAACTTGTCTTGTGAAGGTGGAATGACTTGTAGAATAGAAGCTCATACTGGTAGACAATATGATATAGGAGTTTCTAATATAGTTATTAAAAACGTTGCAAGTATTAATGGCAAAGCAGCTGTATTATTACAGCCTCACTCAGTTCTTAATGGTCGTGTTTATGTGGACGGAGCAAAATCTGAAGGAAGTGCATGGACTTTGTTTTTAAGAGAAGGCTTTGTGGCTAAAGATTCTAAAAGAAAAGCTAAAGGAAGTTTTTCTCAAGATTCCACTTTTAAAAATATCAGTTTAGAGTCAACAGATAATAACGCAACTTTATCCTATAAAAACTTTAAATACGTTCCTAGTGAGTTACATCATTTTTATAAAACTCCGGAATTTAATCCTGTGCTGAATGATGCGAATTACGCTTTAACCGATTCGGGGGATTTAACTAATGAGAGTGCTATAATTGGATCTTCCGTTGCTGTAATATTTACAGATGCTAGTTATCCTATGAATCTTCCAACTGAAGAGGAAATTGCATTATTAGGAAAAACAGAAAATAGACTAAAAATTATAGACAACAAATAATAATACAAAGGCTCCAATAAATTGGAGCCTTTGTATTATTCCTTATACCAACCTGAATATTTTACATAAGCATCGGAAATTCTGTGAACTTCTCCTTCTAAAAGTTCTTCATTAATATCTTTTATTTTTTTAGCAGGAGTTCCAGCATACACACTTCCAGATCTTACAATTGTGCCCTTAGTTACCACAGCTCCAGCAGCAATAATGGTATTAGATTCTAACACACAATCATCCATTACAATAGCTCCCATTCCTATAAGAACATTATCGTGAATTGTACAACCGTGTACAATAGCATTGTGTCCTACAGATACTGAATTCCCAATAGTTGTTGGCGACTTTTTATAGGTAGCATGAACTACTGCCCCATCTTGAATATTTACTTTATTCCCCATGGTAATTCGATGAACATCTCCCCTAATAACAGCATTGTACCACACACTACAATCATTCCCCATAGCAACCTCACCAATAATCACACAATTTTCTGCTAGAAAACAATTTTCCCCAAATTGAGGTTTATTTCCGTTTAATTCTTTGATAATCATCTTTAATTGTTTTAATCAAAAGTAAATAATTGTAATATTGTAAAAAAGAATAAAACGTGTCAATTCCAAATCATCAAACCATTATTGCTGTAGATTTTGACGGAACCATTGTTAAAGATGAGTATCCCAAAATTGGACCTCCTCAACTTTTTGCTTTTTCTACATTAAAAAAAATGCAAGAAAATGGATATCGATTAATTCTTTGGACCTTAAGAGATGGTAAAAAACTAAATGAAGCGGTAGAATTCTGTAAACAAAATGGTGTTGAGTTTTATGCGGTAAACAAAAATTATCCCGAAGAAATTGTAGACAATAATAGCATCCGAAAAATACACGCAGATCTATTTATTGACGATAGAAATATTGGTGGTTTTATAGGTTGGGGAAAAATTCATCAACTCCTTTTTAGTGAAGATGCAATAGAAGAACCTAAAAAGAAAGGATTCTTTGGTTTCTTTAAATAATGCTATCTTTGCACCTCATAAAACAGGAATATGATTGTTATTAAAAGCCCAGAAGAAATAGAATTGATGCGAGAAAGTGCATTAATTGTATCTAAAACATTAGGAATGTTAGCCAAAGAAGTAAAACCTGGAGTTACCACACTAGCGTTAGACAAAATGGCTGAAACCTTTATTAGAGATCATGGAGCTGTTCCTGGTTTTTTAGGCCTGTATGATTTTCCTAATACTTTATGCATGAGTCCTAATGAGCAAGTTGTACACGGAATACCCAACAACACACCTCTAAAAGATGGAGATATAATTTCTATAGACTGTGGTGCTTTAAAAAATGGCTTTTATGGAGACCATGCTTACACATTTCAAGTAGGAAATGTAGCTCCTGAGGTAAAAAAACTATTAGACATTACCCAACAAAGCTTGTATGTAGGTATAGAACAATTTAAAGCAGGAAACCGTGTTGGAGATGTTGGTTATGCCATTCAAGAATTTACCGAAGACCACGGATATGGTGTAGTAAGAGAACTTGTTGGACACGGATTAGGAAGAGAAATGCACGAAGACCCACAGATGCCAAATTACGGAAAACGTGGTAGAGGTAAAAAATTTGTTGATGGTATGGTCGTTGCTATTGAACCTATGACTAACATGGGAACTAAAGACATTATTCAACTAAACGATGGTTGGACCATTTTAACAAAAGACAACAAAGCCTCAGCTCATTTTGAACATGATGTAGCCATTATAAACGGAAAACCTGAAATACTATCTACATTTAAATACATAAACGATGCTTTAGGTATTGTTACCAATATTGAAGACAAATACAGAATTACACCTTACGGGGCTTAAATGAATTTGTTTAAAACTATATTAAATGTAATTCCAAGACCTTGGCTAATTAAGGCTAGCTATGCTGCTAAGCCTTTTTTAAATTTATATTACAAGGGCAACAACTTTACAGACCCTATTAACGGAAAATCGTATCGTAAATTTTTACCTTATGGTTATGAACACCAACGTGAAAATGTATTAGCTCTCGGAACTTTGTCTTTAGAAAGGCACAGACTATTGTGGTTATATTTAAATCATCACACCCATTTTTTTAAACAACCTCTAAAAGTATTACACGTTGCTCCTGAGCAATGTTTTTACAAACTCTTTAAAAATCAAAAAAATTTAGAATACACAACTACTGATTTATTTTCTCCCTTAGCCGATGTAAAGGCTGATATTTGCAACTTGCCTTTTGCAGACAATTCTTACGATGTTGTTTTTTGCAATCATGTATTGGAACATATTGTAGAGGATACAAAAGCAATGTCTGAATTGTACCGAGTTTTAAAACCTGGTGGATGGGGTATTTTTCAAGTTCCACAAGACGTTAGTAGAACAACTACTTACGAAGACTTTAGCATTACCGACCCTAAAGAAAGACAAAAACATTTTGGCCAATACGACCATGTACGAATTTATGGGTTAGATTATTTTAAACGACTTGAAAACGTAGGTTTTAAGGTGCAACAATTTAAAACAGTCGAACATTTTTCTAAAACTGATATTTTAAAATATGCGTTGATGAAAAATGAAATTCTTCCTATAGCAATCAAACCTAATTCCTAGTCTTTAAATTCTAAATTAGAGCTGGAAAATGTTTTGACTTCATCGTTTTCTAAATACACCAAAAACACTTTCATTTTAGGGAAATTAGCAGCAATTTTTTTCGCTTTCTCAAAACCCATTGCCATAAAAGCCGTTGCATAAGCATCTACCTCGGCACAACTGGTGGGAGCAATTACAGAAACACTCAACAAATCTGTTTCTGCAGGAGAACCCGTTTTGGGATTTAGAGTATGAGCTATTTTCTTTCCGGTAACCTCATCAATTCTAAATTTCCTATAATTACCAGAAGTTGCTATAGACTCATTTGCTAAACGAGTAATTTTTTGTAAGCTTCTTGAACCATCAAAATTAGGTTCTTCGATTCCTACAGTCCAATACTCCCCTTTGCTATTTTTACCTCTTGCTCTAATTTCACCTCCAATTTCTACCAAGTAATTTTCAATCTGCTTGCTTTCTAAAAACAACCCTAGTACATCTACACCATATCCTTTTGCAATGGCATTAAAATCAATATAAATTTCTGAGGATGATTTTTTAACCGTATCAAAGCTAATACTCATTTTATCAAACCCTACATAATTCATTAAACTATCTACCTGTTTTTGGGTTGGCTCTTGCTTAATTTTAACAGGACCAAACCCCCAAGCGTTTACCATTTTACCCACTGTGGGGTCAAAATACCCATTTGTATTTTTATACACCTCTTTTGCCAAAACAAATACATTTTTAAAGTGCTCATCTACTTTAGAACTTGTTAATCCTTCATTTAGCTGACTAATAATGGAATTAGAATGGTAAGTAGACATTGAACTATTAATTTTTTTAAACAATGAATCTATACTTTGGCCTAAATTTTGATTGTTTTTATCTGAATATTTGATATGGAAGGTGGTTCCGAAGACATTTCCTTGAAGTTTTAAATATTCAGCCTTTTTATGTTTACAACTAACAATTAAAAAAAATAAACAGAACACAAATAATTGTGTTTTTAATAATTTTTGGAGATTAGATAGGTACATATAAAATAGGTTTTTAGTAGAAAGTTATTATATTTGTTTAAACAAAAATACAATTTATAGACCATGAAAAAAGTTTTGATATTAATCGTTTCAGTTTCTTTAGTTGCAACATCATGTGTATCTAAGAAAAAGTATACAGATTTACAAGCTGAACAAGCAGCATTACAAGACAAATTAGCTTCTTCTCAAAAAGATTTATCTGCTTCTAAAGTAGATTTAGGAAAAGCTGACAATCAAATCGCTTCTTTACAAGATAGAATTAAATTCTTAGAAAAAGGAAACGAAAAGTACTTAGAAAATGTTGACAACTTGATTGCAGTATCTAAATCGGCTACTGAAAACATGAGAGAAACATTGTCTCAATTACAACAAAAAGATGACTACATTAAGTACATCAAAGAAGCAAACTCTAAAAAAGATTCAATCAACTTAGCTGTTGCTTTCAACTTAAAGAAAATTTTACCTAACGGTTTAAATGATGAAGACATTTCTGTAAACATTGAAGGTACTAAAGTATTTATCTCTATCGCAGATAAATTATTATTCAACTCAGGATCTTACAGAATTTCTAAAAGAGCAGAAGCTATTTTAAAGAAAGTAGGTACGGTTGTTAACGAATACCCTAACATGGATGTTATGGTAGAAGGTCATACTGATGACAAATTAGTTAAAGAAGGTGCTGCTATTAAAGACAACTGGGACTTATCTGTACAACGTGCTGCTGCTGTAGTTCGTGAGTTACAAACTAAGTACGATGTTTTACCATCTAGATTAATTGCTGCTGGTAGATCTCAATACGCTCCTGTAGTAGAAAACAGTACAGCTGCAAACAGATCTAAAAACAGAAGAACAAAAATTATCATCATGCCTAAGTTAGATGAGTTTTTTGAATTATTAGATGCTGAATAATTAAAAGGATTATAATCATTTTAAAAAGCCTGCTGTAAAAACAGCAGGCTTTTTTATGTGTATATACTTCGCTTTAAAGCCCTAAAACAAGGTATATACAAATCATCTGAAAAATTAAAATATAGAGTATAATCAACCTGCTTTTATTTTATGAAAAATGAATTCATCGAACTAAAACACATAGAACTTGAAATTCTAAATAATAGAACGCATCACTTTAGAAGCTTTATTGATCAATATTTCTGTTATAAGCACAATTATATTACAAAATCTGGTAAGGCAAATTGGTCTAAAATTCCCTGGAATGAATATGTATCTATTGAAGCTAACAAAACTCGTAATAAAAAATTAGTCGTTGAGAAAGAACATATAATACCTTTAAATGTAATTGAGAAAAAACTACTTGAACTAGGAAATAAAGTCACTACAGAAAGTATCAAAACAATCTTAGATAAGTATGTAAAATTTGCTACTATAACAAAAATTGAAGATCAAAAACTAAACAACAAAGGTTTGAAAAGCAAAATGCCAAATGAATTTTATGACCCAAAACACAAACTTTATAAAGATTTATTTGCCCGATATAAAATAGCTAAAATTGAACTAATAAAATCTAAACCTTAGATTTTATTAAAAGAAGTATAAAAAAAAGAGTGAGCGATTTAAAATCGCTCACTCTCTTAATTTTTACAATACTTAAAAGTATACTTATATGTTTGCTTTCAAGAATTCACGGTTCATACGAGCAATGTTGTCTAAAGAAATTCCTTTAGGACATTCAACCTCACAAGCTCCTGTATTGGTACAGTTACCAAAACCTTCAGCATCCATTTGTGCCACCATGTTTCTAACACGATCTGCAGCCTCTACTTGTCCCTGAGGTAACAAAGCGTATTGAGATACTTTTGCACCCACAAACAACATAGCAGATGAATTTTTACATGTAGCTACACAAGCTCCACATCCAATACAAGTTGCAGCATCCATTGCCTCATCAGCAGCATGCTTAGAAATTGGTAAAGCGTTTGCATCTTGTGTGTTACCAGAAGTATTTACAGAAATAAATCCTCCTTGGTGTTGAATTCTATCAAAAGCAGTACGGTCTACTACTAAATCTTTAATTACAGGGAAAGCTTTTGCACGGAAAGGCTCTATGTAAATAGTATCTCCGTCTTTAAACTTACGCATGTGCAACTGACAAGTTGTAATACCTCTATCAGGTCCATGAGCTTCACCATTAATATATAAAGAACACATCCCACAAATTCCTTCACGACAATCGTGATCAAATGCGATAGGCTCTCCTCCTTCATTAATTATCTGTTCGTTTAATACATCTAACATTTCTAAGAAAGACATATCTGGAGACACATTGCTAATGCTATAGTCTACCATTTTACCTTCATCGTTGGCTCCTTTTTGTCGCCAGATTTTAAGTTTTAAGTTCATATCCATAATCTTTCTTATTTGTATGATCTCGTTTTTAATTCGATATCGTTAAACTCTAATTGTTCTTTATGTAAAACTGCATCAGCAGGTTCTCCTTTGTATTCCCAAGCAGATACAAAAGCAAAGTTTTCATCATCACGTTTTGCTTCTCCTTTTTGAGGACCTTCAGTTTCAGCAGACTCTTCACGGAAGTGACCTCCACAAGATTCTTCTCTTACCAAAGCATCTTTTGCAAACAATTCTCCTAATTCTAAGAAATCTGCTACACGTCCAGCTTTTGCCAATTCTTCGTTATAAGTATCTGCAGATCCTGGAACTTTAACATCTTTCCAGAATTCTTCTCGCAATGCTTTAATTTCAGCCATAGCTTCTGTTAAACCTTGTGCGTTACGAGCCATACCCACTTTGTTCCACATAATTTTTCCTAAACGTTTGTGGAAATGATCCACAGATTTAGTTCCATTATTATTTACAAAGAAATTAATTTGTTCTTTTACTGATTTTTCTGCTTCTTCAAACTCAGGTAAATCTGTTGGAATTTTTCCTGTTCTAATATCATTAGATAAATAATCACCAATAGTATATGGTAATACAAAATATCCATCTGCCAAACCTTGCATTAATGCAGAAGCTCCTAAACGGTTAGCACCGTGGTCAGAGAAGTTTGCTTCTCCAATACAGTAACATCCAGGAATGGTTGTCATTAAGTTGTAATCTACCCAAGTACCACCCATTGTGTAGTGAACTGCAGGATAAATCATCATAGGAGTTTCGTATGGATTCTCATCTACAATTTTATCGTACATCTGGAACAAGTTTCCATATTTAGCTTTTACAACCTCTTTTCCTAACTTATCTACTTTCTCTGCAGAAGGATTGTGATCTCCATGAATTAAAGCTTGCTCTCTTCCGTAACGCTTAATTGCATCCGCAAAATCTAAATAAACAGCTTCTCCTGTAGCATTTACTCCAAAACCAGCATCACAACGTTCTTTAGCTGCACGAGAGGCAACATCACGAGGTACTAAGTTTCCAAATGCAGGATATCTTCTTTCTAAGTAGTAATCTCTTTCGTCTTCTGATAAATCCGTAGGTTTTTTCTTACCTTCTCTTATTGCTTGCGCATCTTCTAATTTAGCAGGAACCCAAATACGTCCATCGTTACGTAAAGATTCAGACATCAATGTTAATTTAGACTGATGATCTCCCGAAACTGGAATACATGTTGGGTGAATTTGTGTATAACAAGGGTTTGCAAAATACGCTCCTTTTTTATGGATTTTCCATGATGCAGAAACATTAGAACCCATTGCGTTTGTAGATAAAAAGAATACGTTTCCGTAACCTCCTGATGCAATTACTACTGCGTGTGCAGAATGTCTTTCTATTTCCCCAGTAACTAAGTTACGAGTAATAATTCCTCTTGCTTTTCCATCTACCAAAACAACATCCATCATTTCGTGACGGTTGTACATTTGAATTTTTCCACGACCAATTTGACGGTTCATAGCAGAATATGCTCCTAATAACAATTGTTGTCCTGTTTGTCCTTTTGCGTAAAAAGTTCTAGATACTAATACCCCTCCAAAAGAACGGTTGTCTAACAAACCACCGTAATCACGAGCAAAAGGTACACCTTGTGCTACACATTGGTCAATAATATTTGCAGAAACCTCAGCCAAACGATATACGTTCGCTTCACGAGCACGGTAATCTCCTCCTTTTACAGTATCGTAAAACAATCTGTAAGTAGAATCTCCATCTCCTTGGTAGTTCTTTGCAGCGTTAATACCTCCTTGAGCAGCAATAGAGTGTGCTCTACGAGGTGAATCTTGATAAGCAAATGCCTTTACGTTGTAACCTAACTCAGCTAAAGTTGCAGAAGCAGAACCTCCTGCCAAACCTGTACCTACAACAATAACATCTATATTACGTTTGTTTGCAGGGTTTACTAAGTCGATATGATTTTTATAATTAGTCCATTTATCAGCGATAGGACCTTGTGGTACTTTAGAATCTAATGCCATAGTTTAATGTCTTAGTGTTGATTGAAATGGTGGAACAAAGCAATAATGATAAATCCTACAGGAATACCAATTGCATATATTTTTGATACAGTCTCTAATTTAGCAGCACGCTTAGCACTCATTCCGCTAGATTGGAATGCAGATTTAAATCCGTGTAACAGGTGCAATGCTAAAAATGCGAAAGCAGCTACATAAGCTCCTGTTCTTACAGGACTGTGAAATTTTTCTACCAATTCGTGGTAATATCTATTAGGATCTGTTGGCAAATGTGCAATGTACTTGTGGTTAATTTCTGGAAACCAAAAATCAATAAAGTGCAATACAATAAAGGCTAAAATTGCCAAACCTGAATAAATCATGTTTCTACTTACCCAAGATGAATTTGCAGCCCCATTATTTTTTACGTATTTAACACTTGCTTGCTTGTTACGAGCTTCTAAAATGAATCCCATTACAAAGTGAAAAACTACCCCAAAAATTAACACTGGTTGTAATGCAAATTGTACTGCTGGGTTAGTACCCATAAAATGAGATAACTCATTAAACACATCAGCACTAAAAATAGATGTTAAGTTAATTGCAAAATGTTGCAACAAAAAAAACATTAAAAAGAAAGCAGAAGCAGCCATTGCTACTTTCCTTCCAATCGAAGAAGATAAAACTCCACTCATTATGTTATAGATTAATTTTGTTAATAAACGATAACAAATTTAAACCATTTGAATGATTAACACATGACATTCGTCATTTTAGGCCTTAATTTAGATAGATTACAAGGAAAAATTTAAAGAATTATCAAATCTCTAATTTTGATAAAAAATTTTAACACCCAATTAGAGCCATTTCTACGTATTTAATAAAAACATGAAGCTAGATTTTCTAAAAACTTAAATAGAGTAGTCTTTATTTTAACTTTTCTTAGTTTCTAACTTAAAATCTTAAAAATAAAATTCAACCAACTATTTTACAATTAGTTAACTCTAGTATTCGTTTATTTTTTTAGTAAAAAGTAAAAATTAGATAAAATTTTAACAAATCTGTTTTATTTTAAGCCTAGCATTATTTTACACCCCACATTTTTAGCATATTTGCAATCTTAAATTTTAAACAACTCGAAATTAAAACAATATAAATATGAAAGTAGCAGTAGTAGGAGCTACCGGAATGGTAGGAACGGTAATGTTAAAAGTATTAGCAGAAAGAAATTTTCCTGTAACAGAATTAATTCCTGTTGCATCGGCACGTTCTGCAGGTAAACAATTAGAATATAAAGGTAAGAACTACACCGTAGTAACTTTAGAAGATGCTGTTAAAATGAATGCAGACGTTGCTTTATTTTCTGCTGGTGGTGATACTTCTTTAGAATGGGCTCCAAAATTTGCTGCTGCTGGAACAACAGTTGTAGATAACTCATCGGCATGGAGAATGGATCCTACTAAAAAATTAGTAGTACCAGAAATTAACGGTGATGTGTTAACTGCTGAAGATAAAATTATTGCCAACCCAAACTGTTCTACCATACAGTTAGTAATGGCTTTAGCTCCTTTACACAAAAAATACAAAATGAAGCGTTTAATTGTTTCTACTTACCAATCTGTTTCTGGAACAGGAGTTGCAGCTGTTAGACAATTAGAAAACGAACAAAACGGAATTACTGACGGAGAAATGGCTTACAACTATCCTATTAACCGTAACGCAATTCCTCATTGTGATGTTTTTATGGAAAACGGATACACTAAAGAAGAAATGAAGTTAGTTAAAGAACCTAAGAAAATTTTAGGTGATGATTCTTTTGCTGTTACAGCAACTGCAGTTAGAATTCCTACTGCTGGTGGACATTCTGAAGCTGTAAACGTAGAGTTTGCTAATGATTTTGACTTGGCTGAAGTTCGTGCTATTTTAGAAGCAACTCCTGGTGTAATTGTACAAGATGATTTGGCTAATAACATTTATCCAATGCCTGCTTTGGCTCACGATAAAGACGAAGTTTTTGTAGGACGTATTCGTAGAGATGAATCTTTACCAAACACATTAAACATGTGGATTGTTGCTGACAACTTACGTAAAGGTGCAGCTACCAACACTGTTCAAATTGCAGAATATTTAGTAGAAAAAGGGTTATTACCTGCTTAAAAAAAGCACAATAACACAAGCATAAAAAAATACCCAAGTTTAAAACTTGGGTATTTTTTTGTTTCTTATTTTTTATCCTCTAATTCTAATTTCTCTGCA
Organism: Wenyingzhuangia gracilariae; assembly: GCF_056387575.1. Lineage (NCBI taxonomy): Bacteria > Pseudomonadati > Bacteroidota > Flavobacteriia > Flavobacteriales > Flavobacteriaceae > Wenyingzhuangia > Wenyingzhuangia gracilariae. The sequence continues at coordinate 2,108,612 of NZ_CM150748.1, forward strand.
AAATATTCGCAAAAATCTCGCATTGTTGCAGACATTTTTTCATCATTTGTTGCTCTTTCAAAAGTATCTGCCATTTGCACCAATGTTTGATGAAAAAACACCTTCATTTCATCTACTGGCATTTTTTTTGTCCATAAAGGCAAATACAATGTTTCTTTTGCTTTGGCATCCCATACCGATAATAAAGTAGCCTTTGCTTCATCTTTAGACACGCCACCATCGGTTGCAGACCATTTTATACTTTCTGGAATTTTATTCTCATCCAATCCTATTTCAAACTCTATTTTTGATTTATGTGCTACTGCCATCTTCGTTTATTTTTGGTGTACAAAGATAAAGAATTTGTTCTCCATAAAGTTTAGGAATAAAATCAAATTGTAAGCTTACTTAATTGTCTCTTACTTCGTAATCTTCTTTACCTCTGTTTTTTATTTTCTGAATTAGTAAATAAATAATGATTCCTACCGAAACCATGAGTAAAACAAAATAGAACATAAGCATTAAAAACCCCAATTTGTCCATTCTATTTTAGTTTTACAGCTGTTCCATATGCTAAAATTTCTGAAGCTCCTTGAGTGATTGTAGAAGTGGTTAGTCTAACATTTACAATGGCATCTGCTCCTATTCTTTTTCCATCGTTAATCATTCTTTGTAAAGCTTGTTCTCTAGAATGTCCTTGTAATTTGGTGTACTCATCTAACTCTCCCCCAACAAAGTTTTTTAACCCTGCCATAAAATCACTAGCTACACTTTTGGCTCTTACTGTGCTTCCTCTTGCAATTCCTAAAATTTCTACAATCTCTTTGTTTGGAATTGTTTCTGTAGTTGATATAATCATAGTTTTTGTTTTAAAAATACAAATTATGAATTACATCCTATTATTTTTTTCGAGGTTTAAAACCTGATTGATTTAATAACATTTGAGCTTCTAATTTCATTAATTCCTCAGGAGAAATATCATGTTTATCCATATATGATTTTACAATTTGCAAGCCCATATATTTGCCTATTTCTCCTGGAGAGTCTTTATCAATAGTGGTATAAAATTTAGAAAATGGTGCTACATCTATAAAACGTTGTTTTAGTTTGCTATTGTTGTTATATAACAATTCATTTTTTATAAAATAACTCCACACCGAAACTTCATTATTTTGTGCCCATTTCATTTTTTGAGCAGTATACCCTAACAAAGTTTCGTCCAATGCATTGGGGACATATAACTTTGCTATGTATATTTTTTTTCCTTCAAAAATTATTTGTCCTAAGAAAGTTCTATCTCTTGTAAATTTATATTTTGATTCAATAATTTTTTTAGCCACCTCTGTAACCATATGTTTAGGTGTAAAAGTTTGAGTTAAATAAGTAGGATATGCTGCATAAACCTCATGGTTTTTCCCTAAAAACATATCTAAAGAAATCAACAACAAACCATTGGCATACAAAACTCTATCTTGATAAGAAACCCCTGTTAAATCGGTTACTACAACAGGAGTTTTAAAATCTTTTTGATAAAACTTAACATGCTGAAACAAACTTTCTAATTCCTTTTTCTGAACGCTAAAATCTCCATAAACCTTATTCACCTCTTTGTACAAAAATTGCTGCAATGTATCGTTCATTCTATTTACCACAATACTATCTGGCATTTGAGCAGGAAACATATACGGATACTCTTTTTTTAGTTTCCCTAAATCTTTAGGTGTTGCAGTAAATAAAGCTTTGTGAAACAAATCAAACTGTACCGTTACCTTTACTTTGCTAATTTCTAGCTCTTTTTCCGATTTAGATTTACAACAAAATAGCAGAAATGTAACCAACAATAGACACATCCATTTTTTCATACAGTACAAGATTTTTAAGTAAATTTGTGAGAACAGGAACAAAAATAACAAATAAGCAACATGGAAACTCAAAAGATAGCTGAACATATTATTACATGGTTAAAAAACTATGCTAACAAAGCCGGTGTTAAAGGTTTTGTAGTAGGTGTTTCTGGTGGAATAGACTCTGCTGTAACCTCTACATTGTGTGCTAGCACAGGATTACCTACTGTTTGCGTAGAAATGCCTATTCATCAGCATCCAGACCAAGTAACTAGAGCTCAAGAACATATTACACAATTAAAACAACGTTTTACAAATGTTTCTGATGAGCGTGTTGATTTAACAGAAAGCTTTGAAACCTTTAAAAAGGCGGTTCCTAGTTCTGAAAACAACGATGTTTTAAACCTAACTTTAGCCAATACAAGAGCAAGACTACGAATGACCACTTTATACTACATTGCTGGTTTACACAGTAGTTTAGTTGCAGGAACAGGAAACAAAGTAGAAGATTTTGGTGTTGGTTTTTACACCAAATATGGTGATGGTGGTGTAGATGTAAGCCCCATTGCAGATTTAGTTAAAAGTGAAGTTTTTGCTTTAGGAGCTTATTTAAAAGTTCCAGAAGCTATACAAAATGCTGCTCCTACCGATGGATTGTTTGGAGATAGCCGCACAGATGAAGATCAATTAGGAGCTAGTTACAACGAATTGGAATGGGCCATGAAAAAACAAGAACAAGGTGCTAATGTTACAGACTTTGAAGGTAGACAAAAAGAAGTGTTTACCATTTACACAAGACTAAACACTATTAACCAACATAAAATGCAACCAATTCCTGTTTGTGAAATTCCAAAAAATTGGAAACAGCAACTTTTTAAAGAAAATCTGCCCAAAAACGATAAATAGATTTAAGATCTATCTTTTATTGGCTTAGTATTTATATCTTTCGCAAATACGATAATCATTTTTTAATTTAAAGAAAGTAGATGGCAGAAAGTTTCGAAAAAAAAGAACGAGAAAAGAAGAAAGCAAAAAAACGTAAAGAAAAAGCACTCCGTAAGGAACAGCAAAAAGAGTCTGATCAAAAAACGGCTGAATTTATGTATATGGGGCCTGATGGGCAATTAACAACCGAGAAACCAGACCCAACAATTCAGAAAGAAGAAGTCTCTTTGAGTGACATTCATATTAGCACTCCTAAAAAAGAAGATTTAGAACAAGAAGACCCTGTTAAAATTGGAATTGTAAACCATTTTAACACAGATAAAGGGTATGGGTTTATAGACCAAAAAGAAACAGGGCAAAGTTTTTTTGTGCATATAAACAATATTGAAGGGACTATTAAAGAAGGAAACAAAGTTTCTTTCGAAACAGAACAAGGAGCTAAAGGTATGGTGGCTGTAAAAGTTAAATTATTTGTGGCTTAAGCCATATATAATTTAATTATTATTTTTAAAAATAATCATATCACAAACAAACAGTTAATCAACTGTTTAACATCATCAAAATAACTTTTACATTAGTTTGTAAAAGTTATTTTCTTTTTTATAAAACTTTCTTCACAATTAAAGGTCAAACCAAACATATACCATAAAAATTAGATCTTATGACCTTTTTATTCAAAAAACATACTATTGTCCTTACCTGTATCATGCTAATGATAGGTGGTTCTTTATTTGCTCAACAAAACTTTCAAGGTAAAGCTTACTACTTTTCCAACACAAGTATGGATATGAGTAGGTTTGACAATCCTGATTTTAGCGAAGAACAAAAAAAACGAATTCTGGAACGTATGAAAAATATGTTTCAAAAAAAATTCGTTTTATCCTTCAACCAAACAGAATCAATCTATAAAAAAGAAGAAAAATTAGAAGCACCTACACAAGGTGGAAACGGAGGACGTGGTGCTAGATTTGGAGCAATGATGAGTGGTGCTACCGATGGAGATCGATACAAAAACATTCAATCACAAGAAATGTTAAAAGATGCAGAACTTTTAGGAAAAAAATTCTTAATCAAAGATGATTTAGAAAAATTAGAATGGAAAATGACAGGTGAAACCAAAAACATTGGACAATACACTTGTTTTAAAGCAACTGCAAAAAGAACGGTTAAAGAAGTAAGAACCCCTGGACCACCCCCAAGAGGAAACAATAAAGACAAAGAACCTTCTGCACTACCAGAAAAAGAAATTACCGTAACCGCCTGGTACACAATGCAAATCCCTGTAAGTCACGGTCCTGATGTATATTGGGGATTGCCAGGTTTAATTTTAGAGGTAAATGCTGACAAAACCACTATTTTATGTTCTAAAATTGTGTTAAACCCTGAAGATAAAATCAACATAAAAAAGCCAACTAAAGGAAAAGAAATTTCTGAAAAAGAATATGCAGAACTTGCAGAAGAAAAATTTAACGAAATGAGAGAAAACTTTAGAAGAGGTAGAGGACAGAATTCAGCTAGAAGAAGATAACCCTATGAAAAAGAATTTATTTTTTCTATTGCTGTTTATAACAACAATAGGATTTTCTCAGGTAAAAGTACAGGGAATTGTAAAAGACAGCATCCAAGAGCCTATGGTCTTAGCAAATGTGGTGGCTATAGATCAAAGTACTAAAATGCTAGATTCTTACAGCATGACCAATGATGAAGGTTATTACAAACTAAATTTAAAATCTAACACAACCTACACGTTGCAAGTAAGTTATATTGGTATGAAAACCAAAGAATTTACCCTAACGACAACCAATGCAGACGTACAACAAGATTTTATTTTAGAAGCAGACAATCAATTAGATCAGGTAGAGTTGGTTTATGAAATGCCTGTGGTTGTAAAAGGCGATACCTTAATATATAATGCCGACTCTTTTTCTAACAAAACCGATAGAAAACTAGGAGATGTATTAAACAAATTACCTGGAGTTGCTGTAAATGATGACGGAGAAATTGAGGTAGACGGAATTGCTGTACGAAAAGTAATGGTTGAAGGAAAAGATTTTTTTGATGGAGATTCTAAGTTAGCCACACAAAACATTCCTGCCAATGCTTTGGATAAAATTGAAGTGTTAAAAAATTACGATGAAGTAAACCAGTTACGAAGCGTAAGAAATAACGATGAAAGTATTGCCATTAACATACGATTAAAAGAAGGAAAAAAGAACTTTTGGTTTGGAGAGGTAACTGCAGGTACTGGCTTAGATGGTCGTTACTTGGCACATCCTAAACTTTTTTACTACAGCCCCAAATACAGTTTAAATGTAATTACTGATTTGAACAATATTGGAGAAGTTCCTTTTACAAGAAGAGATTATTTTAAGTTTACAGGTGGTTTTAGAGGCTCTAACAGAAATAGCGGAACCGAGTTTAATGTAGAGTCTACAGACATCGGTTTCTTAACTATGCAAAACAATAAAGCCAAAGAAATAGACACCAAATTTGCAGCAGGAAACTTTAACTACTCTCCTACCAAAACTTGGGATTTAAGCGGATTTGCTATTTACTCTGGTAATGAAACCGAAATTGCACAAAATAGCTCTAAAACCTATGCCGATGGATTTAACCAATCTGATGAAACTACGGTAAGTAATACCACTCAAAAATCAGACTTAGGATTGTTTAAGTTGAGTTCAAAATACATTCCTAACAGTAGCAATCATTTAGATATTGATTTGTTTGCTAAAATATCTAAGCAAAGCGAGTACAACGATTTTTATTCTTCTATACTTCAAAATATAGATGAAAACCAAGGTCAAAATCCTTTTACCTTAAATCAAAATTTAAATTATTACTACACCTTAAACGAAAAGAACATTTTTGCGGTAGAGGTTCAAAATTTAATTCAAGATGAAGATCCTTTTTACCAAGCCATTTTAGAAAGCAACAACAACACCTTTAAATTTGCTGATGTTTTAGGATTAAATAACACACAAGCCAGCTACAATTTACAGCAAGACAAACGTGTAAAAACAAATAAGTTAGATGCCAAAGCAGATTACTGGTATGTGTTAAATGACAAGAGCAACATCAATCTAACCTTAGGAGGGATGACAAGTACACAACGTTTTAACTCTGAAATTTTTCAGATTTTAGACAACGGAGATATTTATACATTAGACAATACCCAAGGAAATATTGATGTTACCAACGATGTAACCTACCACTTTAAAGATGCTTACACAGCATTACAGTACACCCTTAAAGAAGGTATTTTTACATTTAGACCTGGAGTTTCTGTGCATTTGTATGATACCGAAAACAAACAATTTGGTACTGACACAAAAGATACATTTGTACGCTTTTTACCATCGTTCAATACACTTATCCAATTAAAAAAATCGGAGACCTTAACCTTTAATTACACCATGAAAAACACGTTTACAGACATAAATCAATTGGCAGAAGGTTATGTATTTAACAATTACAACTCTTTATTTTCTGGAAATAGCGAATTGGAAAACTCATTAACTCATAATTTAAGTTTGCGTTTTTTTAGTTTTAATATGTTTAATTATACAAACATTAATGCAACAGTTAACTATAGCAAACGTATAGATCAAATTAGAAATATTACGCAACCTATAGAAGGGAGTACCAACCAAACCTCTAGCCCGTTTAACTCTAATTTTGATGATGAATCTGTTAGTTTTAACGGACGTATAGAAAAAACAGTTTGGGATATTAAAGGAAGTTTGGGAGCCAATGTATCGTACAGTAAATTCAACCAGTTTATTACCGATCCTGTAACCAATGAAGATGAAGTAAACGTAAACGAGTCTTTAACACAAACATACAATACAAAATTCAATACCAATTTTGACAAAGCTCCAAATTTTGAAATAGGATACAGTGTAAAAATAAACCAATACAACCAAGGAACAGGAGACACTACGTTTTATACGCACAGTCCGTTTATTAACATGGATGCTTATTTTTGGGATGGCTTTTTATTCACAACAGATTACACGTATTCTAACTATCAAAACCAAGATAGAACGTTAAACAAATACAACTTTTTAGATGCTAGTTTGTCTTATCAAAAAGAAGATAGCAAATGGGAATACAAACTGTCTGCTACCAACTTGTTAAACAACAAATCTTTAAACACAGATACCATTAACAATACATTTACCAGCACTAGTGAGTATTTTGTACAACCCAGATATGTGGTCTTTAGTGTAAAATACAATTTGTAAAAAAACACCTTTTCAAACTCAAACCCTTCTTATAGCAATATAAGAGGGGGTTTGTTTTTTTATAGATAAATAACTACACATAAAACAAAGCTCTATTGTTTTCCTAACACACCTAAAAAGCTACTTTTCGGAAACGATTTCATGAATAAAATGTAGATTTTATACTAGACTTTTACTAGATTCTACAACTTCTTTAAAAAGAAGAATATATATTTTGATAATATAGCACTACAAACATTTTTTGTAAATCATTTAACAATGAAAAAACATTTATTCAATTCGTTAATACTAACGATGATTTTGCTTATTAGCCAAAATCTATGCTCACAAAACCAAGCTCCTGTAGAAGGACACTGGAGACAAGTAGCTCCAGGAATGGCAGGAAGCAACAGAGCCATTTATGCAGACAGCAAAAACCCCAACAAACTTTGGGTGGCTCCCGACATGGGAAACGATTACATTACGCTTGATGCAGGAAAGCATTGGGAAACCATTGTACCTACAAATGGAATATGGACAAAACGCAATACGTTAAGCGATGTCTGTGTAGTCAGTGATCCAAAAGACAACCAAATTGTATTAAGTTTAAAAGGAAAATTCATCAACTTAAGTACAGATGGAGGCTACAACTTTCATAAAATAGCATCTTATAAAAAAGGAACCGGTCCTAAGTCTAGTTTATACACAGCGTATCCACATCCAACAGAAAAAGATACTTGGTATCTAGGTTGTGGACTAGACAATAAAGAAGTCCGAACAGGTGTCACCCCTAACCCATTAAAAGGGATTCATCAAAACGAAAGCAAAGTGTGGAAAGTAACCCACATCAGTTCTAACAAAAGAAGTATAGAACCTGTAGACGGAACAGGAATGGAAGCGGCAACAGCTGTGTTTGATTTGTTTGCGCATCCAGATGTAAAAAAGTATCCTAATATGTTGTTCGCAGCCACTTCTACAGGTTTTTACCGAAAAGACAATGCTGCTACCAACTGGGTAAAACTTATAAATGGTGCTACCAAAGCAGATTACAATTGGGACAAAAACTCCCAAACATTAACAGTATATGTGCTGCAACAAGCCACTTACCAGCTACAAGACGACAATTTGGTTTCCAAAGGTGGGGTATTTAAAACCACCAAACCTGCCACAATAACTGCAAGCAACACATGGGAAAACACCTCTGAGAGTTTGTATATTGACCTAACACAAACCAAAGTACAACGACAACTTTTTGATTGGATGCTCAAAAAATGGTTTGGCCTAACGCACAAAACTAGCACACAATACCCTACTTCATTTTTTCAGAACTATACAGATATTTTATGCGACCCTACCAATGCAGAAAAAGTATACATGTCTGTATGGGGAGGTTCTGAAAACAAACCTGTACGTGGTCCCGTTTGGACAACTACCAACGGAGGAAAACAATGGTTTGCTGCCTTTAGAGCGGGAGTTGGTTTTGACAAAGATGCTTATTGGAAAAACAAACAACCCCATCATACAGGTAGAAATGTGGATTTGCAAATTCACAAAAAGAAATTTCCAGACCATTGGAGATACGGTCGTAGAGCCGTACGTTCTATGGCCATTACTGCGGACGGAACACTGTACGCATCTTCTGTAAAAGGATACTACACTGCTATCTACAACGCAGAAAAGGACCAATGGACTAGTGCAGATAACACTTACAAAGACGGATACTATTACGGACATGGAAATGCAGATACAGGAGCATTTAATGTAGTACCCGACAAACATCATCCTAGTGAAATGTTTTTGTTGCAATACGAATTGTCTGCATGGAAATCGTCTAACAATACGCATCCTGAATATCCTGGAATTGTAGGCGTAAAACCAATTCCAGCACTCATCGACAAAGGAAAAAAATGGGCTCCAGGACAACCGTTTAATACCCCTACCACCGTAGCCAATCATCCCACAGATCCTTCTATATTTTACGTGATGTCTTCTCGTACAGGTGAGGTGATGAAAATTAGCGAAAACGGTCAGAAAAAAGAAATTATGGGCGAGCCTATTGAAGTGCCTGATATCATTATTGTTCCTAAAATGAAAGTGGTTTATTGGTCCGACTTAACCATTGTCAACGGTGGAAAAACCATGTATGCCGTTGCTGAAATCATAGATACAGACAACAGACCCATGGGACAAGTACGTATCTTTAATCCAAAATCTAGAAAAGGGTTGTACAAATCTTTAGACGAAGGAAAAACATGGACCTGTGTAAACAACAATTTACCCACTACAGCAGGCGGACGTAAAAAAAACGTGATATATGGTACCAACAGTGCTGCCATTAAATCATTTGTTATGGATCCTGCAAAAGAAAACATATTGTATGCAGCAGTAAGAAAATACAGAGCCCCTCAAGGCAAATCCGGTTGGGTGCAAGGAGGTTTGTTTAGAACGGAAAATGGTGCGCAACAATGGTCAGAAATAAAAATTCCGAATGGCATTCAATCTGTTTGGGATGTTTGGTTACAACACAAAAACGGAAAACCTAGCAAAATTTATATTACTGCAGGTGGAGACGGAAGTGTTGCCGATGTAGGTATAGGAGGTGTTTGGGTAGCCGATTACAAAGCCAATGGAAAGTACAAAACCTCTAGTTGGAAACAGATTTTTGATCAACATCCTTTTGTCTCTCATATTGCAACCAGTCCTTTTGACGAGAATTTGATGATGATTGTTACTAGAGAAACATCAAGCAATCACAAAAAAGATGCAGGAACTTTTTACAGCACCGATGGTGGAAAACACTGGACAAAATTCAACCAAGGTAGAGGAGGTATGATGATTGGTGGTGTTGCATTTGATTCGGGAACTCCCAACCGAGTGTGGGTAGCTTGTGAATCTTCTGGAATTTATACCGCTTTACTACCCTTGTCTAACTAAAAATTGTAATTACACAAATAGCAAAGCTCTGTTAATAACTAACAGAGCTTTTTCTATTAAGGCTGTTTTTCACTTAAATATTTCCAATAACGTTTAGGCACATGTTGTACGTGTAGTTTGGTGTTTTTTCTAGACTCAATATTGGTACTTTTAAAATAATCTTTCCACAATTGTTGAAACTCCAGTTCTATAGGAGCAAAAATTTCATCAGAAGTTTGTGTGGGGTCAAAATTGGAATTGAATTCTAAATGGATAATTTCTACTTTATGTAAATCGTAAAACAATCCGTAATTTCGTTTCCAATCGTAAATAACCCATTGCTGGTCTGCGTATCTATTTTTAAAGTGATTGCTAATCAACGAAAGCACATCAAAGTCTGGTGATATAACAGCAAAATACACCCCGTCTTTGGTAAGTTTAAAGCGCACAAAAGCTTCCATTCTATGTTTTTCCCTTCCTACACTCTTGGCCAATTTGCTAATTTTTAACACAGCAGGATGCCCATAATCCAGCCCTACATTTTCTTTAGAGGCGAGAATATACTGAACGGCTTGTAAAATAATGTTTTCAACTCCTTGAGTTTCACTTAAAAAAGCCGCGTACAACTTATAGGTTGCTTTATTTTTGGTTTTCTCTTTTAATTTTTTCCAGACCCTGTCCGCTTTGTCCTTGTCACTCATCACGTGCAAAGCTTCTCCAAACAAAACTTGTTGCTGCTGGTGTTGTTTCTGTATAACAATGTCTTTGAGTTTCAACTCATACACAGTAAAAACAACGGTTAAAAGTCCGTCAAAAGTAGCATCATATGTAACCGTCTGAATCATTTAAGCACCAAATAAAGAAAGCTGATTGTTAAAATTACTACGGTATTTACTTGTAGATTGCTGCTGAATAAGTCCTTTTATTTGATGAGCAGTTAAATCTTTTCTTTCGAATTTACTAGAAGCACAAGTCATAAAATACTGAGCTCTGTTAAGGGCAATTCCCAACTTTTTTAAATGCTCCCTATTTAAATTTCTATGTTTTCTGGCTTGTAAAATTTTAGCAACAGAAGTCATCCCCACCCCAGGGATTCTTGCCAACATTCTTTTATCGGCTTTGTTTACATCCACAGGAAATTCGTGCAAATTTCTTAATGCCCAGCTAAGTTTAGGATCAATGTCTAAATCTAAAAACTGATGCTGTTCGTTTACAATTTCATCGATCTCAAAACCATAAAAACGATACAGCCAATCTGTTTGATACAATCTATTTTCTCTCATCACAGGAACGGGAGTGCCAATTTGTGGCAATCGATGATCATGGCTGATGGGAATGTATCCAGAATAATACACACGTTTCATTCCGTATTTTTTGTACAAAAAATTAGAGGTTTTCATAATCTGTAGGTCGTTTTCTCCTGTAGCTCCAACTATCATTTGGGTACTTTGTCCTGCGGGTGCATATTTGGGAGTGCTTTTGATTATTTTTCGTTCCGATTGGTACTGAATAATTTCGTTTTTAACCTTCTGCATAGGTTTTAAAAAATCAGCCTGATTTTTATCGGGAGCTAACAACTTTAGCCCTTGTTTGGTTGGTATTTCAATGTTCACACTCAACCGATCTGCATACAAACCCGCCTCTCTCATCAGCTCATCACTTGCTCCTGGTATGGATTTAAGATGAATATATCCGTTAAAGTTTTCTTCCAACCTCAGCTTTTTAGCCACCGCTACCAAACGCTCCATGGTATAATCGGCATTTTTAAAAATTCCCGAACTCAAAAACAGCCCTTCTATATAGTTTCTTCTGTAAAAATTCAGAGTCAAATCAACTACTTCTTGCACTTTAAAAGCTGCTCGTTTGATATCATTACTACTGCGTGTTACACAATAAGCACAATCAAAAATACAGTGATTGGTTAACAATATTTTTAGCAACGACACACAACGTCCATCTTGAGTATAGGTATGGCAAATTCCAGATTTAGAAGCATCTCCCAACCCTTTGTTTTTATTCTTTCGGTTGCTACCGCTAGAAGAACAAGAGACATCGTACTTAGCAGCATCGGCCAAAATTTTTAATTTTTCTTGAATACGATCAAAAGACATAGTAATGAATGTTTTAATTGTTTAAAATTAAAACTTACAAGTGCAACCTACTCACACAGGTATTTTTTTCTGATATTTAGAAAGGCTATAAATTTTATTAGGTTTTTTTATAAAAATCTTGATAAGCGTTTCTGTATTCAAAAAGAAGACTTCTTTCTGTTTTTCTAAATATCATCACTAGCTATTTTTAAACATCTTTTCTTTTCAATTGTCATACACTATGCTAAATAGTTTGTTTTCTAACACTAGATTTTAACCTAACAAAACAATTGTCTTATAAGATGAGACTTATGTAGTCCATATTTAGATATTGTATTTATAAATTCGAAATTATTAACGATGACAAATTATAAGAAATCATGATAAAAAATGCAGTATGGATCGCACTCTTTTGTTGCCTAACTAGCTTACAAGCCCAACCTCCTAAAATAGAAGGAAAGGAATGGAAAAAAGTAAAAGCATTGAGCGATGAGTTCAATGGCAAAAAAATAAACACTAAAAAATGGAACATAGAACCTTCAGAGCACTATGAGTTGCGATGGATGGGACGTGCTCCTGCCTTATTTCAAAAAGAAAGTTTTTCTATAGGCGATGGTTATTTGCGTATTGAAGTAGGAGAATTAGACAACCCTGTAACCTTAGGAAAATCAACCTACAAATACCACGGAGGAATTTTACGTTCGTACAAAAAAACCAACATTGGGCATTATTACGAGTGTAGAATGAAAATGAACAAAACCGAAATGGGGGGTGGTTTTTGGTTGTGTCACCAAGGGACATGTGAACAAAAACACGAAATTGACATTACCGAATCTGTAGGAGTGTTAACAAAAAACACACACAAATGGGCACATGACTGGGATCGCATCATGCACTCAAACGCCATTCATAGAGGAACAGCTTGTAACAAATCGGTAAGAGATCAAAAAGCGAAGTACTTGGATGTAAAAAATCATGAAAAATTTTATACCTATGGATTTTACAGAAAAAGCGAAACAGAATTGTTGTTTTATTTAGACGGTGAATATGTTTACACACTAACCCCGCCTGTACCTTTTGATCAAGATTTAATTTTGCAATTTTCTATAGAAGCCTATGATTGGAATCCGATTCCAGAAAAAGGCAGCAAAGTAGCTACAGGAACCAAAGACGAAAGAACCACCTTAGTGGATTGGATTAGAGTTTACGAATTGAAGAACAACTAAAAAATGAAAAAAATAGCATTCCTATGCTTGGCAATACTATCTTTTAGTTATGTGCAAGCAAAGAAAAAACCCAACATTATTTTCATCATGTCAGACGACCATGCAGCACATGCGATTGGAGCTTATGGAGGACGATTATCTAGTTTAAATCCTACTCCAAACTTGGACAAACTAGCAGCAAATGGTATGCGTTTTACCAATGCGTTTTGTAACAATTCTATTTGTACTCCAAGTAGAGCCTCTATTATTAGTGGCCAATACCCACAGACAAACGGAGTGTTAGACCTAGATCACAAATTAGATACCGACAAACAGTACTTACCTATAGAAATGAAAAAACTAGGATATAGCACGGCTATGGTAGGAAAATGGCATCTAAAAAATGAACCCGTAAATTTTGATTATTACAAAGTATTGCCTGGACAAGGAAAATATTTCAATCCTTCTTTTTTAGAAAAAGGAAAGGGTACTTGGCCTAAAAACAAAGTAAAAACAAAAGGGCATTCAAGTGATGTTATTACAGATATTACAATAGATTACTTAAAGAATAGAGACAAAAAAAAGCCATTCTTTTTGATGCATCATTACAAAGCACCACACGATTTGTTTGAATATGCCCCACGTTACGAAGATTATTTGGCAGATACAGAAATACCAGAGCCTTCTAGTTTATACTATCAACCTAATTGGGGATCTGAGGGAGTGAGAGGAATCAACGATTCGCTAAAAACTTACATCGGAACCTCAGTTTCTGACCGTCATATGTACCGCAACTACAACTGGATGCTAAATGGTGGTAAGTACAAAGGACAAGAATCTGCACACCAAGGATACCAAACCTATATGAAACGTTATTTACGCTGTGTAAAAGGTGTGGATGACAATTTAGGTCGTTTGTTTGACTATTTAAAAAAAGAAGGTTTGTGGGAAAATACGGTCATCATCTATACTGGAGACCAAGGAATGATGTTGGGAGAACACGATTTGCAAGACAAGCGTTGGATGTATGAGGAATCTATGCGCATGCCTTATATTGTTCATTATCCAAAAATGATCAAACCTCAACAGGTTTCTGATTTGCTTATCAACAATACAGACTATGCTCCTACGATGATTGAATTGGCTGGAGGAAAAACTCCAGACTACATGCAAGGAAAAAGTTTCATCAACACCTTAAAAGGAAAAGAAGAAAAAAACTGGAGAGAAACTACGTATTACCGTTATTGGATGCACATTATTCACCACTATGTACCTGCTCATTTTGGAGTACGTTCTAAAGACTACAAGTTGATTTTTTACTATGGAAAACATTATATGGATCCATCAGAGTTTAAAAATCACTACTGGGGAAAACAATACTATGGTATAGACAGAGAAACACCTCACACTTGGGAGTTTTATGATTTAAAAAACGATCCACAAGAATTGCAAAACCAATACAACAATCCAAAATACAAAGAAGTAATTGCCAAACTAAAGCAACAACTTAAACAACAACGCATAGACCTGAACGAAACAGACAAAAATTATCCTGAAATTCAAGCTATTGTTAACAAGTATTGGGAGGATTAATGCTATTTATTTACATTATAAAAAGTACGCTTGCTCACTCTTTTTGAGCATCGTACTTTTTTATTTACTCCTCAATAACCTCCAACTCTACCAACTCACAATTTACATCCAATCTATTCAATCCTTCTACTTTAAACAACGCATTAAAATAAGCTTTGTTAGAAGGTAGTTGTTGGTAAAACTCTTCCAACCAAGTTATATTGGTAAACCTGTCTACAGTTGCCATTACCCCAATATCATGATCAGACACAAAAAATAAAGCCTTGTGTCCATCACTCACAGGCACGTAAGAAACCATGGCATATTCTACCAACTGATTTTCTCCATGTTTAGATTGATATACTGTTTTTTTTCCATGATCATTTTTTATAAAAGCATTGGTTTTAGCAGAAAACTGTTTGCTGTTTTTTAAAAAAATCTCTTGAGTCAAACTCATTGTTTTTTGCTGGCCTATGTAGAGCAAATTTCCTCTTTTAACAATATCATATGTAAATTCACTTTCAGGTTTTGGTACCATCGTCGCTTTGTGTTTAGCAAAAATTGTAGCCAAATTCAAAATAGAAAACGGAATAGACTTGGTAAAAAACGTATAATCCGACAAGAACAAAGTGTCTTTAGGGTATTTTTGTTGATAAGCAATAAATTCCGAAGAACTATTCACCCCATCTCTCATAAAAAGAGAACCTGGTGGTTTGTTAGGTTTGTGCAACACCACATGATCAGCTAACACTACGGTATTAACAACCTCTGAATTCATAAAACTTTGCCAACAATACAACTCTTCTTTTATAAAAAACTGACGATTGTAATAACCTAACAACATCAAAATTAACAAGCTTAATACAAGTGTAGTTTTGATTTTTTTATTAGAAGAATGAACCGCTACACTTTTAGTACTAAGCTGCTCTTCTCTTATAGTTTGTTGTTCATTGGCCCATACAAACTGTAAATCATAACTTCCTTTTTCCAAAACAAACAACAAACCATCTTCTTTTCCCTCATCAGCATAATAAGCAGCTATTTTTTTTCGCAAATTGTACATATACACACGTACCTTTCCGTCATCTTTTATTGCATTGTAACTTTCTTTAAAAAGTGCCATTCCTATAGTTTGCTCTTTTAAAGGCTGCTGAAGTAATGATTGTTCTGTTAAGAATTGAAGCAATTGGGTATAACGTTGCGATTTAGAAAAATGGCGAGAGGCTGCTATTTTTTCTAAGTACTGATAAACTTGTTCTTTGGAAATGGATGTTTTCATCAACAAGTAAAGATAACTTTTTCACGAAACATAAAACCGAATTAAATAAAGTCTATCTAGGGTAAAAAAAGCTGCTTAACCTCAAACTATAACAAACCCATCAAAACAAACAACAATCCATTAAAAAACAACTACTTAACACCACTATTAACCGTTAATAGTTTCGGTTAAACTTTTTTTTTAAATAATTATTATCTAATTTTTAAAGAACTTACAATGCTGTTTTAACCAATTACAAAACCTATAAAAATGAAGCATCTCCTTTTTACAACATTGTTTTTTATCACTATTACAACAAAAGCACAAGTAAAAAAAGTTTCAGATAGATATCCCATATTATACAATATGGTACACCACAACCCTGGAGAACCTAGATTTAACACCAAATATACAGAACCTGCTTACATTAAATCTTTAGGCTATAATGGACAAACTCCAAAATTTGAAATCCAGTGCGCAGTAACTTATGACGATTATGAAAACAATTTAGTTCCAGACAGGACTCCAGAAAAATTATGGATAGAACGCAAAGCAGCAGATATTAGAATACAACTAAACAACGCACAAAGAGCAGGAATGCCTATGTACCCTTTTACAGATGTGTTGGTGGTTCCTAAATCGGTTATGGAAAAGTACGGTGATGAAATGAAAATTAATGGCAAACTATCTATTCAAAAAAAGAGAACACAAGAAATATTAAAAGCCCAAATTGCAGAAATTTTTAAACGCTTTCCAGAATTAGGAGGTTTAACTATTCGCTTTGGAGAAACCTATTTACACGACACACCTTATCATGTAGGAAACAGACCTGTGTATACTCCAGAAGATCATGCAAAAATCATTAATATTTTAAGAGAAGAAGTTTGTGTAAAAAGAAATAAAAAAATCTTTTACAGAACCTGGGATTGGGGAAAAATCAAAAGAAAATTCCATTTAGTACCCGAAGTTTATTTAAAAATTACCAATGCGGTAGCACCTCATCCAAACTTGTATTTTTCAACCAAGCATGTAAATGGAGATTTCTTACGAGGATTGCCTTTTAACAAAACGCTAGGAATTGGTAAACATCAACAAATTGTAGAAGTTTCCATCAATCAAGCGGGAATGTACGGTAGAAATGCACATCCATACTACATTGGAAAAGGAGTGATTGAAGGTTGGCCAGAAATGGAACAAAAAAAAGGAATTCGTGATTTGTACAACAATAAACAAGTTAAAGGTTTTTATACCTGGACTTGGGGTGATGGTTGGTTTGGCCCCTATTTTGGGAACGAATTTTGGATGGATTTGAATGCACACATTATTCAAGAATTTGCCAAAAACCCATTAAAACCAGAAGAAGCTATTTTTAACGATTACGCTAAAAACACCTTAAAAATGTCTCCAAAAAACATCCGAAAGTTAAGAGATTTATGTATGCTTTCTGTTGATGCAGTATTTAAAGGACAGGCTACTAGTTTGCAACACACTTCTCCTTGGTGGATTCGAGATCATTTCTTTACTGCTTTAGACATGTCCATTTTTGTAAAAAAGGGAATCGACAAAAAAGTATTAGCAGAGAAAAAAGAGAATTTACAACGTTGGTACCAAATGGAAGAATTGGCCAACAGCATTCAACTTCCCAACAAAAAAGACGAAGATTTCATCAGAGTCTCTACTACTTACGGACGAATTAAATACGAACTCATCGAATTGATTTATCGTACACAAATTCTATTTGCAAGAATGGAACTAAAAGAACAGGCTCTAGATACCAGAGAAGCACAATATATTGTGACTCGCTATCATCAAAAATGGAAAGAATGGTTCCAACTCAAAAAAGAAAATGCCAACTGCCCCACTTTATATGTAGATTACGAGTCAATACATTGTCAAGGAAACGAACCGTTTATCAAATCTATTGAAAAACTAGAAAATTTATTAACGACAAAATAAATCCGTAAAACCTCCTACCAGCTCAATTTGTTTAAAACAACTTTCTTTTTATGAAACATTTTAACTTTATAACTCACATTTTTTTAACACTTATTGTTTTTTCTCTTCAAAGAACAAATGCACAAAACCTAGGTACAGACAAACAAGTTTACACCCTAGGTACCGAACCCCATACTGCTACGCATTATGTTTTTGCCAATAAAGATGCAGCTCTAAAGGGTGATTACAAAACCTCTCCTTACTACCAAAGTCTAGAAGGAAATTGGAAATTTAATTGGGTAAAAAATGAAAGCGAAAAACCCAAAGATTTTTACAAGCCTTCGTTTGATGTGAGTTCTTGGAACACCATATCCGTGCCCTCTTCTTGGGAAAGACAAGGCTACGGAAAACCATCGCACCGAGGTTTGGGAACTTTAATAAGAGAAGGAAAAATAAAAATCCCTAGACTGCCAGAAGACAACCCTGTAGGGAGTTATAGAACCACTTTTAAAATTCCAGCGAACTGGAAAAACAGGCAAACTCTTTTGCACTTTAACGGTGTAGGAAGTGCCTTTTACGTATGGGTAAATGGCCATAAAGTAGGCTACGATGAAGATTCTTTTACAAGTACTGTCTTTGACATCAGTCCGTATTTAACCGAAGGCACCAACACCTTAGCCGTTCAGGTGCAACGTTGGTCTACCGGGAGCTATTTAGAATCTGGTGACACTTGGACCTTTAGCGGAATTTTTAGAACCGTGTATTTACAAAGCAAACCACAGGTACAAATTAGAGACTTTTTTTTAAGTTCCGATTTGGACAGCACTTATCAGAACGCCACTTTTAAAGCCAAAATAAAAATATACAACAATACCGAAAAGGTTGTTCAGAAATACAAAGTCAACATCGCCATTTACAACAATGAAAACCAGCTAATTTCCGACCCTAAATTTGCTACCAAAGGAATTGGATGGAAACAAGGAAATCCGGGTACGGAAACCGTATTCGATTGTGAAACCTTTATTAAAAACCCCAAATTATGGTCGGCAGAAAAACCCAATTTACACACCGTTGTGATGACCTTGGTAGATGAAAAAGAACAAGTGGTAGAAATCACTCGTTCTAAGTTTGGTTTTAGAGAAGTAGAAATTAAAAACTTACAATTACTAGTTAACGGGCAACCTATTCTGATAAAAGGTGTAAACCGAGGAGAAACCGATCCACAAGCAGGAAAAACGCTTACTACCGAATCTATGATTCAAGATATTTTGTTGATGAAACAACACAACATCAATGCCGTACGTTCTAGCCACCACCCCAACGACCCACGTTGGTATGCTTTGTGTGATGAATACGGTTTGTACGTAATGGATGAAGCTTTGGAATCTAGCGATCAATCTGTACGTACCAACGTATTGCCTGGTAGCGATATTTCGTGGATGGCAAGTGCACTAGATCGAGTAGTGGCTATGGTAGAACGTGCAAAAAATCATCCTTCCATCATTATTTGGTCTTTAGGAAATGAATCAGGTTTTGGACAAAATTTTGCTTTGATGAGCGATTATATCAAACGATTTGACCCTACTAGATTGATATCCTATGACGGTAGAGAAACCGACCGTTGGGAAGTAAAAGATTATTTTGACATGAACAGCTCCATGTATCCTTTTATTGAAGATGATGGCAAACAAAAGCATTGGAAATTGCTTGATTTTTGGGCTACCCCTCGTTATAACAAACCTTATATTATGATAGAATATGCGCACGCTCAGGGGAATTCCTTAGGGAATTTTGCAGATTATTGGCGTGTAATTGAAAAAAATCCTTCGTTTTTGGGAGGGTATATCTGGGATTGGGTAAATCAAACTTATGATGAAAAAATGCCGAATGGCAAAATTCGCCAAAGCCACCGTTTGGATTATCATCCGTTAGACAGTTTGCCTGTAAACGGCGATTTTTCTGAAACGTGGAAATTAACCAACGAATGTGCCAAAGGATTGGTATTTGCCGATAAAACACCCAAACCTACTTTGTTAGAAGTAAAAAAAGCACAACAGTTTATTACAACAACCCAGGTTGAAGGAAAAAATCATGTGTTTGCCATAAAAAACAAATACAACTTTACCAACTTAGAGGAGTTTGCTGCAAGCTGGACACTCTTAAAAGAGGGGCTAGTAGTTAAACAAGGAAACATTGCATCTTTGGATCTTGAACCTGGAGCATCCAAAGAAATCTCAGTGTCTTTACCAAAATTCAAAAACGGATCCGAATATGTGTTGCAATTCAGCTATCGTCTAAAAAACAATACTTTGTGGGCCAAAGCAGGATTTGAAGTAGCCAAAGACGAAATCATTCTTCAGAAAAGAAGTTCATCCACCCAAAAAACAAGGGGTACTGTTACAATTAAAGAAACTCCAACAGAAATTACTACGCAAACAAAAAACAGTAAAATTCGTTTTAACAAAAACAATGGAACTATTACCTCTATTCTTGTTAAAAACAAAGAATTGATTGCACAGTCTGGTAAAGTAACAGGGCCTAAATTAAATGTATTCCGTGCTCCTATTGAAAATGACAATCATTACAAAGAAGGATGGAAAGCGGCTGAACTGAACAAGTTAACAGAGAAGGTAATTTCTGTTAAATCTAAGCAAATAAACCAATCTTTGGTGTCTGTAAATATTGTTAAAGAATTCAAATCAGATTCTATTTCTTTTGTTCATGAATGTATTTATAACATTACAGGAAAAGGTCAAATCACTCTAAAAAACAAAGTAACTCCAAAAGGAGGAAAAAGCTTAGAAGTGCTGCCAAGAATAGGGATAAAACTTGGATTGGCACAAGGTGTAGAACAGGTGAATTGGTATGGACGTGGACCTCAAGAAAATTATCCTGACAGAAAAGAATCCGCATTTTTAGGACAATACCAAAGTACCGTAACCCAATTGTACACTCCTTATGTAGTGCCACAAGAAAACGGAGCTAGATCGGATGTTCGTTGGCTTACTTTAGGATTTAAAAATCAAAAAAAACCAGCCATTAAAATAAGTTCAGACCAACCTTTTGTTTTTTCGGCTTTGCATTACGATGCCTTAGATTTGATAAAAGCAAGCAGACCTGCATTTTTAAAAGACAGAAAAGAAACCATTTTGTGTTTGGATGCTGAAATGCTTGGATTGGGGAATGCTAGTTGTGGCCCTAAGCCTTTACAACAATATTTAGTACCTGTAAAAACCTATGAGTTTGAATTTACTTTAAGTTTTTAAAATAAAATCAAACAAAAAAACCTGACTCATAAAAATGAATCAGGTTTTTTTAATTCTTTTGGTGGAGGTGCCGGGAATCGAACCCGGGTCCAAACAAGCAACCTCGTAGCTTTCTACATGCTTAGTTTCTATGCTATTGTCGGCCGTAAGCTGACTAAAAACGATCTACCTACAGCTTAGCTTTTTTAGCTTCGGAAAAGCACCAAAGCTTTACTTTTCCTATTTAGACTTTTACGACATCTCTAAATTGCACGCGGTCTATCAGCGCTGGCATGAGATGCATAGCTTGCTCACCTTGTGAGCCTAGGCCTTATCGTACTATTAATTCAGATAATTAGGCAGCCATGGCGAAAGATTCTTCACCGTTTATTGTTTTGGAACCTCGATTTACGAGAATGAACTCCATCTCTCGGCATGCTTACTAGTCAATTGATCTCGCTGTCAAAACCAGTCACCCCCAAAAATTTCAAAGAAGATTGCAAATGTATATATTTATACCCACAAATTAGATACCAAGATACAATTTATGAACAATTTGTCAGACAACACATATTTAATCAAACTAGCAAACACCAAAATGCCTTTTGGCAAATACAAGGGTTATGATTTGATTAATTTACCAGAACATTATATTGTATGGTACAAAACCAAAGGATTTCCTCCAGGAACTCTTGGCAAAATGATGGCCGAAGTGTATGAATTAAAATTAAATGGCTTAGAAGATCTTATTAGGCAACTGAAAAAATAAGTAAATTGTACTGAGTCCTTTTTGTATATAATCTTCTCAATAAAATTTCACATCAGAAAATTAGAATAAGGTTATCAAGCGTAGTTAAAACACATAGTTTTTTAACTACGCTTGAACACCTCTATAAAGTATTGATCACTTTTCTGATGGCAGTTAAATCTGTTAACAATTTTTCTAAGTGTTGAATATCTAACATGTTGGCTCCATCTGATTTTGCATTGGCAGGATCAAAATGAGTTTCTATAAACAAACCATCTACTCCGGCAGCAATTCCTGCTCTGGCAATAGTCCCAATCATGTCGGGTCTACCACCTGTTACTCCACTTGTTTGATTGGGTTGTTGTAACGAATGTGTTACATCTAAAACTGTAGGAGCAAATTGTTTCATTTCTGGAATTCCTCTAAAATCAACAATCATATCTTGATATCCAAACATGGTTCCTCTATCGGTAATCCAAGCCTTATTAGAACCTGCATCTTTTACTTTTTGAACAGCATGTTGCATGGCTCCAGGACTCATAAATTGTCCTTTCTTTAAGTTTACTACTTTACCTGTTTTGGCAGCAGCTACTACCAAATCTGTTTGACGAACTAAAAAAGCTGGAATTTGCAAAACATCTACATATGCTGCAGCCATGGCAGCATCCGAAATTTCGTGAATATCTGTTACCGTAGGAACATCAAAAGTTTCAGAAACTTTTTGTAATATTTTCAAGGCTTTTTCATCACCTATTCCTGTAAAACTATCAATACGAGAACGATTTGCTTTTTTAAAACTTCCTTTAAATATATAAGGAATCTTTAATTTATCTGCAATAGTTACTACTTGCTCTGCAATTCTTAAAGCCATGTCTTCTCCTTCTATAGCACAAGGTCCGGCTAGTAAAAAAAAGTTATCGCTGTTTGCGTGTTTAATTTTTGGGATTAGATTTAAGTCCATCTTGTTTTTTATTTCTGTGGGTTCAAAGATACATTTTTACGAAAATCAACAAGTAGTTCTTAATACAATTTTCTCCATTACATTCTGAAAACCACTCGAACTGACATTTTGTCATTATAAAAAATCATTAGATTATTTTACCATAATCTTAGCACCTTTGCTACGACTGCTAAACTCTGGAGCATACATACTTTGTATGGTGGTAATTCCGTTGTTAAACATTCCTTTGTGGCTCACTCTTAAATCGTACTCAAAAACATAAACTCCCTTGCTTATTCTATCAAAAAAGAAATGAGTGCTTGCATCTTTGGTACTTTGATAATATCCCAATCGGTCTTGCCACTTGTAACCAGAAAGCACCTCTACAGGTTCTAAACCAGATGCTCTCATGTCTTTCATATGAATAAATTCCATTGCTCTATCTGTAGACAATTCTATTCTAACCGTTAACAAATCACCCACTTTTAAAACCGTATTATTTTCTACCTCCGTTAACAACGGTCCGTTAGCAGTATTGGTTTTTACAAATACTTTTTTATTGAGTTTTAAAGGTGTGTTTGCAGACTTAATTTTATCCAAATCTTCAAAATATTGCCAATACAATCCGCCCCAAGCAACACCTTTGTCCTTTTTAGTTAAAGTAACCGTTGCCATGTTTGTATTTATTTCTGCGGGTTTCCATTTGGTTTTAAAATACCCTGTTCCTGCTTCTACTTTTACATTTTCTAAAGCACTTACCTCTAACTTTTTTCCTCCAATATTAATAGCTACAGCATCCTCTATAGCCAACCAATCTGACCCCTGTAACAACAACGCATAAATTGCTTCTGAAGTAGCTTTGGTGGTTTTCCATTGTTGTGTTTGCTTATTCTTTAACAACCACTTTTTTAACTCATCAACTTTTTTTGTATTGTTTGCTACTTCCGAAAACACTTCTATTAGCAAGCTTTGTGTTTCTATAGGAGATTGATACCAATACCAACTTGCTTTGTTTTCTTTCCAATACATTCCCATTTCATCACTTGTAATGCTATTTTCTTCTAAAGATTTTAATACATTATTAGCCGTTTTTAAATGGTTATTTCTGTGTTGAATTAACGCAATTAATCCTTTGTTATACAAGCTTTCTTGTTTCCAATATTTTGTAGTTTGATGAAAGTAATAATCTACAGCCTCTTTTAACTTTTTATTTGTAATTGGCTGTATATTAAAACTACGGATGTATAAATATTGTAACTGAACACTGTACAAGTGTTTTTTATTTAAATAATCTTGAGCTAATAATGATCCTTCTTTATCGGTTTTTGCTTTTGATTTTATATTTTCTGCACGCACTAACAATCGCTCATAATCTTCTAACAATTCTGCATCTACATAAGTCTGTGCTTTTTCAATAATTTTTTCTATTTTTTTATGATTGATGTTTACTCCCAAATGTTTTAAGTGAGCAAAGCCTTGCAAAATGTGTTGAGTAATGTATCTGTTAGGATAGTCAGATCCGCTAAACCAAGGAAATGCACCACTAGGAAACTGCATTTTTTCTAACTTATGAATGGTTTGCTCTAGGCTGTTTTCTAGTTTAGACAAATCGAACAACAAAGCAATTCTTTTCTTTTGTTCAGTTTCTGATTGCGCATCTCTTAACCAAGGAGTTTCTTGAATAATAATGGATTTTAACTCTTGATTTTTTTCCAAATTACTAATCAACGTTTCTGAACTTGCCCATTGATCAAACACCTTTTTAATTTTAGGATTGGAGTTTACAATATGACTTGCCAATTGATTTGCATAATACCTTGCAAAAGTTTGTTCTGCACACTCATGCGGATATTCCATTAAATAAGGTAAGGCTTGCACTGCATACCATGCAGGATTAGATGTTATTTCTAACGTTAACTGATGGTGTTTTAAACTTTCTGAAGTATTATTTTTTAACCCCTTTAGAGTAAACGTTTTGGTTTCTCCGCCATTTACCCACAAAGGCAACGTTTCTGTAACCAACATTCTGTTAGACAATACTGGCAACACATTTTGTTCTCCATCAGAAAAATCATTACTAGCCGCTACAATTTTGTACTGCACAGCAGAAACATTTTCTGGAATTTGCAATTGCCAAACTACTGATGTATTTCCTTTACTAGTTACGGTAAAGTCTTTTGTGGTTTGATGGTTTTGCAACAACGCATCTATGTTTTTACCCGTAGTAGGATCGGTTAGTTCTAATTTTACTTTTCCTTGCTGTACTTCTTTACTTAAATTGGCAATTTTTGTACTGAATGTAATTTCATCTCCTTCTCTTAAAAATCTTGGAGCATTTGGAGTTACCATCAACTGCTTTTGTGTAACTGTAGTTAAACTTTTTACTCCAGTATTCAATTCTTTATCATGAGCTAACAATTGTAATTTCCAACGTGTTAAATCTTCTGGCATGGTAAACTCAAAAGACACTTCTCCGTTTTCATCGGTTTTAAGCTGTGGAAAAAAGAAAGCGGTTTCGTTAAAATTGGTTCTAGCTTTTACGGCTCCTAATTTTGCAGCTATTTTTTTAGCTCCTGCTTTAGTAGCTACTACAATAACTCCATTAGCACCTCTTGTTCCATATAGAGCTGTTGCTGCTGCATCTTTTAACACATCAATACTACCAATTTCATCTATATTTAATTGTGGATCTTTATCATAAACGACTCCATCAACTACATATAATGGGTTGTTGCTAGCCTCTAAAGAAGCCATTCCCCTAATTTGAATGTTATCTTCAGCCTCCGATCTTGTTGTACTTATAATATTTACTCCGGACACCTGACCTTGTAAAGCTCCTGTTACTTCTTTCTTTTTTTGAGTACCGTAACCAACTACCACAACCTCATCTAAACTTTTACTGTCTTCTTCTAAAACAACTACATAACTATTATAGGATTTTTCTATTTTTAGTGTTGCTTTTTGGTAACCTAAATACTGTAAAGTCAACACATCATTCTCCTTAGCTTTTAGCTTTGCTTCTCCCTCAAAATTTGTAATTGCTAATTTAGAAATTGAAGATCCTGAAACTGTAACTCCAACTATGGGTTGATAATGCGCATCTACAACGGTTAATTTTATTTGATCTTTTGCCAAAGTGGCATCATATAATTTATTGATGTTATTCAGTTCAAAAACCTTATGTTTTATAGAACTAAGGTAATTTCTATGTACATAGCTATTGTTGGTAAAACTAAATCCAAACCAATTGAACTCATCGGCATTTAGCCAATTTTTATGATACAATCCTCTATTCCCTATTTGACGAACTGATATTGTACTTGTACGAAAATTAGCATATGAATTGATTGTATTACTTGCTCTATACGTTGGCAACTGTACAGGATTAAAATTCCAACTATGTGGCTTAAACTGATCTAAAGAAACATCGTACATAGAAGCCAACACCTCTGCTGTTGCCTTTTGCTGATTGGCTCCTTTAATTTTAAAACTCCACTTTTGAGTAGCTCCTGGTTGTAACAAATCTCTAAACGTAAGGGTTTCTATACTTAAATCTTTAGATTTGTGTGGAACTGTTACGTTTATAACACCACTAGCTATTGCATTATAATTTACTCTGTGCCATTTAATAGCAAAACCTCCTCTATTTTTTTCTGTTACAGGAATTTTAATTTTTTTAATTTGATTGTTTAACTCTATTTGATGAATGGCAATTATTTTGTGATTTTTCTCTATTTCTACAAAAACATTTATATTTTTTGCTGATGAACCTACAGAAAGAATCACCTCATCTTTAGGCTGATATACTTGTTTGTCTAAAAATATTTGAAACAATTGGTTGTCTGCAACTTTTTTAGCTTTTGGGTTTGATACTGTAAACAACTGTTCATCTTTTACCAATTGCCCCCACTTGTCTTTAGAAGTAGCAATAACTATATATTTACCTAACTCCCATTTTTTTGTTTTTCCCAAACTAACTTTGGGTTCTTTTTGGGTATCAAACTTTTTAGAAAGAACTAGTTTTCCTTTTTCCCATTTTTGAGGATCCTGATCTTCTTGTTTGTACGTTTCAAAAGGAAATAATTTGGCATATTCTTCTTTAGAAAATTTTTGAATATCTGGACTAGACCAGGGTCTATTTCTATACACCATTTGTGGAGCCACTAGCTTATAAATTTTTAATTCTCCTTGTGTGGCTACAAATTGTCCGTTTAAGTTTTCACTATCTATGGTCAATAAATTTTTGTCACAAACATCTATCTTATTTTTAACCGATACTTCTAGCCTTAAGGCATGATATCCGACAGCAACTTCTGTTTCTGCACTTCTGGTTTCTCCATTTATATCTGTAACATCGGCATAAATGGTATAGTAAAAAGTAGGCTGATTTTTTTGATCGACATTCACATCTGGAAAAGCTTTAAACTTTACCTTATAATCCCCATTGCCATCTGTAATCGTTTCTCCATTTGCTATTTCTGTTGGATCAGGAGAACGACCCCACCAACACCATCTTGGAAAACGAGCTTTTCTCACCACTCTATACACCACTTTTGCGTTGGTAATTTTACTTCCAGATAAGGCTATCGCTTCTCCATTTACGGTTATAGAATCGTTTACTTTATACGTTTCTTTTATGGGTGCAAAGGAAGTTTCAAACTTAGGTCTTTTGTATTCTTCTACAGCTATTTTGGTAGATACATAGCCTATTTGTTCTCCTTTTCTAAATACTCTAAAACTGTATTGCCCATTTAATCCGCTAGTAGGCAATTCAAAAGTAGAAGCTACCGTTCCAAATTCATTCAGTTCTAAAGTTACCTTTTTTACTTGCTGATTATTTACATCGTACAAAGCAACCTCTACAGATTGATTTGTCTCTATTTCTGTAATTTCTCCTTTCTTTTTTAACACAATGGTTTTAAAAAACACTTTTTGCCCAGGTCTATAAATACTTCTATCGGTAAACACAAACGGTTTATAACTAATAGCTGAACTAGTGTTTTCTGTATAATTATTATAGTTATACAAATAAATATTCTCAAAAAAAGCGGTATCTGTTTTAGTGGTTACTTTTGCTGTAACATTTCTATAGTAGTGATTGTTTTTAAATTGAAACGCTCCATTGTTATCGGTTGTAAAAGTTCTATTTATTTTATAGTCCCTCTTATAGTTTTTATCCTCATTTTTTAAATCAACTTTTACATTCTTATAAGGACTTCCATTTTGTCTGTTTAACACCTGAAAAACATTGTGTTCTTTTTTTAAGAATGTTAAGTTGGTTTTCTGAAAATACCTATAAGTACTATGTTTTTGATTTTTGTTGTACTTGGCTACCAAAATATACTGCCCTTGTGGAACATTTGGCAACAATACTTCTGTGCTGTGTTTTTGGTAATCTTTTTGATCTAACAATACCGATTCCCACTCTTTAAAAATCGTTAACGTATTAATTATAGAATCTCTTTTTCTACTTATTTTCTCATTTTTTAACTGCTTATATTCTTTTGTGTTTAACTTGTAAATAGTTCCATAAAAAGCGGTTACATTTCTATAGGTAATTAATGCTTTTAATTGTTCTTGAACTGGCACATATTGTTCTATTTTACAGGAAACCTCTTTGTATTTTATAGAATTTATCAATGCTTTGTATTTGCTAAACAAAGAATGTTTTGGATATGTTTGTAACAGTTCTTCACAAATATCTAATGCTTTTAAAAAATCATATTGGTGTTTTTGATTAAATGGGCTATAAGTTTCTGCAAAATCATAATAGGTTTTTGCAATTTCAAAATCTATATAAACTCTTGCTTCTGAAGATTTGTATTGATGCTGTATTTCTTTTAAAAACGCTAATTTTAGTTCATTAAAATGAGTTATGCTATTGTTGTCTTTTATATAATCAATTGCTAGTAATAAAGATTTAAAATATTCTTGCTGATTTCTTTTTTTATGAAACTGAATTAACTCCTGATACAACTTTAAAGACAAGTATTTGGTAGACAAACTATCTTGGGTTCTAAAATGATAAGTTTCTATTTCTGATAAATATTCCTTTTTATCAATAACAAAAGGTTCTTTAGGTTGAGTAATACTACTTTCACTTTTTTTGTAAAAATTCAGTGCGTTGTGTACTAAAAACTCAAACAATGTAGAGGTTTCGCTTAACTGATTTTCTTTGATTAAAACCTTGTAATCATCTATTTTAGTGTTTTTAAGCAACTCTTTTTCTTGTAAAGAGGCATTAAAATGTTTGTGAATTTCTGCATATAAAGTTTTTAAATCCCAAGTTCTAAAGTCATCATTATTTACCTTTTTTTGGGTTTGAGTTCTGTGGTAAAAACTCCACCTATGAGCCTGAAAATACTCTAGATACATTTGCCCCAACAAACTGTGTAAAAGTGCTTTTGATACTTTGTTGTTTGTTGCTTTTATTTGCGATTTAAAATTGTTGACAATTTTTAACTGAGCGTTTTCTTCTAAGGTTAATGCAAATTTACTTTGATACAATAAGCATCTAATTTTTTGCACCTCGTTCTTTTCTTTTACCGCTTTACTGTAAATAGCATCTACCTTTTTTAAAGAGGATTTTGGCAATAGCTTTAGCTCTTCTTCATATACTTTTAACCACAAATCTTCATATGAACTATTTTTTTTCTGAGCTTGTATTGCACATGATAAGCATAGAAAAACAACAAGAATACATTTTTTCATAACAGCAGTTTTTTTGAACAAATTAACAATTTATAAAACTCTATTAAAATTTTATATCAATTAGAATACCAACTTTAGGTACCTCATAAAAAAAGCCCCTGTAAATACAGAGGCTTTCTTTAAATTTTATTTTTTTTAGAATTTATAACGTACACCTAACGCTATTTCTAAAGACAAGTCGTTATCTCCATTAATAAGTCCAAGTTCTGGTCTTGTGTCTAAAGATAATTGCAACGGAAACTCAAAATTATACTCAATTCCCACATTACCATCTGCATTTACAAATGTTTCGCTACCTCCAGGATAATCTACAGAACCAATTCCTGCACCCGCACCTGCAAACCAGTTAAAACCGGGAGCTAAAGCACTTAAGTCCCATACCCATTGGTAAACTCCAGATAACTTATAAGCATCTACATTGTTATTACTTCTTATTCCTAGATCTAATTGCAATCTGTTAGCATCAGACAAAGCTCTTTGGTAAGAGATTTCGTACCCTAAACCATCATTATCACCTAAACGCAAACCAATGGCATGTTTAGACAACTCTTGAGCTTGCGATGCCAAACCTGCTAACAGCAATGCTGCTGTAAAAATTAATTTTTTCATAAGTACTTATTTTATATTCAACGCTAAATATAGCAAAACAAAACAGTCAATACAGAATTCATTTCTTAAATTTACTTTTTAAGATTCTCAAAAAAAATCTCACATGAACATACATTTTATTGCTATTGGAGGTAGTGCAATGCACAACTTAGCTATTGCTTTACATAAAAAAGGATATCAAATAACAGGTAGTGATGATACTATTTTTGAACCTTCAAAATCTAGATTAGCAAACAAAGGATTACTTCCTCTAACTTTTGGATGGTATCCCGAAAAAATAACCAAAGATATTGATGCTATTATTTTGGGAATGCACGCAAAGCCAGACAATATAGAATTGTTAAAAGCACAAGAATTAGGGTTAAAAATTTATTCTTATCCTGAATTTTTATACGAGCAATCTAAAGAAAAAACAAGAGTAGTTATAGGAGGATCTCATGGAAAAACCACCATTACCTCTATGATTTTACACGTTTTAAACTACAACAACATTCAGGTTGATTATATGGTAGGTGCCCAATTAGAAGGGTTTGATACCATGGTACACTTAACTAAAGAAAATGAATTTATAGTTTTAGAAGGAGATGAATATTTATCTAGCCCTATAGACAGACGACCAAAATTTCATTTATACAAACCCAACATTGCTTTGTTAAGTGGAATTGCTTGGGACCATATTAACGTGTTTCCAACATTTGAAAACTACCTAGAACAATTTTCTATGTTTACAGACTCTTTAACTCCTGGTGGAATTATGGTTTATAATCAGGAAGATGAATACGTAAAACAAGTGGTAGAAAGTTCTGAAAATACTATAAAAAAATATCCATATACCACTCCTACTTACACAATAGATGATGGTACTACTTTATTAGACACTCCTGAAGGAGATTTGCCTTTAGAAATTTTTGGAAAGCACAACTTACAGAATTTAGCAGGTGCCAAATGGATTTGTCAGCACATGGGAGTTGGAGAAGAAGATTTTTACGAAGCTATTGAAAGCTTTAAAGGAGCTAGCAAACGATTGGAGAAAATTGCAGAAAACAACAACGCTGTTCTTTTTAAAGATTTTGCTCATTCGCCTAGTAAAGTTGCAGCAACAACTACTGCTGTTAAAAACCAATACAACAACAGAACCGTAATAGCTTGTTTAGAACTACATACTTACAGCAGTTTAAATGCAGAGTTTTTAAAAGAATACAAAGGTGCTTTAGACAAAGCTGATAAAGCTGTAGTTTTTTATTCTCCTGATGCTGTTGCTATTAAAAAATTAGACGAAGTTTCTAAACAACAAATAAAAGATGCTTTTAAAAGAGAAGATTTAATTATTTACACCAATCCAAACGATTTTAAACAGTTTTTGTTTGAACAAGATTTTAACAATACCGCAACCTTATTAATGAGTTCTGGTAATTACGGAGGTTTGGATTTTGACGAGCTAAAAAAACGATATTAATTTAAAAAAAACGGCCATTTAAAATTGGACAGCCCCCAAAAAGTTGGACGGTTAAAAAATTAATTATTGATATGAGCTCGATATTTTATCGGGCTCATTCCATTTAAAGCTACTGATATTCTATCATTATTATAATAGCAAATATATTCATTAATTTCCTTTTCTAATTGCTCAATCGAGTTCCATTGTTTTAGATAAAACAGCTCAGATTTTAAAGTTCCAAAGAAATTTTCAATAATAGCATTATCTAAACAATTCCCTTTTCTAGACATACTTTGAATCATCTTGTTCTTTTTTAAGATATTCTGATATTTTTCCATTTGATATTGCCATCCTTGATCCGAATGTAATAACACATTTGCTGCTTTATACTTTTTAAAAGCTTTCCCCAGCATTTGAGTTATTTGTCTAAAATTAGGACTCCTAGAAATTTGATAACTAATGATTTCTCTACTACATAAATCAATAATTGGAGACAAATAAAGTTTTTGACCTTTAACTTTAAACTCTGTAATATCTGTAGCCCATTTTTGATTGGTTTTAGAAGCCTTAAAATTCCGTTTAAGTATATTGGGAGCTATTTTACCTTGACTTCCTCTGTAAGAACGATACTTTTTAACTCTAATCAAAGATTTTAACCCCATGGACTTCATTAGTCTTAATACTGTTTTATGATTGATGATAATCCCTCTGTTGTTTAGTACTAAAGTGATTCTTCTATAACCATACCTACCTTTGTGTTGATGGTAGATTTGAGTAATAAACCTTTTTATAGATTCATATTTATCAGGCTCTTTACTTTTTTGTAAATGATAATAAAAACTACTTCTAGCCATCTTTGCATGATGTAACAATACCGACAAATCATGCTTATGCCTTAACTCATTTATGACTATTGCTTTTTCTCTCTGGCTTGAGCTAAGGCTTGTAACTTTTTTAGCAAATCAAGTTCTGCTTTTAAAGATTGATTCTCTTTTAAAAGTTTTTCTTCTCTAGTTAATGGTATAGATTTATTTTTTCTAGACTTGGGTTTCATTCCGATAGGTCTTCCTTTAGGTTGATTTTTAAGACCTTTCAAACCTAAGGATTTATATCTTCTTTGCCAATTAATAATACTAGCACCACTTCCAATATCAAATAGAATACATGCTTGCTCTAAAGAAAGATGTTCTTTTTCTATTCGTTGTAAAACATCAAGTTTAAATGATGATGTATATTGTTTATTTATCTTTGGTAACAAACCTTGAACTCCTTTGTGTTCATATTGCCTACACCAAAGAGAAAGAAGAGAACTATCAAAACCTAGCTCTTTACTCAAACTAGTTATAGAGCGTTCTCCTTTAAGAACTAACTTCACACATTCTTGTTTAAAGCCTAATGTGTATTTTACTTTTCTAGACATAAAAATACCCCCAAATTGTGTCTAACATTTTGGGGGCACTCTAAATGGCCGTTTTTTTTAATGCTTTTTTCTTTTTTTCTTAAAAAAATTCTTTTCTGGATTGTAATCTTTATTTACTGTAGGCATTTGTGCATTTACGCTTTTTCTCCAAGTTTCCAAGTCCTTTACTAATTCTTCTGCCTTTTTTGGATACTTAGTAGCTAAATTAGTAGTCTCTCCAATGTCTGTTTTTAGATTGTACAACTCTAAAGTATCCTGTTCAAAAACCTGAATTAGTTTCCAATCTCCTTTTCTAATTGCACTATAAGGTTTTGCTCCTCCTGGGTGATAATGTGGATAATGCCAATACACAGCATTTCTTTTAACAACTCCTTTATTTAATAACAACGGACTTAAATCGACCCCATCTATATTTTTAGGAGATTTCACAAAACTATTGGTTAATCCCATTAAACTAGGAAATATATCTGCTGAAATAGCTACCGTTTCTGTAACAGCCCCTGCTTTTATTTTATTGGGCCATTTAAAAATTAAAGGTACCCTAACACCTCCCTCATACACATCTCCTTTTCCCGATTTTAGAGGAGTATTTTTGGTAGGTAGTAAATGACCTCCGTTATCACTATGAAAAACTAAAATAGTATTTTCTTCCAATCCGTTTTCTTTAAGAGCTTTTACCACTGTTCCTAAAGCAGTATCCATATGCTCTATCATGGCTGCATAAGTTGCATTTTGATGAGTCATTCCTTTTTTAATCAACGCTTTGTATTTCTGAACAACTTCTTTTTTAGCCTGTAACGGCATGTGTACATTGTACAACCATAAATTCATAAAAAAAGGTTCTTTTTTATGTTTCTGAATATAAGCTACAGCTTCTTTAGCCAACCTATCGGTAAGATACTCTCCTGTTTCACCATCACTCAATCTAGGATTGTTGTACGGTGAAAAATATCCTTTACCTCCATCTGCCTTAGGAGAACCTGCACTAAAACCTCCAATATTCTCATCAAATCCTTGGTTTTTTGGCCAGTATTTAGCATCCTCTCCCAAATGCCATTTCCCTAAATGAACGGTTTTATATCCGTTTTTTTGAAACATTTCTGCAAGTGTTACCTCATCCAAATCTAATTTTTGATTCCATTCAGGAATTTTCATTTTAGCGTAAGGTTTTTCATGTCCTTCAATCCAATCTGTTACATGCAATCTAGCAGGATATTTACCTGTTATAATACTAGCTCTTGTTGGAGAACAAACCGTACAAGATGCATATGCATTTGTAAAAGACATTCCATCAGAAACTAGCTGATCAATGTTTGGTGTTTGGTATAAATCACTTCCAAAAATACGAGCATCTGTCCACCCCATATCATCTACCAAAAAAAGAATTACGTTGGGCTGGGAGCTATTTTCTTTTGATGCTGAATTTGATTTGCAAGAATTTAATAAAAAAGTAAAAGCAATTGCAAAAAGTAGTATTGTATTTTTCATTGATAAAATAAATAAGCACGCTCAAGCTACTAAAATAAAATTAGTATTTACAAAAAATGGAGCTATTGAAAAACATTCAACAACTCCATTTTTAAAAAACTATATAATAACAAGCTTAAAAACTTTTTCCAATACCAATTCCTATAGAAATGTTTGAAATACCATCGGTAGCATGATCGTAGAAAAAACTTGGTGCCACATCCCAATGATGTCCCAATGTTAAATCATATTCCAAGCCTATTCTTACCAAATCTTTTACTTCACCATCTTCAAATATAACCCCTGGCCCTAACACAAACTCTAAATGTTTGATAGGATTCCACAAAGCATCTAAAGTAACCACTACAGGATATCTTCGATCTACAAAACCTCCATGTAATTCGGCAGATTCTTTACTCGAAATCAATTCAATATCTGTAAAAACCCCTATTCCCCATTTTTCTTTGAACCAATATTCATAATCCAATCCAAAAGAAGGAATAGACAGTACATCTTTATTCCCTAGCTCAAAACCAAGATTTAAATAAGAATGTCCTAAAACCACACTAACCCTGTGTTTTTTTTCTCTGACTTCTTCTGTTTCTTGTGCCATTACAACAGGTGACAAAAGCAGCCCAACGATTATAATAATTTTGTTTTTCATGTTTGTTTTGTTTGTATAAGACAAAAATATTAAGAGTTTTTTATCTTTTAATATGAGCTCTACTAATTTTACGAAAACGTATGATAGTAAAAGAGCCTAAGATTTCCATGAACAGAAACCTCAGGCTCTAAAACAAACTAAAACTAAACTACATGAAAAATAGTATCTTAATTCCAACCTCCCCCTAATGCTTTGTATATGTTTACATACGCATTCATTTGGTTCTTTTTGGTTTCTATCAATTCAAATTTTGATTCCAACGCATCTCTTTGTGTTAGTAACACTTCCATATAATCTGCTCTTGCAGACCTAAACAAGTTGTTAGAAATTTTTATAGATTCTGTAAGCGCACCAACCTCTTCTTTTTTAAGGTCAAAACTCTTTTCCATATTGCTCATTTTAGACAGTTTATTTACCACCTCTACATAAGCATTTAAAATAGTACGCTCGTAATTATACACTGCTTGTATTTGCTTTGCATTTGCATTGTAATAATCTGCCTTAATTGCATTTCTATTAATTAACGGTGCTGTTAAATCACCTGCTAAAGAATACAACAAAGACTTAGGTGTATTTAGCAAATACTTTGCATTAAAAGCCTGATAACCGATTCCTGCTGAAATTCCTAAAGACGGATAAAACCTAGCTTTGGCCACTTTTATATCTAATTTTGCAGCAGCCAATTCTAGTTCCGCTTGTTTAACATCGGGTCTATTTTCCAACAATTCTGATGGAATTCCTACATGCACTACATCGGGTTCTAAGTTTATAAACCCTTGATGATTTCGTTCTATAGATCCAGGATATTCTCCCACCAAAAAGTGAATTCTATTTTCGGTTTCAACAATACTTTGTTCAATTTCAAACTGAATACTTTTGGTACTATACACCTGAGCCTCAAACCTACGAACCGCCAACTCTGTAACTTTAGCTGCTTGCTTTTGTAATCTAACAATTTTTAAAGCATCGGTTTGTATTTTAATGTTTCGTTTTAAAATTGCCAACTGATTGTCTAAAGCCAGCAATTCATAATAAGAATTAGCTATTTCTGCAATTAGGTTGGTTACCATAAAATTCTTTCCTTCTACACTAGCTAAATATCTACTTACAGCAGATTTTTTAGCATTGTGCAACTTGTTCCAAATATCTATTTCCCAAGTTGCATGTGCACCAATCATAAAATCTGGCAAAAATTCTGGATTTTCTTTAGTTCCTTTAATAGGAGTAGTAGCATCGTTAGCACCTTGACTGGTGTAACGACCTACTTTTTCTCCTCCTGCACCTGCTACAATACCAACAAAAGGTAAATACTCCCCTTTTTTAGCTCTAATTTCATTTCTAGCAATTTCAATTTCTTGCATCATAATATTCAATTCCTGATTATTTTGCAATGCAACATCTATCAATTTAGCCAAATGAGGATCGGTAAAATATTCTTTCCAATTCATTTTTACCGCGTTTACTGTATCTTTTAAAGTATTAAAACTATCAGGTACATTTGTATTTGCTGTTTTTTGAACTAAGTCTGGAGTTTTACATGCCCACATAGTTAGTATTACTCCTATTACCGTTAGCCTATAAAGGCCTTTTGTTTTATTTATCTTTTTCATCTGTTTCTTCTTCATTTATAGAATATGTATCTACTGCGTGGACAAAGTTATCTGTTAATGAATCGTCTTCTTCATCTTTAATTAACTTACGACCATCAGCCAAACTACCAAAAATGTAATACAACCCAGGAACAATAACAACTCCAAAGATGGTTCCAAACAACATCCCTCCAAGTGAAGCTGCTCCAATTGTAAGGTTTCCTACAGCACCTGGCCCTGTTGCCATTAACAAAGGAATTAGACCGGCAATAAAAGCAAACGAGGTCATTAAAATAGGTCTAAAACGAGCTTTAGCTCCTTCAATTGCAGCGTTTAATACAGTGATGCCTTCGTGATGTTTTTGAATAGCAAATTCCACAATCAACACCGCATTTTTACCAAGCAGCCCTACTAACATAACGAGTCCTACTTGTGCATAAATATCGTTAGCAACTCCTGCAAATTTAATCAACATAAAGGCCCCAAAAATACCTGGTGGTAAAGAAAGAATTACTGCTAATGGAAGAATAAAGCTTTCGTACTGAGCAACTAACACCAAGTATACAAACACCAATACTATAATAAATATATAGACCGCTTCATTTCCTCTTGCTACTTCATCTTTTTGAAGTCCTGCCCAGTCAATATCATATCCTTTAGGCAACGTTTCTTTTGCTACCTCTTGAATTACTTTAATAGCCTCTCCACTACTATATCCTTCGGCTGGAGAACATCTAATAGAAGCTGAATTGTACATATTGTACCTGTTAACCTCATAAATTCCTTGTGTTTTTTTCATTTTCATAAATGAAGAATAAGGAACCTCTTCGTCTCTATCATTTTTAACATATAGTTTCATGATATCTTCAGGAAGTCTTCTGTACTTTGGATCTGCTTGTACATATACTTTAAAGTAACGTCCATATTTAATAAATCCTTGATCGTAAGTACTACCTACCAAAATAGATAAGTTTTCCATAGCCTCACCAATAGAAACTCCTTTCTGCATTGCTGCTTGGTTATCGATTTCCAATTCGTATTGAGGATAATCTGTACTATAAAAAGTAAATAAAGAGGTTAATTCTTTTCTCTTTTCAAGCTCAGCCATAAACTCTTTGGTTGTTCTGTCCAAACGTTTATAATCTATCGTATTATTTTTATCTAACAACTGTAAAGCAATACCTCCTGCAGCTCCATATCCTGGTACAGCTGGCGGATTAAAGAATTCTATTTTTGCACCAGGAATGTCCTTTGCTTTTTCTTCTAATTCTTCTATAATCTCTTTTACAGTGTGCTCTCTTTCTCCCCAAGATTCTAAGTTGATTAATAGTGTTCCTGAGTTAGAACCACGACCTTGAGTTAAAATTTCATAACCTGCTAATGCTGAAACAGATTTAACTCCCTCTACTTCCTTAGCAGCCTCTTGCAACTGACGACTTATTGCATATGTTCTTTCTAAAGTAGAACCTGCTGGTGTTTGAAGCACTGAATAAATCATACCTTGATCTTCATCAGGAACAAATCCAGATGGGAGGAACTTAGATATTCCAACAATACTAATCGCAAAAATGATTAAAACTCCAAAAGTAACAGTTCGTCTGTGTACAATTAACTTTAAGACTCTAACATATCTATTAGTAAGTCCATTAAATTGCTTATTAAATCCATCTAAAAACTTATCAATAAAGTTTTTCTTCTTTTCTTTTCCGTGATTATTTTTTAGTAAAATAGCACACAAAACAGGTGTTAAAGTAAGAGCTACCGTACCTGAAAGTACAATTGAAGAAGCCATTGTAATAGAGAACTGACGATAAAAAATACCCACTGGACCCGACATAAAGGCTACTGGAACAAATACAGCTGTCATTAATAAAGTAATCGCTATTACTGCTCCACTAATTTCTCCCAATACTTTTCTAACAGCATTATAAGGTGTAATATGTGGTTCCTCTTCAAATTTGGCATGAACAGCTTCTACTACTACAATAGCATCATCGACCACAATACCAATGGCGAGTACTAATGCAAATAACGTAATTAAGTTAATGGTCAATCCAAAGGAAAGCATTACAAAAAAGGCTCCAATTAAAGATACTGGTACTGCTAAAATTGGAATTAATGTAGATCTCCAATCACCTAAGAAAATAAATACAACAATAGCTACTAATATAAAAGCATCTCTTAAGGTATGAATTACCTCTTCAATAGAGGTGTCTAAGAAATTAGATACATTGTAACTAATTTCATAATCAACTCCAGGTGGAAAATCTTTTTTAAGTTCTTCTAACTTTTCTTTCAAACGGTCAATTACCTCAGTAGCATTACTTCCATATGCTTGATTCAACATAATAGCTGCAGAAGGATATTCATCTTTATTTGAATAAACATCATAAAATTCACTTCCTAACTCTACATCAGCGACATCTCCTAAATGAAGTACTTCTCCATTAGGTTTTGACCTTAGAATAATATCTTTATATTCTTGAGCCTCATTAAATCGACCTTTATAAGTCAATACATACTCTATAGACTCCGAAACTTTACTATCGGCTCGACCCAATCTACCAGGAGAACCAATGATACTCTGTTTATCAATGGCCTCCATTACATCTTTTGTAGATATGTTGTAGGCCCTCATTCTATCTGGTTTTAACCAAACACGCATTGCGTATTGTCTTGTACCTATAATTTTTGCTTGTCCTACACCACTTACCCTTTGTAACTCAGGCATTACATTTACGTATGCATAGTTAAAAATATACTCCATATCAACATTTGTTGTATCCTTACCATAAAGGTTTACATACATCAACATGTTTGGCATTAACTGTTTTACAATTAACCCTTCTAACTGAACAAGTTTTGGCAACCTGTTCTTCATCTGGAGCACACGGTTGTTTACATTTACAAGTGCTTGATTGGGATCTGTTCCTTTGTTAAAAACAACGGTAATGTTTGCCTCTCCTGAACTAGCTGCTGTAGAGAACATATACTTCATTCCAGGAACCCCATTAATAGCTTGCTCCAAAGGAATAAGAACGGATTTTGTTAATACCGTTGAACTTGCTCCCGGATATGCTAAGTACACAACAATCATTGGCGGAGCAATGTCTGGGAACTGTGATTTAGGTAACGTTTTGATGGCCAATGTTCCCATAAACACAATAAGTAATGAAATTACTATTGCTAAGGCTGGCCTATGAATAAATTTTTGAAACATATTGTTTTATTTTTTTCTTAGAAATGCAATTATTCGGCATGTAAATCTAAATGAGCAATTACATCATTAGGATCTTTAAGCTCATATTTAATTTCTTGATTTTCTTTAACTTTTCTAATTCCCTCTAAAAGAATTTTATCATCTTCTTTTAAACCATTAGTAATTACAAATAAGTTTTTCATTTCAGTTCCTGTTGTAACCATTCTTGATTCAAGAACATTATCTTTATTAACAACATAAACATACTTCTTATCCAAAATTTCATATGTTGCTTTTTGAGGAATGATCATGACATTCTTTAAAGGAACATCCATTTGAATATTACCTGTTTCTCCATGTCTTAACAATTGATTTGGGTTTGGGAAAGTTGCTCTAAAAGGAATGTTACCTGTTTCATTATCAAAATCTGCTATAATAGTTTTCACATAACCGTCATACTCAAAAAATTGAGTATTTGCCATTTCTAATTCTACTTTTAACGGATGTTCTTTGTCTATTTTTTGGTTTAGATTAAGGTATTCTGCCTCTGGAACGTTGTAATACACCCACATTTGGCTATTGTCAGATAAACTTGTTAATAAATCTCCTTCATCAATTAAACTTCCCAAACGCACATGGAAACGATCTATAATTCCATCAAAAGGAGCTCTAATTTGTGTAAATTGTACATGCACTTTTTTTAATGCTAACTCCGCTTTTGCTTTGGCCAATTTTGCTTTTGCCATAGCCAACTCATTTGGAGAAACTACATTTTGACTAGCTAACTTTTTAGTGTTTTTATATTCAATATCAGCAAATTTCACTTCAGCCTCAGCACTTTGCATCTCAGCCTCATACAACTTGGGCATAATTTGAAACAATAGTTGTCCTTTTTTAACAAACTGCCCTTCATCCACATAAATTTTTTCTAGGTAACCTCTTTCTTGAGCCCTTAATTCGATATGCTGAATAGCATGAATTTGACAGACATAATTCTTTTTTATAATAGTATCTTTTCTAATTGGATTGGTGACCAAATAAATATCTTCTTTTTCATGTTTTTTTTCGTGTTTACAGCTTGTATAAGATAACAAGACACACAGCCCCACGACAAGTATGAGTGTTTTTTTCATAATAATTCGGTTGTATTTAAAATAGTATTTTGTTCGTTTTTTTAAAAATGTGTATTACAGATTACACAATGCTATACAGCCAATAATAGCCATAAGCATACATCACAGTTTATAGATATAAACTGCTTAAACTTAAAGATGATTAAACAATGAATTTTGTTTAACCTTTTAACTAAATCAAATTCTGATAACGCAAAAAAGAATATGTCTTTTTAAAGACACATAAGAAAAGTTCTTAGTGTAAGAACTTTTTAAAGCTACAACACCTAAACATGGTTCTTGTTTGTATACCTTATTTAAGTGGTAATAGGTTGGAGTAATTTTAGAATGAGACTCTAACTCTTCTTCATCTTCTTCATCAACTTCTAATACACAATCATCTTTACGATGGTGATCTGTATGGTTTGCGTTGTTTAGAAAACTATTTTCTTTATGAAAAGAGGTCTCGTTTGTAGAAACTGTCTTAAGAAACTCTAACTCAATAGATGTGCTGTTCTTAAAATGAGCATAGCCTTGGCTATATCCACTAAGAAAAACCAGCAGTAAAATTAAAACTCTATTAAAAAACTTCTTCATGACAAAGCGAAATTAAATAAAATGAAATTCTAAGACAAGAAACTTTTAAAAAAAGTAGAAATCTGAAAACCAAACAGGTAACATTTGCCTGTTTTTAGAAGTAAAACTCTAGTGCAACTTTACGTGAAAAAATTATTAAGTTTTTGAATATCTTAACAATTCAGCTATAAAATTAGCCTTTATTCGGTTGAAATATTATATTTGCGGACTTACATAAAATTTAGTTGAGAAAACACATATAAAAAAATGCAAAACAAGGGACTTATCAGATTATTTGCGATCCTTTTCGGATTGGTTAGTTTGTACTCTTTATCTTTTACTTTTTTCGCAAACAAAGTAGAAAAAGAGGCCAAAGCATACGCATACGCAAATGCAGAAGAAAACAATGGTAGAGAAATTGCTAGACTAGAAAAGGCTTATTTAGATTCAGTGGCTAACATTGAAGGTGTTTTAGGGTTTGGAAAATTTACCTATAACGACATTAAGGACAAAGAAATTAATTTAGGTCTAGATTTAAAAGGTGGTATTAACGCTACTTTACAAGTATCTGTAAAAGATATTTTAATTGGATTGTCTAACGACTCTAAAAACCCAATTTTTAACAAAGCCTTAGAAGCAGCAAGCGTTGCTCAAAAAAATTCATCTCAAAGCTATTTTGAGTTATTTTATCAAGAATTTGAAAAAATTGCTGGAGACACTAAATTAAGCGATCCATCAATATTTGGAACTAAAAACTTAAGAGATAAAATTAAGTTTAACACAACAAACTCTGAAGCAAAAGAAATAATTGCTAGTGAAATTAATGCTTCAATATCTACAGCTTTTCAAGTATTACGTTCTCGTATAGATAAGTTTGGAGTTACACAACCAAACATTCAAAGAATTGGTACTTCTGGTAGAATTTTAATTGAATTGCCAGGTGCAAAAGACGTAGAACGTGTTAAAAAATTATTACAATCTACAGCAGAATTACAGTTTTGGGAAGTTTATTCGGGTCAAGAATTGGTTCAATTCTTAGTAGCTGCGAATCAACAAGTAGCAGAAACTATTGAAACCGAAACTCCTGCAAAAAAAGAAAAGGAAGAAGGTGACGACTCTATTAATGATTTGTTAGGTGATGTAGAAAATGATTCTATCAACCAACCAAAAGTAGTTAGTTTATTTAGCTACTTACAACCTACAGGTCAAGCATCTTCTGTAATTGGTTATGCTGCTGTAAAAGATACTGCTAAAGTTAATCAGTACTTAAACAAAAAAGAAGTTAGAGCTTTATTAACTGGTGAATATAAATACACTAAGTTTTTATGGGATGCTAAATCTAATGACGACTTTTTATCTTTATACGCAATTAAATCTAACAGAAACGATAAAGCTCCTATAGAAGGAGATGTAATTTCTGATGCAAGTCAACAATTTGACCAATTAGGAGCAAACCCAGAAGTAAGCATGACCATGAACGGTAATGGAACTAAATTATGGGCAAAAATGACTGCTGATAATGTAGGGAAATTTGTAGCTGTAGTTTTAGATAATTATGTATACACTGCACCTAGAGTAAACGATGCCATAACAGGAGGTAGAACTTCTATTTCTGGTAACTTTACTATTGAAGAAGCTACCGATTTAGCAAACGTTTTAAAAGCGGGTAAATTACCAGCTGCTGCTCATATTATTCAATCAGAAGTAGTAGGTCCATCATTAGGGCAAGAAGCTATTAATGCATCTATGATTTCTTTTGCTATTGCCATCTTACTAGTATTGGCTTGGATGATTTTATACTACGGAAAAGCAGGTTGGTATGCTAACGTTGCTTTGTTA
Organism: Wenyingzhuangia gracilariae; assembly: GCF_056387575.1. NCBI lineage: Bacteria > Pseudomonadati > Bacteroidota > Flavobacteriia > Flavobacteriales > Flavobacteriaceae > Wenyingzhuangia > Wenyingzhuangia gracilariae. The sequence continues at coordinate 2,152,136 of NZ_CM150748.1, forward strand.
GTAAACATTTTATTCATTTTTGGAGTACTAACTTCTTTTGGAGCTGTATTAACCTTGCCAGGTATTGCAGGTATTATTTTAACCATTGGTATGTCTGTAGATGCCAACGTTATTATTTACGAAAGAATTAAAGAAAATTTAGCTGCTGGTCAAGGTATTGGAGCTGCAATTTCTAACGGATTTAGTATTAAAGGTGCCTTATCTGCTATTATAGATGCCAACATTACTACCTTATTAACAGGTGGAATTTTATATGTATTTGGAACAGGACCTATTCAAGGTTTTGCCTTTACTTTAATTGTAGGTATTTTAACATCGTTATTTACCGCTATTTTTATCACAAGAATGTTGTTAGATGCAGCAACTACTAAAGGAAAAACGCTAGCCTTTGCAACTGCAACAACTAAAAAGTGGTTTGCAAATATTAACATAGAATTTTTACAAAAACGTAAAATAGCTTATATTATATCTGGTGCAATAATTCTTATTGGTATTGGGTCTTTATTTACCAACGGTTTAAACTACGGAGTTGACTTTGTTGGAGGTAGAACATATACCGTTCGTTTTGATAAAGAAGTAAAAGCATCTGATGCAGCACAGTCATTAAAAGATATATTTGGTTCTGCTCCAGAAGTAAAAACTTACGGATCTAACAATCAATTAAAAGTAACTACAAAATACTTAATTGAAGAAGAAGGACCAGAAGTAGATGTAAAAGTACAAACTGCTTTATTTAACGGATTGAAACAATATTTACCTGAAGGAACGACCATAGAAGACTTTAAAGGAGGTTTTGATGGACAAACTATTGGAGTGTTTTCTTATGCCAAAGTAGAACCTACCATTGCTGATGATATTAAAGAATCTGCTGGTTTGGCTATTATAGGGTCTTTAATTGGAGTGTTCTTATACATTTTATTAAGATTTAAAAAGTGGGAATTCTCTTTAGGAGCTGTAGCTGCAGTATTCCACGATGTTTTAGTAGTATTAGCTGTATTCTCTTTAACCTACAAATTAATGCCATTTGACATGGAAATAGGTCAATCATTTATTGCAGCAATCTTAACTGTGGTAGGGTACTCATTAAATGATACCGTAGTAATTTTTGATAGAATTCGTGAGTTTACAACAGAACATCCAAAGTGGTCTTTCTTAGATGTTGTTAACAAAGGATTAAGCTCAACTTTAGGTCGTACCATTAACACATCTATTACTACATTAGTGGTGTTATTAGCTATCTTCTTATTTGGAGGTGATAGCATTAAAGGATTTATGTTTGCTTTAATTATTGGAGTTGTAGTAGGTACTTACTCTTCACTGTTTATTGCATCACCAATTATGTATGATGTAGCTAAAAAAGCGAAAGAAAAAAAATAAGACACTGTCTTTCTTAAATACAAAACCGCTTCTACACACGAAGCGGTTTTTTTATATTCTTTAGAAAATGGAAATTAAACTACACGACAAAATATTTGAACCTTATTTGTCTTCCAATAATATTCAAGAAGCTGTTTTTAATGTTGCCAAACAAATTGAAAAAGACTACAAAAACGAAACACCTTTATTTTTAGGAATTTTAAATGGATCTTTTATGTTTTGTGCAGATTTGCTAAAACAATACAAACACAGTTGCCAAATAAGTTTCATTAAACTAGCTTCGTACCAACAAAGTACCTCAACAGGAATCGTAAATCAGCTAATTGGTTTAAATGAAGACTTAACCAACAGAAGCGTAATTATTGTAGAAGATATTGTAGACACCGGAACTACCTTAGAAAAAATTGTAACACTTTTGCAAAAACACTCTATTAAAGAATTTAAAGTAGCAAGTCTATTTTTAAAACCAACAGTATACAACAAATCTATCCCTATAGACTATGTTGGGTTAGAAATACCTAACAAATTTATTTTAGGTTATGGATTAGATTATGACGGGCTTGGAAGAAACTTACCTGAAATTTACAAACTAAAAGAAAAGTAAGATTTAGATTTCTTTGTTTTAGGATTTCAACTGTTATCCGTACATTTGCAATCTGTTATTAAATAATTATTATTTCCTGACTCACAGGAATTTAAAAACACTCAGATGAAAAACATAGTTTTATTTGGCCCTCCAGGTGCAGGAAAAGGAACACAAGCAGACGTTTTAAAAGACAAATACAATTTAGTACACATTTCTACAGGAGATGTATTTCGTTTTAACATGAAAAATGAAACAGAATTAGGTTTGTTAGCAAAATCTTACATTGACAACGGAAACTTAGTGCCAGATGAAGTAACTATTAACATGCTAGAGGCAGAAGTTGAAAAAAACGCTGAAGCTAACGGGTTTATTTTTGATGGATTTCCAAGAACAGAATCTCAAGCAGAAGCTTTGGATGCATTCTTATCAAAAAAAGGAGCAACCATTAATGCAATGATTGCTTTAGAAGTTGAAGAAGATGTATTGGTAAATCGTTTATTAGAAAGAGGAAAAGTATCTGGTCGTGCAGATGATCAAGACGAATCTAAAATTAGAAATCGTTTTAATGAATACAATACAAAAACAGCTATTGTAAAAGATTATTACGAAAAACAAGACAAATATTACGGAATTAACGGTGTGGGTTCTATTGAAAGCATTACTGAATTAATTTCAAAAGTTATAGATTCTTTATAAGCATCTATTTTTTACAAGCTTTAGGCTATAAGCAAACACGCTTATAGCCTTTTTATTATTTTTACAGAATATTACAAACATATTTCACGCACCTATAACCTAAATCACCCAAAAAAATGACAGACGGTAATTTTATTGATTATATAAAAATATATGCAGCTTCTGGTAAAGGAGGACAAGGTTCTATGCACTTACACAGAGAAAAATACATAGAAAAAGGAGGACCAGACGGAGGTGATGGTGGTCGTGGTGGACACGTAATTTTACGTGGAAATAAAGAAATGTGGACATTGCACCATTTACGCTTTTTAAAACACACCAGAGCAGGACATGGTGGTGCTGGTAGCGCTAGTAGAAGTACAGGTGCCGATGGTGAAGATAAATACATAGAAGTCCCTTTAGGAACTATTGTACGTGATGCAGATACTCAAGAAATATTATTTGAAATAACTGAACACCAACAAGAAATTATTTTGTGCGAAGGTGGTAAAGGTGGTTTGGGAAACTGGCATTTTAAAAGCGCTACCAATCAAACACCAAGATACGCGCAACCTGGTATGCCTATTGTAGATGGATGGTTTCAAATTGAATTAAAAATTTTAGCCGATGTTGGTTTAGTTGGGTTTCCAAATGCAGGTAAATCTACCTTACTATCTGTAGTAACTGCTGCTAAGCCTAAAATTGCAGATTATGCTTTTACAACTCTAAAACCTAATGTAGGAATTGTTGGTTACAGAAATTACCAAAGTTTTGTAATGGCAGATATTCCTGGAATTATTGAAGGAGCAAATGAAGGTAAAGGTTTAGGACATTACTTTTTACGACATATAGAACGTAATTCCACCTTATTATTTATGATTCCTGCAGATTCTGATGACATTAGAACTGACTACAAAATTTTACTAAACGAATTAAAATTACACAATCCGGAATTATTACACAAAGACAGATTACTAGCCATTACCAAATGTGACATGCTAGATGATGAATTAAGACAAGAAATGGAACAGGAGCTTCCTGAGGGCATAAAAACCTTATTTATATCATCCCTTGCAAATATTGGTATTACCGAATTAAAAGACGAGCTTTGGGCCATGTTAAATAAAGACATTGATTAAAACAAAAAGTCCCTAATAGTGTTATTAGGGACTTTTTGTTTTTAATTGTCTTATTTGTGCTTTGCACACTTTACAATTTCATCATTTCTTTAATAGACTTTACCAACTCTATAGAAGCATCTATTTCAGCTTTTCTAATTGCTACAGATTCTATATTAAAACCTATAGGCATATTTTTTTCTTTAGCAAAACCAATTAAATCGTTAGCAATGTATTTGCAAATACCAATAGATGCGTTTAAAATATCTGGCGATACTTTTAGCTCGTTTTCCAACCATCGTTGTATATCTATTCCTAGCCATTTGGTAAACTCTAATGTTTTTAAAGAACCAATAGGGGTTAAAGTAAATATAATTGGCATAGGCTTAATTCCTTTTTCTTGTGTGTAAAAATAATAATCAGACAGCATATCTTTGGCATTGTCTAAATTATAAACACACTGAGATATAAAGAAAGAACAACCGTTCGCTATTTTATTAGACAATCTAATATGTTCATCTCCTTTTATAAAATGACGTTCGGGAATAGTTACTCCCCCCATTTTAATACTCGTTGCAGATTCTTTTTTTATCCTATAAGCATCTTGCAAAGATAAATTTACTTGCTGCTCTTTAGATGGAGCTCCTACAAACACAGTTAAATCAATACTTTTTTCATTTTCTAACAACCATGTTTTTAAAGATTCTTCCGTAAACTTTCCTACACTTTTGTATATAATTTTAGGAATTTCTAAATCTTTTAAATAGGTAGTTGCATATTCATCTGGTGACCATGTAGACATAAAAGGAAATGGCCTTGGGTTATTGTTTCTTGACGTTTCATCTTGAATATCATACAACACCAAACCATCAATATCTAATCCTTTTAAACGGTCTATTTGTCGTTGAGCAATACCTTCTATTTTATCTTTATCGGTAGATTTTTTTGGAGGTGTTAAACCATAAAAAAGATACCCTCCTTCCCTATTTTCTATTTTATTTTTTAAATCTTGTGATTTCATAATTTCTTTTTGTGTTGAGCTTGCTCTGTTAGCTGTAATTTAAAATGCTTATTGCATTTTTTAATTACACTCCAAATTGTTGAAAATGATGATCTAAGTGTTTTTGAAATAAGTTACTCCATTCTTTTGCTGTTAATCTACCAAAAGAACCTGTTAACCTTCCTTCAAAATAATGTTCTCCTTTTTCAAAAGCCCATTGCATATTTTGCAACAACTTAGATTTTTCTTCCTCAAATTCTTTATCGTCAACCACTACATAATAATCTGCAGTTTTTGAGTTTTTAGGATAAGGTTTATCTCCTACAATTGTTTTTTTTAAAAACGTTTTAACAAAAAAATGCATAAAGGGCTGCAACTCTATTCTTACTTTTCCTCTAGAGGTATCATAAGTAAGGTTTAAATGAGCTAACATTTGCGCAGCAGTCATTTTACCCCATAACGGTTTAGAATTTGCCGTTAGCTTATCTAACCGTTTTTTGTTGATTGCTAAAGTTTCAACTTTAAAAATACTTGGATAAGACATATCAAGGTTTTTTGAGGTTGTAAATATAAACTTTAAGACAACATCATTACTGCTTTTTGCAAAGCGGTTACTAAAACGTTTATTTCTTCTTTAGTATTGTAAAAAGCTAAAGAAGCTCTAAGTGTACCTGGAATTTTAAAACGATCCATAATTGGCTGAGTACAATGGTGTCCTGTTCTTACTGCAATCCCCAGTTTATCTACAATAGTACCAACATCAAACGGATGCAGATCTGCTATATTAAAAGAAATAACACTGGCTTTGTTTTTTGCTGTTCCATAAATTTTTAATCCCGGAATGTTACTCAACTTTTTGGTTCCATAAGCCAAGAGCTCTTGCTCATAGGCCTCTATGTTTTCCATTCCTATTTTATTAAGGTAATCTATAGCAGTTCCAAAAGCAATTACATCAGCAATATTGGGTGTACCTGCTTCAAACTTATGAGGTAATTCTGCATAGGTTGTTTTTTCAAACGTACAATCTTTAATCATTTCTCCTCCTCCGTGGTAAGGTGGTAATTCATTTAAAATTGCTTCTTTTCCATATAAAAAACCAATTCCGGTTGGTCCGCACATTTTGTGTGCTGAACAGGTAAAAAAATCACAATTTAATGCTTGTAAATCTATATTAGTATGCGGACAAGATTGTGCTCCATCTATCAACACCCAAGCTCCAACTTTGTGTGCTTTTTCTATAATTTCTTCCACAGGATTTATGGTTCCTAAAGCATTAGAAATGTGATTTACAGCTACAATTTTTGTATTTTCCGTTAATAAGCCTGCATATACATCCATTAACAGCTCTCCTTTATCATTTATAGGAATTACCTTTAAGGTAGCTCCTGTTCTCTCGCACAACAATTGCCAAGGAACAATGTTTGAGTGATGTTCCAATGCAGAAATAATAATTTCATCTGTGTTTTTAATTAACGATGTTAAGCTACTTGCTACCAAATTAATTGCCTCCGTAGTTCCACGAGTAAAAATAATTTCGTGCTCATGTTTGGGGTTAAAGTGTGCTTTTAATTTTCGTCTAGTGGCTTCAAACTGATCTGTTGCTAACTGACTTAATGTGTGTACACCCCTGTGCACATTAGAGTTTATAGTGGTATAATAATTTGTAATTGCATCAATCACCGCTTGTGGTTTTTGACTGGTTGCTCCGTTATCAAAATAAACTAATGGTTTTCCGTTTACTTGTTGTTGTAAAATAGGAAAGTCTGCTCTTACTTTATCAATATGTATCATAGATAAAAATCTTTGTAACAAAGGTACTTTTTTAAGTGCATATGATAAAAACCTCAACCAACTCTTTTGGTTATAGACTCATTAAAAATTAGTAACTTGTTTAAAAGTTATTTTAAATGAAAATTCTAAAAATGATTGGTATTAGTCTAGTCTTAATAACGATCTTAGTTTTTGCTTTTAATTATCCTAAACTAAAATTAATTTCTGGGTTTGCAGCAAAAAACATGGCTAGTAGTTTTTTTTTAGCGCAAAGAAGTGTTGAAAGTGTTAACAAAGCAGACAATTACGGTCCCTTAACTAAATTTGCAACCACTATAGTAAACAAAACCACACAAACAGCAACTGCAACTGTTATAGGAATGTCTAAAAAAAGTGCAGTTTACAGAAAAGGAGTTGGGGCTGTGCTAGTAAACAATCCTAATTATTTTACAAGTGATTATGTGTCTCCTCACAGAAATTTTACTCCTATCCAACAACCTTATCCTTATGGAAATTTAGCCCCAGAGAAACATTCTTTTAAGAATATTGATACCAAAACATTAGACAGCCTAATAAACAATTGTTTTATAGAAAACCATCCCGATGGAATTAAAAGAACACGTTCTATTCTAGTTCTTTACAAAGGAAAAATTATTGCAGAAAAATATGCCAATGGATTTAACGAACACTCTCTTTTACAAGGCTGGTCTATTACCAAAAGTTTAATAACAACAAGCTTTGGAATATTAGAAAACAAAAATTTATTTAACATATACGCTCCCATTACCGATTTTCCTAATTGGTTACAAGATGATAGAAAACACATAACCACAAACCATTTATTAAGAATGGAAAGCGGGTTAGAATGGGAAGAAAATTATGGCAAAGTGTGCGATGTAACCAAAATGCTTTTTGAAGATGTAGATGTAACCGAAAGAGCTTTAAACAAACCTTTACAAAACAACATAGAAACTGTATTTAATTATTCTTCGGGTACAAGCAACATTTTATCGGCATTGTTAAGAAAGCAATTTAAAAGCACTCAAGCTTATATTGATTTTCCTTACAAAGAATTGATAGATAAAATTGGAATGCACTCTATGATTTTAGAAACCGATTTGTCTAACAATTATGTAGCATCATCTTACAGTTGGGCAACCACTAGAGACTGGGCTAAATTTGGACAATTAATGTTAGATAAAGGATCTTGGAATAATGAACAAATTTTACATCCAAACTGGATAGAATATATTAGTACTCCCAACAAAACGTCTAAAGGAGAGTATGGTGGGCAATGGTGGTTAAACAAAGGAAACTACATGCCTAATGTTCCTAAAGATTGCTTTTATGCAGATGGTTACCAAGGACAGCGTATTTTTGTAATCCCATCCAAAGACTTGGTTATTGTTCGTTTTGGAGTTACACAATTAGGAAGAGTTGGTTTTTATCCTTTGTTTGATAAATTAATTGGTAACATCTGCAAGACAATTAAATAAATGAAACCTCTAAAACAAAATAACGTTGTATCTGACTGTTTGTTAGAAATAGGATCTCTTTTAATGGGTTCTGGTGCCAGTACCAACAGAATTAAAGTAACCATAGAAAGAATTGCCGAAACTTTAGGTTACGAAACTGAAATATTAGTTACTCATAAAACTGTTTTGCTACTTTTAAAAAACAAAAAAACAGATAAAGTTTTTAATCGATTTAAAAAAACAGCTCCACACGGTGCCAATTTTAAATTGGTATCGGGTATTAGTAAAATGAGTTGGAAAGTTGTAGAAGAGCAATGGACTACAGACCAAGTAAACAAAGAAATTATGCGCTTGCAAAAAGCAACAAGATATCCTTTTTTACTTACATTGTTTATGGTAGGCTTAGCTGATGCTGCTTTTTGCAGATTATTTGGAGGTGCTTATGCAGACATGACAATTGCCTTTACAGCCACCTGTATTGCTTTTTATGTTAGACATCTTTTGTTAAAAAAACAATTTAATTTTTATCTCTGCACAACCATTGTGTCTTTTACATCTTGTTTAATTGCTGGGTTAGCCGTTTACTTAAATATTGGTGTACAACCCAATTTAGCTTTTGCTACTTGTGTATTATTTTTAATTCCAGGAATACCACTAATTAACTCTTTTACCGATTTAATTGATGGAAATGTAACCAATGGTTTAGTAAGAGGAATTAACGCAATGCTGATTGCTTTTTCTATTGCTTTAGGAATGTTAGGAAGTATGTATATATATAATTTTTAAAATGATTCATCAACTAGAAATGGCCTTATGGCTAGCCGTAGCATCCCTTGGATTTGCTGTTTTATTTAACGTACCCAAAAGAACCTTATTAGCCATTGCTTTGCTTAGTTCTTTAGGAGGCTCTTGCAAATTAATTTTAATGAATTTTGATCTTCATATTGTAATTTCCACCTTTTTTGGAGCCTTACTTATTGGTGTGTTAAGCATTCCTATTGCACACAACAAACATGCTCCTCCACTTGTATTTTCTATACCAGCTGTAATCCCAATGATTCCCGGTGCTTTTGCTTACAAAAGTATGCTTGGTTTTATACAACTTACTGGAAACATTAATCAAACAGCTTATGACTTGGCTCTAAACCAAACAATTAGCAATGGAATTAAAGCTGCATTTATATTATTAGCCCTTACAGCCGGTGTTTCTTTTCCTATGTTAATTAGTAGAAAAGAATCTGTTAAAACAATGAAGCTTAGTTAAACACTTTATTTTTTAACCAACAATACTTGTTCTTTTTCTAACATTAAATACCCTTCATCGTAACAATAAAAATATTGATTTCCTGTTTTTGTTGTATATATAGATGTAAAAAGATTAAAATAAAATCCTTTTTCATCTAATACGGCTTTGGCAACTTTTGTTTTTCCGGTTGTGTTTAACTCGCACAAAATTTTATAATTCTTTTTAAGTGCATTGTTAATATTCCTTACCAAACTCTTGTTTCCTACTTCTAATTTGTTGTTAAAAGCATTTCTACAATGGTCGTTGCAAAACTTTTTGTCAGATCGTCCTACAACCTTTTCTCCACACTCTAAACATTTTTTTTCTTCCATAACAAATTGATTGTTTGTCAAATATACAAAACCGATTGTAAACGACTACAATCGATTACATTCGAATACAATCACTTAACAACCGAATAAACCTCTTGTACACTTTCATCTTTGCAGTGTTGAACAACATCAACAAAACATTTATAAACAATAAAAAATATACGTTATGAGTAATTTAAGAAACAAAGTACAGTTAATTGGACATTTAGGAGCAACTCCAACATTTAAAAATTTGGGCAACGATAAAAAAGTAGCTAGTTTTTCTTTAGCTACAAAAGAAACTTTTTATACCAAAGATGGAGAACGAAAAGAAGATACCCAATGGCACAATTTGGTTTGCTGGAACAAAACAGCCGACATTGTAAAACAATACTTAGATAAAGGTAGTTATATTGCTATTGAAGGTAAATTAACTACAGATGACTGGGAAGATAAAGAAGGAAACAAACGATATACCACTAAAATTGTAGTTAATGAATTAATGATGCTTGGCAGCAAATAATTCTATAAAAAAGAGAGCTGATAGACATTTATCAGCTCTCTTTTTTCTATTGCATAGATTATTTTACAATCAAACTAGAGTTATCACTCTTTAGTTTATCAGAAACTGTTTTTATCAGAACATTTCCTTTGTTTGTAGATTTTACAAATACTACTGCCTGTCCGTTAAAAAACTTTCTTTTAGGTTTGGATAGGTTTTGTAAGTTGGTTGGATCTCCGTTTCCTGAAGCCAAAAACGTAGCTGCACCACTTACATCAATGTCCATGTTTTTATTGTAATGCGGACATAGATTTCCATTTTTATCAACCACAGAAAGTACATATACTCCTACTTCTCCAGATTTTATCTGCTTTTTTTCAGGTTCTATTTTTATGGCATACGGAGCTCCTGCAGTTACGTTAACTTTTTCTGCAACCTTTTTTCCTTTTTTATTATATGCTATAATTTTAACTTCTCCTGGTTCGTATACCACATCATCCCAAACAATTGCATAAGCTTTAAACAAATCCCAATTACCCCCTCCTGATGCTGGTTTTAAGATACTGTTATTTTCGTAACTATGTTTTGTTAACGGAACTTTACTCTTTACTCCGTAACTTTTCCCATTAACAAACAATTCTGCTTTAGCATAAGAAGTATAACAAACTACTGGAAAAGATTTAACATTTAAATTTGGCCAAGTCCAATGCGGGAAAAAGTGCAACACCTCTTTGTCTTTTTTCCATTGTGTTTGATACAAGTAAAATTTATCTTTTTCCAAACCAACAAAATCAACAGGAGCAAAATAAGAACTTCTAGACTTTGCATCGTGATACGGAGAAGGTTCTCCTAAATAATCGTAACCCGTCCATACAAACTCTCCATATACCGTTGTGTTTTTTTCTTGTGAAGCAAATTCTTTATAGGCTGGGTATCCCCACGGAACATTTGTAGTTTCATAGTTTCCAGGATGTCCATCTGCATACACTTTGGTGTTTAATGAATTTCCCCTTTGATTGTGAATGGTATCAAAAACAACTGGAAATTTATAACTATTACGCACACTTACAGCCCCACCTGTTTCACTTGCATAAAACTTTAGATTCGGATATTTTTCTCTGATAACCTTATAAATCCCAGGCTTGTAATTAAAACCAGCAACATCTACAGTAGCTACCAACCCATTTTTAAAAGCTCCCCAGGCATTGTTAAAACCAGCTGTGGTAGCCCTTGTTGTGTCTACAGATTTTACAATGTCATTTAAGTATCCACAAATTTTAGGATTCCCTCTGTATTGTTCTAATATTTCATTACCAATACTCCACATAATCACACTCGGATGATTTCTATCTCTTAAAATCATATCTGTTAAGTCTTGCTTAGACCATTTGTCAAAATGAATAGAGTACCCGTTGGTTACCTTACCTATTTGCCATTCATCAAATGCTTCATCAATAGCAAATAAACCTATAGAATCACAGATATCCAAAGCTTCTGGTGCTGGTGGGTTGTGTGAAAAACGAATGGCATTCACCCCCATTTCTTTCATTTTAACCATTTGTCTTAAAAACAATTCTTTGTAAAACGCAGCTCCAGTTGGCCCTAGGTCGTGATGCATATTTACACCTTTAAACTTTACTTTTTTATTGTTTAAATAAAATCCATCTACTTCATAACGAATGTTTCTAATTCCAAATGTTGTGGTATACGTATTTACTTTTTTACTACCCTTCAAAATAGCTGTTTCTAACTTGTAAAGGTTTGGTGATTCTATACTCCAAAGACTTGGCTTAGTAATTTTAAACGTTTCGGTAGTCTTTTTAGTATTGTTAATAACTACTTGTTGCGTTTTTAAAGCAACTTGTTTTCCTTTAGGGTTGATAATTCTATTTTCTACCGTGTAGGTTCCATTACCCAACAGTTCTAAATCTAAATGTATTTGAGCTTTTCTTTTTGTTACTAAAGGAGTTGTAACAAATGTCCCCCACGTTTTAACATGAGTTTTATTTGTTTTTATTACCGATACTTTTCTATACAAACCTGCTCCTGGATACCAACGAGATTGACTGTTAAAGTTCTCTAACCTTACTGCAATGCTGTTTTTTCCTTGTTTTAAAAAGCGAGTAATGTCAAAATAAAAAGAAATGTAACCAAAAGGTCTTTCTCCAACATAGGCTCCATTTACATATACTTTGGCATTGCTCATGGCTCCATCAAAAAGCAATTGTACTTTTTCTTTTAACTCATCGGCTGTTAACTGATAAGTAGTTCTGTACCAACCTATTCCCACATATGGCAATGCTCCACTTCTACCAGTTCTGTATTTAGGTTCTGTTTCTCCATCTTGAATGACCATGGTCAACTGTACATCATTGGCAAAATCAAAATCACCTTTAGCAGCCCAATCATGAGGAACAGTTACGTTTTCCCAATCAGAATCGTTAAAATTTTCTTGAAAAGCTGCTCCATAATCATAATTAGAAAATTTCCAGTGTTTTAATAGATCTATTTGCTGTGAAAATGAATTTACAAAGCTTAAGAACAAAAAAGATAAAGTAAAGAATGTTTTCATACTATTTTGGTTTAAAATTATTTGTGCATATAAAACACAAGAACTTCAAAAATCCATTATTAACCAGCAAGTATGTTGTATTATATTAACTTATAATTCTATTTTATTGACAATACTAAAAAAGCACCTTAAACAAGGTGCTTTTTTAAATTATGGTGCAGGGATGTGTTGTAACTTATGCACTTCATCTATTTCTTTTAACAACTCGTTGGAAAGAGTTGTGTTTATGGTGTCTATATTTTCTTTTAATTGGCTCATTTTTGTTGCCCCAATAATTGTAGATGTAACAAAAGGCTGTTGCGTAATAAAAGCTAAAGAAAGCTCTACCAAGCTAACATTGTATTTTTGTGCCAATTCGTTATATTTTTGGGCTAAAAACATTGCTTGTTTGTTACTATACCTGTTGTAATTTGGAAACTTTTCTATTCTAGAACCTTCTGGCAAATTGTTGTTAAAATATTTACCGGTTAATACTCCAAAAGCCAAAGGTGAATATGCTAACAAACCTACATTTTCTCTCATTCCCACCTCTGCCATTCCTACCTCATAACTTCTGTTTAAAAGAGAATAGGGGTTTTGCACCGTTTTACATCTAGACCATCCTTTTGAATCTGCCTCTTGTAAATGTCTCATGGTACCCCAAGGAGACTCATTAGACAAACCATAGTGTTTTATTTTCCCTTGTTTTATTAATAAATTCATTGCCTCTATTAATTCAGCAATTTTATCATTCCATTCTTCTTTAGAGTTATGTTTGTAACCTAACTGTCCAAAAAAGTTTGTATTTCTATCGGGCCAATGTAACTGATATAAATCTATATAGTCTGTTTGTAAACGTTTTAAATTTTGCTCTACAGTTTCTATAATTAATTCTTTCGTAAATTGTTGTGGCTCTCTAATGTAAGAGAGTCCTGGGTTTGGTCCTGTAATTTTACTTGCCAAAACTACTTCGTCTCTCTTTTTATTTTTTAACCACGTACCTATAATTCTTTCAGAATTTCCTTGTGTTTCTTTTCTCCCTGGAATTGAATATAATTCGGCAGTATCAATAAAATTAACTCCTTGTTCAAAAGCATAATCTAACTGTTGATGTCCTTCTTCTTCGGTATTTTGTTCACCCCAAGTCATGCTTCCTAAACATATTTTAGAAACTTTAATATTTGTATTAGGTAGGTTGTTGTATTTCATTTACTCATTATTTTTGGCTGATAAAAATACATAAAAATCAAGAGCATCTATTACTGGACACTCTTGATTTTAATCACTTTATTAGCTTGATTTTTACTTTTTATAAGATAATTCCGGCAATACATGCGGTAATCCAACTAGCCAAAGCACCACCAATCATTGCTTTGAATGCTAGCTTAGCTACTTTTCCTTTTTGATTAGGTGCTATTCCTGCAATACCTCCAATTTGAATTCCGATAGATGCAAAATTTGCAAAACCACACAACGCATAACTAGCTATTTGCGCTGTTCTAGCAGATATTTGATTCGTTTTAACCATTGCTCCTAAATCTTTGTAAGCAATTAATTCTGTTAAAGCTATTTTTTCACCTAACAGTGTTCCAAAAGCCCCAGCTTCTTCCCAAGAAATTCCCATTACATAAGCCAATGGTTTAAACACATACCCCAACAACTGACACAAAGACAAATCTATTAAGTTCAACAAACCATCTACCAAAGCAACCATTCCTACTATGGCAATTAACATGGCTGCAATATTAGCTGCTAACTTCAATCCATCAACCGCACCATCGGCCATAGCTTCTAAAGCATTACACTCATTTTTTTCCTCATTTAAAACAACCTTTCCTGCTGTTAATGATTTTTCGGTTTCTGGACACATAATTTTAGCAATCATAATTGCAGCAGGAGCACTCATTATAGAGGCTGCCATTAAATGCCCTGCAATTCCAGGTATGTTGGTTAACATTTTTACATAAATAGCCATTACTCCACCCGCAACAGTTGCAAAACCACCAATCATTACAGTCATTAGTTCTGATTTGGTCATTGATTTTACAAAAGGTTTTACCAACAAAGGAGCTTCTGTTTGTCCTACAAAAATACTCCCTACCACACTTAAGGTTTCTCCTCCACTTGTTCCTAATACTTTTTGTACTATCTTAGAAATACCTTTTATTAAATATTGCATAATTCCTAAATGATACAATAAACTCATAAATGCAGAAAAGAAAATAATGGTAGGTAAAACCCTAACTGCAAAATTCACAATTGGTGACTCTACTTCACCTGAAATAAAGGAAGCAAATAAAAAATCTCCTCCTTTGTCTGCATAAGACAAAAGTTTATTAATCGCAACATCAAAAAACTTAAAAAAAGGAAGTCCTATAGGAGTTTTTAAAATAACAAACGCAAATGCCAATTGAAGCCCAAAGCCCTTAATTACAATGCCATAGTTTATTTTTTTTCTATTATTACTTAATAAATAAGCAACCAACAACAGCACAACAACACCTATAACTCCTATATATTTCTCCATAAAATAATTAAAACAGTTAAGATAAGTATTTCAGAAAAAAAACAATCCCTTCAAATACTTGAAGGGATTATTAAATTATTAAATTATTGATAGCTTTTATTCAGTAATTTCATCAAACTGAATATTTACTCCTAATTTATCGGCCATTAACTGGTTGATCTTTTGTTTTAAAGCAGGAATTTTAACTTCCTTAATTGCATCAGAACAAAAAGCAAACATTAACAATGCTTCTGCTTCTTTTTCAGGAATCCCTCTTTGTTGCATGTAAAACAATGCTGATTTGTCTAACTGACCAATGGTACATCCATGAGAACATTTTACATCGTCTGCAAAAATTTCTAACTGTGGTTTTGAGTTGATTGTTGCCTCATCAGAAATTAATACAGAATCATTTTGTTGATATGCATTAATTCTTTGTGCTGCTTGGTCTACAATTACCTTTCCGTTAAAAACTCCTGTAGATTTTCCTCCGTAAATTCCTTTATAGGTTTCGTTAGACTGGCAATCTGGCGATTTATGTGCAACCAACGTGTGATTGTCTACCAATTGGTTTTCTTCTAAAATGGTTACTCCATTTAAAATGGAATCACAACCTGATCCATTTTGATAAAATGATAAGTTATTTCTGGTTACATTTCCTCCAAAAGAAAACGTATATACAGAGGCTACCGTATTTTTTTCTTGGGCAACAAATGTTGCATCTACTAAAGAAGCATCATTTTTATCATTTTGAATTTTATACAAATCAAAAATTCCGTTTTGTGCTACAAACACCTCTGTAACCACATTGTTAAATGTAGCTGCGTTGGCAATAGATTGATGACGTTCTATAAATTTAACCTCAGCATTTTCTCCAACAGTGATTAAATTTCTAGGCTGTAACAACATAGCTGATGTTTCTCCAGAAGCTAAGTAAATTAACTCAATAGGTTTAGAAACTGCTTTGCTTTTAGCTACTTGAATAACCACACCTTCGTTTGTAAACGCAGTGTTTAAATCGGTTAAACTTGTAAATCCTTTGGCTAATCTATTGTATTTCTCTTTAAAAATATCTTGATAAGAAGCATCTTCTATAGCTTCTGACAATAATTTTACAGAAACTTCTTCTATAGTATCTGACAATGATGCTTGAAAAACTCCATCTACAAAAACCAATTTGTATGAATCTAATCCTGCTACTATAAATGGAGCAATGCTTTCTTGAGTAATGTTAGTTGCCTTTGCAGACTCTATTCCATACTCTTTTTTTAAGACACTTCTTAAGCTTGTGTATTTCCACTCTTCATCCTTAGTTGTAGGGAATCCTTTTTCGGAAAAGGCTTTAAAAGCTTCTTTTTTATAATTTTCTACAGATGCATTTTTAGAATCTCCTTTAAATGCTGCTGTTAATTTATCTTGTAAACTCATTTTATAAGTTTTAGGTGATTTGTAAAATAATACTGAGAAAAATTGCTCTCTTTTAATTTTTAGCTATCCTATTTTACCAACCAATCGTATCCTTTTTCTTCTAATTCTAGAGCCAATTCTTTTCCTCCAGATTTGATGATTTTTCCATCTGCTAAAACGTGTACAAAATCTGGCACAATATAATCTAACAAACGTTGGTAGTGCGTAATTACAATTACTGCATTGTCTTCAGACTTTAATTTATTAACACCATTAGCTACAATACGCAAAGCATCAATATCTAATCCAGAATCTGTTTCATCTAAAATGGCTAATTTTGGTTCTAACATGGCCATTTGAAAAATTTCATTACGTTTTTTTTCTCCTCCAGAAAATCCTTCGTTTAAAGAACGAGACAAGAAATCTTTTTTAATTTCTAATAAAGCCGATTTTTCTTTAATTTTCTTTAGCATTTCAGCTGCTGGCATATCTTCTAAACC
Organism: Wenyingzhuangia gracilariae; assembly: GCF_056387575.1. Classification (NCBI taxonomy): domain Bacteria; kingdom Pseudomonadati; phylum Bacteroidota; class Flavobacteriia; order Flavobacteriales; family Flavobacteriaceae; genus Wenyingzhuangia; species Wenyingzhuangia gracilariae. The sequence continues at coordinate 2,169,199 of NZ_CM150748.1, forward strand.
ATTTGCTTTACGCTTAGCATTAATTGCTGTTTTTATAAAGTTGGTTACCGTTACTCCTGGAATTTCTACAGGATATTGGAACGATAGAAACACTCCTTTGTGAGCTCTTTCATCAGGAGATAAATCTTCTAAATCTTCACCATCTAAAGTAATGCTTCCTTCGGTAACTTCGTAATTTTCATTTCCTGCAACTACAGAAGCTAACGTACTTTTTCCTGCTCCATTTGGTCCCATAATAGCGTGAACCTCTCCTGCTTTTACTTCAATATTCAATCCTTTTAAGATATCGTTATCTTCTACTTTTGCGTGTAAATTTTCAATTTTTAACATTGTTCTAGCTTTTGGCTTTTGAAATTTATCTATGTGATATGTTTTACTTTTTTCTTTATTGATCTTGTTCTCTTTATAAAAAAGACCATTGTTGTTTCTCTTTTCCATATCACAAGCTTTTGTTATGTTTTTATCTTACCCTACAGACCCCTCAAGGCTGATTTCCAATAATTTTTGTGCTTCTACAGCAAACTCCATTGGCAACTTATTTAGTACTTCTTTACTAAATCCGTTTACAATTAACGCAATGGCTTTTTCTGTATCTATACCACGTTGGTTACAGTAAAACAACTGATCTTCTCCAATTTTACTTGTAGTTGCTTCGTGTTCTATTTTAGCGGTTTTATTTTTAGCTTCTATATAAGGAAATGTATGTGCTCCACATAAATCTCCCATTAACAAAGAATCACACTGTGAAAAGTTACGTGCATTTTCTGCCTTAGGGTTTACTCTTACCAAACCACGGTAACTGTTGTGTGAATGCCCTGCAGAAATTCCTTTTGAGATAATAGTACTCTTGGTATTTTTTCCTAAGTGCACCATTTTTGTTCCTGTATCTGCTTGTTGATAATTATTAGTTACAGCAATTGAATAAAACTCTCCTGTAGAATTATCACCTTTTAATATACATGATGGATATTTCCATGTAACTGCAGATCCTGTTTCTACTTGTGTCCAAGACACTTTTGCATTGGTTTCGCAAACTGCTCTTTTAGTTACAAAATTATAAACACCACCTTTACCTTCGGCATTTCCTGGAAACCAGTTTTGTACCGTAGAGTATTTAATTTCTGCATCATCTAACGCTACCAATTCTACAACCGCTGCGTGTAACTGATTTTCATCTCTACTTGGTGCTGTACATCCTTCTAAATAACTTACAAAAGAACCTTCATCTGCAATTACTAAGGTACGTTCAAATTGCCCTGTTCCTCCTTCGTTAATACGGAAGTAGGTAGACAATTCCATTGGACATGTAACTCCTTTTGGAATGTAACAAAAAGATCCATCAGTAAAAACTGCTGAATTTAAAGCTGCGTAAAAATTATCTGTCTTAGGAACTACAGATCCTATATATTTTTTCACCAATTCTGGATGCTCTTTAATAGCTTCTGAAATTGGACAGAAAATAATTCCTTTCTCGTTTAAAGTCTTTTTAAATGTAGTTGCTACAGAAACTGAATCTACAACAATATCAACTGCAATGTTTTGCAACTTTTTTTGTTCATCTACAGATATTCCTAGTTTTTTATACATTTCTAACAACTCAGGATCTACATCATCTAAGCTTTTGTTAGGATCTGCTTTTTTAGGTGCCGAATAGTAGCTAATGTCTTGAAAATTTGGTTTTTCATAACGTACATTTGCCCACTCTGGCTCTTCCATAGCTTCCCATTTACGAAAAGCATCTAGTCTCCACTCCGTCATCCATTCTGGCTCTTCCTTTTTTAAAGAAATTGCTCTAATTACATCTTCATTAATCCCTTTAGGAAACGTTTCTGCATCTAAATAGGTATAAAAACCATATTCATACTCTTTAGTTTTTAACTCTTCCCTTAAGTCGTCTTCTGTATATTTACTCATTACTTCGTAATTATAAATTTAAGCACTCCAGTTTATTTTATATAGACTGTATTACTTCTTCTTTACTTTTTTTCTTTCTGGTTTTACAAAGAAAAACTTTCTCCGCAACCACATGTTCTATTCGCATTTGGGTTGTTAAACACAAATCCAGTTCCATTTAGTCCACCAGAATACTCTAAGGTTGTACCCACCAAGTACAAGAAACTCTTTTTATCTACAATAATTTTTACACCATTGTCTTCAAAAACCTTGTCTCCTTCTTGTTCTACTTTATCAAATTTTAAATCGTACGATAACCCAGAACAACCACCACTTTTTACTCCTACTCTAACAAAGTCTGTAGTTGCATCATAACCATCATCGGTCATTAACTCTACTACTTTCTTTTTTGCTATGTCTGATACTTTTATCATAACTTTACTAGTTTAAATATAAACGTCCGCAAATTTACCAATTTTAAACTGATTTTTATCATATGACTAATGAATAATATTTATAACACCATAGACTACATCAATCTAAAATGTATCTTTGCAAAACCATTCCTAATTATTTCACTTAATTAGTAGTTTTAATATCAAAACCTTTCAAATAAACAATATGTTAGAAGACAAAACTCCTCAAAAAACAGACATTGCAAGTCTTGGTGAATTTGGACTAATTGAACACTTAACAGAACATTTTACAATAAACCATACTACAACTCTAAAAGGAGTGGGTGATGATTGTGCCGTTTTGGATGCAAAAGGCTTAAAAACCTTAGTAACTACAGATTTGTTAGTAGAAGGTGTACATTTTAATTTGTCTTACATGCCTTTAAAACATTTAGGATATAAGGCCGTAATGGTTAATTTATCGGATGTATATGCAATGAATGCCGATGCTTCTCAAATTACAGTATCTATTGCCTTGTCTAACAGGTTTCCTTTAGAGGCTGTAGAAGAATTGTACAGTGGAATATTACTAGCATGTGAAAAATACAATGTTGATTTAGTTGGAGGAGACACCACTTCATCTACCAAAGGTTTATTAATTAGTATAACTGCAATTGGTCATGCTGAGGAAGATAAAATTGTTTATAGAAATACAGCTAAAGAAAATGATTTGTTAGTGGTTACTGGAGACTTAGGAGCAGCTTATTTAGGTTTTCAGGTATTAGAACGTGAAAAACAAGTTTTTGAAGTAGATCCAAACAATCAGCCAGATTTAGATCAGTATACGTATTTAATAGAAAGACAGCTAAAACCAGAAGCTAGAAAAGATATTGTTAGAATTTTAAACGATTTAGATGTAGTTCCTACTTCTATGATTGATATTTCTGATGGTTTGTCTTCTGAAATTATACACATTTGTCAACAATCTAAAGTTGGTTGCAACTTGTACGAAGACAAAATTCCTTTAGACCCACAAGTAATTTCTGTGTGCGAAGAATTTGATTTAAACAGTACTACTGTTGCCTTAAGTGGAGGAGAAGATTATGAATTGTTATTTACCATTGCACAAAGTGATTTTGACAAAATTAAAGGAAACCCGCATTTAACTGTTATTGGTCACATGACAGATGCCAATAGTGGAATGAATTTGATTACACGTGGTTCTAACCAATCTGTGCCTTTAACTGCACAAGGATGGAATGCTTTATTAAATAAAGACCAAGAATAAAATTATTCTTTACAACTATAAAAAAACCGAATGCATTGCATTCGGTTTTTTAGTTTTATGATTGAACAACTCCAATAGAACCATGTTCGGTAGGAATTAATTCAAAAACTTTAGAGGGTTCTAGTCCTTTTAGCATTCTATGCGACACATAAATAATAGCTGTATTTGTTTCTTTATGAACTTTGTTAATAAAAGCTGTTAACATAGAGGTTGCATAATCATCTAACTCATTGGTGGGTTCATCTAAAATAAGCAAAGGAGGCTGCTTTACCAATGCGCGGATAATGAGTACAATTCTTTGTATTTCTGGAGACAAACGCACAAAATACATTTGTTTTTTATCTTTTAACCCTACCAAATCTAACCATTTATCGGCCTCTTTTATTTGTTGTCCTGTAGGTTTTTCGTACAAGCCAATAGAATCGTAAAAACCAGACAATACCATATGCTGAACCGTAAATAGTTTTCCAAAAAACTGAGTTAAGTTTGGAGAAAAGTACCCTATGTTTTTTTTGAGATCCCAAACCGTTTCTCCACTACCTTTTTTACGACCAAACAAAACAATATTTTCTCCAAAGGCTTTAGGATTGTCACCAGTAATCATGGTTAACAAACTTGTTTTTCCGGCTCCGTTAGGTCCTTTTAAATGCCAAAATTCTCCTTTTTTTATTTCCCAATTAATGTTATTTACTATTTGCCGAGTTTCTTCATAAAAAATATTTACATCCGTAAATTTCACCAATGGATTATCTACTTCTATTTTTCTTAAAGAAACAGGCAAACTACCCGTAAACTCATAAGGTTTTAGTTTTTGATAAAAAAAAGTATCATATTCTTCTGGGGTACCCAAAAACTGGACTTTGTTATTTTCTACAAAACAATATTGTTGAATAAAAGGCAACACCTCATCTCTAATTTTAAACAACTGAATTAAAACCACCTCATTTGAGAGCCTGGTTAAGTCTTCTGCTAAAGATTGTTGAGTTGCCAAATCTAAACAATCGTAAGGATTGTCTAAAATCAAAAAATCAAACTTTTGTTTTGCTAAGTATCTCAACAATAATTTTTTTTGCTGACCACTAGAATACGAACCCAAACTTCTTCTATTTCCATTACTATCTATACAATGTTCAGTCAGAGTAAAATCATCATGGTTTAACTCTTCTGACAAAAACTTCTGAAGAACAGCTGCGCTAAAAACGGCTCCTTTTTTACCTCTAAGATTTGGAAACAAACGTTGTTGATTATCTTTCAACAACTTATGTACAAAATCTGTTTGCACTGCAGTACTGTTAAAAATAGCAATATGATTCATGTAATAAAATCTCTAAATTATTTTTTAAAGATAAAAACTATCTACATTTTAGCCTTTAAAAAAATTTAGCTTTCCTTTTTGCTTTGATTTCGCATCTTATGAATAATATTTCCCTTCCAACTCTAAAATATCTGCTGTCGCTACAGAATACCAATCTGTACTTGGTTTTGGAGGTCTAGAAATAGCCATTCCTTGCCTTTCTCTGGTAAAGCAATCTTTAGAAGTTACATACCATATTTCTGATAAATTCCAATCTCCTACAGGAGTGGTATCATTGATATTTTGAAGTTTAACCTCTCTACATGAAAATATAATTACACTTAGTAACCCTCCTACTATTCTTTTTATTATTTCTTTTTTTTCATAATTTATTATCGCTTGCCCTGATATAATATACGTTGTAGTTTACCCTCTACAGTTAATTTATAAACTAATGCAACATTATTTGGTAATACTTTTGGTAATTTTATTTCTAAATATTCATTACTTCTTACAAAATCAACTTTGCCATAACCCAACAACTCAATTTTTATAATTTCATCTTCACTATCAACTTTGTTTTTGTTTGATAAAGATTTTATCAGTGCTTTACCGTTTTTAGGAATTCCTAGCTGAATAGCATACAACGTATTTCCATTGGTTGTAAATCTAAAATCAGAACTATTAAACTTCATAACATTAGGTGTAGCATAACGATTTTGCATTTGTTTACTCCATACATAGCGAAGCTCCAATTCATCCATATGACCTTCTCCTTGAATTATCCAAGGACGAGATCCGTAGATGGCTTCACCATTTTGTTTTAACCATTTTCCAATACCTTTTAGTTGTGCTACCATATTTGGATCAAAGGAACCATCAGGTCTTGGGTTTAGGGATAATAATAAGCCCCCATTATTAGCTACTAAATGGCACAATCGTAGAATTAAATCTTTAGCAGGTTTGTAATTGATACCATGCCACCATGCCCAACTACCACTAACAGAAGATGTTTCATCATCTTCCCAAGGGTGATATAAAAGAGAATGTGGACGTAGATAACCTCTTTCGTAAGAATACACACCAAAAGTATCACCAAATTGACGATCTTTATTATGTAGTGAAACCTCTTTATTTTCTCTTATCCCCATGTTTAAAAATGTAGAAACAATTTCTTCTGGAGAATCTGTAGCTCCTCCATCAAACCAAATTACATTAGGCTTGTATTTATTAATAAACTCTTTGGTTATTGCCAATCTTTTTTTTACAAAATCTTCTTTACTACCCATGAACCAGTACTTCTCTTTAGTTTTTTTTTGTAATAAATCTACACCAGCATAACTTGGATTTTTTGAAAAAGAGCTTGTATACTTATCGAAGAATCTTTTTGTTCTTGCATGATGAAAAGAGGCCATTGTTTTTATTCCTCGTTTTTCTAACTCCGAAAACAATTCTCCCATCAAATCTCTTTTGGAACCTGTTTTTCCAGCACAAAAATCAGTGATATCACTATCCCACATTAGATAGCCATCATGATGTACAGCACAAGTTCCTGCGTATTTTGCACCAGATTCTGCAACTAAATCTGCCCATAAAACGGGATCAAATTTTTTAGCTGTAAAATCTTTTGCAACTTTTATATAGCCATTTCCATCTTTAATTGATCCATATCTTTTTTCAAAAGCAATCCTACGTGGGTCGTTTTCATTTAATGAATATATTCCACTATAGCCAACTGTATAATAATTCCCATTTGTTGGATACGCTAAATTATCCTCCCAAGAGCCAATAATAGAATAGGGTCCCCAATGTGCATAAATTCCAAATTTTGCATCTAAAGCCCAATCAGGTACCTCATGTTTTTTAATTGATTTCCAAGTAGCTTCATATTGTTGAGAATATACTGTGCACATGGAAAAAAATATGATAATTAATGATAATATTTGTTTTTTCATAAGATTATTATTTTGTTTATGTTACCCTCTTTATTAATAATTAGTGATTGGTTGAATATGTTTCCATTCAAAATCGATAGTGTCATTCTGTTGTTTCTTACCAGGAGTACTTCTTCCTTTTTCTATATAATCTGCCAATAAATTGTGTAATTCCTTAACAATTTCTTTTTCTTTGTTTGCTACATTATTGGTTTCTCCAGGATCCGTTTTCAAATTGTACAACTCGTATTTTATAGGATCTATTACCTTTTGGTCTTTGACTTCCTTTGCAAAAACGACAGTATTTAACACTAATTTCCAATCTCCCTTTCTAATGGCAAAAGTTCCTTTAGATGAATGATGAACCGTAGCATTTCTTAAAAAATATTTTGATGTTTTTTGTTTCAAGATAGGTAAGATGCTAAAACTATCTTCCCCTTCGTTATCTTTTAATGTAGTCCCTACAATTTCAGCACAAGTTGCTAAAAAATCGGTAGTACAAATAGTTTCATTACTTACAGAACCTGCTTTTACAACTCCTGGCCATTTAACAATAAACGGAACTCTGTGTCCTCCTTCGTAAATAGTCGCTTTTTGACCTCTAAAAATATAACTAGGGTTGTGTCCTTTTGCTTTTAATACTTTAAAATTTGCTTTTACAGAACATCCATTATCCGAAACAAAAACAACTAACGTATTTTTTTCAAGACCTGTATCTTTTATTGCCTTCATTAATTTGCCTACATAGTCATCCACCATCATAACAAAGTCTCCGTAAGGATTCAATCCACTTTTATCTTGCCATTCTTTAGTGGGCAAAATAGGTGTGTGTGGTGATGGTAAAGGGAAATAAAGAAAGAAGGGATTTTCGTCATCTTTTCTATGTTTAATATAGTCTATAGCTTTTACAAAAAAACGAGGAGTTACTTCTTCCATTTTAAAATTGGGTGATTTAGGTCCACTTCGTTGAGTTTTATATCCTTTCTGAACTTTATTTTCTTGCGTAGGTAGTTCAACAACTTTTTTGTTTTCTACATATACATAAGGAGCCATATCTAAAGAGCCACTATGTCCATACGCATAATCAAAACCCAAATCATTTGGACCGTTTTTAATCGGCTTGGTAAAATCTATGTTATCAAAACCACCTCCCCAAGTATCAACCTCTTTTGTTTCATCTTTTAAAGCCCAGTCCCAACCTAAATGCCATTTACCAATATAGGCAGTTTCATATCCTTTCTTTTTTAATAAAGAAGCTACCGTAGTCCTAGTAGTTGGAATCAAAGCTTTGGATTTACCACTTAGCACTCCCCACTTTAATCTGGATCGCCAATTGTATCTACCTGTTAAAATTCCATATCTTGTAGGTGTACAAACAGAAGATGATGTATGTGCATCCGTAAATTTCATTCCCTCACTAGCCAACTTATCAATATTTGGGGTGTTTATTTTTCCGTTTTCATTAAAAGAAGAAACATCACCATAACCTAAATCATCTATTAGTATATAAATAATATTTGGATTTGATGATTTTTGCCCAAAGCAAGTAATAGAAAATAATACTATTATTAATTTAAAAAATGAATGTTTCATAAACTCTGGTTTCTATAGTTATACAAAGGTTGTTAGATTGTGTTTGTTCTTTTTTATGTTGAGAAAACCCCACAGAAGTTAACAATAGTAAAGTGGTATGCAATACTATTTTTAATGCTTTTATTATCATAAATTTTTTCTTAAAAAAAGTTAGATTACTTATTTACTACTTTTTGCATGTAATCATCAAATGCTTTTCCATAAAAAATAGATTATTATAGATAACCAAATTTACCAAACAAAGAATTTTGCAAGGGGGAAAATCCTATAAAAAAGGAGGGAGACGTGTTCACATCTTAAGAAGAAGCTTGTGTTTTACGGTACTCTAAAAGTGTCATTCCGTACTTTTTCTTAAATAGAGAACGGAAATGTTTTACATCATTATAACCTAACATAAAGGTAATTTTACCAAAAGAAAAATCGGCATTTACAATTAAATCTGTAACTTTTTTTAAGCTTACAACACCCTTGGGCTAATGTAATTAGGTATTTTTACACGAAAACGATATGTTCTTTTGGTGAAAACTTAAATCTTGTAAGTTTTTTATTTAAAAAATTGTAACAAAACAATGTGTTATTTTGACTAATCAACCATATTTTCTGATAATTGTCAATCTCATTTTTTTAATTCGCCTTAATGGAAATTTAAAATCTTTATCTAAAAAAGCATGTTATTGATAATAATAACCATCAAATCTAAAAAGTCCTTCTTCCGTAGCCAACCATATAAAACCTTGAGAGTCTTGTTTTATTTTATTGATTTCTGTTGTAGAAAGATTTGTAGAAGTAGAAACAAAGTTCCATTGTGCATAAATTTGTTGTGATGAGATCCCATAAATGAGTGTCACTATCCATAAAAAATTATTGAATGTTTTTTATACGCATCGATTAAAGTTAGTAATACTTTTAGGTCTATTTTTTAACAAATTCTAAAATAGCCTGTTCTGCTTGTTCTTTGTCCTCAATTAGACTCATATGACCATTTTCTAATGTGACTACCTCTGTTTTAGCTCCGGTGGTTTGTTCTATCAAATCATTATAATTCAACACTGGGTCTTTTTTTCCGATAATCATTAAAGAAGGATAAGGTCCAAAGTGTAACAATACTTCTCTATCTAAACGAATTTTCATCCCTTCTAATGCCGCTATAATTCCTTGTCTTGATGTTTTTAAAGCTTCTTTTTTAACTTGAGCTATTTGTTCAGAATAAATTTTTCTACACTTGGACCTAAACAACATAGGAATAGAGGTTCTTATAAAAGATTTGTGGTTTTCTTTAACCACTGTAATGGCTCTATCTCTACCTATTTTCTTTTCCTCTGTATCGGGTCTAGCGGTTGAGTTCAACAGCACCAAACCTTTTACATTGTCAGGATACAAATCTGCAAATGCTAAAGAAACATAGCCTCCCATAGAATGTCCTACAAAAAAAGATCTACGAATATTTAAATCATCTAACACTGCCTTTACAGCTTCTGCCATTTCTGTCATTGTATGCACATACCCCAAACTTTCTGTTTGTCCATGCCCTAACAAATCTACACAAACTACTCTAAATTTAGGACTTAATACTCTTTCTAAACTCTGCCACATTGTTGTATTTTCTAAAAAACCATGCAACAACACAATAGCAGTACCTTTGCCCGACTGTGTGTAATGAATTGGAGTATTTTTATAGGTAATAAATGTGCTCATGTGGCAAAAATATCAATAGTAAATGGATAAACAAAAATTACGAGACCTTAACATATTCTTGTTTTAATCCTCTAGCAACACATACTCCAAAGCTATTTGTTCATCTGTAAAAAAGCGTACTCTACTTTTTGTACGCGATATGTAAATACGAAACAACAAAGCCACGATACCCGTAACTCCTACAACTGCAGATTTTTTTATTTTAGGCTGTACAGCAACCCCAATTCTTATTAATTTTCTAAGTGCAGTAGGTGTTATTTTTGCTCCATTAACCAAGCCTAAAATAATAACACTATTATCTGGACAAAGCATGCATTTTTCATAAGCCTTATGTAATATTTGCACCCCCAAATCATCATTAGTAATGTTGGTAAAATCTATAACTAAATATTTTACCTTTTTATGCACAACCCAATAAGAATATTTCTTACAATCCATAACAATAACTCACAAAACCCTTTACAAAAGTTAGATTCCTTAACAGAAGTACATTTACCCTAATTTTTGGGGTATTTTTATAAGTTATAAATGTGCTTGTTCTACAAAAATATTGATAGTAAACGAATAAAAAAAGTCCAACCTATTTATATAGATTGGACTTACAATACCTGAATAAATAATAGGGGTAATTATTTTTTATTCTTTTTTTATATATGGTATCTGTAATTAATTATCTGATAAAATGTATTGTTTTGCTGGTTCTTCATCCGTAAAAAATCTTATTCTACTACCTGTAGCAGCAATATACAGTCGAAACAAAAGAGACAACATACCCACAGCTCCCACTACTGCCGATTTTTTTATTTTAGGCTGAATTTCTTTTCCCATTTTTAACATAAATCTCATTGTGCTAGGAGTAATTTTTCCTCCATTTACAACCAGTAAAACTCTTAACGTTTTATCTGGGCGAACAATACTCATATCATAAGCTTGTTTTGTAACATTTACAGCTACACCATCATCTACCACATTGCTATAATCAATCCTTAAAATTTCTTTATCACCCACAAACGACCAGTTAATATCTTTTTGTAATGACATTTTAATTCCTATTATACTATGTTAAATTTCCTGATGCTAAATTAAACAGTTTCCTAACAAAATAGAAAGTTTACAGAGGCTGTTTTACTAAATGTCTCCCAAATGTCTCCCTATGCTTAAAACAACTACAAACCAAAGACAAACTCTCGAATAGAATCTTTAGCAGACAAGTTTAATTTTGGCTTTAATCTTTGAATTGATTTTTTAACGGATGAGATTGAGATGTTCAATAAAAAAGAAATTTCTGTGTTATTAAAACCCATTTTTAAAAAAGCCAATAGCTTTAAATTATGATCGGTAAGTTTGTTGTTAACTTTGTGTAGTTTTTTATAAAAAAGAGGATGTACCTCTTCAAAATGAACTTTAAAAAGTTGGTAATGATATTCTGATTTTATTTTTAAATCTATTTTTTTAGAAAGATCTTTAACATCTTGAACCAACATATTCTGTTTGGCATTAGCAAAACCATCTAAAGTTCTTTTAACATCTTCTAACAGCGTGTTTTTTGCATCAATAACCAAATAACTTGTACTTAAAACCCTATTTAGTTCGTTTACTTTTAGCTGCTCCTCTTTTATTTTTTTTCCGTGTATTATTGCAGAAATACACAAAGGAACTAACAAAGAAAGTTGTTCATAAAACACATAACCACAAAGTCCTTTTTTTAACAAGTCTAACAATTCTTCTTCTTGTTTTTTTTGTACAGCAATTAACAAACAAGGAATATTTTTTAACAACTCTATTTCTTGCACCCTATTCCATTCTTTTTCCCAGTTTTCTATATAAGGTTCATCAAAAACAATAGCATCGGGAATCACTGTCCAATCGTCTAAATTATTTGATATGCTTGAAGTTCTTAAAATGGTAGCGTTGCAACGCTCCAAATGTTGTTCTACTATTATGTTTTTAGTAGTACCTACATAGGCAATTGTATTCTTTAATTCTAAACTTAACATAAAGTCAAGTTAAAATTCCTGACGGTTAAACACAAAAAATAAACACTATTTATATTTAGAAAAACAAGATACAACTCTCACCATACTAGAAACTCCTATTCTATTTTTATTAAATCATTCATAACCCTACATTTGTAACAAAATATTTTGGCCTTGAAAATTCAATCGCTTTTAGAAAAGTATCAAAACGCAAATGCTACTCAACAACTAGTAGCCCACGTTTCTCAAGAAAAGACACACACTGTTTTAAGTAAATTTAACGGATCTGCCCTTTCTATTATTATTGCAGAAACTTTTAAACAAACAGACAAAACTTTTTTACTTGTTTTTGATGATAAGGAACAAGCAGCCTATCATTTAAACGATTTAGAAAGAATTTTAAATGACAAAGATGTTTTGTTTTATCCGGGTTCTTACCGTAGACCTTACGAAATTGAAGATGTAGACAATGCCAATGTATTAATGCGTGCCGAGGTTTTAAACCGATTGAATTCCAGAAAAAAACCGTCTATTATTGTTACCTATCCAAACGCATTGTTTGAAAAAGTTGTTACCAAAAAAGACTTAAATAGCAATACGTTAAAAATTACTACAGGCGATGAATTTAGCATTGATTTTATAAACGAAGTGTTGTTTGAATACAAATTTAACAGAGTAGATTTTGTGACCGAACCTGGGGAATTTGCTGTACGTGGTGGAATTGTAGATGTTTTTTCTTTTGCCAATGACGAGCCTTACCGTTTAGAATTTTTTGGAGATGAAGTAGATAGCATCCGTACTTTTGATGTGGAAACACAACTATCTACAGGAAAGCCTAATAAAATTCAGGTAATGCCCAATGTGGAAAACAAACAGTTTTCCGAAAAAAGAGAATCTTTCTTAAAATTTATTCCCAACAATAGCGTAATTTTTACGCATAGCATAGACATTTTACAAAACGATTTAAACACCTTATTTGAAAAAGCAACAAATCGTTTTCAAAACTTATCAGAAACACTAAACCATACCCTGCCAAGTGAATTGTTTTTAGACGGAATTCAAATTAAAGAACAATTAAAAGGCTATCACCGAGTTTCTATTCAAAATAGCAGCAACACAACTTCTATTGAAGGACATACAGAACCACAACCCTCTTTTAACAAACATTTTGATTTGTTAATAGAAAACCTACAGCAAAACACCAAAAAAGGATACACCAACTACTTGTTTTGTACCAACGAAAAACAAGCCCAACGTTTTCACGATATTTTTGATGATGCAGAAGAAGAAATAGAATACGAAACCGTAGTTTTCCAAATTCATCAAGGATTTATAGACCATCATCATAAAATTGCCTGCTACACAGACCATCAAATATTTGAACGTTACAACAAATTTCAACTTAAAAACGGATTTGCTAAAAAACAGGCTGTTACCTTAAAAGAAATCAACAATCTTGAAATTGGCGATTATGTAACCCACATAGATCATGGAATAGGAAAATTTGGTGGACTGCAAAAAATTGATGTCAATGGCAAAAAACAAGAAGCCATTAAATTAATATATGGAGATGCCGATGTACTATATATAAGCATACACTCTTTACACAAAATTTCTAAATTCAACGGAAAAGACGGGAAAGCTCCTAAAGTACACAAACTAGGTTCTCCAGCATGGAAAAAAGCCAAACAAACTGCCAAAGCAAAAGTTAAAAAAATTGCTTTTGATTTAATTCAATTGTACGCAAAACGCAAAAATCAAAAAGGATTTAGGTACGACCCAGACAGTTATTTGCAACACGAACTAGAAGCTAGCTTTATGTACGAAGACACTCCAGACCAATACAAAGCTACGCAAGATGTAAAAAATGATATGGAAAGTGACAAACCTATGGACCGTTTGGTTTGTGGTGATGTTGGTTTTGGTAAAACAGAAGTAGCTATTCGTGCTGCCTTTAAAGCTGTAGACAACGGAAAACAAGTAGCCGTATTGGTTCCTACAACTATTTTGGCTTTTCAGCATTTTAAATCTTTTAAAAAAAGATTAGAAGATTTTCCTGTAAACATTAACTACTTAAACCGTTTTAAAACAGCAAAACAAAAACGCATTATAACAGAAGAATTAGCCGAAGGAAAAGTTGATATTATTATTGGTACACATCAATTAATTTCAGACAAAATAAAATACAAAGACCTTGGTTTACTAATTATTGATGAAGAACAAAAATTTGGAGTCGCAGCCAAAGACAAACTAAAAACCATTAAAGAAAATGTAGATACGTTAACATTAACAGCCACACCAATTCCACGTACCTTACAATTTAGTTTAATGGCCGCAAGAGACTTATCGGTAATTGCCACACCTCCCCCAAACCGTCATCCTATAGAAAGTAACGTAATTGGTTTTAGTGAAGAAACCATTAGAGATGCTGTGATGTATGAAATTTCTAGAGGAGGTCAAATCTTTTTTATACACAACCGTGTTGACAATATTAAAGAAGTAGCAGGTATGCTACAACGTTTGGTTCCCGATGCTAAAATTGGTATAGGACACGGCCAATTAGAAGGCAGAAAACTAGAAGAAATAATGGTGAATTTTATGGAAGGTGCTTTTGATATTTTAGTAGCCACTACCATTATAGAATCTGGATTAGATGTACCTAATGCCAATACTATTTTTATCAACCATGCCAACAATTTTGGATTGTCTGACTTGCACCAAATGCGTGGTCGTGTAGGTCGTTCTAACAAAAAAGCATTTTGTTACTTTATTTGCCCGCCTTACCATATGATGACAGAAGATGCACGCAAACGTATTCAAGCCTTAGAAATGTATAATGAATTGGGTAGCGGAATTAACATTGCCATGAAAGATTTAGAAATTCGTGGTGCTGGAGATTTATTAGGAGGTGAACAAAGTGGGTTTATTACCGATATTGGATTTGATACCTATCAGAAAATATTAGAAGAAGCTGTAAAAGAGCTAAAAGAAAAAGAGTTTAAAGATTTATATCAAGAAGAAGAGGAAAACCCAAACAAAGAATATGTATCCGACATACAAATAGATACCGACTTTGAAATTTTATTCCCTGATGATTATGTAAATTCTATTGCAGAACGATTAAATCTTTACAAACAATTAGGAGAACTTACAGAAGAAATTCAACTGCAAGAATTTGAAAAACACTTAACCGATCGTTTTGGAGAATTGCCAACACAGGTAGTAGATTTATTAGATTCGGTACGAATAAAATGGCTTGCCAAAAAACTAGGAATAGAAAAATTAATTCTAAAACAAAAACGCATGATTGGGTATTTTGTTTCTGACCAACAAAGTAATTTTTACCAAACTCAAGCGTTTACCAACATTTTAAAATTTGTACAAAACAACTCTAAAATGTGTGTAATGAAAGAAAAACAAACCAAAGCAGGTTTGCGTTTATTAATTACATTTATTAAAATAGACAGTATTAAAAAAGCCTTGGAAATATTAAGGAATATTTAATTCAAAAACAGTTCTCAACTCCGCTCGAACACCACACTGTTCATCGAGCGGAGTCGAGATGTCTAATTCATATAAAGCATAAAATGACTTTCCATTTATTCTTAACCATGATTAGAATGAATAATGTAAAGCGTTGGAAGTATTAAGGAAAATTTATTTTTTTTACTTAACATTATAATAACCTACGTGAATACGCAGGTAAACAGTTTTCTACAAAGTATTTTTCTATTTTTGCAAAAATCTTAAAACTAATTTTATGAAAAAAATTATAATGGCAGCTGTTCTTTGCCTTTCTTTAACGTCATGTTATGTACATGAGTACACAATTGGTAAGGGAGCTCAAAAAGGAATCAACAAAACTTCTTGGAACCATTTTGCAATTAGAGGACTAGCTCCTATTAAAACAGCTCAACCAGAAGAAATGGCTGGTGGAGCAAAAGACTATACAGTTAAAACAAGATTTAGATTTGTTGACTACATAATATCAAGTTTAACTTACGGAATTTATACACCAACTGCTACAACTGTAACAAAATAATCTAAAAGAAATGAAAAAAGCATTATACACAATATTATTAGGAAGTTCATTACTATTAACATCTTGTTACTCTACAATTCACACTTTTGGTGAAGGGCCTCAAACAGGAAAAACAATAAAAGGAAAAAACCAATACTTATTCTGGGGACTATCTCCTATAAAAACTACTGAGCCACAAAAAATGGCTGGAGGGGTAGATGACTTTGAAGCAACAACAAAATTTACTGTAGTTGACCAAATTTTATCAATAATAACTTTGGGTATTTACGGTCAAAGTACAACAACTGTTCAAAAATAGTTTATTTCTATAATACAAAACCAAAACCTCTTCCTTACCGAAGAGGTTTTTTTGTGCTTTTATTTTACCTTTACCTTTATGAAATACAACACAATCAACCCTCTTCTTTTTATAGAAAACAGAAAACGTTTTACAGAGAAAATGGAAGCCAATTCCATTGCTTTTTTTAATGCGAACGATATTTTTATAACAGGTGCCGATAGTGCCTTGCCTTTTGAACAACACCGTGACTTGTTTTATTTAAGTGGTGTAGATCAAGAAGAAAGTGTATTGATTTTATTTCCAGATGCCACAAACCCAAACCACAAAGAAATTTTATTTGTAACAGAAACCAATGAGCATATTGCCATTTGGGAAGGAGAAAAACTAAGCAAACAACAAGCTACACAAGTATCAGGAATTGCTACTGTATTTTGGTTATCAGAATTAGAAAGTGTAATTGCTTCTATTACAAAAGAAGCTACAAATATTTACATTAATGAAAACAATCATAAACGTGCTCCAAGATATATGGAAACACGTGAAGATCGATTTATTAAAAAATTAAAACAAGAATATCCAAAGCATACTTACAAATCTTCTTTTGACATTTTATTTCAGTTAAGAGGAATTAAATCTGCTATAGAAATAGATCTTATTCAACAAGCTTGTAACATTACTAAAAAAGGATTTGAGCGTGTTTTAAACTTTACCAAACCTAATGTATGGGAATATGAAATTGAAGCAGAATTGATTCACGAATTCATCAGAAACCGATCTAAAGGCTTTGCTTATACACCTATTGTAGCATCGGGTTACAGTGCCTGTGTATTGCATTATATAGAAAACAACAAACCTTGTAAAAATGGGGATTTAATCTTAATGGATGTAGCTGCAGAATATGCTAATTATTCTAGTGATTTAACAAGAACTATTCCTGCAAATGGTCGTTTTACCGATAGACAAAAAGCCGTTTATCAATCGGTATTAAATGTTAAAAACCAAGCTACAAAAATGATTCGTGAAGGTTTACAATGGAAAGAATACAACCTAGCGGTTGGCGAATTGATGACTGCCGAATTGTTATCCTTAAAATTATTAGACAAAGCAGACATCCAGAATCAGACCAAAGAAAAACCTGCGTATAAAAAATACTTTATGCACGGAACCTCACATCATTTAGGTTTAGACACTCATGATTATGGTGATTTTGAAAATGACATGAAAACCAATATGGTACTAACTGTAGAACCAGGAATTTACATTCCTAAAGAAAAGTTAGGAATCCGTTTAGAAGATGATATTGTAGTACAAAAAAACGCAGAACCTATCAATTTAATGGCTAACATTCCTATTGAAATAGAAGAGATAGAAAACTTGATGAATGTATAATTCTAAATGCATTTGTTACACTGTACAAAACACTTATGCTAACGGATATTGTTTAAAAAAAGAAGCCATAAAGATTTTCTTAAACAATGTTACTTCTACTGAATTTAGAAAATAAATGATTGAAGTTTGTATTGAGAGGTATTTTATACCAATTCCTAATCATTTTAGTACTTTTAAGCATGCCAAGTAGCCAAACTTCCAAAAGAATTATTATAGCTCCATTAAACTGGGGATGGGGTCATGCTACTCGCTGTATCCCTATTATCAAAGAAATTATTCAACTGGGCATAACTCCTGTTATAGCATCAGATGGAGAGGCCTTGGAATTTTTAAAAAAAGAATTTCCAAAAGCTGATTTTCTAGAATTACCTTCTTACAAAATTCGTTACGGAAAAAACTTTAACAAAGCCATGCTAAGGAACATTCCAAGCATTGTAAGTGCTATTTACAAAGAGCATCAGGTACTAACAAAATACATCAATCATCACAAAGAGAACATTGTTGGAATTATATCGGACAACAGATTGGGAATTTTTTCTAAACACATAGACTCTGTATATATTACACATCAAATAAATATAAAAGCAGGAATGGCTTCTTTTGTTGTGAATCTATTTCATCAATACTTTATAAAAAAACACAAACATTGCTGGATTCCTGATGAAGAAGGTAGCTTGTTTTCCGGAAGTTTATCAAAAACCAAAAAACTAAACATTGTGTATATAGGTGTTTTGTCTAGGTTTAAAAAACAGCAAACTCCTATTACACACCAACTTGTGGTACTGTTATCGGGCATTGAACACCAAAGAAACGAATTGGAACTTAAGGTACTAAGTCTTTTAAACTCTATAAAAACACCTGTTTTAGTGGTAAGAGGTACGTTTAACCCCAACAACCATGTATACCCTAAAAATGTAACTGTGGTCAATTATTTATTAAGTCACGAATTGGAAACAGCGTTAAACAGTGCTCAAAAAGTTTTGGTAAGATCTGGCTATAGTTCTGTTATGGATATGGTTTGTTTGCAAAAAGACGTGTGGTTTGTTCCCACCCCTGGACAAACAGAACAGGTTTATTTGGCACAACATTTAAAAAATTCTAAGTATGCCGATTATTGTGAACAAAAATTTTTAAGTAAAAAAAACTTATTAAAGTTAAAAACTGCTAATTGGCCTGTGTTAAAAACCAAAAAGCAGTCTATAGCTTATTATATTCAAAATGCTTTTAACCTTTCTCTAAAGTAAACGTAAAGGTAGAACCATTTCCTAAGGAACTTTCTACATGAATGGTTTGCTCGTGAGCTTCTATAATATGTTTTACAATGGAAAGCCCCAAACCAGAACCTCCTTGGTCTCTGGAACGACTTTTTTCTACTCTATAAAAACGCTCAAACAAACGTTCTACATCTTCTTGTTTTACTCCCTCACCATTATCGGTTACGTTAATGGCTATTTTCTCATCGTCTATATAATCTATAGAAACAACCGTGGTTCCACCTACTTTTCCGTATTTAATAGAGTTCATAACCAAGTTGATAAGAACTTGCTCTATTTTAGCTTCATCGGCCAATACAAACTCTGGAATGTCATAAAACTTATCTAATCGTAGTTTTATGTTTCTTTTTTTAGCTTGCATTTCTAACAAATCAAAAACTTTCTGAATGACTTTGATAACGTTAAACGTATCTATTTTTAGCTTTAAGTCATTGGTTTCTAATTTGGTTATCAAGTCCAAATCTCCTACAATTTCACTCAATCTAGTAATGGCTAAATTGGCTCTTTTTAAATATTTTTCTCTTATTTCTACATCTTCTGCAGCACCCTCTATTAGCGTTAATAAATAACCTTGTACGGTAAACAGTGGGGTTTTAAGTTCGTGTGCTACGTTTCCTAAAAAATCTCTTCTATAGTTTTCTCTAAAATTAAGTTTCTTAATTTCTTGTTTCTTTTTATAGGTATATTTTAGAATATCTCTAGCTAAAAAATCAAACTCGTCTGCATTTATATTGGCAATTCTTCTTTTTTTAAGAGAAGTTACTTGTTTGTAAATTTTATCTATTCTAAAATTAATGTACGTTTCTACTCCGTTGTTTATAATTACAATTAAGAGTACAAACAGCACTACAGACAATATTACAAAAGCTTTGGCTGGCAATACTGTGTCTGTAAAATGCATAAACAGTAGTAAAACAACGTCTATACAAAAAATAAGAGCTAGTACTATGGCAATAGAAAAAAAGAAAAAATTCTTAATCTTCATTTAATATAAACTTATATCCAACACCTTTTACCGTTTTAAAGTAATCGTCTCCTATTTTTTCTCTTAACTTTCTTATGTGTACATCAATGGTTCTATCGCCCACAACAACATCACTACCCCAAACCTTTTTCATTATGTTTTCTCTATTAAAAACTTTTCCGGGTTTAGAGGTTAGTAAAGAAAACAATTCAAATTCTTTACGTGGTAAAATAATTTTTTCGTCGTCTTTAATTACTAAATATTCGTCTCTATCAATTACAATCCCTCCTAAATCTGTAGTATTATTGCTGGTACCATCTTCTTTTAATCTTCTTAATAAAGATTTAATCTTGCTGGTTAAAACTTTTGGTTTAATAGGCTTGGTAATATAGTCATCTGCCCCTGCATCAAACCCTGCCACCTGGCTATAATCTTCTCCTCTTGCCGTAAAGAAAGAAATAATTACATTCCCTAATTCTGGAATTTCTCTAATCTTTTCACAAGCTTCTACACCGTCCATTTCCGGCATCATTACATCCAATAAAATTAAGTGTGGTTGTATTTTTTTTGCCTGACTTACAGCTTCTAAGCCATTACTTGCTGTGTAAATATCGTATCCTTCTTTTTTAAGGTTGTAACCTACAATTTCTAAAATATCTGGTTCATCGTCTACCAAAAGAATTTTAATCTGATTTTTCTCCATTTTGTGTTGAATTAGTGCGGTCAAATTTATGATTTTCTAATATACAAAAGAGTTTCTTAACAATCATTTAACGATTGTGGTTTGTTAACATAATCTACAAGAGTTGTTAACGCTATATTAACATAAAGGTAATGATAGCTTAGGCTCTCTAAGGTATTAATTATAGATTTTTGCACCGCTTTTAAACAAATATAGCATTGATAATGAGAAATTTATTAGTTACATTTTTTACGTTAATGACCGTGTTTACGTACGCACAGTCTAAAGGAACAATTTCAGGATTAGTACAAGACAAGGACATGGATTTAGAACCCCTACCTTTTGTAAGTATTTATGTGGAGGGTAATACCAGTTTGGGTACTACTACAGATTTTGACGGTATATACCGTTTACAATTAAAACCAGGAACTTATACTATTGTGTATGACTTTGTTGGATACAAATCTGTAAAAAAGCAAGTTACTGTAAAAGGTGGAGCTTCTCAAAAAATTACTGTGGTTATGGAATCTGTAGCCGATGCTTTGGATGCGGTTGTTTTAACAGCTGTTACAAATAAAGAAAGTGAAACTGCTTTAATGCAAGTTCAAAAAGAAGCTACAGTGGTAATAGAAAGTGTTGGGGCAGAACAATTGTCTTCTCAAGGAGTTTCTGATGCTGCTGCTGCAACTACTAAGGTAACAGGAGTGTCTAAACAACAAGGATCTAGTGACGTTTATGTTCGTGGTCTAGGAGATAGATATAATAGTACTACTTTAAATGGATTACCATTACCGTCTAACAATCCATCAAACAAAAATATTAGTTTGGATTTATTTTCTACGGATGTTTTACAAAACGTAGGGATTAGTAAAACTTTTTCATCTGGAGTAACAGGAGATTTAGGGGGAGCAAACATTAATGTAGAAACAAAACAACCATCTACTAAACCTAACTTTGCTATTGGAATTTCTACAGGAACCAATTCTCAAACCACTTTTAAAGATTTTAAAACCATTGATGGTGCTAATTATTTAGGAGTCCAAACAAATACAGAACAACCAATAACTAATTTAAGAAATTATAATTTTGGAAGTAAAATATCTCCAAACAACACAACTGCTTTACCTAAAATAGGTATTTCATTAAATGGAGGTAAAAAATATAGATTTAAAGATGATTCTTCTTTTTCTTATTTTTTAGTAGGGTCTTTTGGAAACAGTTATAGATATCAAGAAGGATTTAATGTAGGAAATAGAACAGCAACTTCTCAAGGTTCTAATTATTATGATGCTAAACAATATAGTTATTCAGCATCTAAATTGGCAATGGGAAATTTTGAGTACGCTTTTAATTCTGATCATAAAATTTTGTTTAACTCTGTTTTTGTTCACTCTAATAGTCAAAAAATACAAGATTATTACGGAGATACAAATGATAACAACGATGTGAATTTGGTGTTACAAACAGAAAGCCAAGATAAATTATTAGTGAATCAATTAATTTCTAAAAATATTTTTGGGGATTATTTAGATTTAGATTTAGGGCTGGCATATAACAATGTTAAAAATGACCAACCAGATAGAAAAAAGAATGTACTTATTTATGATGATCCTTCTGGTAAAGCAAGGTTTTCTACAGGTACAGCAAGAGAAAACAGTAGATATTTCCAAAAATTAAATGAAAATGATTTAGTAGGAAACATTGCTGCTAAAATTTATTTAGGAAAAAGAGGTGGCGAAGAAACAAAAGGATCAATAGGTTTAGGTGCTAGTTACAGAAACACAACTAGAGAGTTTAAAGCTTGGTATTTTGATCATAATGCATTGTCTAACTCTAAATTATTTGATGGAAATAATTTATCAGCTGTATTAAATCAACAAGCTTTAGACAATGGAGATTTTGATCTAAGAACAGGTTATGGATTTGGTAGAGGAGCTTTAGATCCTTTTACCTATGATGGTGATAAAACAGTAAACACAGCTCACATAAACTTAGATTATAATTTATCTGATAAGTTCTTTTTTAGTATTGGTGGACGTTTAGAAGACATTACAATGGACGTGAATTGGAAAACTAACTTATCAAATTCAGGAACCACTTTAAATAATACATATATACTACCTTCTTTAAATTTAAAATATAGTTTAAACGATGAAAATCAATTTAGATTTTCTGCAAGTAAAACCTATACATATCCTCAGTTTAAAGAAATTGCTGAATTTGTATACGAAGGAGCTAATTATACCGAACAAGGTAATGGAAACTTACAACCATCGGATAACTACAATTTAGATGTTAAATATGAGTTTTTTCCTGAAAACGGAGGTTTAATTACAGCTTCTGTGTTTGGAAAAATGATTCAGAACTCAATTAACCGTATAGAAATAAACTCTGCATCAGACAATGCCTATTCTTACGAAAATACTGGAGATGCTAAGGTGGTTGGTTTAGAAGTAGAATACAAAAATACACTAGCTACTTTTGGAGATGACACAAGTGAAGATTTTAGTAAAATTAAATTTGGAGCAAATGCTACTTATATGCATACAACTCAAGATTTAAAAACAAGAGGATTGTTTAGACCAACAAATTCAACATCACAATTACAAGGAGCATCCCCCGTTATTGTTAATGGAGATATTTCTTATGTACTTACACAAAATGATAAAGAAACTATGGCCACTTTGGTTGTAAATTATCAAGGAGATAAATTATATAGTATAGGTACCAACTCAGGAAGTCTTGGTTTAGAAGATGTGATTCAAAAAGCAATTACTACGTTAGATTTTGTTGCAAAACACAGTTTTAATGATAAATTGAGTTTAAAAGTATCGCTTAAAAATATATTGAACCCATCATTTAAAAGAGTTAGAAATATAAAGAATAATCCATTAACAAACGTTTCTTACAAAAGAGGAATAGATATGGGAATATCTTTAGGATATAAATTCTAAAAAATAATAATACAAACAAAAAGAGGTGTCTGATTTTCAGACACCTCTTTTTGTTTATAGGTAATACATAGAGATTTTATACTAAAAAAGTTCTTTGTAGTTAACAATAATTTTACAAAATAGAAATAGAGTTAACAGGAAGTTAATAGGTTCTTAACCTAGTTTAATGTACACCTCCCTTTACTTTGTATTTACAAAATTTGAAACAAAACAAATACAAAATTTTATTTAAAATGAAAAAATCAATTTTATCAATTTTAGCAATTGCTGCTTTAACTTTTACTTCTTGTAAAAAAGACGACAACAACGATGGAGCTTCTGATAAAGAAGTTATTCTTTCTTCTAATGCTGATGTAATAGCGAATGATTTACATGGAGTTGTTGAAGGTAACATTACTTTAACTAAAGGTACAGACTATTTATTAACAGGTGCTTTATTAGTAAAAGATGGATACACTTTAACTATTGAAGCAGGTACTACTGTAAAAGTTGATGCGGGTCGTACAGATACTTATGTAGCTGTTGAGCAAGGTGCAAAAATTATGGCTGTAGGAACAAAAGCTGAGCCTATTGTTTTTACTTCTAATTCTGCAACACCTGCTGCTGGAGACTGGGGAGGTATTGTAGTTGCTGGTAAAACTCAAACAAACAAAGGAGATTCAGTTCAATCTGAAGTTGCAGGTTTAAACTATGGAAAATCTGCTGCTGAAGCAGTTTCTGATGACAATTCTGGAAGATTATCTTACGTAATTGCTGAGTACACTGGAGCTAAAATTAACGGAGATGCAGAGTTTAATGGATTCTCTTTCTACACTGTTGGTTCTAAAACTAAGTTAGACCATTTAGTTGTAAAGTATGGTTTTGATGATGGTGTTGAATTCTTTGGTGGTACTGTTAATTTAGATGGTATCTTATGTGTAAACATTGCAGATGATATGTTTGACTTTACAGGAGGATATACAGGAACTATTACAAATGCATTTGGTGTAAGAGAAGCTGATTTTGATACTGCAAGTAAAGATCCAAGAGGTATTGAAGGTGATTCTAACGAGTCTGATAAAGATGCAACTCCAAGATCTACTCCAACTTTTAATGGAGTAACAATTATCAACTTAAATCCAAATACAAAATTAAAAGCAGGTGCTGAAATCCGTAGAGGAACTGAAGCAACTATTGATAACATTGCTTTTATTGCAGCTAATGGTGCTGAATTTGGTAACTTAATTGATACAGATGATTCTTCTGGAAATGGTTCTGTTACTTTAACTAACGCATACAAAAAAGGTACTGTAGGTGATAATAAAGTAGGAGGTACAATTACAGGTTCTGTAGAAGAGGATGCTAATTTATTTAACGAAGCTACTGGAACTGTTAAAGCAAACGTTGGTGCTGACTTTTCTGAGTTTTCAACTTGGTCAGGTTATACTGTACCTACTGTAGCTGTAGCTGCTAAATAATTTTAAAGAATAGAAGTAAAATTCTAATATATTTAAAAACCCACCTCTTAAGAGGTGGGTTTTTTGCGTTTATCATTTTTTGCCTTGCTATAGAATTCTTATTTTTAAAGAAAAACAATGAGTGCTAAAATTGAAAAAGAAAACATTTTGTTTCTAGATATAGAAACAGTTCCATTACACGCAACGTTTGATGAAGTTCCAGAAATAGAAAAAGAATTATACGCTCACAAAACAGCCTATAAAAGAGGAGATGCTATTTCTACAGAAGAGTTTTATAACAATGCAGGAATATGGGCAGAGTTTGGAAAAATTGTATGTATTTCTGTAGGCTACTTTGTTAAAGAACAACTAAGAATTACCTCTTTTGCTTCGGACGACGAGAAACAATTGTTATTAGATTTTAAAAACCTATTAGAAGGCTATTTTAACAAACCCAATCATATTTTATGTGGTCATAACGCCAAAGAGTTTGATTTTCCTTTTATAGCGCGTAGAATGATTATTTTAGACATTGCTTTGCCTAACTCATTAAACCTAGCAGGAAAAAAACCTTGGGAAATACCACATTTAGATACTTTAGAAATGTGGAAGTTTGGAGATTATAAACATTACACATCGTTAAAGTTGCTAACCTATGTTTTGGGGGTTCCTAGTCCCAAAGGAGACATAGATGGTAGCCAGGTAGGAAGTGTATATTACAAGGAAAAAGATTTGCCTAGAATTGTTCGTTACTGCGAACAAGATGTATTGGCACTAGCCAGGGTCTTTTTAAGATTTACAAACCATGGTACACTGGCAGATGACGAAGTTGTATTTGTGTAAATTTATTGGTTGAACTTATTACAAATAAAAGTTATTAACTTTTTATCTATTCATCAAAAAAAGTAATTTTTTATATTGTGTTTTTTTAAAGTACATTTGTACTGTTGTTGTAGAACTACATTTGTAGTTTCTAGGTTTAATTACCAATGGAAAGCTTCCCTTTTACGGGTTGCTTTTTTTATTTGTACCACTACCAACCAAAAAATTCAGTTTTGTATGTCCACACATACTTAAAAAAATAACCTAGAAAAACAATACACACCACAAACTTGATTCCTGTAGATAAGAAAAAACCAAACACTGCTCCTACCGATGCTTTTAAGGCTTTTTTTATTTCTTTGCTGTCATGCAACAATTCACCTATAAAAGCTCCTAAAAACAAACCTAAAATCATTCCAACAGGAGTAAACACCAATCCAACAATTAACCCCACAGTGGCTCCTCTAACACCATAAGTACTTCCTCCAAACTTTTTAGCGCTTAAGGCAGGAATCATATAATCCAACACAAAAACAAACAATGCAACAGCTAGCGTTATTCCTAAAAATGTCCAATTGGTCTCTACCCTTTGCGTAACCTGCAGCAACATCAAACCCAACCAACTTGTAGGTGGACCAGGTATTACCGGTAAAAAAGAACCTACAATTCCTCCTAACACACATATAAACCCTAAAAACAACAATATATAATCCATATAAAAGCCTTTCTTTTAAAGCAATATACAGCAATCTTCTTAAAAAAATGTATTTTTGACCTAACCTAGGTATCAATTATGAACAAACTGATTGTCATTCTTTTAGTACTGTCTTTCTCTTCTTGTGAAAAGATTTGTTCTGTGACCTCTATACTTTGTAAAAACAGAAGTTCTAAAGAAAACACAACAATTGATTTTACACAAGTAGATCAATATCCTCAATTTCAAAATTGCGACTCCCTGCTTAACTTTTCCCAAACCAAAGCCTGTTTTGAAAACACAATGCACTTAAAAATTAAACAGCAAATAGAGGCTCTTACTTTTAAAACAAATCAAAACCTTACAGATACTGTTTCTATTTATTTTACCATCAATCAAAAAGGAAAATTTATTTACAACCGCTTACAAGCAAACGATTCTTTAAAAAAAGCACTTCCAAATTTAACTGCCGAATTGGAAAAAATCTTTAGCCTTTTACCCACCATTACCCCTGCACAAAAAAGAGGAATTCCCATTAGCAGTTCCTACACTCTTCCTTTGGTCATTCAAACAAATTGATTTTTTAAATTATTAAAGTTTTACGCAACCTTCTTTTATCACTTCCATCTACTTAACAATTACTAAGAAAGATAAAGATGGTATTATTAAAAAAATTGATAATGGTATTAAAAACAATCGTACAGCTTATTTTTACGCTTTGTTTTATTTATATTTTATATTTTTTAGATCTTTTTAACGCAACCTTTCACAAAATGCTACATCTAGGAAACAGAAACTTAAAATAAAAAATTATGAAATACGCACTTTTATTGTTTACGCTTACACTCGGACTTATTTCTTGTTCTAACGACGACAATAAGTTCCCAAACTTTCATTATGAATATGTTACTGTAGAAGAATTTGTAATTCCAGACAGTCTGGACTACAACGAGCAATATGATGTTAACATAAAATACAAATTACCTAATAGTTGTTATTATTACTACAACACCCTTTATGCAACAGACAAGAGTATTGATTCTATAAAAACACTAGCCATTATTACTTATGTAGATGATGATTCTGCTTGTGATGATTCTGCCACTACAGAAGAAAAGAACTTTAAATTTACAGTAGATCAAAAAGAAGATTACATTTTTAAAATTTACAAAGGAGTAAACGACGAAAACGAACCTATATACGAAGAAAAAATTGTACGAGTTATAGAAGAGGGTGAAGTAGAGTAATTTTACATTAAAACAATACTTAGTTTGTACATTTTACACACATGCACCTAACTAAAATCATAAAGCTCTGTCAGCAAAACAAACCCAAAGCACAAGCCACTTTATATAAGTTGTTTGCAGCAAAGCTTTATGCAGTTTCATATAAATATTCAAAAAATCAACAAGAGGCAGAAGACAATTTACACGATGGATTTATTACCATTCTACAAAAAATAAATCAATACAAACACCAAGGATCTTTTGAAGGATGGATGAAAAGAATTGTAATTAATACCGCTCTTGAAAAATATAGAAAAGAAAAGATTTTTCCTTTAATAAACGAGGAAATTAAAGACGAAATTGTTCTAGAAATTGAAGATGATGACATAGATTTAAATGTGCTTTTACACAGTATTCAACAATTACCAAACCGATATAGATTGGTCTTTAATCTTTACGTATTAGATGGATATTCACATAAAGAAATTGCAGAAATGTTAGAAATATCTGTAGGAACCTCTAAGTCTAATTTGTCTAGAGCCAAGGCTATTTTAAAAAACATATTGGAGGAAAGCCCCATAAAAAACCAATCTAATTTTTAACTATGGAACCAAAAAACATAGAAAGGTTGTATCAGGAAAAATTAAGGGATTTAGAAATAAACCCAAACCCTGCTGTGTGGAAAAAAATTGAAAGTTCCTTAGCACAAGCACAAAATCCTAATAAGGGGATTGTTTGGTATTGGCTTTCTGGAACCATAGCTGCTCTATTAATTTTTGGTTTTTTTCTGTTAAAACAAAACAGTACACAAGCTATTTACAATTATGCGTATGTAACAGAATTAAAGACCAACAAACCTCTTAAAAAAAACAATTCTATATTTTTAAACACATCAATCTCTAAACAACAAGTTGCTTTAAACACCTTAAAACAACAAGCCTCTAAAACAAAAGAACTTGGCAACAATTTACCTACAAACAAACCTAAAAAAGAAATTAATACAGCTGTAGCTACGAACAGTAAAATTAAAACCCCGTTAATTGTACAAGAAAAATCATCTAACAAAGACTTTTTAACTTTAAAAAATACGCAAAATTTACTTGTAAAAAAAGAACCTTTGTCAAACACTTTTAACAACAAACCTAAACATAACAAACCTGTTTCATCTAACAAAGGATGGAGTTTAGCCCCTGTAGTTTCTCAATATTATTCTGGAGATTTTTCTAAGAATTCTCCTATTGATGATCGATTAAATCACACTAAAAAAACCGGAGAACTTACCACTGCTTACGGATTAAACATTGCTTACCAAGCATCTAATAGACTAAAAATAAAAACAGGAATTCACAGAATTAATCAATTACAAACGACTTCTAGCTACGTTGTAGCAGGTATTCAAAGAAAATCATCTTTTGCAAATTCTACCCAAAAAATTACCTCAGATGAAACAGTTTTTGTTTTAGAAAACAGATCTTCAACCACCGAAACATTAAATCAACCAAACATACAAAAAACTCCAAACAGCCAACTAAAACAAACTATTGGATATATTGAAATTCCTGTAGAATTAGATTTTAAATTGCTAGAAATAAACAAGTTTTCTTTATATGCTGTGGGAGGATTAAGTACCTTGTTTTTAACAGAAAATGTAATAGAAATACAAGAAGATCAATTTACACTGTCTCAGGGAGAAGCCAAAAACTTAAACTCACTTAATTTTAGTTTTAACATTGGAACCGATTTAGAATATCACTTTTCTAAAAAATGGTTTTTAAACGTAGCTCCTTCACTAAAAGTTCAAACACAAACTTTTAACAACACCAACAACCATCCTTTTTTAATAGGAGTTTCAACAGGAATTAATTACAAGTTTTAATTTGTAACTTTTTGTAAAAACAACGGATACAATCTTTCTATTACTTTTTGATAAGCCAATTCTGAAGGATGTAAACCATCATTAGCTACCAAATTAGGATTGTTAAAACCTTGTTGTGTAATATCTGTAATGTTTAAAAACTCAATATTATTGTCTAAACAATACGTTTTTGCAAATTGATTGTAGTTTTCTATTTCTTGAGTGATGGTAGGATCTCCTGCCCCAAATAATGTAAAAGCATAATCTGGAATAGACAAAACCACTAAGTTATTTTTATTCCCTTTTACTGTTTTAATTGCGGTATGGACCAACTCAGGAAACTCCTTTTTATACACCTCAAAATCGACTCCCTGAAACTGATTATTTACCCCAATTAACAAGGTAACAAAGTTATAATCTGTTGCAAGATTAGCGGCTATATTGTTTTTTAAATCTGTGGTAGTCCAACCGGTTCTGGCAATTATTTTTAAATCTACCGTTGCATTGCTATTTTCTTCTATTTTAGACTTTAACTGCTCCGGAAAACGACACGTTGCACACACACTTTCTCCAATGGTATAACTATCGCCCAACGAAAGTATTTTATAGGTAGCCTCTGTATTTTCTTCAGGTTCGTTTGGTAAAGGATTGTTGTTAGCAACCTCTGTAGTGTCTAAAAGCTCCGTTTCGTTAGATTCCTTACTGCATCCATACAAACAAAAGGAACAGCTTATGATTAAAAGATAAATTGTTTTTCTCATACTATATTTACGAGAAAAAACTCTAAAAGGTTCACTAAAATCTAAACTGTTTAAACAAATCCCATAATACAACTCCAGTAGTTACAGAAATGTTTAAAGAATGCTTGGTTCCAAACTGAGGAATTTCAATACAATAATCGCAAGCATTTATAACCTCTTGCTGTACTCCTTTTACCTCATTCCCCATTACAATTGCATATTTCTCTGATGACTGAACATTAAAATCTTGCAATTTCACACTGTTTTCTGCTTGTTCTATAGCTGCTGTAACAACGCCTTCTGATTTTAATTTTTGCACCAAGGTTAAGGTATCTTCTACATATTCCCAATCTACAGACTCTGTAGCTCCCAAAGCTGTTTTATGAATTTCTTTATTGGGAGGCACAGCGGTAATTCCGCACAAATAAATTTTTTCAATAGCAAACGCATCACTTGTTCTAAACACAGAACCTATATTATTTAAACTTCTAATATTATCTAAAACAACAATTAAAGGAGTTTTTTTGGTGGCTTTAAAAGCTGCTACATCTAATCTGTTTAATTCGCTGTTTTTTAGTTTACGCATTCCCTTTGTATTTTATGAGGTGTCAAAATTAGGGTAATTTCTGATAAAATAATACAAATTGTCAATAGAACCTTAATAACTTTTACAAGGATTCTTTATCAGTTTCTTTAAAAAAATTAATTTCGCTAAGAATCCCAAAAACTCATCATTGTGGCTAAAACCAAAGCAAAAAAAGAAACTCCTTTAATGAAGCAATACAACGGTATTAAGGCTAAATATCCGGATGCTATGTTATTGTTTAGAGTGGGCGATTTTTACGAGACTTTTGGATCCGATGCTATTAAAGCTGCTCAGGTACTAAACATTACGTTAACCAAACGTGGAGCAGGTAGCGATTCTGAAACGGCTTTGGCAGGATTTCCACACCATTCTTTAAACACGTATTTGCCTAAACTGGTAAAATCTGGTTTGCGTGTGGCCATTTGCGATCAGCTAGAAGATCCTAAAATGACCAAAACCATTGTAAAACGTGGGGTTACAGAATTGGTGACTCCTGGTGTGGCCTTAAATGATGAAGTGTTACAATCTAAAAACAACAATTTTTTAGCAGCCGTACACTTTGGCAAAAAAAACTTAGGTGTTTCTTTTTTAGATATTTCTACAGGTGAATTTTTAGCGGCTCAAGGAGATAAAAATTACATTGATAAGTTGTTGCAAAACTTTGCTCCTAGCGAAATTTTAGTCGAGAAAAAAAACAAAGTTCTATTCAACGAAACTTTTGGAGAACAATTCCACACTTTTTATTTAGACGATTGGGTGTTTCAGATAGAATTTGCCACAGAAAGTTTGCTAAACCACTTTAAAGTAAATTCTTTAAAAGGATATGGAGTAGAAAATTTACCCGAAGGGATTATTTCTTCTGGAGCTATTTTGTATTACTTATCCGAAACACAACACAATCAACTCAACCATATTACTGCCATACAACGCGTTCACGAAAATGAATATGTATGGATGGATAGATTTACGGTTCGCAACTTAGAATTGTATCATTCTAACAACGACAATGCAGTAACTCTACTAAGCATTATAGACCAAACAAGTTCTCCAATGGGGAGTCGTTTGTTAAAACGTTGGTTGGCTTTGCCTTTAAAAGAAGCCAATCAGATTGTTAAAAGACACGAGGTAGTAAATTATTTTATGAATCACGATGATTTTTACAAAACCACACTTTATCAAATTAAACAAATAAGCGACATAGAACGTTTGATTTCTAAAGTAGCTACCGGAAAAATAAACCCTAGAGAAGTTACTTATCTTAAACAATCTTTAGATGCTATTATTCCTATCAAAAAAGCTGCCGAAGAAAGTAACAACATCACCCTAAAAACAATGGGAGAGCAATTGCAAGATTGTACTTTGTTACGAGAAAAAATTGCCACTACCCTAGTAGCCGATGCTCCGGTAAACATTAACAAAGGAAATGCAATTACAAGCGGAGTTTCTGCTGAATTAGATGAATTGCGAAACATTTCTAACTCAGGAAAAGAATATTTAGACAATCTGTTAAAAAGAGAAACCGAACGTACAGGTATTACCTCTTTAAAAATAGCTTTTAACAACGTTTTTGGATACTATATTGAGGTTAGAAATACTCATAAAGACAAAGTTCCAGAAAACTGGATTCGCAAACAAACTTTGGTAAACGCAGAGCGTTATATTACCGAAGAATTAAAAGAATACGAAACCAAAATTTTAGGTGCCGAAGAAAAAATTGGCTTGTTAGAACAACAACTGTTTTCAGAATTGATCCATTTTTTAATAGATTACATTCAACCTATACAATTAAACGCAAACTTAATTGCACAGTTAGATTGTTTGTGCGGTTTTGCCACTTTAGCCATAAACAACAGTTATGTTAGACCTACTATTGATGAGACTACAGAAATAGAAATTAAAAATGGTCGTCATCCTGTAATTGAAAAACAATTGGCTTTTGGAGAAGAATATATTGCCAATGATATTGTTTTAAACAGAAATCAACAACAAATTATTATGATTACCGGACCTAACATGTCGGGTAAATCGGCCATATTAAGACAAACCGCCTTGATTGTTTTATTGGCTCAAATGGGTAGCTACGTACCTGCACAACAAGCCAGAATTGGTGTGGTAGATAAAATATTTACACGTGTTGGTGCTAGTGATAATATTTCTATGGGAGAATCTACTTTTATGGTAGAAATGAACGAAACGGCTAGCATTCTAAACAACGTATCGGAACGTAGTTTGATTTTATTAGATGAAATTGGACGTGGAACTAGTACCTATGATGGTATTTCTATTGCTTGGGCCATTGCAGAATATTTACACGAACATCCTAGTCAAGCAAAAACATTGTTTGCCACGCATTATCATGAATTGAATGATATGTCTAGTACGTTTCCTAGAATTAAAAACTTTAACGTTTCTGTAAAAGAGCTAAAAGACAAGGTAATTTTCTTACGTAAACTAACTGCCGGAGGTAGCGAACACAGTTTTGGTATACATGTAGCAAAACTAGCCGGAATGCCACAAGCGGTTATTCACCGAGCCAATAAAATGTTAACGCAACTAGAAAATAGTCATGGTTTAGAAAACAATAAATCTAACATTGAAAAGGCAACTCAAGAAGAAGATTTTCAATTGAGCTTTTTCCAGTTAGACGATCCTTTGTTAGAAGACATTAAAGAAGAAATTTTGGCCACCAATATAGACAATTTAACACCTGTAGAGGCTTTAATGAAACTAAACGAAATTAAACGAATGCTAACCGGTAAATAATTCTACACCATGAGTATTAATATTATAGAATACATTAACATTTCTGGTTCTTTTGTATTTGCTGTTTCTGGAGCTTTAATTGCCATGAAAAGAAAATTAGATCCTTTTGGTGTTTTAATTGTTTCTTTTATTACCGCTGTTGGTGGTGGTACATTGCGAGATATTTTAATTGATAGAGAAATATTTTGGTTGTACAACACTTCCATTTTATACGCTGTAGTAGCCGGTAGTTTTATTGCCATGATTTTTAAAACCAAACTTAATTTTTTTGACAAACCCATGTTTTTATACGATGCTTTGGGCTTGGGACTTTTTACCATTACAGGAGTACAAATTGGTTTAGAAAGCAATTTAGATTATTTAATATGTGTACTATTAGGTACCGTTACAGGTGTTTTTGGAGGAGTTTTAAGAGACATTGTTGTAAATAAAATTCCCGTAGTATTTAAACAAGAAATATACGCTACCGCTAGTATCTTAGGAGGAATTTTCTATTTGCTACTAATGAACTTTGATACAGAAAAACCATACTTACAAGTCCTGCCTATTTTATTAATTATTTTAATTAGATTGTTTGCCGTGTATTTTAACATTTCACTACCTAGTATTTACAAAAAAAACAAAACATGAAAGTAGACAACTTAGAGCAAGGTTATTTTGGTATTGGTATTATGAATGGTAAAACTCCTGAAAACCTAGGTGTCTTATGGCGATCTGCACAAAATATGGGGGCTAGTTTTATTTACACTATTGGAAACAGATACTCAAAACAAGCCTGCGACACCCACAAAGCTGTAGGAGCCATGCCCTACTTTCATTATGATACCTTTGAAGAGTTTTATAAGTTTTTACCCAAAAGCGCAGTTTTAGTAGGGGTAGAATTAGATAAAAAATCGGTTCCGTTAGAAACATTTCAACACCCTAAAAAATGTGTTTATTTATTAGGAGCAGAAGATCATGGTTTGACGAAAGAAGCTATTGATAAATCACATTTTTTAGTTAAATTTAAAACAACCCTAAGTGTTAATGTTGCAGTTGCCGGAAGTATTGTAATGTATGACAGGGGAAGCAAAACTCCTATTAATTTATAATGAACTATCTAATGAATTTTCTAAAATCAAAACAAATGCTTTTGGTTTTAGCTACAGGTATTATTAGTGTTATTCTATGGTATACTTATATCTTTTTTAATAGCTTTCAAAAACAAGAAGAAATTAAAATGGACATATTAGCAGAAGCCTATGTTCAATTTAACAAAGCAACAAACAATGAAGATATTAGTTTATTGGTAAAAATTATAGAAAACAACAACTCTATACCAATGATTGTTACCGATGTTGAGGGAACAATTTTATTAGACCAAAACATTCCTTACAAAAAAGCAAACAAACAAAAAGTGTTGGCCAAACGCTTGGAGGATATGAAAAGAACGCACCCTCCTATTGAGATTAATATTTCTAAAAACAAAAACCAATATATTTATTATTCCAACTCCGAAATATTAAACAGATTGCGTTTTTATCCTTTGGCACTAGCTGTAATATTTGTTATTTTCCTATGGATTTTATACAACGTATTTAACGCTTCATCTGTGTCCGATAAAAATAAATTATGGAGCGGAATGGCCAAAGAAACCGCACATCAAATAGGAACTCCACTATCTTCTTTATTAGGATGGATTGAAATTTTAAGATCCGAAAACATTGACCAAACTTATGTAGATGAAATTCAAAAAGATGTTGAACATTTAAACATTATAGCCAATCGGTTTTCTAAAATTGGTTCAGAACCAATACTAAACAACCACAACCCTTCTGAAATTATAGAAGAAACCATTGCCTATTTTAAAATTAGAAGCTCTAAAAACATCAGTTTTCATTACAACAAGCCAGAAACTCCCATTTTAGTAAAACTAAACAAAGACTTATTTGGTTGGGTATTAGAAAACATTATCAAAAATGCCATTGATGCCATGTTAGGTAAAGGTAATATTGACATTCAGTTGCTAAACACCCCCAAAGAAATTCAAATTTTAATTACCGATACCGGTAAAGGGATTCCTAAAACCCTACACAAAAAAATATTTGAACCTGGCTTTACCACCAAAGAACGTGGTTGGGGATTAGGGCTTTCTTTAACCCGAAGAATTATTACACAATACCACAAAGGAAAAGTATTTGTAAAACAATCTCAAAAACACACAGGAAGTACGTTTCAA
Organism: Wenyingzhuangia gracilariae; assembly: GCF_056387575.1. Classification (NCBI taxonomy): domain Bacteria; kingdom Pseudomonadati; phylum Bacteroidota; class Flavobacteriia; order Flavobacteriales; family Flavobacteriaceae; genus Wenyingzhuangia; species Wenyingzhuangia gracilariae. Next base: position 2,205,192 of record NZ_CM150748.1, read on the forward strand.
ATTAATATTCCCAAATAAAAAAGAGAGCTTTAAAAGCTCCCTTTTTTATTGTTTATGGTTCTCTACTTACAAATAACTCGCAATTTTTTCTGCCAAGGCTTTAAATTCAGCTTCGGTTAACTTTACTTTTTTTCCAAAAGTAGCATCTGCCATTTCGTTTAAAGGAATTAAATGTACATGCACATGTGGTACTTCTAAACCAACAACAGACAACCCAACTCTTTTACAAGGCACTGCTTTTTCTATAGCAGCTGCAATGGTTTTAGAATACTGAAATAATTTTGTGTACAATTCATCATCCAAATCAAATAATTTGTCTACCTCTTTTTTAGGCACTACCAAAGTATGTCCTGCTGCATTAGGATTGATGTCTAAAAACACAAAAAAATCTTCGTTTTCTGCTATTTTGTACGATGGAATTTCTCCATTAATTATTTTTGTAAAAATGCTCATGTCTTTAATCTTATTTTATTGGGTCATCGAGCAGAATTGAGATGTAATATCATTTAGAAAGTAAAAAGTTCTCGACTCCGCTCTAACACCTAGTCAAAAACTACTTAACTACTACTAAAAAACTACCTAGAAATCTCAATTATTTCAAACTTCATAACACCATTAGGTGTTTGCACTTCTGCAACTTCACCTTGCTTATGCCCTAACAATCCTTTACCAATAGGAGAATTTACAGATAATTTTCCGTTTCGGATATCCGTTTCAGAATCAGCAACTAACTGATAACTAAACTCCATTCCGTTTGCTACGTTTTTAATTTTTACTTTAGAATGAATTAATATTTTAGAGGTATCTATCTGAGATTCATCTAAAATACGCGCATTTGCTACTACATTTTTTAACTGAGCAATTTTTAACTCTAATAAAGATTGTTCTTCTTTAGCAGCATGGTACTCCGCATTTTCACTTAAATCTCCTTTATCTCTTGCTTCTGCAATTTCATTAGAAACCCTTGGACGTTCTACTTGCTCTAAAAATTCTAACTCTTCTTTTAGTTTCTTAAATCCTTCTTCTGAATAATATGATACTTCACTCATCTTCTCTAAATTTTTATAACACAAAAAATCTCATTACCACTTTTGGAAATGAGACCTATACAAATATAAAGAAATTATTGATAGCTAAAAAATTCTGTATCTTTACCTCCTAAAATTTCACAGAAAATATCCCATGATTAAAAACATCATTTTCTTTTTTACCCTCATAACGCTAACTGCTTGTAAAAACCAAGGTTTCAATCAACAAAACACCATGGTTCCTAGTATAAATGTCAATTTTAAAATTACCAATCCTTCATTCATATCTCCTTCAGGAATAGGAAATTATGAAACCGAATACGGTCAAGGATTTAGAGGGGTTATTGTTTTTAACATTGATGGCAATACATTTAGAGCTTTTGATTTGGGTTGCCCTTATATAAACCCCAATGAATGCAATACTCCTATGATTGTTGAAAACGGAACTGGTAAAATGTCTTGTGCCAATTGTAGTAACGATGATATTACTTTTACACAATACATTACTGGAGTAACTATTGGTGAAGGAAATAACGAAAAAACATATTATTTAAGAGAATACAATGCTTTTTTAGAAAACGGTGCTGTTAGAATCACCAACTTTTAAAACACAAATTTCCCCATTTATTTGTATTTTTGGGGTCAAATAGATTTACATGGAAAATTATTTTTCTTCTAACTTTAAATTAGGAGTTTTAGGTGGAGGTCAATTAGGTCGTATGTTGTTAGCAGAAACCCAAAAATTTGATGTTCACACTTGCATATTAGACAATTCTAAAGATGCCCCTTGTGCACCTTACTGTAACGAATTCTTTTTAGGAAACTTATTGGATTACAACGATGTTTATAATTTTGGAAAAAAAGTTGATGTTCTTACCATAGAAATAGAGCACGTAAACATTAAGGCACTTTACCAATTAGAAAAAGAAGGTGTAAAAGTGTATCCGCAACCTAGTGTAATAGAAACCATTCAGCACAAAGGAAAACAAAAAGATTTTTACCTAAAAAACAACATTCCTACTTCTCCACACCAACGTTTTAATTCACTAAAAGAACTTAAAGCAGCCAACTTAACAGACTTTCCTTTTGTTTGGAAATCTGCTCAATTTGGATACGATGGTATGGGGGTTAAAATTGTACGTTCTCAAGAAGACATTAACAATTTACCAGACACAGAATGTATTACAGAAGATTTAATTCCGTTTAAAAACGAATTGGCTGTAATTGTTGCCAGAAATGCTAATGGTAAAGTAAAAACATACCCGGTTGTAGAAATGGAATTTCATCCAGAAGCTAATCAAGTAGAGTATGTAATTTGTCCGGCTCGTATTAGCGATGAAGTTGCTGCCAAAGCAAGAAGAATTGCTATGGATGTAGCCGATGCTTTTAAACATGTTGGTTTGTTAGCTGTAGAAATGTTTCAAACCGAAAATGATGATATCATTATTAACGAAGTAGCTCCAAGAACACACAACAGTGGTCATTACAGCATTGAAGCATCGCACACTAGCCAATTTGAACAACATTTAAGAACCATTTTAAACCTACCTTTAGGAAATACCGACAGCAAATTAGCAGGTATTATGGTAAATTTAGTAGGTGCCGAAGGTCATGAAGGAGAAGTAGTTTATGAAAACATTATTGATGTTTTAAAAATAGATGGCGTAACCCCACACTTATACGGAAAAAAAATAACCAAACCTTTCCGAAAAATGGGACACGTAACCATTGTTAACAAAGACATTAATATTGCTCGTAAAACAGCAGAATTAGTTAAAAATACGGTTAAAGTAATTAGTAAATAAGTATTAAATCAAAAAGGTTTTTAGTAAAAAGTTCAAAGATTTTAACTTTTACTTTTTACCATTTTGTAATCATAAATAATTAAATCAAAAGATTTAAAGACAAAAGTCAAAGATTTTTTCACAACACACAAAACACTTTTACTTTTACCTTTCATCTTTTACTCTTAAAACACAATACAATGAAAGTAGCTATCGTTATGGGTTCCGATTCTGACTTACCAGTAATGCAACAAGCCATTGATATTTTAAAAGAATTTGAAATTGAAACGGAAGTAGATATTGTATCTGCACACCGTACTCCAGAAAAATTGGTAGATTTTTCTAACAACGCACACAAAAGAGGTATTTCTGTAATTATTGCTGGTGCAGGCGGAGCTGCTCATTTGCCAGGAATGGTGGCTAGTATGAGCCCGTTACCTGTAATTGGAGTTCCTGTAAAATCTAGCAATTCTATTGATGGTTGGGATTCTGTACTTTCTATTTTACAAATGCCAGGAGGAGTACCTGTAGCTACCGTAGCTCTAAATGGAGCTAAAAATGCAGGAATTTTAGCGGCTCAAATAATTGGAGCTACAAACAGTACAGTATTAGACACCATTGTAGCTTATAAAGAAGGATTAAAAACTAAAGTAATGGAAGCTGCAGAACGTGTAAAATCTGCTCAAGAATAAACTTTTTTAAGTAAGTTTATAGCTCTAAAAAACCTATCATCCACTAGGAATGAAAATAACAGAACGAATTCAACAACCTATTCACCAAGAAATGGCTGCCTTTGAAAACAAATTCAAAGAAGCCATGCAAACCAAAGTGCCGTTGTTAAATCGTATTACCCATTACATTGTTCGTAGAAAAGGAAAACAAATGCGACCAATGTTTGTTTTTCTAGTAGCTAAAATGGTTTCTAATGGAGATTTTAACGAACGTACCTACAGAGGAGCATCTATTATAGAACTTATTCATACCGCCACATTGGTACACGATGATGTGGTTGATGACAGTAACAAACGAAGAGGTTTCTTTTCTATAAACGCACTTTGGAAAAACAAAATTGCAGTTTTAGTTGGCGATTTTTTACTTTCTAAAGGATTGTTGTTAAGTATAGACAATGATGATTTTGACATTTTAAAACTCATTTCCATTGCTGTAAGAGAAATGAGCGAAGGAGAGTTACTACAAATAGAAAAAGCCAGACGTTTAGACATTACCGAAGATGTTTACTTTGAAATTATCCGTCAAAAAACAGCCACACTAATTGCGGCTTGTTGTGGAATTGGAGCAGCTTCTGTAGGAGCAGAAAAGGAAGAGGTAGAAAAAATGAGAAAATTTGGAGAATACATTGGTATTGCTTTCCAAATAAAAGATGATTTGTTTGATTATTCTGACGAACAAATAGGAAAACCTACTGGAATTGACATTAAAGAACAAAAAATGACTCTTCCTTTAATTTATACTTTAAACAATTGTAGTGATAAGGATAGAAAATGGATCATCAATTCTGTTAAAAATCATAACACCGATAAAAAAAGAGTTAAACAAGTAATTCAGTTTGTAAAAAACAACAACGGATTAGAGTATACCATTGCTAAAATGCACGAATACCAAAACTTAGCTTTAGAAATTTTAAATACCTATCCAGAATCTGAATACAAAAACTCTTTACTAACTATGATTGATTACGTAGTAGAACGTAAAAAATAAGCATTCCACTTAATTCCCTCGCTTTTTTAAAAGATCATTCACTAAATTAGTTCTACACACGTTTGTTAGCGAATGAAAGTAGTACACTTACTTCTAATTTTTACTTGTTTCTATAGCTCCTATGGGCAAATAGTAAATAAAAACCGTGTGTCTAAAATACTCACTACTAGTAAAGATACCATCAACCTAGAAAACGTAGCCATTAGTCCTGTGAATTTTAACATTCAAACCCTACAAGGACAAGTAATTTCACCCACCAGATACTTTGTCAATTACAAAAAAGGACAACTGTATTTTTACACTCCAAAACCTCAGCAAGTAAAAGTAAACTACTTTAACTATCCTGATTTTTTTACACAAAGCTATAGCCCTTTTGATAAAAAAATCATCATTTCACAAGCAACACCAACTGCTCAAACATATTCTTTAAAAAAGGAATATAGCAAAATCGATTTTTTCGGAGGAATTAATACCTATGGAAATATTACTAGAGGAATTACCGTAGGAAACAATCAAGGATCTGTGTTAAACTCTGGATTAGATTTACAGATTACAGGAAACTTATCGGAGAACTTAAAAATTAGAGCAAGTATTAAAGATTCCAATGTACCTATTCAAGAAAACGGAGTTTCACAAAACATTAACGAATTTGACAGGGTATTTATTGAATTGTTTACAGACAAATGGAACCTAAAAGCTGGAGATGTAGACCTAACAAACAAAGACAGTTATTTTTTAAATTTTACCAAAAAAATTAATGGAGCCAAGTTAGATGTTATTCTAGATAATGGAGATCAAAAAACAACAATTACCGCCTCTGGAGCGCTGGCAAAAGGAAGATTTAACACACAAAACATAACTGCACAAGAAGGAAACCAAGGCCCCTATAGATTGCTAGGTGCTAACGGAGAACAGAACATTGTTATTATTTCGGGAAGTGAAGTGGTGTACGTAAATGGTGTAGAGTTAAAAAGAGGAGAACAACATGATTATACTGTAGATTACAATCTTTCAGAAATTACATTCAACCCTACCTTCCCTATCAATTCTTCTCATAGAATTATTGTAGACTATCAGTACAGTGACCAAAACTACAACCGATTTGTAACTCATGATGGTGTAAAATATGAAACCGAAAAGTTTAGTATTGGAACGTACTTTTACAACGAAAATGACGTAAAAAATCAACCTATTCAGCAGAATTTAAGTAATGAACAAAAACTTATTTTACAACAAGCAGGAAACAATTCCAGTAAAATGATTGCTCCTAGTGCCCAAATAGCAGAATACAATGAAAACAGAATTCAATACCTTTTAAATAACGATGGAAATTTTGTGCAAAGTAACGATGAGAACCAAACGCTTTACAATGTAACTTTTCGTTTTGTTGGACAAAATAATGGTGATTATGATGAAGATCAAACAACCGCTACAGGAAAAATATTTATATACAAAGGTGCAAACAAAGGAAGTTACGAAGCTACAACGCAGTTATTTGCCCCAACACAAACACAAATGGCAGTAGTAAACACTGCTTATAAAATTAGTGAACAATCTTTTGTAAATGCAGAATTAGCCTACAGTAATAATGACCAAAACTTGTTTTCTACCCTTGATGATCATCAAAACAAAGGACTAGCCACTACCCTAACTTGGCAACAGCAAATTAAAACAGGTACATGGAATAGCTCTAACCTTTTTGAAGGTGATTTTGTACAAAAAAACTTTAACAATATAGAGGGTTTGTACAATGCAGAATTTAATAGAGATTGGAATATAGATCTAAATTTAACTCCTAATTTTCTTGGAAATCAATCTTACATAAGAAACCGTTTTTTAATAGAAAAAAACAAACAATTTCTATTTGAACTAACTAGTGAATACTTAAAATTTGGAAATGCTTTTAATGGAATAAAAAATGGGTTCAATTCCTTTAGCACATTTCGAAGCGTAAATATAGAAACTAAAACAAGTTATTTGCAAAGTAAAAACACAACGCAAAAAGGAATCTTTTTAAGACATAACTCTAACCTAAGTTATTCGCTAAACAAAGCTTGGTTAAAAGGTTTATTGGCATATGAAAACAATCAAAACAAAAACAATACAACTCAAGAATTAGATGCGTTATACTCTCAAAAACTCATCACAACAGGAGCCGAAATAGGTATTGGAGACTCAACCAAAGTATATACTAAAATAAGATACTCTCTTACAAAATTAGACAGTGTAAAATCACAGCAATTAACAAGAGTACAAAACTCTTTTAATTACAATATAGAAAGTCAGCTTATTAAAAACAAACAAAGTTCTTTACGTACTTTTATCAACTACAGAAAGGTAAATCACTTATATGCTAACAATGTAAATGTGTTAAATGCTAGGACCCTTTACAACCAGCAATTATTTCACGATATTATCCGTTTGTCAACGGTTTATGAAACCAGCTCTGGAAGTACTGCCCAACAAAATTTTACCTATATAGAAACAGAACCAGGACAAGGATATTATTATTACTTGGGAGATTTAAACAACAATGGTAAAAAAGATTTTGATGAATTTGAAGTGGCACAGTTTACAGATCAGGCAAATTATTTAAGAGTTATCTTACCAACCATTAATAGAGTGGCTACTCAAAAAGCAAAACTAAGTCAATCTATCTTTGTTAATTTTCTTCAATACAGCAATCACAGTTCTAAATGGTTACAAACCTTGTCTCATTTCTCAAACCAGTCTAGTATTTTAATCAATAAAGATGAATTAAAACAGGGGAAAACATTTAACATCAATCCTTTTAAAACCAATGGCGATGATATTGTAGGTTTGCAACAAAATATTTTTACAAGCTTTTATTTTAATAGAGGACTGCAAAATTACAGCACTACATATACCTATCAAAACAACCAAAACACTCAAAATATTTCATCAGATATTCAAACAGCTTCTCAGCAATCGCATGAGTTAAACTTTCAGCACAACATACAAAGTACTTGGGTTTTAGGAACTACTCTTAACACTAAAAACAATAAAAGCACTAGTCTTTCTTTTAGCAGTAGAAACTTTCATTTATCATCTTACACAGTTCATCCATCAATAGATTTTTTAAAAGATGAGTTTACCACCTTAAAAACTACATATACTTATAAAAATGAAAAAAATAAAATTGGAGAAGAAGCGTTAATAAGTCATAATTTTGGTATTAATTACAACTATAACAACTTGGGTAAAGGTTCTATTTTGGCAAGTGTAAATTTAATAGAGAACAACTATACGGGTCCAATTAACACACCAGCTTCTTATAGAATTTTAGAAGGTTTGCAACCTAACAGAAACTATACCTGGTCTTTAATAATACAAAGAAAACTAACCCAATTGTTAGACTTAAGTATTAATTACAACGGAAGAAAAAATACAGCAACCAATACCATTCATATAGGTAGCATACAATTAAGAGCTAACTTTTAAAAGCAATTAGGCAAGCTCATAGAAATGCCCTATTTTTGAGGTGTAAAAACACAAAAGCATGAAAAAAATACAATTCCTTTTTATCTTATTCATTACGTTGGGAGTAAATGCTCAAAACAATCAGTTAAAAGTAGATTTATTGGATATTTTAGTTTTAAGAACTTTAGATGTATCTTATGAAAATCAGCTAAATGATGAAGCTTCTATTGGATTGTCTGTATTCATCAACTTTGAAGATAAAGATGCTAAGTTTAGATATAATGAAGACTTTCAAATTACCCCATACTTTCGTCAATACATTACCAACAGCAACGGTTTTGACATATTTGGAGAATTGTTTGGATCCTTAAACTTTGCCGAAACAGAAGAAAAAATAGAAAATGATGTTGTAGTAGAAGAATCTCAAAACTATTCAGACTTTGCCTTAGGTCTTGGTGCCGGTGCAAAACATGTTTCTAAAAATGGATATATAATTGAATTTAATGCGGGAGTGGGTAGAAATTTATTCAACTCAAAAATATCTCGTCAGTTTGTTCCTAGATTTGGAATTAGTGTAGGAAAACAATTCTAAAACCTAAAAATGAACGCTATCCGTAAGCAATATTCACTATCAGAATACCCCACTATTGTAAAAGAGTTTTTAAAATGGCTGGTATTATCTGTTATTATTGGTACGTTGGTCGGTATAGCTTCGGCTGCTTTGTTAGCCTCTTTAAACTGGTCTACAAACTACAGAGAAGCTAATAAAATTATTATTTGGTTACTACCTATTGGAGGCTTATTAGTAGGGCTTTTATATCACTACTACGGACAGTCCGTTGCTAAAGGGAACAACCAGTTGTTAGAGGAACTAAATACTCCTAAAGATATTATTCCTTTTAAAATGGCTCCTTTTATTTTTTTAGGAACCGTTGTTTCTCATTTATTTGGAGCTTCTGTAGGACGTGAAGGAACCGCAGTACAAATTGGTGGTGCTATTGCCGATCAGTTTTCGGGTTGGTTAAAAATGAACAAATCAGACCGTAGAATTATTATCTTAATGGGAATTAGTAGTGGTTTTGCAGGTTTGTTTGGAACTCCATTGGCAGGTGCTGTTTTTGCTTTAGAAGTTTTGTTAATTGGTAAAATAAAATACAACGCAATTTTACCTTGTTTGTTAGTGGCTGTGGTTGCTAACTTTGTGTCTAGAGAAATTGCTCATTACATACATGTTCCCCACACAAATTATGTAGTTAACTTAGTACCTAAGTTAAGCATCAGTACTTTTTTTTGGTGTGTATTGGCCGGAATTATTTTTGGCATTGTGAGTACTTTTTTTTCTAAAGGAGTTTACTTTTTTAGTCAATTTTCTAAACTTATTAAATATCCGCCTTTAAGACCCGTTGTGGGTGGAATTGCCATTGCTGTACTTGTTTATTTTATTGGAACCAAATACATAGGATTAGGAATTCCTACCATTGTAGATTCCTTTAACACCAATATGCACAGTTACGATTTTGCTATAAAATTAATTTTAACCACTTTTTGTATCGCCTTTGGTTTTAAAGGAGGAGAAGTAACTCCCTTATTTTTTATTGGTGCTACTTTAGGCAGTGCTTTGGCTCTCTTTTTTCCTTTACCAATTGGTTTATTGGCTGGAATGGGGTTTGTAGCCGTATTTTCTGGTGCCACCAATACTCCTATTGCTTGTACGCTCATGGGGATTGAATTGTTTGGTATGGATAGCGGAGTCTATATTGCCATTGCTTGTGTAACTGCTTATGTGTTTTCTGGCCATACAGGAATTTATACTTCTCAAATTGTGGGTACTTCTAAAACTGACAAATACACTACCGAAGAAGGAAATACTTTAGGAAAAATTAATAGAAATTAGTCTTTTTTAAATTGATTTTTAATCACATTCATTACTCTTTTTCCTTGTGGTGTAAACATTTTTGCTTTGTTTCTAAACGTGGTTTCTGTTAAATGCCATTTCCATAAAAAACCTCCTACAAACCAATTTTGATGGTAAAATGTTTTGTACAAAGCTTTATAAGCATTGGCTTGAGCTTGTTCGTTTACAGCATGTATTCCATTACTACCCCAAGTCTCTTTGGTATTAAAGTCACAACTTTCAAAACCATATTCTGTAAACAAAATAGGCTTATTATTGGCAACACTTAATTTGTATAAATTTTGTTTTATAGGTTGCCAAGCTTTAATTAATTCATCAACACTAGGTTCTTTTTTATCGGATAAGGAATAATATGCATCTACTCCAATATAATCTACCTTGTCCCAAAAATTAACCTCAGCCACATTGTCCCAATTGGCTGCATACGTTAATTTTCCTTTGTAAACTTGTTTTACTTTTTTAATCAACCTCTCAAAAAACAAAGGTCTTTTTAACACCACTTGTTTTAGTTCTGTACCTATACAAAACAATTCTACCTGTTGTTCTTGTGCTATTTTGGCATAGTTTAAAATATAATTTGTGTATTCATTTTCCCACACACTCCAATCTTGTTCGGTTTCTAAAATAAAGTCTCCAATCCACCCACTTCTATGCCACACATGGGGTTTTAAAAACACTTTTAATTGTTGTTTTTTTGCAAAATGAATCATGGTCGTAACCCCTTCCGTTTTTTCTCCCCACCACTGTCGGTTTTGATTAAAGTAAACTTTTGAATCAGTATCTTTTAAAAAAGCAAACGGAATAATAGCCACCCAATTGGCATGGATTTGTTCCAAACTAAAAAAAGAAGCTTGATTTATAGCTTTAGGAGGAGACACCAAACTAACTCCGTTTATTTTTTGTTGAGAACAAGACACCATTGTTAACAAGCTAAAAGCAATAAACAGACATTTTTTACAAAACTTCATTTCTATGATTTTTAAATCGATTTAAAATTACTCAAAAACATATCGATACTTATCTTTGTTCTAAATTTTATATCAATGATTTTTACAGACACCCACACCCACTTAAATAGCGAACAATTTGATGAAGACAGAAATGAAATGATTCAACGTGCTATAAACGCAGGTGTAAAAAGATTGTTTATTCCTTCTGTAGATTCTGAATACACTCAAAGCATGTTTGAGGTGGCTGAAGCCTTTCCTAACAACGTACATTTAATGATGGGAGTTCACCCCACACATATTAAAGAAAATTATAAAGAAGAGCTTGCCATTACTCGCGAATGGTTAGAAACAGGAAAGTTTGTGGCTGTAGGAGAAATTGGAATGGATTTGTATTGGGATGAAACTTACATTAACCACCAAAAAGAAGCTTTTAGAACACAAATACAATGGGCTAAAGAATTGGGCTTGCCAATTAACATACATTGTAGAAATGCTTTTAAAGAAGTTTTTGAAGTCTTAGAAATGGAAAAGTCTCCTAAGCTTTTCGGAATTTTTCATTGTTTTACGGGAACTCTAGAAGATGCTAAAAAAGCCATTGGATACAACTTAAAATTAGGAATTGGAGGTGTTGCTACTTTTAAAAACGGAAAAATAGACAAATTCTTAGCAGAAATTCCTTTAGAGCATATTGTTTTAGAAACCGATGCTCCTTATTTAGCTCCTACTCCGTTTAGAGGAAAACGTAACGAATCTATGTACACTGTAAATGTGGCGGAGAAACTAGCAACTATTTATCAAAAATCGTTAACCGAAATAGCAGCAATTACCACCCAGAACAGCAAAGATATTTTTGGAGTGTAATATGTATCTACTCCAAAAACATCACACCGAGACTATTGGAATGCAATTAATAAAAACTTAATTGCTACATATAATTTTTTTATTAAAAAATTTAATTATTCGATCAATAATGTTCAAAACTCAATACATTATGGGATTCATATAAATAAATAAACCATTAGTAGTATATTTAAAAACATACGTATGACGTATAATTCTTCTTTTTAAAGTATTTTTGTGTGCGTACACGTAATAAGCAATCATCTCTTAAACTTAAAAAGATTAATATGTATAAAACTATTCACACAGTTATTATTTTAATAGCCTTAAATTTAGTTGCTTGTAGCAACAAGCAAACCACTTGGAATGTAAAAGATTATGGAGCCGTAGATGATAATACAACAATAAACACAATAGCAATTCAAAAAACCATTGATGAATGTGCCAAAGCAGGTGGAGGAACTGTAATTATTGACGGTGATGTATTCGTGTCGGGAACTTTATTGTTAAAAGACAATGTAGATTTAAAAGTCACAGAAAACACCACTTTGTTAGGAAGTATCAATCCTAACGATTATCCAATTGTAGAGCCTTTTATAGACGCTACAGGGCAATTTAGAGGACAGTGTTTTATAGGAGCTATTGATGTAAAAAATGTAGCTATTACCGGAAAAGGAACCATAGATGGACAAGGGGGAATGTTCACTCCCAAAAAAGTAAAAGAAACTTTAAAAAGACTAGGGTTAGAAGAAGTAAAACCAGATTTAACAGGGCTGGTATCAAGAACAAACAATTATGTAAACAATAACATTCGCTTGTCTAACAGACCCTTTTTAGTAAGAATGGTGCGTTCAGAAAATGTAAAACTACAAGACATTCATTTACGTCAACCGGCAGCTTGGACTTTGCATTTTTTAGAATGTCATAATTTTCTTGTAGACGGAATTTCGATATACAGCCATGCCAACAGAAATAACGATGCCATTGATATAGATTCAAGCACAAACGGGGTTATTAAAAACTGTGATATTGACTCTGGAGACGATGCTATTTGCTTTAAATCAACCAGTCCAAAACCAACCACAGATGTGGAGGTATATGATTGTAGGTTAAAAAGTAATTGGGGAGCTGTTAAATTTGGAACAGAGTCTATGGGAGACTTTAAAAACATTACTGTTAAAGATTGTTTTGTACACGATACCAGAGGAGGGGGAATTAAAATTTTAAGTGCCGATGGAGCCAATGTAGAAAATATTTTAATAGAAAATATTAAAATGGAAAATGTAGAGATGCCTATTTTTATTCGCTTGTGCGAACGCAGATTGGTGTACAGAAATGCCGATAGAAAACCTACAGGAAGTATTACCAATGTAGTGATTAGAAATATTGATGCTATGGTTAGAGACCTTAAAGATTGTAGATTAGCAGCAACAACGGGGTTGTTTTTTTCAGGAACACCAAATCATAAATTAGGGAAGATTAGTTTAGAAAATATTAAAATTAATTTACCTGGAGGTGGAACAACAGAACAAGCCAAAATAGTAGTTCCAGAAAATGAAACTCAATATCCAGAGTTTACAAAACTAGGAATTACACCTTCTTATGGTTTGTATGCTAGACATATTAAAAATTTAGAAACTAAAAACATCTCTTTTACCGTTCGTGTAAAAGACCTAAGAGATGAAGTTGTTAAAATTAATGTAAACTAAGAATTGTTATGAAAATAAATCATCCAATATTTAAGCTATTTTTACTGTTTATAACTTTGTCTAACATTACCATTACAAGAGCTCAAAAACAAGCAAAACCTAATGTTTTATTAATTTATACAGATGATCATAGGTATTCTGGAGTTCATGCATTGGGAGGACAAAATGTAAAGACTCCCAATATTGACAAATTAGCCAAAGAAGGTTATATTTTTGACAATACTTATTTAATGGGTTCATATAATGGAGGAACTTGTATGCCAAGTAGAGCTCAACTATTAACAGGTAGAAATTTGTTTGATTTGAAAGATATAGGACGTGTAATTCCTAAAGAACAAGTTGCTATTGGAGAGGCTTTTTTAAACTCAGGTTATAATTCTCATGTAATTGGAAAATGGCATCAAGACAATCAATCTTTAGGTAGAATGTTTAATAGTGGTGCTACTATTATGAGTAGGGGTGTTTACTTAGCTGATCATTTTAGAATGCCGCTATGGGATTGGAGAGCAGATGGGAAATACACTAAAAAAAATGCAATTATTTACACTTATGATAAAAAGGGAAATATTGTAAAAAGGGGGCTCAAAAGTAGTGATAAAAAAGGAGCTTTTTCAACAGAAAAAGATGGCCCACATACTTCAGAGATTTATGCAAATGAAGCCATCAATTTTATAGAGCATAAAAACGAAAACAAACCTTTTTTTATGTACTTAGCCTTTCATGCACCACATGATCCAAGACAAGCTCCCCAAAAGTATAAAAAAATGTATCCAGAAAATAAGATACAATTAACACCTTCTTACATGCCTCAGCATCCTTTTGATAATGGACATATGACTACAAGAGATGAATCTTTAGCTATATGGCCAAGAACTCCAGAAATTGCTCGTAAAGAATTATCAGACTACTATGCAATTATTACACATTTAGATGCACAAATAGGTAAAGTAATTAAATCTTTAAAAAAAACAGGACAATATGAAAACACCATTATCGTATTGTCTGGGGATAGCGGTTTGGCCGTAGGAAATCATGGGTTAATGGGAAAACAAAACCTATATGATGAAGATGGAATTCACGTTCCTTTAATTATTTCTGGAAAAATAAAAGGAAATGGAAAACGGTTTGATGCATTGAGCTATATACACGATATCTATCCAACAATTTGCGATTTGGCAAATATCAAAAAACCTATCTCTGTTACAGGAAAAAGTTTAAAACCAGTTATTGATGGAGAAAAACAACAAATTAGAGATTATACCTATCATGCTTACAGACAACATCAAAGAGCCTATAGAAAAGGAGATTATAAGCTGATAGAATTTGTTAGGGCTCCTGATACTGATAAAAAAACGCATGATTTTATATCTGGTAGTAAAACAACATTATTATTTAATTTTAAAAAGGATCCTTGGGAAACTACCAATTTAGCTTTTTTACCAGAATATAAGGAACTGCTAACTAAAATGCGTAAAGAGATGAAAGAAAAGGCTATAGAACTTAACGATTATAGAGAACATAACAATTACCCTGTAGATTTTTGGGATTATTATTAAGCAAAAAACAGTGTAAATACATGAAAACCAAAAACTTAATTATTAGTAGTATTTATTTATTACTAAATATAATATCTCTAAATGCCCAAAATTTAAACTTTAATGAAGGTTGGCAATTTTTAAAGGGAGAGGCTAAAGGAGCCGAAAACCCAACATACGATGATTCTAAATGGAGAACTCTAAACTTACCTCATGATTGGGCTATTGAAGGTCCCTTTAGTAACGAATATAATGCACGTTGTGGCGGACTTCCTTTTCATGGAACGGGTTGGTATAGAAAAAAATTTAAACTTGATAATTCAGATAAAGATAAAATAATTCATATTGAATTTGAAGCTGCAATGAAATCTTCAGATGTTTGGATTAATGGATATCACTTAGGTTTTCGTTGGTCTGGATATATTTCCTTTGAATATGAACTCACAAAACACTTAAAATTTGATGGAACAGATAATGTAATTGCTGTTCGCTTAAAGCCAGAAGATTTATCATCTAGATGGTACCCTGGAGCTGGTTTATATAGAAATGTATGGTTAAAAAAGAACAATCCTATTTATGTAGGGCTATGGGGAACATATATTACAACACCAACAGTTACAAAAAAGAAAGCTGTAGTACAAAACGAAACAACAATTTATAATAGAAGTGAAAAAGATGCTCTTGTAAAGATTGTTCAAGAATATTTTTCTCCAGATGGAGAAAAAGTAGCCGTTTCTAAAGAAGAAACTATTATAAAAGCAAACACTAGTTATGTATCTGGCACATGGTCAAACATTAAAGAACCTAAGTTGTGGGATATAGGAATTCCTAATTTATACAACGCAATAACTAGTGTATTTGTAAACGAAAAAAAAGTTGATGAGTACACATCACGTTTTGGTATTCGAAAAATTAAATTCACAACAGAAGGCTTTTTTTTAAACAATAAAAAAGTAAAACTAAACGGTGTATGTTTACATCATGATAACGGTGCCTTAGGAGGTGCAGTATATAAAAGAGCAGACGAACGCAAATTACAGATTATGCGTAATATGGGGGTAAATGCAGTTCGTACAAGTCATAATCCGCCTTCTATAGAATTTCTAGAAGCTTGTGATGAAATGGGAATGTTAGTAGTAGATGAAGCCATGGATGGATGGGCTACTTTCAAAACTGCTAACGGATATCACAATGTATTTGAAGAAAACATAGAAAAAGATATTACAGATTATATGTTAAGAGACAGAAATCATCCATCTATTATTATGTGGAGTATTGGTAATGAAATTGGAGAACAAAAAGATGCCAAATTCGGTTGGAAAACCGCTAAAAGATTATATAATCTAGCTAAAACTATAGATAAAACCAGACCTACTACAGTAGGGTTAAATAATTATCCAAGACCATTTGACAGTAATTTTGCACAGCAATTAGATGTTATTGGTTTAAATTATAAGCCAGCTTACTATGAAGAGGTTAAAAAAAACTATCCAGATTTAATAGTTTATGGCTCAGAAACAGAAAGTACTTGTAGTAGTCGTGGAGTATATCATTTCCCTGTTAAAAAATATAAAAAACACGAAAGTCATGAATTAACAGGTTATGATATTATTGGACCATCTTGGGCATATCCGCCAGATATTGAATTTCATTTTCAAGAAAAAAATCCTAATGTATTAGGAGAATTTGTTTGGACTGGTTTTGATTATTTAGGAGAACCTACACCTTTTGGTGGAAAAGATAATTCTACCAATGGTTATTGGAATGGTGATTGGCCAGTACGTAGCTCCTTTTTTGGTATTGTAGATTTATGTGGTTTCCCTAAAGACAGATATTACTTATATCAAAGTCAATGGACAACAAAACCTATGATACATATTTACCCCCATTGGAACTGGAAAGGTATGGAAGGAAAAAAGATACCTGTAACTTGTTATACCAATTGTGACGAAGCTGAATTGTTTTTAAATGGTAAATCTTTAGGTAAAAAAGTAAAAGGTATTGACACAACACAAATTCCCGTAGACTTTAGTACTTACAAACCCAAAGTTTTTGATTCTAAATACCGTCTAACTTGGAATGTACCCTATAAAAAAGGAACACTTAAGATTGTAGGGTATAAAAATGGCCAAGAAGTTTCTTCTAAAGAAATTTCAACAGCTAGTAGAGCCTATAAAATAGAGCTTTCTGCAGACCGCACCGAAATTAATGCAAATAGCAAAGATTTATCTTATATCACAATACGAGTTTTAGATAAAAATGGGAACCTCTGTCCCTTAGCTAGCAATTTAATTTACTTTACCACTAAAGGAGAAGGAGAAGTTATTGGTGTAGACAATGGAAATCAAAAAAGTTTAGAACCTTTCCAAGCAAACCAACGTAAAGCATATAATGGTATGTGTTTAGCTATTGTAAAATCTACTAAAAACAAAGGAAGTATTACTTTTAAAGCTACGGGAAAAGGGTTAAAAAGCGATATTATTACTCTAAAGGTTAACTAAAATACGATTAGGTAATACTAGTATTTTTATCAATTACTGATAATTAGAATCAGCATAAAAAAACTTAAGCCCAACCAAATACTAAAATTTGATTGAGCTTAAGAAACTAACTAAATTAAAAAAACTATATACTAATAATTATTTTGGGTTAATACTCCTTGTGACAACTGTACTTGATTAAAGGGTATTGGCATTACTTCGTTCTTATTCGATTGATAACCTAAAGGACCTAAAATAGCTTCTGCTCTACCCGTTCTAATCAAATCGTGATATCTAAATCCTTCTCCTGCCAATTCCACACGTCTTTCATGATAAATTGCATCTAACAAAGGTTGACCGCTAAGTGTTAAAGGCAAATCCGGTACTACACTAGGCAATTCTGTACCTCTTGCACGAGTTCTAACTTTATTTACATATTCTACAGCTGTTTGTGGATCTGTATCATATATAGCCTCTGCATACATTAAATACACATCTGCCAAACGGATTACACGTATATTCATATCGCTATTTCCTGCACCTCCAACACTTGGTTTTTGATAATTACTGTAAGGAGCCCAAGAATATTTTCTATTAAACCACTCGGTACCATAGCCTCCTGTTTCGTTGTAAAAAGAAGCATCAAATCTAGGATCATTGGCTTCAAACTCATTCCTTAAATCTTCTTTAATTTGACCAAAACCTATTCCACCTTTGCTTCTTGGTGTTAGCATTCTTCCTATTAAGGTTCC
Source organism: Wenyingzhuangia gracilariae (assembly GCF_056387575.1). Classification (NCBI taxonomy): domain Bacteria; kingdom Pseudomonadati; phylum Bacteroidota; class Flavobacteriia; order Flavobacteriales; family Flavobacteriaceae; genus Wenyingzhuangia; species Wenyingzhuangia gracilariae. The sequence goes on from NZ_CM150748.1 coordinate 2,223,345, forward strand.
TAATTTACTTGTATTTGATGAGAAGTTAATTTCAAAAACAGAACCTGTTCCCCATTCACCCTCAGGATTAAATACAGATCTAAAATCTGATTCTAATTCGTAACCTGGAATTAACATAAATTGATCACCATAAGTTTTTACTTGATCCATTTTGTTTTGATACAAGGACACACGCATCATTAACCCTAAGGCAGCTCCTTTATCTGCATGTCCCAAAAACTCTGCTCCTTTATCAAATCTAGAAGGTAAATTTTGAATGGCAAGCTTTAAATCCTCTTCTATAAACGTATATACGTCTTGTTTTGATGCTCTTGGCACAGCATATTTACCAGGTTCTAATGGTTTGTCTATCAAAGGAACTCCTCCAAAAGAATTTACCAAATCAAAGTAATAATAGGCTCTTAAAAAACGAGCTTCTGCTAAAATTTGTTCCTGCTGTGCTGTGTCTTCAAACTCAATATTGGGTACTTTTTGCAATACTAAATTGGTATATAGTATTCCTTTGTAATTTACATCCCAAATAGCAGTTATAGAATTATTAGACGTTTGTAATGTATAAGTTTCTTTTTCAAACAACTGAACACCATCATTTACTCTAGCCCCACCTTTTAGAATGTCATCTGTTCCTACATCTCCAAAAATTAAATCGTTAGAATTTGCTGCTAAAAAGTTTTCTACTCCATACATTTCTCTTAATGGAGAATAAGCTGCATTTAAGCCTTGTTCTGCATCTGTAGGAGTTTTGTAAAAGTTATCTAAAAGTGGTGATCCATAAGCATCTACTTCTAAATAATCATCACTACAAGATGTAATAGCTACTACTAAAGCTATTGAACTATATTTTACTGTCTTTATTAATTTACTGTATAATTTCATCTTCAACATTTTTTAAAAGTTAATATCTAATCCTAATGATACTGTTCTTACAGATGGGTATCTACCTCTATCTATACCAATATCTAAGGGATTGTTTTGGGATGAATCAATACCTACTTCTGGATCTAAACCATCATATTTTGTGAAAGTTAACAAGTTTTGTGCGGCTACATATACTCTTAATTTGTTAATTAATGCCTGCTCTAACAAACTTTTAGGAAGACTGTATCCTAACTGAACGTTTTTTAATCGTAAATAAGATCCGTCTTGTACAAACCTGCTAGACAGTGCTGTATTTACTCCGTTTCCTGTAAATGTTACTCTAGGAATGGTATTAGAGGTTCCTTCACCAGTCCATCTACCTAACATATTTGTTTTTAAGTTGGTTCCTAAATCTCCTTCTAAATAATAATTACTTGCATTAAAGATTTTATTTCCTTGACTTCCTTGAAAAAAGGCTGTAAAATCAAATTGCTTGTAATTCATATCAATGTTAATTCCGTACGTAAATTTTGGAAATGGAGAACCTATGTATGTTTTATCGTTATCATCTATTACTCCATCATTGTTTAAATCTTTGTATCTAACATCTCCTGGTTTAGAATTTAAAAACGTAGGTCCGTTATCTACTTCTGCTTGATTTTGATAAATTCCATCCATTACATAACCATAGAAAGAAGCCAACGGTTGTCCTGCCTCGGTTCTGGCAATGTTTTTAAATCCAGAACCATTTCCTGTTTGAATCACACTTCCTTCATCTGCAAGTTTTATGACTTTGTTTTTGATAAAAGAAATGTTTCCACCAACATTAAAACTAAAATCATTAATTGTTTTTTTATAGCTTGCTGTAAACTCCACTCCTTTATTTTCTATATCTCCTGCATTGGTATATGGATTTTGGTCGTAACCTGCATTGGTTAATACCGGAGTAGCCATCAACATATCTGTTGTGTTTTTAATAAAATATTCTGCAGAAAAAGTAAGTTCGTTTTTAAGCAAAGCCATATCAATTCCAACGTTGGTTGTTTTGGTTGTTTCCCATTTTAAATCTGGGTTTCCTGGTCTTAATGGGGCAACTCCTAATGCCGTTCCTTGATCTGGTCCGTACAAATAATTAGTACCTATATTTAAAGTATTGAATGTTGCTGTGTTTGGAATGTTTTGATTTCCCGTTTCTCCCCAACCTGCACGTAATTTAAGCTGATTGATGACATCTAGTTTGTAAAAACTTTCTTTGTGTAAGTTCCATGCCAATGCTAAAGATGGAAATTGTGCCCATCTGTTGTTAGAACCAAAACGGGTAGATCCATCAAAACGATAAGTACCTGTAAGTAAATACTTATCATCATAACTATAGTTTATTCTTCCAAAAAAAGATAACAATTTAGATTCTGAAATATTTCCATCTGCAAAAGCAGTAGACACATCTCCAGACCCTAAAGTTGGATTGGATACACTTTCTGGAATACCATTACGTTGTGTGTTTACATTGTTAGAGTTTAACTCCTGTACCTCTTGTCCTAACAAAGCGTTGATGCTATGTTTTTTATCTATTTTGGTATTGTAATTTAATGTATTCGACAATATCATAACTCTGTCCTCTCCTCTATTCAACTTATATGTACTTACATTTGATAAATAAGTTGGAGCTACAAAATATTCTGGTTGAAAGTTATCTACTTGAGTGTTGTTTACTTGTAAACCATAATTAGATCTAAATGTCAGTCCTTTTATAATCTCAGCTTCTAGAAATAAATTTCCAAAAAAACTTTCTTTTATTTGCGGAGTTTGTCCGTACTTAACTAAACCTAAAGGGTTAATAGCAGATGAGTAATTGGTAACTCCAAAACCTCCATCGTTACTATATATAGGTGTTACAGGATCTACTACATACCCAGCAAAAGCTGCTCTTGGCCATGCATTTCCACTATATTCTGGTACACTTTTTTTATCTGCTTTTGCATATTGTAAATTGTGTCCTATTTTAATTTTTGGTTTAATTTGATAAGTATTGTTAACCCTAAAATTAGTTCTTCTATAAGAGGAATTTTTCACCACCCCTTCTTGATCTATAATTCCTGCAGATATAAAATATGTGGTTTTATCTGTACCTCCTGAAACTGACAATTGATGGCTTTGTTGAATTGCTGTTCTGTAAACAGCATCTTTCCAATTGTATGATTTTAATGATGCAGGGTTTGCCAAATCTGGATCAGCAGGTTTTCCATCGTTAGATAAAGCTTCGTTGTACAATGTAGCCCATTGCTCTGCATTAAGAACATCTACATCATTAACTTTATCTTGCATTCCTACATAAGTTCTATACGTAATGTTTGGTTTTCCTTTTTTTCCTTTTTTTGTGGTAATTAATACAACTCCATTTGCTCCTCTAGATCCGTAAATAGCGGTTGCCGATGCATCTTTTAATACTTCTATAGATTGTGCATCTTCCATATTAATGGTTGTAATATCATTAATAGGAACACCATCTACCACATATAAAGGATCTGAATTGTTAATGGTTCCTGTTCCTCTAATTCTAACCGTAGGTGTTGCTCCTGGAGATCCAGTACTTTTAGAAACGGTAACCCCTGCTGCTCTACCTTGAATGGCTTGCGCTATGGAAACATTTTGTGTTTTGCTTATTTGCTCTGTATCAACAGAAGATAACGCTCCAGTTACATCCGATTTTTTTACTGTACCATAACCCACCATTACTATAGCATCTAACTCGCTAACATCTTGTTCTAAAACAACGTTTACAACTGTTTGATTATTTACAACTACTTCTTTTTCTTTATAACCTACATACGTAAATACCAATACAGGGTTGTTTGTTTTTACAGTAATTTGATAATTTCCATCAAAATCGGTAATAGCTCCTTGTGTAGTTCCTTTCACCACTACATTGGCTCCTGGTACAGGCATTCCAAATTCATCTTTTACAACTCCTTTAACAATAATTTGTTGTTGTAGCATTAAATTGTTTGTTCTGGAAATTGTTTTCCCTTTTACCAACACAATTTGTTTCCCTACGGTTGTGTAATTAATATCTGTATTTGTAAATAAATTGTTCAACACCCTTGTTACCAATTCGTTTGTAACATTTACAGATACTAATTCATTGTTGTTAAACTCGTTATTATTGTAAAGAACTTTGAACTCTGTTTGAGCTTCAATTTCTCGGAACACCTTTTCTACACGAACATTTTTTAAGTCTAATGTTACTTTTGCTTCTTGTGAATAAGTACTAGCGTGAATATTAAAGAGTGAAAACAAGAACATATAGATAGTCAACTTCATCTTTAGATCTAGTTTTAGAGAATAGAAATCCCATTCCCTTAATTTGTTTGGATTTTTCATACTTTTGTATAAGGTTTCGTGGTTTAATAATTTTGGTTAAATCACCTTATTTTTAATCGGGAAATGTGCCAGCATTTTCCGATTTCTGTTAATAAGGTTTTTCTAATTGCTTTACTTGGTCAAATCATATTATTTAAAATTTAGTTAATATTTTAATTGTATTTCCTTCTTTTACATAATCAAAAGGGTAATTTGCTTTAAAAGAATTTAAAACTTGCTCTATAGTTTCTATTGTAAAAGTGGCTGTAAACACTTGGTTGTTTAATGCTTTGTTTTGATTTTGAATTTTTATGTTGTAGTGTCTTTCTAACTTTTTAACAATATTTTTAAAAGCAACTGCTTCAAAAACTATTTCTCCATTTATCCATCTTGTGTATAGAGATGTATCTACCTTTTTAAACTTAATTTGTTTGCTTTTTGTATTCCAAACTGCTTTGTGTCCTGGGCTTAACATAGCTGCTTTTTGTTTGTTATACGCTTTGTTTTTTTCGTACAGAGCTACAGAACCCTCTACCAATACAGTTTTTACAAATTTATCTTCGGGATAAGAAGAAACGTTAAATTGCGTTCCCAACACTCTAACATTTAAATTGTTTGCATTTACCACAAACGGATGTGTTTTGTCTTTGGCTACATCAAAATAAGCTTCTCCTGTTAAGAATACTTGTCTTTTTTTTCCTTTGATGAATTTGACAGGATATTTTAAATTGGTTCCAGAATTTAAATGAACTTTAGTACCGTCTGATAAAATTAACTCAAACGTTTTTCCGTAAGGAACCAACAATTCATTATAAACCAACTCAGTTATATTCTTTAAAGAGTTGCTGTAATTTAACTTTGTTCCTTTTTGAGTTCCTACAACTTTTCCTTTTTCATCAACAATTGTACTTTCACCGTTAGCATTTATTACTTGAATATTTCCGTTGGCAAGTTTTAAGGTAATTTCTTCTGATGTAGTATTTGTAGCAAGTGGTAAAGCTGTTAAAGAATTTTTAGTCATGTAAAAATAAGACAGTCCAATACTTAATAAAAAAACCGCTGCAGCTCCGCCTACCCATGTTAAATATCTGAGCTTAGATACTGGGTAAATTTGTTTTTGAATTTTTTCCCAATCTTTGTTCTTTTGATCGTTAATTTGTTTTAAAAGATGATTACGTTGGTTTTGAGCTCCAGCATCTTTTAATCTATCAATAATTTGTTGGGTATCGTTTTCATCAAACAAAGGGGTTATTTTCTCTGGTTTGATTTCTTTATTTTTAAAGATAGATTTTGCTAAATCTTTAGCAAGTATAAATAAGTTCTCTAATCTGTTCATGTCTAATTTTAAAATAACAACAGGGTATTTTATTACAAAACGACACAAAAACAATATAGGGTGCAAAAAAAATGATTTTTTTTTACGTTATTCTCAATAAAACGAAATAAAAATACATTTTAGTCAGTTTCTAATTAATTAAAACAAACAGTAAAATAGCGTAAGATCCTTTTAATAAAGGACGTAATTTTTTATAAGCAATCTTTTTTTGACTTTTAACTGTATTGATAGAAATGTTTAACTCTTCTGCAATTTCATCGTTCTGACGACCTTTCATACTAAGTTCTACAACTTCTCTACATTTATTAGGCAATTTTTTTAGTGCTTCATCTACCAATCTAGAAACTTCTTCTATCAAAACTTCTTTTTCAAAATACGTTTCCGATTCTAAAAGTGTAAGATCTAAATTAGTAGCATTTATTTTTACTTTGTACTCTTTGCTTTTTAAATAATCTAAGCTTTTGTTACGAACACTTGTATACAAATAAGCCTTAATGTCATCTTGGGGTTCTAAAAGAATTTTATGATTCCAAAGTTTGATAAAAACTTCTTGCACAAGATCTTTTGCTTTTTCTAAATTATTAACATAGTTATTTGAGAACACACACAAAGACCCATACAGCGAATTGTAAAGCTCATCGTATCTGTTTTTTGTAGAAACCAATTTATTTGACACTACTTTTTTCAATCTTATCGTATAAAATTAATGACTCAAATTAGATGTTCATCACCTAAACTTAAAATTGAGAAAATCAAATATACCGAAAACGTAATTTTTAACGACTAAAAACACACAATCCGTTTAGCTATAAAAATTCTAATATGTATCACAAATGGTTAAAACAACCGTTTTATAATTTTTTACATGCTAAAATTCAAGAACAAATCCTTTAAATACAAGACTTGTCCTAATAATGTCCATTGTTATTTTTCTTACTTTCTAGTTTCTAAAATTACATTTGAGAATAATCATTTTAAAACGTTTATTCTTATGAAATACTTTAAAACAGCATTATTGTCTGCGTTTTTATTCTTACTAAGTTTTGGCTCTTTTGCACAAACTTGGAAAAATCCAAATGCAAACATTAATGATAGAGTTCAGGACTTACTGTCCAAAATGACTTTAGAAGAAAAAATTAGCTATTGCGGATCTAGAATTCCAGAAATTAAAAGATTAGGAATTCCATCTTTTGAATGGTACGGTGAAGCTTTGCACGGAATTATTGGATGGAATTGTACTCAATTTCCACAAAACATTGCCATGGGTGCCACTTGGAATCCTGATTTAATGTTTGATGTTGCTACCGCTATTTCTAACGAAGCAAGAGCATTAAAAAATATGGGGAAAAAAGAAGTTATGATGTTTTCTCCGACCGTAAACATGGCCAGAGACCCTAGATGGGGTAGAAATGGTGAATGTTACAGTGAAGATCCTCATTTAATGTCAGAAATTGCACGTATGTATGTTAGAGGAATGCAAGGAAACGACCCTAACTATGTAAAAACGGTTACCACTGTAAAACATTATGTAGCTAACAATGTAGAAACAAAAAGGGAGTGGATACATTCTAACATTGGGAAAAAAGATTTATACGAATACTACTTTCCTGCATACAAAACCTGTGTTGTAGATGAGAAAGCAACAGGAATTATGACCGCATTAAACGGTTTGAACGGAATTCCTTGTACAGCACACAATTGGTTGGTAAATGATGTATTAAGAGACGAATGGGGATTTAAAGGATATGTAATTGCAGATTGGGCTGCTGTGCAAGGTCTTGAAAAAAGAATGAAGTATGCAAAACACAACCCGAAGCTGCTGCAATGGCTATAAAAGCAGGTGTTGATCAAGAATGTTTTAGACATAAAGAAAAACAAGCTCCAATGGTAAGTGCATTGCCTAAAGCGCTAGAGCAAGGTTTAATCACAGAAAAAGAATTAGACATTACAGTTGCCAGATTGTTAAGACTTCGTTTTATGACTGGTGATTTTGATGATCCTGCATTGAATCCCTATTCTAAAATTCCTGCTAGTGTTTTAGAATCTGATTCGCACAAGGCTTTGGCATTAAAAGCTGCTGAACAATCTATTGTGTTGTTAAAAAACAATCAAGTACTTCCTCTAAAAAAGGATTTAAAAAACATTGCCATGATTGGTCCTTTTGCAGATAGATGTTGGATGGGAATATACTCTGGACATCCTAAAAGCAAAGTAAGTCCCTTAGACGGTATCAAAACCTATACCCATGCCAATGTAGCATTTGCAGAAGGTTGTAATGTAACGGCTAAAAATGATGATGACACCAAAATAGCAGAAGCTGTTGCTTTGGCTAAAAAATCAGACCAAGTAATTTTAGTTGTAGGGAATGATGAAACTACTTCTACAGAAAACACCGATAGAAAATCGATAAAATTACCAGGAAATCAGCATAAACTAATCAAGGCCGTACAAGCTGTAAACAAAAACATCATATTGGTATTAGTTCCTAGCGGACCTACAGCTATTGCTTGGGAACAAAAAAACATTCCTGGTATTGTGTGTGCTTGGCCAAACGGACAAGAACAAGGTACTGCCTTAGCAAAAGTATTGTTTGGTGATGTAAACCCTGGAGGAAAATTAAATGCTACTTGGTATGCCTCTGATAATGATTTGCCAGATTTTCACAATTACAAAATGGCAGGAGGAAACAGAACTTATATGTATTTTAAAGGAAAACCATTGTATCCTTTTGGATTTGGTTTAAGCTATACCAACTTTAAAATAAACAATGTTTCTCTAAACAAAAAGAAATTAAAAGCCAATGAATTTGTAACAGTAACTGCTACTGTAAACAATACAGGAACCTTACATGGTGATGAGGTTATTCAAGTATACATTCGCAACGTTAACTCTTCTAAAAACGCACCCATTAAAGCTTTAAAAGGATTTAAACGTGTGTCTGTAGCGGCAGGGAAACAAACCACTGTAGCTATTCAAATTCCTTACGAAGCTTTTTCTTATTACAACACTAAAAAAGGAAAGCTAATGGTAAAAAAAGGAACTTTTGAAATTTTGGTGGGTAATTCTAGTGAAAACATTATAGCTACCAAAACTATTGATGTTAAAGGTGGTGATTTACCAGAAATTAAAGTAGGACAAAAAAGTGCTTACTATAATTTTGATGCCGAAAAACACGGTAAATCTTGGGATTATTTGTACCAAAATAATACAACTAAAAATACCGTTGTTAAAAACAAAGAGGACAACTCTAAGTGGGTAGAATATGAAATTACGTTTGTAGATCCAGGATTTTATGTAAATACTTGGAATGCAGAACTAAACTTTAAATCGGCTAGTAAAGAGGCTATTATAGAAACCTTTATGGCAGGCAACGCTATTAAAACCTATACCATTTTAAACAATCAACGCACATTGGCTATTAAAATTCCAATTCCACCAGAATATGGTAAACCAGTACGTTTAAAAATTAAAACTAGAAGTGGAAACGTAGAACACGAGTCTATTAAAATTATTCCTCCTGGTGATGAAAAGCCTTTTGTAGTTTCTAAAATTATTGATCAATCTAAGTAAAATAGATTACAGTTTTTAGTGAACTTATAATGTGTACAAACCTCAGATGATTTTATATTGCCTGAGGTTTTTTATGCTGTTAGAATTCTTGAGTGATTTCTACTTTTTGGAAGAAGTGTGATTATTGTTATATGGCGAACATTTTCTGTAACAATAACTAGGTAGGTTCTCAACTTCGCTCGAACACCCAAAAGTTAATACATTGAACAGAATCGAGATGAAGATTTTCTCAAGGTTATCAAGTAGCATCTAGATGCTTAAATACTATTAATATAGGCAACCAAATTATCATCTCTATTTAATGCCAGTTTTTTTCTAAGTCTATATCGGGCTTTGTTAACACTATCTGCAGAAACACCTAAAAGCTGAGCCATTTCTTTGGTAGAAAAGTTAAGTTTTATCAATGCACAAAGTTTCAACTCATTTCTACTTAAATTAGGATGTTTGTGACTTAACAATTCATAAAAAGAACTGTTTACTTGTACAAATCGGGTTTCAAATTCTTCCCAAGTTTTGGTAGCATTTACTTTAATGGTACTTTTTATTTGTTCTACAGAAACATCGTCTTTATCTTTTTTAACATTCTCTAATCCTTTCTTTATCTCTTCTAACAGTTTGTCTTTTTGCATTAATTGTAAGGCTGTAACAGCCAATTCTTTTTCTTTAATTTCAACCTCAGCACGTGCTCTTTCTTTGGCTATTTTTTTTTCTGTAGCATGTTTTTTACGAATTAATTTTATTCCAAAAAACGATACAATTACCGTAAGAATAAATAAAATAGTCGAGAAAATTAACTGTATGTTTAATTTCTCTTTTTGAGTTTTAATGAGTTTTAACTCTTGTTCTTTTTGAATTCTTTTGTTTTGTAATATAGCTGTTCTGTAAGAATCTTTAATTTCGAATAGCTCTTTGTTACGTTCACTTTGTCCGCCAAATAAACTATCGCCTAAAACCTTAGAGCTTGTCATTTGTTGAAAAGCGATTTTATACATTCCTAATTTGCCATTAATTTTGGCCGTTTTTTCTAACAAATCTACTTTTAAACCAACTCTGTTTTTTTTCTTAGATAAAATTTCTAAACTCCTATTGTAATACGTGAGTGCTTTTTTGTTTTCTCCTTTTTGAGCATACAAATCTCCCAACATTGAATTGATAATAGATGCATAATGATGTTGGTTAGAAACCTTTTGAACTATTTCTGTTAAAAGTTTTTCGGAAGCGTTGTAATTCTTAGTTAATGTGTACAAATGAGCTTTTTCTGTAAGTACATACAACTTATCGTTAAAAGAACTATGTAGTGAATCTAAAAGATCTTCACTAATGGTTAAATATTTAGCAGCCAGGTCATACTCATCATTCATTCTATACGTTAATGCAGCAGTGTAATACAAGTTAGATTTTACCTTGGGGTTTGCAAACACCTTTTGTTGTTTTGCATGCACAAACATAGAATCTATGGCTACAAAGGCTTTTTCTTTTTCGTGAAAAATAGAATATAACTGAGATAAACTTTTATATGCTTTGTATTTAATTTTAGAATTGTGTAACGAATCTGATAGAATTAATACATTCCAAAGCTTGTCATAAGCCTCCGGATAATAGGCATGTGTTGTTAGGTATTTTGCTTTTTGTAAATCTTGTTCTATACTTTTTTGCAAGCTGTTTTGTGCCAACACATTACTGCTTATAAACCAACAACCAACCACTAAAAAACGAAGAGAATTTAACATACTACAAAGTTAACTAAAAACAATACTCAACTTAAACAAATACTACCAGTATAAATAACATTTGTGGTAATACCCAATTAGTATTTTAACTCTGTTCAGTTTACCGTTGCTAGCGATAACAAACTTCCAGTAAAAACAAACAAATCCAAACTATATGGTCTGGATTTGTTTGTAATACAATTTGCTTAAACTAATAAAAGAATAATTGAGAAACAAAAAACCTTTTGTTTGCTCCAGGTTGAATCCGTATTTTGTAGTAAGAGTATTTTGTGTTTTTTAGTTTAAAATCTATGGTATATTTATTTTTAAATTGCTTTGTTTTTGGGTACTGAATTTTATCAATCATCTTCCAATTTTCTTTGTCATTAGATCCAAATACATGTGCATACTCCAAATTATTTTTCCCAAACCTATAATAAGTTGCACATTGTATTTTTAATTCTTTTATAGGCTGTTTATTGTTTTTAAAATCTGCAATACATTCAAAATATTCCTTGTCTGTAAACATGCTCCACCCATAAGATTGTGCATTTTTATATGGTAAATAATCATCTACTAACAAAACTCTAGCATCTCCAAAATAATCTGCCGTATAGTTGGTAAAACGAGTTTCTAAAGCACTTGGCTGTATTCCTTGTTTGTGTACTCTAAAAGAAATTTCTGAACTCGATTTTTTTCCTTTTTTAAAAGCTTTTGCTTTTATAACCAATTCTCTTTTATTCTTAAAATCTATTTGAATTCCATTTTCATAAACACTAGAACTATCGGTTACCTTCTGATTGATATTGTATTTGATAACAACATCTTTATCTAAATGTTTTAAATAAATTAAATCGCCATTATTTTTAACATTAGCTCTACCTACAACTGTTGGAGGTGCCAAGGCACTTTTTTGATGACTTTCTTTTATTCCTTTTTCTACATTGATGGAACCAAGTTGATTTTCTAAAATTTCTTTATCAATATTGGTATTCCAAACACACAATGTTTCTAATTGTTTTAATGCTTTAAACGTTTTAATACTTTCATTATCTAAAGAAGTTCCTACTGCAGACAATAATTTTAATTCTTCTAATTGTTTTAAAGCCTCCAAACCACTACTTGTTATTTTGGTAAAATTTAACCACAAGCTTTCTAAATTTACAAACTCCTTTACTGTTTGTAAATCGGTATCTGTAACCTCTAAGTTTGATAAATTTAAAGAGACCAACTGTTCTTTAACCGCTAACAAACTTTGTAAATTTTTAGGTTCATAACTGCTCCCTCCCAAAACAGTAGCAACTAATGCAGGAGAGTTGGCGGATTTTTGTTGAATACTGATGTAAGGAGATTTTTTTAAGGTCGCTAAGGTTTCTGAACTTGCAAAATCAAACTCATAAACAGGTTCACTATCTTTTTTTAACCACTTTGTTGTAATTAATTTTTTTAACACATTGGTGTTTTGCAAATCTGAAACAGCAATGGTATCATTTGCTCCTTGCTGAATCCAAGTGGTAACTAACTGTATTTCTTCTTTACTTAGTTGTGGTTTTCCATCTGGAGCCATGTGTTTTTTATCTTCTAAAGGCAAGTGTACACGCTGTAAGAATAAACTTTTTTGAGGCTGATGTGCCACCCACAACGCTCCGTGCTTTCCTCCTTTGTTTATTGCTTCTATGCTACTCATATCTAAACCTCCTTTGGGTTTATTGGTATTGTGACAACTTACACATTTTGCTTTTAAAATAGGCTGAATATGGGCTTGGTAAATAGAGTTACTTAAAGGGTCTGTATGTGTAACTTGCAAAGGCTCTGTAATAAAAGTACTTCCGTGTGTTAGTCCGGCACCATAATGTCCTACAAAAACCACCAATACCAAACCTACGTACAACAACGGAGTGTATATTTTTTTAGAGTAAACTGAAACTAATAAATACATGTAAAAACTCAACGCAACTCCCAACCATTTGTGCAATTGCATCAAATCAGATTCATATCCTTCTAAAGAAAGTAAAAATCCCATAATAGTTGCAATTACAGTAGTAAAAGCAGTAAGCAATAATAATTGGTAATGTGTTTTTTGATACGTTTCTTTTTCTATGCTTTTTTTAGTAAAGGTAAACAACACCAATAACCCAATAAAAGCCACTGGAAAATGCAATATAATAGGGTGCATACGTCCTAACGGTTGTACCCAATACGGCACTTGTACAGCACTTTCAAAAACTAGTAAAAACGCTAAAAAGATATGCAATACAAATAATAATTGTAATACAAGTTTTGTTTTGTTCTTCATCATCCTTTTACGAAATAATATCTTTAACAACATGTCCGTGTACATCGGTTAATCTAAACCTTCTACCCAAATGTTTGTAAGTTAAACGTTCATGATCTAAGCCCATTAAATGCATAATGGTAGCGTGTAAATCGTGAATATGTACAGGGTTTTCTACAATATTATATCCCAACTCGTCTGTTTTTCCATATACTGTACCTGCTTTAATTCCTCCACCGGCCATAAACATGCTAAAACATCTAGGATGATGATCTCTACCATAATTTTTTTGAGTTAATTTTCCCTGACAATAATTGGTTCTTCCAAATTCTCCTCCCCAAATCACCAAAGTTTCATCTAACAAACCACGTTGTTTTAAGTCTGTAATTAAGGCAGCAGAAGCTTGATCTACGTCTTTAGCCTGACCTTTAATAGCACCTACTAAATTGTTGTGCTGATCCCATCCTTGATGATACAATTGTACAAATCGAACTCCAGATTCTGACAACTTTCTAGCCAACAAACAGTTGGCTGCATAAGTTCCTGGAATGGTACAATCTGCTCCGTACAATTCTTTAATACTTTCTGGTTCTTTAGAAATATCGGTTACTTCTGGCACTGCAGTTTGCATACGATAAGCCAATTCATACTGTTGTATTTTAGAATGGATTTCAGGATCTCCAAATTCTTTGTAATTCAATTCGTTTAAATTCCCCAAATGATCTAACATTTTTCTTCTATTGGCACTGTCCATACCTTTAGGATTGTTTAAATACAGAATAGGATCTTCACTAGCACTTAATTGTACTCCTTGGTGTGTGCTATCTAAAAAACCGTTGGACCATAATTTAGAATAAACACCTTGTCCGTTTCCTTTTCCTTTAGACAACAAAACACAAAACGAAGGCAAATTTTTATTTTCGCTACCCAAACCATAACTCAACCAAGAGCCCATACTTGGTCTAGATCCTACTTGTGCTCCTGTTTGTAAAAAAGTTAAGGCAGGGTCGTGATTGATAGCCTCTGTATGCATGCTTTTTACAATGCATAAATCATCGGTAATTTTGGCTATGTTTGGCAATAATTCGCTTACATAAGTTCCATTTTTTCCATGTCTATTAAATTTGTAATGCGACCCTACCAAAGGAAAGCTTTTTTGATTGGCAGTCATTCCTGTTAAACGTTGACCTCCTCTAATAGATTCAGGCAAATCTTGCCCAAACATTTCTTCTAACTTAGGCTTGTAATCAAACGTTTCTAACTGAGATGGGGCTCCGTTTTGTACTAAAAAAATAACCCGTTTGGCTTTAGGAGCAAAATGTGTTAATCCTAAAGGGATTTCATCTGAAGTTTGAGAACTTCCTTTTAACAAATCGGGCATTAGCAAAGACCCCAAGGCAACACCTCCCATTCCCAAAGCTGCTTTGGATAAAAAATGTCTTCTATTGATATTTAATCGATGTTCAAATTGTTCTTTTTCCATAATGATTAGCTTTTTACAATGGTTTCTTCCATGTTGTACATGGTGTGAATTACTTGCATTAAGGTAGCTACCTTAATTGGGTTTGTGTTGGGTTGCATAGGATACTCTCCTACGTTTATAAATTGTGCTGCTTTTTTAGGATGTTCCTGAAAAAAAGTTTGCTGATCTTGATAGTAACTTACCAAAATATCTTTTTCCTCTTTTTTAATTTTTCTACATAGAATTTTTTGAAAAACAGTTGCTATTTTTTCTTCTATAGTACCTGTTTCTTGTACTGTTTTTTCTGATAAAACTCTTGCTGCTTCTAAAATAGTAGGGTCGTTTAGGTTGATAAGCGCTTGCAATGGTGTAGATGTTGACAATCTTCTAACTTCGCACTGATCTCTTGAGGTTCCATCAAACACCATTTGTACAGGTGGCATGGTGGTTCTTTTTACAAAAATGTACAATCCACGTTTGTACAACAAATCTCCTTTGTCTTGTATGTATTCTGTTAAATGTCCTCTACCTGCTGTAGCAACTTCCCAAAGTCCATCGGGTTGATATACTCTTACACTTCTTCCTCCTATTTGTTGATTTAACAATCCGCTAGTAGCAAGTGCATGATCTCTAACCATTTCGGTTGTAAATCTGTTTCTATTGGCTCTGGCCAGTAATTTATTATCAGGATCTATGGCTTGTTTTTCTTTTGTAATTACAGAAGACTGTTGGTAAGTTGCTGATGTTACTATTTTTTTGATGAGGTATTTAATATCCCAATCATGTTCCATAAAATCAGCAGACAACCAATTTAACAATGCTGCATGAGTGGGCAATTCACCTTGCATTCCAAAATCTCCAGATGTTTTTACAATTCCTTTTCCAAACAATTCTTGCCAAATTCGGTTTACATAAACTCTGCTAGTTAATGGGTTGTTTTTGTTAAACATCCATTGTGTTAATCCTAATCTGTTGGGTTTGTATTCAAGAGTATCAAAAGGTAGTATGGCTTTTGGTGTGCTACTTTGTACAATTTCTCCTTTGGCATCATAAGCTCCTCTATTTAACACGTGTGTTTTCCTAATATTTGGAATGTCTTTCATTACCATAGTTTCTACAGCAACTTTTGGTGTTTTGTTAATAAAAGGCAACTTGTTTTTTACAATAGAATCTGTGATTAAGATTTTAGGTTTTTCGGCAAATAATTTACGTGAAGCGGATTCTCCATTTTCACGAAAAGGAACTTTATCAAAAAAAGCAAACGTTTGAAAATACTCTTTTTGAGAAATAGGGTCGTATTTATGATCGTGACATTTGGCACATTCAAAGGTCATTCCTAAAAAAGCTTTTCCAAATGTATTGGTTCTATCGGTTACGTTTTCTATACGTGTTTCTTCTCTAATAATTCCTCCTTCTTGGTTTAGTTTATGGTTTCTGTTAAATCCAGATGCTAGCAAAGCCTCTAAATTATCTTCCTCTAACATATCTCCCGCCAACTGATAGGTTACAAACTTTTTGTAGCTGTAGTTTTTATTAAAAGCATGAATTACCCAATCTCTCCAAGGCCACATTGTGCGCAATTGGTCGTCTTGAAATCCGTGAGAATCGGCATAACGGGCAACATCCATCCAGGTAGCAGCCATTTTTTCTCCGTAGTGTTTGCTAGCCAATAGCTCATCTACTATTTTTTCATATGCGTTTTCTGAAGCATCGTTTACAAAACGATGTTGCATTTCTAAGCTTGGAGGCAATCCTGTAATATCAAAAGCTACACGTTTTAACAAACGCTCTTTATCTGCTTTTTTATTAGGAACCAAATTGGTAGCTTCTATTTTTTGAGCAATAAAATAATCTATTTCATTTTTAGCCCAATTTTTAAGTTCTATTTTAGGAACAACGGGTTTTGTTACTTTTTTAAAAGCCCAGTGTGTGTCGTATTTTGCTCCTTGTTCTATCCACTTTTTAATTACCTTTTTCTCGTACTCACTTAGTTTTAAATTGCTTTCTAGCGGAGGCATTAGTTTTGTGGTGTCTTTAGAAACTATTCTTAAATAAATTTCTGATTTCATAGGATTGTTAGGCACAATTCCGTGTACAGCAGCATTTTCTTTTAATGCTTTAAAAGCACCTTCTTGAGTATCTAACCTTAATCCTTTAAATCTTTTTTTAACATCGGGACCGTGACAACTAAAACATTTGTCGGACAATATGGGACGAACATCAAAATTGTAATCTACTACTTTAGGTACTTTTTTTTCGGTTAATTTGTTGTAATCTCCTTGCTTTTTACAAGAAACCAACACACTTAAGAACCCTAATATATATCCTAATTTTTTCATGTTTTTAAATTCTTTCTAATTTAATAGGATAGCTTTTGTTGGCATTCCATTGACAGACATATATGTTTTTATCATTATCTATACATACATCATGACAATGATTGAATAAAGGTGTTTCTTGAAGCATAAGCTGCAACTCTCCATGCTTGTATTTGGGTTTGGTTCCTCCAGGATTGGAAATTACTTTGTTATTTTTATCTAAAATGGTTACAAAACCAGAATTAGGTACTCTTTCCAAATATTTTAATCGAGACCAACAAGCTCCTGAATACAAATTTTCTCCATCAATAACAGGACGACATACATATGCTCCTGGCAAAAAAATGGTTTCTAAGTACTTACCCTCTAGGGTAAAGCGTTTAAATGAATTGTGGACTCTAGAAGTACATAGTAAGGTTATATTGTTTGGGTCTCTGTCATCAATAGCAACTCCGTGTGCATTGTTTAGCTTTTCATCTTGATGTCCTTTTCCTCCAAACTTTCTAATAAATTCTCCTTCTTTGTTAAACTGTAGTATGTAATCAGAACCATAACCATCGGCCACATAAATATCGCCGTTAGGTGCTACCGCAGTTTCTGTAGGTCTGTAACGTTCTTTTTCTTTATATATTCCTATTTTTTTAGGATTTGGCAATTCCATTAAAACTTTTCCGTCTATGGTTGTTTTAATAATTCTTTGATTGTTATCGGTTATAAAAAGTACATCTTCTCCCCCTTCATTAAAAATAGAAAGACCGTGTCCGCTTTTCATATGATGAGTCCATGAGGTTATTAATTTTCCAGATTTATCGTACACAATAATATTGTTTTGTACATGATCTGTTACCATTATTAAACGTCCTTTGGAATCCATAACCATTTCATGACAATTTTTAACAGGTGTTGTTAGCGGATTTAAATTTCCCCATTCTTTGTGTACACGGTATTTAAAATCTCCGTGCCCTATACTATTTTTAGACAGACTTGGTTTGTTAATAATGGTAAGGCCATAGGAAGAAGTAAGGCTTAAACCAGCACCTAGCAATGCAGTGTTTTTAAGAAACTCTCTTCGGGTATTTTTCATGACTATAGTTCTAATTGTTGCCTTACAAACATAGACACAAAAAAAAACTAGCATGTGGATTTTTTGTATAAAAGAGTGCACATTTTACACAAAAAACCTATTTACACTTATAATAATGAAGTATTTACAATATTCTATTGTTGTTTTTATAATTTATTCTTTTTTGGATATATAAAAAGAAGGAGCGTTTCCAAAGTGGTTTTTAAACACTCTGCTAAAATACCTGCTATCATCAAACCCAACAGAAAAGGCAACTTGTTTTACACTTGTATTTCCTTTTTTAAGCAGTTCCATGGCTGTGGTAAGTTTGTAAAAATTAATGTATTCTATAATAGATTTTCCGGTAATAGATTGTAATTTTCGGTACAATTGAGACCTGCTTGCTCCCATTTCTAAACATAAATTTTCTACTCCAAAATTGGAATCTTCTAAATGTTTTTCCAAACAACTATTTAGTTTGATTAAAAAATTATCTTGATTTTGTTTTTGGAAGTTCTCTTGTTTGTTTTCCAGATTTTTTTGAGTCCATTCTTTTCTAGCTGTTAAAATGTTTTTTAGCTTTAATTGTATTTCTGAAATGTTAAAGGGTTTCTGAATATAATCGTGCACACCAGAATTTAAACCTATCAATTTATTTTCCATTCCTGTTTTAGCGGTTAAAAATATAACGGGAATATGAGACGTAAAATCATTTGCCTTTAATTGTTGAGTTAACTGAATTCCATCAATCGTTGGCATCATAATATCGCTAATAATAATATCGGGAATATGGGCTACTGCTTTAGACAAACCTTCTTTTCCGTTTGTAGCTGTAAGAATGGTATACGATTCTTGTAACTCTGCAGCTAAATAATTTCTAATATCTTGATTATCTTCTACCAACAACAAAACATCTTTTTCTGAATTTTCTATAGTTTCTATGACAGCTTGGGGTGAGTGTTCGTTTGTTTCTTTTAAATTTTTGCCAATAGGAATGCAAACTGTAAAATGAGATCCTTGATTTAATTCACTTTCTAAAGTTATAGTTCCTCCATGTAACGTAACTAATTCTGCACATAAAGACAATCCTATTCCAGAACTATTTAAAACCACAGAATCTTTGTCTAACTGAAAATACCTTTCAAATATTTTTTGCTGATATTCTTTGGCTATTCCCACGCCGTTGTCTTTTACTTCAATAACCAACTCTCCGTTTTCTACCTGGTTTTGAGGGTTTGTTTTTATGTTTTTTAACCAAACTATAAAATCTATTTTTCCATGTTCTGGTGTGTATTTTACTGCATTAGAAATTAGGTTAGATGTTATTTTTTGAACCACATCTGCATCGTAATAAAGTGTTGGCAGGGTCTTTTTTTGAAAAAGTGTTTTATGGAATTGGATGTGTTTTTCTTTGGTCCAATACAAATAGGCATCGTATATGTTTTCAAACAAAGTTTGATCTTTTACTTCTGATATTTTTAATTGTTGCTTGCTTTCTAATTTTCTAAAATCTAATATTTGGTTGATGAGTTCTAACAAGCGATTGCTGTTGCGATACATCATTTTTAATACTTTATGATTGGGGATAATTCCTTTTTCTGAAAATTTACTTAAAGGAGCTGTAATTAATGTTAAAGGAGTTCTTAGTTCGTGCGATATGTTGGTAAAAAAACGTAATTTCATTTGAGAAATTTCATCAAATTGTTTCAAACGCTCTTTTTCTAACTCAAATTTAGACCTAGATTTTTCTTTGTTTAAAAACCATTTAAAAACTACATAAACCACTATTAAAACAAACAACAATGCCAATGCACGTACCCAAATTAAATCCCAAAAAGGAGGAGCTACTACAATGGTTAGTTTTTTATAGTTGGTATTCCAAACATTATCTTCGTTAGTGGCTTTTACTAAAAAGGTATATTTCCCTGCAGGAATATTGGTATAGGTTGCTTTGGAGTTTTGAGAATTCACATAAGACCAATCTGCATCGTATCCTTCTAATTTATAGGCATATTTACATCTTTGGTTGTTGCTAAAATGAATTACTTGAAATGCAATCTCAAACTTGCTATCTGTATAATCTAAATTTAACAAGTTTGCTACTTCAATGTTTTTTTGAATGTATTTATTTTTAGGTTTTGGTTTTATTAAATTGTTATTTACCCACAATTTAGAAATATAAACTTGTGGTTGTTTAGTGTTTGGTTTAATTTGTTTAGGGTTGAATTTCATCAATCCTTTTTCGGTTCCAAAAACCAAATCGCCATTGTCTAAAAGCAAACTTCCTGTTCCTATTTCATTAGATATCAAACCATCTGCTTCGTTTAACACTCTAATTTCTTTTGTTTCTTCATTAAATTTTATTAGACCGTTGGTGGTTCCAATCCAAAAATTTCCTTCGTGGTCTTGTTCAATGGCCGTTATAATTTTGTCTTTTAATTCTTCCATTTCAAAAGGCAATACTTGCTCTTTTTCTAATGAAATTTTAGACAATCCTGATTGAGTTCCTACCCATAAATTTTGATGCTGATCTTCGTAAATAACATCTACAAAATTGTTGCTAATTGTATGTACATCTCCAATTTTATGTCTAAAGTGTTTAAATTGTTGGGTATCGGTATTGTATTTTTTCAATCCATCTCCTGTAGTTCCTAACCAAATAGAACCTTTGCTGTCTTCAAAAAGATTTATACATCTATGAAAATACCCTATACCATTAGGATCGTCCCAATTACACTGAAAAAAATGTTGTTGTTTAAATGGTGTTGCTTGGTAGTTTTTTACCCCTAAAATTTCGCCAACCCATAGTTGATTGTTTGATGTGTGTAAAAAACTTCTTACTTCGTTAGACTTGTCTCTTGGGTGTTTTTTAAGAAGTGTTCCATCTTCTTTAAACAAGTAATAAAACTGTGTATCCATAGCACTCACCTCTTTGCTTTGTGGGCTATTTGTAATTTGTAAATCTTTATGGGGAGTACTAAAACGTTTAACCTCTAGTTGTTGTTGTTTATCAAAAATGATGATTTCGTTGAAACTATTCATCCAGATATAATGAGAGGTTTGCAAGAGATTGTTTGATTTTTGGAAACTTAAATAAGAATCAAATACTCGTTCTTTTTCTTGAAACCTAAAAAAAGTTCCTTTGTTTGCCAACACCCACATTTCTCCTTTTACGCTGCTTTTAAAAATACTTTGCAAATAATATTTTTCCTGGAACCAATAATCTAACGAAATTCTTTCTTCTTGATGTGGAAAATTAGAGTAGATAGACACGTATTTCCAATTGACATACCAAGTATTTCCAGACATGTCTTCGGCAATTTTAAGGGACACAAAGCTATGACGATCATCTTGTTGAATTTTCCATGAGTAGTTTTCCTTAATTTTTTTAATTCTATTAAGAACAAAATATGATTGATTGGCTTTGTTTTTATCATCAACAATTCGTTGAACTGTATTGTTTTTATAATCCAATAAATTCAATCCTTTCCAGGTTCCTACAAGCAATTTTCCAGGAGTAACTTCTGCCAAACTCAATACATTGTTATGACTTAAACTCTGTTTATTGTTGGGTTGATGTTTGAACGAATGAAAGGTTTTATTTTCTCTGTTCATAAGGTTAAGTCCTCCTCCATCGGTTCCTATAAAAAATTGACCATCTGAGGTTTCATAAATAAGTTTCACCTCGTTAAAACTTAAACTTTTAGGGTTGTTTTCATCGTGAATATAACGCTCAAAACAATCAAACTCCCTTATGTATTTTAACAATCCTCCTCCATAAGTACCCACCCATAAATCACCTTTAGAATCTTCAAAAACTTTAGAAATATGGTTGTCTGTAATACTTGTGGTATCTAACTCATTTTTTACATAATTTTTATAACTACCTCCGTCATATCTCCACAATCCTTGTGTAGTAGCAATCCAAACAAACCCATATTGATCTTGTAAAATGTCTGTTGTATTGGTTTCTATGGGCAATTCATAACGAGTAATTTTATAGTTTTTTGTAAAAACTTGAGAAAACCCATTAAAAAACAAAAAAAGAAATGCTAAGAATAAAAAAGATTGTTTTTTCATTTTTAATATTTTTTAGCTTTAAAGCCAAAAGTGCTGATTGTAAATATAACTTAAAAAATAAGATTGTATAACAAACACTTAAGCCCAACCAAATACTAAGATTTGATTGAGCTTAAGAAACTAACTAAATTAAAAAAACTATATACTAATAATTATTTTGAGTTAATATTCCTTTAGATAATTGTATTTGAGAATAAGGAATTGGCATCACTTCATGTTTTCCTGTTTGAAACCCTAAAGGTCCTAAAATGGTTGCGGCTCTACCTGTTCTAATCAAATCATGGTATCTATAACCTTCACCTGCCAACTCTAAACGTCTTTCTTTATAAATAGCATCACGTAAAGCATTCCCTGTTAAAGTCATAGGTAAATCTTCAGGAAATAAATTTCCTACTCCTCCACTTTCTCTAGCACGCTTTCTTACTTTATTTACATACTCAATCGCTGTTGTTGGATCTGTTAAATAAATAGCCTCTGCATACATTAAATATGCATCTGCTAATCTTAACACTCGAACATTGTTAGCACTGTTTGCTGCTCCTCCAACAGTTGGAAAAGTATAATCACTATAAGGAGCCCAAGAATATTTTCTAATATACCAACCTGTACCATAAGTACCTGCTTTGTCATTTGGAGTATAAAAAGTAGCATCGTACCTAGGATCACGAATGGTGTCTGTTCCTATAATATTTACTACATAAGCATCCCTTAACTCTCTTTTCGCTTGCATAAACCCTCCTCCTTTTTTACTTCTAGGTGATAAAATTTGTATGGTTCCATTCCCCAAAAGACTGGTGTTTGATGAGTAATTAATTTCAAAAATAGATCCTGTTCCCCATTCTCCACTTTGTTTAAAAATATTGTTTACATCTGCTTCTAAAACATAAGGCAAGGCAAACAATTGTTCTCCATAGGTTTTAACTTGATTCATTTTGTTTTGATACAAAGAAACTCGCATCATTAATCCTAAAGCAGCTCCTTTATCTGCTCTACCAAGATAGGTATCATCCTTATCAAATCTTGACGGCAAATTTGCAATAGCCAATTCTAATTCATCTTCTATAAAAGCATAGGTAGCTTCTTCTGTTGCTCTTGGAAGATTTGCTTCGCTATACTTTAATGGTTTTTCTATTAAAGGAACCCCTCCAAAAGAATTTACCAAATCAAAGTAAAAATAAGCACGTAAAAAATGAGCCTCTGCTAAAATTTCTTGTTTTCTAACAGCATCTTCAAAATCAATATTAGGTACTTTTTCTAAAATTAAATTAGCATAATAAATCCCTTTATAATTTACTCTCCATACTTGCTCTATCGCTATATTTGAAGTTGGAATTTCATATAATTTTTTCTGATCCAAAGGAATATTGTCATTTACTCTATTTCCTCCTTTTAAAAAATCATCAGTTCCAATATCTCCAAATATTAAATCAGTCCCCATCTTTGCCCAAAAATTTTTCCTCCCATACAATTCATTCATTGCGGAATATACAGATATCATTCCTTGCTCTGCATCTACTGCTGATTTGTAATAATTTTTCACCTCTGGAGTTCCATAAGTTCCAACTTCTAAATAATCGTCGCTACAAGAAGCAAGACTCATTACTAAAGTTAATACACTAAACTTTATAATATTTTTTATGTTTGTATGTAATTTCATCATCAATAATTTAAAAGTTAATATCTAATCCCACAGAAACAGTTCTTACAGAAGGATACCTTCCTCTATCTATTCCCATATCTAAAGGACTGTTTTGTGAACTATCTATCCCTACTTCAGGATCTAAACCGTCATACTTGGTAAAAGTCAACAGATTTTGAGCTGCTATGTACCCTCGTAATTTAGTTACAAAAAACTTTTCTAATATTTTTTTAGGAACCGTATATCCTAACTGAATGTTCTTTAACCTTAAATAAGACCCATCTCTTACATATCTACTAGACAATTGTGTGTTGTTAGATTGCCCTGAAAACGTAGCTCTTGGAATGCTATTAGAAGTTCCCTCTCCTGTCCATCTTCCTAACATATTTGTGTTTAAATTACTACCCAAATCTCCTTCTAACCAATAGTCTGTACTGTTAAAAATTTTGTTTCCTTGACTACCTTGAAAAAAAGCTGTGAAATCAAACTGTTTATAAGACATGTCTAAATTAATACCATACGTAAATTTTGGAAACGGAGAACCAATAAAAGTTCTATCTCTATCGTCAATAACATTATCATTGTTTAAGTCTTTATACTTTACATCTCCAGCTTTTGTGTTTGGTAAACTTGCATAATTATCAATCTCGTCTTGATTTTGAAACAAACCAATCATTTCGTATCCGTAAAAAGAAGCTAATGGATTTCCCGCTTCGGTTCTACTAATATTTTTAAATCCGTTTGCATTACCTGTTTGAATAAGACTTCCTTCTCCAGACAACTTGATAACTTTGTTTCTAATAGCTGAAATATTCCCTCCAATACTAAAAGAAAAATCATTAATACTTTTCTTATAATTGGCTGTAAACTCCAATCCTTTATTTTCTATATCTCCCGCATTGGTATATGGATTATCTTCAAAACCAGCCGTTAATAATACTGGAGTTGGCATTAACATATCTGTGGTATTTTTGATAAAATATTCTGCTGAAAGCGTAATAGAATTATTTAACAAAGCCATATCTATACCAATGTTTTTAGTAATGGTTGTTTCCCATTTTAAATCTGGGTTTCCAGGTCTTAACGGAGCCACACCTAACTGTGTTGCTTCATCAGTTCCTAATGAATAATTAGTACCACCTACCCCTAATGTATTGTAAGTTGCCGTATTTGGAATGTTTTGATTTCCTGTTCCTCCCCAACCTGCACGTACTTTTAATTGGTTGATGACATCTATATCGTAAAATTCTTCTTTATGAAGGTTCCATGCTAAAGCCAACGAGGGAAATTGAGCCCATCTGTTATTAGCACCAAAACGAGAAGATCCGTCAAAACGATACGTACCTGTGATTAAATAACGATCATCAAAATTGTAATTTAATCTACCAAAAAATGACAATAGTTTTGATTCTGAAATCGTTCCTCCGTTACTTGCAGAAGAGATAGCTCCTGAACCTAACGTAGGATTTGCCACACTTTCTGGAATGTCATTTCTACTTGCGCTTACATTATTAGAACTCAACTGTTGAATTTCTTGTCCTAACAAAGCATTAATACTGTGTTTTTTATGAAATGTTTTATTATAGTTTAAAGTGTTTGACAAAATTAACACTCTGCTTTCTGCTCTACTTAAATTATAAGTAGTTACTGGAGAGTTAAATTTTCCTGCAACAAAATATGCAGGTTTGTAATTATCTACTTTTGTATTATTAACTTGTAATCCAAAATTCGATTTAAATTTTAACCCTTTTACAATATCTGCTTCTAAAAATAAATTACCAAAAAAGCTCTCTCTTTTTCTAGGAGCTTGCCCAAACTCTGTCAACCCCAAAGGATTTATTGCTTGAGAAGCATATTTTGCAATAGCATAAGTTCCATCATCATTGTAAAAAGGAGTGGAAGGATCTACCATATATCCTGTAAAAGCAGTCTTAGCTGTAGAATTTCCACCATAAGAAGGAACTGAACTTGTGTATGAATTTGCATACTGAATATTATGTCCTATTTTAATTTTAGGTTTTATTTGATACGTATTGTTAACTCTAAAATTGGTTCTTTTATAACCTGTATTTTTAATAATTCCATCTTGATTTATATAACCAAAAGAGACAAAATAGGTTGATTTATCTGTTCCACCAGAAACTGACAATTGATGACTTTGCATAATTGCAGATTTGTATACAGCATCTTTCCAATTGTACGATTTTAAAGAATTTGGATCTGCTAAATAAGCATCTGAAGGCATACCATCATTAGCCAACCCCTCATTGTAAATGGTTGCCCATTGTTGTGCATTTAACACATCTAAATTGTCTATTCTTTTTTGAACCCCTGCATAGGTTCTATAATTAATTACAGGCTTCCCTTTTTTTCCTGTTTTTGTGGTAATTAATACAACTCCATTTGCTCCTCTAGATCCGTAAATAGCGGTTGCCGATGCATCTTTTAATACTTCTATAGATTTTGCATCTTCCATATTAATGGTAGAAATATCGTTAATAGGAACTCCATCTACCACATATAAAGGATCTGCATTGTTTACCGTTCCAATTCCTCGAATCCTAACCATAGGTGTTGCTCCTGGTGTTCCTGAACTTTTTGAAACAGTAACCCCAGCTGCTCTACCTTGAATGGCTTGCGCTATGGAAACATTTTGTGTTTTGCTTATTTGCTCCGTATCAACAGAAGATAACGCTCCAGTTACGTCCGATTTTTTTACCGTACCATAACCCACCATTACTATGGCATCTAATTCGCTTACGTCTTGTTTTAAAACAACATTAACAACTGTTTTATTAGCTATTGCTACTTCTTTTTCTTTATACCCAACATAAGAAAAAACTAAAATTGCATTTTTAGTATTTATCGCTATTTGATAGTTTCCATCAAAATCTGTAATGGTTCCTTTGGTAGTTCCTTTCACCACTACATTGGCTCCTGGTACAGGCATTCCAAATTCATCGGAAACATTTCCTTTAACAATAATTTGTTGTTGTATTTCTTTAATTTTAAACGTTTCTTTTTCTTTAACAATTACTTGTCTATCCGCAACTATATAATCTAAATTGGTCTTTTTAAAAGACTGATTTAAAACCTCTTGCAACTCAGCATTTTTTACGTGTAATGTAACTTTTACATTTTTATCAATAACGTTGTCTTTGTAGAAAAAAACGTATTTACTTTTATTTTGAATTTCTTTAAAAAGATTTTCAAGTGTAATGTTTTTTACGTTTAAGTCTATTTTTTCTTGAGAATAAGGAATGTTTGCGTAGACAGATCCTAGTCCTAGTACAATAAATAATATAAATATTCTCATAATTTTCCACTCGACACTAGCAAACATACTTTTGTCTTGTTTATCTAGTCGATAAAAGATTTTATTCATAATTTTAAGTTTCTATTAATTAGTAATTGCATCGTTTTTAGAACGATGTGCTATTTAACTTCCAGAGGATGTTGCCGCATCTTCTGGTTTGTTTTTTTTGGTTAGATTTGTGTCTTTTATTTATTTCATATTTTACTTTATTGGTTAAACATTAATTTTACTTGATTTTTGTCTGTAATTTTATAGTGTATATTAATTCCTTTACTTAATACATCTAAAACACTCTCTAAACTATCTGACAAGTTTAGCGCTCCCGAAAATGTTTCTTTTCCTATTAATTTGTCTTGAAATTCTATGTTAACGTTGTAATATCTAGCCAATTTTTTTATGATGTAATTGAGTCTGTTTTGTTTAAGAATTAAAAGACCTTCTTTCCATGCAAAATATTGTTGAATATCTACTTTTTTGGTTACCACAGCTCCAGTATTTACGTTTACTTTACTAATAGTTCCTGGTGTTATTACTAAACTTTTCTTTTTAGGAGCAAACAAACCTTTGTTGGTATTTTGATGAGCTACTTTAACGCTTCCTTCTTTTAGCACTACATAGTTTATAAAATCATCTGAGTAACTGCTAACATTAAACACCGTTCCTAAAACTTCTATTTCTTGATTTTTAGAAAGTACTTTAAACGGTCTATTATTATCATGAGTTACATCAAAAACTGCTTCTCCTATTAAATAAACATTTCTGTGAGTGTTGTTAAACTTTACCGGATAAATTAATTTAGACCCTGAATTTAACCATACTTTTGTTCCATCCGATAATGTTAACTCTGATCTTTTTCCATAAGGAACTACAAGTGTGTTTAATTGTTCTTTTGTTTTTTGTTGAACAACTGTTTTTTGATTTGCAATACTTACTTGCTCTCCTGTTTTAGAATAAGAAATAGAACTGTTGTCTCCTTGAATTGTAATGTCATTTCCTTTTTCTAATATTAATGTAGTTTTATCTGAAGGTTTTATATTCTCTGCGTTAGAAAGCAATGCTATTTTTTGAATATGTGCTGGATCTGTTTTAGGGTTTAAAAAGTAAAAACCTATACCTACCAACAGTGCTACAGATGCAGCAAAACTAAAACGATATACTTGTTTTTGAATTTTTAACCTTTTAATTGTGGTTAAAATTCTTTTTTTAAGAAACTGTTTTTCTAACTCAGTAATCGTATATTCTCCAGAGTTTTGGGATTCTTTCATATCTAAATCTTAAATAGTATGTTATTGCATTTATCAAAAACAAAAAACATACAATATGCCTTATATATACTAAAAGCAACATTTTATTAAGATATAGACAAAAAAATATATTTATTTTTACAATAATGAAAAAACTAAGAGTAAAACAATAGGTAAAGAGTATTCTCTTAGTGCTTTTATAGCTCTATAAACAATAGTTCTAGCTGATGCAACAGAAACTTTTAAGGCTATGGCTATTTCTTCATAAGACTTACCTTCCTTAAACCTTAATGTAATTCCTTTTTGCTGAGTTTTAGTTAATTTATTAACTGCTTTTTCTAGGTTTGTTATTTTTTCTTCATAAACTTCCCTATCAACAATAAATTCTTCTTTAGATTTAGAATAGGCACTTTTATGCACTACATTTTGATAAGCATCTGGATCTAAGAAAATTTCTTTTTGTTTATACTTTTTATTTATTTTTCTTTTTAAAGCCAAGTATAAATAAAATTGCACATCATTAGTAGTACTTAATTTGTGTTGGTATTTGTACAAGTCCACAAATAAATCATGAACACAATCCATAGTGTAGGATTTGTCTCCACATAGCTTTATTCCATAAGCAATTAAATTATCTATATACAAATCATACAAGTCACCTAAAACATTGGTATCTCCTTTTACAAAAGCAAACCATAATTGGTCCTTATCCAAATTAGAATCTGATGATTTATTTTTTTGTGATTTGTAATCCATATATAATTATAATTCTTTGCTAAATAAAAAGCCATAAAAGCATTTAAAAAAGAACTAAAGGCTAAGGTAACAAAAAAAGCCAATCTATATTTTGATGAAAGAGGTATAAAAACTATTTGTACTTTTACAAAAAAAATAAATGTCTCTTAGCATTCTTACATTTCTATTAATTTCTTTTGGATACTCGCTTTTTGAAAAGCTAAAAGACAAAAAAGGATATACTTTATTTTTAGCAGAACACTTAAAAAAAGAAAATTTAGCTACACTATTTTGGTGGTTATTGGTACTTATAAACTCCATTACAACACTTGTTTTAATTTTAGGAATTATAAGTTTTTTATTTAATGTTTCATTTTTTGACCCTACTTTAACTTTTAAAGTAAGTACAGCTAACATTTTAATTTTACTTTTTGGACAAAGAATTGCTGGAGATTTTCAAGGAGCTGCAAATTTGGGAATTTATTTTATTATTGTACTTTTTGGATGGTATTTGCAAACACCATAGATTTTACTAATAATAAATAATATTTATTATTAGTAAAATTTCTATAACTAATATATTTAAAAAACAACCCTCTTAAATTCGTTTTAAGAGGGTTTTATATTTATAGCTTGTATTTTATTACAAACTTTATTTTAATTAAATTAAACGGACTTATTATTCGTTTTTCATGATTTTAAGTAAATAAATTAAAGAGGAATACTCTCCTGTTCGCTTTGCTGATTTATTAGATTTAATTCCACTTAAAAAAGCTTTGATAAAATTCTTTTTTCCTGTTTTATATTCTTCACTTAATAACGACACATAAAAAGCATCAAATTTCATAGGAATGGTTTTAACTACTTTCATTAATTCTGTAGCAAATAATCTATGAATAGATGTTTGAGAAAAATGCCATAAATGTCTTGGCACATCAAAAGCAGCCCAATGTTCTTTATAATGTTCAGCATCATAACTTTTATAATTAGGAACTGCTATTAACAAAACCCCATTTGGTTTTAATAATTGTTTTAATCTATAAATATACATATCCAAATCATGCACATGCTCCAAAACATGCCACATAGTAATTACATCAAATTGATAAGGTTTGTTTTCTGGTGTATAATTATCACTAAATTTTAAAACTTCTTTTTCTACATTTTTTGTTTCATGTTCACTATGGTGATAAAGTTTTGTTTGCTTGTAGCTTTGTTTGTAATCTAAATCTTTTTCTTCGCCAGCAAAATCATCTTCAAAAAAAGCATGTATATCAGAATATATATAAGTTCCTTTATTTAGTTTTTCTAATCCTTTTTCTCTTGCTTTTTTGTTAGGTTCTATACCTGTAACTTTCCATCCTGCTTGCTGACACGTTTTTAAAAAATCAGCAGTACCACAACCTATATCTAATACATTTTTATCTTCTACAGAAAAAGAATTTAACAATTCTAACTTTTTTTTAAGCGTATGTTTTTTAACCAAATTATAAATTATTTCTGTTACAGATTTTTTTCTATCTGTATGAGAAATATAATTTTCAGTTTCGTAATATTTTCCTAAATCCTCTTTTTTAGGTCTAGGGTTTGTTATTAATAAATCTATACGATCATCTAATAACAATTCAAATTCTTTTTTGGAAACTGAATAATCTTTAGTTTTTAAATAAGTTTCTAATGCCATATTTTAATATTAAAACGCGTTCAAATATACTTGTATATATTTTTATAAAAAAGGATTGTTTTTCTACTCTTCTATTCTTTTTTAAAAACAAAAAAAAGAATATCTATAATTTTAAAAACCGTTTAAATTCTATAAAAAAGCCGATATTTTGTAAAATATCGGCTTTTTTATAATTATTTGTTCCACGTGGAACTTGTTATTTATCTTCCCATATACACTAATAAAACAGAAACATCTGACGGAGATACTCCACTTATTCTGCTTGCTTGCGATATGGTTACTGGTTGAATTTTAGTTAATTTTTGCTGTGCTTCTGTAGACAAAGATTTTACTTTGTAATAATCAAAGCTTTTAGGAATTGTTATATTCTCTAATCTTTGAAGCTTATCTGCATTATTTTTTTCTTTTTCTATATAACCCGCATATTTAACTTTAACTTCTGCTTGTTCTAAAATCTCAGCATCAATTTCGTTACTTTTTATAAAATCTGCAACACCAGGAAACCTAATAACATCCGAAAAATCTATCTGTGGCCTAGAAGCTACTTTGTACATTTTTACAGATTGGTTAATTACTGCAGATCCTTTTTCTTCTAATATAGGGTTTGCTTCTTCTGGTTTGATACTTGTTTCTTGTAAAAACTGTACTAACAAATCTGATTTAGTAACCTTAATTTTTACTCTTTCTAAACGATCATCAGATGCCAAACCTATAGCATTTGAAATTGGAGTCAAACGAATATCTGCATTATCTTGTCTTAATAAAGTTCTATATTCTGCTCTAGAAGTAAACATTCTGTATGGTTCTTCTGTACCTTTTGTAATTAAATCATCTATTAAAACACCAATATAAGCCTCGTCTCTTTTTAAAATAAAAGGAGGTCTTTGTTGCACTTTTAAAGCAGCATTAATACCTGCCATTAAACCTTGAGATGCAGCTTCTTCATAACCCGTAGTACCGTTAATTTGCCCTGCAAAAAACAAATTCTTTACCAACTTGGTTTCTAAAGTATGTGTTAATTGCGTTGGCGGAAAATAATCATACTCAATTGCATAACCGTAACGCAAAAATTTTACATTTTCAAAACCAGCAACTTTACGCAAAGCTTTATCTTGTACATCTTCTGGTAAAGATGTAGAAAAACCATTTACGTAAATTTCAACTGTATTCCATCCTTCTGGTTCTACAAAAATTTGATGCCTATCTTTGGTCGCAAAACGATCTATTTTATCTTCTATAGAAGGACAATATCTTGGTCCTGTAGATTGAATTCTACCATTAAACATAGGGGATCTATCAAAACCAGAACGTAACAAATCATGAACTTCTTGAGAAGTATAACTCATATAACAAGAACGTTGTTTTTCTAATGGTTTCGTAGTTGGTAAATAAGAAAACTTTTCAGGATTTTCATCACCAGGTTGTTCTATCATTTTAGAAAAATCTAACGAACGAGCATCTACTCTTGGAGGTGTACCTGTTTTCATTCTTCCAGCTTCAAAACCAACTTTTACCAAATCTTCGGTAATTCCGGTAGAAGCACTTTCACCAGATCTTCCTCCTCCAAAAGATTTTTCACCAATATGAATCAATCCATTTAAAAAAGTACCTGCTGTAATAATTACAGATTTTGCTTTTATCGTAAAACCTAATCCCGTTTTTACCCCTTTTATTTCACCATCTTCTATAACCAAACCTTTAACCATATCCTGGTAAAAATCCAAATTGTCAGTTTGCTCTAACATATTTCTCCACTCCTCTGCAAAACGCATTCTATCAGATTGAGCTCTTGGACTCCACATAGCAGGTCCTTTAGATTTGTTAAGCATTTTAAATTGTATAGCCGTTTTATCTGTAACAATTCCACTATACCCACCTAACGCATCAATTTCTCTTACAATTTGTCCTTTAGCAATTCCTCCCATTGCAGGATTACAACTCATTTGCGCAATATTTTGCAAACTCATAGTAACCAACAAAGTTTTAGAACCCATGTTAGCGGCGGCTGCTGCAGCTTCAGAACCGGCATGTCCAGCACCAACAACAATTACATCATAAGTATCGGTAAATAAACTCATATATTTTTATTGTATTTAAAACCAAGTATTAACCTACTCTGTTTTATATTCATCAATATTTAATGTTCCACGTGGAACTTTTAAACCCATTTAGATATATAAAAATCTTCTTTAGAACGCATTAAAACCACGTCTTTTTCATCTTTATCTTTATATCCACAATAATGAAGAATTCCATGTATCATAACTCTTTTTATCTCTTCATTAAAATCAATATCTAAATCTTTAGCGTTATCGTATACTCTTTCTACAGATATAAATATATCTCCAGAAATTAGTTTTCCCATCGTATAATCAAAACTAATTATATCTGTTAAGGTATCATGATTTAAAAATTCTACATTCAGTTTATGAAGATATTCATCGTCACAAAAAATGTAATTTATATCACCTTCTTCAAAACCTTCTTCTTTTATTGCATTTTGAATCCAAAGAGTATAATCTTTAGCTTTATTTAATTCAAAATCAGACTCATAAGTAAAATCTATCATACTAAAAAATTGATTTGCAAAGGTAATAAAAAGGTTGATACATTGAAAGACAATAAAATAAAGTATATATAATTATAAAAAGAGCAGATAAATTATATTTGCAAGCAACAAATGAATGTCATTTAAAAAAATAATCATGGAAAATGTACGTGTAAGATTTGCACCTAGCCCAACAGGACCTTTACATATTGGAGGTGTTAGAACTGCTTTGTTTAATTATTTATTTGCAAAGAAAAACAAAGGAACATTTGTATTAAGAATAGAAGATACCGATCAGACTAGATATGTAGCAAATGCTGAACAATATATTATTGATGCTTTAGATTGGTGTGGAATTCCTTTTGATGAAGGTCCAGGAAAAAATGAAAAATTTGGTCCATACAGACAATCTGAGAGAAAAAATCTTTATAAAAAATATGCAGATGCTTTGGTGGCTAGTAACCAAGCTTATTATGCTTTTGACACTGCCGAAGAGTTAGATACTTTAAGAAAACAAGCAGAAGAAAATAAATCTGTTTTTGTATATAACAACGTTTCACGTGAAACCTTAAACAATTCTATCAACTTATCTAAAGAAGAAGTTGAACAAAAATTGGCTAATGGAGATAAATATGTAATTCGTTTTAAGACTCCTAAAGATCAAAAACTAATTTTAGACGATATGATTCGTGGTGAAATTACAATTGACACCAATACTTTAGATGATAAAATTTTGTTTAAATCTGATGGTATGCCAACCTACCATTTGGCAAATATAGTAGACGATCATTTAATGCAAATAAGTCATGTAATCCGTGGAGAAGAATGGCTACCTTCTCTTCCACTTCATAGTTTGTTGTACGAAGCTTTTGGTTGGATTGCTCCAAAATTTGCACATTTACCCTTAATTTTAAAACCAGTTGGTAAAGGAAAATTAAGCAAACGTGATGGAGATAAATTAGGATTTCCTGTGTTTCCTTTAGAATATACAAACCAAGAAACCAATGAAGTTTCTAGAGGATATAAAGAAGATGGCTATTTTAATGATGCTTTTATAAACATGTTGGCTTTATTAGGATGGAATCCAGGTACAGAACAAGAACTGTTTTCTTTAGAAGAACTAACTAAGGAATTTGACATTAAAAGAGTTTCTAAAGCAGGTGCTAAGTTTAGTGCAGATAAAACCAAGTGGTTCAATCAGCAATACATGCAACAGAAAAATGATGATGAAATAGCAATTGAATTTGTAAAATTATATCAAAATGAATTAAAAGATTTTGATATAAATTACATTACTAAAGTAGTTGCACAAGTAAAAGAAAGAGCTGTATTTACTAAAGATATATGGAACTTATCTGATTACTATTTTATAAATCCTACATCTTATGATGAAAAAGCAGCTAAAAAACAATGGAAAGAAACTACAGCTGAAATAATGCAAGATGTATTGCAAATTATTGAAAATATAGATGATTTTAGTAGTCTTGTAATAGAAACAAAAGTAAAAGAGTATTTAACCGAAAAAGAATTAGGTTTTGGAAAAGTAATGCCACCCTTAAGGTTGTGCATAGTTGGAGAAATGAAAGGTCCTCACCTATTTGATATTATTGAAATGATTGGAAAAGAAAAAACCATCATTAGAATTAAAAATGCAATAAGCAAATTAAACTAACCTAACAAGTCCTGAGAATTTACTCAGGACTTTTTTTGTAGTAAAAAACAGTATCTTTAAAATAAAAAAATATGATTTCAACTTATTTTATAATTGCATTTATAGCAATAGTATTGCTACTAGGTGTATTTACCGTTAAACAACAAACTACAGCTATTGTAGAAAGATTTGGAAAATTTGTAGGTACAAGACAAGCTGGTTTAAACATTAAAATTCCTTTTATAGATAAAATAGCAGGAAGAGTAAGTTTAAAAATACAACAGTTAGATGTACTGGTAGAAACCAAAACGAAAGATGATGTTTTTGTACAAATGAAAATATCAGTACAATTTCAAATTTTAAGAGACAAAGTAGAAGATGCCTTTTACAAACTTCAAAATCCACACGATCAAATAACAGCTTATATTTTTGATGTTGTACGTGCAGAAGTACCTAAAATGCGTTTAGATGATGTTTTTGAGAAAAAAGATGACATTGCATTAGCCATACAGAGAGAATTGAAAGATGCTATGTTAAATTATGGATACGACATTGTGAAAGCTTTGGTAACAGATATTGATCCAGATGCACAAGTAAAAGCCGCTATGAACAGAATTAATGCTGCTGAACGTGAAAAAATAGCAGCTCAGTTTGAAGGGGATGCGCAACGTATTGCCATTGTAGAAAAAGCTAAAGGTGAGGCCGAAAGTAAGCGTTTGCAAGGACAAGGTATTGCAGATCAAAGAAGAGAAATTGCTCGTGGTTTAGAAGAATCTGTAGATGTTTTAAACAAAGCAGGTATCAACAGTCAAGAAGCTTCTGCTTTAATTGTAATCACTCAACATTACGATACTTTACAATCTATAGGGTCTGAAACTAATAGCAATTTAATATTACTACCAAACAATCCAAATGCAGCTAGCAGTATGTTAAATGACATGGTAACAAGTTTAGTAGCAGCTAAAAAAATTCAAGACAACTCTTAATAAAATAATGGCAACACAGTTTACAAATCAGATTCTGTGTTGTCATTATCTTCTTCAAATTCTTCATCTTTACTTATTCTTTTTTGAATTAAAGAATAACTTCTTATGGCTGTTTTATATTCCTTTATAACTTTGGTATTATAAATAGGAATTTTTAATCCTATAAAAAAATCAACTTCTTTAGATTGATTTGTAAAGTTGGTAAATACAGAAGAACTACCAGCATAAAACAAACCTGTTCTAATTCCAATTCCTGCTTTGTAAACACCAAAGCTATTTATACTTACTGGTAAAAAAGCAGAAATATGTTGTGATTCATAACGTGGAGTAAAACTAATGTTAGAAACCGTTTTCATGGCATTTCTTCTATCTTTAGAAAACGTATAAAAATCTAAATTGGTATTTAAATACCAATGATTATTTAAATTGTAATCAAAATTAAGATGTCCCGTTGTAGGTAATAAATATGTTTCTTTTTTATACTTAGCAGACTTAATTGATAAGTAATCTGAAATCACAAAACTACTGTTCGTTAAATTTAAATTAACAGGATTCACTTGTGTTTTAGTATTGTTAAAACTTATAAATCCAATATCAGTTATAGCTGCAGAAAATTTATAAGAATATGGAGCTTTACTATAATAAATATTGCCGTGTTTATCTTTACTATTTATAGGTAATGTTTTATTCCTTTTCTCGTATACAAAACCAATATCTAAACCTTGACCATAATTAGCACCTGTAGATGATGATGTAACTGCAATAGATCCATTAAAATCTAAAGTACTGTTTTCTGGTGCACTAATATCTAAAGTAAAATTAGATTGTAAATTATTTAAGAAAAAAGAATAGGTTTTTATTCCTCTTAAAAATTTAAGACTTACTCCTACTTTTAACAATTCTCTAGGAGTGTGTAAAGGAACTGCTGCATACGTTAAACCAACTTCATACCAAGCAAAAGCTTGACCATAGCCTGTTAAAGATCCAAAATTGTTTTGTAATAATTTTTCTGGATTGTCTAAATATGTTTTTTCTGTAAACTCATTATACAACTCACTGTTAAAATTATATGTATAACCATTAAATCGAATGGCAGTTGTAAACCCAACTGTATTGTACTTGTTAACAGTCCATAAAAAAGAAGGACCTAATAAAGTAGAATTTCCATAAAAATTAGAATTTTCAGAAAAATCTTTTTTATAAAAATAATGATCTAATTCTTTTAATTCTGATACTTCTAAAATAGTATCTATGGTAGAATTTAACGAGGGCAATTTTTTTAAAACGTCAAAATCATTCAATCCAAATTTATTGTCTTTTACAATTTTAATGGGTTTTAAAATAGCATGTGTGTTTCCAAAATTAGTTGTTGATGAAAGAACATTTACATCAACTTTGTAAAACGAATCCGCAATATTTGCAGGATTAAATAATACGCTTTCTATACCCGAAAAATTATCTGTAAAACCTACAGAGGTTTGGGCATTAACAACATTCAAAAAGCATATAAAAAAAAATAGGGGGCAGATTTTTTTTATCATAGCAGTATTAAGGGTACAACATATGTTGTTAAAGCTATGATAAAATTTTTATTTATGTTTTAAAAATTGATAAAAATTAGCAAATGTAACATATTGAATAGGTACAATTAACAAACTAACCAATGGTACTTTACGTAAAATTAACACTAGAGATATTAAGGTAAAAATTAATAGAGTTAAAAAATACTTGACTTCCATCCCTTTCATCAATTCTTTACTTTTTTTAAATACTTCCATAGGTTCCATAGTAGGATTTTCTATAAGTATAAAATAAGATTGTGACAACCAAATAGCAATAATAATGCCTGGTACAATAAACAAGAATAATCCTCCAATTATAAATACTAAGGATAATAAAAAAACACCTAGTGCATTTTTAAAATGATTAAATCCATCTAAAAAATAAGAAAACTGTAATGGTTGTTTATTTACAATTGCTAAAGACAATTTAGACAAACCCGCTTTTAAAGGTCCAGAAAAAACCAATAGTAACAACATTCCAACAATTTTATTTTGTTGTATAACTAAAGGCAAAAAACTTAAAGGTAAAGAAGCTAATAATAAAAGACCATAAGTTCCTTTTAATTCTAAAATTGATTTTTTAATAAGATGAATAAGATTCATAATACAATAAAAAAAAACCTACTCTTTTCAGAATAGGTAAGTTGTTAACTATGTAGATAAATTATTTTTTATCTTCATCTATTTTCTTTTTAGACTCTTCTTCTTCGTCTTGAGTTGCTTTTTTAAACTCTTTGATTCCACCACCAAGTCCTTTCATTAATTCAGGAATTTTACGTCCTCCAAATAACAACAACACAATAACAGCAATTATTACCCATTGTCCTGGTCCTACAAATCCTAAAGATATATTTAAAGTATTCATTTCTTGTGTATTTTAAGAATTACAAATATACATTTTTTAATAACAAATAATAATCAGATGTTTACTCTTCTTGCTTGTGAATTACTTTTCCTAAAAAAGTTTTTTCGTTTACAGAAAATGGAGTTCCCATATATACAATTTCTCCTTTTAATTTAGCATTGGCATCTAAAAATTCTGAAACAAAAACTCCTGCTTGAGCTGCTTTTGCTTCTACAAATGCTTTTTTACTTTTAAAATTAAAAGCATCAAAAATACTTTTACT
Source organism: Wenyingzhuangia gracilariae (assembly GCF_056387575.1). Taxonomy (NCBI): domain Bacteria; kingdom Pseudomonadati; phylum Bacteroidota; class Flavobacteriia; order Flavobacteriales; family Flavobacteriaceae; genus Wenyingzhuangia; species Wenyingzhuangia gracilariae. The sequence goes on from NZ_CM150748.1 coordinate 2,261,868, forward strand.
TTTTACCTTAATTTTTTGACTTTCTGTAAAGCCTTTTAAGAGTAAATTACTACCTAAGTCAAGGTTTGCTATAAAATCTTCTGTTTGAATCGTTAAATCGGCTCTAACGTTATTAATAGCTTCTATTTCTAAAAATTTTTCAATTATAGGCTCTTTAGATGTAAATACAACTTGGTTGGCTAATTTTATATGTCGCAAACCTGTGTTGTAATAAATTTTTACTTTTAAATCGCTCTTAAATTTCTTTTTTAAAGATGTTGATAGTTTTAATTCTTTATTTGCATTTGCAATGGTTAATTTAGAAACATCATTCCCATTAACTTCTATTTTAAAATCATTGGCCAAAATTAATTCTACCTCCATAGCACTATTAATAGTAATAGCTTTAAAAGGTTTTAAATTTTTAACTAAGTCTTGAGCAAAAGAAAATTGCCCAATGAATAAAATTGCTAAAAATATTTTTTTCATTTTTTATAATTATTCAATTTACAGAAGTGTATCAAAAGTAATACCTAATTAATCTTCTATTAAATAAAAATCTAAATGTTTACGTTCTAAATCGGCATTTTTAACTTTAATCCAAACTTCATCTCCTAATCTATACATATCACCATACTTACGCCCTACCAATGCATATTCTTCTTGATCAAACACAAAATGATCGCTGGTAATATCTCTAGTTCTTACCATTCCTTCACATTTATTTTCCATTACTTCTACATAAATACCCCACTCTGTAACCCCAGAAATTACTCCTTTAAAAGCTTTTCCTGTAAAGTTTTGCATGTATTTAATTTGCATGTATTTTATAGAATCTCGTTCTGCTTTGGCAGCTAACATTTCCATTTCTGAAGAATGTGCACATTTTTCTTCGTACTCTTCTGCAGATACAGATTTTCCTTTGTCTAAATAATGTTGTAACAATCTATGAGCCATTACATCTGGATAACGTCTAATAGGCGATGTAAAATGACTGTAATAATCAAAAGCCAAACCGTAATGACCAATATTTTCTGTGGTATATTCTGCCTTACTCATGGTACGTATGGTTAGCGTTTCAATCATGTTAGATTCTGCTTTTCCATGCACATCGCTCAATAATTTATTTAAAGATGCTGTGGTACTTTTTCTAGATTTGGTATTAATTCCATATCCAAACTTTTGAACCAGATTTCCTAAAGCTTCCAATTTATCAACATTAGGTTCATCGTGTGTTCTATAAATAAATGTTTTTTTAGGTTGACCTGCTTTGGTTTTCCCTACAAACTCGGCTACTTTTCTGTTAGCCAATAACATAAATTCTTCTATTAATTTATTGGCATCTTTAGATTCTTTAAAAAACACTCCTATTGGATTGGCATTTTCGTCCAAATTAAATTTAGTTTCAATTTTATCAAAAGCCAAAGCACCAGATTTCATACGTTTACCACGCATAATTTTTGCCAAAACATCCATTTTTAAAATCGCTTCGGATATGTTAGGATCTACTTCGTAAGCTTCATCAGTAATAGAAATTTCTGCCGGAATGGTATGCTTCTCGACTCCGCTCAAAGGCCCATTTTCTATCACTACTTGAGCTTCTTCATATGCAAAACGTTTGTCAGAATACGTAACGGTTCTACCGTACCATTCTTTTTTAATTTCTGCTTTATCATTCAACTCAAACACCGCAGAAAACGTTAATTTTTCTTCGTTCGGACGTAAAGAACAAACTCCGTTTGATAACATTTCTGGCAACATAGGCACTACCCTATCTACCAAATACACTGAGGTTGCACGGTTGTAAGCTTCTTCATCTAAAATTGAATTTTCGGCAACATAATGAGACACATCTGCAATGTGAATTCCTATCTCATAATTTCCATTTTCTAATTTTTGAAAAGACAAAGCATCATCAAAATCTTTAGCATCTCTAGGATCTATGGTAAATGTTAACACATCTCGCATATCTCTACGTTTGCTAATTTCTTCTTCGGTAATGGTTACATCTAATTGTTCTGCAGCAGCTTCTACTTCTGATGGGAATTCATAAGGTAAATCGTACTCCGCTAATATGGCATGAATTTCTGTATTGTGTTCTCCAGCTTGTCCCAAAACTCTGGTAATTTCTCCAAAAGGATTTTTTGCATCACCAGACCAATCGGTAATTTTAGCTACTACTTTATCACCATCAACAGCCGTTCCTATTTTATCTTTTGGAATAAAAATATCGTTGTTCATAGATCTGTCATCAGCCACTACAAAACCAAAACGAGCACTTAATTGTAATGTTCCTACAAATTCAGATTTTTTACGTTCTAAAACCTCTACAACCTCTGCCTCTAGCTTATTACGTTGCTTGCGTTTATACACATAAGCTTTAACAGTATCTCCGTTTAAACCTCCGTTTACACTACTTTTATTGATAAAAGCATCGGTTTCAAAATCATCACAAATAAAATAGGCATTTCCAGAGCTAGTAACATCTAAAGTACCTATATGATAGTTTTTAGAAGCATCTAAAATATATTTACCTCTATCTTCTTCTTTAATTTTTTTTTGAGCTTTTAACTCTTCTAATTTTAACAACAATTGTTGTTTACTACCATGATCTTCTAAATTAAGTTTGGCAGCAATTTGTTTGTAGTTTAAAGGATTTCCACTATTCTCGTTCAATACTTTAAAAACCTTACGAGTAAGATCTTTAATAACTCCTCCTTTTTTCTTAAAAATTCCTTTTTTTCTACTTCTTGGCATCTATGCAAATTATTTAATAATGATAAAGATAATTGTATTTAAAGAAACACATTAAGATTCGTCATATAAATTATTGTAAAGCTTTTATAAAACAAAAAACACAACCTGATTGATTGTGTTTTTTTGTTGGTAACCATTCTATTTTATATAGTTATTTAACTCCTAGTTTAAATAACTGAATAGCTCCCGAAGCGTGTTGTGCTTTTACAAAATAAACTCCTGATTGTATGGAATGATTTGGTAGTTCTTGACCTAAAATATTTTTAATTGAAAGTTTTGTATTTGACAAATTACTTTTAAAAGAATTATTTTGGAACGTAATCATCAATCCTTCTATGGTTGAAGTATTGGTGGTTAACACTACCTCTTTATATTCAAAAACTCTAGCATGACCGCTGTTAGGACCTACTCCATCATTTAAAGCCGCACCAATGGCAACTATGGTACCATCGCTATTTAAATCTAAAGATACTCCAGATTCATCAAAATCTGCTTCTCCATCAATATCATTTCCTTGCTGTATCCAAGTACTATTTTCGTTTTTATACACTCTTACATGACCATGTTTTGTTGCAGATTCACCATTTCTTTTAGCTGCTATAGCAACTATAGAACCATTGTTATTAATACGAACCACACTTCCAGATTCGTCTTGAGATCCTTCTCCTTGAATAGCAACACCTATTTGAGACCATGTTCCTGAGATGTATTGATAAACACTTGCATGACCTGTATCAACTCCAGCTTCTCCATCGCTTTTACTAGCACCTATAACAACTGTGTTTCCTGTTTCATCTAAATCAACAGAAATCCCCAAATAATCTCCAGCAGTTTGGCTATAAATATTTGAATGCAAACTCCAAGAACCAGATGTAAATTCATAAAACCTTACCAAACCAGCCAAACTTCCATTAGTAGAATTTCCGGGAGCACCTACGGCTAATTTAGTTCCTAACCCATTTAAACTAACAGACATTCCTAAATTATCTTCAGCTGTTTGACCATAAAAAACTGAACTTAAATTCCAATTACCTGAAGTATATTCATAAATTTTTACAGCACCAGATTCTAATGCATTGGTAGAATTTTTAGGGGCTCCTACCGCTAAAATAGTTCCAGATTGATTTAAACTAACAGAACTTCCAAAATAATCTCCAGACAATCCATCTAAATCTGTACCTAATTGAGTCCAAGTACCTGCATTGTATTCATAAACTCTAACATGACCTGAATTGGTACCACCGCTATTGTTATTAATGCTTCCTATTGCCACAATATTTCCAGATGCATTACTACTTAAAGAATAACCAGATTCATCATTAGCGGCTTCTCCTACAATTCTATTTCCGTATTGAATCCATTCATCAACTTCGTTTTTTTTGTACACAGTAACTACTCCATTGTTAAAAATAGTAGAGGATTCATCGTCATCTGTAGCACCTACGGCAACAATATTACCTGTTTGATTAATGGCTATAGATTTTCCAAAAAAATTATCTTTTTTATCACTATCAATATCAGATCCTATTTGAGTCCATTGTGCAAAAAAAGATTGTGTAATTAACGTAAATACTAAAAGTAGTTTTTGTTTCATTTTTTAAATTTTACGCAAATATACATTATAACCTATGTTAGCTATAATGAAACAGCAACTTTATAAAAATGAACCTTATCAACATTTATATAATATCTATTTTTTTCTTTTTTTAAATTTAAAAACAAATAATAGGGTATTATTAGCTGTTAATTTATAGAATAACTATCCTTAATTTAATTTTGAGTTAACATTTACTTTACTTTATTAACATGTTATAAAAGTGATAACTTATTTGTTTTTAATTAGTTGATGGTAGTTATTCACAGTTGTTAACAACACAATTATCCTTTTTTAATAGTATAAAAAGTTTGTTTTTAATTTTTAATAAGAAGTGAATAAATTGTTAATAACCGTTCAAAACTTTTTGGTAAATAAATTTGCTTTGTATTAGGGGAGTCACGTATTGTTTTTTTAATTCAGATTCCAAAATTTACTTTCATTTTTTTAACCACAGTTTATTAACAAATTACTGATTTTTGTAATTGTCTGATTTTAAAGCTTTTTTAAAATAGTTATTAATTTTAATGTTAATAACTATTAAGACTGTTAATTATGTAATAAAATCTACTTTTTAATATAAATATCTTAATAAATTAAAATATAAGAATCTGAATATTAATGAGTTAGTTTTGTTTGTTATAATTTTATTTTAAATAAGATATTTTTTATAAAAGTAAAACATAAAAAGTGTCCTTTTTAAAACAAGTTAAATAGTTATGTGTTTTTATGCATACTAATTTTAAACAATTGTAGATAACTATTTGTACACTTAAAGTTACTTCTTATAAAGGTTGTTTTTGTAAATTTGTTCTAAATTATAAAACTACTCTTATGAAAATAGCAATCGGAAACGATCACGCTGGACCTGCATACAAAGCAGCAATTGTAAAACTATTAGAACAAAAAGGTATTGAAATTGTGAATTATGGAACCGATACTTTTGATAGTGTAGACTACCCAGATCATGCTCATAAAGTAGCAAAAGATGTAGATACTAATTTGGTAGATTTTGGAATCTTAATTTGTGGATCTGCAAACGGAGTAGCCATGACTGCAAATAAATATAAAAATGTAAGAGCTGGTTTGTGTTGGACAAAAGAAATTGTGTCTTTAGTAAGACAACATAACAATGCTAACATATTATGTATTCCTGCAAGATTTACAGCTGTAGAACAAGCTTTAGAAATGGTAGAAACTTTTTTAAATACAGAATTTGAAGGAGGTCGTCATCAAAACAGAGTAAATAAAATTGCTTGTAGTTAATTCAAACGCTTAACAAAACAAAAACTGTATTGAATTTCAATACAGTTTTTTTATGAATAACAAATACTAACTTATTGATATATAAAACATTTGTTTTATAAAAAACATTAAAAACAATGAATGTTCCAAAAGTAGATTTACCTAGAGTTGTTGTAATAGGTGGAGGTTTTGCAGGTTTAAATTTAGTAAAAAGGTTACGCAAATTGCCTATACAATTGGTGATGGTAAACAAACACAATTACCATGCATTTCAGCCCTTGTTATACCAAATTTCTACAAGTGGTATTGAGTCTGATTCTATAGCATATCCTTTAAGAATGTTTATAAAAAAGAAGCAGAATTTTTACTTTAGAATGGCCGATGTTAAAGAAATTGATACAGAAAATAAAATTGTAAAATCAGACATTGGAGATTTAGCTTATGATTACTTAATTATAAACACAGGAACTAAGACCAATTATTTTGGAAATAAAGAAATAAAAAAGCACGCAATGCCAATGAAAACCATTCCACAGGCATTGAATTTACGTAGCTTAATACTTCAAAATTTTGAACGTGCAACGGTAGAAACCGATGTAGAAATTCAAAAATTCTTATTAAATTTTGTCATTGTAGGTGCTGGTCCAACAGGAGTAGAATTGGCAGGAGCAATAGCAGAATTTAAACAAAGTGTATTGCCTTTAGATTATCCAGATTTAGATGCTAGTTTAATGCAAATTAATTTGTTAGAAGGTGCTGATAGAGTTTTACCTCCTATGAGTGAACATGCTTCTAAAAAATCGACTAAATTTTTGAAAGAATTAGGGGTACAAATTCATACCAATACTATTGTAACAGAATACAATGGTAAATTGGCAAAAACCAAAGATGGGAAAGAATTTGCTAGTAGAACTTTAATATGGTCTGCAGGAGTTATTGCAAATAGAATTGATGGCTTTGATGAAGATTGTTCTGAACCAAGAAGCAAAAGATATTATGTAAATGAATTCAATCAAATAAAAGGTTTTAAAGATGTTTTTGCTTTAGGTGATGTTGCCTTAATGGCTTCTAAAGAATATCCCAGAGGGCATCCACAAGTAGCTCAACCAGCCATACAACAAGCACATAATTTAGCTAAAAACTTTCCTAAAATATTAAAAGGAAATACAGCATTAAAACCTTTTGTTTATAAAGACAAAGGTTCTATGGCAACTATTGGTAGAAACAAAGCGGTTGCAGATATTAACAAACTTAAATTTGGTGGATTTTTTGCTTGGCTTATTTGGATGGCTGTGCATTTAATATCATTAGTAGGTTTTAAAAACAGATTGGTTATTTTAATTACTTGGGTGTATAATTATGCAAATTACAACAAAGGATCTCGTTTAATTATTAGAAGATTTAGTGTAAGAAAACGTAGAGTACGAACCAACGCAGAATTGTAAATAATAAAAAACCTCCTATAACTAGGAGGTTTTTTTTATGGATTTAAAACCTGATAAAATTGCTGATATTGTTGATTTTTAGGTTGCAATTCTAATAATTTTTTAGCTTGTTCTCTAGCCAAATCTATTTGTTGATTTTGATGATAGATATAAGCCAATAAATAAATTAAATCTGTGTTGTTAGGATTTCTTTTTAATTGCACTTTTAAAACACTAACAGCATTAATTGTTTCTTTATTTTGAAAATATAACAAACTTAAATTATAAGCAATTCTATCGTTATTAGGTAACAAATGCAAAGCTTCTTTTAATTGAACAATAGCTTCTTTAGGTTTTCCTATTTCATTTAACAACAAACCATAATCAAAATTAGTTAAACCAAAACCAGGTTCTTGTTCTAAAATGGTTTTATAAGCTTGTTCTGCTTGGGTGTATTGTTTGTTTTGATAATATAAATTTGCCAAACTAGTTCTAACAATATTGTTAATAGGATCTAATTCTAAAGCTTCTTCTAAGGTTTTAATAGCGCTTTTAATTTTTCCTATTCCCATGTAATATTGTGCACGTTTCATTCTTCCACCAGAAAACTCACCTCCTACTTTTAAATTGTTTGCAAACTCAATTCTTACTTTGTCGTAAAAAGGAATATATTCTGCAGGAATTTTAGATTTAGGTACTGCGCTTAATGCAAAAAATGCTTTTACTCTTACTGCTCGTTTTTTATCTTTTAATAAAGGTAACAAAGCTTTGTAATTATCTGTTCCTGCTTTTAGTTCAAATAACAAATCTACAGTAGCCCCTTTTACCAAAGGAGAATCGTCTTTTAAAAAGTTTAGAACCTCATTAATGTTAATTTCAGAAACATAATTATTTAAATTAGAAACTGCCGATGCTCTTGCAATATTTGGATAAACGGTATCTTTTATCAAAGCAATTAAACTATCTTTTCCTCCTTCTGCTCTGGTTATTCCTGGTGCTAATTTATCAGAAAAATGATTTTTTAAAGGTTCTCCGTATAGTTTTACAAAATTATCATAAGCCCATTGATCGTCTTTGTCTTTATGACATCCAGAACATACATTTGGAGTATTGTATTTTAAGCTTAAATCAGGTCTTGGAACTCTAAAACTATGATCTCTTCTAAAATCATTCCCCATGTAATATTTACCGGGCATATGACAATTTATACACAAAGCACTTTCTGTTCCCATTGGGTGTTTGTGGTGTGTTTCAGAATCATATTTTGCACCTTCGTGACATTGCATACATAAACGATTGTCATTAAATTTTCGTTCGGTAGAGTGTACATTGTGGCAATCTTTACAACTAACACCGTTGTGATACATTTTACTTTGTACAAAAGAACCATATACATAATCTTCATCTAAAATTTGACCATCGGCATGGTACAAACTTTCTCTAATTAATTGAGGATAATAATGATCTAAAAATGTTCCTTGTGGTGTATGAAATAAACTAATATTTTCTCTTCTTGCGTGGCATCTTGCACAAGCATCTACCAATTCTTTAGAATTTAAATTGGTCATTTGCATACTACCATCGTTCTTGTAATGATCTCCTTGAATAACTGCTTTAGAAACGTGTTCTTTTCCAGGACCATGACAAGCTTCACAACTTACATTTACAATGGCATAATTGGTATTGTAGCTATGGTCTTTTTCGTTGTAGTTCTTTTTTACATTGGTGCTATGGCAATCAGAACACATGGTGTTCCAATTTAACCCTCCTCTACTCCAATGCAACCATTCGCTATGTACTACTTTAAAATCAGGATACAAATCAAACCATTTGTTTTTCTGAGTATCATAGGCGGTTCGTAAACATTGGTAATGTCCATCAGGAAATAATACAATGTATTGCTGTAAAGGGGTTAAACCAAAAGTATATATAATTTCGTAATCGTGATTTTTACCATCACGACCTTCTGTATTGGCATAAAATTTTCCATCTTTTTGAAAAAAAGTAGAGGTAACCCCTTGGCTTTTAAAAATCTCTCCATTAAAAGGTGCTAGAATAGTTTCACGAGAAGCTTTTTGCATAGACTTGTCATGATGAGATCCTTCCCATTGTTCAAATTGGTCGGCATGGCACTCTTTACATTTTTGGCTACCTACATAATGTTTGTTTGGAATACTATCTGTATTGGTAAAAATAGACATAGGGTCTACTTTTTGATATCCTTCATCTTTTGTGTTTTTACAAGAAATGAATAACAAAGTAGTAAATAGGAAAGCAAAAATTTTTTTCAAAAGAAATGGATTTTAAGAATAGTTAAATATAATAAAAGATTAAATAGTATTTTATTTAATTAACAGATTTTGCACATCTAAATCCTGTGTTAAATAAAGAGGATTCTTTGGTGTTTTGAGCTCTAAAAGTTGTGGTGTAACTTAATTCTAAAGCCTGGTCATACATAAAAGATCCTCCTCTAGTTACTACAACATTGTTATTTTTTTGAAACGGCATGTTTTTGTCATACGGTTCAAAAATAGTACTGGTCCATTGCCATACATTTCCAACCATGTCATGAATACCACTTTTACTTTTAGGAAAAGCATCTATAGGAGATGTGTAAAAATAACCATCTTCTACTTTTTGGTCTTGAATGGTAGCTCCATCCCAAACATTGGTCATGTGTGTATTTCCATTTTTAGGTGTATTTCCCCAAGGATATTTTAAATCTTCTCCGTTTTTAGCTGCAAACTCCCATTCTATTTCTGTAGGTAATCTTTTTCCAGCCCAAGCAGCATAAGCTACAGCATCGTTCCAACTAACGTGTGTTACAGGATGATTATTTTTGGCTTTTTCTCCATTAGGTCCCATAGGGTATTCCCACGTAACGTTTTTAACCAAATTCCATCCTATTTTTTCAAAATCAAAAACACCAGAATCCCCAAAAGTTTCAGCTTCTGTAGTATAATTGGTTGCTTCTACAAATTTTCTAAAATCAGCAACAGTCACTAAATTTATATCTAAGTAAAAAGGTTTTACCGTAGCTTCAAAAGCCGGAGATTCAATTTGTGTTCTGTCATTAGCACCTATAGTAAAGGTTCCACCTTTAAAAAGAACCATGTTGCTAGTGTCTGCAGTGTTATGGGCAGGCTTTGTTAGTTCTTTATTTTCTGTTTTTACAGAGTTGGTTTTTTCTTTTTTATCATTTTTACAAGATGTTAAAAGTATAACGGTAGTAAGTGCGGCTAAAATGTATTTCATTTTATTTTTTAATTTATTATAATGCAATATTATCTATTTATATCTATATTTTAGTAAGAAGTAACAATAAGATGCTATTTTTGTTCAATGGTTTAACCAAAAAAGAAAAGAATTAGAATGATGTCTATGCCGGATGAAAAACAACTAAAATATGATATAGCTTATTTAAAAATGGCTTTTGAATGGGCAAAATTATCTCACTGTAAAAGAAAACAAGTAGGAGCTTTAATTGTAAAAGATAGAATGATTATATCTGATGGATACAATGGAACACCTTCTGGTTTTGACAATTGTTGTGAAGATGAAAATTATGATACCAAATGGATGGTATTGCATGCAGAGGCCAATGCAATTTTAAAAGTAGCAGCATCTACCCAATCTACAAGCGGAGCTACTTTGTATATTACCCTATCTCCTTGTAAAGATTGCAGTAAATTAATTCACCAATCTGGAATTACAAGAGTGGTATATGCTAATGAATATAAAGACACCACAGGAATAGATTTTTTAAGAAAAGCAGGTGTAGAATTATTGAAAATAGAAATTGATGAAAGATAACAACAACCTTCCTATTTTTGTAGGATTATCTATTGCTTTTGGAATTATTTTAGGAAGCTTTTTTAACATTAGAAATGTTGGTAAAATATACAATCCTACTTATGCATCAGACGGAGGAAAATTAAGTTCAGTATTAAAATACATAGAAAGCGAATATGTAGATGATGTGGATGCAGATAAAATTACCGAAGAATTAATAACCGATTTGTTAAATAAATTAGACCCCCACTCTAGTTATTTATCTAAAGATGCTCAACAATATGCAAAAGAAACCATGGAAGGTAACTTTGTAGGTATTGGAGTACAATTTGTGGTAAAAAAAGATACCGTTGTTGTGGTAAAAGTATTGCCAGATGGACCTAGTAAAAAAGCTGGAATTAGAGCAGGAGACAGATTGTTAACTGCCGACAAAGACACAATTTTTGGAAAAGGATTAAACTCTAACGATATTGTTAGCAAATTAAAAGGTGTAGAAGACAGTCAGGTATTGGTAAAAGTACACAGACCTGGCGAAGAAAACTTAATAGATTTTAACATTACCAGAGGTAAAGTTGCCATTAAAAGTGTACCTGTTGCTTTTAAGTTAACAAATGATTTGGGGTATATAAAAGTTGATAGATTTGCCATGACTACTTATGATGAATTTAAAACAGCGTTAGATACTTTACAAAAAAATGGAATTCAAGATTTGGTTTTAGACCTTAGAGGAAACCCTGGAGGATACATGCATATTGCAGACCAAATGGCTGATGAGTTTTTAGCAAATGGAAAGTTAATTGTATATACAAAAAACAAAAAAGGACGTCAAAAAAATTCAGTAGCTACAAGCAAAGGTTCTTTTGAAAAAGGACATATTTATGTGTTGGTTGATGAAAATTCAGCATCGGCAAGTGAAATAGTTTCAGGAGCTTTACAAGACAACGACAGAGGAACTATTATTGGACGTAGAACTTTTGGAAAAGGATTGGTACAGCAAGAAATAGATTTTAACGATGGTTCTGCCATGAGATTAACTATTGCTAGGTACTACACTCCTACCGGTCGTTCCATTCAAAAACCATACGGAAATAATAACTACGATGATGAAGTAGCAAATCGTTACAAAAGCGGAGAATTATTTTACAAAGACAGTATTAAAGTTATAGATTCACTTAAATACACAACACCAAAAGGAAAAATTGTATATGGTGGCGGAGGTATTACTCCCGATGTGTTTATTCCTTTAGACACAACTACAACTTTAAATTATTACGAATTAAATTTAATCAACAATTTTGTGTACAATTATATAGATAAACACAGAAACGATTTGTTAAAATTTAATGAACATAATTTTATTCAAGAATTTAAAATTACACCAAGTATTTTAAAAGAATTTAACAATTACATCAAACCGTATCAGTTTGTAAATAAAAATGTAATAAAACCACTTTTAAAAGAAAACTTTGCAAGTACACTAACTACAGATCAAGTCTATTTTAAATTATTACAACAAAGAGATGTTTATATAGATAAAGTATTAGAAATTCATAAAAACCAATAAATTAAGTGAAATCAAAAAAAATATACTTTGCTTCAGATCAGCATTTTGGTGCTCCAAATAGAGAAAAAAGTTTGCAACGCGAAAAACGTTTTGTAAACTGGCTAGATACTATTAAAAAAGATGCAGAAGCTATATTTTTATTAGGAGATTTGTTTGATTTTTGGTTTGAATACAAACATGTTGTACCTAAAGGATTTGTACGTGTTTTAGGAAAAATTGCAGAAATTAAAGATTCAGGAATTCCAATTTATTTCTTTGTAGGAAATCACGATTTATGGATGACAGATTACTTTGAAAAAGAATTAAACATTCCAGTATACAGAAAACCTACAGAATTTACGTTGCACAATAAAACCTTTTTAATTGGCCATGGCGATGGTTTAGGACCTGGAGATAAAGGTTACAAATTTATGAAAAAAATATTTGTAAGCCCTTTGTGTAACTGGCTGTTTAAATGGTTACATCCCGATTTAGGTATGGCTTTGGCCAAATATTTATCTATAGAAAACAAAACCATTTCTGGTGCTGAAGATGTTCAGTTTTTAGGAGAACACAAAGAACATTTAATTTTGTTTTGTAAAGAAGTGCTACAACAAAAACACTATGATTATTTTGTGTTTGGTCACCGTCATTTACCTATGATTTTTGACTTACCTCGCAATTCTAAATACATCAATACCGGAGACTGGATAACTTATTTTACTTACGGAGTTTTAGAAAACGGTGTGTTTGATATTAAGGAACACAATTACTAGTCCATTGTTAATTAAGTATAAAATCAAAAAGAGTCAAGAAAATCTTGACTCTTTTTATTTTTAAAACTGTCAAATTTACTTAATTGGTATCAATATTGTATTTTGGTACACAAATTGATTGCAAACAACTGTATTAAGAATAAAACCTTATAAATAATGGAAGTAGACGTAAGAGCTATCAGCGAAAAAATCGAAAGAGAAAGTGCATTTGTGGATTTATTGTCCTTAGAAATGAACAAAGTTATTGTAGGTCAAAAACACATGGTTGACCGGTTGTTGATTGGTTTGTTAGGAAACGGACATATTTTATTAGAAGGAGTTCCTGGTTTGGCAAAAACCTTAGCCATCAATACCCTTGCAAAAGCTGTAGATGGTGATTTTAGTCGTATTCAATTTACTCCAGACTTATTGCCTGCCGATGTGGTAGGAACCATGATATATAACATGAAGCAAAACGATTTTTCTATTAAGAAAGGTCCTATTTTTGCAAACTTTGTGTTGGCAGATGAAATTAACCGTGCTCCAGCAAAAGTACAGTCAGCATTGTTAGAGGCCATGCAGGAACGTCAAATTACCATTGGTGATGAAACTTTTAAGTTAGACGAACCTTTCTTAGTAATGGCAACTCAAAACCCTGTAGATCAAGAAGGAACCTATACTTTGCCAGAAGCACAAGTAGACCGTTTTATGTTAAAAGTAGTAATTGATTATCCTAAATTAGAAGAGGAGCAAATCATTATGAGAGCAAACTTAAACGGATCTTTTGAAAAAGTAAATCCAGTTGTTTCTTTAGAACAAATAGTAAAAGCTCGTGAAGTAGTTCAAGAAGTATACATGGACGAAAAAATTGAGAAATACATCTTAGATTTAATTTTTGCCACTCGTTATCCAGAAAAATACGGATTGGCAAACTTAAAACCTTTAATTTCTTTTGGAGCTTCTCCTCGTGGTAGTATTTCTTTAGCCAAAGCCGCTAAATGTCATGCTTTTATCAAACGTAGAGGATATGTAATTCCAGAAGATGTAAGAGCAGTTGTACTAGATATTTTACGTCACCGTATTGGAATTACATACGAAGCTGAAGCAGAAAATGTGACTGCAGAAGACATTGTAAACCAAATAGTAAACGTAGTAGAAGTACCTTAAATCTAGTACAGAGTATATAGTATTAAGTACAAAGCAAGGTACTCAATACTCAGTACTCAGTACTCAGTACTAAAAATATATGGATACCAAAGAAATCTTAAAAAAAGTTAGAAAAATAGAGATCAAGACACGTCGTTTGTCCGATCATATTTTTTCAGGAGAATATCACAGTTCTTTTAAAGGACGTGGTATGACTTTTAGCGAGGTAAAACAATATCAATTTGGTGATGATATCCGTAGTATAGACTGGAATGTAACTGCCCGTTATAACGAACCTTATGTAAAAGTTTTTGAAGAAGAACGAGAACTAACCATGATGTTAATGGTAGATATTAGTGGTTCTGGAAACTTTGGAACAAAAGAACAGTTTAAAAGAGAAACACTTACAGAAATTGCAGCTACTTTAGCTTTTTCTGCCATTCAAAATAACGATAAAGTAGGGCTGTTGTTGTTTTCTGATGAGGTAGAATTGTACATTCCTCCCAAAAAAGGAAAAAGTCACGTACTACGAATCATTAGAGAAATGATTGAATTTGAACCTAAAAGTCAAAAAACAAACATTAACGAAGCTTTAAAATACATGTCTAACGTTATGAGAAAAAAAGCCATTGTTTTTGTTTTGTCCGATTTTATGGACGATGGTTACGAACACACCTTAAAAATACTAGGAAATAAACACGATGTTACAGGAGTTAGAGTTTACGATCAGTTTGATGAAACCTTGCCAAAAATAGGATTAGTCCCTATGGTAGATGCCGAAAGTGGTGAGACCGTTTTGGTAAATACATCGTCTAAAAAAGTTCGTAACAATTACGAAAAACAGTTTTACAATTGGAAACTAAATTTTGAAACTGCTTTTAAAAAGAGTGGTGCAGGTGTGTTAAGTTGTAGAACGGAAGAGAATTACGCAAAAAAATTATTGACATACTTTAAACAACGTGGGTAATATGAAGTATTTCATCACAAGTATTTGTTGCTTATTTAGTGTATTTATGATGGCTCAAACAGAACCATCCATCACTATAAAGGCAGATACCACCAATATTAAAATAGGAGAACAGTTAACGTATACTATTCAGGTTCCCAAAGGTAAACAAGTAACGTTTACCAAATTGGAATTAGACGGTTTAGAATTGGCAGAAGAATTACCAACCGATACGGTCAACAATCAAATTTTAAAAAAGTATTTAATTACAGGGTTTGATAGTGGTTCTTTTTACATTAAAAAACAACAAGTGTTTTTAGATACTAAGGCCTATTTTACAGATTCATTACTGATAAATGTAGCTACAGTAGCTGTAGATACTACCAAATTAGCACCTTATTATAAAACCAAAGGACAAGAAACAGAAGCTTATACCTTTACAGAAATTTGGTATCGTTATCAAAACTATTTGTACATCGCTTTAGGAGTAATTGCTTTTATTGTGGCTTTATACTTTTTGTTCCGTAAAAAAGAAGAAAAGCAAGAAGTTATTGTACCTAAAATACCACCTTATATAGCAGCAACCAAAGAATTAAAAAACTTAGAAGCTAAAGAATTGTGGCAAAACAATCAGGTAAAAGAATACTATTCTGAATTGACAGACATTGTTAGAAAATATATAGGAGATGAATTGTTTATTCAGGCTTTAGAAACTACTACAGATGAGCTGATGGATTTGTTAAAAAATGAAAACAAGCAACAACAGTTAGGTTTAGATAAAGATATTTTAGAAAGATTAGAAGGTCTTTTATCACAAGCAGATTTTGTAAAATTTGCCAAACAAAAACCTATAGAAAATGACATCAAAGGACATAAATACGATGCAGAGGCTGTGATAGAAACCATCCATAAAATTGTAGAATCAAAAAAGACGGTAGAAAAAAATGAAGTACAGTAATTTTGAATTTACAAACCCATTGTTTTTGTGGGGGTTAATCATCATTCCGTTGGCAGCGGTTTGGTTGTACATAAGCAGAAATAGAAATCAAGCTAAGTTGGCTATTTCATCTGTTAAATCTGTACACAAACCAGGTATTTACACCTATTTATATCGCAGTTTATGGACATTTAGGTTAATTGCACTAGCATTGTTAATTGTAGCTTTGGCAAGGCCTAGAAATGTAGCGGTGACTACTAAAAACAAAAAAAATAAAGGAATAGACATTGTAATGGCAACCGATGTTTCTGGATCTATGTTGGCAAGAGATTTAAAACCAAACAGATTAGAAGCTTTAAAAGAAGTAGCTGAAAACTTTGTAGACAAACGTCCTAACGATAGAATTGGAGTAGTGCTGTATGCAGGAGAAAGTTATACAAAAACTCCTATTACAAGCGATAAGTCTATTGTAAAAAGAACCATTGCTACCATAGAATATGGAGGAATAGAAGATGGTACTGCCATAGGTATGGGGTTGGGTTCTGCCGTTAACCGATTAAAAGATAGCAAAGCCAAAAGCAAAGTAATTATTTTGTTAACAGATGGAGTAAATACGGCAGGTTCTGTAGATCCTAAATTAGCAACAGAATTGGCTAAAGGAATAGGAATAAAAGTATACACCATAGGTATTGGTACCAACGGAATGGCAGAAATGCCGTATGCTAAAGATTATCAAGGAAGATTGTTGTACAAGCCAATGCAAGTAGAAATAGACGAAAAACTATTAACCTACATAGCAGAAGAAACAGGGGGTAAATATTTTAGAGCAACCTCTAACACCAAGTTAAAAACAATCTATGATGAGATTGATAAATTAGAAAAAACAGAAATAGAAGAGTTTAAATATTACAATTATCAGGAATTGTACAGAAATTTAGTTCTAGCGGCTTTAGGATTGTTGGTTTTAGAGTATTTGTTAAAGAACACTTTATTTAAAAGTTTTATATAGTTATGCAAAGATTAGAAGAACCTATATATTTTTATGCCCTTGCATTACTTCCTTTTTTATTGGTGGTTTTGTTATACAAGTTTTGGTGGCAAAAACGTACACAAAAAGCTTTTGCTACCGCTGGATTGTTACAAAAATTAGCTCCAGATTTTTCGGTGTACAAAGCTACGGTAAAATATGTGTTTTTAGCTTTGGCTATAGTTAGTTTGGTTATTGCATTGGTCAATCCAAAAATAGGAACCAAGTTAGAAACCGTTAAGAGAGAAGGAGTAGATATTGTATTTGCTTTAGATGTTTCTAAAAGTATGTTATCAGAAGATATTGCACCTAGCCGATTAGAAAAAGCAAAACAAATTATTCTTAAAACCATAGATCAATTAGGTAGCGATAGAATTGGAATTATTATTTATGCAGGTAATTCTTATCCATTATTGCCCATTACTACAGATCATGCAGCGGCCAAATTGTTTTTAAAAAATGCATCGCCAGATATGGTTTCTAGTCAAGGAACTGCTATTAACGAAGCTTTAAGTTCTGCTAAAAATTACTATAATAATGAGGAGCAAACCAATAAGTATTTAGTCATTTTATCCGATGGTGAAGATCATGAAGAAAACACCATAGACCAAGCCAAAGAACTTGCCAAAGACGGAATTAAAGTAATTACTGTGGGAGTGGGTACCGAAAAAGGAGGCGTAATTCCAGACATGATTAACGGTTATAAAAAAGGCTTAAAAAAAGACAAAAACGGAGAAGTAGTTATTACCCAAAGACATGTACAAGTGTTGCAAGAGGTAGCAGCAAGTGCTAATGGTTTTTATGTAGATGGAAATAGAACAGCAACATCGGTTAATAAAATTATTGATGTACTGTCTAAAGCCAAAAAAACAGAGTTTGAAACCAAACAATTTTCAGATTATAAAAGTCAGTTCCAATGGTTTATTGGTTTAGGAATTTTATGGTTACTATTAGATTTGTTTGTTTTTGAAAAGAAAACAAAATGGGTAAAGAGAGTGAATTTGTTTAATGAAAATGAAGAATAGAATGAAGCAAATACTATCCTTATTTATAGTTTTTACTACGTTGGTAACTTTTGGTCAAGAGTTGCCAAAAGAAAAGCTGTACGAAGCTAAAAAGCAATTAAGAAGTGGAAACAAAGCATACGATAAAAAGAATTATGCTGATGCTGCCATTGCTTATCAAAAAAGTTTGGCAGAAGATGGAACGTATTACAAAGGAGCTTATAATTTAGCCAATTCTTACTTTAACCAAAAAAAGTATAAAGAGGCTATTACACAATATCAATTAGCAAATAAATTAGCCAAAACAAAAGAAGAAAAGGCTAAAATTAGTGAGTTGATAGGGGATTCTTTTAAAAAACAAAAGGAATTAGAAAAAGCCTTAGAGTCTTACAAACAAGCTTTGTTAAAAAATCCTAAAGACGATATTCTTCGTCAAAAATTTATTGCTGCCAAACAAGAAAAACAAAAACAAGATCAACAAAATAAAGACAATAAGGATAACAAAGACAACAAGGACGATAAAAATAAGGACAAAAACGACAAAGGAGACAAAGACCAAAATAAAGACGGAAAAGGGGATAAGGATAGCGATAAAAAAGACGACAAGGACGGAGACAAGAAGGACGATAAAGAAAACGAAGACAAAAAAGATCAAGATTCTGATAAAAAGGATGGCGATAAAGGAGATGATAAAAAAGAGGAAGAACAACCTGGTCAGCCTAAAGAATCCAAACTTTCTCCACAACAAATGGAGCAGTTGTTAGAGTCTATGAGTAACGAAGAGCAAAAAACTCAGAAAAAGGTAAACGCTCAAAAAGTAAAAGCAAAAACAAACAAAAATGAAAAAGACTGGTAACCCATTTTTATTCAAAACAATTGCCTTGTTTTTGTTTTTTATGAGTACTACACTAGTAGCACAAGTAAAATTAACGGCAAGAGCAAGTAAAAAAACATTAGGAGAAAATCAACGTTTTAGGTTAGAATACACCATTAATAACCAGGAGGCAGATGATTTTAAACTTCCTAATTTTAAAGATTTTAAAATAGTAGGAGGTCCTAGTCAATCGGTTAGTAATTCATACACGTTTATTAACGGAAAGGCACAAAGTAATTTTACCAAAACCTTTACCTACATGGTAGAGCCAAAAAGAAAAGGTACGTTTACATTGCCACCAGCTACCATACAATACAAAGGAAAAACAATAGAATCTAACGCAATTACAATTCAGGTACTAGATCCTGTAGATTTGCCAAAAGATCCTAACGACCCAAATTACATTGCAAGTCAGAATGTAAAAATGGTTACGACTATATCTAACGAAAATCCGTACGTTGGAGAGCCTATTTATGTGGAATATAGACTGTATGTAAATCAAATGGCAATTAATGGTTTTGATGTAGATACACCACCTAATTACGAAGGTTTTTGGAGTCAAACATTAGAAAATGAAAGACCACAATTTAAAGACGGAACTTATAAAGGAGAACCATGGCAATATGCAACATTGCACAAAGTATTGTTAATTCCACAAAGTTCAGGAGAGTTGTCTGTCAACTCAATGTCTGCCAATTTAACCATTGGAGTTCCTACAGGAAGAGGAGATTTTTTTGGAAATATGATTACACGTAATGTCAATCAAAAATTAACATCAGCAAAAAGAACTATAAAAGTAAAATCCTTACCGTTAGAAGGAAAACCTTTAAATTTTTCTGGAGCTGTAGGAGATTATAGCTATAGCGTAAACACAAGCAGAGCTGTTTTTAAAGCCAATGAATCGGCACAAATAAAAGTAAAAGTATCGGGTAAAGGAAATTTAAAATTATTTGAAATACCTACCATTAAAACTCCTAAAGAATTAGAAGTTTACGATCCGGAAAGGAAAGAAAACGTAGAAGTTACTAGCTCTGGTTTAAGAGGAAGTATAGAAAATGCGTATACAGTAGTACCTCAATACAAAGGAAAATTTATCATTCCGGCTACATCATTTAGCTATTTTAATCCTAAAGAAGAAAAATACCAAACCATTACTTCTGATGAAATTGTGTTAGATGTTACAGAAGGAAAAGAATTGATAACTTCTGCACCTTCTGACTATACAAATGGGACTATAAAACAAGTAGTTGGTAAAAGCGATCAGAATTTTAGATATATACAAACCAGTACTCAACTAGAATCTATAGAAAAAGAAGATTTTTACTTGTCTAAATGGTTTTATATATTATTGTTATTGCCTTTGGTTATTTTACCATTAGGAGTTTTTGCTTCTAAAAAACAAAGAGAACTAAGTAAAGACATTGCTAGAAACAAATTAAAGCAAGCAGATAAATTAACGAAGAAATATTTAGCAAGTGCTAAAAAGGAGCTAGGAAATAAAGAAACTTTTTACAGTTCGTTAGAAAAGGCATTACACAACTATTTAAAAGCTAAATTAAGAGTTGAAACTACAGATATTTCTAAAGATAAAATTGCAGAAATATTAAAAGGCAAAGGTGTTTCTGATGAAATTATAAATCAGTTTACAGCCGTATTTACAGCTTGTGAATATGCTAGGTACGCAGCCTCTTCTGAAGCTAAAATGCAAGAAGATTTTGAGAAAGCAAAACAAGCCATTACCTTAATTGATAAAAACTTATAAAAAATGAAAAATTTTATAATTGGAATTTTTGTAATGTTCATTGGTTTTGTAAATGCTCAAGATTTGCAAAACACATTTAAAGAAGCAAACAATCAATATCAGAAAGAAGCTTATACACAGGCCATAAAATCTTATCAAAGTATTTTAGAGCAAGGCTTAGAGTCTTCTGAGCTTTATTTTAATTTAGGAAATGCTTACTACAAAACCAATCAAATGGCAGAGGCTATTTATTATTTTGAAAAAGCATTGGTCTTAAATCCATCCAATCAAGATGCAAAAAACAATCTTACATACGCTAACCGTAGTATAATTGATAGCATTAAAATTATTCCAAAATCAACGTTAGAAAAATTTAACGACACAGTATTGGCTGTGTTTTCTTACAACACATGGGCAAAAATAGCAGTTGTTTGTTCTCTGTTAGCTGCTTTGGTTTGGATGCTTTTTTTCTTTAGCACACAACCTGGTGTAAAAAAGCTATTTTTTACCTTAGGTATTGTAATTAGTGTGGCTTGTTTTGTAGGATGGGGAGTGGCATCTCAGCAATATGTAAAAAACAAAAACACAGTATATGCTATTGTTTTTGCCGAAGAAATATCTGTTAAAAATGCACCTAGAAACAGTGCTTTAGAAATATTTTTACTACACGAGGGTACCAAGCTAAAGGTATTAGACAAAGTAGGGGATTGGCATAAAATTAAAATTGCTGACGGGCAAATAGGTTGGATTCCTAAAGAAGCTATTAAGGTTTTTTAAAAACATTTTGTTATATTTGAGAGACCTATTGTTTACTTACCCCAAGTAATTCTTTAGTAACATACCCTATAATCGATGCTATGATTAAGATGTAACAAATTTTTACAGAATTTTTTTGTAGAACAGAGTATTAACGCGTTTAAATTTTAGTTTATGATACACGGATTTAGAAATGAAGAATGGAAAGAAATTAAGTTTGATGACAAAATAGCACCAACTGAAAAATGGAAAATTTCTAATTTTGGAAGGGTTTTAAATTGTAAAGGTGATGAAGAAAAATTATTAAGAAAAAACTTAATAAATGGTTACCCTGCAATTCCCGCTAAGCAAAAGAAAAATGGTAAAAAAACAAGCAGATTTATACACAAACTAGTTGCTGAACATTTTTTAGAAAAGAAAGAAGATGATATACATGTAATTCATTTAGATTACGACAAGTTAAACAATCATGTATCTAATTTAAAATGGGCTACCAAAAGAGAAAAAGAACTACACCAGTTTAAAAATCCTGTGTTTATAGAGGCTGTAAAGAATAAAAAAGTAAACTATAAACTAGATGAAGGAAAAGTGAGGATGATCAAACGTAAATTGGCAAGCAAAAAAAGTCATACAAGATTAAAAATGATAGCCAAACAATTTGGTGTTTCTGATATGCAAATACACAGAATTAAAACCGGTGAAAACTGGGGACATGTAAAAATATAAATAGAAAAAAGCCACTCAATATTGAGTGGCTTTTTTCTATTATTTATAGTCTAAATTTTTTATTCAGCTTTGTGAACGTGAACATCCATTTGTGGATAAGGAATATTTAATCCAGCTTTGTTAAATTCGTTGTAAACTTTAGCATTGGTATCAAAATAAACTCCCCAATAATCTGCAGCGTTTACCCATACTCTTACCGCAAAATTAACAGAACTATCTGCCAAAGCAACCACTTCTACAAAAGGTTCAGCAGGATCGTTAATAATTCTTGAATCAGCTTTTAAAATAGCCAATAAAACCTCTTTACCTTGCTCTATACTGTCTCCATATCCAATTCCAAAAGTAAAATCAACTCTACGTTTAGGTTCAGTAGAATAATTTACCATAGAAGAGTTAGACAATCCTCCGTTAGGAATAATAATTGTTTTGTTATCTGGAGTTTTTAAAATAGTATTAAAAATTTGAATTTCTTTTACAGAACCTGTGTATCCTTGTGCTTCAATTACATCACCTACTTTAAAAGGCTTAAAAATTAAAATCATAACTCCACCAGCAAAGTTTTGTAAAGTTCCAGATAAAGCCATACCAACAGCCAAACCAGCAGCTCCTAAAATAGCAATAAAAGAAGTCATTTCAATACCTAAAGTAGATAGTACAGTAATTACCAAAACAACTTTTAGTAAAACACTTACAATACTTTTTAAGAAAGGTTTTAAAGAATCGTCAGTTTTACTTTTGTCTAGCATTTTACTAAAGCCCTTTACAATAGCTCCAATAATAAAACCTCCAATAATCCATACAGCAATAGCAGAAACTAGCTTTAATCCGTATAGAGTAATGTATTCAGAACCTTTTGCTGATACATTTTCAATAATGTTGTTTACATCCATAATTTTATGTTTATAAGTTTAGTTAGAAATCAAATATAATTATTTTAAATAGTAATAACCTATGTTAGGTTGCTAAAAGCTACTGTAATTTTCTTATTTTTAAGAATATAAACAAATGTATATATGAAAGTTGTAATTACAGGAGGTACAGGTTTGGTAGGTAAACACTTGCAAAAAGAACTGTTATTGTTAGGTTTTGAAGTGATTATTTTATCTAGAGAAATAAAAAGCTCTACCACAAAAGGACTTTCTTATGCGGTTTGGGATCTTGATAAAAATAAAATAGATGTAGCTGCTGTTTGTAGTGCAAATTATATCATTCACCTAGCAGGAGCAAATATTGCAGATGGTAGATGGACCCGTAAACAAAAGCAAATTATTATTGATAGCCGAGTAGAATCTGCGAATTTAATTTTTGAAACGTTAAAAAATAATTCACACAAGGTTAGTGCTTTTATTTCTGCTTCTGGAGCCGATTGTTATGGTGTTAAAACCACAAATACAGTTTACAAAGAGTCCGATGCTTTTGGAAGTGATTTTTTAGCTGAGGTTTGTACAAAGTGGGAAGGAGCTGCTCATCAATTTGAACAATTGGGAATTAGAACCGTTTGTTTACGTACAGGAATTGTTTTTGCAACCAAAGATTCTGCTTTGCAAAAAATAGAAAAACCTATTCGTTTAGGAATAGGTTCTCCATTAGGTTCTGGAAATCAAATAATGTCTTTTATACACCTTAAAGATTTAGTGGCTATGTACATACAATCCATTCAAAATTTAAAAATGAGTGGAGCTTACAATGCAGTTTCCGATAATAAAACCAATGGTGATGTTACCAAATCGATTGCATCTATTTTAGAAAAACCTATGTTTATGCCTAATGTTCCTAGTTTTGTATTAAAACTATTGTTTGGAAAAATGGCCTCTATTTTATTAGAGGGTAGTGCTGTAGACAATTCTAAAATAAAAGCAGCAGGCTTTACTTTTAACTATCCTAATTTAACCACTATTTTAAAAGATGTATTGATCAAATAGTTTAATGTTTTCCTTTAATTTTAAACATTCCGTTACTTCTTATGTAGATAACTGTTTCTTTATCTGTAGATATTTTTGATGTAGAATTTTTTTCAGCTCCAAAATAAGATCCAGGATTTAATTGATTTTTTTCATCTTTTTTAGAAAATTGATGAGTTAAATGACCAGAAATAACAACTGCTCTAAAGTTTGGACTTAAGTTTTTAAGGTGTCCTTTAAATCCAGCTGGCAATCTTAAAAGTGTTGCACGAAGTTTATTTTTTTTATGACTTCCCCATAAAAAAGCAGTCTCTATATTGCTTTTATTCTCCACCCATTCAATATCTTTAGCATTTAACCATACCATGTTGGTTTTATCTACGTTTATTGGACGTTCACCATTGTCAAAAGCTTCTGATGTTGGTTTTACCAAATAAGGTCCTTCTTGAATATCTAAAAAAGCCAAATTTTCTTTACCATCTGCAGCAGTTATATGTGCTTCTCCAGCAGGTTGTTGCCAAAAAGATCCTGCTGGTAACCATTGTTTTTTTGCTTGTTCATCATCGTTGTGTAACAGTCCTTTAATAACAACTCCACGGTAGGTAATATTGTGAATGTGTGGGGGCGAAGAAAATCCTTTGTTAAATTTTACTAAAAATCCAGCAGGTTCGTTCTTGGTACGGTCTCCCCATAATTTTCCTGCAGCAGGACTTTTATCTCCTCTTAAAGGGTTTAACCAACCCCATTCTACATTTTCTGCAGTTACCACTTCGTTTTTAGAAAGTGTTGAATCTGTTTTTGGAGTTTGTGCGTTTGCGTAAATGCTTGTAACCAATGTTACAGCGATAATAATTGCTTTTTTCATTTTTATTTTTTTAAAATTCTTCTAATACTATTTTACCTTTTGCTTTGCCTGTTTCTAAAAAAGCATGTGCTTTTCTAAGGTTTGCAGCATTAATGGTTCCAAAATTTTCTCCTAAAGTAGTTTTAATAGTTCCATTGTCTATAAGCTCAGATATTTTATTTAAAATATGATGTTGTTCTATCATATCATCGGTTTGAAATAAAGAACGGGTAAACATTAATTCTATGTGTGTAGAAACTGCTTTTCCTTTAAAAGGCATTACGTTTAATGATTTAGGATCATCTATAAAACCAAATTTACCTTGTGGTTTAATTAGTTTTACAATTTCATCTACATGGTGTTCTGTTGCGTTTAAACTTACAACATACTCTGGTGCAGGTAAGTTGTGTTTTTTAAACTCTTCGCTTAATTTATTTCTATGATTGATGATAGAATCTGCACCTAATTCTTTTAACCAACTGGTTGTTTCGTTACGAGAAGCGGTAGCAATAATGTTTAATTGGGTTAGTTTTTTTACCAATTGTACTAAAATAGATCCTACTCCACCAGCAGCACCTATAATTAATATTGATTTGTTAGCATCATTTTTGGTAACCTGTAATCTATCAAACAACATTTCATAGGCTGTAAGCGATGTAAGGGGTAAAGCAGCAGCTTCGGCAAAAGATAGGCTAGTAGGTTTTTTACCCACAATACGTTCATCTACAACTTGATATTGCGCATTACTACCCTGTCTGTTTAAATCTCCAGCATACCAAACTTCGTCACCTACGTTAAACAAAGTTACGTCTTCACCAATTTCTTTAACAATTCCAGTAGCATCCCAACCTAGTACTTTCCAGTTATTGTTTTCAGATGCTGTGTTGGCTCTAACTTTATAATCCACCGGATTTACAGATATGGCTTTAATTTCAACCAAAATATCTTTCCCGGTAGCTTTTGGTGTGTCTAACTCTATATCTTGTAGAGATTTTACATCTTCTATTGCAAGATTTTCTTTATATCCTATTGCTTTCAATGTGTAATTGTTTTAAGGTAAAAAAGTTTCAAGACGTTCATCTTGAAACTTTTTTAACAGTGGTTTTAAAATTATTTCCAAGTAACAATATCTTCTAAAGGTCTTCTTGATTTAGGAAATTCTGGTTCTGCTTTTCTATACCCAAATGCTACCATAAAAGACAAACCGTATTTAGTGGTATCTATTCCAAATTTTTCTTGTAACAATGCTTCGGCTTTTTCTTGATGAAATCCTTCTATTGGACAAGAATCTATTCCTGTTAACGCAGCAGCTGTCATCATATTACCTAAAGCAATGTAGGTTTGCTTAGAAGACCAATCAAACAATTTTTTATCGTTGTTTAAATTAAAGTCTCTTTCTTGAAATTCTCTATAAAATTTAGAATACATTTCAATAACCTCTTCAGGTAATTGTTTTACATCTTTCATCATGTGTGCAATGTATTCTGCATCGTGTTTTACCATAGGAGCTTTCATACTAAGTCCTAATATAAAATGGCTAGCAGTGTCTAATTTTACAGGAGCTCCCCATGCCACAGGTTTTAACAATTCACGCAATTCTTTGTCTTGTACCACAATAAAATGCCATGGTTCAAAACCAAAAGAACTTGGAGATAAGTTTGCTGTTTTTAAAATAAAGTTGATGTCGTCATCACTAAGAGTTTTAGTGGCATCAAATTCTTTAGTTGCATGTCTAAAATTAAATGCGTTTAAAATGTCCTGTTTGTCAATATTAGGTGTGCTCATTGCTTTATATTTTTAATGTGTTTTTTTATTTTAGTACAAATGTAAATGCTAAATAGGTTTATTTTAAAGTATAAAAAAAGGTGATTAATGTATTTTTAGGGGTTTTTAGGGTTTTATAGTTGGTTTTTTTATTATTTTAGTGTTTAGAGAGGTTTTTTAGGGGTTATAACCCTTTATAAGTACATAAAAAACAAATAATTACTGGTTGGTAATCTCTAAAGTAACATCAATTAATTCGGCTATTTTAACAGTATCATATGCATCAGGATGTGCGTTAGAAAAAGTACCTTTTGTATCACCTTTATCGTTGTCAAAATACATTTTAGTAATGTTGTTGTATTCATCTGATATTGCCAAGTCATATAAAATAGAAACACCTTTTTCTGCTGGAGACCAATGTTGTCCGTAGGCTTCTTTTGCCATTTTTGTGTTTAATAAAGAACCTGGGTTTACTGCAATTACAGAGGTGTTTTGTAGTTTGTCTGCTAAATAAAAACTCCACATGGTTAAGGCTAATTTACTCTGTGCGTAAGCTTCGTTTACAGATATAGAGCTTTGCCCTTTTAAAGCCGAAATAGACACAGGTGTTTGTGCTGCAGAACTTAAGTTTATGATACGTGATCCTGTATTAAAAATAGGAAGTAATGCATTTGTTAATGTGTAAGGAGCTAAATAATTTACGGCAAGTCTAATGTCTATTCCTTCTTTGGTTTTAGAAACAGAACTGGTAAGAATACCTGCATTGTTAATTAAAACATCCAATTCTGACACTTCTTTAAGGATTTGTTCTCCCATACTTTTTACAGCATTTAAATCAGAAAAATCTGCCACAAAACCTTTAATGTTTTCATTTTGACTAAGTTCTTTTATTTCTGTAACAACAGTGTTTAATTTATTGGCATTTCTACCGTGTACAAAAACCACATGTCCTTCTTTGGCTAGTTTAATAGCGGTTAGTTTTCCTATGCCATCTGTACTTCCTGTAATTAAAATATGCCTTTTCATTTTGTTTTATTTTGTATTTAATGTGAGTATTTAAGTAAATAATGGTTTTTCTTTTAAAAGAACATACCTACTGTTTAACAGTTACAAATTTACTTAGTTGTTTGTGTTGTTGTTAGGTATTTAAAAAGGGTATTTATGTATTAATAAAGGTTATTAGAGGTGTGTTTGTTAATTATTAATTGTTTTTTAATAGTTTTGATGTAAATAAACAAGATTATGGAAGTTTTAGAAGCATATAAACCTTTTGAAGTACAAGAAATTAAATTATCAGAATGGAAACAAAGAGCTGTTAAAAACAATTTTTTTGAATTGGTACTGATTAAAGAAGGAGAAGGAATGCAGTGTATTAATTACAATGAATATTTTTACAAAAAAGGAAGTATTTTTTTATTACCCCCTTTAAAATGTCATTCTTTTACAATAGAAAAACCAACTAAATTTATTTTCTTAAAATTTACAGATTCGTTTTTTAAAAATGCCAATCGGGTTTCTATAGACAGAAATGAATGGTTTAAAGAAGCTTCTTTTATACTTTCTAATTACAATCAACTGCCAGGAGATATTGTTAAGAATGAAGTAGATAGAAAACATTTGTTTAGACTGGTTTCTATGATTTTACAAGAATCTAGAAGTTATGAAGAAGAATCTGTAATGTTAATTAAAAGTTTAATGACAAGTATTCTAGAAATTTTAATTAGAAATATTAAAAAAAGTAGTTATTCAGAAATTAGTAGCAAAAACTCTGACGATAGAATTACCAAAATGCTTAGTTATATAAACGAAAATATTGAAAAAACAGAATTGTTAAAAGTAGAGAATTTAGCAGATGTTTTTATGATGTCTCCAACTTATGTAAGTGAGTTTTTTAGAAAACAAGTAAAATTGCCTTTAAGAGAATATATAATTAAAGCAAAAATAAAATTAGTAGAAATTAGGTTGTTAAATTCTGATTATACCCTAACAGAAATTGCAGATGAACTTGGTTTTACCGATGCAAGTCATTTGTCAAAAACCTTTAAAAAATATACAGGATTTTCTATAAGAGATTTTAAAAAGAACGGAGAATATGTACTTTTAAAAAGAGTAGAATGTGCTGTTTAATTTTTAAAAATGTGTAAACTCTTTAGTAAATCAGGGTGTGTAAACGAATAGTTTAAATCATCCACTAATTTTTGATTAGAGATTACTTTAAAGTTGTTTAGCTCTCTAACAAAAGTAGCTGTTTTTTTACCCAATTGCTCTGTAGCTTTTGTGTAATAATCTGCTTTTGTTGGGTGTGTTGTAGCGGCTGCATTATAGGTGCTGTTCCATTTTTGTTGTTCTACGATGGCTTTTACAATACCAATACAATCTTCTAGGTGAATTAAGTTTATTGGAGACAAAGCATTTTGTACGGTTTTGTCTTCTTTAAAAAAGTTTCCAGGGTTTCTAGTACCACCTATTAAGCCAGCAAAACGGATAATGGTTGTGTTAAATTTTTTGTTGTTTTTAAACAGGTTTTCAAAATCTAACAATTCTTTTTTGGCAGGATTAATTTTAAAGTTATCAGTATCTGTAATTTCTCCATTAACATCATCATATATAGAGGTAGAACTTATAAATAATACATGTTTTATAGAAGATTTTTCTATAGACTTAACCAGTTTTTTATAAGTGTTTAAAAACGGTTTTTGTTGTCTAAAAGGAATGTTAATTAATAAAATATCTGCTTGTAAAAAATGCTCTAAATTACCATCTATATCTTCATCAATTAAAAGCGTATATGGTTGAATACCGTTTTCTAATAATGTTTCGTGTTTAGAAATGGTAGTGGTACTTCCTTTTACAATAAAATTATCGTTTACTAAGGCAGTTGCTAATGGCAAACCTAGCCATCCGCAACCTAAAACACTAAATACTTTTTGTTTCATTTTTATTTTCTATGTTGCTATCTAGTTTGTCTAACAAAGTAGGAAAAATAGAAGGTGCAAGATTTTTTACAGGAGTAAACAAAATAGATTGTTCAATTTGTTCTTTTTCTAAAAAAGGTACGACTCCGTTTATTTTTTCTAACCAACCTAAAACAACACTTAAAATTAATCCTACTTTTAGCACTCCAAAAATAGCTCCTAAAATTTTATTTAACCAACCTAAGGCAATTATAGATGCTAATTTTGTTAGTAGTTTTCCTGCCAAAGAAATACTAATTACAATTACCAAAAAAGTAATAGCAAACGCAGATAATGCAATGTATTTAGGCTCTAAATTTACGTGCTGTACTAAAAGGTCTTTTGCATAAAAAGAAAAATGCATGGCTCCATATATTCCTGCAATTAAAGCAATTAATGATGCTACTTCGGCCAACAAGCCTTTCATAATTCCTTTTACCAATCCGTACAAAAGAATAATCCCTAAAACAATATCTAAAATTTCCATAAATAAATTTGACTCAAAGATACAGTTTTATCGTTTTCCCCTTTAGGACTTCTTATATTTGTTAAAAAAAGGAACGATGGTTAATGACGAACAATTAAAGTTGCGTTGGAATGAAATTGTAAAAGATTTGTCTAATAGATTTGCAGATGGAGATTCTCTAGATGTAGATGCTATTTTATATTTAATAGGAGTGCAAGAATTAGGGCAAGGTTATAAAGTTTTTAAAAAAGATGAAAAATTAAACTTAATGCATATTGCCATTTGTAGGTTGTTAGAACCTTATGGTTATTATGAGTTTGATTATTTTGATGAGGATAGCTGGCCACACTACAAAGTATTAGAACCTTTGCCAAATTTAAAGCCAGGAGAACAAACTTTATTAATGAAAGAAGCCATTGTTCGTTATTTTGATGAGTAGTTTTGGAATGTTATTTGCTTCACGTATATCTATGAAATATTTAAGCCTTTTATTGTTTGTTTTTACTCAAATTTTAACAGCACAAAACATTGTTAAAGGAACTTTTGTAGATTCTGTTCCTAAAATTAAAAGTGTAGCCTTGTACAAATTTGTTAAAGGAACTCCAAAATATATAAACTTTGTAGATGTAAATAAAAATTCATTTACATTTAAAATGGATAGTTTACCTACGGGTTATTACAAGGTTTTGTATCAGAATGTAAGTTCTGGTTTTGTAGATTTTATTTACAATAAAGAAAATGTAAACTTTAAAGTAAATAGCAAAGTAGGGCAACCCTCGGTACAATATTCATCTTCTAGAGAAAACCAACTATTAGCAGCATACAATTACAGTTTGTTACAGCTACAAACCAAATTAGATTCTGTACAAATGTCGTTTTTTAGAAAACCAAATGCCGATATAGCTTTTTATAAACAAGTAAAATCTAAACTAGAAGGAGCTCAAAATTACTATGAAGATTTGGCTAAAAATGATTATTGTTTAAGTCTAATAAAAGCATCTAAAAGATACAATGCTCCAATTCCATTTACATTACCAGGGAACTACATTCAATCTATTCAAAAACATTTTTTTGATTATATAGATTTTACTGACAAAGAACTACAAGATTCGGATTTTTTAAAAAAAAGAGTATCTGATTATGTTTTTTATTTACATCAATCAGAAAACAAAGCACAAGAAAGCAATTTGTTTATAAGCGCTATAGAAAAAGTAAACAGTATAGTATACAACAACAAATTAAAAGAGGTATTACTATCGGATCTTCTTAAGAAATTAATAGCAAAAGAAAATGACAAGGCACTTAATTATACTTTAAATCTGTATAAATTATTACCTAAAACAATTCAGAATGCAGAGCTGTTAAAAGAGGTGCATCAACAATCTAAAACGTTATTAGGAGTTGTAGCTCCCAATATTAAAATAACAGACAAAGAAACGCTATACAGTTTAACAAAATCAAATTATATAGTTATTTTTTGGAGTAGTACCTGTTCTCATTGTTCAGAGGAGCTGCCTAAAGTAAAGGAACTATTAAAAAATTATGAGACTACTATGGCTATTATTTCTGTAGGTTTAGAAAACAAAGAAGATAAAACCAAGTGGCTTTCTGAAATTAAGCAATATCCAAATTGGAAACACGTGTTTTCTTTAGGAAAATGGGATAGTACCGATGCTATAAATTACAGTGTTGTGGCAACACCCTCTTATTTTGTTTTAGATGCTGAAAAGAGAATTGTTGCCAAACCACATACATTAAAAGAATTAAAGGCTATTTTTAAATAAATTAATCTAATAGTTCTTCAATTTTTTTACTCATAATTTCATCAATATTGTGTTTGTAACCTGTTTCAAAGAATTGAATTTTTCCTTCTTTGTCAATAATAATATTGGTTGGGTATCTAGACACATCAAACTCTTTAGCCAACCATCTACCTTGTTCTACCAAATCGTATTGTAAAGGAGTGTTTGCTATAAATTTTTCTATTCTTTCTTTATTGTCTAATGCTACAGCAATAAACTTTACTTTTTTGTTTGATTTGTATTTTTCTTTAAGAAGGTTCAATTTTGGAATTTCTGATTTACAAGGAGGACAAGTTGTAAACCAAAAATTTAAAACAACTACTTTTTTTCTTAATTTTTTACTAGAATATACAGTATCATCAATGGTTTTTACTTTAAAATCAGGGCTTTCTTTATTAATTTTTTGCTTGTATTTTAAGGTTCTTTTAGCAATTTCTAAACTCTTGTTTTTTTTGTATTCACTATATGTTTCTACCGTATAATTTTCTAAAGAATAAAGAGATTCTGGCATGTTGTAAAAGTTAATTTTGTCTGCCGTAACGGTATAGTGTCCTAGTTTACTGTTGTAACCAGGATACTGCATAATAAACCCATCTACTTTGTAATTTTTATGATAATTTATAGGGAATAAATCAGTGGCATAAATTTCATAAAATTTTCCGTTTTTAATGGTAACGTATTTACGACAAGGAATTCCTAAAATCTCTTTAGTTTCTCCTTCCTGTAAAGCCGCTTCACTATAAGGTTTTAAAAAAGAATAAGAAACAGCCTTTTTGGGTTTACTTTCTTGATGGCAATAATATCTTTTCTTTTCTTTAAAGTTGTATAAATTAAAATGGTTAGAACCTGATGAGTTTCTGTACAGATAACGTTCTACAAGTTTGTTGTTTTTAAAAATAACATTTATTTCACGTAAAAAACTAGAAGATTTTCTTTCTAAATCTGTTAATTCTCGTTCGTAATTAACTTTGTATGTAATGACAATATCTTTACTTAAATCTTCTTTGTTTGGTTTTGTAAATTGTGCAAAAATAGAAGAAATGCTAAGTAGGGTTAGCACATAAAAAATGTGAGTTTTTAATTTCATAGAGCTTTTTTTCTCTAAATATATTTTTAAAAAAGACTATTC
The DNA here is from genome assembly GCF_056387575.1 of Wenyingzhuangia gracilariae. NCBI lineage: Bacteria > Pseudomonadati > Bacteroidota > Flavobacteriia > Flavobacteriales > Flavobacteriaceae > Wenyingzhuangia > Wenyingzhuangia gracilariae. Next base: position 2,294,974 of record NZ_CM150748.1, read on the forward strand.
CCAAAATTTTTTTAATAAAAACATTATTCAAAAGCTAAAAAGGCTTCTTGAATATGATTTATTTTTGTTTCATTCTTATTTTTAACAATGGCAATTACATCAAAACGAACTTCTACATCTATGTTTTTTTGTTCTACATAAGCATTGGCAGCATTTATTAATAACCTTATTTTACTTTGAGTAATAAACTCTTCTGGGTTTCCAAAAAAAGCAGTAGTCCTTGTTTTTACCTCTACAATAGCCAAGGTATTTTCTTTAATTGCAATAAGATCAATTTCAGCTTTTAAATATCGCCAATTGGTTTCTAAAATAGTATAGCCGTTTTTAAGCAAATGTTCTTTTGCCAAATGCTCTCCTAAGTTTCCTAAATCGTTGTGTTGTGCCATTATAAATTCTAATATAGTTTTTTATATTAATATTTTTATGAAACGTTTGGTTATCAATTAAAAAATTCTGAGGTTTGTAGTAGAAATGAAACACAATAATTTACATAATACCCAGTCGGTTGCCTATACAAAATCGAATTATCAAGTTATGATGGTCAAAAACCATATAGCTCGGATGTTACTGTGTATTTCTATTTTTTAAAAAAATAAAACTAAAAATATATATAAAAGCATCCATTTGGATGCTTTTTTTCGTTTACAGCAAATTCTAAATAATAATTATATGAACACAAGTTATCACTCTTCCAATTTAACATTACAGCAAATTTATGTAACCAATTTTGCCAAATATATGTCGGTTTGGTTCCCAAAAAAAGTCCTTTATAAAACAGATTGAACGTACTAAGTACTCAAACATTTCAATATTATAAAGGCACTTTTTAAAGTGTCTTTTTTATTGATTAAAATTTAAATACCATGAAAAATAGCTTAAAAAACATAAACAACATTTTTAACAATGATTTTATAAATAACATCAATAACATCAATAGAAAATTATATCCAAGACCTTATTTGTTTGAGGATGAGGTAAATGAAGAAGATGAGCCCATTTTGTTTATATAAATAGTATTAAAAATTACGATTACCATGGTAATCGTAATTTTTAGTTCGTAAATTGAATGGTTGAATGTGTTTTGCCAACTTTTATTTTTACCTCTTTACCTAGAATTAACGGTACATTTTTATCTTCATGCCCTGCAGGAAAATCAAATAAAACAGGAATGTTGTATTTTTTTACAACAGATAAAATTAGTTGTTCAATAGTTTCTCCAAATTCAGGATAATTTTGTTTGGTATCAGTAAAATCACCAATTAGAATTCCGGCACATTCTTTAAAATATCCTTTTCTATCTAAAGCTCTTAGTAGCCTGTCTATGTGGTATTTGTACTCTCCTATTTCTTCAATAAAAATAATTTTATTTTTAGCAGAAAAGCAAGTGCTTGTACCAATCATATTTTCTAAAATAGTTAAGTTTCCGCCTATTAATACACCAGAACAAGTCCCTTTTTTGTTTAAGGGGTTGGATGGAATTGTGTATGTTTTTAAATTGCCTTGTAAAAAATTGTTTAGGTCTTGCATACTTTCTTCAATTGCTGGCCATGGCTGTTTAAAATTAATGGGCATAGGAGCGTGCATGCTTTGAAAACCTAAGTTGTGTAGTTTGTTGTGAAATACAGTAATGTCGGAATATCCAATTATCCATTTAGGGTGTTTGGCAAATTTAGAAAAATCCAAATCATCAATAATTCTTACAGAACCATAACCGCCTCTAGCACACCAAATGGCTTTTGCTGTAGGGTGATTTAATGCCCATTGCATATCGTGTAAGCGTTCTTTATCGGTTCCTGCAAAATGATGATGTTCATTAAAAACAGCATCTCCAATAATTACCCGATATCCCCAGTTTTCAAAAGTTTCCTTAGCTTTTAAAATAGCTTCGGGTTGTTTTATAATTCCTGCTGGGGCTACAATTAGTATGGTGTCTCCCAGTTGTAAAAAAGGAGGTTGAGTAAAAGTGATGTTTTGACTGTTCATAGAAGTAATCACAAATAAAAAAATGAGCCTAAAAAAGGTTTTCATACGTTGTGTTTGTTGTTCGAAAATACGCAATTTACAATCTTTCAACTACCTATTTTATAAAGTTTGGTTACAGAATTGTATTTTTGCGGTCAAATAAAAAGAAAACCTGATGAACAATCCTAAGAGATACACCATTACAACGGCTTTACCTTATACAAACGGACCTATACATATTGGTCATTTAGCAGGTGTTTATGTACCTGCAGACATTTATGTACGTTACCTACGTAACAAAGGAAAAGATGTTGCGTTTGTTGGTGGTTCTGATGAACATGGAGTGCCAATTACCATTAAGGCTAAAAAAGAAGGAGTAACACCACAAGATGTGGTCGATAAATATCATGGAATTATTAAAAAATCTTTTGAAGATTTTGGAATTTCATATGATAATTATTCTAGAACATCGGCACCTATTCACCATCAAACAGCTTCGGAATTTTTTACAAAGTTGTATGAAGCAGGTGAGTTTATAGAAAAAGTAGAATCACAATTGTTTGATGAAGAAGCCAATCAGTTTTTGGCAGATAGATTTGTGGTAGGAACTTGTCCTAAATGTGGAGATGAAAATTCTTATGGAGATCAATGTGAAAAATGTGGAACGTCTCACAACGCTACAGATTTAATCAATCCAAAATCTGCTATTACAGGAAACGTACCTACGGTTAAAGAAACCAAACATTGGTTTTTACCTTTAGACAAGCACGAAGCCTTTTTAAAAGAATGGATTTTAGAAGGCCATAAAGACGATTGGAAGCCAAACGTATACGGACAAGTAAAATCTTGGATAGATGATGGATTACGTCCAAGAGCGGTAACTCGTGATTTAGATTGGGGAATTCCCGTTCCTGTAGAAGGAGCAGATGGAAAAGTTTTATACGTGTGGTTTGATGCTCCTATTGGATACATTTCATCAACTAAAGAATGGGCAGCTGCAAACGGAAAAGATTGGGAGCCTTATTGGAAAGATAAAGACACTAAATTGGTACACTTTATAGGAAAAGATAATATTGTATTCCACTGTGTAATTTTTCCTGCTATGTTAAAAGCACATGGTGATTATATTATGCCAGACAATGTACCTGCTAACGAGTTTTTAAATTTAGAAGGAAATAAATTGTCTACCTCTAAAAATTGGGCAGTTTGGTTGCACGAATATTTAGAAGATTTTCCTGGAAAACAAGACGTGTTGCGTTATGCTTTAACCGCCAATGCTCCAGAAACTAAGGATAACGATTTTACTTGGAAAGATTTTCAGGCACGTAACAACAACGAGTTGGTGGCCATTTTTGGAAACTTTATCAATAGAGTTGTAGTGTTAACCAATAAATACTACAATGGAGAAGTACCAACACCAGGAAATTTATCTGAGTTAGATGAAGATGTATTGTCACAAGTAAGAGAGTTCCCAAATATTATTTCTAAATCTATGGAACGCTACCGTTTTAGAGAAGCTTTGTCAGAAATGATGAACTTAGCTCGTTTGGGTAATAAGTACTTAGCAGATGAAGAACCTTGGAAATTGGTAAAAACGGACGAAGAACGTACCAAAACTATTATGTATGTAGCGTTACAAATAGCTACTGCCTTGTCTGTTTTATCAGAACCTTTTTTACCATTTAGTTCTGAAAAGTTGAAGAACATCTTAAATTTAGGGTCTTCGAGCGGAGTAGAGAAGCAAATCTCTTGGAATGATGTTGAGGTAAAAGATGAGTTGATTGCTGCAGGACATATTATTGGAAAAGCAGAATTGTTATTTGCCAAAATAGAAGATGCTGAAATTCAAGCTCAAATAGACAAATTAGAAGCAACAAAATTAGCCAACGCTGCCGAAGCTAAAGTAGTAGAACCTCAAAAAGAAACCATTGGTTTTGAAGATTTTATCAAATTAGATATTAGAACAGGAACTATTATAGAAGCCGAAAAAATGCCAAAAGCTAAAAAGTTATTGGTGTTAAAAGTAGATACAGGTATTGATGTAAGAACGATTGTTTCTGGAATCGCAGAAAGTTATAAGCCAGAAGATATTGTAGGTCAAAAAGTATCCGTTTTGGTAAACTTAGCTCCTAGAAAATTACGTGGTGTAGAGAGTGAAGGAATGATTTTAATGACAGATACCAAAGATGGTAAATTGTCTTTCTTAGCTCCTACAGAAGATAACGTTGCTAACGGAGAATTTATAAGCTAGATTGTAGCTACATAGAATATAAAGAGAAAGAGAAAAGGTCTGTATAAATAGTATACAGACCTTTTTTTATATATAGTTTAGTTAGTTAGTCACTAATAAATAAGCAACATGTTTGCGAATATAATAATATTTTTAATAAAACAATGAGAAAAATAACAATATGTGCTTTTTAGTTAAAAATTAGTATTTAAAAATAGTAGTATATAGTCATTTATAGGCATTATCTTTGTTATTAATATTGGTTGAACAATAACCTATTAAGCTGTGAATACCTATGTTTAAAACAATTCAACAATTTTTATTAAAAGCATTTCATTTTTTAAAATGGTTGTTTTTAGGGCTGTTGGTTGTATGTATAGCGCTAGTGTTGTTTATTCGTAGTTCTTGGGGACAGAATATTGTGAAGAACAAAGTAACTGAATTTGTAGCGCAAAAAATAGATACTAAGTTTGATATAGGTAAATTGTACCTTAGTTTTTCTGGTAATTTAATTCTAAAAGAACTGTATCTAGAAGATCAGCAAAAAGATACTTTGGTATATAGTAAAGAATTAGAGGTTTCAGTGGCTCTAATGCCAATTTTTACTAAAAACACCATTCATATAAAAGCTGTAGATTGGAAAGGACTAAAAGCTAAAGTATACAAGCCTAAAACTACAAATCAATACAATTTTGATTATATCATCAATGCTTTTGCAACTCCAAACACAGAGAAAGAAGCTGAAGAAGAAAGTGCTGCATCACCCTTAAATGTAAAAATAGGAACTCTTAATTTTTCTGATTTTGATTTGTTGTTTAACGATGAAGTTTTAGGTGTAAACACATATTTAAAATTAGGAGATTTAGGTTTAGATCTAGGTAACCAATTAAATATAAATACCTTCCATTTTCCTATTGAAAAATTAAGATTAAAGAATGTTGATGTCAAGTATGTACAACTTAAATCGTTTCCAGAAACTGAAGAAAGTCAAGAAGCATCTCCTTTGCCAATTATAAAAATTGATGATGTAGCTTTAGAAAACATCAAGGTTAATTATCAAGACCTAACAACTAATAGTTTAGCCGATGTTCATTTAGGGATGTTTGAGCTAAAAAATACGTTGGTCAATTTAAAAGAGCAAAACATTAAAGTTCATCAGGTAGGTTTACAAAATACCCTTGCCAATTTAGTTTTTGTAAGTGATGAAAAAATCATTGAGCAACAGACTACTCAAACCGCCAAAAACACAAAATTTGAATGGCCTAACTGGAAAGTAAATGTGGACGAATTGGCTTTTACCAATAATACCATCGCTTTAAAAACAGGAGAAGGAACTACGGCTAAAAATGTATTCAATCCTCAGGATTTTAAAATTAGCAAAACCAATATTTTGTTAAAGGATGTTCGTTTGCTACAAGATCAATTAGCTTTAGATCTTAAAGAGATTTCTTTTTTAGAAAAAAGCGGTTTTCAATTAAAAGAATTGGCTTTAAAAGGAAATGTAAACAATCAGCAAATAGAATTATCCAATTTAAAAATAGTTACCAATCAGAGTGCTATACAAACCCAAGGAACTATTGATTATACTACTATAAATGATTTGATCAATCAACCTAAAAACACCAAGTTTAATGTTGCCGTTAATGATTTAAATTTAAATGTAAAAGATGCCTTTTATTTTAATGCAGCGTTACAAGAAAACACATATGTTCAGCAATTATCTAAACATACTGTAACCGGAAATGTAAAAGTTAAAGGAGTGTTAAACAACGTAGATTTAACAGCTTTGAACTTAAATTGGGGAGAAAAAACATCGGTAAATATATCTGGAAAAATTAAAGATGTATTAACAGAAAATAACTTGAATTTTAACTTGCCAAATATCCGTTTTAAAACGGATAAAAAATCGATCTTAAATTTTGTTGATGAACAAACATTAGGGATTAATATTCCAAATACAATCTCTTTACAATCAACTACTAGTGGAAGTTTAACAGAAATAAAAACGGCTACTTTTTTAAAAGTATCCAAAGGAGAAATTGCCCTAAATGGAACATTTAAAAACAAACAAAAAACAATTGTAAAAGGAAAGTTAAAAGTTACCGAATTAGACTTGGGTAGCATACTTAAAAATGATAAAATAGGGTTGTTAGATTTTGAAACTGAGGTACAGGCAGATTGGAAAAAAATAGCAACTTTAAACGCAACGTTAAGCACTCAATTTAAAAATTTGGTGTTTGATGGATACAATTACAATCCTTTAGAAATTAGAGGAACTATTAAAGATGGTAAAGGACAAATAAGTACTGTTTTTAAAGATGATAATTTGGATGTTAATACCAAAACAAACATAAAATTAGATTCCATAAGGTCTAGCATTACATCGGCCATAAAAATTAATGGAGTCAACCTACAAGCTTTAAAATTAACCGAAGAAAATATAAGAGCTAGAATTTATTTAAATGTTGATTACAAAACCAATGCAGATGGTTTTAAAGTAAAAGCAGAAACAGAAAATGGTTTGTTGGTGTATAATGATGAATCTTTTCCGATGGGTAATTTTTTAATCAACACCAATATTGCTAAAGACTCTACAAGCGTAAGCGTTGCAAGTAATTTGCTAAATTTAAAACTAAGTGCCAATGCCAATCCGGAGCAAGTAACAAGTGCTGTTAACAAACATTTAACTCGTTATTTTTCTAAGAAAAAGTTAGATACCGTTGTGGGTAAAACTCGTTTAAAAGCAGAGTTCACCATCAGTCAAGATCCGCTTTTAGACCAGGTTTTTTTAAAAGGGTTGAGTAATTTTGAACCTATAAAAATGAATGTTTTATTTAATGAGGCTGATGAAAAATTAAGCTCATCATTTAAAATTCCATACATAGAATATCAAGGAAGTAGTGTTACAAATGCACAGTTTTCTTTAAATAGTTTGTCAGAAAATTTTGATTTAGATTTTAAAGTTGATAATGTAAAATACGATCCTATTAACATTCAAAACATCAATTTGCAAGGAAAGGTGGTTGATGGAACGGTATTGTTAGATTTTTCTACTTCTGATGAAACTGAAAAAATCATCAATATAAATTCTGAGATTGTAGCGAATGATTCTTTAGTCAAATTCCACATCAACCCCCAAAATTTAATTTTAAACCGAAAGCCTTGGCAAATTCCAGAGAACAATGCCATTTTGGTTAATGGAAATATAACTTCTACAGATTTTAAATTGTCTAGAAACAGTCAAATATTAACTTTTAACGCTCAAGTAAAAGAAGAGAATAACAACAATTTAGCTTTTGATTTTAAGAATTTTGATTTGTTAAATTTAGTATCGTTTCTAAATCCAGAACAGCAAATTGCTACAGGTATAGTGGGCGGAAACATAGAAATAGATCGTTTAGATAAAGAACAAAATATTGTGTCTGATATTAAAGTAGAAAAACTACATGTTTTAGAAAATATGTTGGGAACACTACAGTTAAATGCAGAAACGTTTAACCATCAAAATTACCATGTACAATTATCTTTACAAGAGCAAAACAACATCAACTTATTAATTGATGGTACTTACAACACAGCAGAAAATCAATCGCCATTAGACCTTAAAGTAAATTTAAAAAAGCTGAGTTTACAAAAAATAGAAGGTTTTGCTAAGGAATACATATCAAATGCATCCGGAAGTATTTCTTCTAATTTTAACATGAAGGGTACTCTTAAAGATCCTCTGTACAATGGAAGTTTAAACTTTAGCAATGCTCAATTAAAAGTAAATAGTTTTAATACCAATTTTACGTTGCCAGAGGAATCTATACAAATAGACAACTCAAGCGTTTTGTTAAACAAGTTTACCATTTTAGACAAAGACCAAAATGCTTTTGTGTTGGATGGTAAAGTGGAAACTAATGATTTTGCAAATCCAAAATTTAAACTGGCCTTAAAAACAGAAAACTTACAGGTTTTAAATTCTACCCAAGAAGATAACGATTTGTATTATGGAAAATTGTTTATAGATGCCGATGTAAAAATTGGAGGAGATTTAAATGTGCCTAAAATTACGGGAACGTTAAAAGTAGACAAAAACACAGATTTTACGTATGTAATTCCAGAATCTGAAATAGAAGCTGTAGAAAGAGAAGGTGTGGTTGTGTTTGTAAATAAAAAAGTAACAAACGATATTTTAACAACCAATGAATATTCAGAAACAACAACAGGAATTGTAACAGGTTTGGATATTAAAACCATTTTAAAACTAGACAAATCGGCTGTTTTAAATGTAATCATCGATAAAAAAACAGGAGACAATTTAAAAGTATCTGGAGTTGCCGATTTAAATTTTGGATTAACTCCAAACGGACGTACCACCTTGTCTGGAAAATATGAGGTAAATAACGGACATTACGAAGCTAGTTTGTACAACTTAGTAACTCGTAAGTTTGACATTGCCAAAGGAAGTAGCATTCTTTGGCAAGGAGATCCTTTAGAAGCCAAAATGGACATTAAAGCGATTTACAAAGTAAAAGCATCGGCAAGCGGATTGATGTCTTCTTTAACATCTGGAATGGATGCAGAAACTTTAAATACGTTTAGAAAAAAAATGCCTTTTTGGGTGTATTTAAATTTAAATGGAGAGTTGTTAAAACCCGAAATCAGTTTTAATTTAGACATTCCAGAAGAATCTAGAGGTGAACTAAGCGGACAAGTATATACGCAAGTACAAGAACTAAATAATAGAGAAGAAGATTTAAACAAGCAGGTGTTTTCGTTGTTGGTTTTAAATCAATTTTTTCCGTCTAACATTAGTGATGGTAGTAGTGGAGGATCGCTTTCTATAGCTAGAGACAATGTAAACAAAGCTTTGTCTAATCAACTAAATAATTACTCAAACAAATTGGTAGGTAAAACAGGAGTAGAGTTAGGTTTTGAATTGGATAGTTATACAGATTATACCAGTGAGGGAGAAGAAAACAACACACAACTAAATGTAAGTGCACAAAAACGTTTGTTTAATGATAGGTTAACCGTGCAAGTAGGTAGTGGTTTTGAAATAGAAAATACATCAAAAGAACAAAGTGAAAAAACTCCAATTATAGGAAATGTAAACATTGAATATGCGCTAACGGAAGATAGAAGATATAGATTAAAGGGATTCCGTAAAAACGAGTACCAAAGTGTTATTGATGGGCAAGTAGTAGTTACAGGAATAGCCTTTTTATTTAATAGAGAGTTTAATAAGTTCCGTGAATTGTGGCTTAAAGAAAACGCTAAAAAATCTACACAGTAATGGAGAGTACAAAAATAAATAAAGTTTGTGGGTTGTTGGTTTTGTCTCTAATCATAAGTGCGTGTAGTATAAAACGTTTTGTGCCAAAAGACGAAAAACTATATAGTGGTGCTACCATTAAAATCATCAATAAAAACAAGATAAAACAACTATCAAGCTTAGAAGAAGAGCTGCAAGAATTGTTAAGGCCAGAACCCAATAGTAAAATTTTAGGATCTAGAGTTGGTCTGTATTATTACTACAAATCTAAAGAAGGAAGTAAAAATTTTATTACCAAATACATCACCAAAAAAATAGGAGAAAAACCCATTTATTACTCCAATGTTTCTCAAAACAAAGTGGTGAATTTAATTCAAAACCGATTAGACAATAGAGGTTTTTTTAATAGCAAAGTAACTGCTACCGTAAAAGAAAAAAAGCACACAAAAAGCATTGTTTATACTGTAGAGTTAACAGATCCTTATGTGTTAGAAAGCTATCAGTTAGAGAATGATACTTTGGCTATTTACAAAGAAATTAAAGAGGAGTTAAAAACCACTTTGCTAAAAAAAGGAACCAGATATAATTTAGAATCTTTTAAAGAAGAAAGAATTAAAATTGATGAAAAACTAAAAGCCAAAGGGTATTATAATTTCAATCAAGATTTTATCATTTTTGAGGCAGACACCAATCAATACAAAAACAAACGTTTTGATTTGTATGCAAGAATAAAAAAAGAAACTCCTAAAAAAGCTTTAAAACCTTATAAAATAAATAAGGTTACGGTGTATCCTAATTACAATTTAGCTCAAAAAAACAGTGCTTTAGACAGTGTTACTTACAAAGGAGTTTCCTTTTTACAAGACACGTTATTTTTTAAACCCAAAAGGCTTCGTAATTATTTGTTGTTTAGTGAAGGAGATTTATACCATCCGGAAAAATCTAAAATTACGAGTAAAAGATTATCTTCTATTGGAACTTACAAATATGTAAATATTCAGTTTGAGGAAAATAAAAATCAAGAAAATGATAGTGTTAGAGGTTTAAATGCAGCCATTTATTTATCGCCATTAAACAAAAGATCTTTAGGGTTGGAGTTGCAAGCAGTAACCAAATCTAACAATTTTGCAGGACCCGAATTGTCTTTAAATTATAGAAATAGAAATTTATACAATGGAGGAGAATTATTAAACATTACAGGAACCTTTGCTTATGAAACACAAATAGGAAGCAATACAGAAAATTTAAATGGAATAAAATTGGGGCTGGGAGCTAGCTTAACCTTTCCAAGATTAATATTTCCGTGGGATTTAACAGGACGTTTTAAGTACGGAGTTCCTAAAACCAAAATTTCTTTTGATTCGGAATATTTAAGTCGATCTAATTTGTATGGATTAACTTCTTTTACAGGGAGTTTTGGATACCAATGGGATGCCAACAAATATTTAAGTCATCAAATAAATCCGGTAAATATTAATTATGTAAGATTGTTTAACACTACTTCTGATTTTGAAACCATTTTGGCCAACAATCCGTTTTTACAAAACAGTTTCGATCAGCAATTTATTGCAGGACTGACTTACAATTTAACGTATAATGAGTTGGGAAGAAGTACTAAAAAAAATCAAGTATTTTTTTCCACCAGTTTAGATGTTGCAGGAAATGCACTGAACTTAGTCAGCTTAAATTCTGGAGGAGATAAAAACACTTTTTTAGGTTTGGAATATGCACAATATGCCAAAGTTGATGTAGATTTTAGATACTATATGGATTTAGGAAAAGAGCAAACTCTAGTTAGTAGATTGTATGGAGGTTTGGGAATTCCTTATGGAAATTCAGATGTTTTGCCATTTACCAAACAGTTTTTTTCTGGAGGACCTTACAGTGTTAGAGGTTTTGCTTCAAGATCTATTGGTCCAGGAACATATAGTAGTGGTACGTCTAGCAGTACGTATTTTGATAGCTCAGGAGACATTCGTTTAGAAGCCAATTTAGAGTATCGTTTTCCTATTTATTCTTTGCTAAAAGGAGCCTTTTTTGCCGATGCTGGAAATGTATGGTTGTATAATGAAAACACTGCTTTGGGTGGTGGTCAATTTACGTCTAACTTTTTAAATGAAATGGCAGTTAGTGCAGGAGCAGGACTAAGAGTAGATATTCAGAGTTTTGTTATAAGGTTTGATTTTGCAACTCCTGTTAAGCAACCAACTTCTACTTCTCTAAGTACCATTAAGTTGAGCAATACCATTTTAAATTTTGCGATAGGGTATCCGTTTTAACATACAAAAGACACATAAGTTTTATTTATGTGCCTTTTGAGCTTTAGTTAGTAGTTTTGGTTAGTAGGTATTTTATTTAATTTCTAAAGCGGCTTTTAAAATATCTTTTCTACTTATTTGACCAATAATTTTATTTCCATCTACTACAGGAAAACGGTTTCTTCTAGAAGTACAAAACATGTGTGCTGCATCAAAAATGTTGGTATCACCGTTAATAGTTTCCACAATCACTTCCATATATTCGTCTACATACTGATCGTGTAATGGAATATTATAGTATCTACTATTTGCTATTTTTTTCATGCAATCACCTTCAGAAATCATTCCTATTAAATGGTCATCCTCATCAATAACACAGGCTCCTGCAATGTTGTTGGTTACCAAGGTCTGCATAGCTTCACCAATACTAACTTTTGGTAAAAACGTAATCAGTCGATCTCTAGGTACCATATAATCAGAAACTAATATTTTTCCAGCTAAAGTCTCTGCCTTAGCATCTGGGGATTTAAAATTTTTTATAGCCATACTTTAATAGTTTTGTCGTTCCCTATTAAGATACAAATAAAAAAAGTAAGAGTCAATAGTTAATTTGCTATTGAATAGGAATTTCTGTTGTGTTTTTAATTTCGGCCATTACAAAAGTACTATGAGCACTCCCAACATTGGGTACACTTCCTAAGTGATTTAGAACAAAATCTTGATAATCATCCATATCTCTAACCATTACTTTTAGCAAAAAATCAAAATCTCCAGAAATGTTGTAACATTCTGTTACTTGTGGCAAAGAGGTAATGTCTTTTACAAAGTTTTCACCTATTTCTTTGGTGTGTTCTCTTAGTTTAATGTTACAGAATACAATTAGTTTTTTGCCTAATAAACTTCTATCTAACAGAGCCACGTGTTTGGTAATGTATCCGTTTTTTTCTAGTTTTTTAATTCGCTCATGTACAGGTGTGTTAGACAAGTTGGTAATGTTGGCTAGCTCTTTAATGGTAATTCTAGCGTTTTTTTGAAGCTGTTTTAGCAGTTGCAAGTCTACAGAGTCTGGTTGATACATAGGATATATTTCTTTTTAGGAATCTTTTTTTACAGAGATAAAGATTATTATTCTTTATGTTTTCCAAATTTAGGTTTATTATCTGTATTTAAGGTGTTTTTTTAGTGTTTTGTGTATGTATTATAGTTTTGTAAAAGAATTTTAATCTATAGAAAAAGTGAAAAATCATACATTAGGATATCCAAGAATTGGAGCAAAAAGAGAATTAAAAAGAGCAATAGAAAGTTATTGGGCTAAAAATCATACAGAAGAAGCTTTAGATACAATTGCTAAAAATATTAGAAAACAAAATTGGGAAAAGCAACAACAAGCAGGAGTTGATTTAATTCCAGTAAACGATTTTTCTTATTATGACCAAGTATTAGATCTTTGTATAACTGTAGGAGCAGTACCTCAAAGATATCAAGAATTGATTGATGGTAATTTCTCTGAATTGGAAGTTTATTTTGCCATGGCAAGAGGACTACAAACAGAAAATTACGACATAACGGCAATGGAAATGACCAAATGGTTTGATACCAATTATCATTACATTGTGCCAGAGTTTGTGCAAAATCAAAACTTTAAATTGTTGTCTAAAAAAGTAATTAACGAATACAAAGAAGCAATTGATTTAGGAATTAATGCTAAACCCGTATTAATAAGTCCAGCCTCTTTTTTACTATTGGGTAAAGAAAAAGAAGAGGGGTTTGACAAATTAGATTTGTTAGATAATTTATTAGCGGTTTACAAACAAATAATTGGAAAACTTCAGAATTTAGGAGCTACTTATATTCAGATAGATGAACCTTTTTTGGCTTTAAATTTATCAGAAAATGAAAAATTGGCCATTCACAAAACCCATACTTTTTTAAGAAAAGAGTTTCCTTTAATTAATTTTATTACAGCAACTTATTTTGATGATGTTTTAGAAAACTTAGAGTTGATTAATAGCCTACCAGGTTCTGTTTTACATGTAGATTTTACAAGGGGAGATGAAACACAATTGGCACAAATTTTACAATCAGAATTTAAAAATCAATCTAAAATATTGTCTTTGGGTTTGGTAGATGGACGAAATATTTGGAAGAACGATTTTACCAAATCCATTGCAAAAATTAACAAAGCCAAAGAGGTGTTGGGAGCAGATAGAGTATGGATTGCAACCTCTAGCTCTTTGTTACACGTACCTGTAGATTTAGAGAGCGAACAGAAATTAGATGCAGAATTAAAATCTTGGTTAAGCTTTGCGGCTCAAAAATTAGATGAAGTGGTGTTGTTAAGTAAATTAACAACACATCCTACCCACAAAGATTTGTTACAATTTGATGAAAACAAACAAGCAATTCAAGAAAGAAGAGAATCTGAAAGAATTCATAAGTTTAAAGTAAAAAACAGAGAAAGCTTTATTAAAGAAGCTGATTTTAATAGAGTTAGTGCTTTTAAAACCAGAAAAGAACTTCAGAAAAGAGCTTTAAATCTACCTCTTTATCCAACCACAACTATTGGATCTTTTCCACAAACTCCAGAGGTTAGAAGTTGGAGAGCCCACTATAAAAAAGGAAGTTTATCCATTCAAGAATACAATCAACTTTTAGAAAAAGAAACCAGAGAATCTATTGAGTTTCAGGAACAAGTAGGTTTAGATGTTTTGGTACATGGAGAGTTTGAAAGAAACGACATGGTAGAATATTTTGGAGAACAATTAGAAGGATTTGCGTTTACACAATTTGGATGGGTACAGAGTTATGGAACTAGATGTGTAAAACCACCTATTATTTTTGGAGATGTAGAACGTTTACAACCTATGACGTTGGAATGGACGGTTTTTGCTCAAAGTTTAACAAACAAATATGTAAAAGGAATGCTTACCGGACCGGTAACTATTTTGCAATGGTCTTTTGTAAGAGACGATCAGCCAAGACAAACTACTTGTAATCAAATTGCTTTAGCCATTAGAGATGAGGTGGTAGATTTAGAAAGAGCTGGAATTAAAATTATTCAGATTGATGAACCTGCGATAAGAGAAGGATTGCCTTTAAAAAAAGCACAATGGAATACTTATTTAAACTGGGCTGTAAATGCGTTTAAATTATCGGCAAGTGGGGTAAAAGATGAAACTCAAATTCACACACACATGTGTTATTCTGAATTTAACGATATTATTGAGTCTATTGCCAACATGGATGCCGATGTAATTACCATTGAATGTTCTCGTTCTCAAATGGAATTGTTAGATGCTTTTGCAGCGTTTAAATACCCAAATGAAATTGGCCCTGGAGTGTATGACATTCATTCTCCTAGAGTTCCGTCTGTTGCAGAAGTGGTAGATTTAATTGAAAAGGCAGAAAAGTACATTCCGCAAGAAAATATTTGGATCAATCCAGATTGTGGATTAAAAACCAGAAAATGGCCAGAAACTAAAAAAGCCTTAGAGGTTATGGTAAATGCTACACAACAAATTAGAAATAAAGTATTGGCTTAAAAAAATAGGATACAATTAATTGTATCCTATTTTTTTTCTTACTCTTTGTAATGTTTCATTTGCTATTTTATTTGCTTTTTTGGCACCTATAGCTAGAGCTTTATCTATTTCTTCAGTGTTTTCTATGTAGTAGTTGTACTTAGCTCTTTGTTCTTTAAATTGCTCTAATAACAATTCATAAAAAGCTTGTTTGGCATGTCCATAACCATAGTTACCACCTTCGTAATTAGCTCTCATTTCAGCAATTTGTTCATCAGAAGCAATAATTTTGTACAAGGCAAATAGGTTGCAAGTATCTGGGTTTTTAGGTTCTTCTAAAGGAGTACTGTCTGTTTCTATTTTCATGATTTGTTTTCTCAATTTTTTATCATCTAAAAATAAGTTGATAATATTTCCTTGAGATTTACTCATTTTACCACCGTTAGTTCCGGGAATATATTTGGTTTCTTCTTGAATTTTAGCATCAGGAAGCACAAAAGTTTCTCCCATTTGGTGGTTGAATCTACTGGCAACATCTCTTGTAATTTCTAAATGCTGCAATTGATCTTTACCAACAGGAACAATTTCTGCATCGTACAATAAAATATCGGCAGCCATTAGTACCGGATAATCAAACAAACCGGCATTTACATCTTCTAACCTATCAGCTTTGTCTTTAAAAGAATGTGCAAGTGTTAGTCTTTGGTATGGGAAAAAACAATTTAAATACCAGGTAAGTTCAGTGGTTTGAGGTACATCGCTTTGTCTGTAAAAAATTGTTTTGTTAATATCTAGCCCAAAAGCCAACCAAGCAGCAGCTGTACTATAAGTGTTTTGTTTTAAGGTTTCTCCGTCTTTAATTTGTGTTAAAGAATGCATGTCTGCAATGAATAAAAAAGATTCGTTTGCAGGGTTGTTTGCCATTTCTATTGCAGGAATAATTGCCCCTAATAAATTTCCTAAATGTGGAGTTCCTGTACTTTGTACACCTGTTAAAATTCTTGCCATATACTTTTAAAAAATAATGTTTTGCACAAAAGTACACTTTCATAAAAAATAAGCGAATAAACGCTGTAAATTATTTCTTAAAATAGAATTTAACATTGGTTAATTTGTGTGTTTTTTCGTATATTATATAGTAAAGTTTAAGCAATGGAGTTTAAGGTAACCTATTATGAAACATTAGAAGAAAAATGGAATGTATGGTCTCATGCAGTCGGTTTTTTTTTAAGTCTTTTTGTGTTTCCTTTTTTAATGTACAAAGCCATTGTTTCTCAGTCTATAAATACCATTTTAAGTTATGCTATATATGGCATAAGCATGATTTTGTTGTATGCTGCTTCTACATTATATCATAGCACGTTTAATAGAAAAATAAGGTATTATCTTAATATTTTAGATCATTCTGCTGTGTATGTACTAATTGCAGGATCTTATGCACCAATATCTTTAGTTGTTTTGGGAGGACGGCTAGGATGGTTGGTTTTTGCCATTTCTTGGGCAGTAGCCATTTTAGGAATTGTATATAAAATTTATTTTATAGGTAGGTATAGGTTACTTTCTGTATTGTCTTATTTGATAATGGGTTGGTTACTTATTTTTTTTCTAAAACCATTAATGCAAAATTTACCACTTTGGGGACAACGATGGTTGCTGTTGGGTGGATTTTTTTATTCTGTAGGAGCTTATTTTTATGCAGCTAATAAAATTAAATACAATCATGCAATTTTTCACGTTTTGGTATTGTTAGGTAGTTTGTGTCATTTTATAACTATTTATTATCATACCATTAAATAAATTACCAGTTTTTGTAGGGTTTTTTGCTAAGTTGAGAGTTGTAGTATTCAACTTGCCCAGTAACTTCTGCTCCTAACCAATTTGGCTTATCAAAGGCTTCATGTTCATTGCTAAGTTCAATTTCTGCCACAATTAAACCTTTGTTGTCTCCATCAAAAACATCAATTTCGTAAGTATGATGGTTGCTTTTAACCAAATATCTTGTTTTGCTAATAACTCCCGGCTCGCAAATAGCCAATAATTGTTTTGCTTCGGAAACGGTAATTTGTTTTTCCCACTCAAACCTAGTCGTTCCTGCAAGGTTAGATTCTCCTTTAATAGTTAAAAATCCCTGATTATTTTTAATTCTAACTCTAACAGCTCTTTGTTTATGAGAGTTTAAATAACCTTGTTCAATTCTATCGTTTTGATAGCTTTCGTTTATAAAATCAAGATTTTTTACTAAAAATTTACGTTCTATTTCTTTGTAATTCATAAGGTTTAATCAATATTAATTTGTTTATTATGTTTTACATTTGTTACAATTCAAATTATAAATGGCAATATGAAATATATTTTTGGTTTTTTACTTCTACTAAGTCATTTTTTGTTCGCGCAAAAAGATTATTCTAATCAATGGCAAGATTTATATTCTTACAATAATGTAAAAGACTTTACGATAGTAGGTAATAATTTGTATGCCATTTCAGAAAACGCAATGTTTGTGTATGATATAAATACACAAGAAGCTCGTAAATTTTCTTCAGTAAATGGTTTGTCTGGTAACAACACTAGTAGTGTTTCATATGATGACATTACTGAAAATATTATTATTGGTTACGAAAATGGATTGATAGAAATAATTTCAGAAAATCAAAAGATAGAACCTATAACGGGAGTTAAAGACAATTTAATTTTGGTAAATAAGGCAGTAAACGGAGCGTATAGAAGTGAAAATAAGCTGTTTGTTTATGGTGATTTTGGAATTGTTGAGTTAAAAATTAATAAGCTAGAGATAGGAGATTCTTATAGATTATCTAACGATGGAATTCCCTCTAAAGTAAATCAGGTTGTGGTAAACAATAACATTCTTTACGCAGCAACCGAAAAAGGATTGTATTCTATAGATCTTTCAGAAGAATTAAATTTAAAACCAACTAATTTTAACAATTGGACTCAAATAGCACCTGGGGATGTTTTGAATTTATTACAAGTAAATAACAATGTGCTGTTTAGTGTAGGTAGCAATGTGTATGAGGTAAATAATCCACAGGTAAGTCTTTTGAGTCAAGCCAACACAGTAAGTAGTTTAACTTTAGATAATAATCATGTTGTAGTTACCACAACAAATACTGTAAATATATACAATAGCTCTGATTACTCTTTATTAAATAATATTGATTTGTCTAAGGCAGATACACACACTTTTACAACTCAAAAAGGGATTGTTAAAAATAACATATTGTACGTAAGTTCATCAGAACATGGAGTGCTGCATACAACTTTAACAGATAAAGTAAATTATTTAGAAATTCATCCTGAAGGTCCTTTTTCAAATGAAGTATATGCCTTAACTGTTGGGCAAAATCAAAAATGGATTGTGTATGGAGGTTATTCAAAAGCAGGATATAACGGGCTGAATAAAAAAGTAGGGATAGATTTTTATAATGGAAACAAGTGGGAGTATTTACCTTATGAAAAAATAGGATTTAATAGAGATTGTAATAAGGCAATTATAGATCCTTTTGATGCTTCTAAAGTATTAATTGGTTCATATTTTTCAGGAGTTTTAGAGTTTAACAACTTTGAGTATGTTACTAAATGGAATCCTGGAAATACAGCAGAAATTATACCTAAGCACGCAGAGAATCCTACCAATTCATTATCATGGATTGCAGACTTAATTGTAGATAATAATAATATGATTTGGACTGTAAACGCTAGGGCTTTGGATAATAGAATGTTTACCATGTACGATGGAAGCAAGTCTGGTGTAAATAGATGGGTGACCAATGTTAATTTTCCAGAAATGAAATATAACGGAGGTACAACAAGTGGAGTAAATAAAATGTTTGTAGATAAAAACAACAATATTTTTGCTGGAACTAGAAATAACGGGTTGTTAGCGTTTAATGCAAATCCGGTAAATAAAGAAGAAGATAGACAAGTAATTGTTTTAGATGATACTCCTGGAAATGGTGAATTACCCTCTAACGAAGTATTATCTGTAGCAGTAGATGATAACGACAAAATATGGTTAGGAACAGATTTAGGATTGGTTGTTTTTGATGATTATGAAAATTTATACAATACCAATAAAAGACCTGTGAGTAAGGTTATTATAGAAGAAAATAATGTTGCAAAAGAATTTTTAGGAGAGACAAAAATAAATGAAATTTTAATAGATGAAGCAGGAAACAAATGGTTTGCTACCGACGGAGCAGGTGTAATACAAACATCTTCCGATGCACAAACCACAATTAATCTATTCAATACATCAAACTCTCCTTTGCCGTCCGACAATGTAATTGACTTAGAATTTGATCAAAGTAATAATTTGGTCTACATGGTTACAAATAAAGGAGTTGTTGTTTATAGTAACAAATCAGAACCTTTTGGAACAACAATTACATCTGTTATAGCATATCCTAACCCAGCTATTAGAAACCAAATAGGACATGAAACAATTACCATTGTTGCTAAAGATGGTAATGGTATACCTGATGGAACTAACGTAAAAATAATGGATGTATCTGGAAGATTGGTGTTTGAAACCAACATATCAGAAGCAAATCAATCTTTTGGAGGTAAAGTAGTTTGGGACAAAAAGAATTTAAGAGGAAATTTAGTAGCCTCGGGTATATATATCGTTTTGCTATCAAGTGCTGATGGGGCTGAACACACGACCACAAAAATAGCCATTGTAAATTAATGCAAGTAGCCACAAAAGCCATTGTAATAAATGCTGTAAAATATGGAGATACAAGCCTAATTGTAAAGTGTTATACTTATGAAGAAGGAATAAAATCTTATTTGTTACAGGGAATATTAAATAAAAAAAAAGGAAAATTAAATAAGTCTCAGTTCTTTCCTTTATCCATACTGCACATTAATGCATCTCACAACAACAAAGGAAACTTAAACAGAATAACAGAAGCAAAAGTTTTATATCCGTTTAAAACACTTCATATAGATTTGGTAAAACAGTCTGTTGTCTTTTTTTTATCAGAGTTTTTATCAATTGTATTAAAAGAAGAAGAAGGAGAAAATTCAGTACTTTTTGATTTTTTAGAAAACACAATTGTTTGGTTAGATTATCATGATCAGGTTGCAAATTTTCACTTAAAATTTTTAATAGAATTAACCAAGTCTTTAGGGTTTTATCCAGATGAAACTCATAAAAATGAGAATTATATGTTTGACTTGCTCGAAGGAAAATATGTAAATCATCAGGGAGCCAATGTAATTTATGGAGAACAACTCTATTTGTTTAATCAAGCATTAGGCATAAAATTTGATACATTAAACCAGACGTTGTTCAATAAAAAACAAAGGGCTGTTGTATTAGATCTTTTGTTAAAATATTATCAACTTCATATGGTTTCGTTTCGCAGACCAAAATCTTTAGATATTTTATCAAAAGTGTTGGAATAATGATGAGAGTTTTAGTTGTCTTTTTTTTAATTTCCATTAGCTCATTTTCGCAAAAAATTAGAGTGGTAAACGCTTATACCCAAGAATATGTAGAAGGGGTAGAGGTGTACAATCAAAAGAATCAGAAACTTAAAACTTCTAATACCAAAGGCGAAATGCAGCTTTTGTTAAAAAACAACCCATCGGTTTTAACTTTTAAACACAAAGATTATTGTGAGTTAAAGGTAGTTGCAAAAGATATTGATAAAGAAGTTCTTTTAAAGCCTAAATACGAAGGATTGCAAAGCGTTGTGTTGTCTGTTGCTAGAGTTGCCGAAAAAAAACAAAGAATACCAGAAAAAATAGAGATTGTTACTAAGAAAGAAATAGAAAATTTATCGCCTCAAACATCTGCAGATATATTGGCCAATACTCCGGGTGTTAGGGTTCAAAAATCTCAATTTGGTGGAGGTTCTCCTGTAATTAGGGGAATGGAGTCAAACCGAGTTCTTTTGGTGGTAGATGGGGTAAGAATGAACAATGCTATTTATAGAAATGGACATTTACAAAACGCTATTACCGTAAGTCCTTTTGCCATAGAAAGAGCAGAAATTGTTTTTGGACCTACTTCTGTAGCTTATGGTTCCGATGCCTTAGGTGGAGTTATTCATTATTACACTAAAAACCTAAACTACAGTACCAATTTGTACAATAAGAACGATGTTTTTTACAGACACAGTACGGTTAATAATGAACAAACAGTCGCTTTTTCATCTTACAGTTCTCATAAAAAGTGGAGTTCTTATTCTAATATTTCGTATAGTAATTTTGATGATTTAAGAATGGGAAAAAACAGAACCCATGGTTATGAAAATTGGGGGAAAGTGTTTAAATATTCAAAAAATACAAATAATAAATATTACGCTACAAGTTCTCCAAATAGCAATCCAAACATTCAAAAAAACACAGGATATAAGCAGGTAGATGTTTTGCAAAAATTTAAATTTCCAATTTCTAGTGCTATAGATTTAGTGGTAAATGGTCAGTTTAGCAAGTCTAGTAATATTCCAAACTTTGGGAAATTAAACGATGAAAAAAACGACGATTTAAAGTTTGCAGAATGGTATTACGGACCACAGCAACGTTTGTTGGTTTCTGCTCAAACCAAATTCAAAGACTACAAATCGTTATTACAAAACGGTAGCATTACGTTGGCATATCAAAATGTTTTAGAGTCTAGAATTAATAGACAAATAAATTCTTTAGACAGAACATCAAGGTTTGAGGAAGTAGACGTATATTCTTTAAATAGTGATTTTTACAAGTTATTAACCAAAGACGGACATAGAAAATTGTTTTATGGAATAGAATTGGTACATAACAACGTTAATTCCAAAGCCAAAGGAGAAACATTAGCGGTAGCAGGTAATGAAATTGTAGGAGTACAGTCTACTTACAATGCAGATAGTCGTTATCCTGATGGAGGTAGTACGTATAGCAGTGCGGCTATTTATACCTCTTACAGACAATTGTTAGATAAAAAAAACACATTAAATTTAGGAATAAGATTAACCAATACATTGTTAAAAGCAAATTGGAATAACAATGTAGCAATAGCAATTCCCAACAATAGCATCCAACTAAACAACACAGCATTAACAGGTTCTTTAGGATATATATACAGACCTAAAAAAAGCGATAAAATTAGTGTGGTTTTGTCTAAAGGCTTTAGAGCTCCTAATGTAGATGATGTAGGTAAAATAAGATCAAAATCTGGAAAATTAACCGTTCCTAATACACAGTTAAAACCAGAGCACTTATACAGTTTAGAAGCAGGATATGACAAGTGTTTGTTCCGTAACGGTTTAAAATTAAACATGAATGCGTACTACACCTTGTTAGATGATTATATTGCTAGATCTCCATCATCGGAGTTTGGTGATGAAATTAGCTACGACGGAGACGAGTTTACAAACGAAGACATTTTGGCCAATACCAATCAGGGACAAGCCTATATTTATGGAGCAACTTTTGGCTTGCAAGCTCAGTTAAAAAAATATTTAAAATATCATATGAGCATTACTTATACCAAAGGAAAATCCTATGACACACAACAGCCGCTTTCTTCTATTCCTCCTTTATTTGGGAATGTTTCTTTAGGATGGTATCAATCAAAATACGATGTAGTTTTAAGCTATAGAATGTCTAAGGCTAAAAAATTAGCAGATTATAACATGGTAGAAGGAATAGATAATTTAGACGAAACTCCAAATGGAAAAGGAACACCTGCTTGGCATATTGTTAGTTTTAATTCCAACTATAGAATCACAAACGATTTAAAACTGCAATTACAACTTCAAAATATTTTTGATATTCATTACAAAGAATTTGGTTCTTCTATAAGCGCTCCCGGAAGAAATTTAGTAGCAGCGGTTGCATATTCTTTTTAAAAGAGGATTTGTAGCCTATGTTTGCTTATTTTTGCAGCGTATGAAATTCACGTTAGGTAAAAACAAAAAGTTAAAAAGTAGAAAGGCAATTGCTCAATTGTTTATAGAAGGAGAGTCTGTAAAAGAATTTCCTATAAAAATGATTTTTTTGCCTGTTCCTCCAGATCAAGAACAAATAACCAAAGTTGCTTTTTCTGTACCTAAAAGAAATTTTAAACTAGCAGTTCATAGAAATAAAATCAAAAGACTGTTAAGAGAAGCTTACAGATTGCATCAGCATGAGTTTTTTGAAGAATCTTCTAAGGCATATAACGTTATGTTTATTTACATGCAGCCCAAAATGCCTACTTACGAATATGTAGAGCATAAGTTAAAAAAACTGTTCTTAAAGTTTAAATCTTTACATCCGGTGTCAAATTCTTAATTAGAATTATTACCTTCCATATTGTATATGGAAAGACAAGAAAAATTACACGCACAAAAATCAAAAAGAGCTATTGAAACAATGTACATAACCATGTTGCATTTGTTTAATAGAGGACATTACAAGCCTATGGGGTTGTCGGGTCAATCTCTTAGAAATGCCCTGTTAGAATTGCAGCCCGAAATTTACGGTTCTATAGCAGATCCTAAAAAATTTGAACTGCAAGGTTTGTTATATGTTTTAGATAGGTTGCCTAAGGGCATAGAAACCTGTCGTTTTATAAACCTAACCGCTACAGAAGGTTTAGATCAAGCACACTTTCATAAAATAGTTCCGCCTAAAAGAAGACGAAATTGTTACAGAATAGACAAAGAGCAAATGAATATAGAAATTACTCGTGGTCGTTCTGATATTTATGATGTGCTAACACATTTAACGTTCATGTATTTAGAGTCGCATAAGCTTTTAAATAGAATGTTTGTAGGGTACAAATCTGAAATTTCTCATGAGTGGGAAAAATTAGAAGCCTTAGTGCTTTCTAGTGAAGAAATTTCTCAAGAAGACAGAGGGGTTTTGTTTGTGTATTTGTCCAATCTTTTAGGACGTGCATTTGATGAGGTAAAAGCGGTGTATCATCACCTAGCTACAGAAAATAATCCAGATAGATTTTTTCATATTATATATTGGTTGGGAAATTTAGCTGCCCAAGAACGATTAAACAATCAATACAGGTTAATTCGTTTTAGCGATGCTTTAATAGATCAGGTAGGAAAACATGTTTACGGAACCATTTGGGCAAAAAACATAAAAAATGTACTGTACAACAAAGGAATGTTACGTAGACCTATTCATATCATTAGTTCTAACATGCATTCTGTTTTAAATGTTTTGTATGCAAAAGAGGCATTAAATTACCAGAGTAAAGATAATTTTGCACTCTATAAAACCTTAAGCAACACAACCGCAACCAAAAAAAGAAAACAAGTTATAGATTATGCTATAAAAAAAGGATTAACAGAAGTAGATGATACTTCTGGTGCTAACATAGATGTTCAAATAATAGACACAAGTTATCTTACGCAACACGATAAAGAAACAGCACCTGTAATTGTAGTAATGGATTATGCTTTTGGAGAACAAGCATATGAAACTATGGACGAATTATTAAAGCCATACACTACACAAGAAGAAGAAAAAATAGAATTGGATGTACAATCTATTTCTATTATGGGAAAAGCAGGAATTTTATCTGGAGATAAAGGAGATATTATGATTCCAACAGCACATATATCCGAAGGAACAGCAGACAATTATTTTTTTATCAATGAATTAGATGAAAATCAATTCAAAAAATTAAATTTGAAAACCTTTACAGGAAACATGATTACCGTATTAGGAACATCTTTGCAAAACAAGTTTATTCTTAATTACTTTAAAAGCACTACATGGAAATGTGTAGGTTTAGAAATGGAAGGGGCACATTATCAAAAAGCCATTCAAATAGCATCTAAAGTAAGAAATCATATTTCTAAAAATGTAAAAGTAAGGTATGCGTATTATGCTTCAGACAATCCATTACATTCAGGAAGCACATTAGCATCAGGAGGCTTAGGTATGAAAGGAGTAGTTCCTACATATGCAATTACCGAAGCGATTATTGAACAAATATTTAATAGTTAAAAAATTCATGTTAAAACGAATATTTGATATTCTGTTTTCTTTCTTTATTCTAATCACTGTTTTAAGTTGGTTGGCTCCGTTAATAGCTATTTTAATTTTGATAACAACCGGAGAAAGACCTTTCTTTTTTCAAAAAAGGGTAGGAAAAAAAGGAAGACTATTTTATATTTATAAGTTTAGAACCATGAAAGGTTTTCCTCCAGTAAACGATCCTTTACTTTCCGATGAAGAAACACACAGAATTACCAAGCTAGGAAAAATACTACGCAAATATAGAATTGATGAATTTCCTCAATTTATAAACGTATTAAAAGGAGATATGAGTGTGGTAGGGCCTAGGCCAGAAAGACAAGAGTTTTTAGACAATATAATTAAAGAAATTCCCACATATGCATATTTACAATGTTTAAGACCTGGAATTACATCCTTAGGTCAAATACGTTTCGGATATGCAGATACATTTGCTCAAATGAAAATTAGGGCTCGTTACGATTTAGTTTATTTAGATAACTTATCTTTGTGGACTGATATTAAAATAATATTACTAACCATATTGGTAGTAATTAAAGGAAAAGGTAAATAAAAGATGAATATTCTTATTTTAGGTTCTGGAGGTAGAGAACACGCGTTTGCAAAAAAATTAGCAGAAAGTAAAAAATTATCAAAGTTATTTATAGCACCAGGAAACGCTGGTACCGCTAGCATTGCAAATAACATTGCTATAGATCCTACAGATTTTATTGCTGTAAAAAAAGCAGTTTTAGAAAACAACATCAACATGGTGGTGGTTGGACCAGAAGCTCCTTTGGTAGCAGGTGTTCACGATTTCTTTTTAGCAGATAATGATTTAAAAGATATTCCAGTTATTGGACCTAAAAAAGATGGAGCTGAGTTAGAAGGCTCTAAAGAGTTTTCTAAAAAGTTTATGTTTAAACACGGAGTACCTACAGCTAAATACGAATCTTTTACCAAAGAAACCGTAGCAGAAGGACAAGCGTTTTTAGAAACCTTAAAGCCACCGTTTGTACTAAAAGCAGATGGATTGGCAGCAGGAAAAGGAGTTCTAATTATAGACAACTTACAAGAAGCTAAAGATGAATTAGCAGATATGTTAACCAATGAAAAATTTGGAGCAGCTTCTTCTAAAGTAGTAATTGAAGAATATTTAGATGGTATTGAATTGTCTGTTTTTGTATTAACAGATGGAAAAGATTATAAAATATTACCTTCTGCCAAAGATTACAAAAGAATTGGAGAAGGAGATACAGGATTGAATACAGGGGGTATGGGAGCCATTTCTCCAGTGCCTTTTGCTGATGAAGCTTTCTTGTCAAAAGTAGAAAAAAGAGTTGTAAAACCAACTGTAGAAGGTTTGCAAAAAGATGGTATAGATTACCGTGGATTCATTTTTATTGGATTAATGAACATTAACGGAGAACCATTTGTAATTGAATACAATGTACGTATGGGAGATCCTGAAACAGAAGCGGTATTGCCACGTATTACTTCTGATTTGTTAGATTTATTTGAAGGTGTTGCTACACAAACTATTGCATCTAAATCTTATGAGGTAGATCCTAGAACTGCAACAACTGTAGTGGTTGTAGCTGGCGGATATCCAGAAGCGTATGCAAAAGGAGATGTAATTACAGGAACAGAAAACGAACAAGACTCTATTATTTACCATGCTGGAACGGTTTTAAAAGATCAGAACATTGTAACCAACGGAGGTCGTGTATTAGCCGTTACTTCTTTTGGAGATGATATTCCATCTGCACTAGAAAAATCATATAAAACCATTGATAAAATTTCATTTGATAAAATGAATTATAGAAAAGACATCGGATTTGATTTGGTATAAACGTTTCTAAACATCATCAAAAAACGCTTAACTAAATTTTAGTTAAGCGTTTTTTTTATCCTATAATCTTTTTAAATCCATTAAAATTAAACAAGAAAATAACTTTTTATTTCTAGGTCATCAATTCTTAAGTTCTTATTATCTTTGCCAACTCAGAATTAACGCATTATACATTTAAAAAGTACCAGCATGCAATTATCAGAACAAGAAATTGTAAGAAGAGAAAAGCTTGACAAATTAAGAGCTTTAGGAATTAACCCATATCCTGCAGATTTATTTCCAGTAGACAATTACTCAAAACAGATTAAGGAAAACTACCAGGAAGATAAAAAGGTAGTGATCGCTGGACGTTTAATGCGAAAGAAAATTCAAGGAAAAGCTTCGTTTGCCGAATTGCAAGATGCAGAAGGTAGAATACAAATTTATTTCAATCGTGATGAAATTTGTCCAGGAGAAGACAAAACCTTATACAACGATGTTTTTAAGAAGTTATTAGACTTAGGAGATTTTATAGGAGTAGAAGGAGAATTGTTTAAAACTCAAGTTGGAGAAATTTCTGTAATGGTTCGTAATTTTAAATTACTAAGTAAAGCGTTAAAACCTTTACCCTTGCCAAAAACAGATGCCGAAGGAAAAACCTATGATGAGTTTAACGATCCAGAATTGCGTTACCGTCAGCGTTATGCAGACTTGGTAGTAAACCCACATGTAAAAGAAGTATTTGTTAAGCGTACAAAATTGTTTAACGCAATGCGTTCTTTCTTTAACGATAAAGGATATTTTGAAGTAGAAACTCCAGTGTTACAACCTATTGCGGGTGGAGCATCGGCAAGACCGTTTATCACACATCACAATTCTTTAGACATTCCTTTGTACATGAGAATTGCAAACGAATTGTATCTAAAACGTTTAATTGTAGGTGGTTTTGATGGAGTGTACGAATTTTCTAAAAACTTCCGTAACGAGGGAATGGATAGAACCCACAACCCAGAATTTACAGCTATGGAAATTTACGTAGCTTATAAAGATTATAACTGGATGATGGAGTTTACCGAAAACTTGTTAGAGCACTGTGCTTTGGCGGTTAATGGTACTACCGATATTGTTTTTGGAGAACACCAAGTAAGCTTTAAAGCTCCGTTTGCTAGAGTAACCATGGCAGATTCTATTAAGCATTTTACAGGTTTTGATATTACAGGTAAAACAGAAGATGAATTAAGAGCTTCTGCTATAGAAATGGGTATTGAGGTAGACAATACCATGGGGAAAGGAAAGTTAATTGATGAAATGTTTGGAGAAAAATGTGAAGGAAACTACATTCAGCCAACATTTATTACGGATTACCCTAAAGAAATGTCTCCATTGTGTAAGGAACACAGAGACAATCCGGAATTAACAGAACGTTTTGAGTTGATGATTTGTGGTAAAGAAGTAGCCAATGCTTATTCAGAGTTAAACGACCCTATTGACCAAAGAGAACGTTTTGAAGCTCAGTTAAAATTAGCAGAAAGAGGAGATGATGAAGCTTCTAACTTTATAGATGAAGATTTCTTACGTGCCTTAGAATACGGAATGCCTCCTACATCTGGTTTGGGGATTGGAATGGATCGTTTAATTATGTATTTAACCAACAACCAATCTATTCAAGAAGTATTGTTTTTCCCTCAAATGAGACCAGAGAAAAAAGCACCTTCTGTAGAGTTAAATGATGATGAAAAAGCATTGTTTGCTTTGTTAGAAAAAGCAGAAAAAATAGCCTTGAATGATTTAAAAGCACAATCAGGTTTGTCTAACAAAAAATGGGATAAAACCATTAAAGGACTTACAGGTAAAGATTTAGCCACTGTAAACAAAACCGATGAAGGTTTGTTTGTAGAATTGGTATAATCTTATAATAAAGTATAAAAAATCCCTGTTGTAAATTTCAACAGGGATTTTTTTTGATATTAAATAATAATAAAATTGACAATACTCAACAAGTAATATTTGCTCTGCATCTGCGACTGTAGTATCTTTAAATTGTTAAAAAAATAAAATTATGCTAAAAAAAATAGTAAAAGGATTCGCCATTTTTCTTGCAGTGGTTTTTCTATTATTGTTAATAATACCCTTTGCTTTTAAAGGAAAAATTACTCAAATAGCCAAAGAACAAATTAACAATACGGTAAATGCTACGGTAGATTTTCAAGATTTATCTATTTCGTTGCTAAGGAGTTTTCCTGATGTATCTGTAGATTTGGAAAACTTATCAGTAATAAACAAAGCTCCTTTTTTGGGCGATACTTTAGCCGCTATAGGACATACTTATATAGATGTTAGTTTAAGCAGTTTGTTAGGAGACACTCCAAAAATTAACAGCGTTAAACTAGCCAATGTTTTTGTAAATGTAAAAGTAAACAAAGACAGTGTTGCTAATTATGATATTGCTTTGCCATCAGAAACAAAAGAAGAAACACCTACAAAAGAATCTGCTCCGTTTTCATTAGCCATTCAAAAATACAGTTTAGAAAACATAAATGTAACTTATGTAGACCAGGTTAGTAACATGAGTGCCAAAGTGGTAAATTTTAATCACAACGGTAGTGGAGATTTATCGCAAAATAAAGTAGATTTAGATACGCATACTACTGCCGATGCCATTTCTTTTATGATGGATGAGGTAGCTTATTTAAAAGATTTAAAATTAAATTATGATGCTGTAGTAGGAGTTGATTATGCCAATGATTTAAAGTTGACCTTTAAAAACAACGTGGCACAAATAAACGATTTAAACTTGGCTTTTAATGGTGCCTTTACCATGTTAAAAGAAGCTTACGATTTAGATTTTACCTTTAAGTCAAACAAATCAGAGTTTAAAAGTTTGTTGTCTTTAATTCCAAATGCATATACAGCAGATTTTCCTAAAGTAGAAACTACTGGTGCGTTAGATTTACATGGAAAGGTAAAAGGACAATATTCAGAAACAACCATACCAACATTAGACATAGTTTTAAAAACAAACAACGCAAGTTTAAAATATCCAGATTTACCTAATAAAATAGAAAATATTGATGTAGATGCACACATAACCAACACAACAGGTATAATGGATGATGTGGTTGTAGAAGTAAAAAACTTTGGTTTTAAAATTGCGAAAGATGTGTTTGCTGCCAATGCTTTGGTTACAAAACCTATATCAAACCCAACGGTAAAAGCAATGGTAAACGGAAAAGTAGATTTAGGAAATTTAAAAAATGCGTACCCAATTCCTCCTTTAGATTACGATTTAAAAGGAATTGTAAAGGCTAATATTTCTACTGCTTTTGATATGGATGCTATAGAAAAAGAACAATACCATAAAATTGATAGCAAAGGGAATATTTCTTTACAAGGAGTTACTGTAGGTTCAGATTTTACACCTAAGCCTATTTTGGTAAAAAAAGCAGGTTTGGTCTTTACAACCAAAAATGTAACCTTGCAAGAAACCGATATCACTACAGGAGCTTCTGACATTCAGCTGAAAGGGAGTTTAGACAACATTTATGGATATGCATTTTCTAACGGAACGTTAAAAGGAAATTTATCGGCGACATCAAAATTATTTAAAGTAGCAGATTTTTACGAAGCAGACACCACTGCAGTTGTAGCAACTACTGATACTATAAAAGGAGAGCAATTTAAAATTCCAGAAAACATAGAATTGGTTGCAAATGTAAATGCTCAAAAAATAGTATACGATAATATAGAGTTGACCAATTTTATAGGAAATACAGTTGTAAAAAACCAGAAAATTACATTTAACAAAGCCAATGCAAATATGTTTCAAGGAGCTGTTGCCATTAACGGATCTGTAGACACCAAACCCAATACAACTGCTTATGATTTTAAAATGGATTTAAAACAAGTAGACATTGCTAGTGCTTTTAATGGAATGGGAATGTTGCAAAAAATAGCCCCAATTATAGGAGCTTTTAGCGGACGTTTTGATACGGATTTAGACATTAAAGGTGATTTAGGAACTGATTTTATGCCAAATTTATCTAAGCTAACCGGAGCTGCTTTTGCCAATTTACAAGTAGACAAAATAGATGCAAGCAAAAACAAATTTTTAAGTTTAGCAGAAAATAAAATCAACTTTATAGACTTTGATAAAACCGATTTAAAAGATTTAAAAACAAAAGTTACTTTTGAAAACAGTAAAGTTAACGTAGCACCGTTTACGTTAAAATTTAAAGGAGTTCCAGTTACAGTTCAAGGTTCTCACGGATTTGATAACAAAATAGACTACGGATTAAAGTTTAATTTGCCTGCAAAATATTTGGGGAAAGAAGCAGAGAGCATTGTTAGTAAATTAAGTGGTTCCGATCAGGAAAATATAACCGTTCCTTTAGATGTTAAAGTAGGAGGTACAGTAACCAATCCATCTGTAATTCCAGGAATGAAAGATGCAGTGGCTAGTTTGGCTCAAAAAGCAATAGACAATCAAAAAGAAAAGGTAAAAGAAAAAGTAACTTCTGAAGCCAAAAACAAATTAAAAGATTTGTTAGGAGGAAGTAGTCAAAAAAATACCGATAGCACTCAAACAGAATCATCTTCTAAAGACAAGGTAAAAGAAGCAGGTAAAAAAATTCTAAACGGATTGTTTGGAAAATAACAGCTTTTCAACATTACTTAAAACCCTCAGTATTCGTTTGTAATCTGAGGGTTTTTTAATGACACTACTCAAGTACTTAATACTTACATAACAATTAGCTTGTATTAAATTATCAACAAAATAGTTTTTAGTTAACACCTATAATAGTTTAAAATACGTGCGTTTTAGTACTATTGTTGTTCACACTTTAAACTTAAAAAAATGATCAAATACATTTTAATCTTAGTCACTTCTATAAGTGTTTTTGCGAACAACGATTGGGGAAAAACAGGACATAGAACGGTAGGAGAAATTGCAGCTCAACACATTTCTAAAAACACAAGCAAAGAAATTAACAAATTGTTAAAAGGAGAATCTTTGGCTATGGTATCTATTTATGCCGATGAAATTAGAAGCAACCCAGAATACAACTCTTTTGCTCCTTGGCATTACGTAAGTTTTAGCGGAGATAAAAAATACAAAGAAGAACCTATAAACCCTAAAGGAGATATTTTACAAGGTATTAAAACCTGTATTTTAAAAATTAAAGATTCAAACGCTACCATTCAAGACAAAGCCTTTTATTTAAAAATGTTGGTTCATTTTGTAGGAGATTTACACATGCCTTTGCACACAGGTAACAAACGCGATAAAGGAGGAAATGCAATAAAATTGCGTTGGTTTGGAAACAATACAAATTTACATAGGCTGTGGGATACCGATATGATTGAGTCTTACAAAATGAGTTATTCTGAATTGGCATCTAACTTAGACATACTTTCAGAAAAAGAAAATCGTAAAATATGCAAAGGAACTTTAACAGATTGGGCACACGAATCTAGAGCTATTGCCTTAAAAGTATATGAGTCTACCGAAGAAGGTAAAAACGAAAGTTATAAATATATGTATCATAATTTTCCAATTGTAAAACAACAATTACAAAAAGGAGGAGTTCGTTTGGCTTTTGTTTTAAATGAAGTATTTAAAAAAGAATCTACTTGGTTAACTAAGTTTTTAGAAAACATTTAAAGCTAGTACAATGAACAAAATAATTCTAAGGTTATTACTCGTTGTTCCATTTATACTCTGGTCACAACAAAGTTATTACAACGGTGTAAATGTAAACGCTACAGGGTTAAATTTAAAACAAGAATTGGCAAGTAAATTAGCAGCAACACATCATCAATTAAGTTATTCAGAAATTTGGGAAGCTTGTAAAATTACAGATGTAAATCCAGAAAATAGTTCGGAGGTATTGTTGATTTATGGGTATGAAAACGGATTGGATAGCAATGCACAAAACGATAGAGAAAGGGATAAAAACAGGAATGGAGGAGGTTCTACAGATTGGAATAGAGAGCATGTGTATGCAAAATCTATAGGAAACCCAAATTTGGGAACTTCTGGAGCAGGGGCAGATGCTTTTAATTTAAGACCTGCAGATGTTAGGTACAATAGTTCTAGAGGTAGTCGTAGATTTGCAGATAGTAGCGGAAATTCCGGGGTTGTTGGTAGCAATTGGTATCCGGGTGATGAGTGGAAAGGAGATGTAGCTAGAATTATTATGTATATGTATGTTCGTTACGGAAACAGATGTTTGCCTTCTTCCATTGGGGTTGGAAGTAAGTCTGGAACTCCTGATGAAATGATTGATTTGTTTTTAGACTGGAATAGACAAGATCCTGTATCTGATTTTGAAAAAGCCAGAAATATCTATCATGATAGCAGTGGAGGATATGCACAAAGAAATAGAAACCCTTTTATAGACAATCCGTATTTAGCAACACGTATATGGGGAGGTCAGGCAGCAGAAGATCTATGGGGTATTTATACAGAGGGTAGCGGAAGCACTGATGAAGATACAGAAGCTCCTACAAAACCTACCAATGTAATGTTGGTCAATAAACAAAGCCATAGTTTAGAGTTTTCATGGTCCAAATCAACAGACAATGTTAAGGTTCTTAACTACCATGTGTATGTAAATGGAGTTTTAAAAACAACCACAACATCCAATAATGTTGTGCTTACAGGATTAAATTCTGCAACCACTTATTCATTTTATGTAGTTGCTAAAGATGCTGCAGGAAATGAATCTTTAAAAAGTGAAACCATTTCTGAAACCACCAATACAGCTACAAGTCCCGAGGTTTCTGATGCTTTATTCATATCGGAATATGTAGAAGGTAGTAGTTTTAACAAAGCTTTAGAAATAGCCAATTTTACTTCCTCATCGGTAGATTTGTCTAACTATTCTATTAAAAAGCAAAGTAACGGATCAGGAAATTGGGTATCTGCCTATACCTTGTCTGGAACTTTGCCCAAAGGAGAAGTATATGTGTTGGTCAATTCAGCATCTAACAACACAAGCTTAACTAGCAAAGCAGATGTATTGGTAGAAGATGATTATCCGAACAATCCATCACCATTAAACTTTAATGGAAATGATCCTGTAGGTTTGTTTTATCAAAATACATTAATAGATGTTGTTGGAACCTATGGTAGCAGTAGCACCTTTGGAGAAAACATCACGTTAAGAAGAAAAAATACCATAACAAAACCGACGACTACATTTCAGAAAACTGCAGATTGGGATACCTTTAACAAAGATGATTTTTCTAATTTGGGAACACATCAGTTATCACAAGAATTAAGCACTAAAGCTTATATAAAGGCAGTTGATTTTAATGTTTTTGTAAAGAACAATAATCTTAGTATTCAAAATTTAAACAAGAATGAAATAATACATCAGGTAAATATTTACAATGTTTTAGGGAAGCAATTGCATCAATATAATAATTTGTTTAAAAATACTTACCATATTCCTATAAGTCGTTTTCATCAGGGATTGATACTTATTGTAGAGGTAATTACTAAAAATGCAATGGGAAGAACAAAAATAGTGGTTGGTGAATTTTAAAACATAAGGTACTGTTAGTTTCTAAATAAGTTTATTTGTGTGATTGTATAGGCTATTAAGCTAACAACAACCCTCAACACTGCAGTGTTGGGGGTTTGTTTTAAGGGTGTTCTATGCATTTTTAACTTACAAATACTAATTAACTAATAATAGTAAAAGCCCGAGAAATTTTATTTCTCGGGCTTTTTATAAAATGTTTCAATGGGTTTGTTGTTATAGAGTAGTATATA
This sequence comes from Wenyingzhuangia gracilariae, assembly GCF_056387575.1. Taxonomy (NCBI): domain Bacteria; kingdom Pseudomonadati; phylum Bacteroidota; class Flavobacteriia; order Flavobacteriales; family Flavobacteriaceae; genus Wenyingzhuangia; species Wenyingzhuangia gracilariae. The sequence continues at coordinate 2,329,788 of NZ_CM150748.1, forward strand.
TTAGTTTACAACTACTTTTTTAACCGCTATTTTGTTGTTTTCTTTTACGGTAACAATGTACACACCTTTAGCTAAGTTTTGGTTAGCTACTTGTACACCTACTATGTTGTAAATAGCTACAATGTTTCCTTTATTAGTATTTACAGTACCATTGTTAGCTGTAACAATTAAACCAGGAATTACGTTTGTTTTAATTGATAATACAGGAGGTGTATAAGAACCTAGTGAAATTATTGTACTAAGAGCTACGTCTCCTTTACATAACCCTTTGTTATCTAATGCATTTGCACCTGCAAAAGTCCAGTCTGAAGGGTTAAAAGTAGCGCTTGGATTAGTGTTAGATTTTCTTTGAGCATAAGAATCTAAAAATTCCCAAACTTTTCCACTTCCATCTTCTCCCTCGACACCATAAATATCTATTACGGTATTATCTGAGTTTTTTATGATTCTATAACGATCATCACCATTATTGTTAGCAGAACCAGTAATTATATTAGCTGGATTTGAAAACTCATTGTTAAAATCTTCTAGATGATTAGCATTTGTAAAGTATACAAATGTATCAGTTATTGTACCTAAATTTTCTAAACTTGATGTAGCTCCCCAAGAAGTATTTGAGTTACTTTGAGTTTGTATAGAATACAAAGAAAAGTCAACTGTTCCATTAGCATAAATTTCAATCCCCTTTGGAGTTCCACCAGAACAGGGTCCATCTATAACCATTGTTATAACTGGTGTTTGTGCAAACGTAAATCCGCTTACAAGTAAAGCAATAATTAAAGTAATTTTTTTCATGATTGTCGTTTTAGAGTTGTTTGTATATAGTTTTAGTTGATTATTCCCATTTGTTTTCTGCAGGAGTTCCTCCCCAGATTAGCGTGACTAAGTAAGGGTTGTCTATAAAAGGATTTCTATTCCCTTGAGTATCTGCAATTATGTCATTTCTTTGAATTTCAAAATCAGAGATAGGATCTTCTTCATTCCATTCTAAAAAAGTATCTAAATCACCAACTTTGGTAATGCTTTCATCGTATCGTAAATGGATGTATAAAATCATTCTGGCTACATCTCCTTTCCACTCATCACCTGGGTACCATTGGCTGTTTACAATTCTAGCTTCTCCACTAGCATCTACAAATTTTCGGTTACTTCTAGAAGAATTTGTTCCAGAGTCGCAATATCTTAAGTGGTGTAAATCTCCTTTTACAATTTCATCTTTAGCAGCACCTCCTTCTCCGCCAGCGTATAAAGATTGCGGATAGATATGTTCTGTATTAAATTTACCACTAGGGCTACCAGAGGTTTGTCTAAAAGATTTATTTCTGCTCTCTCCTGTGTACATTAGAATAACATTGAATATTTCATCTTTGTCTTGATCTGCTTTTAACAAAGGAGTATGTCTAGCAGAGTAATAAATAATATTCGTGTGTTTGTTGGTGGTTACGTTTTGTAATTCTGTTTTTAGTTTTTCGGGAGATGTGGTAAATGACACTGAGCTGTAATAATTTTTTAATTCGTTTGGAATGTTAAAAATATTGGTACTCGTGTTATCTAATACAGTAATGGTAACAGTAGCAGTACTACATTCTTGTGGTGTAGCATTGGTACAAACTTCGTACTCAAAGGTGTCTGTTCCTGTAAAATCTGTTGTAGGGGTATAGGTATACGTTCCGTTGGTGTTTTTAGTAATTGTTGCGTTGTTACTGCTTGTAGTTTCCAGAGTTACAGTAACGTCTTCTACATTTTCATCGTTGTTTAAAATATCAGAAAAGGTATAAGCAGTATTCTTGTCTGCAAAAAAGGTGTCGTTATTGGCTACAGGAGCAATAATTTCTATAGGTTCTTCTGTTGGACTATCTGTACCTTCTATCACAAAAGTATTGTCTCCGCTAGAGCAAGCCGCTAATACTATTGCGCTTAGGTATAAAAAAAAGTTGGTTTTCATTTTTGTTTTAGATTAAAAAACCTCTTTCATAAAGAATGAAAGAGGTTTTGTTTTTTTAAAAGAAGATTATTCTGTTACGTATTTGTAATCTCCACTTTCGTCTAGAATTAATCTAAACTCTTCTACAGCACTGCTACCTACATAGGTTAAAGCAGAAACTGAGTAAATGGTTCCAGACTCAGTGTCTGGGAACTTGTTTTTTAAGAATAGGTTTAACGCGGCCAATACTTGTTCGTTAGACCAATAAGCATCTCCACCTGGTCTCCTGTCAAAATTTTTGTATTGATTAGCACTACTTACTTGTGAAGCAAAACTAACATCGTCTTTTAAAGAAGATTCAGAAATCCATATAAAATCATCACTAGTTAATTCATAAACAATAGGGTTGTCTGAAACCCAAGATCCTTTTTTATGAGCAAATCTAATTTCTGTTTCTGTACTTGTTTCTGGTATGATCCAAACTCCGTTTTCAAAGCTGTATAAATCAAATCTTGTTTGTACTCCTCCGCTAAAGTATTTGTAGAAAACTAATTTTTGAGTTCCTTCTATTGCATAGTTGTACTTATTAGCTAAGAAAGTTGGCAAGTAATTTTTTGGTAAAACAGAGCTACTAAAGTTATTACGTTCCCCTGGAGTATTTGCTTCTGTTCCCATTGCATCATAATCTTCTGTAGTTAACTCATAGGCATTTTCTGGCATCTTATAGTCTGTTCCATTATATGTATAAAAGGTGGTAATGGTTTCTGTATTTCCAACATATTCATCACCTTCTCCTTTGGTAATAGACACTTTTCCGATCAACCATCTGGTTGAATCTTCTGTGGTAGAGTTGTATTTAAATGCAATGTGAATGTTTTTATTGTCATAAGCAGAAAAATCAATAATATCAGAAGGAGCTAATGCGTGGTCAGTGTTATAGCTTCTGTTGGTAATGGTTAATTCGTTCCAAGTAGCAGTATTTACGTCTCCTGTGTAATTTTCAGAAACTAAAACTTTTAGTAAAGACAAGTCTGTACCATATCTTAAGTTTTCTTCCATTTGAAATTTTAACGCTGTTTCTCCAGTTAAATCAATTGCAGGAGATATTAACCAATCTTCGTTTTCTTTTGCAGAACCCGAAAATCCACTCATTTGAATATTTCCAAATCCAGTTGCATCTTCCCAAGCTTCATCTCCAGTAACGTTTAAAGCAGTCCAACCATTAAAAGTTTCGTTGGTAAAATCATAAGAAACAACTTCTCCTGCAGATGCTTTTGTTGGTTCTTCTGTAAAGTTTTTATAAGTTACTTTGTAAAAATCTCCGCTTGTAGGGTTGGTTGTTTTATTGGCAATAATGTTAGGTAACAATTCTTTTGCGTTTTCACTTGGATGAAAAGCTCCACTGTTTGCCGTAGGGTAATCTTCTGTTGTTAAAGTTACTTCTTCGGCATTAAATAGGTTACTAATAATGGTGTTGTTGTCATTGTAAATATCTACCATTAAAGCAGCTTTTGCTCCAGGAGAGTTGGGCAATACTTTGTTTAAAACAGTTGGAATTAGTTTTTCTGCTTGCTCAAAAGAAGCAAATTTTTTAGAACTTAAATCTAAAGTTTTAAAATCGTCTTCTGTTAAGGTGTATTTAATGTCTGATTTGATTTTGGTTTCTACAGGTCCTAATTCATCGTACACATCTTCTAAAGAGTCGGAACAAGAGAATAATAAGGCACTTGTTAAAAGTGTTAGTGATATATGTTTTAAATTTTTCATTTCTTTGGATTTTAATTTGAGAACTGATTTGGATTAAAAGTTGATAACAGAGCTTACACTAAAAGTTCTACCAACACCATAATATACTCTTGCATTGGCTGCAGTACCATCAATGTCATTGGCACGAGTAATGTATTTTGTATTGAATGCGTTGTACATTCTAGCCATTAGTTTGGCATCTAAAACACCAATTTTAAATTTGTGTTGTAAAGAAACATCGACCAAGCTGTATGCGGGTACTTTCCAAGGATCTTTTCCTGCTGAGTTTCTGTTATTTGGCTCAAAGTCTGCATAAAATCTATCGTAGTAATTAAAGTCTGCAAAAATGCTAGTTGCTTTTGTAATTTTGTAAGATGCGTTTAATGCTGCTGAGGTTTGAGCAGATCTACCTACAGGTAAGCCTTTAATTACAATGTTAACATCTCTAATAACTTGATTGTTGTTGTCTGTAATAATAGCGGTTACATTGTTTTGCCAAGTCCAATCACCCAAAGACAAAGCTCCTTTTAAAGTAAAAGTTTCTATAGGTCTGTATTCAAAATCAAATTCAATTCCTTGGTGTAAAGCATTTACACCTAAAATATTGGCAAAGAATATTTCGTTAGTGGTTGGGTCGGTTGTTGTTCTTGTATCGGTTCTATCGTTCCAAGCAGTTCTATAGATGTTTACATTGGCAGCAAATTTGTCTGTTCTTAAACCATAACCTAATTCTAAACTAAATATTTTTTGATTTTCTGCACTGGCATTTGTTTGGTCGTTGTTATTGGTAGGCCATACTGTATTAAAAAATGGAGCTCTTTCAAAATATCCTCCATTAAAAAATACGTTTTGGTAACTGTCAAACCTGTAGTTAATTCCTGCTTTGGCACCAAAACCAATAAAGTTTACATTGTCTGTTTTTTGGTTTGGATCACTGTCTAATTTTGCAAAATGATCTTCTCTTGCATATACTGTATTAGATAGGTTACCAGCTACAAAAGCAGTAATATCTTCATAATCATATTCTATTTGTGCAAAACTACCATAGGTTGTGTTGTATGCAGTACTAAAAAAGTCAAACTTTTCTCCTACGGTTACTTCATTATTAGGGTTGTTTACATTTCCGTCTATGTCTAAAATGTAATCACCTCCTAATAAATCTTTCATTTCTTTACCGCTGCTTACTTTTGTATATCTGTAATCTACACCAGCTGTAAAGTCATATTCTTCGTTTATTTCTAAATTATAGCTTGTTAAACCTCCTGCCCAAGTGTGGTCGTTGGTGCGTGTTTGGATGAAAATTTCTGACTCTCCGCTAACTTTGTTTTCTTGAACTACTTTGTCTAAGTCAATAGGAGCATATTTATCTCCTAAACGGTATTCTGCTGAGTCTAAATCTCCACTGTTTGGACCTTCTTCAAAGCTTACACCTCCATTACCTTTGCTGTAATATACAGAAGTGGATAATTTACTGATATCATCAATTTTCCAATAGTGATTAAGAGATGCAATTGGTTTGTGAAAAAAGTTAGAACTTAAGCTAAATTCTTGTCCGTTTTTGTATCCCCAGTTTTTATTGGTTTTTCTACCTCTTTCACTTTCTCTAAATTCTTGAATAGACAACATATCAAATCTTTGTCCGTGGCTTTGTGGTGCTCCTGTTACAAAGAATGATAATTTGTGTTGTTCGTTTAATTTTTTAGAAATACTAGCAAAGTAAGACATGGCTTCAAAAGAAGTTCCATCAACATATCCGTTTCCTGTAATTCTGTCTGCATAGGCAGTTACAGCAAAACCGTTTTCCATTATTCCTGTAGATAGTTTTAATCCATATTTTTGATATCCATCATTACCAATACCGTATTCAAATCTACCTCCTTCTTTAGCATCTGTAGATTGTGTAATAATGTTAATGGTTCCTCCAATAGATGGTACAGCTAGTTTAGAAGCTCCTAAACCTCTTTGGGTTTGTGTAGATGCTGTAACATTACCAATTCCAGCCCAGTTAGACCAAAATACTCTACCGTCTTTTGCAGCGTTTACAGGTACACCATTAATTACAACAGCTACGTTTTCAGAGTTAAAACCACGCATGGTAATTTCACCATCTCCAAAACCACCACCTGCACGAGTTGTGTACACTCCAGGAGTTGATTTTAAGATTTCTACAAATTCTTGGTTTCCTAATTTTTGTTCAATCTCTTCTTGCTTTACAGTGGAATAGGCAACAGGTGTTTTTCTGTCTATAGCTCTAGATGCAAAAACAACGACTTCGTCTAGACCAACCGTAGAACTTTTTAAAGTAATATTTAAGTTTTTAGTAGATTTATTAAAAGCAATAATTTTTGTTAAGTACCCTAAAGAAGATACTTCAATTTCTCCTGTTACTGCAGGAGTCTTTAATTCAAACTCTCCATTAAAGTTGGTAAACGTTCCTTTATTGTTTGCGTTTAATAATTTTATAGAAGTTACGGGTATAGGTTGACCAAAGGTATCTTTTACCAACCCATTGATTGTTTTTTGTCCAAAACCGTTATATGCTATACTAGTAAGCAATAAGGTAAGTAGAATAAGTTTTTTCATTTTGAGTTTTAAATTTTGTTTGTCAGACAAAACTATAGACTCATAGAGTTTTTTTGAAGGTGGCTGTTTTATATTAAGAATAAAACAAAATGAACTTAATGTAGAGCTAATGTTACCAAAACATTAGTCTGTTGATTATTTGTAAGTGTTTGGTAAACAATATGTTAATTATTAACAAAGGTTTGTGATATGTGGTTTTTGGTAAACATTTTTACAAATGCATATAAAAGGTATATAAATACTAAAAGAGGTAGAACGGTAAAGTTTTAAGCATTTATAAATAAGAAAACCTCTGTATGGGGTTTGTTACAGAGGTTATTGAGTTTAGGGGATTGAAACGATTACTTTTTTTGAGGTTTGTTAGTTTCTAAATAGGTAGTTAATTCGGTTTGTGTAGCAAATTCAATAATATTATTGTTTTTGTCTGTTATAGAAATAGGAAATTGAAAAGTTGGCTTTGTTCCGTTTTCTAAAGTTTCTACATATGCTTTCATAGCTTCTTTGTCTGCTATTTCAGTAGTGGTGTCATCAGCATTGATAACTGTTACAGGAAAAACCAATTTTAAGCCAGGTCTTTTATGTTTTCTAATAATTATTAATGCTCTTAGTTCTTTTACGGTGTTTAGGGTAGTAACTTCTCCGTTTACAGTAATTTCTATTGGAAAATCAATTTGGGGTCTGTTAGATTTTTGACCGTAGGCCTCTAGCTCTTCATCCGAAGTAATTGTTTCGTTTGTGTTGTCTGTATTTATAGCAGTAATAGGGTAATTGATACTTAAATCATCTACAATAGATGTAATGTCGTTTTGTGTAAGTTCATCATTTAATTGAGAAACAGATGTAGATTCATTTTCAATATCGGAATTGTTGTTACAGCTTATTAATAAGACAGAGGATGTAATAATTCCTAAAATGGTTCTTGTAAATTTCATGATATAATTTTTTTGGGTTATATAATTTAAACAGTATTGTTTTAAATTACCCTACTTTTTTTTTGATTTTTTTTAAAGAAATGTATTAGGAAAGGCATTTAGGTTAAAAATAAATAATTGTATTTTTGAGAATATAACTACAAATTATGTCAAAAGAACCTTCTGTTTGTGAGGCTAAAACGTACGAATCTCTATATAAAAAGTATAGTAAATCTCTATACAGTTTTATGTATTACAGATGTGGAGATTGCGATAGAGCAGAAGATTTGGTGCAAGAAGCTTTTATTAAATTATGGAACAATTGTTCTAAGGTTGTTTATCAGAAAGTAAAATCTTATTTATATACCATAGCCAATAATCAATTTTTAAATGAAGTAGCTCATTTTAAAGTAAAATTAAAATATGAAGTGAGTGTAAACAAAGAGCGTTCTAATATGGAATCTCCAGATTTTGTTTTAGAAGAAAAAGAGTTTATGGACAAGCTTCAGCATGCGTTAGAAGAATTAACACCTGGTGAACGAGAAGTTTTTTTACTAAATAGAATTGAAGATGCCACTTATAAAGAAATTGCAGAAATGCTAACCATATCTGTAAAAGCGGTAGAAAAAAGAATGCACGGAGCTTTAGTTAAGCTTAGAAAAAGTATTGGTAAAAAAATTTAAGGTTATTTAAAGTAGGGTATATAATAAGTAATTGGTTATAGATATAAAGGGGACAATTATGAAGCAAAACAACTTTACAAAAGATACTTTTTTGGCCAAATGGTTAAATAATGAGTTAACCGACAAAGAATTGTCTGATTTTAAAAAGTCTGATGATTATGAGTTGTATTCTAAAATAGCAGAAAAAAGTAAACAATTTAAATCGCCTACGTTTGATGAATCTAAGGTGTTAAAACAAATTCAAGCTAAATTAGAACAGCAAAAAGGAAGGGTTAAAAAATTAAAAGTTTTTGGATGGTGTGCTTTAGCAGCATGTGTAACCATTGTTTTAGGAATTTCTTTTTTCTTTTCTACAACCACCTTTAGCAGTGCTACCGGAGAACAAATTGCTGCAGTGTTGCCAGATGGATCTGCGGTTGAGTTAAATGGGAATTCACACATACATTTTAATAAAAAGAAATGGGAAAAAGGTCAAAGAACGATAGAGTTAGATGGGGAAGCATATTTTAAAGTAACCAAAGGAAGTACTTTTTCTGTTTTAACAAAAGAAGGAATAATTACAGTGGTAGGAACAGAGTTTAACGTGCAAACTGTAAAAAACTTTTTAGCTGTTGAGTGTTACGAAGGTAAAGTAAAGGTAAAAAGCAAAACAACGGAGCTGTTATTAACACCAGGAAAAGGAATAAAAATTAGTGACAAAATTTCTAAAAAATACAATACCTTAAAAACAAAACCTAGTTGGTTGGTGCAAAATTACCAATATAACGGAATTCCTTTACGAGTTGTTTTTAAAGACTTGGAAAACGTATATAAGATAAAAGTTCAGAATAAAAATGTAAATTTATCAAACACCTATTCTGGTACAATTGTAACAAACAATTTAGAAAAGGCAGTGCAAATTATTTCTAAGTCTATGAATATTAGCTATGAGATTCATGAAGATAAAGTAACTTTTAAAAATTAGAATGAAAAACGTTTTTTGGTGCTTTTTTTTAATTACTGTAGTTGTTTTTTCACAAGAAAAAATAAGTTTAAAAAAAGCATTAAATCAACTTTCAGAAAAACATCAAGTGGTGTTTTCTTACAACAATACTACTGTAGAAAATTTTAAAAAAGTTACGGTTAACAAACAAAAATCTATTGATGAGGTGTTGATGAGTTTATCTAAACAAACACAATTGGTTTTTGAAAAAATAGATTCAAAAAATTATGTAGTCCGTTTTTTTAATGCACAAAAAAAAGAGATTTGTGGAACTGTTGTAAGTTCAAAAAACAAGCAAGAATTACCGTTTGTAAACGTTTATAGTAGGCAACAAAATAGCAGTACCAATTCCAAAGGATATTTTCGTATAGAAGCTTTTACTGATGAGTTTATTACGTTGAGTTCTGTAGGTTATCAAACCAAAACCATAGCAGTTTCTACGTTTACCAAACACTGTAATACCATTGCTTTAGAAGAAGAAATTAACTATTTAAATGAAGTTGTAATAAGAGAATATTTAACCAAAGGAATTTCTAAAAATAAAGATGGTAGCATTGCTTTTGACTGTAAAAAAACAGGAATTTTACCAGGAGTTATAGAGCCCGATGTTTTACAATCATTACAACTAATACCAGGCTTGCATAGTCCTAATGAAACAGCATCTGGAATTCACATAAGAGGGAGTACTCCAGACCAAAATTTAGTGCTTTTTGACGGTATGAAAATGTATCATTTTTCTCATTTTTTTGGATTAATTTCTGTTTTTAACCCTTACATAATTAATCAAGTAAAAGTGTATAGATCTGGCACACACGCTAAGTACGGAAATGTTGTAGGAGGTGTGTTAGATATAAGCGTAACCGATAAAATTCCAGAGAAAATAACCATTGGCTTAGGAGTTTTATTAACTCATGCCGATTTGTATTTAAAAACACCCTTATTTAAAAATAACAAAGTAGGGTTGGTTTTTTCAGCAAGACGGTCTTTAACCGATTTTTTGAATAGCATTACTTATCAAAAATATTCCGAAGCAGTATTTCAAAATAGTAAAATAGCAGAAGGGTTAGACGATGAAAGTCTAAGAATTACCAATGCCAAGAACCATTTTTTTTATGAAGATTACCATACAAAAATAATGATTCAGCCTGCTAGTCATAGCAAAATTTCTTTAAGGTATTTGTACAATCAAAATTATTTAACGTTTACGGGAACCACTCCCAATATTAATGAAAACTTTAAAGATGATGTGCTTGTTAAAAATCAAGGGTTTAAAATAGATTGGGAAGGGGATTTGCAAAAAAATGGACTTCATAAAATAGGTTATTCTACAACCAATTTTAGAAAAGATTATGACGGATCTAGAGATCGAGAATTGAGAAATGGAGAGCATCAAAATGCAATTTATGGGAAAGAAAATACGGTTACAGAACAAAGTTTAGAATATGTTTTTGAACACAATACCATTAAAAAAAACAATTGGCAGTTAGGTTATCAATTTCAGAAATACCAAGTAAATTATCTGTTTTATAGATTTAATCAAAACAATAGAATAAATGATGTGATTGATAATAGTGGAAATAACATTGCTTTTTTTACAGAATATCAATATTTAAATCATAAAAAATGGTTGTTAAATTTGGGACTTAGGTGGCAAAAATTTTACAATGCAGAAAAGAGCTACTTAGAACCTAGGTTAAATGCAAGCTATAAAGTAAACAAAAACACACGTATGAGTTTTTCTACAGAATTAAAACATCAATCAATAAGTCAAGTAGTAGATTTTAGAAATGATGATTTGGGAGGACTTTTTGATCGTTTTTGGACACTTTCTAATGGAGTTGAATTTCCGGTTTTAAAAAGTAATCAAACAAGTATTGGTTTTGATTATCAAAAAAACAAATGGACAATTGACGTAGAATTGTATCAGAAAAAAACAAAGGGTGTTTTGTTGTTGATTGATGAAAATATAAAATCAAAAAAATATTTTAACGGAACAAACACGGTACACGGGTTCGATTTTTTATTAAGAAAACAGTGGAGCAAATACAATACTTGGGTAAGCTATACGCTGTCTAAAAGCAAATATTTATTTAAAGGGTTAAACAATTCTAAAAAATTTGATGGCTCTTATGATATGCCTCATCATTTTATTTGGTCTCATGGCTATACACATAAAAATATAGAATATTCTTTGGGTTGGAGGTTTAGGTCTGGAATTCCGTATACGGTAAAAACAGCTGTAGAAAATAAGCAAGGAACTGGAATTAGAATAAATTTTGATGATTTAAATACAGAAAGGTTACCAAATTACCAAAGAGTAGATTTTTCAATGGCTTATAAGTTTTATGTTGGTCAAAAAACAAAATACAAAGGAACCGTAAGTTTTACTTTGCAAAATATATTTAATCAAAAAAACATACTAAATAAAGATTACAAAATACAAACTGTTATAAACAACAGAGGAGTAAATAGAGAAGAACAACAAGTTTTAGTAGAAACGAATAGATTTTCTATGGGATTTGTTCCTAATATTATGTTTAGACTAAGTATGTAAAAAAAGAGTCCTACGCATTTTTAATATACCCCTATATTTTGCGTAGGACTTAAGGTATTCCCTTTACTTAAAACCCGATAGGTTTTACAACATAATTAAGTTATATAAAAAGTCAGATAATTTACCTAACCAATTACAATTGCAAATAAATCACATATAAAAATCATTATTTGGTCAATTTTAATCATAAATTGGTCAAAAAATTAAGTGAAATAGAAATCATAGTATGTTTTAAGTTTTTGTAATCCTTAATAGTATAGGTATGATTGATAAAATAATTCGTATAAATAGATTTTTTATACATGATAAAATGTCTAAAAGCACTTTAAAAAGAGTAAACCTATTGTTGCTTTTTTGTTCTGTTTGGATGCTTGAGGCTTTAATTTCTATACCCTTATCTTTCAATCAAAACAATCCGGAGTTGGTTGTTAAGGGGCATGTGTTTAATTTAATAGCTATTTTTGGGGTTGTTTTTTTCTTATATATAAAAAAATACAATTGGGCACTTGTAGTGTTTTTAACTTCTGTAATTTGTACTATTTTGTTGTTTACAAACTTTATAGCACCTAGAACATATGCAGAGTATAATTATATGTTTGTTCCTTGTTTGATATTGGTTTTAACAGATAAAAAAACAATAACGTATATAAGTTTTTTTGTTGCATATCTTGCTTTTATAGTCCCTAATGAATTGTTACATATATATCCTGAGGGAGCTTATCAAGATCCTTTTTCAGCATTTATATTTTTTATAATTAGTTTTCTTTTGGTTTACTTTTTTAAAACAAATAATTTAAAAAACGAACAATTATTGGCTACTAAAACAAAGGAATTAGAGGAGCTAAATAAATTTCAATCTCAGTTTTTTATTAATATTTCTCACGAAATAAGAACTCCTTTAACGTTGTTAAAAGGAGAAACAGATAAGTTGCAAAACATACCCTCGGCTCATGCTATAGAGCAAAACCTACATCATCAAATAAATAAGATTAAAAATATAGTAGATGATGTTATTGATCTTTCTAAAATGGACAACACATCTTTTAAATTAAATTTAAAAACCATTGATTTGAAAGATTTGGTTACAAAAGTATTTGTGTCATTTCAACCTTTGTTTGATCAGAAAAAAATTCAGTTTAAATTTATTTCATCACTAGAATATTGCAGTATTAAAGCAGATGAGGTTTATTTAGAAAGAGCACTGAATAATTTGGTGTTAAATGCTTATAAGTATACTGATGTAAACGGAATGGTAACCATTCGTTTGTTGGTTAAAAATAATAAAGTTGTATTGGAGCTGATAGATAACGGTATTGGGATTTCTAAAAAACACATAGGTAAAGTTTTTAAAAGGTTTTATCAGGTGAAAAACGACATTAATAGAAGTGGAGGTAGTGGAGTTGGTTTGTCTTTTAGCAAAGAAATTATAGAATTACATCAGGCTTTGTTTTTATTAAGTAGTAAACCATCTAAAGGAACTAAAATAGAATTGCAATTTTTACCAGATATCAATACAGTAACAAATTCTTTACCAACTAATACTGCTTTAAATATACCCACTAAAAATAAAAACATAGAAAAGATTTGTGAGAACCAAAAACATACAGTTTTAATTGTAGATGATTCTTATGATTTAAGAAATTATTTAAAAGAATTATTAAAAGATTACAATTGTATAGAGGTTTCTAATGGGGTAGAAGCCTTAAAAGTTTTAAGAAACACAACTGTTTTGTTTGATATAATTATAAGTGATTATATGATGCCAAAAATGGATGGTTTAGAGTTGCTTAAAAATATAAAAACATCATTTTCATCAATACCTGTTTTAATGCTAACTGCTAGAGTAGATCAGAATAGTAAAATAGAAATTTTAAAATTAGGAGTTACAGACTATTTAAACAAGCCTTTTGAAAAAGAGGAGTTTTTAATAAGAGTAGAAAATATATTAAAGCAACATAAAAAAAAGAAACAGTTTTTAGAGAAAGAAAAAATTTCAACATCAGAACTTCAAGAAAATAGTGTCTGGGTAAAGGAGTTAAAAACATACATATTAAAAAACGTGTCTAACCCTAAGTTAAATCAAGAGGAAATATCGGAGCAGTTTCATTTATCAAAAAGTTCTTTTTACAGAAAAGTTAAAATGGAAACAGGTTTAACTCCTAACGGGTTTATTATAGAGGTTAAGTTGCAAAAAGCAAGAGAAATTATAGAGCGTAGGTTGGATATAACATTAAAAGAACTTTCTGCAGAGGTGGGGTATTTACACACATCTTATTTTGTAAAAAAATACGAAAAAAGGTTTGGGAAACATCCTTTAAAATAAGTTATCGTTTATTAGAGAGAATAAAAGATTTGTTAACTATTTTGGAGAATAAGTATTTTTCGTTACAACTAGCACATTTGTAAACAGAGACCATAATTAAAGAATGATATGCTTTTCTTCTTCTGCTTTTATATCTCCTTTTAGAGCCACAAGAAGGACACTTTTTATTAGCGAACATTTGTTTGGTTAGTTTAGTGTTTAAAAAACATTACAAATGTAAGTATTATATTAATTGATGCTTAATAATTAATGTGTTAAGTTTTTTTTAATTATAACAATTGCTCTTTGGTGTGTAGTAATCTGGTTAGTTTTATAGAGGTATCTAACAATATTAATTTTGCATTTCCATTTCGTTCAATATGATAAATGGCATCATTTAATTCTCTGTTTATAGATTCTATGTTACCGCCGTGAATAAAAGGAGCAAATTTATCAATACTAAAACCGCTTGTTTGTGGTTGCATAAAAACCAATTCTTTAGCTCCATAATTAAACAATAAAGCTTGTCTAAAAAACTGCAAACAAAAATTTAAGAATTGTTTTTGTTTTTCTCTACCCATGGCACCAATAGTGTCAGACCAAGCAATTAAGTCTTGAATAACACTAGCGTTTCCTTTTGCTTTAAAAGCAGCTCTTACCCAGGTTATAAATAATTGTTCATATTCAAGGTCATCTCCTTCTTTTTTAAGAAGATCTAAAGCTTTTTTATAATTACCTTCTGCTCTATGAGCTATTTTTTGTGCCTCTGCAGGAAAAGAGTTCTCACGCTCAATTAATGCTTCGGCTATGTGTTCATCACTTAACAAAGGGAATTCTAACACTTGGCAACGAGAAAGAATTGTGTTTATTAATAATTCCTTTTGTTCTGCCACCAATATAAAAATGGTTTTTGCAGGAGGTTCTTCTATTAATTTTAACAATTTATTAGCAGCAGCATTGTGCATTTTTTCGGCCATCCAAATAATCATAATTTTATAACCTCCTTCGTATGGTTTTAATTTTAATGATTTTACGATTTCCTCTGCTTCATCAACCCCAATTTGTCCTTGTTTGTTTTCAATTCCCAAATGTTGATACCATTGAAATAAACTACCATAAGGATGTTTGTTTACAAAGGCTCTCCAGTCTTCTAAAAACAATTTACTTACCGGATGTTTTTTAACCTTATCGTTAACGGCTGTTGGAAAAGAAAAATGCAAATCAGGATGTTGTAGTTTTTCTACCTTTAAGCTACAAGCTTCATTGGTTTTACATAATATATACTCCGCATATGCTATAGCAGTGGCTAAGGTTCCTACCCCCTCTTTACCAACAAAAAGTTGTGCATGAGCAATTCTACCATTGTCTGCTGTAGTTTTTAAATGGTTTACTATGTGTTTTTGTCCAATAATTTTGTTAAAAAGCATGCTCAAATATACTGCTTTCCTATTATTCATAACATGAATAAAATTGATTATATAGACTTTTCTGGTTTAGAAATAAGTTCAAAAAAGTTTTTTGTAATTTTATAAAAACTAATATTATGAAAAACAGGTGTTTAGTGTGTTTTTTGTTCTTTTTTACGCTTCCTTTCTTTGGTCAAAAATATGTAAAAGGAAGCGTAATTACATTTAAAGAATATCCTTTAAATAAGGTAAAAATAAAGGCAAGCAGATCAAATAAAGTAGTTTATACAGATAGTTTAGGAAGGTTTAGTATAGAATGCAAAGAGAAAGATTATTTACATTTTTATGCTGATGGTTTTTTTAAAGAAAAACTAAAAATAGACAAAACAATTAATCAGCCTGTAGAAGTAAATCTTTACTACGATGAAAATAGCAAAGAATCGTTTTTAAAGGCAACCGAATCTAAACATGTAATCAAAAATATACTAGCTCACGCCTTAGAACATAAAAGAGCTCAAAACAATGTTTTAGAAACTTTACCATCTATATTCGATATTATACAATACAAATACCCAGGAGCCAAATTAATGGAGTTAGAAGGAACGACTCAAATTCTATTAAACGCAAGAGGAGAAAATTCTTTGTTTGCAGACATACATGCACTGTTGGTTGTTGATGGTTATGTGGTTAATGATGTTTCAGGAGTTACTCCTATGCAAGTAAAAGATGTAAAAATACATTTAGGCACTCAAGCCTCTCATTGGGGAATGAGAGGGGGGAACGGAGTTGTAGAAATTACATTAAATTATGGTCCAAGGTAAATCATTCCGTTCAAACACTATTATAACGTTTTAGTTAATTTATTTATTAACTAATTTATAAATACACACAAGTGTTATATTTGTAATCAATCAACTTAGATTTGACAATATGAAAACAATCAAAGATTTTAATTTTCAAGGTAAAAAAGCCTTAGTAAGAGTAGACTTTAACGTTCCGTTAGATGCAGATTTTAACGTAACAGACACAACAAGATTAAAGGCAGCAAAGCCAACAATCATTAAAATATTAGAAGACGGTGGTTCGGCTGTTTTAATGTCTCACTTAGGACGTCCAAAAGGGGTAGAAGACCAGTTTTCTTTAAAGCATATTGTTAAAACTGCTTCAGAAATTTTAGGAGTAGAAGTAAAATTTGTACCAGCAACAGTTGGTGCAGAAGCAGAAGCAGCAGTTGCAGCTTTAGAACCAGGACAAGTATTGTTATTAGAAAACCTACGTTTCTTTGCAGAAGAAACGAAAGGGGATTTAGCGTTCTCAGAACAATTATCAAAATTAGGAGATGTTTATGTAAACGATGCTTTCGGTACAGCTCATAGAGCACATGCTTCTACCACAATTGTAGCTCAGTTTTTTCAAGAAAAATTAGCTGGTTTTGTAATTGAAGCAGAATTAGTAAACGCCGATAAAGTATTAAAAGGGGGAGTAAAACCTGTTACAGCAATTATGGGTGGTGCTAAAGTTTCTGATAAAATTTTAATAATTGAAAAATTATTAGATGTAGCAGATAATATTATTATTGGAGGAGGAATGTCTTATACTTTTGCAAAAGCAGAAGGAGGTAGCATTGGTAAGTCTCTTTGTCAAGATGATTTGTTAGATTATGTTTTAGAATTAGAAGAGAAAGCAAAAGCAAAAGGGGTTAAATTAATTTTTCCAATAGACAATTTATTAGGAGATGATTTTTCTAATACTGCAAATACACAAGTAGTATTAAGAGGACAAATTCCAGATGACTGGGAAGGATTTGATATAGGACCTCAAACAATAGAGTTGTTTTCTAGTATTATTAAAGACTCTAAAACTGTAATTTGGAACGGACCAATGGGGGTTTCAGAAATTCCATTATACGCAACAGGAACTATTGAGGTAGCTAAAGCAGTAAAAGCAGCTACAGAAAATGGAGCTTTTTCTTTAATTGGAGGAGGAGATTCTGCAGCAGCAATCAATAACCTTGGGTTTGGAGATGATGTTTCTTATGTATCTACCGGAGGAGGAGCCTTGTTAGAATACATGGAAGGTAAAACATTACCAGGTATTGCAGCTTTAGAAGCTTAAATATAAAGATTGTATCAATTAAAAAGTCTAGCTAAGTATATTTTAGCTAGACTTTTTTTGCTTAAAAATGATATATAATAAAAAAGGCAAATTCAGTTACTGAATTTGCCTTTTTTATAAGATAATCTTTGTTTTTATTAAGCCTCAACAGGAATAATAGAAACATAAGATTTGTTGTTTCTTTTCTTTTGGAATTCAACAATTCCATCAACTTTTGCGTGTAAAGTATGATCTTTTCCCATGTAAACGTTTTCACCTGGATTGTGAGTAGTACCTCTTTGACGTACTAAAATGTTTCCAGCCAAAGCAGCTTGTCCACCAAAAATCTTTACACCTAATCGTTTCGATTCTGATTCTCTACCGTTTTTCGAACTTCCGACACCTTTCTTATGAGCCATAATATTGTGTTTTTAAGGTTATTTTTCTTTATTAATTTAAATTAGACAGTTTCAGATTAAGCGTTAATTGCTTCAATTTGAATTTCCGTTAAATATTGACGGTGTCCATTTTTCTTTTTGTAACCCTTTCTTCTTTTCTTTTTGAAAACGATTACCTTATCACCTTTTAAGTGACCTAAAACTTTAGCTTTCACTGAAGCTCCTTCTATAGCTGGGGCGCCAATAGTAACATCACCATTGTTGTCTACTAATAAAACGTTGTCAAAAGAAACAGAATCTCCTTCTTCGTTTTGTAAACGGTGCACGTATACTTTTTGGTCTTGCGCTACTTTAAACTGCTGCCCTGCTATCTCTACAATTGCGTACATACTTAAATAATTTAAAATGCTTGTTAATAAAATGGATGCAAATATACATATTATTTTTCAACAATTCTAAACTGTAAAAAGTTTTTTTGATTATTTATTTGCTTGATACTAATGTGATTAGTGTGTTTCTTTTTTGTTTTAAACTTGTTGAAAACTAAATGAACTCCCTCTTAAGAGAATGAAAAGTTGATTTTACTCAATGAACCAAGTTTAGTTTTGTAGTATTTCTTTTGTACATTTGAAGTGAAATTTAAAGAATAAGTTATGAGAGTTTTAAAGGTTTTATTTGCTGTATTTCTAACTGTCAATATTGTTGGATGCAAACCATCGTCTGAAAAGAAAAATATTCCAGAGGCTGTAAATTTACCAGCTAAATTGTTAACAACAAGTATTGATATAGAGGGAATGACTTGTGAAATAGGTTGTGCTAAAATTATAGAATCTAAAGTTTCTAAAATAGATGGGGTAACAGAGTCTAAAGTAAGTTTTGAAGATAAAAA
This sequence comes from Wenyingzhuangia gracilariae, assembly GCF_056387575.1. Classification (NCBI taxonomy): domain Bacteria; kingdom Pseudomonadati; phylum Bacteroidota; class Flavobacteriia; order Flavobacteriales; family Flavobacteriaceae; genus Wenyingzhuangia; species Wenyingzhuangia gracilariae. Next base: position 2,348,260 of record NZ_CM150748.1, read on the forward strand.
AGGAGTTTTTGTTTATGACTCAAATAAAACATCAAAAGAAGAAATTATAAGTACTATTAATGGCTTGGTTGATGGTGAAACTTACAAAGGAAGAGAGTCAAAAGAACATTCTTGTGAACCTGGGTGTGAAAAGCCATGTTGTAAAGTTGCAGAAGGGACTACCGATTCTAAAACTTGTGCAGATACATGTAAACATAAGAAAGGAGAGGTTTGTAATAATGCGGACAAAGAAAATTGTAAAAAGTCTTGTTGTGCAACTAAGAAATAATTCAAATAATAAAGAATAAATTAAAGCTACTCTTGTGAGTAGCTTTTTTTGTATAATTTTGTTAGCAAATACTAAATATTATGAATAAAGCACTCCTTAAAACCATTAATATAGCTATTGTATCTGTTTATTTAATTTTCCTTGCAGGTTCAGTTGTTAGAATGACAGGTTCTGGAATGGGGTGTCCAGATTGGCCAAAATGTTTTGGTTATTACATTCCTCCTACTTCTCAAGATCAGATAGAGTGGAAGGCGGATACGAGTTTTAAAAAAGGAGTAATTATTATTCATAATGAGGCTTTGTATGTAGCTAAAAAGAACTTTACAACAAGTAAAGCATTTAAGCTTGAAAATTGGGAAGCATACACAAAGCATGAGTATGCAGAATTTAATGTATATCACACTTATACAGAGTATGTAAATAGGCTGAGTTCTGTACTTGCTGGCTTTGTTTTCTTAGTGCTTTTATGGAAGGTTACTTTTGATAAAAACAAAACAAGAGGTGTGGCCTTGCTAACTTATTTGGCTTTTGCAGGTATGCTTTTTGAAGCTTGGTTGGGTAAGGTAGTTGTAGATAGTTTTTTAACACCATACATAATAACCATTCATATGATTGGAGGGTTATTTATTATAGGTCTTTTATTAAGAGCAAAATTTTTAATAAGCTCTAAAAACTTATCTTTTGTGTACAAATACAACCAAACATTTCATTGGCTTTTATTTGCGCTGTTGTTAATGATGGTAATTCAAATTTTGTTAGGAACACAAGTAAGACAATATGTTGATGAACAAATTAAGGAGTATGGTTTTGGAGAAAAAGAGTATCGATTGTTAAATCCAAGTTTTAAGTTTTATTTTCACAGATCATTTACTATAATTATTGTTTTAATAAGTTCTTTTTTATTCTGGTTAAATAAAAAGTATGCTTTGGGTTACAAACAAGTAAAATGGATTTTAGCTTTTTTATTTTTTGAAGCCTTTACAGGAATATTAATGTATTACATACATTTTCCTTTTGGTACACAAGCTATTCACTTATTGTCTGGAGCTCTGTTGTTTGGGGTTTTAATGTACAGTCTTTTTGTGTCTTATAGACTAAAAAGATTTGATTCTTAATTTGTCCAAGTTAAAGTTTCAATTATTTTTTGAATGTCTTTTTTTACATAATCCACAGCTGGTAAAATAGAATCGTAATTAGGTTTTGTATTAAAATACAAAGATCCGCTTATAAAATGTTTGATGGAGTCTGTAGCTTGAAATTGTATAGGGGAAGCTGCATTTCCTGAAACTTGAAACAAACGAGCATATACTTTTTTTTGGGGGTTTTCAAAAGGATATACCTCAATATGATCTGCTATTAATGTGTGTTTGTAGGTAAGTTTCTCTGCATCGGACACTAACTGAGTTAAATTGTTGTTTACTTTTTGATAAGTAATGTTGATTTCTGCCTTTAATTTAGGGTAGTATATGTTTGACCAATTTCTGTTTTCAATAGTAAAAACAGCGTTTTTTGAAATACGAAAATTAAAAGGTAGGTTGGGAGAAATATTTTTGTAATTAGGTGATGGGTAGTTTAATTTTAGAAACGCATTTGGTTTTGGAGTGGGAGTGTTTTGGCAAGAGATGCAAGCTATAAAAACGGAGATAAGCGTTAAAAAATATTTCATGCAGTTTTTAATTGTTTTTAAAGAATAGCAACCTTTATTTGTTTTATCCTTTTTCTTTCAATGGCCTCTACGGTAAAAATTAAATTTTGATAGTTTACTTTTTCAAATTTACGAGGAAATTTTCCAGATAATTCTAGAATTAATCCTGCTAAAGTTTCAGATTCACCTTTGTCTTTTTCAAATAAAACTTCATCTAGTTCTAATACTTTACAAAAATCTTTTAGATTAATTTTTCCATCAAAAACGTAGTTGTTATCGTCTATTTTAGAGTAAGATAAGTCGTCGTCATCAAATTCATCGCTAATATCTCCTACAATTTCTTCAATAACATCTTCTAAGGTTACCAAACCGCTGGTTCCACCATATTCATCAACAACAATGGCTAAATGATTTTTTCTTTCTTGAAAATCGATTAATAAATCATCTAATTTTTTGTTTTCTGGAATAAAAAATGGTTCTCTAACTAGAGGTAGCCAGTTAAACGTTTTTTTGTGCAAATGTGGAAGCAAATCCTTGGCATAAATTACACCAATAATTTCATCAATATTATTGTCGTATACAGGGTTTCTAGAAAATCCTTTTTCTGTAATAATTTCTAAAAGTTCTGTAAATGTTGTTCGTTTGGAAATGGCACAAATATCCATTCTAGGATTCATAATTTGTACAGTTTCAGTGTTTCCAAAATTTACAATTCCTTCTAAAATATTTTTTTGTTCTGCTGTAGTGTCTTGCTCGTTGGTAAGTTCTAGTGCCTGAGACAAATCATCTACAGAAAAATTACTTTTACCACTTCTTAATTGTTTTTCTATAAGGTTAGATAGTGCTGTTAAGGGTCCGCTTATGAACACAAATATTTTTCCAATAATTACTAATACTGGGCTCATTAAAAGCGCAAAACTTTTGGCATTTCTATTGGCATAAATTTTTGGTAATACTTCTCCAAAAATTAGAATAATAAATGTAATTAGAATAACCTCTATAAAAAACCTGATGTTTAGGGTAAAGTAATATAGGTTTAAATTGAGGGTTAAGTTTCTAAAAAACACATCGCCCAAAGAGGCAAAAAGTAGTACTATTAAAATGTTTATAGCATTGTTTGCAACCAAAATATTAGCTAATAATCTTTTGGGTCTATTGATAAGTTGAATGGTTTTTTTTGAATTGCTGGTTCCAGAGGCTTCTATTTCATCAAGTTCTGATTTGGTAAGTGAGAAAAAGGCAACTTCTGATCCAGAAATTAAAGCAGAGCTTATTAATAGTCCTATTGTGAATAGGCAATTAATAATTGTGTCTAATTGTAGTCCGGTATCGTGTATGGGCTCAGGCAATGTTTTGTAGATTAAAATGGTAAATCGTCAATAATTCCGTTAGGATTCTGTTTTTCAGAATTAGAATTTTGTGTTTTGTTTTCTGATTTGGGCGATAAAAAAGTCATTTCTTGAACGTGAATTTCATGGGTTGTTTTTTTAACACCCTCTAATTCCCATTCTCTTGATTTTATTTTTCCTTCACAATAAACTTTATCTCCCTTTGTTAAATGTTTTTCACATATTTCTGCAAGTTTGTTTCTTACAACAATATTGTGCCACTCGGTAGTGGTTGTTTTTTCGCCTGTACTTTTGTTTGTATATGTTTCGTTGGTTGCTAAAGGGAATCTAGCAACGCAACCTCCACCATCAAAGTAGTGCGTTTTAACGTTGTCTCCTAAGTAACCAATAAGCATAACTTTATTAAGTGTACCTGCCATATTTTGTGTTCATTGTTTTATCAAAAATAATGAAAATTTATTTGGTTTTGTAGCTATCTAAAAAATTGTGTATCAGTTTAGGAACTGCAAAATTATCAATATCTTTCCAGTTAACACGGTGGTTTGGGTCTATGTTATTGATTTCTACAATCCAGAATTGAGTAAATAAATGCTGATGAGATAGCTTGTGTATCCATGGTTGTGGATTAAAAAGCCTAATGGAAGAAAAATTTTGCTTGTTTAATGTTTCATGATTTGCGAGTTCTTTTTGGTTTACAATTTTATCAAACTCAACTAAAGGAAATTGATATAAGTTTTTCCAAATTCCATTACCCGTTCTTTTTTCAAGTATGGTTTGCGACCCATCATCAAAAACAATAAAATTTAAATATCGGTTTTTAATTTTTATCTTTTTTTCTTTCACAGGTAACGTGTTAATCTTGTCTTTTGCTTTGGCTAAACAAGCATTGGCTAAAGGACATTCTGTGCAAATTGGATTTTGAGGTTTGCACACCATAGAGCCAAAATCCATAATAGCTTGGTTGTATTCTTTAGGGTTTGCATTTTTGATTAATTCTTGTGCTAGTTCTTTAAAATATTTAATTCCTTTAGAGGAATTGATGGGGATATCAATATTAAAGTAACGAGACAGTACTCTATAAACATTTCCATCAACCACTGCTGTTTTTTCGTTAAAACAAATAGATGCAATGGCAGATGCAGTATAATCTCCTACACCTTTTAGCTTGATGATTTCTTTATAAGTTGTAGGGAATTTTCCATCAAGTTCATTACAAATGTATTTTGCAGAAAAATGTAAGTTTCTAGCTCTAGAGTAATAACCTAAGCCTTGCCAGTCTTTTAAAACATCATCTTCATTGGCATTTGCCAAATCTTTTACGGTAGGATAGTGTTTTGTAAACGTATTGTAATAAGCTGTTCCTTGTTGAATTCTTGTTTGTTGTAAAATAATTTCTGAGAGCCAAATAAAGTAAGGGTTTGATGATTTTCTCCAAGGTAGTTCTCGTTTGTTATTTAAATACCACGTTTCCAGTATTTTATAAAATTCCATATATTTGTGCTTAGGAATGCAAACTTACAGAAAACTTCCATTAAAATTTGATGGTTAATCTTTTTAGAATTAATTAATTATCCTATCTTTGCATCCTCAATTTTTTTCTAGAATAATATTAAAAAGTAATAAGAAATGACGAAAGCGGATTTAGTAACGACAATTGCAGATAAATCAGGAATTGAAAAAGCTGATGTTTTAGCAACTGTTGAGGCGTTTATGGATGAAGTGAAAAATGCTTTAGAAAACGGTGACAATGTTTACTTAAGAGGATTTGGAAGTTTTGTAATCAAAACAAGAGCTGAAAAAACAGGAAGAAACATTTCTAAGAATACAACAATTAAAATTCCAGCACATAACATACCAGCATTTAAACCTGCTAAAACGTTTACTGAAGGAGTTAAAGCAAAAGTAGAAGTAAAGTAATTTACTACAAAAATAGATTATTAACTATCTCCAAAAGGAGACTTTAAAATTATACATTATGCCAAGCGGTAAAAAAAGAAAAAGAGCTAAGATCTCTACGCACAAACGTAAAAAAAGATCAAGAGCTAACAGACATAAGAAAAAGTAAGTTTTTATAACTTACTTTTTCTTGTTTTTTATGGTTTCGTAAAAACCATAACACGTTCATTGACATTTAAGACAATAGTCTTAATTATCAATATACTTATTTTTAATCATGTTGCCTAGTGTAACATTTAAAACAAATCAGGATGAAATTAGAATTAATAATTCGTTCAAATTCTTCTGATATTGATTTTGCATTACTTAGAGATGGTAGATTAATTGAGTTAAATAATGAATCTAACGATAATAAAATATCGGTAGGTGATATATTTTTAGCCAAAGCAGGGAAGGTGTTAAAAGGACTAAATGCTACTTTTGTAAACGTAGGTTACGAAAAAGATGGCTTTTTACACTATCATGATTTAGGAGCTCAAGTAAATTCTCTAAATAGTTTTTTAAAGAAAGTAAGTACAGGTAATTACAAAGATTTTACGTTAAGCAAATTTCAATTTGAAAAAGATATTGACAAAGGAGGTACAATTGACAAGGTGTTAAAACCAAAGCAAAATATTCTCGTTCAAATTGTGAAAGAACCTATATCTACCAAAGGACCACGAATTAGTTCTGAGTTGTCCATAGCAGGTAGGTATTTAGTATTAGTGCCGTTTTCTAACAGAGTTTCTGTTTCTCAAAAGATTGAAGATCCAAAAGAAAAAGAAAGACTTAAGAAATTGGCAAAAAGCATCAAGCCTAAAGGGTTTGGACTAATTCTGCGCACAGTTGCACAGGGAAAAAAAGTTGCAGAATTAGATAAAGATTTACAAAACTCATTACAACGATGGGTAGACATGTGTGAACGTATTCCCAATACAAACACACCTACTAAAGTTTTAAGCGAGTTAAACAGAGCATCTTCTATTTTAAGAGATGTTTTAAATGATTCTTTTACAGATATTGTTGTTGACGACGAACAGTTAGCAACAGAAATAAGAGATTACATTGAAGAGATAGATCCTGGAAAAGTGAATATTGTTAAAAATTATGACGGTAACACTCCAATATTTGAAAAATACGGAATTGAAAGGCAGATTAAATCTGCATTTGGAGAAACCGTGTCAATGAGTAAAGGTGCTTATTTGGTAATAGAACATACCGAAGCATTGCATGTTATTGATGTCAATAGCGGAAACAGATCTAACAAAGCCAATACACAACAAGACACTGCGCTTGAAGTAAACTTAATTGCAGCAACGGAAATTGCACGCCAATTGCGATTAAGAGATATGGGTGGAATTATAGTTGTCGATTTTATTGATATGAATACCAATGAAAATAGACAAAAGCTGTATGAACATCTTAAAAATGAAATGGCTACCGATAGAACCAAACACAAAATTTTACCTCCAAGTAAGTTTGGTTTAGTGCAAATTACTCGTCAACGTGTTCGTCCAGAAACGAATATCAAAACACGAGAACCTAATCCGAATAAAAACGGAGAAGTAGAAGCACCCATAGTGCTTGTTAGTAAGATAGATTTCGAACTAAGAAAAATCTTATCAACAAAAAAGCGTAACGAAAAAATCTTTTTACATGTACATCCTTTTGTAGCTGCTTACTTAAGAAGAAAATTATGTTCTCAGCAGAGAACATGGTTTAAAGAGCACAAAAAATGGATAAAAATAGTACCAAGAGATGCTTATATGTATTTGCAATATAAGTTTTCTTTTAAAAAGTAAAATCATATCAATAAAGCCCAATTAGTTAATCTAATTGGGCTTTTTTTGTTTTATAAAATTGTTTTTAAAACCAAAAACCAGCACTAAAATAGATAGCGTTGAATTTATTTTCTGGAGACCAAGTGTATCTAATGTCAAAAGGACCTAAAAAGGTGTCGGAACTTAAGCCAATAGCATATCCTGTATTGGCATTGGTAAAAAAGGGTTTGTGTTCTAGAAACTCTAGCACATCATCGGTAATTAATGCGTAGTTGGCTACAAAGTCAACATAGTTTTTTTTGTAAAATCTATAGCGTAAAGAACCCGTAGTTTTTAAAAAGGAGTTCCCTTCTAGTTCTGAAAAACTGTATCCGTAAAACGGAACAAAATTGTTAATAAAGTTGTTACCATAACCTCCTAAAGAATAGTTAAAGTTGTCTAATTGTTTTGCGGATATACTAATTGCACCATCACCTTGTGCAAAAAAAGACAATCTATCGGAAAGGGTCCATCTACCTTCCATTAATACACGTAGTTGAGAAAAAGGACTAAAATTGTTTCCAAAATCTGAAGATGCTAAAAAGGTTCTCCAAGTTGTGTTTATTAAAATTCCTTTATTTGGAAAGCTTTTTTTGTCATAAGTATCTGCTTCAATTTTAGCTAATAAGTTAAAGTAGTGGCTATCGTCAAAAAAGGTACGATTGTCATCTTTTACAGAAGCAAAATTGTTGGTAAAAGATCTTATGTATTTATGTTCTGCTCCAATAGAAATTGCATACATGTTTTCAAAATTACCTTGAGTGTAAATGTAATTGGTAAAATCTTCGTATTCAAAGTTGATTTGATTTACACCAATAAAATTGTTGCTTTTAATGGTGGTTTCAAATTGGTTAAATCGGGTATAAATTCCGTAACCTAAAAAATGTCCGTTGTCTATAAAATAATTTACATCATATCTTGTATTATCTCCAAAGGCTAGATCTATAGAAAGAATATCGTTTCGTAATAAAAGGTGTTTATGGGTGTAATTTATTAAACCAGATAAGTGGTATAAAGGGTCGTAGTGGGCTCCTAGTTTTAGAAAGCGAGATTCGGGGTTTTCTACCAATTTAATGTCTAAATCTACAATAGAATCTTTTTCGCTAAAAGAGTATAAAATGTTTTTAAAGTTGTTAGATGTGGTTGCATAATTTATGTTTTGATTAAATTTTTGCAAACTTATTTTTTGATTTTTTTTAAAGTCTAACTTTCCTCTAATATACCTTCTAGTATAGTTTTTAACTCCAGAAATGTTGTAGCTATTAATACTATATTCTGCTAAGTTTGGATTTATTTTAGTAGGTAACTTGTATTCTTTGTTTTGTTTTTTAGCAATGGCTTTTAATTGATTTATTTGTGCTTTGGCTGCTTTGTAACCAGCATCAATAATTTGTCTTTTTCTGTTAAAGTCTACAATGCTAAAATCAGCAACATCAGGGTGTAAATAAAGATCTACTTTTTTTAATCCTGCGTATTCATCTCCATACAATTGAAAGTTGATGATTTGATCTAGTACTTTTAGCGCAGAATCTAATTTTTGCTGTTTTTTTAACCTTCCTTGTACGTCTACACCAATAATGTAATTTACTCCTTTGTTTTTCATTTGATCGGTAGGAAAATTGTTAGAAATTCCTCCATCAATTACGGTAATAGAATCAATTTGACTAGGGGTTAGTAAAGTGGGCAAAGAAGCACTAGACCTAACAGCTAAGGCTAAGGAACCAGTGTTAAGTTCTACTTGTTTTCCTGTTTCTATATTGGTTGCAATACAGTAAAAAGGAATAGGAAGTTTAGAAAAATCTGTAATATGATCTACATGATGAAAAAGTTCGCTTAACGTATTGTAGGTGCATTGTCCTTTAGAAAGTGCAATGGGTAAACCTAGTTTGAATCCTTTTATGGGGAGTGTAAGTAAATATTTTTCGTTGTTTTTTTTGTCAAAAAAAGAATTGTATTTTCTGTCAATCTTATCGGTTAACATTTTTTCAAAATCAATAGCCATAATAATAGAATCTACCTGGTGAGCTGTGTAGCCAGATGCGTATAAAGCCCCCACGGCAGCTCCCATGCTAGTTCCTCCAATATAATCTATTTGTAAGCCAGCCTCTTCAATAGCTTTTAAAACTCCAATATGAGCAAATCCTTTGGCACCACCACCACTTAAAACCAATCCTACTTTTTGTGGAATGTTTAAAGTGTCGTTTTCTTTTTGTTGACAAAAAACAACTTGGTGTAATAAAATAAAAAGGATTGCAATTTTCTTTGTCATGACGTTATAAAGTTACTCCTTTTTATGGTAAAAATTATGTAATTTTTGAGCTCTAGAATTGCCTATAACACTGGTTAATTGTTCAATGGTTGCTGATTTTATTCTTTTTACAGATTTAAAATATTGCAATAAAGCTTCTACACTTTGCTGCCCTATACCAGGAATGGTTTCCAATTCAGAATTTAGAGAGGTGTTGCTACGTCTGTTTCTGTGATGTGTAATTCCAAATCTGTGTGCTTCGTTTCTTAATTGTTGTAAGATTTTTAGCGTTTCCGATTTTTTATCTAAATACAAAGGAATAGGGTCGTCTGGAAAAAACAACTCCTCTAACCTTTTGGCAATACCAATAATGGCAATTTTATTTCGTAAGCCTAAAAGATCTAAACTTTTTAAGGCCGATGACAATTGCCCTTTTCCTCCATCAATTAAAATGAGTTGAGGCAAAGGTTGGTCTTCATCTAACAATCTTTTATAACGTCTGTAAACAGCTTCTTCCATTGATGCAAAATCATCGGGGCCTTCTACCGTTTTAATGTTAAAGTGTCTGTAATCTTTTTTGCTAGGTTTTCCGTCTTTAAAAACCACACAAGCCGCTACAGGATTGGTTCCTTGTATGTTGGAGTTGTCAAAACATTCTATATGTCTTGGTTCTACACTCAAACGCAAATCGGTTTTCATTTGAGCCATAATTCGTTTGGTGTGCCTCTCCGGGTCTACAATTTGTACTTGTTTAAATTGTTCTTGTCTGTAATATTTTGCGTTTCGTAAAGAAAGTTCTACCACGCGTAATTTATCTCCTTGTTTGGGAACGGTTACTTTTATGTTTTCTCCCACGTTAACTTTAAAAGGAACCAAAATTTCTGGACTAATGGAATTGAATCTTTCTCTTAATTCTACAATAGAAAGTTCTAGTAATTCTTTATCGCTTTCTTCTAATTTCTTTTTAATTTCTATGGTGTGAGATTGAATAATGGAACCGTTAGATATTTTAAAAAAGTTGACATAAGCTGCAGCCTCATCAGACAAAATAGAAAAAACATCTACATTGTTAATGGTAGGATTTACAATGGTAGATTTTGCTTGATAGTTAGAAAGCAAGACCATTTTTTCTTTAATTTTTTGAGCTTCTTCAAATTCCATTTTACTAGCAAAATCGTGCATCATGTTTTCAAAAGCAATCATAGAATCTTTAAAGTTTCCTTTAATAATGTTTCTAATGGCTTTTATTTGGTTCATGTATGCGGTCTCGGTTTGCAAGCCTTCGCAAGGACCTTTACACTTTTTGATGTGATAGTCTAAACAAACTTTAAACTTTCCAGTGTTGATGTTTTCTACACTTAAATCGAACATACAACTGCGAATTTGATAGAGTTCTTTGATTAAATCTAACAAAGCATAGGCCGTTTTTACATTGGTATAAGGGCCAAAGTATTCCGATCCGTCACGAATCATTCTTCGGGTAACAAAAATTCTTGGAAAACGTTCTTTTTTAATACAAATCCACGGATACGTTTTGTCGTCTTTTAACAACACATTGTATTTGGGTTTGTATTTTTTTATCAAGTTGTTTTCTAAAAGCAAAGCATCGGTTTCTGTAGCGACCACAATGTGCTTGATGTCTGCAATTTTAGAAACTAAAATTCGGGTTTTGGCATCGTCGTGTTTTTTAGAAAAGTAGCTGCTAACTCGCTTTTTTAAATTGATGGCTTTTCCTACATAAATAATAGTTCCCTCCTTGTTAAAGTATTGGTATACTCCAGGAGTTGTAGGCAGAACGGTTACTTTAAGTTTTAGGTCTTGATTCACATTGTAAATTTAAGGATTTATGGGGAGTTAAGTAGTGAAGAATTTAAAGGAGTTAAAAATGTCTCTTTCATTTTGCATTAGGGATGGAGTCTTTCGAATTCCTCAAGATAGGCTCTCTGTTTGAGCTCTTTTGTTTTGTTTATAGAATTTAAGAATATGAGTAGTTAAGAAGTTAAGGAGCTTCTGAAAATACTTAACTACTCTACTCCTTAACTCCTGAATTCTATAAACAAAACAAAAAGCGAGTAATGACAGCCCGACCCTGAACTTGTTTCAGTGAAATGCCCTAAAAACTGGATTTTGTAAATTGTTAATTGCACCTTGCTAATTGCTACTTGAAAAAGTATCTTTGCTCAAAATTTTTAAAAATGGCTTACAATTTTGTAGAGGAATTAAAGTGGAGAGGGATGATGCACGACATTATGCCCGGAACTGAAGAACAATTGGCAGAAGAAGTAACTGCAGGATATATTGGTTTTGATCCTACGGCAGATTCTTTGCATATAGGGAGTTTAATTCCAATTATTGTGTTGATGCATTTCCAAAAAGCAGGTCACAAACCGATTGCTTTAATTGGAGGGGCTACTGGTATGATTGGTGATCCATCGGGAAAATCGGCAGAGCGTAATTTGTTAGATGAAGAAGCGTTGGCTAAAAATGTGGCTGGGGTAAAAGGTCAGTTAGAGCGTTTTTTAGATTTTAATTCGGATGCAGAAAACGCAGCGGAGTTGGTGAACAACTACGATTGGATGAAAGAATTTTCTTTGATTGATTTTGTTCGTGATATTGGAAAACACTTAACGGTGAACTACATGATGGCTAAGGAATCTGTAAAAAAACGTATTACAGGTGAAGATGGTGCAGATGGAATGAGTTTTACGGAGTTTACGTATCAGTTATTTCAAGGATATGACTTTTTACATTTGTACGAAAACAAAAATTGTAAGTTACAAATGGGAGGTTCTGACCAATGGGGGAATATTACCACAGGTACAGAATTGGTAAGACGTAAAGCGCAAGGAAAAGCATATGCTATGACTTGTCCGTTAATTACCAAAGCAGATGGAACCAAGTTTGGAAAATCTGAAGGAGGAAATATTTGGTTGGACAAAAACAGAACATCGGCTTATAAGTTTTACCAATATTGGTTAAACTCATCGGATGAAGATTCTGAAAACTTTATTAAAAAGTTTACTTTTTTAACCAAAGAAGAAATAGAAACATTAATTGCAGAACATAAAGAAGCTCCACATTTGCGTTTGTTGCAAAAAAGATTGGCAGAAGAAGTTACCGTAATGGTACATTCTCAAGAAGATTTAGATAACGCTGTAAAAGCATCTTCTATTTTGTTTGGGAAATCTACTGCAGACGATTTAAAATCTTTAGACGAGCAAACGTTTTTAGATGTTTTTGATGGAGTACCACAAGCAGAATTAAGCAAAGATGAGTTAACAGAAGGATTGGATATGATTGGAGCATTGGCTGCAAAAACTAACTTCTTAAAAACAAATTCTGATGCGAGACGTGCGTTAAAAGAGAATGCAATTTCTGTAAATAAAGAAAAAATAAAAGAAGATTATAAAATTACTGCTGCAGATTTAATTGCAGGAAAATATGTATTGTTACAAAGAGGTAAAAAGAATTACTACTTGGTAAGTTTTGTTTAAAACCAATTTTCGTAATATTAAAAAAGCCTTTCACAAATTTTGTAAAAGGCTTTTTTGATTTATTTACCTCTGTGGGAAGGTGAGCTGCTATTTTTCTTCTTCAAGTAGGTCTTGATACCATTTTCTTAATTTTAAGGTAGAAGGTCTGTTGTCTAAAAACATGGCACATGCATGTGCGTTTAAACCAGATTCTGCCGAAGTTACATTTACATTTTGATCTGCTAACATTTTTTGCAACTCTTTATTTTTTTTAAGATTGTCTGTGTGGAATGTTTTTGTTCCATTTAAGTTTTGCAAACGCAGAATAGCATCATTTAATTTACTACCTCCCCATCCGTCACCATCGTAATGTTGGCACATGTGAATTCCTTTCCAAGTGTTTGCAATGGATTTATTTCTTAAACCAATAAAGCCACAAGCAATGGCTCCTCTAGAAAACCCTGTTAAAAAAACATTGTTAGGGTCTCCGTTAAATTTTTTAATAATATAATTTACAACTTTAAGGGTATAGTCTACAGTGTCTTCAGGATTTCCCCATCCGCTAGGGGCTGTTTTTCCTGTTTTGTAATTCACAAAAGGTAAACTTACCCATATGGCATTTCCTTTACTCATACCATAACCAATAGTGCAATCTTCTGGGCTTCCAGAAGAGTAGCAATTGTTTGTATAAAATTCGTTTCCTGGAAACTCCACAATTATGGGAAGCTTTTTTTTAGGTGTCCATTTTTTTGGTAGAAAAAGAGCAGAATATAATTCTGAGTTATTGTCTAGCTTGTATTTTACTCTTAGTCCTGCTGTAGGTTTTTTGAGAATCATGTCTGGCACTTCCAGTCTTCCTTTAGGCATGATTGCTTTTTTCTGAACTCCTTTGTAAGTTAAATGGCTTAGTGTAATGTTTAAATTGCTAGGAGCTTTTACAATAATAAGTTTTAGTAGAGAAATATGATTTCTGTCTATTTTAGGAGTTTCTCCATCTGGAAACATGTCTAGTAAATTACATTCTAAGGTTTTAGATTCGTTTGGTTTGATGGTAGCTTCATCAGAAACAGCATCCCAACCTCTGTTTGCTTTTACATAAAAAACAACCTTTACTTCTTTGTCTCCTTTGTTGTGAATAGTACCATTTACAAATTGAGCATTTTTTAAGTTTTCCCAACCTTTTTTTGGGGCAGTAAAAACAACTTGACTGTATTTAATTTTGTTTTTTTCTTCTTTGCTTTGAATGGAAAAAACTTGTTTTTTGTTGGTGTTTGTTATGTTTACAGATAAGTTATTTGTAAAAGAGATATCATCTGTGTTTTTTAGATGATAGATAAAACTATGCTGGCTGTAGATGTAGCTAGATATGAATAGGAAAAATAGATAAAAAGCTTTCATTGTAGATATGTTAATTTTTAGAGTTTGCTAAAAATATACAATTTAGCTAATATTTAATGAGTAGCTTTCTTAAAATAATTAAACTTATTTAAGATTCTTCCAATAAGAATCGGCTTTTTCTTTAAGTTCTTTTGGGTTTTCATCTTTCCACTTTTTTAAGGTGTTTACTCCCCATGAGTTGTAAAATAAGTAGAGTTTACCATCTCTAATTTCAAAAGTTTTAGGGTTAATGTCGTATTTGGTATTATTCGCTCCAATAGCATAAGCGCACCAACCTCCGTATTGTGGAACGTATTTTTTAGGATTCTTTTTAAAAGTTTCTAGGTGCTTTTTACTTACAAACTTAAATTTTGCTCCATTGTAAGTGGTGGTAAATTCTTTTTTACCTTCTTCTGCTATGTTTTCAAAATAAGAAACTACATCGTAACCTTCGGCAACATATCCTTTTTTAAGATTGTAATCTTTTTTTTGAGCAAAAGAAATAGAAGTGGCGAATAAAATAAGAAATAAGACAATTTGTTTCATAATAGTGGATTACCGTTATCAATATGTAGTCGAAAGAAAAGGTTGTAGATTACAAGGTTACTGTATCAATAAATTACAACCTCTAATATCGGAATTGTCAAATCTACCTAAAACATCAAAAGATTCATCAGTATAAACTTTTCCTAAATCTTGAGTGGCAATAAAAGAGCAAGAATTGTAGTTGGCCAAATCAATAACATTAATTCCTCCGCTTTTTTCGTTAGGTAATAACGATAAAGCATCTTCGGTATCACGAATTAAAATTTTCATCCAAGGAGGACAATTGAATCTTTGTAAATCGTTAAAATAGGCTTGACTTAACAATTCTGTCATTCCGTATTCTGAGTGAATAGTAGCAACCCCAAAACCCTTTTTTAGTGCTGCATGCAATTCTTCACGAATCATTTCTTTACGCTTTCCTTTCATACCACCTGTTTCCATTACAATAGTGTGTTTTAGGTTACAGGGGTGTTTTTCTATAAAATCTAGCAAAGCAAAAGAAACACCTATTAACAATGTTTTTTTCTGTTGTTCTTCTTGTTCTTGTAATTTGTTAAATAGTTCTTGATGGTTGTGTAAATAAAATCCGCTATTTGGGTTTTCAGACTTGTTGATGAGATCTTCTACCATGTAGATTAAAGAAGATCCTTTACGTTCTAAATAAGAGGGTAATAAGGCTAAAACGGTATATTCTGTAATATCTCCGTAAAATTGTTGAAACGTACTTAAATAGCTTTTTTCATATGCAGAAACATTGGTGACAAAATGTTTGCTTTGGCTTGTTCCCGTGGTTCCACTGCTAAAAAAAGTTTCTTGTATAGATTCGCTACCAGAAATAATTTGATGACTTTTAAAAAATTGTATAGGTAAAAAAGGAATGGCAGAAATAGATTTTATTTTAGAGGGTTTTATGTTTAAAAGAGCAATAAAATCTTTGTAAACCTTACAGTGTTTTGCTTGGTATTGAAAGACAACTAGTGCTTTTTCTTCAAAGTTTTGGGGTGTTATAGCTAAAAAATCAAACGCTCTCATACTCAATTATTCTGGCACAAAAATAACTAAATTAGTGGTGTAACCCATGTTAATTTGTATCGACCTACTAAAAAACACACTTATGAAAACGATTACGTATTTATTTTTATCAATGTTAGCTACAAGTTATGCTCAACAAAAGACTTATAAAACAAATGTCAATCAACAATTTAAAGAGTATTGGTATGCTGGCAAAGCAGAAATTACAAGTTATGATTTGGAGCAAGAAAGATATGGAGAGTTAAGAAAAGGACATGCAGTACATATTTTTGTAACAGAACCATTTTCTAAAAAGTACAATACCAAGGCAGATGAAAAGAGTGCGGCCAATATTAGTGTATTAAAGTTAAATGCAACTAAAAAATTCAATACAGGAATATATCCTTATTCTGTAATGACAAGTAGCTTTTTACCTATTGATGAACCTACAGCTTCGTTAAAAATAAGCTCATCAACCCAAGAATGGTGTGGGCACGAATATGTTGAGTTGGTAAATGATGATGAGTTTGAAATACATAATTTTTCTTATTTTCAGGGAGCATCTTTTAGAGGTAAAAAAATAGATAAAGAGGTAGTTCTAGAAGATGATCTTTGGTCTAAAATTAGATTAACTCCAGAGAATTTACCTAAAGGAAAATTTAAAGCATTGCCAAGTTTTGTGTATTTAAGATTTTCTCACAACAATGTAAAACCTTATCAGGCAGAGGCAACAATAACTAAAGGAAAAAACACAACAGATTATCAATTAAAGTATGTGTCTTTAAATAGAACTTTAACCATTACTTTTGAGAATGCTTTTCCGTATAAAATTTTAGGATGGACAGATACTTACCAAAGTGGGTGGGGAGCAAAACAAAAGAAATTAACCACCAAAGCAACGTTAAAGAAAACTTTAAATGTAGCGTATTGGGAAAAAAATAGCAATGCCGATTTGCATTTAAGAAAAGAGTTGGGGTTAATGGAGTAGATGTTCTAGCGGAGTCGAAAACAAATTTTGTGAATTTAAAGAAATATCATCTCGACTCCGCTCGATGACCTTTATTTATAGTTGTTTAAGTGTATGTTGAATTAAGGTGTGTTGTAATTTATAAAATCACTATCTCGATTCCGTTCGACATACCTTTTGGATTAGAGCGTAGTAGAGAACAAATTATATAATGATAGAATATCTACAAATAAAAAAGATTCTCTTGATACTATTCAAGTAATGCTAACAATTTTACTTTCGTCCAAAATCTGCAGGTATTTCACCCCAAACTTTGGTTTCCCACTTTAGTATGGGGTTTTTAAAGGTGTTTTCTTGCAACCATTTTTCACCACGCTTAATCAAATCAAACATTTTTTTATTATTAGCTGTAGGCATAATTTTAGTCCTGCATTGTTTTGCTTTTACCCAAGCAATGGCAGTTCTAGAGTCAGAATAAATAGGTAAAGTAGGTTGATTTATTTTTTGCAAATAAGCCAATCCATGTACCAAAGCTAAAAACTCTCCTATGTTGTTGGTTCCTTCTTTAAATGGACCTTGTATAAACAATTGTTGTTTGGTTTTGGTGTTTACTCCTCGGTATTCCATCAATCCAGGATTTCCACTACAAGCAGCATCTACACTTATAGAAATCAAATTAGGATTTCCTGTTTTGGCTAACAATTCTTTGTCTACAATAGGTTTTTTAGTGTCTTTACCTTTGTATTCTTCGTAGGTTTTGGTAAAAGCAATTTCAGCTTCTTCTTTAGAAGTAAAAGATTTGTATTGTGCACCTTGAAAACCATCAATTTGTTTTTTACAATCATTCCAACTGTTAAAAACGCCTTTGGTTTTTCCGTTCCACACCACATAATATTTTTTGCTTTTGGCCATATATGTTTAGCTATTAATTACTTCGTCAATAACTCTAGGAAAGTGTTTGTATTCAAGTGTATGAACTTTTTGAGCAATATCTTCAGGAGAATCAGTAGGGGTTACTTCCGTTTTTGCTTGAAAAATAATAGCTCCTTCATCGTAATTTTCGTTTACGTAATGAATGGTAATTCCTGTTTCTTTTTCTTTGTTTTCCTTTACAGCATTGTGCACATGCATTCCATACATTCCTTTTCCTCCATAATTGGGTAACAGAGCAGGGTGTATGTTGATAATTTTATTAGGAAAAGCTTCAATAATGTTTTCAGGTACTTTTAATAAAAAACCAGCAAGTACAATAAAATCGGCTTCAACTTTTAACAAGTTTAGAAGTCCATCTTGCTCTTTCATCTCTTTATTAGAGAAAACTTTGCTCTTAATTCCTAATTTTTTAGCCCTTTCAAGCACAAAAGCATCCTTTTTATTGCTTAAAAAATAGGTGATTTTAACATTTTTATGGTTAGAAAAATACAGTGCAATGTTCTCTGCATTGGAACCAGAACCGGAAGCTAATATGGCTATTTTAATCATGTTTTATTGACTTTAGAGCGATTTTTAAATCGCTTGACTTGTGTTAAGTGAGTAAAAACTTAGTACAAAGATGTGATAATTTTTTATATCTTAGTGAATATATTTTCTACAAACATTGTTCGCAGAAACAAAAGTTTTTTATTTTTGTCCCGGTTTTAAACTTAATTAAATAATAATATTATGTCAGACATTGCATCAAGAGTAAAAGCAATTATCGTTGATAAATTAGGAGTTGACGAAAACGAAGTAACTGCTGAGGCAAGCTTCACAAACGATTTAGGAGCAGATTCTTTAGATACTGTTGAATTAATTATGGAATTCGAAAAAGAATTTGATATTCAAATTCCAGACGATCAAGCTGAGAACATTGGTACAGTAGGTCAAGCAGTAAGCTTTATTGAAGCAGCAAAGTAATTAGAAAATTATCTATTTATGAAATTGAAACGAGTTGTAGTTACTGGACTTGGTGCATTGACACCAATCGGAAACAATATAGAAGAGTATTGGGATGGTTTAGTGAATGGGAAAAGCGGAGCGGCTCCTATAACACACTTTGATGCTGCCAAGTTCAAAACTCGTTTTGCATGCGAGGTAAAAAACTTTGATGTGAATGAGTTTATTCACAGAAAGGAAGCTCGTAAAATGGATAAGTTTACGCAATTTGCCATGGTGGTTGCCGATGAGGCAATCCACAATTCTAAATTAGATTTAGAAAAAGTAGACTCAGACAGAGTTGGAGTTATTTGGGGATGTGGAATAGGTGGAATTGATACTTTTGAACAAGAAGTAA
This sequence comes from Wenyingzhuangia gracilariae, assembly GCF_056387575.1. Lineage (NCBI taxonomy): Bacteria > Pseudomonadati > Bacteroidota > Flavobacteriia > Flavobacteriales > Flavobacteriaceae > Wenyingzhuangia > Wenyingzhuangia gracilariae. The sequence goes on from NZ_CM150748.1 coordinate 2,367,171, forward strand.
TTAATTTTGCAAAAGGAGATGGTACTCCAAAGTACAACCCGTTCTTTATTCCTAAAATGATTGCAGATATAGCACCAGGTCATATTTCTATGAAATATGGTTTTAGAGGTCCTAACTTTACCACAGTGTCTGCATGTGCATCTTCTGCAAATGCAATTATAGATGCTTTAAATTACATCCGTTTAGGACATGCAGATGTAATTGTAACAGGTGGCTCTGAAGCCTCTGTAACAGGAGCAGCAATGGGAGGTTTTAATGCCTTGCATGCCTTGTCTCAAAGAAATGATGATCCATCAACAGCATCTCGACCATTTGACAAAGACCGTGATGGTTTTGTAATGGGAGAAGGAGGTGGAGCTCTTATTTTAGAAGAATATGAGCATGCTGTCGCAAGAGGAGCAAAAATATATTGTGAGGTTGCTGGTGGAGGTTTGTCTGCCGATGCACATCACTTAACTGCACCACATCCGGAAGGATTAGGAGCAACAAAAGTAATGCAGAATTGTTTACAAAATGCAGGTTTAAAACCTGAAGATGTAGATGCTGTAAATATGCATGGAACATCTACACCATTAGGAGATGTTGCAGAATTAAAAGCAATTCAAAAAGTTTTTGGAGAAAATGCTTACAATGTAAACATCAATTCAACAAAATCTATGACAGGTCACTTATTAGGTGCAGCAGGAGCTATAGAAGCTATTGCATCTGTACTGGCTATGGAGCATGGAATGGTGCCACCAACTATTAACAATTTTGAATTGGATGAGAATATTGATCCTAAGTTAAACTTAACACTTAATAAAGCTCAAAAGAGAGATATTAAAGTTGCGATGAGTAATACTTTTGGATTTGGTGGACACAATGCTTGTGTATTGTTTAAAAAATTAGAAGCTTAAGACTTTTGAAGTTTTTCAAAAATATAAAGAAATCTCGTTCTACATCGGACGAGATTTTTTATGCCCAAATAAAAAAAATAATAGGTTTTGTTCCTAAAAACTTAACTCATTACAAAAGGGCCTTTACGCATACATCTGTACAGTTAAAAGATGAACAAGGAAATCCTATTAACTTTGAAAGGTTAGAGTATTTAGGAGATTCCATGTTAGGATCTATTATAGCAGCCTATCTGTTTAAAGAAGTTCCAGAAGCTAATGAAGGTTATTTAACTCAAATGCGTTCTAAAATAGTAAGTAGAGAGCATTTAAATGAATTGGGAAAAGATCTTGAATTGTTAACGTATTTAAATACTAAGATTTCAAAATCAAAAATAGGAAACAATATACACGGTAATTTATTTGAAGCTTTAATAGGAGCTATTTATTTAGATAGAGGCTACAATTATTGTGAAAAATTTATCACCAAAAAAGTAATTGTTCCTTATGTTGATATTCAAAAACTTGAAGGTAAAATAACCAGTTATAAAGGTGTGTTAATAGAATGGTCTCAGAAAAATAAACGAGACTTAAATTTTGAAGTGTACGAAGATTCAGGAAATCAAAACATAAAACATTTTAGTGTAAAACTATTTGTAGACGACAAAGTAATTTCTAAAGGTAGGGCAACATCTAAAAAGAGAGCCGAAGAAATGGCGGCTAAAAGAGCTTACTATGTGTTTCAATCTGAAATAGAAAAACTACTATAACGTTTGCGTTTTATTATCGTAAAATTTATTTTTGATTGAATACTATTAACTAATTTCGTTCCTGTATTTTTACGTATTAATACGTAGTTTTTATGGCGGCTAATTTTTTAACATTTTGTGATTTTGACGAGCAAGATTACCAGTTAATCGCTGTTCATACCGTGTTGCAAGATTATAAGTTAGCTTATTTATTAAATAATGATTTAAACTTTTCTTTCCAAAGAATAGTACCAGATTTAGATTATGTAATAGAAGGTAAAAAAGCATTCTTTTCATCATTCGAATTTCATGATCATAAAAATTTAATAGACTGGTATATCATTAAAAATAAATTCAAAGTAAAAGCTCCTAAAGGTAATTCATTAGGTTTGTTTCAAACAGAAGAATCTTTTGCAAGTTCTTATGTATATTTACAACCAGAAATTAAAGAAGCAGACTTTGTCATAAAAATACAAGGAGATGTTTTAGAGTTAAAACTAAAGCAATTTTTGCAACAAATAAATAAAATAAATGGGGTAGTTACTGCATATTCAGTAGATACTCATAAATTAAACCATAAAGAATACTTAATTTTTTAAAATATGTCACAGACTAAAAAAACCAAAATTGTAGCTACATTAGGTCCTGCCTTAACAGGTAAGAAAGAAAAGCTAAGGGAATTAATGATTTCTGGAGTAAATGTTTTCAGAATTAATTTTTCTCATGCTGATGAGGATGACGTAAAAACTAACGTTAGATTAATTAGAGAATTAAATGATGAATTAGATTTTAATGTTGCAATTTTAGCCGATTTACAAGGTCCAAAATTACGTGTAGGTGTAATGGAAGAAGGTGTTGAATTGGCTCCTGGTGATGTTTTTAATTTTACAACTGAAAAATGTGAAGGAAACCAAGAAAAGGCATTTATGACTTATCAACGTTTCCCTAAAGATGTAAAAGTTGGAGAAAAAATATTAGTAGATGACGGAAAATTAATGTTTGAAGTTACAGCTACTAATGGAGAAGATTTAGTGACAACTAAAGTATTAAGAGGAGGTCCTTTAAAATCTAAAAAAGGAGTAAACCTACCTAATACAAACATATCTTTACCTGCATTAACAGAAAAAGATATTAAAGATGCTAAGTTTGCGTTGAGTTTAAATGTAGACTGGATGGCGTTATCTTTTGTTAGAAACCCTAAAGATTTAGATGATATTCATAAATTAATTGAAGAAAATTCTGATACATCTGTTTACAGAACTAGAGTAATTTCTAAAATTGAAAAACCAGAAGCTTTAGAAAATATTGATGCAATTATTGCTAACACAGATGCTATTATGGTTGCTCGTGGAGATTTGGGTGTTGAAATTCCAATGTCTGAAGTGCCTTTAGCTCAAAAAATGTTGGTAAGAAAGTGTAAAGAAGCTAAAATTCCAGTTGTAATTGCAACTCAAATGATGGAAACAATGATTGAGAACTCTGTACCTACTCGTGCTGAGGTAAATGACGTTGCAAACTCTATTATGGATGGTGCTGATGCTGTTATGTTGTCTGGAGAAACTTCTGTAGGAGCATTTCCAAACGAAGTAATTAAAGTAATGAGACAAATTATTTTAAATGTAGAAAACTCTAGTTTAATTGAAGTTCCTAGAGAATCTCCTAAACCAGATACAGATTCTGACCGTGCAATTACCAATGCAATTTGTCATCAAGCAGCATTAGTTGCAGAAGATATTGATGCAAAAGTAATTTCTACGATTACAAACTCAGGATATACAGCACAACAAATTTCTGCATTAAGACCTAAATCACAAATTTTAGCTTTCTCTTCTGACAGAAGAACATTAGGGATGATGAATATTATGTGGGGAGTAAAAGGTAGATATTATGAGCCAAACACTCCTTTTTCTACAGATATTATTAGAGATGTTAACAATATTGCTTTTGAAAGTGGATATTTACAAGATGGAGACATTGTTGTAAACTTAACTTCTACTCCAATTATGGAAAAAGGTGATGTTAACACATTGCGTATTTCTAAAGTAGACTTAAGCAAATAAGAAATATAATTTTTATATAAAAACCCCCTGTTCTTTAAAAAGAACAGGGGGTTTCTTTTTTATTCTACCATAAACCGAACTGGTAGTGTATATAGTAAATTTACTGTTTTTCCGTTTTGCTTTGCAGGCATCATTTTGGGTAAATTGCCCAAAACATCTTTAATTTCTTTGGCCAATTCTGGGTGGGTTTTTGTGGTTTTAATGTCTGGACTTATATTTCCGTTGTGATCAATAATAAATTGACAATCTATTTTTTGTAAACCCACTAAATTTAGTTTGTTAGCTAAATCAATATCAAAGTTTTTACCAAAAAATTTCGATATCTTTTTACTAAAACATTTTTTAGACTTTTCTCTATCATACATATATTTTTCGCAACCAGGGTAAACAGGAATATTTTCTACACTTACATAATTTACGGTTTCTGGTTCGTATTCTATTACATCATCAAAATATTCTATGTTTTTTAAATCTTCATCTGCAGTAGTTGTAGGAGATTCTTCTTTGATTAATGTGGTTTCAACTTCTTTGGTATCATTCACCTTTTTAACTTTGCTTACATCTATAATAGTAGGTTGTTTTTTTATTTTTTGTTTGTGAATAGGTTCTTCAAGAATTGGTTTTTCCATTCTCTTAGGTTTCTTTTCTATTCGTTTAAATTGAATGGTTTTAGTCTCATCGGTATCATATTTAATTGCAATATTCGTTTCTTTTTTAATTGCTGCATATGACTTATGTTCTATAAAAACGTAGGTAATAAAAAGAGTTAATACAAGTCCTAGTAGTGTAAAAATACCACTGTAATGTTCTAGGTTAGCTTTTGGGTTTTTCTTTAATTTCATGATGTATAAGAATTTGGTTAGATAAGATTTACATCAAGATAAGTGCCAAAAAAAAACCCTAGTGTTTGATTACTAGGGATTTGTGTACGTTAAAGTAGTTTTCTATTTTAAAAGTTTGTTTGCCATTTCTTTTCCAAGTTCTACACCAAACTGATCAAAACTGTAAATGTTCCAAATAATTCCTTGTACAAATATTTTGTGTTCATACATAGCAATTATTTTTCCTAGGCTATTTGGGCTTAATTTATTTGCTGTAATACAGTTGCTAGGTCTGTTACCTGTAAACACTTTAAAAGGTAGTTCAATAGCATTTGCAGCTACACCACTAGCCAATACTTGTTCTTTGGTTTTACCAAAACACAAAGCATCTTGCTGACCATAGAAGTTTGCCATTAATTTTTTATGATGATCTGCTTTACCGTATAAAGATTCGTTGAATCCAATAAAATCACATGGAATTAATTTAGTTCCTTGGTGTACCAATTGCATAAATGCATGTTGCATGTTGGTTCCTGCAGCCCCCCAAATAATAGTTCCTGTTTGGTAAGTAACTTCGTTTCCGTTTCTGTCTACAGATTTACCATTACTTTCCATAAAAGCTTGTTGTAAGTAAGACGGTAATGTGTTTAAGTATTGAGTGTATGGTAAAACAGCTTCGCTTTCTGCTCCATAAAAATTGTTATACCAAATACTTAACAAAGCTAAAACAACCGGAATGTTTTTGTCAAACGATGTTGTTTTAAAGTGGTTGTCCATTTGGTATGCTCCATTTAATAAATCAGCGTAGTTATCGTATCCTACAGAAAGGGCAATAGATAAACCAACAGCAGACCATAAAGAAAAACGACCTCCTACCCAGTTCCACATTGGAAATACGTTTTCTGATGCGATTCCAAAATTAGCAACCGCTTCTAAATTGGTAGAAACTGCCACAAAGTGTTTTGCAACATCTGCTTCTTTAGCACTTTGTAAGAACCAATCTTTAATAGTTAAAGCGTTTCCTATAGTTTCTTGAGTGGTAAAGGTTTTAGAAACAATTACAAATAAAGTAGTTTCAGGGTTTAATTTTTTAATCACTTCTGAAACATGATCTCCATCAATGTTAGAAACAAAGTGAGTTGTTAAATGGTTTTTGTAGTACTGTAAAGCATCTACAACCATATTGGGTCCTAAATCGGAACCACCAATACCAATGTTTACAATATCGGTAATTGATTTTCCTGTGTATCCTTTCCAGTTTCCAGAAATTACTTTTTCTGTAAAAGCTTTTATGTTTTCTTTTGCTTTGTTTACTTCTGGCATTACATCTTTACCTTCAGAAATTACAGCATTACCACTGTTGTTTCTTAAAGCAGTGTGTAGTACAGCTCTTCCTTCGGTAGCATTGATGATTTCTCCACCAAAGTATTGTTCAATTGCATTAGACAATCCAGATTCATTAGCTAATTCTACTAACAAATCCATAGTTTCTTTAGAAATTCTGTTTTTAGCGTAGTTTAGTTGTAAATCATCTAGAGCAATTGTAAAGTTTGCATCTCGGTTTTCATCCTTAGCAAACAATTCTTTTAATTCTAGATTTTTAGCAGTTTCAAAATGAGCTGCCAGTTTTTTCCAAGCGTTGGTTGTTGTTGGATTAATGTTTTGTAAAGACATAGTGGTATGTATTTGGTTTAATATGGAATAGCATCTAATTCTTTTTTAATTGGAGCTATGTAAGTTAAATAGTTTGCTTGAATTTCTTTTTTCATTGGTTTGGCTGCCGGAAGTTCTTCTTTTAACGGGTCTACTTGTCTACCGTTTTTCCAAAAACGATAGCATACGTGGGGTCCAGAAGTGTTTCCTGTCATACCTACCCATCCTATAACGTCTCCTTGTTTTACGTAATCGCCTACTTTTACGTTTCGTTTTTTCATGTGTAGGTACTGAGTTGTGTAGGTAGCATTGTGTCTTATTTTAACATAATTTCCGTTACCTCCTTTGTATCTAGATTCAATTACTTTTCCGTTAGCGGTGCTCATAATTGGACTTCCTACCGGAGCTGCAAAGTCAGTTCCTAAATGTGGTTTTACTCTTCCGTAAAAAGCAATTCTTCTTTTAAGATTGTATTTAGAGGAAATTCTACTAAATTTTAGAGGTGCTTTTAAAAAAGCTCTTCTTAAGTTGTGTGTTTGGTCATCAAAATATTCTTCTATACCCGTAATAGAATCAGGAACGTAATGAAAGGCATAAAAAGGTTTGCCTACGTGTTCAAAATAAGCAGCTTTAATTCTACCAATTCCAACAGGAACGGTGTCGTTAATATATTTTTGTTCGTAAATAACTTTAAATCGATCGTTTTTTTGCAATCTAAAAAAGTCAATGGTCCAAGCATAAATATCGGACAGGTCATTAGCAACAATAGGACTCACGTGTTTTTCATCTAACGATTGAGACAAAGAACTGGTAATAATTCCCGATGCTTTTTTTAATTTGGTTGTTACTTTTTTCTTAACAGTTTTGGTAAAAATAGAGTCTCTAAAATCTACAATAGAATAGTTTACCAAATCGTGCTGATAAATAAATACCTGAGCTTTTTCGGTAGAGTCTTTTGCTGCCAAAATGGTGTAATTTTTACCCGCTCTTAATCTTCTTACATCAAAATCAGGTTTAACGGTGTTGGCAATTTCATAAATTTTAGGAGTCCAAACGTGGTGTTCATCTAAAATAGTTCCAAAAGTTTCTCCTTTTTTAATTTCTTTTTTAAAGACTTTAAAGTTATCCAAGCTGTATCCAAAAATTTTTTTGGATACTTTAGGTTTTTTAACAAGTTGAAGAGTGTCACTTTGTTTACCCGATTTTTCTTCTTTAGAATTACAAGAATAAATAGTTAGTAAAATAAGACTTAATAGGGTGATTTTTTTTAACATTCTGGGTATTTATTTCTGACTGCCAAAAGTACAATTAATTTATGAATTTTATTGAGCATTAAAGGGATGTAATAGGCCTTTGTACTCATCAATATCTGCTTTTAAAGAGCCTACGGCTAAATCGGCTTGAATTCTTACAGGAATCCTGTTTTTATCTGCTGTAATCCATATACTAAGGCTTTCTTTGGCTTTAAAAACTCGACCAGATTGTACCATGGGTCTAAAGACAAAACATTCTATATCTCCAAACTTGGTTTTTAGATTCTCTTTTCTGAGTTTTATAAGTTTAAAAGGGAATTTTTTGTAGTCAAAAAACAAATCCATATCTACAGATTCGTTTATTTGTAAACTATCTGGAACGTTGTTTCGTAGGTAATAAAATGCAGCAATCATGTCTTGCACATTTTTAGCTGCTACTCTTTTTTGTTTGTTGTGTTTGTGGTCTACGGTAAGCACACTGTCTTTTTCAAAAAATAGCTCTACGTTTTTGGTGTATTTACCTTCTTTTATTTTTCTAATAGCTCTAGTAGGAAATCCTGTTTTTGTGTGAATAAAAGATTGGTAATTATCTTCTACAGGAAAAACCCATTTAAGCATTCCGGTAGTCCATCCTTTTCCAATAACATGTTCGTATTGTTGGTTGTTAATTGTTTTTTCTTGTACTTCAATAGTTGCGTAACCTGCATTAATAATTCCGTAATGAATTCTAAATTTTATTTTTTCACCGTCTTTATAAGCTCTATTTTGTTGAGCATTTGCAATAAATCCGATAAAAAAAAGTAGGTATATAAGTTGTTTCATATGTTTCTTTATTTAGCTTTTGATAGGTAATATCAAAACATATTCCAAAATAAAAAATTAAACTTCAATTTAGGTAAACACAGTGCTAATTTTTTAGCTTTGCGGTTATGAGGTTTTTATATAATTTTCTTATTCTAGTGGCTTCTTTTGTTTTAAAAGTCGTGGCTTTTTTCAATCCTAAAATCAAGCTTTTTGTTAAGGGTAGAAAACAAGTTTTTAATGTGTTAAACGCATCTCTAAAAACAAGCAAACCTGTGGTTTGGATTCATGCGGCTTCTTTAGGGGAGTTTGAGCAAGGTAGACCTGTAATCGAAGAACTAAAAAAGGAGTATTCTAATCATCAAATTGTATTAACATTTTTTTCGCCCTCTGGTTACGAAATTAGAAAAGATTACGAATTAGCAGACGTAGTTTGTTATTTACCAATGGATACGCTTAGCCATGCTAAAAAAATTCTTAAAGCAATACAACCATCAGCAGCAATTTTTATTAAATATGAGTTTTGGCCAAATTATTTAAATGAGCTACATCGTTTGCAAATACCTACGTTTTTAATTTCTGGAATTTTTAGAAAGAATCAATTGTTTTTTAAACCACAAGGTTTTTGGATGCGTAAACATTTGCAATACATTCAACATTTTTTTGTGCAAGACAATGCATCTAAAGAATTGTTAAATTCTATTCATATAAACAATGTTACTGTTGCTGGAGATACTCGTTTTGATAGGGTTCAGAAATTGGTTGAGGCAAATGAAAAATTACCGTTTGTAAATAACTTTAAAAACAATGCTTATTTATTAGTAGCAGGTAGTACTTGGCCAGAGGATGAAGAACAATTGGTTGCTTATATTAATACAAAAGCAACTGAAAACGAGAAATTTATTATTGCACCGCATAATATTACAAAAGAAGGAGTTTTAAAACTAAAAAATAAACTTACAAAAGAAGTGGTGTTGTATTCAGAAATGGAAGGGAAACAAATGGATGCATATTCTGTTTTTATAGTAGACACCATTGGAATTTTATCTAAAATATACGCTTATGCAAATGTGGCTTATATTGGAGGTGGTTACACCAAAAGCGGAGTTCACAATACGTTAGAAGCCGCTACCTATGGATTGCCAATTGTGATTGGTCCTAATTTTAAGAAGTTTAAAGAAGTACAAGATTTGGTCACTTTAAAAGGATGTGTAAGTGTTGATAATACCAAAGAGTTGAGCTCTGTTTTACAAGATATATATACGGATTCTAAGCTTAGAGATGGAATGTCTGTAATTACCAAGAATTATGTGGCTAAAAATTTAGGAGCTACTCAAAAAATAATGAGTTCTTTATCTAAAGTTTTAAGCAATGAAAATTAAGATTATAGCAATTGTTTTAGCTCTAGTATCTGTACTTGTTTTTTCAGAAGGAGATTTTTTTAATACTGTTCTATGGGTTCCAAATGTTTTTTGGATTGCCCCTTTTTATGGATGGTTTTGGTTATCTGCATTCTATTTTACTAAAGCATTTGGCAAACAATTAAATGTAACATACAAGTTGTTTGTTGTTTTATTAAACATTGTCCTCTTGTTTTCTTTCCTATACATGGGGTTCCAAATTTGGAAACTAAATACGGGAAATATATTAATGGAGAATCATAATATCTTTCAAATCAACCTAAAAAATATATGGTTTTGGGTTGTTTATCAATCGTATCTAATGCTATTTTTCTTTTCAGCATTTAAGTTACTGGTCACTATAGATCAAAAATCATCATAAGAACTTAATATAGATTTTATATTAAAGTAATGCCATAAGCGTAACATTGTTGGTTAATAATGATTACGATTATGAAGTTTTGGTTTTTCCTTTTTTCCATTTTTATATCTACCGTTGGTTTAAGCCAACAAATAAAATTTAAAACCTATACCACCAATGAGGGTTTGTCTAACAACTCTGTGGTAGATGTAGAAAATGATGCAAATGGTGGTTTATGGATTGGAACTTGGGATGGGTTGAATTATTTTGATGGCACTGAATTTACAGTGTATAAACATAACATCAACAATCAAAATTCAATAGCAGGTAATTATGTTGTAAACATTGAAAAAGACAAGTTTGGAACTATTTGGGTGCAAACAGATGAAGGAAAATTAAGTAAATACATAGGAAACGGAAATTTTAAAAATTTTGAATTTAAAACAGGTGTTGTTCATAGAATTAGACTTTCTAATAATAAAACTCTTGTTGCAGAAACCAGTACCAAAACCTATGAATATGTTAAAGACAAGTTTGTAGAAAACAAAGTAGCTTATGCTAACGAAGGAAATTACAATGCGTTTAGAAAAATATTAAAAACTAGATATCCGAACGTAATTGTAAATGGGGTTTTAAAAGACAAACAAGGGAATGTGTGGTTTGCAACCCGTAGAAATGGAGTTTATATCATTCCAAACCATCAGAATAACATTCAAAACAAACAAATTCATCACTACGTTGTCGATAAATATTCTGCTTACAGTTTTCATAGTAATGAAATTAACAAGTTGCATATAGATTTATTTAACAATGTTTGGTTGGCTCATAAAGATGGGGGATTAAGCATGGCTTATAAAGATTCTGATTTAATTTCTCAAATAGCTCCACACCCCATAAAATATCCTCACTTGCCCAATGAATCTATTAGGGCCATAACTACAGATTTAGAAGGTACAATTTGGTTGGGCTATTACAATAAAGGCTTGTATTACTACAATAACAAAACAAAATGTTATGTAAATTATACTATTTCTGAAGCAAGTCAAAATATAGATTGGCAAAGAGTTAGATCTTTATTTACTTCTTCTGATGGTAGTGTTTGGGCAGGAACTTATGGAGGTTTGATAAGAATTAAGAAAAACTCATATGAATTGTACAGTGCAAATTATGTAAAAGAACTGCCTAACAATAGACATTATTCTTTGTATGAAGATGAAAATAAAAATATTTGGATTTCTTGTTGGGGAGGAGTGGCTAAATTTAGTTTGACAAAAAATAGATTCGAAACCTTTAAAGGTCAAAACTTAGTAAATAAGTACCATATAAGAAATATTAAAAAAAATGATTCGGAGTTAATTTTAGCCACAGAATACAGTGGTGTTATTCTATTAAATTTAAAAAACAATACCTTACATAAGGTCACAACATCAGAAGGAATTTTAGGTAATAGTGTGTACTCTTTGTTTCATGACAAACTAACTTCTAATTATTGGATAGCTTCTTTAGGTGGGGTTAGTGTTTATCATAAAACCAAAGGAATTGTAAAAAACATTACAGAAAAAGATGGTTTGCCAAGTCATATGGTATATGGACTCATAGATACTGGTGATAAAGTGTGGTTAAGCACCACTAAAGGATTAGCGGTAATTGATAAGTTTACTTATAAAGTAAAAGCTTTAAACCCAAATGAAGGATGGTTGTCTCCAGAATTTTCAGAAGGAGCTTATTATCAAGACCCTAAAGGAATGATGTTTTTTGCTGGGGTTAAAGGTTTGAATTATTTCAATCCGGCAGCAATTAACATAAAAGAATATTTTCCTAAAATAAAACTGAAAGTAGATGGAGATGAAAATTATTCCAAACATTTAATAAAGGAACACACAAACAATACTTTAGTTGTTAGAGTAAAAGCAATTGTTTTTCCTGAAAGTCAAAAAAAAGATGTGTATTATAAGCTTGATGGAGTAGATACTTCCTGGAAACTATTAAGATGGGGAGTTTTAAAATACAATAATCTTCCATCCGGAAGTTATGATTTTTATCTAAAAACATCCTCAGAAGAAACACCATCAAGTCCTTATTTTACGGTAAAGATTAACAAAGCTTTTTATGAAACCATTTGGTTTTATTGCATTGTAACTTTAGTGTTTATGTTGTCTGTTTTAATTATTGTTTGGGTTAGAAATAAAAACAACAAAAAACTAAAGAAAAAATTAGAACAAAAAATAATTGATAGAACCAAAGTTATAGAACATCAAAAACAAGACTTGCTTAAAGCAAATCAAAAATTAGATGAAAAAAACAAAGAGGTTTCTCAACAAAAAGAACAATTACTGGAGTTGCATAATAGTTTAAAAAATGAAGATTTTGAACTGGAAAAATTCAAGTCTTTTGTGCTTTCAGAATTTCAAGAACCGGTGTCTAAAATTATTCAGGCAAGTACCAAAATAGAAGGAAATTCTAAGCAAAAAGAAAAAATAATAAACCATGCTACAAGTCTTATTAATTTATTGTCAGAGTGGAATTATTTAGATCATGTAAAAGATTTAGAGCCAACTAAAAAAAGCATTGTGAACTTATTTTCGGTGCTTAAAAATATTTTAGAAAAGAATAAAAAAGTTGCACAAAAAAATCAAGTAAATTTTATTAGCCACATTAATAAAGATATTACTTGGGTAGAAATAGACATTCTTAGGTTTAGTTTGTTAATGCAATACTTTTTTGGAGATATTTTAAAATATGCTAATAAAGACAGTCAGTTAAACATAACAATTACACATCAGAATAATCTTTTAGAACTGCAACTTATTTCTACTAGCGAGTTGTTAATTACCAATTGGGATCATGTAATTCGTTACAGTCCATATTTTAAGGCTGTTAAAACGTTGTTGCATGATTTAAACGGAAGTTTTTATGTGCAAGAGGAACAAGATTTTGTTTTAACATTTGAAATTCCTGTGTTTAAAATGAATAAAGATTTTAAACAATCAGAAATCATTTCATGGAAACATATGAACCAACAAGAATTGCTAAACAACGGAAACAAAAATATATTGGTGCTTTCTGATGTGGAGCATATAGATGTGGTAAAGCAACTTTTAGGAAATCAGCAAAGTAATTTGTTGTTCGAGAGTGCAATTGCTGATGTAAGCTCGGCTTTGCAACAAATAGATATTGATGTATTGGTGTTTTACCAAACAAATTTTACCAAAGAATTAGTTGGTTTTTTTAACAAATACAAATCACAAGAAACACAAAAGAAAATACCTTTTGTGTACATATCAGAAGAAATTAGTTACAGTCTTCAGGAACAATCTGTAGAATTTGGAATTGATGTTGTAATTCAGCTACCTGCAAGTGAATCTTATATTCAAAAGAAAATTTTAGGTCTCATAAAATCTAAAGAAAATAAAATCACGAATCAGTTAGAAAAAGACATTTTTAAAATTTTAACCGAAGAAAACGACATTGAAACAAGTAATGATAAACTCATAAAAAAGAGTTTAGAAATTATTAAAAAAGAATTGTCTAATTCTAGTTTTAATGTAGAAATGTTAATTGAAGAACTGGCTATTTCTAGAGTAAAATGCTATCGTTTGTTTAAAGAAGTTTTAGGAAAATCTCCTTCCGATGTTATTATTTCTCTTAGATTTCAAAAAGCTGCCTATTTGTTAAAAAACAAAAATTTAAACATTTCAGAAATTAGTTACGAGTGTGGTTTTAACGATCCCAAGTACTTTGGTAAGTCTTTTAAAAAACAGTTTGGAATGAGTCCAAAGGCGTTTAAAAGTCAAAAACAAGAATCGTAAGTATTATGGTAGGATTAGCCCAATGTTACCTAAACGTTAGTGTGTTAAAAATCCACCTTTTTGCAATTTAATAAAGATGTTTTAGAAGCAAAATTACCCCTTGCTTGTACAAAATTACCCCTTGTTTAAAAGCTCTCAAACTACTTTTAGCACAAATCAAAAACTAAAATACTCAATGAAAAAAGCTTATTTATTTTTATTATTTGTGGTAGGATGCATGTCGTATTCTATAGCCCAAGTAACTGTTAAAGGAACCGTGGTTTCTAAAACAGATGGAATGCCTGTACCAGGTGCATATATTGTACTTAAAGGTCAGGTAGGACAAGGAACAACCACCGTTACTAATTTTGATGGACAATTTGTAATTGAATCAAAACAAAATAATGGTTTGGTAGAAATATCTTCATTAGGATATGAAACACAAACCATTAACTACGTAGGTAATCAGGAATTAGAAGTCGTGTTAAACGATCTTGCTAGTGATTTGGATGAGGTTGTATTAATAGGTTATGGATCTGCTAAAAAAGGAGATTTAACATCATCTATAGGAATTGCAACCAACGTAAAAAGTATTGAGAGTAGACCTGTAACTAATTACAAAGAATTTTTACAAGGAAATATTGCTGGGGTAACTGTATCAAATTCTGGTGGAGATCCTACAAGTGGAGCAGATATTAGAATTAGAGGTATTGGTACTTTTAACTCAGAATCTCCTTTGGTAATTGTAGATGGTATGCCTTACAACGGACCAGACATTAACCCTAATGACATTGCTTCTGTTTCTGTATTAAAAGATGCAGCATCTGCCTCTATCTATGGTGCACAAGCAGCATCTGGAGTAATTGTAATTGAAACCAAAAAAGGTAAAAATGGGAAACCTAAATTTGGAATTAATTATTACACAGGTGTTAAATCTGCCACCAATTTACCAACACCTTTAACGGCTAAGCAGCAAGCAGAGGTGTACAACACAGCTGCAGACAATGCGGGTTCTCCAAGACAATCTGCACACGATGCAACTCAAAATCCTTACGGACAAGTAAACCGTACCAATTGGATTGATGCTATTTTTAGAGATGCAAAGGTGAACAACTTAAATTTAGATTTAAGTGGAGCTGGAGAAAAATACAATTACTTCACGTCATTTTCTTATAGAGATAGACAAGGTTTGTTAGAAGGAACAAGTTCTCAGAGCTATAATTTAAGGTTAAAAGCAGATTATCATATTACAGATAAAATTACCATAGGAGAAAACGTGTATTTGTCTAGAGACGAATCTTATGGTACAGATACAGACAATCCATATTCTGGAACTATTATCAATGCAATTTACATGCCTTCGGCATCGCCAACTCGTTATGCTGATGGAAGTTTTGCAGGAACTGCACCAGAAGATTTATCTCAGTTTGCTGGAGCTTATGGAGATACCTATAACCCATTGGCATTGTTGTTAAGACCTAATAAAAAATCACCAAGCACTTATGTAAATGCAAACGTATATTTTAAATACGATATTTTAGATGGTTTGTCTTTTAAAACCAATTATTCTGCTGCTTTTAGAAATGTTCATAAAAAAGAATTTTATCCTAAAGTACCTGAGTTAGGTAGAACAAATCCTCAAAACTCTTTAATAGAAGAAACTTCTAATCAAGACAAATGGATTTGGAACAATCAGTTGAGCTACGACAAATCTTTTGGAAATCACAACGTAAATGCTACTGTGGTGTATGCAGCTCAAAAAACAACAGGAGAATCTACTTATTTAAAGGGAACAGGGTTTTCATCAGAAGAGCCATTTAATCAATACATGCAAAATGTAAGTGTCGTAAACAAGCCATCAAACAATCCGTATGAAGATGCTTTAACTTCTGCTATCGGAAGAATAATGTACAACTATGGAAACAAATATTACGTTTCTGGAAGTATACGTAGAGATGAGTCTTCAAAATTATTTAAAAACAACCAAGCAGATAATTTTTATTCAGCTTCTGCAGCTTGGAGAATTTCTAAAGAATCGTTCTTTAATATAGAGGCTATTAACGATTTAAAAATAAGAGCTTCTTATGGTAAAATTGGAAATATAGAATCTATTAGAGGATATTACCCATACTCAGTTCCAGTAAATACAGGAAATGTAGTTTTAGGAGAAGATGCTGATTATTTTGGAAACGTGGGTAGCTATATTAATAGAAATGCAAACAAAAACTTAAAGTGGGAAACTGTAGAGTCTTTAGATTTAGGATTAGATGCTTCACTTCTTAACCATAGCTTAAACATAACGGTTGATTATTTTGAAAAAACAACCAATGATATGATTATTCCTGGTTTGGCAAACTTAAACGAAGGTAGAGATCCAGCAGATCAGAATGCAGGACAAGTAAAAAACAGAGGGATAGAATTTGCAGTTTCTTATAAAAACAGCATAGGAGATGTTAATTATAGTGTGAATGCCAATGCAACTTCTATTAAAAACGAGTTGGTAAACTTAGGAGGGTACGGAGCTTCTAAACAAGAAATTTATATTCATAATGACAATGTAAGAAATGTACTAGTACCTTATCAAACAAAAGTTGGTGGTGCTTTGTATACACCTTACTTAATTCCTTATTTAGGTGTTTTCCAAAATCAAGCAGAAATTGATGCTTATACAAAAGATGGAAACTTAATTCAGCCAAATGCAAAACCTGGAGATTTTAAATTTCAAGACACCAACAACGATGGTAAAATTAGTAGTGAAGACAAAAAATACTACAATTCATACCAACCAAAAATCACCTATAACTTTGGACTTAATTTAGATTACAAAGGTTTTGATTTGGGAATGATTTTTCAAGGAGTTGGTGGTGTAAAAGCTTTTAACGGATACAAGTACACTACTTACAATGCATCTTTATCAGGATATAACTTAGACAATAGAGTTTTAGGAGCTTGGTCAGAAACTAATAAAGGAAGTAACATTCCAAGATTGTCTACCAAAGATGATAATAAAAACTTTGGAACCACATCTAGCTGGTATTTAGAAGATGCTTCTTACTTAAGAATTAAGAACGTAACCTTAGGATATACATTTAGCAAAGAAATTATGAACAAGTTGGCAAAAGGATCTTCTTTAAGAATGTATGTGTCTGGAGAAAACTTATTGACTTTTACTAGCTACTCAGGTTTAGATCCAGAAGTAGGAGGAAAAGGATTAGATATTGCAAAATACCCAGTGGCTAGAACATTATCACTAGGATTGTTATTGTCATTATAATTTATTTAAAATTTAGAACACACAATGAAAAATATATACAGAAAAATAGGAATAGTAATGTTGGCTGCTGCTTTAGGAGGTAATATGGTATCTTGTTCAGATGATTTTACAAACTTAGACCCTATAGGGCAAGTTACAGATGAAAATTATTGGAAAACAGCTACAGATGCTGAACAAGCTGCAAACGGATTGTATACGCTTATGTTTGATGAAGAAATGTTTGGTAGAGGTTTCTTTTGGTACATCAATGCGTCAGACGATATGATTACAGGTCGTATCAAAGCATCTGCAGATAATATTAAAGATTTTAATATTGATGGTACAGAAGGAGGATACACATCTACTTGTTACCCTAATTCTTACAAAATAATAAGAAGAGCTAATGATATTTTAGCAAACGTTCCTGAAATGGAAATTAACGAAGATCTAAAAAATAGAATTTTAGGAGAAGCTTATTTTATGCGTGCGTTTAGCTATTTCTGGGTAGCACATACTTACGGAGATGATAAAAGTGGAGGAGTTCCTATTCTAACTGTAGAAAACATGTTAGATGGGGTTGCTTCTAGAACAAGACCAGCAAGTGTGGTAGAAAATTACGCAATGATTGTTGAAGACTTAAAAAAAGCAGCAGATTTGTTACCATTGTTTACAGATTATTCTGCTGAAAATTATGGTAGACCTCATAAAGATGCAGCTTTGGCATACATAGCTAAAACCAATTTGTATTGGGCACAATACGATGCTTCTAAATATGCAGAAGTGGTAAAATATGCAGATTTGGTAACCAATTCTGGTTCTGGTAGAGCGTTAATCAACACAGGGAATCCTGCAAAAGATTACAGAGAATTGCACAGTCACCTAAACAACTGGACAAGCGAATACATTTGGTCTGTAAACTCAGGAGTAGACAGAGGTAGTATTTTAACTGGAGTAATGTTAGAAAACAAAGGTTGGGGTAAATTTAACGGATGGGGATATTACACACCATCAGAAGGATTGTACAACGAATTTGAAGCAGGAGATGCTCGTAAAGCGGTAACCATTTTAAGTTTTGGTGATGAGTTTCAATATTTTGGAGAAACCAAAAGATACCAATCAGAAAACTCTTTGTCTGGTTTTCAATTTAACAAATATATGTATGAGTTTAGAGAGGCAGATGCTATTGGAACTACTGTAAATACCAATGGAGACAATCCAACAACTACCTACAACGTACCGTTAATGCGCTATGCAGAGGTGTTGCTAATGAAAGCAGAAGCTTTAATTGCTGATGGGTTAAATGGAGATGCTCCTTTAAACCTAGTAAGAGCAAGAGCAGGATTGGCTCCAAAAACCAATGCAACTATAGATGATTTAAAACACGAAAGAAGAGTAGAATTGGCAGGAGAGTTTGCAAACAGACATTTTGATTTGATTCGTTGGGGAGATGCGCAAGCAATTTACACACAACCTATTTATGGTAGAATTTACACAGATAGATCTAATCCAGATTCACCATACACTTCAGAAATTGTATGGCCTGCAAGAAACTTTGATGCTTCTTATATGAATGTTTGGCCTATTCCAAACACTGTAATTCAATCATCAGGAATTGACCAAAATAAAAACTGGAATTAAACACCAGCTTTATAAACAGCAAAAAGGTGCTATTTAAATAGCACCTTTTTTAAATAATTATTTATGTTATTATTTGTAAAAAGAAAATTTATACTAGTTCTTTTATTACTAGTTTCAGGTTTGGCCAATAGCCAAGACCACAAACATATTAGAATACAATCTCACAACGATTATTTACAAAACACACCTTTTTGGACAGCTTATACAAGCGGATTAAACTTAATAGAGGCCGATGTATTTCTAAAAAAAGGAGCATTATTTATAGCTCACACATCTAAAGAAATTAACAAGGTAAAAACATTAGAGGCTTTGTATTTAAAGCCCTTAAATCAGTTGGCAAGTACAGCAGAAGACTTGCATAAAGATTTGTTTTTAATGATTGACGTAAAGTCTGAAGCAGTAACAACTTTAGAGGCAATTATTAAGAATTTAGAAGAATACCCTCAGGTAATTCATCACCCACATATTAAAATTGTAATTTCTGGTAATAGGCCAAATTCAGAAAGTTATCACCAATATCCTTCTTTTATTTCTTTTGATTATCAAGAAATAGAAACAACCTTGTCTGCTAAAAATTTAGCAAAAGTAGACATGGTTAGTGTAGATTTTAAAAAATACACAGAATGGAACGGAAAAGGTAGATTAACCCATACCGATTATGACAAGGTAACAGCGGTGATAAACCAAGCAAAACAATTTCACAAACCTTTCCGTTTTTGGGGGACCCCAGACTCTAAAACAGCATGGAGAACTTTTTTAGAATTAGGTGTAGATGTTATCAATACAGATCAGCCTAAAAGATGTGCAACTTATGTTTCTAGTTTAAAACACAGAACGGTACAAGCAAAAATATCATCAGAAGTTTACAAGCCAACCTATAAATACGATAAGGCTAAAGGAAAAGTTAAAAACATTATTTTATTAATTGGTGATGGTAATGGATTGTCTCAAATATCATCAGCAACTTTAGCAAATGGTGGAGCTTTAACCTTAACACAGTTTAAAAATATAGGATTGATTAAAACCCAAGCAGCAGATGATTTTACAACCGATTCTGCAGCTGCAGGAACAGCTTTGGCTACTGGAAAAAAAACAAACAATAGAGCTATTGGAACAGATGTACACGGAAATACTTTAAAAAATATAACCGAAATTTTACATCAAAAAGGTTTTGCAACAGGTGTTATTACTACCGATGAAATTACAGGAGCTACCCCATCTGCTTTCTATGCACATCAAAAAGATAGATCGGAAAAAGATAAAATAGCAAAGGATTTAGTACAGAGTAAATTAGACTTTTTTGCAGGAGGAGGTTCTAACACTTTTAAAAATTTAGCTTTAGAAAAATCTTTTAGTGTAATGCATTCAGTATCTGAAGTAACAAAATCAAAAGCCAAAAGAGCAGGATTGTTTTTTTCAGAAAAAGGAGTGCCATCTATTCTTACAAATAGAGGAAATTTATTAGCAGAAACAACCAAAGCAGGATTACAATTTTTAAAAGAAAAAGAACAGCCTTTCTTTTTAATGGTAGAGGCTGCACAAATAGATAGTTTTGGTCATGCCAACAACACAGAGGGAATTGTGTTAGAGGGAATAGATTTTGACCGAGCAATTACAGAGGCTATTCAATTTGCCGATGAAAACAAAGGAACGTTGGTAATTGTAACTGCCGATCATGAAACATCTGGTTTTGGAGTTGCTAGTGGTAGTGTAGAAAACCATTCTATAGAAGGAGGGTTTATTACCCATGACCACACAGGGAGCATGGTGCCTATTTTTGCATACGGTCCGCAAGCAAACAGGTTTTCGGGAGTTTATGAAAACAACGAGGTGTTTGAAAAAATAGTAGAAAGTTTAAAATAATTTTTTGAGTTTTGTTTAAATAGCGTTAGCGGCTTGGTTTTTAAAATCACTGTCGCTTTCTATTTTTTACAAGACGATTAGTTTTTTAGCAATTTTTAAAAGATCAGTTTCGTTAATTTCAGGAATTGGAGCTAAAGGATACAATTGTTGTTCGGGTCTATTGATAAAAGCAGTTCTAAATCCTGCCCACATTGCACCAGCAACATCCCAACCATGTGCAGCAATTAGCATACAATCTTTGGGTTCTACTTTTAGTTTTTTTGCAGCCCAATGATATACTTCTGTTTCGGGTTTGTATTTTCCAAAGTCTTCTACACTTAGTTGTTCATCAAATAAGTGAGTTAGGCCTGCGTTTTTAAATTGGGTTTGCATTCCTTTTGTTGAGGAATTGGTTAAAGCAACCATTTTATAACCTGCATTTTTAAGTATGGTTAAGGCATTTAGTACTTCAGGGTGTGGAGGTAAGTTGCTGAAATTTTTCATAACCTCTTTTGTTTCATTTGTAGATAGGTTTATGTTGTAGTTTTTTGCAACCATTTGCAAAGCTGCAGCACCAATATTACTAAAATCTGTAAACTGTTTGCTAGCTGTGGTTACTAAAGAATAATGCAACATGGTGGTAAACCACAAAGGCACTAAATCTTCTTTTCCATTTAAAGCTTTTCCTATGTGTTTTTTCATGGAACTTAAATCTAACAAAGATTCGTTTACATCAAAAAATAAAACTTTAGGTCTTGGGTTGTGTTGCATCTTATTTATTTTTAAAACATAAAAAAAGGATTGTTTGTTTTACAAACAATCCTTTTAACTACTAATTATTTTTTAGACCAAGCAAAAGCTTGAAAAGGGGCATCTATAGGTGTATTGGCAATGTGATTGGTGTAATTGCTAATTACTTTTTGAGACAATCCTAAAATAATTTCTAAGACTTGTTGCTCTCCATATCCAGCTGCATAAAATGCTTCTAAATCTTCTTGAGAAACGTGTCCACGGTTTTTTACAATTGTTAAAGTCATGGTGCGTAATGCTTCTAGTTTTGCATCGGCAAGTGGAGTTTCGTTACGCAATGCTTCTGTAATTTCATCATCTACTTTCATAGATTTTGCAATTCCTGTGTGTGCTGGTACACAGTAATGACAAGCATGCTCTACATTAATAGTTTGCCAAACAACGGTTAATTCATCATTGTTAAAAGAAGTTTGTGTAAACAATTCGTGTAAGTTTTGGTAGGCTTCTAAAATTTTAGGAGCTCCTGCTAATACTCCGTGCAAACCAGGAATCATTCCGTAGGCTTTCTGAGATTTTTCTATAAGGGGTTTACTTGCTTCTGGAGCTGTTTCTAGGTTGTGAATTTTTAAGGTTGTCATAATTTCTAATTTTTTATGAATTGTATTTAATTATTTATATTATAACTAAGCGTGTGCTTAGTTATGTGGTAAAAAAAAGTTACAGACTTAAAAAAGTAACTTTAATAATGTTATCTAATTGATTTTTTTGAAAAACTTTAGATGCAATGGAGAGTCCTAATAGACTGTTCATTAAATAATCTGCCTGTTTTTCTATGGTTGAACTGTCTTTTGAGTCGTCTTGTTTTAAATTGCTTACAAATAAATCTCTAATTTCATTAGCAAATGTTTTTAACTCCAACATTATTACAGAGTCCGATTCCTCTTTAATTTCGTTGACTGTGTTGGTAACTAGGCATCCTTTGTGTAAAGAACCTTCTTTAGAAAATTCTAAAAAATCGTAAAAATATTGTTGAATTCCAGCAACTCCGTTGTTAGAGTTTTTCAATTTATTTTTAATGGAATTCACTTGCGTTTTGTAATATTTTACACTTTCTAAAAACACACCTTGTTTGTTTTTAAAACTAGCATAAATAGAAAATTGATTGATACCCATTTCTTTTTCCAACATACGTACAGAAGTTGCTTCGTAGCCATTTCTCCAAAAAAGTCCCATTGCTTTTTTGATGACCTCTTCTTCGTTATATTGTTTTTTACGTGCCATTGTTTAATGTAAAATCTACAACACAAATCTAAGCAATAGCTTAGAAATATAAAAGTAAAATTGTTTTAAAAGCTTTACATATTTAGAAAGGATGTTTGTAAAATAAAGTCTGTTTTTTCTTTTTTTGATGAAAAGTGAATGAAATAAAAACATCAGAATGGGATAATGATTCCGTTTTGTGTAAAAAAAACGGGTAAAATGCCCAATTCGTTTCGGAATTGTCAAAAAAAATCGATAGTTTTTGCTCGGTAAATACAAATGGTATCTTTGCTACATAATTATTGAATATGAGTTATACAAAAAAAGAACTAGAGGCTTTAGAATATCATGAAAAGCCCCAGCCAGGTAAAATTAAAGTGGTACCTACTAAAAGGTATGCCACTCAAAGAGATTTAGCATTGGCTTATTCTCCAGGAGTTGCAACTCCGTGTTTGGCCATTGAAAAAAATCCAGAAGATGCTTATAAATATACTTCTAAAGGGAATTTAGTAGCAGTAATTTCTAACGGAACAGCTGTTCTTGGATTAGGAGATATTGGTCCTTTAGCAGGAAAACCAGTAATGGAAGGAAAAGGATTGCTGTTTAAAATTTTTGCAGATATAGATGTTTTTGATATTGAGGTAGATACCAAAGATGTAGATAAATTCATAGAAACTGTAAAGGCTATTGCACCTACTTTTGGAGGAATCAATTTAGAAGACATCAAAGCTCCAGAAGCTTTTGAAATAGAAAGAAGATTGAAAGAGGAATTAGACATTCCTGTAATGCACGATGATCAACACGGTACAGCAATTATTTCTGCAGCTGCATTAAAAAATGCGATAGAGCTTACAGAAAAAGACATTACAAAAGTAAGAGTGGTGGTAAATGGAGCCGGTGCTGCGGCCATTTCTTGTACCAAATTGTACAAAGCATTAGGAGTTTCTGAAAAGAACATTTTAATGTGCGATAGCAAGGGAGTAATTACGACCAAGCGTGAAGACTTAAATGAGCAAAAACAAGAATTTGCTGTAGATACAGAGTTTACTACTTTAGAAGAAGCAATTAACGGTGCCGATGTATTTATTGGTTTGTCTGTTGCAGGAGCTTTAACACCAGAAATGTTAAAAACCATGGCACCAGACCCTATTGTGTTTGCTATGGCAAATCCAACACCAGAAATAGATTATGATCTTGCGGTGGCTACTCGTCCAGACGTAATTATGGCTACAGGTAGATCCGATTATCCTAACCAAGTAAACAATGTATTAGGTTTTCCATTTATTTTTAGAGGAGCTTTAGATGTTAGAGCTACAGGAATTAACGAGGAAATGAAAATGGCTGCTGTGCATGCCTTGGCAGACATGGCAAAGAAAAATGTACCTGAGCAAGTAAACATTGTATATGGTGAAAAGAATTTACAATATGGTAGAGAATATATTATTCCAAAACCATTCGATCCTCGATTGATATACGAATTGCCTCCAGCCATTGCCAAAGCAGCTATGGATAGTGGTATTGCTAAAAAACCAATTAAAGACTGGGATGCTTATATTCATGAATTAATGGAACGTTCTGGTTCTGGTAGTAAGTTTGAGCGTATGCTGGTTTCTCGTTCTCAAAAAGATCCTAAACGTGTTGTGTTCCCAGAAGCTGAACATTTAAATGTTTTAAAAGCAGCTCAAATTGTTTCTGATGAAGGAATTGCAAAACCTATTTTATTAGGAAATGTAGATTTAATTAAAACGTTAAAAGAAGAAATTGGTTTTGAGGCTGAGGTTGAAATTATAGACCCTAAGAGCGATGAGTATGCAGATAAAGTAAATTTATATGCAGAAAAGTATTGGGCCAAACGTCAACGTAAAGGAATTCGTTTGTTAGATGCACAAAAGCATATGATAACACGTAACTACTTTGCTGCAATGATGGTAAACGTAGGAGAAGCAGATGCCATGGTGTCTGGATATTCTAGAAATTACCCATCTACGGTAAAGCCAATTTTTGAAACCATTGGTAAAAGAGCAGGGGCTTCAAGAATTGCAGCAGCAAACATTATGATTACTGAAAAAGGACCGTTAATTTTTACCGATACAACTGTAAACATAGATCCGAGTTCAGAAGTTTTAGCAAACATTGCAGAGCTAGCAAGCGGAATGGCAAAAATATTTGCTATTGAACCACACATTGCTATGTTATCTTACACTAACTTTGGAGGTGTAGAGAGTGAAGGAGTTGCTAAAGTGCAAAAAGCTGTAGAGATTTTAAAAACAAAAAGACCAGACTTAAATGTAGATGGACCTATACAAGCCGATTTTGCATTGAACCACGATTTGTTGGAAAAACAATTTTCTTTTTCTGATTTGGTTGGAAACGAAACAAATACATTTATTTTTCCTAGTTTAGATGCTGCAAATATTTCTTATAAAATGATTAAGGAATTGACAGATGCAACTTCTATTGGACCTGTGTTAATGGGGCTTAACAAACCAGCACACGTAGTTCAGTTAGGTGCAAGTGTAGAAGAAATAGTAAACATTACTGCCGTTGCAGTAATTGATGCCCAAAATCAATAATACATGATTACCCATTTAAAAGGTAAATTAGTTGAAAAAAATCCTACCTATGCCATTGTAGAATGCAATGGTGTAGGTTATTTTTTAAATATATCTTTACAAACCTACTCTCAAATACCAGATAGTGAGTTGGTAACTTTGTATACACAGTTAATTGTAAAAGAAGATTCACACACCTTATATGGATTTTGTTCTACATTGGAAAGAGAAATATTTAAGTTGTTAATTTCTGTTTCGGGTATAGGACCTAGCATTGCAAGAACCATGTTGTCTTCTTTAACAACAGAAGAAATACAAAAAGCATTGGCTACAGAAAACGTAGCTGTTATTCAATCTGTAAAAGGAATTGGTGCTAAAACAGCACAAAAAGTAATTATTGAGTTAAAAGATAAAATTGTAAAGACCTATGATATAGAAGAAATTTCTACTATTGCAAACAATAGTGTGAAAGAAGAAGCGTTGTCTGCTTTAGAGGTTTTAGGATTTGTAAAAAGACAAGCCGAAAAAATAGTAACTTCAATTTTAAAAGAAACACCTGATTTAAGTGTTGAAAAACTAATCAAACTAGCTTTAAAAAAACTATAATTAACTTGAAAAAGTGCTTTGTAATAATTGTATTGTTATTCTTGGTTGTATCTGTGGGGTATAGTCAAGAAAAGGAAGTTGATACGCTTAATTTAATAGAGGAGAAACATACTTTTTCGTTTGATAATTTAAAGGATGGAACGTTATACTTAAAAAATCCAACCGATAAAAAAACAGAATACGATCCTACTATTGGAAGGTACATAATAAGAGAAAGGATAGGGAAAACAAGCTTTACAACTCCTACCTATTTAACAGAAGAAGAATATAAAGAGTATAGATTAAAACAAGATGTTCAAGATTATTTTAAAGCCAAAACAGCGGCTATAGAAGGTCGAAAAAAAGATGCAGAAGAGGCTCAAAAAGATTTGTTGCCAACTATGTATGTGAACAACAAGTTTTTTGAAACGTTGTTTGGAGGTACCGAAATTAAAATGGTGCCACGTGGTTCTGTAACCATGCGTTTTGGAGTTTTGTATCAAAATATAGAAAATCCTTTATTGTCCGAAGAAAACAGAAGTAGCTTTACACCAGAATTTGATCAGCAAATTAGAGCCAACTTATCGGCAAAAGTAGGTGAGCGTTTAACGGCAGATATCAATTATGACACACAATCTACATTTTCATTTCAAAATCAATTAAAATTAGACTTTGAACCAGGTGAAGATGATTTGATTAGGAAATTAGAAGTAGGTAATATCAATATGGATATTAAAAACAACCTAATTACCGGATCTCAAAGTTTGTTTGGAGTAAAAGCACAGTTGCAATTTGGAGCTACTACGGTAACGGGTGTGTTTTCTCAACAACAATCACAAGCTAAAAATATTATAGCAGAAGGAGGATCTGCACTTACTGAATTTGAGCTAAGAACTACACAATACGATAACAATCGACATTTTTTTATAGCTCAATATTTTAGAAATAATTACAACACTGCATTGGCAGAATTGCCGTTAATTAACTCAGCAGTACAAATTACAAAGTTAGAGGTTTGGGTTACCAATAGAAATACCAATACACAAGATGTAAGAAACATTGTGGGTTTGGTAGATTTAGGAGAATCTGGAACAGATAAATATGACAATACTCAATCTAACATTACCAATAATACCGTTACAGAAACTCCTGTAAATACTCAGTTTGTGCCTGACAACAATGCCAATAGCTTAAATCAATACATTGGAACCGATAAAACACAATTAAGAGAGGTAGAAAATGTGCCTACGGTATTGTCTAACTTTGAACAAGGTAGAGAGTATGCAGTGGTAGAAAATGCTAGAAAATTAAATGCTAGTGAGTTTACGTACAATCCGCAATTAGGATACATATCATTAAACTCTAGATTAAACGATGGAGATGTATTGGCTGTTGCCTTTGAGTATACGTATAGAGGAAAAGCGTATAGAGTTGGAGAATTGTCTACAGATGGTATAGAAAGCGATAAAAATATTGTAGTAAAATTAGTAAGGCCACAATTGATAAATACAGAAGATATTGTCTTTAATTTATTAATGAAAAATGTTTATAACATTGGGGCTTACAACTTAGACAAAGAAGGATTCATTTTTAATTTATTGTATAGAGATGATGCCACAGGTCAAGCAACAAACAATTTATTAGGATCACAAGAAGATGATATTAAAAAAAGAACCATTTTAAACTTAACCAATTTAGATAGGTTAGATGCTAATAACAACTTAACAAGAAATGTGCTGAATAAAAACTATGCCAAAGGAGATGGTTTTTTTGATTTTATAGAAGGACTTACTGTAAACACCACAAACGGATCTATTATTTTTCCTGTTATAGAGCCTTTTGGTAGAGATTTAGAAGGTTTGTTAACCAATCAGGCAGATATAGATAAATATG
This sequence comes from Wenyingzhuangia gracilariae, assembly GCF_056387575.1. Classification (NCBI taxonomy): domain Bacteria; kingdom Pseudomonadati; phylum Bacteroidota; class Flavobacteriia; order Flavobacteriales; family Flavobacteriaceae; genus Wenyingzhuangia; species Wenyingzhuangia gracilariae. The sequence goes on from NZ_CM150748.1 coordinate 2,394,702, forward strand.
TTTTTAAAGAACTCTATACCACAACGGCATCTGTGGCAGAAAATGATTATCAGAAAAAAGATAAATTTTTAGTTAAAGGACAATATACATCTAGCACCAGTGATGGAATTTCACTAGGAGCTTTTAATGTACCCAGAGGATCTGTTACTGTTACAGCCGGAGGAATTGTATTGGTAGAAGGAGTAGATTATACGGTAGATTACTTTGGAGGAAAAGTAAAAATCATCAATCCGTCTATAGAATCATCGGGGCAAGCCATTAACGTTTCATTAGAAAACAACACCTTTTTCAATCAGCAACAAAAAACATTTATAGGAGTAGATGTAGAGCATAAGTTTAACGATAAATTGGTAATGGGAGCTACTTATTTAAATATTAAAGAGCAGCCAATTAGTAATAAAGTTCAGCTAGGTCAGGATCCGGTTAACAATTCTATGTATGGATTGAACCTAAACTACAGTTCTGAAATTCCTGAGTTAACAGATTGGGTAAATTATTTACCCAATATAAATACAGATGCTCCGTCTTCTATTTCTGTAAGGGGAGATTTTGCTTATTTAAGACCCAACACACCTTCTAGTATAGATATTGGAGGGGAAGCAACTACGTATTTAGATGATTTTGAAGGAGCACAAATTCCAATCAATTTAGGAACCGCACAAAATTGGTCTTTGGCAAGTGCACCTATAGGTTTTGATGGAAAAGATTTTGGAGCCAATAACAGCAATAGTTTAGAATATGGTAAAAAGCGTGCAAAATTAGCTTGGTATACCATAGATCAGTTGTTTTACACGGGTTCTAGTTTAAAACCACAAAATATAGATCCAGATGAATTGTCTAGGGCCGAGGTAAGACCTGTACAAAGTGAAGAATTATTTCCAGAAAGAAATTTAGATGTTACACAAAGAACCAATTTACAAACGTTTGATTTAACGTATTACCCTAACGAGCGTGGTCCTTATAACTATAGTCCTATCGTTAATTCGTCTCAACCTAATCAATTAACAAATCCTTCAGAAAAATGGGCAGGAATTACAAGAGGTATGCTGGTTACAGATTTTCAAAGATCTAATATTCAGTATGTAGAATTTTGGATGCAAGACCCATATGACCATTATAGCATAAGCAATAACGAAGGAATTGTAACCAATCCAAACCCTAGTAATCAGAAAGGAACTTTGTACTTAAACTTAGGAAGTATTTCTGAAGATATTTTAAAAGACAATAGAAAAGTTTTTGAAAACGGATTGCCTGAAGACGGAAGTAAAACAGGAATAGATGAAACAACGGTAGCCAATGTTCCTACAGAAAAATCATTATTATACGCTTTTGATCAAGGAGATGAAACAAGACGTAATCAAGATGTCGGTTATGATGGTATGAGTGATGCTGAAGAAAAATCAAGATTTCCAGATTTAGCATCGTTAGAAGATCCATCATCAGATAACTTCCGTTTTTTTAGAAGCACAGAATACGATTCACAAAATGCTTCTATTTTAAGAAGATATAAAGATTATAACAACACACAAGGAAACTCACCAACAGCAGCCTTGTCTCAAGAATCATATCCTACATCTGCTACCAATAATCCTGATGTAGAAGATGCTGATAGAGATCAGACCATGAATACTATTGATTCTTATTGGCAATACAGGGTAGATTTGTCTCAGAATAGTTTGAGTAAAGAAAACAACAAATTTATTGTTGATGAAAGAACCACAACAGTTACTTTAGAAAACAATACAGAAAAACAATTTAAATGGTATTTGTTTAGAGTGCCAATTACAGGAGGAGAACCTATAGGTGGTATTAATAGTTTTCAATCTATCCGTTTTATGCGTATGTTCTTAACCGATTTTGAAATTCCGGTAACTTTACGTTTTGCAGATTTTCAAATTGTAAGAGGAGATTGGAGAATTTACGATCAAATTATTGATGTAAACGATAATTTAACCAAAAGAGCTACAAGCGCTACCGAGAATTTAATAGAAACAGGAATTGTAAATATTGAAGAAAACGAAAATAGAATTCCTGTAAATTATGTTTTACCACCAACAATTAGTAGAGAAGCTTTACAAGGAACCTCTAATGTATTGCAGCAAAATGAGCAATCTTTAACGGTAACTGTAAACAAACTAGAGCAAAACAACACCATTGGGGTTTATAAAAATATAAACGTAGATATGCGAATGTTTAAACGTTTAAAAATGTTTATTCATGCCGAAGAAATTTTACAAAACACTGTTACAGATGATGATTTAGTTGCGGTAATAAGATTGGGGAGCGATACCAATGACAACTATTATCAAATAGAAGTGCCGTTAACTATAACAGATGTTCCTAATTTTGGAGCACCTAATGCTTTAGGAGCTAGAGAGGTTTGGCCCGAAAGTAATGATTTAGACATTGCACTATCTAATTTAACCAATTTAAAAATAACCAGAGATAAAGAAGGTCAGTCTGTATCTGCAATATACCCTGCGCAAACAGCTATAGATAATTCTAAAACAGTGTTTAGAATAAAAGGAAATCCAAACTTATCAAACGTTAGAACTATTTTTTTAGGGGTTAAAAACTTAGATGCTACTCAAAAAACAGCTGAAGTTTGGTTTAATGAACTTAGAATGTCTGGTTTTGACAACAAAGGAGGATGGGCAACAAAAATTTCTGCAGATGCAACCATTGCCGATTTTGCAAAAATTGCTGTAAACGGAGGTTATCAGTCTATTGGTTTTGGTAGTATAGATCAGAGTGTGAATGAAAGAAGTCAAGAAGAAATTAAAAACTATAGTGTTAACACAAGCCTTAATGTAGGGCAATTATTGCCTAACGATTGGAATATTAGAATTCCAGTAAACTATACAGTTTCCGAAGAAATAAGAACTCCAAAATACGATCCTAAATATGAAGACGTATTGGCTACCGATGCAAAAAATAAAGGAGTTGCAGCCGAAAGTATAGACATTAAAACAAAGCGTAGAAGCATAAGTTTGATTAATGTAAAGAAAGAGAGATCGGAAACAAGTGAAAGAAAACCGCAAATATATGATATAGAAAACTTTAGTGTTTCTTACACCTATAGCGATGCCACCAACGAAAGCTATATCATAGAAAAAGACATTCGTCAAAACGTAAATGCTTCAGCAAATTATGCCTATAAGTTTAAACAAATAGAGGTAAAACCTTTAGAAAATATTCCTTTTTTAAAGAGCAAGAGTTTAAGTTTGTTAAGAGATTTTAATTTTAATTTATTGCCGTCAGATATTGCTGTAAACAGTGCTATTAAAAGAAATTATAGTGAGTATAAATCAAGAGATTTGTCTCAAACCGCAGGATTAGAAATTCCAACATTAAAGCAACGTAATTTTATGTTTGATTGGGATTATAGAATTGGTTATAAATTAACAGATGCCATCAACTTAAATTTTAATGCAAGTAACAATTACATTTATGATACGTTTGAGCAAGACGTGCAAAACGAAGAAGAATTAGATAGAATAGATTTGTATTCTAACTTTTTTAACGTAGGTAGACCTAATAACTACTCACAAAGCTTAACTGCAACGTATAGATTGCCTATCAACAAAATTCCGTTATTAAGTTTTGTGAATGCAGATTATTCTTATACGGGTAATTTTAATTGGAGAGCTTCATCTCCAGATTTTGTAGAAAAGGTAGGAAACACAATTCAGAACGGAAATGTACATAATATATCTACCAATTTAAATTTCTCTAAACTTTATTCAGAAATAGGTTTGAAAAATATATTTAGTTCATCTTCTGGTAAAAAAAGAATGCCATCGCCAGGAAGAACTAAGAAAAAATCGGGAACGGTAGGTGATTTTGTGTATGGATTGCTAAGCTCTGTTAAAACAGGAAGAATTAGTTACAACAAAACCCGAAGTAGTTCTTTAGATGGTTATGTACCAGAAATAGGCTTTTTAGGTAGAAATAAATACAATGGAGGTTATGCCCCTAGCTTAGGATATGTGTTTGGTCAGCAAACCAATGTGTTGCAAAATGCAGTAGAAAATGGCTGGTTATTAGGAAGGTCTGGTGCAGAAGACGACGTGCTTTATAATAAAAACTATATGCAAACAGAATTGACAAGTTTGAATTATGATGTTACATTAAAGCCGCTTCAAGATTTAAACATTCAATTAACAGGAAGCAGAAGTTATTCCAACACAGAGCAACAACAAATAGATTATGTAAAAGGTGAAGATCAAATAGAAAATGCTCAAATTAATAGATCTGGGAATTATAACATTTCTTACTCTTTAATAAAAACAGCTGTGGGTAGTGATCCAGATGCTTTGTTTGAGGAGTTTGTAAACAACAGACAAAAAATAGTAACACAAATACACGCAGGAAGCGATGCTAATTCAGAGCAAGCACTCAATAGTCAAGAAGTTTTAATTCATTCCTTTTTGGCAGCATATAGTGGAAAAGATGTTGTTTCGGCAGATAAAACAATTTTTAAAAAAATACCAATTCCTAATTGGAACATTACTTATAGAGGTTTGATGAGGTTAGATTTTATGAAGAAGAACTTTAGCAATTTTACGCTATCTCACGGGTACAACTCATCTTATACAATAAGTAATTTTTCTAACAACTTAAATACAGATACTTCAAACCTATATCAATCAGATTTAATTTATTCTGGAATTACATTAATAGATGCTTTTTCGCCATTAATTAAGCTAGATGTTAAATTTAAAAACTCCTTATCGTTAAGAGGTACCATCAATACAAACAGAACATTGTCTTTAAACTTAAACAACACTACACTTTCCGAAATTACAGGAAATGAGTATGTTTTTGGAATAGGGTATAGATTTAAAGATGTAAAAGTAAAAACTCGTTTTTTAAGAAAACAAAGAACCTTAAAAGGAGATATAAATATAAAAGCAGACCTGTCCTACAAAACCGATGTAACCAATATAAGAAGTATAGACACGCAGACAAGTCAGCTTGTTGGAGGTCAAAATTTATTCGGAATTAAAGTAGCAGCAGATTATAATTTAAGTCGTAATTTTACGGCATCGTTGTATTACGACCAAAATGTAGCCAGTTATGCAATTTCAACATTGTATCCAAGGCAATCAATAAACGCAGGATTAAGTATAGTATATAACCTAGGAAACTAAAACAAAGAAAGAATGAATTTTCCAGAAGAATTAAAGTACACTAAAGATCACGAGTGGGTAAAAGTAGATGGAGATATTGCCATTATTGGTATTACAGATTTTGCTCAAAGTGAATTAGGAGACATTGTTTATGTAGATGTAGACACTTTAGATGAAACCGTAGAAGAAAATGAAGTATTCGGTTCTGTAGAAGCTGTAAAAACAGTATCAGATTTGTTTATGCCAATAACAGGAGAAGTTGTTGAGTTTAACGATGATTTAGAAGATGAACCTGAAGCGGTAAACGAAGATCCATACGGAAAAGGATGGATGATAAAAGTAAAAGCAGACAATATAGAAGATGTCCAAAATTTATTAGATGCTGCAGCGTATAAAAAACTTATTGGAGCGTAATAGCTTATTTTTAGCCATAGCAAGTAGTTTCTGTATTTTGGTGTTAAGTTTAATAAGTATGGAAGGAGTTCCTAATTTAAAATTTAACAACACAGACAAGTATGAACACGCGTTTGCATATACATTTATGTCATTTTTTTGGATGCTATCTTGTCAATTAGGCAAAATAAAATTAAGTTTTTTGCATTTAATTTTAATTATTATCCTCTATGGTATAATAATTGAAGTTTTACAAATGAGTGTAACAGTAAGTAGAACAGGCGATTTACTTGATGTTTTGGCAAATTCGGTAGGAGTAATTTTAGGCTATGTTATTTTAAGATTACTTCGTCGTTTATATTTGCAAGTCTAATTCTAATTTCGTTATTTTAGCAAACTAAAATTCAATTGAACTGAATAAAAATGGAAGTTAAAAAGAATCCCAAATCTAATCTTGAAAATTTTAGTAAGGTATTTACTTTGCTGGGATTGGTTTTAGCGCTGTATATAGTCTACGTGGCTATAGAGCATAAAACCTACGACAGGGTTGTAGAAGAACTACAATCGGTAACCTTACAATCTGATGATGTGGAAGACATGGTCTTGACACAAATCAAACCACCGTCTGCACCACCACCGCCACCGCCACCGCCGCCACCACCACCATCTCCTGAAAAGTTTGAGAAGGTAGAAGACGATGTTGAAATTGAAGAAGTAGTGATTCAAACTACAGAGGCAGAAGTTGATGATATTGTTGAGATTGAACAAATTGAATATAGCGACGAAGTTGAAGAAGTAACTTACGAAGATGTACCTTTTGCAGCAATTCAAAACCCAGCAATTTTCCCAGGATGTGAAAAAGCGAAAGACAAGAAAGCTTGTTTTAGTGAAAAAGTAAACAAACACATTAGTAAGAATTTTGATACCGGTTTAGCTGATGAATTAGGACTTTCAGGTGTACAAAGATTGGCAGCTATGTTTAAAATAGATGTTAATGGAAAAGTATCTGATGTTAGAGTAAGATCTAAAAGTCCAGAATTGCAAAAAGAATTTGAGAAAGCTTTAAAATCTTTACCTCAAATGGTGCCTGCAAGTCAAAACGGAAGAAAGGTAAACTTGTTATTTGCTTTACCTCTAGTATTTAGAGTAGAATAGTAAAATAAGAAAGTAAAAATAGAAAAAAGAGTGTAGCATTTGCTACACTCTTTTTTTGTTTTAATAAGTGTGTAGTAATCTTGTCTAATGCAGAACTGATTTTGTAATTAATTGGTTTGTTGTATCTTAGGGGTAAAAAAGATATGAGAAAAAGAACTATGTTAGGGTTGTTTGTATTATTAACAACATCGATATTTGCACAATTAAATCAAGGAGATATTGCTTTTATAGGTTATAATGCTGATGGAAATGATGATTTAGCTTTAGTAGCTTTGTCAGATATTCCTGCCAATACAATTATTTATTTTACAGACGGTGAGCCTAATGCTAATGGAACAGGAATGATTGATGACTCAGAAGGAGTTATTACTTGGGCAACGGGAGCATCCATTATTACTGCTGGAACAGTAGTAGTTTTTACAGATTTAAGTAATGAGTCTAATGAGTTTTTTGGAGCATCTGTAGGAGCCATAACAAGAACTAATGCAGGTTTTGCATTGGTAACGGGTGCAAGTGGAGACAATGTGTTTGCTACATTAGGAAATCCTGCAACAAACGAAGTAACTACTTGGTTAACGGGGTTTGAATTTAGGCAAACAGGACAAGGAGTTAATTTTGCTCAAACGGGTTTAACGCTTGGGATTAACTATTTAGTTATAGATAAAACACAAAGCAAAGATGGAGGTAAATACACAGGAGTAAGAACAGGAAAAACAGTTGCTGAATATAGAATGTTGTTGACTAATGAAGAGGAGTGGACTACCAATACAGAAAATGGAGAAGCTCTTTTACCTTATAGCACTACTACTTTTGAATTTACTACATTGTCGAGTTCGGTGAATGTGGTAAGTGAATTGAAGTTGACTGTTAAAAATCAGCAAATAATTACCACTTTAGGAAATGTTATAGGGGTTTACAATATGTTAGGACAACAAATTGTAAATAAAAATTTAGCAAAAGGAGTGTATGTAGTTGTGGTTAAGTACAATGGAAAAATAACCAGTTATAAATTAGCTGTATAGAGCTAATCTGTTTTTGTAAAAAAGACTCTTTTTTTAGAGAGTTTTTTTGGTTTTTGGCATGGGGTTTGTAAACTATCTATTAGTTTTAGATTATAGTTTTTCATAGTTTTAGTTTATAAACTCCTTGTAGAAAGTTGTTCTTTTTGCAAGGAGTTTTATTGTATATAAAAGTAAGGTCTGCATTATGTTGTCAAGTATTTGTTACCTTTGCAAAAAATAATGTTTAACTAAATTCATATAGCATGCAACTGTATAATAAGTTAAGCGCAGAAGAACGTGCGCAGCTAATCGATGAGGCAGGAAAAGATCGCCTTACAATTTCATTTTATCAATACCACCAAATAGGAAATCCACAGGTGTTTAGAGACCATTTGTTTATAGAATGGGATAAGCTAGACGTGTTAGGAAGAACCTATGTGGCCAAAGAAGGAATTAATGCCCAAATATCTGTTCCAGCAGATAGATTTCACGAATTCAAATCACATTTAGATAGTATTTCTTTTTTAAAAGATATTCGATTAAATATAGCCATAGAGCAAGACAATAAATCTTTTTTAAAATTAAAAGTTAAGGTTAGAGATAAAATTGTAGCCGATGGATTAAATGATGATCTGTTTGATGTAACTAATAAAGGGGTGCATTTAGATGCCGAAGCGTTTAATAAAATGTTAGAAGATCCAAACACTATATGTGTAGATATGCGTAACCATTATGAGAGTGAAATAGGTCATTTTGATGGAGCTATAACTCCAGATGTAGATACGTTTAGAGATTCTTTAGATATTATTGAAGCAGATTTAAAAGATCACAAAGAAGATAAAAATTTACTAATGTATTGCACAGGAGGTATTCGCTGTGAAAAAGCTAGTGCCTATTATAAATACAAAGGCTTTCAAAATGTATTTCAATTAGAAGGAGGAATTATTGAGTATACACGTCAAGTAAATGAAAAAGGATTAGAAAATAAGTTCAAAGGAAAGAATTTTGTATTTGACCATAGAAAATCCGAAAGAATTTCAGAAGATGTAATCTCTAATTGTCACCAATGTGGAACACCTTGTGATACGCATGTAAATTGTGCAAATGAAGCATGTCATTTATTATTCATACAATGTGATTCTTGTAAGGAAAAAATGGACGAATGTTGTTCTGATGAATGTAAAGAAATTAATGCCTTGCCATATGAAGAGCAAAAAGAATTGCGCAAAGGAAAATCTAACAGCAATAAAATATTTAAAAAAGGACGTTCTGAAGTTTTAAAGTTTAAAAAATAGATTAAAAAAACACTAAGAAGAAAATAAAATGATAAAAAGAATAGTCTGACATTAGACTTTACTTTCTGTTATTTTAATTATATCTTTAAAAATTAATAGAAAAAAATTGGTGAAATATCAATTTTTGATGAATTACGAATCTTACACAATTGTGTGATAATATATAAAAATATATGAGCTGTACTAGTTGCTCAACTAAAGAAGGTGGTGTACCAAATGGCTGTAAAAGCAATGGGAGTTGTGGTACCGGAAGTTGTGATAAATTAACTGTTTTTGATTGGCTGTCTAACATGGAATTGCCAACAGGACAAAAGCCGTTTGATATTGTTGAAATCCGTTTTAAAAATGGAAGAAAACACTTTTACAAAAACGAAAAAAATCTTCAATTAACCATAGGAGAAGTTGTAGCTGTAGAAGGAAACCCTGGGCATGATATAGGTACTGTTTCTTTAACCGGAGAATTGGTTAAAATTCAAATGCGCAAGAAAAAGGTTGATGCCGATAGCGAAGAGGTTAAAAAAATCTACAGAAAAGCAACGATTAAAGATATTGAGACTTGGGAAGAAGCAAGAGGTAGAGAAATAGAAACTCAAAAAAGAGGTAGAGAAATTATTATTAAGTTAGGTCTTAAAATGAAACTTTCTGATGTAGAATATCAGGGAGATGGAAACAAAGCTACTTTTTATTATACAGCAGACGATCGTGTAGATTTTCGTCAATTAATTAGAGAATTAGCTTCAGCGTTTTCTATTAGAGTAGAAATGAAACAAGTTGGTTTACGACAAGAAGCAGCACGTTTAGGTGGGGTTGGGTCTTGTGGTAGAGAATTGTGCTGTTCTACATGGCTTACAGATTTTAGAAAAGTAAACACTGCTGCAGCCAGATACCAACAATTGTCTTTAAACCCACAAAAATTAGCGGGTCAGTGTGGAAAATTAAAATGCTGTTTAAACTATGAACTAGATACGTATTTAGATGCATTAAAAAGTTTTCCAGCTCAAAACGTAGTTTTAAAAACTGAAAAAGGGTTAGGGGTCTTTATAAAAATGGATATTTTTAAAGAGGTGTTGTGGTATACTTATAAAGAAAACAAAACCAAATGGTTCAAACTAACGTTGGCTCAAGTTCAAGAAATTATAGAGGAAAATAAACAAGGGAATACTGTTGAAGGTTTAGAAGATTTTGATGCTGAAAATATAGAAGAAACAAAAGTAGATTTTGAAAATGTTGTAGGTCAAGATAGTTTAACACGTTTTGATGAACCAAAACGCAAAAACAATAGAAGACGAAATAATCGATCTAAAAACAAACCTAAAGGAAATACAACATCGCCAAGACAACAGGTAGGCCCTAAATCAAATAATAATTCAGAAACAGGTTCACCTGCAAATTCAGGAGAATCAAGACCTGCGAGAAAACCAAATAATAGAAGAAGGCCCAATAAAGCTAATGGGAACAACTCTGCTCCAAAAGCAAATGCAAATCCTAAAGCTGTAGATGTTCAGCCTAAAAAAGAAGGAGCTACAACCAATAAACCCAAGCCAAAAAGAAGACCAAACAAACCTAAAGCTCAAAGTAAAGAAAGGCCAGCTTCTCCAAATAACAAAAAGCCAGCAAATCAGGCTCAGCAAACAAATTCTGAAAGCGGACCTACAAACAAACCACGAAGAAGAAATAACAACAGAAGAAGACCAAACAAACCAAACAATGGGCCTGCTAAAAGTGAATAAATTTCTTTTTTTTGTAGTGTTGATACTATCCTTTTCTTGTGATCGTTATAAGAAATACGATAATTATCATACATTAAAAGATGGAGTTTGGAAAGCCAAAGATTCTGTAGTTTTTAAAGTGGATATCAAGGACGTTAGCAATCTACATCATGTATTTTTAAATATTCGAACTGATAATAATTATCAATACAGAAACTTGTTTGTAATTTCTAAAATCACCTTACCTAGTAAGGTGGTTATTCAAGATACGTTGGAGTACGAAATGGCAGATGCTTTTGGAAATTGGTTAGGAGATGGACTTACCGATGTAAAAAATAATAAATTATACTTTTTGGAGAATTACGTTTTTCCAGAAAAAGGAACGTATCAGTTTGAGTTTTCTCAGGCAATGCGAAAAAGAGGGCAAGTAGATGGAATCCCAGAACTTTTAGGGGTTGTAGATGTAGGTTTAAGAATAGAACAATCTAAAAAATAATTCATAAAATAATGGATAAGAAAACAAAATCAAAACCAAATTATAAACGCTACATTAAAATATTTTGGGGGCTATTTTCATTTTTTATCATCAGTATATTTGCTGTTTTTTTACTAGTAAATATGGGGGCTTTTGGAAAGCTACCTACGTTTGAAGAGTTAGAAAGTCCAGAGAAAAACTTTGCAACAGAAATTATTTCATCAGATGGAGTAACACTGGGGAAATACTATAAAGAAAACAGAACTCCTGTTAAGTTTAATGATTTACCACAAAACTTAGTAACTGCTTTAATAGCTACTGAAGATGAGCGTTTTTATGAACATTCTGGAATAGATTTTTACAGTTTGGCAAGAGCCATAGCCAAATTAGGGAAAGATGGTGGAGGAAGTACCATTACACAACAATTGGCAAAACAATTGTTTACCGAAAATTACGGAACTAGAAATATAATAAAACGTGTTGGTCAAAAATTAAAAGAATGGGTAATTGCTGTTAAATTAGAAAAACAATACACCAAGAACGAAATTATTACCATGTATCTTAATAAGTACGATTTTTTGTACAATGCTATTGGTATTCGTTCGGCATCAAGAATTTATTTTAACAAAGAGCCTAAAGAGTTGTCTATAGAAGAATCTGCTATTTTAGTGGGAATGGCTAAAAACCCATCACTTTACAATCCTAGAAGATTCCCAACCAATGCCAAAAATAGAAGAGCTACTGTTTTTGGTCAATTAGAAAGAAACGGAATTATTACTTCAAAAGAAAAAGATTCGTTAAACAAACTGCCTGTACAAATAACCTACACTCCCGAAGGACATAGTGATGGACATGCCACTTATTTTAGAGAATATTTAAGAGATTATTTAAAAAAGTGGATCAAAGAACATCCAAAATCAGATGGAACTAATTACAATATTTACAGAGATGGATTAAAAATATATGTAACGTTAGATTCTAGAATGCAAGCATATGCAGAACAAGCAGTGGCAGAGCATATGTCTAACTTACAGCGTATTTTTTTTAAAGAACAAAAAAGAAATCCTACCGCTCCTTTTTACGATATAGATAAAAGTCAGGTAGCGACTATTTTGTTTAGAGCTATAAGAACTACAGATAGGTACAAAACTTTAAAAGCACAGGGTTTAAGTAAAAAAGAGATTCTTAAAAAGTTTAAAGAAAAACGAAAAATGGAAGTTTTTGATTGGGCAAAAGGAAGCAAAGACACGGTAATGTCTCCTTACGACTCTATTAAATACTACAAATCTTTTTTACGTTCGGGCTTGTTGGCGGTAGAACCACAAACAGGACACATTAAAGCTTGGGTAGGAGGAATTAATCATAAGTACTTTAAATACGATCATGTAAAGCAAGGAAAACGACAAGTAGGATCTACTTTTAAACCTTTTGTATATGCATCGGCTATCAATCAGTTTAGAATTTCTCCTTGTGAAAAATATCCAAATACACCTTTTACCATTCCAAAAGGAAAATATGATTTGTTAGAAGATTGGACTCCTAAAAATGCAGGAGATGAATATGGTGGCGAATTAACGTTGAAACAAGCTTTGGCAAAATCGGTCAACGTAATTACGGCTAGAATGATTGATAGAGTAGGGCCAGAAACAGTCGTTCAATTGGCAAAAAAATCAGGAATTACATCTAACATTCCACCTTATCCATCTATTGCTTTAGGAACTATTGATGCTAGTTTGTATGACATGGTTGGTGCCTATGCTATGTTTGCTAACAAAGGATTTAGAGTAAACCAAACGATGGTAATGCGTATAGAAGATAAAAATGGTAGTGTTTTACAACGTTTTGTTCCAGAATCTGAAGAAGTAATGAGTGAGGAAGCTGCCTATGCAGTATTAGATTTGCTAAAAGGAGTTACTATGGAAGGATCAGGAGTGCGTTTGCGTGGTAAATGGGGTAAATATCCAGAGAATGTAGCCACAGGTTATCCGTATCAATTTACCAATCCTATTGCTGGAAAAACAGGGACTACTCAAAATCAATCAGATGGTTGGTTTATGGGAGTAGTACCAAATTTAGCTGTTGGAGTATGGACAGGTGGTGAAGAAAGATCTACACATTTTGCAGGAATCACATTTGGGCAAGGAGCAAGTATGTCTTTACCTACTTGGGCTTTGTTTATGAAAAAATGTTATGCAGATGAGTCCCTAAATATAAGTCAAGAAGATTTTGAACAACCCGAAGACTTTGGTATAGCAATTGATTGCAATACGTCTGCTGACGAAGATGGAGAAAGCTCTTTAATTGAAACAAATCCAGATTTTTAACATTATATATATGAAGATTATATCCTATAACGTAAACGGAATTAGAGCGGCTCTAAAAAAAGGCTTTTTAGATTGGTTAGAAGCTGCCAATCCAGACATTTTATGTTTACAAGAAACCAAAGCACATAAAGAACAATTAGATCTTACTGTTTTTGAAAACTTAGGGTATAAATATACCTATTGGTTTTCTGCACAAAAAAAAGGATACAGCAGTGTAGCCGTTTTGTGTAAAGAAGAACCAAACCATGTGGAGTACGGAACAGGTATAGAAACCATGGATTTTGAAGGTAGAAATTTACGTGTAGATTACGATACGTTTTCTGTAATGAGTTTGTACTTACCTTCTGGAACCAATGATGCTCGTTTGGATTTTAAATTGAATTATATGGATGAATTTTTGGATTATGTAACAACACTGCGTAGCCAAATTCCTAATTTAATTATTTGTGGAGATTACAATATATGTCATACAGAAATAGATATTCACAATCCTAAACAAAATAAAAATACATCAGGTTTTTTACCTGTAGAAAGAGAATGGCTAAGCAAATTTATCAATAGTGGTTTTATAGATAGTTTTAGGCATTTTAACAAAGAACCACATCATTACTCTTGGTGGAGTTACAGAGCCAATGCTAGAAATAATAACAAAGGTTGGCGAATAGACTATCATATGGTTACTCAAAATTTACAAGATAGATTAGAAAGAGCCTATATATTACCAGAAGCAAAACATTCAGATCATTGTCCAATAGTTTTAGAAATTTCTAAATAGAATATCACATGAAAAATAAAATAGTTGCAATTTTAGCCATTGCTGCATTAACAAGTTGTGTTACCAAAAAGCAGTTTACAGAACTATCTGATAAATATGATAAGTTAAGAGAAACAAGTTCAGATTTGGTTGCTCAGAATGATGAGTTGATCAAAGACAAATTTTCTATGTCTAAAGAATTAAGAGACTTAAAACAACAACATTTGTACTATAGCAATCAATCTAAAAAATTGAATGAAGAAATAGAATCTATTATGGGTAGATATAACAAACTTCAAGAATCTTACGATGATTTGTCTGCCAATAGTTCATCAACAATTAATTCTAAAATCAACGAAAACCAAACACTTTTGTCTGAGTTAGATGCTAAAGAAAATAAGTTGTTGCAAGAAGAAGCAAAACTAAGAAAGTTAAAATCTGCATTAGAAGCTAGGTCGCAAAGAATTACAGATTTAGAAGCATTAATAGCTAGTAAAGAAGCTGCAATGCAAAAATTAAAAAGTGCAATTAGTGAAGCCTTGGTTAGTTTTGAAGGAAAAGGATTAACGGTAGAAAATAGAGATGGAAAAATTTACGTTTCTATGGAAAATAAATTGTTGTTCCAGTCTGGTAGATGGGATGTTGGGAACAATGGAAAGTCTGCAGTAGTAGAATTGGCTAAAGTTTTGGTACAAAACCCAACCATAAACGTGTTAATAGAAGGTCACACAGATAACGATCCTTACCACGGAGGAGTGATTCAAGACAACTGGGATTTATCTGTAAAAAGAGCAACTGCTATTGTTAGAATTTTACAAGATCAAAACGTATCTCCAAAGCAAATTACTGCTGCGGGTCGTAGTGAATACATTCCGGTAGCACCAAACACTTCGGATGCAGGTAAAGCTAAAAACAGAAGAATAGAAATTGTATTGTCTCCAAATTTAGACGAGGTAACTAAATTATTAAACGAGTAGTATTTTGAGTAGTAGATTAATGAAGTTGGGCTTTGTGTTTTTGTTAAGTTGTTCTGTTTTTGCACAAAAAGCAACGGACACAATAGAAGTAGTGAATACAGAAATTGTTACTACAATTAAACAATACAAAGATGCAATAGCCAGTGATGAGGTAGCAAAAATAGATAGTATTTGGATAGAAAATTTATACAAATCATCTTTGTCAGATAGTATATTTGATAATTTAAGACCTATAACGGATGATAGGTTTACATTGGAAGAATTATCTACAGATACTTTAAAATACAGATTAGCTCGTTTAAACGAAAAAACACCTTTTCATATTGAATATAATATTGAATTGGAAAGGATTATAAAAAGTTATTTAAAATATAGAAAAAAGTACTACCCACAAATGATGGCAAGAGCGGAATATTATTTTCCGTTTTTTGAAGAACAATTGGCTCAGTACGAAATTCCTTTAGAAATTAAATATTTAGCCATTGTAGAATCTGCTTTAAAACCCAGAGCAAAATCAAGAGTAGGAGCCACAGGTTTGTGGCAATTCATGTATCAAACAGGTAAAATGTTTGATTTAAAGGTTAGTTCTTATGTAGATGAAAGACAAGATCCTGTAAAATCTACCAAAGCAGCTTGTAAGTATTTAGAACAATTGTATCACAGTTTTAACGATTGGGATTTGGCTCTAGCAGCTTACAATTCTGGACCTGGAAATGTATCTAAAGCGATTAGAAGATCTGGAAACAGAACCAATTATTGGAACATAAGACCTTTTTTACCAAAGGAAACAGCAGATTATGTTCCTGCATTTTATGCAACAATGTATATTTTTGAATATGCTAAAGAACATCATATTTATAAGGAGCAACCTAGAATTCATAAGTTTGAAGTTGACAGTATTCAAGTAAAACAATTGCTAACATTTCAGCAAGTTCATGATATGTTAGGGACTGATATTGAATTGTTAGAGTTTTTAAATCCATCGTATAAACTAAACATAGTGCCTTACGTAAAAGGAAGAAATTACAAACTAGCACTTCCGTTAAAAGATGCCTTGGCTTTTGTAGATAATGAAGATCAGGTATATGAATATGCAACCCTGCAAGCCAACGAAAGAGAAAAACCATTGCCACAATATTTTGAAATGAGTCAACGTATTCGTTACAAAGTAAAGTCGGGTGATTATTTAGGCCTAATTGCCGAAAGGCATGGTGTGTATGTAAGAGACCTTAAAAAATGGAACAATTTAAAATCAACCAGCTTAAAAGTTGGGCAGCGATTAACCATTTACCCTAAGCGTTTAAATTATACGATTGCCAAACCCAAACCTGTTAAAAAAATTACAAAAATAGAAGTGCCTAAAAAAGGAACAAAAGTGTATCATACCATTACAAATGGAGACAACCTTTGGGACATTTCTAAAAAATACAACGTAACCGTTACCGCTGTTAGATCTTGGAATAATCTTTGGGGGAGTAATAATCTAAAGTTAGGAAATCAATTGGTTATTTATAAAATGTAAACTTCTATGAAAAAAATTATTACTTTTTTAGCATTTGTTTTATTAATTGCTTGCGGAGATAAAAGCCAAAACAAGAAAGAAGACACAAGTTATTTAAAACCAGAATCTACCGGAAGAATCAATCATATAATTGTAGTGGTAGAACCGCAACATTGGGAGGGTAAAATAGGAAAAGCATTTAAAGAGTTAATTGCAGAACCTATTGTTGGTTTGCCACAAGCAGAATTTCAGTTTAATGTGTCTACCATACCTCCAAAAGCATTCAATAAAATGTTTCAGCATAGTAGAAATTTATTGGTGTTGCAATTGTCAGATGTGGAAACTTTTAGAACAAGTAAAGACAAATATGCCAAACCTCAAACCATTGTAGAGTTAAAAGCTCCTACGGTTGATGATTTAGTAGCATTGATAGCTACCAAAGGCCCTAGTATGATTGATGTTTTTAAAAATGAAGATTTAAAAACCATTCAGAAAGAAAACAGAAGAAATAAAATAGCTACCAAAATAAATTCTTTAGACAAACTAGGAATAAAAATGGAGATTCCTAATAAATTTAGAGTTGTAATGGATACGTTAGGATCTTTTATGTGGTTAAGAAGTCATATTTCTGGAGGAATTGCCATAGGAGATCAAACAAATAACTTATTGGCTTATGAAGCTCCAATGTTTCAGTCAAATCAACCTATTTTAAATCAAATTATTAAAAATAGAGATAGCATTGGAAAAGCATACATTAGAGGGAACAATGTAGAAAAAATGTATATGATTACCGAAGCAGCAAGAACTCCTGTAATAAGAGAGGTAACCATAAATGGGAAAAAAGCTTACGAAACCCGTGGTACTTGGGAAGTATTTGGAGCGTACAATGCAGGACCTTTTTTAAACTATTCTATTGTTGATGAAAAAAATAACAGAGTTGTAGTTGTAGAAGGTTTTAACTACGCACCATCTGTAAACAAAAGAGATTTTATATTTGAATTGGAAGCAATTCTTAAAACAACCAACCTTAAAGACTAATACAAATTTTAGATTTTTTAGGATAAGCTTTCTGACTAGAAATCATAATTTCCAGATCGTTTAGTTTGGCTTCAACTAAATAAAAAATTCCTTTATAGTAACTGTTTAAAACCGTTGCTTTAATGTCAGAATTTTCAACAATTTTAAGCTGTTCTGGATACAGAATGGCTTTTCCTTTTTTTGTAAGCCCTAAATATGTGTATGGTATTTCATTTACTTCGTTAAAAAAAGAAGCTACATAGGTTGATGTTGGTTGTTCATAAACCTCTCTAGGAGCACCACTAGTTATAATTTTATGATCTTTAAGAACATGTACAGTATCCGCAAAAGACAAAGCATCTGTACTGTCGTGTGTAGCCACAATACAAGCTATATCTTTTGTCTTTAAATAATTAAACAAACGTCTTCTTAGATGGTTTTTTCTAAAATTATCTATATGACTAAAGGGTTCGTCTAACAATAAAATTTTAGGTTCTTTAGCCAATACTCTCGCAATAGCCACGCGTTGCTTTTGTCCGCCACTTAAATTTTTAACTTTTACATGTGCAAAATCACTCATGTCTACTACTTCTAGTAGTTCTTTTATTCTAGCTTGTTTTTTTTCTTTATAAATGTTAGATAAAAATTCGCCAACGTTTTCTGCAGCAGTGGTATAAGGCATTAAACTAAAATCTTGAGCCAAATATTTCATAAACGGATGTCCAGGAATAATATTAAATTTAGGACCTAATAGTTTTTCATCATTGTAAAAAATAGCCCCTTTTTCAATGTCCATTAAACCATAAATTAATTCTAATAAAGTGCTTTTTCCACAACCACTTTCTCCTAAAAGCGCTACATACTCACCTTTATTTACATTAAAATTAATGTTTTTAAGTACGGGTTTGTTTTTAATGTAGCCATAAGAAACATCTTGAATAGATAACATAAGAATTTGTTTAAGTCGCAAATATAAGGTTTCTAGTACGATAGAAATTTAGAATTCATAAAAAGGAAAACATAAAAATATGCTTGTTGGTTTCATAAAAACATTTAAATTTAACATATGTTAAAACGTAAAACTATAACTATGAAAACTACAATCAGAATTGTTTTATTAGCGATTATTTTTGTGCAATTTGGATATGCTCAAGATGAGTTTGAAAGCTCTTTTGATAAAGAAAATACTTTATCTGCAAACCTTGGAGTAACAACTATTGGAGAACAAACCTTTGTTGGGTTTAGAGTTCAACCAGAATTTTCTATAGGAAAATTTGGATTGGGTTTAGACGTTCCTTTATTATTTAATACCGAAAACGGAGAGCTAAGAACACAGGAATTTAACAATGGTGTTGGTGTTTTTAGAATGGTTCGTTACTTACGCTATGGTAGAAAGAAAAAAGATGCTGTGTATGCTAAGTTAGGTGATATGACTGGAGAACAACTAGGTTTTGGAGCTCTTTTAGGAAACTACAGCAATGCTGTTTCTTTTGAAAGACGTAAAGTAGGTATTAGTGCCGATTTATTATTTAAAAAAACAATAGGTTTGGAAGCTATTTATAGCGATGTGAATTTTGATGGAACTCAAAAATTATTAGCCTTAAGACCTTACTATAAACCATTAGCAAAAACAAGCATTCCTGTTTTAAAAACATTAGAACTAGGAGTTAGTTATGTTTCTGATAAAGATAACTTTGAAGAAACTACTGATGCAGGTGTAACCTCTAACACAACTTTTACTAGAGATGGAAACAGTGCTGTTGGAGTAGATGTAGGAATGACTTTGTTAAGAAATGCTTTGTTAAAATTAACTTGGGATGCCCAATATGCACAGTTAAACAAAAACGATGCTTTGGCAGAAGATCTTAGTAACAACCCTGGAAATTATGAACCAGGAGCTACTTATGACGATGGTAGTGGTTTTGCAACAGGTTTAGAGGCACAGTTTAGATTTGTAGCCAATGTATTTCATTTAAATGCTAGAATAGAAAGACAATGGTACGGAGAAAATTACATTCCACAATTTTTTAATTTTGCTTATGAAATTAATAAAGATGCTCGTTTAGAGGAGTTGGTTTTAGCAGAAAAATCTCAAGGTGTTTACGGTCGTTTAGGAAGTGAAATTTTAGGATTGGTAAAAGTTGAAGGAGAATTAATTTTACCAGACGATTTAAAAAATAGCAACAGAGGAGCAATCGTAGGATTGAATTTACAAACTAAAGAAATAGCAAATTTTAGAGCAAGAGGTAAATATGTAAAAGGGCAATTATCAGATTTAGGAGATGCTTTTAAGTTTGATTCTAGAGCTTTGGCTAATATTTTAGTAACCTATAGAATTAACAAATTTTTAGAGGCAGGAGTAGATTACCAATGGACATATGCTGAAAAAGAAGACGGAACTTTTGGACCTGTTAATCAAGTAAGACCATATGTGGGTGTAAATATTAAAATTTAAGTAGAAAAATTAACGTAAAAAAGCCTCACATTTGTGAGGCTTTTTTTGTTGATTGTAAGGGTTGTTTATTTTTCAACCTTTAAAATATCTTTAATCAATTCTTCAAATTGTTGTTTAGGCAAAGCCCCTTGAGCCATTTGTGGTTTTTCTCCTTTAGGGCAAAATAATAATGATGGAATAGAACGAATTCCAAAAGCACCAGCCAATTCTTGTTCTACTTCTGTATCTACTTTGTAAATGTTTATTTTTCCATTGTATTCTTTGTCTAATTCCTCTAACAATGGAGCAACCGCTTTACATGGACCACACCAATCTGCATAAAAATCTATAATTGCAGGAACATCTCCAGCAAATTCCCATTCTTGTGATTTTTCAAAATTGAATACTTTATCTAAAAAGTCTTGTTTTGTGATTGTTTGTACCATAATTGTTGTTTTAAGGTTTCTAGGTTTAAAATTACTATTTGTTAAGTCGTTTGTCTGTATCAAAAATTACATTAGCAAAATTGGAAGCAGAATTCATAAAAAAAGTTGTCTAAAAATATTTTACAAACATCATGCTGAACTAAAATCAGGATGATGTGTATTATTTTTAGACAACCTCCATAGTTGTAATATTAGCAAATACTATGCTAAAGCCTTTTCTATAACTTCTTTAATAAAAGGACTTTTTTCTTCGGCTAAAATAGCTTCTAGCAATGTTTTGTTTTCTAACAATAATTCGGCAGTAGCAATGGCAATATTAATAGCCTCTAACTTTATAGCACCATTTTTCATTCCTAAAGCTTTGGCTAAAAATGCTTTTTCTTCTGGTGATGTAATTCCTATATATTTAAGAGTTAACAAACCAGCCAACACATCTTTGTTAGCAATTGCATCGTTTAATTTAGTGGCTAATACCTCTTTGTTTACTTTAGTAGCTAAAGGTTCTATTTGTGTTAAAAGCTCTGCTCTATCTTCGTTAGAACGTGCTTTTAAATATTTTCCTGCCAGAGCAACAATGGCATCGTAAGAAGCATCGTTTGCAGGAGCAGCAGTTTTCTTTTCTTCTTTTGCCCAAGAATCTGTCAATCCAACCGTACGGTTAAAAATTAGTTGAATAGAAGTGCTATCGGTATCTGCACAAAAATATCCTTTACGTTGAAATTGAAATCTATCCCCAGGTTTAGAAGTCAACAAACTTGGTTCTACCAAAGCAGTAATTACTTCTAAAGAATTTGGGTTGATGAACTGTTTAAAATCAATGTCTTTATGACTGTCCGGAGCTTCGTCTTTAAACAAACGATCGTATAAATTTACTTGAGCTTTTACAGCGTGTTTGCTACTTACCCAGTGAATGGTTCCTTTTACTCTACGTTTGCTTGCTTCGGTTCCAGATCCAGAACGAGAGTCTAAATCTGCTGTACAATGGATTACAGTAACATTTCCGTTTTCGTCTTTTTCTACAGAGTCAGCTTTAATAATGTATGCGTTTTTTAAACGAACTTCTCCTCCAATTTTTAATCTAAAAAACTTTTTGTTGGCTTGTTCTCTAAAGTCTTCTCTTTCTATAAATAATTCTTTAGAAAATGGAACTTCTCTTTCTCCAGCTGCTTCATCTTCAGGATTGTTTTCTGCAATTAAAATTTCTTCCTTATCTGTAGGATAATTATCAATCACTAATTTAATAGGATCTAACACTGCCATTACACGTGGTGCTGTTTTGTTTAATTCGTCTTTAATACAGAATTCTAACAAAGCCACATCGGTTACGTTGTCTCTTTTAGAAATTCCAGCAATTTCACTAAATTTTCTAATAGAATTAGGTGTGTATCCTCTACGTCTTAAACCAGAAATGGTAGGCATACGAGGGTCGTCCCAACCAGATACCAATTTTTCTTGTACCAATTGCAACAACTTACGTTTGCTCATAACGGTATAACTAATGTTTCTACGAGCAAATTCACGTTGTTTAGGTACAATATTACCAGCTTTTGTTACCTGTGCTAAATACCATTCATATAAATCTCTATGGCTTTTAAACTCTAAAGTACATAGTGAATGTGTAATGCTTTCTAAATAATCAGATTCACCATGAGTCCAATCATACATAGGATATATTACCCAATCGTTTCCTGTTCTGTGGTGATGCTTTTTTAAGACACGATACATAATAGGATCACGCATGTGCATGTTATTATGTTGCATATCAATCTTAGCACGTAAAATAGCTTCTCCTTCGTTAAATTCACCATTCTTCATTTTTTGGAACAAAGCCAAGTTTTCTTCTATAGAGGTATTTCTATAAGGACTGTCTGTTCCTGGTGTTGTTGGAGTTCCTTTTTGTGCAGCAATTTCTTCAGATGATTGTAAATCTACATAAGCTTTTCCTGCTTTTATAATATCAATCGTCCAGTCATATAGTTGTTGAAAATAATCAGAAGAATACAGTTCCTTATCCCATTTAAAACCTAGCCAAGCTACATCTCGTTTAATAGCATCTACATACTCTTGCTCTTCTTTAGCAGGATTGGTGTCATCAAAACGTAAGTTCACCGGAGCGTTGTATTTTTCACCCAAACCAAAGTTTAAGCAAATAGAAGCAGCGTGTCCAATGTGTAAATATCCATTAGGTTCTGGTGGAAAACGGAATCTTAGATTTTTAGGATCCAATCCATTTGCCAAATCTTCTTCAATGATTTGTTCAATAAAGTTTAATGATTTCTTTTCTACCATTTCAACAAAAATAATCAGTTATTAAGTCAGCAAATTTACAGAAAACAGAACGAAAACGATGAATTTATAGTTTGAAGTTGAAATATGTTCTTACTTAGTATAAATATGATTTAAGAATCAGAATCTATTTTTATAATTTAATCATCTGAAAATAAAGTATTGGTATTAAAATTGTGAATTTATTGAGTGAAATTTGATACTTATCTAATTCTATTGAAATTAAAACAACAACTATGCAATTTAAGTTAACAGTTAACAACAAAAAATACGAGGTTGATGTAGATGGAGAAACACCACTACTTTGGGTATTAAGAGATTCGCTGCATTTGGTAGGAACCAAATTTGGTTGTGGAATAGGACAGTGCGGTGCTTGCTCTGTACATTTAAACGGAACGGTGGTGCGTAGTTGTTTGTTTCCAGTGGTTGCTGTTGGAGATGCTAAGATTACTACCATAGAAGGTTTGTCTAAAAATAATGATCATCCTGTACAAATAGCTTGGAGAGAAATAGATGTGCCACAATGCGGTTATTGTCAAGCAGGTCAAATAATGACTGCTTCATCTTTATTAGCTCAAAATAACCAACCTAACAAGGTAGAAATTAAAGAGGCTATGCATGGTAATATTTGCCGATGTGCTACTTATAAAAGAATAGAAAAGGCAGTAGAAAAAGCTGTTGAAATCACTCAAAAATCTTAAACAATGGCATCAAATCAATCAATACAAATGGATAGAAAATCGTTTCTAAAAGTATCTGTACTTTCTGGAGCGGGAATTGTTTTTGGGGTTCATTTTTTACAAGGTAGCAACAAGCAAGGTAAAATGCCCGTAGATTTAGAAGCCTTAGATTACAATGAATTTAATGCCTATATACAAATAGCTAACAATGGAAGAGTAACTATTTATTCTCCCAATCCAGAAATTGGGCAAGGAGTAAAAACATCTATGCCTATGATTGTGGCAGAAGAGTTAGATGTGCCATGGGAACATGTAAGAGTGGTTCAAGCAAATTTAGATACTAAAAATTTTAAAAGACAAGTAGCAGGAGGAAGTCAGTCTATCCGATTTTCTTGGTTGCCTTTAAGAGAAGCTGGAGCTACTGCAAGACAAATGTTGATAAACGCTGCAGCTTTAGAGTGGGGTATAAAACCTAACCATTGTAGTACAAGTGATGGAAATGTAATGCATCCCAACGGTAAAAAGTTAGGCTACGGAGATTTGGTAGTAAAAGCAGCAACGTTAGAAGTACCTACAGATATTACCTTAAAAAATCCTGAGGATTTTAAAATTATAGGAAAACAAGCCAAAAATGTAGATAACTTTAAAATTACCCAAGGAGCACCATTGTATGGAATGGACTATTTTGAAGAGGGAATGGTGTATGCTTCTATTATACATCCGCCAGCTTTTGGCCAAAAATTAATAAGGTTTGATGCATCGGAAGCTTTAAAAATTAAAGGAGTTTCAGAAGTTGTAAAAACAGGAAACAACATTGCCGTAATAGCCACCAGTACATGGATTGCTTTTCAAGGTAAAAAAGCGGTAAAAGCTACCTATAGTAAAACCAATAAAAAAGAAGATTCTACCTATTTTGATCAATTAGCAGAAGAAGCTTTAGCTTCTGGACAGTTTAAAAAAGTAAGAGAAGATGGAGATGTGAATAAAGCTTTTAAAGAAGCTGATAAAGTAATAGAAAGAGTGTATGAAGCTCCTTTTTTAGCACACAATACCATGGAACCCATGAACTTTTTTGCCAATGTAACTGATGAGATCATTGAATTAAAAGGACCTATACAAACTCCAGAATTAACCGCTAAACAAGTGGCTAGAAACTTAAAAAGAGAGGTAGATGAGGTGCGTGTAGAAATGTGTAGAATTGGTGGTGGTTTTGGTAGACGATTAAAAGGAGATTATGCTATTGAGGCTGCGTTAATTTCTGATAAAATTAAAAAACCTGTAAAACTGGTTTATACCAGAGAAGATGATATGACAACAGGTTGGTATAGACCTAAAGTAAAATACAAAATAAGAGCAGCAATTAAAAACAATAAAGTAACAGGTTATCATTTAACAGATGTTTCTGTAAATGCAGTGGTTAATAAACAAAGAGCCGATTTTTTTCCTTCAGGAGCTATAGATAATTTGTTAATTGATACGTACAAAATAAAAAGTAAAGTAACGTGCTTTGCGTGGAGAGCACCCATTTGTAACATTTTGGCTTTTGCAGAACAAAGTTTTTTTGATGAGTTGGCCGAAGAACTAAACATAGACCCTGTTCAGTTGCGATTAGATTTGCTAGAAAATGCCAAAAAGCACAAAGATCAAAATATGAAATATTCTCCTGAAAGAATGCAGGAGGTTATTAAGAAGGTCGCTAAAGAAGCCCAATGGGGAGTTTCAAAGCAAGGAGTTTATCAGGGTTTTAGTGCTTACTATTCTCATAATACCCACGTGGCTCAAATTGCAGAAGTGGTTTTAAAAGACAATAAGCCTGTAGTAACCAAAGTATATTGTGTTGTAGATTGTGGAATTGTAGTAAATCCGCTAGGAGCCAAAGCACAAGCAGAAGGTGGTATTATAGATGGAATTGGACATGCTATGTTTAGTGAAATGATTGTAGAAAACGGAGTGCCAAAAAGCAATAATTTTCATCAATATCAATTAACAAGATTAAAAGATGCTCCAGAAGTTGTGGTTTCTTTTGTAGATAGTAAAGAAGCACCTACAGGAATGGGAGAACCTACCTTGCCACCGGCACCAGCAGCAGTAGCTAATGCTTTGTATGCTGCCATGGGTAAAAGATTTAGAAAACATCCTTTTATTAAAAATGGCTTAAATAGTTAGGGTTTTATGACTCATGAATTTAAAGAAATATTAGAAGCTTACCTTAAAGCCAAACAACTTTCTAAAAGTACGGTGTTAGCAACCTTGGTATCTGTTAATGGATCGTCATATAGAAAAGAAGGGGTACGAATGTTGATCCATCAAAATATGCAGATTGTTGGAGCAGTGAGTGGTGGTTGTGTAGAAAAAGAAGTGGTGTTACAGTCGCAATCTGTATTTGCCACAGGGCAATCTAAGTTAATTAGTTACGATGGAAGATACAGGTTGGGATGCGAGGGAACATTGTATTTGTTGTTAGAAAAACTAAACATTTCTGATGAGGTAATTCTTAAAATTCAACATTGTTTTGACAATAGAAAGTCATTTCAACTCAATACTTTTTATGCTGATGTGTTAACTGTGGGAGGAGGAACCACTGTTCGGTTAGATGGTGTAGATTATCCAATTTCTAATTTTAATAGAACAACAAAGTTTAAAAACTGCTTTCATCAAACCATGGAACCTATATTTCAAATTTACATTGTAGGTACAGAGCACGATGCAAATAGTTTAAGTCAGCAAGCCTCTTTTTTAGGATGGGAAGTAATTATTGTTAACGGAACTAAAACATTAAAATCTACCAATGATTTTATAGGAGCTAAGAAAATCATCAATACAGAAGAAGACGGTATTAATGAAATAAAGATAGATCTAGAAACGGCAATTGTGTTGATGAATCATAATTATGCAAAAGATTTGTGGTTTTTGCAACGTTTAAAAAATTCAAAGCCATTGTACATTGGTTTGTTGGGAGCAACAAAAAGAAAAGAACAATTGTTTACAGTTCTAATTGAAGAAGATTTGGATATTTCTGAAGAGTTTTTAGAACTCATTCATGGACCCACAGGTTTAGATATTGGTTCTGTAACTCCTCAGGAAATAGCGGTTTCTATTGTGGCAGAAATTATAGCTACTAAAAAGAATAAATTAGTAAGTTCTTTACCAAAGAATACTAGTTTAAAACTGTCAATATAAGATGATTGTAAACACAGCCTTTTTAATAGTAGCAGCCGGAAGTTCAAGTAGAATGAAACAACCCAAGCAGTTACTTCCTTTTAAAAACGATGTTTTGTTAACACATGTCATCAAACAAGTGTTGGCAGTTTCTAAAGAAAATGTGTTTGTAGTGGTAGGAGCAAATAGCGATGTTATTATTGAGGCTATTAAAAAATATTCTGTACATATTTTAAATCATCAACAGTGGAAAAAGGGAATAGGAAGTTCTATTGCTTATGGAGTTTCTGCAATTCAGAAACTAAATAAATACCAAAGAGTTGTGATTTTGTTAGCTGATCAGCCTAGTATACAAACAAAAGATATTCAGCAAATTTTAGAATATCACTACCATCATCAATGTAAAATTACGGTAACAGCTTGTCTTAATTACACAGGAGTTCCTGTTGTTTTTGAACAAGAATTTTTTAAGGAATTAAGTTTGTTGTCTAAAGATGATGGGGCCAAATCGATTCTTAAAAAACACGAATCAGAAGTGTCTAGGTTTGTTTTGAAAAAGGAAATTTTAGATATAGATACTCCTGAGGATTATGCCAAAATGTTAAAAAGTTTGAATGCTTTGTTATAGATTTGCATTTTTAAATCAGGAAATATGGGAATTATTAGAGTTCAGAATATTAGAATATACAGCAATCACGGATGTTTAGAAGAAGAGGCTAAAATAGGTTCTCACTATCGTGTAGATGTGGCTGTAAAAGCAGATTTAAACAAATCAGCAATTTCAGACAAGCTAGCAGATACGGTAGATTATGTTCATATTAACAAAATTGTTGAAGAAGAAGTATTGCAACGTTCGGAACTGTTAGAGCATGTGGTAGAAAGAGTATTGGTAAGATTGTTAAAAGAAATTTCTTTAATAGACGAAGCTACGGTGGCTTTGTCTAAACTAAACCCACCTATTGGAGGAGATGTTGAGGCTGTTACGATTGAAATGACGAAAAAAAGACAAGAATTTTAAAAAAAAATGTAAAAGTATATTGTGCAATGTATAGAATTATATAAATTTGCACGCTCAATGGTGTTTTGGCCGAGTGGCTAGGCAATGGTCTGCAAAACCATGTACAGCGGTTCGAATCCGCTAGACACCTCAAAAAAACCATCACTTTTTAGTGATGGTTTTTTCGTTTCATCCCTTTTTTATTTTTAGGTTTCATGAATTTGGAATCAAGTCTACTATACAAATCTCATTCTAACAACTGTTTTTTAGCAGGTCAATTTATTTAATAATGTCTTAGTTTTATACTTTAAGTCAAGTCAAAAAGCAATTTTTGGTTTCTAAAAGGAA
The DNA here is from genome assembly GCF_056387575.1 of Wenyingzhuangia gracilariae. Classification (NCBI taxonomy): domain Bacteria; kingdom Pseudomonadati; phylum Bacteroidota; class Flavobacteriia; order Flavobacteriales; family Flavobacteriaceae; genus Wenyingzhuangia; species Wenyingzhuangia gracilariae. The sequence goes on from NZ_CM150748.1 coordinate 2,422,785, forward strand.
TATCAGTTTGGTTTTTAAAACGTGTTACTCCTTGTATATTATTTTGAACACCCGCTATGAAGACAGTTATATTTACAGATTTGGATGGAACTTTTTTAAACCACAACAACTATTCGTTTAAGGAGTCTTTTGAGGCTTTAGAACAAGTGTTTAAAAAAGAAATACCCTTAATATTTACCACAAGCAAAACCAAAGTAGAGGTAGAACAGTTGCAGCAAAAAGTAGGTATTAAAGAACCTTTTATTGTAGAGAATGGTGCAGCGCTGTTTATTCCAAAAAATTACAAAGGTTTTGATTTTTCTTTTTTAGAAGAGTTTGATGCTTTTTATTACATACTTCAGCTAGGAGTTTCTTATGATCAAGTATTAACTTTTTACAATGCCTGTAAAACAGAATTTGGAATGTTAGGCTTTAGTGATATGACAGATGAAAAAGTAAGGGAACTTACTGGATTGTCTTTAGAAAAAGCACAAACATCTAAACAGCGAGATTTTACAGAGCCTTTTGTTTTAAAAGAAGAAGCTGTAATAGAGGTTTTAGAAAAATTAGCTTCAGAAAATCAATTAAAAATTACCAAAGGAGGACGATTTTATCACTTAATAGGAAAAAATCAAGACAAAGGAAAAGCGGTAGAAAAATGTGTGGCAATTTTTGAAAAAATCTATAAAGATGAGGTAAGATCTATTGGATTAGGAGATGGACAAAATGATGTGCCCTTGTTAAAAAGTGTAAAAGTACCTATTGCCATTCAGAATCACGAAGGAGGGTATGTAGATTTATCCAATTCAAAATTGCAAAAATCGAGCTTTAAAGGAGCTAAAGGGTGGAACGAAATGGTTATGAAAAATGTATAAATTAGAATTAGAAAATATTTATTTTAAAGCTTTACACAAAGTAAAAGCTACGTCTTTAATAAAGGACAATATATCGGTAGATGAAAATGTCATCACCATAGTAGAGAACGATTATGTGCTAAAAGACAACACTCGCTTTTTTGTGTTTGGTGCAGGAAAAGCTGCTTTTGATATGGCTAAGGAGTGTGAAGCTATTTTAAAAGACAAAATTTCAGGAGGTGTTGTAATTTCTACATCTACGGGAGATTTACAATATGCAAAGCATTTTACCTCTACACATCCTTTGGTGTCTGATAAAAGTATAAAAGCTGCAGAATTATTACTAGAAGGAGTTCAGCAGTTAACAGAAAACGATGTGTTTGTGTTCTTATTGTCTGGAGGAGCTTCGGCCATGATAGAAAAACCAATTGAAGGATTAACACTGGATGATTTTACCAAAATATCATCGGCATTGTTAACATCAGGAATAGATATCAAAGCGTTAAATACGGTAAGAAAATCCATTTCACAAATAAAAGGAGGTAAGTTAGCCAATCATATAAAAGCCAAAGGAGAAGTTTTGGTGTTGAGTGATGTTATTGGAGATGATTTGCATACCATTGGTTCGGCACCCATGAACAACGGAAAATTTCCTCATCATATTATAGGGAACAATAAAATTGCGTTGCAAGAGGCAAAAATGTATATGAGTTCTAAGGTTGAGGTTACGGAAATTGTAACGACAACTTTGGAAACAGATTCAGAAAACGCAACGGAATTTATAAGCAGTAAAATTAAAGAATATGACAAGCAATACCATAGTTTTTGTTTGTTGTTTGGAGGCGAAACCACCACAACAGTGGCAGGTGATGGATATGGAGGTAGAAATCAGGAATTGGCATTAAGACTGTTGTTAACAGATTGCGTAACAGAAAATATTAGTATTCTAAGTGCGGGTAGCGATGGTATTGACGGAAGGTCCGAGGCTACAGGTGCTTATATAGATATTAATAGTTATGAAAAAATAAAGAATAAAAAACTAGATCCAGAAGCCTATTTAAAGAACAGCGATAGCAATACGTTTTTTAAAAAATTGGGTGATGATTTTGTAACGGGAATTTCGGGTACAAATGTGATGGATTTTATAATAATCGTAAAAAATAAAAAATAGTATGGCAGATTTTTTTCAGAATGGTGTAATTACAACACTTCAGAATTTAGGAGATAGAACATTAGAAGATTTAGAAAGTGAGTTAGAAGGTTTTAGCAAACGAAGAGGGATGTTGTTAATGTTACCTGCTTTGTATTCTGAGTTTGAAACCCCTGCAATGCACAAAATTATAGAGGAGTTAAAACATGTAAAATATCTTTATAAAATTATTTTAGGATTAGACCAAGCTACAGAAGAGCAATTTAAAGAGGTTAAAAAATTAATGTCTGTATTGCCTTGTCAGGTAGATGTGTTGTGGAATGATGGGCCTAGAATAAAAGAGTTGTATGCAGATCTTACTGCCGAAGGTTTTCCGGGGTTACAAACACCAGGAAAAGGAAGAAATGTTTGGACCATGATTGGGTATGCGTTGGGAGATAAAGATGCTTATGCTTTTGCTTTGCACGATTGTGATATTGTAAATTACAGCAGAGAAATTCCTGCAAGATTATTTTATCCTATCGTACATCCAGCTTTAGATTTTGAATTTAACAAAGGATTTTATTCCAGAGTAACTAATAAATTACACGGTAGAGCTACCCGTTTGTTATACACACCTTTGGTAAACTCTTTGGCTAAAGTATACGGAGAAAGTAAGTATTTAGATTATATGGGAAGTTTTAGATATTCATTATCTGGAGAGTTTTCTTTTATAAGGTCGTTGGCAAGAGGTATTGGAATTTCTCCTACTTGGGGATTAGAAGTTTCTACGTTAAGTGAGGTGTATAAAAACACATCTAACAAAAGAATTTGTCAAACAGAAATTATGGAAACCTACGAACACAAACATCAAGATTTGGGAGATCAGGCTTCTGGTTCTGGAATTTATAAAATGTCTAAAGATATTGCCAAAACTTTGTTTAGAGTGTTGGCACAAGAAGGAGTTGTGTTTTCAGAAGCTTCTTTTAAAACCTTATTGGCTACTTATTTTCAGGAATCTAGGTTCGAGATTTCTAAATACAATGCTCTAAGTAAATTAAATGCGTTGGAATATAATAGAGAGAAAGAAATAAAAGCTGTAGAAGCTTTTCAAAATGCCATACAAGAAGCCTCTCATGAGTTTTATGAAGATCCTATGGGAACACATTCTTTATCATCTTGGATTACGGTGAGATCTGTAATGCCAGATTTTTCTGAAAAATTTGTGAACTACGTTAAAAAAGACAATGAATAATGAAACATATATCAGACAAAGACCACACAATTAATAAACGCTTGCACAAACTATATCCGCCAGAAATAGCAGATAGAGCCGTGGATAGTATTATTGATTTAATTTTTAAGTACAAATCTAGAATTCAATCCAAACCTTATCACTTAAGTGAAAAAGATGTGATTTTAATTACTTACGGAGATCAAGTAAATAAAGATTACGAACCGTCTTTGCAAACCTTAAAAGGTTTTATGGATAAGCATTTAAAAGGAATTATAAATTCTGTACATATTTTACCCTTTTACCCTTATTCTTCTGATGATGGATTTTCTGTAGTAAACTACGGAGCTGTAGATCCTAAAATGGGTTCTTGGAGAGAAATAGAGCAAATAAGTGGAGAATATAGATTAATGGTGGATGGAGTCATCAATCATATTTCCCAATTTTCAGATTGGTTCAAAGCTTTCTTAGCAGGAGATCCTTATTTTCAAGATTTTTTTACAGAAGTAGATCCTTCTATAGATTTAAGCAAAGTGGTAAGACCAAGAGCCTTACCATTGTTAAGTGAATTTGTAGACAACAATGGGAAAATTAGGCATGTTTGGACAACTTTTAGTAAAGATCAGGTAGATTTAAATTACAAAAGTCATCGAGTTTTAAGAAACGTACTAGATGCTCTTTTTTATTATGTAGAAAAAGGAGCCACCTTAATTAGATTAGATGCCATTGCCTTTATTTGGAAAGAAATAGGAACCGAATGTGTACACTTAGAACAAACACATGAGCTAATTCAGTTAATGAGAGAAGTGCTACATGAAGTAGCTCCAGAAGTAATTATTATTACAGAAACCAATGTTCCTCATCACGAAAATGTATCTTATTTTGGAAGTGGAGATGATGAAGCACAAATGGTTTACAATTTTGCTTTGCCACCTTTGTTGGTGCATTCTGTCCAAAATAAAAATACCAAAACGTTAATGTCTTGGGCAAAAACATTAACGCTGCCTAGTGATAAGGTTTGCTTTTTTAATTTTACGGCAAGTCATGATGGAATTGGTTTAAGACCGGTAAAAGGAATTTTAACCGACGAGGAACTTAATCGAATGGGGGAAACAGTTAAAAACCATGGAGGATTAATTTCTTATAAAACCGATGCCGATGGAAGTCAAAGTCCGTATGAGCTAAACTGTAGTTATATGGATGCTTTAACACATCCGGATGAAACAGATGAACTTCGTTACAAAAGAATGTTTTTGTCACAAGCCACAGTATTGGCAATGCCAGGGGTTCCAGGAGTGTACTTTCATTCCTTAGTAGGATCTAGAAACTACAAAGACGGTGTAAAACATTCTGGAATAAATAGAACAATTAACAGAGAAAAATACCATATAGATTGGTTAGAAAAAGAATTAGCTACTCAAGGAACGTTGACTAAAAAAATGTTAGATAGTTATAAGAGAATTATTTCTATACGCATAAACGAAGCAGCGTTTAATCCTTTTGGAAAATTTGAGTTTATAGATTTACATACTTCTCTTTTTGTTGTAGATCAACATTGTATACACCAAAAAGAAAGAATTGTAGCAGTGCATAATTTTTCTGACACAACAATATCATGCGAGTTGCCCAACAAAATTTCTCTTCCTTTAACCAATATTTTAGCACCAAATTCCGAAGCATTAACAAGTTCAACAATAAGTTTACAGCCTTTTGAAATTATGTGGCTTAAAGGGAATTTGTAAATAGGTTGTCTTTTTTGTGTATATTTTTAGAAAATAACATTCCGTTCTAAAGTCATTTTATATCTTTAATCTTAAAATTGATTTAAAATGACTTTATATCCGATAGAGGCCGGAAACTTTAAGTTAGATGGAGGAGCTATGTTTGGAGTAGTCCCTAAAGCCATTTGGCAAAAAACCAATCCTGCCGATGCAACCAATAAAATTGATATTGGTATGCGTTGTTTGTTGATAGAAGACGGAGATCGATTGATATTAATAGACACAGGTTTAGGAAACAAGCAAAGCGATAAGTTTTTTAGTTACTACACTCCTTGGGGAAATTTTACGTTAGACACTTCTTTGGCTAAACACGGTTTTCATAGAGATGATATTACCGATGTTTTTTTAACCCATCTGCATTTTGATCATGTAGGAGGAGCCATTCAGTGGAATAAAGACAGAACTGTTTTAGAACCCTCTTTTAAGAATGCTACATTTTGGTCCAATGCCAATCATTGGCAATGGGCAGTAGAACCCAATGCTAGAGAAAAAGCCTCTTTTTTATCAGAAAACATATTGCCAATTCAGGAAAGTGGACAGCTAAAGTTTGTGGGATTGAACGGAGAACATCAATCTAAAGAATCTGAGTTAGGGTTTGGCATATTTTATGCTGATGGTCATACCGAAAAACAAATGATTCCAATAATTCAGTACAAAGGAAAAACACTTGTTTTTATGGCAGATTTGTTACCAACAATAGGTCATATACCATTGCCTTATGTAATGAGTTTTGATACACGGCCTTTGTTAACCTTATCGGAAAAAGAATTATTTTTGAAAGAAGCTGCAGCAAACGATTATTTGTTGTTTATGCAGCACGATGCACATCATGAAATATGTACCGTACATCAAACAGAAAAAGGAATAAGATTAAAAGAAACATTTACATTTAAAGAAATATTTAATTCATGAAATTAACAAAATATACAGCAGTTATTGCCCTAGGAACCTTTGTAGTAAGTTGTAGTTCTATTCACAACATAGCAGTGCCAGAAGGAAAAAGTACAGCCGTACATATTCCTGCAAAAAAGGTATTTGCAGAAGAAGAATTAAACACTTGGTCGCATTCAGACTTAGCTACAGATTCTATTCCAGGAATGAGCTTGGCTAAAGCTTATGAGTTTTTACAAGGAAAAAAATCAGTTCCTGTAATTGTAGCAGTTACCGACTCGGGTTCTGATATTACACACGAAGATTTAAAAAGCAAAGTGTGGGTAAACCCTAAAGAAATTGCTGGGAACGGTTTAGATGATGATAAAAACGGATTTATTGATGATGTTCATGGATGGAACTTTTTAGGGCCTACGTATGATGAAACGTTAGAAATTACCAGATTGTATAGAACTTTAAAACCAAAGTACGAAGGAAAAACATCGGTAGATATTAAGAAAAAAGATCAAGATGATTATTTGGCTTTTAAGGCTTTAGAAGAAGATTATAAAAACAATTTAGAAGAAGCTAAAAAAGGACAAGAACAATACATGCAATATCAAAGTATGTTAAAGGACACCGATATTGCGATGCAAAACTTAACGGGTAAAAAAGAATATACTTTAGAAGATGTTAAAGGGGCAACTTCTAATTTTGATTTTGTAAACTCTAAAAAGGAAATTGCTATCAGAATTTTAGAAAGCGGAAGTACCATAGAAGAGCAAATAGAGCAACTAGAACCTGCAGTAGAGTATTATACATCTAAAGTAAATACTTATTACAATTTAGAGTTTGATGGAAGAGCCGCTTTAAATGATGATGCTTATTCTATGAAAACAAAAGTTTATGGAGATAACAATGTAAAAGACCAGGCAGATGATGAAATTCATGGAACACATGTTTCTGGAATTATTTTGGCAGATAGAAATAATGATTTAGGAGTACAAGGAGTTGCCAATAATGCATTGTTAATGGCAGTTAGAGTAGTGCCTAATGGTGATGAATATGACAAAGATGTAGCTTTAGGAATTAGATATGCGGTAGATAATGGAGCTAAAGTTATCAATACCAGTTTTGGAAAAGGATACTCTCCAAATGCAGAATGGGTGTATGATGCGATTAAATATGCGGCTAAAAAAGATGTGTTAATTGTAAACGCAGCAGGTAACGATGCTCAGAATATTGATGACAAACCAAGCTATCCGAAAGATGTAGATGATGCCGAAGAAATATCTGACAACTTTTTAACAGTGGGTGCTATTACTCGTTTTTACGATGAAAAGTTATTGGCAGATTTTACTAATTATGGGAAAAAAAGCGTAGATGTTTTTGCACCAGGACACGATATTTACAATACTGTTCCAGGAAATAAATATAAAAAATTAAGCGGTACCTCTATGGCTTCTCCAGCAACAGCAGGTGTGGCAGCATTAATTCGTTCTTACTATCCAGAGTTGTCTGCAAGTCAAGTAAAACATATTATTATGAATTCGGGTACATTGGTAGATATGAAAGTATTGTTGCCAGGTGGAGCAGGTAAAAAAGTACAATTATCAGAAATTTCTAGAACAGGAAGAGTGGTAAATGCTTACAATGCAGTTAAAATGGCTCAAGAGATTGTAAATCAAAAAAAATAAAAAAACAAAAGACAAACAACATACCAGCTCATTACGGGCTGGTATTTTTATTTAAATAACGATGAACAAAATAATAGTATTCTTAGGACTGTTGTCGCTTAATATACATGCACAATATTGGCAACAAAAAACGGATTATAAAATGAGTATTGATATGGATGTAACAACCTATCAATACACAGGAAAGCAAGAAATAACCTATAAAAATAATTCACCAGAAACGTTAACCAAGGTGTATTATCATTTATATAACAATGCTTTTCAGCCGGGGAGTGCTATGGATGTAAAAATTCAAAACATGAAAGATCCTGACCCAAGGGTTATGGTGAATGTAGGTACAGAAGAAGCTCCAGTAAATAAAAGTAAAATTGCTTTGTTAAAACCAGAAGAACAAGGGTATTTAAAAGTGATTACTTTAACACAAGGAGGAAAAGCTTTAAATTATCAGGTAGAAGGAACTATTTTAGAAGTAGAGTTGGCCAAGCCTTTAAAATCAGGACGAAAAACTCGTTTAAAAATGGAGTTTAAAGGTCAGGTTCCATTACAAGTAAGAAGATCTGGAAGAGATAATAAAGAAGGAGTAGCTTTGTCTATGACTCAATGGTATCCAAAATTAGCAGCTTATGACGATGAAGGTTGGCATGCAAATCCGTATTTAGGAGCTGAGTTTTATGCAGACTGGGGAGATTATGAAATAGATATTACAATTGATAAAGCATATACTATTGGAGGTTCTGGTTATTTACAAAATCCTAATGAAGTTGGGCACGGTTATGAAGATTCTGCTAAAAAATTAAAACAAAAAGTAGTTGATGGAAAAATTACTTGGGAGTTTAAAGCTCCAAATGTGCATGATTTTTCTTGGGCTGCCGATGCAGATTATAAACATTTAAAACACAAAGTAACAAACGGTCCAGAGGTTCATTTTTTATATAAAAACTCATTATCTAAAGCCCAAAAAGAATCTTGGGGAAAATTACCGAAAGTAATGGATGAGTTGTTTTCTTTTTACAAAAATCAGGTAGGAGCGTATCCATACAAACAATACACGGTTGTACAAGGAGGTGATGGAGGAATGGAGTATGCAATGTGTACTTTAATTACAGGAGATAGAGAGTATAGAAGTTTGGTAGGAGTGGTTGCTCATGAATTGGCACATTCTTGGTTTCAGTTTTTATTGGCAAGTAACGAAACCAAACACGCTTGGTTAGATGAAGGTTTTACCACTTATTTATCTACCCTTATAGAAAACAAATTGTTTAACGATGAAAAAGATGCTTTTGATAAAATGTATGCCAGTTACGTAAAGTTGGTAGGTTATGGAATAGAACAACCTTTAACCACACATGGAGATGCTTTTGACTACAATTACGGTTACGGAGTTTCTTCTTACAACAAAGGAGCATTGTTTCTACATCAGTTAGAATATGTAATAGGAAAAGAAGCGCTAAAAAACACGTTAAGAAATTACTTTAAAGCCTTTAGTTTTAAGCATCCAAAACCAGAAGACTTTATCAGAATTGCAGAAAAAACTTCTGAAATAGAACTAGACTGGTATTTTAATTTTTGGATAGAAACTACTGCTACTATAGATTATGAAGTATTTCCTCCGTTAACCAATACCATAACAATTCATAGAAAAGGAAAAATGCCTATGCCTGTAGCATTAGTAGTTACTTATGAGGATGACAGTCAAGAAACATTTTACATTCCTTTAGATATTATGAGGGGAGAAAAAAAGCAAAAATCAACCTTATTGCCCGATTGGCCTTGGATAAAACCAACGTATAGTTTTAAGGTAGATCATAAAATTAAAAAGATTGAAATTGACAAAGAACATCAAATGATGGATGTAAACAGAGAAAATAATATTTGGGAGCAAAATTAACATTCGTCAATTTAAAATGAGTACCTTAAACACAAATTAGAAACACTCAACATGCCTCAATCAAAAACATTGCAACAAATACTAAATATAGATTTGCCTTTTTTGGTAGCTCCAATGTTTTTAGTTTCTAATACTGCTATGGTTATTGCAGCCATGCAAAAAGGAGGTGCAGGATGTATTCCTGCTTTGAACTACAGAAAAATTAGTGAGTTAAAAGCAGCAATACAAGAAATGAAAGCTCACAAGCCACATAATGGAGCTTTTGGAATTAATATTATAGTAAACACCTCCAACTTAAAATACAGAGATCAGTTAAAAGCTTGTTGTGACGAAGGGGTAGATTTTATTATTACTTCCTTAGGAAGCCCTAGAGAAGTAATTGTAAAAGCAAGAAGAGCTAAAATTAAAGTGTTTTGTGATGTTGTAAATTTAGATCATGCAAAAAAAGCAGAAGCTTTAGGTTGCGATGCTTTAATTGCGGTAAACAATACAGCAGGTGGTCATAGAGGAGAATTAGATCCAGAAACGCTAATTAAACAGTTGTTTAAAAACACCAATTTGCCTATTATATCTGCAGGGGGAATAGGTTCTAAGCAAGATTTAGAAAAAGTATTAGCATATGGTGCAGCAGGAGCTTCTATAGGAAGTCCGTTTATAGCCTCACAAGAATCTCAAGTTTCGGATGCTTATAAAAACGCTTGTGTAACTTATGGAGCCAAAGACATTGTAATGACCAAAAAAATATCTGGAACACCTTGTACGGTTATTAATACTCCTTATGTACAAAAAATTGGATTGGATGAAACTTGGTTGGAAAAAAAATTACACAAGTACAAATTTTTAAAAAAGTGGGTAAAACTGTTAAGGTATTTAAAAGGAACGCAAGATGTAATATCTTCTGCTAAAGAAGTAACTTATAAAACGGTTTGGGTTGCCGGACCTAGTATTGAACATACATACAAAATAGAGCCTATTTCCAAAATAATAGATAGATTTGTGTAATATGCATAATTCCATTAGCATTAGAACCTTATATTTGTCTTGTAAGAACCTTATATTTTAGACCTAAATTTTTGTGAAACACTTTTTTATATACATATCTGCATTTTTATTGTTGGCTTGTAGTACTCGTAAAGATAGGTTTGTAAACAGGCAATACCATGCTTTAGTTACAAAATATAATGTGGTTTATAACGGGAAATTAGCTTTTGAAAAGGGATTAGAAAAAGTTGAGAGTACTTATCAAGATGATTTTAATGAAATTCTTCCTATAGAGCCTTTTAGCTTTTATGCAGATCAAAAAATAGATGGTGATGCACAACCAATTGGGCAAGCAGATTTTGAAAGAGCCGAAGAAAAAGCTGTAAAAGCCATTCAGAAACACTCTATGTTGATAGGAGGAGAAGAAAGAAATTCGCAAATAGATGAAGCCTATTTATTATTGGCAAAATCTAGATATTATACCAAAAGATTTGGTCCTGCTTTAGAATCTTTTGAATACATTATTAAAAATTACCCTAGTGCCAGTTTAATATATGAAACGGTGGTTTGGAGAGCAAAAGCAAACATTCATTTAGACAATGTAGATTTTGGAAAAAGAGCTTTAAAAAGATTGCTAACCTCTTCTAGAATTTCTGATAAAATAAGACAGCAAGCAGAAATAGGTTTGGTAATGGCCTATCAAAAAACACCTGATAGTTTAGATCAAATAGTTTCACATTTAGAAGCTTCTTTGCAAGCAATTAATAAAGGAACTACAGCAAGTAGAGCTGCATTTGTTTTAGGACAAGTTTATAGAAAATTAGGATTGGTAGCAGAGTCAGATGAAGCTTTTGATCAAGTAATACAAACCCCAAACGGATTGTACAAATTAAAAGTCCAGGCTCAGTTAGAAAAAATAAACAATCATTTAAAAGAATATTCTACAGAAGAGTTTTTAGAAAAGGTAAACAAACTAATCAGAGTAACCAAAAACAGGCAATACTTAGGAGCTTTATTGTATCAAAAAGGGTTGATATATCAAGCATCTGATTCTATTTCTTTGGCCAAACAATTTTTTACAGAATCTGTGCAAAGCCCTAAAAGTGATGTCAGTCAAAAAGTATTGTCTTATGAAAAATTAGGAGATTTGTCTTACAATTTAAAGAACTACGAGTCAGCAAAATCTTATTACGATACACTGATAAATGTTGCTCAAAATAAAAATTCTAGACGTGTTATTAGAATTAAACGAAAATCGAACAGTTTAGAGAAAATTGTCAACATATCAAATCACGCGAGAACAAACGATAGTTTGCTAAAAATAGCTCGTATGAATGATGATGATTTGACAATATTTTTTAAAAACCATATTCAAAAAATAAAGGAGCAAGAAAAACAAGCAAGGTTAAAAGAATTACGCTTGTTGTCTAAACAAAACAATATAGGATTTGCTGACAAAACAGATTGGTACTTTTACAACAGCACCGAAAGAATTAAAGGGAAAACAGCCTTTAAAGAAATTTGGAATTTGTCTGTTAAAAAAGAAAACTGGTATGCAAAATCTTTAATAACTGCTAGTGATGTAAATAAAGGAACACCATCATTAGATAGAGAAGAGTCTGTAGAAAACAATAAATACAAAGTAATTTATTACACAAGTAAAATAAATAGAGATCCTAAGTTTTTAGATAGTATTACAGCTACAAGAAATTTAAATTATTACGAGTTGGCAAATGCGTATTCTACCCAGTTAGAAGAACATGATTTGGCTATTGAAAAATTAGAAAATTTAATTTTATTTGACCCTTATGATGATTTAAAGATAGGAGCCTATTATAAATTGTATAAAATTTATAAAGACTCTGGGAATTCAATCAAATCAAACGTATACAGACAGAAATTAACAAATGAATTTCCAAACTCATCGTTTACAAAATTGGCAAACAATCAAAATCAAGAAGGTTTGGTTTTAGAAGAAGAAAATGCTTATATAAAGTGTTATGAAACAATTTATGAACTTTACAAAGTAAATTCTATACAAGCTGCACAAGAAGAAATGGATGAGGCACTCGTAAAATATGGAGAAACATCTTTGGCTCCTAAATATATGTTGTTAAACGCTTATTTAATTGCAAAACAAAAAGGGAAAGAAGCCTTTGAAAAAGAATTAAAAGACTTAAACTTTAGGTATCCTAATTCTGAAGAAGCTAAAAAAGCCAAAGAATTATTAAATAAGAAATAACTAACTTTGAAAGAATAAATTAAGAGGATATATGTTTGGTTCAGATAAAAAGAAAGCACAAAACATGCAAGAGAATTTAACCATGGAGAGAAACAGGATTTCAAAGAAATCCATATTCAAAGGAAGTATTACCTCTCAGGGTGATTTTAGAATAGATGGAACTATTGAAGGAGATTTAACCACTACAGGGAAAGTAATTATAGGACCCGATGGAAAAGTTTACGGAAAAGTAAAATGTGTAAATGCAGATATAGAAGGTTTTTTAGAAGGACATTTAGAGGTTAAAAACTCTTTGTGTTTAAAACCAACAGCTAAAGTTGCAGGAGATATTTTTATGGAAAGTTTAACTGTAGAGCCAGGAGCTATTTTTAATGCGAATTGTAGAATGTTAAGTAGTATAAAAGAGTTAAATCCAGCAAATAGTGAACAAGCAACAGAATCAAAAGAGCGAGAATCAAACATTTCGGAAATTTCTTAAATTTTCAGGAATAGGAGTACAGTTAGGAGTTATGATGTTTTTGGCATCTAAAATTGGAAATGTAATAGATACGCATTATCAGTTAAGCAAACCTTGGGCTACCCTTTTGTTTATTATCTTAGCCCTTGTTATTTTTGTGATGAACTTAACCAGACAATTAAACAAACTTAATAAAGAATAATTTTAATGTTTAAAAATCATACCAAAGGTTTAGCCATTGTATTAGTGGTAAACCTTTTTGCTTTTTTACTACACAACTATTTAAAAGCAGATCGTCTTATAGATCAATTAGTTTTGGTAATAGATTTACCTCTTTCTTATATTGTAAATGCAACGTTATCTATTTTAGTGTGTACAAGTGTTTTGTTGTTAAATAAAAAATACGAAAGTCAAATAGGTTTTATTTTTTTAGGATTGAGTGTGATAAAGATGCTTTTATTGTACTTTGTTTTAAATCCGACGAATAAATTTGGAGAGGTTAGCACTCCAGATGCAATAGCTTTATTTATTCCCTTTGGATTGAATTTAGTGATGGAACAAATATTTATAGTAAAACTCTTAAAAATAAGCGATTTAACTAAAAATTTTAAAAAGGACTAAACTTTTTGAATTTTGTGTAAAACAATGTTGAAAACTCATAGTTATTTTAAATTATTGTTTACATTTGCACAAATTTTGAAACAATCCTTATTCACGAGAGAATGATAGTAAAATTGAACTTTAAGTTTTTAGTGGTGTTAATGCTTACATTAACAACGTTTACAAGTCAGGCAAACGATGATCAGCATGCTACAGATGCACACCAAAAAGAAGTAGTACAACACCAAAAAGAAAGTACAAATCATGCTTCAAATCACAATTCTCACAACAGCGGAGCTAACGATGGAGTGAGCAGTCCAGAAGAAATTACGGCATATGCTCAGCATCACTTAGCAGATTCTCATGATTTTATATTCTTTTCTGATGAGAAAACAGGACATCATTACGGATTTTCTTTACCAGTTATATTAGTAGATAATGGACTAAAAGTTTTTATGTCTTCTGAGTTTCACCACGGAGAAGCAATAGTTTCTAAAGGAGATAAAAACTATGTATTGCACCATGGTAAAATATACAATTCGGATGCTCAAGGTAATTTATTAGAAGACGAACACGGACATCACGTTCATCCATTAGATATTTCTATTACTAAAAACGTGTTTTCAATTTTAGTAATATCAATCATTATGCTTTTGTTATTTGTAAATTTAGCAAAAGGGTATAAAAAAGGACCAATTCCAACAGGATTTGCAAGAGTATTAGAGCCTTTAGTTGTTTTTGTAAGAGATGAAATAGCTAGACCAAATATAGGAGAAAAGAAGTACCGTAAGTTTATGGGGTTCTTGTTAACTGTGTTTTTCTTTATTTGGATTACCAACTTATTAGGATTAACTCCATTAGGAATTAACGTTACAGGAAACATTGCTGTAACAGTTTGTTTAGCATTGTTTACCTTCTTTATTGTACAGTTTAGTGCAAATAAAGATTATTGGAAACATATTTTCTGGATGCCAGGAGTACCTGTGCCAATGAAAATAGTTTTAGCACCTATAGAAGTATTAGGTATGTTTACAAAACCTTTCTCATTATTAATCCGTTTGTTTGCAAATATTACAGCAGGTCATACCGTTGTAATGGGATTAATAGCATTAATTTACACAGGTAAAGCAATGTTAGGTACAGGAGGAAGTATTGGAGTATCGTTATTGCTAACATTATTTATTAATGTAATAGAATTGTTAGTAGCATTTTTACAAGCATATATCTTTACAATGTTGTCATCATTGTTTATTGGTATGGCCGTAGAAGAACACGATCATCATTAAGAATAAATTTTTTGTTTAATTATATATAAATCAATTATTATGGCAATCCCAGGATTAGTAGGAGCAGGTTTAATCGTTATTGGAGCAGGTTTAGGTTTAGGTAAAATTGGTGGTTCAGCAATGGACGCTATTGCACGTCAACCAGAAGCAGCTAACAAGATTCAAACTGCAATGATTATTATTGGTGCATTATTAGAAGGTTTAGCATTTGGTGCTTTAATCTTAGGAAAATAATCACTAAGAAAAACTAAATACTATCTGTAACGGTTGGTTACAGATAGTATTTTAAACAAAAAATACAAAACAAACTAAATTAAATATTTTACATAGATGGATAAGTTAATTAACGATTTTTCATTTGGTTTATTTTTCTGGGTAGCAATTATATTTGTTATCTTAATCGTTTTAATGCGAAAGTTTGCATGGAAACCAATATTAGAAGCATTAAACGATAGAGAAGAAGGTATTTCTAATGCTTTAGAAGCAGCAGAAAATGCAAAAAAAGAGTTAGAAACTTTAAATGCTGACAACGAAAGAATCTTAAAAGAAGCTAGAGCAGAAAGAGACACTATGTTAAAAGAAGCTCGTGAAATTAAAGATAAAATTGTAGCAGATGCTAAAGAAGAAGCTAATGAACAAGCAGACACTATAATTTCTAACGCAAAACAAGCAATAGAAGTAGAGAAGCAAGCAGCATTGGCAGAGTTAAAATCTCAAATAGCAGGAATATCTATAGATATTGCTAAGAAAGTTATTAAGAGTGAATTAACTTCGGAGAAAACCCAATTAGAATTGGTAGAAAAATCTTTAAAAGAAGTTACTTTAAACTAGTATAAAGAATGAGTACAAGAGCAGCATTACGTTATGCAAAAGCGATCCTAAATCTTGCCAAAACAGATCATAGTGAATCAGCTGTATATGCAGATATGCAATTGATTGAAACTACGATTCAAGGAAGCAATGATTTAAAGGTGTTGTTAAAAAGTCCTATTATCAAATCAAGCGATAAAGTAAATGCTTTAGAAGCTATTTTTGGGAAACAAATTAACAACTACTCTTTAGGATTAATTAAGCTTTTAGCAAACAACAAACGATTAAATGTTTTAGAAACAGTAGCAAGTGATTATCAAATTATTTATGACCACTTAAAATCTATTGAAGTTGCTAAAGTAACTACAGCTGTTCCTTTAACACCTGCGTTAGAAGCGCAAGTTATAGCTAAAATAAAAGAATTAACTGGGAATGAAACAACTCTTAGCAATGAAGTAAATCCAGACATTATTGGAGGATTTATATTAAGAGTAGGAGATCTTCAGTACGATGCTAGTATAGCTAAAAGTTTAAGAGAATTAGAAAGAAGTTTTGACGATAGTCATTACGAAGCAAAAATTTAAAAATTTACATCAAATAATAAAAAAAGATGGCAGCAATAAAACCGGCTGAAGTATCAGCTATTTTACAAGAGCAGCTAACTAATTTTGAAGCAACAGGTTCTTTAAATGAAGTTGGTACTGTATTACAAATTGGAGATGGTATTGCACGTGTATACGGATTATCAAATGTGCAGTACGGAGAATTAGTTGAGTTTGAATCAGGATTACAAGGAATTGTATTAAACTTAGAAGAAGATAATGCAGGAGTTGTATTATTAGGATCTTCTTCTCAAGTACAAGAAGGTTCAACAGTAAAAAGAACTGAAAAAATTGCTTCTATCAATGTAGGTGAAGGAATTGTAGGTCGTGTTGTAGATACTTTAGGAACACCTATTGACGGTAAAGGTCCTATTGCAGGAGAAACTTTTGAAATGCCTTTAGAACGTAAAGCACCAGGAGTAATTTTCCGTGAGCCAGTAACAGAACCATTACAAACAGGTATCAAATCTGTAGATGCAATGATTCCTATTGGACGTGGACAACGTGAGTTGATTATTGGTGACCGTCAAACAGGGAAATCAACAGTAGCTTTAGATACCATCTTAAATCAAAAAGAGTTTTACGATGCAGGACAACCTGTTTATTGTATTTATGTAGCTGTTGGACAAAAAGCTTCTACAGTTGCTGGTATTGTAAACTTATTAGAAGAAAAAGGTGCTTTGGCTTATACTACTGTAGTAGCAGCTAACGCTTCAGATCCTGCTCCAATGCAGGTATATGCTCCTTTTGCTGGGGCAGCAATTGGTGAGTACTTCCGTGATACAGGAAGACCTGCTTTAATTGTTTATGATGATTTATCTAAACAAGCAGTAGCTTACCGTGAAATTTCATTATTATTAAGAAGACCACCAGGACGTGAAGCATATCCTGGAGATGTTTTCTACTTACACTCTAGATTATTAGAGCGTTCTGCAAAAGTTATTGGTGATGATTCTATCGCTTCTAAAATGAACGATGCTCCTGTTTCTTTAGCAGGAAAAATCAAAGGAGGTGGTTCTTTAACTGCTTTACCTATTATCGAAACTCAAGCAGGAGACGTATCAGCTTATATTCCTACCAACGTAATTTCTATTACAGATGGACAAATTTTCTTAGATGGAGATTTGTTTAACTCAGGAGTTCGTCCAGCAATTAACGTAGGTATTTCTGTATCTCGTGTAGGAGGTTCTGCTCAGATTAAATCTATGAAAAAAGTATCGGGTACTTTAAAATTAGATCAAGCTCAGTTCCGTGAATTAGAAGCATTTGCTAAATTCGGATCTGATTTAGATGCAGCTACTTTATCTGTTATTGAAAAAGGACAACGTAACGTAGAAATTTTAAAGCAAGCTCAGAACGATCCTTATACAGTAGAAGATCAAATTGCAATTATATATGCAGGTTCTAAAAACTTATTGTCTAAAGTTCCTGTAAATAAAGTTAAAGAATTTGAAGCAGACTATATTGAGTACTTAAATGCTAAGCATAGAGATACTTTAGATGTATTAAAGTCTGGTAAATTAGAAGGATTAGATGTATTAGAAGCTGTTGCAGCTGAAATTTCATCAAAATACGAATAAAATAGTATTGAGTAGCTAGTACAGAGCATAAAGAATCTTTGCACTAGTTACTCCTTAATATAACACGTAGTTATATATCTAGCTACTAGATACTAACTACTAACTACTTAAAAGTATGGCAAACTTAAAAGAAATTAGAAACAGAATTACCTCTATTGGTTCTACGATGAAAATCACGAGCGCAATGAAAATGGTATCTGCTGCAAAGTTAAAAAAGGCTCAAGATGCAATTACTGCTATGCGACCTTATGCTAACAAATTAACTGAGTTGTTGCAAAACTTAAGTGCTACTTTAGATGCAGATGCAGGAGGTGTATATGCAGATCAAAGAGAAGTTTCTAAAGTATTATTAGTAGTTGTTTCTTCTAACAGAGGTTTGTGTGGAGGTTTTAATACATCTATTATTAAAAAAACAGATCGTGTTATTTCTGAAAAATATCAAGGTAAAGATATTACGCTTTATACTATAGGTAAAAAGGCAAATGATATTTTATCTAAAAAATACAATGTATATAAAAATAATGTCGAAATCTTTGACAATTTAACTTTTGATAATGTTACTGTTATTGCAGAAGAGTTGATGCAATTGTTTTCTGAAGGAAAGTATGATAAAATTGAAGTGGTATACAATGTGTTTAAAAATGCAGCAACTCAAGTAGCTACATTAGAACAATTTTTACCAATTCAACCTATTGAAATAAAAGGGAATGTTTCTTCTGATTATATTTTTGAACCATCAAAAGAGGAAATAGTTGAAGCATTAATTCCTAAATCTTTAAAAACACAGTTGTATAAAGCTATTAGAGATTCATTTGCTGCCGAACATGGAGCTCGTATGACTGCAATGCACAAAGCAACAGACAATGCAAAAGATTTAAGAAACGATTTATTGTTAACATATAACAAAGCACGTCAAGCTGCCATTACAGGAGAAATCTTAGAAATTGTTGGAGGAGCTGAAGCGTTAAACAATTAAGCTGAGCTTACGAAGCTAAATTGCAAACAAGAAAAGCGTTAAACAATTAAGCTGAGCCAACGAAGCTAAATTGTAAACAAAGAAAAGCGTTAAACAATTAAGCTGAGATTACAAAGCTAAATTGTAAACAAAGAAAAGCGTTAAACAATTAAGCTGAGCCAACGAAGCTAAATTGTAAACAAAGAAAAGCGTTAAACAATTAAGCTGAGATTGCGAAGCTATAAATTTTCAATATAAAAAAAACCGATAACATGATAGAGTGCCCCCAAAATGTTAGACACAATTTGGGGGTATTTTTATGTCTAGAAAAGTAAAATACACATTAGGCTTTAAACAAGAATGTGTGAAGTTAGTTCTTAAAGGAGAACACTCTATAACTAGTTTGAGTAAAGAGCTAGGTTTTGATAGTTCTCTTCTTTCTCTTTGGTGTAGGCAATATGAACACAAAGGAGTTCAAGGTTTGTTACCAAAGATAAATAAACAATATACATCATCATTTAAACTTGATGTTTTACAACGAATAGAAAAAGAACATCTTTCGTTAGAGCAAGCATGTATTCTATTTGATATTGGAAGTGGTGCTAGTATTATTAATTGGCAAAGAAGATATAAATCCTTAGGTTTGAAAGGTCTTAAAAATCAACCTAAAGGAAGACCTATCGGAATGAAATCCAAGTCTAGAAAAAATAAATCTATACCATTAACTAGAGAAGAAAAACTTTTAAAAGAGAATCAATCTTTAAAAGCAGAACTTGATTTGCTAAAAAAGTTACAAGCCTTAGCTCAAGCCAGAGAGAAAAAGCAATAGTCATAAATGAGTTAAGGCATAAGCATGATTTGTCGGTATTGTTACCTCATGCAAAGATGGCTAGAAGTAGTTTTTATTATCATTTACAAAAAAGTAAAGAGCCTGATAAATATGAATCTATAAAAAGGTTTATTACTCAAATCTACCATCAACACAAAGGTAGGTATGGTTATAGAAGAATCACTTTAGTACTAAACAACAGAGGGATTATCATCAATCATAAAACAGTATTAAGACTAATGAAGTCCATGGGGTTAAAATCTTTGATTAGAGTTAAAAAGTATCGTTCTTACAGAGGAAGTCAAGGTAAAATAGCTCCCAATATACTTAAACGGAATTTTAAGGCTTCTAAAACCAATCAAAAATGGGCTACAGATATTACAGAATTTAAAGTTAAAGGTCAAAAACTTTATTTGTCTCCAATTATTGATTTATGTAGTAGAGAAATCATTAGTTATCAAATTTCTAGGAGTCCTAATTTTAGACAAATAACTCAAATGCTGGGGAAAGCTTTTAAAAAGTATAAAGCAGCAAATGTGTTATTACATTCGGATCAAGGATGGCAATATCAAATGGAAAAATATCAGAATATCTTAAAAAAGAACAAGATGATTCAAAGTATGTCTAGAAAAGGGAATTGTTTAGATAATGCTATTATTGAAAATTTCTTTGGAACTTTAAAATCTGAGCTGTTTTATCTAAAACAATGGAACTCGATTGAGCAATTAGAAAAGGAAATTAATGAATATATTTGCTATTATAATAATGATAGAATATCATTAGCTTTAAATGGAATGAGCCCGATAAAATATCGAGCTCATATCAATAATTAATTTTTTAACTGTCCAACTTTTTGGGGGCTGTCCATTTCGTTATCGGTTTTTTTGTGCGTAATACCTATATTTAGACTTTAATTTTTAAGAAATGGAAAGAACACTAGTTATTGGAGATATACACGGAGGTTTTAAAGCTTTGGAACAAGTTTTAGAAAGAGCAAACGTAACCTCAAAAGATACACTTATTTTTTTAGGAGATTATGTAGACGGTTGGAGTGAGGCTTTTGAAGTACTGAACCTGTTAATTAGCCTAAAAGCATCTAACAATTGTGTTTTTTTAAAAGGAAACCACGATGAGCTTTTTTACAATTGGTTAACAAAAGGAAAAGACAATCCTAACTGGTTACACCACGGAGGGCAAGCTACTATAGATTCTTACAAAGACAGACCTTATAATTTTATTAAAATCCATACACACTTTTTAGAAAACTTAGAAAATTATTATCTAGACTCAAAAAACAGATTGTTTTTACATGCAGGCTTTACCAATGTAAAAGGAATAGAACAAGAACATTTTACCAAAATGTTTTATTGGGATAGATCTTTGTGGGAAACAGCATTAGCTTGTAGAGATTTAAATAAGAATGATGAGTTTTATCCGGAACGATTAACTATTTATTCAGAAATATACATAGGCCACACACCCTTATCTAGAATAAACAAAGACAAACCATTCTGTGCAGCAGGAGTTTGGAATGTAGATACTGGAGCAGCCTTTACCAATCCGTTAACAATTATGGATGTAGATACTAAAGAATTTTGGCAGAGTGATCCTTTGCCAAGCTTATATCCAAATGAAAAAGGTAGAAATTAACATAAAAAAAGCTTTTCAGATTTTTAATCTGATTACTTTTATTACTTTTGCAGAGCTAATAAAAATATAACTATTATGACAGCATTAAACATCTTTCACACAATTGATGATTTATTTACAAACGGTTTATTTGCACCTTTTAAAGCATTGCGTTTTAGCGGATCTTGGTGGGGATCAAATGCAATTAATTTTGTGTTTGTAATTGTTGCTTTAGTGTACTTTGCTTATTGGATGAAAGAATCTAAAAAGTTTAAAGACACAAATACAGAAGATTTACCAAAATAAGAAACTATATTGGGAAGCAAGAATAAGTTAAAACGTTTTAATGAAAACGAAACGTTTGACAATGTAATACAGCCAACTAGAGAAGAAGTTGTATCTGGTTTTAAGTACCAAGGAAAATGGAATACTTTTTTTAAAAACAACAATCCTATTGTTTTAGAATTAGGTTGTGGTAAAGGAGAGTATACTGTTGCTTTGGCCAAAAGAAATCCAAATGTTAACTATATAGGTATAGACATTAAAGGAGCTCGTTTTTGGAGAGGTGCTAAAACAGCTATAGAAGAAAACATGCCCAATGTTGCTTTTGTACGTACACAAATAGAACTGGTTGATTATATTTTTGCTGAAAATGAGGTAAGTGAAATTTGGATTACTTTTCCAGATCCACAAATAAAATACAAGCGTACCAAACATCGTATGACTGGTGATGCTTTTTTAAGAAGGTATCATAAAATTTTAAATGCAGAGGGAATTATGCATTTAAAAACAGACAGCGAATTTATGCACGGATATACCATTGGTTTGTTGCACGGACAAGGACAAGAAGTTGTTTATGCCAATCATGATGTGTATAGACAAGAAGGTGCTCCCAAAGAAGTTACCGAAGTACAAACGTATTACGAAAGTCAATATTTAGAAAAAGGTAAGGCAATTACTTACCTTCAGTTTAAATTAACATATTAAAAAGAACCTCTGTTTTACAGAGGTTCTTTTATTTTAGATACTATTTTTTTGAGTTCAAACAAACAAGATTTTTTTAAAAAAGTACATCAAGTAGCTAAACAAATACCAGAAGGAAGAGTAACCTCTTATGGAGCTATTGCGGAGTATTTAGGAGCAAAATCATCCGCCAGAGTAGTAGGTTGGGCTATGAATGCTGCGCACGGAGATTTGTCTATTCCTGCGCATAGAGTTGTGAATAGAATAGGAATGTTAAGTGGTAAACATCATTTTGAAGGAACCAATTTAATGCAACAACTTTTAGAAAGTGAAGGAATTGTTGTAAAAAACAATCAAATTCAGAATTTTAAAGAAATTTATTGGCATCCATGTAAAGAACTTTAAAAAATAAAAATAATTTTTAATTCTCAAAACCATCATAATCAATTGTTTATGATGGTTTTTTTGTTTTCTTTAAAAAAAAAAAAACTTTTTTAAAACCGCATAGAACTTTCCATCGTACATACTTGTGTAAACGTTTTAATAACTAAAAAATACAATTATGAAGACAAGTAAAATTTTATTAGGGCTAGCAACTATAGCTTTGGTATCTGGAGCAATTATAGCAGCAGACCATATTGATGCCCCAGATGTAAAAGGAGGTACAAGCGACATTACAGACTTTTATGCTTTTGAAGGAGCAAGTACTAGTAATTTGGTGTTTGTAGCCAATGTACAAGGGTTAATTACTCCAGAAAATTCATCAACAGCAAAGTTTGATAAAGATGTAATGGTAGAAATTAACATTGATACCAATGGAGATAACATTGAAGATTATGTAATTCAAGCTATTCCAAACGGAAACAATATGGATGTATATGGACCAGCTATGCCAAATGAAACGGGGGCTATTAGTACAATGTTAGATGATAAGTACAAAAGTACAGTAGCAATTACGGCTTATGGAACATCTCAAATTGCTGCCACTACAAATGCAAGTATGGTAACAGGGGTAAAAGCTTTTGCAGGTTTAAGAGATGATCCTTTCTTTATGGATTTTGCAAAATATAGTGAAATTATTGCTGGAGAAGCAACAGCTTTTGACAATCCAGGAACAGATACTTTTGCTGGTACCAACGTATTATCGGTAGTAGTAGAAGTACCTAAAACCATGATTGGTGGTACAGGAACAATCAACACTTGGGTAACTACAAAAAGAAAACAATAACAACATTTAAAAAATTAAGATTATGATACGTAAAATAACAACCATAGCATGTATGTTTCTAATAGCTGCAGTTTCTGTAAACTGTTCTAATGATGATGACAATAACAATATTAAAAACGAAACAAAAGCCATGTATGTTTTAGAAGATCAAATGGGGAGACCAGCTGTAAATACGGTATTTGTAGCTTCTAATGACAAAGATGATTTTAATACCACAATTCCATCTGAACAAGGAGCCAAATACGCAAGTAAGTTTAAAGCAAATTTAGAAGCATTAAGTCCTGCTTTTAATGAGTCTACAGACACCAATGCCTTAGGACAAAATTCAGCAGCGTTTACAACATTGTTAGCAACAGATGTATTAAATGTTAGTTTAGATGGTACCACTACTTTTTACGATGGAACCAATTTGTTAACAGGTAGAGCTCTAACCGATGATGTAATTACTACAGAATTATTATTGATTTTTGGAGGTGAAGATTTTTCTGAAAATCCAACACTGTCTAATGATCATGTAGATGCAAATGATAAAGAATTTTTATCAGAATTCCCATACTTGGCATCTCCTTGGTAAAAAAGGCAAAGAACAAATACTGGGGTTTCCCAGTGTTTGTTCTTAAACCATAACACTACAATCCCCCTTAAACATGAAAAATCTAAACAAAATTATAGTCTTTGTTTCTGTGTTAATAGTTGTTGCTTGTACAAACAAGACCAACAATGTGGTACACTTAAAAGATTTAAAAACTTACTTAAGAGTTCAACAAGATGATGAGCTTATTAAAACACAAAAAAACATTGCATTCTGGAGTAAAAAATTAGAAGCCACCCCATCTCAATTTCCTTACAAAGTTCAGTTGGCAGGTTTAAAAAATCAATTATTTTCTAAAACCGGAGACATCCAACATTTAAAAAAATCTGAAGAACTTTTGTTAGATGCTATTCAAAAAACACGATCTAAAAACTCAGGTTATTTAAGAGCGTTGGCAAAAAACTATATTTCTCAACATCAATTTAAAAAAGCATTGGACCTGTTGCAAAAAGCAGAAGCTAATGGAGATAAAAAACAAGAAACTATTAACATGTTATTTGATGTTTATCTTGAACTAGGAGCAGATCAAAAAGCAGAAATGTACTTAGGAAAAATAGAAAACAAACGTTCTTTTGATTACTTAATTAGAATAGCCAAATGGCAAGATTATATAGGAAATTTAGAGGCAACTATTTCTTATATGGAAGAAGCGTTGGCCGTTGTACAAGCTAAAGAATATACAGAGCTAGAGTTGTGGTGCATAACCAATTTGGCTGATTATTATGGGCACCATGGTGATATTCAAAAATCTTATGAATATTATTTAAAAGCATTGGAACTAAATCCACATAATTATTATGCACTCAAAAAAATAGCATGGATTTCTTTTTCTAATGATAAAGATGTAGAAGAAGCCAAAGCAATTCTATCTTTTTTAGATAAAAACTATCAAGGAGTAGATGTAAATTTATTAAGTTATGAAATTGCTTTGTATGAAAATAATCAAATAGAAAACACCTACAATTCTTATTGGTCTCAGGTTCAAAATTCAGCCTACGGAGATATGTATAATGCTTATAATTTTGATATTTTTGTACACCAAAAAAAATATCAAAAAGCCTATCAAATAGCTTTAAAAGAAGTAAAAAACAGACCTACGGCAGTATCTTATTCTATGTTGGCATTGGCAACCGCTTATGTGGAAAATCCATCGTCAGGATTGGCTATTATTAGTTCTAAAAATGTGTTAAAATCTTATGAACCGGCTGTGCGGCTAAGAGTTGCCAAAGTATATGCGTTAAATAATCAAACAGAAAAAATACAACCTTTAAAAAAAGAGCTGTTAGAGGCTGCTTTTGAGTTAGGACCCGTTAAAACTAAAGAAGTACAAAAACTATAACAACATGAAAAACTTAATGTATTCGGCACTATTCCTATTGGCAAGTGTTGGTTTTGCACAAACTACAAAAGGAATTGTGGTGAATGAAAACAAAGCTCCCGTAGAGTATATGACGGTGGTAAATCAAAAAACAAAAGAGCATACGCACACAGATTTTAAAGGAAGATTTCAATTAGAAAACACAATAGCAGGAGATACTTTAGTGTTTCAAAAAATGGGATTTGGTGTTAAAAAAATAATCAGTAAAACTCCATTTGTAAACGTACAAGTAAATAGTAAAAGTATTGCCTTAGACCAGGTAGTTTTGTCTAGCGAAGTAAATGCAGCAAGTATTATTACAGCTATAGACGTGGAAACAAATCCTGTAAAATCATCTCAAGAGCTGTTAACCAAAGTACCAGGTTTAATAATTGGTCAACATGCAGGTGGTGGTAAGGCAGAACAAATTTTTTATAGAGGTTTTGATATTGATCATGGTACAGATTTGCAAGTAACAGTAGATGGTTTGCCTGTAAATATGGTGTCTCATGCACACGGACAAGGATATGCAGATTTGCATTTTGTAATTCCAGAAACCGTTCAGAATTTAGATTTTAAAGCAGGAACTTACAATGCAAAACAAGGAAATTTTGCCACTACAGGTACGGTAAATATTACAAGTAAAGAAAGCTTAAAAAACAATATCATAAAATTAGAAGCAGGAGATTTTGATACGCAACGATTACTGTTCATGAATCAGTTTATAAACAAAACCAATGAGTCTGCTTACATTGCTACAGAATACCTCCGTTCAGATGGTCCTTTTGAAAGTCCTCAAAACTTTAAAAGATTCAACATAAATAGTAAGTACATTAAAACTATTGATGATACTAAGTTGGCTTTTACATTTTCTCATTTTGTGAGCAATTGGAATGCATCAGGGCAAATTCCAGAAAGAGCTGTAAATAACGGAAGTATTTCTCGTTTTGGAGCTATTGATGATACCGAAGGTGGAGAAACTGCTAGAACCAATGCTGCCTTGTCTATTACCAATTCTTACAAAGACAATTCACAATTAAAACACTTGTTGTATTATACCAACTATCAATTTAATTTGTATTCTAATTTTACTTTCTTTTTAGAAAATCCTGTAGATGGAGATCAAATTCAACAAAAAGAAAATAGAGATATTTTTGGATATCAATCAGATTATCAGAAAAAAATGAATCTAGCTAATAAAGAAGTGCTATTTACTTCTGGAATAGGAGTTAGAACCGATAAAGTAAAAGACAATCAATTATCTAACACAAAAAACAAAACAGAAATTTTAAACAGAGTTCAATACGGAGACGTAAACGAAACGAACTTTTTTGGATACGTTAGTGGAGATATAGAATTGGGAAAATGGAATATAATACCAGCCCTTAGAGTTGATTATTTTTCTTTTGGATACCAAGATTTTTTATCTACAGATAACAAATTAAAAGAACAAAGCAGTACTGTAGTAAGTCCAAAATTAAGTGTGCTATATACACCAGTAAATAGTTTTCAGGCTTATGCAAAAATAGGACAAGGTTTTCATACCAACGACAGCCGTTTGGTGTTAAATTCTTTAGGGAATGATATTCCAAAAGCATACACAACCGATGTTGGTTTTGTATGGAGAACAGATCCAAAGGTTTTAATTGGTTTGGGAGCTTGGGCCATGTATTCGGAACAAGAATTTGTATATGTAGGAGATGCTGGAGTGGTAGAGCCTAACGGAGCATCAGAAAGAGTAGGACTTTCTTTAAATACCAGATTACAGCCAACCAACAACCTGTTTGTAAATTTAGATGCCAATTACACACATGCAAGATTTGCAGACGAACCTAACGGACAAAATTACGTGCCTTTAGCACCTAGTTTTACCTTAAAAGGTGGACTTACTTATAAAAAAGACAAAGGCTTTTACGGAGGAATAGACTTTTTACATTTAACAGATAGACCTGCCAACGAAGACAATTCTATTGTTGCAGAGGGGTATACATTAACCAATTTAAATGCAGGTTATAGATGGAATAAAGTAGAATTAGGAATTCAAATTCAGAACTTGTTTGATGTGGAGTGGAACGAAACACAGTTTGCAACAGAATCTCGTTTGCAAAACGAAGCTAGTTCTGTTGAAGAAATTCACTTTACACCAGGAACACCATTGTTTGTAAAAAGTAGCATTACCTATAAGTTTTAAGTAATATAATTTTTTGTTTAGGGGAGTTGGGTCATCTGGGGGGATGGCCCTCCTCAACTTGTTTAGTTGAAAGCAAAAGACCATCTAGTAATAGATGGTCTTTTTAGATAAAGAGTTTGTGTTTTTAGGAAACGTTTGTAACTCCTAAAGTATATAATTGTTCCAGCGTAGGTGATTTGCTACCACCTGCAGGTTCTAAAGTAATTCCAAAAGCTTCAGATTTATTAGCATTACTTACTTTAATGTATCTATCACCTTTGTTAAAAGCATCCATAGTTCCCAAACTTGTAGGAGTTAACGGGTTTAGTGTTAAAGACCAAAGCTGATATACTTTTCCTTTAGGTGCAGGTGGCAATCCTTTTAAATCTACATACATTTCATTGGTTTTCGGATCCCAATAAACATTTGCATAACTTTCTGGAGCAACAGCTTGTCCGGCTAAGTTTACTTTTATAGTTTCTGATGAAGATAAAAATGCAATAACTTCATCTCTGGTAGTAAGTTCAATGTTTTTGGCAATTACATCACCTTGTAGTTTTGCTCTTTGCTCATCTAACAATTCGTTACTGGCAATTTGTTTGGTTAAGTTTTCTTTTAAGTTATTGTTGTTGGTGTACAAGCTAATAATTCCTACCGTTAAGGCAATACTTGCAGCCCAGCCCATATAACTATATAGTTTTATAGGAATTACGTTGGTTTGTTTTTTAGTTACAGCATGCATTAATTTAGTAAAAGGATAAGCTTTTAGACTTTCTTTTTTACTTAGTTCTGCAATTTTAATTACAGTATGCTCTATATTTTTAACATGTTCTTTTAATTCAGGATACTTTTGTATGTTGGCATATACCTCATAACTATCTTCTCTGTTAAGGGTACCTGCTACATATAGCTCAAGTATACCAGATTCTATATATTCATTTATATTTATCATAACCCTATCTATTAATACTTAACTTTAAACTGTTTAAACAACTACGGCTACGTGTTTTTACCGTACCTAAAGGAATGTCTAATTCTTCAGAAGTTTCTTTTTGTGTATATCCTTTGTAAAAAATTAAGTCGATTATTTTTCTACACTTGTCAGATAGTTTTTTTACTTTATCAAACAGTGTTTTTTCTTCGTCACTAACCTCTTTGTCTTGTGGGGCTGATATATTTACGAAAATATCTAGACTTTGGTTTCTTTTCTGAATTTTATAATCTTTAGATCTGGTTTTGTCTATGGCTGCGTTTCTAGAAATGTTTAACAACCAAGTAAAAAACCTTCCTCTTTTTGGAGTGTAGCTTTCTATATTGTCCCAAACTTTTATAAAAACTTCTTGTAGTACATCTTTAGATAAATCTTCGTCTTTAAGAATATTATCAATAACCCCTAACATACTTTTGTGGTACATTTTATAGAGTTCTTCATAGGCAACAAGGTCTTTTTCTTGCTGAAATTTTATCACCAAATCATCTACATCCATATATTGTTGTGTCTAAAATTAGATTCTGAATTTAGCAATAAATTATGACTTATTAGGCCAAATAATATTTGATGTTTATCATTAAAAAACACTTTTATTTTAGGTAAGTTTACTAAATAAACAAAACGTTTGTTCGTTCTTTTATAACAAAAAAAATAGAATTAAGAAATATGAAAAAAACAATAGGTTTGGTAATGTTGCTGTTTACTTTGGGAGTTAGTGCTCAGGTAGATAGTGTTTCTGTGGTTAAAAATTTATACAATGCGCAAGCGGGTTTTGGTTTGTGGGTAAATAACGAAACTAGGTTAACTTCCGAAGTTACTTTGCGTAGCGAAATAGGATTAAATGGAGGATATCAAAAAGAAGGAAGTAGATCTACATTGGCTTTTATACCAGGTGTTTCTGTAGAGCCAAGATGGTATTTTAATTTAAAAAAGAGATATACAAAAGGGAAAGATGTGGCTTTTAATAGTGCCAATTATTGGTCTGTAAAAGCTTTTTATGTTTCCAATGCTTTTATTCTTGCAACCAACAATGCAGAACTAGAAAACAATCAATTAAACATTACGGTTAATTGGGGACTTAAAAGAAACATAAATGCACATTGGCATTATGAGTTGGGGGTTGGTTTAGGAGCCAATGCACTGTATAAAGATGAGGATAGTTTGTTTACCAATAGTTCTCCTTTGGTAGGAAATTTAACAGTAAGAATAGGATATAAGCTATAGTATTTATCAGTAGTTACTTTGTTTTAAAACAAAACGGAATCACAAGAAAATTAAATATGTGTAAGTTTTTAATTAATAGCAGACAATAGAAGATAGGTTCTTAAAAATAGGACTAAATAACCTATCTTTACAGACCAAATAAAAAGGGTAAAATGAGTATTACAAAGTCAGATATAAAAGCAGTATTAGAAACGATTACAGCTCCTGGAGAAGGGAAAAGTTTGGTGGAAAACAATAATGTAACCAATATTAATATTTTTGGTGATGAGGTAGTTGTAGATGTTCAAATTAGCAATCCTACTTTACAAGCAAAAAAGAAAACAGAAGCCGAAATAGAAAAGGCAATTGTAGCTAAGTTTGTTAATGCCAAAGTAAAGGTAAATTTATCGGTAGCGGTTAAAAAGGAAGAGCCAAAAGCAAATCCAAATTTAATTAAAGGAGATAAAATTCCTGGAATTCAAAACATTATTGCTGTAGCCTCTGGTAAAGGAGGAGTAGGAAAATCTACCGTAACAGCAAACATGGCAGTTACTTTACAAAAAATGGGATTCAAAGTAGGAGTTCTAGATGCTGATGTATACGGACCTTCTATGCACATTATGTTTGATGTTCCTAAAGCAAAACCTATTTCTGTAAATGTAGATGGACGTTCTAAAATGAAACCTGTTGAGAATTACGGAATTAAATTACTGTCTTTAGGGTTTTTTACCAATCCTAATGAAGCGGTAATTTGGAGAGGTCCTATGGCATCTAAAGCATTAAATCAAATGATTTTTGATGCAGACTGGGGAGAATTAGATTTTTTATTAATTGATTTGCCTCCAGGAACCGGAGATATTCATTTATCTATAGTACAAGCATTACCTATTACAGGTGCCGTAGTAGTAAGTACTCCACAAAACATAGCTTTGGCCGATGCTAAAAAAGGAGTGGCTATGTTCCAACAAAAAAACATTAACGTTCCTGTGTTGGGAATTGTAGAGAACATGAGTTACTTTACTCCTGCAGAATTGCCAGAAAATAAGTATTATATTTTTGGAGAAAACGGAGCAAAACATTTAGCAGAAGATATAGAAACAGCCTTTTTAGGAGAAGTACCATTGGTACAAGGAATTAGAGAAGCTGGAGATGTAGGCCATCCTGTTGCGTTGCAAAACGGAACTCCTCAAGAAATAGCCTTTAAAGAAATAACCAAAAATATGGCAGCGGAGTTGGTAAAACGCAATAAAGATTTACCACCTACAGAGGTTGTTAAAATTACAACTATGAGCGGTTGTTCAACAAAATAATAATAGTATATTTAGGACATAAATAAGTAAACGATGAACGCAGAAGAGTTGCAAAAGAATGTAGAAAATGCTTTGGATGAAATTCGTCCTTTTTTAGAATCCGATGGAGGTAATATTTCTTTAATTTCTATTGAAGACAATATTGTAACAGTAAAGTTAGAAGGGGCTTGTGTTGGATGTAACGTAAACCAAATGACCTTAAAAAATGGTGTAGAAGCCACAATTAAAAAACATGCTCCACAAATAGAAAGTGTTATAGATGTTAGTTAAAAACAACTGCTTTATATAGAAATAAAAAAACTCCCAAACTGAATTTTCAGTTTGGGAGTTTTTTGTTGTAATTTATATAAGCTCATCGAG
The DNA here is from genome assembly GCF_056387575.1 of Wenyingzhuangia gracilariae. Classification (NCBI taxonomy): domain Bacteria; kingdom Pseudomonadati; phylum Bacteroidota; class Flavobacteriia; order Flavobacteriales; family Flavobacteriaceae; genus Wenyingzhuangia; species Wenyingzhuangia gracilariae. The sequence continues at coordinate 2,454,362 of NZ_CM150748.1, forward strand.
CGGAGTCGAGATGCAATATGTTTAAAATTTTGATTTACCCTTCTAGTTTTTCACTCAATTCAAACCAACGCATTTCTTTAAATTCTATGTCATCAATAATTTTCTGAAGCTCAATTGATTTTTTATCAATGTCATCACCTTCTATTTTACCTTCAGCAAATTCAAGTTCTATGGCTTCTTTTTTACGGTTCAATTTGGCAATATCACTTTCTAAATTAATGTATTCCTTATTTTCGGCATAACTTAACTTGGTAGGTGTTTTTTGTTTTTCTTTAACCGGTTCTATTTTGGTAGGTACAATTTCTTGCTCTTGTTGGTTGTCAGAATTTTCATAAGCTCTAAAATCTGAATAGTTTCCAGGAAAGTTTTCTATCACTCCGTTTCCTCTAAACACAAACAAAGAATCTACAATTTTATCCATAAAATAACGGTCGTGAGATACTACAACCAAATTTCCAGGATAATCCAACATAAAGCTTTCTAACACGTTTAGGGTTACAATGTCTAAATCGTTGGTAGGCTCATCTAAAATTAAAAAGTTAGGATTCTGAATTAAAACCGTACATAGGTACAAACGCTTACGTTCTCCTCCACTTAATTTTTCTACAAAGTCGTATTGTTTCTTTTTGTCAAATAAAAATCGTTCTAACAATTGGCTTGCAGATATTTTATGTCCTTTAGATAAGGGAATAAATTCACCAAATTCTTTAATAACTTCTATTACTTTTTGTCCTTCTTTTACCTGTATTCCAGACTGATGGTAGTATCCAAATTTAATGGTTTCTCCTACCACAACTTTACCAGAATCTACTGGGGTATTTCCTGTTAAAACATTTAAGAATGATGATTTTCCGGTTCCATTTTTACCAATAATTCCAATGCGTTCTCCACGATTAAAATTGTAATCAAATTGATCTAACATAACCATGTTTTCCCAAGCTTTAGAAACTTTGTGGAATTCCACAATTTTGTTTCCTAAACGTTCCATGTTAATTTCTAACTGAACTTTGTGTTCTGCTCGTCTGGCTCTTGCTTTTTCTTTAATTACATAAAAATCATCTTGTCTAGATTTAGACTTGGTAGTACGTGCTTTGGGCTGACGTCTCATCCAATCTAACTCTTTTTTAAACAAGTTTTTGGCTTTGGCTTGTACTGTTTGTTCTAAAGCTATACGTTCTTCTTTTTTTTCTAAATAATAAGAATAGTTTCCTTTGTAACTGTACAGTTGTCCATTGTCCATTTCTATAATTTCGTTACAAACACGTTCTAAAAAGTAACGATCGTGCGTTACCATAAACAAAGTAATTTTTTCTTTGGCAAAAAAATCTTCAAGCCACTCAATCATTTCTAAATCTAAGTGGTTGGTAGGCTCATCTAAAATTAACAAATCGGGTTTGCTAATTAAAACGGTTGCTAAGGCTAAACGTTTACGCTGCCCTCCAGACAATCCTTTTACTTGTAACTGTAAATTATCTAGTTTTAATTTGGATAGAATTTGTTTGTATTGTGTTTCAAAATCCCAAGCATTGTATTGATCCATCATATCAAATGCTAATTGATATCTTTCAGCATCATCTGGATTTTCAATCGCCTTTTCGTATTCCTGAACAATTTTTAACACCTTGCTATCTGATGCAAAAATAACTTCTTCTACAGTTTGGTTTTCATCAAAAGAATCTTCTTGAGACAAATAGGAAACGTGCAAATCTTTACGAGTTACTACTTGTCCTGTATCTGGAATATCGTTCCCCGCAATAATTTCTAACAAGCGAGTTTTACCCGTTCCGTTTTTGGCAACAAAGGCAATTTTTTGGTCTTTGTTAATTCCAAATGATAAGTTTTCAAACAATACACGTTCTCCAAAAGCCTTGGAAACGTTTTCTATAGATAAGTAATTCACACAAAAATATTTTGTGCAAAAGTAAGGGTTTATAGTTAGAGTTGTGTATAAAAGCTACCAAGCTTGTTCAAAAGTTTTTTCATGAATGTACAGGTCTTTAACCAATTTGTTAATTCCAGTGTTTTTAAAAATATTCATTACTTTTTTTGGCCAAGTTTCTCTAAAATTAAAAGAGTTAGGTTTTCCTCCAATGGTATAAATAAATTTTTTATTCAGTTCGGCATCAAATAAAACATGAATTCCATGTAGTGCCACTTGTTCATCTAATAAAGTACGGGCTTGATTATAAGCTTTTATACGACTGGTATGAGAAATAAAGCGACTTACAAAATCTTCTACATTTTTAAGGTTCGCTTTGGTCATTTCATCAGGATGATTGATTAAAAAATCTAAGCTTTTAGAAGTTCCAGCAATACTATCTGGGCGATAATCTTTTTTTAACGATGGAGGTCTTTTTTCCCAAACAATATTTGATTTTGGTATTTTGGCTAATTTTTTCTTATCTAAAATAGGGGTTTGTGTAGTGGTGTCTTTAGGCATGGTTAACGCAGGCAGTTCGGCATCGTTTCCAATTGCATTTAAACTTAAAAAGTTACCAGTAATTCTACCGATGTATCCGTTTCCCCAGCCAGATTCTAAAGAAATAATACTTAACACTGCTGCCGGAGGAACTTTGTGCTGTACACACAACTCTGTAACAGGTAAGGCCAAACGTTTGTAAAGTTTGGCTACATGATTGTATTTTCGATATCTAAAATTAGTACTTGTTTTTTTTACCGGACCTATGGCTTTTTTAATTTTAACAGGTATTGTTTTTTTAGGAAGAGCTATTTTATTTTTTTGTTGTGTGGTAATGTTTAAACAAAAGAAATAGAATACAGTAAGTCCTCCAAAAATAAAAAAATATCTTTTCCGATTGTACATAGGCCTGTTAGATAACAATTAAATCAAATATATAGAAATAATAATTTGTGCAAAGTAAGGGCATTTAATGTTAGATTTAATTTTTAAAACTAAAAAACTCCGTCAGAACCAAAACCATCTGTATAGATTTGTTAATTTTAAAAATCAATTCTTAAGAAAAAACATGGAGGCTATCCTAAGTGTACAAAATTTAAATATTTCATTTCAAAACCAGCATCAAGAAACCCAGGTGGTTCACAATGTGAGTTTTGATATTATGCCGAATCAAATTGTAGGAATTGTTGGAGAATCGGGTAGTGGTAAATCTGTAACCTCTATGGCAATTATGAATTTATTGCCTAAAAAAAGTGTAAAAGTTTTAGGAGAAATTTTATACCATAAAAAAGCGTTGCTAAAATTAAAAGCTGCAGAAATTCGAAAAATTGTTGGGAAAGAAATTAGCATGATTTTTCAGGAACCTATGACTTCTTTAAACCCTAGTTTAACTTGTGGAGCACAAGTTGCAGAAATTTTAGAATTGCATACCCATTTATCTAAAAAAGAAATAGAAGCTGAGGTTTTACAATTGTTTGAGAAAGTAAAACTACCTAGAGCCCAAAAAATGGTTGCTCAATATCCTCATGAATTGTCTGGAGGGCAAAAGCAACGAGTAATGATTGCCATGGCTATTGCCTGCAAACCTAAGTTGTTAATTGCTGATGAACCCACCACTGCTTTAGATGTAAGAGTACAAAATGATATTGTTTTGTTGTTAAAGGAATTGCAACAAGAAACAGGAATGAGTATTTTGTTTATTACACACGATTTGGCTTTGATTGCCGAAATAGCCAATAAAGTGGTGGTTATGCAAAAAGGAAGAGTTGTAGAGCAAGGAGCTGTGAGTCAGGTGTTTTTACAACCAAAAGAGGTGTATACCAAGGCACTGATTAATGCCAAACCTAAAATGAAATACAGAGTAAAAGAATTGCCATCGGTAGCAAGTTATTCTGATTTAAATTTTAAAGAAGTTGTATACACCACCCAAGAAAGAGAACAGTTTCACAAGAAAATTTATGCTCAAAAACCATTGTTAGAAGTCAAAAATTTAAAAACATATTACACCTCCAAAAACAACTGGTTTGCAAAACCAAATGTGGTAAAGGGAGTAGATAATGTTAGTTTTCAGGTTTTTGAAGGAGAAACTATTGGATTGGTAGGAGAATCTGGAAGTGGAAAATCTACCATTGGAAGAACCATTTTAGGATTAGAAAAAGCAACCGCAGGAGAAATTTGGTACAAAGGAGTTAATTTGGTCACTTTATCAAATGCGCAAAGAAAAAAATACAGACAAGAAATTCAGTTAATATTTCAAGATCCATATTCTTCTTTAAACCCTATTATGAAAATTGGGGAAGCCATTTTAGAACCTATGCAAAAACATAAAGTGCTAAGAAACACCAAAGAACGCAAAGAGTATGTTTATAATTTGCTAGAAAAAGTAGGGCTATCTAAAGAGTTTTACCATCGATATCCGCATGAGTTTTCTGGAGGGCAAAGACAACGTATAGGAATTGCAAGAGCTTTGGCTTTGCAACCTAAATTAATTATTTGCGATGAGTCTGTATCGGCTTTAGATGTGTCTGTACAAGCACAAGTATTAAATTTATTAAACAGCTTAAAAAAAGAATTTCATTTTACCTATATTTTTATTTCACATGATCTGTCTATTGTAAAATTTATGTCTGATCAGTTGATTGTTTTAAACAAAGGAAAAATTGAAGAAATTGGAGATGCCGATGCAATTTATAATCATCCTCAAAAAGAATATACAAAAGCATTAATTCATGCCATTCCTAAAGGAATTTGATTCTGTTGTCCTCTTAATAAATTGTATATTGCATCAAAAAATAAATGTATGCAATTTAGGTTGTTGGCAGTGTGTTTACTGCTTTTGGTAATTTCTTGTAAGTCTAAGCAAACCTTAGAGCCAATTAAAATGGATATTCCTAGGCTTAGTGAGTCTAAATTATTAAAAAAATACAAAGCAAAATCTTTTGAAGAATCTGGAATTAAAACCGTAAAGATTGATGCTAAAATGTCTTATAAAATTGGAGATTCTTCTCATAAATTAGGATTGAAATTTAGAGTAGCTAAAGGAGAAAAAATATGGATAAGTGCCGATTTTTTAGGAATTCCTGTTGTTAAAATGCTCATAGAAAAAGACAGTGTTCATTATTACAATAAATTTGATAAAACCTATTTTGATGGTTCTTTTGATTTGATTAAAGAATTGATAGGGGTTGATGTAACTTATGGTGTGTTAGAAAAATTATTTATGGGAGATATGATTCTAAACATAGCCTCTAAAAGATACAATATGGACCTTCATAAAGATGCTTATTTATTTTACAACTCTAGAAATGACGACTATTTTATAGAAGGAGCTATTTATCCGTTTATTTTTAAAACAAAATCTCAAGTAATAGAACAAGTTTTAGGAACCAATAAATTTGCTGCGTACTACAAAACACATCAAAATATAGATGAGTTTTTGTTTCCTAAGGTAGTAGAGTTGCAAGCAAATAATAAAGGTAAAATAACGGTGGTTTCTATGGTCTACAATCATGTTACTTTTAATGAAGATCTTACTTTTCCGTACAAAGTTCCTAAAGATTGTGACAAAGAAATTCAGTTAAAATCTAAAAAAGAGAACAAGGCAGATGAGTAAAAAGATTTTTCTTTTTTTTAGTATTCTATTTTTAACCACTACTCTTTCTTTTGGGCAAACTGCCAAACAAAAAGAATTAGAAAAAAAAAGAGCGCTGTTGCAACAAGAAATTGCAAGGGTTAATAAGTTGTTGTTTAGTACTCAAAAAGAAGAAAAAAACTTATTAAGTAGCTTAGAGTCTATTAATAAAAAAATTCAGGTAAGAACAGATTTAATTAAAGCAATTACTGAAGAAGCAGATTATTTAGAAAGCTTAATTTTTAAAAATCAGAAAGAAAGAAAAAAACTTGAGGAAGAATTAGAGGCCTTAAAAAAGGATTATGCAGAAATGATTTTAAAATCGTACAAAAGCAAATCTGAACAAAGTAAATTGATGTTCTTATTGTCTTCAGAAGATTTTTTTCAAGGCTACAAACGTTTTAGGTATATGCAACAATATGCTGATTTTAGGAAAAAACAAGGAGATTCTATTGTGGCTAAAACCGAACAAATTGCCAATTTAACCCGAAAGTTACAGTTGCAAAAAAAACAAAAAGAATCTTTAGTAATCAAACATAAAAAGGAGGCGGAAAAAATAATAACAGAAAAGAAAAGTCAAGAGGTTTTAGTTAAAAAAATAAAATCAAAAGAAAAGTTATATGTTGCAGAAATTAGAAAAAAACAGCAGCAAGAAAGAGCTTTAGAAAAAGAAATAGAGCGTGTTATTAAAGAAGCAATTGCAGCATCTAACAAGAGCAACAGTAAAAATAAAGTTAATGTAAATGCCAAATCGTCTGGTTTTGCATTAACTCCAGAAGGAAAAGCATTGGCAAATCGTTTTGAACAAAACAGAGGAAAGTTGCCTTGGCCAGTTACAGAAGGTGTGGTGACTAGAAGTTATGGTGTTATTCCTCATCCTACTTTAAGTGGTATTAAAATAGATAGTAAAGGAATACATATTACAACTAAAAAGAATGCTTCTGCTAGAGCGGTTTTTAAAGGAACTGTTTTGGCTATACAATCTGTAAGTGGAAGACATGCAGTGTATGTACAACATGGTAATTATATTTCTTTGTATAACAATTTAGATAGAGTATATGTTACCAAAGGGCAAGAAGTGGTTTTAAAACAATCTTTGGGTACTGTTTTTACAGATAAAGTTACAGGAAAAACAATATTAAAATTTCAAATTTGGAAAGATACAAGTAGGCAAAATCCAACATATTGGTTGGCTAGAATGTAGTGTTTTGTATCCTCCTTTATTCAAACAAAGATTTTAGTTCTGTAGCTTCTTTTGGCTTTAATTTACCAGCTACTACTAGGCTTAGTTGTTTTCTTTGTAATGCGTTGGTAAAACGTCTTTTTTCTAAGTCTGTTTCCGGAATAATTTGAGGAACTTGTTTCGGTTTACCAGTTTCATCAACAGCAACAAAAGTATAAATAGCTTCGTTTACTTTGGTTCGTTCTCCAGAATTTCTGTCCTCTAAAAACACATCTGCAATTACTTCCATAGATGATGTAAAGGCTCTAGAAACTTTGGCTTCTATGGTCATCATACTTCCTAAAGGAATTACTTTTTCAAAAGACACATTGTTTACAGAAACGGTAACACAAATAGATTTAGAATGTCTTTGTGCAGCAATACAACAAATTCTATCTACACGTGCCAATAATTCCCCTCCAAACAATCCGTTTAGGGCATTGGTGTCACTTGGTAAAATAATATCGGTACTAATTGCTAAAGACGAAGATGAAGTTTTTGCTGTCATAATAAATGGTATAAACGTGTGCTAAATATAAGCTTTATTGTTTACTCATTTACAAATAACCAAGCATGTTTGTTGTCAACTTTTCTAATTTTGTGCAACGTATTTATTGCATCTCTTTTATTATTAAAAGACTCGTAGCTTACTTGGGTTAATCCCCATTTATTTAAACCAATAATGCTAGCCTTGTATCCTTTTTTGTTTAAAAGTGATACTTTTTTTTCTGCATTGGCTGCATCTTTAAAAGCACCTGCAATAATATGATACTTATAGGCAATGTTGGTTGCTTTTACTTCTTTTTCAATTTTTAAAGTAACTGGTGGTAGTGGAGTTAAAATATTGAAAGAAGCTTGTTGAATTTGTGTTGCTATTTCTTGCTGTGCAGCTATTTCTTGTTGGTTTTCAATGTTATTTACATACACATTTCCTCCCAAAAACAAACCGGCTAGTATGGCAGCAGTAGCTATGTATTTACCGTAAGATTTTTTACGTGTAATTTCTTGTTGTGGAGTTGCAATGTTATTTCGTAAAATGTAATTAGCATCTACATCACTTAAACCAAAAGAACTTGTTAAGTAGTTAATTTTGCTAATAGGTTCAAAACACAATTGGTTGTTTACAAGAGTAAATTGTCCAATGTTTTGTAATAAAAGTGGAGCCTTGTGCAAATCTTGCTGCCAGTTTTCTACAGTTTTGTGTATCATTTCTACAGCCTCATCATAAGAAATATTCAAGCTTTTTGCTATATGATTCACCAATAAACCATCGTTTTGTTGAAGGTTTACATTAAAAGAAATGTGTTTTGTTGGTGGTGTAAAAGTGTGTTGATTGGTATTTAGCTGACTTGCGTGCGTATTGCTTACAAATCCTCCAAAATTGGGAACCATTACACATTCATATCTGTAAAGTAAATCGCTTATGTATTTTGATAACTGCATAACACAAAAATATCAAAAAAATAATTAGGTTCAATAGATGGTTTCTGTTTTTTGATAGAAACATTTTTGTAACTTAAAAGAAAATTATTGCGTATGTATATTGAAGAGCTTCAATATGCTTTAGCACTTCAATACACAAAAGGAGTAGGTAGTGTTACAGCAAAAAAATTGATTGCTATTTATGGAAGTGCAGTAGAGTTGTACAAAGCACATCAACAAAAAGAGATTAGAGAAAACGTAAATCCAACTGTTTTTCAAAAATTGTTTTCTAAGACATCTGTAGAAAAGGCAAAAAAAGAAATTGATATAGCTTTAAATAGAGGGATTCATTGTATTTATTACAAGGATATGGATTATCCTCAAAGTTTATTAAACTGTTCTGATGCTCCTATTATTTTATTTAAAGACGGTGTTGAGAAATGCAACAATTATGAAAGAGTAATTAGCATTGTAGGAACTAGAAATATTACAAGTTACGGACGTGAATTTTGTAAAGAATTACTAGCTTCTTTAAAAGGATACAATCCGTTAATTGTAAGTGGTTATGCTTTTGGTGTAGATATTTGTGCACATTTAGAAGCTTTAGAAAACGGATTGCCTACGCTTGCAGTTATGGCTCATGGTTTTGGAACCGTATATCCAAAAGAGCATAAAAGGTATTATAAAAAAATGCAAGAAAGCGGTGGTTTTTTATCAGAATTTGTGTTTGATGAACCTCCGTATAGAGAAAACTTTTTAAAAAGAAATAGAATTGTAGCTGGTATAAGTCAAGCTACAATTGTTATAGAATCTGCTAGTAAAGGAGGTGCGTTGGTTACTGCAGATATTGCAAATTCTTACAATAAAGATGTTTTTGCTGTTCCAGGTAGATCCACAGATGTGTATAGCAAAGGATGTAACAATTTAATTAAACAGCACAAAGCAGCCTTAATTACTTCTGGTGAAGACTTAATAGATCAATTAGGATGGACCTCTAAAATTCATACAAACACAAAAAATATTCAGCCACAGTTGTTTGTAGATTTAGAAGGTGATGAGAAAGATATTTATGATATGTTAGAAATATCTTCTTTATATATGGATGAAATTTCTAGGCTGAGTAACATTCCGATTTATAAAATATCTAATATTATTTTTCAGTTAGAGTTAAAAGGTTTGGTTCAGGTATTGCCAGGAAAAATGATAAAAAGAGTTTAATTTTTTTTAGAAATTAAACTTTCTAAAACTACAGCAGAAACAATAATACTTCCTCCAATTAAAGTTGATATTGTAGGCTTTTCATTTAAAAAAATATAAGCAAGAATAACTACATACACAGGTTGAATACAGCTTAATAATGAAGCTGTAGTGGCAGAAAAATATTTAAAAGTTTTTACGTAGTAAGTGTGTCCAATAGCAGTGGTAAAGGCTCCTAAAAATATTAAATAAGGAAGCAAACTAACGTAGTGATTAATTTTAATGTCTAACACAAAAAGTAAAGGAGTTAAAAGCAAGGTTACCCATCCATTTTGGTAAAACATTAACATGCTAGCATCATAAGTAGCTACATGTTTTTTCATTAAAATATTTCGAGTTCCAAAAAAGATAGCTGAAATAATTCCAAAAAAGATTCCCAAACTTGTTTGATTTCCAAAATTCAATTCGGGAGTAAGTATGTATAGTCCTACTAAAACAACTAAAGCTAACAATAAATGCTTAGGATTGAACTTTGTTTTAAGAAGAAACGGTTCTAATAAAGTGGTAAAAATAGGAAAGGTAAACAAAGAAATAACTCCTAGCCCTGCTCCAGCTAATTGTAGTGCATAGAAATAAGTAATCCAATGTCCTCCTTGTAAAACAGCACAAAAAATAAAAGAACCAGTATCTTTTTTATAATTATAAGTAAGAGCAATCCCTTTAATTTTTACATAAATAGCAAGGGTAATAAAAGCAAAAAAACATCGAGACCAAATACCAATTTCTGGAGGCAAGGAAATAAAATTTCCTAAAGGAGCTGCACCAGCAATAATCATTAGAGCTATGTTTAGCTCTAAAATTTGTTTTACTTCTTTTTTCATACTTTTTATTTGGTTCCTGTGCTTCCAAATCCTCCAGTTCCTCTGTCAGTAGTGTTTAGTTCCTCTACTTCTAACCACTCAGCTTGTTCGTGTTTGGCAATTACCAATTGAGCAATGCGTTCACCATCGGTAACTTCAAAAATTTCGTTGGATAGATTTACCAAAATAACTCCAATTTCACCTCTATAATCTGCATCTATAGTTCCAGGAGAATTTAAAACCGTAATTCCTTTTTTAGCAGCCAAGCCACTTCTAGGTCTTACTTGTGCTTCATAACCTTGTGGCAATGCAATAAACAAACCTGTTTTAATAATGGCACGTTCTAAGGGCTTTAGAAATATACTTTGTGTAATGTTTGCTTTTAAATCTAAACCAGCAGCACCTGTGGTTTCGTATTGAGGTAAAGCGTGTTTTGATTTGTTGATGATTTGCACTTTCATACTAAAAGAATTTAGTGCAAAGAAACTTTTTATTTACCTGTTAAGCAATCTTTGTTTTATGAATTTTTGTTCGTTAAGATAAATAAACACTAGTGTTGATAGAATAAATAAAGTGTTTATAATATAATTACCTCTAAAAAGGTAAAAAGAGGTAAAGCATAAAGCAGAAGTAAATAGGAATAAACCAACAATTTTAGAAACTTCATAAGGTGTTTTGTAATGTTTTTGACCATATAGGTAAGACATTATCATCATAACAGCGTATACAAAAAAAGTAACCCATGCAGCTCCCATGTAACCAAAAAGAGGAACCATGGTAATAAGTCCAATTACGGTTAAAACTCCACCGAATAAAGAAAAATACATGGCATATTTTGTTTTGTTGGTGTTTTTATACCATACAGAAAGATTGTTGTATATCCCTAACAATAAATTGGCTAATAAAATAACAGGCACAATTTCTAAAGTTTGAAAATATTCAGGTTTTTTTAACAACAGTCCAGCAAAAAAATCAATATAAGCAACAATAAACAGAGCAATAAGCGCTCCTAAAATAGTAAACCATTTTAAGATTAAAGCATAGGTGTTTTTTGCGTTTTTTTGCTTGGCAATATTAAAAAAGAAAGGTTCTGCTCCAAGTTTAAAAGCGGTAATAAATAAAGCCATAAACACACCTAATTTATAAGTTCCAGCATAAGCACCTGCTATGTTTTCGTTTAAATAGTTAGGTAAAATTAATTTGTCTAAATTTTCGTTTGTGATGTAGGCAATTCCTGCAATTAAAATAGGCCAACTGTATTTTAGCATTCTTTTTAAAAGTTCAAAATTAATTTGAAGTTTGAATGTTAAAAATAGAGGGATGAATAAAATAAAAATAAATCCGCTAGCCATAAGGTTTGCTAAAAATATATAACCTGCTTTAGAGTTGGTATGAAACCAATCAAAAAGATTAAAACTAGTATGAGTAGGTAAATACCATAAAAAAAGTAGGTTTAAAAGTGCATAAATTGTAATGCTAAGAATTTTAAAACTAGCATAGTTAAGAGATTTGTTTTTTACCCTTAAATAAGCAAAAGGTATCACCACTAGAGTGTCTAGTAAAGTTGTAAAAATTAAAATTTTAAAGTGATTCACTTCATTAAACCCTAACGCAGGAGCAATTTTATAGGCGAATAAAAATAAAGGCATAAGAAGTAAAAATGCTACAAGTCCAATAATGGTAAAAGCAGTGTTGGTAACTTGAGCACTGTTTTTTTCGGAATTAAAGAACTTAAAAAACGTAGTTTCCATCCCAAAAGTAAGTAACACATTAAAATAAGAAGCCCAAACATAATACTCAGTATTTATGTTAAAATCTGCGGTGCTTGGTAAGATTTTTGTATGTAATGCAACAAGAAAAACATTGATGGCTTTGGGTAAAACAGCTGCTATACCATAAACCAAAGTGTTTTTAATAAAAGATTGTAATGTGCTCAAATTAATAAGATATAGCACAAATATATTCTATTTTTGCAGAAAGAAAATGAAAGTAAAAAAGTTATGAGATTTAAAATTACTACATCTGTTATATGGATGGTGTTGTTAGTAACTACAGTTAGTTTTGGTCAATCTACAGAAAAAATGTTTAAAAAATTAAGCTCGGCAGAAAAATGCTGGGTAATTTTTCATCCTTTTAAAGCTAAAAGAGCGCATAGAGTTACTCAAGAAGTAAAACAAGTGATAGATTCTATTTTAAGAACAGAAAATATGGGGAATCATCATGCGGGAAACCAGCTAGATGCTTTTAAACATGCATTTTGGATGTGGAGTTTGGCAGAGGAAATAGGTTGGAGATCTGCCTTGAGTTTGGGAAAACAGCATGAAAAAGGGAATTACCAGTTTTACAAAGAACATAAATTAGAAGACAGAACAACTCCCGATAAAGTTAGTGGTGAAATGGATTTGTATAATAATGCTGTAGGAATTCGGTTGTACAAACAGTATAAAAAACAAAAACTGTCTCAAAAAGAGCGAATTGAAAAGGTAAAAGAAGCTGTTTTAAGAGGAGAAATGAGAATGATTTATCAAACCCATTCAGGTAAATATTTAAATGCAAACGGCTATTTAATTCCTAAAAAAGAATATTACGGAGTATGGAATAATGCTAAATGTTTGGTTCCATCAACCTCTATATTTTTAATGGCTGATAATAAAACTAAATCCCTAAATTTGTCACAAAACATTAAACAATGAAAACAATACACTCAATTTTAGCAGCTTTTGTATTAATCGCTTTAGCAATGGTAGTTTTTAATGCCATTATGAGCTTAAAAAGAAATGAACAATTTAAAACAGGAGACAGAAAATTAGGTTTAATTGCTTTAATATTAACACATACACAGTTAATTATAGGTTTAATTACCTATTATGTTTCTCCGTGGTACAAATTGTTAAAAGGAATAGGAATGGGAAATGCTATGAAAAATGCGGAATTGCGTTTGATGAGTGTTGAACACCCATTAATGATGATTATTGCCATTGTATTAGTAACAGTTGGTTGGTCTAAGCACAAGAAGAAGACAGAAGATGCAGCAAAATTTAAATCGTTTGTTGTTTTTTACGGATTGGCACTTGTTGTAATTTTATCAAGAATACCTTGGTCTCAGTGGTTTCAATAAAATAATTTTATGGCAAAGCATCAAAAAATGCCACTAGCCAAAAGGTTATTGGCATATCCTTTATCTGTTTTATTTTATTTGGTATATGCGTTGTTACTTTGTAGTTTTCATCCAATTCAATGGTTGGCTTTAAAATTATTTGGTTACTCGGGGCATAAAAAAGTAGTCGATGTATTAAACTTTTGTTTAACAGCATCATTATATATACTAGGAACCAAAGTAAAGTTTGTCAATACATTTTCTTTTAAAACAGAAGAACCTTATATTATAATTTCCAATCATCAAAGTACGCATGAAATTCCACCATTGGGTTGGTTTTTTAGAAAATTACATCCTAAGTTTATCGCTAAAAAAGAATTAGGAAAAGGAATTCCTAGTGTTTCATTTAACTTAAAACATGGAGGTTCTGCGTTAATTGATAGGAAAGATGCAAGACAAGCATTATCTGCTATAGGGACATTTGCTAAGTATTTAGAAAAAAATAAAAGAGCAGGAATTATTTTTCCGGAAGGAACCAGAAGTAGAGATGGACAGCCTAAACGTTTTTCTGAAAACGGATTAAAGGTTTTAACCAAGTTTGCCCCATCGGCAACAGTTATTCCTGTAACTATAAACAATTCTTGGAAATTGTGGGAATATGGCCAATTTCCTATGAATATTGGTGTAAAAATGACCATTGAAGTACATAAGCCTATTAAGATTACAGACAAATCTTTTCAAGAGTTGTTTACAGAGGTTGAAGAAAAAGTAAAGAGTAAAATTATTGTATAAGAAACTTGCAAAAATTACTCGAATTATAAATATATACAAGAGAGCTTCTAATCATTTAGAAGCTCTCTTGTGTTTTAATAACCTGTGTTTTGTTTAGCGTTTGGATTTGCAGATATTTCACTTTCAGGTATGGGTAACACTAATTGGTAACTCTCAATGTCAAGCAAATTCGTAGCTTTATGAAAAGCTTTTAAAATGTAGAATCTGTTACCGTCTAATTGTAATTCTTGTTGAGATTGTAAAAAGATTGCTTCGGACAATTCACTTTTACTTATTGTTAATGAAATAAGGGGTTGTTGAGACCTAGTCCTTAATTTATTTAGATACTCAATTGCTTTTGTAATGTTGTTTGTTTGGTTATAGCACTCTGAAAGAAGTAGTAAAATTTCAGAATATCTAGAAATGTTTAAACTTTGAATGTTTAGGTTATAGTTGTTGTTGAGTGAATTTATAAGAGCATAATTGATGTTAGAAGAAGTAAAATCAAAACTATACTTATAAATTAGCTCTGTATCCTCCGGGGGATCAATAGAATTAGATAAGCTATAGTTGCTTTGAGATATTATTTGTTCTAAAAGTTCAATAGCTTTCTGATATTTGTTTTGGGTAAAATAAACTCTACCTAACAAAACTTTACAAAAGTCTTTTGTAATTCTGTTTTCTGTTTCGGATGAACTAGATGGTAAATATTGCAAAGCAAATTCTAAGTCTTTACTTACTTGCGCTATAATTTCCTCAGTGCTTTTATATTTAAACACAGGAATATTAGTAATGGTGTTTAACAGTATTGGCCCTTTACCAAACCAATTAATAATAGCTGAATAAGCATATGCTCTTATGGCATAGGCTTCAGCAAGTTTGCTGTTTAGTTTGTTAGGATGGTCCTTGTAAGTGATAGCACTGTTTTCTGCTAACCTATTAGCCCAATGTATTGTACTGTAAATAGTTTGCCAAAAACTATTTAAATCAGTATTAGTAGGTTTCACTGTATGGCTATTCAAATCAGTTTTGGAACCAAAAGGTTTTTCTGTTATTTGATTTGTGTAAAAAGAATCAAACAGAAATTGATGTTGTAAAAATAAAGGAAGTTCTTTGGTATAAATTTCGGTTAAGAGTGCTTCAATAACTTCTTCATCCAATTCAGGTTGTGAGGTATTAGACTTTACAAGTACATTATCTAACTTAATAGAGTCTAATAGTAAACTATCTTGAGCATTGTTATTAGCTACAATTACAGCATTAATTTTTGCAGATATATTATGAATAGAGTTTTTTTGGATGGTAATAAGACCACTTTTACTAGAGTATGTCTTATTGCTTAAAGTGTATTTTATATCAGCTACTTTCTGATTTACCACAGCAATATTATCAGAAGGAACTATTTTATAATCTCCTTGTAATGTATCATTTGTTTCTAATAGTAAAGTATCGTTTGCTCTTACCACACTAAATAAATAAGTATGGTCAATTGTTTTTTCTATAAAAAAATCAGAGGCTGATAAAACAAGATGTTCAGTTTCTACTTTATTTATTTTTGTGTTTAATTCTTCTTTAGTGCAACTAAGCGTTATTAGTAGAATTAAAGACAGTGCTAAAAAATAACTTTTCATTTCTTTTTAGCGTAAAGCTATCAATTTTTAATTTTAAATTCATCTCTATCTTCTAAAAAACGAAACTGATTTCTGGTTTTTGTTAAGGTATTTTTTGGGAGTGTAATTTGTCTTACAACAGCTTGGTTAGAACAGTGTGTTAACAATTCTCCTAGAGGACCAATTACTTGGGAATCTCCTTGGTAATTTAAATGGTTTCCATCTATTCCTAATCTGTTTACGGCCACTACATAGCACATGTTTTCTATAGCTCTAGCTGTTAGCAAGCTATTCCATGCAAAAGCTCTTTTGGCTGGCCAATTGGCAACATATAAAGCAATGTCGTAATCATTGGTGTTTCTAGACCAAACAGGAAATCGTAAATCGTAACAAATAAAAGGTTGTATTTTAAATCCTTTATAATTTATTGTGGTTGTATTGGTTCCTGGAGTGTAAACATCATTTTCTTTGCCATAAGTAAACAAATGTTTTTTATCGTATACAGATTGAATACCTTCTGGGGTTACAAATACAAACCGATTGTAATATTTGTTGTTTTCTTGAATGCTTAAAGATCCACAAATGGCACAATTTAACTCTTTGGCTTTGGCAAGCATCCAAGTAACAGAAACACCATTCATAGGTTCTGCAATTTTTGTGGGTTCCATACTAAAACCTGTGGCAAACATTTCTGGAAGCACAATTAAATCGGTAGTTATATTGGTTAGCTGCTTGTCTAAAAAAGCAATAGTAGCCAAACTATCCATCCATTGAATATCTGTTTGTACAAGTGTTATGTTTATTGAATTTTGCATAGTATTTCTGTAGCTTTTATGATGGTTTCATCTGTTTTGGCAAAACAAAATCTAAGAACTTTTTCATCTAAATGATTTACGTTAAAAACCGAAACAGGAATAGAGGCTATTTTAAATTCTTTCACCAATCTTTTGGCAAATTCTAAGTCGTTTTCTAAAGTAATCTTATCATATTTTAATAATTGAAAATAAGTTCCTTTGGATGGAATGTAGCTAAATTTAGAGTTTTTAATTCCATTTAAAAACAAATCTCTTTTGTTTTGATAAAATTGGGTTAAGTATTGATAGTTGTTTTCATCTTTTAAAAAAGTAGCAAATGCTTTTTGGTAAGGAGTATTAATGCTGTACACATTAAATTCATGAATTTTTACAAATTCATCCATCAATAGTTTAGGAGCAGCACAATAGCCAATTTTCCAACCTGTGTTGTGAAATGTTTTTCCAAAAGAGGCAATTACAAAACTTTGAGCTTTTAAAATTGGAAATTTACAAGCACTTTGGTGAATATTTCCATCA
The DNA here is from genome assembly GCF_056387575.1 of Wenyingzhuangia gracilariae. Classification (NCBI taxonomy): domain Bacteria; kingdom Pseudomonadati; phylum Bacteroidota; class Flavobacteriia; order Flavobacteriales; family Flavobacteriaceae; genus Wenyingzhuangia; species Wenyingzhuangia gracilariae. Next base: position 2,471,421 of record NZ_CM150748.1, read on the forward strand.
AAAACCATGTGTTCATAAACTTCATCGCTTAACACAATAATATTAGTGTTTTTAATTAAGTTTTGTAGCGCTAGCATGTCTTGCTCCTCAAACAAAGTTCCGGTAGGGTTTAACGGAGTGTTTAAAATAATCATCTTAGTTTTTGATGTGATTTTAGAAGCTACTTCTTGCCAATTTATTTGGTAATTAGGGTAGTGTAATTGAATACAAACAGGAACTCCACCCGATAATTTTACCACAGGTTCATAACTATCAAAAGCAGGTTTAAAAATAATAACTTCATCGTTTTTATGTATAAAACAAGTAATGGCATTAAACAAAGCTTCGGTAGCACCTGCTGTTATGGTAATTTCGTTTTCAGGATTGTATTTAGTTTGGTATAAAAAATCTATTTTTTGTGCAATGGCGGTTCTCAATTCCAAATCGCCACGCATATGTGCATACTGGTTGTATCCGTTTGCCATAGCTTTGCTAACCAAATCTTGTAAAACAGATGAGGTTTTAAAATTAGGAAAGCCCTGAGACAAATTAATAGCATTGTATTGGTTTGCCAAGCCACTCATGGTGGTAAAAATACTTTCGGGTAAATTGGGTAGTTTAGAATTGATAGTCAACGCACTAGTTTTTTAGATACCATAAAAATAAACATTGATTTGTGATTTAAATGTAAATTAATACTTAATTCCGTAGAGAAGTCTTATTTTTGAACGAATTGAAAAGTTTGATTTTTAATGAAAAAAGATACTAAAGTAGCAGTTTTTGGAGGAGGTAGTTGGGCAACAGCTATTGTTAAAATGTTATGCGAAAAAGTAGATGTAGTAGGGTGGTATATGCGTAATACCACTGCTATTGAGTATATTAAAGAACACAATCATAATCCTAATTATTTAACATCGGTTGAGTTTAAAACCAATCAGCTTTATTTATCTGATGATATTAATGAGCTGGTTTCCTATGCAGATATTATCATTTTTGCAATACCATCGGCCTTTTTAAGCACAGAACTTTCTAAATTAACGGTTTCTTTAACCAATAAAATGGTATTTTCTGCCATTAAAGGTATTGTTCCAGAAACAGGTTTAATTGTAGGAGAACATTTGCATGAGAAACACGAAATTCCGTTTGATAATATTGGAGTGATTACAGGACCTTGCCATGCAGAAGAAGTGGCTATGGAAAGATTGTCTTATTTAACCGTAGCTTGTCAAGATGAGTCTAAGGCTAAAGATTTAGCCGATTGTTTAACATCTGATTATATTTTTTGCAAAACTTCTGATGATATTATTGGTGCAGAATATGCAGCCATGTTAAAAAATATTTATGCCATTGCTGCAGGGATTGCTCATGGTTTAGGGTATGGAGATAATTACCAAGCTGTACTAATGTCTAACGCTATTAGAGAAATGAAGCGTTACATAAGAAAAGTTCATAAAATGAAACGTAACATTAACAACTCTGCTTATTTGGGCGATTTGTTAGTTACAGGTTATTCTACTTTTAGTAGAAACCGTATGTTCGGAAATATGATTGGTAAAGGATATACCGTAAAATCTGCCATGATGGAAATGAAAATGGTTGCAGAAGGTTATTATGCTGTAAAATCTGCATATGAGCTCAATCAAATTAACGGAGCCAGAACTCCTATTATAGATACAGTTTATGCTGTGGTTTACGAAGGAAAAAGCCCCAGAAAGCATTTTAAAATATTGTCTGAAAATTTAGACTAAAACCAAAAAATCCCATTTTATAAAATGGGATTTTTTAGTTGTATAAAAGAGGTGTTATTTTACAACAATACCTTCTTTATTTAATTGTTTTACCCTTCTTAAGGCACCTTCTTTAATCGTATTTTTTTCAAACACATATTTCTTTTCATACATGGTGTTACCCACAAAAAAAGTAGTGTTAAAAAAGTTGTTTAGTTTAAACAAATCGGGCTGAATTAATTCTACTTTGGCAAAAGACTTTGCAGGTAATTTCTGAAGTGTTTTTCGCATTACAGAAGTTTCTATCAATTTGTCTTCATCATATCCTTTAGAAACAATAAGAACCATTTCTAAGTCTTCTTCTTTGTCGTTTACCAAATAAACATTCCAGTCTTCGCATTGAAATTCGTTGTTGTATTCTTTTACAACAGTCATAAATACATTTTCTACTTCTGGAATTTGAATGTCTTTTTTCATGATAAAATAATAGATGGTTTAAAACCTAAATAAGCGACAAAAGTAACAATTTGTAGGAAACTAAAGGGAAGTTGCTCTTTATGATTTTTGGATATTGGGTAGTATGCGTTGTATTTGTTCTAAAAGATTTTCTATTTCAGATACAGCATCTGGATTTTTATCAACAACCATCGTACTTTGTCTTTCTATTAAAGTAACATCTACAAAGCTTTTACTAATGGAGTGATGTTCTAATTGATGTAAAATTTTATGAACAGCTTGTTTTCCTACTTCTAGAAAATTTTGACGAATTGTTGTTAATGGGGGATTAAAATAGGCACTATCAGGAGTGTCGTCAAAACCTGTAACCATTAATTGTTGTGGTACAGCAATAGCTTGTTCTGCACATGCTCTTAATGCTCCTAAAGCCATTTGATCGCTAACCACCAAAAGAGCTTGAAATTTTTTGGGATGCAACAACATTTTAGTAGCTTCTATATAACCACTTTCTGCACTCCAATTTCCTTCGGCTTCTAGTACAATTTCTGCATTGTGTTTTTTTATTTCTTGTTTCCAAGCCAAATTTCTTTGTTGTGCAGCCCAAGAATTTGTAGGTCCATTTAGTAAGGCAAAACGAGTGTGACCTTGCAAAAGTAAATGTTGTATGGTTAATTCTGCACCTTGGTAATGATTGGAAGAAACTTGACTTACCTTAGCTTCGGTAGGAACATCTATAAACAAAAAACAGATGTGTGGGTGTTTTTGTACTATTTTTTCGGCTGCTTGTGAAGAAACTCCTAGGTTGATGATAATTCCTTCTACTTGTTGCGATTTTAAATCTCGAATAGCTTCTTCTAAACTTTCGTTGTTTTGTTCTACAACAGTAAAAGCAATGCTGTATCCTTGGTTTTTACTCTCTATTCTAATGCCTTCTACAATATTCATGGCACCTTCCATAGACATTTTAAGAGAAATAATTCCTAGTATTTTTGCCTTTTTTCGAACCAATAATTGTGCTCCTTTATTAGGTACATAGCCTAAAGTATCTATGGCTTCTTGTACCTTTTTTAAGGTAACAGGATCTACCCCTTTACCCCCGTTGGTAACTCTAGAAACGGTTTGTGTAGAAACTCCTGCCAGTGCAGCTACATCTTTAAATGTGACTTTTTTACTCATGTGTTACAAATCTAATCATTAAATATAAAAGCATTTGTACTTAATTTTACTTCATCGCAAAAAAAAATCTACTTTTTGTAAGTAAACAAAAAGTAGATTGAAATACACGGGGTAATTTGTTTTATAATTTAACTACAAAACCTCCTCCGGGAGCCATTCTAATAGTTATTGTATGGGTTTTAGGCAGTGTTTCTTTTTTAAAATCTACACCATTAGTATCTGCATTAATACCATCTTTGTAAACAGTTAAAGGTCCTGTTTTTCCTGTAATATCTTTTATGTTTAAGGTAATTTCTCTGGCATCCCAATTGTTTAATCCACCAATATACCAAGTGTCACCACTTCGTCTTGCTGTTACAATATATTCACCCATTTTTCCATCTATTGTTTTACTTTCGTCCCAAACTGTTGGTACAGAAGCAATAAATTCTGTACTTATAGGATTTTTTTCGTAATTGGTTGGAGTGTCGCATAACATATTTAATGGCGATAGAAAGATGATATACTCTGCTAGCTGATGCATACGAGTTCCTTGACTCATAGGTTTAGAAAAGTTAGGGTGGTATTGTGTTTCTACTTTATTTGTAATGGTGTTTAAAGCTTTTACTGCGTTGTTCATAGCACCTTGTGTATAATCTACAGGTCCAGAAATCATTCTAATAAAAGGAAGCGTTACGTCATAAGTAACCTGATCGCATGTAGCAGGTTGCCATTTCATTTGCTCTAATCCGTGAACTCCTTCAAAGTTTAAAATATTTGGATATGTTCTTTGCAATCCAGCAGGTTTATAGGTTCCGTGTAAGTCTACCAATAAGTTGTATTTGGCACAAACTTGTGCAACACGTTCGTTAAAGTACACCAATTCTTGATCGTCTCCGTTCATAAAATCTACTTTAAATCCTTTTACACCCATTTTGCTATAATGTTCGGATACTTTTTCCATATCTCTATCAAAAGCATAATATCCTGCCCAAAGAATAATACCTACATTTCTTTCTTTTGCATAAGCAATTAATTCTTCTAGATTAATTTCAGGAACAACTTGCATTAAATCATAGACTTTGTTTACAGACCAACCCTCGTCTAAAATCACATATTCAATTCCGTTTTTAGAAGCAAAATCTATATAGTATTTATAAGTAGCGTTGTTTACACCTGTTTTAAAATCTACACCTTCTAGGTTCCAGTTGTTCCACCAATCCCAAGCTACTTTACCTGGTTTTATCCAATCGGTATTACCAATTGCATTTTCCTCTGCCAATTTGTAAGTCATGGTTGTGTTTGCCAAATCAGCATCGTTTCCAGTTACTATGGCAGCCCTCCAAGGAAAAGTTCTTTTGGTGTTTATTTTGGCAATATAATTATGACGAGATTTTACTGTTACTTGTAAGTTGTTGTACCCAGAATGTTCTTCTACTTTATTGCGCAAAGGAGCAAAAAAAGCACTTAATGTATTTTCTTTTTGGGTAGCTTTTATATACATTCCTGGGTAATTTCTTAAATCACTTTCTGTAATAGTAACACGTTTTCCTTTTGGAGCTTGTACGCTTAAAGGCAAAAAAATCAAACGTTCTTTGTCTAGCTCAGATATTTTTAAATGAGTATAAGTGTTTTCAAAAGATTGAGACAATTGATGTTCTAAATCTCCTGGAGAATATACATAAGGTATTGTTGTGTTGGCATTGTTTACAAATTGATAATCGGCAATTTCATTAACAATTTTATAAGTCCCATTTTTGGTGCTTGTAAATCGGTAAGCAATACCATCGTTGTAGGCTCTAAATTCTAATCCCCAATTGTCTTTAAATTGTATGGCCACTTGGTTGTATTCGTCTTTTACTTTTTTGGTTTTGTAAAAGGGTGCATGAATGGTTTTGTTTACGGATGATTTTTGAACACTTTTTATTTTAGGTTGTTCTCCCCATGTGGTTCCTTCGGATAATATCATGGCAATTTTAGAAGGAGCCAATACAAGAACATCGTCTTGAGAAATTGAATACCTAATGTCTTTTTCTATGTTAATTTGTGTTGCAGTTTTACCGTCTGGCGATTTTAAAATTATTTTTTGTGTTGTTGCTCCCATAGCTGTGTTGGTTATTAATAATAAGCTCATGATGAGTGTTAAGGTTGTTATTTTTTTCATTTTTCTGTATTTTAAAAATTTATATTCTTTTTGTAATTGTTACCACCAAATTTCGAATTGCAAACCATAAGTAAATCCTTTGGTGCTACTTCCAAAAGGTGCATTGGTTGGTGTTGTACCTATATGGCCTTTTAAATCGTTACTCCAAAAAGCATAGGTAACTAAGGGTCTTAAAACGGGTCTAGAGTAAAATCCTTTTTTTAAAGATATTTCTGGGGTAAAAGAAATTCGTTGTAAGTTACCTTCTACATTTACTTGCTGATTGTAAATGTATTCTGTACTTAGTTCTAAGCTTAGTTTAATATAACGATTAAAATAGTACATTCCTCTGGCACCTGTGGCTATCCAATACATTTTGCTACCTTGGTTTTCTATATAGTTTTTGGTTCCAGATTCATAATTATACGGTTGTGTACCAAAGTTTTTAAATACACTCATAAAAATACCATTGATGGCAAAACGCTCAAAATCATCATATAAAAAGTTGTTGTTAATTTCTAAGGCATAGGTAGTTCTTAAATCTGTTAACACCAAAGAAGAATTGTTTGGATTCTCTTTTTGAGACATTCCTGTCCAATGATGTTGTGCAACATTAGCTCCTTGTCTAAACAGAATTCCAAATGTATTGCTAATACGATTTTTTTCTGTGTCTAACCAAGCAAAGGCTCCAACTCCGTGACGATTTTTATAAGCTAGGGTTTGGTTTTTTGTACGTAACGAATAATTTACAGCTAAGTTTATTTTACTGTGTTTGCTCACTGGTACGTGTACCCAACGTGCATCAAACGTAAATGCTTTTAAGGTGCTTTGATTGCGATTGATGTATGAAATCACTTTTTGATCTTCAAATGTCCAAACACCAAATTTTAAATCTTGTCCTTCTTTGTTGGTAATTAAATTTTCTATTCCCATTCCCCAACCTGTTTGTGCAGGATTCATCCATTGTTTGTCTAATAAATGAATGGCTTGTCTGTGGTAGTATCGTTTACCAATCCATAGTACTTCTTTTTTGCCTAACAAATTGTTTCCGCGAACATATAATTGTGCGGTTTTGTCAAATTGCATTCCGTTTTCACTTCCAAAGGCTTCGTAAAAAGAAGTCATCCAAACTACATCTACCGATTTGTTCTCTTTTTGGTTTATGTAACGAGTGTAATCAAATTCTAATTCTCCATATGTGTCTGCTTGGTTACCCAAACTAAATTTATTTAAAGCACCAGGCATTTGAAAATGAGCTTGTGTTGCTCCGCCTTCACTTTTTCCCATTCCAGTTCTTATGTAGCCAGAAGTTCCAAAATAGTTTAGATTGTCTTCTAATAATTTTTGACTATTTGCTTTTACGCATAGTAGTAAAAAAATAGGAAGCCATATTTTACAAGGTTTAAAAAGTTGATCTCGTTTCATTTTAAATTGATTTTTGATGTTACAAACATCAATTAATGTTTACGCAAACATATATAAAAATATTGATATTTTTGTAGTTTTTAATGTTTATTGTGTTTTTGAAAACATTTTAGGTGTAGAAATACAGTAAAATAAGAGTAAGCACACTAATTTTAATAATTTCTTATTTTAGTTTTATTCTAAAAAAAGGAATTGTAAATAATCTAAAACATAAAAAAAACGACAAGTAATATTCTTGCCGTTCTCTTTTTTAGCTAAGTAACAGTTCTGTAGAGTTATTTTTCGTAGATGTATAGCGTACCTCCTATAGTTTCTGTTTGTTGTTCTTTTTTTAAAGGTGTAAAATAAAAATAATTAATATCACAAGTTATTTTTAATGCTTCACTGTTTAATGATGCTGTCCAAATTACTTCAGGAATTGCATTATTAGAGGTAGTTCCCCATTTGGTAATTAGTTGTTTCTTAATTTCTTTAAAAGGGAGGTTTAACGTATCTTTATTATGGACAATTAACAAAGCATTTTCTGTTTTGTTCAATTCAATTGTGCTGTTTGTAGTATGAATTGTTTTGGGTTGATTGTTCTTATAAAACGAAAAGTTATATAAGTAATCTGCTCCTTGTGTAGCAATTAATGTAGGCTTTTTAGTTCTATAGAAAACTTTAGTTTGATGAGTTTTATTTTTATAGATCTTACGATATTTTAATCCCATAGATTCCATGTAAACCTTGGCTTCATTAATAAATCGTGAATGTGTTTCTTTTTGACTTTTTTGATATAAACTATCTATATTTTGAGCAAACCAGGGTCTGATTTTTTGCATTCCATGATGATCGTCTAAATAATCTAAAATAGATTTTACTTGATTGTGGATAGAGTCTGGCAAAGTGACTAATTGTGTGTTTTTGTGTTGAAATGCCCATTTGGGTAACTGTTCTGTATCCCAAAGAGTTTCTGTATTGATTTTCCCATTCTGTAAAATTCCTTGAGTTTCTAGTATTTTTTGCAATCTATAAGTTTGAGAGTTTTCACTAACTGAAAACATTCCCCAGGGGCCAAAAGAGCTTAAGCACAACAAAATAGATAAAGAAATGGGAATGAATTTAATGTTGTCTTTTTTAAATAAAAAGAATAGACAAACCAAAAGAATCCATATAGCTAAGGTAATAGATGCATAGCGTTTAACAGTAATTCCATAAGCATTTACTCTTATGTTAATTGCTAAAAACAATAACACAGTTAGGGGTAACATTGCTATAAAAAAGGCTTTGGTAAATTTAGAAATCCATAAATCTTCTTTGGTTTTACCATAAGGATATAGCAATAGAATGGTAAAAAAACCAAGAATGGCTACTCCCGAAACTAAATAAGTAACCCACCCTTTTGGCCAACTTCCTAGTAAAGTAATTTTAGAAGCATATGCATAAAGAATTATTAAATATAGAATAAGCAATGGAAGTAATATGTATTGAGAAAATATTTTTAATCCTTTAGGGTATTCGGTAATATCTTCTAGTTCATTTAAATTAGTAGGAATACCAGCAACAAAAAACCAAGTATTAAAAAGACCAATTACCACTATAAACATTTCAAAATATAGTTCGTAATTAATGTTTATTTGAAATAATATGTTTAATGCAAAAAGAGCAATTGTTAAGCCTATGTATAAAACACCTGAATATAAAATAGCAGTGCAAAAGCGTAAAAATAGAGTTTTATTGTAGTTCCAAAAGCCATTAAGATGTTTGTTTTTTAGGTAGGGAATATAGGCAACCAAAAGGTGGGTAATAACATTGTAAATTCCATATCGGGTGTAAGAAATATGTAAGTTGTGGCTTTCTAAAGAATTGGGTAAAGAAAAATAAACCCCAATCAACAATCCTAAAGTTAGTATGTGCGTAATGATATTAAATGTTTTAGAATTTTGTTGTTGTTCCTTAAAAATAGTGACACAAAAAAATAAAGGGACTCCTAAAGCAAAAGTTAACAATGCATTGATGTAATTTATGGATAGGTCTAGGTCTTTTTGATATTCTACTAAAAAAATAGCCAATAATACACCGCAAATAGCAGATATAATTACCCATGGAAAACGAAAAAAAGAAGTTTTTGCACGAGTAGCTACATGAGAAAAAGAAAATTTCATAGTTAGTTTTTTGCTAAAGATAGCAAAAGAAATAATTGTGTAGGTAAAAACAGAATGCTACAAAAAATGGTGAAAAAAAACGATTCATTGAAAAATGAATCGTTTTTTTTATTTGTTAGTTAATGCTTTTAAACTGTTCTAAGAAACGAACATCGTTTTCATAAAACATTCTAATATCCGGAATTTGATATAACAACATAGCAATACGTTCTATTCCCATTCCAAATGCATAACCACTATATTTTGTAGGGTCTATATTGGCATTTTTTAACACATTAGGGTCTACCATTCCACATCCCATAATTTCTAACCAACCTGTTCCTTTGGTAATTTTATAATCTGTTTCTGTTTCTAGTCCCCAATAAATATCTACTTCGGCACTTGGCTCTGTAAATGGAAAATAAGAAGGACGTAAACGTATTTTAGATTTTCCAAACATTTCTTGTGTAAAGTATAACAAAGTTTGTTTTAAATCGGCAAAAGATACATCGGTATCAATGTACAAACCTTCTACTTGATGAAAAATACAGTGAGCTCTAGCAGAAATATCTTCGTTTCTAAATACTCTACCAGGAGACAACGTTCTAATAGGTGGCTGGTTGTTTTCCATATATCTTGTTTGTACAGATGATGTATGTGTACGCAGTAAAATATCTGGATTTTGCTCAATAAAAAACGTGTCTTGCATATCTCTTGCAGGATGATATTCTGGCAAGTTTAACGCAGTAAAGTTGTGCCAGTCATCTTCAATTTCTGGACCTTCAGAAACGGTAAAACCAATTCTAGAAAACACATCAATAATCTGATTTTTTACAATAGATATAGGATGGCGAGATCCTAAACTTAAAGGCTCTGCAGGTCTAGTTAAATCGTTTAAGCTAGCTTTGTTAAGATTTGCATCTTCTAAAGATTCCCTTAATTTATTTACTTTTTCTTCAGCAGCGTTTTTAAAAGTATTTAGTGCTTGACCAAATTCTTTTTTCTGATCGTTGGCAACATTTTTAAACTCAGCAAAAAGATCGTTTAAAATTCCTTTTTTACCAATGTATTTAATTCTAAATGCTTCTAGTTCCTCTTTAGTAGTGGCCTTAAAATCATTTACTTCACCAATTAGTTCTTTAACTTTATCTAACATAATTGTTATTCAGAAATTAGATTGCAAATTTAACAAACTATTTGGAGTAATACTTTATTTACATAGACTTTTATACAAAAGGAAATGTTGCTTTGGTGTGATTGTTTTTTACAGCGTATACAAGAGCCTTATTTGTAGCAAAAATTACCATCCGTTAAAAGGCATAATCCAAGGTTGACATTGAAAATAATTCCATGTAGTGTTTGCTAAATCTACATTTGGATCTATAAATGCTTGCAAAGGTCTATTGTTTAAGCTTTTTTTACTGATAGCAAATACTTTTACATTGTTTCCTTGTTTTTTTGCTTGATCTTTTAAATAGTGAGCATATTGCCAAATTACATCAGGATGTGTGTTTAGTAATCTTTTTTGTTTTACAGTTAAAATAGTAGGTCTGTGGTAGTATGTTCTTTGATTTGTAAGGTCTTCTATTTTGTAATAAATGGTTCCGGTGGCAGATCGTAACATCATTCTCCAACTCATTTTGTGTCCTTGTTCTGTCCAATAAGTATTTCCTTTTATAAAATGTTGTCTTAACGGTAAAAACAGTTGAAGAAGAACATAAGAAAGAATAAAAAGAGTAGTGGCAGGGTTGGTATGTTTGGTTTCTTTAGTGGTGAAATATTCTTTTTTGGGTAAAAATAGTTGTTGAACTTTTTTTGCAGGAAAAAAGAACAAAGCAAAAGAAAGGCTTAAATAAGGAAATACACCTACTTGGAACACAATAGAGTTAAAACTGTGGAAGAATATGGAAATAGCAAATCCAAAAATCCTAGTTTTTCTATGGAGAAATAAAGGAATAATCAATAAATCAAACAAAAAGCCACCATAGGCAATTCCCATGTAAAACCATTTTTTAGAAAAGTATTTTCCAATAACAGGAAAAGAGCTTTTAGGTTCTAAGGCAATTTGTGCAAATGTTCCATCAAACCAATCTGGATATATTTTGGCAATGGCACCAAAAAAATAGACACAACTTATTTGAAACATCAGTAAAAGTAAGCACCAATATTCTGTGTAAGTTTGTTGGGTTACTCTTTTGTGTTTTACATCTAAAGAAGCGTATTTGTTTGCAGGTAAAAAACACATAAGAAAACATAATAAAATCATTAAATAATAATGATTGTTGTACGAAATTTTATGCGATAAATAACAGTAAGTCCAAAGTATGGTATAACCAATAATAGAAAGTCTATAAAAATATCCTAATAAAACCCCTAGACCCAAAATACCCATAAAAATATATAGGTAATACATTCCTAAGCCATCAAGTGGTTGCAGCCATTCTAAGCCAATGTAACTAAAATGAATGCTAGGCTCTATATATGTTTTATGAATCCATCCTGTAAAAATAGAGCCCCAGGCTTCAAGCGTTAGTACCAATCCAAAAATGATTCTGAAAACAATTAGTGGACTATTGTCTGTTTTTTTAAATAAAAAATTCATAGAAAATTGTAAGATTTTAATAGGTACATTGTACCAAACAAATATATTTTTATATTTAAAAAAAACGATACAATGGATAAAAGAATAAAAGATTTTATGGAAGTTGTAAAAATTAGAAATGGTCACGAACCAGAATTTTTACAAGCAGTACAAGAAGTAGCAGAAACAGTAATTCCATATATATGCGAAAATGAAATTTATTTTGGAAAAAACATTTTATTAAGAATGGTAGAGCCCGAAAGACTAGTGTCTTTTAGAGTTTGTTGGGTAGATGATGATGGAGAAATACAAATTAATAGAGGGTATAGAGTACAAATGAACTCTGCTATTGGTCCTTATAAAGGCGGATTGCGTTTTCATCCTACGGTAAACCAAAGTGTGTTAAAATTTTTAGCCTTTGAGCAGGTTTTTAAAAATTCATTAACCACTTTGCCAATGGGAGGAGGAAAAGGAGGTTCTGATTTTGATCCTAAAGGAAAGTCTGATGATGAAATTATGCGTTTTTGTCATGCATTTATGAGTGAGTTGTTTAGACATATTGGACACGATACAGATGTACCCGCAGGAGATATTGGTGTAGGGGCTAGAGAAGTAGGGTATTTGTTTGGGATGTATAAAAAATTAAAAAATGAATTTACAGGAGTGCTAACCGGAAAAGGATTGTCTTGGGGAGGTTCTCAAATTAGACCAGAAGCTACAGGATATGGAGCTGTTTATTTTGCAGATTCTATGTTAAAAACAAAAGGAGAAGCTATTGAGGGAAAAAACATCGTAATTTCTGGTTCTGGAAATGTTGCGCAATATGCAGCAGAAAAATGTATTCAATTAGGAGGTAAAGTCTTAACAATGTCAGACTCATCAGGCTACGTATATGATGAAGATGGAATTACTCAAGAAAAATTAAATTACATAAAAGAATTAAAAAACGTAAAAAGAGGAAGAATTTCGGAATATGTTAATGAATATCCATCAGCAGTGTATTATGAGGGGCAAAAACCTTGGCAAATAAAATGTGAGATTGCATTTCCTTGTGCCACACAAAATGAATTGTTAGAAAACGATGCCAAAAGTCTAATTAATGGAGGTTGTATTTGTGTTACTGAAGGAGCTAATATGCCATGCGATATTAATGCTGTAGAAGTTTTTCATAAAGCCAAAATTTTATTTGCACCAGGAAAAGCATCTAACGCTGGTGGGGTAGCTACTTCTGGTTTGGAAATGACACAAAATGCGTTACGTTACAAATGGACAAGAGAAGAGGTTGATAAAAAACTAAAAGAAATTATGAAAGAAATACATGAATCTTGTCAAGAATATGGAGCTGAGAAAGACGGTTACATTAATTATGTAAAAGGAGCTAACATAGCTGGTTTTGTTAAAGTGGCAGATGCAATGTTGGCACAAGGAGTTATTTAAGTAAATAGTTTGTTTTTTTGTAAATGGTTTTAAAACAGGGGTTTTTCTTGTTTTAAAACCATTTGTTTCTTGTGAAAAACCATATGAGCAAATCAAAAATGATGGTTTAAAATAGCTTTGAGATAACTAACAAAAAAACAGATTATATAATGATTAAAAAACTACTATTAGTAGTTGCTTTTGCAACTACATTGTTTTCGTACGGTCAAGCAGCGGATACAAATACCATTACCAAAAGCACATCAGCAGCTAATGAATTGGTTGTTTCTACCAACGGATTTTTTTTAAACAAATTGCCAGGTGGTGGTTATGAAACAGCAACTTTAACAGTAACAAGTGTAAATGATTTTAGAACTTTAGGAGAAGGAAATGAACCTACTTATGCACAAGTGTGGTTGCCTATTAAAAACCCAGGAGCTTCAGGAAATGCATTTGCTGTAACAGGAGGACTTAAAGATTCGAACATTTCTACGAGTGTGTTAAGCGCAAACCCAAACGATGGAGATAACATGACGTTAAGAACTAGAACTTGGGTTTTAGATAAAATTGATATTAACGATGAAAGTTTGATAGCAGAAGGAACAGGTTATTCTTTAAGAGTTAGTGGTGGTGGACCTTTAGCGTTAGACAGAACAGGTTTTCCTAATACAAATATAGAAGTTGTAGAAGCATATTATCCACCCAACTATATTTCTATAAGTAATGAACAAACAGCTTTTGCAAGTGTTACTAGGGGAGAAACATTTACAATGTCGTTCAACTATACAGCTAATACGACTATTTCAGGTTTAAGATATAGAATTTTATTAGTACACCCTCCAGGAGAAAATCCAACAGAAGATCCTTACACTAACGCGGTTATAGATGATGTTACTGTTGATGATATTACCGTAACAGGAACAGAAGAAAACCAAACAGGTACTGTAACGTTTACTTTTCCAGAAGCAGAAACATTAAACGGATTAAATGTAGGAACAACTGCAGATAATGGTAGTGGGTCTCATAAATTGAATGGAAGTGATTATTATGGTTTGCAAAAATGGAATGGAACAGGTTGGGATTTTATTTCTTATAGTTTAGAATTTCCAGTAATTAATGATGCAACACTATCTTCAGGAAATTTTAAAAAAGAAGGATTGTCTATTTATCAGGATTTACAAAATGGAGTAATTACTATTTCTGATGTTTCTAGTTTTAAAACTATATATTTAAGTAATGTTTTAGGACAAATAGTAAAAACATTTAAAGCTCAAAACACATTAGATATATCTACACTACCAGCTGGTATTTACTTTTTACAAACCAATACAGGGTTAAGACAAAAAGTAGTTAAAAACTAATTCTTTTAAATTTTATGTAAAACTCCTTTGGAAATTTCTAAAGGAGTTTTTTGTTTTAAATATATAACTTGTAGTGCGTACCTTTATAAAGTGGAAAATTTACAAACAAAAACACGTAAAATTATACATGTAGATATGGATGCCTTTTTTGCATCTGTAGCGCAATTGGATTTTCCTGAACTAAGAGGAAAGCCCGTAGCAGTTGGTAGCGATGGTAAACGAGGTGTTATAGCAGCAGCTAGTTATGAGGCTAGAAAATTTGGAGTAAAGTCTGCAATGGCCGGTTCTTTGGCTAAAAAAATGTGTCCGGATTTAATTTTTGTAGGTACAGATTTTAAACGATATAAGGAAATATCAAATCAAGTAAGACAAATATTTAAAGAATATACCGATTTAATAGAGCCATTATCTTTAGATGAAGCTTATTTAGATGTAACCGAGAACAAAAAGAAAATGCAATCTGCTACTTTAATTGCCCAAGAAATTAGACAAAGAATTAAAGAGGAAACAGGCCTAAACGCATCGGCAGGAATAGCTCCTAATAAATTTGTAGCAAAAATAGCATCAGATATTAACAAGCCCAATGGCCAAAAAACTATTACACCTAACGAGGTAGTTCCTTTTTTAGAAACATTGCAAATCAGAAAGTTTTATGGGGTCGGAAAAGTGACTACTCAAAAAATGTATCAGTTGGGTATTTTTACAGGATCAGATTTAAAAAATAAAAGTTTAGAATTTTTAGAAGAACATTTTAAAAGCTCAGCACAGCATTATTACAATATTGTAAGAGGAATTCACAACAGTCCCGTACGTCCATCAAGAACTAGAAAGTCTGTAGGAGCAGAACATACTTATTTAGAAAACCTCTCGTCAGAAATATTTATTTTAGAAAAATTAAAAATCTTATCTAAAGAAGTAGCAGAAAGGTTGCTTAAAAACAATGTAAAAGGAAGAACAGTTACCTTAAAAATAAAGTATAGTGATTTTACACAAACGACACGTAGCAAAACCGGAGATTTGTTTGTGGGAAATTATGTAGATATTTTTAACATTGTAAAAGAATTATTGTTTCAAGAAAAATTAAGTAATTCTGTTAGGCTTTTAGGAATTTCAGTAAACAATTTAAACAATCAAGAACCTAGTAACTTAAAACAATATATTCAATTAAAATTAGAGCTTTAGTAAAAAGGATGTTGATTTTTTTAGGAAAAACAAGAATATAAAAAATTAATATTAAGGTGTGTAACACTATTGTGTATATGAATAAAAAAGAATTAATAGAGGTTTGTTTACAAGTAATAAATACAAGGTTAACTCAAATTCAAAAAGGAATAGATGATTACAAGGTAGATTTGTTGTCCGAAACAAAAAGTTCTGCTGGCGATAAACATGAAACTGGAAGAGCAATGATGCAGTTAGAAATGGAAAAACTAGGTCAGCAATATCAAACAGTGTTAATGCAAAAGCAAATTTTGTTAAAAATAGACAATTTGCCTACAACAACAATAAAAGTGGGGAGTTTGGTTTTGTTAAGCGGAACCTATTATTTTTTAGCAAGTAGTTTGGGAGTGGTACAGTGTAAAAATCAATCTGTAATGGTCGTTTCTATCAACTCTCCCATAGGAAAATTATTATTGGGAAAACAAGAGCATGATGAATTTACGTTTAATGGAAAAAAGTTAAGCGTAGATAAAGTATTGTAAAAACTAAAAATTTTGCCCAAATACCATAGAAAATCATTGGAAAAGTGGGCAAAATTTAAGGAGTTTATTTCTTTGGAAAATAATTAATTTTAGTTTCAACGGTTGCAAACTGACGGAACATTTCCATAACTCCACAATAGGTGTCAACAGATAGATTAACCGCTTTTTCTATTTTTTTCTCGTTTAAATTATCTCCATAAAAATTAAAGTTTACCCAAACTTTATGATAAAATTTAGGATGTTCTTCTGTCAATTCTGCTTCCACATCAATATCAAAAGTATCTACATCAATACGCATTTTTTTAATTAAAGAAGCCACGTCTATACCAGAGCAACCTGCCAAAGCAGAAAGCATTAATGCTTTAGGACGTAATCCTTTTCCTTGCCCACCTACTTCCTCAGAACCATCAATAGGTACATTTCCTCCAGGACCTTCAGATTCAAAATGGACTCCTTCTTTCCAATTTAATTTTATTTTTTGTGTTGCCATATTTCTGTATTTTAAGATGTCAAAAATAAGCAAAGTAATTGACGTACTGAAACCTACAATTGTTGAAATAAGTGGGTAGTAATAATTGCGAATCATCCGTTGTTAATTGCAATTAGGAACTCGTATATTTACTCTATGAATCAACCTTTGGCAGAGCGCATCCGACCTAAAACATTAGAAGACTACATTAGTCAACAACACCTTGTGGGTAAAACAGGAGTGTTAACCAATCATATTAATAACGGTATGATTCCGTCTTTAATTTTGTGGGGGCCTCCCGGTATTGGAAAAACAACCTTAGCAAATATAATTGCAGAAACATCTAAAAGACCCTTTTTTACACTAAGCGCAATTAATTCAGGTGTAAAAGATGTAAGAGAAGTAATAGACAAGGCTAAGCAAAGTGGAGGTTTGTTTACGACCAAAAATCCTATTTTGTTTATTGATGAAATTCATAGATTTAGCAAATCTCAGCAAGATTCATTATTAGCAGCTGTAGAAAAAGGTTGGGTTACGTTAATTGGTGCCACTACCGAAAATCCTAGTTTTGAGGTAATTCCTGCTTTGCTATCTCGTTGCCAAGTCTATATTCTAAATCCTTTTGATAAAGAAGATATGGAAGCTTTGTTGCAAAGAGCCATGGAAAAAGATGAGGTAATTGCTAAGAAAAAAGTAGTTTTAAAAGAAATAGATGCTTTGTTGCAGGTTTCTAGTGGAGATGCTAGAAAGTTGTTAAATATTTTTGAACTGATTGTGGCCTCAGAAGAAGCAGGTGTTGTGATTACCAATGAATTGGTGTTAGAAAAAGTACAGAGAAATGTAGTGAGGTACGATAAAACAGGAGAGCAACACTACGATATTGTTTCGGCTTTTATAAAATCGATTAGAGGATCAGATCCTAACGGAGCTGTTTATTGGTTAGCAAGAATGGTTGAAGGAGGAGAGGATGTAAAGTTTATAGCTCGTAGAATGTTAATATCGGCATCGGAAGATATTGGAAATGCAAACCCTACGGCATTAATTATGGCAACCAATACCTTTCAAGCGGTCACCACCATTGGTTATCCAGAAGCTAGAATACTGCTAAGCCAATGTGCTATATATTTGGCAAACTCTGCAAAAAGTAATGCCAGTTATGAGGCTATAAACAAAGCCATACAAGTAGTAAAGCAAACAGGAGATTTACCCGTTCCACTACATTTAAGAAATGCACCAACCAAATTGATGAAAGATTTAAATTACGGAGCTGATTATAAATATGCACATGCATATCCTGGTAATTTTGTGAATCAGGAATTTATGCCCGATGATTTGAAAGGAATGTCTTTATACAAGCCAGGGGTAAATGCTCGTGAAAATGAATTTAGAAAGGTGATGAAAGATAGATGGGGAGATAAATACGAAGACAATTAAAATGGGAGGTGAAAAAAGAATAGTCTATTTAACTTCGGGTCATACCGTTTATGATGATAGGATTTACTACCATATTAAACAAACTTTAGAAAAAAAAAATTACAAGGTATTTGTTTGTTCTACCTATGGTTTTACAAATAATAATCAATATAGTGTAGATGGTACCCAGTTGTCTAAAAAAGAAAAAATAGAATGGTTTTATAAGCAACTAATTTTGTTAAAACCATCTCTTGTTATTTGTGCCGAACCACTTCCTGTTTTAGCTGCCAAAAAATATAAAAAGCATTTTTCTTGTAAAATTATTTACGATGTTACAGAGTGGTATCCGTCTAAAAAAAATTTAGAAACATTATTTTTTCCTAAAAAAACAATCAAATATTTAAGTTTGTTTTTGTTGAATATATACGTTTCTTTTTTTGTAGATGGGTTTATAATAGGGGAATATTACAAGAAAAAATTATATGATATGTTATTTCCTTTTACACCTAAAGAAATGATATCGTATTATCCTCAAAAAAAATATGTTTCGTTAAAAGGCAAACAATTGCAATCCAATGTTTTTAGAATTGGTTATTCCGGAAAATTTAGCAAAGAAAAAGGATTGCATAGAGTGTTTAATGTTGCTAATTTGTTAAGGGAACAAAATCCGGATGTAAATATTCAACTAATTCTTATTGGAAAAGCTTTTGTAGAAAAAGATGAATTGTTTGTGGCTGAGTTGATAAAAATGTATCCGTTGCTTAAATTAGAAATTAAAGAAATGGTTTCTTTTGATAATTTTAGTGAATCCCTTGTAAATTTTGATATTGCGTTAGATTTAAGAGATGTTGATTGGGAAAATACTAGATGTTTGCCTATTAAAGTTTTTCATTACAATGCATGCGGAATTCCAGTGATTTATAGTCGTTTAAAAGCTCTAGAAAAAGGATATGTTGAAACTGATTTTTGCAAACTTTTACCACCTGATGAGGTTGTGCAAATAACTACCTATATTCAATCATATATAAACAATCCTAATTTGTATAGCAAAACTTCTGCAAATGCAGTAGCGCAAATTAAAGAAGCTTATTTGTGGGAGCATATAGAACAAAAATTAATAAATTTTATTCAAAAAATAGATGTGTGAAAATCAATAAAAACATTATTCAGACATTAGTTGTTAGAGGAGGAGTTGCTGTTATGAATATGGTAATTGTTTTTTTAACATTAAATGTGTTGGGAGCTTCAGGAAGAGGAAAAATAAGTCTTTTTTTAACTGATATTATGTTAATATCTATGGTAACAAGCATATTGGCTAATAGCACGGTTTCTTATCATGTTCCTAAAACCAACGTAAAACCTTTAGTAAAAATAGGGGTTTTATGGGTGTTGATGGTCTCTTTTTTTATGGGGTTTGTATTGTGTTTTTTTCATAATGAATACTTACAAAGGCATTTGTTTCCTATATCGTTTCTTTTAGGATGGATTACTCTAAATCAAATGATTTTAATAGGAAAAGAAAAAATAAAAATGTACAATATTATTTTTGTATTGGATCCTTTTTGTAGAATGATTGTTTTGCTTTTAGGTTTTTATGTTTTTAATATTACTTCTTTAACTGTATTTTTAATAGCCATGTACGTTTCTTTAGGAATAAGCCTTGTTGTGTCTATGTTGTTTGTTTTTCAAATAATTTACAAAGATGATAGAAAGGTGGAAATAAAATCTAAAGAAATTTTTAAATATGGTATAGGTACAGAAATTAGTTCTTTTATTCAGTTTTTTAATTACAGATTGCTATTTTATGTGGTCTTTTATCAGTTAGGTTCGGTAGAATTGGGGTGGTTTTCTGTAGCGGTATCTATTACAGAGTCTTTGTGGATTATTTCTAGGAGTATAACCGTAAATCAATATTCAAAAATATTAAATACAACCAGCAAATTAATACAAAGAACAATTACAAATAAAAGCGCAAAATTGTCTTTTGGACTTACAATGGTAGCTGTTGTATTGTTACTAGGTTTGCCTAAATCTGTTCTAGAGTTGGTTATTAAGGAAGATGTGGCTAATATTCAGCAAATTATATGGGTTTTGTGTCCGGGAGTTTTAATGATTGCTGTCTCAAATGTTTGGGGACATTATTTTTCGGGTAGGGGAAAGTATCAAATAAACAACATAAAATCTTTTGTAGGCTTTGTGTTAATGCTATCTGCAGCCTATGTTTTTACTCCTATTATGGGAATTACAGGAGTTGTGTTAGCAATGTTATTGGGGTATTTGGGTTCTTCGGCAACCTTGTTCGTTTTTTATATAAGAGATAGTAAGGTTAAATAGACTAAAATTTCTTAGCAAACAAGTAGTAAGTCTCCAGCTCACTTCCAAAACTTTTAAAAAACGAAGCTATTCCCGGATGCATAGATCCTTCAAAATCTAAAAAAATATTGGTTCCGGAGTAAGATTTTATCATAGAATCTAATATGGCTGTGTTTCCCTGTGCTTTGTTTCCTTTTGTGTTGTTTGCAGAAAACACATAATAAATTCTTTGTTTGTGTTTAAAGAATAAAGAACCAGAAATAAGCTGTTGGTTTTCATCTAACACACCCATAGTAATAGGGTTTAGTTTTTGTTCTAAAGCTAGTTTTTTAAGTTTTATATAATCTTGTTGATGTATGTTTAGTTCATCAGCATAGTTTTCTTTAAACAGTTCAATAATTTTTTGAATATCTATGTGTTGTTGAATTTGATGTTTTGTTTTTTTAAATTTTTTCAATCGATCTTTTCTGTCTTTTCGATAATGTTTCAAAAGAGTTTCGTAGGAATTGTTCAAACTTAACACATAATTATTTTTTGTAGTAAATAATTTAGAATGACAATGACTATTAAATTGAATGGTTGTTTTTAAAAACGTTTTAGGAATGGCAGAAACAAAGTGATGAACTAAGTTAGATGTAATTTTTTGCGATGAAAAAACACCCAATTGTTGTGTCCAACAAGGAGGGTAAATGTATTTAATAAAATATTTACTTTTCCAAGGCAGAGGCATTACAGCTTCATAATCATTTAGAATTAGAGCATCCCAATTATCAGCAACAATGTCTAAATAAAAACTAAGAGCATAAATTCTTGAGTTGCTTGCGTTTTGAATACAAGCATCATATTTTTGAGTGTTTAAGTTGTTTCTTTTTACGTAACAAATCCTCATTCCTTAACACAATTTAAGACCTCTTCATAAAAATCATCCCAATATTTCCAGTCTCCAAAATTTGAAAGACAATCATTGTGAAAAACAGAAATTAAAGTCCCGTTAACTTGTTTTACCATGTTGGTAACATGGTTTATTTTCATTAGTGCTTGTTTGGGACTTAGTTGTAGGTTAAATCGTAATGTGCTGTCTATAAAAGCATAAGGATATACTTTTAAAGGGGTTTGAATTTCAAAATCTAAATCGTAAAAATAAAAAGGAGTACAGGTACTTGCTCTAAAACCTATGTGTTTTAAATACCCCATAGAATAATCTTCGGTAATATCTAAATCAATTAATTTTTGGTAGGTTTCTGGAAGTTTATTTCTACCAAAGTGTTGTCTAGATAATTGTGTTGGTGTATTTATAATGTGAGACAACCTATCAGATTCTTTTCTTAGTTTTTCGTCATCATCCATTGTAAAATAAGAACTTAGTAATCCAACTTTGGCATAATCTGCAATAGATTTAATAAGTAAATGATATTTTCTTTTGGTAAACGCTACATTGTTGTCGTAAGTGGTGTAGTTAGAAATTAAAAAAAAGAATATTGTTTTAATATGGTACTTTTTATGAAGAGCCATAATTTTATCAAACGTATTATAAGGATCTTCTTTGATTCTTAAAAAGACTGCAATACGCACCCATACTTCATAAAGTTTAAAAGTAAAAAAGTCATAAACTCCCCCCACAATGTTTCTAATCACACCTTTGCATCTGTACAAAAAAGTTTGGTTAATGCTGAATGTTGAAATGTATTTGTAGGTATTGGGTTGATGAACGTACTCAGGATATTTTTCTTTTAAAGCTTTTAATAGTTTGTAAGCCCAAACATCTATAATTGGTTTTTCTAAAAAATTGTTTTGATAAGCAATGCTTTCCTCTGCCGGATAGCATTCATTTTCATCTAACACACAAGGTAAATATTCTTCGTATCTACTTAACAAATAAAAGCTAGCAGCAAAAATATCAAAAGGAATTACAGATTTTTTTCCTGTGCTAAAAAAACAAGGGGTACTGTCCCACTGAGACATGGTAATTTCTATATCGTTAATACCTTGTTCAAACAACAAACCATGACTCTGTATAAAAAATTCACTTCCAAGAGGACTTTTCGCATAAGTCATTTTTAAACTATCATGAGCCACAAACTCTTCTATGGTAGAAGTAAATTTTATTGGAATGTTTAAAATACGAACAAAAATATGCTTAAAAATATAGCTTACTCTTGGAGTTATTTTTTGTGTATATATTAATAATTCTTCGCTCATGGTTGGTTTATAGAATTCCCTCGTCTGCAAAGCTAAAATAAGCTTTTTGTGTGATTATTAAATGATCCAAAACTTTTATGTCTAATGTAGCAGCTGCATTTTTAATTTTTTGAGTTATTTGTTTGTCTGCTTGACTAGGTTGTAGTTTGCCAGATGGATGATTGTGACCTAAAATAATTGCAGTAGAAAGTAACTCTAAACACTTTTTAAAAATAATCCGTAAATCTACCAAAGTTCCTGTAAGTCCTCCTTTGCTAATTAATTGTTTTTCTAACACTTTGTTGCTATTGTTTATGTGTAGAATCCAAAATTCTTCGTGTGGCAAATCTCCCAAAATAGGTTCAAAAATGGCAAACACATCTTTGCTACAACTAATTTTAGGAACCGCCAATGCAGCAGACAAACGTTGTCTTTTTCCAAGAGCCAAAGCAGTAACAATGCTTATTGCCTTGGCTTCTCCAATACCTTTAAAGGTCATTAACTCATTAATGCTAGCTTTGGTTAATACGTTTAGATTGTTGTTAAAATGATTGAGAATTTTTTTAGAAAGTTCTACAGCAGATTCGTTTTTGTTTCCAGAACCTATTAAAATAGCTAAAAGTTCTGAGTCCGAAAGAGAATCTACCCCTTTTAGTATCAATTTTTCTCTAGGCCTATCGGCTTCGTTCCACTCTTTTATAGTTAATGGTTTTATATCTTGTTTCATAGCGCTTTATTTGTGACAGATACTAATTAAATGTAATATATTTGTAGCAAATATTCAGGTATGAAGATTATAATTGCTGGAGCAGGAGAAATTGGTTACCATCTTGCAAAGCTGTTGTCTATGGAGGCACATGATATTTTTGTGATAGATCAAAATACACAAAGACTAAATCATCTTAACACACACATTGATGTGTTTACAAAAAAAGGAGATGCAGCATCTATTCAAGTTTTAAAGGAAGTTGGAATTAGTGATGCAGATTTATTAGTAGCCGTAACAGAATCTCAAAACACCAACTTAACCATAGCAGGTATTGGTAAAAAACTAGGTGTTAAAAAAACCATAGCCCGTATTTCTAATACAGAATATATTAAAACCAAAGAAATTAATTTTTCTGATGTTGGTATTGATTATATGATTTCTCCCGAGGAATTAGCAGCTAATGAAATAGAAATTTTAGTTAAAGAAACCGCTTTTAATGATAAGTTTGATTTTGAAAAAGGAGAATTAAGCGTTTTAGGAGCAAAACTATCAGAAGAATCTCAAATTGTAGGAACCACTGTTCAGGAAATAAATTCAAAATTTAACTTTGATTTTATTGTAATTGCCATAAAGAGAGATACCTCTAACGAAATTGTAATTCCAAGAGGAAACACCGTTTTTCAATTAAACGATCAGGTGTATTTTTCTGTGCCTAGAGAAAGTTTAAGCAAAGTTCATTTATTGGTAGATAAAGAAAAAGTTGGAATTAAAGATGTAATGATTCTTGGTGGTGGTAGAATTGGTCAAAAAATATCAAGACGACTTTGTGGAAAAAGTTTACGAGTAAAAATGATTGAAAGTAACAGAGACAAATGTTTTGATTTATCTGATGATTTAAAAAACACTTTGGTTATTCATGGAGATGGTAGAGATATAGAACTTTTAGAAGAAGAATCTTTAAGCAATATGGATGCTTTTATTGCCGTATCTGGAAACTCAGAAACCAATATTATGACCAGTTTGGTGGCAAAATCTAAAGGAGTTAAAAAAACCATTGCTTTGGTAGAGAATATGAATTATATGGATATTTCTCAATCTATAGGAATAGATACTTTAATCAATAAAAAAATATTAGCTGCAAGTGCCATTTTTAGGCATGTTCGTAAAGGACGAGTTTTAGCTTTGGCCAATTTACACAACGTAGAGGCAGAGGTACTAGAGTTTTTTGTAAGAAGAAATACCAAAATAACCGAAGCTAAAATAAAAGATTTAAACTTACCCGAAAATTCTGTCTTAGGAGGAGTTGTTAGAAAAGGAAAAGCATTAATGACCTATGGTGATTTTACCATTTTACCAGGTGATAGAGCTATTGTTTTTTGTTTGCCAGATGCCATTTCTCAAGTAGAAAAGTTTTTTAACAACTAACCAATGAAAGGGATAAACTTTAAAATTATAGCAAGTTTTTTGGGGCTTACCTCCATGATGAATGGTTTTTTTATGCTGTTGTCAGAACCTTTTAGTTGGTATTATCACGAAGTGGCTAGCACAGGTATTCTATCAGCAGGATTGCTAACCATAGTTGTAGGATTTTTATTGTGGTTTTTTAATAAAAATGCTCCAAAAGAACTACAAAAAAGAGATGGGTACTTAATTGTAACTTTAGGTTGGTTAATGCTAACTTTAACAGGGAGTTTGCCTTATTTAATGACAGGTACAATTACATCTTTTCCCGATGCAATCTTCGAAACAATATCAGGATACTCAACAACAGGAGCTTCTATTTTAACAGATATAGAAAGTGTACCCAAAGGAGTTTTGTTTTGGAGAAGTGCAACACATTGGATTGGTGGAATGGGAATTATTGTATTAACCGTAGCCATATTACCGTTGTTAGGAATTGGAGGAATGCAGTTGTTTGTAGCCGAAGCTCCAGGGCCTTCTACAGATAAGTTACATCCTAGAATTACACAAACGGCCAAAAGGTTATGGCTTATCTATTTTAGTTTTACCATTATAGAATTTTTGTTGTTAAAAGTAGCAGGAATGACGTGGTTTGATGCCATTAACCATGCCATGGCAACATTAAGTACGGGTGGTTTTTCTACTAAAAATGCAAGTTTGGCTTATTGGAATAACAATCCATTGGTGCAATATATTATTATTGTTTTTATGTTTATTGCTGGGGCTAATTTTGTACTGAGTTATTTTGCGTTAAAAGGAAAAACATCCAAAATTTTTAAAGACGATGAGTTTAAATATTATTTTATTTTAAGTGTTGTTGTTACTGTTGCTGTTACTATTTTAATTGTATGGTTTCAAGACCCAACTTTAAAAACAAGCATTAATCACCCAATGCCTTTAGGACAATTAGAAAGTGGGTTTAGGCATGCAGCATTTCAAGTAGTAAGTGTGTTAACAACCACAGGTTTTGTTTCTGCAGATTTTACTATGTGGAACTATTTGGCTACAGCATTAATGTTTTCTTTATTCTTTATAGGTGGTTCTGCAGGGTCTACCAGTGGAGGAGTTAAAATAGTTCGTCATGTAATTATGATTAAAAACTCTTTGTTAGAGCTAAAAAAACAATTGCACCCAAAAGCAATTATATCGGTACGCTACAATGGAAGCAGAGTTTCTAGAGTAATTATATTTAATATTCTATCGTTTTTTGTTATTTATATGTTGATATTTATTTTAAGTACCATCATATTAACTTTTTTAGATTTAGACTTTCTTTCAGCGTTTGGAGCAGCAGCATCTTGTTTAGGGAATATTGGACCTGCTTTGGGATCTGTAAGTCCTGTAGATAATTTTGCACATTTAACAGATTCTGCCAAACTATTTTGTTCTTTTTTAATGCTAATTGGTCGTTTAGAATTGTTTACCGTACTAATTGTATTAACTCCTTATTTTTGGAAAAGTAATTAATGTTTTTGTAACTTTCTACAAATAGTTAATTATGAATCACAGTTTTACTTGTCCTTATTGTTGGGAGTCTATAGATATGTTTCTAGAATTTTCTGTAAGCGAAACTTACATTCAAGATTGCGAAGTATGTTGCAATCCCATAGAAATTAAAACCGAATGGAATGAGGAGGTTTTAGTGAGTTTTAATGCTACTGCAATTGGTCAGTAATTGTAAAGGAATTTATTGTTTTCGACTAAACTACAAATCATCAAATAAAAAAAATGAAGACAATTGTACATAAGGCAGGTTCTAGAGGATATGCAAATCATGGTTGGTTAGAGAGTCATCATACATTTAGTTTTGCAAATTATCAAAATTCGGAACGAATGAATTTTGGGGTATTACGTGTTTTAAATGATGACAAAGTAATTGGTGGAAAAGGATTTGGAACACATCCACATCAAAATATGGAAATAATTTCCATACCACTTTCAGGAGATTTGGAACACAAAGATTCTATGGGAACTCATGGGGTTATTAAAGAAGGAGATGTTCAGGTAATGAGTGCTGGAACGGGAGTGTACCATAGTGAATTCAATAAAAATGAAAATCAAAAAGTTGAATTTTTGCAAATTTGGTTGTTCCCAAACCAACAAAATGTAACTCCAAGATATGATCAGCAATCGATTAAAGAATTAGAAAAACAAAACGAATTTTATCAAATATTATCTCCTAATGCAAATGATCAAGGTGTTTGGATTCACCAGGATGCGTATTTCTCTATGGGAAAATTTGATGGAAATACACAAGCTACTTATCAGCTAAAAAACAAAGAAAACGGATTGTATATTTTTGTTTTACATGGTGATTTAAGAGTAGGGGACACTGAATTAATTAGTAGAGATGGTATGGGGATTGAGGATGCAGATGAGGTGAGTTTTCAGTTTAAAACCAGTTCTCATGTACTCTTAATGGAAGTACCAATGATGTAATAAAAAAAGCCTTTTATAATTAATTATAAAAGGCTTTTTAAGGTTTAGAGTTAAATTAAACCTCTAATAAACTGTTTGTTTTTTTAACAGCATCTGCAGATGAGGCAAATTTTGCTTTTTCTTCTTCGTTTAATTCTATTTCAACAATTTGTTCCAATCCGTTTTTACCTAAAATACAAGGAACACCAATACATAAATCTTTTTGTCCATATTCTCCTTCTAAATATACAGAGCAAGGAAATAGTTTTTTAGAATCTGTAGCAATGGCTTGTACCATGGCAGATACCGCAGCACCTGGAGCATACCATGCAGAGGTTCCTAGCATTTTGGTTAAGGTAGCACCACCAACTTTGGTTGCTTCTGCAATTTCGTTCAATTTTTCATCACTTAAAAATCTAGAAACTCGCATAGAGTTTCTGGTGGCTAAACGAGTAAGAGGTAACATTCCTGTGTCTGAATGTCCTCCAATAACCATTCCGTCAACATCCGACAAAGGAGCGTTTAAAGCTTCGGCAAGTCTGTATTTAAAACGACCAGAATCTAAAGCACCACCCATACCAATAATTCTATTTTTAGGAATATTTAGTTGTGTTTTTACCAAATAAGTCATGGTATCCATTGGATTAGACACAACAATAATAATGGCTTTAGGCGAATGTTCTAAAATGTTAGTTGCAACAGATTTTACAATTCCTGCATTAATTCCTATCAATTCCTCACGAGTCATACCTGGTTTTCTAGGGATTCCAGAAGTAATTACAGCTACGTCAGAACCTGCTGTTTTGGTATAATCGTTTGTAGAACCTACTATTTTAGTGTCAAAATTGTTTAATGATGCAGTTTGCATTAGGTCCATGGCTTTTCCTTCTGCATAATTTTCTTTAATGTCTACTATTACTACTTCAGAAGCAAAGTCTTTAATTGCTATGTATTCTGCACATGAAGCTCCAACAGCTCCTGCACCAACTACGGTTACTTTCATTTTATTTTGTTTTTATAGATGATTAATTTTTACGTATTAAATGTAATTAATTGTTTGTGTCCAAAATATGATTTAGGTCATTAATGAATTTTATTCAGTTTTTGCTTGTTGAATTCTTTCCTTTATTCTTTTTTGAAATTTTGGCATTCCATTTTGCATCATGTCTTGCATTAGTTCTTGCGTAATAACAGGTGTAAGTGTAATTAGCTTTTTACCAACTTCGCTTTTGTAAAATTTAATTAAGTTGTTAATGTCTTTATCGTTAAAATGTTTGGCATAAATAGTTACCATGGGTCCGTTAATCATTTCTGTGGTAAAAGCTTTTACTTCTTCTATAAGTATTGTGTTTATCTTTTCCATTTTTTGCTTTTGTTCCTCGGTTTTTAAAGAAGCTTTTATTTGTTGTTGCATCATAGGAACCATTTGATCCATCATCTGATTTACCATTTTATCGGCTTGCATTTCTTTGATTAACTCTTTTACTTTTTCTTTTGAGGTTTGTGCGTTAATTGATAGTGTTAAAATAAAGAAAAGTCCAAAAAATTTTTTCATAGTTATTTTTATTAGGGTTAGTAATTCTTCTAAAATAAGTAATAAAATCAAAAAAGCCTATTGAATTTTAAACAATAGGCTTTGTGTAGAATGTATGTAATTAATTTTATCTGAAACTAAAAGCTATCCCAGCGTTAATAGAGTTGTATTCTTGTAAAGTATAACTTCCGTATATTTTAAAGAAAGCTAAATTAATGCTCATACCTGCAGTGGTCATAAAGCTAGTGACATCATTTTCGATATTTGGTAAGTCTTCAGGATTTATTTGTTGAGGTTCTCCTAAAGCTAAACCTGTGTTAGGGTCTTTATATTGAAAGTAATAATCTCCGTTTACCACTAGGCTAGATGTACCAGTAGAGTAACCTAGACCTACAAAAAAGTTAACAATTTTTAAATCTACAGATCCTAGTAGCTGACCTGTTAGACTAGTCACTTCCATGTCAATGCTTTGTCCTTCTTCACCAGGTAAGTATTGAGAATTTAATTTAGTATATCCTCCAAATAAAGAAATATCTACTAAAGGAATACGTTTGGCAATAGGAAAATATTGTAATATGTTGTGTTTAACTCCTATACCAAATAAATCTGTTTTAAAAGAGTCGCTACCAACTTTAGGAACAAAACGTACCGTTACATCTGTTTTAAAAGGCAAGCCAATACCGGCTTGTACCATAGCAGCAGGTACTTGGTCAAACCCAATCTCATCTCCTAGACCATTAAAAGCATCAATTTCAAATTCGGCTGTTTGAGGTCCTAATGGGGTGTCAACATCTTTTGATACAATAAGTACTTCATTTGAACTTCCTCCAAAGGCTGTTGGTAGTTCTGTTTGACTAGCCCCACTTTCTAAACGAACATTCTCGTAATCAGCGATGTTAAATGTAAAGTTTTTTCTGTTGCTAGGAACAGAAGATAGCGTTGCGTTTAAAGTAAGATCAAAACCTAATAATCGATGAGGTTTGGCTGTTCGGTACCATCCGCTGTTTAAATTATAAATAGTTCCTTCAAAGGCAGGTTGTAAGTAAGATTGCATTAAAGTTCCTGCATCTTTTCCAAGTACAAGGATCTCTTCAATGTCTTGTGCTTTGGCTGTAGATAAACCAGCTGTAAAAGCAATTAGTAAGATTATTTTTTTCATAAGTATAGTGTTATGTTCTGTACGAAAGTACAAAAATGTTCACAAACCAAATGTTATCATTTAGCTAATAAAAAAAGGAGCTCATTTAACTGAACTCCTTTTAATTAATTGTATGGCAATACTTAAAAAGTATTAAGCATCAATGTTTGCATATTTTGCATTTTTTTCAATAAACTCTCTACGTGGCGGAACCTCATCACCCATTAACATAGAAAAAACTCTGTCTGCCTCCACTTCACTGTCAATAACAACTTTTCGCAAAGTTCTAAATTCAGGATTCATAGTCGTGTCCCATAGTTGTTCTGCATTCATCTCTCCTAAACCTTTATAACGTTGAATAGAAGCTGAACCTCCAAATTTTAAGTTGATCATGTCTCGTTGATCATCTGTCCATGCATATTCTTTTTTAGCTCCTTTTTTAACTAAATATAACGGAGGAGTAGCAATATAAATGTATCCTTGTTCAACCATTTCTCTCATATATCTAAAGAAGAATGTTAAAATTAAGGTAGCAATGTGAGAACCATCTACATCGGCATCACACATAATAACTACTTTGTGGTAACGTACTTTAGATAGGTTTAAGGCTCTAGGATCTTCTTCGGTACCAATGGTAACTCCAAGAGCAGTAAACATGTTTTTAATTTCTTCGTTTTCAAAAACTTTATGATTCATGGCTTTTTCTACGTTTAAGATTTTTCCTCTTAAAGGTAAAATAGCTTGAAATTCACGATCACGTCCTTGTTTTGCTGTTCCACCTGCAGAATCTCCCTCTACTAAGAAAATTTCACATTTTTCAGGATCTGTTTCAGAACAGTCAGATAATTTACCAGGCAAACCACCAATAGACATTACGGTTTTACGTTGCACCATTTCACGAGCTTTGGTAGCTGCGTGGCGGGCTTGTGCTGCTAAAATTACTTTTTGTACAATGGTTTTAGCATCATCTGGATGTTCTTCTAAATAATCGGTTAACATTTCTGATACGGCTTGACTTACAGCAGCAGAAACTTCACGGTTTCCTAATTTTGTTTTGGTTTGCCCTTCAAATTGTGGTTCCTGAACTTTTACAGATACAATGGCTGTTAACCCTTCTCTAAAGTCATCTCCAGCAATGTCAAACTTTAATTTTGACAACATTCCAGAAGCATCAGCGTATTTTTTAAGAGTGGTTGTTAATCCTCTTCTAAAACCAGATAAGTGTGTACCTCCTTCGTGTGTATTAATATTGTTTACGTAAGAGTGTAAGTTTTCTGAGTACGATGTGTTGTATACCATGGCAACTTCTACAGGAATACCATTTTTTTCACCTTCCATAGCAATAACTCCAGCAGTTAATTGCTCTCTAGTATTGTCTAAATATTTTACAAATTCAGACAATCCTTCTGTAGAATGAAATGTTTCAGAAATATAATTTCCTTCATCGTCTTTATTTCTTTTGTCAGTTAAACTAACAGTAATTCCTTTGTTCAAAAAGGCCAATTCACGCATACGAGCCGCTAAAGTGTCGTAGTTGTAAACTGTTGTTTGTTGAAATATAGATTTGTCTGGAGTAAATGTTACAGTAGTACCGTTTTTATCGGAGTCTCCAATGGTTTTTACAGGGTATAAAGCTTTTCCTCTTTCGTACTCTTGTTCCCATATTTTTCCTTCTCTGTGTACGGTTGCTCTTACGTGGTCAGACAATGCGTTTACACAAGATACTCCAACACCGTGTAGTCCTCCAGATACTTTATAAGAATCTTTGTCGAACTTACCCCCTGCACCAATTTTAGTCATTACAACTTCTAATGCAGAAACTCCCTCTTTTTTATGAAGTCCTACAGGAATACCACGTCCATTATCTTCAACAGTTACAGAATTATCTTCGTTAATTATTACAGAAATGGTATCACAATGTCCTGCTAAAGCTTCATCAATAGAGTTGTCTACTACTTCATATACCAAATGGTGTAATCCTCTTACTCCAACATCTCCAATATACATAGATGGTCGCATACGTACATGCTCCATTCCTTCTAGTGCTTGAATACTATCGGCCGAATATCCCGGTAATTTTTCTTCGCTCATAATTTATGTCTGTATTATTTTAATTTCTTAACCTATCAAATATAATTAAATAGAAGCGTTTTTAGGAATAATGTCTGCAAAATTTACGCAAACCCTAAAATTTAAAAAACGTCTTAAAATAGCTAAAAACACCTTTATTTGGGGTTTTGGTGTTTTTGGAGAATTATTTTTTAAGCTTGTGATAAGAAATGGTCTTAGAGCTTAATTTTTGAATTAAAAAAAATCGGGATTTTAGGAACTGTTAAGTTTTTTTTAGACGAATGGACCAATGTTCTTTTATGATATTTCATCAATAACAGAAGTTACTTTTAAAAAGTGTAGGTAGAAAACGATATTGATGTTAACGATGTATAATAGATAGGGGGATTAAATGCATTATCTGTAAAAAGTGCTTGTTATGATGAATGTCATATAATCAAAAGTGGTTTCTATCGAATTTTACAGTATCAAATTAAAACAACAAAACAATGGCAGATTCAAGATTAGATTCTTTAAGGAGATTTAAGCAGGTGCAAACCATGGTTGATTTTCAAGGACGAATTATCAATTTTTTAATCAGTATTATTTTAGCTTTCGGAGGGACATATCTATTACAATCTCCAGAATTAGATACTCCTCAAATTTATGTGTTATTTCTATTGATTTTATCGGTTTGTTTGTGGGTAACAGAAGCCATTCCTCCTTTTACGGTAGGTCTGTTTATTTTTGGTTTTTTAGTTTTTGCCCTCGGAAAATATTATCACGATATTGATCCGACAACCTCTAATAAAATAGTTCAAAAATATGTGCAAACTTGGTCTAACTCTGTAATATGGTTAATGCTAGGTGGTTTTTTTATGGCAGAGGCTATGCAAAAAGTAGGGCTAGACAAAACCATTTTTAAAATGACCATTAAAAGGTTTGGAACCAAACCTAGGTTTGTGTTGCTAGGAATTATGTTGGTTACTGCTATTTTTTCTATGATAATGAGTAATACAGCTACTACGGCTATGATGATTGCATCGGTATTGCCTTTTTTAAAAACATTGCCAAAAGATGCAAAAATTACCAAAGCCTTATTAATAGGTATTCCAGCAGCGGCTTCTTTAGGTGGAATGGGAACTATTATAGGTTCGCCCCCAAATGCAGTAGCTGTAGATGGTTTGTTACAAAACGGAATTAAGTTTGGTTTTTTAGAATGGATGATGATTGGATTTCCGGTAGCAATTGTATTGGTTTTAATTTTTTGGTTGATTTTGATTAGTAAGTTTATACCTAGAGTTTCTACCATCGATTTAGGTTTTTTAAGCGAAGGTGAGCCTGAAGAAGGTTCTACAGAAAAAATGTTTTTGCTAAAAAAGAAATTTGTATTGGCAGTATTAATTGTAACCATGTTGTTTTGGTTAACAGGAAAATTACACGGAATTTCTGCCTCAACAGTATCTATGTTGCCTATAATGTTGTTAACGATGTTTCGTATTGTAAATTCAGAAGATGTTAGGAAATTACCATGGGATACTTTAATGTTAGTAGCAGGAGGTTTGTCTTTAGGTTTGGCTATTAAAGAAACAGGACTGGCTGCTTATTATGTAGGATTGATTCAAGAATACAACTTAAATTTTGGAATAATGATTGTTGTTTTTGCCTTAATAACCGTTGTGTTGTCTAATTTTATGAGTAACACAGCTACCACCACTATTTTAATTCCAATAGCTATTATTTTGGCAACAGACAATCCTTTAATTCTACCATTAGTTATTGGATTTAGTGCTTCTACAGCTTTGTTTTTCCCAATTTCTACACCGCCTAATGCCATTGCTTTTAGTACAGGGCTTATAGAACAAAAAGACTTTAGATTTGGGGGAATTATAGCAGGTTTATTAGGGCCGTTAATTGTAGTGCTTGTAATTTTAGGATTTCAAATGGTTGGATTAATTTAAAAACAAAACAAGAAAGATTAAAAAGAAGAAGAATGGTGAAGTTTAAAATGATGTCAATAGTATTGTTTTCTTGTATGGCTTTGCAAGCTCAAGACAAACCCAAAGTAAAATGGAATATTACCACTCAATTTTGGGCACGTTACTCTGAGCTAAACAAAGGAACTGCTGTTAACGGAGAAAAAACCAATAGTTATGCAGATGTGTCTATTCGTAGATTAAGAATTCCGGTTACATCACAAATAACACCTAAAATTTATGGATATGCGTTGTTTGGAGGAAATAACTTTAATCATGAGTCTAAAAATTTTCCGTTACAAGTTTTAGACTTGTATGTAGAATATGCTTTTGATAAAAGTTTTGAAGTCGGATTAGGAAAATCAGGATGGCAAGGCTTGAACAGATGGAATGTACGTTCTTCAAAATCATTAATGGGATTAGATTCTCCTCTTTTTTCACTATCAACAGTTAATAAAGATGATGATTTGGGAAGGAATTTAAGTTTGTGGTTCAAAGGACAAGCGGCTAAGTTTGATTATCGTTTTGTAATCTCAAATCCTATTTCGGTAGACAAAGCCCCAGCAGCAGGTAAAGTAGATTTTGCCAACAACCGACCTAGAAAACGTTATTCTGCCTATGTAAAATATCAGTTTTTTGAAGAGGAATCAAATAAATCTGCCTATCAAACCGGAACATATATTAATAAGAAAAATGTGTTTAATATAGGGGTGGGAGCGCAGTATCAAGCAAAAGCATTTGCAGATGATGATGCTTTGCTAACAAGTACCAATTTATACAATATGAAAAATTGGGCAATAGACTCTTTTTTAAGTTTGCCTTTAAATAAAGAACAGGGAATTACAGCTTATTTAGGATATTATCATTTAGATTTTGGAAAAAATTACATTCGAAATGTAGATGCCAATGGTTCTATGTTTGATGCGGGTTCTGGAACTACTTACAACGGAGACGGAAACGGTTATCCTATGATAGGAACAGGAACTACATGGTATACACAATTGGGATATGCTTTTCCAATGTATAAAAAACACATAATTCAGCCTAATATTGCTGTTCAATATTCAGATTACGATGCTTTAGCATCTGTAATGACTGTATATGATTTTACAATAAATCTATTTTTAAACGGAACAGGACACGGAAATAAAATAAGTTTAGGATATCAATACAGACCTGTTTTTGATCGTGTTAGCTTAAACGAAATTGATAGAAAAGGAATGGCAGTGTTACAGTATCAGATTACCATTCAATAAATTTAAAGATTAAGATTAGAGGTGTTAAGTCTTAATTTTTGAATCTAAGAAATAGTTGTTTTTTTTAGTAGTTGTTCATGAAAACAGCCAGATTCTTTACGGAGGATTTGGCTGTTTTTTATAAGCTTATATTTGTCCTTAAAGATTAGGCTTTGTAAAGCTTTTTACTCCGTTAAAACTTTTGTATTTTCGCACACTTGAAGTCTGAATTTAAAGAAACTAAGAAATGAGTAAAATAATGCCTGTAGACATCTTGTCTAGCATCAAAGGAGCCAAGTCTTCTGAGGCGGTGGATAAGTTGTTTGACGTAATTAAAAATGCGGAAACAAATCAAAATTCATCAAATCAAAATGCAAAGAATGCAGTGTCTATAGACCATTTGCGAGAAGATGTAGTAGAACACAGTTCAGAAATTACCAAAAAAATCATCAAGGAAAACTTTCCTAAAGAAAAAGATGGATATTTAGTGGTGTCTAAAGTTATAGAAGGGTAAAATGTAAAAAGACGTAAAGTAGAAAGACTTTTTCTTTTGACTTTTTACTCAAAATCTTTTTATCCAAAACGAATACAATGAGTTTGATAAAAAAAATACATCAAGATTTAGTTGCTAAAAAATATACTTGTACTGCTTTGGTTCAAGAAAAACTAGCATTGCTAAAAGAAAATAAATACAATTCTGTAAACACTGTTTTAGAAGATTTGGCTTTGGAAGCTGCTGCAAAAGTAGATGCTAAAATTGCCAATGGAGAAGAAATAGGTTTGTTAGAAGGAATTCCCTTTGGAATTAAAGATGTATACATGGTGCAAGGAACCTATACATCTGCTAGTTCAGATTTGTTAAAACAATACAAGTCTGCATATACAGCAACTGCTATTCAAAAATTGTTAGATGCTGGAGCCATTCCAATGGCTAAAGAAAATTGTGACAGTTTTGGTCACGGTTCTTCTTCTGAAAATACCGTTTTTGGAAGTGTTAAAAATGCTATCAATCAAGAATTAGTAGCAGGAGGTTCTTCGGGAGGTTCTGCCGTAAATGTTGCTGCAGATTATACCGTGTTTTCTATTGGTGGAGATACAGGAGGTTCTATCCGCCAGCCAGCAGGATACAATAAAATTTATGGATTAAAACCTACTTACGGACGTGTGTCACGTTATGGGTTAATGGCTTATGCATCGTCTACCGACACCGTTGGACCTTTGGCAAAATCTATAGAAGATGTTGCGATTGTGATGAATGTGATGAGTGGTAAAGATCCAAAAGATCAAACAACCATTGCATCAGAAGAGATCAATGCTGAGGTAATTGCATCAAAACCAGAAGGAATTAAAATAGGATATTTTAAGAACTTTATTGAGAATGATGCCATCGACCCAAAAGTAAAAGCAGACTTTTTAGCAACGATTGAAAAGATAAAAGTAGCAGGATACGAGGTTCAAGAATTAGATTTTTTTAATGCAGATACGTTGGTTTCTACCTATTATACTTTAGCGATGGCAGAAACAGCATCGAACTTATCTAGGTTAGATGGAACCAATTATGGAGATAGAGTAGAAGGAAAAAACCTAAAAGATACCTACATGATTACGCGTTCTGAGAAATTTACCGAAGAAACCCAACGTAGAATTGTAGGAGGAAATCAAGTATTGTCTCAAGGTTTTTCTGATGCGATTTACTTAAAAGGTCAAGAATTAAGAAAAGAAATAGAAGCTGCTTTTGAAGCTGATTTTAATAAAGTTGATATTATTCTATCACCTGTAACTCCAGGTCCTGTTCCTAAAATAGGAGAAGTATTAAGCAACCCGCATGCCATGTATTTGTCTGATGCCTACACCGTAGGATTTAGCTTAGGACAGTTACCAACTTTAACTTGTCCTTTTGGAACAGAAACCGGAATTCAAGTAACAGGAGCAAAAAATAAAGAACAAACAATTTTACAGTTTGCTAACTTTTTAAACCAAGTGCAATAATGGAATTAGAAAGATTAAATTCTCTAATAGAAGAAAACGGAATAGAATTAGTAATTGGTTTAGAAACACACGTACGTTTAAATACAAAATCTAAGTTGTTTTGTGGATGTGCGAATGAAGAAAGCGAAGAAGCAAACGTAAATATTTGTCCGGTTTGTACAGGACAAATGGGAGTGTTGCCAGCCATTAATAAAGAGGCTATTACCAAGGCTATTTATTTTGGAAAGGCCATCAATTCAACTTTTTCTAACGAAATTACTTCATGGGATCGTAAACATTACGAATACCCAGATAACCCAAAGAATATTCAGATTACACAGTTTCACAATCCTATCATTCCAGATGGAGAGGTGGCTTGTTATAGAAACGATGGTTCTCAATTTTCTGTACAAATTGAGCAAGTGCATGTAGAGGAAGATGCTGCAAAATTGGTGCACGAGAAAACCATTTCTTTGGTAGATTTTAACAAAGCGGGAGTTCCGTTAATTGAAATTGTAACCAAACCTTGTATTCGTAATATTGAGGATGCTTCTACTTATGCACAATATGTGCAACGTATAGTTCAGAACTTAGGAGTTTCTGAGGCTAACTTAGAAAAAGGACAATTCAAGTCGGATGTTTCTGTATCGTTACGTATTAAAGGAACAGACGTGTTGAATCCTCGTACCGAAATTAAAAACTTAAACTCGTTTAAGTTTATGGTGGAGGCTTTAAAAGAAGAAATAGAAAAACAATTAAACTATTACATAGAGCACAAAGAGTTTAGACCAGATCAAACTACAGTTTTGTGGGATGAAGCTTTAAAGCAAACTAAAACCATGCGTAAGAAAGAATACGATGCTGATTATCGTTATATTTCTGAACCAGATTTGCCGTTTGTAGCTATTAAAGAGGTAGTAGATAGCATAAAAGTAGACAACAGTATTTTACCACATGCGGTAGAAACTATTTTAATTGATGGAAAGGTAAAACCTCAAGATGCTAAGTTTTTTACAGCAGATGCTTTACGTTCTAGCACGGTAATGGCATTGATTGATGCTATTGGTGATGTAGCTTTTGTAGCCAAAACATTGACCAATAACCTTAAAGCAGAGGATTACGATAAGATTGAGAATATAGATGATTTGATCTCTATTTTTAAATCTTTTAAAGATGGAAAAGTAACCAATGTATTGGTTCAAAAAGCAATTGAAGAATTGTTAGTGAACCCTAAGTTTGATTACAAAAAATACTTTGCTGATAATACCATTTCTGAAGAACAAATTCAAGAAGCTGTAAATGATGCTATTAGTGAAAACGAAGCGATTGCGAATGACATTAAAGGAGGAAACAAAGGAAAAGCAGGAGTTTTAGTTGGTAAAGTAATTGCAAAAATTGGTAAAGGAGCACCAGGGAATGTAATTCGTGAGATGATTTTGGATACCCTTGCAGGAAGTACAGAGTCCAAAGTACAGAGTACAGAGCAAGGGACTAGTAATGAAAAACTGAATACTGAGGACTCAGTACTGAATACTAGCGAAGCATTACCTGAAATTCCTTTAGTAATAAAAGAAGAGTATAGAACACATGTTATAACAGACATCACCGAAGAAACGATTAATACTACTGTAGGTTTGGCAGGATGGGTATCTAGTGTGCGAGATCATGGAGAATTAATTTTTATTGATTTGCGTGATGCCTCTTATGAAATTATTCAAGTTCGTTTAAGTAGAGAATCGTTCCCTAATTTAGATGAGTTGGTAAAATTGAAACCAGAATCTGTTATTACTGTTTCAGGTAAAATAGTACAACGTAGAGAAGATGATTACAATGCTGGATTAAGAACAGGAAAAATTGAATTAGAAGCTACGGATTTAGATATTTTAAACTTGTCTAGAACCCTGCCTTTTGAAATTAAAAAAGCGACACGTTCTAACGAAGCAGTTCGCTTTGAATACAAGTTTTTAGATCACAGAAATCAAGAAGTACGTAAAGCAGTAGTTAACCGTCATAAAGTAATTAAGTTGTTGCGTGACATGTTAGATACGGATGGTTTCTTAGAAGTAGAAACACCAATTTTAACAGCAGGTACCGATGAGGGAGCTAGAGAATTTATAGTGCCTTCTCGTAAAGAACCAGGAGCGTTTTATACGTTGCCACAAGCACCACAACAGTTTAAACAAATGTTAATGGTAGGTGGTTTTGATAAGTATTTCCAAATCGCACGTTGTTTCCGTGATGAAGATTCTCGTGGAGATCGTCAACCAGAATTTACACAGTTAGATATAGAAATGGCATATGCATCTATGCAACAAATCATAGATTTGAATACAAAGATGTTTAATACCATTGTGAAAGAGATTTATGGTAACAAATGGATTTTACGTCCTTTTGAAGTAATTACTTACAAAGAGGCTATGGATAAATATGGTTGTGATAGACCAGATTTACGTTTTGGCTTACAAATGCAAGACATTACAGACATTGTAAAAGGAACCACTTTCCAAGTATTCTCTAAACCTATTGATGAAGGTGGAATTGTAAAATGTATTAAGGTTTCTGCAGAAGAGCAAGGAGGAAAACGTATGTCTAAAGGGCAAATAGAAAAATTAACTTCTATTGCTCAACAACATGGTTTAGGAGGATTGGCTTATATTATTGTAAATGAAAACGATTTGCAATCGCCAATTATTAAATTCTTAGGAGAAGAAATTGCTCAAAATATTATTGATGTTACAGAAGCTAAAGTTGGAGATATTGTTTATTTCTCTGCAGCCGATTATGCTACTGCTAACAAAGCGTTAGATGCAGTTCGTCAGGAGTTAGGAGCCATGTTAAAATTAATCAATCCTAAGGAATTAAGACCAGCGTGGGTAGTTGACTTCCCTATGTTTGAAAAAACTGACGAAGGACGTTGGACTTTTACACATAACCCATTTTCTATGCCAGCTATTTATGATTTAGATAAACATATGAAGGGTAAAGAAGAGGAAATAGGGACAATTATAGCTCAACAATACGACTTAATTTTAAATGGTTACGAAATTGGAGGAGGATCTGTCCGTGCTCACAAACCAGAAATTTTAGAAGCAACCTATAAAAACATGGGTTACAATAAAGAAGAAATGTTAAAGAGTGTTGGCACGATGTATGATGCATTTCATTATGGAGCACCACCGCACGGAGGTATTGCATGGGGAGTAGATAGATTGATGATGATTTTAGAAAAGAAAGCTTCTATTAGAGAAGTAATGGCTTTTCCTAAAACAGGTTCGTCTGAAGATTTATTGTTTAAATCACCATCTAAATTGTCTACTAAAAAAGTAGAAGAAATGAATGTTAGAGTAATTGTGAAAAAATAAATGAAATTAAGAGTGTTTTGTATGGTTATTATTGATATAGGTTAATATATTTGCCATAAATTGTATTGATACAATATGAAAAAGTTATTTGCTAAGCTTAAAAGAAAA
Organism: Wenyingzhuangia gracilariae; assembly: GCF_056387575.1. NCBI lineage: Bacteria > Pseudomonadati > Bacteroidota > Flavobacteriia > Flavobacteriales > Flavobacteriaceae > Wenyingzhuangia > Wenyingzhuangia gracilariae. The sequence continues at coordinate 2,511,821 of NZ_CM150748.1, forward strand.
AATATATTCTCTTATGATGAAAAAGGTGTTGAGGTTAAAGTTTCAGCAAAAGAAAAGAGAGTAGTTAAATGGGATTCAGTTGTCAAAGTAGTTTACATAAATCACTTTGAGGAATATAGTGGATACTTTTTAACAGAAGAATATAAATCTAAAGTTCTGTATAACCGTATTTGGGTAGATTGTAGTCAAAATATGGTGAAAGTTAGAACCGGAGGAACTCCTTCTGTTAAAAATAATGTATCAAATCCTTTCTCAAAAAAATTTGGTACAACCTGTATTTACAATGTTGTATTTGTAGAATATGTAAATGAAAAAGGCTTATTGAATTTATTTGCGGTTCATTTTGAATTTGAAAAAGTAGAAAAATGCATCAAAAACATATCAAAATATCTATCAAAAGATAAAATTTATTTTGAAAAACGATTAGAAGGTTTTAATAATGTTAATAGCATAAAAAAAGCATCACTTTAGTGATGCTTTTTTTATGCCTCCTTTTAAAGAGCTTATTTTTAAATTTAAATCTTTAATAAGTTGTCTACTTCTGTTTCCTGTTTCACAGTACAACACTATTTTTTTATCGGAGTTTAATAAGTTTGGATTATTTCTTATATCATTTTCAGGAATGTGAATTCCGCCAATGTTCTGAATATCTCTTTCCAAACTTGTTCTAATATCTATCAATTGATGAGCTGAGGTAAGTTCTGAAAATTGAATTTCATGTTCAAATGCTTCAATGCCACAAAAGAAATTATAGTCAATCAATTCAGTAACGTGCAGGTTATTATTTTTCTCAAACCCTAAAATAAATTGTTGATTGTTGAGTGTATTGATGGTGAGTAGTTTTCCAGATAAAATTTCTCCAATTCCACAAATAATTTTAATGACTTCATTAGCTTGATAACTTCCAATAATTCCAGGAAGTACTCCTAAAACTCCAATTTCAGAACAAGAAGGAACTGAACCTGCTTTTGGTGGAGTAGGGTATAAGCATCTGTAAGTTGGTCCATTGTTATAGTTAAATACAGAAACTTGTCCTTCAAACTTAAAAATAGATCCAAATACCAAGGGTTTGTTGGTAAGTACAGCAGCATCATTGCATAAATATCTGGTTTGGAAATTGTCGGAACCATCAACAATTATATCGTATTGATTAAAAAGAGCTAGTGCATTGTCTTTGTTTAAAAACTCATGAACAATATTAAATTTTACATAAGGATTTAATTGTTTCATTCGGTTGGCTACTGCTCTAGCTTTAGATTTTCCAATATCATCAACCGTAAACAAAATTTGACGTTGTAAATTGGTTACATCAACATTATCTCCATCAACAATACCAATAGTTCCTACTCCAGCAGCGGTTAAATACTGAATAATAGGACAGCCCAATCCTCCAGCTCCAACCACTAAAACTTTGGCTGCTTTTATTTTTTCTTGCCCTTCTAGTCCAATTTCATTTAATAATAAATGACGACTGTATAGTGTTTTTTCGTTGTTGTTTAGTTTCACAAATACAAAGTATTGAGTACAAAGTACAAAGTATTGAGTAGCTATTGTTCTTAGTACTCATTACTTTATACTTAATACTAATTAAAAGTTTCCCAATCTTTCCATACAGGTTCTAATCCGCTTTCTTTTAACATTTCTGCAATGAGTTCTGTTGAGCGTTCATCGGAAATTTCAAATTGCTCTAAGGTTTGTGGGGCTACTGTGTAACCACCTGGATTTGTTTTAGACTCTGCACTTAAAGAGGTAATACCCAAATGGACAATGTTATTTCTAAATTTTTCGCTTTCGCGAGTACTCATAGACAGTTCTACATCTTCATCTAACAACCTAAAAGCACAAATAGTTTGCACCAAATCTCTATCGGTCATTTCTACTTTTGGTTCTAAACCTCCGCTATGTGGACGTAATCTTGGGAAAGAAATAGAGTATTTTGTTTTCCAATAGGTCTTTTGTAAATATTTAAGATGTAAAGCTGTAAAAAAACTATCTGCTCTCCAGTCTTCCAAACCAAATAAAGCCCCAATTCCAATTTTATGAACACCAGCTTTACCCAATCTATCAGCGGTATCTAAACGGTAATTAAAGTTAGATTTTTTCCCTTTAGGATGGTGTTTTTTATACTCATCTCTATGATACGTTTCTTGATAGACTAAAACGGCATATAAATTGGCTTCAATCAATTCCTCATATTCATGTTGCTCTAAAGGTTGTACTTCTATGGTAATGTTAGAAAACTGATCTTTAATTAATTCCATAGCATGTTTAATGTATGGAACCCCAACGGTTTTATTTGCTTCACCTGTGACCAACAAAATATGATCGTATCCTTTGGTTTTTAAAAAAGCAACTTCTTTTAAAATTTCTTCATCAGTTAAAGTCCTACGAGGAATTTTATTGGTCATGCTAAATCCGCAATAAGTACAAATGTTTTGGCACTCGTTAGACAAATACATGGGAACGTACATTTGAATGGTGTTTCCAAAACGTTTTTTTGTAGTCATCTTACTCATATGAGCCATTTGTTCTAAATAAGGAGCAGCAGCAGGAGATACCAAGGCTTTAAAATCCTCTAAATCTCTTTTGGTTTTAGAAAGTGCATACTCAACATCTTGAGCTGTTTTTGAGTTGATACTCGCTAAAGTTTCATCCCAATTGTAGGTGTCAAATAAGGTTTGAAATGTTTTCTTCATGTTTTTAGAGTTTTAGTAGTTAAGAATATGAGTAGTTAAGAATTTGAGTATTACTTGCGTAACCTGCTCCTTAACTCCTGCTCACTTGTGAGCTATACTCCTTAAATTCTTAACTACTTTATTCATTCCTACTGTAAAAAACTTGTTAAAGGACTACTAGCTTCCGCATGTTTTTTAATACTCGCTAATTTTGCGTTGTAAGCCATTCTACCTGCTTCCACCGCCATTTTAAATGCTTTGGCCATTTCTACAGGGTTTTGAGAAACCGCAATGGCTGTGTTTACCAAAACAGCATCGGCACCTAATTCCATAGCATAAGCAGCGTGAGATGGGCTTCCAATTCCAGCATCTACAATTACAGGAACATTGCTTTGTTCTATAATAATTTCTAAAAAGTCACTTGTTTTTAATCCCTTATTAGTTCCAATAGGAGCTCCTAAAGGCATTACGCATTGTGCTCCTACTTCTTCTAATCTTTTGCATAAAACCGGATCAGCGTGAATATATGGCATCACAACAAAACCTAGTTTTACCAATTCCTCGGCTGCTTTTAAGGTTTCTATAGGATCGGGTAATAAATACTTAGGATCTGGGTGAATTTCTAATTTAATCCAATTGGTTTCCAAAGCTTCTCTTGCTAGTTGCGCTGCAAAAACAGCTTCTTTAGCATCTCTTACTCCAGAGGTGTTGGGTAATAAATTTACATGTGGTTGGTGAATGCTTTGTAGCATTTTGTCTTGCTCATTATCTACATCAACTCGTTTTAAGGCTACGGTTACCAATTCACTCTCTGATGCTAAAATAGCTTTTGCCATTAAATCATTAGAACTAAATTTTCCTGTTCCTGTAAACAATCTTGATGTAAATTCTTTATCGGCTATTTTTAATGTGTCCATATTTTTTCTTTTCAAGAATTTAAGGAGTTAAAGCTCTTTAACTTCTTTACTCCTTAACTACTTCCTTTATTGTTCTCTTAATTATTTCTTTTAAAACTTGGGTGTCTACATCTGCTAACTTGTTAATGTATAAGCAGCCTACACCGGTTTTGTGTTTTCCTAATTGGTCTAATAAATCTTGACTTTTTTTGATGTCGCACCCCATTAGATATAAGGATGTATTTGCTTTTCTAGGCGAGAATCCACAGGTGAACCAATTGTCTTCTATGCCCGATTTTGTTTTGTATCTGTATTGGCCAAACCCCACAATACTATCTCCCCACATCACAGGTTTTTCTCCTGTTAGCGTTTCCATCATATTTAGTATTTCAAAACAATCTTTACGTTTTTGTTCTTTGTCAACTAGGTTGATAAAGTCTGTAACACTTGCGTTGGTTGGTTGATTTTTGTTGGCCATAGGTTTCGTTGTTTTGATGAGTAGTTAAGAATTTTAGGAGTGATAGAAGTTAAGTAGTTAGTAAAACTTCTTAACTCCTGCTCGTATACGAGCTTTAACTCCTCAGATTCTTAAATTCTTATTTATTTCCAAAATCATATCTCTGTTCTGCACTATTTCCGGCTTTTAATAGTTGATTGATGTTTCTAATTTGATTAAAATCTCTAGTAATTTCTCCAGACATAGCAATACCCGAAACTCCTGTTTTTAAAAGTTCAGAAATGTCGTTTATAGTGATTCCTCCAATGGCTATAATTGGGGTTTCTGTTTTTAATTCTTCAAGAATCAAACGATAACCATCTAATCCTAAAATGGGACTTAAATTATCTTTTGTAGAAGTAAATCTAAAAGGTCCCAAACCAATATAATCTACTTCTTCTTTAATTCTTTGTTGGCAGTCTTGTAAAGTATTTGCGGTTCCTCCTATAATTTGCCAAGAGAATAATTCTTTTCTAGCTATTTTGGGACTAGTGTCTGTTAATCCTAAATGAACTCCATCTGCTTTTATTTCTTTAGCAATTTTATAATGATCATTAATAATCAATCTTGTCTGAAAATGATTAGTGATTTCTCTGGCTTCTAAAGCTGTTTTTAAAATCTTTTTATCGGATAGATTTTTTAATCGAAGTTGTACCAATTCAGCTCCCGAAGCACAAGCTTTTTGGATATTTTCTAAATGCTCTATTGGTGTAGCTCCTTGCGATATGTAATGTAATTTGTTGATGGTCATTTTGTGTGAATATGGAAGTTGAGAATTTTAGGATATGAGGAGTTAAGAACTTAATTATAGTTGTTTTTATTGGCAATGGATCTACAATAAGAATTTAACATTTTGCTTACTTCATTAATCAAATCATTAAGTTTTTTAAATTCATTTGTATACTCTAAATCCCTCGATAGAATTAAAAAATATTTACATTCTTCTAGTGATGCTTGAGCAATATTATAAAACCTTAGTTTCTCTTTGTTAGAAAGTCTTTTGTATCCTTCTGCAATGTTAGCTGTAATAGAAACAGAAGCCCTTCTAAATTGAGAAGTCAATCCGTAGATTTCTTCTTTAGGGAACGATTTTGTTATTTTATAAACTTCTAGAACAAATTGATGTCCTTTTTGCCAAACTAATAAATCTTCAAAACTTTTGCTCTTTTCCATATGCTACATTGGTTTTTGAGATGATACTTTACTACTAAACTTCTCAGATTCTGAACTACTAAATTTATGCGTTCCCAACAAAGAATCATTAGAGTTTAAAAAGCTTTCAGTATAATATTTTGCAGCTTTACAGGCATCTTCTAACTCTTGTTCTAAGCCAATATTACAAGCTAAGGCAGATGACAATACACAACCGCTTCCGTGTTTTTCTGAAACTTTAGTAGCGTTTGGAGGAATGTTTACCATTACAATTCCACTATGGTATAATTCGTCCCAACCTTTTTTGTCTTTTCTATGTCCGCCTTTTAAATAGATGTTGGTTTTGCTGGCAATATGTTCTGTAGTTTCTTCAATATCTTTTTCTGGGTACAGTAATTGAATTTCATCATAGTTGGGAGTGATGATATAACATTGTTCCCAAATTTTATTCAACAAATCTTGATTTTCGTCTGTATGAAAATCAAAACCAGCAGTGGCTTTGATAATTGGATCTAAAACAATTTTTGCTTCAGGATTTAAGCATTTCAGTTGTAATAAAATATCGAGCAATGCTCGCCAAGATTGGATGATTCCTATTTTAACGATAGCAATTTCAAAACGTTCGAATAAAGTTTCAATTTGTGAAAAAATCACTTTAGGATCTGTCCAAACGCACTCTTTAAAATCTACATCATTTTGAACGGTTATAGCAGTGCAAACAGATAAGCCATAAAAACCATGTGCTTCAAATGTTTTAATATCTGAAGTCAATCCAGCACCTCCTGAAGGATCGTGACCCGCGATAGTTAATATGTATTTACAATTAGCAGTTGGCAATGTGCAATTATCAATTCTATCCATCTCCATTTTCTTTTGATTTTTTGATAATTGTAAATAGTATTTTTAATATTTGCTCAAGTTCATCAAACAATACCTCAAATTCTTCAGACTCAATATAACCTGTGTCTTTTAAAATTCTCAACCAATATTTAGTTTCTCTAGCTTCTTTGTAAGCTATATTTAGTTTATATATAAAGTCTTTTTTAGAGAAACCTCCAGTTGCTTCTTCAGTATTTGCACCTACAGAAGTTCCTGAGCGTAGTATTTGTTTAGATAAAACGTATTCTTTTTTCTCACTTACTAAATATTGAGAAAGTTTCACAATTTTAATTGCAAAGTTGTACGTTTTGTTAAGAATAATATTGTTACTCATTGTTAATTGTTCTTTGCTAATTGTACATTGAAAAATGTTTGCATTGTAACAAAATCTTCCACCGGGTTTTCACTATTCCAAATTCCACCCAATACTCCAACTCCTTTAAAGCCTAGTTTGTTAAATTCGGTTAAGTTTTCTGTTGTTACTCCTCCCATACCTACAATGGTTTTATAGATGTGATTGACATCAAAACCACGGCCATTGTAACCTTGTTTTGAAATAGAAGAGAAAACAGGACTTAGTAAATGATAGTCAAACTCAAACGTACAATTTTGTAATTCTTCTGGTTCATGAAAAGAAGAGCTTATGCTCTTAGTACTGAGTACTGAGTATTGAGTATTGAGGCTTTTAGCGTAGTGTTGCAAAAAAGTCTTTGTACTTTGTACTTTGTACTCTGTACTCAAAACGTCTCTACGTTTTGCTTCCTGAAAATGAATTCCTTTTAAATTGTATTCGTTTACCAACTCATGAAAATAATGTACTACAATTCTGTTGTGATATTGTTTGTCAATCTGATTTAAATACTCACAATGCTCTTGATAATTCTTGTGTGGTTTCCTGAAATGATAATATTCCAATCCTTCTTGAAATAGTTGATCTAGTATTTCAATTTCGTTAGGAATGTCGTTCTCGGGAGCTATAAGAATTATCATGTTTTTTTGTGTAAAGACTTCTCGATACTATTTTTCGTTCCTCAAAATTACTCGAATTGACGTTTGTGTTTATTTGTCACTTCGAGTTAATTTTACGATTGAAATGAGTTAAAATTAGTATCGAGAAGTTCTTGTTGTTATATTTTAGTTCTTCAAAATTACTTGAAATCATTTGAATGAGTTAGGGATTGAGGTTTTGTTTGAGCTCTTTTAAAACGGTGTTTTTCTGAAATTTGTTCTCGACTCCGCTCGAACACCTTTTTAAAAAGCGAGCACCGAAAGCCCAGCTTTAGATGGGCATCTCGACTCCGCTCGATGTCCATCTAAAGCAACTCCCGACTTATACTATAGATAAACCTCTGATCCTTTGTCTTTAAACTCTTGAGACTTTTCTTCCATTCCTTTTTTCAACACTTCGTTGTCATCAGAAATTTCATTGTCGGCAGCAAAATCACGTACTTCCTGAGAAATTTTCATAGAACAGAATTTTGGTCCACACATAGAGCAGAAATGAGCCACTTTTGCACCATCGGCAGGTAAGGTTTCATCGTGATATTCCAACGCACGTTCTGGGTCTAAACCTAAGTTAAACTGATCTTCCCAACGGAATTCAAAACGAGCCATACTTAAAGCATTGTCTCTGTGTTGCGCACCTGGGTGACCTTTGGCTAAATCGGCAGCATGAGCCGCTAATTTATAAGTTACCACTCCCACACGAACATCTTCCTTATTAGGCAATCCTAAGTGTTCTTTTGGAGTTACGTAACACAACATAGCACATCCGTACCAACCAATCATAGCAGCACCAATACCCGATGTAATGTGGTCGTAACCTGGAGCAATATCAGTAGTTAAAGGTCCTAATGTGTAAAAAGGAGCTTCGTCACAAACTTCAATTTGCTTTTCCATATTTTCTTTAATCATGTGCATTGGCACGTGACCTGGTCCTTCTATAAAACATTGTACTTCGTGCTTACGAGCAATTTGTGTTAATTCACCCAAAGTTTCCAATTCAGCAAACTGAGCTTCATCATTTGCATCGGCTACAGAACCCGGACGTAAACCATCTCCTAAAGAAAAAGCAACATCGTATTGTTTTAAAATTTCACAAATTTCTTCGAAATGTGTGTACAAGAAACTTTCTTTATGATGTGCCAAACACCATTTTGCCATGATGGATCCTCCACGAGATACAATTCCTGTAACACGATTCGCTGTCATAGGTACGTAACGTAATAAAACTCCGGCGTGAATGGTAAAATAATCTACTCCTTGTTCTGCTTGCTCAATTAAAGTATCACGGAAAATTTCCCATGTTAAGTCTTCTGCAACCCCGTTTACTTTTTCTAAAGCTTGATAAATAGGTACGGTACCTACTGGCACTGGAGAGTTACGGATAATCCACTCACGAGTTTCGTGAATGTTTTGTCCTGTAGATAAATCCATAATATTATCTGCTCCCCAACGGCAAGCCCAAACAGCTTTTTCTACTTCTTCTTCTATAGATGATGTGGTAGCAGAGTTTCCAATATTTGCATTGATTTTTACCAAGAAGTTTCTACCTAAAATCATAGGTTCTGCTTCTGGGTGGTTAATGTTTGATGGGATTACTGCACGACCTCTAGCAACTTCTTCACGAACAAATTCTGCCGTAATTTTTTCTGGAATGGCAGCTCCAAAATGTTCTCCTTTGTGTTGTTTTCTTATCTCGGTCATTTCGTCAATTCGTTGATTTTCACGAATGGCGATGTATTCCATTTCTGGAGTAATAATTCCTTGCTTAGCGTAGTGTAATTGCGTTACATTTTTTCCTTTTTTAGCACGTTTTGGTTTGTGTTTTAAATCAAAACGCATGTGGTCTAAACTTTTATCGTTTAAACGCTCGTTACAATATTTAGACGTAAAAGAGTCTAATTCTTCTACATCCCCACGATCTAAAATCCACTGTTCTCTAATTCTTTCTATTCCGTTATGTACGTTAATTTCTTTGTTAGGATCTGTATAAGGTCCAGAAGTATCGTAAACTGTAACTGGTTCGTTTGGTGTTTTCTTTTTGGTCATCGAATCTGTTGTGTCCGCCAAAGAAATTTCACGCATAGCCACTTTAATTTGTGGATGAATTTTTCCTGGTACGTAAATCTTTTTAGAATTTGGAAAAGGCTTTCTTGTAATTTGTCCTTCTTTTGGTGCAGTGTCTTTGTTTTTCATTTTTATTGTGGTGTTTGGTGGTAGGTAGAAAGTATAAAGACTTATCGTAGCTACGTATAATTGTTAATTCGTAATTGATTGATTGCTAATTGAGTTTATCCTCCCTGTGTAGCTTGTATAATTAAAACATCATCTCCCTGGTTTAGTTGATGTTGGTTCCAATTAGATTTTGAAATAATTTGTTGGTTAATGGCTACAGCAATTCCATGTTCTGGTTGAGACAATTGTTGTAACAACTGTTCTACAGAACTGTTTACTGAAATTTCTTTGGAAAGGTTGTTTACTTTTACAGTTATCATTATTTAAAATATTTTGGCGATAACCTTTGCAGAAGGACTCTGCTTAAACTTGATTAAGATAGTACGCTAAAAATTGCGTTGCTATGTTAATAACAAAAAGAGGTCTATGACCTCACTTTTCCCTACGTAAGTACTAACTTATTCAGGTTCAAAGGGTAATTCTCAGTTTTGTAGGTTTTTCAATTACAAAACACCCCTAAAGTTTATCGTAAACAAATATAGTTAAAATACTCGTAATTAGCTGTTAGTTTTACAGATAGTATACGATAAAAAAAAGACTACCTTATTAAGATAGTCTTTTGGTAAATTGTTTTTTGAATAAGTTAAAACATTATTTTTTTAGTGATAGTCTCTGATTTTGATTGAATATGGATTCTTTTTCCTATTTGGTAAGTATTAATATAATCTTTTGTTTTGTATTAGTATGTATTTATTCTGTATGTTTTACAACAAAAAACGATCACAACAGTTGTTCGTATCTTTGTAAATGTATTCTGATTTAAAAAAGTCAAGTTTTAGTTAACAATAATTTAAAACAAAAGACGTTTGTAGTTCATGTAATTAATTTATCCCATCCCACCCCTTAAGTATTTATAGTTGTTACAATTTTTTCATAGATTAAAGAATCTTAGATTTACTTATTCAAAAAAAACTCAAATACGAGATGGAGAATCAAACCAAAAATTCAAGAAGAGATTTTATTCGTAAAAGTAGCTTGGCAACCCTTGCCACTGTTTTAGGGACAGAAATTGTTTTTTCAAAAAATTTACCAAAGGGCTTAACACCTGTAATTTTAGAAGAATTACCAGAGAATCCTTTAGAATCGATAGGAAAACATGGAGAGTTAACCATATTTAATGATAGACCTTGGAATGTAGAAACTCCAGCACATTTATTAGACGATAGAATTACACCTGCTAAAAATTTATTTGTAAGAAATAATGGGGTGCCACCTTCGGAGGTAGATGTTTCTAGTTGGACTCTAGAAATTGAAGGAGAGTCTGTAAAACGAAAAGTTACGTTTACTTTAGATGAATTAAAAAAGAAATTTAAACATTACAGTTATCAATTGGTTATAGAATGTGGAGGAAATGGTCGTTCGGAATTTAGTCCTACAGCCAAAGGAAATCAATGGACTACAGGAGCAGTAGGTTGTCCTAAATGGACAGGGGTTCGTTTAAAAGACGTGTTGGAATATGTAGGAATAAAAGAGAATGCTGTTTATATTGGGTATTATGGAAAAGACACGCATTTAAATGGAGATTTAGATGAGGTTGTTATTTCTAGAGGAGTGCCAATAGCTAAAGCAATGGAAGAAGAGTCTCTAATTGCTTGGGCATTAAATGATGAAGATATACCATTAATGAATGGACATCCTTTACGAGTAGTTTTTGGAGGCTGGCCAGCATCTACATCAGGAAAATGGTTACGCAAAATTGTAGTAAGAGATAAAGTTCATGATGGTGTTAAAATGAATGGATATTCGTATAGAGTACCAAATAAACCTGTAAAACCAGGAGAGAAAGTTGCAGAAGAAGATATGCGTATCATAGAGTCTATGCCTGTAAAATCGTTGATTACCTTTCCTAAAACAGGAGCTATGTTAAAAGAGGGGAAAACCTTAGAAGTAAGAGGACATGCTTGGGCGGGCGATTTGGAAGTTTCTGAAATGGAGGTTTCTATTGATTTTGGATCAACTTGGCAAAAATGCGAATTAGAAAAACCTGTGAATAGACTGGCTTGGCAACATTGGAAAACAGAAGTGCAATTTCCTAAAAAAGGTTATTATGAAATTTGGGCAAAGGCAAAAGATAGTCATGGTGTTATGCAACCTATGGTGGTACCAGGATGGAATCCAAAAGGATATTTAAATAACGCTTGTCATAGAATTGCAGTAAAAATTATAGATTAATGTTCAAAAAAATATATTTAATAGGATGTATTGCTTTGGTATTAGGCTCTTGCAATCATAAAACAGAAACACCTAAAGGGCACAAGGCTGTAAAGTTTAAAGTGTATACGGATTCTATTTCTGGATTGATTATAGATAGAGGTTATCTTGAAGTAAAACAGACATGTACAGTTTGCCATTCTAGTAAATTGGTAATTCAGAATAGAGCTACAAGAGATGGATGGTTAGAGATGATTCGTTGGATGCAAAAAAAACATAAATTATGGGATTTGGGAGAAAATGAAGATTTAATTTTGGATTATTTGGCCAGAAACTATCCTCCAGTCGATAAAGGTAGAAGACCTGCTCTTGAAGGTATTGAATGGTACGAGTTAAAAAAGGATTGATTTTTGAAACAAGGTATCAAATTAAAGAAGCCTAATAATTAGATTTTAGTTGCTGCTTGTGGAGGAATTTTTTAAGTTTTTAAGAATGAAAAAATAATAAAAATAGAAGCTAGTTTTTAATAGATAATAATACTTTTACAAACAATTTTAAAAAGTAAAAATAGTGGATTTAGCATCGGTAATTGGTGTGTTAGGAGGAATTACGTCAAGCAGTATGTTCTTTCCTCAGGTTTGGAAATCATTCCAGCAAAAAGACACAAGTAGTTTGTCTTGGAGTGGTTTGTGGGTTGGATTGCTAAACGGTTTTTTTTGGTTAACGTATGGTATATTAAAAGATGATCCGATTATTTATGTAACCAATAGTTTTTTTACTTTAGGAGCTTTGTTGTTGCTGTTGTTAAAGGTTAGGTATAAATAAAAATTAGCTTTTATTAGCCAATTGTCCACAAGCAGCATCAATATCTTTACCTCTAGAGCGACGAACGTTTACTACAATTCCGTTTTTTTCTAAAGAGTACACATAATCATCTGTAGCTTTTGTGCTAGCTTGTTGGTATTCTCCATCATCAATAGGATTGTATTCTATTAAATTCACTTTACACGGAACATAAGAACAGAATTTTACCAATGCGTTAATATCTTCTTGTTTATCGTTAATGTCTTTCCAAACTACATATTCGTAGGTAATTCTGCTTTGTGTTTTTGCATACCAATATTCTAAAGATTCACGTAAGTCTGTTAACGGAAAGTTTTTAGAAAAAGGCATGATTTTATTACGAGTTTCCTCAATAGCTGAATGTAGAGAAACAGCTAAATTGAATTTTACATCATCATCAGCCAATTTTTTAATCATTTTAGGCAATCCAGAAGTAGAAACAGTGATTCGTTTAGGAGACATCCCCAAACCTTCATCACTTGTAATCATTTCTATAGATTTCATTACATTGTTGTAGTTCATTAAGGGTTCTCCCATTCCCATATACACAATGTTAGATAATTTGTGTTTGTGAGTTTTGATACTTTCTTGATTGATAGCTGCTACTTGATCAAAAATTTCATCAGCATTTAGGTTACGCATACGTTTTAAACGAGCCGTAGCGCAAAATTCACAATCTAAACTACAGCCTACTTGGCTAGAAACACAAGCAGTGGTTCTGTCGCTAGTAGGGATTAATACAGATTCTACAATTAAACCATCGTGTAGTTTTACCGCATTTTTAACCGTACCGTCTTTACTGCGTTGCATGTTGTCTACCTCAATATGGTTGATGGTGAAATTGGTGTCTAACATATCTCTAGTTTGTTTAGATAGGTTAGTCATGTCCTCAAAAGTATGAGCAGATTTGGACCATAACCATTCGTAAACTTGGTTACCTCTAAAAGCTTTGTCTCCGTTTTCAACGAAAAAATCTCTTAATTGATCTTTAGTAAGGGCTCTAATATCTTTTTTAGACATAATGATTTTGTAAAATTCTGTTAGGCAAAGGTACGTAACTATAATAAAAGAAAAATCCCGAAGTGTAAAACTTCGGGATTCTTGGAATATATTTTAACGATTGATTAGATAATCAACATTGCATCTCCGTATGTGCTAAATTTATATCCTTCTTTAATAGCTTCGTTGTACGCTTTCATTAAAAAATCGTAACCAGCAAATGCTGCTACTTGCATCATTAAGGTTGATTTAGAAGGGTGGAAGTTGGTAATCATAGAGTTGGCAATACTAAAATCATAAGGAGGGAAAATAAATTTATTTGTCCAACCATCATAAGGGTTTAATCTACCGTTAGAAGATACTGTAGATTCTATAGCTCTCATAACTGTAGTTCCAACAGCACAAACTCTACGTTTATTGTCAATAGCATTGTTAACAATTTCACAAGTGTCTTCTGATACATTCATTTGTTCAGAATCCATTTTGTGTTTAGATAAATCTTCTACTTCTACAGGATTAAAAGTACCTAAACCAATGTGTAATGTCAATTCAGCAAAATCTACTCCTTTAATTTCCAAACGCTTCATTAAATGTTTAGAAAAGTGTAAACCTGCAGTAGGGGCTGCAACAGCACCTTCTTCTTTGGCATAAATAGTTTGGAAACGTTCTTCGTCTTCTGGTTCAACTTCTCTGTTAATGTGTTTTGGAATAGGAGTTTCTCCTAGGTCTTCTAGTTTTTGTCTAAATTCTTCATAAGAACCATCATATAAAAAACGTAAAGTACGACCTCTAGAGGTTGTATTGTCTATTACTTCTGCTACCAAAGAGTCGTCATCTCCAAAAAATAATTTGTTTCCAATTCTAATTTTACGAGCAGGATCTACCAATACATCCCATAAACGGTTTTCAGCATTTAATTCACGTAACAAAAAAACTTCTATTCTAGCACCTGTTTTTTCTTTGTTACCATACATACGAGCAGGGAAAACTTTTGTATTGTTTAAAATCATTAAATCACCATCGTCAAAATAGTTGATTAAGTCTTTAAACTGTTTGTGTTCTATGGTTTGCTCTTGTCTGTTTAAGACCATTAAGCGAGATTCATCTCTGTATTCAGCAGGATGTTGTGCTATCAATTCATCAGGTAAATCAAAGTGAAATGCAGATAACTTCATGTATATGTTGTTTTTAGATAGAATGCAAATATACAATCTGAGAATAGGGGTTGTCAAGCATATTGACGTTTATTTTTGTTTTGACTAGTCATCATTATTAAATACAGGGTACTGAGAGTGAGTGTTTATGTGTAGTAGCGGTGTTTTGTAACCTATAAAAAATGCTCAAAAATTTAATTTATTTTTGAGCATTTTTTTAAAAATTGGTACTGATTACTCAATACTTACAGCCTTTTAAGTTACTGAAATCTTTCATAATCGTCCCAAAAACTAGGATATGATTTAGAAACCACTCCTGCATCGTCTATATTAATATTGGTTTTTAATAATAGAGGAGCAAAAGCCATGGCCATTCTGTGGTCGTTATAAGTAGCAATGTGTACATCGCTATTTATAGTGTTATTAAAGGTTTTTACGGTTAAGGTTTCGTCTGAGGTTTCTATAGTAGCTCCTAGTTTTGTTAATTCATTGTCTAAGGCTACAATTCTATCGGTTTCTTTAATTTTTAGAGTATGTAAGCCCGTCATATGACATTCTACTCCCAAACCAAAAGCGGTAACAGCTATGGTTTGTGCAATGTCTGGAGCTTTTACCAAATCAAATTCTACTCTTTTAGGAAGTGTAAAGTTTGGTGTTTTTTGCAAAGTGATGGTGTGGTTGTTAAACGTTGTAGTTACTCCAAATTCTTTGTAAATTTCTTGCAGCACAGAATCTCCTTGTAAGCTGTTTTGTTTGTATGATGAAATTTCTAAAGTTCCGTTTTTGGTTAAAGCCACAAATCCATAGGCATAAGAAGCAGAACTCCAGTCTGATTCTACGGTAAACTCTATGTTTTTAATTTCTTGTGTAGGAGCAACGGTTATAAATTGACCTTCAAATTCTGTGATTACTCCTAAATCATTCAATAAACTTAATGTCATTTGAATGTATGGAATAGAAGTAATTTTCCCTTCAAATTCAATAGTCAATCCATTAGGAAGTGTAGGAGCAATTAATAATAAAGAAGAAATGTATTGACTACTTACGCTACCATCAATCTTAACTTTGTTGTCGGTTAAAGTAGTTCCTGTAATTTTTAAAGGAGGATAACCATCGTTTTTAACATATTCAATATTAGCACCCAAAGAACGCAAAGCATCTACCAAAATTTTAATAGGACGTTCTTGCATTCTAGCAGATCCTGTTAAAATAATTTCTGAGTTAGGTTTTACAGCAAAATAGCTGGTTAAAAAACGCATGGTGGTTCCAGCATGCCCTATATTTATTTCTTTTTCTGATGAATTTAATGCGTTTAACATTAAGTTGGTATCGTCAGAATTAGATAAGTTGCTAATTTCTATACTTGGGTACAACGCTTGTAAAATTAACAAACGATTACTTTCACTTTTAGACCCGGTAATTTGAAAAGTGTCGTTTACTGGTCCGTTGTATTGTTTTAGGAATTTAGTTCCTATATCTGCATGTGCCATTTTATAAAGTGTTTTTAGCTTTTCTTTTGGTTAAAAAAGCCATTACAAATCCATATGCTGTAATTACAGCTAGTCTAATACCAATAAAAGTAATCCAAGTTCCATCTTGAAAACTTTGGGAGATTGCATTTAGATTACCGTTTTTAAATAATTCTGCTGCGGTAAGTACTATAATTAAAATAAACCCAAAAGAAATCATGAATCTAATCGCTAATTTCCAAATGGGAGTGTTTGCAACTTGTTGTATTTTTTGATTGGCCATTATTTTAATTTTTGATTGTTGTGATGACGATCGTGATCACGTTTTGTTTTTAAGTCTAATTTAGCATCAAAAGCAGCTTGTAGATCTACTCCTGTTTGGTTTGCCAAGCATAATAAAACAAATAATACATCAGACAATTCCTCTCCTAAATCTTTGTTTTTGTCGCTTTCTTTTTCTGATTGTTCTCCGTATCTACGAGCAATAATTCTGGCTACTTCTCCAACCTCTTCAGTTAATTGAGCCATGTTGGTTAATTCGTTAAAATAACGAACACCGTGTTCTTTAATCCACTTGTCTACGTCAAGCTGTGCATTTTTAATATCCATGTTGCTATGTTTATTCTTTGGTTGTGCTCTTTTGAGTTAAAAACGGCTCAAAGATAAGGGTTTGCTTTACAAGTAAAAAGATTAAAGTAGTAAAGTAAAAGTTTATTTTTTTTCTAAAATAGCTAAAAATTCTTGTCTCGGAATTTCATAAGCTCCTAAGCTTTCTAAGTGGCTATTGTGAACTTGACAATCTAATAGTTTGTATTTGTTTTCGGATAAATGATTGCACAACCAAGCAAAAGCAATTTTTGAAGCATTGCTTACTTTGCTAAACATACTTTCTCCGCAAAAAACGTGACCTTGATCAATACCATATAAACCACCTACCAATTGGTTGTTTAACCAAACTTCTACAGATTTTGCGTATCCTAATTCGTGTAGCCTAATGTAGGCTTGCTGCATGTCATTGGTAATCCAGGTTCCTAAGCCATCATTTCTATTAATGGTTTTACAATGATAAATTACCTCTTTAAAGTTTTGGTTAAAAGTAACTGTAAAA
Source organism: Wenyingzhuangia gracilariae (assembly GCF_056387575.1). Lineage (NCBI taxonomy): Bacteria > Pseudomonadati > Bacteroidota > Flavobacteriia > Flavobacteriales > Flavobacteriaceae > Wenyingzhuangia > Wenyingzhuangia gracilariae. Next base: position 2,528,880 of record NZ_CM150748.1, read on the forward strand.
GTATTTTTTTTAATGATTTGCTTTAAACTCTTAGAGGGTTTATAATGTCTTGGGGCTATAACCATTCGCCAAGCGGGGCTATACCAAATAATGGGTTCGCCATCACAATACCATGGAAAAATACCTTGTTGGTAAGCTGCAAGCAAACGCTTTGTAGATAAATCTCCGCCAATGGCAAGAATATCATCTTCATTTGCTAAACTAGGATGAGGAAATTGTACAGAGTTTTGATCTAATAAATACATAGGGTAAATTTCTGTGAAATTTAATGCAAAAACGCTTCCAATAAAATTGAAAGCGCTTTAAATATTTTAAGATAACTTTTTTAATTAAAAAGGTAAATCGTCTGGTTCTTCGTTTTGTGCTATAGAAGTTGTTTCAAAAGTAGCAGGTGCTTCTCCTCCTTGTGCAGCGGGTGCAGCAGCTTCAATTCTCCAACCTGTAATAGAGTTAAAGTATTTAGCAACACCTTCTGGATTGATCCATTCACGACCTCTTAAGTTGATAGAAATAGTAACGTCTTGTCCAACTTTATATGCATCTAAAATATCTACCTTGTCTTGTACAAATTCTATCAATAACATTTGAGGGTATTGTTCATCGGTTGTTAATACCAATTCTCTTTTTCTAAATCCGCTAGCTCCAAATGTTTGCGTGTCGTTAATTAATTTAATTTTTCCTGATACTTGCATGTTCTTCATTTATTTATTGAATATCAAAAATAATTAGATTGTTAAGAAACTAGAATAGAAACTGTTTAAACTTATTAACAAATCTACTTTATTGTTGATAACACTTTGTTGACGATTGTGTTAGGTTGAATGGTGTTCATTACATGTTCGTAACCTACAATTGTTTTGTTTCCGTATACCGATGTAGGTAGTAACGGAAATTTTGTTCTATCTGCAACCAAACAATTTTCACTTTGTTTAAAAGGAGCAAATCCTGCATACGGATGCGTAGCTCCCCAAATAGTAATAGTAGGCACACCAAATAAAGCCGAAAAATGTCCGTTTCCGCTATCCATACTTATCATAACAGACAAGTTGCTTATAATGGTAAGTTCTTCTTTTAGTTGTACTTGTCCAGCAATGCAAAAAGTGTTGTTATATTGGTTGCTAATTTTTGTCAAAGCTTCTGTTTCTGATGATCCGCCTCCAAACAATAAAATTTTGTAATTTTTAGAAAGTTCCTCAATTACCTTTTTCATTAAGTCTAGGGGGTATTTTTTTCCTTGGTGGGCAGCAAAAGGAGCAATTCCAATAATTTTTTCATCGGTTTGATAATTGAATAGAGTTTTTAAAGAATTGGTTAATGTTTCTTTTTCTTTAAACGATGGAGTTTCTAAATTTATTGAAAAACCTAAGAAAGAAAACACATCTGCATAACGTTGATGTGTACTTTTTAAAGGCTTAAAAACTTTATTCTTTAGTGCTGTTAGTGCTTTTTTTTCGGATCTTCCTTTGTTGATAAACGCAGTAGGAGTACCGTCAATTTTAAAAAGAGTTCTTAATAGTTTAGAGCGTAAAACGTTGTGTAAATCAGCAACGGCATCAACCTTTAATTTTTTTAATTCTTTGTAAAGTTTATATATACCTATGGTTCCTTTGTGTTTTCCTGTAGTGTCGGCTGCATAAAAAGTTACATTTTCAATACCATCAAAAAGTGGTTTTAAAAAAGCTTTAGAAACCATGGTAATTTTTACGTTTGGATGCTGAGCTAGTAAGGTTTTTATAACAGGAACTGTCATGGCAACATCGCCCATGGCAGACATACGAATAACTAAAAGGTGCTTTTTGTTTTGCATACCACGAATTTAGTTATTTTCTGTAGATGTTTAAGTTCGTCTATCTTAAATTTCTTAGCATCTTTGTGGTAGAATTTAAAAGAATGAGTAAAAGAAATCTAGCCTTGTTGGCTGTTTTTAGTACAGCAATTTTTTATGGAATAAACTACACGTTGGTAAAAAAAGTAATGCCAGAACATATGTCTTCCTATGCTTTGGTGTGGGTTCGTATTTTTGCGGCTACTCTTTTGTTTTGGATTACTTCTTTTTTTGTAAAATCATCACCTTTAGAAAAAAAAGATTTTTTACCAGTTGCTTTGTTGTCTATTATAGCTGTTGTTATTAATATTTTGTCGTTTTTTAAGGGCTTAAGTTTAACAACTCCTATAAATGGAGCGGTTATTATGGTAACTACTCCTATTTTAGTATTTGTGTTTTCTTTGTTTATTTTAAAAGAAAAGTTAAACTGGAAAAGAGCTTTAGGAATTGTTATAGGTTTGTTGGGGGCTTATTGTTTAACAACATCTGGAGCACAAAAAACGGTAAATGCAGTAAATATTCCTTTAGGCAACTTGTTGGTGTTTGTAAATGCATCTGGCTATGCCTTGTATTTAATTTTAGCCAAAAAAATGATTGCAAAATATCATCCTATTGTTTTTGTAAAATGGCTGTATACTTTTGGCTTGTTGTTTATGACTCCATTCGTATTTCATGAAGTTTTAAAAGTAAAATGGCATCAAATTCCTGTAAATGTTTATTGGCTTGTTGCTTACGTTGTTGTTTTTGCTACTTATTTTAATTTTCTGTTTAACCTTTATGGGTTAAAACAATTAAAGCCAACTACGGTTAGTGCTTTTATTTATACACAGCCTGTAATTGCTAGTTTGTTTGCATTGTCTGTAGGTGCTGATGAATTGTCTATAGCAAAAGTATTGAGTTCTTTGGCTGTTTTTTTAGGGGTTTATTTGGTTAGTTTGCAACCAAAAGAAGCGCAAAACAAACTTAGAGAGTAGCAGTAAGGCTATCCGCCTTAAAATACGTATTTTTACAGCCAAATTTTTTAGGATACATGATACAGTCTATGACAGGGTATGGGAAAGCGATTGTGCAATTACCAACCAAAAAGGTAACAATAGAGGTTAAATCTTTAAATAGTAAAAATTTAGATTTAAGCGTTCGTATGCCTCAATACTATAAAGAAAAAGAAATTAACGTTCGTAAAAGTATTGCCAATAGTGTGGTTAGAGGAAAGGTAGATTTTTCTATTTATGTAGAAATGACTGCAGAAGTATCTCAAACAAAAGTAAACGTAAATGTAGTGGCTGATTATATGAATCAGTTAAAACAAATAGCAACAGGTTCTGATGTAGAATTGTTAGACATGGCAATGCGTTTGCCAGATACTTTAAAAACCGAACGTGAAGAATTAGACCCTGCAGAATGGGCAACTATTGAAACAGGAATTAAAGAAGCATTAGAGGCTTTGGTACAGTTTAGAAAAGACGAAGCAGCATCTTTAGAAACAGACTTTAGAGAACGCATAGAAAATATTCAAAACTTATCTTTACAAATCAACCAGCATGATGAAGATAGAATGGCAGCTGTAAAAGCAAAATTACGCAAGGCTATTGATGATTTACAAGTAACTGTTGATGAAAATAGATTTGAACAAGAATTGATCTATTACTTAGAAAAATTAGATATTAACGAAGAAAAAGTTCGTTTGGCAAATCACTTAGAGTATTTTTTAAAAGAATTGGATAATAAAGTTTCTGATGGTAAAAAATTAGGATTTATTGTTCAAGAAATAGGAAGAGAAATTAACACCACAGGTTCAAAATCTAACTATGCACCCATGCAGCAAGTTGTTGTGCAAATGAAAAATGAGTTGGAAAAAATTAAAGAACAAATTTTAAACGTATTGTAATGGCTTCAGGAAAATTAATTGTGTTTTCTGCACCTTCTGGTTCTGGAAAAACCACTATTGTAAGACACTTGTTGTCTGAAACAGATTTGCCTTTAGATTTTTCTATTTCAGCAGCTTCTCGTGAGCCAAGAGTAGGAGAAGTTCACGGAAAAGATTATTATTTTTTATCTGCCGATGCTTTTAAAGAAAAAGTAAGCGAAAATGCTTTTTTAGAATGGGAAGAAGTGTATAAAGATAATTTTTATGGAACTTTAAAATCTGAAATTACTAGAATTTGGGCAGAAGGAAAGCACGTTATTTTTGATATTGATGTAGTTGGAGGATTGAATATTAAAAAACAATTTCCAGAAGAAACGTTGGCAATTTTTGTACAACCACCTTCTTTAGAAGAAATGGAACGAAGATTGAGAGGAAGAGCTACAGAAACCGAAGAGAAAATTAGAATGCGTGTAGCCAAAGCAGCTCAAGAAATGGATTTTGCTAAAAAATTTGACACTGTTTTAATTAACAATGATTTGTCTGTGGCAAAAGAAGATGCGTATCAATTGGTTTCAGAATTTTTAAAAAAATAATTCAATGAAAATTGGTTTGTATTTTGGCACATTTAATCCGGTACATATAGGGCATACTATTTTAGCCAATCATATGTTGCATTATACAGATATGGATGAGGTTTGGATGGTGGTTACTCCTCACAATCCTCATAAAAAGAAAAGTACACTTTTAGAAAACCATCATCGTTTAGAAATGGTGTACAAAGCAACCGAATCTTATGAGCGTGTAAAACCAACAGATATTGAGTTTAAATTAAGGCAACCCAATTATACCATTGATACTTTGGTACATATTTCGGAAAAATATCCAACACACGAATTTGCTATTATTATGGGAGAAGATAATTTAAAATCTTTTCACAAATGGAAAAATTACGAGGTTATTTTAGAAGAATACGAAGTGTATGTGTATCCTAGAATAGGAAATACAATCAAAGAAAACAGTTTGGCCACGCACCCAAAAGTACATATAGTAAACGCACCGGTTGTAGAAATATCATCAACATTTATTAGAGATGCTATTAAAAATAACAAAAGTGTAAAACATCTATTAACACCACAAGTATGGGAATATATAGATTTAATGAATTTTTATAAATAAAAAGGATAATTGTACATTTGGAAATTGAGTTTTTAATTAAAAACAACATAGTCTATCAGTCATAAAACATGAAAGAAAAGAGAAAAAAAATAAAGAAAAAATTGGTTAAAAAGTACCGTTTGGTAGTTTTAACTGAAGATTCTTTTGAAGAAAAATTCTCTTTTAAACTAACACGTTTAAATGTTTTTGTATTTGGTGGTTTGTTTAGTTTGTTTTTAATAGCCATTACATCGGGGTTAATTATTTATACACCTCTAAAAGAATATATTCCAGGTTTTGAATCTCCTCAATTAAAAAAAGATGCCATTTCTTTAAATTTTCAGTTAGATTCTATTGAACAAAAAATGCATGCTTTAGAGTTGTATACAGAATCTATGAAGCCCATTTTAATAGGAGATAAAGCGATAGAAATGGATGAGTTGCCATATGTAACTAAAGAAGGAGAGTCTGTGTATCAATCTGGAATTATGAATAACGATTCTATACACAACAAACTAGCTAGGTTGTATTCTTTGTTGGCAGAGAAAAACAAAACTATAGAGTTGTTAAAAGAAAAGTACAAAGGTTTTGAAATAGATACAGTAGATGCGTTAAGTAGTATAGTTGCTATTACTGATGAAGAAGGATTAACAGAAGAGGAAATACAATCGTTAGAAAGTTCTAGGTTAGATTCTGTGTTTAGAGAAAAAGTAGAAAGAGAAGAACGATTTAGTATTTTTGGTTATGAACCAGATAATAGAACGCAAGTATTTGTAGTGCCTACTATAGGAAATATAACAGAAGAGTTTAATGTAATATCTAAACACTATGCGGTAGATATAGCCACGGCTAAAGATGCTTCTGTAAAAGCAATTACAGACGGAGTTGTAATTTTTGCGGAATGGTCTATAGAAACAGGATATGTAATTGTATTAGTACATGCGAATAATTTTGTGTCGGTATACAAACACAATAGCAAAATTAATGTGTATCAAGGAGAGCTTGTAAAAGCCGGACAAGTAATTGCAAATGTAGGGTCTACAGGGGAATTAAGCACAGGGCCACATTTACATTTTGAAATGTGGAAAGATGGGTATCCAGTTGATCCAACTAATTTTATGAAGTTTTAAAAGAATGAGTATCAAATCAAAAATTGCATTGCCTTTTGCAAAGGTAATTCGTAAGCAGGTATACAAGTGGGCCAACAACCCAATAGAAACCCAAGAAAAAACATTTCAATATTTAATAAAAACAGCTAAAAACACGGCTTTTGGAAAAGATCATAATTTTGAGCAAATAAAAAACTATCAAGATTTTAAAAATAATGTGCCTGTAAACGATTATGAAGGAATCCGTTCTTATGTAGACAGAATGGTTGCAGGAGAAGCAGATGTTTTATGGACAGGAAGACCTTTGTATTATGCTAAAACTTCTGGAACCACATCGGGAGCAAAATACATTCCAATTACCAAAGAATCTATGCCTACGCATATTAAAGCTGCTCGTAATGCATTGTTGTTTTATATTGCAGAAACAGGAGATGCTAGTTTTGTTGATGGAAAAATGATTTTTTTACAAGGAAGCCCAATTCTTAAAGATTTAAACGGAGTACAATTAGGTAGGTTAAGTGGAATTGTAGCGCATTATGTACCTAAGTATTTACAAAAAAACAGATTGCCAAGCTGGGAAACCAATTGCATTGAAGATTGGGAAACAAAAGTAGATGCTATAGTGGAAGAAACGGTTAATCAAGACATGTCTGTAATTAGTGGAATTCCATCGTGGGTACAAATGTATTTTGAGCGTTTGTATGATAAAACAGGAAAAACGGTAGCAGAGTTGTTTCCAAAGTTTAATTTCTTTATTTACGGAGGGGTTAATTTTGAGCCTTATAAAAATAAGTTCGAGAGTCTAATAGGTAAAAAAATAGATTATATAGAATTGTATCCTGCCTCAGAAGGGTTTATTGCGTATCAAGATTCGCAAACAGAAAAAGGAATGTTGTTACAGTTAAATAGTGGTATTTTTTATGAGTTTATTCCTTCAGATCAATTTTTTGATGAAAACCCACCAAGATTAACAGTTGGTGAGGTAGAGTTAGGAGTTAATTATGTAATCATTTTAAATACATCTGCAGGTTTATGGGGGTATAATATTGGAGATACGGTTGAATTTACTTCTTTAGCACCTTATAGAATTAAAGTTACGGGTAGAATTAAGCATTTTATTTCTGCTTTTGGAGAGCATGTAATAGGGAAAGAGGTTGAAAAAGCGTTGAATGATGCCATTGTGGGAACTAATATTACGGTAAGCGAATTTACAGTAGCTCCGCAAGTAACCCCCCAAAGCGGATTGCCATATCATGAATGGTTTATAGAGTTTGAAAACGAACCTAAAGATTTAGAAACGTTTGCTCAAAAAATAGATGAATCTATGCAAGAACAAAATATTTATTATTTTGATTTGATCAAAGGAAGCGTTTTAAAACCATTAGTGATTACAAAAGTTAAAAAAGGTGGTTTTCATGAGTACATGAAGTCGATAGGGAAGTTTGGTGGTCAAAATAAAATACCTCAATTATCAGACAATAGAAAAATAGCAGATGTTTTACAGAACTTTAAAGCCTAAGTTGTTTTAAAAAACTAAAAACAAAGAAAGTATTTGTTTAGAGGAATAATAACGATACAGAATATTAAATAAAATGAAACTATACTTAGTCCCAACACCTATTGGAAATTTAGAAGATATGACTTTTAGAGCAATTAAAGTTTTAAAAGAAGTGGACTTGGTATTGGCAGAAGACACACGTACTAGTGGTAAGTTAATGAAGCATTTTGAGATTACAACTCATATGCAAAGTCACCACATGCACAATGAGCATAAAACAGTAGAAAGTATTGTTCAAAAAATAAAAGGAGGAACCTCGGTAGCACTTATTTCTGATGCTGGAACTCCTGCCATTTCAGATCCTGGATTTTTATTAACACGTGCTTGTATTCAAAACAATATAGAGGTAGATTGTTTGCCAGGAGCCACCGCATTTGTCCCTGCATTGGTAAATTCTGGATTGCCAAACGAAAAGTTTGTTTTTGAAGGATTTTTGCCTGTTAAAAAAGGACGTCAAACAAGATTGTTAAAATTGGCAGAAGAAGACAGAACGATTATTTTGTACGAATCTCCACATAAATTAGTAAAAACATTAGGGCATTTGGCGGAGTATTTAGGTGCGGATAGACAAGCTTCTGTTTCTAGAGAATTGACCAAAATGTTTGAAGAAACAATTAGAGGTACTGTTACTGAATTGGCAGAATTTTATACAAACAAACCACCAAAAGGAGAAATTGTATTAATTGTTGCCGGAAAATAAATAAACACAAAATGGAGAATAAAACTTTTTTTCACAGCGTATATTTTTGGTTAAAAGAACCAGAAAACAAAGAACATTGTAAAGTGTTTGAAATCGCTTTACAAAAATTTTTAAAAAGCACTGTTTTTACAAAAACATCTAGTATTAGTAAACCTGCGGGTACAAACAGAAGTGTGGTAGACAATAGTTATACTTATTGTTTATTGGTAAGTTTTGATAGTGAAGAAAAGCATGAACTGTATCAAAAAGAGCCTGCGCACGAGTTGTTTTTAAAAGAAGCATCTATTTTGTGGGAAAAAGTTCAGGTGTATGATTCTGTTGCATTGTAGCTTAATAAACTTCTAAAGAACCAATCATTCTATCTGTAAGCAATTCATAATCACTATTGTTGTTAGACCAGAATGTAATCATATAAATAAGTGTAAAATTATCTTTAACACAGGCTATACTTTTAAAGTGTATGTCTGTGTTGTTGCTTTTAAAAGTTCCTTTTTTTAATACAGCAGGGTAATTGTTTATCTGAGTGTTTTCATCATTGTAAAATAAATCAGAACCATTCATAGTTTGATAGGTTTGTTGTATGGCTCCGTTTCCGGCACCTTTAGGATTAATTTTCCCAACAGATTCATTATAAGTACTTGTCATAACTACAGCTCCAAAACCAGCAAAATTATTGTAAGCATAATAGTCCATTTCTTTAATAAGTTTTTTAACTTCTGCAGGTAATGGAATTTCTTCTTCTTGTTTTTCTAACCAATAAGGAGATTCTATAGCTACTTTATTTCCCATAAAAAACTGTTTACCCCATTCTTTGTCTAAAAGATCTGAAACAGGAAAAGCATAATCATAAAAAAAACTAAAAACGTTGGCACTGTAATTTTTTCCAAAATAGGCTCCAAACCCTACACAGATTACAATAAAACAAATTTGCAATATTTTTTTAAAGGACAGTTTATTGCTTTTTTTAGTATAAGCAGATTTAGAGGTTCCTACTTCATTTGTAAAATCTTCAAAACTTTTATGAGCATGTTTTTTTTGCCAAGTTTTAAAGTTGTTAGAAAGTTTTTTTCCACAAGCATCGCAAAAAATTTGATATTCTGAATTCAGTAAGTTGTAATGCTCACAACTCTCGCACTTTAAATATTTCATCATTTAGGTTTGGGTGTGATAAAGGTACGTATAGAATGTATATGTAAACAAGTAGTAAACTGTATAAATTACAAACACAACATAAGATTGTAAATTTGTATTGGGCATCGTAATAATTTATAGCCAGTCTAATTGATTATAGGCCCTTTTTTTATAAATTTGCCGTTCTGTAATTCAATGAATTGCAATCATAACAGAAAACAATAAATAAGTCGAAATCAATATGGCAACAACATTATTTGACAAGGTATGGGATTCACATGTAGTCCGTCACGTAGAAGACGGACCAGATGTATTCTTTATCGATCGTCATTTTATCCACGAAGTTACAAGTCCAGTAGCATTCTTAGGATTAGAAAGTAGAGGAAACAGTGTATTGTATCCAAACCGTACATTTGCAACGGCAGATCACAACACTCCAACTATTAACCAACATTTACCGGTAGAAGATGCTTTATCTGCAAACCAGTTAAATGCTTTGGAAAGAAATGCTAAGAAACACGGAATTTCTCACTGGGGATTAGGAGATGTAAATAACGGAATTGTACACGTAGTAGGACCAGAAAATGGAATTACTTTACCAGGTGCAACTATTGTTTGTGGAGATTCTCATACATCAACTCACGGTGCTTTTGGAGCTATTGCTTTTGGTATTGGTACTTCTGAGGTAGAAATGGTATTGTCTACTCAATGTATTATGCAATCTAAGCCTAAGGCAATGCGTATTAACATTAACGGAGAATTAGGTTTAGGAGTAACTCCTAAAGATGTTGCTTTGTATATTATTGCGAAACAAACAACTTCTGGAGCTACAGGTTACTTTGTAGAATATGCAGGAGATGTTTTTGAAAATATGACAATGGAAGGTCGTATGACGGTGTGTAACTTATCTATAGAGATGGGTGCTCGTGGTGGTATGATTGCTCCAGATGAAAAAACGTTTGAGTACATTAAAGGTCGTGCCTTAACTCCAAAAGGAGCTGATTGGGACAAAGCAATGAAATATTGGGAAACTTTATCTACAGATGAAGGATCAGAATTTGATGCTGAGTTTACGTATGATGCTGCAGATATTGAACCAATGATTACTTACGGAACCAACCCAGGAATGGGAATTGGAGTAACTAAAGACATTCCAAATGCAGAATCTGTAGAAGGTGGTGTAGAAACTTACCGTAAATCTTTAGGTTACATGGATTTCAACGAAGGGGAATCTATGATTGGTAAAAAGATTGATTTTGTATTCTTAGGATCTTGTACTAACGGACGTATAGAAGACTTTAGAGCTTTCTGTTCTGTGGTAAAAGGACGTAAAAAAGCAGACCATGTAACTGCATGGTTGGTACCAGGATCTCACAAAGTAGTAGATCAAATTAAAGCAGAAGGATTAGATAAAGTTATTACAGAGGCAGGATTTGTATTAAGAGAGCCAGGTTGTTCAGCTTGTTTAGCTATGAATGATGATAAAATTCCAGCAGGAAAATTATCTGTATCAACATCTAACCGTAACTTCGAAGGACGTCAAGGACCAGGATCTAGAACTTTATTAGCTTCTCCATTAGTGGCAGCAGCTTCTGCAGTAGAAGGTGTGGTTACGGACCCAAGAACAATCTTAACTGCTAACGCTTAAAACATAGAATACAATGGCTTACGATAAATTTGAAGTATTAACAAGTACAGCTTATCCACTACCAATAGAGAACGTGGATACAGATCAAATCATTCCTGCTCGTTTCTTAAAAGCAACTGAGCGTAAAGATTTTGATATCAACTTTTTCCGTGATTGGAGATTTAATGCAGACGGAACACCTAAAGCAGATTTTCCTTTAAATCAAGAAAAATACGCAGGATCTAAAATTTTAGTAGGAGGACGTAACTTTGGTTCTGGTTCTTCTAGAGAGCATGCAGCTTGGTCTGTATACGATTTTGGATTACGTTGTGTAATTTCATCAGCATTTGCAGATATATTTAAGAACAACTGTTTAAATATTGGTGTATTACCAGTACAAGTATCAGCAGTATTTGCAGATAAATTGTTTCAAGCAATTGAAGCAGATCCTAAAACTGAAATCAAAGTAGATTTACCAGCACAAACAGTTACTTTAGTAGCTACTGGAGAATCTGAATCTTTTGATATTAACGGTTACAAAAAAGGGAACATGTTAAACGGATTTGATGATATTGATTACTTAAAAAACATAGAAGAAGAAATTACTGCCTTTGCAGAAACTAGACCTTTCTAATTTTTAAGAGAATATATACTATTTTAAAAAGCGTTTCACTTAATTGTGAAACGCTTTTTTTATTAGAGTATAATTGTTTTAATAGTTGTTGTAGATAAAATTTACATTTGCTAGAAAAAGAAAATGAAAAAGCTACTGTTAATGTTAATGCTTCTGTGTTCTGGGCTACATGCTCAAGAAGAAAAACAACCAAAATCTAACCTTTTGTATTTTGGAGTTTCTGCTATTGATTTAGGAAATTATTTTGGACAAGGTATAGACTTAAATTACATTTATAAAGAGGAGATTTCTTTTAGTATTGGAGTGAACTACAATCTATATTTCACCAAAAATTACCCAAAAGACAACGCGAATGATTTTCTTTTTGATGGTATTAGTAGTGCTGAGCATATTTATTTTACAATAGGAAAGGTAATCAAACTAAAGCAATCTAAGAGAGTTAGGTTAAATTTGTCTGCTGGTTTAGCAAAAACTTGGAATCGTGTTGAAGAAAATTTTGTAAGAGGAAATCAGGTTAGAGATGGTCGTTATGATTATGATTACGATTCAAATAGATATGAAACTGTAAGTTTAATATTAAATCCAAAATTAGAGATACCAATATTGTCTTTTATTGGTTTGCAACTTTCACCAAAAGTTATTTTAAATAAAAAAAGGAGTTTTTATGGAGTTGGAATAGGAGTTCTATTGGGAGCTTTAAGATAGATAGTCTTTATATTTTAAAGAGTGTTTCGTTATTAAGTGAAACACTTTTTTTATATTTGCAATCTGTGTTTTTTAAGGGTAGTTTGGTTAAAAACGATTGTAAATCAGTGACTAAAATACAGAACTCTTAAAAATTAGCGATCATATTATGAGCCAAAAGAAAATAGAAATAATGGATACAACACTTCGTGATGGTGAACAAACCTCAGGAGTGTCATTTGCAGCCAACGAAAAACTAACGATTGCCCAATTGTTATTGGACGAACTAAAAGTAGATCGTATTGAAATAGCTTCGGCACGTGTGTCTAAAGGAGAGTTTAATGCTGTTAAAAATATTACAGATTGGGCTAAAGAAAATGATCATATCAACAAAATAGAAGTATTAACTTTTGTAGACAAAGGAACTTCTATTCAATGGATGAAAGAAGCAGGAGCAAAGGTTCAAAACTTATTAACTAAGGGATCTATGAATCACTTAGAACACCAGTTAAGAAAAACTCCAGAAGAACACTTTTCAGAAATTGCAGCTTCTGTGCAAGAAGCAAAAGAAAATGGAATTGAAACCAACGTATATTTAGAAGATTGGTCTAACGGAATGCGTAATTCTAAAGATTACGTATATCAATATTTAGATTTTATAGCAACACAATCGGTAAAAAGAATTATGTTGCCAGATACCTTGGGGATTTTAACTCCACAAGAATCTTATGAGTATATTAAAGAGATAAAAGACAAATATCCAAACTTACATTTAGATTTTCACTGTCATAACGATTACGATTTAAGTGTTGCCAATGCTATGGAAGCTATTAAAGGTGGGGCAGATGGATTGCACTTGACATTAAACGGAATGGGAGAACGTGCAGGAAATGCACCTTTGGCAAGTGTGGTTGCAGTGGTTAATGATTTTATGCCAAATTATTTGGTAGAGGTAAACGAAAAAGCCCTGTACAAAGTAAGTAAAATGGTAGAAGCTTTTTCAGGATTTAAAATTCCAGAAAGTAAACCCGTTGTAGGAGAAAATGTATTTACTCAAACAGCAGGAATTCATGCCGATGGAGACAACAAAAAGAATTTATATTACAATGATTTGTTGCCTAAGCGTTTTGGACGTAAACGTAAATATGCCTTAGGAAAAACATCGGGTAAGGCTAATATTCAAAAAAATTTACAAGATTTAGGTCTAAATCTAAACGATGAAGAATTAAAGTTAGTTACCCAAAGAGTTATTGAATTAGGAGATAAAAAAGAATTAGTTACACAAAATGATTTGCCGTATATTATTTCTGACGTGCTAAATTCAAACACAATATCTGAAAGCGTAAAAGTAGAATCTTATGTGTTAACACACGCAAAAGGATTAAAACCCTCTACAACAGTAGCGGTTTCTTTTGAAGGAGAAGTTGTAGAAGAAAGTGCAAGTGGAGATGGTCAGTACGATGCTTTTATCAAAGCATTACGCAAAATTTATCATAAAAAAGGATTAGTTTTGCCAACACTTACAGATTATGCTGTACGTATTCCGCCAGGTTCAAATTCAGATGCGCTGTGTGAAACAGTAATTACCTGGGAATTAAACGGAAAAGAATACAAAACACGTGGTTTAGATTCAGATCAAACAGTATCTGCAATTATGGCTACCGAAAAAATGTTGAACATTATATAAATAAGAATACAGAATAAAAGTTTAAAAATCTTTGAATTCTGAATTCTAACATTCTTAAAATAAATAAAATGAAATTAAACATTGCATTATTGGCTGGTGACGGAATTGGACCAGAAGTAATTGATCAGGCTGTAAAAGTTTCTGATGCAATTGCTGCAAAATTTGGACATGAATTAACTTGGAAGCCAGCTTTAACAGGAGCTGCTGCTATTGATGCAGTTGGAGAACCTTACCCAGATGAAACTCATGAGATTTGTAAATCTTCTGATGCAGTTTTATTTGGAGCTATTGGAGATCCTAAATATGATAATGATCCAACAGCAAAAGTACGTCCAGAACAAGGTTTGTTAAAAATGCGTAAAGCTTTAGGATTGTTTGCAAATGTACGTCCTACATTTGTTTTCCCATCTTTATTAGATAAATCTCCATTAAAACAAGAGCGTATTGAAGGGACTGACTTGGTTTTTTTACGTGAATTAACAGGAGGTATTTACTTTGGTGAAAAAGGAAGAAGAGATGGTGGAGACACTGCTTTTGATAACTGTGTATACACAAAAGAAGAGGTAACTCGTTTGGCTAAAAAAGGATTTGAGTTGGCAATGACTCGTTCTAAAAAATTATGTTGTGTAGACAAAGCAAACGTATTAGAAACTTCTCGTTTATGGAGAGAAACTGTTCAAGGTTTAGAAGCAGAATATCCAGAGGTTGAGGTTTCTTATGAGTTTGTAGATGCTGTAGCTATGCGTTTGGTACAATGGCCATCTTCTTACGATGTATTGATTACCGAAAATTTATTTGGTGATATTTTAACAGATGAAGCATCTGTAATTTCAGGATCTATGGGATTAATGCCATCTGCATCTATGGGAACTGACATTGCTTTATTTGAGCCTATTCACGGATCTTATCCACAGGCTGCAGGAAAAAACATTGCCAACCCAATGGCTACTGTTTTATCTGCTGCAATGATGTTTGAAAGCTTTGGATTGCAAGAAGAAGGAAAAGCAATTAGAGAAGCAGTTAACAAAGCGTTAGCAGAAGGATATGTTACTGAAGATTTAGCAGATGGAGGAAAGTCTTACGGGACTTCTGAAGTTGGAGATTGGTTAGCGGCTGCTATTTAGTAGTTAACTTTTATAGAAATAAAAAAGGCTTGTGATTTTCACAAGCCTTTTTGCTGTTAGATATGTAATAAATCTAATTGTTTTATGAGTTTAATAACATGTAACGTGTGGGTTGATTAACAGCCTATATGTTAATTTCTAGATAGTGTATTGTACAAAATTTGATATTCAAAAACTAGTATTGTTGTATAACCGTTACATTTTGTTCTTAATTCTAAGAGTCTAAAAAGTTTATATTTTTGAAGTTTTCTAATGGTTAAATTAGGAATCATTAAGGGGATAGATGTGTAGAAATAATCTGTTGTTTTTAAAACATTATCTAATTGATAACTAAGTTTTGTTTTTGGTTTTATACCCAAGTTTAACAAAGAAATATGTAAAAATACTTGATTGATAAATGACTGTGGTTTTTGTAGAAGCTGTTGTAAATCTTTTATAAGAATGGGTTTTAAGCGTAATAGTTTTTTGTTGTTTGGGGCATTTTTGATTAGTCTAGTTACGTGATAACATATTTGAGCTGTTGTAGGGTAGCATGGAGAGACCAAATAAGGATAAGTAATATAGTCTTTAGAGGTAATAGTTCTGGTTATATAGGTAATAGAATGTTTGTCTTGTTTGTTTTTAGTAAGGTTGTTTTTAAAAGACCAAAGTAAAATGTTACACAAAACACAAACGTCTGTTTCTATGTGCATTTTTTTACCAAAGTAAACACTGTAGGTTTTTAAATTTCCGTAATTAGATCTTTTATGAAAACTCCATTTAAGGGTTCCATTAGCATGTTTAACTAACTTGTTTTTTAACCAAATATGATTTTTTTTTGGAGTGGGGTTTGTTAAATATACATAAGCAGTATCATCAGCATCATCGGCTAGTTTAAAAAAGTTAAAACGCTTCATTACTTTTCCGTTTGGAAAAAAATCCATAGGATTGGTTTTAAAAAAATTATAGGTTTTACCTCCTTTAAAATTTTTAAAATTAGGATAGCATCTTAATGTTTTATCTATAATTCTTTGAGCAATTGCTTTATTGTCTTTGGAAAGTATTGTTAAATATTCTTGTAAAGTGAATACAATAGCAGCAGAAAAAAATATATTTTCATCTTCTCTATGATAAGGAAAAATAGAATGCATACGTTGAGAGGCAAATATTCCTTTTAGGTAGCCTTTAGAATAACTATCTTTTTGTTGTTGTTCTAGCTGTTGTAATAAAAATGTAATCAAACAAGTAGTTTATAAATATATTGTATGATAAGATACGTTATTTTTTAAAAACAGCATATACGGGAAAATGATCGCTAAAACCACCACGATAAAACTTACCAATATAAGTTCTTAAGGGTTCTCCTTTGCTTCTTCCGGTCCAGTCTGTTAAAAAATCTTTGTTGTAAATGTCAGATTTTACAAACTCTATATTGTTAGATTCTACAAAAGCTTTGCTGTATAAAATTTGATCAAACAAATGCCAAACACCATTGTGCACTAAGCTTCCTTTTAAAGATTGATGTAGTGTTTCCATAGGGTTTAAAATATGGTTGCTTACAAGATGTTTTTGGATGCTTTCAGAAGATGGATCGTCATTAAAATCACCCATAATTACAATTTTTGCATCGGCATCATTTTTTAAAATTTCTGATACACGAGCAGAGAGTATTTTAGCTAAGGCTATTCTTTTCAAATCGGTTTTGTCAATACCTTTTCTTCTAGATGGCCAGTGATTGACAAAAACATGAGTCAGTTCTCCGTATAAATTTCCCTTGGCATATAAAATATCTCTAGTATCGTCTTTGGTTCCATTGGTTTCAAAAACATCAATAGGAATAGGTTCTGAATGGATTAATTCAAAAAAATCTTTGTGATATAACAATGCTACATCAATTCCTCTTTCATCAGGAGACTCGTAGTGAATGCAATCGTAATTTAAATAGCGAAGAGTTTCACTGTGTATAATATCTAAAGCTACTTGCTTGGTTTCAATTTCTGCCAAACCCACAAGTACAGGAGGAAAAACACAATGGTCTGTTCCTATTTTAGAAATTACTTTGGCTATTTTATTTACTTTGTGTTCATACCTATACTGTCCCCATTTTTTTCTACCACTTGGGGTGTAGTCACTATCTAGAGTGTGAGTATCATCCTTATAATCAAATAAGTTTTCGGTATTGTAAAAAGCAATTGAAAATAAGTTGTCTTCGGCCACTATTTGTTTTTTTTTGGATGCGTAAAGATATCTTTATTAATGAAATTCATCAAAGAAAGATTAAGGAATATGTTGATGAAAAACAAAGGTTATCAACAAATTTAGATAGTATTGATAATGGGGGAATTATGTACATTTGTAGCATGATAGAAGAAAAGAAGGTAACGTCTGAAAAAACAGTGTTGGTGGGTGTAATTACACAGCACCAAGACGAGGCTAAATCTACAGAGTATTTAGATGAATTAGAGTTTTTGGTAACCACAGCGGGTGGTGTATCGGTAAAAAGATTTGTTCAAAAATTAGATAAACCCCATCCTAAAACTTTTATAGGTACAGGAAAGTTAGAGGATGTAAAGGCTTATGTAGACTTGCACGATATAGGAACGGTAATTTTTGATGATGAATTGTCTCCTGCTCAATTAAGAAATATAGAAAAAATACTAGATGTAAAAATATTAGATAGAACTACATTAATTTTAGATATTTTTGCCCAAAGAGCAGAAACAAGTTATGCACGTACACAAGTAGCATTGGCACAATGTGAGTATTTGTTGCCTAGATTAACCAAATTGTGGACTCACTTAGACAAGCAAAAAGGGGGGATTGGTATGCGTGGTCCTGGTGAAACAGAAATTGAAACAGATAGACGTATTGTTAGAGATCAAATTTCTTTACTAAAAAAGAAATTAGCAACCATTGATAAGCAAATGGCTGTGCAACGTAAAAACAGAGGAAAAATGGTTCGTGTTGCATTGGTTGGTTATACCAATGTTGGTAAATCTACACTAATGAATGTAATTAGTAAAAGCGAAGTGTTTGCTGAAGATAAATTGTTTGCAACTCTTGATACCACTGTTAGAAAAGTAGTGATTAAAAATATTCCTTTTTTAATGACCGATACGGTTGGATTTATTAGAAAATTGCCAACTCAGTTGGTAGAATCATTTAAATCTACCTTAGATGAGGTTAGAGAAGCAGATTTATTGTTGCATGTTGTTGATGTGTCTCACCCTACGTTTGAAGATCATATTAGTTCTGTAAATACTATTTTAAAAGAAATAGAAAGTGCAAACAAGCCTACTTTAATGGTATTTAACAAAATTGATAAATACACACATGAGGTTATAGAAGATGATGATTTGGTCACAGAAAAGACGGAAAAACATTATACAATAGAGGAACTAAAAAAATCTTGGATGTCTAAAACAGATGAAGATTCTGTATTTATATCTGCCATTAATAAAGAAAACATGGAAGAGTTTAAAGACCAAGTTTTTGAAATGGTTAGAGAAATTCACGCAAAACGTTTTCCTTATAACAATTACTTGTATTCGGAATATGATCAAGATGGAAATAAAATTACATAATTTATGATTTTAGATACACTAGCAAATGCAAGTTTGTACAAAGGTTTAAGTAAGCGTTTGGCAGCAGGTTTTGACTACCTTGCTACTACAGATTTTGCTGCTTTAGAAATGGGCGTTTATAAAATAGATGGAGATGATGTCTTTGCAATTCTACAAACTTATGATACCAAAGAAGAAGTAGATTGTAGGTTAGAGTCACATCAAAAATATATTGATATTCAGTACTTAATTGCTGGAGAAGAATTTATTGGGGTAGAACCATTAAACAATCAAGAAGTAACAGAAGATTTGTTGCAAGAAAAAGATGTTGTTTTTTACAAAGGACAAGCAGAAAACATAAAATTATCAGCAGGTAGCTTTATGGTTTTTTATCCTACCGATGTGCATGCACCTGGTATTAAAATCAATCAACCATCTAAAGTAGTTAAAGTGGTTGTTAAAGTTGCTGTTAAATAAAACATTAATTATACATTAACATAAAAAATCCCAAACGAAAAGTTTGGGATTTTTTATGTTATAAACTTACATTAGTTTTATGTATTGTTATTTTAGAACTTGTAGTTAAATCCTAATCCAAATACTTCTCTTACCTGTACAGCAGCAACAGCATTGTCATCGTAAATAGCTTGTGCTACTACGTTTGCCGATAAATATTCGTTTATTTTCATTACTACATTTAATGTGTAGTCAATATCTACATTTCCAGGGTTTTCTAGGTAGTTGGCATATAGGTTTAAAATGTTTTCTACATTCACGTTTTTTACCAAGTCAAATTTATAGTAAGCCGCTATGTTTGCCCCTAATTCAAAACGACTAGTTTTTCCTTGTTCTACACCAAAAGAAGAACCGTCTTCTGTAAATTCACTATCTACAAAAATAGCTCTTGCAGATGCTGGAGTAATGTTTACTTTTAAATTGTTAGATTTTTTCCACAACATACCAAGACCTGCTTGTAAGTAAGCTGGAGAGAAAAATGTAGAAATTTTATCAACTTGTGCAGATGATTTAAATCCATCAGCAAACTGAGTTTTTAAGTTAGCGTATGCTGAGTAGTACCAATATTTGTTGGCTTGTTTACCGTATAAAGATGAGATTTCAATTTTATCATTTGTTTTGTTAAAATTATCATTTCCATCTAGCTTTGTTAAACCATAAGCTAAGATTATTTTGTTGTCCCAAACGACATTGTCTTTTTTATAGTTAAAATCGTAGTTAACGTTAGCACTAGTAGCGATGTTACTTACACCACCACCTTGCCAATCATTGTTAAATGCAGATTGGTTAAATAATAAGGTAAAGACTCCTCCTTTTTTCCAGTTACTTTCTTTTTCTTGGGCAAAGTTCACAAAAGAGCATAAAGCAATTGCTAAAATTGTAAATTTTTTCATAATCTAGTTTCGTTTTTGTTGTTTAAATAGAGGTACGGTAGAACAAGCTTCTCCGTACATTATGTTTTTGGCAACAGGAAGCAGTTTTTGTATTAATAAAGTATAGGCAGTTTCTGGAATAGGTTTGTTTGCGCATCCTTTTATTATTACAGGTTTGTCTTCAAATTGACTTATGTCAAAAATAGAAATAATTTCTACATATAAAACGGTCTCTAGTAAGTTTAGGTCTCCTACCACACATTTTTTAACATATGTAGCGGCTTTTGTGGTTAATAAAAGGTAAGCCCAAGAGGGAATAATTGCATCTGCACTACACGTAAAAGCTACATATTTGTCTTTTAGTAAAGACCAATCATAGTTTTCGGCTTTTTCTCTAAAGTCTTTTTCTTTTAAAATTAATTCTTGAAAAAGCCAATCTTTAATATCAAACAAAACACGTTCTCCAGGCAAATAAAAATCCTCTAGATCTATGTTTTTTAAGTTGCTATTGGCAACTCTGTTTACAATTTCATCCATAGTTAAATTAGTTGTTAGTACATAGTTTTAGAAATATGAATCACTAAACATTATGTATGTACTTTGTACCAATGATTCAGTACTAATTATAAAAAACCTAATTCTAATTTAGCCTCTTCACTCATCATGTCTTGAGTCCAAGTAGGATCAAAAGTTAATTCAACCTCAACATTGTTTACATCTTCCAATGCAGCTACTTTATCTTCTACCTCTTTAGGCATAGTTTCAGCAACAGGGCAGTTAGGAGATGTTAAGGTCATTAAAATTTTAACATCACTATTGTCATTTACCAATACATCGTAAATTAATCCTAATTCATAAATGTCTACAGGTATTTCCGGGTCGTAAATGGTCTTTAATACATTTACAATTTTATCTCCTATTTCTACAGTTTCTTCGTGTTTCATACTAGTTGTTTTTTGGGGTTATGCGTTTAGTTTGCTTTGCATTCCTAAAGCATATAGTTTAATTTGTTTTATCATAGAGACCAATCCGTTGGCTCTAGTGGCAGATAAATGTTCTTTCAATCCTATTTGATCTATAAAATCTAAATTAGCCTCTAAAATATCTTTAGGGGTTTGGTCGTTAAAAACTCGTAACAATACAGCAACAATTCCCTTGGTAATAATGGCATCACTGTCTGCGGAGAACTGAATTTTATCTTGGTTTAATTCTGAATGCAACCATACTTTAGATTGACATCCTTTGATAAGGTTGTTGTCTGTTTTGTATTGGTCGTCAATCACAGGAATAGATTTTCCTAGTTCTATCATATATTCATAGCGCTCCATCCAATCATCAAACATTGCAAACTCCTCTACAATTTCCTCTTGTATTTCTTTGATAGTCATATTTTAAACTTATTTTTGCAGGCACAAAGATACTGAGTATAAAACTAGGATACAACTTGAACAAACAATGATTGTAGTCTGGTTAAAATTTGAAAAAAACACATGAGTAAATTATTGATTATAGGAACAGTAGCGTTTGATGCTATTGAAACACCTTTTGGAAAAACAGATAAAATTTTAGGAGGTGCAGGAACTTATATAGGCTTGTCTGCAAGTAATTTTAAAAATGTAGATACAGCTTTGGTATCTGTTGTGGGGAATGATTTTCCTCAAGAATATTTTGATTTGTTACACGCAAAAAATATTAA
This sequence comes from Wenyingzhuangia gracilariae, assembly GCF_056387575.1. Taxonomy (NCBI): domain Bacteria; kingdom Pseudomonadati; phylum Bacteroidota; class Flavobacteriia; order Flavobacteriales; family Flavobacteriaceae; genus Wenyingzhuangia; species Wenyingzhuangia gracilariae. Next base: position 2,550,607 of record NZ_CM150748.1, read on the forward strand.
TACCGATGGTATTGAAGTGGTAAAGGATGGAAAAACTTTTTTCTGGAGCGGTAAGTACCACACTAATATGAATAAGAGAGATACGTTAATTACCGAATTAAATGTATTGGAACATTTTAATCCAGTTGTTCCTGAAGCTTATAAAGATGCAGAAATTGTAATGTTAGGAAATTTACATCCTTTAGTACAAAATGCAGGGTTAGAGCAAATGACTAACAAGCCTAAAATGGTGGTGTTAGATACGATGGATTTTTGGATGGATATAGCGTTAGACGATTTAAAAATGCTATTAAAAAAGGTAGATGTAATTACAATTAACGATGAAGAAGCTCAGCAATTAAGTGGAGAATATTCTTTGGTAAAAGCAGCTAAAGTGATTCATGAAATGGGTCCAAAATATGTGGTTATTAAAAAAGGAGAGCACGGAGCATTGTTGTTTCATGATTCTAAAATGTTTTTTGCACCGGCATTGCCTTTAGCCGATGTATTTGATCCTACAGGAGCAGGAGATACTTTTGCAGGTGGGTTTACAGGGTACTTAGCGCAACAAGGAGATTTGTCTTTTGAAAACATTAAGAATGCTGTAATTTGGGGGTCTAATTTGGCTTCTTTTACAGTAGAAGAGTTTGGTGTTAAACGTATTGCAGAAGCAACTACAGAAGAGGTAGAACAGCGTTTAGAGAAATTTAAGGACTTAACGAAATTTTCTTTGTAATTTTGCAAAAAATTAACGTTCTAAATAACTAAGTAGAACAAAATTAATAAAAGATACAATATGTGTGGTATTGCAATGGTGAGGTTGCTAAAACCTTTAGAGTATTATAAGGAAAAGTACGGAACAGCTTTTTATGGAGTAAATAAAATGTATTTACTAATGGAAAAACAGCACAACCGTGGCCAAGACGGAGCTGGTTTTGCAAGTATTAAGTTTAACGTAAATCCAGGAAGTAGGTATATTAGTAGAATCCGTTCTAACAAACAACAACCTATTCAGCATATTTTTAAAAAAATAAATAATCGTATTAGCGACACTATTGCTGCAAATCCAGAAAAGAAAGATGATGTAACTTGGTTGGAAGAAAATACTCCTTTTATAGGGAATTTGTTCTTAGGACACGCTCGTTATGGAACTTCTGGAGGAAATTCTTTGGAAAATGTACACCCTTTTTTACGTCAATCTAACTGGAGACACAAAAATTTAATTGTAGCAGGGAATTTTAACATGACTAACAACAGTCAATTGTTAGAAGAGCTGATAGAGTTGGGGCAACACCCAAAAGAAAGTACAGATACGGTAACGGTAATGGAAAAAATTGGTCATTTTTTAGATGATCAAGTAGAGTCTATTTATCAAGATATTAAAGGAAATTATACTAAAAAAGAAGCCTCTCCTATTATTGCTGAAAAAGTAGATTTGGTAAAAATCTTAAAAAGATCAACTCGCAGTTTTGATGGTGGATATGCAATGGCTGGTTTGTTAGGTCATGGTGATGCATTCGTGATGAGAGATCCTTCAGGAATACGTCCAGCATTTTACTACAAAGATGATGAGGTTTTAGTGGTAGCGTCTGAAAGACCTGTAATTCAAACTGCATTTAATGTAGCTATAGATAAAGTAAAAGAATTAGATCCAGGACATGCAATTATAGCAAAGAAAAGTGGAAAAGTATCTATAGAACAAATATTAGAACCTAAAGAAAAAAAGGCTTGTTCTTTTGAACGTATTTATTTTTCTAGAGGAGGAGATGCAGATATTTACAATGAAAGAAAAGATTTAGGAGTGAGAATCTTTCCTCAAATTGTAAAAAGTATAGATGGAGATTTAGAAAACACTGTTTTTTCATACATACCAAATACAGCAGAAACATCTTATTATGGAATGTTTGAAGCTGCTGAAGATTATTTAAACGAACAAAAAACAGAAAAAATACTTGCCGGAGGTAAAAATTTAAGTGCAAAAGAAGTTAGTGCAATATTGGCACAAAGACCACGTTTTGAAAAACTAGCAATTAAAGATGCTAAATTAAGAACCTTTATTACAGCCGATGATAGTAGAGATGATTTAGTAGCGCATGTATATGATGTAACCTATGGAGTTGTTAAAAAGAACGATAATATTGTTATTATTGATGATAGTATTGTAAGAGGAACTACCCTGAAAAAAAGCATTATAAAAATATTAGACAGAACAGAACCTAAAAAAATAGTTGTGGTATCATCTGCACCACAAATTAGATATCCAGACTGTTATGGAATTGATATGGCTAAATTAGGTGACTTTATAGCTTTTAGAGCTGCTGTAGAATTGTTAAAAGAAACAGGTCAGTACCAAATAGTTACCGATGTTTACAATAAATGTATCAAACAACGTAGTAAAAATGATTCAGGGATTGTAAATTTTGTAAAAGAAATATACAAACCATTTACACCAGAAGTAATTTCTGCTAAGATTTCTGAAATGTTAAAAACATCGGATATAAATGCTGAGGTAGAAATTATTTTCCAAACCATAGAAGGTTTACACCAGGCTTGTCCTAACCATTCTGGAGATTGGTATTTTACAGGAGATTACCCTACAGATGGAGGTAAGAGAGTTGTAAATGAGGCTTTTATAAATTTCTATGAAGGAAATAATAAAAGAGCTTATTAAGTGTTTAAAAATATATTTTTTCAAAAAAACCGATGTTTATAGCATCGGTTTTTTTTGTTTGTTAACATTAAATTAACATTGAGTTGCCTGGTTTTTGTTTCCTGTTTTTTAATAGTTTACGGAATTGTTAAAAATATTGGGTTAAAATTATCAAATATTCAATAAAAAAAATAAAGGTGCATTTTTGCTATTTATTTAGTTCCTTAAAATTATCAACTTCACTAAAATGCTGTATAACTTCTTATTTTACATTAAGTTAAAATAGAAATTCTATTGCTTGCGTAACTTTGTATCAAACATAAATGATATGATTATGAAAAAATTTATTTTAATCGCAGTGTTGTTGTTGGTAAGTATTTCTTACGGACAAAATTATGGTTCATTAGGATTGAGTTATGAAGCAATTAACGGAATTGATGCTACTTTATTAGAATCTGAAAGCCAAGCAGGAGATGACTACAGAAGTGCTGTAAAATCTAATTCTGTAAAAGTACAAGGTTATAATTACCAAGGAGGAGTTTATACTTATGGTTCTTTATCTGGACTAAAAGACGAGGACTTTGTTAAGAAAAAACAAAAAACCAAAGCAGAAGTGTATGCGGATGCTATGAAAAAAGACAGAGATGCATCTAGAGAAAATATTGTTATAAGAAAAGCTAAAACAGAAGTTTTGGTAAGATATAATGGTGATTACTCTAGTATAAAACTTATTGACTTTAAAGGAAACGAGGTTAAGGCAAACTTTAGTAAAAAGTATAGAGGTTTAATAGTTCCTAGAGCTAAAGAATCTAAAAAATACTTTTTAGAAGTTAAAAACGATAAAAACGATAAAACGTATTATCACCAAGTAGCTTTATAGTTAGATAAAGAAAAATTGAAATTTAGTATTCTAAAAGAGTAGTGTTGTACAACACTACTCTTTTTTTATTGTATTATAAGGTGTGTTTAATTAACGCTTCTACAGTTTTTTTACTGTTCCCAACAAAAATTTGTTCATTAATTATGGCAACAGGCCTTTTTAAAAAGGTGTACTCAGACAAAATAAGATCTTTATAATCTGTTTCAGACAAGTTTTTATCTTTTAAGCCTTGTTCTTTATACAATCTTGCTCTTTTATTAAAGAGGGCTTCATACGAATTTGTATAGGCATACATTTCTTCTAGTTGTTCTTTGGTAACAGGAGTACTTTTAATTTCTTGAATATCAAAATCTGTAAGCTCTAGTTGATTTAAAATTCTTTTACAAGTATCGCACGTTTTTAAATGATATATTTTTTTCATAAGTGTAAAGTCTATTTTATCTTTAGACTTCTCAAAAGTATAAAAATCAATAAAATGAATATTACAAATCAAGTAGATGTTTTGTTAAAAGGAAGAACTTTAATGTTAAAGATAATAGAAGGATTAACTTTAGAACAAATCAATAAGATTCCTGAAGGATTTCATAATAATATTGGTTGGAATGTTGGCCATTTAGTGGTTACACAACAATTATTGTGTTATAAAATGTCAGATCAAAACATAGAAGTGTCTAATGAAATGATTGAAAAATATAGAAAAGGAACTGCTCCCAAAGAATTAATTAGTAAAGAAGAATGGAGTCTTATAAAAGATCTTTTTATACAATTGCCTACTAAATTAGAATTAGATTATCAGCAACAGATATTTACATCCTATAACGAATATACTACCAGTGTAAATATTACCTTAAATAGTATTGAAAAAGCCATTGACTTTAACAATTTTCATGAGGGAATACATTTGGGAGTTTTATTAGGCTTAAAAAAGTTAGTTTAAAACCAACTTTTTTAAAATAAGTGGTAAATAATACCAACACTTATTACGGTGTTATAATCGTTAAATTTGTCTCCGTCTACACCTTGTGACCCAAAAGAGTTACTGTCTTTTAAATCTGGGTTAACAGCATCTATTCTATCAGATAAGTAATAGTTTATTTTCATTTCTGTAACCAAATCTACTTCTCTGCTTAATTTGTATCGGGTTCCAATGGCAGCTGTAGCAGATAGTACCAAACCTTTAATACCTTTTACGGTTTCTCCAGGGATATAATTGTCTGGGAATCCCCCAGATTTTGCAGAAGCACTACCCGCGTTATTGTTTAGTGCTTCTTGATCATAATTAGGAGTTGAACTTACATAATTGGCTCCTAAACCAAGAGCTATATATGGGTTAGCCTTGCTTCTTTGTCTGTACTTATTAAATCTATGCAAATAAGAAGTAAGGTCTTTAAAGTAGAATTCTAGTTGTGTTCCAAAAGTGATGATGGAAGTTGTACTTGTTAATCTTCCTAATAATACATTGTTAGGAGTTTTAGAATAATCTTTACCATCTTGTGCGTTATCATTTACATCTAAACTTGGGTCAACTTCTTTGTACAATAATTCTTTACCAGTTGCCATTCCATAGTTATTAAAAGAACCATAACTATATCCAAAGTTAGATTTTAAAACTAATCTTTTTACAAAAAGGCTAGAGTCATATCTTCTTGGTAATAAATGTACAGAGTGCGTGGCATTTATGCTAAGCCCGTTAACGGTTACTAATCCATCTAGAGGTCCATTAGGTTCAAAATCAGCTTGAAAATTAGAAATTCCAATATTTGCTCCTATTTCATGTTGAGGAAAAATAGATTTTCTTCTGCTTCTTCTCCATTGTGCGTTAACATCTGCATATGAAAGCACAAGTATAGCTATTAATAGGTATATATTTTTAAACACTATTGTCTTTATTAGGGTTACGAAGCCAAAAGTATAAAAAAATATTGAGCTTTGTTAATTGATTGATATATTTTCATTGATTTCCGAATTGGCTCTTAAATTAATGATTTTAGGAAAGTTATAAATATCCTCAGGTTGAGTTTTGGTGTTGTAATTTCCGTTATCAAATAGGTTGTTGTTATTGGTGTCTTTTACAATTCTAACCTTATATTCATTAGGTTCTAGTTTGGTAAAATATACTTTTTTAGAACTATTTATTATTTGTGTTGATTTGTATTTTGATTTGGTGTTGTATAGCTCTACAATTAAATTGGTGTTGTTAGAGTTTTTGATGTCTAAAATAATGTCTCCGTATTCTTCTGAGTTTGTGGTAGAAAAACTAATTTTTTTAGGATGACTTTTGTAATTTAAAAAATCTGTAAAAGCATGATCTTTTAATACTAGAGAATAGTTTTTGTTGTTTTCTCTATCAAAGTCTACAATTAATTCATGTTTTTTGTTTTTAGATAAAATATGATAAGGAATAGAAATAGAATCATTTTCTAATAATACAATACTGTCTTTATTTATAAAATCTACAGGTATTGTGGTGCTTATTTTTAAGGAATCGTTTGGGTGTAAAATACTTTTAATTAAGCTACTTATTTGAATACTATCTTTTTTTAATTCTCTTAATTTATAGGTGTAAAATTCAGGCACAGTATCTTGTTGTATGCTTAAACGAATACTATCTGTAGGCAACTCTTTAAACCATATATATAAAGAATCTTTATCTGCTTGTTTACTAATTAAATAGTTGTTTATTGGAGTGCCTGCTATTTTTACAGTAGGAGTTTTGGTTCCCTCATATCCAATAATTAGTTGGTTTCCTGTTGTTTGTTTAGGTCTATAAATTTTGTTGTCTTTAGGTTCTTTAAATAAGATAAAATCAATAGAGTCTATAGCTGTTTTTAGATCTATGCTTTTGTCTAAAAAACCAATTCGTTCTATGCCTTTGTCATATTTATAGTTGTTGTTTTTATCTTCTAATGCAATTACTTTATAGTTTGCTGCAGATAGGTTTTCTAACTCGTATAAATTGCTGCTTAAAGTATTGGTCAAGTAATTGGGTGTGTAATATCCTACTAATGTGTCATTGGCATTTTTGTAGGCCATCACACTAATATTTTCAAGTTCTTTTTCATCTAAAGGGTCTATAACATTACCTTTAATGCTTAAAGAATCTAAATATGTACCAGTGCTAAAAACATATGAAAATTTACCTAATTCATTACCTTCATTATTGTCTACAATGCTGTTTCCAAAGTTTATAGTGTAGGTTGTGTTAGGAACTAGGCTGTCTAAAAATTCAATACTTATTTTTTTAGAAACTCCCGAAAGTGGTTTTATAATAGGTTTTTTCTCCATAGGAGGAGAAATAATTAACTGAGAATTAAGCTTCTGAAATTTAATGTATTCATCAAACAAAATAACAATTTTTTGTTGCTTAAAAGATGTTGTTTTGTTCATGGGTTTGGCGATTGCCATTACAGGAGGAATACTATCCTTAGGTCCTCCATCGGGACTTCCCATTCTTGCACAACTAGAAATTTTTAGTGCCAAGAGTATAATGATAAGTATAAGTTGTTTTTTCATAATTTGTTTTACAAAGAAACTACTTTTTGTTGTACTATACTACACAAGCAATAGTAATAATAGAGATGTTAACATTGTATGCGTTTTTTAGTGTTTTTGCACAAGCCATTAGGGTGGCACCTGTTGTTAATACATCATCTACAATTAAAATATGTAACGCGTTTAAATTGTATTTGTTGTTTACTTTAAACATGTGTTTTACGCTATTGTGCCTTTCTTCTTTATTTTGCTTTGTTTGAGATTTGTTGTGTTTTGTTTTGATGAGTGCATTTGAAACGTACTTGGCATTCAAATGTTTGGCAATAGCTTTTCCAAATGTATCTACCTGATTGTACCCTCTTTTTCTTTCTTTTTTAGGGTGTAAAGGAACTGGAATTACCATATCTATTGATGAAAATCTTTCTGTACGTTGCAAATCATAGATTAATGAAGTTGCAGCTTCTGTACCAAAACTTTGCAAACCTTTATATTTTAAAGATTTTAACAGAGTTTGAATAGGACTTTTTTTATAATAAAAAAATAAAGAGGTAGCATGTTGTATGTCTATCCTTCCCCAAAACAATTTTTCTAATGGGTTGTGAGAATAATTTGTAAAACCAGTATAACTTAGTTGCAAAGCACAAGGGATACATAAAAATTTTTGATGTTTATGAATAATTGTTTTACAATGTAAGCATCTATTAGGTACAAATAAATCTCTTAAATCTTTCAGGAGATTCATAGCTTTTATTTTAAAAATAAACAATATTTTTAAAATATTAAGTGAACGTTTAAAATAAGCACTGTATGAAAAAAATTAAAGAAATAATTATAGCAGTTTTGATATTAATTTTAATAGGAGCTGTGTTCTATATTTCAAAAATTAACAAACAAAATAATGTTTACAAAGCAGACCTTTTAAAAGAAAAAGAAGCTTTGGAAAAAGATTTAGAACTAACAATTAAAGATTTAACAGCTAATCAGCAACAAAATATAGCTATTACCAAAGATTTTAATCAGGCTAATGATAAGTTAAAAGTGATTAGAACACAGTTAGAAAAATCTAAAAAGGAGGTAACTCAGTTAAAAAATAAACTGTCTTCATCCGAAGAAAATAGTTTTAAAGCCTTACAAACATTAAGAGCTGCTTTAGAAGGGGTAAAGGTTAATAACAAGCTTTTGTTTAAAAGTTTAGATTCTATAAAAACACTAAACGATAGTTTAATGGTGACTATTGCTGTTACCAAATCTGAATTGAATGCAGAAAAACTTCAAACTAAAGAATTGACCTTAAAATTATCGGATGCTACAAAAATTCAAATTTCTAAAGTAGAGGTATATGCTGTTGAAGAAAAAAAATCAGGAGAATTTAAGACTACAAGTAGATATAAAAAAGCCAACGGAATACAAGTTAAATACAATGTGTTAAACAATAAAGCTTTAAAAAATACAGAGTGCGATGTGTTTTATGTGTTAAAAAACTCAGACAATTTAATTGTAAAATCTAATGGAGAGTTTTTATACAATGGAGTAAATAAAAAGTTTACAGACGGAACACGTTTAGTTTTAAACGGAGAAACGATGCCGGTAAGTGATATTATATCTTTGCAAGACGTGTCTTTAGACAAAGGAATTTATACCTTAGAATTTTATAGCAACGATGGTTTGTTGGCTAAAGAATCTATTGAATTAAAAAATAGTTTTTTAGGAGTTTTTTAAATAAAACAAACAGTTTTTAGAACAGAACATTTATAATACAAAAAGCTTTTATATTTTTGCGCAATGGCAAAACAAGAAGATCAATTTAAAAAGGTTATTTCTCACGCAAAAGAATACGGATATGTATTCCAATCTAGTGAGATTTATGATGGGTTGAGTGCAGTATATGATTACGCACAAAACGGAGTAGAGTTAAAGAAAAACTTACGTGAGTACTGGTGGAAAGCCATGGTACAAATGCACGATAATATTGTAGGACTAGATGCTGCAATATTCATGCATCCAACCACTTGGAAAGCTTCTGGCCATGTAGATGCTTTTAACGATCCTTTAATAGATAATAAAGATTCTAAAAAAAGATACAGAGCCGACGTTTTAATAGAAGATTACGTTGCTAAGTACGATGATAAAATAGAAAAAGAAGTTAAAAAAGCAGAAAAACGTTTTGGTGATGCTTTTGATAAGGAACAATTTTTAGCTACCAATCCTCGTGTATTAGAATACAAAGAAAAAGGGGCAGCTATTTTGGCAAGAATGGGAAAATCTTTAGAAAATGAAGATTTGGCCGATGTAAAAGCTTTGATAGAAGAATTAGGAATTTCTTGTCCGTTGTCAGGTTCTAAAAACTGGACAGAAGTAAAACAATTCAACTTAATGTTTGGTACAAAATTAGGAGCTTCTGCAGAACATGCTACCGATTTGTATTTACGACCAGAAACAGCACAAGGTATTTTTGTGAACTTTTTAAACGTGCAAAAAACAGGAAGAATGAAAATTCCTTTTGGTATTGCACAAACAGGAAAAGCGTTCCGTAACGAAATTGTAGCTCGTCAGTTTATTTTCCGTCAGCGTGAATTTGAACAAATGGAAATGCAATTTTTTGTACGTCCTGGTACTCAAAAAGAATGGTATGAGGCTTGGAAAGAATCTCGTTTAAAATGGCATTTGTCTTTAGGTTTAGGAATGGATAATTACCGTTTCCATGACCATGATAAGTTGGCTCATTATGCCGATGCTGCTGCAGATATAGAGTTTAAATTCCCTTTTGGATTTAAAGAATTGGAAGGAATTCATTCAAGAACAGATTTTGATTTAAAAGCACATCAAGAATTTTCTGGAAAGAAAATTCAATATTACGACAATGAAATCAACGAAAGTTATACTCCTTACGTAGTAGAAACTTCTGTAGGATTAGATAGATTGTTTTTAGCAGTATTCTCTAACTCTTTAAAAGAAGAAGTTTTAGAAGACGGAAGTTCTAGAACTGTGTTGAGTTTGCCAGCAGTAGTAGCTCCAAACAAAGCTGCTATTTTACCATTGGTTAAAAAAGATGGGTTGCCAGAAATAGCCAAAGAAATTTTTGATTCGTTAAAGTTTGATTTTAATGTTACTTACGATGAAAAAGATGCCATTGGTAAACGTTACCGTAGACAAGATGCAAATGGAACTCCATTCTGTATTGCTGTAGATTACGAAACGAAAGATGACAATATGGTAACCATTCGTCATAGAGATACCATGGAACAAAAACGTGTAGCTATTGCCGATTTAAAATCGATAATAGATGCAGAAGTAAACATGGGAGTTTGGTTAAATAAAGCCAAATAATCGTAAGAATTACACATAAAAAAAGGTGAGCATTTTAGAGTGCCCCCAAAATGTTAGACACAATTTGGGGGTATTTTTATGTCTAGAAAAGTAAAATACACATTAGGCTTTAAACAAGAATGTGTAAGGTTGGTTCTTAAAGGAGAACACTCTATAACTAGTTTGAGTAAAGAGCTAGGTTTTGATAGTTCTCTTCTTTCTCTTTGGTGTAGGCAATATGAACACAAAGGAGTTCAAGGTTTGTTACCAAAGATAAATAAACAATATACATCATCATTTAAACTTGATGTTTTACAACGAATAGAAAAAGAACATCTTTCGTTAGAGCAAGCATGTATTCTATTTGATATTGGAAGTGGTGCTAGTATTATTAATTGGCAAAGAAGATATAAATCCTTAGGTTTGAAAGGTCTTAAAAATCAACCTAAAGGAAGACCTATCGGAATGAAACCCAAGTCTAGAAAAAATAAATCTATACCATTAACTAGAGAAGAAAAACTTTTAAAAGAGAATCAATCTTTAAAAGCAGAACTTGATTTGCTAAAAAAGTTACAAGCCTTAGCTCAAGCCAGAGAGAAAAAGCAATAGTCATAAATGAGTTAAGGCATAAGCATGATTTGTCGGTATTGTTACATCATGCAAAGATGGCTAGAAGTAGTTTTTATTATCATTTACAAAAAAGTAAAGAGCCTGATAAATATGAATCTATAAAAAGGTTTATTACTCAAATCTACCATCAACACAAAGGTAGGTATGGTTATAGAAGAATCACTTTAGTACTAAACAACAGAGGGATTATCATCAATCATAAAACAGTATTAAGACTAATGAAGTCCATGGGGTTAAAATCTTTGATTAGAGTTAAAAAGTATCGTTCTTACAGAGGAAGTCAAGGTAAAATAGTTCCCAATATACTTAAACGGAATTTTAAGGCTTCTAAAACCAATCAAAAATGGGCTACAGATATTACAGAGTTTAAAGTTAAAGGTCAAAAACTTTATTTGTCTCCAATTATTGATTTATGTAGTAGAGAAATCATTAGTTATCAAATTTCTAGGAGTCCTAATTTTAGACAAATAACTCAAATGCTGGGGAAAGCTTTTAAAAAGTATAAAGCAGCAAATGTGTTATTACATTCGGATCAAGGATGGCAATATCAAATGGAAAAATATCAGAATATCTTAAAAAAGAACAAGATGATTCAAAGTATGTCTAGAAAAGGGAATTGTTTAGATAATGCTATTATTGAAAATTTCTTTGGAACTTTAAAATCTGAGCTGTTTTATCTAAAACAATGGAACTCGATTGAGCAATTAGAAAAGGAAATTAATGAATATATTTGCTATTATAATAATGATAGAATATCAGTAGCTTTAAATGGAATGAGCCCGATAAAATATCGAGCTCATATCAATAATTAATTTTTTAACTGTCCAACTTTTTGGGGGCTGTCCATGTTTAGCTCCTTTTTTATTTGTTATTCTTTAATTTCTGAATTTTTTTGTTGTTCTATATTAACGGTTAATTCATTTTTTTCTTTGTCAAGATTCATATGAATAATATCGCCATCATTTAAATTAGAATTTACTATTTCTTCAGCTAAAGCATCTTCTATATATTTTTGAATGGCTCTTTTTAAAGGTCTAGCACCGTATTTTTGATCGAATCCTTTTTCGGCGATGTAATCTTTAGCTTCATCACTTAAAACTAAAGTGTATCCTAAACCGCTAATGCGTTTTGTTAATTTAGACAATTCAATGTCAATAATTTTATGAATGTCTTCTCTTTCTAAAGCATTAAACAGAATAACATCATCAATTCTGTTTAAGAATTCAGGAGCAAAAGATTTTTTTAAGGCTCCTTCTATAACACTCTTAATGTGTTCATTGGCCTGAGCTTTTTTAGAAGCAGTTCCAAAACCAACACCTGCACCAAAATCTTTTACTTGTCGTGCTCCAATATTAGAAGTCATAATAATAATAGTATTTCTAAAATCAATTTTACGACCTAAACTATCAGTAACATAACCATCATCTAAGATTTGTAATAACATGTTAAAAACATCAGGGTGTGCTTTTTCAATTTCATCAAGCAATACAATTGAATATGGTTTTCTTCTAACTTTTTCTGTTAGTTGTCCTCCTTCTTCATAGCCTACATAACCAGGAGGTGCACCTACCAATCTAGAAATGGCAAACTTTTCCATGTATTCACTCATATCTATACGAATTAGCGCATCGTCAGAGTCAAACATTTCTGTGGCTAAAATTTTAGCCAATTGTGTTTTTCCAACACCTGTTTGTCCTAAGAAAATAAAAGAACCAATTGGTTTGTTAGGATCTTTTAATCCTACACGATTACGTTGTATGGCTTTAATAACTTTTGCAACCGCTTCATCTTGTCCAATAACTTTTCCTTTAATGGTTTCTGGTAAGTCTTTTAGCTTGTTACTTTCTGCTTCTGCAACTCTGTTAACAGGAATTCCAGTCATCATAGAAACTACTTCGGCAACATTTTCTTCTGTTACAGTTTCTCTGTTTGCCTTAGAAGCTTCTTCCCATTGTTGTTGAGCAGATGCTAAGGCAGCTTCCATGTTTTTTTCATCATCACGTAACTTAGCTGCCTCTTCGTATTTTTGACCGTTAACTGCTTTTGTTTTATTTTCTCTAATGTTTTCTAATTCGGCCTCTAGTTTAATAATTTGTTTAGGTACTACAATGTTAGTAATGTGAATTCTAGATCCAGCTTCGTCTAAAGCATCAATAGCTTTGTCTGGTAAAAAACGATCGGTCATGTAACGATTTGTTAATTTTACACAAGCTACAATGGCATCATCTGTAAAGGTTACATTGTGATGATCTTCATATTTACCTTTAATGTTATGCAAAATTTGAATAGTTTCTTCTTCAGAAGTAGGTTCCACAATTACTTTTTGGAAACGTCTTTCTAAAGCCCCATCTTTTTCAATATTTTGACGATATTCATCTAAAGTGGTTGCACCAATACATTGAATTTCTCCTCTTGCTAGAGCGGGTTTTAACATGTTAGAGGCATCTAAAGATCCTGTAGCACCTCCAGCTCCAACAATGGTATGTATTTCATCAATAAATAAAATAATATCATCGTTTTTTTCTAGCTCATTCATTAAGGCTTTCATTCTTTCTTCAAACTGACCTCTGTATTTTGTGCCAGCAACTAAACTTGCTAAATCTAAAGAAACTACACGTTTGTTAAAAAGAATTCTAGATACTTTACGTTGTACAATTCTTAAAGCCAACCCCTCTGCTATGGCAGATTTACCAACACCAGGTTCTCCAATTAACATAGGGTTGTTTTTTTTACGTCTGCTTAGAATTTGAGAAACACGCTCAATTTCCTCATTTCGACCCACTACAGGATCTAATTTGTCCGTTTCGGCTAAAAAAGTCAAATCACGACCAAAATTATCTAAAACAGGAGTTTTAGATTTTTTGTTTTGATTGCTTTGTTGAGATTGACTTCTTTCAAAAGCACCAGAGTTTGCTCCAGAAAAATCTTGAGAACTTTCGTTTGTAGGTTGTTCAAAAGTATCTTCTAATTCATCATGTCCATCATCATCGCCTTGACTTAACTGTTTGTATAACGATTTAACATCGTTGTATGTAATGTGTAGTTTGTCCAAAATTTTAGTTATAGGGTCATTGTCATTTCGTAAAATACATAACAATAGAAGGGCTGTATCTACAGTGGTACTGTTGTAAAGTCTTGCTTCTAAGAATGTTGATTTTAAAGCTTTTTCAGCTTGTTTTGTTAGGTGAAGGTTTTTTCTTTCACCAGCTGGAATTGGTAAGCTAGAAATAGGGTGTAACGTTTCTATTTTTCGTTTTAAAAGCCCCAGGTTTACATCCAGTGCAATTAACATATCATTTGCTTTACTAGCTTGATTTCTAATAATACCTAGCAGTAAATGCTCTGTACCAATAAAGTCATGACCTAGTCTGATAGCCTCTTCCTTACTGAAACCAATCACATCTTTTACTTCTTGTGAGAAATTATCATCCATATGCTCTCTTTTTAAGATTAGGTTCTACGTAAATTTAGTAGATTTTTTTTATATAATTTACAAATAACCTGCCATTGTTAATGAAAGTCATTTTGTCTTGTTTTTAAAATATTGTTTATCAGTTTGTTAAATGGTGTTTGTGGTGTTAAAACAGTTTTTTATTTAAGTACATAGTCGTTTTTTTGTTAATAACTTATATTTAAATTAGGAAGCTGTAGCACTTGTAAAACCAATGAAAAGATGTAAATTGCTATGTTGATAATATAAAAATAACTTAAGAATAATATACATGATTGAAGGAGAAAAGCTGATTCCAATTAATATAGAAGAGCAGATGAAATCTGCGTATATTGATTATTCAATGTCTGTAATTGTGTCACGTGCCTTGCCAGATGTTAGAGATGGATTAAAGCCTGTACACAGACGTGTACTTTTTGGTATGCATGAGTTGGGAATTAAATCAACTGGAGCTTATAAAAAATCTGCAAGAGTAGTAGGAGAGGTATTAGGAAAGTATCACCCACATGGAGATACATCAGTATATGACTCAATGGTACGTATGGCTCAAGATTGGAGTGTGCGTTATATGATGGTAGATGGACAAGGGAACTTTGGGTCTGTTGATGGTGATAGTCCGGCAGCAATGCGTTATACAGAGGTTCGTATGCAAAAGATATCTGAAGAAATGTTATCAGATATTGAAAAGGAAACTATAGATTACAAGTTAAACTTTGATGATACACTAAACGAACCAACAGTTTTACCTACACGTATTCCTAATTTATTAGTAAACGGAGCTTCTGGTATTGCTGTAGGTATGGCAACTAACATGGCACCTCACAATTTAACAGAGGTTATAAATGGAATAACAGCCTATATAGACAATAGAGATATTGATATTGATGGTTTGATGGAATATATTAAAGCACCTGATTTTCCTACTGGAGGAACTATATATGGTTACGAAGGAGTAAAAGATGCTTTCCATACAGGAAGAGGAAGAATTGTACTACGTGCTAAAGCTAGCTTTGAAGAAGTTAAAGGTAGAGATTGTATTGTAGTTACCGAAATTCCTTATTTGGTGAACAAAGCAGAAATGATTAAAAAAACTGCAGAGTTAGTTAATGATAAAAAATTAGAAGGAATTGCCAATATACGCGATGAATCTGACCGTAAAGGGATGAGAGTTGTATATGTATTAAAGAAAGATGCTATTCCAAATATTGTTTTAAACAAACTTTATAAATACACGTCTTTACAAACATCTTTTAGTGTAAACAACATTGCTTTGGTAAATGGTAAACCAGAAATGTTAAACTTAAAAGACTTAATTCATTATTTTGTTGAGCATAGACATGAGGTTGTAACTCGTAGAACAGAGTTTGATTTAAAGAAAGCGGAAGCAAGAGCTCATATTTTAGAAGGATTGATTATTGCATCTGACAACATAGATGAAGTAATTGCCATTATAAGAGGGTCTAAAAACGGAGATGAAGCTAGAGAAAAATTAATGGCTCGTTTTGAATTGACAGAAATTCAAGCAAAAGCTATTGTAGAAATGCGTTTACGTCAATTAACAGGATTGGAACAAGATAAATTGCGTTCTGAGTATGAGGAAATCATGTTGTTAATTACAGACTTAAAAGATATTTTGGCTAACGAGCCAAGAAGAATGGAAATTATAAAGAACGAATTGATTGCCATTAAAGAAAAATATGGTGACGAAAGACGTTCTATAATTGAGTACGGAGGTGGAGATATGAGAATTGAAGACATGATTCCAGACTCTAAAGTAGTAGTAACTATTTCTCACGCAGGATATGTAAAACGTACACCATTATCAGAATATAAAACACAGAATAGAGGTGGTAAAGGACAAAAAGGAGTTGCGACAAGAAATGAAGATTTCTTAGAACATTTATTTGTTGGAACCAACCACCAATACATGATGTTCTTTACACAAAAAGGAAAAGTATTTTGGATGCGTGTGTATGAAATTCCAGAAGGAACCAAAGTGTCTAAAGGTAGAGCGTTACAAAACTTAATCAATATAGAAAACGACGATAAAGTAAAAGCATTTTTAGTAACTCAAGACTTAAAAGACGAAGATTACATCAATAGTCATTATGTGATTATGGCTACTAAAAAAGGTCAGGTAAAAAAGACCTCTTTAGAGCAATACTCTAGACCTAGAACAAATGGAGTTCAAGCCATAACTATTAAAGAAGAAGATGAATTACTAGAAGCTAAATTAACCAACGGAAATAGTCAGGTAATGTTAGCGGTTAAATCTGGTAAAACCATTCGTTTTGAAGAAGAAAAAACTCGTCCAATGGGTAGAACAGCATCAGGAGTAAGAGGAATTACTCTTGCCGATGAGAACGATGAAGTTGTTGGGATGATTGCTGTAGACGATATGGAAAGCGATGTTCTTGTGGTTTCTGAAAAAGGATATGGAAAACGATCTAGTTTAGAAGATTACCGTATTACCAATAGAGGTGGTAAAGGAGTTAAGACTCTAAACATTTCTGAGAAAACGGGAGAGTTAGTAGCTATTAAAAACGTAACCAATGATGATGATTTAATGATTATCAATAAATCTGGAATTACGATTAGAATGGAAGTTGATCAACTACGTGTAATGGGTAGAGCAACACAAGGAGTTAAATTGATTAATATTAAAGATTCTGATTCTATTGCTGCTGTCGCTAAAGTAATGAAAGACGATGAAGAAGTAGATGTGGTAGAAGAAACTGGAGGAGTTGTTGATGGGGCTGATAATGAAACAACAGAGACTAATCAAGAATAAAAATAAAATCAGATGAAAAGAGTATGCAGCTTTACGCTAGTATTTTTAATTGCTTTTTCTGTATTAGGGCAGAAAAAAGAATTAAAAAAAATTGAAAAATTAATTAACTCAGGAAAGTTTAGCCAAGCTACGAATCAATTAAAAGCAATAGATTCTAAAGCGAAAGGAACAGAATATGAGTCTTATTTGTATTTTTTGTATGGAAAAAATGCATTTGGTAAAAACAACAAGAAAAATTTTCCCAATGCAGCTAAATTTTTTAATAAAGTTTTAGATACAGAGCTAGGATTAGAAAAAGCCAAATATTCAGACAAATCAATTAGTTATATTAAAATTATTAATGATTATTATTTCTCTACAATAGCAGATGCATTGTCTAAAAATAATTTTAATGCAGCTGCTAAAACGTATGAAATCTATTCTGAAATATATCCTGAAAGAAGAGATATTTTAACGTTGACTTTGTATAGTTATCAAAATGCAAAAAATAAAGATAAAGTAGTAGAGCTAACAGAAAAAATGTTAAAGTTAGACACTGCAAATATATCTTATAATGCTACGAATAAATATACCAAAAGAGAAAATGAGTTTTTTAAGAAGTCTGAAAGAGATAAAGCTATTCAGCAAAAAACTCATGAAAAACCAAAGGATGTTAAAATTGAATCTAAGGTTCGTGTAGACTATTATAATATATTGGTTAGAATATATGATAAAAAAGAGCAATACCAAAAAGCTTTAAGTTTATTAGAACAAGCAAAAAAGGAGTTTCCTAAAAATCCAAAATTTGTAGAGGATTATGCTACTGTTGTCGCAAAAACGGGAGATAAAAAAGCGTATTTAAAAGCTTTAGAAGCTTTGTTGGAGTTAAAACCAGAAAGTAGAGATTTGTTAATTAACTTAGGAATTGTTCATCAAGAACTAGGTAATAGAGAAGAATCTATAAAGGCATATGATAAGGCTATTGAGGTAGATCCTAATTATTCTGGTGCTTATATAAACAAAGCATTGGTTATTATGTCTGAAGAACAAGCTATTATTGATGAGTTAAATGAAAACCTTAGGAATAAAAAGAAACATGCAGAAATTAGTAAAAAATTAAATGATATGTATCTTAAAGCAATTCCTGCTTTTGAAAAAGCTTATGAGTTAAAACCATCAGAAGGTATAAAAGCAGCATTAATTAATTTGTATAATGCTACAGAGCAAAAAGACAAAGCAGCAGCTTTAAAATAAATTGTCTTTATAAAAATTCAAAGCCCAATCTTTTTGATTGGGCTTTTTTTTATGGCTTGTTTTTAAGTTTTGATGAGCTAATTCTTATTATACATACGGAGTGTTTTCTTTTTTAGATAAGTTTTTACTTAGGTATTTTTACGTAAAGTGTATAAAACTGTTTTATAGTAGTTTTTTTTATGTTTTGCGTAGGTTTAATCTATGTTTTAATCGCTTTTTAATAAAAAATTCATGGTTGTTTTTATTAAAATTATAGATTTGTATACGTAAGTAATTTAGGTATTTAAAAATTAATACTTAAGTATTTTAAATAATCAACACTTAACTATAAACTTATGAAAACGTTAAATTCATTATTAATCGGAATTGGGATTTTTACAACATCCGTGGCAATGGCAGGAACATCGCCTAAAATTAACTCAGCGGTCAGTTATCAAAATCCACCAAAAGAAACATTGATGGATACCATTAAAAAAGAAGAAGTATTTAAACCCTCTATACATGTGGGAGGTATTATTCACATGTTTGCAGGAGCTGAGCAAAAAGGATATGCTTTTGGAGGAAATCCAGCATTATCAGATGCCAGTGAATGGAGTTCTGATTTTACAGTCTATAGAGGTAGAGTTTTAATAGGAGCTCAATTGTCTAAAAAAGGTAATTTCTTTATGGAAACCGAATTGACAACATTTGTGAATGGAGCAAATAACGGAGGGAGTAAAAGCATTAGAGTAACTCCTATGATTTTAGATGCACAGTACGAGCATGTTTTTAGCGATCAGTTTTCTGTAATTGGTGGTTTGCAATTAGTGTCTCATAACAGAAATGGGTTGCAAGGTGCTGCTAGTTTAATGGCTAATGATTTTACGTATTATCAATATCCGTATAATTTACATCCAGACAGCCCACTTCAAAACAATTTAGGTCGTGATTTAGGGGTGAATTTTAGAGGTTTCTTGGTTAATGAAAAATTAGAATACCGTTTAGGATTCTTTTCTGGTAGAACGTCTTTTGCAGGAGCAGACGAATCTCCTATAAGAACCGTAGGTAGATTGGTATACAACGTGTTTGATAAAGACAAATCGTTCTATTATTCTGGAACCAACTTAGGAAATGGTAAAACATTATCTATTGGTGCAGGTGTAGATACGCAGGGAAGTTACACTGCAATTGGTGGAGATGTCTTTTTAGACATGCCTGCTGGAGATTTAGGATCTATTACTTTAAATGGTGCGTACTCTTATTTAACAGGAGGTAACGATTTAACAGATAAGTATACGTTTGCAGATATGATTCCTACACAAGGAACACAATATTTAGAATTAGGATACTACTTTAAAGACACAAAATTACAACCTTGGATTCGTTATGAAAAACAAGACATGAATTCAGAAGATCAGCAAACAGGAGGGGTTTCTACAAGTGATTTTGATAAATATAACACCACAACAGTTTTAGGAGGAGGATTAAACTACTGGTTTAATGGATACAATACCAACTTAAGATTGTCATACACATCTACCACCAAAACATTTCAAGACATCAACTTAAATGATCAAACAAAAACATACGGTCAACTTTGGTTGCAAGTACAATTATTTATTTTTTAACAAGAAAACTAAAATAACAATCATATGAAAAATTTAAAATTTAAAAAGAGAAATTTCTTAGCGCTAGCGGTATTTGCTGTAGCAATGCTATTTACAAGTTGTGGACCTAAAAAAGAAAAGAGTACAGAAAAAGCTGCTGAAACTAGTGAAACTATAAAAGTTGGAATTCTACACTCGTTAAGTGGAACCATGGCAATTTCAGAAGTGTCTTTAAAAGATGTAGTGTTAATGGCTATTGATGAAATTAACGAAGCAGGAGGGGTTTTAGGAAAAAAATTAGAACCTGTAATTGTAGATCCAGCATCAGACTGGGATTTGTTTGCAGAAAAAGCAAAAGAATTGTTAACCAAAGACAAGGTAGATGTAACTTTTGGATGTTGGACATCTGTATCGCGTAAATCTGTTTTACCTGTTTACGAAGAGTACAAAGGATTGTTATTTTACCCTGTACAGTACGAAGGACAAGAACAATCGCCAAACATTATTTATACAGGAGCAACACCAAATCAACAATTAATTCCTGCTGCAGAATATTTAATGAGCGAAGATGGAGGAAGCTATAAAAAATTCTATTTAATAGGTACCGATTATGTATTTCCTCGTACAGCAAACAAAATCTTAAAAAATTATTTATTAGCTCAAGGAGTTCCTGCTGAAAATATTATAGAAGAATACACTCCATTTCACCATCAAGATTACCAAACTATTGTTTCTAAAATTAAAAGATTTGCTTCTTCTGGAGATGCATGTGTGTTAAGTACAGTAAACGGAGATAGTAATGTTCCTTTTTACAAAGAATTTGCAAATCAAGGTTTGTCTGCAACTACTTGTCCAATTATGGCCTTTTCTGTAGCAGAAGATGAATTAAGAGCGATGGATACTGAGTTTTTAGTAGGACACTTAGCAGCGTGGAATTATTATGAATCTATTAAAACAGCAGAAAACTACAAGTTTGTAGAAAAGTTTAAAAATTACTGTGAAAAGAATGGCTTACCAGGAGGTAAAGATCGTGTTACAGATGATCCAATTCACTGGTCTTATGCGGGAGTGTATTTATACAAAGCAGCTATAGAAAAAGCACAAAGCACAGATGTAGAAAAAGTAATAGAAGCTTTAGGAGGTTTAAAATTAAACGTTCCTGGTGGAGAAGTACAAATGCATGAATCTAATCATCACTTATCTAAACCCGTGTTGATTGGTGAGATTAGAGCTGATGGTCAATTTGACATCATTTCTGAATCTAAAGGTTTGGTTGTTCCAGAGCCTTTTAGTCAGTACGCTAAGTAAATAAACAACTAAAAACCAATCGGTTTTTTATAAAATCGATTGGTTTTTCTTTTTTGGTGAATTATAACAGAAGAAATATGAAGAATAAAATTTCCATTTTTGTTGCATTTTTAATGGTTGCTATAGGATGGGCTCAAGAAGTTGAGTCTTACAGCATACCGTTAGATACATGTGTAAATGTTCTTTTACACAAAGATGCAACCCGATTAAAAGAAGTTGCTACTTGTTTAGTAACAAATGATGATATAGCTACCTACCCCTTAATTTCAGCTATTGTAGATAAAAGGTTGTTTGTCTACAAAGGAACTGCGGTTACAAAATTTCCTGGAGATACTTTGTATTATTCTGTTTATCCAAAATTGGAAACCATAAGTGTTCAAGAAGAAAAACTATCAGAAGTAAATTTTCCAAGAAACATTAGAACCAAATTTAATGTGCTAGCCAAAAAGGTAAACTTAGTACATCCTAATAAAAGTGTTCGAGAAATGTCGTTTAGAAGTTTTAAAACTACAGGTGTTTTAAGTGATGTTGATTTTTTAACCTCTCTTAAAATACATGAAGAAGATAAAGAAGTTTTACTGGCTGCAGATGAAGCTATTTATAGCATTTGGTTGCGTAGTAACAATGCAGCTTTGCAAAACAAAGTGCTAAGCGAGTTAGAAGAAAACATGAATGTGCATATGTTAGATCCTCTTTCGGATTATGTAGCATTAAAGGAAAACACAAATGTAGAAGGAAAAAAAAGAGCTGAAAAAATAATAGAAAATATTGAATCAAGAGAAAAAACAATCAATGTTATTCAGAATTTATTTAGCGGTATTAGTTTAGGTAGTATTTTATTATTGGTGGCTTTAGGACTTTCTATTATTTACGGATTAGGAGGAGTTATAAATATGAGTCACGGTGAATTTGTAATGATTGGAGCTTACACAGCTTTTAGTGTACAGCAATTTTTTATTGGGTTTTTGCCAGAGTCATGGTTCGATTGGTTTTTTTGGGTGTCTTTACCTATATCGTTTGTCGTTTCAGGATTATTTGGGCTTTTAGTAGAAAAACTAGTCATTCGTTATTTGTACAGTAGACCTCTTGAAAGTTTGTTAGGAACTTGGGGAGTTAGTTTGATTCTAATTCAGTTAGCTAGAACCATTTTTGGAGATGTTACAGCGGTTAAAAGTCCAGAAATTTTATCAGGAGGAATCAATGTAACTCAAGGTTTAATGTTGCCATACAACAGGTTGTTCATCATTGGACTAACATTAGTGATGGTATTGCTTACCTATTTTGTGTTTTTCAAATCAAAATTAGGATTAAAAATTAGAGCGGTAACTCAAAACAGAGACATGAGTGCAAGTTTGGGAGTTTCTGTAAAAAGAATAGATTCTTTAACCTTTTTCTTAGGTTCTGGTTTGGCAGGAGTTGCAGGTTGTGCTATGACTTTAATAGGAAACGTAGTACCTAACATGGGACAAACCTATATTGTAGATTCCTTTTTAGTAGTAGTTGTTGGAGGGGTTGGAAAATTAATAGGAACTATTATTTCTGCATTAGGATTAGGAGTGCTTTCTAAAGTTTTTGAATTCTTTTACGAAGCAGTGTATGGTAAAGTAATTTTATTGCTAATCATTTTCTTCTTCTTGCAATACAAACCCAAAGGACTGTTTCCTGATAAAGGAAGACATAGTGATGATTAATTTTTAAAAGGTAGAAAAATGTTTAAAAATAAAATATATATAATTTTTATACTGGTGTTTGCGCTGGTATTTCCAATAGGATATTTCACAGGTTTAATTCCAATTAACACACTAACACTTTGGGGACGATATTTTTGTTTAGCCATTGCCGCTTTAGGAGTTGATTTAATTTGGGGCTATACAGGAATTTTAAGTATGACTCAAGCTTTGTTTTTTTGTATGGGAGCATACGGAATGGGAATGTACATGACCTTAAGTAATTTGCCAGAAGGACAGGTTTTACCAAGCTTTATGGTTTGGAATCAAGTTACAGAATTACCTTTCTTTTGGGTGCCTTTCGATAATTTTTCATACGCTTTGGTCTTGTCAATTTTAGTTCCAGGAGTGTTTGCTGGAATCTTAGGCTACTTTGTTTTTAGAAAACGTATCAAAGGAGTTTATTTTGCCATTATTACTCAAGCTATTGCTTTGGCTATGTTTTTATTGTTTAGTAGAAACGAAACCATGTTAGGAGGAACCAATGGATTAACAGATTTTAAATTCTTTTTAGGTCTAGATTTAAGAGAGAACTCAGTAAAGTTTGGGTTGTATATCTTTAGTTTAATTTCTTTAGGATTGGTGTATTGGTATTGCCACGGTTTGGTCAATTCAAAATTTGGAAAAGCATTGGTTGCTATTAGAGATAGTGAATCTAGAATGCGTTTTACCAAATACAAAGTAACCCATTATAGTGTAGCTATTTTTATGATTGGTGCCATGATTGCTGCTGTAGGAGGAATGTTGTACATGCCACAAACAGGAATTATTACTCCGGGTAGAATGGACGTTCAAGCTTCTATAGAAATGATTATTTGGGTAGCATTAGGAGGTAGAGGTAAACTAAAAGGAGCTGTTGTTGGAGCCTTAGTTTTAAACCTAATGTACAGCGTGTTTACCACCGTATTGCCAAGTTCTTGGTTGTACATCTTAGGAGGACTGTTTGTAATTACAGTATTGTATTTGCCTAAAGGAATTGTTGGCTTGGTAGATCAAATGAAAGAGAAGTTGAACAGTATGTTTGTAAAAACTGCATAAAAAGGAAAAGCAATGTTAGAAGTAAAAGATTTAAAAGTATCCTTTGGTGGTTTGGTTGCCTTAAACCTAGATACTTTCTCTATAAGAAAAAACGAATTAAGAGTAATTATTGGTCCTAACGGTGCTGGTAAATCTACTTTTATGGATATAGTTTGTGGAAAAACAAAACCACAACAAGGAAGCGTAAAGTTTAAAGGATTGGAATTATTAGGTAGAAAAGAGGTAGAAATTGCCAAGTTGGGAGTGGGAAGAAAATTCCAAAAACCATCTATCTTTTCAGGATTAACCGTTTATGATAATTTGCTATTAGGATTAGATGGTCCCAAAGATGTATTTACGTCTTATTTTTACAAGCTAGCTTCTTATGATAAAGATAGAATTATGGAAGTGGCAGAAAAAGTAGGATTGGTGAATGATTTAACCATGATTGCCGGAAGTTTATCACATGGAAAAAAACAATGGTTAGAAATTGCCATTGTCATGTTGCAAGATTCTGAATTAATGTTGATTGATGAACCCGCAGCCGGAATGTCTGATGTAGAAGCAGAAAAAACTGGGAACTTATTGTGCGATTTAAGTAAAAAACACAGCGTAATTGTAATAGAGCACGACATGAAGTTTGTGGAACAAATTGCCATAGAAAAAGTAAGTGTTTTGGTACGTGGTCAAATGTTAACAGAAGGAACTTTTCAAGAAGTAAGAAACAATCAAGAGGTGATAGATTGTTATTTAGGTAGTGCAAATTCTGCACAACAAAAAGCACATTCATAAAAATGCAATCCATGGAAAACACAAAAGAAACAATATTGTCTTTACAAAACGTTGAGGTATCTTATGGAGAAAGCCAAGTTTTGTGGGGGGTAGATTTAGAAGTAAAAAAAGGAACGATTACAACCATTATGGGACGTAACGGAGTAGGAAAATCTACCACGTTAAAAACCGTAATGGGATTGTTGGGAGAGGCTAAGGGAAGTATTTCTTTTCAGGGAAATGACATCAATAAAAAACAAACTTATAAAAGAGTAAGAAACGGAATTGGATATGTTCCACAAGGAAGAGAAATTTTACCAAAACTAACCGTTTACGAAAATTTACAAATAGGTTTAGAAGGGAATTTAAACAAAAAAGCACAAATTCCAGAAGAAGAAATTTACACCATGTTCCCTATTTTAAAAGAATTTAGAAACCGTATGGGTGGAAATTTAAGTGGAGGACAACAACAGCAATTAGCCATTGCCAGAGCATTGTGCGGAGATCCTACTTTGTTGTTGTTAGATGAGCCAACCGAAGGAATTCAACCTTCTATTATTCAGGAAATTGGAGAAGTGTTAAAAATGTTGGTAAAAGACAAAGGGATGACCGTTTTGTTGGTAGAGCAAAAGTTTGATTTTGCGAAATACTTAACCGATTATTTTTATATTTTAGATAGAGGTAGAGTTATTAAAGAAGGAGCTTCTAAAGAAATAAATATGGATGAGTTAAGATCTTATCTATCAGTATAGTCCTTTCGTAAACATACAATCAAAGTAAAATCAAATGCATTTAAGTCCAAAAGAAATAGATAAGTTAATGCTCCACAATGCGGGGTTTTTAGCTCAAAAAAGGTACGCTAGAGGTATTTTGTTAAATTATCCAGAAACCATTGCCTTAATCTCAGCTCAATTATTAGAGTTTATAAGAGAAGGAGTTTCGGTGGTAGAATTAATGGATAGAGGTAAAAAAATTCTAGGTTGTGATGATGTAATGCCAGGAGTAGAAAAAATGATTCACGATGTGCAAATAGAAGGAACTTTTCCTGATGGAACCAAGTTGGTAACCGTACACGAACCTATTTGTGATGTGAATTTGAATAACGATTGGGCTTTGTATGGTTCTGGTTTGCAAAAAACAGGAACTAAAATAGCAATTGATAATGTAATAGATGACAATCCTGGAGCAATAAAAGTTGGAGAAGGAGTCATTTTATTAAACGAAAACAGAAAAACTATTGAGTTGCATGTGGTAAATACAGGAGACAGACCTATACAAGTAGGTTCTCATTATAATTTTATTGATGTAAATATAGTGTTGAAATTTGATAGGGAAGCAAGTATTGGTTACCGATTAAATATTCCTGCAGGAACGGCCATTCGTTTTGAACCAGGAGAAACCAAAAGTGTGGAATTGGTAGAAATTAGCGGAAGCAAAATTGTATACGGAGGAAATAACTTTGTAAATGGTTGTGTAGACAATGTTCCTGTAGCAACTATTATGGAACGAGTAAACAAACAAGCAAACTAAGAAATTATGGCAAAAGAAATTAGCAAGCAGGCTTATGCTGCAATGTTTGGAATTACCACAAATGACAAGTTAACCTTAGGAGATACAGGTTTAGAAATAGAGGTTGAAAAAGATTATACGGTCTACGGTGATGAGTGCAAATTTGGTGGAGGAAAAGTTTTAAGAGATGGAATGGGACAAGCTTCCAATGTCATTCGTAAAGATTGTTTAGATACCATTATTACCAATGCGCTAATTATAGATCATTCAGGAATTATAAAAGCAGATATCGGTATTAAAGACGGATATATTGTAGCTATTGGTAAAGGAGGAAATCCTCATATTATGCCCAATGTACATCCTGATATGATTGTTGGACCAAGTACAGAGGTGATTGCATCCGAAGGGTTAATTGTAACCGCTGGTGGAATTGATGCACACATCCATTACATCTGTCCGCAACAAATAGAAGAAGCTTTGGCTTCTGGAGTTACCACTTTTATTGGTGGAGGAACAGGACCTGCAACAGGAACCAATGCAACTACATGTACACCTGGGGCTTTTCATATAGAATTTATGTTAAAAGCTACGGATGAATTTCCGATGAACTTTGGTTTTCTAGGAAAAGGAAATACATCACACCCAGAAGCAATTGTAGAACAGATTAAAGCAGGTGCTTGTGGATTAAAATTACACGAAGATTGGGGATCTACTCCAGCAGCGATAGACAATTGTTTGTCTGTTGCAGAAGAAATGGATGTTCAGGTGTGTATCCATACAGATACGCTAAACGAAAGTGGATTTGTAGAAGCTTCTAAAGATGCTTTTAAAGGAAGAACCATTCATACCTATCATACCGAAGGTGCAGGAGGTGGTCATGCTCCAGATATTATTATGCTGTGTGGAGAGGAAAATGTATTGCCATCTTCAACCAATCCAACAAGGCCATTTACAATCAATACCATTGATGAGCATTTAGATATGTTAATGGTTTGTCATCACTTAGATAAAAATATTCCAGAAGATGTGGCTTTTGCAGAAAGTAGAATTCGTGAAGAGACCATTGCATCCGAAGATATTTTACACGATTTAGGAGCACTTTCTATTGTTTCTTCAGACTCCCAAGCCATGGGAAGAGTGGGAGAAGTAATTTGTAGAACTTGGCAAACAGCCTCTAAAATGAAAGAACAAAGAGGTAGATTAGAAACCGATTCAGAAAACGATAATTTAAGAGTCAAAAGATATATTTCTAAATACACCATCAACCCAGCTATTGCTCACGGAATTTCACACATAGTAGGTTCTGTTGAGGTTGGAAAATTGGCAGATTTGGTATTGTGGAAACCTCAGTTTTTTGGAGCTAAAACCGAAATTATTGTCAAAGGAGGAACTATTGTACAAGCTCAAATGGGAGATGCCAATGCATCAATCCCAACACCTGGTCCATTGTATTCTAGACCTATGTTTGGTGCAAAAGGAAATGCAGTTGGGCAAACTTCTTTTGTAATGGTAGCCAATAGTGCTGTAGAAACCGTTGAGAATTACAATATTTCTAAAAAAGTTGTAGCTATAAAAAATTGTAGAAATATTGGGAAAAAAGACATGAAACATAATGATTGTATTCCAAATATTTTTGTAGATCCAGAAACGTATAAAGTAACGGTAGATGGTCGTCATTTAACTTGTGAACCAGCAACTAAAGTTCCTTTGGCACAATTGTATAATTTGTTTTAATGGAAAAAAATAACAACTATCATTTGTATCAAATTTTACATTTTGCAGATTCGGCTTTTCCTATTGGGGGATTTGCATATTCTAACGGAATGGAATATGCCGTGAAATCTCAAATCATCAATACCGTAGAGGAATTAATACAGTATTTAAAGTCATATATAGATCAAATGTATGCGTTTGATTTGGCTTTTGTAAAACAAGCATGTACTGTTAAAACCTTTGAGGAATTAGAATTGCTATCTGACGATTACAATGTCATGTTGTTAAATCCTGCCTTAAAAAAAGCAGGAATGGTATTGGGTAAAAACTGGTTGTCTATATTGGTAAATTTGTTTGAGGTGCCTAATTTAGAATGGTACAAAAAAATAGATACAGATTTTCATATTGTATTTGCAGCATCTTTAGGGAGTTTGGGTTTTTCGGCTCAAGAAATCTGTGAGTTGTTTGTGTTTATGAATGTGAGAGATCAATTAAGTGTGGTGGTGAGATTAGGTACATTGGGACCCACAAAATCACATCAAATACAAAAAGAATTATTAAGTTATGTGGCTACAGAATACAACATGTCTTCTATTCCAGAAGTAAAAAATGCTTGCAAGAATGCGTACATGTTAGAATTGTGTCAGTTGTCACATCAATATTTATATACAAAACTATTTCAAAATTAATTTTATGAAAATTTACGAAGAGATTTTACATCACAAAGAAACTTGGGAGAATCCTGGTTTTTTTTCTAACAGAGAATTGCAGGTAGAAAATAGAGATTTTAAAAAAAGAGCTTTTACCGTGGGGATTGGTGGACCTGTAGGAACAGGAAAAACAGCATTGTTGCTTAAAATTTGTCAGATGTTGTCTGATAAAATGAAGATAGCAGCCGTTACCAATGATATTTTTACCAAAGAGGATGCTGAGTTTTTAACAAGAAACAAAGCTTTAGAAGCGGATAAAATTGTTGGGGTAGAAACAGGTGGATGTCCACATGCTGCTATTAGAGAGGATGTTTCTGGAAATTTAAATGCTTTAGAGGAGTTGATGGCTAAGTTTCCTGATACAGAAATTTTGTTTGTAGAAAGTGGAGGGGATAATCTAGCGGCTCACTTTAGTAGAGAATTGGTCGATTTTTCTATTTATGTAATTGATGTTTCTGGAGGTGATAAAATTCCTAGAAAAGGAGGGCCAGGAATTACACAAGCAGATTTATTAGTGATTAATAAAATTGATATTGCAGAATTGGTACATGCAGATTTAAATGTAATGGATAGAGATTCTAAAAAAATGCGTGGAGATGGACCTTTTGTGTTTGCAAAAGCTTACGAAGGATATAATGTAGATGTGATTATAGATCACGTTTTACATGCAAGAAAACATGCTTTAGAAGATTAGCATAAAGAATTTTCATGATAAAGGGGAGAACTGTAAGGGTTCTCCCTTTTTGTTTGTTACAGTCCTAAAAAAATGATGGAAATTCCACAAGTTAATAAGGTAACTCCTACCAATATGTTGCTGTATTTGTGTATATTTTTAAAAGGAATTTTTACCGTTAAAAAAGACAAAGGCAATACCACTGCTAACATAGTTAATAAGGTGGCAATGCTAAAGGTAACAGAAACCAATAAAATAGCAGTGCTGTTTTCATGAGCAGCAGGATACATCAGCATTGGAATTAATACTTCGCAAGGACCAAAAACAAAAATTAAAAATAAAGACCAAGGAGATATTTTTCTATCGCTGTTTTTTCGAGTTAAAAATTTAGGCAATTTATGTGTGTGTGGTTTCTGATGTGTGATCCTTTTTATGATTCCAAAAATTAGATATAGGGCTCCAATAATAATAAATAACCAACCAGCAATATCTCCTCGCTGACTTTCTAAAAATTCAATTTTAGACAATCCAACTCCAAAAATAATTCCAATAATTCCAATAAGAATAGAGCTAGAAACGTGTCCTAATCCACACATAAGTGTCACAGAAGATGTTTTTTTTAAAGTCCATCCTTTAGATTTTGCCATCACTACAAAAGGAACGTAATGATCGGGTCCTGTAAGGGTGTGTATAACACCAATAGAAATGGCTGTGCTTAGTAGTATTTGTAATTCGGGAGTAATCATGCTTTAATATTTTCTTTCGTATGGGTTAAAGTTTAGTTGTTCTTTGTCTAAAAAAATGGTTCCAATTTCTTTCACAAATTTCCAGAGGATTAAGGTTTCTGTAGCCGAGGCTCTAAGAATGTGTAAATTGGGACTTATAGTATCTGCTGATACTACAAAAGTTGGTTGAGGTTTACTTTCTGTATCTAACCATTTTTCTACAATATGTTTGCAATGGTTTAGTACAGTCAAAGCTCTTTCTGTATTTCCTATTAGGTATAAATTTATAAACGTAGTATGATTGGCTAATATTCCGGGTGAACTACAGTTGTTTTTTTTAGGACTTAAAGAAAATTTATCTAAAAGAATTCTTTTACCATTGTAAACAACTTCTGCTTCAGAATAAAAATAATCAAACTCTAAGTTTTCGTTGCTTTTTACTCTTCCTACGCTTACCCAATCTAACAACACAAAACTACTTTCATTAGCTAAGTTGCATGTTAAATATTGTTTTAAATTGCTATCTTTTTGCAAAACCAAAGGATCATTTAGCATAAAAAAACGAGCATTGTCTTTTATGTTTATTTCTTGATGAATGGCACAGGTTCTTCCGTCTTCCGATTTGTAAACCCTATTGTTTGCTTGCGATGTTAATACACAGGTAGTATTTGTATTTGCTTCAATATTTATTTTTACATGATCTCCTTGTACAAAGCCTCCACCGTAATTAGTAGTAGTTAAATGGCAATGGGTTTTGTGAGATTTTGGGGTTAGTATTTTAATCGGTTTCTGATTGCGAATGGTAGTCGCTTTGGTAGTTCCTTGTATGTTTTTAAGTACAATTTGGGTGCAATCATTCATTATACGTACGTAATTTTGTCCAAATATAAAGAATACCAAGTAGTGTATACCTGTTTTTTAGCAGATTCTATCCTTCAAAACGCATTGAATATTGGTTTTTACTTAAGTATATTTGCTAAGTAACGATTACTCCATAAAATGAAATCTACTTCTTTTGATGAAAGTCAGCAAACACCCAATAGTACCTTAAAACAATACCATGTTTTGTATGTGGCTGCGTTGTCTGTAATAGCTATTATCACCATTATTAGTCAGGTGTTAATTCAGAAACACTTAGACAATCAAATTCACGATTCTCATTTAATTAACTATGCTTCTAGGTTGCGAACCAATTCTCAAACCTTGGCAAAATTAAGTCTAAAGTTAGAAAAAAGAGAGGAGTTAAGAACCACAAGTAAAGATTTTGAGACCACTCTTATGCAGTGGCAAAATACACACGAAAGTTTATTGTCTGGAAACGAGTTTTTGAGTTTGCCCAAAAACAAGAACATGGATATGTTTGAGTTGTACAGAATTATAGATCGTCCGTACAGAAGTATTTTAAATGCAGCATATAAAGTACGTGAGTTGATGAAGGAAGGAAACATAGAAGATGTTACTGTTATAAAACCCTATATAGACATTATTTTAGAAAACGAAAATTCTTATTTGCTAGGAATGGAAATGATTGTTTTTGATTATGATAGAATTTCTAGAATTAATATTAGAGAATTAAAAAACATAGAATATACACTGTTAACAATTGTATTGATTATGTTAATGTTAGAGGCCGTTTTTATTTTTATTCCTTTGGCTAAAAAAATAAAAGTTAGTTTTAGTGGTTTGATTGAATCTGAAAAGAAAGCCAAAAAATTAGCTACAGCTTTAAAAGAAAATAACAAAATTTTAGAACAATCTCATAACGAATTAAGAGAGGTGGATTTTGCTTTAGAAAAAGCTTCGTATTTGGTAAAAATAGATGCCGAAGGAAAAATTATGTATGCCAATGATAAATACTGTCACGTAACCAAATACAATATGAATCAGTTGTTAGGAAAACCCATTTTTTACAACAATATGGGGGGCGATGAAAGTATTATTTACAAACACATAAAATCACAAGAAGTAAGAAAAGAGGTTTGGCAAGGAGAAATATTTGATCATGCTTCTGACGGATCTGGTTTTTGGTTAGATGTTACCGTAATGCCAGTAATTAATAAAAAAGGAGAAGTACATCAGTTTTTAGTTATTGGGTTTGATATTACACTTAGAAAAAAAACAGAAGAAGAATTACGTTTGTTAAGTGAAGAAAAACTAAGAAGACAAAAAATAATTCAGAAAGTAAGAAACATATCTACCATAACAGGTCAGGAAAAAGAACGCAAAAGAGTAGCTGCAGAAATACACGATGGAATTGGTCAAATGTTAACTTCTTTACGAATTCAGGTAGAGTTTTTAGAGGAAAAAAATCCTGAAAACGTTCAAGAAATTGCCGTATTGTATCAGTTAATTCATGCCATTGTAAACGAAACTCGCAGAATTTGTTTTGAATTGCAGCCTAATGTTTTAGAAGATTTTGGCTTAAAAGCTGCACTGTCTGACTTGATAAAAAACATCAGAAAAAACACAGGAAATAATATTGTATACGAAGATCATTACGATGTTCAAGAAAAATCTCCAGAAAGAGATATTGCCATTTATAGAATTGTACAAGAAACCTTAAACAATGCAGTTAAACATGCCAAGGCCGATGAAATTAAAGTGTTTATAGAATCGGATGCAGAATTTATAACCTTACAAATTAAAGACAATGGTTTAGGGTTTAATTACAATAGCACTCATATATTTGAGGCCAAGAACAATACACACGGACTTCGTAATATTAAAGAAAGAGCAGAATTGTTAAACGCTAAATTGTCTATCAATTCTGAGTTGGAAAAAGGAACTGAAATTAAAGTAGAAATTCCTATTGATAAATCTTTAGATTTAGAGGAATAGCATTAAAAAGAATCTTTATGAAAGTAAAAAAAATTATGTTGGTTGATGATCATGAAATTTTTCGTCATGGTGTTAAACAATTGATAGATAGTGAAAACGATATGGAAGTGGTAGCACAAGCTAGTAACGGTTATGAAGCCATTGTAAAATACGATCAATATCAGCCCGATATTGTGTTGATGGATATTTCTATGCCACAATATAGTGGCTTAGATGCTTCTCAAGAACTGTTCAGAAAAAACAGTGATGTAAAAATATTGTTCTTGTCTTTGTATGATAGAAATGATTATATTTTAAAAGCGGTAAATATGGGAGCTCACGGTTATATTTTAAAAGATGAATCTAACAAAGATTTTTTAAAAGCGATTCGAAAAGTATCGGAAGGAAAGCTTTATTTTTCGGGAGATACAAGTAATATTATCATTAATAGTTTTAGAAAAGATACGAATGGAGATGTAAATTCGGCTACGGTAGAAGTAGAAAAAGGGTTTAGATTGTCTAAAAGAGAAACTCAAATTCTAGAGCAAATAGCAGAAGGTTTAAGCAATAAAGATTTATCGGAACTATTTAAGTTGAGTATTAGAACCATTGAATCTCATCGTTTAAATATTATGAGAAAACTGAGAGTAAAAAGTATAGAGCAAGCTGTTTTGGTGGCAAAATCAGAACAGTTGATTGTTGTAAAAGAATAATAGTTACATATTTAGTGTTTAAGGTCTGTTGTATAAAAGCAACAGACCTTTTTTGTTTTAAAAATTTAGTTTTATAGGGTTGATTTCTACTTTAGAACTAACAGAATATTTCTTATATTTAAGTAAATCCAATTTTAACAAACATGATTTCTAAAAAAGTAAATTCTGTAACAGAAGCATTAACAGGTGTTGCCAATGGCATGACTCTGTTGGTAGGTGGTTTTGGTTTGTGTGGTATTCCAGAAAATGCCATTGCAGAATTGGTTCGTTTAAATGTGCAGCAATTAACCTGTGTGTCTAACAACGCAGGGGTTGATGATTTTGGCTTGGGCTTGTTGTTAAAAAAGCATCAAATAAAAAAAATGGTTTCTTCTTATGTAGGAGAAAATCAGGAGTTTGAAAGACAAATGCTAAACAATGAAATTGAAGTAGAATTAATTCCGCAAGGAACTTTAGCAGAAAGATGTAGGTCTGCTAAAGTTGGAATTCCAGCGTTTTTTACACCTGCTGGAGTGGGAACAGAAGTGGCTCAAGGCAAAGAAGTTCGAGAATTTAACGGAAAACAATATTTGTTAGAATATGCGGTAAAAGCCGATTTTGCTTTGATAAAAGCATGGAAAGGTGATGAGGCTGGAAATATTATATTTAAAGGAACAGCACGTAATTTTAATCAAGCCATGTGTGGAGCTGCCAAAGTAAATGTGGTAGAGGTAGAGGAGTTGGTTCCTGTAGGAACTTTAAATCCTAACGAAATTCATGTGCCTGGAGTTTTTGTGCAAAGAATTTTCCAAGGAGAGAAATATGAAAAACGAATTGAAAAATTAACCATATCAGAATAACATGTTAAGCAAAGAACAAATAGCACAGCGTATATCCAAAGAGTTGCAAGATGGTTTTTATGTGAATTTAGGAATTGGAATTCCTACGTTGGTGGCTAACTATGTTCCAAATGGAATTAATGTAGAATTCCAAAGTGAAAATGGAGTGTTGGGTATGGGGCCTTTTCCTACTAAAGAAGCAGTAGATGCTGATTTGATTAATGCAGGAAAACAAACCATTACAACATTGCCTGGAGCTTCTTTTTTTGATTCGGAATTAAGTTTTGGGATGATAAGAGGGCAACATATAGATTTGACCGTTTTGGGTGCGATGGAAGTTTCCCAAAACGGAGATATTGCCAATTGGAAAATTCCGGGTAAAATGGTAAAAGGTATGGGTGGAGCTATGGATTTGGTAGCTAGTGCAGAAAATATTGTTGTTGCTATGATGCATACCAACAGAGCAGGTGAGTCTAAATTGTTAAAGCAATGTAGTTTGCCGTTAACAGGAATTAATTGTGTAAAAACAATTGTAACCAATTTAGGATTGTTAACTGTAGAGAATGGAAAATTTTTGTTAAAAGAAACCGCACCAGAAGTAGGTGTAGAATATATTAAAAGCGTTACAGAAGGTGATTTAGTAGTTTCTCCCGATTGTAAAGAAATGGAGTTGTAAATGCTTTTTAATGAGACACGAGTTTTAAACCTATAATTGAGCTAATAAGTGTTATTATAAAAAAGATTCTCCAAAAAGTAACAGGTTCGTTAAAAACAAAAATACCCATACACACAGTTCCAACAGCACCAATACCTGTCCACACAGCATAGGCTGTTCCAATAGGTAAATTTTGGGTAGCTTTTATTAGTAACAACATACTAATAGTTAAACAAATTAAAAACCCCAAATACCAAAAGTAAACATTATTGCCAACTGCGCTTTTAGCCTTGCTTAAACAACTAGCAAAAGCTACTTCAAACAAACCAGCAATAATAATTAATAGCCAATTCATATTTTTGTTTTTGTAGGGAGTTAAATAATTTTCTTAATTACTCTAAGTTTGTGTGTGTGTCTTTTGGTGTCTACATTGTAAATTCCCAAATGGTCCAAACGGTCAATTCTTACTTTTCCGTGAGCGTGAATAATGTAGTTGTCGGCCATCATAATTCCTACGTGAATAATGTTTCCTTCTTCGTTATCAAAAAAAGCTAAATCCCCAGGTTCACTTTCTTCTATAAAACTTAAAACATCACCTTGTGTAGCTTGGTCTTTGGCATCTCTTTTTAAAGGATATCCGTTTAATTTGTATACCAATTGTGTCAATCCAGAACAATCTATACCTAAAGGAGATTTACCTCCCCATAAATAAGGAGTGTTTAAAAATTGTAAGGCGGTAGTAACTAAGTTTTCTTTGGCTTGTTTGCCTGTAAATATAGTTCCCTCTATAGCGTATTTAATTTCGCCAATATTAAAATTTTGATGTTTGTATAAAGGCAAGTGTGAACCGATTAAGACATGTGTAAGTAAATGGTTCTGATCTTCGGCAAAGTTGATTAAATCGTTTGATAGATACAAAGGTAGTTCTGTTAAGGTTTTATAATCCTCTTCAGGAATTAACAAAAACTGTTTGTTGTCAACCCATCCTTCGTAGTTGTCAAAAGCCAAACGAATTTTACTCCATTTGTTTCTAATTTCTAAAACTTTAAAGTGTTCACCTAGTAGTACTTGAGAAACCATTTCAGAAACATCTGTAGGTTCTAATCTTAAAGGAACAATACTAAGGTTACAAATACCGTAATCCATTATAAATTTACTAGGCTATCAAATATTTTTAATAATCATGGCAGTAGCACCACCACCACCGTTGCAAATAGCAGCAAGTCCATATTGTGCTTGCTGTTGTTTTAAAATATTTATCAAAGAAACAACAATTCTTGCACCTGAGCAACCTAGAGGATGACCAAGTGATACTGCACCTCCATTTTTATTTATTTTATGCATTGGAATTTTTAGTTGTTGCGCATTGGCTAAGCCTACTACAGAAAAAGCTTCGTTTAACTCAAAATAATCAATGTCTTTAAGGTCTATGTTTGCCTTTTTTAAAACAGAAGGAATGGCTAAGGCAGGTGCTGTGGTAAATAATTCTGGTTGAGTTGCAGCATCTTCATAGGCAATAATTTCTGCCAAAGGAGTAAGGTTAAGTATGTTGGCTTTTTCTTCGGACATTAGTAACAAAGCAGCAGCCCCATCGTTTAAGGTAGATGCGTTCGCAGCTGTTACTGTTCCGTTTTTTGAAAACACGGGTTTTAGCAAAGGAAATTTTTCGGGTTTAAAATTTAAAAACTCCTCGTCTTCACATATTGTAGTTTCGTTTCCTCTTCGATCTCTAACAATTACAGGAGTAATTTCGTTTTTAAATTTTCCGTCTTTGTTTGCAGCTATTGATTTTGTGTAGGATTGAATGGCAAAATTGTCTTGTTCTTCTCTAGAAATTGAATGTGTTGTTGCGCATAAATCGGCACAAACTCCCATGTGTTGTTGGTCGTAAACGTTGGTCAATCCATCTTTTAAAAGACCATCTTCTAAAGTTCTATGTCCTAATTTTTGCCCGTTTCTTTCGTTTATGTAATGAGGAACTAGAGACATGTTTTCCATTCCACCCACCAAAACAATTTCACGATCTCCTGCTTTAATAGCTTGTGCTCCCATGGTAATAGCTTTCATTCCAGAAGCACACACTTTGTTAATAGTTGTACACGGTGTATTGTGGTTTAAATTTGCATATATACCCGCTTGTCTAGCAGGTGCTTGTCCTATACCCGCTTGCAAAACATTTCCTAAGTAAATTTCTTCAATTAAGTTTGATGGAATTTTAGTTTCATTAAGAATTCCTTGAATAGCCGTAGCTGCAAGTTTTGGAGCAGGTACAGAGGCTAAACTTCCCATAAAACTTCCTATAGGAGTTCTTTTAGCAGCAACAATCACAATTTTTTTAGGCATACTTTAATCAAATTAAGAGTACATTAATTTACAAAAATTAATTGTTTATTTTTGAGTAATATCAAAATCACTTAATGAAAAATATCATTAACCGTATCTACCAAAATCAATCCACTATTTATAAAATATTTTTATTTGTAATGGTGGTATTTTCTATTGTGTATTTTTTTCCTAAAGGAGGAAAATTTAAATACGAATTTCAAAAAGGAAAACCATGGCAATATGAGAATTTACTAGCTCCTTTTGATTTTGCTATTCAAAAAACAGATGAAGAAATTGCCAAAGAAAAACAAGAGCTGATAAAAGAATCTAATTTATACTACGAATATAAAGAAGATGTTGTGTTGTCGGTTAAACAAAAATTTAGAGATTATTATAGCCAAGCCATACAAGAAAAAGGATTGGTAGATAATTTTAAAACACAAATATACAAAGCAACTGCTGTAGATTTAATTGATTTTATTTATGATAAAGGATTTGTAGATACTGGGGTTAAAGAAGGAATTTCTTCGGATAGAATTATTTTAATCAGAAAACAACAAGAGGTGACTAAAATTCCTTTTGGTCAAATGATTACATCAGATGAAATTTTGCCCTTAATGAATACAACATTAAAAAATCAGGTAGATTATACTTATAAAAGAATTATAACCAATATTTTATCTGAAGTGCTAGTGCCCAATGTGTTTTATGATGAGGTATATACACAAAAAGATTTAAAAGAATTGTTAGCCTCTATTTCTTATACCAAAGGAAAAGTGTCTACCAAAGAGTTAATTATAGCTAGAGGAGATATTGTAGAAGGAAAAAAATTAGAAGTCTTAAACTCTTTAAAGGAAGAGTACAAGTCTCAAATATGGACTAAAAAAAATTATAGATGGATTTTAACAGGCTATATTATATTAGTGTCATTAGCTATGGGAATGCTAATGCTATTTTTGTATTTAGATAGAAAAGAAATTTTTGAAAACAACACACAAGTAACATTTATCTTTTTAAATGTACTGTTAATGGTGTTTTTAGAAACCTTAATTATAAAGCAACAAACAGAATATTTGTATGTGGTACCTGTTTGTATTTTACCTATTGTAATGAAAGCGTTTTTTGATGCTCGTGTAGCTATGTTTTCTTATTTACTAATGGTAATTATGTTAGGTTTTGTGGTTCCTAACAGTTTTGAATACATCTATTTACAAACCATTGCAGGTTTTGTGACCATTTTAACGGTATCAGATATTCATAAAAGAGGAAATTTATTTATTTCGGTAATTAAAATCACCTTAGTCTATATGTTAACGTATTTAGCATTTTATATTATACACGAAGGTGGTATTAGTCAAATTAAGAGTCGTTATTTTGTGTTGTTTGCATTAAACGGAGTGTTGTCTTTCTTATCAGTCTTTTTAATATGGTTGTATGAAAAATTATTTGGGTTGGTGTCAGATATTACTTTGTTAGAATTATCAAACACCAACAGCTTGTTGTTGAGAGAGCTAAATGAAAAAGCTCCCGGAACGTTTCAGCATTCTATGCAAGTAGCTAATTTGGCCGAAGCAGCAGCAAACGAAATAAACGCCAATGTAATGTTGGTAAGAACGGGGGCTCTGTATCATGATATAGGTAAAATATTAAACCCATTTTATTTTACAGAAAATCAATCAACAAGTGTAAACCCACACAATGAATTGTCTCCTAAAGATAGTGCTAAAATTATTATAGGTCATACTATAGAAGGAATAGAGTTGGCTAAAAAATATAGATTACCAGATAGAATTATAGATTTTATTAGAACACACCATGGAACTAGTTTGGTGTATTATTTCTATAAAAAAGAAATGGAAATGAATCCAGAACATGTAAATCAAGAAGATTTTAGATACCCTGGACCCATTCCTTTTTCTAAAGAAACATGCATTTTAATGATGTGTGATGCTGCCGAGGCAGCCTCTAAAAGTTTGTCAGAACCTACAGCAACAGCTATTGATGAATTGATAGAACGTATTGTAGAAAAACAAAAATCAGAAGGACAATTCTTAAATGCAAATATTACGTTAAAAGAAATAGAAAGTGTTAAAAAAGTGATTAAGAAAAAGCTTAAAAACATCTATCACGTAAGAATTGAATATCCAGAGTAAAAAAAATAAAAAAAAGGTTGCAAGAATTTAACTTATCTTATATATTTGCACTCGCTAAACGAAGTGGTAGAATACTTTGGGAGAGGTGCCAGAGTGGTAATGGAGCAGATTGCTAATCTGTCGACGGGTAACCGTCGCCAGGGTTCGAATCCCTGTCTCTCCGCATTTATAGATGACTATTCGGGGTGTAGCGTAGCCCGGTCATCGCGCCTCGTTTGGGACGAGGAGGTCGCAGGTTCGAATCCTGCCACCCCGACAAAAATGTTTTCGTAGAAACAAAAAAACTACGGGCTCTTAGCTCAGCTGGATAGAGCACCTCCCTTCTAAGGAGGCGGTCGAAGGTTCGAATCCTTCAGGGCTCACGAAAAACCTTACTATTTATTTAGTAAGGTTTTTTTGTTTTTAAAAATATCGCAACTTTAATAAAATATAATTATTTGTTAATTAAGTAGAATTTAGAGTAGTTTTTAAATAATACTTTCACCAAAAAATACAATTATATGTTAGCAAAGGCAGCCATAGCAAAAGGTGATGGAAAATTTTCTATAGAAGAAATTGAAGTAAAGAATCCGGTAGGAGATGAGGTTTTAGTTAAAATTTTAGCAGCTGGACTTTGCCATACAGATCATGATTCTTTACATTGGGGAAGAACAATTATTTTAGGACATGAAGGTGCTGGTGTTGTAGAAGCTGTTGGAGAAAATGTAAAATCAGTAAAACCAGGTGATAAAGTTATTTTAAACTGGGCTATTCCTTGTGGTACTTGCTTTCAGTGTCAAGAACAAAATCAACATATTTGTGAAAACAATTCTCCTGTGGTTGCAGGCGATAGTTTACCAGATGGAGAAGTGTCTGAAGGGCATGCAAGGTTAGAGAGCACTTTGTATAATGGAAAAGGAATAGAGCGTTCTTTTAATATAGGAACTTTGTCTACACATACGGTTGTTAAAGAGCAAGCCGTTGTTAAGTACGGTACAGAAATACCATTTAGTTCTGCTTCTATTATTGGTTGTGGAGTAATGACGGGTTATGGTTCAGCGGTAAATACTGCAAAAATAAAACCAGGGTCTACAGTAGTTGTTATTGGAAATGGAGGGGTAGGACTGAATGTAATTCAGGGAGCAAGAATATCTGGAGCTGCAAAAATAATTGCAATAGATCCGAATCCTACTCGTTTAGAAATGGCAAAACAGTTTGGAGCAACCCATACAATTCAAGCAGATAAAAACGATAAAAATTTACAAAATGCAACTCGTCAAGTAAAAGAAATTACGGGCAATGGTGGTGCAGATTATGCTTTTGAATGTACTGCCATTCCAGCATTAGGGGCAGCTCCTTTGGCTATGATAAGAAATGCAGGAACCGCTGTACAAGTTAGCGGTATTGAAGAAGAGGTAACTATTGATATGCAGTTGTTTGAATGGGATAAAATTTACATCAACCCATTGTATGGAAAATGTAGACCACAAATAGATTTTCCAATTCTTTTAAATTTGTACGAAAAAGGGGATTTGTTGTTAGACGAAATGGTAACAAATACCTATAAGTTTGAAAATTTAGAACAAGCATTTAAAGATATGTTAGCTGGTAAAAATGCCAAAGGTGTAATTGTTTTTGATTCTTAAATACCTATGTCAAAGTTTAGAACCACAGAGCTATCAGATACACAATTTGAATCTAATAATTTAAGATACATTACCGTTAAAAGTAAAAACTTAAAAGGAAGAGGAGATCTTAGTGTTTTTGTACCTACAGATAAAGAAGATTATAAAGATTTGCCAATTGTTGTTTTGTTACATGGTGTTTACGGAAGCCATTGGATTTGGTCTCAAAAAACAGGAATTCATTTAAAAATGAAAGAATGGATTGAATCTGGTGAAATTAAACCTATGATTGTGGTAATGCCATCTGATGGTTTGTGGGGAGATGGAAGTGCTTATGTACCACATTACACAGGTGTAGACTTTGAAAAATGGATTGTAGAAGATGTCATTAATGCTACGGTTGAATTAATTCCCCAAGCTTCAGAAAAATCTAAATTGTTTATTTCAGGTTTGTCTATGGGAGGTTTTGGAGCTTTAAGAATAGGTTTAAAACATTGCAATAAATTTACTGGAGTTTCTGGTTTGTCTTCTATTACCCATATAAAAGAGATGGAATTGTTTGTAGAAGAAAGTTTAGAGTATTACAAACAAAACACAGAGGAAAATAATTCTGTTTTACAAACGGCTTTACAGAATAAAGACCGTTTGCCTGCATTTAGATTTGATTGTGGTGTAGATGATGAATTGATAGATGGGAATAGAAAATTGCATGAAGAGCTAACCAAACAAGGAATTTCACATATTTATAAAGAAAACCCAGGAAAACACGAATGGATATACTGGGAAACCCATATTAAGGAAACCATTTTGTTTTTTAACAATTTGCTATAAGGTTAATGATGAATTTCACGACTGTTTTTTCTAAATTTAAAAGGCGATTCTCCTACTATTTTTTTAAACTGTTTGTTAAAGTAAGGAACAGAATTGTAACCACATTCGTAGCCAATTTCTTTAATAGCCATATCTGTATTTGTTAAGAATCTTTTAGAAAAATCTATTCTAATATGATTCAAATAATCAGAAAAAATCATTTGAGTTTCATTTTTAAAATATCTGCAGAAAGAAGGTAAAGTCATATTGGCCATTTCTGCACATGTTTTAATATCTATATTTTGGTTGTAGTTTTCCATTAAATACTCATGAATTTTTAACATTCGATGAGATTTAAATTGAAAATTTTCATTTAAATAATCTTCAGATGCTAAAATGCTATAGTCACTAATGCTAACCAAATTTAGAATTTTTAAAAGCTTTATTAACTGATTAAATGCATTCTCTTTAGGCATTTCTTCTAGCAAAGAAATGATTTGATTTTTGTACTGCCCTTCAATTTTTAGACCTCTAGAAGATAGTCGCAGTATTTTTCGAACCCCTTTTAATTCGGGAATATTCACAAAACTAGATCCAAAAATATTTTTTTTAAACTGAACGTAAATCGATTCACAAAATTTGTTAGGATGCTCTTCTAAATAATTTTTGTCTGTAATCCAAGCATGTGGTAAAAAGCTACCTAATAAAACCAAATCACCCACTTCAAATTTTTCTCCATGATCTCCCACCAAACGAGTTCCTGCTCCTTCTTTAATTAATAAAAGTTCATATTCTGGATGGTAGTGCCAATTTCCGTTAAAATATTGTTGTTTGTAGACTCCTGTATAAAATGAAGCATGTTCTTTTTTTTCTATTTTTTCTAGAGAAACAACAATTTTTTTAGAATTAGAATCCATATTTGTAATGATAATAATGTTTTGGTTCGTGCTAATATAGTTAAATATATAGATTGGTTAAAATTATAAGCTATGCAAAAAAAGCTTCTCGATTAAAAGAAGCTTTTTTACTTGTTGGTAGCTAAAATTTTAGGTTTTGTCTCCAAGATTGTTTTGTTGAATATAATCGCTAGGAGTCATGTTAAATTGTTTTTTAAAGCATTTTGCAAAGTAAGACGGACTGTTAAAACCTGTCATATACATAATTTCTTTAACAGATAAATCACTTTTTTCTAACAGTTGTACTGCTCGTTTTAAACGAATACTTCTAATAAACTCACTAGAAGATAAACCTGTGATTTCTTTTAGTTTTAAGTACAAATTACTTCTACTAACACTCATCTCTTTAACCAGCATTTCTACGCTAAATTCTGTGTTCATCATGTTTTTTTCTACAACTTCCATAGCCTTTTCTAAGAAAAGTTCATCGGCAGAAGTAACGGTTACATCTTCTGGTTTTAGAATAATTTCTTGATTGAAACGTTTTCTAAGACTGTCTCTTTTGTGAATTATATTTTTAATTTTTAGTTGAAGTAACTCTAGGTTAAAGGGTTTGGTAATATAATCATCAGCACCATTTTCTAAACCAGTAAATTGATGTTCTTCAGATGTTTTGGCTGTTAGTAATATAA
This sequence comes from Wenyingzhuangia gracilariae, assembly GCF_056387575.1. Taxonomy (NCBI): domain Bacteria; kingdom Pseudomonadati; phylum Bacteroidota; class Flavobacteriia; order Flavobacteriales; family Flavobacteriaceae; genus Wenyingzhuangia; species Wenyingzhuangia gracilariae. The sequence goes on from NZ_CM150748.1 coordinate 2,594,241, forward strand.
AAGGAACATGACTAATTTCTGAGGTTTCTTTACATTTTTTACAGAATTCTACACCGTCCATTTCAGGCATTACATAATCACTAATAATAATATTAGGTATTTGTTTTTTAGCTAGCTCATATCCTTTTAAGCCATTTTCGGCCTCTAATATGTTGTAGCTTTCTTTTAACGATTGTTTGATGAAGGAACGAATGTCTTTGTTGTCATCTACAACTAAAACAATAGGTAGTTGTGATCGTTGTCCTATAATTTCATCATCTTCTTCCTGATCTTGTACAGATATTTGATGTGTAGATGAAACATAAGCAGTGGTTGTGTTTACATTGTCTTGTTTGGTTCCAAATACAATGTTAGGTTTGTCTATATATGCTTGTTTATCTATGGGTAAATTTACAGCAAATGTAGATCCTCCCCATTCATTATCTACCACTATAATAGTTCCTTGGTGTAAGTCTATTAAGCTTTTGGTATAACTTAATCCAATACCTGTTCCTGTTGGGTTGGCTAGCTCTTTGGCAGAATTGCTATAGAATCTGTTAAATATTCTTTGTTTTTTGGCATCTGAAATTCCAGAACCAGAGTCTCTAACTTCTATAACTAATTTATTGTAGACTGTTTTTTTAGTTAGTTTTTCTGAATGAAATGTTTTTTTAACGTATACATATACTTCTACAATTCCGTTTTCTGGGCAAAATTTAAATGCATTAGATAATAAATTATTCATTATTTTTTCTAGAGCATCAGGATTAAAGTAGGTGTAAATTTTCTCATCTTGAGTTTTAACACTGTATTTAATTTTTTTCTTTTCACTAATAAATTTAAAAGGTTCTGCAACTTCTTTAATAAAGCGTGCAATATTTTTGTTGTAAACAGTAAGGCTCATTTGCCCTTTGTCCATTTTTTGAAAATCTAAAAGCTGAGTAACCAAACGCAGTAAATACTCTGTGTTTTTCTCCATTAATTGATATTGGTGTCTGATTACATTCTGATCTAATGTACCTATTTTAGCTTGTAAGTATTCTAAAGGACCTTTAATTAAGGTTAATGGAGTTCTAAATTCATGAGAAATATTGGTAAAGAATTCCAATTTCATTTGTTGTAGTTCTTTGTATTTTTCCTTTTCAATATGTTCTAATTCTAACTCGTGCTTTTTTTCTGTTTTGATAATGGTAAATTTCCAAAAAGCAATTAATAGTCCTATTGCAATTAGTGCATATAGAATGTAGGCCCAAATGGTTCTCCAAAAAGGAGGAGTAATTTCTATAACTATTTTTTTAGGAGTGTTGTTCCAAATACCATCTCCGTTAGATGATTTTACACTAAAAGTATAAATACCTGGAGATAAGTTGGTATAAGTAGCAAAACGTTTTGTGGAATTGGTATAGTTCCATTTGTTTTCAAAACCACTTAGCTTGTATGCGTATTGATTTTTTTGTGGGGAAGAGTATTGTAAGGCAGCAAACTCAAAAGAAATGCTATTCTGATCGTGTTTAAGTTCTATTTTGGTAGTGTTCTGAATAGATTTTGTTAAAAGTATGTTTCCATCGTAGCTTTTTCCCAATTCTATTTCGTTATTAAATAACGAAATTTTGGTAATATGTGTTTCAGGTTGGTAAGGGTTGTCTTTAATTTTTTGAGGGTAAAAAGCATTAAAACCATTTATTCCACCAAACAACATTTCTCCGTCTTTTCTTTTAAAACAGGCTAATTCTTGAAATTCATTGCTTTGTAGGCCATCGTGAATATTATAGTTCTTAAAGGTTTCTTTTTCGGGGTTAAATTTGGAAATTCCATTATTGGTAGAAACCCATAAATATCCTTTATCGTCTTCTAAAATTCCTTTAATTACATTGTTAGGCAATCCATCTTTTTCAGTATAAACTTTAAACTGTGCGTTTTTTTCAGAAAGAGGTGAAACTAATTTGTTCAATCCACCTCCAAGGGTTCCAATCCAAAGTTCCCCTTTTTTACTTTCGTGTATAGTTAGGGTGTAGTCTAGGCTTAAACTCTTAGGATTGTCTTCGTGATTTTTATAATTAATAAACGTAGGATTTTTTTTGTTAATTTCTGTATAAGACAGTTTACTTAATCCGGTTCCGGTAGCAAACCACAAATTCTTTTTAGAGTCTTGAAATATTTTTCGAATAATAACACCACAAATACTTCCAGGGTCTTTAGGGTTGTTTGTAAAATGATTTTTTAACACAAACTGGTTGTTTTTATCAATTTGAAAAACGTACACTCCTTTGCTGTAAGTTCCAACCCATACATAATTATTGTGGTCTACATATATGGTAAAAACACTTCCTTTAATTTGTGGAATTATTTTTTGTTTGTAAAATGCTTTTTGATTTGGGTTGGTAATATCTATATAATGAAAAGAGTCTCTTCCTTCGGTTCCTAATAGTAAGAAAAGTTTTCCGTTGGTTTTAACTTCTGAAATGGCAAACGTTTTTGTAACGTTAAAAAGGTGTTCAAAAGCACTATATTTTTGATCTGTTTTTATTTCTTTATTTAACTTACCTCCTTCTGTTCCTATCCATAAATCGTTATTGCTATCGGTGTAAATTGCTCTTATTTTGTTGTAGCTTAAACTCTTTGGGTCAGATGTTTTTTTAACATGTAGAAAAGGCTTGTTTTTAGGGTCAAATTTGTTAATTCCTCCTCCGTTTGTACCTATCCAAATAATACCTGTTTGGTCTTTGTACAAAGAAGTAATAATATTTTTGTTTAAGCTATAAGGGTTTTCAGGAGAATCTTTATAAATGTTTATAAGCTTAGGTTTGTTTCCTGTATTTTCAAAATGTAAAAGCCCTTTAATAGTACCAACCCATATGTTGTTTTTATTGTCAATAATAATGTTAGAAACTCCTGTAGTGCTGTAAAATTTTATAAACTTTTTACGAATATTTAGGTTTGTATTTTGAATGTAAAAGTCTTGAGAAACAGAAATAATAAGACGTTCGTTTTCGTCTTCTACAATACTTTTAATAATTCCTGTAGGAATTCCGTATTCAGCATTTATGTTGATTAATTGGAATTCCTTTCCTTTTTGTTTTACCTGGTAAAAGTATTTGTTAGTTCCTATTAATAGCGCTCCCTTTTTGGTTTGGTATATTGCGGTAATTCTATTGTTGTTTACTTTTATAGGAAAATCTAAATGTTTAAAAACTAGACTATCTCTATGCGCAGATAAGTCTACAAAATCAAGACCTTCATTGGTTCCTATCCAAAGATTTTTTTCATGATCAATTAAAAGAGCACTAATGTAATTGTTTCTAATACTTTTGCTGTTCTTAGGGTTGTGCTTGTAATGATGAAATTTTTCTTTAGAAGTATCTAAAAAGTTCAAACCATTCCCCGTGGTTCCTATCCATAAATTATGATTATCATCTCCAGTAATTCTAAAAATTAAATTACTACTTAAGCTGTTTTTGTTTTTTTGAGGTTTGTAGTGTTTAAATTGATACCCATCATACTTGTTAAGACCATCATGAGTTCCAAACCACATATAACCATCTTTATTCTGATAAATAGTATTTACATCACTTTGTGACAATCCATCATTTACAGAAATATGATGAAAATTAATAGGGACTTGTGCGTAGGTAAATAAAGATATGAATAGCAAAAGTTTTACTACGTATGTCTTGATACAGTGTTGATGCATAAAATATTTATGTGTGATTTGTTTTTTCTAAAAAAAAATAATTTACAGTTAAGATAGTAAAGAGTACTTTGGGTTTAAAATTATTTTTTGATTTTGTTTTAAAAGCCCCTAAATTTCTTTAAAATAGTTAAGAATGTATAAGTAAACCCAAACACATATGTTTTTAAGTATTGTATAGATGATTTTTAAGACTAGCTCTTTTGTAGTTCGTTTTGTATCGTTTTAAGAACTAGATTGTATGTGTATTAAAAATGATGCCTTTTACCCATTGTGTATTACATATGTGTTTCCCTTTTTTTTACTTGTAAATTAGTTTTAGCTTTGGTAAATATCAATTTAATATAGACCATAAATTTATGATGAAAGTTGTTCTTTTTAGCACCATGTTGTTTGTACAATTATCTATTTTTGCCAACAATTACAATGTTCTTGATTTTGGAGCCAAAGCCGATGGAATTACAAAAGATACCAAAGCGGTTCAAAATGCCATAGATACTTGTACCAAAAATGGAGGAGGTACCGTATTAATTCCTGCAGGAAAAACCGTTGTTATTGGAACCATTTATTTAAAGAGTTTTGTTACTCTTAGGGTAGAAAACGGAGCTGTTTTGTTAGGAAGTCCAAATTATGAAGATTACACAACCGATACTCATAAAAACACCTATAAAAACGAAACTCACATGGACAGGTGTTTGATTTTTGCTAAAGAAGCAAAATCATTTGCCATAGAAGGATATGGAACGATAGATGGAAACGGAAGTCCAAAGAATTTTAGAAAAAAAGAGGGTAATGGTCGTCCTATGTTGTTGCGTTTTTTAAACTGTAAAGACATTCGTATGAACAATATAACTTTACAAAATCCTGCTGCTTGGACTTCTGCTTGGTTGTATTGTGACGAAATTTCGGTTAATGGTATTAAAATAAAAAGTAGAATTAATCACAATGGTGATGGGTTAGATTTTGATGGGTGTACCAATGTACGAGTTACAAATTCATCTTTTGATACCAGTGATGATTCTATTTGTTTACAAACTTCTAGACCCGACAAACCCTGTGAAGATATTACCATTACCAATTGTGTATTTAAAAGTAAGTGGGCAGCTATGAGAATTGGACTGGCTTCTAGAGGAGATTTTAACTCGGTAACAGTAAGCAATTGTACTTTTCATGATATTCAAGACTCCGGATTTAAAATTCAGATGAATGAAGGTGCAGAAATGAAAAATATGGTGTTTTCTAACATTGTTATGCGTAATGTACCAAGACCTATTTTTATGACTTTTTGCCAACAAAGAGCTGGAGCAGATGCTCCTAAAGAAATGTTACCTATGAAAGCAATGCATAGTTTTATTTTTAATGGAATAATTGCAGATAATAGAATGTTAGATGTAAATTCAGCAATTTTTATTACAGGAATGCCTAATCATGATATAACTGATGTGCAATTGAACAATATTCAAATGACTGTTGCAGGAGGGGGAACTAAAGAAGATGCTAAAAGAGAAATAAAAGAATACACTTTAGAAACATTAGGAAATTGGTGGCCTGAGTTTAAAAAAGTAGGAGTGCCTATTCCAGCTTCAGGAATTTATGCTCGTCATATGAATGGATTGTATTTAAATAATATTCACATTTTTACCGTTAATAAAGAGGAACGTCCGGCTGTGGTTTTAGACGATGTAAAGAATTATGATTTAGATAAGGTTTATGTAAATAGCAAAAAAATAGCAAAAAAAGACATTGTCTTAAAGTAGTTTGTTAAAACTCAACAAAAAAAAGGAGCAACCTAGCTAGGTTGCTCCTTTTTTTGTTTGAATGTGTTTTTGAGGGTTTAAAATAAAACTCTATTCCACAATTAATTTTGTTCTCATGGTATATGCATGCCCAGGGAATGTACATACAATCCAATATTGTCCGGGTTTACTAGGAGCAGTAAAATAAATAGTTTCAGAACTTTCTGGACCAACAATTCCTGAATGGAATAAAACCAAATCAGTATCAGGTACATAACTTAATTCAGGACCTTCTAATCCTAGTTGTAGAGCCATGTTCCCAACAGTTGTTGGAGTTTCTGCTCCAGGTTTCATAATAACCATGTTGTGTAACATATCATCGTTATTATTTAAGGTTAACTGAATTCTAGAATTCTTTTTAATGGTTATTTGTTTTAAATTGTATTGTAACCCAGGAACGGTTCCAAGTTCTATTTTTTCATCGGCTTCTTTGTTGCCCCATTCACTAGGTATTTTGTTTGCACGTTTTGGCTGATGAACTACTTTTTTAGGAGTTTTTGGCATGGCCATGTGTGCAGATTTTAAGGCACCACCTGGAACTTCATTTAGTGTGTAAAAACCTTTGTTGTGTAATAACAATTCTCCAGATTTAGATGTTAACGTAGGCATTTCTATTTGGTGAATATATCCTAAACGCATACCGTGTACGGTTAGTTTTACTTTCAATCCATCTTTAGAAACTTTAGCATGGTGTACCATTGCGTTTTGTAATTCTTCTATTGGACTACCATAAGTTTCGTGATATTTGTAAGTGAACGAAGCTATTTTGTAGTTGGTAATGTCTTCAGCTATTTTTTTACTTACAGGCTTGGTAAACTCTAATTCAAATCCATCGTTTAAAGCTTTCATTGTTTTTACTTCAAAAGGAACTTTTCCTGTCCAAACCAAGCGTTGCAATCCATACATTTTTCTACCAATAGAAGACCAACCTCTGCTAGTCATACCTACAAACATACTGTTGTCGTTACTCCAAATCATTCTCAATACTCCCGAAGAAAATCCTTCAACAAAACCAAAGGCAGCACCTTGGTATACTCCGTTTACTTTTTCTAAACAAACACGAACAATTCTACTATTCCCCTGGTCTCCAACAAACATTTGTCCTTCAAAAGGCCCAAAATTTCCGTTTGTTGTATCAAACAATATATCAGAAGTAGAAGTACCTAAAATGGTATGTGGTAGCCATATTGCAGGAGCTTTTAGAGCTTTTAATTCTTTACCATATTCATAAATAGAAAGGTGTCCCGACTTAATGTCTGATGGTTTTAGTTTTAAAGGTGAATTCAGTTCGCTAGTCCATCTTAAGCTTTCAGGATGCCCAGCAAAATCTCCTTTTTCCATGTGAGTTACTCTACCAGAACCTACCCAGTCTCCTTGGTTTTCTGAGTAAAAAACATCTCCATTAGGCATAATTCCTAAACCAGCAGGTGATCTAAATCCAGCAGCAAAAGGAGTCATTTCTCCTTTGTTGTTAAATTTTAATAGCCATCCTCTCCATTTAGAAAAACTTCTTCCGCCACCTGCCCAGGTAACGTTTAGGTGTACAAACATGTTTCCATCTTTATCTACTCTTGGTCCGTAAGAATATTCATGGTAGTTTCCAGATAAAGGCCAAGAGAAAAAAGTTTTATACAAGTCTGCTTTTCCATCTTTGTTGTTGTCAATTAATTGGGTTAGTTCTCCACGTTGAGAAGCAAAGAAAGAATTGTCTTTGTATGCAAGCCCTAAAACTTCGTGCATACCACTTGCAAATAAATTGTATTTAGGACTTTGGGTATTCGGGTTGTCTATAAGCCAAACTTCACCTCTACGTGTAGAAACACCTAATTTATGATCGTTTGTTAAAGCTAAACCTCCAACTTCTAAAGTAATGTCTTTAGGAATAGGAACATCTACAATTTTATAGTAGTCAGCTTCTTGTTCTGCCAATTGTTTGTTTAAAACTTTGTTCTTTTTTTGAGCAATTCCTGCTTTACCAATTAAAAGGGCAGTAGTAATTGCTAGTATTTTATAAGTTATTTTCATTGTTTTCTACTTTTTTAATTACCAAATAATATTGTATTCAGTGTTTTGTTTTCCTTGAGGAATTTTAATTAGCAATTCGTCTACTCCGTTTTTAGAACGAATAATCGGACGTTCATTATGTTGTTTAGGGAACTCTATGTAATAGTTGTTGTCGTTAATAATATAAACTCCATCAGTTCCTTTTTTGATATGAGGAGCTTCTGTAATTTTATGCCATATTTCTGATGTAGAATCTGTAGTAATTTGGCGAGTAAGTTTTCTTTCTGATGTGGAAGGAACAAATTTGTTGTGAATAGAAGTACCGTTTAATTCGCTAATAAATGTAGGGTTGTTTACAGCATCTACACTGTATCCTTTTTGAATTAAATGAGTGTTTTTTTGGTACCCTTTAGCCAATTGTTTTTTAGTGTTGTAGTTTTCTTTAGGCCAATTAGCATCTTTGTTTTTTAAGAAAGCAAAATCTTCATCACCATGAAAAGAAATGGTAGGTCCTTCAGGGATTCCTAATTGCTCTTTTCCTCTAGAGTGCCACATATGTGTAGCGTTTAAAAAATTCAAACTCCATACATGCAATAAAGAACCTGTTTCTAAATCGTAAGCATAATTCATTTGTTGAGGAAATCCAACAGAAATAGAGTGTGTTCTTTTTACTTTGTTGTGCATTATAAAACTACGTTGTGTAACAACTTTATTGTCTTTAGGTTCTATAATTAAAAATCTCATGTGTGTTTTGGCTTCTTCTCTTTCAGACATTTTTCTTTTCTGAATAGAATGACGTTGCATTCCTTCACCTTCTACAAAAAGTTCAAAACCACGTTGCCCCCATCTTCCTATTTGATTGAATACAACAGTAAAAGGAATCTCTCCCTTTTCTAATTGAATAGATTTATAGTTGGGTTTTTCTGCATTGTTTTCGTTTATACTCATAAGAGTTTTATTAGCAATAGCTAATAAAGCACCACCAAAGACTCTCATCTCAAAAACATAATTAGCGGTTTCTGGAATGTTAAAAGTACCTGTGTAAGCAATTAAATTTTTAGCATTTTTTTGCACATGCGTTAATGGGGTAATGGCATCTACACGATTTGTTTTTATTTTCTTTAGTTGATTGATGGCATCTACATTGTTAATTTTTTTGTTGCTTTCGTAAATAGATGCAGTAATGTTTTTGATTTGTATTTTATTGTCTTTGTTGTACAATTTGTATTTTATGTTTTTAAAAGCAACAGGCCCGTGGTCTCCTTGTAAAACAATAGGTCCCATTTCTTTTTCATCTTTTCCAAACATAGCACCTCTTGTAGGTCCAGATACTTCAGCGTTTTCTACAATTAAAACACCATTCAATTGCACTTCTTCAAAATAAGCATTTTTAATTTTTTCTCCTTTTTTGTTAAATCTAGGAGCGTGGAAAATTATTTTTAAATGTTGCCATAATCCTGGAGCTTTTGCTGCGTTTACAGAAGCAGCGGTTCCTTCATATCCTTGTTCTCCTTTTTTCTTGTTTTTATCCCAACGTTGATATACACTACCAATATCGCTATATTTAGGTTTTTTTACACCCCAGCTATCGTACAATTGAATTTCATAACGTCCTTGAAAATAAATTCCAGAGTTAGAACCAACAGGCATCATAACATCAAGCTCTAATTCTATGTCACCATGTTCAAAATTGGTAACAATGTGTTTGTTTTTTTTCTGATCATTGGTGTTTACCAACACTCCTTTTCCTTTGTTACTAAAAATGGTTCTTCTTTTGGTTCTGTCAATAGAAACAGATGAGGCTACTTTCCAATTTTCTCCAGTTTTTTTAAATTCAGACAAATCATCTAAACTTATGTTGGTAAAAGGAATAGAAGTTTGTTGTTTTTGTGCCACCATACTTCCAAGTGAAAGAAAGCAACTAAGCACCAGATAGGATAGTATTTTGTTTTTCATTATAAGGTTTTGTTAAAATATGATTCGGAATTATTTCCTAGATGTTTTGTGTATTTTTAGATTAAAAACTAGATTGTTTAATAAATGAATACAATTAGGGTAAAAGTATTAAACTTATTGTTTTTGAATGTTCAAAATTATTCACTGACTAAAATCAAACTATTTTTTAAAAAATAAATAAGATTTTTATAAAAATTTTTAAGGTACAATTATTTCTACACAAGTTGTATCTTTAAAAAACAAGCTAGAAATAAACTTTACTTTAACTTTATTATAAGAGAATTTAATAGCATAAAAAATATACACATGAAATACGTATTCACATTTATTTTTGCTTTTGCAATGATTTTTAGTGCACAAGCACAACAAAAAAAAGAAGAAAAATCGAACATACCTGTTTTAACAGATGAGGAAATTAAGCCTTTGTTAATTAAAAATGCTTGTATTGGTTGCCATAAAAAAGATAAAAAAATGGTAGGTCCTCCTTTTAAAGAAATTGCCAAAAGGAATTATTCTAATGAAAGAATAGTAGAATTAATTTACAAACCAGAACCTAAAAACTGGCCAGACTATAAAACCCCTATGGCACCTTTGTCTTTTGTAACTAAAGAAGATGGTTTAAAATTAGCTGCTTGGATTAATTCTTTAAAATAAGAAATAATGAAAAAAAGAATCTTTTTTATGGGCTTGCTTTTGTGTGGAGTAACTACATACTCACAAAAAAAAGATGAGGCAAACCCCAAAGATACCGAAGTATATAAACCTATTCCACCAGTAGTAGAACCATACAGTAAAAATGGAGTGCCAAGTGATGCTATTGTTTTGTTTGATGGAACTAGTTTAGAAGAATGGGAAACATCTACAGATAAAAGCAAACCTACATGGAAACTAAACACGCAAGAAAAATGCATGACGGTTTACAAAGGAGCATCTAAAAAGAATGCTACTATTCAGACAAAAAGAAAGTTTGGATCAATGCAATTGCATATTGAATGGAAATCGCCAACTAAAATTGTAAAAAGCGGTCAAGGTAGAGGGAACAGTGGTGTGTTTTTACAAGGACGTTATGAAATTCAAATCTTAGACAACAACAACAATGATACTTATGTAAACGGTCAAGTGGGTTCTGTGTACAAGCAATCTGTTCCGTTGGCAAAAGCTTTAGTACCAACAGGTGAATGGAACACGTATGATATTATTTATCATGCTCCAGAATTTAAAGGGGATGAACTTGTAAAGCCAGCAACCTTAACATTGTTGCATAACGGAGTTTTAATTCAAGATCATTTTGTTTTAAAAGGACCTACAAAATATATAGGAATTCCAAAATATACTTCACATGGCAAAGCTCCTATTAAATTACAAGACCATGGGAGTCCTGTTAGTTATAGAAATATATGGGTTAGAGAAATTGATTAGTTAACATTTACAAATATTAAAAAAAGCATTTTTACAATTTACGTAAAAATGCTTTTTTTAATCATATCTGTTTAGAACAGAAACGTTTGTGGTGCTTCTAAAATAAAGTTTTCACAATCTTGCTACCGTTAAAAAATCAAATTAGAATGATCAAAAAAATAAGTACACTATTCTTTTTAGCTACCGTTTGGGTTGCTACGGCACAAAAAAAGCCCAATGTATTAATCATCTTATCAGATGATCAAGGTTGGGGAGATGTTGGATTTAACGGAGCTACAGATATTCCTACACCCAATTTAAATCAACTAGCAAAAGAAGGAGTTGTTTTTAGTCAAGGATATTCATCTCACCCATATTGCAGCCCAAGTAGAGCAGGATTGTTAACAGGTAGATATCAACAAAAATTTGGACACGAAAACAATCCAGAAAACACAAAACAAAGTGAAGATACTGTTATTGGTTTGCCTTTAAATGAATTAATGATTTCTGAATTGTTACAAAAAAATAATTATCAAACCTGTGCTATAGGAAAGTGGCATTTAGGAAATGCAAACAAATTTTTGCCAAACAATAGAGGTTTTGATGATTGGTTTGGTTTTAGTGGAGGTGGTTTAAACTATTGGGGAAATACTACAGAAAAAAACAAAGAACTAGGTGTGGTTAGAGATGGTAACATAGTTCCTAAAAGTGAATTAACATATTTAACAGACGATTTTTCTAACGAAGCAGTAAATTATATAGACAAGTATTCTAAAAACGAAAAACCGTTTTTTATGTATTTAGCATACAATGCTCCACACGCACCTATACAAGCCACAAAAGAATATGTAGACAAAGTAAAGCATATAGAAAATGGAGAAAGAGCGGCTTATGCTGCCATGGTAGTTGGTATGGATGCTGGAATAGGAAAAGTAATTCAGAAATTAAAAGACACAGGAGAGTACGAAAACACTTTAATTATTTTTTATAGCGACAACGGAGGGCATTCTCACGGAGCAAGTAGTTATCCATATAGAGGACATAAAGGAATGTTGTTTGAAGGGGGAATTAGAGAGCCTTTCTTAATTTCTTGGCCTAAAAAAGTAAAAGGGAACAGAGTATATAAAAAGCCAATTATTGCGTTAGATATTTTTCCTACCATTTTATCGGCAGCCAATATAGAGCAACCAACTAGTAAAAAATTAGATGGAGTAGATTTGTTGCCTATTCTTACTAAAAAGAAAAAAAGTTTAAAAGAAAGACCTATGTATTGGCAATATTCGGGAGGAGAAGGATATGCCGTAAGAGATAAAAATTACAAGTTAATTGACTCTTATTATAAAAAAGAAACCTTGTTGTTTGATATAGATAAAGATCCGTATGAAAATCACAACATTGCAGCCAACCATCCTGAGATTGTTGAAAAATTAAAACAAAAATACAAGACTTGGGCTCAAGACAACGTTACACCACTTTGGGAAGATGCTCATTTGTTTAACTGTAATAGAGAAGAAAAAAAGAGGCAAACAATTCTTAATAAAGCCATGGCTGGCGATAAAAACAAATAATTTATACAATTATTAGAACCATTTAAACCCTTAGTATTTACTAAGGGTTTTTTAATACAAAAAACATAAGTGTTTCATGTGAACACATATGTGTTGTAGTTCTAAAGCCTTAAGATTAAACTTTGGCTTTTAAAAAAGTCTTAGCTAACGTAAACCAATAAACAAAAAGAAATGAATAAAATTTTCTATGCTTTAATTTTTGTATTCGCAGGATTAAATGCGCAACAAAACAAGCCTAATATTTTATGGATTGTAACAGATGATCATAGAGCAGATGCTATTGAGGCAGTCAACCAAGCTGTTTTAGGACAAAAAGAAAGTAAGCTAGGTTATGTAAGTTCTCCAAATATTAACAAACTGGCCAAAGAAGGAACGTTGTTTACCAATGCCTATTGCAACTCTCCAGCGTGTGCTCCTTCTCGTAGTTCTATGATGACAGGTTTGTATCCACACCATAACGGAGTCACAGGTTTTGAACAAGCTCACAATAAAGTATCCATTACCAAACCTATGATGCCACAGGTCTTAAAAGAAATAGGTTACGGAACAGCCTTGTTTGGTAAATCGGGATATCGAATTTTAGAGTGGGACGAAAAGAAAAGTAGGCCAAGTTGGACAGACCCAGGTTATTATGATGTAAACGTAAATTACAAGAATGATTTAATTCTTAAAGGATATACTGATTTTGATAACAAAGGAAAACTAAAAGTAAAAGGTGAAAAACCATTACAAATAGAAGCCTTTTTGTATAGCGATGGAAGTAAGCTAGAAGTAGTGCCAGAAGCAAAAGATGCAGCTCACAAAGAACAATTTAAAAAGGTTGATGAAAAATTAGAAATTCTTAGAGCTTATACTCGCAAACAAGAAAATATGATTATTGGAGGTGTAAGTCCAAGACCTGCAGGAGAAACTTTAGATGGTTTTATTGTAAAAGAATACCAAAATTATTTAAAGCATCAGAACCAAGCATATCAAACCTTATCGGGTAGAAATGTAAACGGACCCAAAGAAAAACAACCACAATTTGTGAGTTTAAATTTTCATTTACCACACACACCAGTATTACCTCCAAAAGAATTTAGAGATCAGTTTAAAAACAAAACGTATAAAATTCCAGCTTTTGATAAAAAAGAAGAATTAAGCAAATTGCCTCCGCAGTTGGTAAAATTATATCAGTCCATGAAAATAGATGGATTGACAGCAGCAGAAAAACAACAAGCTGTTAGAGATTATTATGCCTTTTGTGCCTATGGTGATGCGTTGATTGGAGAAGCTATTCAAGATTTTAAAGATTTTAGCAAAAAAAACAATCAGGAATATGTAATTATTTTAACTGTGGGAGATCACGGATGGCATTTAGGAGAACAAGGATTAGAAGCCAAATTTGCACCGTATAACACTTCAAATAACGGAGCTATAGTTATGGCAGGATCTAACACAAAATGGTATCCTAAAAACAAAGTAAGCAAAGCTTTTGTAGAATATGTAGATATTTTTACCACCGTATTATCAGCAGCTAAAGAAGATATTAACAGTCCACAACACCAATATTTAGATGGAATTGATTTAAGCAAAGTAGCCAGTGGATTGGAAAAAGAAAAAGAATATGTATTGGGAGAAATGAATCATGTTTACGGACCAAGAGCTTATTTAAGAGGAAAAGAATTTGCTTTTTCTATGCGTATCAAAGAAAAAAACTCAAAACCAGGAAAACAAGTTCCTCCAGGTACAGGTTTAGATTGGGCAAGAACACAAAGTTTAGAAACGGTAGAGGTAGCTTTGTTTGATTTGCGTAACGATCCTGATGAAAGAAACAATGTAGCGTTAACTAAAGACTATAAAAAATTGACGGAATGGTTCCGTAAAAAATTAACCAATATTGTGTTGGGTGATGGTCGTGTAGAAATAGATTGGAGCCAAAAAGACAAGTATAAGATTAGCAATTTTGCCAAAGGTTCTGATGATAAAAAGCTAGACATTCCCTCTAACATAATACCCGAATTAAAAGATTTTAAAAACTAAAAGAAGATGAAAAAAATAAGTATACTTTTTTTAATGTTGGCCAACTTATTAGTGGCACAAAAAAATAAAAAGCCAAATATTATTGTAGTATTGGCCGATGATATTAGTGCTCGTGAATTACCTATTTACAAGTCAGATACTTGGAGTCCACCTGTAGGAGGAAATACTCAAGATTTACAATATAGAGCTCAAACTCCGGTGTTAGATCAAATAGCAAAAGAAGGGTTGTATATTAAAACAGCGTGGGCAGCTGTTGTCTGTTCACCAAGTAGAGCCATGATGATGACGGGTAGATACGCACATTTACACAAATGGTGGGGAAACAAAACCACAGGAAAATATACCGATGAGGAAGGGAAAATTGTAACCTATCCTTTTTACGAAAGTTCTCCTTTAAATCTTGGGGTTGTGGCTAAAAAAGGTGGCTATGCTACTATGTGGGCAGGTAAAACTCAAATGCGTAATCCTAATTTAAATAGATATGGCTTTGATGAAGGGGTTTTTACACCAGGAGAATCGTCACACGTAGGAGATAATCCTTATACAGACTTTAGAATTCAAACTCAAAAGGTAGATGGAAAAAAAGTAATGCTAAATAACGACACCAAGCAAAAAGTAGATTACTATGATCAAGCTGGTTGGTATTGGAAACCTCACGTAATGTTAATGAATCATCCCACTTCTAAAAAAGAATTTGAATGGTGGCCTAACACAGCAAAATCTAGAAAAGAATATGGATTAAATACCTATGGACCTGATGTTGAATTGGATTTTATTTTTGATTTTATGGAGCGTAAAACCAAAGAAAAGAAACCTTTTTTTGTCTATCATACATCGCATTTAGGACATGATGGATTTGATTTTTTAAATCCAACAAGTCATAACAAATGGCCGGGAACCCCCAAAGTGAAATGGAAAAATGGTAAATACAAAAGAACAACTCCAAACGTAACCGGAGATAACGGAGTGTACAACACACATGGAACTGTTACAGAAGTAGGTATTCACAATCATATCAATTATTTAGACTATCAAATGTCTTTGTATTTGCAAAAATTAAAAGATTTAAAAATAGATAAAAACACCATTGTTATTTTTTGTGCAGACAATGGAACCTGGGGGTATGGGAAAAACAGTGCAGAGTCTCAAAAAGGAACGCATGTCCCTTTTATTGTGTATGCACCTGGTTTAGGGTTGACCAAAAAAGGAGAGCAAGATGTGTTGGTAAACTTAGCAGATGTATTGCCTACTATTGCAGAAATAGGAGGAGTTACAATTCCTAAAGATTACAAAATTAACGGAGTTAGTTTGTGGCCTTTCTTAACAACCAATCAAAAAGAACACAGAGATTGGATTTATGGTTATAAAGATGGACAACAAATTATTAGAAGTAAGCATGTGTTAAAAGATGGTTATAACAAATGGTACGATGTCAGCAAAAACCCATCAGACTTAATTAGTTATCCCGTTATTAAAGATTGGAGTACAATGTCTAGTCAAGCAGTTAAAGAAAAGCAAGAGTTGTTAAAAATACTGCCTAAATTTAATACATTTAAGACTCAAAGACACGGACCTTTAACAGCCAAGCAAAAACAACAAGTAGAAAAACAAGAGGCTTTAAAAGCGGAAAAGTTAAAAGCACTAAAAGCTAAGAAAAGAGCCAAACAAAAAGCAAAAAATAAAAACAAGAAAAACAAATAAGTTTTGCAACGCTAACAAGAACCAGTAATGAAAATTACTGGTTCTTTTGGTTTATACCTGTCGGTAACGTTTCCGAAGAAGAATAATAATCTATAAATTTAAAAGATGATGAAAAAAATAATAGTATGTATAATGCTAGCTACCATGGCGGTAGTAGCTCAAAAAAAACAAAAACCCAATATTATTTTAATATTGGCCGACGATATCAGTGCGCGTGAATTTCCTATATACAAATCAGATACTTGGAGTTCTGTTACAGGAAATAAAAATACACAAGATAAAAAAGTAAGAGCCCAAACCCCTGTTTTAGATAAAATTGCCAAAGAAGGAATGTATGTAAAAACAGCATGGGCATCTGTAGTTTGTTCTCCTAGTAGAGCTATGTTAATGACAGGTAGATATCCGCATTTACACAAATGGTGGGGAAACAGCACTATAGGAAGTTATACAGATGAAGATGGAAACTTAGCTTCGTATCCATTGTTTGAAAGTTCTCCATTAACCATTGGTCATGTAGTTAAAAAAGGAGGATATGCTACCATGTGGTCTGGTAAAAGTCAAATGCGTAATAAAAATTTGCAAAAGTTTGGGTTTGATGAAGGAGTGTTTACTCCAGGAGAATCATCTATAACAGAATTGGGAGAAAATCCATATTCAAGTTTTACATTAAAACAAGTAAAAGTGAATGGTAAAAAAGAATTGATCAATCAAGATACGGGTAAGCCCTTAGATTATCCATATTACGCATCGTCTAGTTGGTATTGGAAACCTCATGTAATGTTAATGAATCACCCAAGCTCTAAAAAACAATTTGAGTGGTGGCCAAACACAGCAGAATCTAAAAAAGATTACGGATTAAATACATATGGTCCCGATGTAGAATTGGATTTTATTTTTGATTTTATGGAAAGAAAAGTAAAAGAAGATAAACCTTTTTTTGTCTATCATACCACGCATTTAGGTCATGCTGCCATGAATTATTTCAATCCAAAGCGTTCAGATTTAAAATGGATTGAAACTCCAAAAATAACTTGGGAAAACGGGAAATATACAAGAGAAGAACCTAATGTAACAGGAGCAAATGGGGTTTACGATATGCATAATTCTTTATCACCAAGCGGAATTCACAGTCATGTAAATTATTTAGATTACCAAATGTGGTTGTATCTAAAAAAATTAAAAGAATTAAAAATAGACAACAACACGTTGATTATTTTTTGTGCAGACAATGGTTCTAGCAAGTACGGAAAAAACAATCCAGAATCTCAAAAGGGAACGCATGTTCCTTTTATAATGTATGGGCCAGGACTTGGATTTACCAAAAAAGGAGAACAAGATATATTAATGAATTTGTCAGACATTTTGCCAACTCTTGCCGAAATTGTTGGGTTTCAATTTCCTAAAGATTATGAAATTAATGGAGAAAGTTTAATGCCGTTTTTAACCACCAATAAAAAAACACATAGAGATTGGGTGTATGGTTACAAAGATAATTTACAGATAATTAGGGGAGAAAAAGTGTTAAAAGATGGATTGAACAAATGGTACGATGTAAGAGAATATCCGTCAGATTTAATAAGTTTTCCTGAAATTAAAGATTGGAGCAAGGTGCCGTCAGAACTTAGAGCAGAAAGAGATGCTTTGAATAAAGTCTTGCCTAGGTTTGATATGTTTGATGAGGCTCAACACGGACCCTTGTCAGAAAAACATCAAAAGAAATTAGCACAATTAAAAGCCGCTAAAAAAGCAAAATTAGCAAAGAAGAAGGCTTTAAAAAAAGCCAAACAACAAAAAAAGAAGAAGAACCAATAAGCAAACTATAAAAACTCCTAAATACCTGTAACGTTTGTTGCAGGTTTTTAGAGGTAGTAGTTTAGATTACAGTTTGTTTAAAGCTAGGGTTTTCGATAACGTTTCCGTTGAAAAAAAAGGGGTTTTTAGTGTTAAAATCGCAAAATTAATTAAGGATTGTTAGGGGAGTAGTATCTTTATGTACTTAGAAAAAGCAATACTTCTTTTTAAGAAATTAGAATCTTCAATTTTAGAATAAATATGAAATTTAATACAAATCAGAAAGTGAATATATTTAGAATTTGTACTCTAATAATAATGTTTGTAACAGTTCAAAAATTAGCTGCTCAGCAAAAAGAACATGGAGTGTTTTCTTTAAATGGAACTTGGAAATTTAACACGATATATGGGCAAGGGTACAATTACTTAAATGTACAAACTAATGCCGATGATATTGTGATAGACAATTCAGATACTCAGAAAGTTGAGGTAAAAGGAAACTGGAAATCTAAAAAACAAGGAGCAAGAGAAACTAGTTTTTATAAAGATGATTATTTAGCTAGGAACTTTGTAAAAGGAGAAAGTAAAGACAATTATGTGCGTTTTCGTCCGAACCTAGAAAAATCTGGTTATTACGAAGCCTTTGTAAGATATCCTTTTTCTAGTCATTTAACCTCTCAGTGTAATATAAAACATGCAGGAGATATAACAACTAAATATGTTAGTCAGCGTATTTTTTGCGGAGAATGGATTAGCGTGGGGATTTATCAGTTTGATAAAAACGATGACAATTACATAGAAATTACAGCCATAACCGAAGGGCAAGTTGCTGCAGATGCGGTTATGTTAAAACCTATTTCCCAAGCATCTTATACAAAAGCTAAAAAAACGCCTAGTCAGGTTTATTTACCTTCTTTTAATGATGCTGATTGGCACAATTTAAAAGTACCAGGGCATTGGGGAATGATCAATTCTTATTCTAATTATACAGGAATAGGATGGTATCGTAAATCGTTTGAATTGCCTTCTAATTGGTCCTCAAAAAAGGATGAAAAAATTAGAATTCAATTTGGGGCAGTTTATCATTTAGCTAAGGTGTACTTAAATGGAACATACATCGGAACACATCAAGGGGGATTAACTCCTTTTGAGTTTGATGTTACTAATGATGTAAAGTTTGGAGAAAAAAACGTAATTGCTGTAGAAGTAAACAATGCTTTTATTGTTGGAGCTACTTGGAATTGGGGTGGAATTATTAGAGGAGTTCAGCTTAAAAAACAAAAAAACGTTCGCATACAAAATCAATACATACACGCAGAACCAAATTTAGAAAACGGAACAGCAGCAGTAAGTTTAAAAATTAAGATAGAAAACAATTCTAACAGTGTTAGAAAAGTAAATGTATTGTCTAAAATTAAAGAAATTAGAAGTTTAAAGTTAACAGAAAAAGGAGTCGAAATAGCTCCTAATAGTAGTAAAACTATTGTGTTAACGGCTAATTTAAAAGCAAAAGATGTACGATTATGGCATTTTGACAATCCTACTTTGTATACGTTGCAAACGACTATTACAGAAAATAAAACGGAGTTAGATGCTAAAGTAAACGATTTTGGAATTAGAAAAATAGAAGTTACAGACTCGCAATTACTTTTAAACGGAGAACCTGTAAGAACAGGAGGGTTTAATAGAGTAAGTGAAAATCGTTATTACGGATCTTCAGAACCCATAGAAATTTTAGAACGTGATGTGGATTTAATGAAAGAATCGGGAGCCAATTTTATGCGTATCATGCACGGAACCCAAAACGAGGAGTTGATTAAATTATGCGATAGAAAAGGAATTTTATTGTTTGAAGAAGTAAACGTTCGTGATTTAACAAATCCTGAATTTACAGCTCCAGAGTATCCATTGGTCAAATCTTGGTTAAAGGAAATGATAGAAAGAGACAACAACCACCCAAGTATTATTGGTTGGAGTGTAGGGAATGAGTTGTCTAATCATTATGATTATGCCAAAAAAATGATGGACTATGTTCGTACAGAATTAGATGAGCATAGACTGGTAACTTGCGTAAGTAATTCAGGACAAAAGAAAGCTTATACTAGAACTACAGATCCTAATACACATGTAGATGTAATTATGCACAACATGTATCGTTGGCAAGGAGAACCTCAAGAAATATTAAATACACTAAGAACAAAATGGCCTAAAAAAGCCATCTTTATTTCAGAGTATGGTTTTGATCCATATCCAACAGCTTCTTTAGATGGGGACAAACCAATTGTATCAGAATGGAATCAACATTTTAGAGGAAAGAATCAGTTTGTTATCGGTTCATCTATGTGGACGTTTAACGATTATCGAAGTGGATATGCAGGTACTTCTGCCGAAGAAAATAGAGTTTGGGGAGTGGTAAATGTATGGGGACAAAAAAGACGTTTGTTTGATCGTTTTCAAAAAGAAAATAGTCCTATAAAAATATTAAAAGTAGAAGATATTGATCGTTCTAAAAAATCAATTGCAGTAGAAATTGTGTCCAAAGAAGCTTCGGATTATCCAAGTTATCAAATGAACAATTATCAGTTGGTGGCAACTTTTACCAATAAAAAAGGAGAAGTGTTACATGAGCAAAAAATAAAACTACCTACTATAGAAATAGGTGCTACCTGGAAAGGATGTTTGCGTTTAAAAAAGCGTTTAAATGCTTACCTGTTAAAAGTAAAAGTTGTAAATCCTTTAGGTTATGAAAGAGGAAAAAAAGAAATCTTTTTTACAGTGCCTAATGCTCCTAGTATAGACAATGTAATTGCAGGACAAAATAATGCACGAGTATATTTTACCAAGGCTGTAGGAGTAAAAGAATACAAAGTAGCTTACAAAGTTAAAGGAGGAGCCTATCAATTTACAGAACCGACCATTTCAAACTTTATAGATATAGAAAATTTGTCTAAAAACAGTTATACAATCGCTTTAATAGCCATTAATACTAAAGGAGAAAGTACAATGTCTAAAGAAGTTTCTATAGAGTTAAATAACAGCAAATTACCCCCTGTTGTTTGGGAGTCTTTTATAGATGATGAAAAACTAGTGATAGGTTATGCAAGTGATTTTGAAGATGAGGTGTATACCGTAGTTTATGGGTTTGATAAAAGCAATTTATCAGAAACATTTACCACCAATGTTAGAGGAATGATGACTGTTGATGTCAACCATCCTATTACCAAACCTTTATATTTTAAAATCAAAAGAATTGTAAAAGGACAAAGCAGTAGCTGGTCTCCTGTACAAACTGTAAATCCATAAAAAAATGAAAAGTATGTTTCAAAAGAATCCTAAATTCTATGTGCTTTCTTTTTTGATTTTTGTTTTTGGAATAACAAAAACATGGGCTCAAAAGAATGTGATTTTAATTCTTTCTGATGATCACGCTTATCAGGCAATTAGTGCGTATAAAGATAGGTTTGCAAACATAGCACCTACTCCAAATATTGATAAATTGGCCAATGGAGGAATCCGATTTGACAGAAGTTATGTCGGGAATTCTATTTGTGCTCCATCAAGAGCTACCATTTTAACAGGAAAACACAGTCACAAAAACGGGGTGATAGATTTGGCGACCAAGTTCAATGGTCATCAACAAACCTTGCCAAAATTATTGCAAAAATCCGGTTACGAAACTGCAATTGTAGGAAAATGGCACTTAAAAACAGAACCGGTAGGTTTTAGTTATTGGGATGTGTTAATTGGGCAAGGAGATTATTATCATTCCGATTTTAAGAACTCAAAAGGAGTTTACAAAACCGATGGCTATGTAACAGATGTAATTACCGACAAAGCCATTCAGTGGTTAGACAAAGGAAGAAATACTCAAAAACCATTTATGATGATTGTGGGGAATAAAGCACCACATGCCAATTGGTTGCCACCTGTAAAATATTTAAATACGTTTAAGGATGTAAAAATTCCAGAGCCGAGCAACCTCTTAGATACTTATAAAAACAGAAGTGATGCTGCTAAAGAAACAGACATGACATTGGCAGAAATGCCTTTAGGATGGTATTGTCAGTTATGGACTCCTAAAAAAGAAAAAGAAGACAGGTATTTAGATGAATATGGTTCTTTGTGGAAAAGAGCCTATGGACGATTAAAGCCAGAGGAAAAAGCAATGATGGATGCTACTTTTAATGCAGAAAACGAAGCCTTTAAAAAAGCAAACTTAGCTGGGTCAGATTTAGTAAGATGGAAATACCAACGTACCATGAAAAATTATTTAGCCTGTGTAAAATCGGTAGATGATAATGTGGGTAGGTTGTTAGATTATTTAAAAGCAAACAATTTAGAAGACGATACTTTAATTATTTATGCATCGGACCAAGGATTGTTTTTGGGAGAACACGGTTGGTACGACAAACGTTTTATGTACGAAGAAGCTTTTAGAACTCCATTTATAGCCTATTGTCCAAGTGAAATCCCAGCCCATCAAGTGTCGCAAAATTTGGTACAGAATATAGATTATACACCAACCATTTTAGATTTTGCAGAAACAGAAATTCCAAAAGATATACAAGGAGTTAGTTTAAAACCTTTAATGCAAGGAAAACGATTTAAACAAGATAGAAAAAATTTGTATTATCATTATTACGAATATCCAAGAGGACATAGTATTCAGAAGCACGAAGGTGTGGTTTCTAAAGATTTTAAGCTGATTCATTTTTACAAAATAGATCAATGGGAGTTTTTTGATTTAAGAAAAGATCCATCAGAAATGAAAAATGAATACCACAACAAAGCCTATCAAAAAGAAATTAAAAAACTAAAAAAAGCAATTGTAGAATTAAGAGATACATACAACGTACCTCAAAACAAATAAACCAAAACAAATGAAAGTAATATACTCAGCAGTTCTAGCCATGTTTTTAATGATGGCGTGTAAATCAAACAAATCAGAAAAAGTTACAGCAAAACCTGTAGACTATAAAATTGAACTAGGTGTTGTTTCCAAAAACTCTATTTTTAAAGAAGAAGGAAAAAGTGTTTGGGGAGGAAGTTTGGTAAAAGGTGAAGATGGCTTGTACCATATGTATTATTCAAGATGGCCAAAAAATATAGGATGGGAATGGGTAAATTACTCAGAAATTGCACACGCAACAGCACCATCACCATTTGGGCCTTTTACGTTTCACGATGTTGCTTTGGCGGACAGAGGACCTCAATTTTGGGATGGATCTACCACTCACAACCCAACAATTCTTAAAATTAAAGGAAAGTACTATTTATATCATATGGGGAACACCGGAGATAAAAAAATAGTAAGTGTTCCTGGAAAGCAAAAAATTAATTGGGTACACAGAAATAATCAAAGAATTGGTGTAGCTGTGGCAGACAATCCTAATGGACCTTGGACAAGATTTGACAAACCTGTTTTAGACATTAACCATGAAGATGAAAATGCGTACGATGCTTTAATGACATCAAATCCATCGGTTTGTGAAATGAAAGACGGAAAAATTTTAATGGTGTACAAAGCTGTAGGGAAAAAATTTGATTTGCCTGCAGGTGGGCCTGTAGTGCACATGGTAGCCATTGCAGATTCTCCAACAGGACCTTTTAAAAAGTTTCCAGACCCTGTGTTTGTTTTTGAAGGAGAACGCTTTCCTGCAGAAGACCCATACATTTGGTATCAAGATGGAAAGTATAGAGCTATTGTAAAGAGAATTAAATTCGAAGGAAAAAAGAGGATTTTTTCTTTAGTTCATTACGATTCTAATGACGGAATTAAGTGGGATAAAGCTAAAAACTTTGAAGTTTCTGATAGAACCGTAACATGGGAAGATGGAACAACTACTAAGTTTGACCATTTAGAACGTCCACAAGTGTTTAAAGAAAATGGAGAACCAGTAGCGTTACTATGTGCAGCAGATACGATTGATGCAAACAATGTTCGTCATTCGTTTAACATTCAAATTCCATTAAAAATTACCAAAGAAAAATAAGCAATCATGAAAAAGGCATTTCTATTGTTTTGTACGTCTGTTTTGTTGATGATATCATGTAAAAATGTAAACACATCAACAACTGAGAATTCCTACAAAAAGAAAATTTCTTTAAACGGAAGTTGGCAGTTTTTAGCTTCTAATGAAGTTGATGAACAAGCTGTTTTAGAAGCAAATTACAGCAAATGGGATACGCTTACCGTTCCTGGAAATTGGGATACGACAAAAAAGTATAGTACCTATGTAGGAAAAGGATATTATCAAAAAAACTTTCAGGTTCCCAACCATTGGAAAGGAAAACAAATACGTTTAAAATTTAATGCTGTATACCAAACAGCAAAGGTTTGGTTAAACGGACAGTATTTAGGAGAAAATAAAGGAGGTTATTTGCCTTTTGAGTTTAATATTACAGAAAAGCTAAATTCAAAAGGAAATAATTCTTTAGTGGTTATGGCAGATAATACCACTCGTAGAGGAGCTTGGTGGGCTTGGGGAGGTATTAGTAGAGAGGTCACTTTGTTTGCTAAAGAAAATGTAAGAATTGTTAACCAGCACATTGCAGCAGTTCCTAATTTTAAAACAAAAAAAGTTTCTTTTAGCATAAAATACAAAATAGAAAATAACGATAATATAGCTCGTAAAGTTTACATTCAATCTGCAATAAAGGGAAAAGAAAATATAACGGTACAAACGTTAACTATTCCACCAAATTCCTCAAAAGAAAAAAGCATTCAGTTTCAGAAAAGCTTGAATAATTATAAGTTATGGGATTTAGAATCTCCTAATTTATATAACCTTCAAACCTCAATTTTAGTAGATAAAAAGGTGTTAGATACACGTACGGATCATTTTGGAATCCGAAAATTTGAAGTAAAAAAAGAGCAATTCTTTTTGAACAACAAAGCAGTTCGTTTGAATGGATTGAATCGTGTTCACGATCATCCTGATTTTGGTAATACAGAACCTGATGCATTGATTGAACAAGATTTAAAAGACATAATGGCTTTAGGTGGACGATTTTCTAGGTTAATGCACGCACCACTTTCTGAAAACATTTTAGATTTTTGTGATAAAAATGGATTTTTACTTGTAGAAGAAATCCCGGTATGGGGAGCAGTAGATCCAAATTCGGTACCCAACAATCCGCTTACACATCAATGGATGAAAGATTTGATTACAAGAGATTTTAACCACCCAAGTGTAGTTGCTTGGAGTGTAGGAAATGAGTTGCGTACGGATAAGCCTAAATGGGGAGAACAACATTTAACACAAGACCAATACGATTATGCAAACGAAATGTTGGATTATGTGGTGTCTTTAGACAGTACCCGATTGAGAACTTATGTAAGTAACACTTCGTATCAAGGAGGAGTTATAGGAAACGAACCGTATGAAAAAGTAGATTTTTTATGTGTGAATAGTTATGGTCATGCTTTAAAAATTGTAGAAAAAGTACATCGTAATTTTCCAGACAAACCCATTTTTGTTTCCGAAATAGGAAGAGGGCAAATAGGGCCTGCACCCCATGCAGTGTTAAAAGATGATTTGGTAGATTGGATAAAACAACTTAGAAATTATCCTTACGTTACAGGGGTTTCCTTATGGAGTTATAATGATTATAGAAGTGATTACAAAGGAACTCCAGAGTCAGGATTTAGAGAATGGGGAATTGTAGATGAACGTAGAAATAAAAAGAAAGCTTATCAGCAATTAAAAGAAGCATATGAGTATTGGAATAAAAATTAAACAGCTAAAAAAAAGATATTTGTTTTTGTGCTTGTTTGCTTTTGTAGCCAAAGCACAACATTTGCCTAAGGCATTAGAAAATACTTATGAAAGCAAAGCAAATATGTATTATTCTGATGAATTTAATGCTCAGAGAAAACACAATGCTTTTGACAATGAAAAGTGGCATTACCGTCAGCCCAAACCTTGGCGAAAAGGATTGGCAACAGGTTCTAAATTTGTAGAAGAAAAAGAAGGTAAATTAATTTGTTACGGTCGCAAAAATTTAAAAAAAGCAGGAGGAATTGTATCAAACAACTATTTTCAATACGGATTTTATGCTTTCCGATGGAAAACTACAGGAATCTATGAGCAAGGAAAAAACGTGTGGCATCCTTCTATTTGGGGATCGTTAGATGATACCCAAAAAGGCAAAGTACCACATACAAGTGGAGAAGGAGATAGTTGGATGGAAATTGATATTATGGAATTTTCTACTTGGAAGTCTAGCGGAACAGATTGGAACGCCGATGCTCCGGCATATATCTGGGTAGATTCAATTAAGAAACGAGCCAAAGTAAACAAATTAGGAAAAAAGTTTGGTTGGAAAAAAGCCATGATGACCGATGGTAAAAAAGACAAGTACAAAGAACGAGTAATTGGTTCTTATGGTTTTGATACTTGGCAAACTATGGGAATGGAATACCATCCTAATTATTTGCAATTATGGTTGTTGGATAAGGATGAGTGGGTGCAAGTAGGGCATCGTATTCACTTTACAAGTAATGATGTAAAGCCTAGTCTAAGAACGGTGCCTAAGAAAGCCGTAAAACCTTTGTATTGGTACATAGGAAATTTGTACATGCCACAAGGAAAAGCAGCTGTTACCGAAGAGCAAATTACCGAATGTACTTTTGAAGTAGATTGGTTTCATTTTTACGATTATAAAAAATAAAAATAATGAATAGATTAAAAAAAATAGGGGTATTGTTCTTTTTAGCAATAGGAACATTACAAGCACAAAAAGACCAACCTTTAAATATTGTGTGGATCAATGCAGATGATTTGGGACGTGAATTGAGCTGCTATGGAGAACCTGAGGTTAAGACTCCAAATATGGATAAATTGGCTGCAGAGGGAGTAATGTATACCAATGCATACGCCAATGCTCCAGTGTGTTCTTCTAGTAGATCTTCTCAGATTACAGCAATGTATCCAACAGCCATTAATTCTGAAAACCACAGAACAATGGAAAGAAAAAAACTACCCAATGGTATTCAACCTATTACAGAATTTTTTAAACAAGCAGGATATTTTGTATCTAACGGTTCAGGGTTATCACTTATGAAAACTATGGGTAAGAAAGATTACAATTTTGCTCCAGACATAAAATACGATGGAACCCATTGGAGAGAAAGAAAAGAGGGGCAACCGTTTTTTGCTCAGGTACAAATAAAGTATCCGCATAGACCTTTTGTTTATGATACAAAACATCCTGTAGATCCAGATAAAATCAGACTACCAAAAGAATACCTAAATCATCCTTTATTAAGAGCAGATTGGGCTAAGTATTTAGAATCTGTACAGCATTGTGATGAAATAGTTGGGCAAGTATTAGCGCAATTAGAACAAGATGGATTGGCAGAGAATACAGTTGTATTCTTTTTTGGAGATCATGGACGTCCGCATTTAAGAGACAAACAATTTTTATATGAAGGAGGTTTGCAAATTCCTTTAATTGTTCGTTGGCCTAAAAAACTAAAAGCAGGAAAGCAAGACAATAGATTGGTTAGTTTGGTAGATGTTGCTGCCACTACTTTAGCCATCAGCAATCTTAAAGCTCCATACAGTTTAGATGGAAAAGTTTTTTTAGGAAAACAATGCGAAAAAAGAGATTATGTATTTGGATTTAGACAAAGAACAGGAGATGCAGTAGAGAATTTAAGAAGCATTACAGATGGACGTTACAAACTAATTTGGAACAGAACCTATGACCGATCTTGGATGCAGGTAAGTAGTTATAAAAAATTGCAATATCCTGCTTTTGCTTTGTATCATTATTTACATAGTAAAGGTGAATTGCCAGCTCCTTACAATCAGTTTATGGCTAAAAACAAACCTGAATTCGAATTTTTTGATTTGAAAAAAGATCCATCAGAGTTTCACAATTTGGCAAATGAAAAAAAATATGCTAAAATTCAAAAAAAGCTGTTAAAAAAATTACAAGAAGAATTGGCTGTTGCAGAAAAAAATAATGTGCCAGAAACCAAAGAAGCAAAACAAAAAGGAATTGTAGGTTCTCAAAATTATTATAACAATTCTGTTTCTAAAATGCATCCAAATTTAAATTCAAAAGCTAGTTATAAAGAATTGGTAAACGCTTGGGAACAAGAATTATTAAAAAAATAGAGATAATGAAAAAGGTATTATTAGGAATTGTTTTGTTGGGGGTTACAACTATATATAGTCAACAAACATTTGATTATAAAGGATGGAAATTGGTTTGGGAAGATGATTTTAATTATAAAAATGAAGTTTTAGACCAGCAATGGATTTCGGCAAACCATCCTAGTAAAAATTTATATTGTAGCCGCTGGCGAGAGAATGTAGATGTTGTAGATGGTGTAATGCATTTAAACATAAGAAAAGAAAAAAGAGGAGGGCAAGATTGGACTGCTGGGAGTATTTGGACCAAAAAGAAATTTAAATACGGTTATTTTGAGTGTAGATATAAATATGCTGGAGGTGAAGCAACCAACAATTCTTTTTGGTTAATGACAAGAGGAGGAGAACCTACAGAAGGAAAAAAGTTTGAAATTGATATTAATGAAGGTCACTACCCAAATGAAGTGAGTACCAATATACACAATTGGTCAGATTTTACAGTTTTGCCTAACGGTAAAAAAACGCATCCAAGTTATAATGAGATGTTCTTTTTTGGAACCAAACCAGATTATTCCATTCAGTTAGAAATTCCTGTAGAAACTAAAAAAATACGTTTTACATCTCATCAAAGTTCTAGATTCAATTTGGGTGAGTTTAGAGTGTATGGTGTCAATGAATCAGGAGAATACCCAACAGTATTATCGCCAACAGCAGATCGTGATATTGCTGGTTTAGAAAATTATGCTAGGTCTAAAAATGTAAATATTACCTCTAGTGGTTCTTTTAAAGGAAAATCATCAGAAAACAAATTGATAGACGGAAACCCTTTTACTTCTTGGAGTACACAATCTGAAGGAGTAAAGTGGGTAGAGTTTGCATGGAATGATCCTATTACTGTTGGTTGCATTCAGTTTACAAATGGTTGGAGAGATAAGGAAAAAGTTTGGCACAGTTTAATTAGCAACTACAAAATTCAATATTTAAAAGATGGAGAATGGAGAGATATTTCTGTTTTAGATGCTGCTAAAGAAAATGATTTTTCTGAAGAATATCATACCTATGGACTAGAATGGGATGAGAACGAACTGGTTTTTTATTTTGATGGAAAAGAATTAAGAAGAACTAAAAACGAGTTTTGTCATAGTGAAGTACCTATCTTTTTAAGTCTAGCACTTATCAAATGGCACGGAGTGCTAAAAGATGATTTGGATGGTAAAAGCATGAAGGTTGATTATGTAAAATATTATCAGAAAAAATAAATAATCTTAGAATTTATATGTTAGAAGTAACTTATATTTCTAGAAGGGTATTGTTAAAAACAGTTTATCGAATATTTCGATAAACTGTTTTTTTTGGATCCTATTTTAATAAATTTTTAAAATAAAAGTGTCATATAAAACAGCTATTTTAAAACCAAATAAAACCATTAGTAACATGTTTTAAAACATATGTATGTCTTAAAAGTAGGTTTAAGTATTAGGTTTGTGTACGCACACGTATTGAGTAGTACTCTCTTAAAATTAAAAGAATTAATTTATATAAAACTATTTACACAGCTATTATTTTAATAGCCTTAAATTTAGTTGCTTGTAGCAACAAGCAAACCACTTGGAATGTAAAAGATTATGAAGCCGTAGATGACAATACAACAATAAACACAATAGCCATTCAAAAAATAAAGAAACCTTAAAAAGATTAGGGTTAGAAGGAGTAAAACCAGATTTTACAGGATTGGTAGTGGGAACAAACAATTATGTAAACAATAACATTCGCTTGTCTAACAATCCAATATTGTTTATAGTAAGTGTTGAGTTAATTAAAGTTTTGTAAAAATTCCGAAAGGATTGTTTTTCTAGTTAATTGCATTTTTTTGCGCAATCTACTTCTTGAAGTGTTAATTCCTTCAACACTCAAACCCATAATTTGCGACATATCCTTACTACTAAAACCAAGTTTTATAAAAGCACACATTTTTAAATCGGTAGGAGTTAATAATGGATATTTGTTTTTTAACAAGGTGTAAAACATTTGATTTACAGCTGTAAAATGAGCTTCAAACTCTTTCCATTTAGTATTAGTGTTGATGTTAAGAGAGCTTTTTAATTCTTTAATAATAGTTGTGTTGTGGCCTTTTACTTCTAACTTATCTAGTTGTTTTTTTATTTCTTTTTGTAAAGAGTTTTGTTCTAGTAATTGTGAAGCAGAACTTAATAATTGTTTGTTTTTAAATTCAAGAACTTCTTTATGTTTTTTTATTTCAAGTTTTTGTGCTAAAATTTTACTTTGATTTTTTCGTTTAAAGTATAAAAATAAAGAAGCAAAAAGGCAGCATAGAATTAACACAATAAAAACGATTTTAAATCGCCATAAGGTTTTTTCTCCTTCTAAAGAATTAAGTCGTTGCAACTGAATTTCTTCTTTGTTTTTTTGAAGTTGAATTTCGTATTTGTTTTTAATTTCAAAAAGTTCTTTATTTAAAGATTTGTTACTATTAAATAACTGATCGTTTAAAGCAAAGGCTTCTGTTTGTTTTAAATAGGCTTTTAAATAATTCCCTTTTTGAGCATAAATTTCTGAAAGGTTTTTTAACGTTTGTAATTTTTTATCAGCATGAATTTTAAAAGTCTCAATGGCAGCAATACTTAATTCATAATAATAAATAGAAGTCTCATTTTTTTGTTTCAGTTTGTAGTACAAACCTAGTCGTTCATATAATAAACCATGAATTGGTTTTAAAGGTAGCGGGTAAATTCGGTTTAATTTAAAAAGATATTCTTTTGCTTTTTCCAAATTATTCATATCTAAATAAACTTGTGAAAGGTGTAACCATCCGTAATAAACAGCAACTTTGTTGTTTTTTAATTGTTGACTATATGCAATGCTTTTAAGTGCTAGTTTTTCCGCCTTTTTGTAGTTTTTATGAGCTTGTAATGCAATCCATGTAGCTTTGTTGTAAAATTCAGCCAAAAGCTCTAATCTTCTTTGTGCATTAGTTATTTGATCAAAAGCTATTTGTTTTGTTTTTTGAAAAGTTTTTTCAGCTTTTTCATATTGCTCTAAAACCATATACAATGTAATAAGCTTATATAGAATTTCAATTTTTTGAACTCTGTATTTAGGAGCTTCTACCATTGGAAGTAATGTCCAAATTTCTTCATAACAATTGCTATACAAACCTATTCCAGAAAAATAATCAACAAGAAGAAGTTTAGAATCAATAATTCTCAACGTGTCTTTTTTCTGTAGGGCTTTAGAAACGGTTAATTCTAAGTCAACACGAATACTGTCTTTCGGTTGTTGTCCAAATCCTTTGTTTTTAGTAAAAATTAAAAAGAGAGTTAGTACAATAATTTGTAATATGTGTTTTTTTAAAAATGTTTTCATTGAAAGCTGTAAAATAACGTAAGTGTCTGATAAACTTATGGATAAAAGTAACTTATTTTGTAAAATACTATGTTGTAGATTAGTTGAAATTTAAAGTTGCTATGTTTATACTAAGGTTTAAAAAGATGTTTTTAGCTGTAAAAAGTAAATATTTGGATTGTTGTTTTTGAAAGTGTTAATGCAATAGTTTCAAATTTCTTACAAATGTGTCATAGTGAAATCTATTATCACCCATTAAAATAAACCTTTAAAAATGTTCAAAAAAATGAAATCAATATTTCTAAAATTAGTTCTATTTGTTTGTTTCGTTTCCTGTCAAAAGAGTAAAGTAGAACACCATAAGAAAGCATTTCCGTATCTTATTCCAATAGAAAAACCAAATAGACCTTTAAGTGCTGCTATGGAAAGAAATTATGACGCTTATATGGGGCTTAGACCAGAAACCAACGAGCTCTATAGTCAATTTAAGTACACGCAATTAAAGGGGTTTGATTATAACAACGGAGACGGTACTATTTCACGTAGAGATCCTTCTAAAATAATATTTGTGAATGGCAAATATTATATGTGGTATACACATCGTAAAACTCCTGTGGCACCCATTGGAATTTCAAATGCTTTAAAAAGTAACGATACAATTCCATCTGCAGATTGGGATTTGTCAGACATCTATTATGCTACTTCTAAAGATGGTTTTTCATGGCAAGAACAAGGAGTTGCAATCCCCCGTGCAACATACCCTAATCCAGGGCATCGTTCGGTAACTACTACTGATATTCTTGTATGGAAAGGAAAATATTATTTGTATTATCAAGCTTTTAACGAAGCTCCTGGAAAAAACGGAGGAGATTATTGTCCAGTTGCAGTGTCTTATGCAAATTCACCAAATGGCCCTTGGATTGCTACTCACAAAATTGTCATTCCAAACGGAGCTAAAGGAGAATGGGATCAGCACTCTATTCACGATCCTTATCCGTTAATACACAATGGTAAAATATATATGTATTATAAATCAGATTTTGGAAAATCAGATTCTGAAACTATGGTTCGAATGCATGGATTGGCAATTGCCGAAGACCCACTAGGTCCTTTTAAAAAACATCCTTTAAATCCAATTTTGAATTCTGGACACGAAACTACACTCTTTCCGTTTAAAAATGGGGTTGCAGCCCTTATTATAAGAGATGGAAATGAAAGTAATACAATACAATATGCTAAAGATTGGGTAAACTTTAAAATTGCATCTACAGTAGAATTAATGCCTAATGCTGCAGGCCCTTTTGTGAAAGATGCTTTTACAGATGCTAAAGATGGACGAGGAATTACGTGGGGAATCTCTCATTTTGGAAGACCGCATAGAGATTGGAATCGAAACCATCATGTTTTGTTACGTTTTGATTGTGATTTGAGTCAAGATGTAGATGATTCTTCTATGAAAAAACATCATTTAATTCCAAAAATAGAATACATATTAAAACAAAAATTGAATCAGAAACAATTGCAAAGAATTAAAGAAGAAAATCGTTTGATAAATCAACAATATAGAAAGAAGTAAATATGAAATGTAAAATAGCAATTTTAATATTAATAATTTTTGTAGAAATTAGCTATGGACAAATAATGAAAAGGAATTCAAAACCAAATATTGTTATCATTTATGCAGATGATATGGGGTATGGTGATTTAAATTGTCAAAACCCAAATTCCAAAATACCTACGCCATATTTAGACAAATTGGCCTCAGAAGGAATGAGATTTACAGATGCACACAGTTCTTCAGGAATATGTTCGCCAAGTCGTTTTGCCTTGCTTACTGGTCAATATCATTGGAGACGAACCCATAATATCGTAAATTCATTTGGACCTCCCATGTTTAAAGACAAGGATGTAACCTTACCACAAATTTTAAAAAATAATGGATATAAAACAGCTGCTATTGGAAAATGGCATTTGGGATGGAATTGGAATTTTATAAACAAAGAACCTTCTGGAGAACGTACTTATTGGGGGGAAACTCATAAAACTTATTTGGTTCAAGATATTGATTGGGAAGCACCTTTAAAAGGTGGACCTTTAGATAGAGGGTTTGATTATTATTTTGGAGATGGAACCATTAATTTTCCTCCGTATGCATGGGTAGAAAATGATAAGTTTGTAGAAGTTCCTAATGATTTTTTTGAGTTTAATCAGTTTGAAAGACAAGCTAAAGAGATTGATTGGGACTCTCGTCCTGGGCCTAAAGTGGCAGGTTGGGATCCGTATAGAGTTTTGCCAACAATTACAGAAAAAACAATTTCATGGATTCATCATCAGAAAAAAGAATCACCATTTTTTTTATACTTAGCGCTGCCTTCTCCACATGCACCAATTATACCAAATGATGAGTTTGATGGAATGTCTAAAGCAGGAACTTATGGTGATTTTATGGTTCAAACAGATTGGGTTGTAGGTCAGGTTTTAAAAGCTTTAAAAGAAAAAGGTTTTGAAGAAAATACGATAGTAATCTTTACTTCAGATAATGGGCCAGAACAATTTGCTTTTGAAAGAGCTAAAAAATACGATCACTATAGTATGGGAGATTTTCGGGGCTTAAAACGTGATGTTTGGGAAGGTGGACATCATGTTCCTTTTGTTATAAAATGGCCAAATAATGTGAAACCAGGATCGGTTTCGAAAGAAGTGATTTCTCAAGTAGATATCATGTCTACATTGGCTGAAATTACAAACTCCTCTTTGCCCAAAGGAGCAGCTGTGGATAGTTATAGTCTTTTAGAACTTATAAAAGGGAAAAAATATAAAACACCTTTAAGAGAAGCTACAGTTCAGAACACTTATAAAGGAATGTATGGGTTAAGACAAGGAAAATGGTTATATATAAACAAATCTACAGGTCAAGTATCAAGAATGCCGAAATTCTATAAAATGATGCGTGGTTATACTGATTTTACAACCAAAGGACTTTTGTTCGATTTAGAAAAAGACTCAGAGCAACGGGTTAACTTATATACAAAACATCCTAAAGTCATAGAAAAAATGGAAGCTTTGCTGGAGACATATAGAAAACAAGGGTATTCTTTAAGGAAAAAATGGAATAAACAAAACTAAATACAAATAAGAATGAAAACAACACAAGAGAACATTGTTTTAATAATAATTTTTTTTCTTTTTTTAGGAGGAATGCAAGCGCAGGATATAGAGCGTTCTAGACCTAAACATTGGGAGGGTTTGGTCTATGGAGGTCGTTTTATGGACCGATTTTTACCTATGCCTGCTATGGGGATGTTAAGTTCTGATACTTGGGGAACACAAGCAGTAAAACCAAGGTATATAGAGAATGGAATAGAAGATAATACGTGGTCTTATTGGGGTGGAAATATCATAAAGGATGCTAAGGGAGTTTACCATCAATATTTATGTAGATGGAGGGAAGATTCAGAGAAAGGGCATATGGAATGGCCAAGGTCAGAAGTGGTACATGCTACCTCTAAAAATTCTATGGGACCTTTTAGTCCAAGAGAGGTAATAGGGAAAGGTCATAATCCTGAAGTTTATAAATTAAAAGGTGGTCGTTTTTTTATATATGTAAACGGAGGTGGTTATTTGTCTACGAGTTTATACGGACCGTGGGAGTATCAAGAATTTACATTCGATCAAAGAGAACGAGCTATTATAGACCATGTTACAAACAATACATTTGCTCAACGAGAAGATGGGTCTTATTTAATGATTTGTCGTGGTGGAGAAGTATATTTTAGTGAGTCTGGTTTGCCTCCTTTTTATCAAGTAAGCGAAAAAAGCACCTACCCTCCTTACGACGGCCGTTATGAAGATCCTGTAGTTTGGAGAACAAACATTCAGTATCATATGGTAGTAAATGATTGGTTAGGGCGAATAGCTTATTACTTGCGTTCAAAAGATGGAATTAATTGGAAAGAAGAACCAGGTGAGGCTTATATGCCAGGAATTGCTAAACATGAAAATGGACAAGTTGAAGATTGGTATAAGTTTGAACGTATGAAGGTATTGCAAGATGAATACGGACGTGCTTTTCAAGTAAATTTTGCAGTCGCAGATACCATTAAAAAATTAGATAGAGGAAGTGATAATCATAGTTCAAAGAATATTGGAATTCCAGTTACTGTTGGTCGTTTAATTACAATATTAAACAAAGAAGAAGTTAATGAATCTACAAAAGTTATTGAAGTTTTGTTAAAAGCTGAAAAAGGCTTCAACCCACATAAAGATTTAGATGTAAAGTCACTCCGCTTTGGAGCTTCTGAAGAAGTGAATTATGGAAGAGGTGCTAAGATTAAAAAAATAATAAAATTAGGAAACGATTTGGTGTTGGTTTTTAATGCTAAAGGACATGGATTTACAAAAGATAATTTTGCAGGAAAATTATTAGGAAAAACAAAGAAGGGTAAATTGCTTTTTGGATATGCTAGACTTCCTTGGATTCATTATAAAATGCAAGCATTGTCGGCTAAATATCCTGTGTTAAATGGTGTTAGTAAGCATTATTGGAAAGTAGAAGTAGAAGTGCAAAATTTTGGACAGGTTTATTCAGAACCTACTAAGATTAAGATTGAATATTTTAAAGATCATAAATGGAAAGAGTTGGTTGTTGGAAGTGTACCAATATTAGCACCTTTTCAAAAAACAACATTAGCATTTCAAGCAAGAAAATTTGCAGAAAGAGATGATGTAGTTAAAGTTAGAGTAAGCATTTTACAGAAAGGTCAAAATCCATCAATGTTAGAAGGTAATGTAATTGTTCGGTAGTTTTTTAGAATCAAATCAATCACAAAAGGTTTGTTTATAAACAAGCTATTTTAGTACATTTAGGTTCTTTTAAAACACAATAAATGATCTCCTTAAGCATTTTTGATTACCTATTAATAGGTTTGTTTTTTACAATAACCTTGTTGATAGGAATTTTGGTTTCTAAAAAATCGGGAAAAAATTCAGCTGAGTTTTTTTTATCGGGAAAAAACATGCCTTGGTGGTTGTTAGGTTTGTCTATGGTAGCTACTACTTTTTCTACAGATACACCTAATTTAGTTACAGATATTGTTCGTCAAAACGGAGTGTCTGGTAACTGGGTTTGGTGGGCTTTTTTACTAACAGGTTTGCTAACGGTTTTTGTTTATGCCAAGCTTTGGCGAAAATCCAATGTAGATACCGATATTGAATTTTACGAATTAAGATATGGAGGAAAACCAGCACGTTTTCTTAGAGGATTTAGATCTGTTTATTTAGGAGTTGTTTTTAATATTTTGGCCATGGCCGGGGTTACTTTAGCCGCTATAAAAATAGGTCAAGTAATGTTGGGTTTAGATCCTTGGCAAGTTGTGGTAAGTGCAGGTTTAATAACCGTTGTGTTTAGTGCTTTTGGAGGGTTTAGAGGAGTTGTTTATACCGATTTTTTATTGTTTTTTGTAGCCATGGCTGGAGCAATTGGGGCAGCTTACTATATTGTAAATTTACCTGAAGTTGGAGGTTTAGATGCTTTGTTAGTGCATAAAAATGTTGCAGATAAATTGTCTTTTTTTCCAGATTTTTCTGATACAAATTCACTCATCACCTTATTAATAATTCCACTAGCGGTACAGTGGTGGAGTTCTTGGTACCCAGGAGCAGAGCCAGGAGGAGGAGGTTATATTGCACAAAGAATGTTAGCTGCAAAAAACGAGAATCATGCCATTGGTGCAACTTTCTTTTTTAATATTATGCATTATGCGCTTAGACCTTGGCCATGGATTATTGTAGCCTTGGCTTCTTTAGTGGTCTTCCCAGATTTACAAAGTATCAAACAAGCATTTCCAAATATTGCAGATGATAAATTGGGACACGATTTAGCATACTCAGCCATGTTAACTAAATTACCTAGTGGTTTGTTAGGGCTGGTCTTAGCATCGTTAGTAGCGGCTTATATGAGTACTATTTCTACCCATTTAAATTGGGGGGCTTCTTATGTGGTAAATGATTTATACAAGGAACAAATAGAACCTAATGCTTCTGAAAAGAAATTAGTATTAGTAGGTAGAATAACAACAGTAGTTTTAATGGTTATAAGTGCTTTATTGGCTTTACAACTTACAGATGCTATGCAATTATTTTCTCTTATTTTAATGTTTGGAGCAGGTACAGGTTTGTTATTTATTTTAAGATGGTTTTGGTGGAGAATAAATGCGTGGAGTGAGATTTCTGCAATGGTTTCTTCGGGAGTAATTTCTTTGTTTTTTAACCAATCTTCTGTTCATCAGTTCTTATTTAATGTAAATGATGGGTTGTTTCCTGTTTGGTCAAAATATCCCTTAATAGTTGGAATTACTACATTTGTTTGGTTGTTGGTAACTTATATAACACAGCCAGAGTCTAACAGTGTTTTGTTTAATTTTTATAGAAAAACTCAACCCGGAGGTCCCGGATGGAAACAAATAATAGCCAAAGCTAACGCACAATCTGTGGAAGTTGTTACAGATACACAGCCCTGGAATTTACCTACGGGAATTTTAGCAATGCTATTGGGTTGTGTGGTTATTTATAGTTGTTTATTTGCTACTGGTTTTTGGATTTATGGGGATTATAATAATGCGCTTTTAACAAGTGGAATTGTAATTGTTTTTACTGTTTTATTGATCAGGATTTGGAAACGAATAAAAGTGAATGTCTTTTAGAAATACAGGTAATGCCTACACAAAAGATTAAAAAACACATATCTTATAGAAACAAAATCATATGTCTATTTGTAGTTAATGTGAATACACCATTTTTGTTATAGTTATTAATCTATTTAAATACAAAATGAAGAAACTCTTTTTATTTACATCTTTAATGTTTTTAAGTTTACTTGTTGGTCAAACAATCTATGCACAAGACATTAATTTTAATGAATCTTGGACGTTTTTTAATGCCGAAGCAGAAGGTGCTGAAAAAGTAAATTTTGATGATTCAAAATGGAGAAAATTAAATTTACCTCACGATTGGGCAATTGAAGGACCTTTTGATGAAAAATACAATGCACGTGCAGGTGGTTTGCCTTTTCATGGAACAGGATGGTATAGAAAAACATTTAAAGTACCAGCAAGTGCTAAAAATAAAGTTGTAAGAGTTGAGTTTGAAGGGGCTATGTATGATGCATATGTATGGGTAAATGGTCAATTGGTTGGTAACAGACCTTATGGATACATTGGTTTTGAATTCGATATTTCTAAATATTTAAAATATGACAATGAAGTGAATGTAATTGCGGTTCGTTTAAGGCCTCAAGATTTGTCTTCTAGATGGTATCCTGGTGCAGGATTGTATCGTTCTGTATGGTTAAAAATAGACGAACAAGTATATGTAGATCAATGGGGTACTTATGTAACCACTCCAACAGTTACAGAAAAATTAGCCGTAATTCAGAACGAAACCACTGTTGTTAATAAAAGCAATAAGTTGGCTAAAGTAACAGTAAAACACGAATATTTTAATCCTAAGGGAAAAAGTGTAGCTACGGTAGAAGAAAATATAAATATTAAAGCAAATACATCCGCAGTTTCTGCTTTGTATGCCAAGGTTCAAAATCCTATACGTTGGGATATTTATCAACCTAATTTATATAAAACAGTAACGACTATTACTCAAAATAATAAAGTGGTAGATACCTATGAAACTAAAATAGGTTTAAGAAGTATTGCATACACCAAAGATGGATTCTTTTTAAATGGAAAAAAAGTTCGTTTTAACGGAGTGTGTTTGCATCATGACAATGGAGCTTTGGGTTCTGCTGTGTACAAAAGGGCAGATGAAAGAAAGTTACAGATTATGATTGATATGGGAGTAAATGCCATCCGTACCAGCCACAACCCACCTTCTAGAGAGTTTTTAGAAGCTTGTGATGAATTAGGTTTGGTAGTGTTAGATGAAGCTTTTGATGTTTGGAAAATGGAAAAAGTTCCTAACGGTTACAATGTGTTTTTTGACGAATGGGCAGAAAGAGATTTGAAAGACATGATTAGAAGAGATAGAAATCATCCTTCGGTAATTATGTGGAGTATTGGGAATGAAATTATAGAGCAAAAAGACAAAAAGAACGGATGGAAAGTAGCTAAAATGCTACATGAATATTGTAAAGAAGTAGATCCTACTCGTCCAACAACAGCAGGATTTAATAATTATAGAGGTCCTTATGATAATAACATGGCTCAGCAAGTAAACATTGCTGGAGTTAATTACAAGCCTTCTAAATACGGAGAGTTGCACTCTATGTATCCAGAATTGCCATTGTATGGATCAGAAACATCTAGCTGCACAAGTAGTAGAGGAATTTATCATTTACCTATAGAAAAATACAAAACGCATGAGTCTTTACATGTAACTAGTTATGACTTAATAGGGCCACCATGGGCATATCCACCAGATGTTGAATTTCATTTTCAAGAACAAAACCCAACTATAATGGGAGAGTTTATTTGGACAGGATTTGATTATTTAGGAGAGCCTACTCCTTATGGAGGAAAAGACAACTCTACCAACGGGTATTGGAATGGAG
This sequence comes from Wenyingzhuangia gracilariae, assembly GCF_056387575.1. NCBI lineage: Bacteria > Pseudomonadati > Bacteroidota > Flavobacteriia > Flavobacteriales > Flavobacteriaceae > Wenyingzhuangia > Wenyingzhuangia gracilariae. The sequence goes on from NZ_CM150748.1 coordinate 2,634,170, forward strand.
ATTGGCCATCACATGCTTCTTATTTTGGAGCTGTAGATATGTGTGGTTTCCCTAAAGATCGTTTTTACTTATACCAAAGCCAATGGACCACAAAACCAATGATTCATTTGTTACCACATTGGAATTGGAAAGGCATGGAGGGGAAAACAATTCCTGTTTATTGTTATACAAACTTAGATGAAGCCGAGCTTTTTGTGAATGGTAAGTCTATGGGTAAAAAGGTAAAAGGAAAAGATCTAACAGAAATAAAAGTAGATTTTATGCGATACGAACCTAAAACATTTAAGTCCAAATATAGACTTTCATGGGAGGTTCCTTATCAGGCAGGAAACATTAAGGTAGTTGGTTATAAAAATGGAAAAGTTATTAAAGAAGAACAAATTTTTACAGCCGGTAAACCAGCAAGAATTAGCTTGTCTGTAGATCGTAAAGAAATTGCAGCAGATGGTTCTGATTTGGCATATGTAACCGTTAGAATAGAAGATAAAAATGGAAACCTATGTCCTAATGCAGATAATTTAGTGAAGTTTTCTGTAAGAGGAGAAGGAGAATTATTAGCCGTAGATAACGGGAATCAAATTAGTTTAGAATCTTTTCAGGCAAACCAAAGAAAAGCTTTTAGCGGAATGTGTTTGGCTGTTTTAAAATCATCAAAAAAAGTAGGAGATATTAAATTAACAGCAAAGTCTAAGTATTTAAGGTCTGCTAAAGTAGTTGTAAAGACAAAGTAAAGTCAGAATATCTTATTCATGTCCAAAAATCCAGCTAATTTTTAGCTGGATTTTTTTTGAATGGATTTTTTCTAGTTAAAAAAGAAAGAAAAAAAACGATGACAGAAAAAAAAAGACATATGTATCTTACAATTCTACATATGAGACTTTCCTTTACATGCTTATGAGCTTATTTAGCATTGATTGATTTCATAAAATCGAATCAAAAAACCAAAAACCAAAACACAGCGTTTATGAAAGCAATACTAGCAATTTTAGCAGTTTTTTTGCTGCCTATAATAGGTTGGTCTCAAACACAAGTTTTTCAGAGTGGCTTTGAAAATTCATTAAATACAGAATGGGACAATGCAACAAGTGGTAGCGGATTGTCTAAATTTCAAATCAACACAATTTCTAAAAAAACAGAAAGCTATGGTTTTCAAATAAAGTTTAATGGAACAGACCAAAAAGGAAACTTATGGACTCCTAAGAACATAGAATGGAAAACAGGAAAAACATATCGAATTTCTTTTTACTACAAAGCCATTGAGCCTTTAGATAATAACCAAACTAATGTAAAAGTTTTTGATGGTTCTGGAAACAAAATAGGACATTTTAACTTTAACCTAACTCATACCAATTGGACAGAGTACGTCATAAATTTTACACCAGAAATAAACAGTACAGGAGGGCAAGTTTTATTTTCTATAAGAGCAAACAATTCAGGTGCTGGTGAAGTTTATATAGATGATGTTCGTATTCTTGAATCCGAAGATTTATCTAGTTTTTTTGACGATTTAAAATCAAAAAAATTAACATCTGTAGATACAATTTCTTGGGTGCAGTTTGGACCAGGAATGAGTGGGAATAATAAAATTTTTTATGCACATCCAACAGATCCTAATACGCATTTTATAAGTCCCAATATGGGGAATTCATATAGAACTACAGACAAAGGGTTTACCTATGAAACAATAATGAATGCCGATGCTGCATCACATAAGTCAGGGTACAGAGGTCCTGTTTCTTTTTACTCGTTAGATTTTTCAAGACAAAATGCTGATGTTGGATTGTCTACAGGTAGTGTTAAAGGAGGTTTATACAAAACAACCGATAAAGGAAAAACATGGTTGCTTATAGAGTCTGCGCAGAGTAAGGTAGGGAATAATTATTTGTCGGTAGTTTCTGTAGATCCTAAAAATGAGGATGTATGGTACTTAGGAGCAGGAAGAATGAGACATTATGGTCGTTTGTCCTATCCTCAATTAAACCCAAAAGGAACTTATGTAGATCCTAATGCAAATGGACAATTATGGAAAAGTACAGATCAAGGTGAAAATTGGACGTTATCTAATACAGGAATAAATACCAATGCAGAATTTAGTCACATTATAGTAGATCCGGTAAATAGCAATATTGTTTACGCAGCAACAAACTACGGTTTTTACAAAAGTACAAATGCAGGAGCTAGCTGGAGTTTAAAATCTGATGGAATAGATCATGATATGATTTTGTCTATGGATATGCATTTAGATGAAAATACAAATCAAGTTACATTATATGTGTTGAGTAATATTACCTGGAAAGCAAAAACTACTGCTAGTGGAAATTCAGTAGAGCACCATCAAGGAGGTGTTTTTAAAAGTACAGATCAAGGAGAAACATGGACAAATATTAACGGAAACCTGTATTTAGATTTAAGTGTCTTTGATGATAATTATGATGTTAAAAAAAGTTATTATCAAACAGTAGCTCATTATTTTGGTTTGTCTAATTGGACAGATGCTCAAACGGCATATCCTGTTTTACCAACTCACATTACTACAAGGTTTAATACAATTACGGTAGATCCTGAAGATGTTCATAATTTATATTTAGTAAACGAATATTCCAATGCATCTGATAATAATTTTAAACCAGGACAAATTTGGAGAAGTAAAAATGGAGGAGACAATTGGTATGTTACATTTAGGAATGGTAAGAACTGGAACAATGGTAGGTACGATTCTTATTGGAGTACACAAAGAAAAAATCCTATGGGGAGCAATGTTACTTTTAAATACAAAGGAGATTGGTTAAATAGAGATGATTATGAGCGCAAAGGTTGTAATTATGCCATGTTTAATGCCAATGGTTCTGTATTGTATACACAATTGGCTAAAGTAGGATTTGTATCTTATGACAAAGGAGATAATTGGGTAGATATTGATGATGAACAAGCCAACGAACCAGGTTCTAATTTAGATGGATGGGTAGGGGCAGGAAATAGCAATGTGCCAGGGCATGGATTTTACCAATCTTCTTTATGGCCAGGAAAAGTATTTTGTCCTTCAGGAGAAAATAGTTTGTGGATTACCAACAATCAAGGTGAAACAGTAAGAGAAGGAGCACAAGGGGCATCAGTAATGCATTTAGTGTATAACAACAACGGAGAAAGGCAAGAACATTCTGTAAGCTCTGTAGTAGTGCATCCAACGGATAAAAACACATGGTATGCTACTTTTTTTAGACAATCAGGAAGAGGAAAGTTATATAAAACTACCGATGCAGGAGCAAATTGGTTAGAACACGGGGTTGCAATTCCAGAACCTTGGGCACCTGCCCCTCCAGGTAGTGGAGATCAAGCAGTGCATCAAATGTGTTTAATGATTGATAAAAACAATCCTGATTACATGTATTTTTGTGTGCCAAAATCATCTATAGATATTGAATGGGTTGGAGATAGTGCACAAAGTTGGGGAGTACATCGTTCTACCAATGGAGGTGTTACTTGGCATGAAATTAATAACGGCTTGCCAGCAAGTTTAGATGTACCTAGAATTGCTTTTGATCCTAATAACAGCAATGTTTTGTATGCGGCCGTTATGGATAGAAACGGAGGCTTGTATAAATCTACCAACAACGGAACCAATTGGACAGAGGTTACAACAGCTTCTTCCATAGCAGGAACATATGGAATTAACGACATTCATTTTGATGTACATGGAAACGCATACATTACTGCAGGTTATAAAAATGCAGATACCAATGCAGGTGGTTTGTGGGTAAGCAAAGACAATATGGTTACTTGGACTCAGTTGTTTGATTATCCTTGGGTAAATAGAGTAGAAACAGCTAAGTACGATAGCAATGTAATTATGATTTCTACATTGCCAAACACCAATGTAAGTTTAAGAAATGCAGGAGCTTATTTGTCTAAAGATGGAGGAAGCACTTGGATCAAATTCAACAAAGGAAACGGACAATCAGACAGAATAAATGACATTGCAATAGATTATACCATACCAGGTAAATATTACGTTTCTACTAGAGGAAGTGGTTGGTACATGGCTAAAGAAAAAAATGCACAGAGCATAACATTGTCTTTAGATGATTTAGAAATTAAAAGCACAGCAACTACCTGTCCAGATAATGCAAATGGAGAAATAGAAATAACAGCTAAAAAAGTGTTTAATTACACGGTTCAATTAAGTGGTAACGGAATTAGCAATACAACTAAAAACTTTACTCATCAAGCTTTGTTTAGCAATTTAGCTACCGGAGAATATAAGCTATGCATTACTCCAGAAAATCAAGAAAAAAGATGTTTTACAGTTAAGATTATAGAACCACAAAAAATAGATGTTTCTACAAAGGTTAATGAGCTAGAAAAGACCATTACGCTAAATTTTAAAGGGAGTTCAGTTTACAAGGTTCAATTGAATAATCAAAAAATTCAATTATCAGAAAACACTGTTGAATTGCCTCTACAAGTAGGATTGAATACAATTACAGTAGAAGGAGATCAAGATTGTCAAGGGAAATATACAGAAGAAATAAATGTTAACGGATTACAGGTAAACCCTAATCCAACAGCAGGTGTAATTTATGTAAATGGATTAAAAACAGGAGATGAGGTAAAGGTGTTTAATGTTCAAGGAAATCAAGTATTAGGAGGTGTACAGTACAATGCTTCTATAAACCTATCGGAATTGCCTAATGGAATTTATATTCTGTCTATCAAAAACAAATCAGCAAACAATACACATAAAATCATAAAAAACTAAAATGGAAAAAATAATTTATACCTGTTTACTTGTATTTGTTGGAGGCTTGTTTTTAGGAACTGCTCAAGAAAAAAAGCGACCTAATGTAGTGGTCGTTTTAGCAGATGATATTGGGACTGGAGACATTTCATATTACCGAAAACTACACAAAGGACAAGTAGTTTTAGAAACGCCTAATATAGACAAGTTAGCCAATCAAGGAGTGGTGTTTACCAATGCACATGCACCAGCAGCTTTGTGTGCTACTTCTCGTTATTCTATTATGACAGGAAATAACAATTACCGCAGTCCAAAACCTTGGGGAGTTTGGTCTGGGTATGCAGCTACAGAAATAACTAAAGAACAGGTGTCGTTAGGTAGAGTAATGAAACAAGCCAAGTATCAAACAGCCTTTTTGGGCAAATGGCATATGGGAATGAGTTTTGCTAAAAAAAGTGATGCCAATGAGTTGTTTACTATAGAAGGTAAAAAACCAAACATAAATGTCGATTTAAGAAAAATAGTATCAGGAGGACCTGCAAGTCATCAATTTGATTATTCGTTTACATTGCCTTCTGGAATTCAGAACGAACCTTATGCTGCTTTTGAAAATAGCAAATGGTATCCTTTAAAAAAAGATTCAAAAATTACATTTGTTGATGAGGTTTTTATGGAAAGGATAGGAGCGAGTTTAGAAAAAAAAGCAGGGTTAGGGGATTCTAATTGGAATCCTAGTAAAATAGGGTCGATATTAGCTCATAAAGCGGTGAATTTTATTAGAGAAAATGCAGCTAACAAACAACCTTTTTTTATGTATTACTGTTCGCAAGCAGTACACACTCCACATATGGCTGCAGAGGAATTAAATGGAGTAAAAATAGCAGGAACCACACCATCTAAGCACTTGGATATGATCAAAGAGTTAGATGTACAAGTGGGAATGATTGTAGACGAATTAAAAAAACAAGGAGTTTATGACAACACCGTTTTTATATTCACGTCAGACAACGGAGGACTGCATGTAGATGGAGATACTTGGAATGTAGGACATGAACCAAGTGATATTTATAGAGGAAAGAAAAACGATCCATACGAAGGAGGTCATAGAGTACCATTTATAGCTGTTTGGCCAAAACAAATAAAGCATAACACCGTTTCAAATGTACCTGTTTTAGGATTAGATATTTTAGCTACAGCTGCTGCAGTTGCAAAATATAAAGTACCTAATACAGAAGCTTTAGATTCATACAATCTGCTGCCATTGCTAACCAGAACAGAAAAAAAGCATACACGTCCTTATATTCTTGTTCAAGGAGGTACAGGAAGGGAAGGTATTATTATAGAAAAAGATTGGAAGTTGATTATACAAATAGATAAAAAAGATAAAACCAATAAAAAAAGAACTCCAATAGCTTTGTTTAATTTAAAAACAAATGAAACAGAAGACGAACGATACAATTTAGTATCACAAAAAAAATACAAGAAAAAAGTAGAAGACTTAATGAAAAAGTATAACCAAACTAGAGATGGATTGGCAATGACAGGTAAACATTATTAATACATGATTAAATTAATTAAAATGACAAACAGAATTGTAGCATCTATTTTATTGATGGGAGTATTTTTCTCTGTACATGCTCAAAAAAAACCAAATGTAATAGTGGTTTTAGCAGATGATATTGGAACAGGAGATGTTTCTGCTTATAGAAAATTACATTCTAATAAAATTATATTAGAAACTCCTAATATCGATAAGCTAGTAGAGAAAGGTGTAATGTTTACCAACGCACATGCACCGGCCGCTTTGTGTGCCACTTCTCGTTATGGAATTATGACAGGAAACGGATGTCATCAAAGTCCATTGCCGTGGGGAGTCTGGAGTTCTTATGCTCCATCGGCATTTAAACCCAATCAATTAACCTTAGGAAGATTAATGCAGCAAGCAAATTACAATACAGGTTTTTTTGGAAAATGGCACTTGGGTATGAGTTTTAAAGATAAAAACAAACCAAATAAAATTTACAAAGAGGTAAGAGGAAAAAAGATGGAGTTAGGAGTAGATGTTTCTGAGATAGTTGCAGGAGGCCCTAGTTACAACGGATTTGATTATAGTTTTACATTGCCTGCAGGAATACAAGACGTTCCATATGCAGTTTATGAAAATAGCAAATGGATGCCTTTGCAAAAAGATTCTAAAATAGATGTGATTACCAATGAAAAAATGGCCAAGTTGAATGTGAAATTAGACAAAGATGAAGGTTACGGAGATTCTAATTGGGACCCACATAATATTGGACCTTTGTTGGTTGGTAAAGGAATTGAGTTCATCAAAAAAAATGCACAAAAAGAAAAACCATTCTTTATGTATTATTGTTCACAAGCGGTGCACAAACCACACACACCTTGTAAAGAATTGGACGGGGTAAAAATAGCTGGAACTACACCTTCTAAGCACATTGACATGATTAAAGAATTAGATGTGCAAGTGGGAATGCTTATCAAGCAGTTAAAGAAAGAAGGTGTTTATGAAAATACGGTGTTTATTTTCACATCAGATAACGGAGGTTTGTTGGTAGATAAAAACACAGCAAAATCAGGACACAAAGTAAGTAGTATTTACAGAGGAGCAAAAAATCAACCTTATGAAGGAGGACACAGAGTTCCTTTTATTGTGTCTTGGCCTAAAGAATTACAATCTGCAAGAATAAACAAACCTGCTTTAGGTTTAGATATTATGGCAACTTTAGCGGCTATTACAAATACTAAAATAGAAAAAGGACAAGCGGTAGATTCTTACAATTTGTTGCCAGTATTAAAAAATCCAAAGAGTGATGATATACATTCCTTTTTAATGGTACAAGGAGGATCAGGAAAACAAGGAATTATTATAGAAGATGATTGGAAGTTGATTGTAGATTTTGATAAAAAAGACAAAACTTGGAAAACGAGAACTCCAAGAGCATTGTTCAATCTAAAAGAAAATATTCAAGAAAAAGAATCAGGAAACATGGTGAACAATCCTAAATATCAGAAAAAAGTAAAAGAATTGTTAGATAAATACAACCATTACAGAGATCAAAAAACACCTACAGGAAAACACATTTAAAATAGATAAATAATCACTAGAAATATGTTGAATAGTAAAATCAAAAAAGGAATGTTAGCGGTTGCAGCGTTAAGCGCGTTAACATTTAATGAGGTAAAAGCTCAAAAGGTAAAGGCTAATTGGGAGTCTTTGGGTACCGTAAACGAGGAGCCAGATTGGTTTCAAGATGCAAAATTTGGAATTTATGCACATTGGGGGCCTGTTTCACAAGCTTTTGAAGGAACAGATCCAAATAAATTTTATGCAGGATGGCATGGAATGAAAATGTATGAAGATGGTAAAAAAGTACCAACTAAAAACGGAAAACCAACAAGTAATTTTGTGCATCAGGTAAAACAGTTTGGAGATCCTGCAGAGTTTGGATATAAAAAGTTTATAGAAAACTTTAATCCATCAGCTTTTGATGCCAAAGAATGGGCAGAATTGTTTGCAGCATCTGGAGCTAAATTTGCGGGACCTGTAGCAATGCACCATGATAACTTTGCAATGTGGGATGCAAAATCTACACGTTGGAATTCTATGAACTACGGAGGGATAGATCCATCTGCAGCCTTAAAAAAAGAAATTGAAGGAAAAGGATTGAAATTTATGGGGTCTTTCCACCATGCATTTACTTGGAAATATTTTGGGCCAGCACATAAATACGGAGGAATAGATCCTAAAGATTATGATTTATACACAAGTGCACATGATTTAGATGATGATACCCCAGACAAGCGTTTTTACAAAGAATGGTGGGCAAAATTAAAAGAATTTATTGATGTGTACCAGCCAGATTTAATTTGGTTTGATTGGTGGTTAGAAAATATGGATGAGAAAACAAGACAAAAATTCTTAGCATATTACTACAATCAAGGAAAAAAATGGGGAAAAGAAGTAGCAGTTTGTTACAAAGAAACCACGTTTCCAGAAAATACAGCTATTAGAGATTACGAAAGAGGTCGTCCTAACCAACCTAAAAAAGAAGTTTGGTTAACAGATACATCTCCAGGAGCTTGGTTTTACAGACCAGGTGTAAAGTTTAAATCACCTAATGAGTTGATTGATATTTTAGCAGACATTGTTTCTAAAAATGGATGTATGTTGTTAAACGTACCACCTAACCCAGATGGAAGTATTCCTCAAGTAATGAAAGATTTGTTAATAGATATGGGGAAATGGTTAAAAATTAATGGAGAAGCTATTTATGGAACAAGACCGTGGACTGTGTTTGGAGAAGGGCCAACACGTTTGCCAGAAGGTGGTCATAAAGTAGAGAAAATTAAAATAGCTTATACAAATAAAGACATCCGTTTTACTAAAAAATCAGAAAAAGAGATTTATGCCATTGTAATGGATACTCCTAAAGTAGCAACAATCATTAAGACATTAAGCACAGATATTGGAGTGTTAAATTCTAAAATTGAGAAAGTGGAGTTGTTAGGAAGCAATGAAAAAGTAGAATGGATAAGAAATGAAGAAGGGTTAATTATTAAAGCCCCTAGCAAAGTACCTTCAGAATATGGAGTTGCATATAAAATTACCTTAGAAGGATATAAAGAAAACAATATTGGAGGTGCTGTAGATGCACATGTTGAATAACGTTTTTTAAGAAAAACACTTTTAAATTTAAAAAGCGCTGCTGTAAACTTTAGTTTACAGCAGCGCTTTTTTTATGGTTTACTAGTTTTTGATAAGATTTAAAGTTGTTTTTTGATGAATGTTTTAAATTTTATTGCTTTTATTAGGTATATAAAGGGCTTCAGGATTTTTTTTTGAGATTTGTTAAATCATAATTGTCTTGGTTTTGAACATATGATTCATCAGATTGGTGATATAAAACCCAAATTTGAACTTATTAACTAACTAAAAACTAAGCATAAATGTATAGTGGATTAAAAATGGTGCTTATTAAAAGCAAAAGAAAATCTATTACAAAGTATTTTTTTGCAACAATGCTCTTCTTGTTTATAGGAACATTTGCAATGAATGCACAAAAAAAAATAACGGGTTTGGTTAAAGACGAAAGTGGTCTTCCGTTATTAGGGGTAAATGTAATAGTAAAAGGAACCAATAAAGTAGGTATTACCGACTTTGATGGAATGTATAGTATTCAAGCCAAACAAGGACAAGAAATTGAGTTCAACTCAATGGGGTATGAAACACTAACAGTAAAAGTGTTTGGAAACAATGTAATTAACGTAACATTAAAAACAAACTTAACAGATTTAGATGAGGTTGTAGTTGTAGGATACGGAACTCAGAAAAAGAAAGAAGTAACTGGGGCTGTAACTCAAGTAAAAGCCGAAGTTTTAGAAAAAACAACAACTTCTGATGTGGGTCAAGCCATTCAAGGTCAAATAGCGGGTGTAAACGTAGCCTCTAGTTCAGGGGCTCCTGGAGAAGAAGCAAACATTGTAATTCGTGGTTTTGGCTCTTTAATGGACGGTAACAACGGTCCTTTATATGTAGTAGATGGAATTCCTTTTGATTCAGACCCTCAATTGAGTATTTCAGAAATAGAAACAATAGATGTTTTAAAAGATGCAGCATCGGCATCAATTTATGGAGTTCGTGGTTCTAACGGAGTTATATTAATAACAACCAAACAAGGAAAAGCTGGAGAAATGAACATTCGATTAAATTCAGAATACGGTATTCAAAGCATTCAGTCGGAGTTTCATTTAATGAACAAAGAAGAGTATACTTATTTAAGTATGACTAGATCTTCTATCAATTCAGGAAAAGCTCAAGGAGGAGTTGATGTTGATATACACAGAAATGCAAGTTACTTTACCAACGATACAGATTTAAAGAAAATTTTGTTGAACAATGCAGCAACGGTACAAAATCATTCTTTAAATATTTCTGGAGGTAAAAAAGATTTAACCTATAGTATGAATATGAATTACTACGGTCAAGAAGGAATTTTTTACAATTCAGATTATGATCGATTTAATGTTAGGTCTAACACAAATTTTACAAAAGGAAACTGGAAAATTACTTCTGGAATTACATTTAAAAGAGACGAGAAAAAAGTTCCTTTTAATGGAATGATGAATCAAATTTATAGATATAGAGTTTTTCAACCTGCAATAAATTTAGACTCAGATGCACTTGAAAATTTAACAGAAATTACAACTTCAGATCCAAATGAAGATTGGAAATTAAACGAAGCTAGAAGGTTGGCTGGAGCTGTTAGAAATTTAAAAAGAGATGATACTCGAAGAGAAAACAGCACTACAGGAAATGTACAAATTCAATATGATGTTTTTAAAGATTTAAAAATTACAGGAAGATTTGGAGCTACTTTTAGAGATCGTAAGGACATTCGTTTGACCCCTGTTTTTGATATTTACAACACAGATGGAGAATTGATTTCAAATCCAAATGCTGTTTCTATCAATCAAACATCCTCAACCAATTACTCAAAATATACCTCAGAGTTATTTGCAAATTATTCTAAAAAAATAGGAGAACACAAAGTAAATATATTGTTAGGTACTACTTTTGAAAAATCACATAGTGAATACTATTCCGTAGAAAAAAGAAATGCCATTAGTCAAGGAATTACTGTGTTAGATAATTATGAATTGAACTGGGATATTGAGTCTGGAGGAAGAGATTATACACGTGTAGTTTTAGGAAACTTAGTAAGATTGCAGTACAATTATGCAGGGAAATATTTATTAAGTGCAAGTGGAAGGTATGATGGATCTTCACAATTCCGTAAAGACAATAGATGGAAATTGTTCCCTTCACTTTCTGTAGGATGGAATATCTCTGACGAATTATTTTGGGATCCTATAAAAGATGTTGCCAATTCATTTAAGTTAAGATATAGTATTGGTACCAACGGAAACGACCGTTTTTCTCCTTACAGCAACCAATCCGTAATTTATAATGGAATAGATTATGTATTTGGAAGTAACTACGCATCAGACAACCTTACAGGAAATACCTCTGCAGCAGTAGCTTTAGGATCTACACAATTAGATTATGCAAATGAATTGTTGCAATGGGAAACCAATATAGAGCAAAACTTAGGGGTAGATGTAAGTTTCTTCAGAAACAAATTAACATTCTCAGCCGATGTTTATAAAAACGAAAAGAAAGATTTGTTGTATCAAGTGGTAAACCCACCATCAACAGGGGTTTCAGGAGGAAATAGAAATACGGTTTTTAACGTAGGGAATATGGAAAACCGAGGAATTGAATTGGCGGCCAAATACAGACACAACAATAAAAAAGGATTCAGTTGGGATGTTTCGGGAACTTTTACTAAAAACAAAAACGAGGTAACTAAAACAGCACCTAACAATCCATTTATTTATTTAGACAACAGTTATATTTCTGATGCAGGTACTAGAGAATTGGTAAGTGTAATAACAGAAGGATACGAAGCTGCTGCTTTCTTTTTACGAGAAACTAACGGAATTATAAAAACACAAGAGCAGTTAGATGCGTATAAATTAATAGATCCTAGTGCTAAAATGGGAGAGTTAATGTATGTAGACCAAAAAACGGTAGATACAAATGGAGATGGAATTGCAGATGCGGGAGATGGACGTATTACAGATGAAGACAGAGTGTATAGCGGAAGTGGAACTCCAGATTTTGAAGCAGGATTGAATTTTAATGCAAATTATAAAGATTTTGATTTGTCTATGCAATGGTACGGAGCTTTTGGAGCAGAGGTAATGAATGGTAGTAAAGCTTATGCTTATCAAGAAGGAGTACACAAAGACTTGTATTACTCTTGGACACAATACAATCAAAATGCAAGTATTCCTTGGTACAACGGAAACAACACAAGATCTTTTAGAGGAGGTTCTGCATATTTTTTAGAAGATGGAACTTACGTTCGATTAAGAAACGTAGCGATTGGATATACACTACCTAAAAACACTTCTAAAACTTTAGGAATTAGTAAGCTAAGATTCTATGTTCAAGCACAGAACCCATTAACGTTTACCAAATACACAGGTTTTGATCCAGAAATAGGAGGAAGTTTAAGTAAAAGAGGTATTGATGCAGGTAAATATCCAATGTCTTCACAGTACAAATTAGGACTTCAATTACAGTTTTAATAAAGTGCGAATTAGAATTAATTCATCAATCAAAAAATAAGATAAAATGAGAACAAAATATATACACATAATAACTCCTCTGTTGTTGTTGCTGATGATTTTTCAGTCATGTTCAGATGAGTTAGACCAAATCAATCCAAACGCATTAACGACATCTAGTTTTTGGAAAAACACAGCAGATATGAATGCTGGATTAAGTGGGGTTTATGCATCCTTAAGAAATGAGAGTATTCTAGGAATTATGTCTGAGCCTACAAGAACAGACATTGCTGTACCCAATACGTTTAGAATTAGTCTAACAGGAAATCCAATTTACGATCAAACGTTTGATTTGACTACAGATGAAGTACAAGATAAGTGGGCAGAATGTTATGAAGGTATTTTTAGAGCCAATCAGGTAATAGATGGATATAACAGATTGGCATCTACTTTTACTGAAACAGAATTGGAAGTAGCTGATAGAATTTATGCACAAGCAAGAGCTATTAGAGGGTATTTGTATTATGTATTGCATAGTTCATATAACAAAGGATCATTGCCATTGCATGAAACCGTACCTGCAAATTTTGATGATTTTCAAAAACCATTTTCATCGTCAGAAGAAATTAAAACGTTTTACAGAGCAGATTTAAAATTTGGAATTGAAAAGTTACCAGTAAATTACGCAGCTTGGCAAGATGTAGGAGGGAATAACTTGGGTCGTATTACAGCAGGAGCTTGTGAAGCATTGATGGCTAAAAGTTATATGAATGAGAACGATTTTAACAATGCAAAAGTCTATTTAGAAAACGTAATGAATAATTACGGATATACATTGACGGATGATTTGGAAAAATGTTTTACAGAAATAGAAGAATTCAACTCTGAATCTATTTTTGAAGTTAATTATACTGTAGAATTAAATTCATTAAACGATGGAGAAAAGTTGTTGTCTCAAAGACTATCAGAATGGTTACATAGTGGTAGAATTCAACCATCGTCATGGTTAACGTTAAAATACAGAATGGATAAGGTAGATCCTGCCGACCCTGCAAATGAAGTTACTCAGAACGTATATGACCCTGCAAATGGAGATGTGGTTTCAACAAAAGACACTATAAGACGTTACAGTTTTAGAATGGCAACTTCAATTTCTAGTGTAGACGATCCTAACTCACCTATGTATGGAGTAACAGCAGCAGAATTTGGAACAGATAGAAATGCAGCTCCACATTCAAAAAACACTCCTAATTTCTGGAAAAAATTTACACATTGGAATGTAGATAATGGAGGAACAGGAGAAGAATTTAGCCCAGATTTACAAGGGAAATCAGGAATTAATATTCCAGTAATTCGTTTGGCAGAAATTTATTTATTATATGCAGAATGTATGATTGAAGACGGAAATTTATCAGAAGCATTACGCTACATCAATAGAGTTAGAAAACGTTCACATTTGGTTTTATTAGGAAAATCAACAGAATCGGGAGCAGAGTTTGTAGATGCAACAACAACATACATGGATGATATTGATATGGATCCTAGTAATGGAGAAGAAGAAGTGACTTTAGAAAACTTAAAAGAGCATTTAAGGTTTGTAGAAAAACCATTAGAATTAGCATTAGAAAGCGAAAGAACCATTGATTTAAGAAGATGGGGGGTGTGGAAACAACAACTACAAGATATAGCTGCTGTTGATTATGATTCTTTTCACTACAACAAAAATTTAAATGGGAAAAATGCGAAAAGATGGAGATGTTTTTTAATACCAACAGGAGAAATTCCTTATTTTCCAATATCTGCAAATAATAATAATAGAGACAAAGAACCACAGCTAAAAGATGCTTTGTTAGGGTCTGTAAACTTTAACGAAGATTTACACTCGTATTATCCAATACCACAAACAGAAATTAATGCAAACTTAAATTGGAACAAATAATCCGTTTAAGAGTTAATTAAAAAATAGATAAAGATGAAAACAATCAAACAAATATTTAAAATGTTGGCGTTATTCCTGCTAGTTGTAGGGTGTGATGCGAACGAATATGATACACCTCCCTCTTTTACAGATTTGGCCTTTACTACTACGTTTGGGGCCTCTACATTAAGAGAAGGAGAAGTGAATAGATTTATTAGTTTTATGGATATGTCTGCTGGGGCAACTCGTCACGAGTGGAGAATTCCTAAATCAGCTTTTTTCTTAAAAGGACCTATTCCTAACAACCTGAACAATCATGATGCGTATATTACCAATCCAGGAGATACAGTATCTACGGCTAAAACAGTACATGTGTTGTTTAAAAAAGGAAATTCAAATACAATTATTGAATTGTATAATGAATTTGCAGACTCTACGTCTTTTGTCATTCCGTCTTATTGGGATCCAACAATTAATGGAACAGTTTACGATACTATAAAAACAGAGAATGTAGATGGAAAGTGGGTGGCAAACTATCAAATTACGTTAGATGTATATGATACGCTTGCACCTGCTATGGAAATTTTAGACATCAATGAAAATTTATTAGAGCCAGCAAACGATACAATTGTTGTGGAGTTTGAAGAGCAATTAATTTTAAAAGATTTAACAGGAATTATACCAGACAACAATGCAAGACCAACCTCTAGCACATTTAGAATTGTAACTATAGAAGAGAACGAAGAAGATCAGGTAAATGTATTTAACAGTAAAAAAACGTACGAAGCAGAAGATTTTGAATTGTACAATACAGACACCGTAACATTTAACAAATCTATAGGGCATTTTAATGCGGTTATTATTTCTCAAAGAGAAAGAACAGAAACGTTAAAATCACAAACGGCAACATACGTTTCTCCAATTGTTATTAAAGTAGAGCCTAAAGCCGAAGATTTAACCTTAAAAACGGCTATTAAAGAAGGACCAACAGATTTGATAGAATTTACAGTAAGTTCTAAGTTGGTTGTCGCAGAAAGTATATCGGTAGCTAATTTTAGTCTTAAAGTAGATGGTGTTTCTCAAACAATTTCAAGAATTGATTTGGCTGCTAATCAAACAAAATTAAGTGTTGTTTTAGACACTCCTTTAACCCCAAGTGATGCAACTAAAACAGTTACTTTATCATACGATGGTAATGGAGGTTTAAAGTCTTTAGATGAAAGAGAATTACAAGCCTTTACAGACGAGCCTGTAGATGTGTATGTACCCACTCCAATTAATCAAACAGGAGCTATTGTTGAGTCTGAGGATGATTATGTTTTAATAGAATTTGATGAAGCTTTAGATGTAGATTCAGTGAACGATGCTGTAAACCCAGCAGATGGTTTTAGTGTAATGTTAAACGGAAGCAATTTCCCAATTACAGAAGTGTTGGTAGATGTAACCAATACCAAGATTTTAAAGTTAAAAATGAACGATGCATTGTATCAGAATGATGTGGTTACTGTATCTTATACTCACGGAACAGGAGAAATTAAATCTATAGGAGGAGGAACAATTTCAGACTTTGCAGCAACAACCATAACCCCTTATTTTGAATATTTAATTAACGATAGTTTTGAAGGAACTTTTGGAGCTTATTGGGTAGAAGGAGCAAGTGGAGCAGGAGCAACCGTAGCATTTTCTACAGAGCAAGCAGCTACAGGAAATCAAAGTGTAAAAATGACCAATGACAAACCTCGTTTAGAATCTGGAGCTAATATTTCTTATGAACAAGATGAAACATATGTATTTAGCTATAAGAGATATATTGTAGGTGCTAGTGTAACTTTAGATGCTGCAACGGAAGCCAAAGAACCAGGAGATAAGTTTTGGTTTGATTCCTCTAGCGGAGCTACAGCAAAAACACCAAGATGGTACGAAACTCCAGGAGTAGCACCAGCAGTTGATACCTGGGTAGATGTGTCTGCTGAATTTGTACCAACCACTGATTTGTTTAACAAAAAAGTAAGATTACAACCTGTACCAACATCTGATTTTGATTTTACAGTATACTACGATGACTTTAAAATCTATAAAAAAGATGTTAGAAATTAATTGTAAACTCAATATACCTTTTATATAAAAAATAAATAGGATTGTTCAAAAGCTTAGGTTTTCTTAAAAACCTAAGCTTTTTGTTTAAAATAATATGTAAGAAGTTATCTAGATAAAACCATTTGTAACTATTTAAAAATCATATCTAGTTATATGAAAGATAGAATTCGGTTTAATTTATCGTAAAATAACCTACGTTTTAACGCTTATTAAAAATGATGAAAAACCACTTAAACCCAAAAAAATCAAATCAAAATATTTTGTGGAGTCTGCTTGTACTTTTTGTAACCATAGCTTGCTCTCATAAACATGCAAATCACAGTCAAGATCTTGATTTTAACAAAGGTTGGAAGTTTACCAAAGGAGAAGTAACGGAAGCTATTCAACCAGATTTTAAAGACACAGACTGGGAAACGGTAAATGTGCCTCACGATTGGAGTATTAAAGGACCTTTTTCCAAAGACAATCCTTCTTTTTCTAGAGGGGGCTGGTTGCCAACCGGAAAGTGTACTTATAGAAAAACGTTTACGGTAAATGCATCAGAAAAAGAAAACAAAGTATTTGTGTATTTTGATGGAGCTTATAGAAATTCTACCGTTTATATTAACGGAAACAAAGTAGGTTATAGACCTTTAGGGTATATTGGTTTTCAGTATGATTTAACTAAATTCATCAACTTTAACAAAAAAAATGTACTAACCGTTACTTTAGATAATTCTGCACAACCAGGGCATAGATGGTATTCTGGTACTGGAATTTACAGAGATGTAACGTTAAAAATTAGAAACAAAACTTATGTGCCTAATTGGAGTTTGTATGTAACCACTCCAGAAATTAGTAAAGAAAAAGCAACTGTAAACGCTGCATTTGATTTGAAAACTGAGTTTACAGAGTCACAAAATATTTCTGCAAAAATAAATGTGTTGTACAAAGGGAGTGTTGTAGCTAGTAAAAAAGTAGATAAAAAAGTAGAACCCAATAAAAAAACATCTGTAAATATAGATTTGTTGGTAGAGAATCCAAAATTATGGGCTCCAGAAAGTCCTGAATTGTACACGGTACAGGTAGAGTTGTTTAAAAACAATGTACTTATAGGAAAAGAAACTACAAGAACAGGAATTAGAACATTGGGTTATGATAAAGACACAGGATTTTCTATAAATGGAGTACAAACTAAATTAAAAGGAGTTTGTTTGCACCATGCAGGAGGACCGTTAGGAGCTGCCATTTACAAAGGAACCATTCAAAGACAATTGGAAATTTTAAGAGAAATGGGATGTAATGCAGTAAGAACATCTCACAATCCTTTTTCTACAGAGTTTTTAGAAACTTGTGATGAAATGGGGTTTTTAGTAATGAACGAAATGTTTGACGAATGGGAAGTAGTAAAAGAACCAGCAACCATTCAAAACGGAAAAAAAGTTCGTATTCCTGTAAAGTATTATGCGGATATTTTTAAAGAATGGGCAGACAAAGATTTAACAGATTTTGTATTAAGAGATCGTAATCATCCATCGGTGGTAATGTGGAGTATAGGGAATGAAATCGATCAAATGAAAACAGACGAAGGAGTGCCTATTGCTAATAGGTTGATTGATATTATCCACAAATTGGATGATAGACCTGTTACCAACGGATTAATTGGTTATGGTTGGGATGCTTGGCCAAGTGAAGCAGCTGCATCTACAAGCGATATTAGAGGATACAATTACATTAAAGAAAATGGATTAGATAGAGAAGATAAAATTGCTCCTGATGCTATGGGGATTGTTACCGAGTGTGCTTCTGCACAATCCTACTATCCAAGAAGTACTTATTTATACGGTGATGAGAAAAAAGCTTGGTGGGACAAATTAGGTTACAAATATGATGATGCGTACAATTGGGTAGAGCAAAGAGAGTTAATTGGTTATAGAGGAGTGCAAGCTTGGAAAGATATTAAAAACAGACCTAATATTATGGGACAGTTTATTTGGACAGGTTGGGATTATTTAGGTGAAGTTATTCCTTACGGATGGCCAGCTAGATCTTCTTCTTTTGCTCCTATAGATTTGTGTGGTTTTCCAAAAGATGGATATTATTTTTATCAATCGCAATGGTCAGACAAACCAATGGTTCATATATTTCCGCATTGGAATTTAGAAGGAATGGAAGGTAAAAAAGTTACAGTGTATGCCTATACCAATGGAGATGAAGTTGAATTGTTTCAAGACGGAAAATCTTTAGGAAAACAAAAAAATAATACAAAAGATGTGGAGTACCAACAATGGGATGTGGTGTATCAGCCAGGAGAGCTAAAAGCAGTATCGTATAAAAACGGAAAAGTAACAGCAACCAAAACAGTAAAAACAGCAGGGCAACCTGCAAAAATTCAGTTGTTTGTAAGAAGAACAACTTTAAAAGCTAATGGAGAAGATTTGGCATATGTAGAATGTACTGTTTTAGATAAAGATGGAAATGTAGTACCAAAGGCAAACAATTTAATCAAATTTGATGTACAGGGAGCAGGTGAGTTAATAGGTGTTGGTAATGGAGATAACATGAATCATGATTCTTTTCAAGCATCTGAAAGAACTGCTTTTAATGGAAAATGTTTAGCAATTGTCAAGACAACTGAAAAGGCAGGTGAAATAACATTTGTAGCTAAGAGTAACAATTTAAAGACAGCAAAACTTACACTACAAACAAATTAAAAATAGAAATAAAAAAAACTAAGTGATTGATTGTTTAGGTTTTATGCGTAGACGTATCTAGACAATTAATTTACTGTTAAGTTCGGCTTTTAGTAATAGTTAATCATATGTTTCAGTTATTAATTCCTATGTGTCTATCAAAAAGTTACTAAATATTCATTTTTGCATTAAGTCAGTCGTTGGAAGATGTCCAATTTTTATTATTAAATAATTTTATAGAATGTTTAAGAAATTAATTTTAGCCTTTGTAGCAGGAGCATTTTTACTAGTAGCATGTAAAGGATCTGTTCAGAAAAAAGAAGAAGAAACCAAAAAGGTTTTTGAACCTAATTGGGAATCTATTAAAAAGAATTACAAAGATCCAGAGTGGTTTAACAAACAAAAATTTGGAATTTTTATCCATTGGGGAGCCTATTCTGTTCCTGCATTTTCTTCGGAATGGTACCCAAGAAACATGTACATGGATACGGCTACGTTTACCGCTCAATTAAAACACCAAAGAAACGGACCACATGAAGCTTACAAGCACCATGTAAAAACGTATGGAGATCCTAAAGAATTTGGATATAAAGATTTTATTCCAATGTTTAAAGCAGAAAAATTTGATCCAAAAGAATGGATTACTTTGTTTAAACAAGCAGGAGCAAAATATGTAGTTCCTGTAGCAGATCATCACGATGGATTTGCAATGTATAAATCTAATACAACTCGTTGGAACTCGGTAGATATGGGGCCTAAAAGAGATGTGTTAGGAGAGTTAATGAAAGAAGGACGTGAGCAAGGATTAATTATGGGAGCTTCTTCTCACTTTGCATTTAACTGGTCTTTCTACAACAAAAAAGATCATTTTGATACCACAGATCCTGCATATGCAGACTTATATTCATCAAAAGGAAAAGATTTAAACGAACCAGTTTCTGAAGAATTTAAAAAGAGATGGTGGGAAAGAACTAAAGATTTAATAGACAACTATCAACCAGATATTTTATGGTTTGATTTTATGTTAGATACTCCTGATTTTAGAGAATATCGTCCAAAATTGGCAGCATATTATTACAACAAAGGAATTGAGTGGAATAAAGAGGTTGTGTTGCAAGACAAAAACTTTTACGAAGAAGCATTTCCAGAAGGAACTGTTGTTTATGATTTAGAAAGAGGGAAATTGGCTGATATTAGAAAATTACCTTGGCAAACAGATACTTCTATAGGTAAAAATTCTTGGAGTCATGTTTCTAATTGGAAATCTAAAACAACCAATGATTTATTAGATAACTTGATTGATATTGTTTCTAAAAATGGAAACTTATTATTAAACGTGGGGCCAAAAGCAGACGGAACAATTCCTGATGATCAAGCAAAAATATTATTGCAAATGGGAGATTGGTTAGCGGCTAATGGAGATGCAATTTACAATACAAAATATTGGAGAACTTTTGGAGAAGGTCCAACAGAGGTAAAGAAAGGACATCATTCTGAAGGAAAAAATAAAGATTTTACAGGGCAAGATATTCGTTTTACTCAAAGTGAAGACGGTACAAAATTATATGCAATTTTAATGGAATGGCCTACAACAGGAAATGTTAACATTCACTCGTTAGGGTTGGATAGTGAATATTCTAAAGACATTGCAGTAAAGTCTATTAAAATGTTAAGCACAGGAAATACTTTACAATGGAAGCAAAATAACGATGGTTTAATGGTAGATTTACCAAAAGAAAAGCCTGGAGATTATGCTTATGTGTTAGAAATAAACTTGTAAAGTTACTATTTAAGTATAAAAAAGGGTTTTGTCTTAATAGACAAAACCCTTTTTTATTTCTTTTTAAGAGAAGAGTCTCTAATAATTAATTCTGCATCTAGAATTATTTTATTGAGTTTGGGTTTCCAATTTTTATCTTTTATTCTTAGTAAAAATTGTTTTGCTACCAATTTTCCAATTTTTTTGTTGTGTTGGTAAACCGTACTTATAGATGGGGAAATTAAAGAGGTAAAAGGTTCGTTACTAAAACCAACCAACGCAATATCTTCGGGAACTCTAATGCCGTTTTCTTGTAAAACTTGTAAGGCACCAAGGGCTGCATAATCACCAGAAGCATAAATAGCATCAGGTAATTTAGGAAGTTCTAAAAGTTGTTTTGTTTTTGCCCTTCCGTCTTTAAGGGTAAGATTGCTTTCTAACAATAAACTATCTACTACAGCAATATTGTTTTTAAGTAAGGCATCAACATACCCTCTAATTCGGTTTTTATAAATACGGGTATGACTAAAACCAGCAATGTGCGCTATTCTTTTACATCCCTGAGCAACTAAATGGTCTACTACTATATGACTACTTTGATAATCATCTATACCAATATAGTCTACACCAATGTCATTTTCACCTCTGTCATATAAAATTAAAGGAATCCCTTTTTCTTTAATTTTTTCATAATGTTCAAAAGAAATGGTTTCATTGGCTAAAGAAGCAATAATTCCATCTACTTGAGTTTGTAGCAAAGCCTCTATATTTCTACACTCTTTGTTATAAGACTCGTTAGATTGTGTAATAATTACATTGTATCCTTCTTTGTTTAGTTCTTCCTCAATACTTTCTACTACAGAAGAAAAAAAATAGCTATTGGTTCTTGGTACTACAATTCCCACTAAATTACTTCTTCCGCTTCTTAATGCAGAGGCCAATTGATTGGGTTGATAATTTAATTCTAAAGCTACTTTTTTTACAGCTTTTTTAGTTTTGTCACTAATTCTAGGATGATTGTGTAAGGCTCTTGAAACAGCTGAAGGGGTAATTTTCAAAACATTAGCAATATCTTTTATTGTGGTTTTCTTTTGCATCATTAAAATATTACTATATTTGTTCAATCGTTTGTGCAAATGTAAATATTCTTATCGTTTTTTCAATATATAAGATATTTAATATGCTAAAATTATAAGATTAATAATTGATTTTTTTCGGTTGTTAATTTTTTTAGCCCTTTTGTTCAAACGTTTGAACAACGAATTTAAACTTAAATAATAAGATGAAATACATAGTTTGTGAAGAGCCAGGAAAGTTTTTGTTAAAAGAAAAAGAAGCACCTGTTCGTAAAGAAAATGAAGCTTTATTAAGAATCAAAAAAGTAGGGATTTGCGGTACAGATTTACATGCGTATTCAGGAAATCAAGCTTTTTTTACATATCCTAGAATTTTAGGACATGAGTTGGCTTCGGAAATTGTAGAAATTGGAGAGAATGAAAGAGGTTTAAAAGCAGGAGATAACGTTGTGGTTATGCCATATGTAAGTTGTGGTAAATGTATTGCTTGTCGTAATGGTAAAACAAACTGTTGTACTAATATTAGTGTATTAGGAGTGCACTCAGATGGAGGTATGCAAGAATATATTACAGTTCGTCAAGATTTATTATTACCTGCAAATGATTTGTCAGACGATCAAATGGCCATTGTGGAGCCTTTGGCAATTGGAGCACACGCTATTCGTAGAGCCGATGTAAAAGCAGGAGAAACTGTGGTGGTTGTTGGATGCGGACCTATTGGAATTGGAATGGTTAAGTTGGCTCAAATTGCAGGAGCTAAAGTAATAGTTTTAGATGTAAATGACGATCGTTTAAAATATACAAAAGAAGAAATAGGAGCAGATTACGTAATTAATGTAAACAACAATCCTGTAGAAAAAATTGCTGAAATTACCAATGGAGATATGGCTACCGCAGTGTTTGATGCAACTGGATTTAAAGGAGCTTTAGAAGTAGGGCCAGATTATATGGCTCATGGAGGTCGTTATGTGTTGGTTGGTTTGTCTAAAGGAGATTTAACATTTACACATCCAAAAATTCACGCAAAAGAAACTACTATAATGTGTAGTAGAAATGCAACTACAGAAGATTTTGAGCATGTTATAAGTGTTCTTAATCAATTTCCAACAGAATCTTTTATTACGCACAATGTTCTATTTACAGAAATGATAGAGAACTTTGATAGTTGGACAAAACCAGCAACAGGAGTAATTAAAGCTACAGTTGACTTTGCTTAAATTACAAGAACTAAAAACCAAACCAAAATCATATTAACTTAATTTATTTAATCAATGTTTTCAAAAGATCATAAGGTTGTAACTTTTGGTGAGATTTTAGGAAGATTATCTCCTCCTAACAATTTACGTTTTAGTCAAGCAGCAAACTTAGAAGTAATTTACGGAGGAGGAGAGTTTAACGTAGCTGCTTCTTTAGCAAATTATGGAGTAAGAGCTCAGTTTATATCAGCAGTGCCCGACAATGCTATTGGAGATTGTGTTCTGCAAACTGTACGTTCTAGAAATGTAGGAGCCAAACACATATTAAGACAAGGAAACCGTTTAGGATTGTATTTCTTAGAACACGGTGCCTCTGGTAGAAATAGTGCTGTTGTTTACGATAGAGCACACTCTGCGATGTCCGAAGTAAAACCAGGACAATTTGATTGGGATACCATTTTTAAAGGAGCTACCGTTTTTCACTGGAGTGGAATTACACCCGCATTGTCTCAATCCGCAGCAGACACTTGTTTAGAAGCTGTAAAAGCAGCAGCAGAAAAAGGATTGACCATTTCTACAGATTTAAATTACAGAAGTAAATTGTGGAAATATGGAAAACAACCTAAAGAAGTTATGCCAGAGTTGTTAAAATACAGCAATATTATATTGGCAGATGTTGATACAGCAATGTTCATGCTTGGAAAAGCAAAAATCAATCCAGATTACAGTAAAGAAGAAGAAGTAAAAGCACAGTTTGATAAACTTATTGAATTGTTGCCAAATGTACACACTATAGGTATGACGTTTAGAAACTCAGTAAACGCTTCTCACCAAAAAATAGGTGGATTGTTATATAAAAACAAACAATTATACAGAGCTAGAATTAATGAAATTACCCCTGTTGTAGATAGAGTAGGAACAGGAGATGCTTTTATGGGAGGTTTGTTATATGGATTAATAGCTTATAAAGATGATTTGCAAAAAGCAGTTTCTTTTGCAACATCAGCTTGTGTTATAAAGCATACTATTTTTGGAGATGTAAATAGAGCCTCTAAACAAGAAGTGATAGACTTTATGGAAAGTGACGGATCTGCACTTGTAGATAGGTAGGCTCATTTCATAAATAAGTTAACAAACAACAAGATAAACAAAACAACAAAAAATAAAAAAATGGCACAGTTTTCAAGAATTGAAGTTGCTCAGGTGATGAAAGAAACAGGAATGGTTCCTTTGTTTTATCATCCGGATATTGAATTAGGAAAAAAAGTATTAAAAGCATGTTACGATGGTGGAGCTCGTTTGTTAGAGTTTACAGCACGTGGAGATTTTGCTCACGAGGTTTTTGCAGCATTAACTAAATATGCAATTGCAGAATTACCTGGAATGATTATGGGAGTTGGATCTATAACCGATGCTGCTGCTGCTTCTTTATACATGTCTTTAGGAGCAAACTTTATTGTAACACCTGTTTTTAGAGAAGATATTGCTATTGCTTGTAACAGACGTAAAGTTGCTTGGAACCCAGGATGTGGAACATTAACAGAAATTGCAAGAGCCGAAGAGTTAGGATGTGAAATTGTAAAATTATTCCCAGGAAACTTGTACGGACCTAATTTTGTAAAAGGAATTGTAGGACCTCAGCCTTGGACATCTATTATGCCAACAGGTGGAGTTACAACAGAAGAAGACAACTTAAGAGGTTGGTTTGATGCTGGTGTGGTTTGTGTAGGGATGGGATCTCAATTAATTAGCAAACAAATCTTAGCAGATAAAGATTACGACGGATTACAGAAAAAAGTAGCAGATGCATTAGCTACAATTAAAAAAATAAGAGGATAAGACTATGTCAAATCAATATGCACAAATAGATCCTAAAGACAATATTATTGTTGCTATTCAAGGATTAAAAGAAGGAATGGAAGTGTCAGTTGCTGGAAAGCAACTGACCTTAAAAGAAGACATCAAACAAAAGCACAAGTTTGCATTAAACGACTTTGCTATTGGAGATGAAATTTATATGTATGGAGTTTTAATTGGTAAAGCTGTACAACCGATTGCACAAGGTTGTGCTATTACAATAGACAACGTAAAACACGCATCTTCAGAGTACAAAGAAAGCAAAGAAAAATTTACTTGGACAGCTCCAGATATTTCTAATTTTAAGGGAAGAACCTTTAATGGATTTCACCGAGAAGATGGAAAAGTAGGAACAGCAAATTATTGGTTGGTGATTCCGTTAACTTTTTGTGAAAACAGAAACGTTGATGTTTTAGAAGGAGCACTTTCTGAAAAGTTAGGGTACGAAACTAAAAAAGATTTTGCTGTAGATACAGATGCATTAATTGCAAAGTATAAAGAAGGAGCAAGTGCAGACGAAATTTTTAACACACCAATTATTACTACTAAGGAAGAGATGTCTAAAAACAGAACCTTTTCTAATGTAGATGGAATTAAGTTTTTAAAACACGATGGAGGTTGTGGAGGAATTCGTCAAGATTCTGAAACCTTGTGTAAATTGTTAGCAGGATATATAGCCAATCCTAACGTAGCTGGTGCTACCGTATTTAGTTTAGGATGCCAAAATGCACAAATTGAAATGTTGCAAGATGCTATCAAAGCCATCGCTCCAAACAATCAAAAACCAGTTCATTATTTAGAGCAGCAACAAAGCTCAAGCGAACGTTCTTTAATTGAAGAAGCAGTAAAACATACCTTTATTGGTTTAACAGAAGCTAATAAATTAACACGTCAACCAGCACCTTTAAGCAAGCTAGTTTTAGGATTAGAATGTGGAGGTTCTGATGGATTCTCAGGAATATCTGCAAACCCAGGATTGGGGTATGCTTCTGATTTGTTAGTAGCTTTAGGAGGTTCTCCTGTATTGTCAGAATTTCCAGAACTAAATGGTGTAGAGCAAGAAATTATCAACCGTTGTGTTACAGAACACGATGCAAAAAAATTCTACGATTTAATGAGAGCTTATTCTGCTGCAGCAGTAGCAGTTGGCTCAGGATTCGAAAATAATCCTTCTCCGGGAAACATTAAAGATGGTTTAATTACAGATGCTATGAAATCTGCAGGAGCAGCTAAAAAAGGAGGAACTTCTCCAGTTGTAGAGGTTTTAGATTATACAGAGCAAGTAACTAAACCAGGTTTAAACTTATTGTGTACTCCAGGAAACGATGTAGAATCTACTACAGGTTTGGTAGGGTCTGGATGTAATGTAGTTGTGTTTACCACAGGATTAGGAACTCCTACTGGAAACCCAGTAGCACCTGTATTAAAAATGTCTAGTAATACCAACTTGTACGAGCGTATGAATGATATAATAGACATCAATGCAGGAACTGTAATTACAGGAGAAGATACCATTCAAACCATGGGAGAAAAAATATTAGACCATGTAATTAGAGTGGCAAGTGGAGAAACACCATCTAAAGCTGTATTACACGGAAACAACGATTTTATTCCTTGGAAAAGAGGAGTTTCTCTTTAAGAGCATAACATACAGAGTAGTTAGTTTTTAAGCAATGCATACTAACTGCTCGGTATTTCTGAATTAAAAAAAATAAAAATGTTTAACGAGTAGTTTCTGTCTTTGTACTCACTACTCACTATTAACTACCTAATAATATGGATTCTTTAAATAGAAATACGGCAAACGTAAAAACTTATACAGAAAGAATTATTCAATTTGGAGAAGGAAACTTCTTAAGAGCTTTTGCAAACTGGATGATTCACGAAATGAATAAAAACGCAAACTTTGATGCAGGTGTTGTTGCAGTACAACCTATCGATCAAGGTTTGATTAAAATGTTAAACGATCAAGACGGATTGTATACATTGTACTTAAACGGTATCAAAAACGGAAAAGCAATAAGCGAGCATCAAATTGTAGATTGTATTCAAAGAGGAATAGATCCTTACGCAAATCATGCAGATTATTTAGCGGTAGCTGAAAATCCAGATTTACGTTTTATGATTTCGAATACTACAGAAGCAGGTATTGCTTACAATGCTGATGACAAGTTAAATGATGCACCTCAATCTAGTTTTCCAGGGAAATTAACAGCCTTACTATACAAAAGATTCCAAACGTTTAACGGAGCATCTGACAAAGGGTTGATTTTAATTCCTTGTGAGTTAATAGACAAAAACGGAGATAACTTAAAGAAAATTATTTTACAATACGCTGCAGATTGGAACCTAGGAACTGAGTTTGTAAACTGGATTGAAAATGATAATATTTTTTGTAATTCTTTAGTAGATAGAATTGTACCAGGTTACCCAAGAGATAAAATGGATGCAATTACCAAAGAATTAGGTTATAAAGACAACTTAGTAGTAGAGGGAGAACAATTCCACTTATGGGTAATTGAAGGACCTGCATCTGTAAAAAATGAAATTCCTGCTGAGGCTTGTGGATTAAATATTGTGTTTACAGACAATATGGAACCATATAGAACTCGTAAAGTGCGTATCTTAAACGGAGCACACACTACTTTAGTACCAGTTGGGTACTTGTACGGAATAGACAAAGTGCGTGAGTCTTTAGAAGATGAAGTGGTTGGAACGTATTTAAAAAACACCATTTTTAACGAAATTTGTCCTACGTTAGATTTGCCAGATGCTGAATTAAAACAATTTTCTAACGATGTGTTAGACCGTTTTAGAAACCCATATTTAGAGCATGCATTAATGAGTATTTCTTTAAATTCTACTTCTAAATTCAAGACAAGAGTTTTACCATCAGTTTTAGAATATGTAAAAAGAAAGAATGAATTACCACAAGGGTTATTATTCTCTTTGGCTTCTTTAATTGCTTTCTACAAAGGAGATAGAAATGGAGAAGAGATTGTGTTAAAAGACGATCAATCAGCATTAGATTTCTTTAAAGCACAATGGGCAACAGGCGATGTTCCTGCTATTGTAAAAGCAACTTTATCTAACACAGATTTCTGGGGAACAGACTTAACAGCTATTGATGGATTACAAGCTGTAGTTACAGCAAATTTAGAAGCTATTGAAGCAAATGGAGTAAAAGCAAGTTTAGATGCTTTTGTAAAATAAGATCAAAAATAGTCCTCTGTAAGTTTATTTGCAGAGGATTGTTTTATGAATAACCATTAAAAGAATAAAAAATGATTATAGATTCACATCAGCATTTTTGGAACTACGAGCCTGTAAAACACGAGTGGATAGACGATGAAATGGCAGTGATCCGTAGAGATTTTTTACCTGAAGACCTACAAAAAGTATATCAAGAAAATGACGTTGATGGTTGTGTAGTGGTTCAGGCAGATCAAACTTTAGAAGAAACAGACTTTTTAATAGACTTGGCATCCAAAAATGATTTTGTAAAAGGAATTGTAGGTTGGGTAGATTTTAGAGGTGATGATATTGATGCAGTTTTAGAACATTACAGTAAGGTTGACCTAGTAAAAGGTTTTCGTCATGTAGTTCAGGGAGAACCAGACCATAACTTTTTGTTACGTCCTAACTTTTTAAAAGGAATATCTAAACTAGAAAAATATGGATTTACCTATGATATTCTGGTCTTT
Organism: Wenyingzhuangia gracilariae; assembly: GCF_056387575.1. Classification (NCBI taxonomy): domain Bacteria; kingdom Pseudomonadati; phylum Bacteroidota; class Flavobacteriia; order Flavobacteriales; family Flavobacteriaceae; genus Wenyingzhuangia; species Wenyingzhuangia gracilariae. The sequence continues at coordinate 2,663,338 of NZ_CM150748.1, forward strand.
CCACATCAATTAGGAGCTGTTTTAGAATTTGTAAAAAAGTTTCCAAACATCAAATTTGTGATTGATCATATTGCCAAACCTTACATTAAAGATGGTTTTTATGATGGTTGGGCAGTGCTAATGACAGAAATAGCAAAAGAACCTAACGTATATTGTAAAATTTCTGGAATGAATACAGAAGCTGATTACAAAAAATGGACTCCTGAGCAATTAGAGAGATATATGCAATTGGTATTAGACGTTTTTGGAACAGACAGAATTATGTTTGGTTCTGATTGGCCTGTATGTTTGGTAGCAGGGAATTACAAACAAGTAAAAGACACAGTTACAAATTTTATAGCAAAATTAAGCCCAGCAGAGCAAAGTGCTGTTATGGGAGAAAATGCTATTAAATTTTACAATTTATAAAAAATATTTAGATGGATTTAAAATTAAAAGGAAAGGTAGTTGTTGTTACAGGAGCTGCAGGAATTAAAGGAAGTATTGGAGAAACCATTGTACAACATTTAGCTGCTGAAGGAGCAATACCTGTATTGGTAGATAGAAACGATAGAGGTTTTGAATATGCAAAAGAATTACAAGCAAAAGGAATTGATGCTATTTTTGTGAAAACAGATTTAGCAGAAGCAACACAGGTAGAAGCAGCTGCAAAAGTTATTGAAGAAAAGTATGGAGAAATTCACGCTTTAATTAACAACGTAGGTGTAAATGATGGTGCTGGGTTAGATAGTTCGGTAGAAGATTTTATGTATTCTTTAAAATTAAACATGGTTAGCTTTTTTACAATGACCAAGTTTTGTTTACCAATGTTAAAAAAAGCAAAAGGGAATATTTTAAATATTGGATCAAAAGTAGCTCTAACAGGACAAGGAGGAACTTCGGGGTATGCAGCTGCAAAAGGAGGAGTGTTTGGGTTGACTCGTGAATGGGCAGTAGATTTAATTAAATTCGGAATTCGTTCCAATGCAATTGTTATTGCCGAGAGTTGGACTCCCGCTTATCAAGCATGGATTGATACTTTAGAAAATGGAGAAGAAAAACTAAAGTCTATTGTTAAGAAAATTCCATTAGAAAATAGAATGACAATGCCTGCAGAAATTGCAGATCAATGTTTGTTTACTATTTCAGAAAAATCATCACACACAACAGGACAATTTATTACTGTTGATGGTGGATATGTAAATTTAGACAGGTCTTTACTGACAGAATAGAACATTTGTGATGTAGATATACAACTTTTGTGTTGCTAGTTTTAGATAGGTTTTTCTTAATTAGCAACACTTTTATTTTAAACTAATTTAAAAATTATGAATCAAACTATAAAAAAGCCCGTAGTTAGTAAACAACTACTTTTTCCTTTTATAATTATTACATCGTTATTTGCGTTGTGGGGAATTGCAAATGATTTAACCAATCCAATGGTATCGGCATTTAAAAAAGTAATGCCAGAATTGTCTAACATGCAAGCATCATTAGTACAGTTTGCTTTTTACTTTGGATATTTCTTTATGGCTTTGCCAGCAGCTTTATTTATTAGAAAATTTAGCTATAAATCTGGAATTATTTTAGGACTTTGTTTGTATGCAATTGGAGCCTTTTTGTTTTATCCAGCAGCAGCTTTTCAAGAATTTAACTATTTCTTAGTTTCTCTTTGGGTAATTACTTGTGGGTTGGCTTTTTTAGAAACCACATCTAATCCTTTAATTTTAGCGTTAGGAGATAAAGAAACGGCAACACAACGTTTAAATTTAGCACAAGCTTTTAACCCAATTGGTTCTTTAATGGGAATGATTGTAGCGCAACAATTTGTGATTTCTGCATTGCAATCTGATGATAAAAATGAAGCTGGAGAATTAGTGTATGATACGTTGTCTGCTACCGCAAAAGCAGCAGTAAGAGAAAATGATTTAGGAGTAATTAGTGTTCCTTATATTATTTTAGGATTGGTAGTTTTGGCAATTATGGTAATTATTATTTTTACCAAAATCCCTTCTACTTCAGAAGAAGAAAAAATGGGCTTGTCAGAATCGTTTAAAAAGTTATTTGCCAATAGTAATTATAAACAAGGGGTTGTTGCTCAAGCATTTTATGTAGGAGCACAAATTATGTGTTGGACTTATATTTTCCAATATGTAGATAATATTAACGAAGGTTTGCCAGAAAGTGAAGCTTTAACAGCCACTTGGTTTAATGTAGCTGCCATGATTATTTTCTTATCAGGTAGATGGATTGGAACAGGATTAATGAAAACCATGAATCCATCAAGAGTATTGATGATGTTTGGTGTTGGAGGAGTTATTTTTACAGCGGGTGCCATTTTATTACCAGGAACCATAGGATTGTATTCTTTAGTATTGGTTTCTTTATTTATGTCTATTATGTTCCCTACTATTTACGGAATAGCTTTAAAAGATATGGGAGATGAAGCTAAAATTGGTTCTGCCGGATTGGTAATGGCCATTGTAGGAGGTGCTTTAATGCCAATTTTACAAGGAGCAATTTTAGATTGGGGAGGACCTGGTTTTTCTGATGTAAAAATTCTAGGATTTATTCCAGAAGTAAACTTCTCGTTTATTTTACCTTTAATTTGTTTGGCTGTTGTAGCTAGATATGGAATGGTAACGTATAAAAAATCAAAAAACTAAAAACAATGAGTACAAAAAGATTTTGTTTGACTTGCGATTTAAAAGATGATCCTAAGTTGATAGCTGAATATAAAGAATACCATGCAGCAGGTAACGCGTGGCCAGAAATTACAAAAAGCATTAAAGATGCAGGAATTGTAGACATGCAAATCTATTTATCAGGAAATAGAATGTTTATGATTATGGAATGCGATGAAACATTTGATCCAAACAAAAAAGCAGAAATGGATGCGAACAATCCAAAAGTGCAAGAATGGGAAGAGTTGATGTGGAAATATCAACAAGGATTGCCTTGGGCTAAGAATGGAGAAAAATGGATTGAAATGGAAAAAGTTTTTCAATTAGGAGCTTAATACACATTTTAAATATTAATATTCATTAATAAAAGGTAAAAACAGCATTTATAGATTAATTGTAAATGCTGTTTTTTTTGTTGTAAAACAATTATAATTTACTTTTCAATAAACAACTTTATAATGAAAGCGACCTTTTCTAAATACATACTTCTTTTGTTAATATCTTTTTGTTTTTCTTGTAAACCACAAAAGGAAAAAAAGGAGTCTGTTCAGCAAAATTATGTAGTAGACCAAGGAAAACAACTAGCAGAAGTCCATTGTACAAGATGTCATCAATTACCCGAACCTCAAAAATTCCCTAAAAGATATTGGAATGAAGTTTTGCCTGTAATGAGTTTCTTTTTAGGTGCACAAAAACAAGGAACTCAATTGTCTGACTTTAAAAATCCAATAGCAAAACAAAGGTTGTTGGCATCTGGAATGTTTCCAGAAAAACCATTGGTTACAGATGCTGAATGGAAAATGATACAAGATTATTACCTTTTAAACGCTCCAGATAAAAGCGAGCCAGCACCAATTTTAAATTTTACTTATGAAATTCCTCAATTTACAAAAGAGGAGCTTTCTTGGAATGCTAAAATAGAGGGATTAACTTATTTAAACTTTTACAAAGGAAATTATGAGATTGGTTACAGTACTGAAAAATCAAGTTTTTATTCAAAAATAGATGCCAAAGGAAAAGAAATTGCTAAAACAAAAGTAGAATCTCCTGTGGTACGTGTAATTAAAGATAGAGGAGCAGAATTGTTATTGTTATTAGGGAGAATGGCAAATGTTGATGAACCTACAGGAAAAATTATTGTGAAAACAAAAAACGGGTTGAGCAAGTTTATGGAATCTTTAGAAAGGCCTGTAGATTTTGTAATTCAAGATTTTGATAACGATGGAATGGCTGATGTCTTGATCGCAGAATTTGGAAAGTATTTAGGGGGAATCCATATTTATTCTAGAGGAAAAGGAATTGTGAAAACAACCATTCATCCAAAATCGGGAGCTATAAAATTTGTGGTAAAAGATGTTAATAATGATGGCTTAAAAGATTTTTATGCCTTGGTTGCTCAAGAGGATGAAAGTGTTTATTTATTTACCAATAAGGGAGGTTTAAATTTTAAAAAACAAAAATTAATAAGCTTGCCACCAGATTGTGGAACCATGCATTTTGAGTTGTTAGATTTTGATAATGATGGAGATGTAGATATAATTACCTCTAGTGGTGATAGTGATGATTTTGTAAGTGCGTTAAAACCAGGACACGGAATTAGATTGTTTGAGAATTTAGGAGACTCAAACTACAAAGAGGTTTGGTTTTACAAACAAGAAGGATCTTACGGAACTGTTTGTGCAGATTTTGACAATGATGGTGATTTAGACATTGCATCTATTGGGTACTATGCTTCTTTAAGAAATAAACATCAGGAAAGTTTCTTGTATTTTGAAAATCTTGGGAAACAACATCAAAAGTGGAATTTTAAAACCTACTCAATGCCTAACACAGAAAATGCTTGCTTTATGCTAATTAAAGCCAAAGATGTAGATAACGATGGCGATTTAGATATTGTTTTAGGAAGTAATGCAGGAATCTTTGGCAATGATAAAAAAAATGCAATCGTTAACAATTGGCAACGTAACGGTGGTGTAATTACTGTGTTAAAAAACAATTACAAATAAAAACTCACTAATATTTAACCCCAGCAAGAATTTGCATGTCTATATGGTTTTGTTTAGGAGGTATAGGGCAAACATATTTTTTGTTATAGGCACAATAAGGATTGTAAGCTTTGTTAAAATCTAAAGTAATGTATCCTGTTGGTTCCGATGGAATGGTAGTATCTAAATATCTACCGCTTCCGTAAGTGGTTTTTCCATTACTTGTATCGGTAAAGGGAATAAATAAATAGTTTTCATAGCCTTTTTGTTTCATCAAACTTAAACTTTGATAAATGTTTAAAGACAATTGTTTACCGTCTATAGTAAAAGTAGCAACAGCATATTGTTGGTATGCTTCTGTTTTTCCGGCCGTATTTGGAATGTATTGTATAGGAGTGTTAAAAGTGTATTGAAGTTTTGCTTTTACTTTGTATTTTTTTTGAATCGCAAAAAAAGGCAATCCGTTAAAGCTTTTTATTTTGTGTTTAGGTAAAGGACTCTCTTTTTTGTTTTTAAAATGTTCGTTTAATCCTTGTCTGTATGCTTTAATTTCTGATACATAATCTTGTTTTTGAGCATAGGAAAAGCTACAAATAAATAGAAGTATCCAAACAATGTTTTTCATAATTTATGCTTTGGTAATTTTGGCTAAATAGTCATAATGTAATCCTTCTTCTACCAATTCACAATTTAAACCGTTGTATATAGCACAGCGTTGTAAAGTGTTGTAGTCTACATATAGCCAATCAAAAGTTTCAGATTGTTGCTCTTTGTAATTCATCCAAAATTGCACTTCTCCGTAATATTCTTGAGTAGCATCTATCCAATGGTCTCCGTTTTCATCTTCAAACATATAAATAATATCAGAGGAGTCTATAAGAATTTGTCCGTTAGGAGTTAAATACTCACATAGTTTTAACAAGAACTCTGCCAGGTTGTTTAGTTTTCCACAAATTCCGGTACCGTTCATTAGTACCAAAATGGTATCAAACTTTTTAGTAGTATCAAAGTTGTAAATATTAGCTACGTGGGCATTAGTAATACCTCTGTGTTTGGCTACTTCAATAGCTCCTTCAGAAATGTCTATAGCCGTAACCTTTAATCCTTTTTTTTGCAAATATAAGGAGTGGCTACCAGCACCGCAGCCTATATCTAAAACAGCTCCTTTGGCTAGCTGTAAGGCTTTTTGTTCTAAAGGGGGCATGTTGTTAAAATCTCTTAATAAATAAGGCAAAGGAAGTTCGTCTTCTTCTGCAATAGAAGAACTGGTTAGTAGCTTATCAGTGTTGTTTTTTTCAAAATAATAAGCTTTTAGAGCATTTCCAAGTATATCTTTAGCCATTTATATAGATTTTGTGTAAAATTACTTACAAAGACTGAACTCTACAAACTTTACAATCATCTATATTTTTATGTTCACCTTTTAAATGACCGTTTTCATCTAAGGTGTAGTTACAACAATCCATATAGCTTTGTTTTAATAAATCTTTTCCTCTTAAAATTCTAGACTTAGTGGCTGCTAAACTTAAGTTTAATTCTTCTGCTACTTTGGTTTGTTTGTAGCCTTTTATGGTAGCTAAAAGTAAAACACTTTTGTATTTTTCTGGCAAATTGTTTATTAAAGGAAGTAAACAATCTTTAGGGTTATGATTAGATTCTTTATTTAAAAACTCTATTTCTTTAAGGTCTGATGGAATGCTTTTTTGTTGTGTTTTATAATGGTCTAATAAAGTATGATTGGCAATTGTAAAAATCCAACTTTTTAATGCTGTAGGATCTTTTAATTGTTCTTTTTTAAGATGAATTTTTAGAAAAACATCTTGTAAAAGATCTTCGGTAATTGTAGAATTGTGTGTTTTACTTAAAAGAAATTTTTGAAGATCTTCTGCATATAAATTCCAAATATTTTGTGTATTCATAAGCTTTACAGTTGGTTGTCACAAAAAAGTTAATGTTTGTAAAGCTATTAGACAAAATCCAATAGCTTTACAATTTTTATTAAAGTTAACAATTACAGGAATTACATGTACAGTTTTCACAAGTACAATTTTTACAATTTCCTGTTTTACAGCCATTGCATTGGCAAGTACATTTTGTAGCATTCATATGTGTAAATTTTAAAGGTTTATATATAAGACGATGCTAGGTTTAAAAAGATTCATTTTTTTTAATATTTTTTCGTTTTAAAGGGATAGGGTTGTTATTTTTGATTCCGCATGAATAGATTAAACATTCCACCAGAGGAAGGAGATTTTTATACCAATGAACAAGGTTTTAGAGTTTTTACAGAACAGTATCATTTAAAAAGAGGATATTGCTGTAAGAGTGGTTGTAAACACTGTCCGTATGGATATGATAAAAAAACAGATTCTTTTATAAAAAACGAAAAATGAAAAAAATAGCAGTAGTATTAGTAGCCTTGTTTTTAACCAATTGTGCAGAGCTAAGTCACATTGTAAATAACTTACCTATTGGAACAGAGAGCCCTGTAACTAGTTTAGATATTTCGCAAGGATTAAAACAAGCTTTAGATAAAGGAATTTCTGATCAAGTAAGTAAATTAACACAAGATAAGGGGTTTTATAATAATGAATTGGTTAGAATAGCCTTGCCGGATGAATTAAAAAAAGTAGATGAAACTTTAAGGAAATTTGGACTGGGAGATTTAGCAGACAAAGGTTTGATTGCTTTAAATGCAACAGCCTCTGATGCGGTAAAAACAGCAACACCAATTTTTGTAGATGCTGTGAAAAATATGTCTTTTAACGATGCTAAAAACATATTAATGGGGAGCAATAATGCAGCAACAAATTATTTAACAGCCACTACTAACGACAAATTATACGCTTCTTTTAGCCCAGTAATTAAAAATTCTTTTGATAAAGTAGGAGCGGCAGAAATATGGACCTTGCTAATAGATAAATACAATCAAATTCCATTTATTACCAAAGTAAATCCAGACTTAACAGATTATGTGACAGAAAAAGCATTAACAGGAGTTTATACTATGATTGCTATTGAAGAGCAAAAAATAAGAACCAATATTAACGAACGTTCAACCGTTTTACTACAAAAAGTATTTGCCTTACAAGACGGTAAATAAAAGACTTTATAACAGATTAAAAAGTCCGCTTTTAAAGGTTAATTTCCTTTAAAGCGGAGTTTTTGGTGTTAATTAGTTGCCTTTCAGTTTTCTAACTCATATGTGTTTTGTGTTATAACAAATCAATTAAATTGATATTGTATAGTATTTATTGAGTGTATAATTGCTCTTTTATTTAGAGTTAGCCTTTATATTTGAAACACTAACCCCCTTAAACAGAAGCTGTTTTGAAAAAATATTTCTTATTTCTTTTACTTAGTAATAGTTTTTTATTGGTAAGTCAGAATACTCGTGTAGATGTCAATCTAAATGTTAAACATATTGTAGGTGGAATTTCTGAATTCGACCGTTCTAAGTTTATTACCATACATTCCAATCAAATGGAGAATGAATGGGATGGTGATAATTTTACATCGGATTTAAGAAGTGATTTTTTAGAAGGTTATGATGTGTATTTGGGGAGAGATACAGGAGGAATTACATGGAATTTAAATTACATGGAAGAAGATCCGGCAAGACCTGGTTTTGCAAACCCGGCAAAAATAGCATCTAAAGGATTAAATTCTAGAAACAACTATGCCTCCAAAACACACTTACATAAGTACGAAAGCAGAAAAAACCATGTAGTTGGTGCACAGTTGCATCCGTTTTGGACAGGAGAAAGCCAAAGAGCTACTAGTGGAACTGGGTGGAAATTAGCCAGCCCAACAGCTACGGGAGAATATATGGGACGTTATTTTAATGAGTTCCATGGTGGTAACGGTCAGCCTTTGCCAAAATGGGTAGAAGTTATTAACGAACCTGCCTACGAAGCTTTGGGAGGGAAAAAGAATTACACAAACTCTTTGCAAGAAATTGCAGATTTTCATGTGGAGGTGGCCGATGCTATTAAAGCTCAGAATCCAAATTTAAAAGTAGGTGGATATACTGTAGCTTTTCCTGATTTTGAGACAGGAGATTTTCAGCGTTGGATAAATAGAGATAAGTTATTTATAGATGTTGCTGGAGAAAAAATGGATTTTTGGTCTTGGCATTTGTATGATTTTCCAGCGATTGGAGGAAGAGTGGAGTTGCGTTCTGGAAGTAATATAGAGGCAACATTTGACATGCACGATCAATACAGTATGTTGGCATTAGGACATACCAAACCTTATGTAATTTCAGAGTATGGAGCGCAAACACATGATTATAATAATAAGCCATGGGAGCCTTATAGAGATTGGTTGTTTTTAAGAGCTCAAAACTCTATGATGATGTCTTTTATGGAAAGACCTGATGCTATTGAAATAGCAATTCCATTTACCATTGTAAAAGCAGAGTGGGGATACAATCACGATAAAGATTTACCTTATGGAGCTAGATTAATGAGAAAGACCAACGAACCTGAAAGTTATACTGGAGAATGGGTGTATACAGAAAGAGTTAAATTTTATCAATTATGGAAAAATGTAAAAGGAACCAGGGTAGATTCTCAAACAACAGATTTAGATATTCAGGTAGATGCTTATGTTGATGGAAACAAAGGTTACGTAATTTTAAACAATTTAGAGTTTGTTTCTAAAGATATTGATTTGGATATTTTTGATAAATATGGACAGCAAGTTAGTAGCATACATCAAAAGCATTTAACGTTGTTGGGAACTAATCCTGTTTTAGAGGAAGTAGACGTAAGTGTGCCTCTAAACAAAGTCAGTTTAGGGCCAGGAGCTACCATGATTTTGGAGTATACGTTTGCCAATCCAATTAACATAGATGAAACTTCTAATGAAACAAAATATTATGCAGATAGTTATTTAAAACCTATACAAGCCAATCAATCTGTGAGTTTTAATATTAACAATGTGTCTAAGCCTACTACTTATGGCGAGGCAGTTTTACGAGTTAGTGTAGGGAGAGATCACGGAAGTGTAATTATTCCATCGGTGCAAATAAATGGATCGGTGTTGGAAGTGCCTACAGACTATAGAGGATATGATCAAGCAGATAAAGATCGATTTTTTGGTACGATTGAAATCCCTGTGTCTTATGATTTGATTCAGGAAAATAATGAGGTTTTAGTTACATATCCAGATAGTGGAGGGCATGTAAGTAGTGCAATTTTACAAGTGTTTCATTTTAGTACAGATGTTAGAAATCAAGCAAGAGTTTATGAGCCAGATTATTTAGAAATAACCAATGTTCAAACAAACTTACCATCAGTAACAAGAGGAGAAGATTTTGACATTACATTTAACTACACAACCAATGCCAATATAGAAAACATGCAGGCAACATTATATATGCATAGAAGTCCGCCCTATACGTTGGGGTTTGTTGCACCTTCAAAAAATATTTCAGATATTGCTGTGTCTGGAACGGTTGAAAATCAACAAGGAAAAGCAACGTTAACCTTTACAGAAGACAAAACAGTTGATGCTTATTTAGGAGATTCTTATACATTTAATGTATGGCCAAGTGCAGATTTGCCTTCACCGGATAAATATTATTTAAGATTGTATAGAGATAGTACCAATTCTAACAGAAAGTTTTCAACAGGTTCCCAGTTTATTTTTAAAAACATTACTATTGCAACTATTAAGGACAGCTCTTTATCATCTACCCAAAGAACAAAAAAAAGTATTGGGGTTTACCCTAATCCTACAACAGGTTTGATAAGTTTATCGAATATAAACAATGTAGAATATATTAATGTTGTAAATGTATTAGGAAAAGTTTTAAAAACAGTTTCGGTTACAGATCAGTTAGATTTGTCTGATTTAAATTCAGGAATGTATATTTTAATGACAAATAATAATCAAAAAGCAAAAGTTTTTAAATTATAATTAGAATGAAAAAATTAAGAAGTATAAGTTTAGGTTTGTTGTTGGTAAGTATTATTGCGTGTAGTAAAAAAGATACTGATGAAATTGTTTTAGAACCTCAAAAAAGCACATTAATTTATCCATCAAACAACGAGAATTGTGAAGGTGGCACAGTAGTGTCCGATGAACAAGCTAGCCTAAATTTTTGGTGGAATAAAGCAGAGCATGCAGATTCTTATGTTTTAAAAGTCAAAAATTTAGAAAACAGTAAAATAACATCTTATACTACAACAAGTAATAAAAAAGAGGTGACTCTTTTAAGAGGAGTTTCTTATTCCTGGTCTGTTGTTTCTGTAAATAAAGATTCGGAAAAAGAGACTATAAGTGATTCTTGGAATTTTTATATGGCAGGGAATGGAGTTGAGAGCTACGTGCCTTTTCCGGCCAAATTAACAAGTCCTGTAAACCAAGAAAATATAACAACGGCTAGTGTAAGCTTAACTTGGGAGGGTAGCGATCTAGATAACGATATTAAAGAGTTTGAAGTGTATTTAGGGACTAGTATGAATTTAACAACAAGGTACAGTGTAACAACGCTTTCTAAAGAAGAAAATATAACGGTAAATAGTGGAGATACATACTACTGGAAAATAGTAACAATAGATCAATTAGGAAATTCATCGAGTTCAGAAGTTTATAGTTTTGTAGTAAATTAGATTACTTGCCAAAAGCTATATAACAAAAAAGAACCATTTTAAATGGTTCTTTTTTGTTATATAGAATTTATAAAATCACTCAAACTGTCATTACGCTCTAGACCAAGTTTTTTTCTAAGTCTGTATCTAGATGTGTGTACGCTTTCAACTGAAATACCTAGTAAAGAAGACATTTCTTTACTAGAAAAGTTTAGTTTAATAAGGGCACATATTTTTTGATCTGTTTGCCCTAACTTAGGATACTTTTCTTTTAAATTGGTGTAAAAACTTTGGTTAATACTGGTAAATCTAGCTTCAAATTCTTTCCAATTACTAGTAGGGTTTCCTTGTATAGTATTTACCATACGGTTAATAACCTTAATGTCTATGTTGTCTTTCTGTTTGGCAAGTTTATCTTTTAAGTTTTTAAGAAACTCTTCTTTTTCAATTAATTGAAGAGCAGAAGCGGTTAGTTCTTTGTTTTTTAACTCTAAAATTTCATTTTTCTTATCTAGTTCTAGCTTTTGTTTTTCTTGAATTGCCTTTTTTTCTTTTTGATGGTTTGATTTTAAACTTCTTATAAAAATAATAATGAACAGTATTAAGAAAATAATACATACGGTTAGTAAAATATGTTTAAGAAACCAAATATATTCTTCTTGCTCTAAAAGTTTAATCCTACGCGTGGTTTCAAGTTTTTCTTGCTCTTCTTTGGCAATTCTATAAGTGTCTTTTAAGTTGAATAAAGCTTGATTGTTTTCGCTCTTGCTTCCAAAAATAATTTCGTTTTGTTCTTTAGATAATTTAAGATAAGTAAAAGCTTTTTTGTAGTTTTTCTCGTTGGTGTATATATTGGTAAGTTCGTCATAGGCAGTTATTTTATAATTTGTATGACTGTTATATTTGTTAGAGGTTTCTATAGATTTTTTAAAATAACTTTTAGCTTTTTCTAACTCCCCTTTTTCTTTATATGTAATTCCAATTAAGTTATATATAATTACCAAATAAGAAGGATCTTCTTTTTCATAGTAAGCCTTGGCACTGTTTAGTTTGTCAAGTGCTTTTGTGAATTTTTTTTCTAAAGTTAATTTGTAACCAATTTCTGCTTCTAAATAATAACTTGTTTTTTTGGTGTTAGCCGTAAGCATGCAACTATCTAAATATGTCTTAAATAATTCATTTTGCTTTCTAACTCTATAAAAATTTGTGAGAGCAAAGTAATTAGAGAATAGATAGGTTACCTTAACGTATTTTCTTTTGACAGCTTCTTTACCAATAGCTAAAGATTTGTTGAAATAGTTAAGAGATTTTTCGTCTCTGTTATAGAAGCTATACAGCCAGCCAAGGGCTTGGTATATTCGTCCAACTAACATTTTAGATTCTATTTTTTCAGACAATAATAAAGCATTCCAATATTCATCATAAGACATACTATAATTCATATTGTGGCTATGTACCTTTCCTTTTGCAATAAGAGCATCAATAGCCGCAATTGTATCGTGTCTTTTTATGGCTGAATGATATGATTTGTCAAAATTTTCAAGAGCAAGTTTGGGGTTAATGTATTTTAACTTATCAGCTTTTATGTATATACTGTCTTTTTTTCTTTGAGAAAAACAAACAGAAGTTATTAGTACAAAGAATAGTAGTTTTTTACAAAATAATAATTTCATTAGTAAAAGGTTTTAATAAGAAATAGGAGTACTCCAAATTACAAACATTTTCACGATCAAAAGTTATTTTGTTAAGCTTATTGTTGTGATGTTTCTTTTTTATGTTCTGTTTTTTTTCTAGTAAGTTGATGTTGTTGAGGGTATATGTGTTGTGTGTTTATAAAATGTCTAGTTAGGTTTGTGTATAAAAATAGATTTTTAGTAGCTTTTTAAAGCAGTTTCTGAGGTGTATGCAAATCAAATGTTTCGTAAAAAAGTAAAAGAATAGATTTTATGACCATGTTAAAATTATATATGTTGTGATTTCATTAACTCAATGTCTAGTTTTTTAAGTTACCTTTAAGTGTGTAAAAGCTTCATTTATTTAAAAGATTCATTTCTTGTTTAAATAATAACTATTTTTGTAAGCAGTAATGAAATTTATGCCAGATGAGTATTTTAAAAGAAGAGAGTAAACCCGTGTACAATGTTCCTAATTTAGAGCGTGGGTTAATGATAATTGAATTGTTGGCAACCTGTAAAGGCGGCTTAACATTGGCAGAAATTATAGAGAGTTTATCAATAACTAAAACAACAGCTTTTAGAATAGTAAACACACTCATCTTTAAAAATTACCTTCAGAAAAACGAAACCACTAAAAAAATTACTCTTTCCAGAAAAATGTTAACCTTAGGCTTGTCTGCTATGAATGAGCAAAGTATTGCCGAAGTTTCTATAGACATTATGAGAGCAGTTAGAGATGAGTTAAAAGAATCTGTAATGCTTGGGATTATTATAGGAGACAAAGGGACTATTTTAGAGCAAGTAGCTTCCTCATATCCTGTTAAATTGTTTGTAGAACAAGGAACACAGTTTAGTTTGCATAGTTCTGTAGGGGGGAAGTCTATATTAGCACACTTGCCAGAAAAAGAAATGAATGCAATTGTAGATACACTAGAATTTACAGCCTATACAGAAAATACCTTAGTGTCTAAAGATGTGTTTAAAGAACAATTAAAACAAGTTAAAAAAATAGGATATGCTGTAGATAATGGCGAAGATATTCAGGGGATTAATTGTGTAGGAGCACCCATTTTTAACGAATATGGTGTTCCCGTAGCTGCTATTTGGATTACAGCACCCCATGGTAGATTGCCTTCTAAAGATTTTGATAAAAAAGGAGAAGTAATTGCAAAATATGCCAATGAAATTTCCTTAAAACTTGGTTATGTTGGCTAAATTTTTGTCAAAAAACATTAAAATAATAACCTCATAAATAGTTGTTTATCTGTTTTTTTAACTTTTATATAAAGTTCTAGCACCTTATTTTACTGACTTTATTTACGAATTTGAATACCAAATATGAAACTAATTTCATATTTGGTATTTTTTTGTGTAAAAAAGTGTAATTTTTACAATTAATTGTATATTTGTTCCAAATAAGGAACAAGTTTCTTATTTGGAACTTAACAAAAAATCAATATGAGAGCAACCGTTTATGAAGGTAACAAAACCTTTACTGTAATTGAAAAAGAAATTGAGCAACCTAAACCAGGTGAGGTAAGAATTAAGGTAGCGTATGTAGGTGTTTGTGGTACAGATGTACATATTTATCATGGAATGATGGACAAGAGGGTAACCACTCCAGTTACTATTGGGCATGAAATGTCTGGTGTAATTGATGCAGTTGGAGAAGGAGTAACAGAGTATGCAGTTGGTGATAAAATTGTAGTTCGTCCTTTAGATGATAGAAAAGTAAAACCATCAGACAAAGGTTTTAATCACATTTGTGAAGAATTAAAATTTGTAGGGATTGATAGTGAGGGAGCTATGCAACAATATTGGAATGTGCCTACTTTTATTTTACATAAACTAAAAGCAGAAACAGATTTAAAATTAGCTGCATTAATAGAACCTTTATCAGTAGCAGCTCACGATGTTCGTTTAAGCGGATTGGTAAAAGGAGAAACTGCTGTTGTTTTAGGTGGTGGACCTATTGGTTTATTAGTTGCAATGGTAGCTAAAGAAGTAGGAGCACAAGTAATTATTTCTGAAGTAAATCCTACTCGTATTGCAAAAGCAAAAGAATTAGGTTTTGATGCTGTAAGCCCTTTAGAAGTTGACTTGGTAGAATACGTAAAAAGCAAAACAGAAAACAGAAGAGCAGATGTGGTTTTTGAAGTTGCTGGTGTACAACCTGCTTTAGATATTATGTGTGAAGTAGCAGGAATTCGTGGTAGAATTGTAATGGTAGCTATACACGGTGTTAAAAAAGAAATAGATTTATTTAAGTTCTTCTGGAAAGAATTAAAATTAATTGGAGCTCGTGTATACGAAAAAGAAGATTATGAAAAATCAATCCAATTAATTACTGCAAATGAATTGCCGTTTGAGCAAATGATTACAGATGTTCAACCATTATCTAACATTCAAACTGTATTCGAAAATATCGATAAAAATCCTGATGGATTAAAAGTTTTAATGGATTGTCAATTATAAAAATAAAATAACCATGAGTATATTAAACACATTTAGTTTAGAAGGAAAAACAGCTTTAGTAACAGGTTGTAAAAGAGGAATTGGAATGGCAATGGCTGTAGGTTTAGCTGAGGCAGGAGCAAATATTATTGGAGTTTCTGCATCGTTAGAGCTAAGCGGTAGTGCCGTTTCAAAAGCGGTAGAGGCAACAGGAAAATCTTTTTCTGCTTACCAATGTGATTTTTCTGATAGAAAATCGTTATACGCTTTTATTGCAGCTGTAAAAAAAGATCATCCACAAATTGATATTTTGGTAAACAATGCAGGAACTATTTTAAGAACTCCAGCTGCTGAACATCCAGATGAAATGTGGGATAAAGTAATTGAAGTAAATCAAAATGCTCAATTTATCTTAACCAGAGAAATTGGGAAAGAAATGGTAAATAGAGGATCTGGTAAAATTATTTTCACCGCTTCATTACTAACTTTCCAAGGAGGAATTACTGTACCAGGATATGCTGCAAGTAAAGGAGCTATTGGTCAGTTAACAATGGCTTTTGCTAACGAATGGGCAGGTAAAGGAGTTAATGTAAATGCAATTGCACCAGGTTATATTGCTACAGACAATACAGAAGCTTTAAGAAACGACCCAGAAAGATCAACATCAATATTATCTAGAATTCCAGCAGGAAGATGGGGTGAAGCAACAGATTTTGCAGGACCAACAGTATTTTTAGCATCAGAAGCTGCATCATACATGCACGGAACCGTTATGTTAGTAGACGGTGGATGGATGGGAAGATAATTCGATTAATTAACCAAAAAAAGAAAAATCATGTCACAAGTAAAAGAATATCAGTTATTTATTAACGGTGAGTGGAAAACTTCAACTTCTGGAGAAACAATAGATATTATCAGTCCATCTACAGAAGAAGTAGTTGCAAAAGTGCAAAACGGAACTGCAGAAGAAGCTATTGAAGCTTTAGAAGCTGCTGACAAAGCACAAAAAGAATGGAAAAAATTACCAGCTCGTGAACGTGCGGATTTATTATACAAATTAGCAGATGAAATTGAGGCGAATACAGAAGAATTAGCTCAATTATTAGTTAAAGAACAAGGAAAACTTTTAAAAGTTGCTCGTTTTGAGGTAGCAGTTGGAGCATCTTTTATTAGATACGCTTGTGAGGGAGCTAGAAGAATTGAAGGGGATATTATTCCTTCAGACAATCCAAACGAACAAATCTGGATTCAAAAAGTACCAAGAGGAGTAGTTGTTGCTATTACAGCATGGAATTTCCCGTTTGCATTAGCAGGACGTAAATTAGGACCCGCTTTAGTAGCAGGAAATACGATTGTAATCAAGCCTACATCAGAAACTCCATTGGCAACATTAGAGTTAGGAAACTTGGCAAACAAAGTTGGAATTCCAGCAGGAGTTATCAATATTTTAACAGGACCAGGTAGAGCAATGGGGAATGCATTGGTAGAAAGCCCTATTTGTAAAATGGTTACCATGACAGGTTCTACACCAGTAGGTCAACAAATTGCACGTAACGCAGCAGACAATTTAACACATGTTCAATTAGAGTTAGGAGGTAAAGCACCTTTTATTGTTTTTGCTGATGCAGATATTGATGCAGCAGTTGATGCAGCTTTACATTCTCGTTTTGACAATTGTGGGCAAGTTTGTACATGTAACGAGCGTATGTATGTTCACGATGATGTTTATGATGTATTTATGGAAAAATTCTTAGCAAAAGTAGCTAAGATAAAAGTAGGTGACCCAATGTTAGAAGATACGGATATGGGACCTAAAGTAAATGCAAATGAATTAAAGCATATGGAGCACTTAGTAGAAGTTTCTGTAAAAGAAGGAGCTACTATTGCTGCAGGAGGTAAAAGACCAGAAGGTGCTGAGTTTGAAAAAGGTTTTTGGTTTGAACCAACGGTATTGACCAATGTAACTCAAGACATGACCATTGTACACGAAGAATCGTTTGGACCAATTTTACCAGTATTAAAGTTTAGCTCTTTTGAACAAGTTATTGAATTTGCAAATGACTGTGAATACGGTTTGGCTGCCATGGTATTTACCAATGACATGAATACAATAATGAAGTGTAACGATGAGTTAGAATACGGAGAAATTTATGTAAACAGAGGACATGGTGAACAACACCAAGGATTCCACAACGGATATAAATTATCTGGTTCAGGAGGTGAAGATGGTAAATATGGTTTTGAACAATATTTAGAAAAGAAGACTTTCTATATTAGACACAAAGCATAATTAGTTTTTTTAGAGTATTAGCCATTGGTTTCTGTTTTTTTGGTTTATGGTTCCAATGGCTTTGCTCTCTTTTATAATTAAATATTATGAGTACAAAAATTTCAAATATTAAAACACAATTGTTTACCGTTCCATTGCCAGAGGTAATGTCAGATGCTAAACATGGTGATCATTATCATTTTGAGTTAGTTACAGTAACTATTACTCTAGAAGATGGTAGTCAAGGAACAGGATATACATACACAGGAGGTAAAGGTGGTTTTGCTATTAAAGCAATGGTAGAGCATGATTTTGCCAATGTGTTGGTAGGTAAAGATGGTACTGATGTAGAAGGAATTTATGACTTTTTAGAGTGGCATATTCATTACGTAGGACGTGGAGGAATTGCTTCTTTTGCTATTTCGGCAGTAGACATTGCATTGTGGGATATCCGTTGTAAAAAAGCGGGGCAACCTTTATGGAAAATGGCTGGTGGAGCAGGAAATACTTGTAAAGCTTACTGTGGTGGAATTGATTTAATGTTCCCTATAGAAAAGCTATTAAATAACATGAAAGGTTATTTAGAAAAGGGATTCAATGCTGTAAAAATTAAAATTGGACGTGAAAACTTAGAAGAAGATTTAGAGCGTATCAAAGCAGTTAGAGAATACATAGGTCCAGATGTAACATTTATGGTAGATGCAAATTACTCTATGACCGTTGAAAAAGCCATTAAAGCAATTGAAGGTTTTAAACAATACAATATAACTTGGTTTGAAGAGCCAATTATTCCAGACAACTACAAAGGTTTTGGAGAAATTGCAGATGCAACAGGATTTCCATTAGCAATGGGAGAAAATTTACATACTATTCACGAATTTGAATATGCATTTGACCAAGCAAAATTATCTTTTGTACAACCAGATGCATCTAACTGTGGTGGAGTAACTGGATGGTTAGCAGCAGCAAGATTGGCAGACAAGCACGGAATTCCAGCATGTTCTCACGGAATGCAAGAATTACACGTAAGTTTAGTATCTGCACAACCAAATTCAGGTTGGTTAGAAGTGCATAGTTTTCCAATAGATGAATATACTACTAGACCTTTAGTAGTAGAAAATCATAGAGCAGTTGCACCAGATTACCCAGGAGTAGGAGTTATTTTTAACTGGGAGAAATTAGCACCATACGAAGAAAAATAATATAAAACATAAAATTGATGAAAACAACAAGTTCAAAATTCGGAACCTATCAAGGTCAAGACATAGCACTGTATAGTATTAAAAACAACAACGGAGTAGAGGTTAAAATAACCAACTTTGGAGCCACTATAACAACTATAAATGTACCCAATGATAAAGGAGAAATTGAAAATATAGCTTGTGGTTTTGATCAGTTTGAAAACTATTTTTCTAAAAGTTATACAGACAATGCTCCCTACTTTGGAGGAACTGTAGGGAGATATTGTTCTCAAATTAAAAATTCAAAATTTACATTAAACGGTCAAGAATATCCTTTGGCAGCTAACTGCGGAGAAAATAATTTACACGGTGGAGTAGTAGGTTTTGATAAAAAAGTTTGGGACGTAAAAATTATTGATACAAATACATTTGCTGGAGTAGAAATGTCATTAATAAGTAAAGATTTAGAAGAAGGGTTTCCTGGAAACGTAAAAGTTTCTGTCTCGTTTACTTTAAATGATGCTAATGAATTATCTATTAATTATTTGGCAACTCCAGATCAAGATACACCTTTAGCACTAACCAACCATACTTACTTTAACTTAAACGGATTTGCAACTTCTATAGAAGGACACAATGTTAAAATTAAAGCAAGTAATAAATTAGCAATGGATGCAACCGGAGCTGCTCCAGGAGAAGTGGTAAATCTAAATGGTGAAGATGATGATTTAAGAAGTTCTAAAATTATAAAACATGTGCACCAAGCCATGGGAGATGGTTTTGAACACTATTATATTTTTGATAAAGAAGCTTTTCAATTAGAAAAAGTAGCAGAAATTTCATCAAATGTAACCTCAAGAAAATTAGAGGTATCTACAACAGAGCCTGGAATGTTATTCTACACAGGAAAATATACTTCTAACGATATTAAAAGAGAAAACGGACAACAGTTTGGTAAGTACAAAGGTTTTTGCTGTGAAACACACAGGTACCCTAATGGACCAAATATTGAAAATTCACCAAAGTCAATTACCAAAGCAGGTGAAGAGTTTAAAAGTACAACAACTTTTAAATTTAGTTGGTAATAAAATCTAAGAACTGTTTAGTTAGTTACATCTTAATAAGAACTAACAAACAACAATATTTAATAACTTAAACAACTATTTTTATGATTACAGGTGTTTTATTTGCTGTGCTTGCTGGTTTATTATTAGGGTTATATGCCTTGCCAGAAAAATTTACAAAAGGATTTGAATTTGAAAACACATGGAGTTTGTTTTTTGCCATTAATACTTTTGTAGTACCAAACATTGCTGCTTTTTTATTAATTGATGGATTTACCAATGTTTTAGGAGCTATTCCTACAAATGTTTTAATAGGAATGATTGTTTCTAGTGTATTATGGGGAATTGGAGCCATGATGTGGGGAAAAGCAATTAACTATATAGGTTTGTCTTTAGGGTTCTCTATTTTTATAGGAACTATTATTTTGGTAGGTTCTTTAATTCCATTTTTTGTAGGGGGGATTCCAGCAACCAATGTTTTCTTAACTATTTTAGGAGGTTTGGTTGTGGTATTAATTGGTGTAATGGCCAATGGTAGAGCAGGAATTATTCGTCAAAAAGACGAAAAAGGAACCAGTGTTGAAGATAAAAAAGGAGGTTCTATGCTAACCGGAATTTTAATTGCTATTGTTGGTGGTTTGTTAGCTACTGGATTTAGTTTTGCAAATTCTTATGGAGCAGAAATTATAGATCAAGCTTCTCAGGCACAAGGAAATGCTCCTTGGAAAAGCGCTATTGCTGTAATGTATGTTGTGTATATGGCAGGAGGTGTAGCTATTGCAGTGTACTTCATTCAGCAATTATCTGCTAAAAAACTATGGGGAAAATTTAAAACTCCACATTTAGGAAAAAATATAGTATTAACAAGTATTATGGGAGTGTTTAACTTTGCAGCTTCTGTAATATTTGCATTTGCAGCTTTTAAACTAGGAAAAGAATTAGGAGGAAGCGTAGGTTACGCAATTTTTAATACAGCTTGTGTAGTAACAGCAATTGTAAGTGGTTTAATTACCAAAGAATGGGCTAAAGCATCAGGTAAAGCTAAAAACTCACTGTATTTAGGATTGTCTTGCATGATTATCGGAATTCTGATCATTGCCTACTCTAATACCTTAGCATAAACATTAAACAAATTAACTAATGAAAAAAATAAAATACATACTTCCATTTATATTAGGAATAGGATTATTTTCTTGCAAACAAGAAGAAAAAGCAGATTGCAATAAAGAAATAAAACCAACGGCTGATCAATTAGACTTTTTAGGAATTACCAATGCCGATAAATTAAGTGCAGCTTCTAAAAGAGCTTTGCTATGGGATGAAGAATTGGTAAAAGGGAACGATTGGTTTTTTAAATACGAAACTTACGATTTAAAAGGAGATTTAGCTTACGAAGAAGGTGTAGTTCGTAGAGATCCTAGTGCGATGATTATGCATGATGGAAAGTATTACGTTTGGTACACAAAATCTGTAGGTCCTACTGATGGATTTGGAGGAGATATTGAGAATGACAAAGTTTTCCCTTGGGATAGATGTGATATTTGGTACGCAACTTCTAAAGACGGAATTACATGGAAAGAAGAAGGTTTAGCGGTAGCTCGTGGAGAAAAAGGATCTTATGATGATCGATCTGTGTTTACAGTAGAAATTATGGAACACGATGGAATGTATTATTTATGTTACCAAACGGTAGGTGGATTGTACAACGTAAGAGTTAAAAACCAAGTAGGTTTGGCTTGGTCTAATTCCCCTAACGGACCTTGGACTAAAAGTAAAGAACCAATTTTAAGCCCAGCAGACAACGGAATTTGGAAAGGTGAAGAACAAGATAGATTTGCTGTAATTAAAAAAGGAGATTTTGATTCTCATAAAGTACACGATCCATGTATTTTACCTTACAAAGGTAAATTCTACTTGTATTACAAAGGAGAACAAATGGGAGAAGCTATCACTTTTGGAGGTCGTCAAATTCGTCACGGAGTTGCTATTGCAGACAATCCTAAAGGGCCTTATGTAAAGTCTGAATACAACCCAATATCTAACAGTGGACACGAAATTTGTGTGTGGAAATACAATGGTGGTATTGCTTCATTAATTACCACAGATGGACCCGAAAAAAATACGGTACAATGGTCTCCTGATGGAATCAACTTTGAAATTAAAGCCGTAGTAAAAGGAGCTCCTCATGCTATTGGTTTAAATAGAACTGCCGATAATGAAAAAGAACCAACAGAAATTTTACGTTGGGGATTGACACATGAATACAAAACATATGATTATCAATACATTCGTGGATTTAGAACAGAAAGAATGCACAAACATACTGCAAAAGGAGTAGTAAAAGGAAAAGATGTATCGGTAAAAGATCAAAAATAGAAATACAAAATGTATTTAAAAGACCACCTTTAGGTGGTCTTTTTTGTTTTTAAACCAGTCGGATTTGTGTGTTTTTAAAATCTTGTATATTGGTAAATTGTGTGTTGTTAAGTCGTATTAGTGTTTTTTATGTGATGAAAATCATTGTTTTGATTTGTCAGATTTTAAAACTTTATAAAGACAAAAAATAGTAGTTACACTCACATTTTATTTCTATGAAACATATATTAAAAAAAGAACTATGGCTGTTTTGCTGTCTCTTTGTAGCGAGTTTTATTTATGCCCAACCAGGTACTATTAATTCTCATAATGAAAACAGCCAGTTGGTTAGAGACTTTAGTGGCTATCAGTGGAAAATGAAAATGATGCTTCCGGGTGAGGGAGTTAAACAAGGCTTGCACAAACTGCCACCAGAAGACATTGAAACCCATGTATGGAACCCTGCTAAAGTTCCGGGTGATGTATACACAGATTTGTGGAAAGCAGGTGTTATAGAAGATCCTTATTTTGGAAGAAATAGCGTAAAAGCACAATGGGTTATGCAGTACGAATGGTGGTACTCATACCAATTTAATGTAACACAGCCTATTGGAGATAATTTAGTTCGTTTGGATTTTGATGGAGTAGACTATGCTTGTGATGTTTGGTTAAATGGACATTATTTGGGAAGTCACGAAGGTGCTTTTTCTCCATTTTCGTTTGACATCAATAAAGCTTTAAGAACCTCAAAAAAATGGTTGCAAAGCTCCAATATTTTAATGGTAAGATTGGCTCCACCACCACAAGTAAATGCCAAGGTTGCGGGAAGAAAAACTCCTTGGTTTGGAGATTATTGGAGAGATTTAATCCCTTTTGGTTTGTATCGTCCTATACGAATGGTAACTACAGGAAAGTCTAGAATTACAGATGTTTATGTAAACCCTAAAATAAATAAAGATCAATCTGCAAATGCACATTTAGAGATTGAAGTAGAAAATACATCAACCCAAACAAAAGAGTTAACGTTTGTAGGTACCATTAAGGGAAAAAATTTTGAAAGTAAAACGATAAAGTTTGAGTTTTCTAAAAAAGTACAACCAGGAAAACAGGTTTTAAAAGAACAAATAAAAATAAACAATCCGAAACTTTGGTGGCCTTGGGATTTAGGAAAACCGAATTTATACACTGCCAAAATTTCTTTAAAAGACAATAAAATCAACCAAGATTTTTCTGAAACTACCTTTGGAATTAGAGAAGTTACCATGAAATGGAATCCTGGTTTTTCTAAAGATGAGGTAAGTTTTCCTAGAACTACAGTTATTAATGGTAAACCCATATTTATTCGTTCTGCTTGTTGGGGTGGCCCACCAGATATTTTTGTGGGAAGAACCTCTGAAGAAAAATACAAAAGGTTGATTCAATTAGCCAAAGATGCAAATATGAATAACATTCGAATTTTTGGATGGCATCCCCCAGAAATTCCGCTTTTTTATCAATTATGTGATGAGGCAGGGATTACAGTTTGGCAAGATATTATTCCACTAGGAACAGGTAATATACCCAAAGATGAAGCATCATTAGAAAGAATTTTTAAAGAAGGAGAAAATGTAATTATAGAAAGAAGAAATCATCCCTCTTTAATTATGATGGAAGGTGGAGAGGAAATGTTTTTACGTTCTGGAGATGCTATGTTTACTAGAAATTTTTTGGAAACTTTAGGAAAAAGATTGCAGGCCAAAGCAGATTTGCCTTATGTGCCCGATTCTCCATTAACTTGCGAAACAGCCCAATCTGCAGGTTACAAGCCTAAAGAAGCAGTACATGCTTTGCGTTATTTTTATGGTATGGGAAAACAGCTAATGGAAGATTGGTATAGTAGTTTAGATTTCCCTATTGTTCCAGAATATGCAATTACATCGGTGCCCAATGTGTCTAGTTTAAAAAAGTTTATTCCCAAAAATGAATTGTGGACACCAGGTGTAAGTTGGGGACACCACTGGGCAGATTTAGACAGGTTAAGAATCCAAAATTTTGATGCTTTTGGAGAAGAACGAACAGGTTCTTTACAAGAGTTTGTAGATGCTACTCAAGATGCACAAGGAATTATTTTTAAATTAGGAATTGAACATTTTAGAAGAAGAAAACCTGTAACAAGCGGAATTTCTCTGTGTCATTTTATTACATATTGGCCAGATATGAAATGGGGGATTGTAGACAATTATACCCAACCAAAACGTTCTTACAACTATGTAAAAACAGCTTATCAACCAGTGCTTATCAACTTAAAATTTAACAAAAGAAGGTGGATGAACTCTGAAAGTTTTAAAGGAGAAGTTTGGATTGTAAACGATTTGTATACATCTTTTAAAAATTGTACTGGAACTTATATTGTAAAAGATGACAAAGGAAATGTACTAACAAAACAATCTTTTAAGGTTGATGGAATTAAAGAAAATAGTGCGTTTAAAGTAATGAGTGTAAAAGAGAACGTACTAAAAAATGTAAAAAAATATTTTTATGTTACCTTGGAGTTAAAAGACAAAAAAGGAACAATAATTTCTGAGAATGAGTACATGTTGCTAATAGGAAATCAGAAAAAAGCTTCTGCTGATTTTAAAAAGATGGGAGAAGAGGTAAGAAAAAGAAATAGAACTTATACTTATGGTAACTATTATAAATTTTACGATAAATATTCGGGAGATAATAACGCAGAGTTAGAAAGCAAAACAGATACAATAACAACTAGAGGGTTTAATAAATAAGACTATGAGGAATTTAACTATTGCAATATTGGGAGTGTTCGTTTTAATGACTTCTTGTCAAAGTCAGGAAAAAAAATCTCCAAAAACAACATATCAATCAGACTGGGAATCTTTAAAAAAGCACCAAACTCCCGAATGGTTTTTAGATGCAAAGTTTGGAATTTATTGCCATTGGGGACCTTATTCTGTACCTGAATATGAAAATGAATGGTACTCGCACTGGATGTACGTGCAAGAGGGAAATCCAGAAGCTAAAAGCGAAAGACATTTACGCTTTCATAAGCATCATGTAAAAACATATGGACCTTTGGATAAGTTTGGATATAAAGATTTTATTCCCATGTTTAAAGCAGAAAAGTTTGATGCAGCTGAGTGGGCAGACTTGTTTGAAAAAGCAGGAGCAAAGTTTGCAGGACCCGTATCGGAACATGCTGATGGTTTTGCCATGTGGGATAGTGATTTAACACGATGGAATGCCAAAGACATGGGGCCTAAACGAGATGTTATGGGAGAGCTTTCTAAAGAAATTAGAAAACGAGGAATGAAATTTATTGCTACTTATCACCGACAATGGTTGTATGCTTGGTACCCAACTTGGGATGAAAGAACAGATGCAGCCGATCCTCAATATGCAGATTTGTATGGTCCAAAAGTTAAAAAGGGAGATTTTCAGTATCCATACAGACCTCATGAAATAGATCAAGGAGTAAAAAGATATTATCCTGTTGCAGATCAAAAATTTAATGATGAATGGCTAAATAGGTTAAAAGAAATCATTGATAAATACAATCCAGACTTGGTTTGGTTTGATAATAAAATGGACGTAATTTCTGAAGAGCATAGAAAAGAATTTTTATCATACTACTACAACCACGCAGCAGAAAAAAATCAGGAAGTGGTTTCTACCTATAAGTTTTACGATTTTGCTAAAGGAACTGCAGTGTTAGATTTGGAACGATCTAGAATGAAAGAGAAAAAAGAGTTTCCATGGCTAACGGACGATTCAATAGATTGGAAAGCATGGTCACATATTAGCAACCCCAATTACAAATCTACCAACAGACTAATAGACTTTTTAGTAGATGTAGTTAGTAAAAATGGAGCTGTATTGTTAAACATTACACCCAAAGCCAACGGAGAAATTCCTGAACCTGTAAAAGAGCGTTTGCTAGAAATGGGAGATTGGTTAAAGGTAAACGGAGAAGCTATTTATGGAACCAGAACGTTTGATATTTATGGAGAAGGAAAAGCAAAAGTTACCGAAGGACATTTAAGCGAACAAAAAAATTCTGATAACACTGCAGAAGATATCCGTTTTACTACAAAAGGAGATATTTTGTATGCCATTGTATTAGATTGGCCTGAAGGGAATGAATTTACGATTAAGAGTTTAAAAAAGGATAACGGATTGTATGCTAAAAAAATTGCAAACATAGAAATGTTAGGAGATGGAACTTCTCTACAATTTGATAGAAACGAAAAAGGATTGACTATTGAATTGCCTAAACATAAAAAAGGTAAACATGCTTTTGCTTTTAAAATAACTCCTAAAAAGTAAAGGATTATATAGTGTTACCAATTATATAAAATCCTGTGGAATAATGATGTTATGGACAGCCCCCAAAAAGTTGGACGGTTAAAAAATTAATTATTGATATGAGCTCGATATTTTATCGGGCTCATTCCATTTAAAGCTACTGATATTCTATCATTATTATAATAGCAAATATATTCATTAATTTCCTTTTCTAATTGCTCAATCGAGTTCCATTGTTTTAGATAAAACAGCTCAGATTTTAAAGTTCCAAAGAAATTTTCAATAATAGCATTATCTAAACAATTCCCTTTTCTAGACATACTTTGAATCATCTTGTTCTTTTTTAAGATATTCTGATATTTTTCCATTTGATATTGCCATCCTTGATCCGAATGTAATAACACATTTGCTGCTTTATACTTTTTAAAAGCTTTCCCCAGCATTTGAGTTATTTGTCTAAAATTAGGACTCCTAGAAATTTGATAACTAATGATTTCTCTACTACATAAATCAATAATTGGAGACAAATAAAGTTTTTGACCTTTAACTTTAAACTCTGTAATATCTGTAGCCCATTTTTGATTGGTTTTAGAAGCCTTAAAATTCCGTTTAAGTATATTGGGAGCTATTTTACCTTGACTTCCTCTGTAAGAACGATACTTTTTAACTCTAATCAAAGATTTTAACCCCATGGACTTCATTAGTCTTAATACTGTTTTATGATTGATGATAATCCCTCTGTTGTTTAGTACTAAAGTGATTCTTCTATAACCATACCTACCTTTGTGTTGATGGTAGATTTGAGTAATAAACCTTTTTATAGATTCATATTTATCAGGCTCTTTACTTTTTTGTAAATGATAATAAAAACTACTTCTAGCCATCTTTGCATGATGTAACAATACCGACAAATCATGCTTATGCCTTAACTCATTTATGACTATTGCTTTTTCTCTCTGGCTTGAGCTAAGGCTTGTAACTTTTTTAGCAAATCAAGTTCTGCTTTTAAAGATTGATTCTCTTTTAAAAGTTTTTCTTCTCTAGTTAATGGTATAGATTTATTTTTTCTAGACTTGGGTTTCATTCCGATAGGTCTTCCTTTAGGTTGATTTTTAAGACCTTTCAAACCTAAGGATTTATATCTTCTTTGCCAATTAATAATACTAGCACCACTTCCAATATCAAATAGAATACATGCTTGCTCTAAAGAAAGATGTTCTTTTTCTATTCGTTGTAAAACATCAAGTTTAAATGATGATGTATATTGTTTATTTATCTTTGGTAACAAACCTTGAACTCCTTTGTGTTCATATTGCCTACACCAAAGAGAAAGAAGAGAACTATCAAAACCTAGCTCTTTACTCAAACTAGTTATAGAGCGTTCTCCTTTAAGAACTAACTTCACACATTCTTGTTTAAAGCCTAATGTGTATTTTACTTTTCTAGACATAAAAATACCCCCAAATTGTGTCTAACATTTTGGGGGCACTCTATTATTCTACAGGTTTTTTGTTTTATCAAAGTATTTTTTTGATATTTTTAAAGGGGAAGATTTAACTATAGAAGTTTGTTTTACAGTTTGTTATGAAACTTAAAAATGATCTTTTTAAAAGATGTATTAAAAACAATGCTTTAACGACTAAGGCCAAAATTAGGGTAGTTACTTGTTAGCTATTGTGTATGTAATTATTTAAATAAATTTTAATCATAAAAAGATAAAGAATGAAAACCAATGTTGTACTTAGTTTAATTTTAGTGTTAACCCTTTTTTCTTGTAAAGAAAAAAGTCAACAAAATAAAACAGAAGTTGCTGAGAAACTAGAAACTCTACCAGAATTTAAAAATAAAGGACATGAGTTAGTGTATGAAATGATTCAAAAAGTTGGAGATTATCAAAAATTGGCTGCTAAAAAAGATGTAGTTTATACGTATACTTATCAAACTCCAGATGGAAAAAAAGATGTGTCTACTGAAAAATATTTGTTTGATGGAGAATTGTCTTATGGAGCATATAAAAAACACGAACGCACATTGTCAAATTTAGAAGGGCTTTTGGAACAAGGGTATGATGGTAACGAGTTTTGGTTAAAAAGTAAAGGAACATTAATAGATGATGAGGCTGCTTTAAAAAGAGTAAAGTTTAACAGACCTACCAATTTTTACTGGTTTACCATGATGCAAAAATTACTTGATCCAGGATTGATTTATGAGTTTTTAAAAGAAGAAACGGTAAATGGAAAATTATACAATGTTGTAAAAGTTACTTTTGAATCTGCAGACAACAAGCCTAAAGATATTTATCAACTATACATAAATAAAGAAACAAAGTTGGTAGATCAGTTTTTGTTTACGGTTGTAGATTTTGGGAAAACAGAGCCTTTTATCATGTTATTAAGCTATGAAAAAATAGAAGATTTGTTAATTCCTACTACACGTAAATACAAACCATCTGACTGGAATGGAACAGTAAGCAACGACCCTTGGATTTTGGTAAATTGGACAGATATAAAGTTTAATAACAACTTGCAAAAAGAAGATTTTCAGAAATAAAGAAATGTAAAAGAGTGCCTTTTGCAAAAGCTAAAAACCCAAACAATTCTATAGAGTTGTTTGGGTTTTTGTGTTTCTTTTATGAAAGATTAAAATGAAGAGCCTTCGTTAATTCTATTTCTTACAACTTTAAAATAATCAAAAGCTTTTAAAAGCCTAGATCCAAACCAACTAAACATTTCTCCGTCTACAAATACAGCACTAGATCTATTGGTGTATTCACTAATTTCAAAAGCGTGTTTGTCTTTAAAAGGAAAAGGTTCTGAGGAAAAGAATAAAATTTCAGGATCTCCATCGTGTCTTATTCTTTTAGGGTTTATTTCAGGATATTGTTCTAAGTTTGCATAAATATTATCAAACTTATTAAGTTGTAATAAAGTATTAATGTAAGTATTGTTGGCAGCTACCATCCATGGGTTGTACCAAATAAAATAAGCTACTTTTTTTACATTAAAATCAGCAATAAAACTTGAGAAATCTTCTAGTTTTAGTTCAATTTTTCTATTTAATAAATCGGCTTCGGTTCTTCTATTTAACAGGATTCCTAAATTAGAAATCATACGTTTAGAATCTTCTATATTGCTAATTTTGGTAACGTATACTTGGGTAAATTCTTGTAATTGAGCTACAATTTCTGGAGTGTTTTCTTCTTTGTTACAAAAAACAATATCTGGTTGCAGCTCTTTTATTTTTTCTAGCTTGATGGTTTTGGTACCTCCAACTATTGCTTTGGTGTGTTTAAAATGTACAGGATGCACACAAAATTTAGTTACACCAATAATAAACTCTTCAACATTTAAATCGTACAAAGTTTCGGTAATAGAAGGCACTAACGAAATTATTTTTTTTGGCTTTTTCTCAAAGCTCATTTCGTTTCCTAAATCATCAGTAAAAGTCATTATGCAATGTTGTTTTTAGCTAGTATAATAGCCATTTGTTGCTGTAGTTTTTCTGCCTCTAACTTAGCTGCTTTGGCAAAATTAGTTCCGTTACTTGCGTAAATAATTCCTCTAGAAGAGTTAATTAACAAACCAATATTGTCTTTATTAATTCCGTGTTCACAAACACCTTCTAAACTACCACCTTGAGCACCCACACCAGGAACCAATAAAAAACTATTAGGAGCAATTTCTCTAATTCCTTTAAAATATTCTGCTTTTGTTGCACCTACAACAAACATTAAGTTTTCTGAATTGTTCCAAGTTAAAGCTGTTTTTAACACTTCTTTGTATAAGGGTTGTTTGTTTACCAACTCTTTTCCCTGAAAGTCTAATCCACCTTTGTTAGAAGTTAGTGCCAACATAATGGTAAACTTATTTTTAAAGGCTAAAAAAGGCTCTACAGAATCGCTACCCATGTATGGAGCAACGGTTACAGAATCAAAATTTAAATCTTCAAAAAAAGCTTTGGCATACATGGTAGATGTATTTCCAATATCTCCACGTTTGGCATCGGCAATGGTAAAAATTTCAGGATAATTTTGGTTAATGTAACGAATGGTTTTGTCTAAAGATTGCCATCCTTTAATTCCGTAAGCTTCGTAAAAAGCAGTGTTAGGCTTGTAAGATACCGCTACATGATGTGTCGCATCAATAATTTGTTTGTTAAACTCAAAAATAGGATCTTCGGTTTCTAGCAAGTGTGGTGGTATTTTGTTTAAATCCACATCTAAACCTACACATAAAAAAGATTTTTTTCTTTTAATTTCTGAAACCAATTCTGCTAATGTCATCCGTTTGTTTTTTGCATTTAATAACTCTGCAAAAATACGGATATCCTAGTAAATAATCACTCTAATTAGAGTTCGTAATTTTTAGAAGCATCTAGTTTTATAAAAATAAAAAGCAACATGGTAAATCCCCATAAAGAGGAACCTCCATAACTAAAAAAAGGTAGTGGAATACCAATGGTAGGAAATAAACCAATAACCATAGCAATGTTAATTAACACATGGAAAAAAAAGATACAAGCAACTCCGTAACCATATACTCTGCTAAAGGTTGATTTCTGCTTTTCGGCTAAAAAAACAATTCTAAGAATAAAAAACATAAAGCATAAAACCACCAACATAGATCCCCAAAAACCCCATTCTTCTCCAATGGTACTAAATATATAATCGGTGTCTTGTTCGGGTACAAATTTACCTTGGGTTCTATCTCCTTGTAAAAATCCTTTACCCCAAAAGCCTCCAGAAGAAATTGTTTTAATAGATTGGTAGGTGTTGTAACCTATATCGCTAGTATCATCACTTAAGCCTAATAGAATGTTAAATCGATCTCTGTGTCTTTGTTTAAAAACATAATTAAATACATAATATACGCTGTATACATATCCTAAAATTACAGATATGATTCCTAGAATTTTAGGCCATTCAAAACGAAGAAGTTTTTTACGACCTTTTGCAACAAACCAAAGAGTAATAATAGACAATAATAGAATTCCTATAATTATATATACATAACCAAAAACCAATGTAGCTAAAAATAGTACGACTGCAGAAATACCAACAATTAAAATGTTTGGATGTAGTCCTTCTCTGTAAAAAAGTAAGATAAAAGAAAGGTATACCAAAGCAGAACCAGGGTCGGGTTGTAGGGTAATTAGTATTGCAGGAATACAAATAATAACAAATGTTTTGAGTCTGTTTTTTAAAGGTTTAAAGCTAAACTGACGGTCGTTAAGTAATCTTGCCAGGGCTAATACAGTTCCTGTTTTGGCAAATTCTGTAGGTTGAATACTAAAGCTACCAATAGCATACCAAGAGGTGGCTCCATTAATGTTTTTACCTACGACAAATAAACCTGCTAGCAAAAGCATAGAGGCTAGATAGATATATGCAGCAAATTTTTCGTAAAAAGAACTTTCTATAAACAATAAAAAAATGGACATTAAAATTCCCAATCCTATCCAAAGAATTTGTTTTCCGTAACGAGCACCAAAATCAAAAAACTCATTGTGGGTTTCGGAACTAGATGCAGAATAAATATTCATCCAACCAAAACCAACTAGAGCTAGGTATAAAAAAATTAAGAGCCAATCTATTTCTAATTTTATATTATTTCTTTGCGACTTCAAGTGACTGTATGGATATTTGTTTGTTGTATTCTTTTTCTAAAGAAGTGTTTATAATTTTATCTTCCCACCATTTTAATTGATGAGTTCCTAAAAGGTATTTTTCAATCATTAAACTAGCAATAGGTGCAGCAATCATAGAACCATATCCTCCATTTTCTACAAAAATAGCCAATGCAATTTTAGGATTGTCTTTGGGAGCAAAAGCCACAAAAATAGAGTGATCTTCTAGTTCGTATTTTACACCGTTTTTACGAATGTAATTTTGTACAGTTCCTGTTTTTCCGCAAATGTCAATTCCGTTAACTTTTACGTGCTTGGCAGTTCCTGTTTTGTAAACATCGTGCATTCCTTCAATAACAGGGGCAAAGTTATTTTGATCAATGGTGGTTTGTCTTTTGGTGGTAAATTTTTTTATTTCTATGTTTTGATTGTTAATTTTTTTTAAAATATGAGGAGTGTAAAAATAACCTCTATTGGCAATAGCAGCAATCATATTTGCCAATTGAATAGGGGTTGTTATAATTTCTCCTTGTCCAATGGCATTAGAAATAATGGTAGGGAATTTCCAGGTTTTTCTAGGATAGATTCTATCGTAATAATCTGCTGTAGGAATATTTCCTTTTCTACCGGATGGCAAATCATACCCTAAATAATTACCCAAGCCAAAACTGTGTAAATGTTCTGCCCATTTGGTTACACTTTGTTGTGGTGTAGGGTACTTTTCTATCAAACGTTTGTATACATTGGCAAAATAACTGTTGCAAGATTTTGCAATTCCTAGTCGTAAATCTATAGGTCTACCCACAATGTTACAGTGGCAGCCCATAAAATTGTGTTTACCACTCGCGTATTTATAACCATGATGACAATAGAATCCAGTTTCTGGAGTAATTACTTTTTCTTGCAAACCAATAAGTCCTTGAATTAATTTAAAAGGTGATCCAGGAGCATAGGCAGCTTGAAGACCTCTGTCTATCATAGGTTTGTTTATACTATCGTTAAAAAGAATAACAGAGTTTTTAGATTTTTTTCTTCCGACCATTAAGTTTGGGTCGTAGTTGGGAGCGGTAACCAAAGCAAGTATTTCTCCAGTACTAGGTTCAATAGCTACAATACCACCACGTTTGTTTTTCATTAGTAATTCTCCGTACTGTTGCAAATCTAAGTCTATACTTAAAGTTAAATCTTCTCCAGGTTTAGATACGGTATCAAAAATTCCGTCTTTATAAGGACCAATTACTTTGTTTAACCGGTTACGTAATTTGTATTCTACTCCTTTGGTACCCCTTAATAAATGTTCGTATTCTTTTTCAATACCTTGTGTACCGACCAATTCTCCTTGTTCGTAATAAGGATTTTTTTGAGCAAGATATTCGTTTACTTCGTTAATGTAGCCTAAAATATTAGAAGATGATTTATGCGGATAACTTCTTAATGATTTACGTTGAATACTAAAACCTTTGTATTTGTATATTTTTTCTTGCAAATAAGCATAATCTTCTTTAGACAATTGACTTAAAAAGACCGATGGCAACCAAGGAGAATAATTTTTTGCTCTGGAAAGTTTATGTTCTAAATAGTTTTTATCTATTTTTAAAAGTTTACAAAACTCTAAAGTATCAAAAGGAACTACTTCATTAGGAATTACTTTTACATCATAAGTTTGCTCATTGGCAACCATTAATTTACCATTTCTATCAAACACAAAACCTCGTTCCGGATAAGTGTAGATTCTTTTAATAGTAGAACTATTTAGTGATATATCTGTACTATCGTGTTGTATGATTTGAAGAAAAAAAAGTCTTGTAATAAAGATAATTCCCGTAGCAATAATTAATAAGGGAAATAACAAGCTTCTTTTTTTCATTGTTTTTTGGTTGTGGTAAAAATAGATAAGAAAATAATGACTACAAAGGTAGTAAATAAACTATTGGTAAACGTTTTCTGTAAGATGCTTAGTATGTAAGAAACATTAAAATATTCTAAAGAATAGATTGTAAACTGATGAATAAAAGCCAAACAGAAAATAAATGCAATTTTGGGCAAAGTACCGTAGTTGCTGTATTTAAACAGTTTTAAGTTTAAATCTTTATCATTAAAAATAAATTTTAAAATAGGCAAACGGGTATATGCTATTAATAAATAAGCTGCAGCATTTACTCCGCCAGAGTTGCTAAACATATCTATAATAAGCCCTAGTAGAAAGCTATTTACTAAAAAACCAGAAATGTCTTTTTTTAGCGGATACCACAGTAAAAATAACAATCCTATTTGTGGGTTTATATATCCGAACAAACGCATTTGGTTTGCTATTAATACCTGTAATGGAATTAATAGTAAGAAATGAATTAGTATTTTAATGTTATTACTACTCATTATTACTGTTTTCTAGCTGTTCAATTTCTTGCTTATGCAAATTTTTAATAATGTAAACATTGGTAACGTTTCTAACATCGTTAAAAAGGGATACATTTATTTTTTCGTACCTGTTGTTTTGGTATTCTATTTCAGATACACTACCTATTAAAATACCTTCAGGAAAAATAGCAGAACGTCCTCCTGTAACAATCGTATCTCCTATTTTTATAGGAGCCTGTCTAGGAATATCTATCAATTGTACTTCTTTATAAGACTTTCCATTCCAAGTTAAAGTTCCAAAAAAATCTGATTTTTTTAAACGAGCATTGACTTTAAAATGGGTGTTTAGCACAGAAATAGCACTAGCGTAATTTTTAGAAGTGTTAGAGGTAATACCAATAATCCCTTTGCTGTTTACCACAGCCATATACGGAGTAATACTGTCTTTTTTACCTCTGTTAAGTGTTAAAAAGTTATTGTTTTTATGAAAATCATTATTAATGATTTTAGCAGAAGCATATTCAAACTTTTGTTGAAATCTAAGATTGATACTGTCTTTAAAACTAATAGGAACAATCGCTTTTTTTAATAGTTTGT
Source organism: Wenyingzhuangia gracilariae (assembly GCF_056387575.1). NCBI lineage: Bacteria > Pseudomonadati > Bacteroidota > Flavobacteriia > Flavobacteriales > Flavobacteriaceae > Wenyingzhuangia > Wenyingzhuangia gracilariae. The sequence goes on from NZ_CM150748.1 coordinate 2,698,463, forward strand.
TTTTTAGTTCACTATTTTCTTTGGCTAGCATGGTGTTTTCATCTTTTAGATGCAAATAACTTCTAAAAGAAGTAACGCTATTGTACAGTCCACCTGTGATTCCGTTTGCAGAATTGATGAATTTACTTTTTTGATAGGAGTGAAACTGTATAGTAAAAAACAATGCAATCAATTCTAAAACAAAAAACAAGAGAAAGTTTCTGTGTTTTTGAATTAAATATAAAATAAACTGCATGTGCTTAACTTAATAGAACCGATTTGTATTTTTCTAATTCTTTTAAAGCAATTCCTGTTCCTCTAACAACCGCTCTTAATGGATCTTCTGCAATGTATACAGGCAAATCTGTTTTTCTAGACAAACGCTTGTCTAAACCTCTTAGCATAGATCCACCACCGGCTAAATAAATACCTGTGTTGTAAATATCGGCAGCTAATTCTGGAGGAGTAGATGATAAACACTCCATTACAGCATCTTCTATTCTAAGAATAGATTTGTCTAAGGCTTTGGCAATTTCTCTGTAAGATACTTGTACTTGTTTAGGTTTACCGCTTAGCAAGTCACGTCCTTGTACCAACATATCGTCAGGAGGAGTTTCTAAATCTTCGGTAGCAGCACCTATTTGAATTTTAATTTTTTCGGCAGTAGATTCTCCAACGTGTAAGTTGTGTTGTGTACGCATGTAATACATAATATCACTAGTAAATAAATCACCAGCTACTTTTACAGATTTGTCGCATACAATACCTGCAAGGGCAATTACCGCAATTTCTGTAGTACCACCACCTATATCAATAATCATGTTACCTCTTGGTTCCATAATATCAATACCTACACCAATGGCCGCAGCCATTGGTTCGTAGATAAGGTATATTTCTTTTGCATTCATATGAACGGCAGAGTCTCTAACGGCTCTTTTTTCTACTTCTGTAATTCCAGAAGGAATACAAATAACCATTCTTAATGAAGGGGCAAAAACTTTCTTTTTAATTGAAGGAATACTTTTAACAAACTCTTTAATCATTTCTTCTGATGCCTGAAAATCTGCAATTACTCCATCTTTTAAAGGACGGATGGTTTTTATGTTTTCATGCGTTTTACCTTGCATTAAACTAGCATCTCTTCCGGTAGCGATAATTTTTCCTGTGGTCCTGTCTCTTGCTACAATAGACGGAGAGTCAATCACAACTTTACCTTCGTGAATGATAAGTGTATTGGCTGTACCTAAATCTATAGCAATGTCTTCGGTCCAAAAGTCAAAAAATCCCATGTTTGTTGTTTGTTTTTTTAGTTCCTATGTTAACTCTATAAATGTAATCAAATTAATGTTTGAAATGACGAGTTCCTGTCATTACCATTGCAATTCCGTTTTCGTTACAATAATCAATAGATAATTGATCTTTAATAGAACCACCAGGTTGAATTACAGCTTCTATTCCTGCTTTGTGAGCTATTTCTACACAGTCTGGGAAAGGGAAAAAAGCATCACTTGCCATTACAGCACCTTTCAAATCAAACTGAAAGTGATTTGCTTTGGCAATGGCCTGTTCTAAAGCATCTACTCTAGAGGTTTGACCTGTACCACCTGCACACAAAGTTTTGTTCTTAACTAAAATAATGGTGTTAGATTTGGTATGCTTACAAATTTTAGAAGCGAATAATAAATCGTCTATTTGTGCATCGGTAACCACTTTTTCTGTTACGTTTTTTAAATCTTCTTTTTTATCGGTAACTAAGTTTGCATCTTGGAATAACACTCCGTTTAATGCAGTACGGTAAGAAATTTTAGGCAACTCAACATCTTTTAAAATTAAGATGACTCTGTTTTTCTTTCCTTTTAAAATTTCTAAAGCAGCAGCATCATAAGCAGGTGCAATTACTACCTCGCAGAATAATTTGTGAATTTCTTCTGCCGTAGCTACATCAATAGTTTTGTTAGCAATTAATACTCCTCCAAAAGCAGAAGTAGGGTCACCAGCTAAAGCATCTACATAAGCCTTAGCTAAGGTTTCTCTTTGTGCAAATCCACAAGCGTTGTTGTGTTTTAAAATAGCAAAAGTTGGAGCTTCTCCTTTAAATTCGTTGATTAAGTTTACAGCAGCATCTACGTCTAATAAGTTGTTAAAAGATAATTCTTTACCGTGTAATTTTTCGAACATAGCATCTAAATCACCATAGAAAGCTCCTTTTTGATGAGGGTTTTCTCCGTAACGTAAAGGAGTTACTTTGTCAAAAGATTGACGGAAGTTGTTTTCCTCTTCGTTCATGTAGTTATAGATAGCAGAATCGTAGTGGCTAGAAACAGCAAAAGCTTTTGCAGAAAAACGCTTACGATCTTCTATAGTTGTATTTCCGTTATCTGCAGAAATAATGTTTAAAAACTCATCGTATTGTTCCATTGATGAAACACAGATTACATCTTTAAAGTTTTTAGCAGCAGCTCTAATTAAAGAAATTCCACCAATGTCTATTTTTTCGATAATATCTTGTTCAGGAGCACCACTTGCTACTGTTTTTTCAAAAGGATACAAGTCAACAATAACAATATCCATTTCTGGAATTTCAAACTCAGCCAATTGTGCTTTGTCTCCATCGTTGTCTCTACGGCTTAAAATACCTCCAAAAACTTTTGGGTGTAAGGTTTTAACACGTCCTCCTAAAATTGATGGATATGAAGTAATGTCTTCAACAGCCACACAATCAATACCTAAGTCTCTAATGAATTTTTCAGTTCCACCAGTTGTGTAAATAGTAATTCCTAACTCGTTAAATTTTCTAACAATTGGTTCTAAACCATCTTTGTGAAAAACTGAAATTAAAGCTGATTTAGCTTGCTTAGTAGTGCTCATTTTTGTGAATTTCGATTAAAAAGGCAAAATTACTAAAACTACTCCAAAGCGTAAACAATTTTAAAGTTTCTTTATTATCAAAGTTTTATAATATGGAGTACAATTTAATTTTTAACTTTATTCTTGTGTTAAAATTAAAGTGCAGCTATGAAGAACAAAAAAATTTGGTGGTTTTTATTTCGGTTTTTAGGAACTTATTTTTTCCTTTTTTTGTTGTATTCATTGTTTTTAATGAGTACACAAAGCAAATCACCTGTTTTTATTTGCGATCCGTTAACAGTTCATGTTGCAGAACAATCGGCATATTTTTTAAATGTATTTCATCAAGGAGTTGTACTACAGCCAGATTTGGATGAATTGAGTGTAAATATGTTTATTAATGGCGATTATATAGTTGGAATTATAGAAGGTTGTAATTCTGTAAGTATTGTCATACTTTTTGTTGCATTTATTATAGCATTTAAAGGAAGTTTAACACACACGTTGTGGTTTTCTGTAGTAGGAGCATTGTCTATTTATTATGTAAATATTTTTAGAATAGTGGTGTTAACATACGGAATGCATCATTATCCTAAGTACACGTGGTTGTTTCACGATTTGGTTTTTCCGGCCATTATTTACGGATATGTTTTTATTCTGTGGATTGTTTGGGTCAATTATTTTTCGAACTTAAAAAACACAAAACATGCCTAAGTTAATTAGAATTATTCTTGTTGTACTCTTGTTCTTTTGCTTGGTTTTGGTGCGAGCTTTTGAATACGACTTGTTTTATGATCCTTTTTTAAATTATTTTGAAAGCGATCATTTAACAAAGCCAATGCCAGAGGTAAATTATGTAAAGTTGTTTTTTTCTTATTTGTTCCGATTTTCTTTAAATAGTGGAATCTCTTTTTTAATTCTTAAAGTAGCTTTTACAGGAAGAGCTTTTTTAAAAACAATTGCAAGTTTTTATGGTATTGCATTCCTTTTTTTATCGTTTCTTTTTTTCTGTTTAATTGGTTTTAAATTAGAAGTAGGTTACTTGTTTCCGTTTTATGTAAGAAGGTTTATTATACATCCTATTTTTATTATAGTTCTATTTCCTTTTATATACGTTTTAAAAAAACGTTATCGTTTTAATTTAGAGTAAAACAATTCCAATAAGCATTTTTTAGGTTGTACTTTTGCCATCTCTAATTATACGTTTATGTGGATTTATTATGGGTTGTTAGCTGCCTTGTTTTTAAGTTTTAATGCTTTGTCTAGAAAGCAAAGTGTAAAAGGAAATGCTGTTTTTCCGGTTTTACTGGTGTCTAATGCAACTAGTTTACTGGTTTTGTTACCTGCTTTTATTGGTTCTATATTTTATGCAGAACAAATGAAAAATATAGGATTTTATATGCCTACAATATCTATAAATGATCATTTTTTAATAGGAATTAAATCTGTATTAATGACCTGCTCGTGGATATTAAATTTTTATGCATTAAAGCACTTACCTATTACTATTGTTACGCCCATAAGAGGGGCAGGTCCTTTTTTTACATTTTTAGGTGCTGTTGTAATTTACCAAGAAAGCCCAGAACTTTTACAATGGATTGGTTTTTTTCTAATCATTATATCGATGATATTTTACTCTAGAATAGGAAAAAAAGAAGGGATTGTTTTTAAAAATAACAAATGGATTTTAGCCATTGTAGGTGCTACTTTTTTTGGATCGGTAAGTGGTTTGTATGATAAATTTTTGTTTCAATACAAGACTTATGAAGTAATGACAGTGCAGTGGTGGTTCTTTTTTTATGTAACGTTGTTTATGCTACTATTAGTTTTGTTTGTGTACAGACCTAACAAGAAAAAAATGGGTAAATTTCATTTGCATTGGACGATTATTGCAAGTGGAATCTTAATTTTTTTGGCAGACTATTTTTATTTTAAAGGATTGCAAGATCCAGAAGCTTTAATTATGATTATGTCTGCTGTAAAAAGAAGTCAAATATTATTTACAGTATTGATAGGAGGATTAATTTTTAAAGAACAAAACAGAAGAATGAAATTAATTCCGTTGTTAGGAATTTTAGTTGGTGTGTTTTGTATACTGTATAGTTCTTAAATACTAACCAATATTACAGAAATTAGTCCCAAAATGATTCCTGCAATTTTTAAGGGGGTTAGTTGTTCGCCTAAAAAAGCAACACCTAATCCAATGGTAATTAGCAAGGCTAAATTTCTAATAGGAACTACAGTGCTTAATTTACCATGTTTCATGGCTAAAAAAAAGCAAACCTGAGCCAAGCCTCCTAAAGCACCACCAATAGCTATAAACTTAAAATGTTTGGCATCGTACTTTGTTTTTTCTACAATAGATAATATTCCAAGTACCAACATATGGCTCAAAATAAAAATAGTAGCCCCCAAACCTGTTGAAAAAAAGGGGGTTCCTTGTTTGTAGAAAAATACAGCTACACCAAAAAGAAGCATAGCGGCTAAGGCATATAGTATGGAAACCATATTTATATAGGTAATATTAATTTGGCAATGGTAAAGTAAATAAAGATTCCAAAAATATCATTACTTGTAGTAATAAATGGACCTGTTGCCAATGCAGGATCTATTCCTCTTTTGTGTAAAATAATAGGTACAAAAGTTCCTATTAATGCAGCAATAATAATTACAATAATTAAAGAAAGAACAATGGTAATGCTAGTTAGCATATCAAAATGTTGTACAAACCCGTAACCTATTACCAAGCAGCCTAAAACAATACCATTAATTAAGCTAAGTCCAATTTCTTTAAACAATCGGTTCCATAAACTTCCTTTTATATTGTTATTTGCCAATCCTTGTACAATAATAGCAGATGATTGTACCCCTACATTTCCACCCATAGCAGCAATTAGTGGAGTAAAGAAAAATAAAACAGGAAATTTACTTAAAGTATCATCAAAACTACCCATAATAGCGGCCGCACCCAATCCTCCAAGCAAACCTAAAATTAACCAAGGAAGTCTAGCTCTTGTCAATTCTAAAATAGAGTCGCTTGCTTCTACATCGTCGGTAATACCGGCAGCCATTTGGTAATCTTCTTTGGCTTCGTCTATAATAATATCTACAATATCATCAATGGTAATTTGTCCTACCAAACGATTCATTTCATCTACCACAGCAACCACTACCAAATCGTATTTTTGCATTACTTTGGCAACATCTTCGGCTTTGTCATCAACTTTAACAGAGGTAATAGAGGGTGAGTAAACCTCACTAACCGAAGTTTTTGTAGAGGTGGTTAACAAACTTTTTAAAGACAATCTACCTTTTAAAACATCGTTGTCATCTACTACATAAATGGTGTATACTTTTTCAACTTCTTCGGCTTGCAAACGCATTTCTTTAATGCTTCGCATATTACTCCAAGATTCGTTTACTTTGACCAATTCTTTCCCCATTAATCCCCCAGCAGTGTCGTCATCGTAACGTAAAAGATCTACAATATCTTTGGCGTGTTCTACGTCTTCTATTTTAGAAATGACTTCTTCTTTTTGTTCTTCGGAAAGTTCAGAAAGTACATCGGCAGCATCATCAGTGTCTAGTTCATCTACCTCTTTGGCAATTTCATCAGAAGATAATCCTTTTAAAATGTGTTCACGAATATCTTCATCTAGTTCAACAATAGCATCCGATGTTTTATCGGTGTCTAATATTTTAATGATAGAAACGGCTAATTCAGGGTTTACCTCTTCAAAAAGTTCTGCTAAATCGGCATAGTGGACTTCACTGAAAATTTCTTTGATTTGTTTGAATTTGTTTTGTTCTACAAGTTCAGACAAATGAATAATAAAGTCTTTATTGATTTGAAATTCCATCTTGTTCAATTAAAGCAGTTAGTTCAATAAATCCTGATACAGATACTTGCTCTGGACGTTTGTCAAAGATAGGGTTTGTTCTTAAATCATCCGATAGGTTTAGGCTTTTTAAACTATTTCTTAACGTTTTACGTCTTTGTCCAAAAGATGTTTTTACAACATGTTTAAACAATCTATCGGGAACAGAAAGGAATAAGTCTTTTTTACGTTTCATTACCATTACTCCAGAATCTACTTTTGGAGGTGGGTTAAAAACGGTTGGAGGTACGGTAAATAAATATTCGGTGTCGTAATATGCTTGTGTTAGTACCGATATAATTCCATAGGTTTTGCTTCCGGGTGCTGCGCAAATTCTTTTGGCAACTTCCATTTGAAACATTCCTCCAAACTCAGGAATTAATTCTCTGTTTTCTATGGTTTTAAAAACAATTTGACTAGATATGTTGTAAGGAAAGTTTCCTATGATGGCAAATTGTTCGTTTTTAAAAAGTTCTTTAAGATCTACTTTTAAAAAATCTTTCCCATATATTCTAGGGCCTAAATGTAAATAATGTGCTTGTAAATATTCTACAGATTCATCGTCTATTTCTATAACGTGCGTTGTGTATTTTTTTTCTAACAAATATTTGGTCATTACCCCCATACCAGGACCAATTTCTAGTACGTTTTGGTATCCTTGTTCTGATAGTATATCAGCAATTTTTTGAGCAATACTTTCATCGGTTAAAAAGTGTTGTCCTAAATGTTTTTTGGCTCTTACAGACATAATTAGTTGTTTTTTTTATAGTATTTCCAAAATACAAGAGCAACAATAGCTACTAAAATATAGGGGATAATCATTAAAGTTACAATTCCATCGTTTAGCCCTTTAGCCAAACCAGTATCTCCGTTTTCTACCACAGCTTTACACATGGCACATTGTCCATAACTCTTAAGTAAGTTTGTTGTAAAAAGAAATAAAATAAGAAATTGTAGTTTTTTCATTTTAGTAGTATGGGTTAATCATTAGATATACAACTACTCCAGTAATGGCTACATATAACCACAAAGGGAACGTGTATTTTGCTAATTTTTTATGTCTTAAATCATCACGATTCAATCCTCTTACAAAGGTGGTTAATACCAAAGGAATTACTGCAATTGAAAGTATAATATGTGAAATTAAAATAAAGTAATAAATGTAAGCAATTGCTCCGGTACCTCCATATTTGGTAGAATCACTAGTCATGTGATACAATACATACATAACCAAAAACAATGCAGAACACAGTAGGGCAAGTTTTATATAAGTTTCGTGTGTTTTAATGTTTCCTTTTTTAATGGCAAGTACTGCTAAAATTAACAATATAGCTGTAAATCCATTTATAGTAGCATAAATAGGAGGTAGGAATATGGGTAGTTCAAACGGTAATCTTACCTTAAATAATATAGCTACTGCTACAGGTATTACTATTGATAAAACAGTGATGAGTTTTTTGTAATTGTTGGTTGTTTTCATGTTATTGTTCGTCTAATAATAATTGAATATCTTCTTTTAACATTTTTACTTCGGATAATTCTAACCCTTGATAGAATATTTTAGGATTTCCATGATTGTCTTTTCTAGAGCGTAAGTATCCGTTTTTGTCTACCAAAGCAAAAAAACCTTGATGTTCAAAACCACCTTCAACTTCAGGATTGATACCTGCAAAAATATTTAATCCTTTGTTAGCCATTTCAAAAATTTCCTCTCTATCTCCTGTTAAAAAGTGCCAGTTTAAACTAGTTACTCCGTAGTTTTCTGCATATTCTTTTAATTTTAAAGGAGTGTCTACTGTTGGGTTTATTGTAATAGATGCTATTCCAAAGTCAGAACGTTCACCATATGTTTCTTCAACAGTTAGCATATTTTTATTCATAATTGGGCAGATAGAAGGGCAAGTGGTAAAAAAGAATTCTACCACAAATACTTTTCCTTCAAAGTCTATATTAGAAATTGTTTGGTTGTTTTGATTGGTAAGCGTAAAATCTGGCATTTTACGTTTTTTATGATCTACAACAAAGTAATCTAAACCGCTAGAGGTAGGAAGTTTTTTTTGAACGTGATTTAATCTGGTATTTCTAGGTTCTAAATGGTGTTTGTAATTTCTAACTACAAAAATTCCAAAAATTAAAATAATAAATACAATGCCTATGTATGAGAACTTTTTATTTTTCATTTTTTCCTAATCTTTCTTTTCTTGAGGTGGTTGAAACTTCTAATTCGTAAAATACATTTTGAGTGTCTGTTAACAATTTGTTTTTTAAATCATTCACAGAAGATAAGTCGTAAGCAAATACATCTTCTCCAATTTTATCATCATCGGTTCTACCTCTTTGGTTGTTATTTTTATCTACAATAAACGCTTTGTTTGCAGCTAAATTGTTGTCTAAAGAGGTGTTTGTTTTAAGAGAATTGTAAAGAGTTGTGGTTTGTATAGAATCTAAACAAATAAACTTCCATTTATAAAATTTACTACCATTGGTTTTTGCCAATCTTTTTTTAATAATTTCAATCTCTGGATTGTTTTTACCTATGTAAAAAGAGATCATTTGAAACTTGGTGTATTTGGCTAATTTTTTAAAAACAACCTCGTTAATATTAAAAATTTCGGTGTCTTTTTGTTGAGGTTTTTTTCCTAAAAAAGTAACAACGTTTATGTTGTTTTTAAAAGAAATACTATTCTGTTTAACATCAGTTATATCTACAATATTTGTTTGAAAGGTTTTGCATGGAATAAAGTTAACTTCACCTAAGGATAAAAATATAAAAAAAGCTAAAGGTCCAATAAACAAAAGCGATAGGATGATTTTTTTCTTCATAATAAGTTGAGGTTAGAATACCAAAAAAGGTGGATAAATCCACCTTTTAAATATTGTCATAATACCTGTTAAACTAGTATTTCCAGTTTATGTAAGGTGCTAAAGTATCGTGTAAATAACTACCTTCTATTAATAATAAAGTAACCAAATAAGGAATTAATATTATTAAAGGAATAATAATAGAGTTTACAAAGTTTTTACGCTCGTGATTCATGTGCATGAAATACCACATAATTCCAGCTGCCTTTACAATTGTTAAAATAATAAAAATCCAGTTTAATAAAGAGGTTCCTAAAAAGTTAGTGTAGTGTAAACCATGAGGTTTAATAATACCTAAGATTACCTCTATAATTGTTACTAATGATAAGAATCCGAAAACTTTCCAGATTAATTTAGTGTTTGATTCGTGTTGTCCCATAATATATAAATATGAATGCTGTCTTTTTATTATTAATTAAACTAGGTAGAAGAATGTAAATACAAATACCCACACTAAATCTACAAAGTGCCAGTACAATCCAACTTTTTCTACCATTTCATAGTGTCCTCTTCTTTCGTAAGTTCCTAATAAAACATTTACAAAAATAATAATGTTTAAAGCAATCCCTGAACATACGTGAAAACCGTGGAATCCTGTAATAAAGAAAAAGAAATCAGCAAATTGACTAGATCCATATTCGTTAACTTCTAGGTTAGCACCTCTAACAACTCTAGAAGATTGTTCTAAAAACTTTAACGCTTCTGCTTTGTTAAGAATAACTATTTTTTGTTTTGTTTCTGGATTTATTTTTTCTAAACGAATTCCTACTTCAGGATTGTGTTTAAAATCTTCAATAATACCAGCAGTAGTGTATTCGTAAGTTGTTTCTCCTTTTGTGAACCAAAGTCCGTTTTCACGAGTGTGTTCTATCACAGGGTTGTTTGGAGTTGCAAAATCTTCTAAGGCAATTTGTTTTCCATCGTAGTTTACAAATTGAATAATTTTACCGTCTTTTAATTGAACAGCACCAAATTCTCCTTTGATAAAGTTTTTCCATTCCCAAGCTTGTGATCCAACAAAGACCAAACCACCAATAATTGTTAAAAACATGTAAGTAATTACTTTGTTTTTCTTCATTTGATGACCTGCATCAACAGCCAGTACCATTGTTACAGATGAGAAAATTAAAATGAACGTCATCAATGCAACATAATACATTGGATAAGTTCCATGAAAAAGCGGAAAGTGTGTAAATACTTCATCGGCAATAGGCCAAATGTCAATAAATTTGTAACGAGTTAGTCCGTAGGCAGCTAAAAATCCTGCAAAAGTTAATGCATCAGATAAAATGAAGAACCACATCATCATTTTTCCATAACTAGCCCCTAATGGTCTAGTAGCTCCACCTTCCCATACGTTTGTGTTCTGATCAGCAGTTGTTGCTTTCATAAGTATTGTTGTTGTTTATTTGTTCGGTTTTCGTTCGAGTGGCAAATTTATAAATTTAGATTAAGTATTAAAATAAAAGAATAAAAATAGTATAATCCATAGTAAATCTAAAAAGTGCCAAAAAATAGTCCCTAATTCTAGACCTAAGGTATTGCCGTTGTTGTATTTACCTAATAATTGTTTTACAAGCATTACAATTAATATAACAATAGCTACAAAAATATGTAATAAATGTGCAAAGACAATCACCATTAGCATAGATGATGATATCAAGCTAGTAGGTCCTGTAAAAAACAACCCAGAATTTTTTAATTCTGCAAAACCATTAAATTGAGATATCACAAAACCTATTCCCAATCCTAAAGTGATTAATAATAAGAACGAAGTAATGTTGGCTTTGTTTTTTTTACCAAAATACATAGCTAAGTGTATACTAATACTACTAATTACAATTAAGTAGGTACTGGTAACTAAAGAGTTTGGTAATTCAAAAGAAACCCAGTCTTCTCTGTTACTACTAATTACATAGGCACTTACCAATCCAGCAAACATCATGGTCATACTTACCAAAGAAATCCATAACATAGGTTTTGCTGTTTTTTTTCTACCTGTTCTTAATTCTGCTTTAACGTTTATTGCTTGATCCATTTAGTGTAAAAATTTATCTATTATGTAAATAATTTGAATGGCTGTTATGTAAAATACACTGGCAAGCATTAATTTCTTGGCAGTTTCTTTGCTAAGATCTTTATACAGTAAAATTCCATAGTATAAAATTACACATCCACTTAAAAATATAATAACTGCCGTAGCAGGGTATATATAAAAACTTCCTGTTTTTTGAAATACGGGAATAATAGAGGCAAAAATAAGCATTACCGTATATATTAAAATCTGAATTACAGCTTTTCTGTCTCTTTTACCCATGGGTAATAAATTATACCCTGCTTTTAAATATTCATCATGACCTAACCAACCAATAGCCCAAAAATGAGGGAATTGCCAAAAGAACTGAATCATAAATAAAATACCTGCTTCTATACCAAACTGATCGGTGGCAGCCACCCATCCTAACATAAAAGGAATAGCCCCTGGAAACGCTCCCACAAAAACAGCTAGTGGAGTAATTCCTTTTAAAGGAGTATAGGCACAAGTGTATAGAAAAATAGAAATTGCACCAAACAAAGCTGTTTTCTCATTAATTGTATAGAGAATTCCCAATCCTAAAATGGTAAAACTAACAGCAATAATCATAGCTGTTTTTAAATCATATCGTCCTGTAGGCAAAGGTCTGTTTTGAGTCCTTTTCATTAGTTTGTCTACATCTTTTTCTATAATTTGATTAAAAGCATTAGAAGCTCCCACCATTAAATAACCACCTATAGATAGCAACGCGACCGTTGTATAATTAATTGTTTGGGCTGCTAGTAAATATCCTGCTACAGCCGAAAAAACAACACTTAAAGAAAGACCAAATTTGGTAAGTTGTTTAAAATCGCTTAAAAAAGTGTTTTTAGACGGCACCAAAGAAGTATCGGTATTTGACATTTAGTTTTTTTAAGGTTCTAATTTTTTTTGCAAAGATAGGGATTAAATTTACGTATAAATTGAAGTTTTACATTTAATTAACATCTGGTTTTAAGTTGCATAATGTGAGGAAATAAAAAAACTTTAAAAAAAACATGATTTTATTTTTTTGAGAAAAGAAATATCTCTTATATTTGCACTCGCATTTACAGAAATGCATACGTTCTTAGTTAAAAAATAAAACATACCAAATATTTAGTGTAAACTGAATGCTCAAGTGGTGGAATTGGTAGACACGCTGGACTTAAAATCCAGTGGGCAGAAATGCCCGTATGGGTTCAAGTCCCATCTTGAGTACAAAGTTTTTTAACAATTATAAGTTTACACACGCTCAAGTGGTGGAATTGGTAGACACGCTGGACTTAAAATCCAGTGGGCAGAAATGCCCGTATGGGTTCAAGTCCCATCTTGAGTACAAAGCCTCATCGATTTAAATCGGTGAGGCTTTTGTTTTTTAGAGAAAGCGAGTAGATTTACAACATGAAAACTGCTAAAAAAGAAACTTTTGTAATAGGCCTAATGTCTGGTACTTCTTTAGATGGAGTAGATTTGGTTTGGGTGAAATTTACAGACAACAATGCTTTTGAAATGTTAGCAAGTACCACTATAGCTTATTCTAGTTTTTGGTACAATCAACTGCAAAATGTTTCTCTAATCCCTAAAGGATCTCCAGAATTACTACGTTTAAATACAGATTTAGGTGTTTATTTTGGAACGTTAATTTTAGATTTTATCAAAACTTATAAAATCTCAAAATTAGATTTTATCGCTTCTCATGGCCACACAGTTCATCATCAGCCAGAAATAAAATATACTTTACAAATAGGTTGTGGTAAAGAAATATATAAAAAAGTAGGTGTAAAAACAGTATACGATTTTAGAACACAAGATGTGAATTTAGGAGGTCAAGGAGCTCCATTGGTGCCTATAGGAGATGCATTTTTATTTTCTGAGTATGATTATTGTTTAAATTTAGGAGGTTTTTCTAATGTGTCTTATGCAGATAATGGAGTAAGAAAAGCTTTTGATATATGTCCAGTAAACACAGTTCTGAATTATTATGCCAATCAATTGGGTTGTTCTTACGATGATAAAGGAAAATTGTCTAAGCAAGGAAGTGTCCATGAAAAATTGTTAGCAGAGCTTAATAAGTTAGACTTCTACACTATTCAAAAACCAAAGTCGTTAGGAGTGGAATTTGTACAGCAAAACATAACACCTATTTTATTAAAGTATAATTTAAAAACAGTAGATGTACTAAGGACTTATGTAGAACATATTGCAATTCAAATAGCAGGTCAATTGGCTAATGGGACTGTTTTTATTACAGGAGGAGGTGCTTATCATACATTTTTGTTAGAACGAATTCAAGCGCATAATGCTAATTTAAATCTAGTGGTGCCCAGTGGTGTTTTGATAGACTATAAAGAGGCTTTAATTTTTGCTTTGCTAGGAAAGTTAAGGGTAGAAAATAAAGTAAATTGCTTGGCTAGTGTAACAGGGGCTGTTAAAAATCACTCTTCAGGGCTTATTTACAAAGGTGATGATTGAGTTGTTTTAGAGACAGCTTTTATGGGAAATGATTTTATAGATGAGTTAAATAGGTGTTAATTATTTTGTTAAATATTTATAAAATTAAGCAGGCTTTGTTAAATTATTGTTGTTTAGCGTTGTTTACTGAATTTTTAACAAGTATAAATACCTAGTGAAACTATTAAAATGTTATTTTAGCTACCGAATTTTAAAAAAATAAAATACAATGAAATATTTTTTAGGCTCTAGTCCAAAATGGTTCAAACTTGTTATGATCTTTTTTTTACTGATCAATATTCCAATATCTATTTATTTTCCACACGTAGGAGCTTGGTTGTTTATTGCTGAGTTTATTTTTACGTTGGCAATGGCATTAAAGTGTTACCCATTACAATCTGGAGGTTTGTTAGCAATAGAAATTATAGCATTAGGATTAACATCACCAGAAAATGCGTATCATGAAGTAGATCAAAACTTAGAAGTTGTGTTGTTGTTAGTCTTTATGGTCGCAGGTATCTATTTTATGAAACCATTATTGATGTATATTTTTAGTAAAATCTTCACAAAAATAAAATCAAAAGTAATTTTATCATTGTTGTTTGTATTCTTGTCGGCAATATTATCTGCCTTTTTAGATGCTTTAACAGTAACGGCAGTATTAATTAGTGTTGCTGTTGGTTTTTATGGTATTTATCATAAAATACACTCAAGTGCAGAAGACTTTAATAATGATGGTGTGTTGGATAGAAAAGAATTAAGCGGAGAAACTTTAGAGCAATTCAGAAGTTTCTTAAGAAGTTTAATTATGCATGGTGTGGTAGGAACTGCATTAGGAGGAGTTTGTACGTTGGTTGGAGAGCCACAAAACTTGTTGATAGGAGAAAGAATGGGTTGGGATTTTATTGAGTTTTTCGTAAAAATGTCTCCAATTACAATGCCTGTTTTAGTTTGTGGATTGTTAACTACAGTTGTGTTAGAGTTAACAGGAGCATTTGGTTTTGGTGGTAAATTGCCAAAAATAGCAGATCAAATTATTCAATCTTACACGCAAGAAGAAGAAGCAAAAAGAACAGCAAAAGAAAAATATGCATTAAAAGTTCAAGGAATAGCAGCATTGTTATTAATAGCAGGGTTGGCATTGCACTTAGCTCCTGTAGGTTTTATAGGATTGGCATTAATTATTTTACAAACAGCTTTTATGGGAATTACAGAAGAACATCAGTTAGGACATGCTTTTGAAGAAGCATTGCCTTTTACAGGATTGTTAGTAGTTTTCTTTGTTGTAGTTGCTATGATTCACGATCAGCACTTGTTCTCGCCAATTATCCATTGGGCATTAGAGCAAAGTCCAGAATCTCAACCAGGGTTGTTTTATATAGCAAATGGTGTGTTGTCTGCAATTAGTGATAACGTATTTGTGGCAACCGTATACATTGGAGAGGTGCAAAATGCGTTCAAATCAGGAGTAATAGATAGAGAGCATTTTGAGCATTTAGCAATTGCTATTAATACCGGTACAAACTTGCCAAGTGTAGCAACACCAAATGGTCAAGCTGCGTTTTTATTTTTATTAACCTCTGCGTTGGCACCGTTAATCAACTTGTCTTACGGAACCATGGTAAAAATGGCCTTACCTTATACAATTGTATTAGGAGGTGTAGGTTATATAATGGTGAGAGTTATTTTATAAAAAAAAGATCAAATCATATAAAAAAGGAACCTTACAGAGGTTCCTTTTTTTGTTTGTAGTTGTGCAATAATAAATTGTATTTTCGTTACATAAATTAAGAGTTTATATTATGGTCCAAAATCAAGAAGAAGTTTTACCCGTTGCAGAGGTAAGTCAAGAAAAAACACTATCTATAATAGAATTAATTATGGATGGTGGAGTTGGTGGTCAAATTATTATGGGAATTCTATTTCTATTGTTAATTGTGGCTGTTTACATATATGTAGAACGTTTTTTGGCGATTAAAGCAGCAAGCAAAGAAGATAAAAACTTTATGAATCAAATTAAAGAGCAAATTAGTATTGGTAATATTGATGGTGCTAAAAGTTTGTGTTCTAAAATAGATACTCCGGTTGCAAATTTAATAGAAAAAGGAATTTCTAGAATTGGAAAACCCTTAGAAGATATTAATACAGCTATAGAGAATGCTGGAAAGTTAGAAATATACAAATTAGAAAAAAACATAAGTGTATTGGCAACGATTTCTGGAGCTGCTCCTATGATTGGTTTTTTAGGAACTGTTATAGGTATGATTGTATCTATTCATGAAATTGCAAATGCAGGTGGGCAAATAGACATAAAAATGTTGTCTGATGGATTGTATACTGCAATGACCACTACAGTGGGCGGGTTAATTGTTGGGATTATCTCATATATTGCATACAATCATTTGGTGGTAAGAACCGATAAAGTTGTGTATCAAATGGAAGCAAAATCTGTAGAGTTTTTAGACTTGTTAAACGAGCCTGTTTAAAAGAGCAGGTTGTTAGTAAGTGTGGTGGTTAAAAATAGTAAACAGAAAAAGTAGTAAAAAATGAACATTAGAAGTAGAAATAAAGTAAGTGCAGATTTTAACATGTCGTCAATGACAGATATTGTTTTCTTGCTGTTGATCTTCTTTATGTTGGCATCTACTTTGGTTACTGTAAATGCCATAGATGTTTTGTTGCCAAAAGCAGGTGGAAAAACAGAGAATAAAGGAGTCATTTCTGTTTCTATTACTAAAGATGGAAGTTATTATGTAGATGCAGATCGTGTAGAATTCAATCAATTAGAAAATACATTGCTTACAAGATTTTCATCAGACAATCAAGGAACACTTGTAATAAGAGGAGATCATGAATCGGCTTATAAAAATATAATGAGTGTGATTGATATTGCGAACAGAAATAAAATCAAAATGATTTTAGCGGTTAAAGGTCAATAATTTTATGATTTTTAAAACAACATATCAAAAACAAGCAGCTATTGCAACTACTTTGTTTACAGCAGTTTTATTAATACTGGTGTTTTTTTGTGGCTTAAGGTATTTGGATCCGCCAGAAGAATATGGTGTGGCTATAAATTTTGGAACTTCTGAATTGGGTTCTGGAAAACCTAAATTGAATGAAAGTATCAAATCTAGTCCCATAAAAGAACAAACAAGTACTGTTCAGGAAGTTGTAAAAAAAACAAGTCCAATAGAAGAAAAAGTTGTGACCCAAACCTCAGAAGAGGCTCCTGTAATTAAAGAAACTAAACATGCAAAACAAGGGGAGGTAAAAACCGTAGAAAAAAAACAAATTCCTAAAAATTCTGTAAAAAAAGAAGTCCCTGAAAAACCCACTCCAACCAAAGAAACTCAAAATGCATTAAATAGTTTGTTTGGTAAAAAATCATCAGGAAAAACGGCAGAAAGTGAAGGTGATGACAATGTAGATGGAGTAAAAGGGAGTGCTTCTGGAGAGCCAAATAGTCAAAAGTATTATGGGAATAATGGTTTGGGAGGAGATGGAAACTATCAATTGAAAGGTAGAAGAGCTTTGTCAAAACCTATTCGAAAACCTGAATGCAATGAAGAGGGAATTGTGGTGGTTAGAATTGAGGTGGATGTAAATGGAAGGGTAATTGCAGCAACTCCTGGAGTAAAAGGAACTACCAATAACAATCCTTGTTTGTTAGAACCTGCCAAAAAAGCGGCTTTGGCCACAAAATGGAATCCTGATGGAAATGCACCCAATAAGCAAGTGGGATTAATACGTTATAAATTTATTCTTTCTGAATAAGTAAATACAAAAGTCAGCAATAGCTACTAAAAACTTAATACACAGTACTCAGTACTATATATGAATTATCAAGAAACTTTAGATTGGTTGTTTCACCAATTGCCAATGTATCAAAAAGTAGGTGCAAAGGCTTATAAAAAAGATTTATCAAACACATGGTTGTTAATGGATTATTTAGGGAATCCAGAAAAAGAAATTCAAGCAATTCATGTAGCAGGAACCAATGGAAAAGGATCAACAAGCCATATGTTGGCTTCTGTGTTGCAAGAGCAAGGTTATAAAACAGGCTTGTACACGTCTCCGCATTTGATAGATTTTAGAGAACGAATTAAAATTAATGGTTTAGAAATACCAGAGGAATACATTGTTGCATTTGTGGCAAAACACCAAACTTTTTTTGAGCAAAATTCTTTGTCTTTTTTTGAAATGACAGTCGGATTGGCTTTTGAGTATTTTAGGGAGTCTAATACCGATTTTGTAGTTCTAGAAACAGGTTTAGGAGGTCGATTAGATTCTACAAATGTGGTAGATTCATTAGTTGCAGTAATTACCAATATTGGTTTAGATCATACCCAGTTTTTAGGAAATACTCTGCCGTTAATTGCTGCTGAAAAAGGTGGGATTATCAAACAAAATAAACCTGTGGTAATAGGAGAGTATCATCCTGAAACTTATTCTGTTTTTGAGGAAATAGCTAGTCAGAAAAATGCAATGTTACACAAAGCTTTTGAATTGCCAGAAGTGTTGTTTGATTGTGAATTGAAGGGAGCTTATCAAAAACACAATTTAAAAACAGTTATTAAGACCCTAAAAGTTTTGCAACAATTAGGTTGGCAAATTTCAGAACATGCTATAAAAAAAGGTTTGTCTAAAGTAGTGCAAAATACGGGGTTGTTAGGTAGGTATCAAACGGTGCAAGAAAACCCTAAAATAATATGCGATACAGGGCACAACAAAGAAGGGATTTCTTTGGTTTTAGAGCAATTAACAAAAGAAGAATTTCATCAATTACACATAGTTTTTGGAGTGGTAGATGATAAAGATCTAAAATCCGTATTGCCTTTATTGCCAAAACAAGCTATTTATTATTTTACAAAACCCTCCATTGCTAGAGGTTTGCATCAACAATTATTAAAAGAAAATGCCATTGAGTTTTCTTTAAAAGGAGAAGCATATAGTTCTGTAGAAGCAGCTGTAAATATGGCTACTACAAATGCAACAAATAAAGATTTAATTTATGTAGGAGGTAGTACCTTTGTAGTTGCAGATTACTTAACTTTACTAAAACAATGTTAATAGTGTTTTTTAACCAAAAGCTAATCTTAAAAAGAGTTGGCTAAAAAACAATATTATATATTTGTCAATCAAAATATAGAAACAATACATGAAAATTTTAGTTACAGGAGCAGCAGGTTTTATAGGATTTCATTTGTCTACACTATTGCTAAGTAGAGGTCATCAAGTAGTTGGTATTGATAATATTAATGACTATTATGACGTAAATCTTAAGTTTGCTAGATTGTCAGAACTAGGTATTGATAGAGAGAGTGCCTCTGAATTTGGAAATGAAGTTGTTTCTAATAAAACATCAGATTTTAAATTTTTGAGAATCAACTTAGAAGATAGAGAGGCGATTAATGGTCTTTTTGAAGCAGAAAAATTTGAAGTAATCTGTAATTTGGCAGCACAAGCAGGAGTTCGTTACAGTATAGAAAATCCACATGCATATGTAGATAGTAATATTGTAGGGTATGTGAATTTATTAGAAGCTTGTAGGAATACGGGAGTAAAACACATGGTGTATGCAAGTAGCTCTAGTGTTTATGGGTTGAATTCTAAAATACCATTCTCTACAAAAGATACCGTAGATACTCCTATTAGTTTGTATGCAGCTTCTAAAAAAAGTAATGAACTAATGGCTCATACCTATTCTCATTTATTTGGGTTTGCCACAACAGGATTAAGATTTTTTACGGTATACGGACCTTGGGGAAGACCAGATATGGCAGCCTATTTATTTGCAGAAGGAATTAGAAACAATCATCCTATAAAAGTATTCAACCATGGAAAAATGGAAAGAGACTTTACATACGTAGGTGATATTGTACAGGGGGTAATGAGAATTATTGAAGGAGAGGTAGATACAAGAGCAAAAAACAAAGAACTTTACAAAGTATATAATATTGGGAATAATAACTCTGTTAAATTAACAGATTATATCGAAAATATTGAAAAGAATTTAGGGAAGGAAGCAGAAAAAATTATGATGGACATGCAGCCAGGAGATGTAGCTAAAACATGGGCTGATGTAACAGATTTAATTAAAGACTACAATTATAGCCCTAACACATCAATAGAAGAAGGTGTGAAAAAATTTATAGATTGGTACAAAGTCTATAATAATATCAAATAAAACTGAATGGCTAAAATAGTTAATGTTATTTTAAGTGGAGGGGTAGGTTCCAGATTATGGCCTATTTCTAGAAAAAAAAGTCCCAAGCAATTTCTTCAAATTTTTGAAGGAAAGTCTTTGTTTCAATATACAATGTTGAGAAACAAGTCTTTTGTAGATGATTATATGTTGGTTACCAATGAAACTCAATTGGCAATGGCAGATCAGCAATCCAAAGAATTGGGGATTACAGTAAATAAAAAAATTATTGAGTCGGTAGGAAGGAATACAGCCCCTGCTATTACTTTAGCGGCTTTAAGTTTAGAGCCGGACGATATTATGTTCATCACGCCTTCCGATCATATGATTGGAGATGAACAAGAGTATGAGATTTCGGTGAGTAATGCTATACGATTAGCAAAAGAAGGGAGTATTACAACTTTTGGAATTCAACCATTAAAGCCAGAAACAGGTTATGGCTATATAGAGTATAAAGGAGAAAATGTAAAATCTTTTAGAGAAAAGCCTAATCAAGATTTGGCTATTAAATACATAAGATCAGGTAAGTTTTGTTGGAATAGCGGAATGTTTTGTTTTAAAGCTTCTGTTTTTTTAAATGAAATAAAAAAATACCAACCCGATATTTATGAAGCTTCTGTAGCAGCTTTTGAAAAAAATGAAGAAGGTTACATTCCTAAAAAAGAAATGGAGAATATTCCAGAAGATAGTATTGATTTTGCGGTTTTAGAAAAATCAAAAATTATTAAAATGGTAAAATCTCACTTTATTTGGTCAGACTTGGGGTCTTTTGATTCCTTGATATCTTATGCCAAAGATTTTCATAATGATGAGTTGTTTGAAATGGTAAAAGGAGAAAACATAGTAAATTCTTATGCCATGTGTTCCAAGCCAGTTTATGCAACTAGAGGAATTGATCATATTGTCTTAATAGAGTCGGAAGACTGTATTTTGTTGATTACTAAGGATAAAAGTGAAGAGGTAAAGCAGGTACGAGAATACGCAGGAGAAAAAGATGAAAAATTATTGTAATTTTTCTTAAAAAATTTGTTTTTATCTAGAATAAAGCTCTATATTTGCACCCGCTAAGGGCGATTAGCTCAGTTGGTTCAGAGCACCTCGTTTACACCGAGGGGGTCGGGGGTTCGAATCCCTCATCGCCCACCAAATATACCTTAGTATAACAATTAAGGGCAATTAGCTCAGTTGGTTCAGAGCACCTCGTTTACACCGAGGGGGTCGGGGGTTCGAATCCCTCATTGCCCACCAAAGTCCATTTCTTTTTAGAAGTGGACTTTTTTTGTTTTTAAAGGTTTTATTACTCACATCTCTTTTTCTATATTTGGTAGCTGTAGCTATAAAATAGCTATTAAAAAAGTATGAAGAAAAATTTCGCATTGTTAGGAGCAGCAGGGTATATAGCTCCAAGACATTTAAAAGCAATTAAAGATACCGGAAATGAATTGTTGGCTGCGTTAGATAAAAACGATAGTGTTGGGATTATAGATTCTTATTTTCCTGAGTCATCTTTTTTTGTAGAGTTTGAAAGGTTTGATAGACATGTTGAAAAACTAAAAAGAGAAGAAGGGGTTAAGTTGGATTATGTAAGTATTTGTACACCTAATTATTTACATGATGCTCATATTAGAATGGCTTTAAGGTCTGGAGCTAATGCTATTTGTGAAAAACCATTGGTTTTAAATCCTTGGAATATAGAGGCTTTGAAAGCTATAGAACAAGAAACAGGAAAGAAAATATATACCATATTACAGTTACGTCATCATCAAGCTATTTTAGATTTAAAAAAGCAGGTAGAAAATGCACCAGAAGGAAAAGTGTTTGATGTTGATTTAACCTACTTAACTTCTAGAGGAAAATGGTATTATGCATCTTGGAAAGGAGATCTTGCCAAATCAGGTGGGATAGCTTCTAATATTGGAGTGCATTTTTTTGACATGTTGGCTTGGGTGTTTGGCGGTTTAAAACAGAATGTTGTGTATGAGCATACGCACGATAGATCTTCTGGGTATTTGGAGTTTGAAAAAGCAAGAGTTAAATGGTTTTTGTCTATCAATTACGAATTGGTACCCGAAGAAATTAAAGCCAAAGGTCAAAGAACTTATAGATCTATAACAGTAGATGGTACCGAAATTGAATTTAGTGGAGGTTTTACAGAGTTGCACACAGAAAGTTACAAATCAATTTTAGAAGGAAAAGGTTTTGGTTTGGATGATGCTATGAACTCTATTAAAATAGTACAACAAATAAGAAGTGCGGAGATAGAAACTCCAAAAAAAGAAAAAGTTCATAAAATGTTTTATTTACCAAAATATAAACATCCTTTTGCTTAAATATCATGATTGTTTAACATAGGTTTAGGAGTTTTAAGTTATATTTGTCAATTCAAAAAAAAAGAGTATGAAAATAGGGGTGATAGGTTTAGGATATGTAGGTCTTCCATTGGCAAGATTGTTTGCAACCAAATATGCAACTGTAGGATTTGATATTCATAAAAAAAGAGTTTCTGATTTAAGAGAAGGAAATGATTTTACACTAGAAGTAGATTCGGACACTTTAAAAGGAGTGTTAATAAATTGTGAACCAAAAGAAGGTGAAAAAGGACTTTATTGTACCGATAATTTAGAAGAATTAAAAGATTGTAATTTTTACGTAATTACAGTTCCAACACCAGTAGACAAAAATAATAGACCTGTATTAACACCATTAATCAAAGCAAGTGAAACCGTAGGAGCTGTCTTGAAAAAAGGAGACATTGTAGTGTATGAATCTACAGTGTATCCAGGAGCTACGGAAGAAGATTGTATTCCTGTGTTAGAAAAAACATCAGGATTGGAATTTAACAAAGATTTTTACGCAGGATATTCTCCAGAAAGAATCAATCCGGGAGATAAATTACACACCGTAGAAAAAATATTGAAAGTAACCTCTGGATCAACACCAGAAATAGGTAAAAAAATAGACGAAGTGTACAAATCGGTTATTGTTGCAGGTACTCATTTAGCCCCAACAATTAAGGTAGCCGAAGCGGCTAAGGTCATAGAAAACTCACAAAGAGATATTAACATTGCGTTTGTAAACGAGTTGGCTAAAATATTCAATTTAATGGACATCAATACGCACGATGTTTTAGAGGCTGCCGGAACCAAATGGAACTTTTTACCATTCAAACCAGGTTTGGTAGGAGGACACTGTATTGGAGTAGATCCTTACTACTTGGCACAAAAAGCGCAAGAGTACGGATACCATCCAGAAATTATTTTGGCAGGTAGACGTATGAATGATAGCATGGGAGCTTATGTAGCTGCACAGGTAACGAAACTTTTAATTCACAATAACATAAAGGTAAAAGGTGCTAAGGTATTAGTGCTAGGAATTACTTTTAAGGAAAATTGTCCAGATGTTAGAAATACAAAAGTAGTAGACGTTATTAGCGAGTTAAAAGAATATGGTTTACAAGTAGATGTATACGATCCTTTAGCGAGCAAGCAAGAAGTAAAGCACGAGTACAATTTAGAGGTTTTAAATAATTTTCCAATTACAACTTACGAAGCTGTTGTATTGGCAGTGGCTCATCAAGAGTTGTTAAGTTTAGACTTAAAAAAAATATTAGTTCCTGAAGGGGTGGTGTACGATGTTAAAGGAGTTTTAGATAAAGATGTAGCGAACGCTAAGTTATAAGTTTTAAAAATAAATATATTAAAGAAAGGTGTTATGCCTTAAATAGTAAATTAATAGAACATGAATATTACAGTAGTAGGTACAGGATATGTAGGTTTGGTAACAGGTACATGTTTTTCCGAAATGGGGAATAAAGTAACGTGTATAGATATAGACCAAAAAAAAGTAGAAAACTTAAAAAACGGAATTATACCTATTTATGAACCTGGTTTAGAGCCTTTGGTAAAAAAGAATGTAGATCTTGGAAACTTACACTTTAGTACTGCTATTAAAGATGGTTTACATGACTCTGAAGTTGCATTTATTGCTGTAGGAACTCCTATGGGTGATGATGGTTCTGCAGATTTACAATATGTATTAGCTGTAGCTAAACAAATAGGTCAAGAAATGACCAAACCTCTAGTAGTAATAGACAAATCTACTGTGCCAATTGGAACTGCAGATAAAGTAAAAGCAACCATTCAAGCAGAGTTAGACAAAAGAGGAGTTGACATAGAGTTTTATGTAGTTTCAAATCCTGAATTCTTAAAAGAAGGAGCAGCTGTAAACGATTTTATGAAACCAGATAGAGTTGTTGTAGGAGCAGATTCTGAAGAAGCGTTTAAGATTATGAGAAAATTGTATTCTACATTTACGCACAATCATGATCGATTGATTGAAATGGATATTAGGTCTGCAGAAATGACCAAATATGCAGCCAATGCAATGTTGGCAACTAAAATTTCATTTATGAATGAGATTGCTAATATTTGTGAAAAAGTAGGGGCTGATGCAAACAAAGTAAGAATTGGTATTGGGTCAGACAATAGAATAGGTTATAGTTTTATATATCCAGGTGCAGGTTACGGAGGATCTTGTTTTCCTAAAGATGTAAAAGCACTAAAGAAAATAGCCGAAGAAAACGGATACAAAGCAAAATTAATTACCTCTGTAGAAGATGTAAATGATGCTCAAAAGTTTGTGATCTCAAATAAAATTGTAGCAAAGTTTGGAGAAGATTTAACAGGATATACATTTGGATTGTGGGGATTATCTTTTAAACCAGGAACCGATGACATGCGTGAAGCACCAGCCATTTATGTAGTAAACGAATTGGTGAAAAGAGGAGCTAAAATTAATGCATACGATCCAAAAGCAATGCACGAAGCTCAAGAGTGTTACTTAAAAGGAGTAGAAGGAATTCAATACGTAACATCAAAATACGCTGCTTTAGAAAATGCAGATGCGATGATTTTGTTAACAGAGTGGAAAGAATTTAGGTCTCCAGATTTTATGGAAATCAAATCGTTGTTAAAAACACCTGTTATTTTTGATGGAAGAAATCAATACGGAGCTTTTGAAATAGAAAAAGATGGTTTTGAATACTACCAAATAGGAAAAGCATAGTCAAAACTAAAATATAAAAACAACTTGTTTGTAAAAGTAATAAGATGAGTGAAATTAAGATAGGAGTTATAGGGTTAGGATATGTAGGATTGCCTTTAGCTAGATTGTTTGCCACAAAATATGCCGTTGTGGGGTTTGATATCAATCAAGAAAGAGTTGCAGAATTAAATGCTGGAACAGATAGCACATTGGAAGTAGACAATGCTACATTGCAAAGTGTTTTGGTAACTAAAAATACAGACCAAAAAGGATTGTTTTGTTCTTGTAATTTAGAAGACTTAAAAGATTGCAATGTATATGTAGTAACAGTTCCAACACCTGTAGACAAAAACAATAGACCTGTATTAACACCACTTATAAAAGCAAGTGAAACCGTAGGAGCTGTCTTAAAAAAAGGAGACATTGTAGTGTATGAATCTACAGTGTATCCAGGAGCTACCGAAGAAGAATGTATTCCTGTGTTAGAAAAAACATCAGGATTTGAATTTAATAAAGATTTTTATGCAGGATATTCTCCAGAAAGAATCAATCCGGGAGATAAAGAACATACTGTAGAAAAAATATTAAAAGTAACCTCTGGTTCAACACCAGAAATAGGTAAAAAAATAGACGAATTGTACAAATCGGTTATTGTTGCAGGTACTCATTTAGCCCCAACAATTAAGGTAGCCGAAGCGGCTAAGGTTATAGAAAATTCACAAAGAGATATTAACATTGCGTTTGTAAACGAGTTGGCTAAAATATTCAATTTAATGGACATCAATACGCACGATGTTTTAGAGGCTGCCGGAACCAAATGGAACTTTTTACCATTCAAACCAGGTTTGGTAGGAGGACACTGTATTGGAGTAGACCCTTATTATTTGGCACAAAAAGCGCAAGAGTACGGATATCATCCAGAAATTATTTTGGCAGGTAGAAAAATGAATGACAGTATAGGTTCATATATAGCTTCTGAGGTAATTAAGACAATGATTAAAAAAGACGTTAGAATTAAAGATGCTGAAATATTACTTTTAGGTGTAACTTTTAAAGAAAATTGTCCAGATGTAAGAAACACAAAAGTTATAGATGTTATTACAGCCTTAAAAGAATATAATACAAATATAACTGTATATGATCCTTGGGCCAAAAGTGATGAAGTTTTAGCAGAGTACAACATAGAAACTTTAGAAATTTTACCAAATAAAAAATTTGATGCTGTAGTTTTGACAGTAGCTCATACTACTTTTGAAAATATAAATTTAAGTTCACTAAAAAAAGATAAAGCTATTGTTTATGATGTAAAAAATGTGTTGCCATTTATTGAAATAGATAATTCATTTTAAGATATTTTTATGAAAATATTATTAATAAATATATCTGCATATCCTAATGTAGGAGGAGTTGAAAACTCATTAAATTACATTGCTTCAGAGTTGTTAAAAAAAGGACATGAAGTAAAAATTGTTTCGTTTGACACTAACATAAAAGAAAAAACTACATTAAATAATAATAATATTAGCTATATAAAACTTCCTTTAAAAGATTCTTTTGGGACTCCTATAAGGCTTTTTAGAGTGAATACAGTGGTAAGAAAATATTTTAAAAATATTGTTGATGGATTTAAACCAGATGAGATATGGAGTCGTAATACGTTGTTTGCTTTTTGTGTAGCCAAACTAAAACTTAATATTCCAATTGTTCAAATTTATGCAACAACAGCTTATCTTCATACAAAAGGAACCTATTTTACAAAGGATAATATAAGCATTCTAAAAAAAATTAAATTTTTAATCTATTTTTTAATGGATTACCCAACGTTATTTTACGTTGAAAATACTTTAGTAAAAAAAACTAGATCTATTGTTTTTAGTGATTTAATGATATTTCAATTAAATAAATCATATGGAAAAAACATCAAAGAGCTATTAAAAATAACACCAGGAATAGACCATTCTGTTTTTTCGGTAAAGAATGCAGAATTATATACTTCTAGATTTCAGGAAAAATATCCTGATTTAATAAATGGATACTTATTATATGTAGGGAGATTGTCTTCTGCCAAAAACATAGATTTATTAATAGAAGGTTATGCAAAATCTAATCAAAAATATCCTTTGGTGTTAGTAGGAGATGGAAATCATCAAAAATTTTTAGAAAAAAAAGTTGAAAATTGGGGAATAGAAAAAAAAGTTTTTTTTGTAGGAAAACAATCAGAGTTGTTACCAATTTTTTACAAGAATGCAAAATTAACTGTTTTGCCTTCGACCATTGAAACTTTTGGTCAAGTAATTATAGAATCTATGGCGTGCGGAACTCCTGTAATGGGATTTGGTGCAACAAAAAACTATAAAAACGGTGTTTTAAACGCTTTTTTAGAAATTATAGAAAATAATGTGACAGGTGTTGTTCTAAAAGAAGTAACGTCTGATTGTTTGTCAAACTCATTAAATCATTTTTTTAATCAAAACAAATATCTAAGGGAAAATTGCTTATTAAAAAGTAAAGAATATTCTTGGGATAGTTTTGTGATGAAAGTTATTAATCCTTAAAAATAAGAATATTATGAATTATTTTCATATTTATAACAAATTACCATTACTTATTAGAATTTGGATATCTAAAACATATGTTTTATTAGCAGGTAATAAATTTACACCAGCTAAAGAAGAAACCACATATTTTGAGCTTTTAAATAAAACTGAGTACCTATCTAAAGAGGAATTATTAGTTGTTCAAAACCAAAAATTGTCTAAACTAATCCAACATGCTTATGACAATGTGCCTTACTATAGTAAATTGTTTAAAAAACTAAATTTAACTCCAAGTGATATAAAAGCTAAAGAAGATTTGGTAAAGTTGCCGGTATTAACTAAGAAAATTATTACGGAAAATTACGATGATTTAATTAGCTTAAAGCATAATATTGAAGACATGACAACAATTACTACTGGAGGATCTACAGGGACTCCAATGAAGTACTTGTATGATAGTCATATGATTGGAGTACGAAAGGCTCATTGGTGGAGGTGGTCCAAATATGCTGGGATTAATCTTTATAAAGATAAAATGATATATATTGGAGGAGCTTGTAAGGTTAAATTAAAAAAACCTAATAATGCTAGAGCAATTCTCGTTCCCCATGGTAAAGTATTACAGTTTTATACTAATTATATCACAGATAAAAGTCTTGATAGGTTTATTAGAGATATTAAAAGATATAAAGGAGATTATATTAGAGGTTATGCATCAGGTATTTATTTGTTGGCTCAAAGGTTAAATAAAAAAGGAATAACATTACCAATGAAAGCTGTTTTAACTTCATCAGATACATTATACGATAACTATAGAGAATCTATAGAAAAAGCATTTACTTGTAAAGTATATGATCATTATGGACAGAATGAGGATATTATGACAGCAAATCAGTGCAATGCATTCTCAGGGTATCATATTAATGATGAAAGTTCTATAGCAGAAGTCGTTGATGATAGTTATGAAACCATTGAGGGAAAAACAGGATTACTAGTAGGAACACATCTAGAAAATTATTCTATGCCTTTAATTAGATATGTTATAGGTGATTTAGGAATGATAGATAATAATATACAGTGTAATTGTGGAAGAAATCATACTCTTATTACAAGATTAGATGGTAGAAAAGATGATATTATCGTCAGAAGAGACGGAACAAAAATAGGTGCTGGCTCTATGAATCAGCCAATGAAATTGATGTTTGGTAAATTACAACAATGTCAGTTTATTCAAGTAGATATTGATAAAATTTTAATTAAAGTTGTTCCTACCAACTTATGGAAAGATATTGATTCTGATGAATTAATAAATAATACTAAGACTCAAGTTGGAGATGCTTTTGAGATTAGAGTTGAATTAGTTGAAGAAATTCCAATGAGAAAGAATGGTAAGTCACAATTAATAAAATCATTAATTCAGTAATATTATTTTAATGAATTCAATAAACAGGACTTTTGTAAGTGGTGCGTTTTGGGTAACTTTTTTTTCTATTATATCTATTCCTTTTACATTTTTTTTAAATTGGATATTTGGGATATATGATAGTACAGGTACTGTTTTAGGCTATTATACTTTATTAATTGTTTTTATTAATACAGTAACAACATTTGTTTTATTTGGAGGTTCCACAATTATAACAAATTTTTTACCTAAAATAGGAGAAGAAGAGAATGAAGGAAAATTTTTGTTTACCTACACTTTTATTAGTTTTATTTTTTTAATAATCTTTTGTTGTTTAATTTGTTTTTTTCCAACTATATCAACTTATCTTTTTGATAGTAAACATTTTTTGAAAAATCTAAATTTGTTTATATTAATAACACCTTTTATAGCCTTTTCTGAAATTATTATTTATGCTTTACAAGGAAGTATGCAGTTTAAAAAAGCATCTTTTTTAATGCAATTAAGGGTCTTGTTCTTTGCTATTTTCATGGTTGTGTTCTATTTTACAGATAGAAGTGTTTTATTAACTAAAGGTCTAGATTACTTTGTTATACTGTTAATCTTAATTTACGGAATAATTATTTTTTTAGGTTTAAAAACAATTACTTTTAAAATAGGACATTATTGGAGAAGTAATTTTACTTCATTTTCTATTTATTCTTTTTTTAACACAATTAACACGTATATATTTGGAAATGTAGATAAAATTTTAATTTTAAAATTTATTGGTTTAAAGGAAATGGGAGTGTATTATGTTTTAGTTCAAATATCTACTTTAACAGGCTTTATATCTTTAAAGATTGGACAAGTTTTATTATCCTCTTTTTCTAAATTAGTACATGAAAATGATAAGGAGAATATAGAGAAGGTGTATGGGAAAACTTCTACATTAATGGTTCTTATAAGTACTTTAGTATCATTTTTTTTATTGGTTGTAAGTTTGTTTCTAATTCCTATTTATGGTGATTTATATGTGGGATATACACCTGTATTAATATTTTTAATTTTAGGAGCCAATCTAGGAAATATTGGATCTATTAATAGTATGTATATTTTAGCTAATGAAAAGAATCGTTCTTTTTTTATAAATAATGTTTTATTAAATGTAATACAAATAGGAATTACATTGTTTTTTATAGAATCTTATGGAGTGCTGGCAGTTTTAATTGGAAGAATTGTAGGACGTATATTTTCTCAAGCGGGTTTATTTATTATAGTGAAAAATATTAATAATATAAAAGTCCCTAAAATATATTTTCAAAGTCAAGTTTTTGTATTAATTGCATGCGGAGTTACTTATAGTTCTTACCTTGGTTACTATTCAGTATACGTAGCAATTCCAATTTTATTATTACAAGCGCTTTTATTCTTTAAAATATCAAAATTTAAAGTATCGTACTTTATTAAGTTAATTGAAAATTTAAAATAAATTTTAATGATTTCAAAAATAAAAAAAATAGTATTGGCTTCGCCTTATGTAAAGCATTGTAGTCAAACCATATATGAATCATTGTTAGGGTGTGTAAAAATGTATGAGTCTACATTGGATGTAGAATGGGAAAATAGATCCAACATAGTAAGAGATATATTGTTAAAAATACAAAGGCCTGATGGTGGATTTGATATAGGTTACAATTTTAATTTTGGAAAATTTCATAAAAAAGGAGAAAGCACATCGCCAGAATTAGTTTCATTAATTGCTTTATGTGAATATGAGCGTGTTTTTGGTGAGGATATAGAAACTAGATCTGCAATGGACAAAGCCGTTTCTTGGATAGAAAGGTTTACGTTGAATTTAGGGGATGGTAAATATGCAATACCATATGGCCCATATTCAATAAATGAGGTTATGGTTTATAATGGAACTTCGTTTGCTTGCGCAGCACTAGGGTGTTATTTAGGAGTAACTAAAAGTGATGATGAAAAGTTGATAAATATTTACAATGGAATGAATAAGTATTTATTAGAAGTTATGTCTGTAGATGAGTCTAAAAAAGGGAAGTTTTGGTACTATTCAGATCAACAGAATCCAATTATATCGGACTTAGCTAAAGGGAAAATAGATTATTACCATCAAATGCAACAAGTAGAAGTACATGCATTAGCTCAGAGTTATTTTCCTAATAAAGATCAAGAACAGTTAATACAAGAAGCAGCAAAACACGTATTAGAGCTTCAAAAAGAAAATGGTGTAGTACCTTATGGAAATAAAACAATTTATTTTAAAGATTTAATACACGTTTGGGGGTTTTGCTCTGTAATGTCAGGTTTTTTAGCTGCACACAAACATAAACCTAACGATAAATATTTAACTGCAGCAAAAAAGGTAAAAAATTGGTTGTTGAAATTTTCATGGAATAAAAATTATTTTTACGCTTCATTAAAAGAAGATGGTTGTGTTAATAATAATGAATACATGGTTCGTTCAGATGCATGGGTCTTTAATTCTTTAGCAAACTATTACAATATGTTTTCTGAAGAGGAATTGAAGGAAGTTATAGAAAAAACATATCTTAAAATGGAGAGTTGTAATTTTTCAGGTAAAGAATCTCACGCACAAAACCTCAGAAAAAAACTAATTATAGGCTTACTAAAAAAAATAAAGCAATGAAAAATGTTTTGGTCATTAGTGATGAATTCCCTCCTTTTGGAGGAGGTGCTGGTTTTGTTGCAAAGCAAATGATTAATGAATTGTCACAAAAAGATTATAAAATAACTTTGCTAAGTAATCATAAGGTTAAGAAAATACATTCTGAAATTAATATAATAAGTATTTTTAGAATTAAAATTATCTGGATTGCCTTTTACTATCTTAAATTTTTGTTTTTAAACTGGAAAAAGTATGACACAATTATTTTAAATGATGCCAATACTGTTATTCCTTTTATGTTTTTTTTTAATAAAAAAGTTAGGGCAAAAACTATTATAATTATTCATGGTACTTCAATAATAGAAAATTACAAAAAAGGTCTTAATAAATTATATAAAATAGGGTCTCCTTTGTTTTATAGATTATTAACGGAATTAAAATCCGTAGTTGGAGTGTCAAATTTTATGTCAGGATTTGTTAGTGAAAATTACCCTTTATTAACAAATATAAGAACTTGGATGCCTGGTGTTGCCTATGATGTTTTTTCAATTGATAAAAAACAAGAGTTTACTAATTGTTTTGATAGCAATACCAATATTTTAACAGTAAGTAGAGTTGTAAAAGATAAAGGTTATGTTGAAATGTTACAAGTTGTAAAAACATTATTAACTAAAGACGAACAGCTTGTATGGCATATTGTAGGGAAAGGAGCTTATTTAAATGAGTTTAAGCAAGAAGTTGAACGGTTGGACTTAACAAAGAATATTATTTTTCATGGATATTTAAATAGAGAGTTATTATCTATGTTGTATAAACAAGCAGATGTGTTTATGTTATTGTCTAACTTTAAAGAATCTTTAGGTTTGGTTTATTTAGAAGCCCAATATTATGGATTGCCAGTTTTAGCAAATAACAAAGGAGGTCCGGTAGAAATTATTACAGAGCAAACCGGTTTTTTAATAGATAATATAAACATGGCTGTTGAAGTATTGGAAACGAAAGCATATAAAGCTTTGTCATCCGAAACAATAAAAAAGGAAGCATTAAAATATGATTCTAAAAACATGATAAAAAAATTAGAAAATATTATAAATGACTAATTTTTTGTATAAAATAAAAAACATTGTTTTTGTATTAGGAGTATTGTCAATGGTAATGATTATGTTCATTACACAAGAGATATTGATTGGCGGCTTGTATATATGTTTTATATTGTTAGGTTTCTTGTTTTATAAAAACAAAGAAAGGAGTTTTTATTTATTGAGTTTAAGCATATCAATGATTATAATGCCTTTGTTGGTGAATTCATACTTAGCAGAAACAGGTTTGCCTTTTATACCTGGAGGTGATGCAGAAAGATATTATAGTATAGTTATAGAAATTGTTAATGGTAATATGAGGAATTACTATGGTAGATATAAATTATACTTGTATTTACTTTCAAGTTTTTATAAAATTATTATTTTTTTAGGTGGGTCTACTAACTTTTATTATTTCTTATTTGTAAGTACTGGAGTAGGAGCAAATGTAGCACCGTTACTTTATAAAATAGGTAAAGGTAGGTTTCAAGAAAAAATTTTAGTATCGGCATGTATTGTAACTATAAGTTTTCCTGGAATTTTACAAGTAGCCACAAATACTTGGCGTGAAAGTTTAGCATATGCCCCTTTTTTATATTCAATTTATCTGGCTTTAAATATAAAGAACACCAAAAATTTAATCACTTACTTATTAGTCATTTTATTTATCTCTAATATTAGATTAGAGATAGCGATTGTATCATTATTGTTTTTTGCTTGTTATAATTATATTTTTATAAAAGGAAGAGAAGGGAGAGTAAGGACAATTGCAAATAATAAATTATTTGTTTCAGTTGTATTAAGTTTAGGTCTGTTTTATGCATATCAAAATGGACTTTTCGAATATTTTAAATATTCAAGTTCTACATCTATTACCTCTCAAATGGAAATGTATACAGAAATTTCAAACAACAAAAGTGGAGGAAAATCTATTTCTACTTCTCTAAGGAATTTAGGTGCTATAGGTCATTTAGGATTGTTTTTTTATACATTATACGTTCCTTTACCAGCTCCAATATTTTATGAAAAAGATCTTTTTTTTGAAACAGTTTTTATAAGTTTTGGTGATGTGGCATGGTACTTTATGTTACCTTTTTCTGTATTAGGATTTATAGAATATTTCAAAAAAAATAGAAGCAACTCGTTTACGAAGTCTATTTTTATAGCCATTGTTTTTGGAACTCTAATTATAGCATTAACATCAGTAGGATCGCCTAGACATAAATATTATTATTATCCAATACTTTTTATTTATTACTTCTATTACATTTATAATACTTCTAAAAAAAATAGAACTAAAAAGTACTTAGGATTATTGCTTATTTATACCGTAATGGTAGTTGGTTATTTAAGTTTAAAATTTATTTAAAAAATAAGTTAATGAAAAATAAGATTACACTTTTAACTATTTCTTTAATTAAAGGAGGAGCAGAATATCAACTAGGTGAGTATATTAATGTTATAAGCTTTGTAAAAAACACAGATTTAATTAGAAAATCTATGTTGGGTTTTACTATTGTTTTTATGGAAAGAATTCTAAACGTATTGTTAGAAAGTTTCACTTTAAGAATTTTACATATAGCTTTTAATGCTATTGGAGCAACTAACGAAATTAGATCAAATAACATAAATAGTTATATTGTTAATTTTGAAAAACATACTGTTGATTGTTTAAATAAAATAGAGAAGTTAAAACAAATTAATAAACCTAAAGAAGTTCAGAATTCTGTATTATTTAAGTTTAATGCGAAAAAAATAATTGCTTCCTATAAAGAAACTATTTTAAAAAATCTAAAATAAATCTTTTGAAAACTAAAGTAATACTTCACATATTAACAGGCTTACGAGCTGGTGGTGCTGAAAAAGTTGTACACGACTTAGCCCTAGGATTAAAAAGCAATAACTACAAAGTATTTGTTGTGTCAATAACCAAAGAAGATAGATTATTATCCAAATTTAAAGATAGTAATATAGAGGTTATTGTTTTAGGTCTTGGTAAAAATATTTTAACATGGATAAAATCATTTATTAAAATAAGTAAGTTAATAAACAGAGAAGGAATAAGAGTAGTTCATGCTCATATGTTCCATTCATTAATATTTACAACTGTTCTTAAAATATTAAAACCAAATATAAAAATTGTATTTACTTCTCATAATTATTTTTTGGGGTCTAAACTTAGAGAAAAGGTGGTGAAAATTCTAAAACCCTTAAGAAGTTCAGATATACTGTTCTCTCCTGATATGAAACGAGATATTTATATAGACAATGTAAATATAATTCCAAATGGTATTGATACTACAAAGTATTATTGTGATGAATATAAAAATGAGAAATTTACTTTTTTAACTATAGGTAGAATTCAAAAAGTTAAGAATCATATTAAAATAATAGACTTTGTTGTTGAATTAAAAGATCGATTTGATTTTGTAGTTACTATTGTAGGAGAAGGTCCCCTTAAAGATGAAGTAGTCAATTATGCTTGTGAAAAGGGAGTAAGTGATAAAATTCAATTTTTAGGATATAGAAGTGATATACCAGATTTGTGTGCTAAGTCAGACGTTTTTATATTACCTTCACTTTGGGAAGGATTGCCTATTTCTTTGTTAGAAGCAGCAGCTTCAAGATTGCCTATAATATCAACTCCTGTTGGTAGTATTCCATCGTTTATTGATAATAACACAGGTTATTTGTCTGAAATTAATGATTTTTCTGATACAATGTATGAGGTTTATTTAAATCAGAAATTTGCAATAAAAAAAGCAGAAAAATTAAGGGATAAAGTAAGGTCTAAATATGATTTAAAAGAAATTACAAAATCTCACATAGAGTTGTACAATAATTTAAATACAAAAAGATGAAAGTAGCATTGGTAGAAAATTATGGGGCAGATTTTGTGGGAGCTAGACTTAGATTGGCTTTGTTTTTACAAAAAAAAGGAGTAGAAGTTACTGCTATTATTCCTAAAGATGGTTGCAAACAAACTATAGAAGCTCAAGGAATAAGAGTGTTAGAAGTAGGAGCCAACATTAGAGCCAAAGGTTTAGGGGTAAAAATAGCATATGCCAAAAGTTTAAAAAAAATAATAGCAGAAGAACAGTTTGATGTGGTGCATTTGTTTAGGTTGCAACCCAATATTATTGGAACCATTGTTACAGGTTTGTTTAGCAAATCTAAAATTGTAAATCATGTAACAGGTTTAGGGGTTGCTTTTGCAACACAAACAGCCAAAAGTAAACTGCAACAATGGGTAATAAAAACCGTATATAGAACAAACAATGTGTTGTTTAAGCCTTATACAGTTTTTCAAAATGAGCAAGATATAGAAGAACTAAACATGCACAAACGTAGTATGTGTATTAAAGGGAGTGCCGTAAACCAAGAAAAATTTAACATTCAAAATGTGGCACAACAAACTAAAGAACTACAAGTCTTGCAAACAGAGTTAGGCAACAAGCCTAGTTTAAAATTTATATTTGTTTCTAGATTGCTAAAAGAAAAAGGAATTTTAGAACTTATAGAAGGTTTTTCTGCAGCACGTACGCAAACACAACAAGAAATAGAATTGTTTATTGTAGGGTGGAGTGATACCCAAAACCCATCGGCAGTATTGCCAGAAGAATTAGAAAAAACAATTCAACACAAAGAGGGCATTACTTATTTAGGAAAAAGAGCCGATGTACACAGGTTATTGTACTTGTGCGATGTAGGAATTTTACCCACATATTACAGAGAAGGAACTCCGCGTTTTTTGTTAGAAGCCATGCGCATGAAAAAAGCAATTATTACCACCAACATGCCAGGTTGCGATCATTTAATAGAAAACAATGGATTGTTAATTACCCCTAAAAGTGTAGAAGCTATAGAAAAAGCAATAATTACCATAGCAACTTTAAATGTTAAAGAGTTAGGAGAACAAAGTTTTGCAAAATACACCCAAGAATTTAGTGAAGAAATAGTTTATAGTGCTATTTTAGAATTGTATCAAAAATTAGTTGCTTAAAAATAATGATAGAATCAATTGCCATTACAGGAATTACAGGTTTTGTTGGAAGTAATTTAAAAAACTATTTAGCAAACACAAACGTATTAGGAGTGTCTAGAACCAAAAGTGTAGACACTATATGTTACAAAGAACTAACTACAGAGGTTTTAAACCATCAAACAGCCTTAGTGCATTTGGCAGGTAAAGCACACGATTTAAAGAAAACAGCAAACGATTCTGAATATTTTGAAGTAAATACAGAATTGACTAAAAAATTATTTCAAACATTTTTAGCAAGTAATTGCGAAGTGTTTATTTATATGAGTTCTGTAAAAGCAGTAGCCGATGTAGTTCCTACAGTGTTAACCGAAACAGCAGTTCCTAACCCTATTACGGTATATGGAAAATCTAAAAAACAAGCAGAAGATTATTTGCTAGCACAACCGTTACCAGCCAACAAAAGACTATATGTTTTAAGACCTTGCATGATTCATGGTCCTAACAACAAAGGAAATTTAAACGTTTTGTATAGTTTTGTAACGAAAGGAATTCCATATCCGTTTGGAAAATACCAAAATCAACGTTCATTTTTGTCGGTAGAAAATTTATGTTTTGTCATTCAACAACTTATAGAAAACAAAGCAATACCCAACGGAGTGTACAATGTAGCCGATGACGAGCCAATGTCTACTAATAATTTGGTAAGTCTTATAGGAGAAACCATTCAAAAACCGGCCAAAATTATGCAAACACCTAAAACCATTGTAAAAGCTTTGGCTAAATTAGGAGATGTGCTTCCGCTACCTGTAAACACAGAAAGGTTAGATAAGTTAACAGAAAATTATGTGGTGTCTAATCAAAAAATTAAAAAAGCAATAGGCAAAGAATTACCATTAACAACACAAGAAGGTTTACGTGTTACATTGCAATCATTTGTAGCCAAGTAAAGAAATAAGATAAAATTAATAATAAGAATAAAATTTAAATTTGAATTATTGTTAATGCTTCTTGTAAAAAAATACCTTTGCCAAAAAAATGTATCTAAAATAAACTAAAATGCAGTACTTATTTATTTTTCTATTCTTAGTAATCGCATCGATTGTCTATTTAAAATTAGCAGATCGTTTTAACATTATAGACAAACCCAACCAAAGAAGTTCACACACCATTCCTACCATTAGAGGCGGAGGAATTTTATTTATTATTGCTTTGATATTGTTTTTTGTAACGTCAGGATTTCAATATCCTTATTTTGTATTAGGAACTTTTATTATTGCTTTGGTAAGTTTTATAGACGATTTAAAAACATTAAGCACTAGAGTGCGTTTGCCTTTTCAAATAATAGCAATTTATTTGTTGTTTTTTCAAGTATTAGGGTTTGGTTTAAGTCTTTGGATGATTCCTATATGCATAACCTTAGGAGTAGGTTTTATCAATCTATATAATTTTTTAGATGGAATCAATGGAATTATAGGAACGTTAAGCTTTGTGGTGTTGGCTGGATTGTATTATATCAATACACAACATCCAGTATTGGATCCCGATATTTTTAGATATCAGTTTTTAGCTATTGTTGTTTTTGGATTTTACAATTTTAGAAAAAAAGCACGATTTTTTGCTGGAGACATAGGGAGTATTGGTATGGCCATGATGGTGTTTTTTACCGGATTACAATTACTGGTAGCCTTAAACGCTCCTATTGTATTAATGTTAATGGTAGTGTATGGAGCAGATAGTATGTTAACTGTTTTGTACCGATTTTTTATTGCTAAAGAAAATGTAGGAGAACCACATAGACATCATATTTATCAAAAATTGGTAGATAGAACTTCCATGTCACATATGCAAGTTTCTGGTTTGTATGTCTTTATTCAACTAGTAGTAAGTGCCGTTGTATTGTCTATCTATACCTTAGAATTGAAAGCTCAGTTTTTAGCTATTGTACTTATTTGCTTGGTATTTGTACTACTATATACGTTGGCTTTTAGAATTTTAGAAAAAAAGAAACCCAGTGTAATCAATGCAAAATAAAAAATTTGTAGTCAATACACTCTCTTTATTCTCTATAAAAGGGGTAGAGTTGTTGTTTACAATTTGGCTCATTCCATTTTTGTTACACCGCATAGGAGTAGATTATTATGGAGTATATGCATTTGCAATGTCTTTAGTATTGTTTTTTACCAATGTTTTAAACTACGGATTTAACTTGTCTACGGTTAGAGATTTGGCAAAATCTAACAATCATCCAGAAAAAATACAACAACTTTTTAACCAGGTATGCAATGTTCGCTTTTATTTATTTGTGTTTTCTTTTGTAGTTGTGATATTTATTATTTTAGTGTTTTCTAAATTTTATGCATTTCAAAAAGTTTATGCTTTAAGTGCTTTTATGTTGGTTGGGCACTTGTTTTCTTTAAGATGGTTCTTTTTAGGTTTAGAAAAAATGAAATTTTATTTTTTCTTAAATTTAGCAGCAACATTATTGTTTGTTATAGGCTTGTTTGTTATGGTTACACAGCCAACAGATGTGCTTTGGGTGCCTTTGTTAGAATCTTTATCGTTAATTGCAATTAACTTAATAGGTTTTGTTTGGGTGCTAAAACACTACAAGATAAAATTACATGTATTGCCCCTAAAAGAAGTTTGGGGTTATTTAAAAAATAATTTTAGCTCCTTTGTAAATTTGTTATTGCCATCTATATACAATAATATTATCGTTTTTTTGGTAGGGGTAATAGGAATTCCATCAGATGTAACCTTTGTTCATATAGGTTTAAAACTAACCAATATGTTTACAACTGGAAATGCTATTTTAACCAAAGCATTTTATCCGTTGGTCAATAGAAATCAAAATCAATTTTATCAAATGAAAACAATTTTAATTTCTTTAGGAGCCCTACTATCTATAGTTATGTTTTTGGGAAGTGAATGGATTGTGTTTACTTGGTTAAATAAAGAAAATACCCAAGAATTGGATGAGGTAGTTTTATTTGTTCAATTACTATCAATAGTTCCGTTTTTAATGGCGGTTATTTCTGTATATGGTGTAAACGGATTGTTGGTGTATTACAAAGATAAATTGTATAGTGTGTTAACATTTATAGCCACTTTAATTATGATTGTTTTAATTGTAATACTAATGCCTTATTATGGATATTTAGGAGCAGGAGCAGCATTGTTGTGTAGCCGTTTTTTTTATGCAATCACCTCTTGGTATTACTGTAAAAAGTTAGTAGTATGAGAATGTTTGATGGGTCTAAAACTTTAGGTTGGTTTTTACTATTGGCATTGTTTTCTATAGCATATGCTTTTTATCCGTTAGGAACTAGAAATCATTTAGGAGTTTTAAGTGGTTTTTTAGGAATAGGGCTTGTTTCTTTGTGGGGATTTTTAGGCATAGGAACTCCGCAAAAAGTAAATATCAACACATCGGTCTGCCTGTTTTATTATTTTTTCTTTTTTATCGC
Source organism: Wenyingzhuangia gracilariae (assembly GCF_056387575.1). Lineage (NCBI taxonomy): Bacteria > Pseudomonadati > Bacteroidota > Flavobacteriia > Flavobacteriales > Flavobacteriaceae > Wenyingzhuangia > Wenyingzhuangia gracilariae. Next base: position 2,738,889 of record NZ_CM150748.1, read on the forward strand.
TCCTGTACTACAATATAAAACAGCTACAGTATTCAATGTTACATTGCCTATTTCCGATAGGTTGTATTTAAAATCGATCACAATATCTTTAATTTCTTTGTTGTTTTATTTGGTTAGCTATCAGTTTTTGTACACTAAAATTAAAGGTACTGTTGCGGCTCCAACCAAGAGCAATACACCTGTTTTGTTTGGAGTATATGTTGTTGTTTCCTTACTTGCAGTTGTTTTTTATTGTTATTTGATCAAGTTTAATTGGGGGTTGTTGGTGCAGAGAGCTTTTAGATTTAAATTAAAAGAGAACACCAATTTAGGGCACATAGGATATGGTTTGTTGTTAATTGTAAGACAAATTCCTTTTGTGGTATTTTTAATTTATCAGCTAAAAAATCCTAAACAAGTTCAAAGATCGTTGTTATTACTTAGCTGCGTGATTTTGGTAGATTTCCCTACAAGTTTATCAAGAGGATTGTTAGGAGTTGTGTACATTCCTATTCTATTGTTTTATGTTCCTTTTTTAAAAAATGGAATTCGTTACATTTTGTTATTAATTACCGGTGTTCTGGTATGGTTTCCTTTTTTTAATTGTTTTAGAAATTGGAAACACAAAGGTATTTCTTTGACTTACGATTTATTTAACACAGGACATTTTGATGCGTTTCAAAATTTTACATTTTTAATAAAAGAACAGGTTGTTACTTTGGGAACTCAATTAAAAGGAAGCATATTGTTTTTTACCAGATCTATAAACGGTGTGCCAAATTTAGGTAGTGGACATTTAATTGGAGAACAAGTAGGTTATGGATTTTTAAATGTTGCTATGCCATATATAGGAGAAGGATATATAAACTTTGGTTATGTAGGTATTTTGTTCTTTACAATTGTTTTGGCAGGAATAAATGCTTTTTTTGATAAATTATACCACAAGCAAAATAAAAATTTAGTTGTAAAAGCATTTTTTTACATTTTATTAGGATATGAATTTTACTTAATGAGAGGAGATTTAATGAGTTCTATAAAAATGTTTACTAGTTTTGCGCTGGCTTACATCATTGTAAGTTTTATAGAAAAAGGAATTGCTAAAATACAACCTAAACATAACTGATAATTTATTTTTTAGTAATCTAGACATGTTTTAGATGTTCTATATTGCGACACCTTGTTATAAGGTTGTTAAAAATATCAATTAGAGTTATAAACAAAGGTTAAAATTCGCAGGATATTATATATTTGTGCATATGAAAAAATACATCATAGAATTAATTAGTCAAAACATACCAAGGTCTTTAGTACTTCTTATAGATCTTACCATTGTAGCGGTTAATTTTATACTTTCTTACTTTATTTTAAACGAATTTTCTGTTGAGTTTGACTTAATGGAACCATTTGTACAACTACCTTATGTAATTACCACAGCATTGATTAGTTTTTTGGTGATGGGGTCTTACAAAGGAGTTATAAGACACACTGGTCTTAGAGATACCATAAGTATTTATTCAAGCGTATCTTTGCTAACAGTTATTTTGTTGATCATGAATTACATCAATACCAAAGATGGAATTTTTCAGCAATACTTACTTTCTTTATCTAACATTGTGGTCCTTTTTCTATTAAACGTTATTGCTTTAATTACAAGTAGGTACTTGTTTAAGTTTGTGTACAAAGGTATTGTTAAAAAAACGTTAGAAAGTTCAAATGTTATTGTTTATGGAGCAGGAGAAATGGGGACTATTGTATATTCTACCTTGCAAAAAAGTAACGAGAAAAGTAGCAAAGTAAAGTGTTTTGTAGATGATGATCCTAAAAAACAAGGAAACAAAATAGATAGAATTAATATTGTTTCTTTAGATCATATTGATGAAGATTTTATTGCAACAAATGAAATTAAAGAAGTAATTATTGCCATTAAGGAAATATCTCAATCAAGATTGTTAGAAATTTCAGATAAATTTTTAAATTTTTCGGTAAAAATCAAAATGGTACCACCAGTTTCTAAATGGGTTGGAGGAGACTTAAGGCTGAATCAAATTAAAGAAATTAATATAGAAGATTTATTAAATAGAACACCAATAAAATTAGACAATCCTAAAATACTTAATGATGTTAGTGGAAAAGTAGTTATGGTTACGGGAGCTGCAGGTTCTATAGGTTCAGAAATTGTAAGACAACTTTCTTTGTACAATTGTGCTAAAATTGTATTAATAGATCAGGCAGAATCTTGTTTGTATGACTTAGAACAAGATTTGTTAAGGAAAAAAAGAAAAGGAATTGTAGGTTATGTAACAGATGTTAGAGACTTTCCAATGATGGATTATATTTTTAACGAACATAAACCAAACATTGTATTCCATGCTGCAGCCTATAAACACGTGCCTTTAATGGAAGCTAATCCTTATGAAGCTGTTAAGGTAAACGTGATAGGAACCAAAAATGTAGCAGACTTATCTTGTTTATATAAGGCCGAAAAATTTGTTATGGTTTCTACAGACAAGGCAGTAAACCCAACCAATGTAATGGGGGCTACCAAAAGAGTGGCAGAACTATACATAAGTTCTAAAAATTGTAAAGACAACTGCACCAAGTTTATAACTACAAGGTTTGGAAACGTATTGGGTTCTAACGGATCTGTAATTCCTTTGTTTAAAAAACAAATAGCTGATGGAGGTCCTATTACCTTAACACACCCCGAAATTACAAGATATTTTATGACCATACCAGAAGCTTGCCAATTGGTGATTGAAGCGGGTTGTATGGGAACAGGAGGAGAAATCTTTATTTTTGATATGGGGAAATCTGTGAAAATATTTGATTTGGCCAAAAGAATGATCAAATTATCAGGACTTTCCTATCCTGAAGATATTGATATAAAAATAACAGGACTAAGACCTGGGGAAAAATTGTACGAAGAATTGTTAAACGATGGAGAGAATTCGATACCAACACACCATCATAAGATAATGATTCACAAAACAGAAACATTTAATATAGAAGAGAAAATAGAGAAAATTAATGAATTGATTAAGTTAAATAACCCCGCGAACTGTTTGTTAATAGTTCAAAAAATAAAAGAAGTAGTCCCTGAATTTATATCCAATAATTCTATATTTGAAAACTTAGATAGAAAGTAACAATGAGAAATAAAAAACTGAAATACTTACTAGTCACAATTGTAGCTATCGTTATGGCTTCTTGTGCCTCAAGAAAAGATATTATATATCTGCAAGAGCTACAAAACACTGAAAATGTAGTGCTAGAGGTAGAAAAATTTCAAGCTCCAACATTCAAAACCGATGATAGATTAACAATTAATATATCATCTATCAATCCAGAAGCAGCAAGACCTTTTAACTTATATATTACATCATTTAATACTAGTGGTTTAAATGCAAGTGGACAACAACAACAGCAGTCTTACTTAGTAGATGCAAATGGAGAGATTAGTTTTCCACAATTAGGAAAATTAAAAGTTGAAGGAAAAACAAGAATTGAACTAGAGTATTTTTTAGAAGAAAAATTAAGGCCTTTTTTACCCGATGTAAAAGCGAATGTACAATTGGTGAATTTTAGAATTTCGATATTAGGTGAAGTTAATAAACCTGGAGAATATATTATTAACAGAGAAAAAATATCAGTGTTACAAGCATTAGGTTTGGCAGGAGATTTAACCATACATGGTAAAAGAGATGATATAAAATTAATAAGAGAGCAAAATGGGAAATTAGTGTCTTATAATATAGACTTAAGAGATAATGAAATATTAAATTCGCCTTATTTTTATTTAAAACAAAATGACGTATTGTATATTTCTCCCAACAAACCAAGAGTCAACGCTTCAGCAAGTTCACCAACGGCTTCCTATATCATATCAGCAACAGGATTGTTAATTACAATTATTTCAATTTTAACAAGGTAAATAGATCATGGAAAAAAATATAAATAACGAGTTTATAAAAGATAACGATTCTATAAATATAAGAGCTGAGGTTGAAAAATATTTAGTTCATTGGAAGTGGTTCTTTTTATCTGTATGTATATGTGTAGGAATTGCAGTTTTTTACGCTAAAACAAAAGTCAATATTTTTCAGACAACAGCAAGTGTTTTGGTAAAAGAAGAAGGTGGAGCAGCTTCTGAACTTCAAGTTTTTCAAGATTTAGCTTCTTTAGGAGGAGGAGTTCAAAACAATGTAACTGATGAGGTTGAAATATTGAAATCTAGAACATTGACAAAAGCTTATGTGAAAAAACTAGATTTAAATTTTAAAATATATCAGCAACAAGGATTAAAAAACACTGAGTTATTTGCAAACAGACCCATAAAGCTACAAGTATTATCTGATAAAGAAGAATTTTATCAATTAGATACTCTAGTAGATTTTAATATACTAAGTGATAAGGAGTATGAGTACCAGATAGAAGGTGAAGAGGAATTTAAAAAGATTAAGTTTGGAAAAAAGATTAAGATAGCAAACTGTGAGTTATTATTGACACCTAGCTTCAATACATATAATAAAGAAAACAATAATACATATACATTACAATTCAACAAAATAGAAAATGTAATTGAGTCTTTTAAAAAAGAAGTTTCAGTTACAGCGATGGAAGATGCAAATATTATTAATATTAATTTTCAATATCCAGTAAAGGAAAAGGCTGAATTGTTGCTGAATACAATGATTGATTTGTACAATCAAATGTCTGTAGAAGATAAAAATTTGGTAGGTACTAAAACAGATGAATTTATTACAAAACGTTTAGAAGTGATAAAAGAAGAGTTAGATGAAATAGATAAAATGGAAGAAGTCTATAAATCTGACAAGCAACTTACAGATATAGAAGTACAATCAAAAGTATTTGTAGATGCAAAGTCTGAAAATGAACTAGAAGTGTTTAAAAAAGAGACTGAGTTGAGAATGGTTAAGTTTATGTTAGAAGATCTTGAAAAATCTAGAGATGATTTTCAGTTATTACCAACTAACATAGGTGTTCAAGATAATTTGTCTCTTAATGCATCTGTAGCAAAGTATAATGAATTGTTGCTAGAAAGAAATAGATTGTTAAGAAACTCCTCTGTAGCAAATCCAATTGTACAAAATCTAAATGCTGAATTGCAAAATTCAAAAATAAATATTAAAGAATCTTTACAAAACGTAAAAAAACAATTAGAAATAACAATAAACTCCTTAAACTCCGTAGAGCAAAAATACGAGGCAAGAATTTCTAATTTGCCTAAGCAAGCAAGAGAATACCGTTCTATTTTAAGAAGACAAGCTATTATAGCTGAGTTGTATTCTTATTTGTTACAGAAAAAAGAAGAGAATGAAATTTCAATGGCAGTTACTTTATCAAATGCAAAAGTTATTGACAGAGCTTATAGTTCTGTAAATCCTGTAGCACCTAAAAAAATGATAATAGCGTTAGTAGGGTTAATATTAGGACTAATTATTCCTTTTGCAGTTATTTACATTAGAGATTTGTTAGATACCAAATTCCATACAAAAAGTGATTTGAAAGGAATTGTAACATTACCTTTATTAGGTGATATTCCTTTTGACAATACCGAAGAAAAGGTAGTTATTAAGAAAGGGAGTAGAACTAGTACAGCAGAAGCTTTTAGATTGCTTAGAACCAATTTGGATTTTATGATGACTAAAGTGGAAGATACATCTAAATCTATTTTTGTAACATCTACTATTTCAGGAGAAGGAAAAACGTTTGTGTCTGTAAACGTAGCTGCATCTTTATCTTTAACAGGTAAAAAAGTATTGTTAATGGGTATGGATTTAAGAGCTCCTAAAATAACACAGTATTTAGGGTTGCCAAATAGAAATGGAGTTACCAATTATTTAATAGATAGCAATGCTAATTTAGATGATATGGTTGAGCCATTGGCTGGTTTTGAAAACTTACATTTATTGAGTTCTGGAATAGTACCTCCAAACCCAGCAGAATTGTTATTGAGCCCTAAAATTGCAGAAATGTTTGCAGAGTTAAAAGGCAAGTACGATTATATTGTTGTAGATACAGCTCCTGTTAATTTAGTAACAGATACATTGATGCTAAGTAAGCATGCAGATATGTTTTTATATGTATCTAGAGCAAATTATTTGGATAAGCGTATGCTAGAGGTTCCAGAAAGATTGTATCAAGAAAAACGTTTGCCTAATATGGCTATTTTAATCAATGGATTAGATCATAGTAGAGGATATGGGTACGGATATGGTGGATATGGATATCCTAGTGAAGACAATAATAAAAATTTCTTTCAAAAAATATTCAAATAAATAAAGCTAAAAACCTCATTTTCAATGAGGTTTTTTTTAGCTCTAAAAAAAGATAATTTTTTTGAATAAAAATGTTTGCAATATTGTAAAAAGAGACTATATTTGCACCCGCAACGCCGATATAGCTCAGCTGGCTAGAGCAGCTGATTTGTAATCAGCAGGTCGTAGGTTCGAGTCCTATTATCGGCTCAAAAGAGACAACATTTGTTGTCTCTTTTTTTTGTTTCTATTTTAAGAAGTTTCTAATTCCATAACTAGCCAATACACCTTCTCCGGTAGCAGCAGCAACTTGTGCGATAGCTCCTTCTCTACAATCTCCAGCAGCAAAAATTCCTTTTACAGAAGTTTCTGCTAAATTTTTAGTAGTTATAAAACCTTGATCGTTTAAGTTTACCAAACCTTTAAAGTTTTTAGTATTTGGAATTAAGCCAATAAAAATAAAAGCTCCATCGGCTGTAATTTCTTTTTCCTCTAGAGTTTCATTGTTTTTAACAATTAATCCTTTGAATAAGTCTTTGTTGTTTTTGGTAAAAGATATAGGTGTGTGGTTTGAGTAAACTTCTATATTATCAATACTGTCTAGTTTTTCTACATAAGTCTTAGAGGCTTTAAAGGTTGCAGATCTATTAATAATTTTAACAGTTTTACAAAAACCAGCTAAAAAAATACCTTCTTCTAGAGCCGAGTTTCCTCCTCCTATAACAATAACTTCTTTGTCTCTGTAAAAAGCCCCATCGCAAGTAGCACAAAAATGAACACCAGAACCAATTAAATCACCTTCATTAGGAATTCCTAGTTTTCTATAAGTAGATCCGGTAGAAAGTACTACTGTTTTGCTTAAATAGGTTCCCATTAAAGTAGTTAGTTTAAATAGTTCTCCTTCTTTTTCAATTTTAGATACTTCTTCTCCTGTTTTAATTTCAGCTCCATAAGTTGTTGCTTGCTGTTCCATACGCTCCATTAGCTTGGGTCCCGATATTTCATGAAAACCAGGATAGTTTTCTATTTTTTCGGTTAAAAAAGCATTTCCTCCTATATTTTTCTTTTCTAAAATTAAGGTATTAAACCTGTCTCTTTGTGCATAAATAGCGGTGGTTAAACCTGCAGCTCCGCCTCCTATAATAATACTATCATAAACTTTGTGTTGTTGGCTACTATCTATGCTTAATAAATCTTTTAATGTAGCATTGTTTGGGTTGGTGTAGGGAGTTCCGTTTAGAATTAATGTAGGAATAATACGCTTTCCTTTGTTAATTGCTTCTACTTGGTCTGTAGCCCATTGATGTGCATCTACATCAATAAATTGATAGTTGATTTGATTGTTGTCTAAATAAGATTTAGCTCTTCTGCAATCTGGACACCAATCTGCACCAAATAAAATTAATTGCCCTTGTGGATTGATTCCTAATACGCTTGCTAAAACAGCGTTGTTTGGGTTGGTGTAGGGTTTGTTGTGAATAATAATGGTAGGAATGATTCGCTTTCCATTGTTTATCGCTTCAACTTTTTGTGTGGCTTCTTTGTCTAAATCCACATCAATAAATTGATAGTTGATGTTGTTAGTATCTAAATAAGATTTGGCTCTTTTGCAATCGGGGCACCAATCTGCACCGTATAATGTTATTGTGTTTTCCATGTTTGTGTTTGGGTTTGTAGTCGCAATTGCTAAAGAACTTGTACAAATTAGTTTGTTATACTGCTATACAGCAATGTTATCTATAATTTCATTAGCATCTTGTTTGGCTTTGTTGTTTTTCCAGTTCATCCATTTTTCTCCTAAGGTTTTTCTCATCAAATTTTCTACAGGTACCATTACAGAAAAATTGTAAAGTGCATGTGCTAAGTTTTTTGGATGTGTGGCCAAACTTCTTAAAGTCATAGAAAAACCTGGAGTAATATATTTCATGTAGTGCCAATATCCTTCTGGGATATAAAGCATATCACCATGTTCTAAATGTGCAATATATCCTTTGGCATTTTTTAAAGCGGGCCACTGTTTAAAGTCAGGGTTAGAAAAATCAATACCTCTATGAGCCATTAAGGAATTAGGAATTTTATATAGGTGTTTGGTTTGGTTTTGGTCAAACAGAATGCATTCTTTTTTTCCTTCAAAATGAAAATGAAAAATATTGGCTAAATCTATGTCATAGTGCATAAAGGTAAAAGAGTCGTAACCTCCAAAAAATAAGGTTGGAATGCTTTTTAAAAAAGTAACTCCCAAGTTAGGATACTTAAAATCGTTTTGTAAGTTGGGTACTTCTTTTAAAATATTCCACAAAAATATTCGATACTTGGTGGGTTTAGATTTTAACAAACGAATGTACTTGTCCATTCGCATATATGCATGCGGACTGTTAAATTTTGCTTTAGGATCCACGGGTCTATCATCGTACAAAGGAACTGATTTGTTACCAGCTACTTCTTTAATATATTCTAAATTCCATTTGTTATAAGCAGGCCATTCTTTAGAGAATTGTTTAACAATTACGGGTTTTTGCTTTTTGTAATAATTTTGAATAAAATCTTTTTTACTAATCTCTGTAACAACGTCTACTTTTTGTAAGTTTAACTCCATACCCATATCAATTTTAAATAAAAAATTACCTCATAAAGTTAAAATAACCAATTGAAATTTTCAAATAGGAGAGGTTGATTTTAGTCAATGGAGCTATATTTTTGAGGCACAGGTGCTTCTATAAAGAAGTTGTCTTGTTGGTGTTTAAATGTAAGTTTCCATGCATGCAAAAACAAACAGTCGGTACTGTAAGTAAGCGGGTTGTTTTTAAAATAATTAGGATCTTTGTAGCCTAGATCTCCTACAATAGGCAAACCAAGTTGTGCCAAATGCAAACGTATTTGGTTGGTTCTACCTGTGTGTGGAATAACTTCTAGTAGTGTTTGGTTTTGGTCTGCTCTTCGTTCTAAAACTTTAAATTCGGTATACGCATCTATACCATTTGTACAAGAAGCTCTTCCTCCTCCCGCAGTTTTACCTGTTCCAATTTTGGTACTGGTATTAAAATAATCATTGGTAGGAATTCCTTCTACCAAAGCTAAGTACGTTTTTTGAGTCTGTTTGTTTTCAAACTGAGCACCAATAGTGTTTACAATTTCTTTGTTTCTACCCAGAATAACAATCCCTGTGGTGTTGGCATCTAGTCTATGTATAATTTTAAAATCTTCTTCTGGAAAAGCAAGTTTTAAAATTTCGATAAGAGAGTTTTTGTTAAACCTTCCGCTAGGATGCATAGGAAGGGGAGCAGGTTTGTTAAGAATAATAATATCCTCATCGCTATAAAGCAATTCTATTTGGGTTGAAACGTTGGGTTCTGTTTTTGGTGCAGATGAATGTTCGGTAATATCTCCCCCTTTTACAATAGAATCAATTGTAGCAGGCTTACCGTTAATCAATAACGTTTGATTGTTAATTTTTTCTAGCCAAACCTCTTTTGTAGCACGTGGTACCAACTTTAAAAAAAAGTCTACAATATTTAAATCTTCATATTTTTTTTTAACGGGCAGTTTGTAATGAGTAGGCATAGGTGTACTACCAGGCAATGGATTTGTGACCTTTTGTATTTGCGCGTTAAAAATTTCTTTTTGAATAGACATAAGACTGCAAATATACTAGATACATTTTTTCGTTTATTTTTTTTAGTATGATTTATATCATATAAGCGGATAAAATTTAGACATAAATTTACTTTGACTAAAAGATCATCAACAAGAATAGGAATGTAAGCGTGTAGCAATCGTAAATTAATATGGAAAAAAATCAAAGTTTTTTACCCGAGAAAAAATCAAAATGGCGATCTATAGCTATTTTTTCAATTGCAATTGTTATTGGTTTGGGAGCTTTTATGGCTAAAGAATCGTCTATTGTTTCTTATATGTCAGATGATCCTAAAGCATGTGTCAATTGTCATGTAATGGTTCCAGTGTACAATGCTTGGATGCACAGCTCTCATAGAGAATGGGCTAGTTGTAACGATTGTCATGTGCCCCATAATAATGTGTTTAATAAATATTTTTTTAAAGCCAAAGACGGATTGTTTCATGCATCGGTTTTTACAGCACGTGCAGAACCCGAAGTAATGTTTATGAGACCAGCATCTGCTCATGTGGTCCAAAACAATTGTTTGCGTTGTCATGTGCAGCAAGTAACTCAAACCAAATACGATGGATTTATAGCAAGTCACGGAAAAAACAGAACGGATAGACAATGTTGGTCCTGTCATAAAGAAGTGCCACATGGTAAAATTCACGGAATTTCAACCGTAAAATACAACATAGCTCCTATTCCAACAGATACTCAAGAAACGGTTGTTCCTAAATGGTTGGAGGAGTCAATTCAAAAAGAATCATCAAACTAAGAAATCATAAACTAAAAACAATACAAATGAAAAACAAGGTACTATTTGCGCTTACGGCTGTGTTTGTGTTTTTGTTGGGGCTGTTGGCTTCAAGCATCATTAATAGAAAAAATGAAGCAAAATACAAATACCTACCCAAAGTAAAAATTCACGAAAACGAACCAAGAAATGAAGTTTGGGGAGAAAATTATCCTGCAGAATATCAATCCTATCTTCAAACAGCAGATACTTCATTTGCATCTTATCAAGGTGGTTCGGTTAAAAGAGACATGTTGGAAGAAGACCCTAGGTTGGTAGTACTTTGGGCAGGATATGGTTTTTCTAAAGATTACAATCAAGGAGGGGGACATATGAATGCAATTAAAGACATTCAGAACACTTTAAGAACAGGAGGGCCCAAAGGAGAAGGGGATGGACCTATGCCTGCAACTTGTTGGACATGTAAAAGTCCTGACGTGCCTCGTTTGATGAATGAAAAAGGAGTGGCAGAATTTTATAGTGGTAAATGGGCAGACAAAGGAGCAGAAGTTGTAAATCCTATTGGATGTGCAGATTGTCACGACCCTAAAACCATGAAGTTAACCATTACAAGACCTGCGTTAATAGAGGGGTTTAATGCAATGGGGAAAGATATTAACAAAGCTTCTCATCAAGAAATGAGGTCGTTGGTGTGTGCACAATGTCACGTAGAGTATTATTTTGATAAAAAGAAACCAGGTAGAGAAGGAGTTCCTTATTTAACCTTCCCTTGGAAAAACGGAATGACAGTAGAAGACATGGAAAAATATTACGATGATATTGAGTTTTCAGACTGGATTCATAAATTAAGTAAAACCCCAATGTTAAAAGCACAGCACCCAGGGTACGAAACTTATTTAACAGGTGTACATGCAGACAGGGGTGTTTCTTGTGCAGATTGTCATATGCCTTATAAAAGTGAAGGAGGACAAAAATACACAGATCATCACATTCAATCTCCTTTAAACAATGTGGCTAATTCATGTCAGGTTTGTCATAGAGAAGATAAGGACAAGTTGATTGCCAATGTTTATGAACGTCAGCAAAAATCTACTCAAAGCAGATTAAAGTTAGAAGACTTTTTGGTAAAAGCACATATAGAAGCTAAAAAAGCTTGGGACTTAGGAGCAACAGAGGCTCAAATGAAAGAGATTTTAATGGATATTCGTCATGCACAATGGAGATGGGATTATGCAGCTGCATCACATGGAGCATCTTTCCACTCACCTGTAGAGATTGCAAGAGTGATTAGTTCTGGGTTAGATGTGGTTCAAGAAGGTCGTGTAAAATTAGCAAGATTATTGGCAGAATTGGGGTATAACAAACCTGTAGAAATGCCAGATATTTCTTCTAAAGAAAAAGCACAAGCTTACATTGGTTTGGACATGAAAAAATTAAACTTAGAAAAAGAAGAGTTTAAAAAGACTTTATTACCTAAATGGTTAAAAGAAGCAAAGGAGCGTGAAGCTACTTATCCAGAAACAACGTTAGAATAAACTAAACTAAATCTATAATTCACGGTAAAGACACATGGGAATGCCTATTGTGTCTTTACTTATTTTAACAACAAACGCTATGAAAATTTTATATAGAATTTTTGCTTCCCCTGCCTTAGCGGTTTTATCATTAATTGCATTTGCAATTTCTATGGCTGTAGCCACTTTTGTAGAGAATGATTATGGAACAGCTACTGCTTGGGTATTGATATATGATGCCTGGTGGTTTGAAATGATTATGCTCTTAATGACGGTTAGTTTTGTGTTTAATATTTTTAAATACAAATTGCTTAGAAAAGAAAAATGGCCGGTGTTAATGTTTCATCTTGCGTTTGTGTTAATTATGGTGGGTGCTGCTGTTACTAGATATTATTCTTATGGAGGAGTGTTAAGAGTTAGAGAAGGGCAAACGTCTAACACGGTGTTGTCTGCTACTAATTTTGTAACGGTAAAACTACATCATAAGGGCAAAACAAAAGTGGTTCAAAAAAAAGCATCGTTTTCTCATGCCAAAAGCAATTCTTTTGAGTTGTCTACGGATGATAACAATACACCTGTAACGTTGGTTTATAAAGATTATATTCCTGATGCAACTTCTAAAATAGTGATTGACACTTTGGTGGGAAAACCCATATTAGAAGTAGTTGTTTCTGTAGGAGATGGAAGAAAAACCATTTTTTTAACGGATGGAGAAATTAGGGTTGTAGGAAAAGAAAATTATAAGATTGGTTTAAATACAGATGAACAGGATGCAGTTAATATTATAAACAAAGGAGATGGTTTTAAAATAAAAGCTCCTAACGGGTTGGATTATTTTATCATGGCTTCTCAAAATGCAGGAAAAATAAAACCCAATACTTGGGATGTAATGCATTTAAGCACCTTGTACAGATATCAGAACTTATCTTTGGTTCCATTGGCTTTTCATGCAAAAGGAAAAGTTGCTTTTGAATCGGGGACTGTAGAAGGTTCTAAAGAAAACGACAAAAACAAAGATGATGTATTGTTGTTAGAAGCAAGATCAGGAAATCAGATTGTAGAAGTTCCTTTAGTGTACAGAGAGGGTTTTGTGCCAGAAACACATAGTATTAATTTAAAAGGAACTCATATAGATGTAGCTTATGGATCTAGAGAAATTACGTTGCCTTTTTCTATTCGTTTGAATGATTTTCAATTAGATCGTTATCCGGGTTCTACAAGTCCTGCTGCTTATGCTAGTGAGGTTTCTGTGATAGATCGTGGAAAAGAAACTCCGTTTAGAATTTTTATGAACAATGTATTAGATTATAAAGGATATCGGTTTTTTCAGGCAAGTTATGATACTGATGAAAAAGGAACGGTGTTGTCTGTAAATCACGATGCTATTGGAACAAATTTAACCTACTTAGGATATTTGTTTATGGGAATTGGAATGTTTTTTACTTTGTTTGGAAAAGGAACTAGGTTTAGAACTATTTTAACTAAAATGAAAAAATTAGAAACGGTTAAAGTTGTTGCCATCTTGTTTACGTTGTTGTCATCTTTTTCTAACTATGCTCAAGCTAACACTACAGACAAAACAACTAGTGTAGTTGCTTTTGTAAAAATTTCTATGGATAATCATCATTCCAAAAAGTTTGAAAAATTATTGGTGCAAGATTTAGATGGTAGAGTAAAACCAATAGGAACCTTAGCATCGGAATTTCTAAGAAAAATATCAGGAAAAACGTATTACAAGTATAGAGAAGATGGAGTGATTAAAAAGTTAAATGCCAGCCAGGTGTTTTTGGCTTTGCAAATGGCATCCGAGGTTAGTCAGAACATTCCTATGATTAAAGTAGATGTTAAAAAAACGAAAGATGTTTTAAATAGTATTGAAATTTCTGAATTTAAAACAGTTGCTTTTAGAGATTTGTTGGCGAATGATGGAAGTTACCTATTGTCTAAATATGTAGAAGAAGCAAACCAGAAAAAGCCAGCAGAAAGATCGGAGTTTGATAAAGAAATTTTAAAAATTGATGAGCGATTTAATGTTTTGTACAATTTGTTTATAGGAACTTATTTAAGAATATTTCCTAATAAATTAGATACCAATGATACTTGGTTTAGTTACACACATCATTTTGAAGATTTTTCGAATGAAGATACTTTGTTTGTAAAAAGTGTCATCGCTAATTATTTTAAAAACCTATCTCTAAAAAGATGGGAAGAAGCTGAAAAAGATTTGTCTTACATCAGTACCTATCAAAAAGTGTTGGGTAAAGATATTATCCCCTCAGAAAAAAGAATAGAGGCTGAGTTGTTGTACAATAAGTTGAATTTGAACTTTTGGTTGTTTCAGGTCTTTTTTGTTTTTGGTTTTGTGTTGTTAATTTTTGCGGTCATCCGAGTTTTTACACATCATAAAACAATTCATTATTTATGGAATGGAATTGTAGCGCTTACTTGGTTAGGATTTATAGTGTTTGCTGCGAACATTATTTTACGCTGGTATGTGGCACAACATGCTCCTTGGAGTAACGGATACGAAATGTTGGTTTTTGTTGCCTGGGTATTGTTATTGTGTGGTTTAATCGTCCATAAAAAATCTGATTTTGCCTTACCGCTAGCAACTATATTTACAGGTGCTTTGTTGTTTGTGAGTTATTTGGATTGGATCAATCCAGAAATTACCAATTTAATGCCTGTGTTAAAATCCTACTGGTTAAAAGTACACGTAGCAACCATTGTAAGTAGTTATGCTCCGTTAGCATTGTCTGCTGTATTAGGAATGATGGCTTTAGTTTTAATGGTGGTTAGAAACTCTAAAAACAAAGCTAAAGTAAATGTAAAAATAAAAGAGCTGACTTATTTAAACGAGTTAGCCATGACCATTGGTTTGTTTGTGCTTTCTGTAGGAACATTTTTAGGTGGAGTTTGGGCAAATGAATCTTGGGGAAGATATTGGGCTTGGGATCCAAAAGAAACTTGGGCTTTGATAAGTATTATTGTATATGCGATAGTGTTGCACTTGAGGTTGATTCCCAAACTAAAAAGTGAATACGTTTTAAATATGGTAAGTATGTTTGCTTTTTGGTCTATTATTATGACCTCTTTTGGAGTGAATTATTATTTAACAGGTTTGCATAGTTATGCTTCTGGAGATCCTGTTCCTATTCCAAAATTTACCTATGTAATTATGGGAAGTATGATTTTTATTTCCGTTTTTGCTTACACAAGAAACAAACAATTTAAAAAGAATAAGTAATAAAAAAGCTCGAGAATTTTCTCGAGCTTTTTTATTGGTAAGAATACAATTTGTTAAGATTGTTGTTCTGCATTGGCTTTTTTAACAAACTTTGTTAAAATTACAATTTGTGTTCCGCTAATTCTTCCTTCAATTTGTTCTGCATTGTCGTGTACTAAAGAAATGTTTCTAACAGCAGTACCTCTTTTGGCAGTAAAGTTACCACCTCCTTTTACATCTAAATCTTTGGTAAGCGTAATAGTATCACCAGCTTCTAAAATAGCACCATTGGTATCTCTGTGAATAATTTTTTCATCATCACTTAAGTGGTCACCTGTAGCTTCTGCAAAACGTAAATCAGCATCTTCTAAATACATCATGTCAATTAAATCTTGTGGCCATCCTTCAGCTTTTAATCTGTTTAACATTCTCCATGCGGTAATTTGAACCGCTTTGTGTTCACTCCACATAGAATCGTTTAAACATCTCCAGTGATTGGCATCCATGTTTTCAGGATGGTCTATTTGATCTTTACACGTATCACAAATTAAAATATTGGTATCTAATGTGTCTGTTAAACTAGGTTTCAGTCTTATATCGTTTAAGTTCCCTGTAGCTGTGCACAATTCACATTGATTTCCACTTCTTTTTTCTAATTCTTCTCTTACGTTCATTATAATATCAATTCTTTTAATTATTCATTCTCTGTCTCACTGTTTCGTATAAAAAGGCTCCACAGGCAACAGAAACATTTAAAGAACCAATTTTTCCTAACAAAGGTAGTTTGGCTTTGGTATCGGCAATTTTTAAAATAGAAGGGTTGATACCTCTATCTTCAGAACCCATAACAATGGCCGTAGGTTGATTAAAGTTTACGTCAAAAACGGTGTCTTCTGTTTTTTCGGTAGCGCAAACAATTTTAATATCTGCTGCTTGCAACATAAAAATAGCATCCTTAATATGATCTACTTTACAAATAGGAACATTAAAAGCTGCTCCTGCCGATGTCTTTACAGTTTCTCCGTTAATAGGAGCATTTCCTGTTTTAGGAACTATAATTCCGTGTACACCAGTACATTCAGCTGTACGAATAATAGCACCAAAGTTACGTACATCAGATATTTGATCTAGTAATATAAACAAAGGAGTTTCTCCTTTTTCTATAGTAGAAGTAATAAGTGTGTCAAGGTCGTAAAAAGCAACAGGAGCAATTAAAGCTCCAGCACCTTGGTGATTGTTATCTCTAGACATACGATCTAGTTTTTCAACAGGTACAATACTAGAAGTTATATTGTTTTCTTTAATCAATTGTTTTAATTCAATCATTAAAGGTCCGTTAACATCTTTTTGTAAAAAAACTTTATCGATGGAATTACCAGCTTTAATGGCTTCAATAATAGCTCTAATTCCAAATATTTTTGAGGGTTGTTTTTCCATAATGCAAATGTAGTCAAAAGCTAGAATATGGTAACAAAGTTGATGTGGAATAATCCGTTATTTAAATTAAAAGAGCTACTTTGGTTTTTACCCACAGCATAACTAATTTTTAGCAATCCAGATGGAGTTCCTAATGTATACCCTAATCCGAGACTTAATAAATTGTTTTGCTGTGTTGGGCTTCTTACATGTCCAACATCAGAAAAAGCATACAAATAACTAATAGCATTGTTAAAATAACGGTATTCAATATTGCTAAAATTGTATAAATATCCGGTAATGCTTTGTTCTAAAAAACCTCTAATAGAGGTGGCACCTCCTATTCGGTATAGTTCGTTGTTAATAATGTCGTCAGATTTTAGATAAGCATTTCTGTTTCTAAGATAAAAGTGATTGTTGTTGGTAATTTCTATATTGTAAATAGCATCACTTTTAAAAGTTGCTTGTTTGGTGTTTTTGTTAGTTTTTCTGTTTCCATATGCTATGTCTAAAGCAAATTTAAACTTGGGGATTTTCCAACTATTTAATTCTAAATATTCGTAGCCTAATCCTATAAAATTTTTAGAATAATCTTTATTTGTAATAGTTTCGTTTATGTTAGCAGATGATTCTGTGTTGTAATAACTTCGGATCAAATGCTTGTAGAAAGGAGTGTAACTTAGGTTAAATTGTTGTATGGTGTTTACAAAAGAACGGTCTTGTCTAAAAATATTTAGTTTGTACCCTACGTTTACAGGGGTGTTGAATATATAAGGATTGTCTATGTTTAAATCTATTTCTTGTTGATCTTGACCTGAATTGTTCCACTTAAAAGAAAACGTTTCTCCTTTGTGTAATGTATTGGTTAAAGAAATATCTATATAACCGTTAAATTTAATTTTATCTTGACCTTCTTGATTGCTAAATCCAATAAGAGCATCTAATCTATTGGCTTTTAGTTTTTTTAAATATAGGTAAAGATGAGTGGAATCTTTGGTAAATAGCACAGCAGGCTTTTTTTGATTTTGAACAAATAGAAGTTGATTTATTTTTTGTTCCGTTTTATCTAATAAATCTTTACTAAAAGGTTTGTTAGACTTTAAATAATATTTTAAAAAACGCTTAGAAAATTTTGGATAACCTTTTACAACGGTTTTGTTAATGTATCTTTTTTGAGAGGAGCCTATATATAAGTCGCAAAATAAAGTATCGTTATTGTATTGTTGATTGATAAGTTCTATTTCTGTAAAATTTTCTCCTTGCTTGTCAAACGCATCAGAAATTTGCAATAGTAGTTTTTTTAAATAATTAGGAGTTGTGTATATGTAGTCCTTTTTTGTTTTTAGTAATTTTTTAACAGTAGAAGATGTTGTTTTTATGGTAACAACATCTATTTTTTGTCCTAAATCAATATGGTATGTTTTTAGAGTGTCTGTTTCTGTAGCAGATGTAGAATAAAAATAATATCCTTTTTGAGTTAGTAGTTTGTTTAATTCCTTGATGTTATCAATATTTTGTAGCGAAAAATCAACATGCAAACTATCCTTTAGAAAAAAAGAAGTTTTTTTTTCTTGTCCCCAAATGGAAAAAGAAATTCCAAAGAGAAGAAAAAAGGGAATAAAAAGTTTTAGAAATTTCATAAAATCAAATCTAACAGAAATCTTTTGATGTTACAATTTAGATGCTTTAAATAAAAAAGTGAAATAAAAAATACAGATAGATTTTAGTGCTTTAAAAATCAAAAAAATAACTTTCAAATAAAATTAACTCATTGATATTTGATTAATTAGAAAATAATTGTACTTTTGCAGACCCTTGGAAAGGATTCTGAGGGTAAATATTAAAACGTTATATATATATTAATTTATGCCAACTATTCAACAATTAGTTAGAAAAGGAAGAGCCCAAGTTACTAAGAAGAGTAAATCGGCTGCTTTGAAGGCATGTCCACAACGTCGTGGAGTATGTACGCGTGTTTATACTACAACACCTAAGAAACCTAACTCGGCAATGCGTAAAGTTGCTCGTGTTAGATTGACAAATGGTAATGAGATAAACGCTTACATCCCAGGAGAAGGACATAACCTACAAGAGCACTCGATAGTATTAGTAAGGGGAGGAAGAGTAAAAGATTTACCAGGGGTAAAGTATCACGTAGTGCGTGGAGCTTTAGATACTGCTGGAGTTGAGGGAAGAACTCAACGTAGATCTAAGTATGGAACTAAGCGTCCAAAGAAATAATCTATAATCTTTTAAATTCTTAAGAAAACATGAGAAAAAGAAGAGCAAAAAAGAGAGTTCTTTTACCGGATCCAAAATTTAACGATCAGTTGGTGACACGTTTTGTGAATAACTTAATGTGGGATGGAAAGAAATCTACAGCGTTCAAGATTTTTTACGATGCATTAGAGATTGTAGAAAACAAAAAAGGAGAAGATGAAGAGAAATCTTCGTTAGAAATATGGAAAGATGCATTATCTAACGTAATGCCTCAGGTAGAAGTACGTAGCCGTCGTGTAGGTGGTGCTACTTTTCAAATTCCAATGCCTATTAGACCAGACCGTAAGGTGTCTATGGCAATGAAATGGTTAATTTCTTACTCTAGAAAGAGAAATGAGAAGACTATGGCTCAAAAATTAGCTGCAGAAGTATTGGCTGCTGCTAAAGAAGAAGGAGCTGCTGTTAAGAAGAGAGTTGATGTACACAAGATGGCAGAGGCTAACAAAGCATTTTCACACTTTAGATTTTAATAAAAATGGCTAGAGATTTAAGATTAACTAGAAACATTGGTATTGCTGCTCATATTGATGCAGGAAAAACAACAACAACAGAACGTATCTTGTATTATACAGGGGTTTCTCACAAAATTGGAGAAGTTCATGATGGTGCAGCTACTATGGACTGGATGGAACAAGAGCAAGAAAGAGGTATTACAATTACTTCTGCTGCTACAACTTGTGAATGGCAGTTTCCTTTGGAAAACGCACAACCATTACCAGAGACTAAAGGTTATCACTTTAATATTATTGATACTCCTGGGCACGTAGATTTTACTGTAGAGGTAAACCGTTCTTTACGTGTTTTAGATGGATTGGTATTCTTATTTAGTGCTGTTGATGGTGTTGAGCCTCAATCAGAAACTAACTGGAGATTAGCAGATAACTATAAAGTACCACGTATTGGATTCGTAAACAAAATGGACCGTCAGGGATCTAATTTTGGAAGAGTTTGTACTCAGGTAAAAGAAATGTTAGGTTCTAATGCAGTTGAAATCGTTTTACCAATTGGTGAAGAGAATGATTTTAGAGGTGTTGTGGATTTAGTTAAAAACAGAGCTATTGTATGGCATGACGAAACTCAAGGGGCAACTTTTGATGTTGTAGACATTCCAGAAGATTTAGTGGATGAAGCTTCTGAAGCTAGAGCTAGATTGATTGAAGAAGTTGCTTCTTACGACGAAGAGTTGTTAGAGAAGTTTATGGAAGATGAAAACTCTATTACAGAAGAAGAAGTACATGCTGCTTTAAGAGCTGCTGTAATGGACATGGCAATTATTCCAATGATTTGTGGTTCTTCGTTTAAAAACAAAGGAGTTCAGTTCTTGTTAGATGCTGTATGTCGTTACTTACCTTCTCCAATGGATAGAGATAACATTGTTGGGATTAATCCAGATACAGAAGAAAAAGTTACAAGAAAACCAGATGCAAAAGATAAGTTTTCTGCATTAGCATTTAAAATCGCTACAGATCCTTTCGTAGGACGTTTAGCTTTCTTCCGTGCTTATTCAGGACGTTTAGATGCTGGTTCTTATATATTAAATAACCGTTCAGGTAAAAAAGAGCGTATTTCTCGTATTTACCAAATGCATGCAAACTCTCAAAAAGCTATCGATTTTATTGAGGCTGGAGATATTGGTGCAGCTGTTGGTTTTAAAGATATTAAAACGGGAGATACAATGTCTTCATTAGATGCTCCTATTATTTTAGAATCTATGGATTTCCCAGATCCAGTAATTGGTATTTCAATTGAGCCTAAAACAAAAGGTGATGTTGATAGAATGGGTATCGCATTAGGTAAACTAGCAGAGGAAGATCCTACTTTTACAGTAAAAACTGATGAAGCTTCTGGACAAACAGTAATCTCAGGAATGGGAGAATTACATTTAGAAGTTTTAGTTGATCGTTTAAAGCGTGAATTTAAAGTAGAGGTAAATCAAGGACAGCCTCAGGTAGAATATAAAGAAGCTGTAACACAAACTACAGAACACAGAGAAGTTTATAAAAAACAATCTGGAGGACGTGGTAAGTTTGGTGATATTGTATTTGAAATGGGGCCAGTAGATGCTGATTTCGAAGGAACTGGATTACAGTTTGTTGATGAAATTAAAGGTGGACGTATTCCTAAAGAATTTATTCCAGCTGTAGAAAAAGGATTTAAAGAGTCTATGGCTAATGGACCTTTAGCTGGATTCGTAATGGATTCTTTAAAAGTAGTATTAAAAGATGGATCTTTCCACCCTGTGGATTCTGATGCACTATCTTTTGAATTAGCTGCTAAATTAGGATACAAAGCTTGTGCTAAGGCTGCAGGAGCGGTAATTTTAGAGCCGATTATGTTGTTAGAGGTGATTACACCAGAAGAAAACATGGGAGATATTGTTGGTGACTTAAACAGACGTAGAGGTCAAGTTAATGATATGAGTGATAGAAGTGGGGCTAAAGTTGTAAAAGCTGAAGTGCCATTATCAGAAATGTTTGGATACGTTACAACGTTACGTACACTATCTTCAGGTAGAGCAACATCTACAATGTCGTTCTCTCACTATGCTCAAACACCTTCAAACGTGTCTGAGGAAGTAATCGCAGCTTCTAAAGCTTAATTAAAAACATTTTAGAAAATGAGTCAAAAAATCAGAATAAAATTAAAGTCTTACGACTATAACTTAGTAGATAAGTCTGCTGAGAAAATCGTAAAGACGGTAAAGTCAACAGGAGCTGTTGTAAATGGTCCTATTCCTTTGCCAACAAATAAAAAGATTTTTACGGTTTTACGTTCTCCACACGTAAACAAAAAATCAAGAGAGCAATTCCAATTATCTTCTTATAAAAGATTATTAGACATTTATAGTTCTTCATCTAAGACTATTGATGCTTTAATGAAATTAGAATTACCTTCTGGAGTAGAAGTAGAAATCAAAGTTTGATAAAACTTAATAGACAAGTAAAACCAGTCTAACTATGTTAGGCCGGTTTTTCTGTCTCTTATAAAATAGAAAATTTAATAACAATAATTAATTAATAATAATGTCTGGGTTAATAGGAAAAAAAATCGGAATGACTAGCATTTTTGATGAGAACGGGAAAAATATTCCTTGTACTGTAATTCAAGCTGGTCCATGTGTAGTTACCCAAGTCAGAACTGAGGAAGTAGATGGTTATTCTGCTATCCAATTAGGTTTCGATGACAAATCTGACAAGAATACTACCAAAGCTTTGCAAGGTCACTTTGCTAAAGCAGGTACTACTTCTAAAAAGAAAGTTGTTGAGTTTAGTTTTGACGAGGAGTTGAATTTAGGAGATACAGTTGGTGTAGATCTATTTGTTGAAGGAGAATTCGTTGATATATCAGGAGTCTCTAAAGGTAAAGGTTTCCAAGGGGTTGTAAAACGTCATGGATTTGCTGGAGTAGGTCAAGCTACCCACGGTCAACACAACCGTTTAAGAGCTCCAGGATCTATTGGTGCTGCATCTTACCCTGCACGTGTATTCAAGGGAATGCGTATGGCAGGAAGAATGGGAGGAGATCAAGTTAAAGTTGAAAACTTAAGAGTTTTAAAAGTTGTTGCTGACAAGAACTTAATCGTAGTAAAGGGATGTGTTCCTGGTGCTAAAAACTCTTACTTAACTATCGAGAAATAATGAAAGTAGCAGTTTTAGATTATACAGGAAAAGATACAGGACGTCAGGTTGAATTATCTGATGCAGTATTCGCTATAGAGCCAAATGATCACGCAGTTTATTTAGATGTAAAGCAACATTTGGCAAATAAAAGACAAGGAACTCACAAAGCTAAAGAAAGAGCTGAGATTGCTGGGTCTACTAGAAAAATTAAAAAGCAAAAAGGTACAGGTACTGCTCGTGCAGGATCTATTAAATCTCCTGTTTTTAGAGGAGGAGGTAGAGTTTTTGGACCTAGAACTAGAGATTATTCTTTTAAGTTAAATAAAAACTTAAAGAGACTGGCTAGAAAATCTGCTTTCAGTTTACAAGCAAAAGAGTCTAATATTATCGTTTTGGAAGATTTTACTTTTGAAGCTCCAAACACTAAAAATTTCATTAATGTATTGAAAGCTTTAGAGTTAGATAATAAAAAATCTCTATTTGTGTTGGGTGAGTCAAATAAAAATGTATATTTGTCTTCACGAAATTTAAAAGGGTCTGAAGTTGTAACTACCTCAGAATTAAACACTTACAAGTTATTGAATGCTGGTACAGTTGTTTTGTTGGAGGGGTCTATTTCAGATATTGAAGCTAATTTAAGTAAATAGGGTACAGATATGAGTATTTTAATAAAGCCTATTATTACAGAAAAAGCAACAAAAGATAGCGAATTATTAAATCGTTATGCTTTTGTTGTAAGTTTAAAAGCTAACAAAATTGAAATCAAAGATGCTGTAGAAGCAACTTATGGAGTTTCAGTTGAGAAAGTAAGAACAATGGTATATCCGGTAAAACGTTCGACTAAATACACTAAAAAAGGTGTAGTTGAGTCGAAAGTTTCTGCATATAAAAAAGCTATCGTAGAGGTAGCAGAAGGAGAGAATATTGACTTTTATAGCAATATTTAATTAATAAACAATTTTAAATTTTAACATGTCAGTTAGAAAATTAAAACCAATCACACCAGGTCAGCGTTTTAGAGTAGTAAATGGGTTCGACGCCATTACTACTGATAAGCCGGAAAAGTCATTATTGGCACCGAAAAAAAGATCTGGAGGTCGAAACAACAGTGGTAGAATGACAATGCGCTACGTAGGTGGTGGTCATAAAAAAAGATACCGTATTATCGATTTTAATAGAGATAAATTTGGTGTTGAAGCAACTGTTAAAACAATTGAGTACGATCCAAATCGTACAGCATTTATTGCATTAGTTGAATATACTGATGGAGAAAAAAGATATGTAATTGCACAAGCTGGTTTACAGGTTGGGCAAACTATCGTAAGCGGACAAGATGCTGTTACTCCAGATGTAGGTAACGCAATGCCTTTAGCTAACATTCCTTTAGGTACAACAATTTGTTGTATTGAATTAAGACCAGGTCAAGGAGCTGTTATGGCTCGTTCTGCAGGATCTTTTGCTCAATTAATGGCAAAAGAAGGAAAGTATGCTACTGTAAAATTACCGTCAGGTGAAACAAGATTAATATTATTGACTTGTATCGCTACAATTGGAGTTGTATCTAACTCAGATCACCAATTACTAGTTTCTGGTAAAGCAGGTAGATCTAGATGGTTAGGTAGAAGACCAAGAACAAATGCTGTAAGAATGAACCCAGTTGATCACCCAATGGGAGGTGGAGAAGGACGTTCTTCAGGAGGTCATCCTAGATCTAGAAATGGTATACCTGCAAAAGGATACAAGACAAGATCTAAGACAAAAGCGAGTAATAAGTATATTTTAGAACGTAGAAAAAAATAATAAGACATGGCACGTTCATTAAAGAAAGGACCTTTCATTTTTCATAAACTTGAGAAGAGAGTTATTGCGAATGCAGAAGCAGGTAGCAAAGAAGTTATAAAGACATGGTCAAGAGCTTCTATGATTACTCCAGATTTCGTTGGACAAACTATTGGAGTTCACAACGGAAGAACATTTGTACCAGTATATGTTACTGAAAACATGGTAGGTCATAAATTAGGAGAGTTTTCACCAACACGTACCTTTAGAGGTCACGGTGCAGACAAGAAAAATAAAGGAAAAAAATAGTAGGATATGGGAGTTCGTAAACATAATATGGCAAAACAGATCAAAGAAGCAAAGAAAGAAGTAGCTTTCGCTAAATTGACTGGTTGTCCTACATCACCAAGAAAAATGAGATTGGTGGCTGATTTAGTAAGAGGAGTAGAGGTTGAAAAAGCTTTACAAATCTTGAAGTTTAGCTCTAAAGAAGCATCTATAAATGTTGAAAAGTTGTTATTGTCTGCAATAGCAAACTGGCAAGCAAAAAACGAAGATGCTAGTTTAGAAGATGCTAATTTATATGTAAAAACAATTACTGTAGATTCTGCAGCAATGTTAAAGAGATTAAGACCAGCTCCACAAGGTCGTGCACACAGAATTCGCAAGCGTTCTAATCACGTTACTATTGTGTTGGGAAGTAAAAATGTTGAAAGCAAATAATCATAAGTAGAAATGGGACAAAAAACTAATCCAATAGGAAATCGTTTAGGAATCATCAGAGGATGGGATTCTAACTGGTACGGAGGTAATGACTACGGAGATAAAATTGCTGAAGACAATAAGATAAGAAAGTATTTAAACGCAAGATTATACAAAGCGAGCGTTTCTAGAATAATTATTGAACGTACTTTAAAACTTGTAACCGTTACTATCACTACAGCTAGACCTGGTATCATTATCGGAAAAGGTGGACAAGAGGTAGACAAGTTGAAAGAGGAGTTGAAAAAATTAACTGGAAACGAAGTACAAATCAATATTTTTGAAATCAAGCGTCCAGAATTAGATGCTAATTTAGTTGCAGCAAGTGTTGCTCGTCAAATTGAAAATAGAATTTCATACAGACGTGCAATTAAAATGGCTATTGCAGGAACTATGCGTATGAACGCTGAAGGGATTAAAATCCAAATTTCAGGTCGTTTAAACGGAGCAGAAATGGCACGTTCAGAGCACTATAAAGAAGGTAGAATTCCTTTATCTACTTTTAGAGCTGATATTGATTATGCTTTGGTAGAAGCACATACAACTTACGGTAGAATCGGAGTGAAAGTGTGGATAATGAAAGGTGAGGTTTATGGAAAGCGTGAATTGTCTCCATTAGTAGGTTTGGCTAAAAAGTCAGGAGGAAAAGGTGGAAACAATGCAGGTAAGAAAGCACCTCGTAGAAGAAAATAATTTTTCACAAAAATTAGAATTTAGAAATGTTACAGCCTAAAAGAGTAAAGTACCGTAAGGTACAGAAAGGTAAAGGTAATTTAAAAGGTAATGCTCAAAGAGGAAACCAACTTGCTTTCGGTATGTTTGGAATTAAATCTTTAGAACAAGCCTTAATTACCTCAAGACAAATAGAAGCAGGTCGTATTGCAGCGACACGTTATATGAAAAGGGAAGGACAATTATGGATTAAAATCTTTCCAGATAAGCCTATTACAAAAAAGCCTTTAGAGGTACGTATGGGTAAAGGTAAGGGTGCTCCTGAATATTTCGTAGCCGTAGTAAAGCCTGGTAGAATATTGTTTGAAATCGGAGGTGTACCTTTCGATGTTGCTAAAGAAGCATTGCGCTTAGCAGCTCAAAAAATGCCAGTTAAAACTAAGTTCGTTGTTGCGAGAGATTATCAAAACGCTTAATATCTAAGAGAAATGAAACAATCAGAAATTAAAGAATTATCGGTAGCGGATTTGCAAGAGAAATTAGTTTCTCTTAAAAAGAACTATACTGATCTTAAGATGGCTCATGCTATTTCTCCATTAGAGAATCCTTTAGAGTTAAGAGCGCTTAGAAAAACTGTAGCAAGAGTAGCTACTGAGTTAACTAACAGACAATAGTATTTTTACAAGATGGAAAATAGAAATCTTAGAAAAGAAAGAATTGGTGTTGTATCTAGTAACAAAATGGACAAGTCTATTGTTGTTGCCGAGGTTAAAAAAGTAAAGCACCCAATGTACGGAAAATTCGTATTGAATACGAAAAAGTACGTTGCACACGATGAGCAAAATGACTGCAACATAGGAGATACGGTAAGAATCATGGAAACAAGACCTTTAAGTAAATCTAAACGTTGGAGATTAGTAGAAATCCTAGAAAGAGCGAAATAGTATGTTACAGACAGAATCAAGATTAAACGTAGCAGATAACACTGGAGCTAAAGAGGTCTTAGTGATCCGTGTTTTAGGAGGAACAGGAAAGCGTTATGCATCTATTGGAGACAAAATTGTAGTTACTGTAAAGTCTGCAACTCCAAATGGAAACGCTAAAAAAGGTCAAGTATTTAAAGCTGTTGTTGTTCGTACCTCTAAAGAAGTACGAAGAAAAGACGGTTCTTACATTCGTTTTGACGACAACGCATGTGTGTTGTTAAACGCAACTGGAGAAATGTCTGGGACACGTGTATTTGGACCTGTAGCAAGAGAACTTCGTGATAAGCAATTCATGAAAATTGTATCATTAGCACCTGAGGTGCTTTAATATTTGTAAAAAATGGCAAAGATTAAAATTAAATCAGGAGATACAGTAAGAGTTATTGCTGGAGATCAAAAAGGTAAAGAGGGAAAAGTAGTAAAGATTATTACTGAAAAAAACAAAGCAATTGTTGAAGGTGTAAACTTAGTTTCTAAGCACACTAAGCCAAGTGCTCAAAACCCTCAAGGAGGAATTGTAAAGAAAGAGGCTGCTTTGCCAATTTCTAACTTAGCTATTTTAGAAGATGGAAACATTACTAAAGTTGGTTATAGAGTAGAAGATGGTAAAAAAGTGCGTTTTTCTAAAAAATCAGAAAAAGCTATTTAATATGAGTTATATTCCAAGACTTAAACAAGAGTACACTGACAGAATTAAGGCTGCCTTAACTGAAGAGTACGGATATAGCAATATTATGCAAGTACCTAAATTAGAGAAAATAGTAATCTCTAAAGGTGTAGGTGCTGCTATTGCAGATAAGAAATTGGTAGATTACGCTGTAGAAGAGTTAACTACTATTTCAGGACAAAAAGCAGTTGCAACATTGTCTAAAAAAGATATCGCAACATTTAAATTACGTAAAGGAATGCCAATTGGGGCAAGAGTAACTTTACGTGGAACTAAAATGTACGAATTCTTAGACAGATTAATTACTGCTTCTTTACCACGTGTAAGAGATTTTAACGGTATTAAAGCTACTGGTTTTGATGGAAGAGGAAATTATAACTTAGGTATTACTGAGCAAATTATTTTCCCTGAAATTAATATTGATCAAGTGAAAAAAATTGGTGGTATGGATATTACTTTTGTAACATCTGCAGCTACTGATAAAGAAGCTAAATCATTATTAACAGAATTAGGTTTACCATTTAAAAAGAACTAATTATGGCTAAAGAATCAATGAAAGCTCGTGAGAGAAAAAGAGCTAAAACAGTTGCCAAATACGCTGAAAAACGTAAAGCTTTAAAAGAAGCTGGTGATTATGAAGGATTACAGAAGTTACCTAAAAATGCTTCTCCAATTCGTACTCACAATCGTTGTAAGTTAACAGGAAGACCAAAAGGATATATGAGACAATTTGGTATTTCTCGTGTAACTTTCCGTGAAATGGCTAACCAAGGGTTGATCCCAGGTGTTACAAAAGCAAGTTGGTAAAATTTTTAAGAATTAATTTTAGATGCTAGCCCTGAGCTTGTTTCAGGGTGATAATCTAAACCAATACAATTATTATGTATACAGATCCAATAGCAGATTACTTAACAAGAGTAAGAAATGCTTATTTAGCAGGTCACAGAGTTGTGGAAATTCCTGCATCAAAAGTTAAAAAAGCAATCACAGAGATTCTTTTTGACCAAGGATATATTTTAAGTTATAAATTTGAAGAAAGAGATGCTCAGGATTCAATTAAAATAGCTTTAAAATACAATCCAGAAACAAACGAATCAGTTATTAAGAAAATTGAACGTATTTCTACACCAGGTTTACGAAAGTATGTTGGTGTTGAAGATTTACCACGTGTATTAAACGGATTAGGTATTGCTATAGTTTCTACTTCTAAAGGAGTAATGACATCTAAGCAAGCTGCAACTGAAAACATAGGTGGTGAAGTAATTTGTCACGTTTACTAAAAAATAGAATAGTATGTCAAGAATAGGAAAAAGCCCAATCGCAATTCCAGCTGGTGTTACTGTTACTATTAACGGAGACACAGTTACTGTAAAAGGGAAATTAGGAGAATTATCTCAAGAAATTACTGATGGAATCAGTATTAAAGAAGAAGAAGGAAAACTTATCTTAGATAGACCAACAGAATCTAAAACCCATAGAGCAAAACATGGTTTATACAGAGCTTTAATCAACAACATGATTGAAGGTGTGTCTAAAGGATGGACTAAGGAATTAGAATTAGTTGGAGTTGGATATAGAGCTTCAAATCAAGGTCAAGTTTTAGATTTAGCTATTGGATACTCACACAACATTGTGTTAGATATTGCTCCAGAAGTTAAGGTTGAAACAGTATCAGATAAAGGTAAAAATCCAATCGTAAAACTTACTTCTTTCGATAAGCAATTGGTAGGTCAAGTAGCAGCAAAGATTCGTTCTTTCCGTAAACCTGAACCATACAAAGGAAAAGGAATTAAGTTTGTAGGTGAAGAATTAAGAAGAAAAGCAGGTAAATCTGCATAATTTATAGTATTATGGCATTATCAAAGCTTGAAAGAAGACAAAGAATTAAGCGTAGAATTAGAAAAATTTCTGAAGGTACAGCAACTAAACCAAGATTATCTGTGTTTAGAAGTAACAAAGAAATTTACGCTCAATTAGTTGATGATAAAGCAGGAGTAACATTAGCTTCTGTATCATCAAGAGATAAAGAAATCGATGCAAAAGGAACTAAAGTTGAAATAGCAGCATTAGTAGGTAAATCAATTGCAGAAAAAGCATCTGCAGTAGGTGTTCAAACAGTAGCATTCGATAGAAATGGTTATTTATACCATGGTAGAGTTAAAGCATTAGCTGAAGCAGCTAGAGAAGCTGGTTTAAAATTTTAAGAAAATTATATTATGCAAGGATATAAAAACGTAGAAAGAGTTAAGCCAAGCGGATTAGAGTTAGTGGATCGCTTAGTAGCTGTAAACCGTGTAACTAAGGTTACAAAAGGTGGACGTACTTTTGGATTTTCTGCTATTGTAGTAGTAGGAAATGGTGAAGGTGTAGTAGGTTACGGATCTGGTAAATCTTTAGATGTTGCATCTGCAATTGCTAAGGCTGTAGAAGAAGCTAAAAAGAATTTAGTTCGTATTCCATTAATGAACGCTAGTTTACCACATGAACAAAAAGGTAAATTTGGTGGTTCTAAGGTATTATTATTACCTGCATCACACGGTACCGGAGTTATCGCTGGTGGAGCTGTACGTGCGGTATTAGAATCAGTTGGTGTACATGATGTATTATCTAAGTCTCAAGGATCATCTAACCCTCACAATGTTGTAAAAGCAACTTTTGATGCTTTATTACAATTAAGAAGTCCACAACAAGTGGCTGCTGAGAGAGGAATTTCTTTAGACAAAGTATTTAACGGTTAATATTGAATACCATGGGAAAAATTAAATTAACACAAGTAAAGAGCCAAATAAACCGTACGCAAGTTCAAAAAAGAACTTTAGAAGCGTTAGGTTTGACTAAAATTGGAAAGGTTGTTGAGCATGATGCTACTCCATCAATTGTAGGAATGGTGAATAAAGTTAAACACTTAATTTCTGTAGAAGAAATTAAATAAGTTATAAAAAGATGAGTTTAAACAATTTAAAACCTGCTAAGGGTTCTGTAAAAAGTGGTAAACGTATTGCTAGAGGTGAAGGTTCTGGTCATGGAGGTACTGCTACAAGAGGACACAAAGGTGCAAAATCACGTTCTGGATATTCTAGAAAAGTTGGTTTTGAAGGAGGTCAAATGCCATTACAAAGAAGAGTACCTAAGTTTGGATTTACCAATGTAAACCGTAAGGAATACAACGGAATTAATTTAGACAAGTTACAATCTTTAGTAGAAAGTGGTAAAGTTACAGATACAGTTAATTTAGCTGTATTAGTAGAAAATGGTTTAGCAAGCAAAAACGACTTAGTTAAAATACTAGGTGGTGGAGAATTGAAAGCTAAATTAAACGTAACTGCTCACAAATTTACGGGAACTGCAAAGGCTGCTATTGAAGCTGCTGGAGGAGAAGCTGTAACTTTATAATTATTATTAAGTAGATGAAGAAATTTATCCAAACCATAAAAGACATTTGGTCAATTGATGAGTTAAAAGGTAAAATATTATTAACTCTAGGGTTAATGGCAGTTTACAGATTTATGGCTCAGGTAACCTTACCAGGAATAGATCCTCAACAATTAACGGCATTAGGAAGTAAAACTTCTGATGGTCTTTTAGGTTTATTAAGCGCATTTACAGGTGGTGCATTCTCAAGAGCTTCTATTATGGCTCTTGGGATTATGCCATATATATCAGCATCTATTGTAGTACAGTTAATGGGGATTGCAGTTCCTTATTTACAAAAATTACAAAAAGATGGTGAAAGCGGAAGAAATAAGATCAACCAAATTACACGTTGGTTAACAATAGGAATTACTGTTGTGCAAGGAGGAGCTTATTTAACAAGTTTACCAACCTTAGGTATACCTCAAGAGGCATACTTATTGGGACAAGGTGGAATGTTCTGGATTTCTTCAATGATCTTATTAACTGCAGGAACTGTTTTTGCAATGTGGCTAGGAGAACGTATTACTGAAAAAGGAATTGGTAATGGTATATCATTATTGATTATGATTGGTATTATAGCAAGATTCCCTGGTGCATTTATGCAAGAATTAACATCTAAATATGCAGCTGGTTCTGGAGGATTCATGATGATTCTTTTAGAAATTATTGTATGGTTGGCAATTATATTGGCAAGTATATTATTGGTAACAGCTGTAAGAAAAATTGCAGTGCAATACGCTAGACGTACTGTTGTAGGAAGTATAGATGATGCTCAAGGAGCAAGACAGTATATTCCTTTAAAATTAAACTCAGCAGGAGTAATGCCAATTATCTTTGCACAAGCAATTATGTTTGTTCCTGGATTAATAGCAAGAAACACTGATGGTACGATGCAAACAGTATTCAATGCATTATCTGATTTTAATGGATGGGGTTACAATATTTTATTCTGTGTTTTGATTATTGTGTTTAGTTATTTCTATACAGCAATCACAATTCCAACAAATAAAATGGCTGATGACCTTAAAAAAAGTGGAGGATTTATCCCGGGAACCCGCCCAGGTACTGAGACTGCAGAAAAATTAGATAGTATTTTGTCAAAAATTACGTTACCTGGATCTATTTTCTTAGCTTTGCTGGCTGTTTTCCCAGCCATTGTAGTTCATTTTGGTGTTCAACAAAACTGGGCTCTGTTTTACGGAGGTACTTCGTTAATTATTATGGTAGGTGTTGCAATCGATACCATCCAGCAAATTAACTCGTATTTACTAAACAGACATTACGACGGTCTAATGAAAACTGGAACTAAAAGAAGAGGAACAATTTAATTATGGCAAAACAAGCGTCAATACAACAAGACGGTACAATTACAGAAGCATTATCTAACGCTATGTTTAGAGTAGAGTTAGAAAATGGTCATATTGTTACTGCACACATCTCAGGTAAAATGCGTATGCATTATATTAAATTATTACCTGGAGATAAAGTTAAGTTAGAAATGAGTCCTTATGATTTATCAAAGGCTCGAATTACTTATAGATACTAAAATATCATACGATGAAAGTAAGAGCATCAATAAAAAAGAGAAGTGCCGAGTGCAAGATTGTGCGTAGAAAAGGCAGATTATATGTAATCAATAAAAAGAATCCTAGATTCAAACAAAGACAAGGTTAGTTATGGCAAGAATTTCAGGTATTGACATTCCAAAGAACAAACGTGGTGTAATAGCGTTAACTTATATTTTTGGAATTGGTAAAACTAGAGCTAAAGAGATTTTAGCAAATGCTGGAGTAGATGAGAACATTAAAGTTCAAGATTGGACTGATGCTCAAATCGGAGCAATTCGTGAACAAGCAGGAACTTACACTATAGAGGGTGAGTTACGTTCAGAAATCCAAATAAACATTAAGCGATTAATGGATATTGGATGTTTTAGAGGAATCCGTCACCGTGCTGGATTACCGTTAAGAGGTCAAAGAACCAAAAACAACTCTAGAACAAGAAAAGGAAAACGTAAAACTGTAGCGAACAAAAAGAAATAATTAAGTTATGGCTAAATCTAATACAAAGACCGCTAAAAAGCGTAAAGTTATTGTTGAGTCTGTTGGAGAAGCACACATTACAGCTTCATTTAACAACATCATCATTTCTTTAACAAATAAAAAAGGAGATGTAATTTCATGGTCTTCTGCAGGTAAAATGGGATTCCGTGGATCTAAAAAGAACACTCCTTATGCTGCACAAACAGCTGCTGAAGATTGTGCTGCTGTAGCACACGAAGCAGGATTACGTAAAGTAAAAGTATACGTAAAAGGACCTGGAAATGGTAGAGAATCTGCAATTCGTACAATTCACAATGCAGGAATCGAAGTTTCAGAAATTATAGATGTAACACCATTGCCACACAATGGATGTAGACCTCCAAAAAGAAGAAGAATATAATTTTTTAATTAACAATAAAGTTGGCACTATAAAGTTATCGAAGGACTAAGCCTTAATTCATAACTGTCAATTTTTAAAATTTTTATTATGGCAAGATATAATGGACCTAAAACTAAAATTGCTCGTAAGTTTGGAGAAGCAATTTTTGGAGACGATAAGTCTTTTGAAAAACGTAATTACCCACCTGGTCAACACGGGTTGGCAAAGAAAAGAGCTAAACGTTCTGAGTATTCTTTACAATTACAAGAAAAACAAAAAGC
Source organism: Wenyingzhuangia gracilariae (assembly GCF_056387575.1). NCBI lineage: Bacteria > Pseudomonadati > Bacteroidota > Flavobacteriia > Flavobacteriales > Flavobacteriaceae > Wenyingzhuangia > Wenyingzhuangia gracilariae. The sequence goes on from NZ_CM150748.1 coordinate 2,772,557, forward strand.
AAAGTATACTTATGGTATTTTAGAACGTCAGTTTTCTAATTTATTTAAGAAAGCATCAGCAAGTAAGGGAATTACAGGGGAAGTTTTATTACAATTATGTGAATCTCGTTTAGATAACACTGTATTCCGTATGGGATTATCTAATTCAAGAAGTGGAGCTCGTCAGTTAGTATCACACAGACATATTACAGTTAACGGAGAAATCGTTAACATTCCTTCTTACCAATTGAAGCCTGGTGATGTTGTTGGTGTAAGAGAAAAATCTAAATCACTTACAGTTATAGAAAATAGCTTAGCTAGTACTTCAACTGTTTTTGAGTGGTTAACTTGGAATAATGATACCAAAACAGGAACGTTTGTTACTGTACCTGAAAGAATTCAGATTCCAGAAAACATCAAAGAGCAATTAATCGTCGAGTTATACTCGAAATAATAAATAGACACCAGTTAGCTATGGCAATATTAAATTTTCAGAAACCAGATAAAGTTATCATGATTGAATCTACCGATTTTGAAGGTAAATTCGAATTTAGACCGTTAGAGCCAGGTTTTGGTTTAACAGTAGGTAATGCTTTGAGAAGAGTATTATTGTCTTCTTTAGAAGGTTTCGCTATTACTTCTTTACGCATTGAAGGAGTTGAGCATGAATTCTCAACTGTAGAAGGTGTTGTTGAAGATGTTACTGAAATCATCTTAAACTTAAAACAAGTACGTTTTAAGCAACAGATAGAAGACACTGATAAAGAAACAGTTTCTGTATCAGTATCAGGTCAGAACCAAATCACTGCTGGTGATATACAAAAGTTTACTTCAGGTTTCCAAGTTTTAAACCCAGATTTAGTAATATGTAACTTAGATAGCTCTGTAGCTGTAAGTTTTGATATTACTATTGAAAAAGGTAGAGGATTTGTTCCTGCTGAAGAAAACAAGAAAGTAAATGTGCCTTTAGGAACTATTTTTACAGACTCTATTTACACTCCTATAAAGAATGTAAAATATGCTGTAGAGAATTACCGTGTAGAGCAAAAAACAGACTACGAAAAATTAGTTTTTGATGTAGTTACTGATGGATCTATTAACCCTAAAGATGCTTTAACTGAAGCTGCAAAAATTTTAATCCACCACTTTATGTTATTCTCTGATGAGCGTATCACTTTAGAGGCAGATGAAATTGCAAGAACAGAAACTTATGATGAGGAATCATTACACATGAGACAGTTGTTAAAAACTAAATTGGTGGACATGGACTTATCTGTAAGAGCATTAAACTGTTTAAAAGCAGCAGAAGTAGAAACGTTAGGAGATCTTGTATCTTTTAACAAAAACGACTTAATGAAATTTAGAAACTTTGGTAAAAAGTCTTTAACAGAGTTAGACGAATTGGTAAATGTTAAAAATTTACATTTCGGAATGGATTTAAGTAAATACAAATTAGACAAAGACTAGTATAATCCTTTCATATTTTGCTCCCCAAAGAGGGTAGATGCAAGATGAAAGCTAAAAATCATGTACAATGAGACACGGAAAGAAATTTAACCACTTAGGTAGAAAAACAGCACATAGAAATGCAATGTTAGCAAATATGGCTTGTTCTTTAATAGAACACAAGCGTATTAACACAACTGTAGCTAAAGCAAAAGCTTTACGTATGTATGTTGAGCCTATCATTACAAAATCTAAGCAAGATACTACTCACAATCGTAGAGTTGTTTTTTCTTACTTAAAAAACAAATATGCTGTATCAGAATTATTTCAACAAATTGCTGTTAAAGTAGCTGATAGACCAGGTGGATACGTACGTATCATTAAACTAGGAAATCGTCAAGGAGATAACGCACCAATGGCTATGGTAGAATTAGTTGATTACAACGAAATCTACAACCCTAACGGAGCTAAAAAGAAAAAGACGACTCGTAGATCTAAGAAAAAAGCTGATGCACCTCAAGTTGAGGCTGCTGCTGAATCTACAGAAACTACTGAAGAATAATGATTTTTACGATAAAGTAAAATATATAAAGGATAAACTATTTTATAGTTTATCCTTTTTTTATATTTGCACAAATATTTTTACAAACATTCTTTGTTGAAAGATTAGGTGACAAACCTCCACCCAACAACAAAAACAACTTTATATGAAGTACAAAGAATTAAAAAAAGCAATTTTATTATTGGAAGACGGAACTATTTTTGAAGGGAAGTCTGTTGGAATAGATGGAACCAGTATAGGTGAAATTTGTTACAATACTGGTATGACTGGTTATCAAGAAATTTTTACAGATCCTTCTTATTTCGGTCAAATTATGGTAACAACCAATGCACATATTGGTAATTACGGAGTAAATAATGATGAAGTAGAGTCTGACGGAATAAAGATTGCTGGATTGGTGTGTAGAAATTTTAGTTATGAATATTCTAGAGAACGTTCTGATGGATCTTTAGAAGATTATTTCAAAAAACATAAATTGATTTCTATTACTGATGTTGATACTAGAGCAGTTGTAAGCTACATTAGAAAGCATGGAGCAATGAATGCTTTAATTTCTACAGATGTTGATAATATAGATGGTTTAATGGCTAAATTAAAAGATGCTCCAAGTATGGTTGGATTGGATTTAGCCTCTGTAGTATCTACCAAAGAACCTTATTACTATGGTGATGAAAACGCAACTTACAAAGTTTCGGCTTTAGACTTAGGAATTAAGAAGAATATTTTAAGAAATTTAGCAAAGAGAGATTGTTATATTAAAGTTTTTCCTTGTACAGCTACTTTTGAAGAAATGGAAGCTTTTAATCCTGATGGATATTTCTTATCAAATGGTCCTGGAGATCCAGAACCTTTAGAAAGTGCTCAGCAAATAGCAAAAACAATTATAGATAAAGATTTACCTTTGTTTGGAATTTGTTTAGGGCACCAAATTATAGCATTATCTCAAGGGATTTCTACATATAAAATGCACAATGGACATAGAGGTATCAATCACCCAATAAAAAACCTAATTACAGGTAAAGGTGAGATTACATCTCAGAATCATGGATTTAATATTAGTAGAGAAGATGTAGAGGCTACAAATCACGTAGAAATTACTCATGTACACTTAAATGATAATACCGTTGCTGGTGTTGCAATTAAAGATAAAAAAGTGTTCTCTGTACAATACCATCCAGAGGCAGGTCCTGGACCTAATGATGCAACTTACTTGTTTGATCAATTTATTGAGAACATGAAAAGTTAATATAAATAATTTACTTAAAAAGGCCTTAGTTTAATCACACTAAGGCCTTTTTAATTTAATCTAGTAAACTAGGATCTATATACACATTAAAGTCTTTTAGTTCCTCTAAATGTTCTTTATAATTAAAGCTTTGTTTGCTAAAAGCTTGTTTTCTTAACTTATTAGTTTCAAGCCTACTTTTAGAACGTATAAAACGTCTTACATCTTCAGAGTTTCTAAGTTTTAATTTAGGCACAACAGCATTTTTACCATCTTTTGTTTTGGCTACCATTACAAAATAAGAAGAATTGCAATGTTTTTTTTCACCAGTTTGTATATTTTCAGATATTACTCTTATTCCAACGGTCATAGAAGTGTTTCCAACGTAATTAACCCTAGCTTTAAGAGTTAAAAACTCACCAACATTCACAGGGTTTTTAAAATCTACGGTATTTACCGATGCCGTAACACAATACTGTCCGGAATATTTTGAAGCACAAGCAAACGCAATTTGATCCATTAGGTTTAATATATAACCTCCATGTATTTTTCCACTAAAATTAGAATTCATTGGTTTCATTAACTCTGTAATTTCTACAGCAGAGTCCTGAGGACTTTTTATGTTTTCTGGCATAACTATAGTTTTATAACTTGCTACAAATATACGTAATTATACGTAGTTTTTATGTTCTTGATATCTACAAAATATATTGTAGTTTTGAACCGTAAAGATAAGATTTGTATTTATGGGATTGATAAAATTTAAGTACTATGTTAAAAATACTATTTTGGATGTATTGCCTCGTACTTTATTTAAAAAAAAGATAAATACAGCAGATGAGAATAGTCTAAACAGAGTTAATTATTATAATAAATTAGAAACTTTTTTTGATAAAGCGAACGGAAAAACCATTCAGGATTTTAGAAAGCCTAGAAAATTAAAAACCTATTATTTTGATTTAATTGAAGTCTTAAGATTTTATCCAAAAGAGAATAGAATATTTTATGAGTTTGGAGATGTAGTAAAGGTACCTAATGTACCCACATTTGTTAAAAGTAGACCTATTAGTGACTCCAACCAAAATTCAGTTTTATTAAAGCTAAATAAAGTAAGGCATTTTAAATTTGTGAATGACAAATTGGCCTATACTCAAAAAAAGAACATCTTAATTGGTAGAGCAAAAATTTTTGATTACCATCCGCATAGAATTTCTTTTTACGAAAAGTATTTTGATCATCCTTTATGTAATTTAGGAGCTGTAAATTCACCTAAAGTAAATCAAAAATGGGCAACCACTAAATTGTCTATAAAAGAACATTTAAAATATAAATTTGTTTTGTCTTTAGAAGGGAATGATGTGGCTACAAACTTAAAATGGATTATGTCGTCAAATTCTATTGCGGTAATGCCCATGCCTAAATATGAAACCTGGTTTATGGAAGGAACCTTAATACCAGATGTGCATTTTATTTGTATTAAAGATGATTATTCTGATTTGGAAGAAAAATTAAATTATTATATCAATAATACAGATAAAGCTTTAGAAATTATTAAAAATGCCAATAGCTATGTTGCTCAGTTTAGGAATGCCAAACAAGAAAAAGCCATTGCTTTTGGAGTTGTAGATAAATACTTTAGTTTGCAAAAAAAATAACGACCTGTATAATATAACAGGTCGTTATTTGTTAATAGTTTCCAATTTCTTGTAGAGGATCTGTTTTTAAATCTTCGTAAAACTTTGTATAAGTAACATACATGTACGGAATTAACCAAAGAAAACCAATTCCAAATGTTAATAAACAAAGTAAAGACCAACCCATAAAACGTAGGGTAAGTCTAAAATATTTCATTTTGTAACCATCCATCATTTCTTGACTTTTTTTCATGGCTTGTTGCGGACTTAATTCAGGTTCGTCTACCATAATAAAATAGGTCATTGAATATGAAAAAGCTTTGATAATTCCTGGAATGATAAATAGTAAAGACCACAAGAATACATTAAGTAAAATGAGTAGATAAGCAATCAATCCATCAGCAAATCTATTAAAACCCTGAAAAATTTGTTCTATTTTAAGTTCTTTACCTCTACTTATATTTAAAGAAAATAAAGCAAGTCCTAAAGCAAAAGGACCTGTAATAATGATGGCTGCATAAGAAGCAATAGAAATAATAATTGTGTAAATAAGAAAAGTACCAATAGCAATTCCCCAATTATTTTCTAGAGATTTTCTTGCCGATTGCATTAAAGTAGTGTTTTCAGTAACCATTTTTTATGTTTAATAATTTAGGGACGTAAGTTAACCACAATTTTGTAGAACTATAAAAGGAATTCTTTTAAAATTTAACTGTGTTTATCATCACATTTGCTTTTTTGCTACCTTAGCAAAAAACGAAGTCGTTGAAAGAAAAAATATATCTATCACCCCCAGATGCAAAAGGGAATGAGCAAGAATTGATAGGTTCTGTATTTAAAAGTAATTGGATTGCTCCTTTAGGACCTATGTTAGATGAATTTGAGCAGAAATTAGCTGATTTTGTAAAAGTTCCTTACGCTGTAGCTTTAAATTCTGCGACAGCAGCCATTCATTTAGGATTACAAGTTTTGGGAGTTAAAAAGGGAGATAAGGTGTTGTGTTCTACTTTTACGTTTGTAGCATCTGTAAACCCGGTTACTTATTTAGGAGCTATTCCTATATTGATTGATGCTGAGGTGGATACGTGGAACATTTGTCCGGTTTTGTTAGAACAAGCCGTTGTAAAAGAAATAAAAAAAGGACAAAAACCCAAAGTTTTAATTCTGGTACAAGGGTATGGAACTCCTGCCAAAATGGACCAAATTTTAGCCATTACAAAGAAGTACAATATTTTAGTTTTAGAAGATGCAGCATCTGCTTTGGGTGCTATTTATAAACAGCAAGCAATTGGTACTTTTGGAGATGTAGGTGTATATTCTTTTAACGGAAATAAAATAATAACAACTTCTGGAGGAGGTATGTTGGTGTCAAATCATCAAAAATATATTGATAAAGCTAGGTATTTGTCAAGCCAAGCTAAAGAGAACACTTCCGATTATCAACACAATCAAATAGGATACAATTATAGGTTGAGTAATGTATTAGCAGCTATTGGTGTGGCACAGTTAGATTTGTTGCCAAATTTTTTGATGAGTAGAAAAAAGAATCATCAATATTACAAAAAAGCTTTGAATGGAAAAGAACTTGTGTTTTTAGAGCCTAGTATAAATACAGAAAGTAATTACTGGTTAACATGTGTGTTATTTCCTTCTAACTCTTTAAAAGAAAAGGTAAGATTGGCTTTGGCTAATGAGCATATAGAAAGTAGATCTTTATGGAAACCTATGCATCAACAAACCATATACCATACACATGTTTTTTATAAAAATGGAGTGAGTGATGATTTGTTTGAAAGAGGTTTGTGTTTACCAAGTGGTTCATCACTAACAGAAAACGACTTGGCTAGAGTTTGTAAAGTGATTTTAAATGTGCTTTAAAACCACTTTTTCTTTTTAAATAAGTACACAGAAATTAAGGTGATAATTGCCATAACTGCTAACAATACAAAATAACCATATTCGGTTTGTAATTCGGGAATGTTTTTAAAATTCATTCCATAAATACCTGCCAAAAATGTTAATGGAATAAAAATAACGGAAAAGATTGTTAGCGTTTTCATTACTTCGTTTAAACGGTGTCCTTGAATACTAAAAATCATGTTAATTTTACTTTCTAGTTCTTGCAAATCAAAATCTATATTGCTAATTAGGTTGTTTACTTGTGTGTTTAGTTCGCTAAAAAACTTTTTATTTATTTTTTGATGTTCAATTTTTTCAAAACGAGTAATAATATCACGCAAACTAATAGCTGCTCTTTTAAAAGTAATTAATGTGTTTTTTTCTTTTTCTACATTGTGAGTAAATTCTGGAGTTGGTTTTACATCAATAGTTTGACTTAATGTTTTCATAGACGAAGAAATTTTGTCGTACGTATCTTCGTAATTGTCTATGATAGATTCTAAGATTAAGAACAATAAATAATCTGTTTTTTTAGATCTAACAATTCCTTTGTTTTCTTTAATACGTTCTCTAATCCATTCAAAATAATCTCCTTTTTCTTGCTGAATGCTCCATAAATAATTGGGAGTTAGAATAAAGAACATTTGCTCTGTATCAAAATTAGTGGTTTCTGTTTTTAATACTTTTATGGCCACAAAAATTGCATTGTCTAGCTCTAAAACCTTGTTAGGATGAGAGTCGTTACTTACTAATTTTAACAAAAAATCATCTAAAATAGTAGAGGTAATAATTTGTTTAAATTCTTTGGTATGATAAGTTCCGTAGGTATTTAACCAAAAAATAGATTTATCGGGACTGTTAAAGTTTATATTCTCTATGTTGCTAATAGGCTCACAACTATACTGCTCTTTAGAATAGTTGATTAAAGAAGTACTGTTTAAAAAAGTGTTTTTCATTAGGCTTCTTTTATCACGTGAAGATCCAGTTGGTTAAATGGAACTGTAATATTATTTTCTTTAAATGCTTTGGCAATATTTATTCTAATTTCGCTTTTTATTTTTTCTGCAGCAAATATATTTCGGGTATAAAAAAGTAAAGTAAAATCTAAAGAAGAAGCTCCAAAATCAGAAAAACGAACATCGGTTTCTTCTTCTTTTATAATTTCTGGATGATGGTTCGCACATTTTTTTAAGGTTTTTATAACTAAATCTATATCTGTACCATAGGCAACTCCTACTTTTACAGTAAACAAAGTTTTGGTTTCGTGATGACTCCAGTTAATTACTTTATTTGTAGTGATTAAAGAATTGGGAATAATTACAGAAATATCAAAACGGTTAATTGCTTTGGATGTTCGTAAACCTATCTCCTGAATTTTAACAATATCTCCATCTACTTCTAAAATATCTCCCACTCGGGTAGTTCCTTCAAATAGCAAAATTAATCCAGAAATAAAATCATTAAAAGTTTGTTGCAGTCCTAAACCAATACCCACTAATAAAGCAGCGGAACCTGCTAAAATTAGTTTTACATCTATACTTAAACTTTCTAAAATAAAAACAATGGCAACCGTCCAAAAAAAGTAAGCACTTATCTGAATCATTGCATAAGTGTTGGTATTGGTGTTGTTAAGTGTATTTCTTTTTCTAATAAGTTTAGCAACCAACCATAAAATTACCTTGGTAATAATAAAAATTAACAAGGCTAGTAAAAGATTGTAAATCTTAATGGTGTGTTCTCCAAAAGAAAGTACGTTAATATCTAAAAAATCGCTAATAGCATTCATTCAAATTGTTTTTTATAAATGTATAAAAAAAGGAATTTCAAATACCAAAAAGATAATAGATTCTCTAACCACCAATAGCTATCATGCTACGATTGTTTAAACGTAAATTTTCTGAAGTAAACTTGTCTTGAGTATCCATTCCACCTCTAACTTTCTTTTTAGATTGAATGGCAATGTTTATAGGTTTTTCAATATTACCACCTGCTCTAAGTGTGTCTAGTAAGTTGGTTTCTCCTCCAGAGAATAAACAGTTTTTAAGCATTCCGTTGGCTGTTAGCCTAATTCTGTTACAACTGTCGCAAAACGGATTGGTAACAGTGCTTATAATGGCAAAGCTCCCTACAGCTCCTTTAATTTGATAGTTTTTAGAAGTGTCATTAGGAGCATCTTGTAATTTTATAACATTATTGGTTCCAAAATGCTGAATTGCTTTATGAGTAATAGTTTCTAAAGAGACCAACTTGTCTAAATTCCATTTGTTTCCGTCAAAAGGCATAAATTCAATAAAACGCAAATTTAAATTGTGATGTTTGGTGTAGTCTATAAAATCAATAATTTCATCATCATTGGTTTCTTTCATCAATACACAATTCAGTTTTACTGTAAAAAAATCATCATTGGTAAATAGTTGAATGTTGTCTAGAACCTTTTGAAAATCTTTTCTTCGGGTGATGGAATTAAATTTAGTAGGATTTAAAGAATCAATACTAATGTTGATTTTTTTAAGATTACATTCTTTAAAAATATCGATGTATTGATCAATTAAAACTCCGTTGGTAGTAATAGATAATTCTACGGGCAACGTAGCTAATTTTCTTAAAACAACTTCTACATCTTTTCTAACCAAGGGCTCTCCTCCTGTAATTCGGATTTTAGTAACTCCTAAGTCTACAAACTTTTTAGCAACAGTATAGATTTCATCATAGGTCATGATGTGTTTTTTGGGAGACAACGGTATTCCTTCTGAAGGCATGCAATAGGTACATCTAAAATTACATCTTTCTGTAATAGAAATACGTAAATAGGTGTGTTCTCTGTGAAACGAATCTACTAATATGTGGTTGGTTGTGCTGATAAAATTTGTTGTTTTATTAATTATTTACTTCTCATTTTTTGATTAATGTCTTTCCCCTTTTAGCACACCGTAAATGTGTAAAATTGCAGGGAAAATAGCTTCCATAGATTCTTCTGCTCCTTTGGTAGAACCAGGTAAGGCAATTACCAAAGTGTTGTTAATAATACCCGCTACACTTCTAGATAACATTGCGTACGGAGTTCTTTGTTGTCCGTAGTTCCTAATGGTTTCTTCTATTCCTGGAATTCTTCTTTCTAGTAAAGGAAGTAAAGCTTCTGGAGTTACATCTCTTTTAGATAAACCTGTACCACCTGTATAAATTATCAAGTCAAAATCTTTTTGACTATTGCTAATAGCTTTGTCTTGAATAATATCTTTTTCATCAGGAATAATGGTGTATTCACCAATACTCACTTCACACTCGTTTAGTTTTTTAATAATTGCTTTACCTGCCTTATCTTCTTTTTTTCCTGCAGAAATAGTGTCAGAACAAACAATAACCGATGCCTTTAAGCCTTTTCCATTCTTTTTGTGAAAGGTAGATTTTCCTCCTCTTTTTTCTAAGAGTTTAATGCTTCCTATTTCCACGTGTTTGTCAATAGGTTTTAACATGTCGTACATGTTTAAAGCAACAACGCTAGCACCGTGCATCGCTTCTACTTCTACACCTGTTTTATAAATGGTTTTAACGGTCATTAAAACGGTAATTTCTAAACCATTTATTTGATATTCTACTCCTGTAAATTCTATAGGTAACGGATGACAATCGGGTAATAAATACGGAGTTTGTTTAATTCCTAACAAACCTGCTGCACGACTCATTTCAAACACATCTCCTTTAGGAACGGTTTTGTTTAGAATGGCATCAATGGTTTCTTGTTTGCTAACAATTACAATTGCTTGGGCTGTTGCGGTTCTAAGAGTATTACTTTTGTGTGTGATGTCTACCATTTATGAGAGATTTTGGCTGTTGATTTGTAGCCGTTGGCAATTTATATTTAGGTGAAATAAGCTAATAATTAGCGGCTACGAATTCACTTTCCACTGATGTGTTTCGTCTTCAAAAATTTCTTTGCCAAAAATAGGGCTTTCTGCTTTTATAACTTCTACTAAATGTTCTAAGGCTTTAATTGCTTGTTTTCTTCTAGGTGATGATACAAATACAAACAAGCAAATTTCACCTGCTTTTACAGTACCTAAACTGTGATAAATGTGCATGCAAGTCAATTCGAATTTGTCAAAGGTAGCTTCTCTAATTTCATCAAACTTAGTGTTGGCCATTTCTTCGTATGCAGTATATTCTATGGCAGCAACTGTTTTTCCATCAATTTCATCAGCTCTTACCTGACCTAAAAAAATATCATGAGCCCCAATAGTTGTTTTGGTTTGATGTTTTGCTATTGAATTGGCAATAAAATCAGGAGTAATGGCTCCGTCTACAAATACGTTTTTTTTCTTCATGTGACTCTGTTTTTTAAGAACAACAAATATAATCAACCTCCTGCAAATGGCGGTAAAAAAGCAAGTTCATCTCCATTGTTCAATAATTGTTCTTTAAAGGTTATTTTTTGATTTTGAGCAATATTGTAAGTCGTATTTTTTAGAGCAGGATATTTGGTAACAATGAACAATTCTAAATCTTGAATAGTGCTAATAGAGTTTGGAATCTCAAGTGTTTCTTGAGGTTGTTTGGTATGCTCTATAAGCATTCCAAAATATTTAATGGTAATTAGCATATGTTGTATTTTTCTAAATCTTTAGGGGTATTGATATTGATAATTTTAGGAACAATTTTTTCTGGGGCAATAAGGGTTTTGTCATCTAACTGCTTTATAACAAAACGTAATTTTTGAATTTTATTTTTCAAAGCTAGTTTAAAAATACTCAAACATTTTTTATTGTAAAGAGCTATAAGTGGAGTTGTTCTAGAATTATGAATGTATTGTACAATATCATATTTATTGTTTCTGTGTTCTAATAAAGGTTTAAAAACATCTAAATCTACTTTAGGGGAGTCGCAACTAACAATAATACTATAATCGGTTTTACTGGCTTTTAATCCGGTGTAAACCGCCGCTACAGGACCATAGTTTTTTACGTTGTCAGGAATTCTTTTTACTCCAAACTGATCGTAGTTTTCATTGTCACTCACAATAATAATTTCATCAACAATAGGAGCAAGGTTGTTAATAATGTGCTGGGTAAATGTTATGTCATTCAGTAATATAGTTCCTTTGTCGGTACCCATTCTTGAGCTTTTTCCACCTGCTAGAATTATTCCGGTAATGTTTTTATGCATAACAATTTGTGTTTAATCAATAATATATGTGGTAACAGTTGTGTTTTCTTCAAAGGTTCCTACACCCTCATCTAAATAAACCAAAGCATTGGCACTAGCAAAAGTGTTTAACATGGCAGAACTCTGACTTCCTAAAACTGTAACTTTTTTTCCTGTGGCTTTCGCTTTTAAAAATTCTCCTCTAATTCCTTTTTTAATGTATTTGTTTTGTAAGCTTAGGTTAACGGTTTGTTTTTTGTAATTAGGATTTCCTATAAATTGTTGCAAAGCAGCCTCTATATAAATGTAAAAACAAGTTAAGGCCGATGCTGGGTTCCCTGGCAAAGCAAAAATATTGGTATTTCCATTTTTACCATAAAACAACGGTTTTCCTGGTTTTTGCTTTATTTTATAAAACAGTTGTTGGGTGTTTAGTTCCAAAAGGGCTTTGCCTACAAAATCATAATCGCCTACAGAAATTCCTCCAGAAATCAACACAAAATCACTTTGATTAATGGCAGCATGTAAACTTTCTTTAGTAGCTTGGTAATCGTCTTTAACTTTTAAAATGGTTACGTTGTCAAATCCTTTTTTAAGCAAAGCAGATTGCAACATAATGGCATTGCTTTCGTAAATCTGACCAAATTCTAATGGTTTTCCTGCTTCGGCCAATTCATTTCCAGTTACCACAATGGTAATGCTTGGTTTTTCATAAACCTCTACATTGGTAATTCCTAAAGTTGCTAAAAAACCAATAGCAGCAGGGTTTAATTTAGTGCCTGCTGTAAGTGCCAATTCATTTTGTTTGATTTGTTCACCCACCAAACGAATGTTTTTATTGTAGGTTAGCGTGTCTTCTATGGTAAGAATTCCATCAGCAACTGCGGTGTTTTCTTGCATAATTACAGCATTTGCATTGGTGGGAGTAGGAGCTCCCGTAAAAATTCTTACTGCTTGACCAACTTCTAACGTTCTGTGGTTGTTGTCTCCTGCTTTAATTTCATCAACCAACACAAAATTATTCTGATGTTGTTCATCAAACAAAACCGCATAACCATCCATTGCTGATTGGTTGAATGGTGGCATGTTGATAGGAGAAAAGGTGTCTTTTGCCAAAAAGAAATCCAAAGCGTTTATAAGTGATTTACGCGTAATGTTCCCTGTATTGGTATGTGTGTTTACCAATTCAATAGCCTCTGAAATACGAATCATGTAATTATTATTGTCCATACACTATAAAATAAGAGACTAAAATTAGAATTTATTCTTGAAGTACCACTTCTATAAAATCTTTTTTAGGGGCTTCGCATAAATTACAAACATAGTCCGATGGCAATTCATCAAAAGAAGTTCCTGCTGTAATATTTGCTTCTTCATCACCTAACTCTTCATCATAAACCGTCATACAATTTTTACATTGATGGATTTTGTCTTGACCAATTCCAGTATCTTTATTCTCTTTAGGTTTTGCAACGTTTTCAGAATTGGTGTCTAATTGTTCAAAATACAACTGACTCAATTTCATTAACAAACCAGGCAATTCAATTTCTTCTACATTTTGAGCGTACTGAATGTATTCTCCTGTATTTGGATCAAAGTTTTTACAGTATAAAACGTTGTAGGAGCTTATAGTTTCAAACTCATTGGCCATTTTAGGTGATGGGTTTTTCTCTATAATCATAGAGGTAAAATACTGAGGATGTTCACTCCTTTCATGATATCCAATGGTTAAACCATAGGTGCTAATATCATTTTGATCAAAAGATTTTACAATAAAACGTTTTAGTTTTAAAGCTTCTGCATCGTTTACAGGTAAGTGCCAGTTTAATTCTAAAGAAGAATGACGAACGTTAATTCCTCGTTGTCCTAAGAATTTTTCCAACATAAATTTATAATCCTTTTCTATACCCTTTACAATAAAAGATTTCCAAGGAGTAATACAAATTCTACTGATTTTATAATCCATACAGAAATCACAAAATTCTTCTAAGAATTTAATATCGTATTTGTTGTTTCTCCAATACAGTCCCAACCAATATTGATTGATTCCCATTTTGTTCATTCCCTCATAATAAGGAAATGGTCTAAAAGGAATGCTTAAAGGTTCTGTAATTACTTTGTTGTTAGAGTCTACCAATTCGTTTACACGATTGTATAACTCTTGAATGTTGTCAAAGTTTTTATACTCATCTTCTATGGCTTTGGCAACTTTAGAAATGTTCCAAGTATAAACTAAAACGGGGTAGGATGTGTTTTTGTTCCAGCCTGGTAGATTTAAATTTAAATACCAATAATCTTCGTTTTTAGAAGCAATAAAATTCAATTGTCCATTGTAAAGTGGAACTAAATTTTGTTGAGGATCTACAATGTTTATTTTTAAAGAAGGATTGTATTTAAATTCTTCGTGCAGGTATAAGTAAGTAGTAGCGCTTAGCCAAGGTGTTTGTGGAAAAACATCGGCACAAACATAGGAAGATACAATGTTTTGAAATTTATGATTTTCTTCAACATCTTGTTTAAACTGAGGAAAATATGTTTTTAATAAATGCTCTTGATTTTCTTTAACAGGCAATAAAATATCTTGTCTAGAACCAAAGCTAATGCTATTTAAGTTTAGGGCTTTGGCTAGGTAAATAACTTGTTTTAACTCGTTAGGTGTAATTACTCCCCCTTTTATAAAAATTCTTTTTAATGTTTCTACCATCTTATTAAGCGTTAATAGTCATTAATTCTTCTTTTAAAATATCTCTTACTTCGGGCTTACAACTTCCGCACCCTAAACCAGCTCCTGTTGTTTTGCAAAGCTCTGCAAAGTCTGTACAACCTCCTGCAATTTTTTGCTTTAAGTTTCCGTCTCCAACTTGGCTACAAGAACAAACTAATTTACCTATAACAGGTTCTCCACCACCACTACCACGTAACAATTCATCACGTTTGTCCGATAATTCTACACGATCTTCTATTAAGGCTTTAAATTCTGCAAATTCTTTTTTATCACCCATTAAAACCGCTCCTACTAAAATATCGTCTTTCACCACACATTTTTTATAGTAACGCTTTCGTTCATCAGTTAAAATAATTTGTTCATAGGATTTGTCTCCTTTAGGAACTTCTATGTTTCCAATACTACACAAGTCTAGGTTTTCAAATTTTAGAATGTTCATTAGCACAGAACCGTCGTACACACTTCCTAAATCTCCTAAAATAAATTTAGCAGCAATGTCTGCTTGTTGTTCTGCTGCCGATGTAATTCCAAATAACCATCCGTTGTATTGTGCAATTTCTCCTAAGGCAAAAATGTTTGGATCGCTAGACTGTAAATGTTGATTGACTTCTATACCTCTACCGCAATTTAATTTAATAGCCCTACCTAATTCTATATTAGGAATGGTTCCTATGGCATAAACAATAGCATTGGTTTTGATTATTTTTCCAGTTTTTAATCGTACTTCTAGCTCTGTTTCTTTTTCGGTTTCAAAAACAGTATCTACTTCGTTGTTGTAGTGTACTTGAATGCCTCTTTCAGCAACATCTTGTCCTAATAATCTACTAGAAACTAAGTCTAATTGACGTTCCATTAATCTGTTGGCACGTTGTATAATACTAGATTGAATGTTTATTTTAGAAAGTGATGCTGCTAATTCTAATCCTAACAATCCACCACCTACAATAGTTACGTGTTGTTCTTTTTCTGGCAATCCTGTTTTTGCCAAATGCGATTTTAAATCATCGGCATCTTTTTTAGTACGCATGGTAAAAGCACCAGGCATGTCTAGTCTAAAATCTTTGGGAACAAAGGCTCTACTACCTGTGGCCATTATTAAAATGTCGTAAGTATGTGTGTTTCCGTTGCTGTCTAAAATAGTTTTTTGTTCTCTGTCTATTTTTACAATGCTACAACTAGCGTGTAGTTTAACTTTAAGCTTGTTAAGTTCTCCTTCTTTAATTTTTTGTAATTGATCCCAGGTCATTTCTTCATTAATGTACTCGGGTAACATTACTCTGTTGTAAAACGGATAGGGTTCTAAAGAAAACACATCAATTTCATCTTCAAAATTGTGCTCTCTGTAAGTCTGAATAAATCGGTAAGAAGCAGATCCTGCACCAATTAAGCAAATTTTTTGTTTTTCTTTTTTAAACTTGGTTACTTGTGCAACAGCATGTTTAAAATCGGGTTCGCTAGAAATAGGATCTATTAATTCGTTGGTTAGATTATTGGCTCTACCAAAATCATTATCAGAAATTCTACCAAAATGCATTGGCATAAAAATAGCTCCTTTTTTAATGTCTTTGTTAACTACAGCCTTAACTCTAGTGGTTCCTCTATGGTTGTTTACTACTACAATAGTTCCATCTTCTATGTTTCTAGCCTTAGCATCTTCGGGGTGTATTTCTACATAAGGACCATCTATGTGGGTTAGTAATCGTTTTACTTTTCCTGTTTTGGTACGAGTGTGCCATTGATCACGAATACGACCGGTGTTTAAAACCAGAGGAAATTCTGCTGTAGGTTGTTCTGATTGGTTGTAAATGTGTTGAGGTACGTTAAAATTTGCTTTTCCGTCTGGAGTGTAAAACTTTTTATCGGTAAACAATCTAGGTGTTCCTTTACTTTCTATTGAAGGAACTGGCCATTGAACCGTTTTTAGTTCTTTAATTTTCTCATAAGATAAACCAGAAATATCAATATTGGTTCCTTTGGTCATTCTACAATATTCGTTGTAAACTTCTTCTGCGTTTTTAAAATCAAAACCTCTGTAGTTCATGGCTTGTGCAAACTTCCAAAGAATTTCTACATCTGGTAGTGCTTCTCCAGGAGGCTCAATTCCTTTTTCTAAATAAGAAATTCTACGTTCAGAATTAGACATAGTTCCTTCTTTTTCTAGCCAACCAGCAGCAGGCAATAATAAATCTGCAAATTTGGTAGTTTCAGAATTGTGAGAAATGTCTTGAACTACTACAAATTTAGCTTTCTTTAAAGCCCTTTCTACTTTGTTAGAATTAGGTAAACTTACTACAGGATTGGTACAAATAATCCAAATTGCTTTTAAATCTCCTTTGTCTAAAGCATCAAACATTTTGGTAGCGGTGTATCCTGGTTTTGGATTGATAGGATTACTCCCCCAAAAATCTGAAACTTCTTTTCTGTGTTCAGGATTCATTAAATCTTTATGAACAGCCAACAAATTGGCCATTCCTCCAACTTCACGTCCTCCCATTGCATTGGGTTGTCCTGTTAAAGAAAAAGGACCCGAACCAGGTTTCCCTATTTGTCCTGTAACTAAAGAAATGTTTAGTAAAGAAACATTTTTGTCAACCCCAATAATACTTTGGTTAAGTCCCATGGTCCACATGCTAATAAATCCTTTAGCATTTCCAATATACTTGGCAGCAAGTTTTATGTCGTTTAAAGAAACATCACAAATTTTAGCCGATTCTTCTAAAGAAGTTTCAAATACTTGTTTTTTTACGTCTTCAAAGTTGTTGGTGTGATTTAAAATAAAATCCAAATCAATTTTATCCGTTTCAATCAGTTCTCTAACAATAGCATTGTTCAGCACCACATCGGTTCCTGCTTTAATTTGTAAATGCAAATCGGCAATGGCAGTGGTTTGTGTTTTCCTAGGGTCTACAACAATAAATTTGGTATTAGGGTTTGCTTCTTTGTGTGCTTCTAATCTTCTGTACAAAATAGGGTGACACCAAGCTGGGTTGGCTCCTGTAATTAAAAAAGTGTCGGCCAATTCAATATCTGCATAAGCAATAGGCACAGAATCTTCTCCTAGTGCTTTTTTGTATCCAACAACAGCAGAACTCATACACAACCTAGAATTCGTGTCAATGTTGTTGGTTCCAATAAACCCTTTGGTTAGTTTATTTACTAAATAATATTCTTCGGTTAAACATTGTCCAGATACGTAAAAACCAACGCTATCTGGTCCGTGTTTTTTAATGATAGATTTAAATACAGCTGCAGCTCTTTCAAAAGCAGTGTCCCAAGAAACCCTTTTTAAAGGATGGTTTTTACTCCATTTCATTTCAGGGTATAAAATACGATCGGTAGTATCTTGCGCTACGTAATGGAGGTTCATTCCTTTAGAGCAAAGCATTCCTTTGTTTACAGGATGTTCGGTGTCTCCTGTAACTTTTAAAGCTCCGTTGTTATCTTTATTAACTATGATTCCACAACCTACTCCACAGTAAGAACAAGTTGTTTTATATGATTTATTTGCAGACATGAGTTTCTGATTTAAAAGATACTAGTTGCAAATATATGAAAAATACGTATATATTAAGTATATATACGTAGTTTTATCCGTAAATGTTATTAACATCTTAGAAGAAAGATAAGATGTATAGTTTCTTGATTTTTACAGGTTTTGGTTTTGGGAGGTTGAAAAATTATTTGTTAGTGTATTTTTTTATCCATTCTTGTTCTGATAATGCCTTGAATTTTTTAACACCTTCATATGGATCATCACCACCTTTAAAATAAGCTTTAATTTTGCTTAACGGAATAGTGTCTTTCATAAAAAGAGCAGCCTCCGCTTGATGATTTCCATGAAAGTCATGACATTGTAAACAAGTGCTCCACATTCCTTTTTTAAATAATTCTGAGTGAGGAGTGTCTATAGGGTCGTTTTTAATTTTGGTATCACTATGGCAGTTGATACAGTAGTTTCCTTGTGCTAAGCTTACTCTAATACCATTGTGTTCGCTATGACATGTAGCGCAATTGGTAGCATCAATTTTTTGAATGGCTTTTTTGTGTTTAGGTTCTAAAAAACGATGGGTTGGATGTCTGTCGTTATCTCTATCGTGACACGATAAACATTTTTTGGTGGTTACAGGTAGAGAACCAAATTCTACCATTTTTTTTCGAAGCCCTAATGCGTGTTCTGTGTTAGATTGTATTTGTTGTATCCAAGTTCCTTTTGCATCTTGATGACATGTGTTACAAGAAAATCCTTCGTGACCTGTGTTCATAGGACCAATACTTAGATATTCTTCTGCAGGTTTTATAAAAAGGAGTGATGAAATGGCTATAATAGCAATGATAAATCCTATTAAAATTCCGTAAAACTGTCTTTTTCTAAGTGGATTAATTTCAAACATAATTAAGCTATTTCAATAGTTATACTTTCGCTATTTGGATAGGTAATACAGGTTAAAACTTCTCCGTTATTTACTTGTTCATCACTTAATAAGTGTCCTTTACTCATGGTGGTTTCTCCATCTATACAAGTTCCCTTGCAAGTACTGCACATTCCAGATCTACACGAGTAGGGAAGAGGTATGTTTTTTGACATGGCTTGTTGGAGTATGGTTTTGTTGCCAGGAACTTCTAATTGATATGTTTCTTTATTGTAATGAATGGTTACTTGGCTAACCAAGTTTTTTCTATTTATTTTTATGGTTGGAGCCTTAAATGCTTCTAATAAAATTTGTTTTCTGTTAACACCTTTGTTTTTAAGAATTTGTACTGTGTTGTCCATAAATCCTGTAGGTCCACACATCATATACTTGTGATCTCCAAAATCTAGATTGTATTTTTTGAATATGGTGTCTAAAATTTCTTCTGTTAAAAAACCTGTATGAAATTGTGGATTGATGTTTTCACTAAGGACATGTTCAATAAACAATTGGTTCGGTTTTTCTTTTTCTAATTGTTTTAAAGCATTGTAAAAAATAATGTTTTCTTTATTCTGATTAGCGTAAATTAACAAAATTTTAGATGTGGGTTCTACGGCTAAGACAGATTTTAGAATAGAAAAAACCGGAGTAATACCACTACCAGCACCAAAAAGTACATATTGATGAGAGTTGTTTTTATTGGGGGTAATGTTAAAGCTTCCCATGGCAACATCTGCCTTTATTTTGTCTCCTACTTTTAAAACATTGTTTACGTAATTAGAAACATAACCACTTTTTACTTTTTTTACAGTAATTCTTAGGTCGTTTTCTGTGTCTGGACTACTGCTAAATGAGTAGGCTCTTTTTACAGTATCTTTTCCAATTTTAAAATCGAGCATAATAAATTGACCAGGTAAATACTTAATTTTTCTGAAAAAATTTCCATTTTTAAAGCAAACTGTTACAGCTTCTGGGGTTTCTTGAATTATGTTGGTTACTTTTAATATCATTGTTTTAGTTCCGTCTGTTATTTGTAGTAGAATACAGTTCCTATATGAAGGAATAAAATGATTGTAATAAGCATGGATAAGCTTACATGAACAATCATCCATCCTTTAAAAATCCATTCTTTTTGAGATTTAATTACATCTAAATTGATGGTTCCTAATAGTATGTTGGCAAAAAACACATAACTAAGTAAGGCTAAATAGCCGTATCCATAGCTAGTTGCGTGTAAGTAAAATAATATAGGGCTAAAGGCACCTATCCATTTGTGGATTTCGGTAAGTTTAACGGAATGTTTTTTTAGTCTGGGAATAATTCTGGTAAACGTTAAAAACCACTGGAAAGTTATAAATAACGCTATTGCCACTCCGCTCCACCTTTTATATAGTTCTTGAGATTGGAGTTTTTCTAAAGATGCTATTTTAAAACCTAGTAAATCCTGTAGAATATAGCTACAGAATAATACTAGGCCTATAATGGTTATAACTTTTTGATTTTTCAAGATGTTATCTTATTTCATTAATGATGACAGGGTTGTATAAGCAGATAGTTTTCTTACACTATCTATAAAAACTTCTGGAGTAGGTAAATAATTACCAGTTGAAGGCCATTTGTCTCCAACCTCTGGTTTTTGAGTTTCTTTAAAGTTTTTAATTTCTTCTAGGTAGTCATTGTAAACTGCAGTAGTACCATCTCTGTAGGCTTTTAATACGTTCATAGCTTCTGTATAGCTTAAAGAATCTGCAGGATATTGCCATGTAGTTGCTCCCATAACATCTCCTAATTTCCAGTCGGTTTTAGTTGTTTTTTCGTGGTTGTTATGACAGCTAACACAAGCAGGTGCTCCAGCAACATCTGCAAACATGGCGGTGTATAGTTGCGAATCTTCATCAAAAAAATGTTTGGGTTCTCTATTTTCTTTAATTTCTTTAAATAACTCTGCTTGTTTACCTACCAATTGGTTTGAGGCACTAATAGGATAATCGGAGCTTAAATACAAGCCTAATGGAACATCGCCTTTTCTAATGTCGTTGGCAATTCCTCTAAGAAATAAAGCTGGTAAAGGACCTGCTTCTACTTTTTCGTCTTGCCATTCTTCGTCAAATTTAAAACCCTGTTTTTTTCCGCCTCCTACAATGGCTTTGGTGTAAAGAGTTCTAGTAACATCGTTCTCATGAGCAACCATGGTTAAAACTTCGGCAACGGAGAATGATTTTTTTTCAGAACTGGCAGAAGACTTTTCTTCAGGCACACCTCCGCAAGCAATAAGAAGTGAGAAAATGGTTAAGAAAGAAAATAATTTTTTTAGTAAGTATATAAAGGTTTTCATGTTGATTATTTTTAGGGTTAGGTGTTTTGTTTAGTAAGCAGCTTCAATCATTACAGAAGACATTAGTCCATATACATCAATCCAGGCTTGTTTAACTTCTGGGGTAAAATCATCTCCCAAACCAACGGCTAAAGTACCAATTAATGCGGCTCCAACAGTGTCGTAGTGCGATTTTTCAACACGATAAGCCACGTGTCTTTTTCCAAGATCTTGTAAAACAGGGATTAAGGCTTCTATGTTTGATAAGCCTGCAACTGCTGCCGATAACATAGTCATTAATTTGTTTCCTTGTTCTTTCATTTTGTCTTCATCTGCTGCAGGAAATAAAGGTTTTAGTTTGGGATCTAATTCAAATAATTTAGAATAAAATATATCAGCAGCTGTGGCAGCGATGGGTTTTACGGCTTCAAAAGAAACTTGTACATATTCTATGGTTTTAGCGGGTATTATTTCTTTTTCTTCGACTACAGTTTCTGCTTTTTTCTTTCCAAATAATTTTGATAAAAATGAGCTCATAATTTTAGGGTTTTAGTTTATTGTATTCTTTCTTTAAAAATAAGTCTAAACTTGTTTTTAATTGCTGTTAATCAGTGGTGTAAGGTTTGTTTTATAATGGTTTAATAGATGTGTTTTGTCAGTTGTAAAAACTGCTCAAGACAGTAGTGTTTACGGGTGTTTTATGAAAAAAGCCCGAACAAAATGCTCGGGCTCTTAACACTGAATAATTAAGGTTTAAGGATCCCTTAATTTTTTATAAAAATTTTGGTTTGATAACTAACATTAGCCATGCCCAGTTTTGAGTGTCTTTTGCTCCTGTTACAGAATTTGGCTCAAAGAATTGAGAGTAACCTCCTACTAAAGAAAATCCGTTGAATTTTTTGGCAACTACCAAATCTATTTCAGAACCTAAATTGTCTTTACCTTGAGATTGTTCTGAGAAATGGTGTCCTTTTAGTTTTACAGCATAACCTTTAATTTTAGTAGCAATACCTAGGTTAAGGTCTACAAGACCACCTGCATTTGCATGGTTTCCTACATAAAAACGATCCATTAAACCATTAAAAGCGTGGTTGGTTCCGTATAAAGGAAAAAACGCTGCAGAATCATCTTTTTTACCAGAAATAATTTCTGCTCCAGCGCTAATACTTGTAATATCAGTTGCTTTTATGCTAGCATCTAAACTTGCTAAGTAAGCACCTTTTACATCTACATCTCCAACTCTTTGACCATCTTGGATGTATGCGTTTGCTTTTAAAGTTACAATATCAATTTTGTAATCTGCATGTAAACCAGCAGTTAATAAAGTTGACTTGTTTTCTGTTGCTGCTTGGTAGGTGTTAGCTAAAATTAATGCACTTAAATTAAAGTCGTTGTATTTTTTATTAGCATGAACAAATGCCATTTCTCTGTATGAAAATAAGGTAGCTGTATCGTAAATTGAACTGTTTGGAGTGTTTAGAGCACCACCAATGTTCAAAGAGTATCCGTCGTTGCTGTATTTAAAAACTCCTGCATCGTGAGTTCTAGCTTGTTGTGCCCAACCTAAACCTCCTAAAATTCGTTGATCATCGTAAGACAATGGTTGACGACCAATTTTAAAAGAAGAAGATTCTCCTAATTTAATGTCAGCCCATGCTTCTTGAACTCTAAAGTTTCCGTTTCCTGCTGCTGAAATTTGAGGACGATCTCCAAATTTAAAAACTTCTTGAATTCCTAAATAAGTGGTGTAGCTTTCTGTTTTGTAGGTAGCGTTTAATGCAGCTCTTACACTTGTAGAAAGATATCCTTCTGTTCCTGTTGCGGCGGTAGAAGATTGTCCGTGTCCAAACCATTCTGTACGTGGTCTAAACTCTCCTTCTAAAGAAAAACTTGGGGTTTCTTGTGCGTTTGCAATTGCTGTAAAGGCAAATGTAGCGGCTAATAATGATTTTGTGAATTTCATAATTATAAATATTTAGTTATATGTTTAATTGATAATATTAGGGTTATTAAGGTATTGTGTAAATGATTTAGGTCATGTTTTAATGTTCTAAGAAATCGATTAAATGTTTTCTGTAGTTGTAGTAATCATCGTGTTCTAAAATTGCTTTTCGGGTTCTTGGTCTTTCAAAATCAATAGAAAGTACATCTCCAATTTTAGCTCTTGGTCCGCTAGTCATCATAACTACTCTGTCTGCAAGAAATATGGCTTCATCAACATCGTGTGTTATCATTACGGCTGTAATTTTTTCTTTGTTCCAAACGTCAATCAATACATCTTGTAATTGACCTCTGGTTAAAGAGTCTAGCATTCCAAAAGGCTCATCTAGTAACAAAACTTTTGGTTTAATAGCAAAAGCTCTGGCAATACCTACGCGTTGTTGTTCTCCTTGAGATATTTCTGAGGCTCTTTTGTGAAAAGCGCTTTCCATACCTACCTTGTGTAAGTAGTATTTACAGATGTCTTCTTTTTGTTTTTTGCTAGCATGAGGGTATACTTTTTTTACTCCTAACATTACGTTTTCCATGGTGGTTAGCCATGGCATTAAGCTTGGTGCTTGAAAAATAACACCTCTGTCGGGTCCAGGTCCTTTAATGCTGCTACCTAGTACAGAAATTTTACCTCCTGATATTTCGTTTAATCCGGCAATCATGGAAAGCATGGTAGTTTTTCCACATCCGGAATGACCGATGATGGTAATGAATTCTTCTTTTTTAATTTGTAGGTTTAAGTTTTCTAAAACTACGTAGTCTCCTTTTGGGGTTGGATATACTTTTTTTAAGTCTATTAAATCAAGCATTACCTCGTTAGAGGGGAAACGTTCTATTTTTGGATTGTTGGTTATAAGAGTCATAAGTTAGAGTTTTTTAATTAGCATCCCATCTAAAGTCTTTTGGTTGAATTTCGGGTAGTTCATAAGTTGCTGTGCTTTCTGCTGCTTGCGCATCTCCTAAATTCATTAAGTATTCAATAATTTGATTACGTGTTTTTTTGTATTCAGGATTGTCGTTTAAAGCAGTTTTGTCTCTAGGTCTTTCAATGTTTACTTTAAATTCAGGTCCTAAAGTTGCATTGGGTCCTGGTTTTAAAGGAATAATTCTATCGGCCATATAAATGGCTTCATCAACATCATTGGTAATTAACAAAGCTGTACGTTTGTTTCTTTCCCAAATTTTAAGAATTTCATCTTGCAAGTTTCCTCGAGTTAAAGCATCTAATGCACCCAAAGGTTCATCCATAATAATCATTTCAGGATCCATTGCTAAAGCTCTAGCAACAGACACACGTTGTCTCATACCTCCAGAAAGTTCTTTGGGTCTTTTGTTGGTAGCATGTGTTAATCCAACCATTTCAATATATTCTTTTACTCTAACGTCTTTTTCTTGTTTTGGAGCTTTTGGAAATGCTTCTTGAATTGCCATGTCTATGTTTTGATAAACGGTAAGCCATGGTAGTAGAGAGTAGTTTTGAAAAATAACGCCTCTTTCGTGACTAGTATCTTCTACGGGTTTTCCTTTAAATATAACTTCTCCTTCAGTTGGTTTTAGCAATCCGTTAATAAGGTTTACCAAAGTGGTTTTTCCACTTCCAGAAAAACCAACAATGGCTACAAATTCTCCTTCTTCAATAGTTAGGTTAATGTTGTCTAAAATTTCACCTTTTTCTTCCTTTGCAGGATTGTAGGTTTTAAAGACGTTTTTTAATTCTAAAATTGCCATAACGTTTGTTTTTAAGGTTTTTAAATTGTTTCTTTTTCAAATGAAATCAGGTTTTGAATAAATAACATGATTCTGTCTAATGCGAAACCAATCATACCGATGACAAACATGGCTACAATAATTTTTGAATTAGAATCCATAGCTCCATTTTGAAATTCTTCCCACACAAACGACCCTAGTCCTGGTGATTGAGCCAGCAATTCAATAGCAATTAATACCATCCAAGCTACAGATAATGTAATACGTAGTCCTGTAAATATTAAAGGAAGTGATGCGGGTAGAATTACTTTAAAAATCTTTTGCATAGGTCTTAGTTTTAAAACTTTTGCTACATTAATGTAGTCTGTGTTTACAGAAGCTACTCCCATGGCTGTGTTAACCAATGTAGCCCACATAGAACATAGTCCTACAGAAATAAAAGAAATAATAAAAGCACTATCTCCTTCTGAATTTTTAGTTAAGGTTTTAACAATCATAAAAACTAATAGTAACCATACTACGGGTGATACAGGTTTGAATATTTGAATCACCCAGTTGATGGATCCTCTTAAAGTTGCACTTAGTCCAATAACAATTCCTATAGGAACAGCAATGAATAGAGCTAGTAAAAAACCAGTAAATACTGTTTTTAAACTTGTTTTAATTTGGTCTACAAAAGATGGTCTACCTGTGTATGTAATAACTGACTTTCCTTGTTTTACACGTTTTTTGTTCAATTCAAAAGTTTTTTCTTTAAAAGCTTTTTTATCAGCAGCAATGGTTTTATGGTCTTTTAAAAGTGTTTGATAAGCAGCGTAAACTTGTGAAGGAGAGGGTAGGGTGTTGGGTTGACAACTTGGGTCTCCAGACTCCATACATTCCTTTATTTTTTGAGCTTCTGCTTCTCCTTGGTTTTTTAATGTGGTCTCAATTTTATAATCTGCCTCTATGTTGTATAGAGTTGTAGAACCTAATTGCCAAAGTCCAACAAAAATGAAAACAGATGCTACAGGAGCTACTATTTTTCTAAATATTTCTTTGATGTTTTTTTTAGGCTCTTCTTTGTTGATTAACCGTATTAATGGTTCTAAAAAACCAAGTCCAATAAACTTAATTACTCTAATGATTGAATCTTTCATGATGTATTGTTTTTCCTTAAAATGCTCTTAAATATTCAGTACAGTGTATTTAAAGTAAAGAGTGCTAAGAGTAAGCACTCTTTACTTTGTAAATCTTTTCAGTGGATTAGTCTTTATTACCAATTTTAAATGAGTTGATGTAGCTAATAGGATCTTTACCGTCGTATTTGTTACCATCAATAAAGTCTGTAGTTGCTGGCTTGTATCCGTCTGTAGTAGGAATATCACTTGCAGGAATTTTACCTTCGCTCACTAGAATTTCAGCAGCTTTTTTCCAAATATCAGGTCTGTAAATTTCTTTTGCTTTTTCTGCATACCATTCAGCTGGTTTGGTTTCTGGAATTTGTCCCCATCTTCTCATTTGAGTTAAAAACCACACAGCATCAGAGTAGAATGGGTATGTTGCGTTGTAGCGATAGAATACGTTAAAGTCTGGCATTTCACGTTTGTCTCCTTTTTCAAATTCAAAAGTACCTGTCATAGAGTTAGCTAATACAGTTTCATCAGCACCTACATATTGAGGCATTGATAATATTTTTACCGCTTCTGTTCTGTTCCCAGGAGCATCTAACCATTGTCCAGCTCTAATTAAGGCCTTGGTTACGGCTACAGCAGTGTTAGGGTTTTCTTCAACAAATTTTTTGGTCATAACAAATACTTTTTCCGGATTGTTTTTCCAAATATCGTAGTTGGTTGTTACAGGTACTCCAATACCTTTGGCAACAGCCTGTTGGTTCCAAGGTTCACCTACACAGTATCCGTAAATAGTTCCTGCTTCTAGTGTAGCTGGCATTTGTGGTGGAGGTGTTACAGACAATAAAACATCTGCATCAATTTGCCCTTGAATATTGTCAGCTGAATACATTCCAGGATTTATTCCTGCTGCTGCTAACCAGTATCTTATTTCGTAGTTGTGAGTAGATACAGGAAATACCATACCCATTTTAAAAGGTTTTCCTTCGTTTTTGTATTCAGTAATTACAGGTTTTAAGGCATCAGCGCTAATTGGGTGAATAGGTTTTCCGCTATCGTCTTTTTTAACATGAGGTTTCATTCCTTCCCAAACTTTATTAGAAACAGTAATTCCGTTTCCGTTTAAGTCCATAGAGAATGGAGTTACTAATGCTGCTTGACGTCCAAAACCAGCTCCAGCTGCAATAGGTTGTCCTGCTAACATATGTGATCCGTCTAATTGTCCATCAATAACACGGTCTAAAATATTTTTCCAGTTAGATTGTGCTTCTACAGAAACAAATAAGCCTTCATCTTCAAAAAATCCTTTTTCTTTTGCGATGGCTAGGGGGGCCATATCTGTTAACTTAATAAATCCAAAAGTTAATTGAGGTTTTTCAATTTCTAAACTTGTAGTAGCTGGGGCTGGAGTAGCTGCTTCTGTTGTTTTACTTTCTTTTTTCTTACTTCCGCATGATGTAAGCAGAATTGCTGCTGCAAACAATGTAGAGGCTTTTAAAAATGTGAGTTTCATATAAAGTGATTTTTAGTTAATTACGTATTGGTACTTGTTTTTGATAAAGATATATACGTATTTTGTTTACGTAGTTGCGGATTTATCACTTCAGTATGAGTTTTTAAACACAAAAAAAACTGCTCAAGAGCAGTTTTTTGTTTGATAGACTAAGTATTACGTAGTTTAACTATCTAAGAAGAAATTGTGTTCAGATATTTCTTTCTTTAGTTTTTTTACATCAAGTATTTTGATGAGTTTTGATTTTGTAAATATTAGATCTTCTTTTTTAAGGGCGGAAAGAATACGTATAACTTGTTCATCTGTAGTTCCTGCATAGTCAGCCAGCTCTTTTCTAGATAATTCTAAACCTAATGTTCCATCTTCTGAGTTCCCAAATTTTCTATATATATATAAGAGCATATCAATTACTTTTTCTCTTACAGTCATTTGAGACATGGTTTTTACTTTAGTTTCGCTTCTGTTTAGTTCTTCTGCATAAAATTGCATAAAATCAAAAGTTACTTTTGGCTCTGCAAGTAAAATTTCTTTTAATAAAGAGGTAGAAAAGTTACATAGTATCGTATCTTCTATGGCTGTTGCTCCAATTTTGTAGGTTTCTCCCATACCAAATCCACGATGACCTATAACTTCACTGTCTTTAGATAGTCTAAGTATTTGTTCTTTTCCGTTGTAACCTGTTTTTATCACTTTTACTTTTCCGCTATATATAAAGTATAAACCGTTAACAGGAGCTCCTTCCATTATAAATTGCCTAGATTTTTTACACTGAATAGTGTGTTTTTGGTTGGTAATCTCAGGATTAAGGTTGTTAATATGTACTAGGTTTTTCTTAATTAAGCACTTTTGATTGGTGCATTCAGAACAGCTGTAATTCATTTTTCTACGTATTTAAGTAACAAATATACTTATAAATTTTGTTAATCTAAGTATTACTACGTATATTTGCATTGTAGTACAAAGTAAAACAAACTTCTTTATATATGAAAACAATTTTAGTAATAGGTAACGGAATGGTAGGTTATAAGTTTTGTGAAAAGCTTATGGCTAAAACTAAAAGAGGTGATTATAAGGTGATTGTGTTTGGTGAAGAGCCAAGACCAGCTTATGACAGAGTTCACTTGAGTGAGTATTTTGCAGATAAAGATGCAGAGCGTTTAAGTATGGCTCCTAGAGAATGGTACGAAGAACACGGAATAGAATTGATTACTAATGAGCGTGTTACAGATATTCATAGAGGGTCTAAAACAATAACCACCATTAGTGATGCTGAATATACGTATGATTACTTGATTTTAGCAACAGGATCTTCTGCTTTTGTGCCTCCAATTCCAGGAGTAGAAAAAGAGGGAGTGTTTGTGTATAGAACCATAGAGGACTTAGATGCCACAATGGCTTATGTAGAAAAGATAAAATCGGAAGGAACTCCTAAAAGAGCTGCTATTCTTGGTGGTGGATTGTTAGGTTTGGAAGCGGGTAAGGCTATTTTGGATATGGGATTGTCTGCTTCGGTAGTTGAATTTGCTCCTAGATTAATGCCGAGACAATTAGATAATGATGCAAGTAAGGTTTTACAACGAAAGTTAGAAGATTTAGGAATAGAAATTTTATTAAACAGAGGGACTCAAAATATTGAAGGAGATAAGGCAATTACAGGAATGAAGTTTTCTGAAGAAGAAACCTTACCTGTAGATATGTTGTTGGTTTCTGCAGGTATTCGTCCAAGAGATGAGTTGGCTAAAACATGTGGTTTAGAAGTGGGAACTCGTGGAGGGATTTTGGTTTCTAATGATATGAAAACTTCTGATGATAGTATTTATGCTATTGGAGAATGTGCTTTGTTAAATCAAATGATATATGGTTTGGTGGCTCCAGGATATGATATGGCTGGTGTTGCTGTAGATAACATTTTAGGAGGTGAGGCTTTAATGCCAACTTCTATAGATATGTCTACCAAACTTAAATTAAGTGGTATTGATGTAGCTAGTTTTGGTGATGCGTTAAATGAAGCCAAAGAAAGTGAGTCTATTGTGTATGAAAATAAGTTTCAAGGGATTTATAAGAAAATCAATGTCTCTAAAGATGGTAAAAAATTATTAGGAGGAATTTTGGTGGGAGATGCTTCTGATTACAATATGTTGCATCAAATTTTCTTAAACGGAATGGCAATTCCTGAAAACCCTGAAGATTTAATTTTAGGAGCAAGAGGTGGAGAAGAAGCTTCGTTTGGATCTGCGTTAGATTTACCAGATACTGCTGTAGTTTGTTCTTGTGAGGCGGTGACCAAAGGAGCTATTTGTTGCAAAGTAGAAGAAGGAGTTACTACCTTAAAAGGAATTGCAGCAGAAACCAAAGCAACTACTGGTTGTGGTGGGTGTAAGCCAATGGTTACAGACTTAATTAACGAAACTTTAAAAGCACAAGGGGTTACTGTTAAAGAAACTGTTTGTGAACACTTTGATTATTCTCGTCAAGAATTATATGATATTGTAAAGTTAAAAGGAATTAAAACTTATGATGAGTTGTTAGCATCTTATGGTAAGGGTAAATTGGGTTGTGAAACTTGTAAACCAGTGGCAGCATCTTTATTTGCAAGTATTTATGCGGATACAGGTAATGATCATAATGTAATTCAAGATTCTAACGATAAATTTTTAGCAAACATTCAGCGTAATGGAACTTATTCTGTAGTGCCTAGAGTTGCAGGAGGTGAAATTACACCAGAACAACTAATTGTTTTAGGGCAAATAGGTAAGAAATACGATTTATATACAAAAATTACAGGTGGTGCTCGTATTGACTTTTTTGGAGCGGAGTTGCATGAATTGCCATTAATTTGGAAAGATTTAATTGATGCAGGTTTCGAATCAGGACATGCGTACGGTAAATCTTTACGTACGGTAAAATCTTGTGTAGGTTCTACATGGTGTCGTTATGGTATGGATGAATCAGTATCTTTTGCAATAGAAATAGAAAACAGGTACAAAGGATTGCGTTCGCCACATAAAATTAAAGGTGGAGTTTCAGGATGTATTCGTGAATGTGCAGAGGCTAGAGGAAAAGATTTTGGAATTATAGCCGTAGAAGGTGGATGGAATTTATACATAGGTGGAAATGGAGGAGCTACTCCTAGACATGCAGAGTTATTGGCAGAAAAAATTACCAACGAAGAAGTAATTAGATATACGGACCGTTTCCTAATGTATTACATTAAAACAGCTGGACCTTTGGTTAGAACGGCTGCTTGGTTAGATAAAATAGAAGGTGGGGTAGAACATGTAAAAGATGTGGTGATTAATGATTCTTTAGGATTGTGTGATCAATTAGATCAAGATATGGCAGGTTTGGTAGATGCTTACAAATGTGAGTGGAAAGAAGCTATTGAAAATATTGATGAGCAAAACAATCGTTTTATGCATTTTGTAAACTCAGAAGAAAGTGATGAAACAATTGAGTTTGTGTCTTTAAGAGATCAAAAAATGCCAAAACAGTGGTCTTAATCCTTAACGCTTAAAATTTTAAAAAAATGAATTCAATTTTAGAACAATATAAAACATTACCAGAATCAGAAGTAACTACGTGGTTCAAAGCAGCTCCTGTAACTAAATTCCCAGAAAACGGAGGGGCTTGTGTAAAGGTAGATAACAAACAAATAGCGGTATTTAATTTTACGGCAGAAGGAAAATGGTATGCATCTCAAAATGTATGTCCTCATAAAATGGAAATGGTATTATCTAGAGGAATGATAGGAGAAGATTGTGGAACTCCTAAAATTGCGTGTCCATTGCATAAAAAAACATTTTCTCTTGAAACAGGAGAGAGTTTAAACGGAGAAGCTTATTCAATTGCTGTATATCCAGTAAAAATTAAGGACGGATTCGTATATATAGGTACTCATTAGTAAAATTATGTTTTATTAATAAGTTTGTTTTATACTCAACTAAGCTCGATGTTTACATCGGGCTTTTTTTTCTGTTCTAGAATATCAGTTGGATTCGTATATTTGTTTTTATGTTATCAAAGAAAACAAAATACGGTATCAAAGCATTAACTTATTTGGCAAGAACAAATAAGGATTGTCCGGTACAAATTTCAGAAATTGCTACGCACGAAAATATATCGATTAAATTTTTAGAACGAATTCTTTTAGAGCTTAGAAAAGCAGGAGTGCTAGATTCTAAAAAAGGAAAAGGAGGTGGGTATTTCTTAGCTCGTTTGCCAAAGGATATTCCAATGACAGATATTATTCGTACGTTAGAAGGACCTATTGCTATGGTGCCATGCGTGTCTTTAAATTTTTATAAAAAATGTGATGATTGCAAAAGCGAAGAAGTTTGTGCAGTAAATAAATTAATGATTCAAGTAAGAGATAGCTCTTTGCAAGTTTTTAGAAATACATCATTACAAGATTTAATTAATTATTAACTATGGCATATATAAAAGTGTTTTCGGGAAGTGTGGTTAAAGTACAACATGTAAAGCAATCTTTAGAAGAGCAAGGAATTTATCCTGTAACTAAAGATCATTTTGCATCAGCAAGTATTGCGGGTTTTGGATCACCCATGTCAGATTATCAAGAGCTTTTTGTTCATTCAGATGAAGAAATAAAAGCCCAAAAAATTATTTTATCTCTTTAGTTTGCTAAGTTTTTCTAGTGTAGAAACACTTTCTGATTTTTATTACCCTACTAATTTTGTAGATTTTTATGTTTTTTGTTGTGAGCATGTAATAAAAACTATATCTTTGCGACCTACTTGTTATAATTTCCTACTTACTGGGTAGGGTAATGAGTAAGAGTATAAAAAATAAGAATGATAACAGATAAGATTTTAGGGAATAAATCAGATGCGAGTTTTAAAGAATCTACGTCATCAGATAAACCTATTCGCAGTGTGGTTAAAGCTGTGAGTTGGAGAATTGTTGGAACTTTAGATACTTTGCTAGTATCGTGGTATGCAACAGGAAATCTTACCATGGCATCATCTATAGCATCAATTGATTTTGTAACCAAAATGATATTGTACTTTTTTCATGAACGTGCGTGGAACGCAATAAAATGGGGTAAAAATGAGTAAAAAATATACAGATGAGCAAATTGCTCAATTCAATCAAGAGTTAAAAGGAAAAACACCAGCAGAAATAGTTACTTGGGCTATTATTCAAGCAAAAAAGCCGGTGATAACCACTAACTTTAGACCTTATGAGGGAGCAATACTTCATGTAGTAACTAAAGTAAAGCCAGAAATAGATGTTATTTGGTGCGATACTGGATATAATACTCGTAATACTTACAAGCATGCAGAAGAGCTAATTAAGTTGTTAGGATTGAATATAGATTTGTATGTCCCAAAACAAACTTCAGCTCATAGAGATGCTGTAATGGGGATTCCTCAAATTGAGGATCCAATGCACAAAGTATTTACAGAACAAGTAAAGCTAGAGCCTTTTAAAAGAGCTATGGAAGTACATCAACCAGATGTTTGGTTCACAAATTTAAGAAAAGGACAAACTGCTTTTAGAGATTCTATAGAAGTGGTATCACAAGATGCAAATGGAGTGTTAAAAGTAAGCCCATTTTATGATTATTCCGATGAGCAATTAGATGCATATTTAGAAGAAAATAACATTCCAAACGAACACAAGTACTTTGACCCAACCAAAGTGTTAGGGAACAGAGAATGTGGATTGCATAACTAGTAATGAGTACAGAGTAGTTAGTACAAAGTATTAAGTAGTCTGTGTTGAGAAAAATAAATAATACGTAGCAATAGTAGTCTATGTACTTTGTACTAACTACTAAATACTAAATAAAAAAATGAACGAATTAAGAGTAAATACATTAGAAAGCGAAGCAATTTACATTTTAAGAGAAGTTGCCGCGCAATTTGAAAAACCAGTATTGTTATTCTCTGGAGGAAAAGATTCTATTACCTTGGTAAGATTGGCTCAAAAAGCATTTTGGCCAGCTAAAATTCCTTTTCCGTTTTTACACGTAGATACAGGTCATAACTTTCCAGAAACGATTGAGTTTAGAGATCGTTTGGCAAAAGAATTAGGAATTGAGTTGATTGTACGTAATGTACAAGACAATATTGATGCAGGTAAGGTTGTAGAAGAAACAGGGAAATATGCTTCTCGTAACATGTTGCAAACAGAAACGTTGTTAGATGCTATTGAAGAATTTGGTTTTGATGCTTGTATTGGAGGTGCTCGTAGAGACGAAGAAAAAGCAAGAGCTAAAGAACGTATTTTTTCAGTTCGTTCAGATTTTGGAGAATGGGATGAAAAAAACCAAAG
Organism: Wenyingzhuangia gracilariae; assembly: GCF_056387575.1. NCBI lineage: Bacteria > Pseudomonadati > Bacteroidota > Flavobacteriia > Flavobacteriales > Flavobacteriaceae > Wenyingzhuangia > Wenyingzhuangia gracilariae. The sequence continues at coordinate 2,806,510 of NZ_CM150748.1, forward strand.
ACCAGAGTTGTTTGATTTGTTAAACGGAAAAATAGAATTAGGACAAAACGTACGTTGTTTCCCTATTTCTAACTGGACAGAGTTGGATGTTTGGTCTTATATAGAAAAAGAAAATATAGAAATTCCATCAATCTATTTTGCACACAAACGTAAAGTGTTCTTAAGAGATGGTATGATTTGGTCTGCTGAAGATGAGGTAGTTTACCGTGAAAAAGATGAAGAGGTAAAAGAAATGATGGTGCGTTTTAGAACCGTTGGAGACATGAGCTGTACAGCAGCCGTTTTATCTGATGCCGTTTCTATTTCCAAAGTAGTACAAGAAATTAGAGATTCTTCTATTTCTGAACGTGGGGCTCGTATTGATGATAAAAGATCAGAAGCTGCCATGGAAAAACGTAAACAACAAGGGTACTTCTAAAAGTACTGAGTACTTGGTATAAAGTACAAAGTAGATATAAACACATAAAGTACGAAGCAACTGTAAACTTAATACTCAGTACTGACTACTTAATACTATAAAATTAAAAAACACATAAAGTACATATAGCCACTGAAACTTAATACTCAGTACTCAGTACTTAATACTATAAGTAAAATGGAAGTTTTAAAAATAGCAACAGCAGGAAGTGTAGATGACGGAAAAAGTACGTTAATTGGACGTATTTTGTATGACACACGTTCTTTAACAGACGATAAACTAGAAGCAATAGAGCGCACCAGTAAGCAAAAAGGGTTTGATTATTTAGATTTTTCTTTGGCTACAGATGGTTTGGTTGCAGAAAGAGAACAAGGAATTACAATTGATGTAGCTCATATTTACTTTTCAACAGCAAAGAAAAGTTACATTATTGCAGATACTCCAGGACATGTAGAATATACTCGTAACATGGTTACAGGTGCATCTACATCACAAGCGGCTATTATTTTAGTAGATGCTCGTAACGGAGTCATAGAACAAACGTACCGTCACTTTTTTATCAATAATTTATTAAAGGTAAAAGATATTATTGTGGCTGTTAATAAAATGGACTTGGTAGATTTTGCTCAAGATAAATTTGAAGCTATCAAAGCAGAAATTACAGATTTGGCAAAAAGAGCAGGTTCTACACAAAACATCACTTTTATTCCCGTATCAGCATTGCAAGGAGACAATGTGGTAGATGCATCAGAACACACACCTTGGTACAATGGAACTACGTTGTTAGCGCATTTAGAAGCATTAGAAGCCCAAGACGTGTACGAAGAATCTGTAGCTCGTTTACCAGTGCAAACAGTAATTCGTCCTAAAACAGATCAGTTTCATGATTTTAGAGGATATGCAGGAAAATTATACGGAGGTAGTTTGGCTGTTGGAGATGAGGTAACCGTATTGCCATCAAAAACAGTATCTAAAATTAAAGATATTTACTTTTTCGATAAAACCTATAGTGTTGCAGAAAGAGGAACTTCAATCAACGTAACTTTAGAAAACGACATCAATATTTCTCGTGGAGATATTATTGTAAAAGCTTCTGAATTACCAAGAGAGACAAAACAATTACAAGCTAAGGTTTGTTGGATGGATACGACCAACCTAGTAGTAGGTAAAAAATATTTATTACAACAAGGTGCAAATGTAATTGCTGCAAAAGTAGCAACTATAGATGCAGTAATTGCAACAGATTTTTCTGGAGAATCTGCAGCAACGGAATTAAAAATCAATGAAATCGGAAAAGTATCATTTAAACTAGCCAAAACATTGTTTTATGATACGTATGCAGAAAACAAAACAACAGGTTCTTTTATTTTAATAGATCCTCAAACAAACAATACATCAGGAGCTGGATTTATTCAGTAACAAAAGTACCAAGTACATAGTATTGAGTACTGAGTTGATGGTGCTTGATTTAAAAAATGAAATATTAATAAAACAAGTTTTAAAGTTTTAAAAATTAGTAAAAGCAAATCTTTTTACTTAATACTTAATACTTTGGACTACAAAAACAAAGTTTTTGACCATGCAAAGTTTTAGATCAGAAATAGAAAACCCTATTGTTCAAAAAGATATTATTGAATTAGGAGATAAAATTCAACAGTTTTACGATGGTAAAATTGATGAAGAAAAGTTTAGAAGTTTACGTTTAGCACGTGGAGTATACGGTCAACGTCAGTTTGGTGTACAAATGATTCGTATTAAATTACCATACGGAAAAGTAACTTCTGACCAATTATTAAGAATATGTGATGTTTCTGAGGAATACTCAAGAGGACGTTTGCATATTACTACTCGTCAAGATATTCAAATTCACTACGTAAGTTTAGACAGAACTCCAGAATTATGGGCAGAGCTAGAAAAAAGTGATGTGACTATTCGTGAAGCTTGTGGAAACGCAGTACGTAACGTTACAGCATCACCAGATGCAGGTATCAACCCAGAAGAACCATTTGATGTTTCTCCATATGCACATGCTGTATTTAAGTTCTTTTTACGTAACCCAATTTGTCAAGAATTAGGACGTAAATTCAAAGTTTCTTTTTCATCAGCAGATGATGATTCAGCGTTGTCTTACATGCATGATATCGGTTTTATTGCTAAAATAAAAGTAGTAGACGGAAAACCTGTATTCGGATTTAAAGTAATGTTGGCAGGAGGATTAGGTTCTCAACCTCGTTTGGCCGATGTAGCTCACGAATTTTTAGAAACAGATAAAATAATTCCTTACATGGAATCTATTTTACGTGTGTTTGATAGATACGGAGAACGTTCTAAAAGAGCAAAAGCACGTTTAAAATTCTTAGTTAAAGATTTAGGATTAGAAGCTTTTAACGAGTTGGTTGCTAAAGAACAATTAGCATTGTCTAATCAATCTGTTGTTATTTCTACAGAAGGATTTGATAACAATCCAGATCTATCAGGAATTGTAGCTCCAGAAGTTACTATTGATGATGTAGAAGCTTATGAAGCATGGAAAGCAAGCAATGTTTTTGCTCAAAAGCAACAAGGATTGTTTGCCATTGGAATTAAAGTAAATATTGGAGATTTCTATTTGCCAGAAGCAAGAGCTTTGGCTGCTTTAATTAAAGAGTATGCTGCAGATGAATTAAGATTTACCTTACGTCAAAATATATTAGTACGTCACGTACGCGAAGATTTATTACCATTCTTTTACACCAAATTAAAAGAATTAGGATTTACAGATTTAGGATACGAATCTATTGTAGATGTTACAGCATGTCCAGGAACAGATACTTGTAACTTAGGAATTGCCTCTTCTACAGGAGCAGCAGTTGAATTAGGTAGAGTGTTAAGAGCAGAGTATCCAGAATTTGCAAACGATTCTGATTTGGTGATTAAAATTTCTGGATGCATGAATGCTTGTGGTCAACACAACTTATGTAACATTGGGTTCCAAGGAATGTCTGTAAAAGCAGGTAAATATGTAGCTCCAGCTTTACAAGTGTTATTAGGAGGAGGAACTTTAGGAAATGGAGAAGCAAGAATTGCAGATAAAGTAATTAAAGTACCATCTAAAAGAGGACCAGAAGCGTTAAGGTTAATCTTAAATGATTATATAGAAAACTCTGGAGGTGTAGATTTTATTGAGTATTACGAATCTCAAGGAGGTCAAAAATATTTCTACGATTTCTTAAAGCCATTGTCTAGTACAGATGATTTAGAAGAATCTGACTTTATTGACTGGGGGAACGAAGAAAAGTACGAAAAAGCAGTAGGAGTTGGAGAATGTGCTGGTGTTGTTATTGATTTAGTGGCTACTTTATTGTACGACTCTAAAGAAAAGTTAAACAACGCAAAAGAAACGTTTGAAGCAGGTAAATTAAGCGATGCTATTTATTTTGCATATAGTTCAATGGTACATACTGCTAAAGCAATTTTAACAGCAGAAGGAACAAAAACCAACACTCACAATAAAATTATTTCTGATTTTAACGAGATTTTTGTGCAAGGAGGAAAAATTGATTTAGGAACTGATTTTGAATCATTCATTTATCAAATTAACCAAAACGCACAATCTGAAGCTTTTGCTAAGAGTTATATTGCAGATGCTGAAAAATTCTACGGATTGGTAGATGCTTACAGACAAGCTGAGTTGGCAGAATAATTACAATAATAAAGAAGTAAGATTGAAGATTTAATTAATTTTGAATCTTCAATCTTAAAACAAAAATAATGAGTAAAGGGAAATTAACATTAGTAGGAGCAGGACCTGGAGATCCGGAACTAATTACGCTAAAAGGAGTAAGAGCTCTAAAAGAGGCTGATGTTGTTTTGTATGATGCTTTGGCTAATGAAGAATTGCTAAAGTATTCAGAAAATGCAGAGAAAATCTTTGTTGGAAAACGAAGAGGAATGCACAAATTTATTCAAGAAAAAATACAAGAATTAATTGTAGAGCACGCATCACAAGGAAAACATGTGGTAAGACTAAAAGGAGGAGATCCTTTTATTTTTGGTCGTGGTGCAGAAGAATTAAAATATGTATTAGAAAAAGGGATTGATTTTGAAATAGTATCAGGAGTAACCTCTGCTATTGCTGCACCTGCTAGTTATGGAATTTCATTAACACAAAGAGGAGTAAACGAAAGTTTTAGAGTCATTACTGGAACTACTTCAGATTTAGAGTTGAGTAACGATATTGAAGCAGCAGCAAAATCTAACGTAACCATTGTGGTTTTAATGGGAATGAGCAAGTTAGAAAAAATTGTAAATGCGTTTATCAAGCAAGGTAAAATCAACATTCCTGTAGCTATTATAGAAAACGGAACCAAAGATATAGAGCGTTTAGCTATTGGTAACATTAGTACTATTTTAGAAATCATCAACCAAAAAGGACTAACCAATCCGTCTATGATTGTAATTGGTGAAACCGTAAAAGAAAGCGAAGTATTGTATACTTACTTGTTAAATAAAAAAGGACAAACATTGTAATGGAAAAAAATCAATTATATCCGGTTTTCTTAAAAGTTACAGCACTAAATACATTAATTGTAGGTGGAGGAAATGTTGCTTTAGAAAAATTGTCTTTTTTATTAAAATCTAGTCCAGATGCTAAGGTAACCATGATTTCTCCTTTTTATAGAGAAGAAACCATTGCCAAGGCAAATGAAGGAAAAGTAAGAATGGTTGTAGGAAAGTACGATGCTAGTATGTTAGAAGGAAAACATATAGTAATTGCAACGACTGATGTGCCAGAAGTAAACTTAAAAGTTTACAACGACTGTAAAGAACGCGCTATTTTGGTGAATTTGGCAGACAACCCTCCGTATTGCGATTTTTATATGGGTGGAATTGTAACCAAAGGAAATGTAAAAATTGGAATTTCTACTAACGGAAAATCTCCAACCATGGCCAAACGTTTACGTCAGTTTTTTGAATCTGTATTGCCAGAAAATATTGATGATTTGGCCGAGTATTTAAATAAATACCGAGATACCATTAAAGGAGACTTTGAAGAAAAAGTTGAAAAAATGAACGAGTTTACCAAAGGATTGGTAGCAGACGTTAAAAAGAAGATAAAAGAATAAAAGTAAAGCGGTTAATTGAATAATTATTCTCATTTTTGCAACCGTTATTTAAAACGATAATAAATAAAAAAGTAAGATAATGATTAAAACAGATATCTTAATCATCGGAGCAGGACCAGTGGGTATGTTTGCGGTATTTGAAGCAGGTTTGTTAAAGTTGCACTGTCACTTAATTGATGCATTGCCTCAACCAGGAGGACAATGTTCTGAGATTTATCCAAAAAAACCAATTTATGACATTCCAGCTTACCCAGAAGTATTAGCAGGAGATTTGATTGATAATTTAGCAGAGCAAATTAAACCATTTGAACCAGGATATACCTTAGGAGAAAGAGCTGAAACTATTGAGAAATTAGAAGACGGAACTTTTAAAGTTGTTACTAATAAAGGAACAGAGCACTACGCTCCAACTGTATTTATAGCTGGAGGATTAGGTTCTTTTGAACCACGTAAGCCACCTATTAAAGAGTTGGTAGATTTTGAAGACAAAGGAGTGGAGTACATTATTCGTGATCCAGAATTTTACCGTAACAAACGTGTGGTAATTTCAGGAGGTGGAGATTCTGCTTTGGATTGGTCTATTTTCTTATCTGATGTTGCTAGCGAAGTATCTTTGGTACACCGTAGAAATGAATTTAGAGGAGCGTTGGATTCAGTAGAAAAAGTAGCTGAATTGTCTAAGGCTGGAAAAATCAACTTAATTACAGATGCTGAGGTAAAAGGAATTAACGGAGATGGAAAGGTAGAATCAGTAATGATTAAGCACAAAACAGAAGGTGAAATAGTTAAAGAATGTGATCACTTTATTCCATTGTTTGGATTGTCTCCAAAATTAGGGCCTATTGCTAATTGGGGATTAGAAATTGAGAAAAATGCCATTGTAGTAAATAATGCATTAGACTACCAAACAAACATTCCTGGAATTTTTGCTATTGGAGATGTAAATACATATCCTGGAAAATTAAAACTAATTTTGTGTGGTTTCCACGAAGCAACTATTGCAGTGCAATATGCATATAACATTATCAACCCTGGAAAGCGTTACGTAATGAAATATACAACTGTAAATGGAGTAGAAGGATTTGATGGAGAAAAGAAAGAAGCTAAGAAAGCTACAGTAAAAAGTATTTAATTATTTTTTATTCAAATATAGAAAACGCTTGAGTCTAATAGATTCAAGCGTTTTTTTGTGAATTGAATACTTGTATTTCTAATAGATTGTTTTAATAATTAAGAGATAGGTTGTATCTTTGCACCTCAATTTTAGGAACATAGTTAATTAAAATTCAGTACAATGTCTGATATTACCATTAAGATTAAAGATAGAGAAGGAGTCGTTCATGAGTTACAAGCTCCTACAGATATGGCTATGAACATTATGGAACTTTGTAAGGCTTATGAATTGCCTGTAGAAGGAACTTGTGGAGGTATGGCTATGTGTGCTTCGTGCCAATGTTATATTTTATCAGACCACGAATTGCCTGAGATGGGTGATGCAGAAGAAGATATGTTAGATCAAGCATTTTATGTAGAAGATAACAGTCGTTTAGGATGCCAATTACCTATTACAGAAGATTTAGACGGATTAGAAATTGAATTAGCTCCAGAAAGTGAAGTTTAATTTTTAAATAAAATAATAAAACAAAAAAGTTCTTCAGTTATTGAAGAACTTTTTTGTTAGTAAAAGGATTATTATTAAAATAGTATCTTTGCAATCCAATTTTTTTGGAAGCTAAAAATAAGAGCATTATGGTGAAAATAGGCAATATAGAATTGAATGACTTTCCGTTGTTGTTAGCTCCTATGGAAGATGTAAGTGATCCTCCATTTAGAGCTTTGTGTAAAGAACAAGGAGCAGATTTGGTATATACAGAGTTTATATCATCAGAAGGGCTCATTAGAGATGCTGCCAAAAGTGTAAAAAAATTGGATATTTATGAAAAAGAACGTCCAGTTGGAATTCAAATTTTTGGAGCTAATTTAGAGTCAATGTTACGTACTGTAGAAATTGTAGAGCAATCTAAACCAGATATTATTGATATCAATTTTGGATGTCCTGTTAAAAAAGTGGTGAGCAAAGGTGCTGGAGCAGGTATTTTAAAAGATATTGATTTAATGGTATCTCTCACCAAAGAAATGGTAAAACATACACACTTGCCGGTTACCGTAAAAACTCGTTTAGGTTGGGATGAAAATTCTATTATGATTGAAGAAGTGGCAGAACGATTACAGGATGTAGGTTGTGCAGCTATTTCTATTCACGGTCGTACGAGAGCTCAAATGTATAAAGGAAATGCAGATTGGACGAGAATTGCAGCGGTAAAAAACAATCCTAGAATGCACATTCCTGTTTTTGGAAATGGAGACGTAAACACTCCAGAACGTGCTATTGAAATGAGAGATGATTATGGATTGGACGGTTGTATGATTGGTAGAGCTTCTATAGGAAATCCGTGGTTTTTTAAAGAAGTAAAACATTTTATGGCCACAGGGGAACATTTACCAATAGCCTCTATTGCAGATAGAGTTGAGGTAGCTAGAAGACATTTAGAAATGGAAATTGCTTGGAAAGAAAACGAAATACAAGCAGTTATGGAAACTCGCAGACACTATGCAAACTACTTTAAAGGAATTAGAAATTTTAAGGAGTATAGAATACGTTTGGTAACCGAAGATTCTGCCCAAGGAGTTTATGATATTATGAATGAAATTGTAGACAAATTTGGAAATATTTCTCAAGAAAGTTTACTACAGAAATAAATTAAAAAAAACACAATCATAATTTTATGATTGTGTTTTTTTATTAAGATCTTCTTTTTATAAAGTTTTCAGAAATTCTACCACTGGCTAATAAACTAGCCAAAGCCCCAAATATAATAATGGTTATACAAACGGTAGCAACGTTTAACCATTCAAAAGCAATAGGATATGCAATGCTAGGGGTAATCATTACAAGTTCAAATTTAATTTGAATAAAAACCAAAGTCATACCTAAAAGCAAACCAATAAACATTCCAACTAAGTTTAATAAAAACCCATAAATGGCAAAAATTCTTCTTACTTTTTGCAATGGAGCTCCCATGTTTATTAAGGTTTTTATGTCTTTCTTTTTATCTACAATAACCATAATAATGGTTCCACTAGTGTTAGATAGTACCATAACAACAACCAATAAAGAAACCAAATAAGCAATTAGTTTTTCGGAATTAAGAATTTTGTAAAAAGAACTGTTCAACTCTTCTCTTTTAGAAATGGTGCAATTGGTTAGGTTGTTTTTTAAGTATTGAATAGTGCTAGTAGCAGAAGAATTGTTAGCCATTACAATATCAATAGAACTAACTTCATTGGTTTGTTTCCCTAATAATTTCTGAGCTAAAATAAGGGGTACATACACATATTTATTTTCTTCTTGGTTTTGATTGGAAATTATACCAATAATTTGTGGTTGAACACTTCTAAAGGCATTTTTAGGATTGGTTATATATCCTTTTCCTGCTTTTGGAACATAGCTAAATAATTTATGAGTATACACATTTACATCTAACTCATTTGCTAACTTAAAACTAGTAACACAACTATTAGTGCTGTTTGCAGCAAACCATTCTCCTATCATAACAGATGTGTCAATAGGAATTACTTTGTTAAACAAACTGTCAACTCCTTTTATATAGGCAATGGTTTCTTTGTCTTTGTTTTTAAAAAAAGCACGATCTTCTAAAATCTTTGTATAATGTATAGCGTTAGGGGTATTGGCTAAAATGTTAAGAAAATTAGCATCTACCAAAAAAGATTTTCCTTGTTTTGGAGTAACCCTAATGTCGGGAGTATGAGTATCTAGAATACTTAAGCTGTAATCTTTAATTCCAGAAAATACAGAAAGTACTATAAAAAGAGCCATTGTACCAGCAACCACACCTAAGCAAGCTAAAATGGTAACAATGTTAATAATATTATTACCACTCTTAGATTTTAAATATCGTTGGGCAATGTATAATGGAAACTTCAAAAGTTTAAGATTTTTTTCTTTTATCTAAGATATCAGGATTGTGAATAGGATTCACATCTTTACCTTTTAAAGAAGCATCAATGTTTTCAATATAATCTAAAGAGTCATCACCAAAAAACAACAAATTAGGCATTCTTCTTAATTGATGTTTGGTTCTTTGTGCCAATTCATGTCTTATAGATGCTGTATTGTCAGTAACAGCCTTTAAAATAGCCTCTCTTTTTTCTGATGGAAATACACTTAAATATGCTTTTGCTTGTCCCAAATCAGCGGTAACATTTACCTTAGATACAGATATAATAACGCCACGCAATCCGTTTCTAGCATCGGCTTGTAAAACCTCGGCTAAATCTTTTTGAATTACGCCAGCAATTTTCTTTTGTCTATTTGTTTCTTCCATAAAACAAAGATACAATTTGCAATTAACAAATAAACAATTGGAGAAATAAACAATTCAACAACATTCATTTTTAATAATCATTTTTTGATAGTACCTTGCAACAAAATTTGAAATTACTGTATGTCTAAATCTTTCGAAAAGTATCAAAAAAGACGACTGCTTGCATCGTACCTATCTGTAGTTATTAGTATTACAATGGTGTTGTTAATGGTGGGTTTTTTAGGCTTAACCGTTTTAAAATATAGAAATTTAAGTAGTTATTTTAAAGAAAAAGTATCGGTTACTTTATATCTTAAAAACAATTTAAAGACTGCAGATAAAAAAGATTTAGAAACCTTTTTAAAAGAAAAAGAATACATATATAAAATACATTTTGTATCTAAAAAGCAAGCTGCAGAAGAGTTTAGTAAAGACATTGGAGAAGACTTTTTAACTTTTTTAGGGGATAATCCTTTAAAAAGTTATTATGAAATAAGGTTAAAAGCAGATTTTGTAAACCCTGCACAATTGGTATACATTTCTAAAGAATTGGAAAAAAATGGGTTTATTGATGAGGTTGCTTATGATGCTCCTTTGGTAGATTTATTAACTAAAAATATAAAAAGTATTGGTTTTTGGTTAATTATTGGTGCTTCTGTATTGGCTTTTATAGCCATATTGTTGTTAAATAGTTCTATAAGACTATCTATATATTCTAAAAGATTTACCATTAAAACCATGCAAATGGTAGGGGCAACCAAATCATTTATACGCAAACCTTTTATATGGTCTAGTGTGCGTTTAGGATTGATAGGAGCTTTCTTAGCATCTGTTATTTTGGTAAGTTTTTGCTACAAAGTAAACGACAAATTACCTGCGTTGGCTTTGTTAGAAGATAAACAAGTACTAGCCATGGTAGTAGGAGGAATATTTGGTGTAGCTTTTTTTATTACAGCATTTAGTTCATTTTTGGCAACACAACGTTTTTTACGATTAAAAACAGATCAACTTTATTTTTAGGTTATGAAAGGAAAATTTGCATCCGAATTTGTATTTGGAAAAAAGAACTATCAATTAATGATTTTAGGATTGATAGTGATAGGAATAGGTTTTATTTTAATGTCTGGTGGTGGATCCGATGATCCAGAAGTCTTTAACCAAGCTATTTATAATTTTAGAAGAATAAGAGTTGCACCAACATTGGTGTTGATTGGTTTTGGAATAGAAATTTGGGCCATATTAGCCAACCCTTCAAAAAAATAACATGGGATTATTAGAAGCAATTATTTTAGGTATCATTCAAGGATTGACAGAATTTTTACCAGTATCATCTAGCGGACATTTAGAAATAGCCAAGTTTATTTTAGGAGATCATTCTATACCCGAGGAAAGTTTAACTTTTACTGTAGTTTTACATTTTGCTACCGCTTTAAGTACATTGGTTATTTTTAGAAAAGAAGTATTTCAAATTTTAAAAGGATTGTTTCAGTTTAAAATAAATGAAGAGTTTTTATTTTCTTTAAAAATTGTACTCTCTATGATTCCTGCTGTAGTTATAGGATTGGCTTTTGAAAAAGAATTAGAATCTTTTTTTGGAGGAAAAATTTTATTTGTAGGTGCCATGTTGCTAGTAACTGCAGTATTGCTGTTATTGGCAGATAGAGCCAAAACAACCAATAAAGGTGTTACCGTAGTAGGATCCGTAATTATAGGAATATCACAAGCCATAGCCATGTTGCCTGGTATTTCTAGATCTGGTGCAACCATTTCTACATCGGTATTGTTAGGGGTTGATAGAAACAAAGCCGCAAGATTTTCTTTTTTAATGGTTGTTCCTTTAATATTAGGTAAAATTGCGAAAGATGTTTTAGGAGGAGATTTGCATTTTGATTCTGAAGAAATGATTCCAATGTCTATTGGTTTTATTGCTGCATTTGTGGCAGGATTGGTTGCTTGCCAGTGGATGATTGCTTTGGTTAAAAAAAGCAAACTAATTTATTTTTCAATTTATTGTGCAGTTGTAGGAGTTATAGCCATTGCGTATACATTTTTAGCTTAAATGAAAACATTAGAGGAATACAAAGAGGGTCAGGTGTTGTTAATAGACAAACCTCTTCACTGGACATCATTTCAAGTGGTTAACAAACTTCGTTGGGTAATAAAACAACAGTTTAAAATTAAAAACATTAAAGTAGGGCATGCAGGTACTTTAGATCCTTTAGCTACAGGTTTGCTAATTTTATGTACCGGAAAGTTTACTAAAAAAATAGAAACCTATCAGGCACAACATAAAGAATATACAGGTACCATAACTTTAGGAGCCACTACACCAAGTTATGATTTAGAAACCGAGGTTGATAAAACCTATCCTACAGAACATATTACCGAAGAAATAATTCGTGAAACAACTCAGCAATTTGTAGGAGAAATAGATCAAAAACCTCCTATTTTTTCGGCAATTAAAAAAGAAGGGAAACGTTTGTACGAATTAGCAAGAGAAGGAAAAACAACCGAAATAAAATCTAGAAAAGTTACCATTTCTGCTTTTGAAATTACAAGTATAGATTTTCCAAATGTACACTTTAGAGTAGCTTGTAGCAAAGGGACTTACATTCGTTCTCTAGCTTATGATTTTGGATTGGCATTAAACTCGGGTTCTCATTTATCTGCTTTACGTAGAACTAAAATTGGAAATTTTGACGTGAAAAATGCAATTTCTGTAAATGCATTTTTAGAAGATTTTGGTATCAATACATCAGAATAAACCGCAGAGAATTACTGTGTTTTTACCTTATTTACAAGGAACATAAACATTTCTTAAATCTTATCTTTTTTTTAGCATTTGGGTAATTAATAGTTTAAATATTATATTCTACTTTTGCGAAAAAATTGATATGATATGAAACACAATTACTCTAAAAAAATTCTATTTATTTTATTAGTAATAGCTAGTAATTTAACAGCTCAAGTAGATAATGATGATCCGCCCAATGCTGCAGCGTATCAACAATTGTTAAACAATAACAGGAATCATTTATCTGTTTTTGAAGAAGAGTACAAAAGCAAAAAAAATCAAGCCAAGCAAGGAGCTGTTTATGGAGCTAAAACAGCAAGCCCTCAGTTAACCACCATTCCTATTCATGTGATTGTAATTAGAAAGGCTGATGGATCTGGAAATCATATTACAGAACCAGAGGCAGATGCATCTATTAGTACTATGAATGGTTTTTTTAACGATTCTTATATGGAGTTTTTTCGTTGTGATAACATTACTTATATCAACGATGATGATTTACAAAACTTTAATGATTCTGTTGAAGATGAAGAAATTGAAGGGAATGGAGTTACAGAAAACGATCAACAGTATTTAATAGAAAATGGTTATATAAAAGATAACATCATCAATTTAATAGTAACGAACTTAGTTAGTGGTAACGGATATGCATACTACCCTGGTGGACCAAATATAATGGTATTAGGGTATGATATTCTTGAAAATGGAACCACATTATCTCATGAAATGGGACACTTTTTTGGATTGCAACACACGCATGAAGGTTTTGATAATGACGATATAAGCAAACGAGAATTGGTAGATGGTTCTAACTGTACAACAGCTGGAGACGGTTTTTGTGATACTCCAGCAGATCCTAACGTACAAGCAAATGGAAATGTAGATGTTAACTGTGTGTATTCAGGAACTATTACGGATGCCAATGGCGATTTATTCAACCCGAATACAAGAAATTTAATGTCTTATTCTAGAAGAAATTGTAGAGATCATTTTAGTGATGAGCAAAAAGCACGTATGTATGCTGTGTTAAAGTCTTCTTTAAGAGATGATTTTATTTGTCCTTCTATATCGGTAGATATGTCTGTAAATGTTTCTTCTAGCTGTGCTACTAGTTTAACTGTTCAATTTACAGATAATAGTACAGGGGCTACCTCGTGGGCTTGGGATTTTAACAATGATGGTATTACAGATAGCACTCTTCAAAATCCATCGTATACATACCCAGAAGGGAAACATACAGTGGCTTTAACCATTTCTAACGGAAGCCAAAATGTAACCAAGGTTTTTTACAATAAAACAATATATGTAGGAGCAGAGGAAGAGAGTTACGAACAAAACTTTAACGATTTTATTGCGAATGGAAATCTTGAAGAAAATTGGTCTAAAGTAACAGCAGCAACAGGATATGGATGGAAAATAGGAAGTGGAAACACACCTACAAATGGAACTGGTCCTAATGCAGATGGAGATGGAGACCCAAATAAAAATTATTTGTATGTAGAATCTAGTCCTACAGGTTCAGGAGAAGTAGCAGAACTAATTTCACCATGTGTAAAGTTAGGAGCAAATCCATTTTTAAACTATAAATATCATATTTTTTCAGAAAGTTCTTCTATAGGAACTTTACATGTAGATATTAGTACAGACGGAGGTGCTACTTGGATAAATTCTTTAGTTACCTACGACAAACCTGTGCAAACAAGCAGTAACGAGGCTTTTAAGCAAGAAAGTATTTATCTAAAGGCATATGCAAATCAAACAGTAAAAGTAAGGTTTAGAGCTATAAGAGGAAATAGCTTTAAAGAAGATTTTGCCATAGATAATGTTGAATTTAAGAATGTTTCATCGGTTAGTTATACCACAAATAAAAATTCAGGAGTATGTGTAAATAACTTAAGTGTAGATTTTACAGATACTAGTGTTTTATTAACAGGTGCAATTACTTCTTGGGCTTGGGATTTTAACAACGATGGAATTATAGATAGTACTCTTCAAAACCCATCATACACGTTCGGAAAAGGAACTCATACCGTAAAATTAACAGTAGCAAATGAATCTGAATCGTTAACCAAAGTTTTTACGGATAATACGATAACCATAGGAGCTGAAAAAATAGGGGATTATATTGAAAACTTTAACAACTTTACAAACAATTCTGAGGTAAATGAACAAAGTTGGACCACTGTAAAGGCTGCTACGGGTTATGTATGGAAAGTAGGAAAAGGAAGCACACCAACAGGAGGAACAGGTCCGGAAACAGATGCAGATGCCACAACAACAGGACATTATTTATTTGTAGAGTCTAGCCCAGTTGGAACAGGAGAAGTTACAGAATTAATATCTCCTTGTGTAGCGTTAGGGAATCATCCTGTGTTAAGTTATGCGTATCATTTTTATTCTTCATATGACAATCTAAATCAAATAGGAGAGTGTTACGTAGATATTAGTACCGATGCAGGTGCAACATGGCCAACTACTTTAAAAAGTTATGAAAACAAAGTACAAACAGCTAGTGCTGATGCTTTTATTGAAGAAAATATTGATTTGTCTTCTTATGCCAATCAAATGGTTAAAATAAGATTTAGATCTGTTAGAGGAACAGGTTATAGAAGTGATTTTGCTATAGATAATGTTGCGTTTAAAGAAGATGTTTCTTTAAATAATCAAGATTTTGGCAAAACTAAAATAGGCATACACCCTAACCCAGTGCGTACTGTTTTAAGTATAGAGATTTTTAATAATGAGGTAGTTTACTATGAGGTGTTAGATGTTTTAGGAAGAAAGGTAATGTTTGGGGAGTTACAACATAAAGAAATTAATGTAGCTCAATTAAACAAAGGGACTTATATTTTAATTTTAACAAAAAATAAAAGTAGGACTATTCAAAAGTTTATCAAGCAATAAAATAATTGTTAACACACAAAAAAGCACAGCCATTTGGCTGTGCTTTTTGCTTTAAGGAATGTTGGTTAATGTTCGTGACTCAATTCTCCGTTTTTAGATTGTGCATAAATATAATAAGCACCTTGCGTTACAATTTTCATGTTTTTAGGAATTTCATCAATAGGAGTAACTTGTGTAAAACCATTGTGGCTTGCCCCTGTTTTAACATTAATTTTTAAGAATTCTGTATCGTCATTGTTTTTTTCTACGTTAGCAACGTAAATAAATTCGTTGCCATTTTCTTTTACAACAGCATTTTCAGGCAAAGCATTTACCGTTTTGTTGTTTAGCCAAATTTTAGCATTTATAAATAAGTCTTTAATAAAAATAGGTCTGTTTTTTTCTAAATGTCCGTGTACTCTAACCGTTTTGGCAGTTCCGTTAAACTCTTTACCTATTACACTTACTTCTCCATTATATATTTGTTGATTAATAGCGGGAGTGGTATAACTTATTTTTTGTCCCACTTTAATTTTATCAATGTCTTTTTCAAACACATCTAATTCTAGGTGAATATGATCATTGGCTACAATTTCCATTAAAGAAATATGGGGTTGTACATACACACCGTTGTACATGTTTATTTTGGTAATAAAACCACTCATAGGAGCTTTTATGGGAATTTGATGTACAATGTTTTTAGTGTTTAAAGAATGCGTGGCAATACCTAAATAATTTAATTGTTGTTTTAAACCCATATATTCAGCTTGTAACATGTTAAGTTTAGCTTGTGCTGTTTGTAAGTTTTTAGGAATTCCTGCATTGGCATGTATCAACTCTTGTTGCCTGTTAAATTCTATTTGTTGAAGTTCTAGTTGTGCTTTAATTTTTAAAAAATCTTGTTGTTTTACTATAAAATCAGGGTTTTCTAAATAGGCAATATTTTCATTTTTATGAATAAAATCACCTTCTATAAACTTTTTATGTCCCGATATAATTCCTTCATATTTAGCATTTACCGAAGAAAAAGCATTTGGTGGAAGTCCCAAAACCCCCGTAGCTTTAACAAAGTGATTTATTTTTATTTTAGAAAAATCACCAAATTGTAAATCAATGGTTTTGATTTGTGCGTTGCTTAAATGAGTGTTTTCTTCTTCATGATGTTCATGTGTTTCGTTTTGTTCTGTAGGCTTGTTAGAGGTTTTTTGTTGACAAGCACTTATTACAGTTAATAATAAAAATGAATTAAAAATAACTTTTATAGGTGTTTTCATAAGTTTAGTATTGATGGGTAATAAATTGATAGTAAGCCACAGCGTTGTTGTGTGCCAATAATTGATTCCAATATTTTTGCTCATTGTTGCTTACCATTTGTAGGGTGCTTAATAATTCTAAGTAAGATATTTCTCCAGCCTGATAATTTAATTTTGAGATTCTAATCATTTCTGGATTGATTTGTTTGACTTGTGATTCGTAAAAGTCAACTCCCTCTTGGTATACAATTACTTGATTCTTTGCATTGTTTATTTCCTGCTCAAAGCTCAATACATCACTTTTATAGTGTTGTTCAGCAATGGCTATATCCATTTTTTGAGCTTTTATTTTCTGTTTAATTTGGTTGTTAAACAAGGGAATATTAATGCCCCCAGCTATACCATTTAGCCAACCTCCTTGCACATAATTTTGAGCCGCGTAACCAATCGTAAAACTAGGGTTTAATTGCATTTTACTTACATTCATTTTTGCTTGTGCAATGGCTATGTTTTGTTTGCTTTTTTCTAACCAAACCACATTAGAGCTGTCTTTAAAATGCACTTTACTTTTGGTTAAGTTAGTTGTTGCCAAGAATTGATGATTACTGTTTAAAATAGATTGTAGCTTTTTTTTAGAGTTTTGTATTTCTAAATCCGATTGCTTGATAAGCAGTTCATATTCTTTTAATTTAGACACTAGCGTGTAAGCCTCTATATTATTAGCTGCTCCGGACTTTACTCTAGCTTTGGCTATTTTGCTAAACTGTGTGTAAATTTCTGCCAATTGTGTATACAGGCCTTTTAATTTTTGCTGATGTTGTAACTCGTAATATGCTTGTTTTACTTGGTAAGAAACTTTGCTAATTAATAAAGTTTGTTCTAAAGTACTTTGCGTAGTAATTTCGTTTTGCAAACGATTGCTAGCTTTAGAATTACCCAAGTTGTTAAATTGTTGAGAAATGGTAATTTGATTTACTTGTTGATTGTTTTCTACAAACAAACCATCGCCTTTGTAACCAATAGAAGTATTTCCTAGCAAGTACAATTTGTGTTGTAAAGACTTATTTTTAGTAACTTCCAAAGATGCTGCTTTTAGTTTAGGATGATTTTCTAAGGCTATATGAATAGCTTTTTTTAGCGTAATGGTTTTTTCTTGTGCCTGTGTTTTTACTCCTATACAAAATAATACTAGTAGCAATAGGGCTTTTTTTGATGAAATTTTAATGCTTTTAAGTTGCCAGTTTTCCATCCACAGATATAAAATAGGCAAGATGATTAAAGTTAAAAAAGTGGCAGAAATCAATCCACCAATTACCACTGTTGCTAACGGACGTTGTACTTCTGCACCACCAGAAGTAGATAAAGCCATAGGTAAAAAACCTAACGATGCCACTGCAGCAGTTAATACAACAGGTCTTAAACGCACTTGTGTTCCTTCTAAAATTCTATCATGTATATTTTTCATCCCTTCTTTTTTAAGTTGATTTAAATAACCAATGAGTACAATTCCATTTAATACAGCAACTCCAAATAAAGCAATAAATCCAATTCCTGCAGAAATGCTAAAAGGCATTCCTCTTAGTTGTAATGCCCACACACCTCCAATGGCAGATAATGGAATTGCAGTAAATATTAAAATTGCTTGTTTAAAAGAACCAAATGTAAAATAGAGTAAAATAAAAATAAGCCCTAAAGCAATTGGCAAGGCTATAGATAAACGTGCATTGGCTGCTTTTAGGTTTTCAAACTGTCCTCCATAAGTAAAATAATATCCAGACGGCAATTCAAGTTTGTTGTCTAGCTCTTGTTGAATTTTAGTTACTAATGTTTCAACATCGGTACTACCAACATTAACTCCAATTACAATTCTTCTATTTGTGTTTTCTCTAGAAATTTGCATAGGTGCATTTTTTAAAGAAATAGAAGCAATACTGCTCAACGGAATTTGATGTCCGTTTTCTAATGATATAAATAAGTTTTCAATATCTTCAATTTTAGATCTGTAGTTTTGGTCTAAACGAACTACCAAATCAAATCTTTTTTCACCCTCATAAATAATTCCAGCTTTTTCACCAGCAAAAGCACTACGGATTATTTTGTTCACATTGCTAATGTGCAAACCATATTGGGCAAGTTTGGAATAGTTATAATCTATAACAATTTGTGGCATTCCAACAGTTTGTTCTACATTAACAGTAGCTACACCTTTTAAAGCTTTAATAATTTTTTCGCTCTCTTTTGCTTTTTTATATAGCACTTCTAAATTGTCTCCAAATAACTTAATAGCAATGTCGGCTTTGGTTCCCGTCATCAGCTCATTAAAACGTAACTGTATAGGCTGTGAAAATTCATAGCCTACTCCAGGTAAATCATGCAAAGAAGCTTCTATTTTTTCAAACATTTCTGACCTATTATTAGCAGATATCCATTCGTTTTTTGGTTTCATTATTAAGGTGTAGTCTGCAATTTCTACAGGCATGGGATCTGTAGGTATTTCTGCTGCACCAATATTAGAAACAATGTCCTCTATTTCAGGAAACTCTTTTAACAGTTTGTTTTGAATTTTTTTAGCAGTTTCTATACTTTGGGTTAGAGAACTACCTGGAGGTAAAATTTGCTGCATGGCCAAATCTCCTTCTTCTAAAGTTGGAATAAATTCGCCTCCCATTTTTGTAAATACGAATAAAGTCAATAAGAAAATCATCAAGGTAGATCCAATAAATATTTTTTGATGCTTTAAGGCTTTTTCTAAAATAGGTTGATATATTTTTTGGATTTTTTCAATAAACCTATCTGCAAAAGTTTTCTTATTGGTAATGTTTTTGTTTAAAAACAAAGCAGCCATCATAGGTACATAGGTAAGCGATAAAATTAAAGCTCCTGTAATGGCTAACATAACGGTTTGTGCCATGGGTTTAAACATTTTACCTTCTATACCTACCAAGGCAAGAATAGGAATGTAAACCATTAAAATAATAATTTCTCCAAAGGCAGCAGAGCTTCTTATTTTTTGAGAAGATGAAATTACTTCTTTGTTCATTAGCTTTTTGGTGAGTTTTTTTCCTGCGTGTTTAAGTTGTAATCTGTGAACAATGGCTTCTACAATAATTACAGCACCATCTACAATCAAACCAAAATCAATAGCTCCTAAGCTCATTAAATTGGCAGAAATTCCTAATAAGTTCATCATAGAAATAGCAAATAGCATGGCAAAGGGTATAACAGAAGCCACAATTAATCCTGCTCTCCAATTTCCTAATAACAAAACAAGGATGAAGATGACGATTAAACCTCCTTCAATTAGGTTTTTTTCTACAGTTCCTATAGCAGTTTTAATTAATTTGTCTCTCACCAAATAAGGTTCTACAATTACACCTTTTGGCAAAGATTTTTGAATTTGGACAACCTTTTCTTTTACCAATTCTGTAACTTCGGCTGAGTTAGCTCCTTTAAACATCATTACTCTTCCTCCAACTACTTCTTCACCATCTCTTACCAAAGCTCCATACCTAGGAGCTTTTCCGTAGTGTACTTTTGCAACATTTTTTATTAAAATAGGAATGTTATTTTTGTTTTGAATAACAATGTTTTCTATGTCAGTAATAGATTTTGCAATTCCTTGAGCTCTGATGTAATATGTATTTGGATTTTTTTCTATGTAGGCTCCTCCAGTATTTTCATTGCTTTTTTCTAAAGCCTCAAAAACATCGGTAATACTTAAATTTATAGATTTTAAAACACTAGGGTCTACTGCAACTTCGTATTGTTTTAAGTGTCCTCCCATAGAGTTTATTTCGGCCACCCCCTCAATACCTAATAGTTGTCTTTTTACAATCCAATCCTGAATGGTTCGTAATTCTGTAGCATTGTACTGATCCTCATAACCTTTTTGAGGCCTAACAACATATTGATAAATTTCTCCTAAACCTGTAGAAATAGGAGCCATTTCTGGTGTACCTAATCCGTTGGGAATATTGTTTTGTGCTTCTTTTAATCGTTCGCTAACCAATTGCCTGGCTAAATAAATATTGTAATTTTCTTGAAAAACAACAGTAATTACCGAAAGGCCAAAACGTGAAATAGACCTAATTTCTTCTGTTTTTTGCAAACTTTGTAAAGATAATTCTATAGGAGTAGTAATAAATTGTTCTATTTCTTGAGTGGCCAACGTTGGACTTACTGTAATTATTTGAACCTGATTGTTGGTGATGTCAGGAACTGCATCAATGGGTATTTGTCTTAAAGAATAGACACCCCATAGAGTAAGAGCCATCATAAATAACCCTATAACAAACTTATTCTTAACAGAATAAGCAATGATTTTATCAAACATTTTTGTGTGATTTTAGTTAAACTTTATGTGATAACAAGACGTACTTGTTCTAATAAAAATGTTTAACTAAGTATAGGAGGGTGCCAAACACCGTGGGTGTATTTTTGACTATAATGAAAACGGTAGTTGTAATTGTGTTTGTAAAAAACAGAAATTTCTGTTTTTTGAAACAGTTGAATTTTAGTTAATATAATTAATGTTCCGCAACAATTACAATTGCATACAGGTGTGCAATCATCTTGTTGGTGATGTGAATTATCTGAAAAACAAGAGGTAATTTCTTCGTGATGTATGTTCGCATAAATAGCATCATTACATGGTATAGCTACCATAGCAATAATAATGATGGATAATATATACGATGTAAGTTTCATTACTTACAAAAGTAATTTATTTAGTTAAAGTTTACACGTAGTCTTGATTAAAAAATCCACCTTTATTTTCTTTACGTTCACTAGAGGCTTTAATAATAAGATATGCATTGGTAATTAAATTCCTAAGTTCACAAATTGGAACTGAAAGTTTTGCTGTTTTATACAATTCTTTATTTTCTTGATATAAAATTTCAAGACGATTGGCTGCTTTTTTTAAACGAATATCAGAGCGAACAATTCCTACATAATTACTCATTATTTTCTGAATGTCTTTTCTATCATGCGTAATTAAAATATTCTCTTTGTTTTGAGAAGTATTGGTGTCATCCCAATCAGGAATGTCAGTTCTAAAATTTAAAGAATCTAATATTTGAGTAGCATGTACAAAACTTCTGTGTGCATAAACCACAGCTTCTATTAAGGAATTAGAAGCCAATCTATTTGCACCGTGTAAACCTGTTCTAGAACACTCTCCACAAGCATATAAGTTTTCAATAGAGGTTTGTCCGTTTTTGTTTACAGCAATTCCACCACATATATAATGTGCAGCAGGAGTAACAGGAATAAAATCTTTATGAACATTAATTCCTAAAGACTTACATTTTTTGGTAATGTTAGGAAAGTGATTTACAAAATGTTTAGAATCAATGTGTGTACAATCTAAATACACATAATCTTCACCAGTAAGCTTTAATTCAGTATCTATAGCTCTTGCTACTACATCTCTAGGAGCCAACTCTAAACGTTCATCATATTTTTCCATAAAACGCTCACCATGGCTATTTCTAAGAATTCCACCTTCACCTCTAACAGCCTCAGTAATTAAAAAAGCTGGAGATTGTGCTGGTTCTTGGTGCAATGCAGTTGGATGAAATTGTATAAATTCAATATCTTGTATTTTGGCTTTGGCTCTATAGGCCATAGCAATTCCATCACCTGTAGCTATTTTAGGGTTGGTGGTAGTTCTGTACACTTGTCCGCTACCTCCAGCAGCCAATAAAGTTACTTTGGCTTGAATGGTTTTTATGTTCTGAGTAATTTCATCTAACACATAGGCACCATAACATGTAATATGATCTCTGTGTGTAACTGTTTTTTCGTGACCTTGGGCTCTTAAAATATGATGATCTGTAATAAAATCTACCGTAAAGTGATCTTCTAATAAGGTAATATTGGGTGTGTTCTCTACGGCTTTTAACAATGCACGAGCAATTTCATAGCCGGTAATGTCTTTATGGTGTAAAATTCTATTTTGAGAATGTCCACCTTCTCTTCCCAAACTATAATCACCTTGGTTGGTTTTGTCAAACTGGGCTCCCCAAGCAATTAATTCTTCTAATCTTTTAGGAGCTTCTTCTACCACCATTCTAACAACTTCTTCATCGCACAAACCATCACCTGCTATGAGTGTATCTTGTATGTGTTGTTCAAAAGAGTCTATATTGGTATTGGTTACTGTAGCAATTCCACCTTGAGCATATTTGGTATTGCTTTCTTCCTTTTCTGCTTTTGTAACTAAAGTAATGGATGCGTTTTTATGAAAACTGGCTACTTTTAGAGCATAAGAAAGACCTGCAATTCCGGAACCTATAACTAAAAAATCTGTTTTAATCATGTTTTTATTTAGAAAGCGCTAGCATTTTTTCAATAGGAACTAATGCTGCTTCGGCAAGTTTTTTTTCTACCTCAATGGCAGGTAATTCGTGTTCTAAACACAAAAATAATTTTTTCATGGTGTTCATACGCATGTAAAAACACTCACTACAAGCACAAGTATTGTCCTCTTCCGATGGGGCAGGGATCAATTCTTTGTTAGGTACTTGTTTAATCATTTCGTGTAAAATTCCTGCTTCGGTAGCTACAATAAATTTATGGTTTTTACTCTCTCTTGCATATTTTAACAAACCGGCGGTAGAACCAATATAACTTGCTGTTTTTAAAATATGTGACGGAGATTCTGGGTGGGCAATTATTTCAGCATCAGGGTGTTCAGAAGCTAAGGTTAATAGTTTTTCTATAGAAAAGGCTTCGTGTACCATACAAGCTCCATCCCATAAAACCATATCTCTACCTGTTTCTTTGTTTAAATAATCTCCTAAATTTTTATCTGGAGCAAAGATGATTTTTTGATCTTTTGGAAAAGAATTAATTATTTTTACTGCATTTGATGAGGTACAAACAATATCACTCATGGTTTTAATCTCAGCAGAACAGTTAATGTAAGTAACTACTTTATGATCTGGGTACTTTTGTTTAAAAGCTCTAAAATCTTCTGGAGGACAAGAATCTGCCAAAGAGCAACCTGCGTTTAAATCTGGTAATAAAACTTTTTTGTTAGGATTTAAAATTTTAGCTGTTTCTGCCATAAAATGAACTCCACAAAAAACAATAATATCGGCACTGGTTTTGGCTGCTTCTTGTGCTAGTTGTAAGCTATCTCCTACAAAATCTGCAATGTCTTGAATGGCCTCTTCTTGGTAGTAGTGTGCAAGAATTACAGCGTTTTTTTCTTTTTTTAGTCGATTAATTTCAGCAACATAATCAATATTACTTTGGGTATCGATGTCTAAAAATCCTTTTTTATTTAAGTTGTCTTTTGCTTGAGCTAAAGTGTCCATTAAAAATAGTTTTGAAGTACAAATTTACAAAAAAAGAGCCTATAATAGGCTCTTTTAATTTATATGTCGATTAGATTATATAGTTCTTACAGCATATTTCCATCCAAATGGATCTTCTGCTTTACCGGTTTGAATATCGGTAATTTTCTTTTTTATAATAGATGCGTAACTATTTTCTAATTTAGGAAGATCATAATCAGTTCCTTTAAAGTTAAAACTAACAATAGGATTGATTACAGCAGCTGTTCCGGCTCCAAACATTTCTAACAAGGTTCCGTTTTTAGCAGCTTCTTCAATTTCATATACAGAAATATCTCTTACCTCTACTTTGTAACCTTCTTTTTCTGCAATAGCAATTACACTTTTACGTGTAATACCATCTAAAATTCTATCAGATGTTGGAGCGGTAATTAAAGTATCTCCAATTCTGAAAAATACGTTCATTGTACCTGCTTCTTCTAAGTTTTCGTGTGTACTAGAATCTGTCCATACAACTTGTTGGTATCCTGCTTCGTTTGCTAATTTTGTTGGGTAAAATTGCCCAGCATAATTCCCTGCACATTTAGCAAAACCAACTCCTCCGCTAGCAGATCTACTGTATTTGTCTGCAAACAATACACTTACTTCTCCGCTGTAATAAGATTGAGCAGGAGATAAAATAAACATAAATTTATATTGTTTTGCTGGAGAGGCAGATACTCCTGGCTCTGTTGCAATGATAAACGGACGTATGTACATAGAACTACCTTCTGTAGTTTGAATCCAATCTTTATCTATGTTTAATAACATTTCCATTCCATCAAAAAACAAGTCTTTTGGAAATTCTGGAATAGCCAAACGGATGGCAGATTTGTTCAATCGGATAAGGTTGTCCTCGGGTCTAAATAACCAGACGGCACCATCGACAGATTTGTAGGCTTTCATTCCTTCAAAAATTGCTTGACCGTAGTGGAATACTTTAGCTGATGGGTCTAAGGAAATGGGACCATAAGGTCTAATTTTCGCATTTGTCCATTTTCCATCAATATAATCACATTCAAACATGTGATCTGTAAAGTTTTCTCCAAACGATAAGTTGTTAAAATCTACCTCATTAATTTTTGTAGTTGTAGACTTTGTAATCGTGATGTTCTGGTTGTTAATTCCCATGATTTCGTTTGTAAAAAAAATATTTATGAAGAACAAAAGTAAATATAAAAATTGTAATGTATGCAATAAAAATATTTTTAGTTAAGGGTTTTTTATTTAGAAGTTTGTAGGTCTATTTTTTTCTTTTAAATGAATTAATAATGGCACAAAACAACCGATAAACAAAGCGTATTTAGAAATTAAACAGGTAGGTGCTAAACAATCATATTTTAGCAATTCAGCATTAAATTTAATAGCTATATTTGCATCAGCAATTTTAACTGTTTTGAAAAGAAAAATTATTGTTACATCAGATGGTTCTACCACCATTCATATCCCAAGTTGGAATGAAAGTTATCATTCTACGCATGGTGCTATACAAGAAGCTTATCATGTGTTTATTGAAATGGGATACAAATCTGTTGAAAAAAATGATTTGTCTATTCTAGAAGTAGGTTTTGGAACAGGATTAAATGCTTTTATTACTTTGTTAGAAACGGCTAAAGATGGTAGAACAATTAATTACGTTGGTGTAGAAGCGTATCCGGTAAGAGAAGATGAGTTGTTGGCTTTAAATTATGTGTCTGAATTGGATACAAGAAATTTGTCGCACAAATTTGAAGAAATGCACTTAACGCCATGGAATAAACCGCAAAAAGTAAGTCCTAATTTTACGCTAACAAAGCGACAAATGTTTTTTCATAATATTCATGATGAAAATGTTTTTGATTTGATTTATTTTGATGCTTTTGGTGCTAGAGTACAACCAGATTTATGGACAGAAGAAATTTTTGAAATCATGTTTAAAGCCATGAAGCCTGGAGGTAAAATAGTAACCTATGCAGCTAAAGGTAGTGTGCGTAGAGCCATGCAAGCAGTTGGCTTTTTAGTAGAAAGATTGCCAGGTCCTCCAGGGAAAAGAGAAATGTTGAGAGGAACAAAAATAGAATAGAATGACTGAGTTTTCAAGATTAAAAAGAAAAAAGCCTAACCGAATAAGAGTAATTTTATTAGTGGTTGTATTGTTTGTAGTATTGTATTTGTTAAAGAATGCAGATAGTTTAGTTGCTCAGTTTTTTGGAAAGTAAACGAAATTTAAAATTAGTTTGTTTTTCTGTTCTTTAGTTTGTGTTCTGTAATAAAAATAACAGAAATTAGGGAGAGCACTGCTACTACAATTCCTGTAATAACAAGTATAGGATGTGCTTTTTGAGGAATTTTAAAAGCCGCAATAATAAAGCTAGCTATTAAAAGAAGAGTTCCTGTTTGTATCATTTTTTTTGCAGAAAACTTCTGAGAAAAATCCCAGTTTTCTTTAGTTGACATAGACCTTTTAGTTCTGTAACCATATAGTGCATTTATTTCTTTAGGAGGGAACTTTAACATTAAAAAACCGGTGATTATAGAGATAATTGCTGCGGAAATAGGTGTAATAAGTAACTGAAGTTGAGTCCACATAAGATATGTTTTTAGGTTATTTAAATATAAAAAAAACTTATCTTTTAAAGTCTCTTTCTTTCCAAGTATATCCTCCAAACAAAGCTCTAAAACCTATGTAAGTATTTAACAAAGGATAGATAATGGCCATTTGAAAATAGTTCCAATAACTTATTTTTTGGTTTAATTTTTCTGTGGTTATGAATAATAAAATTCCATCTACACCTATTTTTACCAACCATAAAAATACCGCTAATAGAGGCTGTATTGCAATACTTACAAGTAGCGTTAATTGGGTAATTAAAACCAATAAGCCTACCAGTTTGGTAAAGTTATTTTTATAATGTGTGCTTTTTGCAGCCCAACGAATACGTTGTTGAAAAACAGCTGTCCAATTGTTTTCAGCCTTTGTGCGTACAATAGCTTCTGTAGTGTTTAAGTAGTGAACTTTATCTGGGTTTTGTTTCACAAAACTTTCTAAAGTAAAAATATCATCGCCGCTGGCTATGTTAGAATGGTGGTTTTGCTGTATTTCTAAGTAACGTTTTTTATCAAATCCCATATTGGCAGCATTGCACATAATTGGTTTTTGAAGTCCAAAACTACCCATGGTTACTCCTATTAAACTTAAACAATCTAACAATTGATATTGGTGAATAAAATTGTTTTTAGCCATAAGGGTAATTGGCCCCGCTATAAACAAACTTTGTTGTTCTGTGCTAAGAGTGTTGTAGGTGTGTAGCCAATTTTTAGGAACTATGCAGTCGGCATCTGTTGTAATGATAAAATCAAATTTAGAAGCTTGTATACCCTTAGAAATAGCATCTTTTTTAGGAGTATTGCTTGCTTTTTTATTGTTAAGCAATGTAATGTTTGTGAGTTTAGTTTGCCAATGCTCAATAATTTTTACAGAAGCATCTATAGATTGATCATTAATCAAAAGAACTTCAAAAAAAGGTGTAGGATAATCTAGCTTGTGAATACTTTCTAAAAGAGCATTTAAGGAAGATTCCTCGTTTCTAAAAGGAATGATAATACTAAATTTTTTACGAGGGTTTTGGGTGTTGATTTTTGTTATTGGTAAGTAAATTAATCCAAGGGTAAAAACAAATATTAATAAAGTATAAAGACCAATAATTAAAATCATATAGGTTTGTTTTTAAGTGTATAGAACTGTAATAAACTCCCAATAATTGCAGGAGTTGCATGGTTGCAAATCCATAAAATAAAATAAGCAATTAAAATAGTAGCTTCTGTATAACCTAAAGGATGCAATACAAACAAAGCAACACTACCTTTAATAGCAAAATCTAAAATATTTAAAATGGGTAATAAAGAACTAAGTAAATAAATAGCACAAATTCCCGCATATAGTTCAGTGTTGTCTAGCGTGTAGTTATGCAATAAAACAACCAATAAAAAGGAAAAGAAAATAAATTTTATTACCGAGTATACAAACAATAAAAGGTGTGTTTTTGCAGGGATACTTTTTATATATAAGATGATTTTTTTTCTAAAGAAAATAGCCATCACAATTCCAATACATGCTGTAAAGGTTAAAAAGGTTTGTTGATTAAAAGCTCTGGCATCAATCTTTTCTATGAGTTTGTAAACTCCCCAACTTCCAAAAAGCAGAGTGGTTAGCATTTGATACATTCCTTTGCTTAAGTTTAAAAACACTATTTGTTTGCTACGTTCTTTAGGATAAAAAAGAATTTTTTTTAAATAATTTCCAGAATTAAATGGAGTAATCAATCCGTAGGTGTAAGCCACTAAGGTTTCATAAGCAGCTTTTTTAAACGATATTTTATCAAACGTTTGAATAACAATTTTCCATTTTAAAATTTCAAAACACCAGTTTCCTATAGAGCAAATTAGAATTAATAAAAAAGAAATAGGATGTAAAAAATGATAAACATCGGTAGAACTAAAAGAAGTTGTTGCAATTCTATAGCCTATGTAAAACAGGGCAGCAAAACTTACTACGTATTTTAGCAAACGGTTTAAAATAGAAAAATATTTATGAATTGATTTAAGCATGCACTAAGGTAGCATTCATTTTAGCTATCTTTGCTAAAATAGTTAAATCCACTTTATTGGCCTTAGAAAAAATTATATTAGGAATAGACCCTGGAACCACCATTATGGGGTTTGGGGTGATAAAAGTTGTAGGAAAAAAAATGGAATTTGTTCAAATGAACGAATTGTTGTTAAGTAAATACAACGACCCTTATGTAAAATTAAAATTGATTTTTGAACGTACTATTGAGTTGATAGACACCTACCATCCGGATGAGTTGGCTATTGAAGCTCCGTTTTTTGGTAAAAATGTACAATCAATGTTAAAATTGGGTAGGGCACAAGGAGTAGCTATGGCAGCAGGTTTGTCTAGACAAATTCCGGTAACAGAATATTTGCCTAAA
This sequence comes from Wenyingzhuangia gracilariae, assembly GCF_056387575.1. Taxonomy (NCBI): domain Bacteria; kingdom Pseudomonadati; phylum Bacteroidota; class Flavobacteriia; order Flavobacteriales; family Flavobacteriaceae; genus Wenyingzhuangia; species Wenyingzhuangia gracilariae. The sequence continues at coordinate 2,835,661 of NZ_CM150748.1, forward strand.
AAAATAAAAATGGCCATTACAGGTAATGGAAACGCAAGTAAAGAGCAAGTGGCTTTAATGCTTAAAAGTTTATTGAGTTTAAAAACATTGCCTAAAAACCTAGATGCTACCGATGGTTTGGCAGCAGCGGTTTGTCATCATTTTAATAGTGGTGTAAAAGTAGGAGGTAAGAATTATAGTGGATGGGCAAGTTTTGTAAGTCAGAACGAAAGCAAAATTGTAAAATAGGTACAGTATAAAAGTGTAGAGTATTAAGTAAAAGGGCTTTTTTTAGGAGTATAGTAGTTAAGAATATAAGGAGTTAAGAAGTGTCGTTTTTATGAGATGAAAAAAGAAGAAAATTTTTTAACCAACAACCAACAACCAATGGCAGGTATTTATATACACATTCCGTTTTGTAAAAAAGCATGTCATTATTGCGATTTTCACTTTTCAACCTCTCTAAAACAAAAACAAACTTTTTTAGAGGCTTTGGAAAAAGAAATTATTCTTAGGGTTGATGAGTTTAAAAATGAAACAGTAGAAACTATTTATTTTGGAGGAGGAACTCCTAGTATTTTAGAAGTAGCAGAACTTCAAAAAATTATAAACGTAATTAGAGCTAATTATCGGGTGATTACAAATTCAGAAATTACACTAGAGGCCAATCCTGATGATTTATCGGATGCAAAAATAATAGGGTTTGCAAATACAGAAATTAATAGGCTAAGTATTGGAGTGCAATCTTTTGGAGATAAAGAATTGCAAATGATGAACCGAGCGCACAATGCTAAAGAAGTGCTACAGTGTTTGCAAACAGCTACACAATATTTTAAGAATATTACCATTGATTTGATGTATGGAATTCCAGGTTTGTCTAATGAGGAATGGCAACAAAATATAAAACAAGCATTGAGTTTTGGTATTCAGCACATTTCGTCTTATGCACTTACGGTTGAAGAAGGAACGGCTTTGCATCATTTTATTAAAAATAAAAAGTATCCTGAATTAGATGAGAATTTGGCTGCGACTCATTTTGATATTTTAGTTTCGGAACTGTCACAAGCAGGTTTTGACCATTATGAAATTTCCAACTTTGGAAAACCAACTTTTTATTCCAAGCACAATACTTCTTATTGGTTAGGAAAGCGATATTTAGGTTTTGGACCTTCTGCGCATACTTTTAATGGAAATACAAGAAGCTGGAACGTTGCAAACAATGCAAAGTATATATTGGCATTGCAACAAGGAAAAATACCATCAGAAAAAGAAGAATTGTCTGCGAAAGACGTTTATAACGAATATATAATGACGGGTTTACGAACCATTTGGGGAGTTTCTTTAGAAAGAATAACTTCAGATTTTGGAGAGGAAACCAAGAGTTTTTTAGAAAAACAAATTGTACCATTTCTAGAAAATGGAACCTTAGAATTAAACAACAATCAGCTAAAAACTACACAAAAAGGAAAGTTTTTAGCCGATGGAATTGCTAGTGATTTGTTTTGGGTTTAGGCTACAGTATTGGTTTTAGCGTTTAAAAACGTTTTTAAACCCTGTTCTCCTAATTCTTTTCCATAACCAGATTTTTTTACGCCCCCAAAAGGAAACTTAGGATCTGATGTTACTTTAAAATTGATAGACACATAACCAGATTCAACTTGTGCTGCTAATTTTTTTGCTTTTTTAATATCCGTAGACCAAATAGCGGTTCCCAATCCGTAATCAGAGTTGTTAACATCCTTAATGGTTGTTTCTAAATTATCATAAGGAATTACACAAATTACAGGTCCAAAAATTTCTTCTTTTAACATTGGGTTTTCTTTGTTAACCACTAACAAGGTAGTTTCGTAAAAAGGTTCGTTAATTTTTCCTCCTACAATCAATTCTGCTCCATTTTTTAACGTTTCTTCTACTTGACTTTGTAGTGTTGGTAAAAACTCTGCCTTAGAAATGGGACCTATTTTGGTGTTTTTGTTTAAAGGGTCTCCAGGGGTTAATCCTGCTATTTTTTCTTTAAAAAAATCAAGTGTATACTCTAATTTGTTTTTGGGTACAAAAATTCTTTTAGCAGCAATGCAAACTTGTCCAGAGTTGGCAGTTCTAGATTCAAAAGCCGACGTTAAAGCTGTATCAAAATCAGCATCTTCTAAAATAAGAGAAGCATCTGTACCTCCTAACTCCAATACCGATTTTTTTAAGTGTTTACCTGCTAAGGCAGCTACAGAGCTTCCTGCTTTGGCACTTCCTGTTAAACAAACTCCTTGTACCACTGGGTGAGCTACAATTTGCTCTACTTGAGAGGTTTCTATAATTAACGTACTAAAAACAGCTTCGGGATAACCAGCATCTGTAAATAATTTTTCTATAGCTACAGCAGCTCCAGTTACATTGCTTGCATGTTTTAACAAGCAAACATTTCCTGCCATAATATTAGGGAACACATAACGGAATACTTGCCAAAAAGGAAAATTCCAAGGCATAATTCCAAAAACAGCTCCAGTACTGTGGTAGCTTATATAAGTGTTTTCGTTTAAAAACGTATTTTCTAAAAAAGCAGCACTTTTGTTGGTAAAATAGTCAATAAGTGTACTTGTTTTTTCAATTTCGGCAAAAGCTTGTGTAATGGGTTTTCCCATTTCTGTGCTAATTAAAGTAGCAAATTCCTGTTTGCGTTCTAGTAATAATTCCTTTAGTTTTTTACCCAACTCTTCTTTATCTTTAAAAGAAAAATTTTTCCAGTTATTGTAAGATTCTTGAGCTGTATTTAATTTTAAATTTAACTCATGGTCCGTTAAATAATTGTACTGATGAATTTCTTTTTGTGTATATGGATTGATGGTTGTAATCATTGTAAAGTAGACTAAGTTTTATTTACAAACTTACAAAATGTATCTTAGTAGATAAGTTGTTCTATATCAAGTAAAATAGTAAAAATGAACATAGAAAATTTAAGAGATTATTGTATATCTAAAGCGCACGTAACAGAAAGCTTTCCTTTTGATGAGTCTACTTTGGTTTTTAAAGTAGCTGATAAAATGTTTGCTTTAACAGGTTTGGAGCGATTACCTTATGGAGTAAATTTAAAATGCGATCCGGAAGAGGCTATTTTGTTAAGAGAAAATTACCAAGCAGTAAATGCTGCATATCATATGAATAAAAAACATTGGAATACGATTGTTTTAGATGCCGATATGGATACAAATGAAATTAAAAAATGGATAGATCATTCCTATAATTTGGTGGTAAATAGTTTTACCAAAAAGAAACAGAAAGAACTAGGCTTTATAAAATAGTTAAATTGTTTGTAATTAGTTGGTAAGAAAAATATTTGCATAACTTTGTGTGTCCACTATAAAAGAGTAAGGAAGATGTTTTGGTATCAAGAAGAGTTAGATAGACTGGCAAGAGAGAAAAAAGAATTAAGTTACGTTCCTGAAATGGTTTTTTACGGAAGTTCATCATTTAACTTATGGAACGATATTCCTGAATTATTTAAAGAATACAAACCTATAAATTTAGCCTTTGGAGGCTCCACTTTGGCAGCGTGTTCTTGGTTTTACAAACAAAATTTTAAAGATTTAAACCCTAAATCTATTATAATTTATGCAGGGGATAACGATTTGGGAGATGGTAGACATCCAGAAGAAATTGTACTGTTTTTTAAAACTTTGTTAACACAAATAAGAGAAGATTACGGAGGGATTCCTGTTACTTTCGTTTCTATAAAACCAAGTCCAAGCAGATGGTATTTAGAAGGAAGTATTAGGTACACCAATAGTAATATTAAAGATTTAACAGAGTTAGATGAAAATTTTCATTTTATAGATATTTACAAAGCAACTCTAGATTTATCAGGAAAACCCAATACAGATTATTTTATAGAAGACGGTTTGCATTTGAATAAAAAAGGATATAAAGTTTGGTTTGATATTATTTCTAAACACAAAGAATGTTTTCCTGCAATTGTAGAAAAATCTATGTAATGACAATCCTATGAAAAGAGAATACCACAAGTGGTATAGCCCAAATTTAGAAAGAGATATGGAGTTGCTAATTTTTGGGCACTCTGGAGCTAAAGTTCTGTTTTTTCCTCCAAGAATGGGGCGTTTTTATGATTATGAAAATTGGAGGGTTGTTAAAGCTTTAGAAGAAAAAATAAACAATGGAGAACTCCAGATTTATTGCTTAGATAGTATAGATACAGAAACTTTTTACAACAATTGTGATCATCCTGGTCATAGAATTTATAGACACAACCAGTACGAAAATTACATTTTAAGCGAGGTAGTTCCGTTAATGAATGCGTTAAACAACAATCCTAATATTATTTCTGCAGGGTGTAGCTTAGGAGCATATCATGCTGTTAATATTGCCATGAGACATCCTGAACTTTTTTGCAAAGTAGTGGGAATGAGCGGACGTTATGATTTAACAGTCTCTAAAGGATATTTTAATGATTTGTTAGAAGGTTACCATAATGAATATGTGTATTTTAACATGCCTAATCAGTTTTTAAAAAATATAGAAGATGCTGGTTTGATTCAGCAAATAGAAAAACTAGACATTATTTTAGCCATTGGAAAAGAAGATTTGTTTTTAGAAAGTAACTACCATTTAAAACATATTTTTGACGAAAAAGGAATTTCCTATCAGTTTTATGAGTGGGATGGAGAAGCCCATAAAGCAAAGTATTGGCGAAAAATGGTTCAAATTTATATTTGATGAATGGTAGGATTGTGTTTAATAATAAAATTACAAGACCTAGCTATAAAACAATAATCATTTGCTTGAGAAAACAATTCGTTAATTGCAAGCGTATTTGTATGATGGGTGGTTATAATAGGTTGTAAAGTAACTAGTTCAAATTGTCCACTTCCATTCGGATTTACTTTTACCTTTCCTACAGGATGATCGGTGTAACTATCTATCACAATTTTATGAAGGCTACACAAATAGAAAAAAGACATCATGTAGCAAGAAGCCAATGCTGATAGTAACATTTCTTCTGGGTTGTATAAATCTTTGTGCCCGTGAAAAATAGCATCTGCAGAACCTAATAAGCTAGGTTTGTTTTTAAAACTTAACTCGTAGGTTTTGTCATATCTATAATTTTTAGCAATATTTATGCTTCCTTTCCAGGTCAAATCAATTTTATATTCTTGTAGGTTACGCATTTTGCAAATATAAATCAGTAAAGTGTTTGTAGAAATAGGGAATGGTTTCTATTCCTTTGTAAAAATTAAACAAACCAAAATGTTCGTTAGGAGAATGAATTGCATCGCTATTTAAACCAAAGCCCATTAAAATAGTATGACTCTTAAATACATCGTTAAATAAAGAAACTATAGGAATACTACCTCCTGATGGTTGTGGAATTGGAGGATTTGTAAATGTTTCTGAGTAGGCTTTGTGTGCTGCTTTATAGCCAATAGAATTTATTGGAGTTCTATAAGCTTTTCCACCATGATGTGGTTTTACAGTTACTTTTACTGATTTTGGAGCAATGCTTGTAAAATAATTGGTAAATAATTGGGTTATGGTATCTGGATCTTGGCCTGGAACCAAGCGCATAGAAATTTTAGCATAGGCTTTAGAGGGTAAAACGGTTTTGGCACCTTCTCCAATGTAACCTCCCCAAATACCGTTAACATCTAAGGTTGGTCTTACAGAACTTCTTTCTAAAGTAGTGTACCCTTTTTCTCCAAATTCTTCATCAATATTTAAAGCTTTGTTGTAGTCTGATTGATTGAAAGGAGCTTTGCTCATTTCTGTTCTTTCTTCTTTAGATAGTTCATACACATGATCGTAAAAACCAGGAATGGTAATTTTGTTATCAGTATCGTGAAGCTGAGCTATCATTTTTGTTAAAATATTGATAGGGTTTGCAACCGCACCTCCGTAAAATCCAGAATGTAAGTCTCTATTAGGTCCGGTAACTTCTACCTCTATATAACTCAATCCGCGTAAACCTGTGGTAATAGAAGGCTGTGTGTTAGAAATCATTCCGGTGTCTGAAATTAAAATTACATCATTCTTAAACAACTCAGCATGTTTTTTTATAAAAGGAGCAAGGCTAGGAGAACCTATTTCTTCTTCTCCTTCTATCATAAATTTTACGTTACATGGTAGCTGTTTGGTGGCAATTAAAAATTCAATGGCTTTGATATGCATAAATAGTTGGCCTTTGTCATCACAAGCACCTCTGGCAAAAATAGCTCCATCAGGATGAATGTCTGTTTTTTTAACAACAGGCTCAAAAGGAGGAGTGTCCCACAAATTTATGGGATCTGCAGGTTGTACATCGTAATGCCCATAAACTAATATGGTTGGTAGTTTAGGGTCTATTATTTTATCTGCGTAAACCACAGGATTTCCGTTGCTAGATATTTGTTGTGTGTTTTCACATCCGGCTTTTTCTAATGCCTTTTCTACTTCTTGTGCTGTTTGTAGTAGCTGAGGTTTGTAGTTAGAATCGGCACTAATAGATGGGCTTTTTAGCAAATTAAAAAGTTCATTTAAAAACCTTTCTTTATGGGTGTGGATGTATTCTTGTAACAGATTCATATCAAAATTTTAAAGTTTTACTAAAATATAATTTTTTCTCTTTGCAAATTGTAACTATTGTGTATATTTGCACTCGTTAAAGATTTTAACAGCAGGCGTGGTGGAATTGGTAGACACGCTAGACTTAGGATCTAGTGCCGCGAGGTGTGAGAGTTCGAGTCTCTCCGCCTGTACAATTAAAAACCTCAACAGGCTTATTTATAGCTAGTTGAGGTTTTTTTCGTTTGTAATTTGTATGACTATTGTACGATTAGAAGTTTCTAAGCTTATTTTGTCAAATTTTACGTGCCATTATTATTGTGTAGTTAGGAGCTTTTCAATTTCATCTATTGTAATGTTCTCAGCTTTCTGTATCTGTTTTTTTAATTTTAAATATCTTTTAGTCGGTTTCCCTTTATAATATTTTTTAAAATATCTACTGTGTAGTTGCTCATAATACTTGTCGCTTTTAAAATATACTCCGTACGTTTTTTCTAACGTTCTATAATATTTGCTTTGTGTTTGGGTTGAATACATTCCAGTTTTTAGAGCACTTCTATGTTGAAATATGCCATTAATCAAATGAAGTTTTCTACATCTTACCCCTGTGTATTTACATTTAAAATACCAAACAACTCCCTTGTTTAGATTTGATTCTGTAGAAACTAAGTAAACTTTATACTTATAAAAGGTATTATTACAATTATACGTAAATTCAATAAAACTATTGCGTTCAGTTAGTGAAGTTTCAATATTTATACTGCCTGAGTTTTCTCCTTGCTTTACCCAGTTAACAATCGCTTTGATGTTCTTGTTTTTTTGTAGGTACTTTAGTTTTTTTAAATCTGTAATTGATAAGCTTTTAACCTCATCAAACAAAAAAGGAAATGTGTAATTTTTAGCCATAATTTTATTTTTAAACCTAAATAATTAAGGAACATTATAACAAGGGGGTTACAGATTACAACTATAATTAAAGATGTAATTTGTAACCCATATCTAAACTTGTAATTCGTTACCCTTTTTAGTTAAAATTTCTACTATTTTGTTTTGTGTATTGAAACCTATTGTCTTGTTTAACTTTTTTAATTTATCAAAGTGATACTTTTTGTTTTTCCTTGAATATAAATTGTTCCTTTCGTTCCAAAATGTATTGGTTTGGTATTCAATATGCTTTTTGGTTATCGTATTATCAATATCATAAAAAATAATATTGTTCCATTGATTAATTAATTCATCAAAAAATATCTTTTTATCACAGTTTATAAAGTCTTCAAGTGTGAAAATGCCCAATGCTCTATATTTAGACCAGTTTATACGCTTTATTTCAACCCTTAAAACCTCTCTGTTTAACTTGTACTGTAAACCTTTGTTATAGATTTTTAAAATATAATTAGAGTGTTTAAATTGAATGTATTTACCCTCTATTTTACAATCAATTCCAACAGTTTTATTTACTGATAAATGTTGTATGCAATTATCTATAACATAATTACTAGTTAACAACAATAAGATGATATTAAAACCCCACTCAAGATTTAGAATTTTTAAATTAATAGGCTTTATTTTTAAATCTATTTTTAGCTGTTTTAAGGTGTTTGTAAAACAACTTTGATTCATATCATTATAATTGTGTTTCCCGTTGTTAGAATAGATGTGAATACTTCCTGAAATCCAAACCCTCCCACTATTAAATATTTGTATTTTTAAATTTTTGTAACGTGCTTCTTTGTATTTAAAAATTTCTCCAGTGGTTGTGCTCACTTTACAAATAAAGTCAAGTAGGGGGTTGGTTTCAAAAACTGTTTTGTCTAAACCTATAACCTCAGCTTTTATAAAATCAATAGGAATATATTTAATGCTCAAAAGGAATATCTAATTGATTTGATTGAGGGAATAAATCAGGATTAGTACTATATTCGTTTACATTATTATGACCTGTAATTGTACATTTCCTCTTTCTTATAACAGCTACTTTGTTTGTGTTTAAAAGAGTTTTAATGTGTCTACAAATGTTTTCACGCATTATACCTGTGTAAACATCTAATTCTTTCATAGTCATAGGTTTTACGTATAGTGCTGTTGAAATCTTTTTTAATTGATTATCTTTGCTGTGACCGTTTCCGTTCGGTATAAAGCTGTGAGTATTTCCAGTGCTCATAGCTTTATTTTTTTAATGGAATTAAACAGTTTAATAACTCCGCTTTTTTGTAGTATCTGCGGTTTGCAATACCATAAGCTTTAACCTTGCCTTTGTTTGTCCAGTGCCAAAGTGTGCTACTGTCTATTTGTAGGAATTTACACGTTTCTTCACGTGTTAACAACTCATCAGGATTATGAGTGTTTAAAGTTTTCTTAAAGTCTTCTAATTGACTTTTAACGCCTTCTTTGATTAGCTGTGTTAAAGCTTCATGGCTTACATTTTGTAGTAGGATTGATTGTGTCATTACTTATAAAGTTTTAAATTATAAGCAAATATTGGTTTGGTTTTGTACCCTAAAAGACTACGTTTTGTACCTTTTTGGGTACGTGTTGTATCTTATTTTTTATAAAGAGTTTTTGCTCTCTCATAAGCTTTTAGTCTTGTAGATGTTCTACTATGATTTGATGTTTTATTTATTATCAATCCATTGTAAGTTGAGGTTATCCAATCTAAAAAATTAACTTGATTTACTGTGCTATGAATTAACTTATGTTTTTTCATTTCTTCATACATAAATTTAACATCGGTTCTTTTTGTCTCATTAATTTCAAGTTCGTCAAACATTGATTGCCATACTTCAAAAGCATTGCCCTTAAAAATATGATGGTGTAATTCCTTTTTGACCTCATCAGGTTTATTGGTTTCAATGTCAGTTTTGTTTTGATGAATTCTTAATATCGGATTGTATTCTTTTTCTATTTTTAACCTGTCTATTTCTTTCTTACAAAATTCTTGAAACGTACAACCTAATATATTTTTGTCCTCTTTAATGTTTTTGTCTAATGAAGCTGTAAAGCACTGTATTTTTTCAATCTCTCCATTAGGCTTAAGGTTTAGTATATCAGTTTTAAATTCATAAATCTTTTGATTCCAAAAATTAATTATATTTTCTATTGACTCTTGCTTATTAGCCTCTTCCTTGTAAAGTTTCCAGTTATCAAAATTGTATTTTTCTTTAAAATCGTTTAGTTTTTTTTCTAAATTCATTTTCGTAGTATTTAATTTAAAAGAAGTAAAGAATGTGCTTTTTAATTGTTTATTGTTAGAAATATTTAGTTATTTCAAGTGCCAAATCTTTATTGCTTTTACCTATGTAATTTAAAAACATTGCTTCGGTACTGTGTCCCGTAATATTAATTAATAAAGATGTTGGTATAGTAGTGTAAAAGTTGGTAGCAAAAGAACGTCTTCCTATATGAGAAGTAACCAATTCATATTTTTTATAAGTTCCTGATTGTTTTCTGAATTTCCTACTTTCTTTTTCGGTTTCAGTCATTTTACTTCCTTTGGTTGGTTGGTCTATGTTTGCCAATTTGCAAATTGTTTTTATAAAGTCATTATATTTTTGGTCTGAGATTTTATAAGGAAAGTCTCCGTTTCTTTTATTAAGTATCTCTATTACTTTAGGATGTAAAGGAACTGTCATATTCTTACCTGTTTTTACTTGTGTGAACTCAATTAGGTGTTTTCCATTTTCAACCCTAATTTGTTCCTTTGTAAACCTCATAAAGTCTGAAATTCTTTGTCCTGTATAACAACTTATAATCAACCAGTCTTTTACATTTTCTAAACTATCTGTTAATTTTTCTTTACTGATGTTTTCAATCTTTGTTAAGTCTTCAAAAGTCAAATAAATTTTATCAACTTTTTGTCTTTCTACTCTTAAACCATCTAATTGTTGATGTGTTTCTATACCTAAAAAACGTGCGTGTTTGCAAAAGGTTTTTATAAATACAAAAGCTCTTTGAATGGTGTTTTGTGCGTATAGTTCGCTTTTGCAATAATCAACAAATTCATTTTTAAAATTATCATTGATGTTTTTTATAAAGATTGTTGATTTTCTAGAAGTTTCAAACCGTATTAATAATTCCTTAATAACCTTGATTTTTTTTAAGGTGCTTTTTGTAGTTTCATTTTTTCGATACTCAATATAAAAATCAATGTAGTTGATTAAGTCTTTGGGTATTTGCTTGTTTTCTGTTGGTGGGTTGTAGTAGTAATCAATTTGATTAATCAACCAATCTTTTGTGATGTTATCAGGATTTACAGAATTAAAAGCTTTTAAAATATGATTTTCAATTTTATTTAGTTCACTGTTTATTTCGATTTGCAAGTTTGTAACCTCAATGTCTTTAGATTTCTTTTTATGCTGTTTGCTCCAGTAAGCTTTAGTTACTTCTATTTTTGTATTTGCTCCAAAAACATAGTCTTTCTCGTTATATCTGTATAGTAGTCTAAGGTTTAAGTTTCCCTTTTCTTTAGTTGAACGATATAAGAAGTTAATTGAAGCCATTATATTACATATTTATAATACAAATATAGATTGTTGTACGGTAATTGTACGGTAAAATGAAAAATAAATCAAATTACATCAAACTAGATAAAAAACAAATACCTTTGTAAAGTGGTTGTTTCTATGTTTTTATTGTTTTTTTATAGGTTTATAAGGTCTTTGTTGAGGTAGATGTTTTTTGTTTTTGTACTCTCTCCGCCTGTACAAAAAAGCTCTTGTGTAAACAGGAGCTTTTTTTTGTGTAAAAAAGTAACGAGAATTTTATACTTAGTATAGTCATAAGTGAGTTTCTCCGTCTGTATAACAAAAAAGCCTTCACAAACTGTGAAGGCTTTTTTGTTGCATTGAAACTTGTTTAGTTCTTAAAAATATATTTAAAACTTAACATGGCATATTGTTGTAAAACATCGTAGGTATAAGTAGAGTTTCTACTTTCTGTTAAGTTTCTAGTTGTATTGTTGTATTGGTTTAAAATGTTAAAAACCGTAAACTTTAATTTCGCTTGGTTGGGTATAATACTGTAATTGGCAGTAATGTTCCATACCAAAGATTCTCTTCCATAATCTTTCTCAAATTTTGGATTTAAATTGTATTGTACTTGATTAAAAATAGTAAATCTTTTTGGAGCAAATGTTGTAAGATTTAAACCAAAAGTGTGTTGTGTGTTAGATTGATCTTGAACACTATCATTATTGTAATCGGTGTTGTCTAAAAAGAGTCTGTAGTAAGGAGATATTTCAATCAAATCATTATAGTTTACCTCTGTGTAAAAAGATGGGGAAAATCTATAATAAGTGCTTTTAAAAGCAATATTATTTACAAAATGAGCATTGCTACCAACAGAACTGTACCATCTTAACTTTAAATTGTAAAATAAAGGAGCTTTTTTTAAGTCTTTAGAAATACTTCCGTTTACAGTAAACATATTATTATCGCTATTGTTTACAAAAGTTTTCGTGGTAATTAAATCTACTTCATCTATAGTAGATTTGTTAATAATTTTGTCCTGTACGGTAGTATAACTAAATCTGTTAAAGAAATAGATTTTGTTTTTTCGGTTGTAAAATCTAATGTTTAAACTAAGTAAATGTTCTAATTCTCTTTTTAAATCAGGATTACCAATGGTGATTCTTGTAGGGTTGGTATTGTCTGTAATGGTTAACAGTTCGTTGTATTTTGGAATAATACTTTTGGTTCTGTAGTTGGCATTAAATATCAAACCATTTTTTGTTTTGTATCGTGCTTTTGATGAGAATAAAAAGTCTTTAAAATTACGAATCAAACCAATATCTCTATTAAATTCTTGATTGTTTAGTTCTGTTTTTAAATGCCCTACTCTAAAGTTGTAGAAAAAGCTGTTTTTTCTGTAAATGTAAGAAAGTCTATGTTCTAGTTTTTGAACATTAATTTCTTGATCGTAACTTAAACTGGTGTTGTAAGTAGCATTATTATTTACTGCATCTATGTCTGATACGTTTTGTTCTGTTTCTTGTTTTTCGCTTCGGTTTTCTATTTCATATTCAATTACATGATTGGTTCCTATTCTTTGTCCGTATTTAAAGTTGTTTCCTATACGTGTATCTGTTCTAAGATAGTCTGTGTTTTGGTTTCTTAATACGGTTCTAGGGTTGTTGGCAAAAAAGTTGGTTTCTGATTGATTTAAATTGTTGTTGTTATATGAGTTGGAAGTTGTAAAAATTCTATAAGTGGCATACGAATTTAGTTTTTCAAATTTATAGATGGCATTTATAATGGAGTTTAATGATTTTGACTTTTGCGTTTGATAAAATTCAGAATTGTTATTGTTAATCAACTCATTATCTTGATTGCTTGTTTCACTATTGTTTGTACGACGAAACTCTCTGTCTTTAGAAAAGAAACGAGCATTGGTAATTAACCTAAAATTATTAAAAAGTGTATTGGTAAGTTTTAGGTTTCCTTTGTGTATTTGTTGATCGGTTACTTGATCAGAGTTTTCTATACGATAATTGTTTGTGGTTGGTAACAATATAGTTTGATCTGCTCTTACACCTCTTTCGTGCTTTGTATCGGAAAATAGATAGTCTACGTTTATTTTGTCTCCGTTTAAAAATTTATCGGAGTAGTTACTTCCTATGTTGCTTTCTGTTTTAATGGCTTTTGCTTTGTCTAAAGTATTGGCATCATCTTCATCGCCATAGCTAAAGTTGTTTTTATTTACGTTGTTGCTAAAAGCCAAAACGGTTAATAAAGATTTTTTGTACATTCTGTTTACTACTCCGTTGGCCTCGTATCTTTTATCGGTACCATATCCGCCAGTTACATTTCCAAAAATGTTCCCATTGTCTTTTTTCTTTAGAGTAATATTTATGGTTTTGGTTTCTTCGCTATTTACACTACCTGTAAAGTTTTCTTCATCACTTCGGGTATCGGTAATTTCAATTTTATCAATGACATCTTTTGATAAAATTTTCATAGCAACTTTAGGATCATCGCTAAAAAAGGGTTCACCATTTACTAAAATTCTAGTGACATCTACTCCGTTTACTTGTATGCTACCATCTTCGTTATCAACAGAAACTCCAGGTAGTTTTTTTAGTAAATCTTCGGCAACAGCATCTTCTCTGGTTTTAAAAGAAGAAGCGTTGTATTGAATGGTATCGTTTTTAATAAGTACAGGTGGAGTAGCGGTAATAACAACTTCGTTTAAACTTTCGGCTGCTTCGTGTAATAAAATTTGCCCCAAGCTTACATTGGTACTTGCGTTAATTTTTTCTTTGTATGTGGTGTATCCTATGTAGGTAATTACTATTGAAATATCGGTTTCTTTTTTAAGGTCTCCTTCAATTTTAAACTCTCCTTTTTCATCGGTAAAACCATAACCTAAAAGACGATTGTTTTTGGTCGCTTCTATTTGAACAGTTGCAAATTCAATGGGTTCTTTGGTAGTTTCATCTATAATAGTTCCTTTTACTTCTATTTCTTGTGCATAGTTAATTAAGCTCCACATTAGAGTACTAATGAAGAGTAACTTTCTATAAAAATGAGTCATGTTTGTTTAAAGTTTAAACTAAGACTTTAAAAAATGAGAAAAGTTTAATTAAAAAGTGTTTTTTGGGATATTCTTCCAATGAAATTTAGAAACTACAGTTGCGTTTTCTAAAATTAAAATACCAGGGTTTGCTCTCGTCATGGTTTTTAGAGTAGTACTGTCACAAAATAAGATGTCAAAAGGTAGTTGTTCTTCTTTTTTTATTTGGTTTACCAAGTCAGAACCGCTACTAGAAAGTGCATATACTAAATAGCCTTTTTCTTTTGTTTTTTGTGCCAATTGTTTTAAAGATTTCCAAGAATCTTTTTCTGTATTCTCTAACTGATTGACAACTATTAATACGGCTTTTGGAGCGTTTAAAATTGTGTCTGTAAGATCATCGGTTTCGGACTCTAGATAAAAATCATGCACAGGCGGAATTTCACCGTCTTCTTTATATTCCATTCCCTCTTTAATATTTTTTCCTACAGCATAAGCTCTAAAATCTATAAGAGGTAAGTAGGTTAACGCTTGGTAAATAATGTAAAAAGAAGCAAACCAAGCAACAAATAAAATCCACTTATTAATGGTTTTGCTAAAAATTGGTTGAATGTGTTTTTGGTGTACCAACATCCAAACAATTAAAAAGATAAAAATTACATTTTTATAAAACGTTTCCCATGGACTTAAGGTAATCGCATCACCAAAGCAACCACAATCGGTTACTTTATCATAAAAGGCAGAATACCAGGTTAGAAATAAAAAGAAAGTGGTAATTCCTAACAAGCTCCACAAGGTCAATTTGGTTTTAAAACCAATTAAAATAGCAATACCTAATAGCAATTCTATCAAAATTAAAAGAATGGCAAAAGGCAACGCATAGGGTATTAAAAACTCTAGGTTCAATACATCAGCTCCAAAATATTCTTCAAACTTATAAGCAGAACCTAACGGATCTACCAATTTTACGAACCCCGAAAAAATAAACAATGCTCCTGTAAATACTCTAAATAATTGGGTGATGATTTTTAACATAGCTTAAAGAGTTAAGTGAATCATAGCAAAAACAGAATAATTAATCATGTCTTGGTAATTGGCATCAATCCCTTCGGATACCAATGTTTTTCCTTGGTTATTTTCTATTTGTTTTACACGTAGTAGTTTTTGCAAAATTAAATCTGTTAAAGAACTTACACGCATGTCTCGCCAAGCTTCGCCATAATCGTGATTTTTGTTTAGCATTAGTTCTTTGGTAATTTTTATGTGTTTTTCATAAAGAGCTACAGCTTCTTGTGTGTTTAAATCTGGCTGGTCTGCAATTCCTTTTTCTATCTGTATTAATGCCATTACACAGTAATTAATAATACCAATAAATTCAGAAACTTCACCTTCATCTACTTTTCTAACCTCATTTTCTTGCAGTTGTCTAATACGTTGTGCTTTAATAAAAATTTGATCGGTTAAACTAGGCAATCGTAAAATTCTCCACGCGCTACCGTAATCGCTCATTTTTTTAGAAAAAAGATTTTGGCAATCGTTAATAATTTTATCGTATTGTTCTGACGTATGAGACATAATGTGTGTTTTTTCTGTAATTTCGATATCGGAAACGAATTTAATAAACAATTATGAGTTTCTGTCCATCTATAAAACAAAAGTATTTTGAATGCAAACAACTATTAACTGCAAAGGAAAATTAATCGATTTGTCCACACCCAAAGTAATGGGGATTCTAAATATTACTCCAGATTCTTTTTTTGATGGAGGGCAATATACAGAAGAAGAACAAATTTTAAAGCAAGCTGCTAAAATGTTGCAAGAAGGAGCCACTTTTATAGATGTTGGTGCGTATTCTTCTAGACCTGGAGCAGCTCACATATCTGAAGAAGAAGAATTGAGTAGAATTGTGCCAGTGGTTAAATTGCTGGTTGATAAAATTCCAGATATTTTAATTTCTGTAGACACCTTTAGAAGTAATGTAGCTCAACAATGTATTAAAGCAGGTGCAGCAATAATAAACGATATTTCTGGAGGAGATTTAGATAAAGAAATGTTTGCCACTGTTGCAGCATTGCAAGTACCTTATGTTATAATGCATATGCAAGGAACTCCACAAAATATGCAACAAGCACCTACCTATAAAAATGTAGTTACAGAGGTGTTTTATGAGTTGTCTAAAAAAGTAGAGAGTTTAAACAAATTGCATGTACATGATGTAATTTTAGATGTAGGTTTTGGTTTTGGAAAATCAGTAGTACATAATTTTGAGCTGTTAAAAAACTTAGACTATTTTCAGGAAATGAAATTGCCGGTGTTAACAGGTGTTTCAAGAAAATCTATGTTGTACAAGCCTTTAGGTGTGGGGCCTAAAGAAGTTTTAAATGCAACAACTATTGCTCATACAATTGCGGTTCAAAAAGGAACACAAATTTTACGTGTTCACGATGTAAAAGAAGCTGTAGAGGTAGTAAAAGTTATGGAGTTGTTAGGGTAGGTTTTATAAAAAAAATATAGATGTATAAGTTAAGAATTAATCAATATTTCTGATACGTTTAACAAGTTTGTTATTTTTAGGGTACACTCTATTAGGTGTTATGTTGTTAAAAAACAAAGCACAAACAAGTAAAATTAAACAACCACTTAAAACAGGAGATAAAACATACCAAAAACCTAAACTTATAATTTTAGGAGCCCCTATTACGGCAATTAAAGCAGTTGCACCGCCAGGTGGATGTAATGTTTTTGTTATTTGCATAGCTACAATAGATAAGCTAACAGCTAGAGGTGCGGCTAACCAAAAAACATCTCCAACTAATTTGTAAACACAAACTCCAATAAGAGCAGAAAAAACATGTCCTCCTATAAGGTTTCTAGGTTGTGCCAAAGGACTATAAATGGCTCCATAAACCAATACACTAGAAGCTCCAAAAGAACCAATTAAAAAAATACTTTCGGTCTTGTCTAAATAATAAGTTTGTAGTAATGCAATGCAAGCAATTCCCATAAAAGAACCAATAAAAGACCAAAAATGTTCCTTTTTGTCTATTAATGTTTCTTTGTAAATTACATATTTTGTAATTCTATAACTTTTATTAATATGTTTTTTCATAGTTTTTTTTCTGTGTTAAAACCATGTTTCAAACATAAGAAATCTATTTTTAGATTGATAAAAATAACTATAGAAAAAAGATGATTTGTCTAGATTGTATAAGTCAAATATATTTTATTGTTTAACAATTATGCTTTTGTAGGTTGATTAGAAATTCAATATCAAATCAAAAACAATAGGTAGAACCATTCTCTAAATAATTCTTATTTTTAGCCTACTTAAAAAAGAATAGCCAAGTGTCAGATTATTTAGAAGGATTAAACCCTCCACAACGCGCAGCCGTTGAGCAAATGGAAGGGCCCATGATTATTATTGCCGGTGCAGGATCTGGAAAAACAAGAGTATTAACTTATAGAATTGCCCATTTGTTAAAAAATGGTGTAGATTCATTTCAGATTTTATCGCTGACCTTTACCAACAAAGCCGCTCGAGAAATGAAAGAGCGTATTGGTGCTGTGGTAGGAAAAAGCGAAGCCAAAAATTTGTGGATGGGAACATTTCACTCTGTGTTTGCCAGAATATTACGTTCCGAAGCAGACAAATTAGGATACCCGCCTAGCTTTACCATATATGATTCTCAAGACACCGTTCGGTTAATGAATTCTATCATCAAAGAATTGGGGTTAAATAAAGAGCAGTACAAAGCCAAAGCTATTTTAAGCAGAATATCTCAGTTTAAAAATAATTTAATCACTGTAAAAGCATACAGAAATAATCCCGAGTTAATTGAGGCTGATACCATGGCTATGAGACCTCAAATGGGAGCTATTTATAAAGAATATGTAGACAGATGTTTTAAAGCAGGAGCAATGGATTTTGACGATTTGTTATTGCGTACCAATGAGTTGTTGGTTCGTTTTCCAGATGTATTGTCAAAATACCAAGATAGGTTCCGTTACGTAATGGTAGATGAGTACCAAGATACCAACCATTCTCAATATTTAATTGTACGTGCTTTGGCCGATCGTTTTCAGAATATTTGTGTGGTAGGAGACGATTCACAATCTATTTATGCCTTTCGTGGAGCCAATATTAACAACATCTTAAATTTTCAGAAAGATTATCCAGACGTTAAAACGTTTAAGCTAGAGCAAAACTACAGGTCTACAAGTAACATTGTAGAAGCCGCTAATAGTTTGATAGAAAAAAACAAAACACGTTTAGATAAAACTATTTTTACAGCCAATGATGCCGGAGGTAAAATAAAAATAATGCGAACATTGTCCGACGGTGAAGAAGGACGTTGGGTCGCAAATTCAATTTTTGAAAATGCTATGAATTTGCAAATGACTTACGACAAGTTTGCCATCTTGTACAGAACCAATGCCCAATCTCGTGCCATGGAAGATGCATTGCGTAAAAAAGGAATTAAATACAAAATATACGGTGGTTTGTCTTTCTATCAACGTAAAGAAATAAAAGATTTATTAGCCTATTTGCGAATAATCATCAACCCAAATGATGAAGAAGCATTAAAAAGAATTATCAACTATCCAGCAAGAGGAATTGGAGCTACTACCATTGATAAGTTAACAATTGCAGCCAATCATTATGAAAAATCGATGTTTCAT
The DNA here is from genome assembly GCF_056387575.1 of Wenyingzhuangia gracilariae. Lineage (NCBI taxonomy): Bacteria > Pseudomonadati > Bacteroidota > Flavobacteriia > Flavobacteriales > Flavobacteriaceae > Wenyingzhuangia > Wenyingzhuangia gracilariae. The sequence continues at coordinate 2,854,369 of NZ_CM150748.1, forward strand.
GTAATTCAAAACTTAGCAGATACCGATGTTAAATTACAAGGGGCAACAAAAAATAAATTGATGAATTTTGCCAACTTAATAGAAAGTTTTCAAATATCATCAAAAGCAAATAACGCTTTTCAAGTTGCCGATGAAGTTGTAAAAAGAATTGGTTTGATTAAAGATTTACAAGCCGATGGAACTCCAGAAGCAGTTAGTAGAGTAGAAAATGTTCAGGAGCTATTAAACGGAATTAAAGATTTTATTGAAGAACGAAAAGAACAAGATTTAGATACTGGTTTAACAGCCTTTTTAGAAGATGTAGCCCTGGCAACAACGCAAGATAGCAAAGAAGATGATGAACCCATGGTGTCTTTAATGACCATTCACTTGGCCAAAGGATTGGAGTTTCCGTATGTGTATATTGTAGGAATGGAAGAAACCTTGTTCCCATCGGCTATGAGTATCAATACACGTAGTGAACTAGAAGAAGAAAGACGATTGTTTTACGTAGCCATTACCAGAGCAGAAACACAATGTTATTTAAGTTTTGCACACACCCGTTACAGATGGGGTAAATTAATAGACTGTGAACCAAGTCGTTTTTTAGAAGAAATAGATCCTAAATACATAGAACATTTAGCACCTCAAAGAGAAAAAGTTGTAGCCAATCGTTTTGTAGATAGCAATTTGTTTGAAGATGATATTCCAAAAGATAAAATCCGTTTTCGCAAGCCTATTTCAAGATCTATCCGTAATCAAGAAAAACCAGCAGAAAAGAAAACACCTTTTAAACAACCTCAAAATTTAAAACGAATTTCTCCAAAGCTAGCACAGCAGTTAAATAGTTCTAAAGCCGAACAAAAATTAGCAGTAGGAAATAAAGTAAACCATGCCAAGTTTGGAAACGGAGAAGTGTTGCATTTAGAAGGAACAGGGGTAAATACAAAAGCCGAAGTAAAATTTGAAGGAATAGGAACTAAAAAAATTCTACTGCAATTTGCAAAGTTAAATATATTAGAATAGGACAAACTTTATAAAACAAACAGTAAATATATTTTCCTTTTAGGATAAATAATTGTTTATTGTAATACCAAACGTTGTTTGAATGCGTTCGTCTGAATGTAATAACAAAACAGCCAATAACACTTAAATAAAACTATGGGTTTTGATTTAGAATACAATTCTGAAAGAAGCACTTTGATTATTCCAGAATACGGAAGACATATACAAAAATTAGTAAATCATTGTGTGGCATTAGAAGATGACCAAGAAAGAGAAAAAATGGCTCATGCCATTATAGATGTAATGGGGAATTTACAACCACATTTAAGAGATGTTCCAGATTTTAAACACAAACTATGGGACCAGTTGTTTATCATGTCTAAGTTTGAATTAAAAGTAGAATCTCCTTACGAAAAAATAACAGTCGAAGAAGTTAATGCCAAGCCAGAAAAATTAAATTATCCAAAATCAGCAAGTAAGTACAAGTTCTACGGAAACAACATTCAAACCATGATTGATGTTGCTTTGAGTTGGGAAGATGGAGAATTAAGAGATGCCTTAATTCTAAACATTGCCAATCACATGAAAAAATGTTATTTAAATTGGAACAAAGACACCGTAGAAGATTTTGTGATTTTTAACCATTTAAATGAGCTTTCTAAAGGAGATATAGATTTAAGAAAATCAGAATTAGAATTGTCTCAAAGCGGTACTTTATTACGTAAAAGTAATGCGGGTAGAATGAACAATCAACATCAAAAAAATAACCGTAACAACAACGGAAGAAAACACAACAACAATCAAAAACACCGTAAATAACTTTAGTACATGGCAACGTTTAAAGTAGAAGGAGGTCACTCATTACAAGGTGAGATTACTCCCCAAGGAGCAAAAAATGAAGTATTGCAAATATTATGTGCTGTTTTATTAACTCCCGAAAAAATTAAAATAGAAAACATTCCAAACATTATAGATGTTAATAAGTTGATTTCTATTTTAGGTGATTTAGGAGTAAAAGTAAATCAGTTAAACGAGCATACTTACGAATTTCAAGCAGATGAAGTAAATATTGATTATTTAAGTTCAGAGGCTTTTAAAGAAGACGGTAAAAAATTAAGAGGATCTATTATGTTGGTAGGGCCAATGCTGGCTCGTTTTGGTAAAGGATACATTCCTAAACCAGGAGGTGATAAAATAGGACGTAGAAGATTAGATACCCATTTTGAAGGTTTTATAAATTTAGGAGCAACTTTTAGATACAACAAAGAAGAACACTTTTACGGAGTAGAATCTCCACGTTTGCAAGGAGCAGATATGTTGTTAGATGAAGCTTCTGTAACCGGAACGGCAAACATAGTAATGGCTGCTGTATTGGCAAAAGGAACCACAACTATATACAATGCAGCTTGCGAACCCTACTTGCAACAATTGTGTAACATGTTAAACCGAATGGGAGCCAAAATTACCGGTGTAGGATCTAATTTATTAACAATTGAAGGGGTTGAAAAATTAGGAGGTACAGATCATCGAATTTTACCAGATATGATTGAGATAGGATCATGGATTGGTATGGCAGCAATGACCAAATCTGAGCTAACTATTAAAAATGTATCTTGGGAAAACTTAGGGCAAATACCAAGAGTTTTTAGAAAATTAGGAATTCAGTTAGAAAAAAGAGGAGATGATATTTTTATTCCTAAACAAGAATCTTACGAAATAGAGAGTTATATAGATGGTTCTATGTTAACCGTAGCAGATGCACCTTGGCCAGGTTTTACACCTGATTTGTTAAGTATTGTTTTGGTGGTTGCTACACAAGCAAAAGGAACAGTATTAATTCATCAAAAAATGTTTGAAAGTAGGTTGTTTTTTGTAGATAAATTGATAGACATGGGGGCAAAAGTTATTTTGTGTGATCCGCATAGGGCTACTGTTGTCGGAATGAATCATAAACACACTTTAAAAGCAACAACCATGACTTCTCCAGATATTAGAGCAGGAATTTCTTTGTTAATTGCAGCATTATCGGCAAAAGGAACTAGTACGATTCACAACGTAGAACAAATAGATAGAGGATACCAAAATATTGTAGAAAGATTACAAGCTGTTGGGGCTAAAATAGAAAGAATAGATTAGTTATTAGCTTGCAGTTAATGGTTTTTAGACCAAACAAAAAACGTACTATCTAAATTTAGATAGTACGTTTTTTATGTTTAAAAGGTTTGCGTGCTATTGAGGTTTGTAGCGTTTCATTTAAACTCTAACCAAGAACCAACAACTAGAAACCAAGAACCAAATAAAAATTAGATTCTTCTTGCTTTGTCTAACATCATATTATCTACTAAAACCATAGCGGCTAAGGCTTCTACAATAGGAATAGCTCTAGGAACCACACAAGGATCATGACGACCTTTCCCCATCATTTTTACAATATTACCATCTTTGTCAATAGTTTCTTGTTCTTGTATAACAGTGGCAACAGGTTTAAAAGCTACTTTAAAGTAAATGTCCATTCCATTACTAATTCCTCCTTGAATTCCCCCAGAGTAATTTGTTTTGGTAGTACCATCTGCATTAAAAATATCGTTGTGTTGACTTCCTGTCATAGCTGCTCCTTCAAAACCACTACCAAATTCAAAACCTTTTACAGCATTAATAGATAGCATTGCTTTTCCTAATTGAGCATGTAGCTTGTCAAAAATAGGTTCACCCAATCCAACAGGCACATTCTGAATGACACAAGTAACTACACCACCTACGGTATCTCCTTGTTTTTTAATTTCAGAAATGTAATCAATCATTTCTTGTGCTTTTTGTTCATCAGGACAACGAGCAATATTGCTTTCTATTTTAGAAAAATCTAATTCTTGATATGGAGTTTCTACATGAATATTACCTACAGAAGAGGTAAATGCATTGATTTTAATTTCTGGAATAGCCTGTTTGGCAATAGCTCCTCCTACAACCCAATTGGCTGTTTCTCTGGCCGAAGTTCTACCTCCTCCTTTATAATCTCTATGACCATATTTTTGACTATAGGTATAATCAGCGTGAGATGGACGATATTGATCTTTAATATGAGAGTAATCTTTAGATTTTTGATTGGTATTTACAATTCTAAATCCAATAGAAGCACCTGTGGTAATTCCCTCAAAAATACCCGCCATAAACTCAACCGTATCTGGTTCTTTACGTTGGGTTACAATTTTAGATTGTCCAGGTTTTCTTCTATCTAATTCTTTTTGAATTGCTTCAAAGTCTAGTTTAATCCCGGCAGGACATCCGTCTATAACTCCTCCAATAGCTGGACCGTGAGATTCACCAAAAGTGGTAATAGTAAATAGATTTCCAAATTTATTTGCCATAAAAAATAAGTTTGTGCGAATTTACGCAAATTTAAAAGATTTGTTGTTTAAAATATTTGAAATAGTTTAAGTAAAACATAGTTTAATAGACATGGCAATTACAATTATGAATAAAGCAACTCTAATAAAACCATCTCCTTTTTTTACAGAATACCTACTTGCAACCCAAGCTCCACTAGAATTTCCAATAGCAAGAGTAATACCGTAAAGCCAATTTACTTTATGGTTTATTACAAAAACAATGAGTGCTACAAAAATGTATATGCAAACAGTGGTTACTTTTGTTGCATTTGCTTTAACCAGGCTTAGTTTGTTAAGGTAGGGTAATAGCATTAGAATAAGTATACCACTACCTGTATTTAAAAAACCTCCATAAAGTCCAATAAAAAAGAAAATAACTAAGGAAATGTATAAATGTTTTCCTGTGGTTCTCTCTACAACTTGTTGTGTTGATTTTTGATTGCGTTTAAAAATACTTAACAACACAACAAGAACCATTACAATAGAAAGAATTTTTTTAAAAAGTTGTCCGTCAATATTTATGGCATAAATAGCCCCTATAAACGAACCAATTGATGCAGAAATTCCTAAATAAATACTAAAAGGAAATGTATGAACTCCTTTGCTTCTAAATCCGCTAGTGGCCGATGCGGTTTGAAAAAATATAGCAAGTTTATTGGTTCCATTTGCTATTGTTTCTGGTAATCCCATAAAAATTAACAAAGGAAGGGTAAGTAGAGAACCACCACCTGCAACGGTGTTTATAGCTCCAGCTAAAAATCCGGCTGGGATTAATAAAAGGAGTTGCAAATCAAAGTTCATATATTAGGTTCTTTACTAGTAGTTAAAATTACGATTTTTAAAAGAGCACTTTTACTTTTTTTAAAGTCTAGTTTGTTTTACAACAGATGTTTATTTTTTGAATTAAAAAATAAAATAATAAAAGTTTTGGGAAATAGTAAAAGTGTTCTATATTTGCAGTCGCTAAACGAGAAATCGTTAGATGCTCTGGAGAAATGGCAGAGTGGTCGAATGCGGCGGTCTTGAAAACCGTTGTCTGTAACAGGACCGGGGGTTCGAATCCCTCTTTCTCCGCTAAGAGTTTGAGAAACTCAATCAAAACGCTGTAAAACTTATGTTTTACGGCGTTTTTTCATTTGTGACTATCCCATAAAGTTCATTAAATGGTATGCTTTCAGTGACCTATTTAGTGACCTATTGTTTAAAATTCAAATAGGTCACTAGAAAACGCTGAAACACTTGTATAATAAGGAGTTCACGTTTTGAACATCTTGTTTCAAGTAGTTTTAAGAGATAGTTTTATCAACCTAAAAAGTTACCACAAATGACCAAAACATTCAACTTACTCTTCTTGATTAAGAAAAGTAAAATCAAAGCCAATGGCACAGCCCCAATTTATTTAAGGATAACCATTAACGGAAAACCAAAAGAAATTGCATCAAAAAGATATGTAGCACCCAATTTATGGAATAGTAAACTTCAGAAAGTGATAGGTAAATCCGAAGAAGTAAAATCTTTAAATAGGTATCTTAAAACGTTAGAACAGCAAGTTTATGATACACACCATGCAATATTGAAAGACAAAATAATTGCAACCTCAGCAGTTTTAAAATCTAAACTTCAAGGTGTTGATGATAAACAAAGAATGTTAATTCCAATCTTCAAAGATCATAATAACAAAATTAAAGAACTGGTTGGAAAAGAATATGCTCCAGGAACATTAGAGCGTTACAAAACATCTTTAAAACACACAATAGCTTTTTTAGAATGGAAATATCAAATATCGGATATAGATATTGCAAAAATCAATCATGCTTTCATAACTGAGTATGAGTTTTATTTAAGAAGCGTTAGAAATTGTAATAATAACACAGCTGTTAAATACATCAAGAATTTCGGTAAAATCATAAAGATATGTTTGGCCAATGATTGGCTAGACAAAAATCCATTCGCCAATTATAAAGCAAAAGTTAGAGAAGTTGAGCGTGTCTATTTAACAGAAGAAGAAATCCAAACCATATTGAATAAAGATTTTAAGACAGAAAGACTATCGCTAGTTCGTGATATCTTCCTTTTTAGTTGCTTTACAGGATTAGCATACATTGATGTCAAAAATTTAACAAAACTGCATATAAGCATTGGAATCGATGGAGAGAAATGGATATTTACTCACAGACAAAAAACAGAATCCGCTTCAAAAATCCCCATACTCCCTGTTACACAAATGATAATTGATAAGTACGCACAGCACCCGCAATGTATAAACGAAAACAGACTGTTCCCTATTTTGAGTAATCAAAAAATGAATGCCTATCTTAAAGAAATTGCAGGTGTTTGTGAAATTGAAAAAGATTTAACTTTTCATATTGCACGCCACACTTTTGCAACCACCGTAACACTTACAAATGGCGTTCCTATAGAAAGCGTAAGTAAAATGTTGGGGCATAAAAATTTACGGACTACCCAACATTATGCAAAAATTTTGGATAAAAAAGTAAGTGAGGATATGAAGGTTTTGAGAGATAAATTCAGTTTAACTGATATAAAATCTCAAAAAAATAATAATTTAACTTATTATAATAAACTACTATCAAACAACTTATAACTATGATTGTTTTTCTAAATATCTTTTCTTTGTAATTCAAAACAAACATTAGCTATATAAGAATAGAAATTTAATGAAAGAGAAAAGTATTCCTTTTTATACTTCTATTAATGATTTTCTAGAATCAATACCTGTCAATCATAGGACTAAAAATCCTATGTTTTATTGTATGCGTTTAGAAGAGCATAAAGATGAAATTTACAAAGCTCCATTTCGTAGAGATTTCTTTTTTATCGGTTTAATAACATCTAATGGAAAAACCAATGTTATATATAACAATCAAGATGACCATATAAAAGAGTCATTTCTCACCTTTCAATGTTCAAACTTGATTTATAGTTTTTACAAAGAAAAAAATACGGAAGGTTATCTCATTTATTTTAAACAGGAATACTTTAATTTTTTAAAATTTGATTTTTTTAATGAATTCCCATTTTTTAATATTTTAAACATCAACTTATTTCAACTAGAAAATAAAAAATATCAAGAATTAGTACCAGTATTTGAAGAGGTATTTAAATCTTATGAAAATACAGATGTCTTTTCCAAAATTACTACACATAAATTTCTTGCTTTACTCTATAATCTAAAAGAATTTACTAAGATTCAAAATGAATTACAACCATTAATAAATTCTAGTCATTCCATTACAAATCAATATTTAAAATTGGTGAATGTTCATTACCTCGAAAAACGAACGGTTAAAGAATATGCATCCTTATTAAATATCAGTGCTAGTCACTTATCTAAAACCGTTAAAACTGAAACTAATAAAAAAGCACTTTCGCATATTAATGGCAGGCTTATAAAGGAGGCAAAATCACTGATTCAATTCACTAATTTAAGCATAGCTGAAATAGCACATCAATTAGGCTTTTCTGACGCTTCTAATTTTGGTAACTTCTTCCGTAAGCATACTTCAACAAGTCCACTTACATTCAGAAAAAATTACACAAACCGATAAACACTATTTATTCCCGTTTTTGCACCATTTTATAAAATAAGGTTCGTCTAATTTTGTAATGAAATTATACTAGTAATTTGCGTAGCTAAATAACTTCATATATATTTGTAGTCAAATAACTTCACAATGAAATTAAGACGAGATATTTTCCAAGCCATTAGCGATCCAACAAGAAGAGCAATATTGGTACTACTTACTTCACAATCCATGACAGCAGGTGCCATTGCAGAAAATTTTGATGCTGCGAGGCCTACTATTTCTAAACACATTCAAATTTTAAATGAATGTGACTTGGTTGATGCAAACCAACAAGGTCGAGAAATATACTACGAGTTAAAAGTTGAAAAAATGAAAGAAATCGACAAATGGTTAGAGCAATTTAGAGCCATTTGGGAAAATAGATTTAACCAACTAGATAATTTATTAGAAACACTTAAAAACAAAAATAATGAAGAGTAATTTATTATTCAATTTTTCCGTGAATAAGGAAAATAAAACTATTAACATTCAGCGAGAGTTTAATGCTAATCTTGAATTGGTTTGGAAAGCTTGGACAGAACCAGAATTATTAAACCAGTGGTGGGCACCAAAACCCTATCATATTGAAACTAAAACTTTAGATTTAGAAATTGGCGGAATGTGGCTTTATGCAATGGTAAGCCCTGAAAACGAAAAGACCTGGTGTAAAGCTGATTATAAAGGAATTGAAATAAACAAGTTATTATCTTGGTTAGATGCCTTTTGTGACGAAAATGGAAATGAAAATACAATAAAACCACGCTCATTATGGACAAATATTTTTACAGAAAAAAATGACATTACATTAGTAGATGTTACCTTAAAACACGATAAACTAGAAGACATTGAAACATTGATTAAAATGGGCTTTAAGGAAGGTTTCGGAATGGCTCTTTTAAACTTAGACCAATTATTATTAACTAAAAATAAAAAACAATGAATAAACTACAATTTGACTTCTTAGTAAACAAGAAAGATAACACACTTACTATTGTGCGTGAATTTAACGCAGAAAGAGAACTTGTTTGGGATTGCTACACGAAAAGTGAATTATTAGAAAAGTGGTTTGCACCAAAACCATTGACGGCCAAAACAAAGACGATGGATTTTAAGGAAGGCGGCTATTGGTTATACGCTATGATAGAACCAAACGGAACTGAGCACTGGGGACGAACAGATTTTACAGAAATTAAACCTATTGATTATTATAGATCATTAGATGGGTTTTGTGATAAAAATGGAAATCTAAACCCAGGTTTGCCAAGAGCAAAATGGCATGTGAGTTTTTTAGATTTGAATGAAAAATCAAAAGTTGAGACCATTGTAACCTACAATTCTCTAAAAGATTTAGAAACTATAATAGAAATGGGAATGGAAGATGGACTTAAATCAACGTTAGAAAGATTGGATGAGTTATTAATAAATGTAAGAAAATGAAAAAGATTAAAATCATATTTTGGATAGCAACTTCCATCATTTTTGCGTTAGAGGCCCTAATGCCATTGGCAACGCTTTTATTCGCACACGAATATTTTAACGCAGGAACTAAACCTTTGGGCTATCCCGATTACTTCGCCTACGCTTTAATTGTTTGCAAAATATTAGGAGCAACCGCGATAATGCTTCCAAAACTTCCAGTTAAACTAAAGGAATGGGCGTATGCCGGTTTAACATTCAATTTAATTTTTGCAGCTATAAGTCATATAGCGGTAGACCAAGTCATAGCCAACATTGTAATGCCTATAGTGGTAGGAATTGTTCTAAGTGTATCTTATGTCTACTCACAAAAAATTAATCATAAATCTAAAACTATATAATTATGTCATTCCAAACATACATCAAAAACATAGAAGATAAAACAGGTAAAACCGCAGAAGATTTTCAAACATTAGCAGAACAAAAAGGCTTTACCAGGAATGGAGAATTAGTTGTAAAGGCTACCGAAGTGACCAATTGGTTGAAAGAAGACTTTCAGTTAGGCCATGGTCATGCAATGGCTATGTATGCCTATATAAAAGGGAAAAGAGAATAAACTACCATCCTTAAAATTATAATTAAATGAACAAGTTAACTGTCGCAAAAATAAGTGCTATTGGATTTGTTGTCCTATTAGTTATTTTACATTTCATAAACACATCAGTAAATCCAATATGGCAACCCATTAGCGAATATGCATTAGGAAATACAGGTTGGTTGATGCAGATTGTATTCTTTTTACTTGGTATAAGTTTTTTAACCTTAGGCTTATATCTAATTAAATACTTACCCAAAATAGGTTCTAAAATTGGAGGAGTGTTGTTAGTAATAGCATCTCTTGGTAATTTCTTAGCAGGCATTTTTAATACTGATCCTGTAGATACTTTACCCGAGTACATGACTATGAGTGGCCAAATTCATAACGCAGCAGCAGGACTATTAGGTTTTATGATTTTGGCTACGGTGTTTATTACTTATCAATTTAGAAAACAGGAACAGCTTAAACCATTTAGAAAAAATATGTTTGTATTTACTATAATTCTTTGGGGTTTAGAGGTTGCTTTAATAATTGTCATGGGTGTTTATTTGAGTGAAACGAATGGTATGATTACACCAGAGACTCCTATTGGTTGGCTTGGTAGAATCGTTATCGTATTTTGTGCTATTTGGGTTTGGAGTTGTGCTCATTATCTCCAAAAATCTAATTTCAAAAATTAGCTCATATGAATATCATCAATCAATTCATAAAAGATAAAATTAAGGAAGAGCATCAACCTATTTTTTTAAAGTTTAGGAGCTTGATTAAAGCAAAATTCCCAACACTAAAAGAAGAAATGCGAGGAGGAACCGAAAAATATTATGGTGTCCCAGTTTATAGACACAATAGAATTATCATCTCCGTGAGCCCTACCCTAAAAGGAATTACCTTTTCATTTACGGATGGTAAACAGTTTGAAGACAAGTATAAACTACTTGAAGGAGTCGGAAAAAAATCATTAAATTTAAGATTGAGTGACCCCAAAGATTATAAAGATGACATACTTGAGTATTATATTTTACAAGCGATTGAATTAGATAATAAATAAAGAAGTGTAATGAAAACAACCATTCTAAGAATAGTTCCTAACATTTATTCCAATGATGTGGAAGCAAGCAAAAAGTTTTATACTCAGTTTTTAGAGATGAAACTGGTGATGGATATGGAATGGGTTTTAACTTTTGCATCCAAAGAAAACCCAAAGGCTCAAATCACAATTATTCAAAATACGGAGAACAAACCACTGGATAATAAAGCCATTTTTCTATCCATAGAAGTGGTGAATATTGACCAATGGTATGAACGAGCAAAAACACAAGATATTGAAATAGTTTACCCAATAACAACCGAATCTTGGGGTGTAAAACGATTTTTTGTCAAAGATCCCAACGGAGCAACAATCAATTTATTGTCACATTGTGTTTAGTTTTTTTTAAATAAAAAAAGACTGTCAAAGGGTTGTCACAATTCCTAGTTTTCTTTGTTGTATAAAATTATAATTGTTATAAAATGATAGAAGTATATAAAACTAATATCTTAAAAAAGAAACAAGCTAGGAGAATAAAGAAACAAATAAAAAATAGGTTTCCTAATTACTGTATTGATTTTGATCTTGAAGATTGTGATCATATTTTAAGAATCGAAAATTTTAACGATATATTAGACAATGATGTTATTATTAATATGGTTCAAAAACAAGGTTTTAATATTGAAATTCTAACAGATGAAATTTCTATAGTAAACATTTAAAATACTATTGTGATGGCATATACAGATAATATTTCAAGACTTTCACGGTTAACAGCAATTCATTTAAAATTACAGTCCAATTTATATGTGACTGTAGAACAATTGTCGGAGCAATTCAATATTAGCAAAAGAACTGTTTATAGAGATTTACACGCTTTAGAGCAAGCCAATGTTCCTATTGTGGCTGTGGAGGGAAAAGGTTATACTTTAATGGACGGGTATAAAATTCCACCTGTAATGTTTACAGAAACTGAAGCAAATGCACTCATTTTTGCACAAAAGATAATGGCAAAAACCAAAGATGAATCTTTGATAAATGAATTTAATAATGCCATAGATAAAGTAAAAGCAGTATTACGAAGTGAAGAAAAATCAAAAGCTGATTTTTTAGCGAATAGAACATTTATAGGAAAGAATTGGCAAAATGAAAAAACAAGTAATTTTCTTTCTGTAGTACAACGTGCTTTAACAAATTTTAATGTATTAAAAATAGCCTATAAAAAAGAATCTGACTTAGAACCAATTCTAAGAGAAATAGAACCTTTTGCTATTTACCATAGTTTTTCAGAAGATTGGATTGTAGTAGCTTGGTGCAGGTTGAGAAATGAGTTTAGAAATTTTAGAATAGACAGGATAAAAACCATCGTTAGTTTACCCGAAAAATTCGTTCCACACCATATGACAATGGAAGAATATGGAGAAATCCAGCGGAAAAAATATTTAGAAGGAAATAGTTTACATTATAAAAATATAAAAACAACCAAAATGATAACCGTAAAAGTAACGTACACTGTAAAACCTGATTTTGTTCAGAAGAACCAAGAAAACATTAACTTGTTTATGACTGATTTCAAAAAAATGGACACTAATGAATTCCGCTACGGTTCCTATGTGTGTGGAGACGGCAAAACATTTGTTCACCTATCTCATTACAAAAATGAGAACATTCAAAAAAAAATGCTTCAGGTGCCTTCATTTTTGTCTTTTCAGAAACAAAGAGATGAAAGTGGTTTAGAAGACTTGCCAGAAATTGAAGTAATGGAAGTAGTTGCTTCTTCACATGATATTTTTAAGTTTTAAAACCTATAAATAAAAAGGAATGTTTACCTACTCCAATTTTAAGATTATTGAATCTCAATATTTTGTATTTTTAAACCAAAAAAATAATGACAGATTCCTTTTTTGAAAGTATTTATAACTATCCAAGTATTAAAAAAGAGGACTATAAAGCTATTATGTCCGCCCACACCAAAGTTGAGTTTGTAAAAAATGAAATCATACTTAATGAAGGCAAAATAAGCAATGAATATTTTTTGATAAAAAAAGGATTGTTTCGTTCATTTGTTATTGACTATAAAGGTAACGAGATTACTACCGATTTTTTTAGTCCTAATGATATTTTAATTGAAGTAGCTTCTTTATTTCTTCGAATCCCTTCAAAAGAAACGATTCAGGCATTAACAGACTGTGAAGTTTATAAAATTAATTTTAATGATTTTCAAAAATTGTATAGCACTATAGAAGGCTTTACCGAATGGGGAAGAACCTGGATGTCTCAGCAACTTTTTATAGCCAAATACCGTGCTGTAAATATGCATACACAAAGTGCTTCTCAACGCTATTTAGAACTAATGAATCAGAACCCACAAATAATCAAAGAAGTACCCTTAAAATATATTGCTACTTATTTAGGGATTACCGATACGTCTTTAAGTAGGATAAGAAAAGAAGTATTGTCTCAATTAGAGAACTTGCCATAGGACAAGATTTTTTCGCTTTCCTTTTTTCATTTTTGTAATCGTAACAATTAAATAAATAGATAAGATGAAAAAATTTAATCCTGTAGTGTGGTTCGAAATTTATGTAAATGACATAGATAGAGCTGTAAAGTTTTACCAAAATGTATTTCAAGTTACATTGGACGATATGAGTGACCCAACAAATAAAAATGTTCAAATGAAATGTTTCCCTAGTGATATGGAAAATTACGGTGCAGCTGGAGCTTTAATGAAAATGGATGGGATAACACCTTCTACAAATGGTAGTCTTGTTTATTTTGGTTGTGAAGATTGTAAGATTTTAGAAAATCGGGCAGCTGAAAATGGAGCTGAAATTATTCAAGCGAAAATGGGAATTGGAGAACACGGCTTTGTATCTATTGTTAAAGATACTGAAGGGAATTCTATTGGGTTTCATTCATTGAACTAGGAAATAAAAATGATTTAAAAATGACCAAAATAATATCGAGTCCCAATTGCGGTAATTCTCCCAAAATGGAATTTTTAAAACAATTTAATATTGCCTTTGTCGAAGGGAATGTTGCCTTTTTAACAGAAAATGTAACAGACGACATCGTTTGGAATATGATTGGCGACAAAAAATTAGAAGGAATAAAAGCGTTTACGGAAGAATTAGAAAAAATGCAATCTGTAAAAGCATCTGAATTGATATTAAATCAAATCCTATCCCACGGTAAAGAAGGTGCAGTAAATGGGGTAATGACAATGGAAAATGGAAAACAGTATGCGTTTTCTGATTTTTATCTGTTTCAGAGTGCTAAAGGAGAGAAATTAAAAGAAATAACATCATACTGCATAAAATTATAAAGATGAAAACCATTTTTGACCCGAACATCAGACTACAGCTAATCAAACGAATTGAACAAATCAATGCAGACAGTAAAGCGCAATGGGGTAAAATGAATGTTTACCAAATGATAAAACATTTGAACATTTGGAATCAATGGGTGTTAGGTATTGATAACAATATACCTTATAAACAAGATTTTCTAGGTAAACTTATTGGAAAAATGGTCTTAAAGGCCAACACCAAAAACGACAAACCAATAGGCAAAGGTGCACCAGCAGGTTCAAACTTTACCATCAAAGAGAAAAGTGGAGATTTTGAGAAGCAAAAACAAAAATTGTTTGATTTAACTGAACATTACGGGTGCTATAACAACCTAGATTTTATTCACGGTTTTTTCGGTAGAATGACCAAAGAACAAATTGGAATTTTCGCTTATAAGCATTATGATCATCATTTAAGACAGTTTGGAGTTTGACTTACATTCATTGTATAGAAGTATAAATCTCTTGAAGAAAATGAAAGTGAATCCCCAGATTAATACTCCCTCTGCCACGGTCGAGATTTTCAAAACCAATGTTGACAACCAACAGTTAGCCAACAAAATAGTAGCTGATTTCAAGCAATTATATCCTGAGTATCGCATCAACTTTGATTTAGAGGATTGTGATAAAATACTTCGTATAGAAAGTTATACAGGTATTGATATTTTAGGCATTCTCAACTATGGCAGTTTAAACAATTTAGAAATAAATCTTATTGACTATTAGATGCTTAAAATTTTATTTCAGAGCTTGGTAGCAAACGTGAATCTTCAAGTGCAGCAGTTCTATGACCAGCATTTTTTAGATAATCTTCACTTTGAGCAAATTCCATAAATTTTAGTACCGATTGATGTTTAACCAATAATATTGCATCCCATTTTTCAGTTTCAGGTCCTATTAAAAAATCTTTTCCCTTTCCATAATATACAATTTCACTACCTGCTTTTAGAAATTGTGATTTTGTGGTATCGAGATATAGCTGATAGGCTTCTTCTCCACTAATTTCTTGTTTGGGTCTTAGATGTTTTAAATCTGTATAATCAGCTATTTCTTTAAATTTTAATAGATTTAACATTACTATTTCTCCCCTGTCCTTAAAGTTTTGATAAAATTGTTTACCACTATTGGTTGTGGCTTCTAAATATTTTTCCATTACAAATTATTTAATCTAACCATTCATTTACAGTTGTCTAATTTAAAATAATACACTTTTTTTATCGTATTTTTCTTAAAAAAAATTGCGCAATTAAATAACTGCACTTATATTTGCAGTCAAATAACTGCGTAATGAAATTAAGGAGAGATGTATTTCAAGCTATAGCCGACCCAACACGAAGAACCATTATCACGTTGGTTGCGGCAAGTGCAATGACACCGAGTGCTATTGCCGAAAACTTTGATTATTCCAGACAAACCATTTCCAAACACATTCAAATTCTTACCGAATGTGAATTGTTGAAACAGGAACAAAAGGGAAGGGAAATCTATTATCAACTAAATCCTGATGGGATGAAGGAAATAGCTGAGTTTATAGAACCGTTTAGAAAATTATGGGATGAACGATTTAATTCATTGGAAGCTGTTATGAAGAAACATCAATCAAATATTAAAAGACAATGGAGCAAAAAACTAAAATCAATGCCCTAGAAGGTAAGCAAGAGCTAACTATCACGAGAGAATTTGACCTTCCTGTTGAACTTGTTTACAAAGCCTATACCGAAGCAGAATTTGTAGCAGAATGGATGGGAACCAACGTACTAAAACTGGAAAACAAAAATCACGGAAGTTATGCATTTGAAACCTCACACGAAGGAAACGTAATGTTTAAGGCAAACGGAACAATTCACAAAATCGTACCAAATCAAGAGATAGTAAGAACTTTTGAAATGGAAAATATGTCGATAGGCGTACAATTGGAGTTCTTGAATTTTGAAAAAGTTACAGAAGACAAAAGCATGTTAACCATTCAGATTATATACAAATCAGAAAAACACCGTGCTGAGCAATTAAAACTACCTTTTGCTTATGGTTTAAATATGGCTCACGATAAATTAGAGGTAATATTTACAAATTAAAAAAAGTCATAATGAAAAAAAGAGACAAAATCATTTATTGGATAGCCACAGTTTGGCTTTCCTTAGGGATGTTATCAACAGGAATTGTACAATTGTTGCAATTAGAAGAAAATATTCAAAGTATGGAATTACTAGGTTATCCTATGTATTTGTTAAGTATTCTAGGTGTATGGAAAATTCTGGGAGTTATAACCATCTTAATTCCTAAATCCCCATTACTTAAAGAGTGGGCATACGCAGGGTTTTTCTTTGTAATATCAGGTGCTATTATTTCCCATTTAGCAGTTGGAGATGAATTAATAACACTTTTTGGACCGACTTTACTTTTAGCTCTTACAATAGCATCTTGGTATTTCAGACCGGCAAACAGAAAATTAGAAAAACAATAGATATGGCAGATTTAAAACCTAAAACAGTTGATGAGTTTATAGACAATTCACCAGAAAAATCTCAGGGAATTATGATTAAGCTGAAAAAGCTAATCGAAGCTACTGAACCAAATGCAGAAAGTGGTATTAGTTGGAATGTGCCCATCTATAAATGCAATGGAATTCTAGCAGGATTTTCCTTGGCTAAAAAACACGTCAGTTTTGGCATAGATTCATTAACCGAAGAGATGCGTAAAATATTGGAAGAAAAGGGATATAAAACAGGAAAGAAAACCATTCAGATAAAGTTTGACCAAGATATTCCTTCAGAAGAATTTAAGCTACTTATTCAAGAACAGGCTAAGCTCAACGCATTATAAAATCAGATGGAAATCAAAGAACATTCAAAAAGCGGTATTAAAATCGCAGAAATTATCTCAAATGAAATTATAATTAAAACCACAGAAGATGCCTTGGATTTAATGGGTAACATCTATTATCAAGGATATGATAAAATGATTTTACATCAAAAAAATATTACACCAGAGTTTTTTGATTTAAAAACTAAGTTGGCTGGAGACATCCTTCAGAAATTCACTCAATACAATATGGCTTTATCCATTATTGGAGATTTTTCAAAATATGAAAGTAACAGTTTAAAAAACTTTATATACGAAAGTAACAAAGGATTACAGGTTAATTTTCTAAGTTCAATGGATGAAGCACTAAACACATTGTAAAATAAAAATATTCTTAAATGGAAAAAGTAGACCAATACATCGAAAAGATAAAGAACTGGAAAGAAGAAACCATTCTATTGCGAGAAATCTGTTTAGAATGTGGTCTCGAAGAGGATTTTAAATGGATGCATCCTTGTTATACTTTTCAAGGTAAAAACATTGTACTTATTCACGGTTTTAAGGAGTATTGTGCCTTGTTATTTCATAAAGGAGCATTACTTAATGATGCTAACAACCTTTTAATTCAACAAACCGAAAACGTGCAGTCAGCTCGTCAAATTCGATTTAGAAACAAACAGGAAGTTATTGACTTAAAATCAGCTATCAAAGCTTATGTTTTTGAAGCCATTGAGGTGGAAAAAGCAGGATTGGAAGTAAAAATGAAAAAGACTTCTGAATATGAAATTCCTCAAGAACTTGAAGAAGCATTAAAAAGCAATCCCGAATTAGAAACCGCATTTTATAACCTAACCCCAGGGAGACAAAGAGGGTATTTACTCTATTTCTCACAAGCCAAACAATCCAAAACACGAATATCAAGAATTGAAAAAACAATCCCTAAAATACTAGAAGGAAAAGGTTTAAATGATAGAGAAGCATAAAACATCCAATTAGCTATGAAAAATTATCCTAAAGACAAATTAATACAAGCCTCAACAGTTATTGAGTCACTACTACATAAATGTGAAAAGTCCAGGCTAAAACTTACGGATAGAACATCACAACATACTTTACTAAAAAATAGAATTGAGGCTCTCAAAATTGCTTTAAAACTTATAGAAAGTGAGGTTGAAAACAAATTGATAGACAATGGGAAATAAAAAAGAACTGATCAATCAAATAGAATTTTTAAGAATCCCATTTATAATTATTATTTTAGTTCTTATAAGTAGAATAGCATCAATGATTTTATTCAATTGTTGGCAACAAGCTAAAAAAAATCCGTTTTCACATCAAACAACGAGCAAAAAAAAATAAGTTCAGCTTTTAGATGACAAAATCCCCAAAAAAATCAATCATATTTGTCTTAATCGTTACTGCTTTAGATACTGCGGGATTAGGAATAATATATCCCGTTTTACCACAACTAATAGAGGATTTAGTAAACACAGATATAAGTACTGCGGCAACTTATGGTGGTTGGCTGACTTTTGCATATGCGTTGATGCAGTTTTTTTTTGCACCTGTTTTAGGAAATTTGAGCGACAGATATGGCAGAAGGTCAGTATTATTGATTTCGCTATTCGGTTTTACGCTTGATTATTTATTTCTTGCGTTTGCACAAAATATAATTTGGCTTTTTATCGGTCGCATAATTGCAGGAATAACCGGAGCAAGTTACTCGGTTACAGCGGCTTCAATTGCAGATATAAGCACCGATGAAAATAGAACGAAAAATTTTGGTTATATAAATGCTGCATATAGTTCGGGCTTAATAATCGGACCAGTAATCGGTGGATTGCTCGGACAATTTGGAACACATATACCTTTTATTGCAGCAGCTGTTTTAAGTTTCGGGAATTTTGTTTTTGGATATTTTATGTTCCCAGATACATTGGACAAATCCGATAGAAGAAAATTTGAATTAAAACGAGCCAACCCTTTTGGGTCTTTTAAACATTTAAGCAAATTTCCAACAATTATAACTCTAATTGTTGCAATGTTCTTTATGGCAATTGCAGGTCATAGTATGCCAAGTGTTTGGGCGTATTTTACCATTGAAAAATTTGATTGGAATGTAGAATTAATAGGTTATTCATTAGCATTTTTAGGTTTACTTTCAATTATCGTTCAATCTTGGCTTGTAGGCATATTGGCCAAAAAGTTGGGAGATGACAAAATGACCATATTTGGGTTATTGTTTTCAATCGTAGGATATTTACTCATAGCATTCTCAAACGTGGAATGGCTTCTAATTCCAGCAATGATAATTAATGTAATTGGGAGTGTGCAAAGAACAGGTTTTCAAAGTATAATTTCCTCTCAAGTTTCAAAAAGCGAACAAGGCGAATTGCAAGGAAGTTTAAGCAGTCTTCTCGGATTAGCAACAATTATCGCACCACCATTACTGACAATGGTTTTCACACATTTTACAAAAAATGAAAGTTCGGACATTTATTTTCCAGGAGCACCATATTTAATTGCTGTATTTTTGACAATAATAAGCCTGATTATAATGTTTATAAATTACAAAAATCGGAAAAAGCCAGTTGCCAACAACGTATATAAAACATAGCTATTTCGGGCTTTCCCAAAGGTTTGTGCTTATTTACGAAGTCCGCCAAATTTTTATTTTTGTATATTTAGAAATTAAAAGATAAGTAGAAAAAATAAAAATTTGGCTTGTGCATAATCCGAAAAGTTAGCGTCTATTTACACGCTACGTTTCATATACAAACACGTTAGCTGCAAACTGAAAATACATCGTACTAAACAACAAAATTAAAGTCTGAACAATGAACGACATCAAATTTAATGGCGGAATAAATATCGCAATAAAAATTCCGAAATCTAAATATCAGGAAACTGTGAAATTTTATAGAGAAATCCTGAAATTGGAAGTGACCGAAAAAGAAATAAAGAACCCAACAGTTTCTAAAACTCACGAAGTTAAATTTGGAAATAATATAATTTGGTTGGATTGCGTAGACAATTATACTCATTCGGAAACTTGGTTGGAGCTGAAAACGCCCAATGTGGAAAAAGCGACAGAATATTTGAAATCCAACGGAATTGAAACTTGCGATGAATTGGAAGAAATACCAAAAGATAATCATTGGATAATGGACCCAGCAGGTAGTGTATTTATAATCGGAAAAGATAATTCGGAATATTCACTCGACTGAAAAAAAGTGAACAAGTTACACGTATAAAAAAATGCTAGGTTTAGCTAAACCAAAATTAGTTGCTCGTTTGCTAGCTTCTAATTTTTCTTTGGGAGATCTTCACACACACAACTTTTATACATAAATGTTCTGCATAATGTAAAATTAGACTGGTGTATTCAAAATACCGCAATAAAAAACGAATAACTTTAGAAATTAGGGAGAAACAAGTTAAACAACAATTAAACTTCTTATAGTTTTATCAATGAAGTATAAAGAAATAAATCCAAGTCATAACCTCCAAAATCAAATTCACAGCTATTGGGAGTTAAGAGGAGATACATCGAGTAATCATTGGGAACGTATTTTTCCTGATGGTTGCCCAGGTTTAATTATGAATCATGGAGACAACTGTTTTACCGATAATGGTACAATGAAAATGGAACACGGTAAAACTTATATGGTTGGAGCAATGACTACTTTTAAAGAAAGTTATATTAATGAACACACACACCTCATAGGTATTTGTCTTAAACCATCAGCTTTTGCATCATTTTTCTCTTATTGCTCTCTCAGCGAGATAAAAAATAACACCGTGCTATTAGACAAAAATCTCTCTTTTGATAGAGACCTTTTTTTTAAGAACAACTACACCGATTATTTAAATCAATTTTTTACGGATAGAAAAAATAATAAGGCCACAAGATTAAGTTCAGTCATAGATGACATACAGGTATCAAGAGGTTTAATGACTATTGATGAATTGTCAAAACAAAATGGAATTTCAATAAGGCAATTAGAGAGGTTATTTAACAGCTTTATAGGGTTAACGCCAAAAGAATACGCAAACATTATTCGTCTACAATACGCATTAAATTTAATTGCATCACAAAAGGAACACGCATCATTATCAGATATTGCTTTTGAATGTGGATATTATGACCATTCTCATCTCACCAATGCTGTAAAACGTCATACAGGGTTTTTACCCTCCGAACTTTAAAATGTCGTTTTTTTCCAAAGAAAAACACTAGTCAACTTTCTATTTTTGTAGAAAATTAAAATTTCACACCAAATGAGAAAAATAAAACTATTTATAGTAACCAGTTTAGATTTTCCATATACTAGAATGTTAGTCATAAGTTAAAAAAACGTAGGTCTAAAAAGAAACTTAAGAAATAGAGTGAGCAGAAATCCTTTTGCCATCTGCGTACAATTTCCCCCAATCACAAAGACTTTCTAAAATAGGAACCAAATCCAAGCCTTTATTGGTCAAAACATATTCTATTCCAACAGGTACTGTATTTGGAATTTCTTTTTTAATTAATATGGCGTGTGTTTCCAATTCCTTTAATTGTCTTGCCAAAACAGTTTCCGAAATATTAGGCAACTCTTGCTGTATCAAATGAAATCGATTGTTGCCTTGAGAAATGGAATAAACAATCTGTGATTTCCATCGACCATTTATCATTGCAATTGCCGAATTTAACTCACAAACTTGAAATAGGAACTGTTCGTTGACATAATTTGTCGATTGTTTTTTTCTCATAATCAATAGTTTAAAGACTAACAATTTTGTTAGTTATTGTTTCAAAAACAGTCTTTTAAGATCTTTGACAAAAATATAAAAAATGAAAAATATCGTTTTAATTACAATATCTATGGTTTTGACACAATCGCTTTTTGCTCAAAAAGTTTTTAGCATAAAATCAGATAAATTGGAAAGAACAGTTTCAGTTTCTGTACAAAAACCAACAAACTATCAATCTTCAAAAAGCTATCCTTTGGTTTTTATGCTTCACGGTTATAGTGAAAATTATGAACAATGGAGTAAAACAACCAATTTGGAAAAATTAGCAACGGATTATCAAATGATTTTAGTCTGTCCAGAAGGTTTCGTCAACTATTATTTGAATAGTCCAAATTTAAAAACCTTTCAATACGAAGATTTCTTTTTCCAAGAACTTGTTCCTAACATTGAGGAAAAATACAATATTGACAACAAGAATATTTTTATAACTGGTTTGAGCATGGGAGGCTATGGAGCTTTGAGTTTATTCATAAAGCATTCTGAATTTTTCAATACTGCTGCTTCTACAAGTGGAGCTCTTGAATTTGATTACGAAAACTTAAAAAAAGTCAGCTTAAAATTCTTTGAAAGCAAAAGAATGACAAACGATATGGAAATGACATTGGGAAACCCGAAAGAAAATGATTGGCAAAAGTTTAGCATTTCATCTTTGTTAAAAAACCAAAAGGAATTTAATAAAGGTTTTTTTATTGATTGTGGTTTAGATGACCCTTTACTCTCAAACACCATACAAATTAAGGAATTGGCTTTGTCTAAAAAATTACCGATAAGATTTTCAATTCAACCCGGAGAACACAATACTGAATATTGGGCGAAATCCGTTGAATACCATTTTGTATACTTCAAGCAACATCTGAAAACTGAATAGTAAAAATCTGTGGCTAAGGCTAACAATATAACGAACGACACTGTAGAAACCAATGAAGTACAATAAAGTAAAACCATACAAAGAATTAGAACCTTTTATTCATTTCTATTAGGAACTGAGAGGGTACGAGCTAGAAAGACAATGGGCATAGGTTTTTCCAGATGGTTGTGCTGGTATAGTAATAAATTTGTGAGATACTTGCTTGACTGACAACGGCTCGACTTTAATGGAGTTTGGGAAACTTAGGTAGTTGTTGCAATAACTTCTTTAATAGACAGCTTTATTGACACTGATGTACGTTTAAGGTATGTGCCTTAAACCTGCAACTTTTTACAAATTTCTATAAAGATCCTCCCAAAATGAATTGACTAAAGACACCGTGAATTGGAAAAATATAAATCATTTAATCTTGATAAAGTATAGAAAATCCGTTTAATTATTTTGATCATTTTTACTCCGAAAAAATAATTACCAAATCCAAGTAATTGTTATATTTATCCTCCGACCTTTAAAATGTCGCATTTTTCCAAAGAAAAACACTAGTCAACTTTCTATTTTTGTAGAAAATTAAAATTTCACACCAAATGAGAAAAATAAAACTATTTATAGCAACCAGTTTAGACGGATTTATAGCGCAACCAAATGATGACCTTAGTTTTTAAAGTTAGTTGAAAAAGAAGGAGAAGATTATGGTTATGATGCATTTACTTCATCCATAGATACGATTATTATTGGTCGTAAAACCTATGATTATGTTGTAAAAGAGATTGGTGCTTCTCACTACGATAATGGGAAAAGAGATGTTTATGTAATTACAAGAACGGAACGTCCAGACAACGGTAGAATTAAATTTTATACAGGTAATATAAAAGACTTAGTAACACAACTTAAAAGCGAAGCGGGTAAAGACATTTATTGTGATGGTGGTGCTGTAGTGGTTAATGAACTACTTAAAAATGACCTCATTGATGAACTTACTATTTCCATTGTACCTATTCTTGTAGGTAATGGTACAAGATTATTTAAAGAAGATAGACCAGAGCAACTATTGGAATTTATAAGTGCCAAAACATTTGATACGGGATTGGTACAGGTATATTACAAACGAAAAAAATAAACAACGAACAATGATGAATAGAATGGAACATATAAATCCGGAAGGACTAATAAAAAATTCTGCGTTTTCTCAAATCATAACGACTGAAGGAAACGGAAAGACAATTTATATAGGTGGACAAAATGCAGTAAATGGAAACGGAGAAATTGTAGGGAAAAATGATATTTTAAAGCAAACTGAGCAAGTAATGAAAAACCTTGAAATTGCTCTTAAATCTTGTGGAGTAAATTTTGAGAGTTTAGTGAAATTAAACATTCACATTGTTCAAGGGCAGAATGCTTATGGTGCATTTCAAGTTTCACAGAAATTTTTAGGACAAAACCCAAACCCACCGATTATTACAGTTTTGTATGTTGCAGGACTAATAAATCCCGAATTTTTACTTGAAATTGATGCTATCGCATTTAAACCTGAAAAATAAGAAAATGGAAAATCAAGTCGGAAAAACCAAAGATGTAGGATTTCAATTTGGAATAAGGAAAACCTTTTCTGTTTCGAGTGAGAAGGTTTGGGACTTTTTATTTTCCGAGAATGGACTAAAGATTTGGTTAGGCAATTTGAAAAATGAACTTGAAATTAAAAAAGAATACGAAACTGAAAATGGCATAACAGGACTTGTCCGTGTTTTTAAAGCAAATTCCCATATTCGACTGAATTGGAAACCGAAAAATTGGGAAAATATGTCAACAATTCAAATTAGAGTAATTGGAAATCAAGAAAAGACAACAGTTGCAATTCACCACGAGAAATTATTGAATGCTGAACAGAGAGCGCAAATGAAAGAACATTGGAACGAAATAATGAACAAAATAGGAACTGAAATAAAAAAGCCAGCAGGTAACATTGTATATAAAAAATAGGCGATTTAGTGCTGAATTCGAGGAGTTTGGCTCGTATCAAAATTTGTGCATAACCGAAAGCTCCGTGTTTCTTAACCGCCTTCTTTTCATATTCGTAAACGTTAGCAGTCATTGTAAACGAACTCTCAACCAATAACTATCATAAAATAGAAAGATTCTAATATTTATTTTGACATTACATTTTTCAAATATGCCAGCACAAGACAAAATAATAGTGTGGAAAAGCACTTATGTAAACACAACCGAATTTACCACCATTAATTTTAAAGACACGATTGAAGTTAAGGGACACATCACAGGTCAAGGATTAGGGAAATTGTTAAATGTAAATTATCAACTTGACATTAATAAAAAATGGGAAATTCAGTCAGTAAACATCAATTTTCAATCAGACAGTACGTTTAACATCTCACTCACAAAAAATAAAGACAATCATTGGGTCAATGAAAAAGGCAAAATCCTCGAACAATTGGATAACTGTATAGACATTGATATTGCCTTGACCCCTTTTACCAACACATTACCAATCAATAGGCTGGGTCTAGCAGTTGGAGAATCAAAAGAAATAGAAGTCGTTTACTTTGAATTACCTACCAAAAATTTTTCGCCTGCCAAACAGCGATATACCAATTTAGGTAATGGAGTTTACAAGTATGAAAATCTTGCTTCCGGATTTACTGCAAACTTAAAAGTTGACAGTCAAGGATTTGTTTTAGATTACCCAGGTATTTGGCATAGAGTGTTTTCAGAGCATGAAGCTACTGCAAGACAGAAGGAAGGATTTGCTTCTTCACTGATTTCTGATAATGCAAGTGACGAAATTACTGGAAATAATATTTACGATTGGCTTATAGGAAGTTGGAATGTAGAAGCTGTTGATTATTTAGAAAACAATGAAATAATAAAATCACAAGGTGAATGGCATTTTGTCTATGTACTTGAAGGCAGAGCTGTACAAGATGTTTGGATTGCCCCGAAACGTTCATTAAGAACGCCAAACCTAAAACAGCCAAGAATTCGTTATGGTTCAAGCATACGTTATTTTGACGCAAAATCAAAAAAATGGTGTGTTTATTGGTTCAATCCCGTGAGTAGTACAGTAAGTAAACTTTATGGTTGGGAAGACAAAGGTAATATTGTACAGGAAGGAACCGATGAAGATGGAAATATAATGCGGTGGACATTTCAGAACATAACCAACAAGTCATTTCATTGGAAAGGAGAAATTAGTACCGATAATGGAGAGACTTTTACTTTACAAGCAGAGTTTTTTGGAACACGAAAATATTAAACGCCAAAATGAAAGTATTTTCTACAACAAGAGAGGTACTTCGCACCATTGGACAACCTGACCCCAGCAACCGTATATTTTGGATTGGATCAAAGGAAATTCAAAAACATCAACTGATAAAGAAAAAATGTTGCTCAAAAGAATGAAAGAGCACCAAATTCAAGAGTTATAACTATTAACATATAAAATAACGAAGAATTGCTCATTTTTATGACCAGATATTGTGCTGTCCTCTATCTATTCACAGGTCTTGTTTTTAAAGCAAATTCACACATTCGCTTGAATTGGAAACTTGCCCATTAGGAAAACGTGTAAACGTTCAAATTCGAGTTATTGGAAACGAGTCAAAAACAACTATAACCATTCTTCAAGAGGAACTTTTAAATGATGTACAGAGAATCTAAGTGAAAGCATATTGGAACGAGATAATAAAGAAAATTGGAGCTGAACTGTTGTGAAGGTAATACTCAAATAAACCTAGAGCTACTTAATTAAATATTCATTAATTCATACCAATTGTTCGGAAAACAACCACTAGTTGTTGAATCCAACTAAAAAGAGAACTTTTACAACTAATCGTAGTCAATTAAATTTCTTATTACTGGGCAGCACAATCTACTTTTGCATAAACAAAATTGTAATAAGATGAACTCATTAAAAATTCAATCAAGTAAAAAGTATATAAAACCTTGGAAGGGCTTTATATCTGTGGAAGACACTCAACTTTATCTTCAAGATTCAGGAGGTTTAGGCCCTGTTATTATTTACTTAAATGGCTCGTATGCCAACCTCAAACACTGGGACCGTGTTATTCAAGAACTTGGCTCAGACTATCGTCACATTTTGTATGATGAACGTGCCCGTGGTAAATCAAAGAAATCAAAGGATTACTCCTTTGATGCTTGCTTGCGTGACCTGACAGCAATTATCAAGGCAAGACAAATCAAAAACCCAATATTGGTGGGTTGGTCATATGGAGCCATTTTAGCTACGCATTGGGTGAACAAAAATCCTGGAGTACCCCGTGGAATAATAGCAATAGATAGTGCTGTACCTTATGGGCTTACGGGTGAAGAATCTCAAAAGCGTATTTATAAATTATTTAATCGCTTAAAATGGATTCTCCCTGTAATTGCTCCATTTGGTTTAGCTGCAAAAATGAGTGCTAAACAACATGCGGAAATCAATATCGAAATAAATGAAATTTCCGCTAAATTAGAACAAACCCTACTAGATATTAACATACCTGTATGGTATGTCTTTGCATCAGGCGAAAGTCGTGGCGGAGAAGCTCATGAATTTAAGGCCATGCGTGACAGTCTCAACCCTTTGTTGAAAAAAAATGAAAATTTGAAAGTATTTAAACAGGTAGAGAACAATCACGAAAAGATTCTCTCAAAAGATTACAAAACGATAGGAAATGCAATTCAAACATTAAACGAGAAAATTAAATAAATTTATATCCTTTTATTATGAATAACTCAAAACAATTAGGTCTGAAAATTTTAGAGGCACGAAAAAACATTAATTTATCACAGGCAAAACTAGCGAATATAATTGCCATTAGCCCTCAAGCTATTGGGAAGTGGGAACGTGGTGAATCAATGCCTGATATTATAATGTTGGATAAATTAGCTAAAGTCTTTGATGTAGATCTTAACTATTTTTCTAATGAAAGTAATAGTGGCTCACATAAAGTCGACCTACAGCAAAATTCAAATAAGCTACTTTCAAATGATTCAGGTACTCATTCCAATAACGACTATAGCTCAAATTGGGATATGTCTAGTGGGAATTGGGTAGATGCAGACTTTTCAGATTTGAAGAACCTTAAAGATAAATTCAGTAACTCTAATATGAAACGCTGTAAATTTATCGGTTCTGAATTATCAGGTCTTCTATTAAGAGGTAACAATATTGATGGATGTGATTTTACAGATTCTGAAATAAAAAGCAGTCAAATACAAAACTCTCAACTGATAAATAATGAGTTTCAAAATTGTGTGTTACAAGGGTCTGAATTTTCACAAAACCACATCAAAAACTGTAATTTTTCAAATGCCAATTTATCTAAGGTAAAGCTTATTTCAGGAACTTTTATAAATATAGAAGTGATAAAAACTGTTTGGAATCAAACCTCTTTTATTAAAATGTATTTTGAAAACATTGTTTTTGAAGGAAATATCGACAACTGTTCTTTTGATAATTGCAGATTTAAGAAAGTAACATTTCAAAATGCAGTATTAACCAATACCTTTTATAAAGGCAGAAAATTGAAAGGAGTTAAGTTTATCAACTGTAAAGCAGATAAAATGACTTACGAGTTTTTAAAAAATGCAAAGGCAGATTTGAAGGAGGTTACATTATTATCACATAAACAACTATGATAGACGAAAAAATAAACCTCTCAGAATTAAAAAATCTGAAGTTTGAATACATTAAAAATGAATATGTGGTAACTTTAGTTGATAACCAAGGCTTTGAAATATTAAAAGGGTATGGTATTTCAATTGTAGATGCAATCAATGATTTACATCAAAATTTAATATAAAATTAAAATTTAACAATTGTCTCCTATTGGTCACAAATTGTAAGTTAAATAAATTAAAAACAATCTTAGGTCAAGAAAGTAACCAATACATCGAAAAGGTAAAGAACTGGAAAGAACAATCCCTGAATTTGTCAGGTATCATGCCTTAATTTCAATTGCAGTAGTTTTTCCATTTCCGTAGTTTCCTGCAATACAAACTAATTTCATAAGAACTAAATATTATTTTTTTAACTTCTTTGTAGATATTAATTATAATTCTTTTAAGCAAAGTGAGCGTTATCAATAATTATCTCTTTGCCGACGTACAACGATTAAAAGTAGGGCTGTAAATAAGCGATAAATTTTCAGTTTAGCAAGAAGTCATATTTTTAATTTTCTTGTTTTCAAAAATACAAATTTAAAATATGGCGACCTCTCATACACGCACAAGCCTTTGTTCAAACACACTACCTACCCTACTTTTTTTATAGATATAAGCGAGAGGCATTTCTACTTGTAGTTGATTGTTTTTATAAATGTGTTCCAATCTTCTTTCCCGAAAGTATTATTTGGAGAAAGATTCACGCCTGTTCGAAACAGTTGATGCCGAATATCATTAGTCATTTCCGTTTGT
Source organism: Wenyingzhuangia gracilariae (assembly GCF_056387575.1). Classification (NCBI taxonomy): domain Bacteria; kingdom Pseudomonadati; phylum Bacteroidota; class Flavobacteriia; order Flavobacteriales; family Flavobacteriaceae; genus Wenyingzhuangia; species Wenyingzhuangia gracilariae. The sequence continues at coordinate 2,883,618 of NZ_CM150748.1, forward strand.
ATTTCCCAGCTAGGGTGGAATTCTTTTAAATAACTATCAGTCATTTTTTCAAAAGAAAGTATTTTAGGCCCTCCAAAATCTGGAAGTAAACCTTTTGGCGATTCTAAAGATATTCTTGCTAATAATTCAGCAACCTCTTGCGTACCAATGGATTGAAATTTTAACTCTTTTGGGATTTTCAAAATAGACTTATCGTCAGTCGTTTCATTGATAAAATTTTGTATCAAATTAACTACAAAACTGTGGAATTGTGTAGTCCTTACAATTGTATAAGGAAATCCACTATTTGACACTAAGTTTTCCACCTCAAGTTTTGCCTGATAATAAGGATAGTCGCTCTTATCAACCCCGACAATAGAAATATAAACAAAGTGTTTTATAGCACGACTACCAATTGCTTTTAATAAATTTTTTGTACCCTCAACATCTACCAGTTGAAAGTCCCTAGGGTTACTGGCACAATGTATGACAACATCAACATTATTAGTCGCTTTTTTCAGTCCAGTATTTTCGGCTAAGTTACCCATGTAATACGTAATGTTGTCTTCTTTAGTAGGCGTGAAGGTTTTAGTTGATAAAACTCCTACTTTATAATTTTGCGATATAAGGGTCTTAGCAACTTTTCTCCCAAGATGTCCAGTTCCTCCAGTAATTAAAATCCTGTTCATAATTCTTTTAAAATTTATTTTCTGTTTATTTTTTCTTGAAGATTGGATTTCACATTATTAATCCATTCGTCCTTCAAAATACTCAATACAATAAGGTCAATTCGGTTTCCTTTTGCGTCAAAACTAAAATTCCTCAAAACTCCTTCTTCGACACAACCAATGCTTTTCATAGCATTAATGCTTCTTTTATTAGCAATATTGGCTTTAAATGCTACGCGTTCGTATCCTAATTGCTCTAAAGCAAATTCGAGCAATAAATATTTTGAATTTTTGTTAATGTAAGTTCCTTGATGATCTTTTCCATACCAAGTGTAGCCTAATTCCAATGTTTTGGTGACCTGGTTTATTAAATAAAATCTGGTGCTACCTACCATTTTATTTTGCAATTTGTCTATCACGACAAATACATAATCGGTTTGTTTTTTTCTGTTTTCAATAGCAGTTTTGATGTATTGCCTTAAATTATCTTCTCCGTTTGCACCAAAAGCATTGAAATCCCAAATATCCAATTCGTTTAAAGAATATCGTAAAAGTTGATCAAAGTCATTTTCAACCAATGGTCTTAAAAGCACTTTGTCGTTCTTTAAAATATAGTCTTTTTGAAAGTCAATCATTTTTGTTTTTTCATAATTTTGTCGTAATAATATATAAAAAACCTCTTAATTATTTTTTGCAAAAAATATTTGAATCGGATAATGTAGAAAATACTCATTATTAATTTCTGTGACATTTATTCCTAAATCATCTACTCCAACATCTGCAACAATCATATCTTTTAAAGCTATTGGATTACTCGGAAAAGATGCTTCAAGCTGCTCATTAAGTCCAATTTTCATTGAATAAAAATCAGTATTAACATTTTTGAAACCTACTTTTTCAAAAAGACGATAAAATTCGGTTAATGAAAGTGCAGCAACATGAGAACAATCTCTATTTCTCTCCATTTCATTGTATTTTTTTATTTTAGTGTCTGGTAAAGAAACATCAACAACTATAACTACTCCATCGGGTTTGCAGACTCTTTTCATTTCAGACAAAACTTTAAGTGGATTTAAAAAATGATGAAAACCAAATCTAGAAACTACTATTGAAAAACTATTATCTTCATAAGGTACATTCTCCACATCTCCTATTTGCCAAGTAAGGTTTTTAAGATTAAATTTTGTTTGTAATTTTTTAGCTTCATCAAGCATTCCTTGAGTCATATCAATACCTGTTACATGATTGGTGTGTTTGGCAAATTCGCACGAGACAATACCTGATCCACAAGCAATATCTAAAACTTTATCTTTTTTAGAAGCAGACGTTATTGAAATTAATTTTTCTAAAGCATCGCTATGTGAAGTTATCGCACTATAACCGCTTGCTTGTTTTGAAAATTGTTCTACAATGTTTTCATTATGTTTTTTAGTGTCCATAAATCTATTATTTTAATTTTCTCCAAAGTTCTAAACTTATCACTAAGTCACAATTACTATATTTGGACAATGAATAGCGAGTATCAGACAAATATTAAAATAGATTGGCTTTAAAACAGTAGTATGAAAATAAAGCCAATCTATTTTAAAACGGAAAAATTGTATATTTGGATTTACTAACAGTTCTAAATTGGGAAGGCTTACATAACCACTAACCGTTCTAATTAGTCTCTCCTTAGTTTCATATTAGTTAATTGAATACCAATATTATAAGTTTTTTTGTTCAATATTGATGTTTATAATTGCAAGGTAGGAGGTAATAAAAATCTTATCTTGTTTATATGCTTCATTAATAAACTTATCAATTGTAATTGATGAATAAACTTCTCCTTGTAATTCAGTAAGTTTACAAATGAATGGGGAAAGAAAATTTTTTTCAATTTGTTGTATTAGTTGTTTTTTATCAATTGTATTGGAGCAATATATAGCTATATGTTTCATCTTTCTTCTAAATCATTTTCGTGTTATATTTCAAAATAAAATTACTTTAAATAAGAAAACAAATTTTATAATTTCTAATTCAAGCAATTATAAAATTTGCGTTAATCAAACTATACTTTTTTACTTTCTATATTAGGTAAAAAGCTTGTTAGAATCCCAATTAATGGTAAAAAGGCACAAACTTTAAATATATATACAATACTAGTTTCATCAGCAAGTTTTCCTAAAATAGCAGAACCCAAACCACCCATTCCAAAAGCAAATCCAAAGAACAGTCCTGCTACTAAACCTACTTTTCCTGGAAGTAATTCAGTTGCATAAACTAATATTGCCGAAAAAGCAGAGGAGATAATCAATCCTATTACAATGGATAAAATTCCAACCCAAAATAACGACACATAGGGTAGTAAAAGTGTAAAAGGAGCCGCACCTAAGATAGAAATCCAAATAACATATTTTCTTCCGAATTTATCACCTAATGGACCACCTATTAAGGTTCCTACAGCTACCGCACCTAGAAAAGCAAACAAATAAATTTGTGATTCCTGTATGGATACATTGAATTTTTCTATTAAGAAAAATGTATAATAACTTGTGATACTGGTCAAATAAAAATATTTAGAAAATATTAAAAGTAGTAAAATTATCAAAGAGAATATTATTCTATTTTTTGATAAATGATGTGTTGATATTTTTTCGGAAGCTATTCTATTTTGCTGTTTTAATTCCAACTGAATGCTATACCAAATAGCTACTTTATATAAAACAAAAACACCTATTAATGCAATAAGGCAAAACCAAATAATGTGTAATTGCCCAAAAGGAATTACAATTAAAGCCGCTAATAATGGACCAACTGCACTCCCAGCATTTCCTCCCAACTGAAAAATTGACTGTGCTAACCCCTTTTTTCCACCAGAAGCTAAATGGGCTACTCTTGAGGATTCAGGATGAAAAATTGAAGAACCAATACCTATTAAAGCCACTGCGGCTAATAAATAATAAAAATTAGATGCAATAGAAGCAAAAAACAATCCTGATAAGGTAAAACTCATTCCAAATATCAAGGAATAGGGTTTGGATTTTTTATCAGTATACATGCCCACAAACGGTTGTAAAATAGATGCGGTGACTTGATAAATTAAAGTAATCATTCCGATTTGAGTAAAATTAAGATCAAATTTTTCTTTGAATAATGGATAAACAGAAGGAATTACAGCTTGTAATAAGTCATTTATAAAATGAGAAAAACTAATTGTAAAAAGTATGGAATATATTGTTTTTTGAGCTATTTCTGTATTTGTATTAATGCTTTTCATAAATGGTTGTTTTAGGTTTATTTTTTTTTAAATAATAGCTGAATTATTTTTCACAAAGATTTTAATAAATATACTGCCTGAATTGGTATATTTGGACAATGAATAGTGAGTATCAGACATATCGATTAGTTGATTTTGGATTCCAAATTAATTCAGATTTGCCAGTAATAGGATATTCGGAAATGGTAACCAATTCTATTTGTATATCACATTCACATCCAAGAGCACAACTTCTTTATGCTACTACTGGTGTAATGAACGTAGTAGTTAATAACCAGATTTGGGTAGTGAATCCATTACAAGGACTTTGGATTCCAGGAGGAGTAGAACATCAAGTTTCTTTTCAAAAAAATGTCAAATTATATAGTGTCTTCATAGATCCTTCTTTTACAGATGGATTACCAAAAACTACTTTTTCATTTGACATTTCCTCTTTTTTAAAACAATTACTATTTAAAATTATTTCTTTTAATACAGTTGATACTGTCTCAATTTCAGAAAAAAGAATTATGATGGTCTTTTTAGATGAAGTTACTTTAATACAACCTAGTATTACTTTTTTACCAACAACAAATCATGTAAGATTAAAGAATGTTGTACAGCTTTTACTTAACGATGTTGCCAGTAAGCAAACGATAGAATACTATGCTGAAATTTCATGTATGAGTAGTCGAAATTTATCTCGTTTATTCATCAAAGAATTGGGTATGAATTTTAGTGATTGGAGAATTCGTTTAAAACTTTTAGAAGCAATAAAAAGATTAGGTGAGCAACAATCTGTAAAAGAAATAGCCTTTGATTTAGGATATGAAAGCTCGAGCTCATTTATTTATATGTTTAAAAAACATTTAGGTAAAACACCATCAAATTATATTTTGAAAAGTAAGGATTGAAATGTGTGAAATAGTTAAATGTTAATTAATTAAAAACCTTTATACAAATAATTAATACATTCGAAATTTCTCTTTCACAGTGTAAATGTTTTACAAAGAGTTTGTAACCTCTTTATATAGGAAGAATTTATAATTTTTTTATTTATATTAATGATTAATTGTCCTAATATCCTTATTTATTGTCTATATATGATTATTTAGACTTTATAGTCTTAGCTTAACTTTACTAAAAATATTATGGATACCAAAAAAAACATTTTAGCTTAATTAAATAATCCAATGAGTGCTTTTCAATCACTTCTCATAATGATGTTTATGAAAAAATAATCCACATGTTATGGAGGAATAAAGAAGACTAAATATTGGATATTGCTTGTAAGTTTACTAAACATTGTTTTGTGTTACAGGATGAAAGCATGACAAAGGAAATACTTAATAATGTATATGAAATTAAAGTATAAAAATCTATAAATGGATACAATTTTAATTACAGAAAGAAATGGACATCTCAAAAAAAAACAGTATGTCTTTATAGGTAATGAAGGATTGTGTTACACAAATTTTATCAAAGAAAATCCAATTTTAAAAAATTGAGAATATAATAATATTATAGAAGTTACCTAACAAGGAATATCTGTTTTAATGATGTAAACAAAGTGGTTGTTATTATTTGTATGAGAAACTTTAATTAAGTAAGATCCTGATGATGCGAAAAATTTCTTAATAATTTAACTTATAACAAAAATAACGGTTTGCAACCCCCAATAAACAAACTACTAATAGACCTACAAGAACAACTCAATTTTATAAATATTGAGATTGATGACCCTATTGTGGCATGTGAGCAAGCCATTGAAATAACCTTAAAATCTTTAGAGCAATTAAAGAAGTTTGTGTTAAAAAGAAAATTCAAATCAACAAACGAAGAAATTAATTTTTTCAAAGAAATCAAGCCTCAATTTTCGTCCAAATTTATTTATTACAACAAAATATATAAAATGGAAACCAAAAGACCTTATGGAGGTCAAAGAGTGGTGAAAAAATTTTATAGAAATGAATTACGAAAACTAAAATTGTTTTTTGATAGCGAACTAGAGTTTTATAGATACTTCCGAACAGGAAGCAATTATTTAGATCATAAATATTTTGTACGCGGTAAGTTAGATGTAAAATTAAGCTTAAACTCATTTTATTTCGAATCAGATAAAAACTTTGCAACCACACATAGTTACAAAGTCGCTAAAATTATAGCGCATGATTTACTACAAGTATACCTAGAGGATAAATTATTGTTATTAGAAAATAAGCAACCCAATCAAAAATCACAAGTTAACCCGAAGATCAAACAAAACTGGACGGGCTCTAAAGTGGCTCTAATAGAGCTGTTGTACGCATTACATTCAGAAGGTGTGTTTAATAATGGAGCTTCAGATTTAAAAGACATTGCTGCCTATTTCGAAGACACCTTCAATATCAATTTAGGTCAATATCACAGAGCTTTTTTAGAAATTCGAATGCGCAAAGGAGATAGAACAAAGTTTATGACCTCACTTAAAGAGAGTCTTAAAAAAAGAATGGATAATTCGGATGAATAAGATAAGTGATTGATTTTATTGTCTTTAAAATAAAATGTATCACAACTTCGGTTCGCCTTGTGATGTAAAACCACTCAAAACCAACAAATTTGTACCATAACAATCTAAAAATCAAGTTATGGAAGTAGAACTAATTACAAAAGAAGACTTACACCAATTCAGAATAGACCTTCTAAACAGCATCAAAGCCATCATAACCCATCAAGCTGGATATCGAGAAAAACAATGGCTCAAATCTATTGAAGTCCGAAAACTGCTAAACATCTCTCCAGGAACCTTACAAAACCTTCGCATCAATGGTACGCTCACTTATACCAAAGTTGGAGGTATTATCTTTTATGCCTACGATGATATTCAAAAGGTTTTAGAAGAAAATAAAGTTAATAATTCCTAAAGCTAATTACAATCTCTATTCGACATAGGATTTGTAGGCGAGTGTCAATCAATAGAAAAAACCGTAAAAAGAAAAGCTGTTTGAGGCTTAAGCCGAGTTCTTTTCTTTTAGGGTTTGAGATTGTAATTGACCGCTGAGAATCCAAGTCTTGACTTTTTGTTTCTTTTGTGTTAAGACAAAAGAAAAATCAATTTTACTGTCGAAAATTCAAGGGGCTATTTCTATGATAAAGTTTGTATTGATTGAATTTAAAATGTTTATGTCAATGTAAAAAACACAAAATTAAACCATTTACAAAATGAACTACATAAAACACTTAACAGGATTTTTTGACCGCATCATTCACGATTCAAATTTAAACCCAACACACATAAGTTTATACTTAGGCTTATTTCAATACTGGAACGCAAAATGTTTTGAAAAATTTTCTAATATGTATTTCGACATAGGATTTGTAAAGCGAGTGTTAATCAATTGAAAAATTCATAAAAAGAAAAGATCATAAATCTAGTTAGAATCTCAATCCGCCATAGAATCTGGCAGACGAGTGCCAATAGTTTGAATATGTCGTTAAAAAAGAAAAGCTGTTTGAACGCAGTGAGTTCTTTTCTTTTAGACATAGAAAACGTAATTGACCGTCGAAGATTTAAGGCTTGAATTTTTGGTTCGTTTTGTTTCAAGACAAAATGAACAGGGACACATTGAGAGAAATAAAAATAAATATTATTTTTTTGAAAGTGTCATTACAAGCATATCGAAGGGTTCTGATAAAACAAAAAAGAAAATAATAATAATTAAATTATTTACAAAATGAATTACATAAAACACTTAACAGGATTTTTTGACCGCATCATTCACGATTCAAATTTAAATCCAACCCACATAAGTTTATACTTAGGCTTATTTCAATACTGGAATATCAACCGGTTTAAAAATCCAATAAGCATTACAAGAGATGAGGTTATGCGTATTAGTAAAATATGTTCTAAAGGAACGTATCACAAATGTATACGCGAATTAAATGACAAGGGATATCTTAAATACGAACCATCCTACAATCCATTTAAAGGTAGTATGGTCTATATGTTCAATTTTTCAGAAGACTTAAAACCAGTTCAAAAAAAAGACCGCAATACTAAAAAAAATATCCCTGTTGATGAACAAGCTCTAAACAAGCAAAAAACTAGTAGTGAACAAGCACTGGTATCTTCTATAAACAGTATAAACAAAACAAACACTTTAAACATTTCAAACTTGGAAGAACAAGCACCAAATTTTAAAAATAAAATTGTACAGTTTAAAAATCAGGGCGATGTAAAAGAAAAAAAGTTGCGGCAAAAAAAGAAAAATAAGATCACTTCAAATACAGTCTTGAAGCCGACTATTGAAGAAGTAAATAAGTATTTTATAGAACAAAAACACCCAGAATTAGAAGCGCAGAAGTTTTACAATTATTTTACCAGCAATGGTTGGTTAGTAGGCGGAAAAACCAAAATGGTCGATTGGAAAGCTGCTGCAGAAAATTGGATGCTTAACAGTACTAATTTTAAGCACAACACCGACACAACACCGATAAATCGAGCAAAACAACTCAACACAACTACGGATAAAAATTACTCCGAACCATTATAACGCTATACCTTGTCTTGAACCTAATCGTAGTGTCAGTTCGAGTGCGATAGCGTATCGAGAACAATTTTTTTTAGAAAGTCAAAAAACAGGAATAAAAATAATAAATCTAGTTACAATTTCAACCCGCCATAGAATCTGGCAGGAGAATGTCAAATATTTGAAGGTTTTGTAAAAATAAAAGCTGTTTGAGTCTAAAAAGAAAACATAAATAAAAGTAAAAAATAACAAATCTAGTTAGAATTTCAATTTGACATAGGATTTGTAAGCGAGTGTCAATCAATTGAAAAATCCGTAAAAAGAAAAGCTGCCTGAGGCTTTAGCCGAGTTCTTTTCTTTAGGATTTGAGATTGTAATTGACCGCTGAAAATCCAAGTCTTGACTTTTTGTTTCTTTTGTGTTAAGACAAAAGAAAAATCAATCTTATTGTCAAAGATTCAAGACTAGATTTTTTTGTTGAAGCTTGTGCTGAGCGGAGTCGAAGTATTTTCAGCAATGGAAAAAAGAAAATAAACTTTCGTCTTAACTTTTTGTTAAAGCCTGTGCTGAGCAAAGTTGAAATATTTTCATCAAAAAAAGACAAAGTAAAAAAACAAAATCAGAGATAATGAATTCGAACCTCAACTACCAAGAAATAACCCAATGGCTCGAAAAAAAAGGCAAAGAACTATTCGGAACACATTTCAAAATTTATAAAGAAGATGAAACCATTATTGAAAAGTTAATAGCCTATATGCTAAAAGATGAAAAAAGAGCTATTGAACTCAATATTTTTTTAGAAAAAGGCATCTTACTTTCTGGCCCCATAGGCTGTGGCAAAACATCATTAATGACCTTGATAAAACATATTACCGAAAAAGAAAAGTATCATGTAAAATCCTGTAGAGATGTAAGTTTTGAATTCATACAAGACGGTTACGAAGTCATTCACAGGTATAGCAAAGGCAAGCTATACCAACCAAAATACAACACCATTTGTTTTGACGATTTAGGAACGGAAAGCAACTTAAAATACTTCGGTAACGAATGCAATGTCATGGCAGAAATTATATTAAGCCGCTACGATTTGTTCGTTAGTAAAAAGCTAAAAACCCACATCACCACTAACTTATCTGCATCAGAAATTGAACAACACTATGGAAACCGCGTAAGAAGCAGAATGCGAGAACTATTTAATTTAATCGCTTATAACAATACTTCAAAAGACAAACGCAGGTAATTAAACCCTATGAATTAATGTCATTTTTCAATCAATAAGTACACAACACCTTTTTTTTATAAATTAAACTTTGGCAAAATTCTTCATTTTTGCCAAAGTTTAACCATCATAACTTTTAAGCGTCAGGACTTTATTTAAATAATTTACATATATTTGTTCATGTTAAATAAGTGTTCACGAATAATGAACATTTAAAAATAATGAACATAGAGAGGAAATACAATGGACGAAATAGAGATACTAAATAAAGCAATTCATAATTTAGAAAAGGATATTCCAATAACATGGAAATGGGATACTGTGAATGATAATAAAGACATAGGTGTTGATGGAAAATTAGACCTCACAATTAACAATCAAAAAATTACAATGCTGGTTGAAGTTAAAAAAGATGTTAAAAACCATCAATTGTTTAATATCATAGATTATAATAATAGATTCAAAAACTTCTTATTAGTAGCAGAAAAACTATATCCAAAAGTAAAGAAAGAACTTCGAGAAAACCAAGTAAATTATTTAGAAGAAAATGGAAATGTGTACATCAATAAAGACGGTTTCTTTATTTATATAGATACCCATAAAACAACAAAAACTCAAAAAGAAAAAGGAAATAGAGCATTTACCAAAACAGGGCTAAAAGTAATATTTCATTTCTTATTAGATCCTCAATTAATCAACCAAACACAACGAGAAATAGCAGAAATAACCAATGTAGCATTAGGTAATATTCCATTAATCATAAATGGTTTATTGGAAACCAACCTCATCTTAAAATTAAACAAAAATGAATATATAATTAATGATAATGAAGAGCTGCTGCATAAGTGGATGACAGATTTTGAGCAAACGTTAAAACCTACGCTTTTTAAACAACGTTTTAGATTTCAAAACAAGAACCAAGATTGGAAAACGTTACAATTCAAAACCGATAAAACAGTTTGGGGTGGCGAACCAGCTGGAGATATCATAACCAATCATCTAAGACCAGAAAAATTCACGATTTACACAAAAGAAACTACAAAAGATTTGATGTTGCAATACAAATTATTACCTGACGATAATGGAGATATTTGGGCCTATGATATGTTTTGGGCTGCAAATTTTAATAAAAATAATAACAACACAGCACCAAAACAATTGGTTTATATAGATTTAATGATTACTGATGATAAAAGGTGTAAAGAAACTGCAAAGCTAATTTTTGATGAACACATCCAACCAAACATATAAAGAACTCGCTATCCCCTACTTCAAAGAAGTTTTTGATTGTATTGATGAGGTCATGATAAAACTAAAAGTGTCTTATTATCTCATTGGAGCAAGTGCCATAGCCTTAGAATTATTAAAAGACGGAATTAAACCTAGCAGAGGTACAAAAGATATTGACTTTGCAATTATGATTTCTTCTATTCAGGAATTTGAAACCATAGTTGAAGAGCTTGGCAATTACGGATTTAATAAAGTAGAGGCTCCATGGACAATGTATCACGATAAATTTAATATTGTTATAGATCTATTACCATTTGGAGAAATTGAAGAAAAATTCACAGTAAACTTCAATGAGCGCTATACCGATTTGCATGTTTTAGGGTTTAGCGAAGTATTACAACTTCCGGAAACTGTTCAAATAGAAGAAAAATCAATACAAATTCCTTCCTTACCAGGAATGGTTATTTTAAAGCTAATCGCTTGGAGTGATAGGCCTGAAGAACGTGATAGTGATTTGTATGATATTTTAAGAATTATAGAACACTATTTCAATTTAAATTTTAATGAAATAGTAGAGCATCATAACGATACTTTTCCAGAAGAAGGAGATTTAGACCAACTCAAAATTGCAGCAAGGGTATTAGGTAGAAAAGCAAGTCAGTTTTTAAATATTTCAGAGGCAATTAGCACTCGAATTTTAAAAACATTAAACGATAATATCATAGACCCTAAAAAATCTGCAATAGCAAAACAATGGATTAGTAATAAAGAATGGGGCTTAGAATATGCTGTTCAAATTTTGGAAGAGTTAAAACGTGGTTTAATAGAAAAGAAGTAAAATATGTCTCAACTTTCTGAAATAGTATCAAAAATAATTTCGTTAAACAGTACATTATTTCAAGAAATGTGTGACGAAATCATATTACGTAATTATCCATCTCATAAAGATTTTGGGAGGTCTGGTATGGCTTTAGGCAAAGAGGAAACAAAACCAGGAACACCCGATTCGTATATTCTTTTAAGTAATGATCTTTTTGTATTTAACGAAATCACAAAAGATAAAAGTGGTGGTTTGGGTAAACTTATTGACGATTTCAATAAATGTATAGATGAAACAAAGACTAGAGTAAAAAAAGAAAAAATACAGACAATAACATTCTGTACAAGCTTTGAGTTAAAACCAGGTCAAAGTGATCAGCTCAATGAACTATGCAAAAAAGAAAATATTCTAATGGATTTTTGGAATGTGAATCGTATTGCGAGAAATATCTTATTTCAAAATACCGACTTGGGTAATAAATATTTAGATATTCCTTTAGATAAATCTCAATGGGTTTCGTTAGATACTTTTGTAGTAAACTACAACAGTGCTGGTAAACAAATTGCAACGCCATTAAACAATCCTTTTCTACATAGAGATGATGAAATTAAAGATGCGTTTCAATTAATAAATAAACATCATATTTCAATTATTTCTGGTCCTGCAGGAACAGGGAAATCTAAGTTATGTGTTGAAATTTTAGATAGATTGTTAAGAGAGCAACCAAATATGGCTGTTTGGGTTAATTCTTTTGACAGTGATTCAATAATAGATGATTTAAAAGGAAAACTCTCTCTAGAATCGCAAACCATACTTTTTATTGATGATGCACACAGAATATCTCATTTTGAACAAATTTTACAGTTTTTAAAAAATAGTTCTTATAACAAAGTCAAAATTCTTGTAACAGTTAGAGATTATGCTGCATCAGATTTTTCAGAACACATTAGTGAGTTTGATTACGAAACGATAAGCATCAATAGGCTTAAAGATGAAGAACTAAGTGATATATTAACTACCGAACCCTTTTGTATAAAAAATAAAGATTCACTTCATAAAATATTAGAGTTAGCAAAAGGTAATGTTAGGCTTGCACTTATGCTTGCTAAGCTTGATAATGTTAATAAAGATATGTCCGCTCTTAATAATACAGAAGATGCGTTTGATCTTTATTTTAAAACTTTTTTAAAGGATTCAAGTGAATTAAAAAATGAAAGTGTTATTAATACAATGGCTATAATTACCTTTTTTGGTTCAGTAAATATGAATTCTGTTGATTTTGATAATTTACTCAATACATTCAAACTAAATAAAAATGAGTTCGTTTCAAATGTTGAGTTATTAAGAAAGTCTGAATTGATAAGTATTTATAAAGAAGAAATTAAGATAGTTGAACAAAACTTAGGGGTATATTTTTTTAACAAAGCTTTTTTTCAATTGAAATCATTAGATTTTGAGACATTATTATTTAATTATTTTCCAACATATGATTATCGATTTAAAGATTGTGTTATATCTGCTAATAATAGTTTTAATCACGAAAATGTTGTCCAAGCTATTAAACATGTGTTAATCAATTTTGCGCGTAACTCTAAAATAAACCTATTAGGATTCTATGAATTATTTTGGTTTATCATACCTGACCAAACAATTGAGTATATGCTTCAATTAGGACTTCAAGGAGAGCTTAAACCTGTAGATAAATACGAACTTACCTTTGAGAATAATGAGTTTTCATCACAAAAGAGAAATATATTTAGTTTATTGAGTCACTTTGCAAGAAGGCCATCTACTTTTCTAAAAAATGCTTTATTGGCTTCATTAGAATTTGTTAGGCGTAATCCAGAAGCAGCAAGTGAATTTCATTATACGATAAAAGAATATTTAACTTTTGATTACCAAGATGTACAATATGGTTATTATAAGCAAAAAACTTTATTAGAGATTATTTTAAAAGGAGCTAATGAAGAAAAGCAATTGGAAAAAGAATTGTTTTATGTAATAGGAAAAATGTTGTTAAAACATAAATTTCAACAAGTAAAACCTTTGTATGGTAACAGTCTGTCAATTTATAATTACGAAGTAAAAAAAGGAACAATCATAGAAGAGTTAAGAGATGATATATGGAATAGAGTTTTTATCCATTTTGATTCTTATGAAAAGGAATCCTTAGAATTATTAGAATCTTGTGCTTCAATGCACCCAGATAATAATGTGGAATTAATGAAATATGATTTAGAATTTATATTAAAAATCATTAATGATAAATTAAATCCAAAAGTATTTGAACATTGTAGATATGTGCAAAAACAAATTTGGTGGTGTAATAGGTCTAAGGTAAATCACAAATCCTTCAAAGATCTATCAACACTATTTAACTGTGAGTTATATCAATTTTATAAAATTTTAAATAGAGAGTTATTAAATGGAGTTCACAGATTTGAGCTAGAAGATAAATTAGAACATAAAATATATGAGGAAAAAAAGAACAATGAAATAAAAACCTATATAATTTCTAAATATTCTAAAGCTCCTCAATTACTCTATAAAGAGTATCTATATTTATACAAAGCTACAAATGCTAAATGGAGCATCACTCAAACTAGTTTTGATATAGCCGTTAACGCTATTTTTGAAATTGATTTTAAAAGAGGGGTAAAATTATTAGAAACAATAATTAAAGACAATAATCAAGTAAATTATATCCCATATTGGCCTTTTTCAAATTTCCTTAAAGAAGAAAAGGAAGCATTTGAAATTTTTGAGGTAATCAACAAGGGGAATTATAATAGAAAAACCAACATATTATTATGCTATTTTGAAAGACTTCAAGTTGAAAAAAATTATGACAAGGTATTGATAGATATTGTTAATTGGTCTCATGCTGTTTCTGAAAATTTTAGTATTTCTTTTGAAAATTTAGAGAAATATTTGAAAGAGGATTCAAAGTTGTTTCATAAGGTATTGTCTTCATTAAATAAGAAGATGAAAGAAGGAGTGAGAATTTATTTTTATGGTAGTTTGTTTGAAAAATACGTGAATTTATTTACAGATGACATTAGAATTTTAAAAGAAACATACCTGTTACAAGATTTTACTCAAGACCATTTTGATTATGATAGTAAAGGATTAGAACAACTATGCATATCTTATCCTGAATTTCTTTTAGAATATTTTGAATATTATTATAGCACACCAGAACTTAAAAGGCCTAATAGAGAACATCGTGATAGATACAATTTTATATGGAAAAATGAAGATTTAATAAGAGGAGTGGAAACTGTTTTAGATTTTATAATTGACAAAGAATATTACTATGGAATAAGCGACCATCCAGCAGGGAACCTTTTTGAACAATTAAAACCAGAAGAAAACAAGAAAGCTGTTTCTTTTTTAAGGTCTTATATGCTAAAGCACACAAATAGTCCTAAACATCTAAATGTTATTATGAACATAGTTCATAATAAATTTCCAAATCAAAAAGGGGATTTTATAAAGATTCACCTCATTACAAATAAAAGTAAAGACGTTTTTGAAAAAGTAAGATGGATCTATCAGCAAGCAATTTGGAGTGGTAACGCAGATCCAGAATTGATCAGAGCTAAAAGATGGGAAGAAGTATTAGGTTTTGTAAATGAATTACCTGATGATATAATGTTATTACCAATACAAAATTTCATTAATGAAACTATTGAAATAAATAGAGAATATAGTCGTACAAGAAAAAAAAGAGGTAGGCAATAGAGGCACATATTAAAGCACTTTTTATCATTTCTACAACAAGTCAAAACCCATTTTTCTTGTTTTCCTTGACTACTAGAGTTAGATTAAATGATAAATAAGCTTCTTGCATAATGTATTATAATACACATTTTAAAGTTTTTTTATATATTTGTGTATTATAATAAACAAAATATGATAGATGCAATCACTATTAAGGAAGTAAAATTGCAGTTGGGTGAGCTTTGCAAACAGAAAAGACAAATTTACGAAATGTCTCAGCAAGACCTTGGAGAAGCTTTAGAATTGTCACGTT
This sequence comes from Wenyingzhuangia gracilariae, assembly GCF_056387575.1. NCBI lineage: Bacteria > Pseudomonadati > Bacteroidota > Flavobacteriia > Flavobacteriales > Flavobacteriaceae > Wenyingzhuangia > Wenyingzhuangia gracilariae. The sequence continues at coordinate 2,899,319 of NZ_CM150748.1, forward strand.
ATACCATTCAAAAATTTGAAAACGGTAAGAACGCAACTTTAGATACAGTACTAAAAATAGCAAATCATTTTGATTTACTAGAACCATTGTTTCAAGCATTAAAAGATGTAGAGAATAAGAATGATATAAACTCATTATATTAAAAATGGCTAAAAATCAAATCATAGAAGTGATATTGTTTGGGATAGAAATAGGTAAAATTGGATACGACATAGACAAGCGTACCTCTTTTTTTCAATACAATCCAATTTTTTTAGAATCTAACCAATACAGCAATATATTTCCTTATGTTTTTAAACGGATAAAACCAGTACAAGTATTCTCAAAATTTGAAGGAGAAACATTCAGAGGGTTGCCTCCTATGATTGCCGATTCCTTACCTGATCTGTTTGGAAATATTATTTTTAAAGAATGGTTAGAAGCTAAAAAGACAGAGGTTAAAAAAATAACACCACTAGAACAACTAACCTATGTTTCTAATCGCGGTATGGGGGCCATTGAATACCACCCTTCGGTAGAAATACCAACATCAACAACAATTAATATAGAAGAAATTGTTGAGGTACTAAACAAAGTGCTAGATGTAAAAAATAAAACAGCAGGAAAGGCTTTAAATGATTTAGCCCTTTTAAATATCTTTAAGATAGGGACATCAGCAGGTGGTGTAAGACCCAAAATTCTTATTTCAGAACATAAAGAGTCCGGTAACATTATTCCTGGAGATATAGAATACTCAAAGGATTACAATCATTACCTCGTAAAGTTGTGTATGGATGAGGAAGCGGGCTATAACAAGGAAAAAACAGAATACATATATTATCTATTAGCAAAAGAAGTAGGCATACAAATGATGCCTTCAAAATTAATAGACAACAAACATTTTGCAACGTTACGTTATGATAGACAACATGGTGAAAAACAACATGTTTTAACCGTGTCAGGGTTAACAGGATGGGATTTTAAAAAACCAGACAATGCCAGTTATGAAAACGTATTTAAACTAGCATTAGATCTTAAGGTACCGCATAAAGATATTCAAGAACTCTTTAGACGTATGGTGTTTAATATTGTTTTTGCAAACATTGATGATCATTTAAAAAATCATAGTTTTATCTATAACAAAGAAACAAATTCTTGGAATTTAGCACCTGCGTACGATTTAACATATCCCTTAAATATAAATCTAACCTTTAGCAAGGTAACAAGAGCCTTGTCAATCAATCATAAAAGAAATAAGATTACTTTAGAAGATGTGTTAACCATTGCAGAAGCCTATGTTATTAAAAACCCCAAAGGGATTATTCAAAACATACAAGGAGCTACTTTAAAATGGGATTCTTTATGTAAAGAATTTGAAGTGCCTGAAAAGGTACGTGAGGCAATTAAAAAAGAGTTTACCAACCTTATATAAGCTGAAATTAAGATATTGACTACAGATATAAAAGTAAAATACCATGATTATTGGATAGATTTTAGAGAGGTGAGTTAATAAATCCCATAACAGCTGTTATGAAGTTCAAAAGTTGTGAAATTTTCAAGATCAACAAAACAATAGAATTAAGTATTTAGAACTAAAAATAAAAGAATAATTTGAGATAATTTAAGATCGTTTAAATTTGCTTATTTTTGAAAAATATTACAAGAGTTATGAAAGTAAAGTCTAAACTAAAAGCAGTTGATTTTTTCTGTTCCGGGGGGGGGATGTCTTCTGGTATGCAGGGTACAGGTATTAAAATACTTGCAGGTATAGATTATGACAATACTTGTAAGGAAACTTATGAAGCAAACATAAAAGGAGCAAAATTTATACATGCAGATGTTTTTGATTACAAAGAACAGCAATTAGAAAAAGAATTGAATCTTCAAAAAAATGATAATGATTTAATTCTAATAGGATGTAGTCCATGCCAGTTTTGGAGCATAATCAATACAGATAGAAAAAAATCCGCAAAATCTAAAAGTCTTTTAATCGAATTTAGACGATTTGTAGAATATTTTAATCCTGGGTATGTTGTTGTAGAAAATGTACCAGGTGTATTAAGAAGAAAAGACGAAAGCGGTTTAGAAGATTTTATTTTATGGTTAGAAAACCATGATTACAAAGTACACCATAGCATTCATAATGTAATGGAATACGGTGTACCACAAAGTAGAAAAAGACTTACATTAATTGCCAATAGGGTAAACAATAAAGTTTTAGAACCTATAAAGTACACAGGTAAAATAAAGACAGTTTATGATACAATAGGAGAACATAATGGTTTTCCTAAGATAGAAGCTGGACATAAAGATGAAACAGAGTTTGCGCATTCAGTTGCTGGGTTAAAACAAATAAATATTGATAGATTAAATGTAACCGCTAAAGATGGAGGCTCAAGAATGGCTTATGCAAATAATGAAGATTTAGCTCCTAATTGCCATAGAAACGACACTACAAATTTTAAAGATACTTATGGTAGAATGTGGTGGCACAAACCTTCACCTACAATAACAACAAAGTTTTTTAGTATTTCAAATGGTAGATTTGCTCATCCGGAAGAGAATAGAGCTATTTCAATAAGAGAAGGTGCTGTTCTACAGTCGTTTCCAAGAAATTACAAAATTAAAGCAACTAGCATTGCCAATGCAGCAAGAATGATTGGAAATGCTGTACCTCCAAAATACGCTTCTTCAATAGCGAAGGCAATAATAAAAAATCATCTAAATGCAGTTTAGAACCAAAGCAAGAGCAGTCGATTTATTAGGTAAAGGACAAATTGCTGATTTACCAACAGCCATTACGGAGTTGTGGAAAAATGGTTATGATGCTTATGCAGATAATTTAACTGCCGAAATATATTTATCTGGTTACAAAGATTTAAAGAATCCTTTATTTGTAATGACAGATGATGGTAAGGGAATGTCTAGAAAAGACATTTTCGAAAAATGGTTAGTTTTAGGAACTGATTCAAAAACTAGAGCAACTCTTGAAGAAAAAGAAAGTGAAGAAACACTTTGGAAAAGACCAAGAATTAAAGCGGGTGAAAAAGGAATTGGAAGACTTTCTGTTGCTTTTTTAGGTAACCCAATGTTAATGCTAACTAAAAAACAAGGACATCCTTTACAGGCTTTGTTTTTTGACTGGAGGTTATTAGAAAATTATAATCTGTTTCTTGATGATGTAGATATTCCTGTTGAAAATATTGATTCGATAAATGAATTTCCAACCAAGTTTGAAAAATTAAAGAATGATTTTCTGAAAAATTTTGAAAAAGAAAATGACATTGATGGCAATTTAATATGGGAAGCTTCGCAATCAGAATTAAAAAATGAAATTGAAACATCAGTAACCAAATGTTACTTATCTGGTTTTTTAGAAAAAAAACTTTTAGAGAATATTATAAATTTAGAGAAAAATAACGGTACTAAATTTATAATATTTGAACCTTTAGATCAAATTGTTCAGTTGGCAGACTCAGAAGACGACACTTTAAATGATAGAAATTTTGTTATTTCAAGCTTATCTGGTTTCACTAATGAGTTTATAAAAGACAATAAGAATGTTTCTACTTCAATTCCAATTTATGGGAAAAGTGAACAATCATTTGATTTCCTTACTTCATACGGTAACTTCTTTAGTTCAGAAGATTTCAATTTTGCGGATGTTTTAATTGATGGTGAATTTGATGGTAAAGGTTCTTTTAAAGGGAAATTAAAAATTTATGATCAAACTATTGATTATGAATATACAAATCCAAGAAAAAAAGATAAAAGAAATGAATACGGTTCTTTTCCAATAAGATTAGGTTATTCACAAGGTAGAGAAAGCGAATCAAATTTAGAGTCGAGTGCTTGGAAAAAAATAAATGACAAAGTTACAGAGTATGGTGGTTTGTATATTTATAGAGATAATTTTAGAGTACTACCATATGGAAGAACCGATTTTGATTTTTTAGGTTTTGAAAAAAGAAGAGCATTAAGGGCTAGTTCAGCTTATTTCTCTCATAGAAGAATGTTTGGATATTTAGCTCTAACTAGAGATGAAAATGAGAAGTTAAAAGACAAATCAAGTCGAGAGGGTTTAATTAATAACCCTGCTTATGCAGCTTTCAAGAATGATTTAGAATCTTTCTTTATTGAATTAGCCCAAGAATATTTTAGCGACACTGCTAAACAATCACTTTTTTTAGATAAAAAGTTACAACTTAAAGAGCAATCGGAGGCTTTAAAAGCTGATAAAAAAAGAGAAACAGCAGAAAAGGTCCAATTTTCAAAAGATTTAAATTCTTATTCTGAGCGTTTTGATAAATACCAAAAAGATTACCAAGATTTACTAAATCAATTAGAAGAAAAGACAAATCAAAGTGATGTTTTATATTCTGATATAGAAGATTTATTAGATAGGATACATACATTAGATATTGGTTATAAAACCCTTTTACCTAAAGTACCTAAAAGATATAAACCAACTGATACACAATTAGACAGATTAGATAAATTCGAAAACAAACTGGTTAAATTTAATGACACTATTAAAAAAGACAGTGCTCAACTAATGGTTAGGGTACAAGAAAAACTAGAAGTCAAAGAATTAAAAATGGAGTTTGTTAAAAATTTCCAAAAATATAATGGTACTCTTGAAAGGTTAATTTCAGACAATAAGGTTGTTCTTAAAAACAAATTTGATGCACTACTTCAAGATTATTCACTAAGATCTAAAAGAATTAAAGAAGAATTAAACTTAGATAAGGAACAAATTGTTAATTCTATCAATTCAAAAGAAAGTGTAAGAATTCAATCTGAAAAACTATCTAATAAATTTGAGTTTTTAAGAGAACAAGTAAATAAAGAATTACTTCCATTAATTGAGCATTTAAACAAATTAAGTTTTGATTTAGATGAAGAGTTAATCCAAGGTGCTTATAAAGCTGAATACGATACTATGAAATATCAATGGGATCAAACCAGAGAAACAGCACAACTTGGAGTTGCTGTAGAAATCATAGATCATGAATTCAATCAATTGTATGCGAAAATTAATTATTCTATAGACAAATTAAGCAATGATAATTTGTTTACTGATGTAGAGCAATTTCAATTTTTAAAACAAAATTTCAAACAATTAGAAGATAAATACGACTTACTTTCACCACTTTATAGAGTATCAGGAGTGATTGCTAAAGAAATAAAATGTCAAACAGTTTTTAATTACCTAGAAAAATTCTTTGCTTCAAAAATCAATTCTAATGTAGATATATTTGAACAAACAAAAGCTTTTAAAAATCACATAATCAATATAAAAGAACCAGTAATACACACTGTTTTTATTAACATTATTAACAATGCACTTTATTGGTTAAGAAACTCAAAAACCAAGCATATAAAATTTGATTATTTTAAAGATACAGAAGAAATAGTTATTATGAATTCCGGGCAAAAAATAGAAGAACATCGTTTAGAAAAAATATTTCAACTTTTCTATTCCAATAGACCAAATGGTAGAGGTATTGGACTTTATTTATCTAAACAAAGTTTAAACGAATCCTATTTTGATATTTATGCTACTAATGATAAAAATTACAATTTATTAAACGGTGCTTGTTTTGTAATTAAGCCTTTAAAATAAAAAATATGACTTTGCTTCAAAAAACTAGAGAAATCATTAATGATTCAATAAAATCGGTAATATTTATTGATGAAAAGGCATATGAACCTTTTACGGCTTTACCTACTGGGGATAATATTGAAACAACTCTTTCTAAAAATTTGTTTAAAAAATTCAAAACAAAAGGAATTAGTCTATCCATTCATAAATTTTCTCCAAAAGATTTTGATGATGAAAACAAGATAAGTTTTCTTTTAAAAAAAAGAGACCTAGTTCTTTTAGATTGGAAACTTGATGGTGAAAGCGGTGAAAAATTTTCGTTAAGATTACTTTCAAAAATAATTCAAGAAAAAAACATACATTTTTGTTCAATATACACATCTCAAAATAATTCAGATGAAATAATAAATAATATACTCACATATTTTTCTGGATATGATAACGCATATTATCAAAGTATATTAGACGAATTAGATCCTTATCTTGATGGTCAAGAAGTTTTGTTGGATCAAATATCTTATGATAACAAAGAGTTAAACAAAAAATTGAGAAACTCTTTTTTAGAAATAAATGACCAATTACCTAGCTTAATATCCAACATAACTGGATTAAAGGGTATTGGAGAAGCTTTAATTCAAGTTAAAATTGCATTTTCAAACTTTCAGAAAGCAGAACATTCAATTAAGTATATTCCTAAACACCTTAATAGGGAGAATAAAACATTAAACATAAATAATACAATAATAACCATTATCTCTAAAGATGAAGATAATGCAAGTAAGATTATTAATAAAATAGTAAATCAAGTTAGTAAATCTGAAAATTGTTATTCACAAATATTAGGTCTTGATATGCAAAATGTCTTTAATAATGAAACTTCATTTATTGACGAAAATTTGCTTGATACGAATCTTGATACTTTAATGTTTCACAGAAAGCAATTAATAAGTAACAATCTAGAGAATGAATTTGAAAATTTTATTAAAATAATTTTACTAGAGCATTCTAAATTAAAGTTAGAAAATTCTTTATTGAAAACTCTTGAAAAATCATTTTTAGATAAAGTGACAAAAAAAAGACTTAAAATTGAACCTCAGAAAATTGCTAAGTTGAATACATTTTATAATGGTTCATTTATTAATAATAAAGCATTGTTAAATTTTGGTGATGTTTTTAAAGATAATAAGGGTTATTTTTATTTGTGTATAACTCCTTTATGTGATTGTATTCTACATAATGGAAAAAGTAATATTGGTTTTAAATATTATTTTGTTAAAGGACAAAAGTCTAATTTAGAAACAGCTATAAACATAGGAGAAGAAGGTTTTGTGTCATTTTTAGATGATAAGACTTCTGTTGTTTGGAAACAAAAAGAATATATAAAACCTTTCCAATTATATATTCCAAATCCATCGTTAAATGATAATAAAATAACTTATTTAGACTGGGATAAAAAAAATGATAAAGTAGAGGTAGAAATTGAATATGTTTTTTCTATAAAGCAAAACTACACCCAGAGAATTGTAAACCATGCATTTGGACATCCAATTAGAGTTGGAGTTGATTTTGTGAAAAAATAATTGTTTTTTAATTAAAAGTTTAATGGGTACTACGTTTTACATCAGGTTCAATATGAATAATAAATAAACAGTTATATTTAATATGAATAGAGTCTTGATTGATTCTGAGAAATTTTAGAAGAAGCTGAAAAGAAATATTCTTTTCTTTAGGGCATAGATGTAACCGATGAATATACAGTATTTATTACACATTTATTTAATTATATTTCATCAGCAGTGTTTAAAATAAAAGGTAAACCTGATCAAGCAATATATTACAATACAGCAGAAAATTTAAATTCTAAACTTCTTAATTGTATAGTTATTGAAAATTCTAATAACAGCATGTTATCCGCAAAAAAATGCTGAAAAAACAGTTGTTGCTTTTACAAACGAAGGTAAAAATACTAATATTGAATTAGCAGATCATAAAATCAATAGTTTTGAGAATGATGAGTATGAGTTATTTATTTAAAACAGCAATTGTGCTGTAAATAACTCCCCACAAACCAAAACTCAGTTTTCTCGTTCCTCAAAATCCTCTGTCTTTTGGTTTGTTCCCCGCGCCATACGTCTATAGCGTTTAAATTGCCCTACTGTTGCAGCACATTACAGCTTGTTTCATTCGCGCCTCATTACACAACTATAAAGAGCTGCCCCAAGCAAAAAGCTAATTATTTAAACGCTATCCCAAAGCTAAGTTACATAACGGGTAGTTATGGCAGCATTCATTCACTTTCTGTACCATAACTCCATTATGTAAAATAGCCGCTTTCCAACGCTCAAATCCTAACTACTAATAACATTAGTCGCTATTCATGAACTCCCATTAAAAACAATATAAAAACAGTGAACTAAATAGCCAACATAATTATTACTCCTTATGAGCATTCATTACATAACCCAGTTAAAATACAATTCACCTGCTTAACAGCATAACCATTTGGGAGAGAAAAATGAACAGCACTGGGCAAGCATTCTATCGTTTCACAATGAGTGCATCTAAAATGAAAATGTTGCTCTGGTAATTTTTGCTCATCACATTTTACACAAAATGCAAAATATTGTTTTCCATCATCTGCTACAATTTTATGAAGCGTACCATCATCACAAAAACGATTTAATATTCTGTAAATCGTAGCTCGATTAATAGCTATATCAATACGCTTTTCTATAGCATCCTGGCTCATTGCTTTATTAGAATCAACAAGTATTTTTAACACAGCTTCTTGAGTTATAGTATGTCTTCTTTTCATTTAATGCGATTTAATCGCAATAATTATTGCGACTTTGTTGCAATATAATAAAATATACAATATGTTTGCAAAATAATTATTTGCGACAATGTTGCATTAGTGAAATTTAATGACTAGAAGAGAGCTCATAAAAAAGGGAGGATTGGTAAGTTTAGCAATGACCTTACCTATAACGTTAAGCAGTTTTATAAAATTTAATCATATGATAGATAGAAAAGATTTTGAAGTAATTATAGTTGGTGGGAGCTATGCAGGGCTTTCAGCTGCTATGGCACTAGGACGTTCTTTAAGAAATGTTCTAATAATAGATGGCGGTTTACCTTGTAATAGGCAAACACCACATGCACATAATTTTATAACACATGATGGAACCAAACCTAGTCAGATTTCAGCAAAAGCAAAAGCACAAGTATTACAGTATAATACAGTCAAATTTCTTGAGGATTTTACAATTGATGCAAAAAAAATAAACAATAACTTTCTAGTTACGACACAATCGGGTAAGGAGTTTACTGCAAAGAAATTAATTTTTGCAACGGGCGTTAAAGACATTATGCCAGATATAAAAGGCTTTTCAGATGCTTGGGGTGTTTCTGTAATCCATTGTCCTTATTGCCATGGTTATGAATTCAAAGGAGAAAAAACAGGTATTATGGCCAATGGCGAAAGAGCTTTTCATTTAGCATCACTAGTTCATAATTTAACAAAAGACGTAACGATTCTAACCTCTGGTAAAGCAGATTTTAGCGCTGAACAATTAATGAAACTTAAAAAGCATAAAATTAAAATTATTGAATCCAAAGTACCACAGATTGAACATGATAAAGGACATATTAAAAATGTTGTATTTGAAGACGGTCAAAAAATTCCATTTGTAGGGGTGTATGCAGCTATTCCTTTTAAACAACATTCAGAAATACCAATGTCATTGGGTTGCGAATTAACCGAAAGCGAACATATAAAGGTAGATGTATTTCAAAAAACATCAATAGAAGGTGTGTTTGCCTGTGGTGATAATGCAACAATGATGCGTTCAATAAGTAATTCTGTACATACAGGTAATATGGCTGGAGCAATGGTGAATATGGAATTAACAGAAGAGCAATTTTAAAAGCAAAAATATGATTGAAGTATATACAACTGATATCCCAAATAAGATAATCGCTAATAGTATTTTAACGAATCTAAAAATTAGTTTCCCTAAATTGAGGTTTAATTATGACATAGAAAAACCAATAATCAATTATCCTTGCACTCATAGTATTTTAAGAGTTGAAGGTGAAAGTTTTAATATTGAAAAGGTGATGTTGTATATTCACAAATTAGGTTTTAGGTGTGATGTTTTAGAAGACAAACTATGTAAATATTAGAAGATGGGAGAATTTTGGGAATCAAATTTTAAAGGAAAACAAGCCATGTGGGGGTATGAACCTACAGATGTAGCCAAATCTACTGCTGTATTTTTCAAAGAAAAAGCATTACAGGAAATATTAATACCTGGTATCGGTTATGGTAGAAATGCGAAACCGTTTATTAAGAATAATCAAAATGTAACCGGAATAGAATTATCTAAAACGGCAATTGAAATAGCTAATAATCATTTTTATGATGTCGTTAAAATCTACCACGGTTCGGTAGCAGACATGCCTTTTGATTCTAAAAAGTATGATGGCATTTTTTGTTATGCCCTATTGCATTTACTCGATGAAAAAGAACGTTTACAATGCATTAATAATTGCTATAATCAATTACAACCAGGAGGGTATATGGTTTTCGTTAGCCTTTCAATAAACGATATGAGATATGGTAAAGGAATAGAAATTGAAGAAAACAGATATACAACGGCACACGACGTTAATTTATTCTTTTACAACAAATTCAAAATTGAAAAAGAATTCAAAGATTATGGTTTGTTAGAAGCAGTAGAAGTTACAGAACCCATTAAGGCATTAAAAAATAAACCCTCTCAGATATTTTGGAAAATAATATGTTCTAAGTAAAGACCCATTTCAAGGGTGTAGGTTACAGCAATTAGTAATGTTTTCCATGTGTCTGCGGTAGGCAAACTACATTCGTTCAGTCCCTTATCAGGGAATCACTCTTTTCATTTCCCCACCTCAACACCGCGCATAAAAAAAGTGCACCACTGCGTTCAGCACTTCATTTATTTTTCCCACCGCTACAACATCAATAATCACTTCCACCTACGCATATTACCATTATACGTTATTTTTGAGACATTAGTAAACTTACAATAATGGTAAAAGATGCTTTTTTATAAATTCAATTCTATCTTTTGCTCGTGGCATAAATCGAGAAGTAATAGCTATGACAACTTTCTTTTCAGGTGAAACAAAAATGACATTTCCACCATCACCTATGGCTGCATAACAATTAAGATTCGCATCACTTTCAGTAATAACCCACCACAAATAACCATAGGATCGTGTACCCCATTTGCTTTGTGTTTTAGTACTCTCTTCAACCCATTGTTGTGTTAGTATTTGCACTCCATTCCATGTGCCTTTATTCAAATACAACAATCCTATTTGTATCAAATCTCTGGTAGTTAATGCAAGTCCCCAACCTGCTGTATGAACTCCTTTAGGATCAACAACCCAACCGCTAACATGTCTGTCTTTTAAAAAAGAAAAATAAGTATCCTTATCATTTATCGAGTAATTAGTAGGTGTCTTTATTCCTAAAGGTGTAAACAAATGTTCTCTTGCAAAATCAAGTACTGTTTTACCAGTTGCATTGGTCAATATTCCAGATAATACTTGTATACCAATAGTGGTGTATTTAAAAGTACCTATTTCTTTTTTACCTCCTAATAAATCTAAAACGGCTTTTGTCCAATCATCACTAGAATACACTTTTGTATAAGGCTCATGTTTATATTTATAAGGAGCCGTCATGGTCAACAAATCTCTTATAGTGATTTTTTGTAATGTTTTTTCTCCTCTTTTGAGTTTATAATTGGGAAAAAAATCCAATATATTTTGTTCTGTACTTTTTATAGCTCCTTTTTTAATGGCTATACCAACAAGTGCAGATACAATACTTTTTGTCACAGATGCAACGTGTATAGTATCGTTTTGTTGATATCCATCAAAATAATTTTCGTAAACAATTTCATTATTTTTAGAAACTACAATTCCCGTAATATTATCATATTCTAATTCGATTAAATCTTTTATTTTTTGTGCGTTTTGTTGGTTCATATACTTCTTAATTGAGAATCAAAATTATGTCAGTTAAAAAATATTTTAACTATCAAATAGAAACAATTTTAAAATAAATTTTAAATTATGTTTGATTATCAGATTTTTAACAAAAAATAAATGGAAAGATGATAAGGTAAAAAACAAAAAAAAGAATGCAATACTAGGCACTCCCTTCGTCCAATGCTTTTATGCTATAAAGGTCAAGCCCTACGGGTTTTGAAAAAAATCTCCACTGCTAAACTCAACTGGTTTTAACATCTTTTTACAATCCAGTAAATATCCTTTCTGTTTAATATGATGAACAAATTAAGCAGTAGTATTTTTTCCAAAAACCTTGACAGCATAGCCTCGTTTCCTTAATGATGGGCTTTCTTTTTTCTGTTTTTCTTTTAAAATTTTATTGCGCGAAGCGTAGCGGAGCATAGAGAATCTTAATTTTTTAATTGGATAACTATGCTAACTTTTCAAATCAAAACCCACAAACACGGGCAAACGTACTCAAAACCGCATTTCTACATCTTAAACAAAGGGTTAAATAGTGGAAAACCATGTAGAACCCCAATAAGAAACTCATTTGTTATTTCAACAGAAACAATTGAACAAAAAGAAGCTTTGTTTCAGCTATCATATATGTTGTTAGAATCCAAATACTATAATTATTATTTGAAAGGTTCTGTTATTCCTTTTATAGGCATAAATGATGTTAAAAATTTACTGATAAAAAATCATAAGTACCTAAAGCAACAAGATTTTCAAACAAAAATTGAGGCAATAAAAAAAGTAGAGGTCCTAGAAAAAGGTTTTCAAAATAAATTAAAAACCATTCAAGAGCTAAAAACCTCCTTATTAAGATCCTGTAAATTGGAAAGGTAAATAAAAAAGGTTCAATCAATATGACTGAACCTTTAGCGTTCGGAGAAGTTACCACACTAAAAACCGAACACGATGTTTATTTTATGATGAAGTCTATTTCTTAGACTTTGTAAGCCATTTTAAAAAATAAGAAACGGCAAAACTGACAGTGGCTCCAACAATAGCCAGAAGAACTGTTTTGAGAATATCTTCAGAAAAAATGGTAGGACTGATACTCAATAATGTTCCTGAGGCAGTTCCTATTTTAAGTGAAATATTTGTTTTCATTACTCAGAATTTATTTCATTTGCTGAGCTGATTTCTTTTAGAGCTTCATCATCAACAGTTACTTGACTTACAGCAGATAAAACACCACCAGCAACAGCCACATATCCTGCAATAGTTACAACCGTTGCAGGCAAAGCAATAGGAGCAGCAATAATACTTCCGCTTATGGCTAGCAATGACAAACCTACGGTTCTTAAAACCTTAAAAAACTTAGGTGTTGGTGCATTTGCACGTTTTGTTACATTCATAATTATATGTTTTTAAGTTCAACTTTCTTTTTATCATTTAGGTTGGTTGAGGTAATTCTCAATTCCACTTGTATATTTTTATCTAATAAGGGAAAAACCAAATCAGTTAATTTCTTGAGTGCTTTTCTTGAGGAATTACCTTGACCAATTCCTATGTGATTTGTTACAGGAGCAATACAGCCTTTTAATTCTTTTTGAGCATGATTCGCAGGATGGATTAATATCAAATTTCGTCCTGGAACATTTTTAATTTGAAGATGCTTTTTAAATCGTTTGCTATAACGCTTCTGCAAAATATATATCCCCTCTGGAATACAAGAAACACAACGTTGATTCTCTAACCAAGGCAACTCAATAGTTTGGCAAATAGTTTTACCGTTAAATTGGAGGGTTCCTTGTGTTCCATTAGGAAAATAAGTTCTATACAGTACCAACAACATTATACACCGCTATCAACTTTTACAATAGCTAAAGGATTGTATGTACCGTTTTTAAGAGAATACATTTGTCCATTAACTTCTTGAAAAAATTCAATACCCAATGCTAAAAACAAAGGATGTGTACTATTTGCCGTTACGGCATTGCTTAAATTAATAACAGCAGTGGCCGTTGTATCCCATGGTAAAATTGCCGTTTCAGAAGTTTCTACAATAGAAGTCTCTTCTTGAAAATCAACTTCAGCACCTCCAGAAATCACTTTAAAATGTGTTGTACCACTGGGTGCTGCAATCATATTTGATGGAATAAAAGAAGGAATCTCAATATCCAAAGTTCCTGCAACACGATCAATTGTACCCGTAAAAGGTGCAAATAAACTGGTACCAAGTTTACCTCTAATATTAAATTCAAACCCTAAAAGCAATTCTGTTTCACCATCAATTACGTTACGCAATCCACGTTCGCTAGTGCTATCTGCTTGAATGACTTTCACCATAGTTTGTGTCAATCTACTAACCATTCTACCATCAGAAGCATTCAATAAAAGCAATCTCAAAGCAGTTCGTAACACTTTACCTGCTTTACCCGCTCTACCAAATTCAGAACCATTTTCACGCGTTCTTTGAAAAGCCGGATCTGATGCAATTCTTTTTGCATCAATACCGCCTTTTTCACGAGCCAAATGTCCGTCTTTGGTTTTGTAAAAGGTAATATCTCCAATAGTACCTTTTAGTTTAATTATGCCTTTTTGTCTTGCCATATTTTTTCATTTTTTGATTATACATTTAGAATGTTCAGGTACACTCTTTCAAACCGCATAAATCAAATCACGATGCATCAAAAACCGATTTACAGGAACAAATCTTTCATTTAAAATTAATAAACACAAGGAACTACTACCTTACAGAGCTATTATAGCCTAATAAGTTCTTTTTTACCTATTTTTACTGACTAATGGATAAATGATATTAAATAACTTTGAAAAGGCTGTTATTTCGTTTCTATGGCACTCACGAATAAAGTATAGTAAAGCCAAGTTTAAAGTATAGATAGTATATGAAATTTGAACAAAAGAGAGTATGTATATATCCAAAAGACGTTCAAAGAATTACGGGTAAAAGTTATCGTTATTCACGATTACTTTTAATTGACATCAAAAAGCACCTAAACAAACAAGATCATCAATTCATTTCTGTTGATGAATTTTGCCTGTATACAGGGCTTAAATTTGAAGAAGTAAACCCTTTGATAATTGGATAACAGATTAAGAGTTAAACCTCTTAAACAGCCTCTTTTTAATTATTAAAAACAAGTTCATTAAGTAGTTCAGTATTTGGACTTAACTCTTGTGTTTTCAGTGGTTTATTGTTATATTTACACATACAATTTAATGTTCTTTGTGCATATTTGATAGTGACCTATTTAATGACCTATCGAAACATATTACAGCGTAACCCTTATAAACACTAGCATAAAAAGAGGAATACAAATCCCTCTTTCTCCGCAAAGCCTTTAAGTAAACACTTAAAGGCTTTTTTGCTTTTATAAATAAAGGAAATAAAAAAAACCTCAACAGAGTTTTGTATACTGTTGAGGTTTTTTAGTTTATTGTTAGAGTGTTAAGATTGTAATATGTTTAACACAATGTTTGTTTCTTGATTTAACTTTTTTTGCAAACTTGTAACCTCGTTATGATTGTAATTGTCTAAAAGTTCAAATTTCATGGCTATTTCAGATAGTTTTAAAAGACCTGCAGTAGTGCTGGTTCCATATAATTTATGACCAATGTTTTTTACCTCTTCAAAATTTTTCTGTTCAACAGCTTTTTGCATGTTTTCTGAAGCTTCTTGAATTTGCTCTATAATTAATTGTTTTATTTGCTGAATAGCATTTAAATCATCTCCATAATATGTTTTTAACTGTTGTGGGTTAAAATGTTGGTGTGTGTCCAGTTCTTCTACTTCTTTTGGTATATTATTTATAGATTCTTCGTTGTTAGAAATGTGTTTGTTGATTACAGTAACCAAGTCTTCTTCTACCAAAGGTTTTACAATAAAATCAGTCATTCCCATTTCAAGACATTTCTCTCTTTCTCCTTTAACATTACCTGCTGTAATAGCTATAATTGGGGTGTTTTTTTTTGTTTTATCTTGTAAGCTTCTCATAATTTGAGTTGCTTCATAACCATTCATAATTGGCATTTGAATATCCATTAAAACAATGGTATAATTGTTTTTCTGATATAAATCTACAGCTTCTTGTCCGTTAACAGCTTCTGTTACTGTTGAGTTTGGAAATTTTCTGTGAATAATTGTTTTTGCAAGTAGTCTATTTACATTATTATCTTCTACCAAAAGGAACGAATTTTCTTCAAGTTTAACAAGATCTTGTTTTGTTTCTTTTTGTATTACAAGCGGAACTTCTTTATTGTTTAATTTAGAAAGACAAGAATAAATTTCTTGCATTTTTGCAGGCTTGGTTAATCGTTGTGCTATTTTAAGCTCTTTAGATTCGGATATTAAATTAGCATCATTTGAGGAACTGTATAATAATATATCAGGTTGTATTTCATCATTAATATTATAAAAGTTTTCTCTTATTTTTCGAATCGTTTCTATACCGTCCATATAAGGCATATGGTAATCCATAATAATTACATCGTATAACTTGTCTTCAGAAAGCAATTGTAAAGCTTCAAAACCGCTTTTAGCCTGATCGGTGTGAATGCCCTTTAATCTTAGTATTTGACTAACAATATTTCTGTTATTTTGGTTGTCGTCTACAATTAGAACTTTTTTAATTTGATCTAAATTTTCCCATACAATTTTTTCTCCGTGTTCGCTTTTAAAATCTACATCAAAGTAAAATGTACTTCCTATACCTAGTTGACTTTTAACTTGTAATTGACTGTTCATCATTTTTAACAATTTGTTAGATATGGTAAGTCCAAGTCCTGTTCCTCCGTATTTTTTAGTTGTAGAGGTGTCTTCTTGAGAAAAAGCATCAAAAATTTTGGCTTGCTTTTCTTTTTTTATTCCTACACCTGTGTCTCTTACGCTAAAACGGAACGTATTGTTTTGCTTGTTTTGTTTTAAAATTTCAATTTTTAACTCAATTTCTCCTACTTCAGTAAATTTGGCTGCGTTTCCTAATAGGTTGATTAATATTTGTTTTAATCTAATGGAATCTGCCCAAATAAATCTAGGGAGTTCTGGTGATAGGTTTAACAGCAATTCTAAATTTTTCTTTTGAACTTGGTAGTTTACAATGTCTGATGCATAACAACCAATTTCGAATAAATCGCATTTGTCTATATCTAATTCTAGTTTACCTGCTTCTATTTTAGAAAAGTCTAAAATATCGTTAATTATGTTTAGTAGTCCGTTGGCAGATTGATTTACAATATTTAGATATTGTTTTTGAGTGTCTGATAATTCTGTTTTTAACACTAAGTCTGTAAAACCAATAACACCGTTTAATGGAGTTCTTATTTCGTGACTCATGTTTGCTAAAAATTCAGATTTGGCAACACTGGCTTGTTCAGCTAATTGTTTGGCTTTTTTTAATTCCTCTCTTTGTTTAATAATGGGGGTTATGTTTTGTGTAGAAATCATAATTCCGCCAATTTCACCTAGGTAGTTATACCAAGGTCTCATTTCCCAACTAATGGTTTTTTTGTTTCCTGTTTTTTGAGAAACATATACTTCTTCGTCTTTTTTTAGAATTTCACCGCTAAGGACTCTTTTGTATCGCTCTTTTCTTTCTCCATTAATGTCTGGAAAAATTTTGGAATGAGACATTCCAACTATGTTAATGTCTTTTAAATGGTATTTTTCTCTCCATTTATGACTAACATTTATGTAGTTTAAATTTCTATCTACCATGGCTACAGCAGCAGGTGCGTGTTCTACAAAAGCAGCAAGTCTTGCTTTTTCATCTCTAAGAGCATTCTCTATATTTTTACGCTTTGTAATGTTGGTAGCAATGGCTAAAAACCCAATTAATTGATTGTCATCATTCTCAATAGGCGTAACGACTAAAGATATGGTAAGTTTAGATCCATCTTTTTTTATTGCAGTCCACTCTCTGTGTTCGGAACCTTCTCTAATAGGAACTTCGGTAAAAACTCGTTCTTTTTCTATATTAATTCCAAATTGCTCAGACAGTTCTTTGCTACGTTGTTCTACTTCATCTTCTACGTGAATAAATATAGGTGTTTTTACTCCAATTACTTCTTCGGGTGTGTAACCATATAGTCTTTGTGCTCCTTTGTTAAATACAGTAATAATTCCTTTTTTATCTGTAGCAATAATACTTACTTCAGAAGATGCGTTTAAAACATCGTCTAAGAATTTTTTAGATTCGTTGAATTTAATTTCCGCTATTTTACGTTTGTTAATGTCTTGAAAAGTTCCAAAAACACGTACACATTTTTCGTTTTCAAATTGTGGGTTTCCTATAGCTCTAACCCAAATTTCTTTATTTTTAATGGTAATGATTTGTAGCTCTAAATCAAAAGGTTCTCCTTTTTCTATAGCAGTATTAAGAGCTGTAGTTATTTTTTCTCTATGTATACCTTCTTTGTAAAAGTTGATTCCTTTTTCTAAGTCGGGTTGAAAGTTTTCTGGGACTTCATGAATTTGTTTGGTCATAGAAGTCCAATATATTTTTTGCTTTACCAAATCTAATTCCCAACCACCAACTCTTGCTACCTTGTTAGTTTGTTCTAACAGGTCTTTTACTCGTTTTAAATTTTTTTCTAAATGATATTGTTCGGTAATGTCTGCAGCGTTTCCTATTACATAAGATTCGCCAGATATGTTGGTTTCTAAAGTGTTGTTAAAAATCCAAATTCTTTTAGAACCATCTTTACCAATGGTAATCATTTCTCCTTTGTAGTTTCCAATTTTTTGAATGTACTGTAGGTAATTTTTTAGTTCTGGGTATCGGTTTTCAGGAACAATATCAAAAAGTGTAAAGTCTTTAACTTCTTCTTTGGTGTAACCAAGGGCTTTGGCTCCAGATTTGTTTACGCTTAATAATTTTCCGTTTAAGTCGTGCGTACACATTAAACCTTGAGAGCTTTCGAAAAAAGTTTTGAAACGTTCTTCGTTGGCTTCTATTTGTTTTGTTTTTTCTACATCTTCTGTAATGTCTCTTGCAATGGCAAATATATTTCCAGTTATAGGTTCTGGAGAAGCAACCCATTGTAAAACTCTATATTGTCCATCTTTTTTTCTAAATCTATGTGTAAAGTTTACAGTGTCTAAACCTTCACCTAGTTTCATAATTTCTTTAGCACTTACTTCAATATCCTCTAAATGAATAAAATCAAAGAAAGAGTTTTCTAACAGAGTTTCGGAACTCCATCCTAAATTTTCTTCAAAGGCTGGGTTTACTTTTTTAAAGTAACCATCGGTTCCTGCAATACAAATTAAATCATTAGATAGTATAAATAGTTTTCCAAAATTTTTATGTTCTTCTTTGGCTTTTCTGCTAATAATAAGGTCTATAACTTCATCTGCTAATAACTTTAGGCAGTCTTTTTGGTTTTGATTAAGTTTTTTTGGAACCTTATCTATTACGCACAATGTTCCTAATGCGTAACCGTTTGGATCTATTAAAGGTTGACCTGAATAGAATTTTATATTTGGGTCGTTTGTTACTAAAGGATTGTTTTTAAATCTTTCGTCTACAGTTGCATCAAATACTTCTAAAATTTCTTTTTGTCGAATGGCATGATTGCAAAAGGCAATATCTTTGCTTGTATATTCTACAGTAATTCCTACTTTAGATTTAAACCATTGTCTTTCTTCATCAATTAACGAAATTAATGAAATAGGAGTTTCGCAAATAAGCGATGCTAGTTTTGTAATTCTATCAAATTCTGCTTCATAAGGGGTATCTAAAAGGTCGTATGATTTTAATGCTTTTAATCTTTTTTCTTCTTTTGTAGACATTTTGTTTTCTAAATTAATAATTATTACGTTTTAAAGAGGGGTATTGCTTTAACGTAATAAATTACGAGGTTTCTTTGGAAACAAAAATTAAGAATATTAATTGACTTTTTAAAGCATTTTAGTGTTTTTTTGATTATTAAAAATGCTTTTAAAAAAAGAAATAAAATCAATAGGAATTAGAATAATAGGTTCTAAAACAGCTAGTTTTAATTGTTCTAGAATATAATTATTTGTATTTGTGGTTTTTAGTGTAAGGGTTTTGGTTAAAATAGCAAAAAGAGAGTAGCTTATTTTAATTAAAAATAGAAGTAGATATATTTGTATTACAAATTGCCAGGAGTTTAATTTTAGGACGATAGAAAGTACTAAATACCCAAAAAGAATAGATTTAAAAAACGGGGTTAAAAAAGTTAGGAACAACCAATAAGGAAAATGTACAAAACCTAAAGTATTGTATTTTGGGTTTAAAAACAATGTTTTATAAATACCAAAGTTTTTAAAGGTTTTTAATATTTTTTTGTGTTGTTGTTCTACAATTCTTTCAAAAGTTAAAGGTTCTTTTCTCCAGCACAAAGTATCTGGTAAAAAAGAAACTTTATAGTCTGTTTTGTTAGCATGCATATATTGCCTTATTCGCATGAGCAAATCTGTATTCTTATTTAATTTTTTTGTGGAATATCCATTGCATTGAATAACCATTTCTTTGTCAAAAATTAGTAAAAAGTCAGAATTTAATAAAAGTTCATTTAGTTTAGACCAGGCCATGTATTTTAAAAGTATGGACCTAGAGTTTTGAAGGGCAAATATGTTGGATATATTTTTTTGAACAGAAGTAGTGTTCTTGTTTTTTTCTTTCGTGTTTTCTATAGAGTTTACGGCACAGCCTGTAGCAATAATCTTTTTTTTATCTTCTTCTAAAAAAGGATGAATAAGTTTTAAAAGTATATCTTGATTTAAAACATAATTAGCAGGTATATGAGTTGTGTATTTACTGCTAGCAATATTTATACCTGTATTTAAAAAATCGGTAAGGTCATAGTTGTTTTTAACAACAATAATTAACTTTTTATATAAAGGATTTTTACTCTTGTAAACACTATTTACTTTTTTTATGTCTATTTTTTCATCAATATAAATACGTACAGGTTGTAAGTTATAAGTTGTAATAAGAGTTTGTATAGAGTTTTTAGCCGTTTTGGGAAGTAAAATAATAATTTCTTTATTGTTGTAATGAACCGATAATAAAGAAGCTACAATTTGAGTAATATTTGTGATATGATTTTGAATAGTGGTAATTATAGAAACACTAGGGGCATTTGTAGAAGATGCAATTGTGCTATAATCTATAAATAGTTGTTTGTTGTAATAATGCTGTGTTTTTAAAATTGATTTTAAAGCCAAGTAAATATGAACTATTACAAATAAAACAGCATAAGAAAAAAAGAAATAGAGTATATAGGTGTTTAAGTTGTTTGTCCAATTCATAAATTTACTTCTTCTTTTATTTGTACTATAATATTTTGCAGAGGTTTGCTGCTAGCTTCTGGTTGCTTTTCTAAAATTTCAATTCCTTGCTGGTTTATTAAAGAAATTGTTTTTGCAATGTGTAGCTTTAACGTAGTATTTTCTGTTTTTAAAAAACCAATAAGGGGTTCTACAAGATTAGGTTCATTAAATCCAGGGAGTTCATTTAAGATAGTTATTTTATTGTCTGTGTTTTCTTTAGGATAAGCTTTTATCAGTTCTAAAGATGTATGATGATTGTAAATTTTAGAAATGGTTTTTATGGCCTGTTGTCTAATTTTAGCATTTTTATGATGTAATAATTTTACAGTATCCGTGTAAAAATCAAATAAGTGATAATTGGCTATTAATTTTAAAGCAAAAATAATTACACTTTTATTAAATGATTTTAGCCATATTTTAATTCCTTTAAATTCATCGGGATCTATTTCTTTTAGTTCTTTTAAAAGCAAAATTTGATACCATTCGGAAATAGGATATGTAATAATGTTCAAAAATTTTAATCCATCAAAACCACTAATTTTAATCAAAGCAACTTGCGATTCAATTCTAATAAGGTTGTTTTTATGATTGGTGTTTTCAAAAACAATATCTTTAAAATGGGTTAATTTCATAATCCCAATATTTCTAATAGCTCTTGCTTTTAAATGCCAAAATATATGAGATATATAATAAGAATCTTGTTTGTCAAGTTCTAAAAAAAGATAAAGTTTTTTTAAATTTCTAGTTGTTTCTCCTGAAAAAATTTTAACAGCATCAATAATTTTTTGAGAAATAAATTTTTTAAAAGTCTGCTGTTTGTTCAGTTCAATTATAGATACAGATATATTATCATCAGCTTTAGAGTTTTCTAAAAATAAATAAGAATTTATTAATTGACTACATTCATTATTCCATATTACATGTTTTTGTTTTTCTATTTTATTAGAATAGGAAACATAAAGTATTAGTATAAAAAGGACAATGTTTAAAGACAGTATAATGTAAAGTAAAGATAGTAACATCAATCTCTTTTTAAAGCAAATCGTTTAATTCTAACAGATAATTCGTTGGGACTAAATGGTTTTGGGATAAAGTCATCTGCACCTAAATCAAAAGCTTCTAGAACTACATCTTCTTGTCCCATTGAAGTAAGTACAATGATTTTAATTTGATTGTGATATTTTTTTTTAATTCTATCTACAAGTTCTAAGCCAGAAACATGTGGCATCATAATATCTGTTATGACCATATCTGGTATGTCAAGTTCAATTTTTTTCAAAGCATCGCTACCATCAACTGCAATGGTTACATCGTGATTGTCTTTTTTCAATCTAAATTCAAGTGCACTTCTTATAAGGTTATCGTCTTCTGCAACTAGTATTTTCATTATGAAGTTGTCTTTTTAAGAGAATAATATACGCTATAAATAGGGGGTATAAGCCTATTATTTCTATATAATTTCGAGTTACAATTTAGTTTTTTTTTACTTAACAAAAGCTATGATTTCTCAGTTAATAAGGTTTTATTTTTTAGATAGAAATAAATCTGTTTTTTTTATGGAAAAACGAAATAGAGTTTTATATTTGCAGTCGCTAAACGAGAAATCGTTAAGAGCTCTGGAGAAATGGCAGAGTGGTCGAATGCGGCGGTCTTGAAAACCGTTGTCTGTAACAGGACCGGGGGTTCGAATCCCTCTTTCTCCGCAAAAAAAAACCTCAACAAATTTGTTGAGGTTTTTTTTGGAATAATCCTTATTTATAAATGTTGATCCATTTAGGAAGTTTTCCTAAACGAAGTTTTAATTGTTCTTCAAATAAAGATTCTGGTTGCACAGGTGTTCCAATACTTTCTGCTATTTGAACTTCATCTGCTTTAAAAGTAGTACCAGAACCATGAAAGCCCACTATAATAGGAGGAACCACTCTCCAAAACCAAGTATTTGTAGCAATAAATTTAAAATTCTTTTCAGGACTGTCTGTTTCTTTATAATTCCATAAAACTAAATATCGTCCGTGGTTTGGTAAATTTTGTCTTGCTCCTCCAGCTCTTCCCGTAAAAAAGCCACCTTCAACGTTGTCAAACAAAGTACATCTAGGTTGCGATGCATGAGCTTCGAAAGAAGTGTGAGGAGGATGTTTAGATCTCCAAATAACAGTTGCAGTAGTGCTTCCTCCTTCTACACCAACTGCATGATGCATTCCAGCATTATCAATTATTTTAGCTAATAAAATTCCAGTAGAGCCACCTCCTGCATGTACTGAATTGTGGCCAATAGTTCCTTCTATTGTTATATTTATAGCAGTACAATAAGCAGATTGTGAAAAACTAGTGGCACGATTTATATTTTTAAAAGTACAGTCTTTTATCCATGAATTAACAGTTCTAGAAAACTTTAAAATAGACCATCCTCCATCGTCTTGTGAAGATCTATGATGGATAAAATTTTTTGTCCAATTTCCTTCAAAACGAATGTTCTCAAAGCCAATATTTTCTAGATGTCCGTATTTATATATTTTCCAATTGTGTTTTGCTAATATATCGTAATGAATTGGGCTAACAAATGTAATTTGATTTCCGTTTATACAATCTACCTGAAGTCTTTCGTTAACTTGAACACCTTTCTCCAAAATATGGGTCCATTTAGGATCTGTTTTTAAAGGATTTATGTCATAATAAATTAAGTCTTTGTTGTTGTTTTGAACTTTTAAAATTAACCAGTCTCCTTTTTTTATTTTTGAAGCATCTGCAACAGTTATAGTGTGTGTTTCTCTTTTAGTATTTGCGATTACATTTGTGATAAAAGGGTCTCCTTTAGTGGTTTTGGTCTCTATGGCATAAGGTGTACTATATAGCTTGGTAGGGTTTTTAGGAAGTAAGTTTTTTTTAAAAAACAAAATGGTACCATTTTTATCATCACCTTCACCACGTAATATTATGTTTGATGATTTAATGAGTATTGTATTTAAATCATCTTCTTTTGTGTTGATATAATATTTTCCTTTAGGAAAAAAAACAATTCCTTGTTTATTTTTTTCAGCTTCTGAAATTGCTTTTTTTATGGCTTCTTTGTCTGATATGGTATCGTTAGGAATAGCTCCATAATTTAAAACGTTAAATATTTTGTAAGAAACAGTTGGTATTGGTAATTCACTGTATTTATAACCTGCATAAGAAAAATTAGGCAGTATAGCTTCCGTATTATTATTTTTTGCTGTTACATAATCTTTCCATAATTGCGATTCTCCTTTTTGAGCTAGGCAAGTAAACGAACAAATTAAAATTAGTTTGTTTATAAGGACTTGAAAGTTCATGTTTTTATACAGATTAAGTTTTTTAATTTAAAATTAGTTTTTTCGGTTTTGTAAGAATTGCTTTTTTAAGGTGTATAAAATGTTTGTTT
Source organism: Wenyingzhuangia gracilariae (assembly GCF_056387575.1). Lineage (NCBI taxonomy): Bacteria > Pseudomonadati > Bacteroidota > Flavobacteriia > Flavobacteriales > Flavobacteriaceae > Wenyingzhuangia > Wenyingzhuangia gracilariae. The sequence goes on from NZ_CM150748.1 coordinate 2,923,637, forward strand.
TAGTACCTATGAATTTCGTACAATTAATTCTGTAGATAATACTATAGATTGATGTTGTCCGTTTTTTTCTTTTTGTTCTATTAGGTCTATTAATTTAGAGCACGCAATTATTCCCATTTCATAATCGGGCTGATTAATGGTTGTTAAATTGGGTTCTATAACAGCAGAAATAGAATCGTTGTTAAAACCTACCACCGAAATATCTTCAGGAATTTTGATCCCATTGGCTTTTAAATATTGCATAGCACTGATAGCAGAGGTATCGTTTGATGCGTAAATTCCATCAATATTTCCCATTTGTATAATTTTTTTAGCAAACTCAACCCCATCTTCCTCAGTTAATTTGGCTTCAAAAATGTTATCTTCTTTAACGGGTAAATTATGTTCTCTAAGCGCTGCTATATACCCCTCTTTTCTATTTTTATAAAGTAATATTTTTTGATTTCCTGAAAAGTGGACAATATTTTTGCAACCTTTTTCTATTAGGTGCTTGGTAGCATTGTAGCTAGCTTCAAAATCGTTAATGGTAATAGAAGTAAAGTTTTTTAGGGGCACAGGTCTGTCATAAAATATAATAGGGCCTCCGTGGTTTTTAAAATTTTCTATGTGTTGGTAATTCGTAGTTTCCATAGATATGGAGATTAACAAACCATCTACACGGTTAGATAAAAAGGTAGAAACTAGTTTTTGTTCTCTTTCAAAGTTTTCAAAACTTTGTCCTATAACTACATTGTAACCAGATTTGTAAGCAGTTTCTTCTATTCCAGAAATTACAGAGGAAAAAAAGTTTCTAGAAATTCTAGGAACAATAATTCCAATAGTATTGGTTTTACGAGTTCGTAAATTAGAGGCTAATGTGTTTTTTTGATAGCCTAATTCATTTGCTTTTTTAAGTATTAAATCTTTTGTTTTTTTAGAAACTCTAGGACTATTGTTTAAAGCTCTAGAAACCGTAGAGCTGTCTATATTTAGAGCTTTAGAAATATCGTGAATTGTGGGTTTTGTTTTTTTCATTACTTAAAATAGCATTTGTAAATATACTGTGGGTTTAATCGAACCCCAAATTTATAGCCTGAAAACTTAACATCTACAATTGATTGTGCTTTTTAATATTTTATACTTTTACTAAAAGTAATCAAAACCTATATAGTTATGGAGAAAAATTTTGAAACACGATATGCCACTTCCCCCAGAGAAGTAAAGCAAATGAATACTGAAGAATTAAGAGATGAGTTTTTGATTGAAAAATTATTTATAGAGAATGAAGTAAAATTAATATACTCTCATTACGATAGATATATTATTGGAGGGGTGATGCCTGTTAACCATTCTGTAATGTTGGAAACAGTAGATGCACTCAAATCTGCTTATTTTTTAGAAAGAAGAGAGTTAGGAGTTATTAATGTTGGAGGAAAAGGGACTGTTTCTGTAGATGGGGTTACTTATGAATTAAATCATAGAGAAGCGTTGTATATTGGAAGTGGAAATAAAGAAGTAATTTTTTCTAGTGAAATGCAGAAACAGCCTGCTAAATATTATATAAACTCTACTCCAGCTCATACATCTTATCCGATTAAAAAAATTGGTTTGGATGATGTTGAAGTAACAGAATTAGGAACTTTAGAAACGGCCAATGCAAGAGTTATTCGTAAATACATTGTAAGTAGTATTGTTGATGTTTGTCAGTTACAAATGGGAATGACAACGTTAAAACAAGGAAGCGTTTGGAATACAATGCCTGCCCATGTGCATGACAGAAGAATGGAGATTTATTTTTATATAGATGTGCCTAAAAATCAGGCCGTTTGTCATTTTATGGGGCAACCTACCGAAACAAGACATATATGGATGGCTAATGAACAAGCGGTTATTTCACCCCCATGGTCTATACATTCTGGGTCTGGAACTGCAGCATATACTTTTGTGTGGGGAATGGCTGGTGAAAACTTAGATTATAATGATATGGATATGTGCAAAATTACAGAGTTAAGGTAAGGACGGAAGGTTAGATTTTTGATAAAGTAAAAAAGCCGTTTCTTAATAAAGAAACGGCTTTTTTTAGAGATGAAAGATGGATTATTGAACTCCTAAATATTCCAATCTTCTAACTACTTGTGGTTCTTTAGAAGCAGTAGTTAATTTATCTTTTTCAAGATTAAATTTGTAATTAAATCCATCTTGCATTACTACAATGGAGTTTAAAATTAACAATGCTTCGTTAGGGTCTTTTGTGTCATATAAAGCTTGAGACATTACTTTTACCGGATTTTTCTTTCCTATAAATCCAAGAAATTCTGCAGCTTTTACTTTGTTAATAAATTGATCGTCTTTTTTAGACATTTTAACAGCCTTCTTAGCAAATTTCTTTGCTTGTTTTCCAAAGCTAGTACAAGCGTTTATAGCCCAATATCTTTCCCATGGGTCTTGAGAGTTTAAGTATTTTGCTATTTTGGGTTTGGCTGTATCAAAATCTTCTAAAGCCAAATTTGCAATAGATAAATATTTTTTGATGTCTGCTTTATGAGTTTTTCCAAATTCAACAGGATTGTTAAAGGCATTTTTAATTAAATAAAATTCAGGATACAACGCTAAATCGTTGATGTTTTCCATTTTATCAATCAACAAACCTCTTAATTCTGCCAATTTATTTTTATAACTAGGATCTTTAGCTAAGTTGTTAGTTTCATAAGGATCTGCTTCTATATTGTATAGAGCTTCTACTGGTTTTGTGGTAAAGAATTGAGATTGAATTTTGTTTAATTTTCCAGCTTCATTCAATTCACTCCATTCTTGGTAAGCCAATTGTTTGTAACGATAGTTGTTCATTAATCCATCGTAATTAATAGGTTGAAAATGTCTTAAGTACTTGTATTTTCCTTTTCTATAACCTCTAACCATATCGTATTTTTCATCCATACGGTCTGAGTAACTAAATACTTCATCACGACTATCTAAATCTGCTTTAGAAACATTTTTACCTAAGAAAGGTATTCCATCAATTCCTTTTGGCGGAGTAATTCCTACTAGGTTCATTAAGGTAGCTCCAAAATCTACAAAGCTTACAAAACCACTGTTTCTAGTTCCTGCTTTTACGTTTACCAAATGCTTGTATTTTTCTGGAATGTAAACAACCATGGGTACTTCTAAACCAACTTCTTGTATGTATCCTTTACTTCCAGGTAAAACCCCACCGTGATCAGAGAAATAGAAAATAAAAGTATCATCCATTAACCCATCTTTTTTTAATTCATCTATAACTTGCCCAACTTCTGTATCCATTTGAACAATTTTGTCTCTATACCAAGCATTGGTATATTTCATCAATTTTGTGTTTGGATGATTTGGTTGTACAGAATAATCTTCTGGATTGGCATTTGTTTTTTTGGTTTCGTAATCTTTTTGTGTAAAATGCACTCTACTTTCGTGCGTTGTCATAATATTAAATACATGGAAAAAAGGCTGTCCTGGTTTTCTGTTTCTCCATGTTGCTTTTTTAGAAGAGGAATCCCAAACGGTATCCGATTTTATAATATTATAATCTTCTTTATAACAGTTGGTTGTGTAATATCCTGCTTGTTTTAAATAGGCTGGATACATTTCTACTCCTGTAGGCATTGGGACTTGTTGCAATCTTCTGTGGTAATGAGAAGCAGCTCTTGGTCCATAAACTCCAGAAATAAGAGTAGAACGAGCAGCACTACATACAGCAGCGTTAGAAAAAGCATTGTCAAAAATAACTCCCTGTTCTGCTAAAGCTTCAATATTAGGAGTTTCAATACCGTTTTCGTTAAACAGCTTTAAATAGTGTTTAGAGTTGTCTTCAGAAGTTACCCAAACAATATTAGGACGATCTAGTTTTTCTTTTTTTTGCGCGTATGCTGTAAGCATAGTAAAGGTTACTAATACAAATAGTCGGAATGAATTCATAGTTACTTTTAAATTATGTGTGAATTTGTTATTGCTTAAAAAAAATAATTTAGCGGGTCTAAATTTATAATAAATTAGTGAGGAAATGTATAGTATTGTTTAATTACAATACTATACAATAGCTAAACATTATTTTTTAGACTTTATTTTTAAGGATTCGTTTAATTTTCTGGTTTAAGAATTGCGGTAATTTTGTTTTTAGACAAGTATTTGTTAGCCACTTTCTGAAGGTTTTTAGAAGACAACTGTTTTATTTTTAGTTCTTTAGAAACAAAATTCTGAATGTTGGTTTGATAATAATCGGCATTTTTCATAACATTGATCCAAAAGTTGTTTTTTTTCAAATTTTCTTTATGTTCTAATAGTTGTGTTTCTATAACTTTATTCAAATCTTTATCAGAAACTCCGTTGGCTTTAATTTTTTCTAATTCTAACAAGGCTTTTTCTTTTAGTTTTTGAATGTTTTCGGGTCCGCAAGGAAAGGAAATAGAAAAGTTGTATTTTTTTACAGGAAGTTTGCTAATGTTTCCTTTTGCGCTTACTCCATACACTCCACTTTCTTCTTCTCTTAATTGTTCTATCAATTTAATAGATAAAACATCGGCTAGGCTTTTTAAATAATAATCATCGTTTTTTTCATAATCATCAGCAAGTCCCATGTACATAATTTTAACCAAACTTTTAGGTTCGGTTCCTTTAATTACCGTTTTTTGATGTTCACCACTTAGCGGTAACGCTTCAATATTTCTATAAGTTTCTTTTGTTGGGGCACTAGGTAAAGAGGCAATATAGGTTTTACAGTATGCTAATAATTGTTGTTCATTAAAATTACCAACAAAGTAAAAGTTAAAATCTGCTGCGTTGGCAAAACGTTCTTTGTATTTTTGATATGCTAACGAGTAATTGGTGTTTTTCCATACTTCTTCTGTAGGAAAACCAACGTATCTTGATGAGTTTTGGTTGATGAATTTTTCTAATTCTACAGAAAAATAAGTAGTTGGGTTAGAAATAATATTTTTTAAATAGGCTTGCATTTTGTTTTTGTAAGAATTGTATGCCTTAGGATCGTAATTCAATTTGGTAAAATACAAATGTGTCAATTGAAAAAAGGTTTCTAAATCTTTAGGGGTCGATGATCCTTGCATTCCTTCATGATACATTCCTATATATGGAGCAACACGAACCGATTTACCTGTTAATAGTTTTTGCAAATCATTTTTAGAATAATTGTTGATTCCAGCTTCGGTTAAAGCACCATTAGCTATGGTAGTTTGTTTGTATTCATCATCAGATAATAATGAAGATCCTCCAAAGCTAAATGCTTTGAATAAGATTTGATTGTCTTTAAAATCTGTTTTTTTGTAATGAACTTTTGCTCCGTTACTTAGTGTAATTTTGGTAATGTTTAAAACGGTGTCTTTTTCTGTAGTAACAATTGTTCCAGCTTTTGGAGTTTCAGACATTAGTCCGTTATCAAAACTTTTTTCTTCGTAAGGTTTTAAGGATTGTTGTTTACTTTGGTTTAAAATAGCCATCACCTGATTTTCTGATATTTTAGGAATGTCTTTTTTTTGAGGGCCTGTAAAAATAACCACTCTATTTTCGTTAATAATATATTGCTTTATAAGAGAGTTACAATCTTTTAAAACAATATTAGGTAATAGTTTAGAAATCATTTTAAATTCCCAATCTACACCAGGAATAGGTTCTTTGTTTAAAAAGTTTTGAATGTACTCAGAAGTATAGCTGCTAGATTCAGTTTTGTTTTTTTCTTGATATGCACGTTCTATACTGTTTTGTAAAGCTTTTTTGGCTCTGTCTAATTCACTTTGTAAAAACCCATAACGCAATACACGTTCGTTTTCTGTAACCAATGTTTTAAAAGCTTCAAGCTGTCCTGTTTCGCTACAAACCGCATAGTTTTGATAAGCATTTTTAGATTTGTCCCAAATAGCATCGTATCCTACACCTGCATAAATAAAAGGTGGGTTTTCAGCGTACCTTAATTCGTTAAGTCTATTGTTAAGCATTGTGCTAAACAAATTATTGGTCAGTTCTTTTTTATAATCTTCTAGGGTAACAATTGGGGTTGCTGTTTTTTTAGATTTATAATATAACTGCACCGTAGATCTGCTAGCTTCTGGATCTGTAGTAATAGATACCAGTGTTTTTTTATGATTAGGACTTGTGTATTCTTTTCTCTTTTTAGGTTTTTTAACAGCAGGATATTTTTCAAAGTGAGACTTAATTTTTTCTTCAAGAATTTTGGCATCTACATCTCCTACAGCTACAATTGCCATTAAATCGGGTCTGTACCAATCTTTGTAAAAACTTCTTAAATCTTCATGAGTAAAATTTTCCAATACTTTTTGAGTTCCAATAGGCAAACGTTCTGCATAACGAGATTTGTACATTAATTTAGGTAAATATTGGGCTAACATTCTTTTATTGGCACCTAGTCCTAATCGGTATTCTTCTAGTACAACTCCTCTTTCTTTGTCAATTTCTTCGGCGGTTAAAGAAGCGTTAAAAGCCCAATCTTCTAAAATTTGAAAACCTTTTTCAAGTTTTTCATCATTGTCTGTAGGAATTGGTAAAATGTATACCGTTTCATCAAAACTAGTGTAAGCGTTTAAGTGAGCTCCAAATTTTACTCCAATACTTTGTAAATAATCAACCAGTTCATTTTTATTAAAATTCTTAGAACCATTAAAATTCATATGTTCCATAAAATGAGCAAGTCCTAATTGTTTTTCATTTTCTAATATAGACCCTGCTTTTACCACCAGCCTTAATTCTACTTTTTGTTCTGGTTTGGGGTTTTGCCTTATATAGTAAGTTAATCCGTTAGATAAAACACCCTTTGTAACGTTCCCATCTGTAGGAATAACGCTAGATGTATGTGTTGTGTTTTTTTCTTGAGCATTTATTACTGATGAATATATAGTAATAATAAAAAAAGGAATAAATAGTAGATTTTTTAGAAAGAACATAAAAGTTAAAATTTTAAAAACTTATTTATTAATGTGTTTATCTATTTGTTCTAAAAAGAATTAATTTTAGAAACTTAAATGTAATCAAATAATGTTCCTTAAAAAACTTAAAATACCCATAGATGGTTTTATTTTATCATTACTAGTAGCTATTGTTATGGCTTTTATAGTTCCTAAAGGAGCAAGTGTACTGCATGTAAAAAAAATTACAGAGGTAGGTATAGGATTGATTTTCTTTTTTTATGGGTTAAAACTTTCTTTTACAGAAGTTTTACAAGGAATTAAAAATTACAAACTACACATTTTAATTCAGTGTAGCACTTTTTTAATTTTTCCCATCATAATTTTAGCATCAAAACCTGTTTTAACTACTTGGGTAGGGAATTCTTTTTGGGTGGGTTTGTTTTTTTTAGCGGCTTTGCCTTCTACAGTTTCTTCGTCGGTAGTAATGGTTTCTTTGGCCAAAGGGAATGTGCCTTCTGCTATTTTTAATGCTAGTATTTCTGGAATTATTGGAGTTTTTTGCACTCCATTGTGGATTGGTTTGTACGTAAACCAGTCTAGCGGAATGTCTTTGGCCGATGTGTTTTTAAAATTAATTTTTCAAATTGTATTGCCTTTAACTTTTGGATTGCTGTTAAACTTAAAATGGGGACATATTGCTAAAAGAAATAGTGCTAAAATAGCTTTGTTTGATAAGTCTATGATTGTATTGATTGTTTATAGTAGTTTTTGTACTTCTATACTGGCAAATATGTTTACAGAAATAAGTGGCATAAATTTAATAGCCCTTTTTGCAGTAGTGTTCTGTCTTTTTTGGATGGTTATAGGAATTGTATATTTTGTATCGGTACAATTAAAATTAACATTAGCCGATAGAATTACGGCTACGTTTTGTGGTTCCAAAAAATCTTTGGTGCACGGTTCTGCTATGGTTCATATTATTTTTGGCAATAGTGTAAGTGCAAGTTTGTTTTTGTTGCCTGTAATGATGTATCATATTACACAGTTAATTATTTTGGCTTTTGTAGCCAACAAACTAGGAACTAGAACACAGACTTAATTCTGAAAATAGAATTGAGTCTGTGTTTTTAGAGTTTATAGAATGTCTTTTTTTACCGACTCTAAAATTAAAGATCCGCTTGGGTCTGTAGCCGTTTTTAAGTGTGTAAATTTTTCTGCCCATTCAGAGGTTCTAATTCTTAAAGGAGGATGTTCGTTTTCTGCTACGCTTAAAATAACAGAAGCTACTTCTTTTCCTGTTTGATATGGTGAGTTTTTAGAGTTTTCAGCTCTCTTTTGTACTCCTTCTAAGTATTTGTTAAAAATAGGTGCATATTCTCCTGTAGCAAAATCTCCTTTTTCGTTTACTGTTTTTTGAATAGCATTACTCATAAATTCAGTAGTAATCCCACCAGGTTCTACTATAGAAAAATAAATATTAAAAGGGTCAGATATATATGTTGCCAAAGCTTCTGTAAATCCTTCTACAGCAAATTTAGCAGCACAATACAATTCATTAAAAGGTTGTCCTACCAATCCACCCACCGAACTAATATTAATTATTCGTCCTTGTTTTACTGTTCTCATATAAGGTAAAACGGCCCTAGTGGTGCGTACTACTCCTAAATAATTTACTTCCGTAACCCAGTTAATTTCATCAAAAGTTGCTTGTTCTAAGGTTTTAGAAAAACCAGCTCCAGCATTGTTTATTAAAATATCTATGCGCTTATAATTATCTATTATATATTTTACTGTTCTTTCAATAGTTTCGTTTTTGGTAACATCCAATTCTAGCAACTCAATATCTAGCTTTTCTTCAATAATTACTTTCTTTAAGGTTTCAGCTTTGTTTAAATTTCGCATAGTTGCAAAAACTTTGTAACCTTTTTTAGCAAATAAAATTGTAGATTCTAAACCTACACCTGTTGATGTCCCTGTAATTAATACGTTTTTTTTCATTTTAAAATTTATTTATTTTGGAATGATTATTCCAAATTAGGTTAAAAAAATTATTCTTTAATAGCATCCCAAACTAAATTCAATTGGTTTTTTAGAGATGCTTTTTTGTTGATTTTGGGTGTAGATTGATGCCATCTAACAAATGATAAAATAGAGCCTCCAATAAATTGAAGTAATTCGTCAGTATCTATATTCTTAATAATTCTATTTTGTTTTCCTGATTTTATCAATTTTAAAATGGGTTCAATTGTTTTAATACCAATGTTTCTACTTGTTTCGGTAATTAAAGGAGATGCATATAATTGTTCTATAAAACTAAAATACAAAGGGTGCTCAATAAAAAAAAGTAAAGTGGCTTTGTAATAAGATTCAAATTGAGTTTTAATAGGTGATGTTTCAGAAAAATTAGCAAACAAGGCAGTTTCTTCTTGTTTAATCATTACATAAATATCATTAATTAGTATTTCTTTAGAAGCGTAATAATTATAAATGGTTCCCATTCCAGTACCTGCCTCTTTGGCAATAGCAGACATAGGTGTGGCATGTATTCCATTATTTGCCAACAAATTTAAAGCAGCATTAATAATACTTTCTTGTTTGTTCATAATGCAAATATATAAGTTTTGGAATGTTTGTTCCAATAAAAAAATATTTTTTTGTAAACCTTTAATAAATCTATCGACAGAATCTTAAATTAACTAAACACTTTGACAATGAGAAAACTACAAAGTAACTTTTGGATACTGCTGGTATTTTTAAGTTTCACATCCTGCATTCAAGAAGATTTGGTGAACGATTATGTAGAGCCAGAATTTAGAATTGATACAGAAAACCCCATTCCCCAAAGAATAGGTTTGGACAACACCTATCAATTTTCAGCTTCTTTTTTTAACGATATAGGACAGCAAACCACACAAAACATTGTTTGGTCTAGCTCTAATACAAGTGTGTTGACTATTGATAACCAGGGATTAGCAACAGCAGTAGGTACAGGGCAGTCTGTTATAAAAGCAAGTGTTGAGGATGACAATCCTAAAAATAAATCAAAAACAATAACCAAAACAATAGCTACTATTACCGTAGACCAAATTAAAGAAGGAACAATAGCAATAAACAATCCTAGAACCGTTCCAATGGTTATTGGAAGTACCTATGGTTATAAAGCAGATTATATTGGAGAGGGAACTTTAGAATGGTCTAGTTCAGCCTCTAATATTGTAAGTGTAAATAGTACTACAGGAATTGCAACGGCAAGGGCAGTAGGAAACGCTACCATTACAGTAGCCGTTTTAGATAACGGAAATACATTAACGGATGCAACTGAGATAAGTGTAATTGCTACTCAATCTAAAAAAGCAATGCTATCTGGTTCTTATGGTTTGTCTGGTTCTGTTACTTTTACAAGCAATACTTTAGATTTTTCAGAGGATTTTAGTGTGCGTTCTGCACCAGGAGGGTATTTTTATTTGTCTAACAATCCAAATTCTATTAGCTCGGCACTAAAAGTAGGAGAGCAAGTAAAAGAAAGATCAGGAGCATGGAGTATTTCTCTTAACAACGTAAACATAAACAACTATAATTACATTATTTTTTGGTGCGATCCATTTGATGTGTATTTAGGAGGAGGAACATTCGAATAAAAAAAGAAACAGATGAAACATAGATTAATCATATTAGCCCTTCTTTTAATTACTTTGAATGGAATGGCACAATGGACCAAAGGAAAAGGAAAAGGATATTTTAAATTGGCAACATGGTATTTAGAAGCCGATGAACATTTTACAGACTCAGGAGACAAATCTCCATTAACCACAAGAGGAGTTTTTAATGTTAATTTTTATGGAGAATATGGATTGACAAATAAGCTAGATGTTATAGCGTATATTCCTTTTTATGTAAGAAGTTTTCAAAACAAATCGGTGTCTGCAACCCGAGGAAATACAATAACCGAAGGAGCAGCATTAAATAGTTTTGGAGATACGGATATAGGAATTAGGTATTCTCTTTTGCAAAATCACAAAGTAGCTATATCATCAACCTTAAAGCTAGGAATTCCATTAGGGAAAACAAGTGGAGGAAATGAGAGGGCAGTGTTGCAAAATGGTGATGGAGAGTTTAATCAGCATTTACAAATTGATGTAGGTTTACCTTTTACACTTGGGCAAGCCAGTGCTTATGCAAAAACACATATAGCCTACAACCATAGAACCGAAGGCTTTTCTGATGAAATTTATTATGGTGGAGAACTTGGAGTAAAGTTTTTTAAAAAATTATGGCTTATTGGCCGATTGGCTGTTTTAGAGTCTACAAGAAATGGTTCTTTGGGTGATGCAGGAAATATAAACGGAAGCATTTTTGCGAATAATATTGAGTACACCAGTTTGGGGGTAGAAATGGCTTACTATATAACTTCTAAAATAGGAATCTCAATTAATTATGCTTCTCCAGTTTCTGGAAGAATAACAGTGGCAGCACCGTCATACAGCGGAGGAGTTTTTTTAGAAATGTAGTTTAAAAATAACAACATCTTGCAATATTAGCAAGATGTTGTTATATGAAATATTAGTTCCAATATTCATCAATTACTCTTGTGATTTCAGGATATTTAGAATCATCTTCTTTGGTTTCTTTTCTCAGTTTTTTCAATCTGTTTTTTAAATCTTTAATAATATCTTGATATTCCTCATCTCCATATCTATTGTTCATTTCTTTAGGATCCTTTTTTAGATCATAAAATTCCCAGGCAGGAGGTGTATTAAAATAAGACATAGAAGCAGGGTTGTGTGCCCATTCTTGTGCTTCAGTATTTCGGGTTGTATTGTAGTCTCTTCCATAAAAGAAAATCAATTTGTAGTCTTTGGTTCTAATTCCAAAATGAGCAGGATTGTTGTGTTTGTGAGCCATGTGCATCCAGTACCTGTAGTAAGTTTCTTTTTTCCAATCTTTAGGTTCAATACCTGTTTCTAATATGCTATTAAAACTAGCTCCCTGCATATAAGTTGGAGTAGTACCTCCAGCCATGTTAATTATAGTAGGAGCAAAATCAGTATTGTTAATAATAGCATCTACACGACTACCCGCTTTAATTTTTTTAGGATAACGAACCATAAATGGCATGCGCATAGATTCTTCATACATCCATCTTTTATCAATATAATCATGTTCTCCTAGCATAAATCCTTGATCTCCTGTGTAGATAATAATAGTGTTGTCCATTAATTTTTCTTTTTCTAAATAATCAAACAAGCGTTTTACATTGTCATCTACTCCTTTCACACAACGTAAATATCTTTTTAAATATTCTTGATAAGCCAGTCTTTTGTATTCAGGGTCAGGAATATTAGGATCAATTTCCATGTGCATTCCCATGTTTCTAATTATATTCCTATGTCCTATAGATGAACCAATGGTGTCTAACAAAGAATCGTTAAAACCTCTAGTTCCTACAGAACCATTGTTCTTGTTGTCCCATAAGCTAGCAGGTTCAGGAATGGTTACATCAGCTAAATAATTTTCGTATCTAGGGGCATATTCAAAAAAATCGTGTGGAGCTTTAAAATGATGCATCAGAAAAAAAGGTTTGTTTTTATCTCTTTTATTTTTTAACCAATCTAAAGATAGGTCTGTAATTACATCAGATGAGTGTCCTTTGTATTGGGTCGCATTTACTTCTCTTACCAAATCTTCTTCAAATCTAAATTTGGTTTTGGTTCCTCCTTCTTTAGTGTATAAGGTTGGGTTAAAATAATCTCCTTGTCCTGGCAATACGTTGTAATAATCAAAAGCATCAGGAGCGTGTTTTAAATGCCACTTGCCAATCATTGCGGTTTGGTAACCTAATTTGTTCATTTCTAATGCCAAATATTGTTTTTCTTTTTTTAAGCGACCACTTAAATCAACAACCCCGTTTACTTGCCCATATTGACCTGTTAATATACTAGCTCTAGAGGGAGTACAAATAGAATTGGTACAAAATACATTTTCTAACAATACACCTTCTTTAGCAATTCTGTCAATAGTAGGTGTAGGGTTTAAACTAGCCAATCTACTTCCATAAGCTCCAATTCCTTGTGTGGTATGGTCGTCAGACATAATAAAAATGATGTTAGGTTGTTCAAGGCTATGGTTTTGATGTTTTTTTTTGCAGCTAAATACTGAAAGAAGTATTGTGAAAAGTGTAATTAATTGGAGTTTTCTCATAAAAAATGATTTTTTTATTGGGTATTTAAAATTGTTAGACCTAAAGTAATTAAAAAAACAAATGATACTTTAAAGAATATTGCTCAAGAATAGATTTATGCTTTATGTTAAGTTTTTGTATAGTAACTTTAAGGCATTTGTTTTGTTAAAAAGTAAGAATACGACTTACATATTTGTCAAATCCATCATAATTTTAAATAAACCCCTTGAAGAACGATATACTCGTTTTGATTGGGTACGCACTTGGGATTGGAGTAGTGTTTTAGAGATTTGTGGTAGTATAAAAACATTTGTTTTATCAACCAACAGAACAAGTGCCTTAGTTCATTAAAAGTTGTTTTAGTTTTACGTTTATCAAACACAAAAAAACGTAAAAATGAACAAACGATTTTATGTTCTAAAGATTGCTATCATCTTTTTGATATTAGGATGCACATCATCATCTAACGATGTATTTGTTCCTCCTACGGACACTGAGATTACAACAGAAGAAGAGTTTACGGAAAAAGACGATCCTACAAAACCTACTTTTAACCACAATCAAGATCCAAATCAAAGTAAAAAGAAATGGGTAAAAGTAACTGCATTGTCTGATGAGTTTGAAGGTGAAACGTTAGATGTAGACAAGTGGAATCCTAACCCACAGTATTTATGGGGAAGTTACGAGCAAGATAGAGGATGGTATGGTTCGTCTAGATCTCTTTTTGAACCTGAAAATGCAACCGTTTCCGACGGGATGTTGCGTTTGGAAGGTGAAAAATTTGACAACCCTAAATATTCTCCTCAAGACAAAACAAATCAACCTGCAACAAGAAGATATGGAGGGGCTTATGTGTATGGAAATGTGTTGTCTGAACCAGGCTACTACATGGAGGCAAAAATGAAAGCTAGCAAAACGGCTATGTCTGCTGCTTTTTGGTTGATGTCTGAGCCCAAGCCATGTAAGGAAACACCTAACAACGGAGAACGATCGGAATTGGACATTCAAGAATGCGTAGGTGTATTAACAGGAGAATTAGGTGATGAATGGACAAAAGATGATTGGGCAATAAAATCTAATTGGGATCGAATTTTTCACTACAACACGCATAGACATAGTACGCAAGAGTGTTACAATGGAGAACAACAAACTGTTGGAGGAAAAAGTAATTTTGAAACTAAAAACTCTGAAGAATTTCACATTTATGGAGCTTTTTGGCATGCTGATGGAAATCAAGTAGATTTTTATATAGATGGAAATTTTGAAAAATCAGTAACACCAGCAGTTCAGTTTACAGCTCCTTTACGATTGATTATGTCTAGTAATTTTTACGATTGGATTGAAGAAACTACTGCAGAAGAAATGGGCTTTAACAAACCTTTAGAAGAGCGTTATACAAGGTTTGATTGGGTACGAACTTGGAAATTAGAGTAGCATCGTAAAATTACTTGTTTAAAAAGAAGAGAGTTCATTGCCAATGTGTTCTCTTTTTTGTTGTTAGCATACAGGCAAATAAAATAATTTTCAAGAGGAAAATTCATTTTTGTAAAATATAAAACAACAGTTCATTTCAAAGTGTTATTTTTGTCGCTATGAAATTTAAGATAGAAGCATTAGATCCTAAAAGTAAGGCAAGAGCAGGAGAAATAACTACAGACCATGGAGTTATAGAAACTCCAATTTTTATGCCCGTAGGTACTATGGGAACAGTAAAAGGGGTTCATCAACGTGAGTTAAGAGAAGATATCAATCCTGATATTATATTAGGAAACACCTATCATTTGTATTTAAGACCTAAAACAGAAGTGTTAGAAGCTGCTGGAGGTTTGCATAAATTTATGAATTGGGATCGTCCTATTTTAACAGATTCAGGAGGATATCAAGTGTATTCTTTATCTGGACGTAGAAAAATTAAAGAAGAAGGTGTAAAGTTCAAAAGTCATATAGACGGATCTTATCACTTTTTCTCACCAGAAAATGTCATGGAAATTCAACGTAAAATTGGAGCAGACATTATTATGGCTTTTGATGAGTGTACTCCATATCCTTGTGATTACAACTATGCAAAACGTTCTATGCACATGACTCACCGTTGGTTAAAACGATGTGTCAATCATTTAGAAAAAACACCGTACCATTATGATTATGCACAAACATTTTTTCCAATTGTGCAAGGAAGTACGTATACTGATTTAAGAAAACAATCGGCAGAATTTATAGCTTCTGTAGAGGCAGAAGGAAATGCCATTGGAGGATTGTCTGTAGGAGAACCTGCAGAAGAAATGTATGCAATGACAGATGCAGTTTGTAGCGTGTTGCCAGAAGATAAACCTAGATATTTAATGGGAGTAGGAACTCCAATTAACATTTTAGAAAATATAGCCTTGGGGGTAGATATGTTTGATTGTGTAATGCCTACACGTAATGCACGTAATGGAATGTTATTTACATCACAAGGACATATTAATATTAAAAATAAAAAGTGGGAAAAAGATTTTTCTCCAGTAGACCCTGCAGGAATTACGTGGGTAGATACTGAGTATTCTAAAGCCTATTTACGTCACTTATTTATTTCTAACGAATTTTTAGGCAAGCAAATTGCTACCATACATAATTTAGGATTTTACTTATGGTTGGTTAGAGAGGCTAGAAAACATATTTTAGCAGGAGACTTTAGAGAGTGGAAAGATAAAATGGTAAAACAAATGGACAACAGGCTGTAAATTTGAAAATATTAGATAAATACATACTATTACGTTACTTAAAATCAGTGTTTTTTACACTGTTTATTTTAATACCCATTGCGGTAGTAATAGACGTTTCTGAAAAAGTAGATAAATTCTTACGTCATGACGATTTAACGTTTCTAGAAATTATCAGAGATTATTATTTAAATTTTATTGTTTATTACGGAAATACATTTTTGCCTTTAGCAACCTTTATTGCTTGTATTATGTTTACTTCTAAATTGGCTAACAATACAGAAGTAATAGCCATTAGTAGTGCCAATATTTCTTTTACACGTTTTTTACGACCTTATTTTATTGGAGCGACTATTTTAGCAAGCATTGCCTTGGCTATGAATCATTTTGTGGTTCCAAAAGGAAATGAAATTAGGCACAAGTTTGAGAGAAGTTATATTAATAAAAATGTAGGAGGAAGAGGAAATGTAAAAAACTTTAACCTCCAATTAAATGATAGTGCCAAAGTATTTATTAAAAGTTTTAATATTTCAGGAAACAGAGGTTTTAACTTTTCTTATTCAGAGTTTGATGGAACAAAAATAAAGTACAAATTAGTCTCAAACAATATTGTTTGGGATACCGAAAAATTAATTTTCAAATTACCAGATTATACAGAAAGATTTGTATTTGCGAATAGAGATTCTTTAGCATCAGGTAAAGACAAAGAAATGAATTTAGATTTTACACCAGAAGATTTAAAAACATCAGGATCAAAATCTATGAATTTAACTTCAGATGAGCTGATTGATTTTATTCAAAAATCTGAAAAAAGAGGAGTTAAAAATTTAAATTCATACTATGTAGAATTGTACCAAAGAACAAGTTTACCTGTGTCTGCATACGTACTAACCTTAATAGCTGTGTCTTTAGCCTCTAGAAAAAAAAGAGGAGGAGTTGGAATTAATCTTGCTATTGGAGTTGGGCTAATGTTTATTTACGTGTTCTTTATGAAAGTAGCTAAAGTATTAGGTTCTGCCCCAAATTCTAACGCACTTTTTATGGCTTGGTTGCCTAATTTTATATTTGGAATAATAGCAGTATACCTATACATTAAAGAAAAAAAACAAGGATAAAAACCTAAAAAACATTGAAATAAAATGTCATTAATCAAATCAATTTCAGGAATTAGAGGAACTATTGGAGGTCAAGTAGGAGATAATTTAACTCCCTTAGATGCTGTTAAATTTGCAGCTGCATATGGAACTTGGCTAAAAGATAGAAATAAATCGGCTACAGAAATTAATGTAGTTGTAGGTAGAGATGCACGTATTTCTGGTGCTATGATTAGTAGTTTGGTAACCAACACACTTATTGGTTTAGGTATTAATGTTATCGATTTAGGTTTGTCTACTACACCAACTGTTGAGGTAGCTGTACCTTTAGAAAAAGCACAGGGAGGTATTATTTTAACAGCATCGCACAATCCAAAACAATGGAATGCCTTAAAGTTGTTAAACGAAAAAGGAGAGTTTTTAAATGGAGAGGATGGAAAAGAAATTCTTGAATTTGCAGAAAAAGATGCATATCTATTTGCTGAGGTAGATGATTTGGGTACTTATAAAGAAGATCACTCTTATGTAGAAAAACACGTTCAAGAAGTGTTAAATTTAAAACTAGTAGATGTAGATGCTATTCAAAAAGCTGGATTTAAAGTAGTTCTAGATGCGGTAAATTCTACAGGAGGAATTTTTATTCCTGCTTTGTTAGAAAAATTAGGTGTAGAATGTGTAAAACTGTATTGTGAACCTAATGGACAATTTCCTCACAATCCAGAGCCTTTAAAAGAACATTTAGGAGATATTTCTAAATTGGTGGTAAAAGAAAAGGCAGATTTTGGAATTGTAGTAGATCCAGATGTAGATAGATTGGCTTTAATTAGTGAAGATGGTTCTATGTTTGGAGAAGAATATACGTTGGTTGCTTGTGCAGATTATGTACTTGGAAAATTAGGAGGTGGTAACACGGTTTCTAATTTATCTTCATCTAGAGCCTTAAGAGATGTTACGCAAAAACATGGCGGAACCTATACAGCAAGCGCTGTAGGAGAAGTAAATGTTGTAACTGCCATGAAAGAAACCAATACGGTAATTGGAGGTGAAGGAAATGGAGGGATTATTTATCCAGAATCTCATTACGGACGTGATTCTTTAGTAGGAGTTGCTCTGTTTTTATCTCATTTAGCTACCTGCGGAAAGTCTTGTAAAGAGTTAAGAGATAGCTATCCTGCTTATTTTATGAGTAAAAATAAAATTCAGTTAACACCAGAATTAGATGTAGATGGAATTTTGGTTGCTATGGCAGAAAAATATAAAAACGAAGAAGTAAATACAATTGATGGTGTTAAAGTAGATTTTGCTGAGGAGTGGTTACACTTAAGAAAATCTAACACAGAACCTATCATAAGAATTTATACAGAAAGTGGAACGCAACAATCTGCCGATGCATTGGCTCAAAGAGCAATTGATGAAATTAAAGAAATTGCAGGTTTGTAAGAATTTGTAGGTCATCGAGCGGAGTCGAGATGAGTTAAAAGAGAAGTTCATTGAGAACTAAAATCTGAATAAAAGTCCGAGAAATTCTCTCGGACTTTTCTTTTATAAAAAAGGGAGCAATAAAAAGAGAGTCTCTTTTATCTAATTTCTCAAATCTGATATCTAAATTATAATAGTACCTTTGTAATCAAATAAAAAAATAAAATTTTGAGAAATTTTAAAGAAATAGGAGTTGCTAGTCACTTTATACAATCAATGAAAGAAATGGGAGTAAAAACTCCTACAGAAATACAAGAACGTTCTATTCCAAAATTATTGGAAGGGCAAATAGATTATATAGGTAAAGCACAAACAGGAACAGGAAAAACCATCGCATTCGGATTGCCTTTGTTGCAAAAAATCAATCCAAATAAGAATGAAATTCAAGCCTTGGTTTTAGCTCCTACAAGAGAATTGGCTCAGCAAATAAAAAAGCAGTTGTTTAAACTGACTAAATATGCTCCTGAAAAAATATTTTGTGAAGCAGTATATGGAGGTGAAAAAATAGATGTACAAATAGCAAATTTAGAAAGAACCACACACGTTGTTGTTGCTACACCTGGCCGATTGTGTGATTTGTTAGATAGATCTGCTATAGATATTAGCAATATTAAAATGTTGGTGTTAGATGAAGCAGATGAAATGCTAAGCATGGGATTTTTACCTGATTTGAATAGAATTTTAAAATTTTCTACAGGAACTAAGAACACTTGGCTGTTTTCTGCAACATTTCCCAATGCTTTAGGTAGTTTGGTAAAAACGTATATGAACAATCCTGTTCGTGTAGAAGTAGAAGCAAATCAGTTGATCAATGAAAACATAGCTCATAAATTTATAAGCACAACCTTAGCTCAAAAATTAGATGTTTTGATAAACTTTGTAGAAAGCAGAGGTATGGAAAAAGGAATTGTGTTTTGTAAAACAAAATTAGGAGCTCAAAAACTAAAAGAGGAATTAGAAACAGAAGGTTTTTCTATTGCTGTTTTAGAAGGAGACATGGGACAACGTGATCGAGAAAAATCGTTGCGTTCGTTTAAAAATGGAGCTAGTCAATTACTAGTTTGTACAGATGTGGCTGCTAGAGGAATAGATATTCCAAATGTAAATTTTGTCATACACTATCAACTACCAGAAAAAACAGAATATTTTGTGCACCGTAGTGGTAGAACTGCACGTGGAGGAAATAAAGGATTGTCTTTAGCTATTGTTTTATCAAACGAAGTTGAACAATTACACGCGTTACAAAAAGAATTTAAAATTCATTTTGGAAAATATACTATATAATCACTTTACATAAAACATATCACTTATAGAATTGTTTTAGCGTATTCCTAATTAAAAGCGCAATAGGGTTAGTTTTGTATAGAAAAACAACTCATTATGATGAAATATGTTAAGCAAACTTTGTTTTTAGGTGCTTTTTTACTGCTAGCTTGTTCTAAAGATTCTGATTCAGTAGGATTTATTCCACCAGTTAAGCAAGAAGAACCAAAAGAAGAGGAGTCTAAAACAGAATTAGGAAACGATGCTACAGTTCCAAGTTTTATGTCTGGAGAAGATCCTAATACAAGTAATTTAAATTGGTCCAAAGTAGATTTGCTATCTGATGAGTTTGATGGAAATTCTTTAGATGAGGTTAAATGGGGAAAGTTAGGTACAGGTTGGAATGGTAGAACCCCAGGAATATTTAAAGAAGATGCTATTAGCGTATCTGATGGAGATATGAAGATTACCAACTACAAACTAGACGAGCCAGAAGGAGATTACACACATGCAGGAAGTTTGGTTAGATCTAAAACTACAGCCAAACCAGGAATGTATTTAGAGTGTAGAATGAAAGCAAGTAAAACCTTTATGTCCTCAACTTTTTGGTTGATTAATAATAGAGGAGAAGGAGCAGGGTGTGATAAAAGAACAACAGAATTAGATATTCAAGAAACAGTAGGTAGAATATCTGAAACAGCTCCTGCTTGGGCACAAAAACATGATGCCGGTATGTTTTCTAACACACATAGTAGAAATAAAACGTGTGATGAAACGAAAGAAGGTAGTGTAGGTTCTAACGTAAACACAACATTTAAATGTTGGGAAGATTATCATATTTATGCTTGTTGGTGGAAAAGTCCAACAGAAGTTTTATTTTTTTTAGATGGAAAATTTTTGAAAAAAGTAACTCCTGCAGAAAATTTTGATTTGCCAATGTATTTAAGAATGGTAACAGAAACGTATGATTGGAACCCAGTGCCTTCTGACGGAGGACTAAAGGGAACTAAAGAAGAAAGAACAACTTATTACGATTGGGTAAGAACTTGGGAGTTGATAGAATAAAGAATTAGTTTACAAATGACCTATAAACAGAAAAAACCTTGGCCTACAGACAAAGCTATGATTCAGGTATATGAAATGCATTTGTGGGGAGGAAGTGAACATGATTTTTACTCAGGAGAAGGCTCTCATAAGCCAGAAATAGTAAATCCTTATATAAAAGCTGTTCAGCGTTTTCTAAGCTCTTTTGCGACTCCATTGTTGGTTTGTGATTTAGGTTGCGGCGATTTTAATATAGGAAAACAAATAGCTCCATATACATCTTCTTACATAGCTGTAGATATTGTTCCTCAATTGATTGATAGAAACAGACAAAAATTCACAAGTCAAAACGTAAGTTTTCATTGTTTAGATATTGCTAAAGATTTGTTACCAAAGGCAGATTGTGTTGTGCTAAGACAAGTATTACAACATTTGTCTAATGAAGAAATAAAATTAATTGTAAAAAAATTAAATGTCTACAAGTATATAGTTCTTACAGAACATCATCCCATAGGTAATTTTGAACCTAATAAAGATATTATTTCGGGACAAGGTATTAGAATAAAAAAGAAAAGTGGGGTCTGTTTGTTAGAACCGCCGTTTAATTTTAAAATAAAAAAAGAAACCTTATTGCATCAGGTTAAATTACCAAACAATCAAGGAATTATAAAAACATTTTTATATTGTGTAAACTAATAAATATCTTAGGTTTTGTATAGTTAAGGTGTGTTTATACATAAAAAAAGCTGCTTGATTTTTCAAGCAGCTTTTTTGAATAATATGTATGTTGTACTTATTCAAAACATTTTTCTATTACATCTTTCATTACAGAATAAGAGGTAGAAGCTCCAGGAGAAGCACCAAGTAAAGCTGCAATGCTTTTGTCTTTAGAAACAATAATTTCTGTTCCAAACTCTAGTTTTCCACTACGTTTTTTGTGTTTTTTAATAATTTGCACACGCTGACCGGCTACTACAACCTTCCAATCTTCATCTTTAGCTTCAGGATAAAATTCTCGAAGCATTTCCATTCTATCTTCAAATTTTAAACTTACTTGTTTTACAAGATATCCTACTAAAGGAAGGTTGTTATATCCTGCTCCAAGCAAACTCATAATATTGTCAAATTCTACAGATTTAGGTAAATCAAAGAAAGAACCGTGCTTTAAAAACTTGGTTGTAAAACCAGCATAAGGTCCAAATAACAATTCTTTTCTACCATTAATTACCCTAGTATCCATGTGAGGTACAGACATTGGTGGAGCCCCTTTTTTAGCTTTTCCATATACCTTGGCTGCATGTCTTTCTATAATATCTGGGTTGGTACAACGTAACCACAATCCGCTAATAGGAAACCCTCCGTAACCTCTAGCTTCTTCTATTCCAGATTTTTCTAGTAACGATAAAGCACCACCACCAGCACCAATAAATAAATAGTTGGTTACTATTTTCCAATGTTTACCTACGTTTTGTCCTTTTACAGAAAGTAACCAACGGTTGTTTTTGGTTTTTTCAATATCAATAACATTGCTGTGGTTGATAAGCTCTACATTGGCTTGTTTAGATAAAAAGCGGAAAATTTGTTCAGCTATTTCACCAAAGTTAACATCGTATCCGTTTTTCATATAGGTAGCTGCCACACTAGACCTTTTGTTTCTTCCTTCCATCATCAAAGGAACCCATTCTTTAATTTGGTCTTTGTCTTTGGAAAAAACCATGTCTTTAAAAAACGTTGTTTCTTTTAAAACATTCCATCGTCTTTCTAAAAAATCAACATCTCTTTTACCTTGTACAAAACTAATATGTGGTACTTCAGAAATACATTTGTTTAGGTTTTGAATGTAACCTTTTTCTTTACAATCTTTCCAAAACTCTAAAGTTTCATAAAATTGTGTTGCTGTTTTAATGGCTTTTGTAGGGTCTACAACACCACCTTTTTCAGGAGTGTAATTCAACTCACAGTTTCCGGCATGACCCGTTCCAGCATTGTTCCATGCTTCAGAACTTTCTTCGGCCATTTTAGGAAGCTTTTCTATAATGGTAATTTTTTTACCAGGGAATTTTTCGAAAAGTAAAATTGCCAAGGTGGCACTCATAATTCCTCCTCCAATCAATACAAAATCAGCATGTTTAATGTGTTGATGTTTTGACGAGTGTTTTTTAGAAATTGATTTTTTGGGCATTTTTTAGAACCTTTGTTTTTTAGAGACTACAAAGATATAGGTTTCTTGTCATTAAAATAAGACTTAGCTATGCTAAGATTAGTTTGTTTTTAATAGAAATTAAAAATTTAACGAAAACGTTATAAATGCTAAATTATTAACAGTTTTTTAGTTTTTGAATGACTAGTTGCCCATATTCAGGATCTGCTTTTTGAAATTGAGCAATCATTCTTTGCTGAATAGTAGTGTTGGCATGTTGTAGCCCTTCAACAATATTGCTAGTTAATGCATCTTTCTGATCGTTTGTCATAATTCTGAATAAATTACCTGCTTGCGTGTAATTATCATCCTCTCTAGTATCAAATCTGTCAATAGTTTCAGCATTAATTCTTAAAGGTGGTTCGGTAACACTTTTATCTTGCTGGGGAGCATTTTCTCTATCATTTGGATAAAAGTTGACACTCGTTTCAGTTTTATTAGTATGACCAAAAGGACATCCTCCTGTAGCCATAGCACCATCTTGTTGGTAATGATGAACTGGACATTTTGGGCTGTTTACGGGAATTTGATTGTGGTTAGCACCCACTCTGTATCTATGTGCATCTCCATATGCAAATAATCTAGCTTGTAGCATTTTGTCTGGAGAAGCTCCCAAACCAGGAACCAAATTAGCAGGGCTAAACGTAGCTTGTTCTGTTTCTGCAAAGTAATTATCTACATTTTTATTTAATTCCAATTGCCCTATTTCTATTAAAGGATAATCTGAATGTGGCCAAACTTTTGTTAAATCAAACGGATTGATATCATAAGTTTCTGCATCTTTTTCTGGCATAATTTGAATTTTAACAGTCCAACTAGGAAAATCTCCTTTTTCTATGGCAGTAACCAAATCGTTTTGCATTCCATGTGCATCTTTTAAGGCAGCCTCTTTATTGGTTAAGTTTTTAATTCCTTGATTGGTTTTAAAATGCCATTTTACCCAAAAACGTTCTCCGTTGTTGTTCCAAAAGCTTAAGGTGTGTGATGCATAACCATTCATGTTTCTTAAAGAGGCCGGAATTCCTCTTTCTGACATTAAAATAGTTACTTGGTGTAAAGATTGTGGATTGTTTGCCCAAAATTCAAAATGATTTGATGGATTGGGAACATTTGTTTTAGGATCTTTTTTTTGTGAATGTATAAAGTCAGGAAATTTAGAAGGCTCTCTTAAGAAAAACACTGGTGTGTTGTTTCCTACCATGTCCCAGTTTCCTTGCTCTGTGTAAAATTTTACAGAAAATCCTCTTACATCTCTTACATAATCGCTAGAATCTTGACCTCCTGCTACTGTAGAAAATCGGGCAAATACTTTGGTTTCTTTGCCTACATTTTGTAAAAAATTAGCAAGGGTATATTGGCTTAAATCTTTGGTAAGTTTAAAGGTACCATAAGCACCATATCCTCTTGCATGTACAACTCTTTCCGGAATTCTCTCTCTGTTAAAGTGAGCTAATTTTTCCATTAGTTGCCAGTTGTCAAAGGTTAAAGATCCGTTTTTACCTGCCGAAATACTGTTGTGGTCATCTGATATAGGTGCACCATTTTGAGAAGTCAATTTTTTCATTATGATTTGTGATTTTGTTATAAAAACAAAACTACATAGTAAATAATGATTGAAATATTTATTTCTATTGATTTTTGTAATAGCTGTATGTTGTAAAACTATTTAATAAATCATTTTTGGTGTGTAAAACAAATCTTTTAGGGTTAAATCGTTGTTTCTGTTAAGTCGTCCTAATATTTTAAAAAAAGCAATAGCAGTAATGTAGGCATCACCATAAGCAGTGTGTCTATCTTTCTTTTTAACTTTTAATTCTTCGCAAATTTCATCAAGACTAAATACTTTGTTGTACACATCGGCATATACTTGATGTTTTGTTTTTTTAAATAAAATATTGGTGTCTAGTGTTTTGTTTTTTAGTTTGGGAAGCCCCATTCTTTTTAAAGCATAGTTTACACAGTTTACATCAAAGTTAATGTGATGTCCAACAATTATAGCTCCTTCTACATATTTTAAAAATGCTTGTATGGCTTCTTCTTCATTACATTTGTGATAATGCCCTTTTTTTAACAAGCCGTGTATAGCTACACTTTCTCTTTTAAACACTTCTTGTTCTAAATATTTTTCAAATGTATTTTTAACGTGAATTGTATTGTTTTCTATTGTGACTGCTCCCATAGATAATATTCTATCGTTTTTTGGGTCTAGTCCAGAAGTTTCACAATCAAAAACCACAAATTTAGATTCTTTGATAGATTTATTGTTAAGGTTTTTTAAGGATTCTACATACTCTTTCCAATAATCTGGATGGTGCTTTTTTTTGAAATAATAATTTATGTTTTTAACAATAAATTGAATCATAGATAATTAGATTTAGATGTTTGCTTGGTAACGAACGCTAATAATTTCTTGAATACTTTTAATAGGTTTAAAACAACGTCTTAGTTTTACTTTGTCTGATTTTGATAGCGTTTCTAGTTTTATAAATTTACCATCATCTTCTCCTAAAGTAGTTAGTCCGTTTTTTGTTTTAAATTTTAGCAAGGCTTTAAAAGCATAGGCACAAGCTTCGTACACTTCTGCGTTTTGAGGTTCTAATTCTCTTAGTTTGTAGTATCTTTCTGCTGTGTTGTTAATTCCTTTTAAATTGTGTTGTAGTGTTAAAATTCTAGCAGCATCAATAAGAGGCATTATGGCACGTTGCTTAATGTTAAAATGGTCTTTATGGGCTCCGTCTTGATCTACTAAAAATTGTCTAAAAAATCCTAAAGGACTTGGGCTTTTTAATGCATCTTGAGCTAAGAACATAAAAAAGCGTTTATTGTCTTTGGTATGTTTATAAACAGATGCAGACAATTCATCAACTAATTTTTTTGTTCCGTACACAAAGTTAAAATCAAAAAATATTGCGGTTAACAAAATGTTTTTTTCTGTAGGGTTGTAAATCCAATCTTCAAATTGTTTTTTCCATTCTTTTTTGCTCAAACACCATTTAGGGTTGCTAGCCATCATTTCTGCCGGACAGTATTCATAGCCAATAGAGTGTAGGTTTTTAGTAATTAGAGTGGCAAGCTCTATAAAAAAACTTCTGGCAGCTTCTGTTTGGTCTTCTGAAACATCATCAAATATAATTCCGTTGTCTTGATCGGTTGGAATAAGCTGCTCTTTACGGGCTTGACTACCAAGTGCAAAAAAAGCAAATTTACAAGGAGGAGTTTTATTTAATTCTTTTACAGATAGTTCTACCACTTTTTGATTGATAGACTCGTTAAGTTCTGCAACAACAGTTAGTGTGTGGGTAAAGGAAATATGTTGATCTATGTATCTTTTTAATAAATCGTTTAATTGTTGTCTTAAATCTCTTAATCTAGAAACGGTTCTGGCTCTGCTAATTTGTTTCATTAACACAGCAGGGTTGTTACTTAACGATGCTACAATGTCTTGTTGTGTAACCATTCCCAGCATTTTGCTGTTTTTGGTACCATCTTCTGTAATACAAATGTTTTCTACTTTTTTTTGAAGCATAATAATTTGTGCTTCGGCTATAGAAATGTCTGAAGAAGCTGTTACAACAGGGCTTCCCATTATTTCTTTCACACTTTCATCAATAGAATATTTACCTGTGGCTACGGTGTGCAATAATATTTTGTTGGTAATAACTCCTGTTGGTTTGTTTTTCTTTAAAATAAAAATAGAGCTAATTTTGTTTTCGCTCATAATTAAAGCAGCTTCTCTAACGGTGTGTTTGTGTGTACAACTAATAGCCGTTGTCATTAAATTACCTATTTTAGAACTAAAGTAATCTGTTTGTCTTGTACGTTTATAGTCGGCAAAAATTCGTTCGTTTTCTTCTTGAGAAAAACGGGTGGTAGAGTTACTTGCAAAACGTGTAATTAGGTATTTGCTAATTTCGGCATTGTTTACAAATTGCTCGTTAAATATTTGAATTGGAATGGCATAAACAATAGATTCTTCATAGGCTTTGGCGTTTAGAATGTAGTTTTCGTTAACAATTAAAGGTCTTAAACCAAGAACATCACCTTCATCACACATTTCAACTTCTATTGTTTTTTCTCCGTCTTGTCTATATATACGTATAGCTCCTTGGTTTACAATATAAAAATGGTCTTTGGCGGGTTTTCCTTGCGAATACAATGTTTCGTCTTTGTCTAAGTACAAAACATTTGTTTCTACAGCAAGTTTGTATAAATCGTTATAAGATAAATTATCAAAAGGAGGATAATTTTTAATAAAATCTGTAATTCTTTCTGCAATGCTATTTTTCATTCTAAAGGCTTTCTCTTAGTAATTTAAGTATGTGTTTGTAGTAATCAACCTGATGAGGAACAAAACTATGAGTATGGATGTAATTGTTTTCTAAAAAATCAATAGGAACTAATTTTAAATCGCTTACTTCTGATGTTTGTGGGGTTAATTGGGAAAGTTCTGTATGCAATTCACTTAAAAAAATATGATGAATTTCATGATCTATAAGTCCATTAGCATGGAAGTGTTTTTCTTCCCAAATACCCTTGTAGTTTAATTGTTTTGTAGAAACAGATAAATCAATTTCTTCTTTTATTTCTCTGATGGCAGCACTTGTATAATCTTCTTCCGAAGCTATGTGGCCTGCTACCGACACATCCCATAAGTCTGGGTAAATTTCTTTGGTTTTGTCTCTTTTTTGGAGCAGAACTTCTCCTTTTGGTGTATAAAACCATATATGTACACTAGCGTGTAAAATTCCATTCTGATGTGCAAAACTTTTCATACAAGCATTGCCTGTAGGTTCTCCTTTAAGGTTTACAATATCTATAAGTTCATCCATAATAAAAAGAAACTGTATAGGGTAAAGATACTATCTTTTTATTTGTAATTTTACACTCTTATTAGAGAGAAAATACCAAATGAAATATCCTGAAAATGAATTGGCACAATTGGTTGTAGCTTCTTGTGTATCCAATCATGTTAGCGAGGTTGTAATATCACCAGGGTCTCGTAATGCTCCATTAACTATAGGTTTTAGTCAAATGTCTAAAGTGAATACCTATAGTTTAGTAGATGAGCGTTGTGCAGCTTTTGTCGCTTTAGGAATGGCTCAAAAAAAACAAAAAGTTACGGCGGTTGTGTGCACCTCAGGCTCTGCTTTGTTAAATTATTACCCTGCAGTATCAGAAGCTTTTTATAGCCACATTCCTTTACTTGTAATTTCTGCAGATAGGCCTAAACATTTAATAGATGTAGGAGATGGGCAAACCATTAGACAAAAAGGAGTTTTTAAAAATCATATATTGTTTGAAGCCGATTTGGTAGAAATTAAGGCAGATGCTGATAAAATAGCTAATAAAGAACAACTATACAAAGCCATAAAGATTGCAAATACCCAAAAAGGACCTGTGCACATTAATGTTCCTTTTGATGAGCCTTTGTATAATTTGGTTCCAGATATGTTAGCGTATCCTTTAGAAAAAATAACAGAAGAGCAAGAGCTTACAGAAACTCCTTTGGAGTTAAAAGAACTAGAAGAGTTTGCAGGTATATGGAATAAAGCGGCTAAAAAAATGGTTTTAATAGGAGTGCATCAGCCTAGTGAATTGTTGCAAACGCAAATAGATCATTTGTTAAAAGATCCATCCGTTTTAGTATTAACCGAAACCAATTCGAATATTAACTCTAACAATACGATTAATAACATAGATCAGTTCTTAGCAGGTTTTTCAGAATCAGATAAAGAATTTTATCAGCCAGATGTGTTGTTAACTCTTGGAGGTTTAGTGGTTTCAAAAAGAATTAAGCAATACTTAAGGGCTTTTAAACCTAAAGAACACTGGGCAGTACACAGTACAACAGGGTATGATACTTTTTTTGCATTAACTCATCATTTTAAAGTTTCGTCTGAGTTGTTTTTTAGCCAATTTTTTTGGTTAACAAAACCTAAAGAAAGTACATATCAGCAACAAGGATTAAAAATTAAAAAACATAGAAAAAACAAACATCAAGAATATGTAGCATCTTGTGAATATTCTGATTTTAAGGTGTTTGATATTTTGGTGTCGTTCTTTCCTAAAAATTCTGTTTTGCATTTAAGCAATAGTGCAACAGTTCGCTATGCACAATTATTTGATATTGATGACTCTGTAGCTGTTTTTTGCAATAGAGGAACTAGTGGTATTGATGGTAGTACATCTACAGCAATTGGTTATGCTATGCAATCAGAAAAACAAGTAACACTGGTTACAGGCGATATTAGTTTTTTGTATGACAGCAATGCATTGTGGAATACTTACATTCCTAATAATTTTAGAATTGTAATTATAAATAATAACGGAGGAGGAATTTTTAAAATTTTACCTGGCCCCAAAACAACCGGAGCCTTGTCTTATTTTGAAACCCCACACGGATTAACCGCAGAGCATTTAGCAAAAATGTATGGCTTTGCATATATAACAGCCAATGGGATTGATGATTTAGAAAAAGAAATGACATCTTTTTATTTAAAAAGTCAGCAACCAAAAATAATAGAGGTTTTCACACCAAGTGATAAAAACGATCAGGTTTTGAAAACATATTTTGAATCGTTTAATATATAGATTATGGAAGAATTTAAAGAAGGACAACAGGTAGAGGTTGTGATAGGTGCTTTTTCTAAACTAGGAATTACCGTATTGGTAGATGAGGTTTGTGAAGGAATGTTGTATAAAAATGAAGTTTATCAACGTGTAGAAGAAGGACAACGATTGAAAGCTTATGTTAAAAAAGTAAGAGAAGATGGAAAGTTGGATATTTCTTTACAGCCTATAGGTTTTAGAAACAGCATTACAAAGTTTCAGGTACAAATATTAACAGCTTTAAGAGCTCATAACGGATTTTTACCTTTAACAGACAAATCGGAACCAGATACAATTAAGTACGAATTGGGAATGAGTAAAAAAGCATTTAAAAATGCAATTGGTGGTTTGTATAAAAACAAAGTTATTGCGTTAGAAGATAACGGAATAAAATTGTTAGAACATATTCAAAAGTAAAAAAAGGAAGCCATAGCGCTTCCTTTTTTTATAATTCTAAGTGAGTTTTGTATTGACCAAACTATTTATACTGTTTGTAGACATACTTTGTTTGTTGTGAGATTTTATGGCAAAAAAGACATTATCACTTATGTGTTTAGATTCTATAAAATCTTCTTTACTAATAGAGTCTTTGGTAATAAGAATTACGTGTTTTTTGTTTTGAGTACTTACTTTATAAATGTGATACCCTAACAATGCCAATGTAGGATTGGTGTAATAAATATTGGTTTTTACATAAATAACACCAATAATAAACAAGATTAAAATAAACATCAATCCGTTTCTCTCCTTAGATAAATCAAAATCCAAATCAAAACTTAACAAAGGAACAACATAGGTAACTAAAAAAGTAAGGTGTTCCCAATTATGGTCTTCTACTTCTGTAATTTGTTCTGGTTTGGTAACACCATCTTCTATTATGTATTTAAACTTATAATAGAATAAGAACCCAGATACAATAAATATTAGGCAGACAATAGGAATGGCATTAGATATAATAAGTTCTTTAATTCCATTGGTGCTGTGTTTTTCAAAATAAATGGGGATGTTTATTTTGTTAACGAATAATAATAAGAATAACAGCCATAGCGACAGTACATAGAGTTGAATTTTTAGTAACATTTTTTTCAGTTTTTAAGCAATTTGTTAAACACATAATTTTTATATTTTACAAGATGTTTCTTGTGAGGTATTTATGTTCTGTTTTACAATTTGCTATAAAAAAAGGGGGATAGTTAATGGTTTTGGTTTAAGTATCAGTTTTTTCATAGCTCAATAAAGTTAAGTAAAAAAAAATTAATGCTATGGAGTACTTTGTTTATGAGAGGGCTAGCGTGTTAAAAAAACATTATATCTACTGCTAAATATTATCTTTTTAAAATAAAAACAACAAAGCCTTGCAAAATTTAGCAAGGCTTTGTTTGTGTATAAAATGTTAAAATTGATCTTCTTCAAATTCAAGTTCTGCATCTTTTTCCCAAATTTCCATTTCGCAAGGTTTGCAGTTAAATTTTAATTTGTACTGATTTTCTCCATGGGTTAACGTTAAAGGTTCCTTTACTTTTGCTCCCATAGTGTCTCGCTGATACCTAGCACATTTACCTAGTTCGTATTTTACACAATACTTGGTGGTCATTACTCTTGCTTTTCCAGGATCCCATTGCAATTCAAATGCTTTTTCAATTTCTTCTACACCATGTCTTTTGTAAAATTGTCTTGCCAATTTATTAGAAACGTTGTAAGTAAAGTCTAATGTTTTTTCTGGGTAAGGATGGTCTGTTTTTACAATAGGTTGTTCGTCTCTATCATATTCTTCAATCCTAATATCAATTAACTTGTCTAAAACAGTTCTTCTTATTTCGTTAATTTTAGAAATAGGCACAAACCAATTGTTTTCTATATCAATAGTAATGTTGTCAACAATAAAAGGAGTATTACCTGTTTTGACTAAGTTTTTTTCTAAGTTGTTTTTTAAGAAACCTTCTTTTTTAGCGAGTTCTTTGGTAATTTTAAACCCTTCAGAACTGGTATGTCCATCTTCATCAGTAGCTATAAGTTGAAAACCATACTGCGTTTCTTCAAACCTTAGTTCTACTCCAATTTTTCTAATAGCACTGTTGTCTTTTTCTACTTGTTTGTTAAAATTGGCATCGGAATTTCTAGAAATTAAAGTTCCAACAGCAATGTTTTTAAAGTTGTTAGGAGTAATCCATCCGTTTTCTACGGTATTTACTTGTACACCGTCAGCTTCATTGTTTTCGTTAATAAAGTACAAACCGTCACCGTTGTTTAGTTTTTCGGCATTTTCTATTAAGTATCTTCCGTTTTTAACCTCAAGAACTTTCCCTATAATTTGACCTTTGGATTTTGGACTTTCCCAAGAACCTATTTTGGCAATTCTTTTGTTAACAAAGTAATCGGTATATCCACGGTTAAAGCTTCGTCCCATTTCGGCATCAAACGTATAAAAAGTTCTACCCGATGAAGCTTTTTGATAATTTTCTTTTCCTTCGTTATTTAAAAAGTCATCTAATCGTTTTCTTAAGTACGATACGTTGTTTTTAACATAGACTACATCTTTCAGTCTTCCTTCAATTTTAAAAGACATCACTCCAGCTTTTATCATTTCAGGTAGCTGATCACTTAAATCTAAGTCTTTAATAGATAGCAAATGACTGCTTTCAATCAATGTATCACCATTACCGTCTGTTAATTTGTAAGGCAATCTACAGTTTTGAGCACAAGAACCTCGGTTGGCACTACGCTCACCACCAGCAACACTCATATAGCAATTTCCACTAAAAGAAACGCACAAAGCTCCCGAAACAAAAAATTCTAGTTCCACATCGCAAGCTTCATTAATCTCTTTAATCTGATCAAGATTTAGTTCTCTGGCTAAAACTACACGTTTCATTCCAGCTTTTTGTAAAAACTCTACCTGTTTAGGTTCTCTGTTGTTGGCTTGTGTACTTGCGTGAATTACAATAGGAGGCAAGTTCATTTCAAAAATAGCCATGTCTTGTACAATTAAAGCATCTACACCTATGTGGTACAATTCATGGATTAATTTTTCACAAGTTTCTAGTTCGTTGTCATATAAAATAGTGTTAATAACCACAAAAACTTGTGCCTTAAACAAATGGGCATATCTAACCATTTCTGCAATATCTTCTACAGAGTTATTAGCGTTTGTACGAGCACCAAACTGTGGAGCTCCAATATAGACAGCATCTGCTCCTGCGTTAATGGCTGCCATTCCTTGAACAAGGTTTTTGGCTGGAGCTAAAATTTCAACCTTTTTTTTCATAAATAATATTGCTTCTATACACTCTTTGTCTACTTTGTAAAGTTCTTTTTATCAGCTTGTTAAAGTAAGAGTTGTTGTTGATATCAAAATTAGGGATGGCAAAGTTACTATTTTTTGTTGGTAAAATAATTAATAATCAAACGTTTAAGAGTAATTTGTGATTGTTTGGCAGATTGAGGCAAACACCAATCGAAATAAAATTAAAATGATAACTTTACCCACTGTTAAATAAAATAAGAAACCAAATTAATTTGCATGTCAACAATCAATTGGAAAACCGCTAAAGAATACGAAGATATTACGTACAAAAAATGTAATGGAGTTGCCAGAATTGCTTTTAATAGACCCAATGTAAGAAATGCATTTAGGCCTAAAACAACATCGGAACTATACGATGCTTTTTACGATGCACAAGAAGATACTTCTATTGGAGTTGTATTGTTATCTGCCGAAGGCCCATCTACAAAAGATGGCGTTTATTCTTTCTGTTCTGGTGGAGATCAAAAAGCAAGAGGACATCAAGGTTATGTAGGAGAAGACGGTATGCACCGTTTAAACATATTAGAAGTACAACGTTTAATTCGTTTTATGCCTAAAGTGGTAATTGCTGTTGTTCCTGGTTGGGCTGTTGGTGGCGGACATAGTTTACATGTAGTTTGCGATATGACGTTGGCCAGTAAAGAGCACGCTATTTTTAAACAAACAGATGCCGATGTTACTAGTTTTGATGGGGGATACGGTTCTGCTTATTTAGCTAAAATGGTAGGACAGAAAAAAGCCAGAGAAATTTTCTTTTTAGGTAGAAATTATTCAGCACAAGAAGCTTTTGAAATGGGAATGGTAAATGCGGTTATACCACATGCTGAGCTAGAAGATACTGCTTATGAATGGGCACAAGAGGTTTTAGGAAAATCTCCGCTATCCATAAAAATGCTAAAGTTTGCTATGAATTTAACAGACGATGGCATGGTAGGTCAGCAAGTTTTTGCGGGGGAAGCCACTCGTTTGGCCTATATGACAGATGAGGCCAAAGAAGGAAGAAACGCCTTTTTAGAAAAGCGTAAACCAAATTTTGACAAAAAATACATAGTATAATTATAATTAGCTGATGCTTTTTCGTTAAATTTTAATAATTGTAAAGAATACTACTTTATGTGTAAATGATCATCGAGCGGAGTCGAGATGAAAATGCATGAACCACCAACTAAAAATAAATGAAACCACAAATCATAACTTTTTTAATAAAGTGTCCCGATCAAAAGGGAATTGTATCTAAACTAACACATTTCTTTTATCAAGAAGGATTTAACTTGGTTAGTGCACAACAATACACCAATTCTATTGATGGAATGTTTTTTATGCGCTTGCGCATAGAGTCAGACGATTCGGTAGTAATTAGTCAAGAACAATTAGAAGAACGCTTTGATCGTTTGGCACAAGCCTACAATATTGTTTGGAGTGTAGATTATGGAACGGCAAAACAAAAGGTTGCCATTATGGTTTCTCATACAACACACAACTTATATGATTTGTTGCAGCGAAACAAAGAAAACAAATTGCATTGCGATGTAAAAATGGTGGTTAGTAACCATACCAAATTAAAACCTATTGCCGATATGTTTGAAATTCCTTTTTATCATTTACCGGTAACTAAGGATACTAAAAAAGAACAAGAACAACAGTTGATAGATTTGTTTGATTCTAATGAAATTGATTTGATCATTATGGCTCGTTATATGCAAATTTTATCAAATGATTTCATCAATCATTACCCTAATAAAATCATCAATATTCACCATTCTTTTTTACCCGCTTTTCAAGGAGCCAACCCTTATATGAGAGCATATGAAAGAGGAGTAAAATTAATTGGAGCCACAGCCCATTATGCAACAGAAGATTTAGATGAAGGGCCTATCATAGAACAAGATGTAGAACGTGTAACACACGAAAGTACACCAACAACATTAAAAGCTATTGGTGCCGATATAGAAACCATGGTGTTGGCAAGAGCGGTTAAATGCCATTTAAACAATCAAATTATTGTAGATAGTAACAAGGCAATTGTGTTTCCAGAAACGGGAGAATAAAGCCTTTGTTAAAAAATAAAAAGTATATGAAAATCATTTGTATAGGAATGAATTATGTAGAACATATCAAAGAGTTTGATAGAGATTTTATTCCTACAGAACCAGTTGTTTTTCTAAAACCTGATTCGGCTGTATTGCCTAAAAAAAATCCGTTTGTAATTCCAGTTTTTTCTAACAGAGTAGAGTACGAAGTAGAAGTATTGGTTAAAATAAACAAAGTAGGAAAGCATATTGGAGAACGATTTGCACACAAGTATTATGATGAAATTGGATTAGGAATAGATTTTACAGCACGTGATGTTCAGTTAGATTTAAAAGCAAAAGGACAGCCATGGGAAAAAGCCAAAGGGTTTGATGGAAGTGCTGTAATTGGAGAATCTTTTGTTTCTAAAGAGCAATTTGCAGATTTAAACAATATTAATTTTAAGCTAGAAAAAAACGATGAACAAGTTCAAGTAGGAAATACATCGGACATGATTTTTAAAATAGATCAAATTATAGCTTATATTTCTACCATTTATACTTTAAAAAAAGGAGATATTATTTTTACCGGAACTCCTTGTGGGGTAGGGCCAGTAGCTAAAGGAGATGTTTTAAAAGGCTATTTAGAAAACGAAAAATTAATAGATATAAAAGTAAGATAGAATTTAGATTTTGGCTGTTAATTAATGGTTTTTAGTAATGAAGTATTTGTGAAAAAAACTAAAAGCAAACATCCAAATACCAACGTTCGGTATCCAAATATCTATTTACTAATATCCAACAACTATCACCCAAAAACTAATAAGCAGATTGAAAGCAAGTATAATTACCATTGGAGATGAAATTTTAATAGGACAAGTTTTAGATACCAATACACAGTGGATAGCTACTAAATTACATGCCTTAGGAGTAGAGTTGATAGAGACAGTTTCTATTTCAGATACGCAACAAGCTATTGTCAACGGAATAAATCACGCAGTTTCTATAGCCGATTTAATTATAGTAACAGGAGGGTTAGGTCCTACTAAAGATGATGTCACAAAGCATACGCTTACCAAATATTTTGATGATGAATTGGTGTTAAACCCAACAGTATTAGCGCAAATAAAAGGCATGTTTGCAAAAAGAGGTATTCCATTCGGAAAACTAAACAACGATCAAGCAATGTTGCCAAAAAATGCTATTATTTTACCAAACCCCATTGGGACAGCAGCAGGAATGTGGTTCGAAAAAAATGGAAAAATAGTAGTTAGTTTGCCAGGTGTGCCATTTGAAATGAAAGGGTTGGTGGAGAATGAAGTGCTACCAAGACTTGTAAAAAAAGGAGGTTTTCCATCACAAGCTTATCAAACCTACGTGTTGTATGGGGTTGGAGAAAGTACAGCAGCAGAAATGTTAGAAGATTTTGAAAATCAGATTCCAGAATTTATCAAATTAGCTTATTTACCTGCACCAGGACGTTTAAGATTGCGTTTAACAGGAGTACATACTAACAAAGGAATTTTAGAAGCTGTTCTTATGGAGCAAGGAGCCAAAATAGCAGAGGTTTTTAAAGAATATAGCTTTATGATAGGAGATGTAGATGCTGTTAGTTTTATAAAAGAAAAATTAATTGAAACAAAGCAAACATTGGCTGTAGCAGAAAGTTGTACAGGAGGTAGAATAGCTACAGAAATCACAGCACAAAGCGGAGTGTCTGCATTCTTTTTAGGAGGAATAGTAGCGTACAATGCAAGTCTTAAACAAAATTTGTTAGGAGTGTCTTTGGAAAGTATTCAAAAACATACTGTTGTTTCTGCACAAGTAGCATCAGAAATGGCTTTGGGAGTAAAACAACTAACGGGGGCAAATTATGCAATTGCTACAACAGGGAACGCAGGACCTACTTTAGACGACACATTAGAAGAGGTGGGAGTGGTTTTTATAGCCATCGCAACACAAAATCAAGTAATTGTAGAGAAATTTAACTTTGGGCAACCACGAGAAAAAGTCATAGAGCAGGCTAAAAACAAGGCTTTTGAAATGTTAAGTAAAGAAATATTAAAAAATCACTAAATTAATTTTGTTAGTACAAATAATTGTTGTTAAATTTGCACTCCGTTTAGAATTAAATTAAAACTGATACGAGATGTCAAAAGTTTGTGAACTTACTGGTAAAAAAGCAATGGTTGGGAACAACGTTTCTCACGCTTTAAATAGAACAAAGAGAAAATTCAACGCTAACCTAATTACAAAGCGTTTTTATATTCCTGAAGAGGATAAGTGGATTACCTTAAAAATATCTACTGCTGCGTTAAAGAATATCAATAAAAAAGGTATTTCTGCTGTAATTAAAGAAGCAAAGGAAAAAGGATTTTTAGTTAAATAATTTTTTCTTAGAAAAAAAGATATATAGAGATGGCAAAAAAAGGAAACAGAGTACAGGTTATTTTAGAGTGTACTGAGCACAAAGCTTCTGGACAACCAGGAACTTCTAGATACATTACAACTAAAAACAAGAAGAATACTCCGGATAGATTAGAGATTAAGAAATTTAATCCTATCTTAAAGAAAATGACTGTTCACAAAGAAATTAAATAATATAGGAAATGGCAAAGAAATCAGTAGCATCGTTACAGACAGGTTCTAAAAGATTGTCTAAAGCTATCAAAATGGTAAAGTCTCCAAAATCAGGAGCTTATACTTTTGTTGAAGCTATTATGGACCCTACACAAGTAAAAGACTTTTTTGCAAAAAAATAATTTTTGTAAAAATTGACAATACAAAGGCTACTTTCAATATCGAAAGTAGCTTTTTTTGTATTTTAACACTTTCTTGTTATAAACACAACACTGTTAAATAGTTAAATGTATGAGTTTTTTTAAAAAAATATTTTCTTCGGATAAGAAAGAAACTTTAGATAAGGGTTTAGAAAAAACAAAAACATCCTTTTTTTCAAAGCTTTCTAAAGCAGTTGCCGGAAAGTCTAAGGTAGATGCAGAAGTATTAGATGATTTGGAAGAAGTATTAATAGCATCTGATGTAGGTGTAAATACAACTTTAAAAATAATAGACCGTATAGAGGAAAGAGTAGATAGAGATAAATACTTAGGTACCGATGAACTAAATCAAATCTTAAGAGAAGAAATAGCAGGATTATTGTCGGAAACCAATGAAGAAGATGCAACAGATTTTGTAATCCCTAAAGATAAAAAACCTTATGTTTTAATGGTTGTGGGGGTTAATGGTGTAGGAAAAACAACAACCATTGGTAAATTAGCAGCACAGTTTAAAAAACAAGGATTGAGTGTGGTTTTAGGAGCAGCAGATACATTTAGAGCAGCAGCTATAGATCAATTACAAGTTTGGGCAGATAGAGTTGATGTGCCTATTGTAAGGCAAGAAATGGGTTCTGATCCTGCTTCTGTAGCTTTTGATACTCTTAAATCTGCAGTGTCTAAAAATGCCGATGTTGTTATTATAGATACAGCAGGACGTTTGCATAACAAAGTCAATTTAATGAATGAGTTGACAAAAATTAAAAGGGTAATGCAAAAAGTGGTGTCAGATGCTCCTCATGATGTATTATTAGTTTTAGATGGTTCTACAGGACAAAATGCATTTGAGCAAGCCAAGCAATTTACCTTAGCAACAGAAGTAACTTCATTAGCTGTAACTAAATTAGACGGAACCGCAAAAGGTGGAGTGGTAATAGGAATTTCCGACCAGTTTAAAATTCCCGTAAAATATATTGGAGTAGGTGAGGCGATAGACGATTTACAAGTATTCAATAAATTTGAATTTGTAGATTCTTTCTTTAAATAATAAAAACACAACACATAAAAAGAAGCTATTTTATGAAAGTAGATTTTCTTTTTTATATGTACAGTACTAGATACTTTGTACTGAATATTTGATACTATAAAATGCGTACAAAAACAGTAAAGCAAAATAAAATAAACGTTGTTACCTTAGGTTGTTCTAAAAACGTTTATGATTCTGAAGTCTTAATGGGGCAGTTAAAAGCCAACGGAAAAGAGGTGGTTCACGAAGATGAGAATGACGATGGAAATATTGTAGTTATTAATACTTGCGGATTTATTGGTAAAGCCAAAGAAGAATCTGTAAACACAATTCTTCACTATGCAAATAGAAAAGAAGAAGGATTGGTAGATAAAGTATATGTTACAGGATGTTTGTCTGAAAGATACAAACCCGATT
This sequence comes from Wenyingzhuangia gracilariae, assembly GCF_056387575.1. Taxonomy (NCBI): domain Bacteria; kingdom Pseudomonadati; phylum Bacteroidota; class Flavobacteriia; order Flavobacteriales; family Flavobacteriaceae; genus Wenyingzhuangia; species Wenyingzhuangia gracilariae. Next base: position 2,962,624 of record NZ_CM150748.1, read on the forward strand.
TAGAAGCAGAAATAACCAATGTAGATCAGTACTTTGGAACACAAGATTTGCCAAACTTGTTAAAAGTACTAGAGGCCGATTATAAGCACGAATTAATAGGGGAACGACTAACAACCACACCTAAGCACTATGCCTATTTAAAAATAGCAGAAGGATGTGATAGACCTTGTTCTTTTTGTGCGATTCCTTTAATGAGAGGTAAACACCGTTCTACACCAATAGAAGAGTTGGTAGAAGAAGCTGGTAAATTGGCTGCAGATGGAATAAAAGAATTGATATTGATAGCACAAGATTTAACCTATTACGGGTTAGATTTGTATGGGAAAAGAAATTTAGCCGATTTGTTAAAAGAATTGGTAAAGGTAGATGGAATCGAATGGATTCGTTTGCATTATGCATTTCCAGCAGGATTTCCTTTAGATGTGTTAGATGTAATGAAATCCGAACCTAAAGTATGTAATTATTTAGATATTCCTTTACAACACATAAATACAGAAATTCTAAAGTCTATGAGACGAGGAACAACTTATGAAAAAACAAATAAGTTGTTAAAGGAGTTTAGAAATCACGTACCCGAAATGGCCATTAGAACAACTCTAATTGTAGGATACCCTGGAGAAACAGAAGAAATTTTTGAAGAATTAAAAGCTTGGGTACAAGAAATGCGTTTTGAACGTTTGGGAGTGTTTGCATATTCTCATGAAGAAGATACTCATGCAGCAACTTTAAATGATGATGTTCCAGAAGAAGTTAAAGAAGCAAGAGTTGCAGAAATTATGGAACTACAAGCTCAAATTTCTTGGGAATTAAATCAGGAGAAAGTAGGGAAGGTATACAAGTGCATTTTTGACAGAAAAGAAGGAGAATATTTTATAGGAAGAACCGAATCTGACTCTCCAGATGTAGATAATGAGGTTTTGGTAGATGCTAAAAAATATTATATCAAAACAGGAGAATTTGTAGAAATTGAAATTTATGAAGCAGGAGACTTTGATTTATATGGAATCCCATTAAAACAGTAGGATAATCAAGGGTCAGAACAGTAGCTACTAGTTGTTTAATTTACAACTTTTTTAACATTTGATATGGTTAGTAACAGGAACCTTTGTATATTTGTTTCTATAAATATTTAGGGGTAGGTATTTATAATGACGTTACACATTTTAATTTTTAGGGGTAGAAATTAAAATGTTGTTTTAAATAACAAGTAATGTTCAAAACAATTAGTCCAGTCAATAATTTTATTGCTGGACTTTCTTTTTTTTATAAATCTATCAAGTTGCCTAGCATTTTACAAATAGGTATATTTGTTTTTTATTAAGAAAAATACATGGAACCATTTATTGTATCTGCAAGAAAGTATAGACCACTTACGTTTAAAGATGTAGTGGGGCAACAAGCAATTACAAATACTTTAGAAAATGCAATAAAAAACAATCATTTAGCACAAGCTTTGTTGTTTACAGGACCAAGGGGAGTTGGTAAAACAACATGTGCCCGTATTTTAGCTAAAAAAATAAACGAACAAGCTACTCAAACAGAAGTAGAAGATGACTTTGCTTTTAATGTTTTTGAATTAGATGCAGCATCTAATAACTCCGTAGATGATATCCGATCTTTAATAGATCAGGTTAGGATTCCTCCTCAAGTAGGAAAATACAAAGTGTATATTATAGATGAGGTACACATGTTATCTCAATCTGCTTTTAATGCGTTTTTAAAAACATTAGAAGAACCACCTGCACATGCTATTTTTATTTTAGCAACTACCGAAAAACATAAAATAATACCAACCATTCTATCAAGATGTCAAATTTTTGACTTTAAGCGAATTACGGTGGTTGCAGCAAAAGATCATTTAAAAAGCATTGCAGTTCAAGAAGGTGTAAATGCAGATGATGATGCATTGCATATTATAGCTCAAAAAGCAGACGGAGCTATGAGAGATGCTCTTTCTATTTATGATAGGGTAATTAGTTTTGCTGGTAAAGATTTAACTAGACAGGCTGTTACAGAAAATTTAAATGTTTTAGATTATGACATTTATTTTAAGATTACTGATTTATTAGTGGAGAATAAAATTCCAGATGTATTAGTAGAGTTTAACTCGGTGTTGTCAAGAGGTTTCGATGGGCATCATTTTATAGGTGGTTTGGCATCTCATTTTAGAGATTTATTGGTGGCAAAAGACAATGCCACAGTTCAACTACTAGAAGTTGGAGACAATGCAAAAAAACAATATATAGATCAGGCAAATAAAGTTCAATTGTCTTTTTTAATTGCAGCCATAGACAAAGCCAATACTTGCGATTTACAATACAAAACAAGTAAAAATCAAAGATTGTTGGTAGAACTTTGTTTAATGCAAATAGCTTCTATTACCTATGGTGATGTAAAAAAAAAAGCAGTAACTATATAATTCCTGCTACTTTTTTTAGAGTACAAACAGCTTCTGTTTCAACAGAACCCAAAAAAGACATTGTAACCAAAGGTGTAGCCATAACACAAAGTGTTCAAAAAGAAATACAAGTAACAAACAGTTCTCCTGTTCAAAACACTCCTAACTCGTTAACCAGAAAAAGAAGAACATCAGCTTTATCTTTAAAAAAAGTACATCATAAACTAACCGATATAGATTATGTTGCCAATGATGATGATATTAGCAACAAACCTAAAGATGTTTTTACAGAATTACAATTGGTTGATAAGTGGATGCTTTTTGGAAGAAAATTAAAACAAGAAGGTGAGTTAAATTTGGCTTCTATAGTAAATGCAAACAAACCTATTTTACAAAAAGGCGAAGTTGTGTTTGTGTTACCCAATGGATTAATGGAAGAACAATTTGGAGTTGTTAAGTCAAAATTATTAAACTATTTAAGAGTAGAATTAAATAATTATTCTATTCAGATAAAAACAAAAGTAGTTCAGTCAGAAAAGAAAAAGTATATATATACTCCTCAAGAAAAATTTAAAAAATTGATAGAATCAAATCCTAACGTACTGTTGCTTAAAAACAAGTTTGGATTGAATATATAGGTTTAACTAAATCATTAAGAATATCAAGCAGTTTAAAAAAATATTGGTTGGAGCGGCCTTTTCTCCTAGTTTAAAAGCAAATTTAATAGAGGCTTGTAGGTATGCTAACTACTTTAAATCAAAATTGTATGTGGTGCATATAGGTGAAGAAACCTTGCAAAAAAAACAACAATTTCAAGATATTGTAAAAGATTTTGGTTTTACAGGCAAAGTGTTCTATATTTTTAAAAAAGGAAATCCTAAAAAAGTGTTGCCTAAAATATGTGAAGAAAATCAAATTGATTTATTGATTTTAGGAGCTGTAAAAAGAGAGCAGCTATTAAAACATTATTTAGGATCTGTGGCTAGAAAATTAACCAAAAAAGTAAAATGTTCTGTTTTGCTTTTAATGATTCAGTCTCAAAAAGAATTGCATAAAAAACATATTGTAGTAAATGGATTGGAATCAAACGAATCTGATACAACCATTGCAACAGCGTTTTATGTAGCTCACAGTTTACAATCTAAAAAAGTAACCATTGTAGAAGAAATCAACAATACTCAAGTAAAGGTAGATGATGATAAATCTTTGAGAAGAGCAGCAATTAATCACGAAAGAAAAACACATCAAGAAAATTTAAGAATCAAAAAAATTATAAATGTAATTCCTAAAGAGTTTAAACAATCTGTAGAAATTAAAATGCAAGGAATTTTTGGAAAAAGTGGTTATGCAATAGGACACTATGCGCGTGTTGTAAGGTCAGAATTATTAATTATGCACACTCCAATACATTTGAGTTTTACCAAAAGAATAATGGCAAACGATATGAATTTTATTTTATCTGAATTGCCTACAGATGTTTTAATCATAAAATAAAATATGCCACAACCCAAAGAATCAAATCAGTTTTTAACTACACTACCTCAAAATATTTTTTCAGGATTTGTAGTTTCTTTAATAGCACTGCCTTTAGGTTTAGGTTTGGCTTTAGCATCTGAAGCACCACCAATTTCAGGAATTATTGCAGCTGTGGTTGGAGGAGTAATAGTATCTATTTTTGGAGGTTCTAATGTAACTATTACAGGACCAGGAAATGGTTTGGTAGTTGTATTGCTAACGGCCATTACAACACTAGGACAAGGAAATTTAGAATTAGGATTTGCTTATACATTAGCTGCCATTGTGTTGTCTGGAGCTATTATGACTGTGTTGGGTTTTTTAAGATTGGGAATTTTAAGTGATTTTTTTCCTTCCACAGCTATTCAGGGAATGTTGGCAGCTATTGGTATTGGGATTTTTGCAAAGCAATTTCATGTAATGCTAGGGAATTCTAATGAAGATGGAGGCTTGGTGGAGTTGTTGATAGAAATACCTAAAACAATTCAAACATTTGTAAACACCGAAAATCACAATTTCTTTTATGCAGGAATTGTAGGAATTGTTAGTTTGTGTATCATGATTTTTCATGAGAAAATCAGAAACAAATATTTTCAACTAATTCCAGCCCCTATGTGGATTGTTTTTTTTGCTGTTGGAATGAGTTATTTTTATCAATTGGTATTAAAACAAGCACATCCAATAGACAAAGAATGGTTAATAAACATTCCAGACAATGTACTTACAAGCTTAATGTTTCCTAATTTCGGCAAATTATTTACGGCAGAATTTATAACAGCAGTAGTATCTATTACATTAATAGCAAGCATAGAATCTTTATTAAGCATTAAGGCAGTAGACCAGCTAGATCCTTTAAAAAGAAGATCCAATGTAAATAAAGATTTAAAAGCACTAGGTTTGGCAACAATCATTAGTGGTTTTTTAGGAGGTTTAAATGTGGTAACCGTAATTGCTCGTAGTTCTGTAAATGTAAATAACAAAGCAACTAACAGGGCAGCAAATTTATTTCATGCTCTTTTTTTACTAGCGTTCTTACTATTGTTTCAAACCCAATTAAAAATGATTCCTTTGTCTGCATTGGCAGCAATATTGGTATACACGGGTTATAAATTGGCTGCTCCTAAAAATATAGTAGCCGTTTCTAAAGTAGGAGGTGAACAATTGGCCATTTTTTTTATAACCTTAATTACCACTATTTTTACGAGCTTAATTATAGGAATAGTAGTAGGAATCTTGGCTACTTTTTTAGTACATGTTATCGTAAATAAAGAAATTATAATGTTTGTAAGAAATGCATTAAAACCTAATGTATTAATGTTTAAAGAAACAGATGGCAGTTATTACATAAGTGTTAAAAATTTTAGCTCTTTTATTAATTTTTTTAGATTAAAGAATAAATTGAATTTAATACCCGAGCATGAAAATGTTGTGTTAGACTTTTCAAGATGTAGATTTGTAGACAATACCGTCATGGAAAACATTCAAACCTATGTAGAAAAATTCGAAAACAAACAAGGAAGCTTAGAAGTTACAGGCTTAGATATGCATGGTGCTGGTAGTTTACATCCGTTTGCTCCAAGAAATATAAAAAAAGCTCCACAAAAAGAAGGAAAAATAGCTTTAACCAAAAGGCAAAAAAAATTAGAACAAATAGCAAAAGACTTTGACTGGAAATACGTTCCTTTTGTGTCTAATCCAATAGAGTTGTTAGCAGATTTTACATTCTTTAAAACAAGAAGAATTCAAAGAACAAAAAACTTATTAGTAAAAGGCAATGATAAATTATTCGATGTTGTGTTTACAGAAGGAGCTTTTATAGCACATCAGTTAATACGTTCAACCGTATTTCATGTAAAGGTAGATGCTCCAATACCTAACTTTACATTAGATAAGGAAGGTTTGTTTGAATATGTAAAACAGTTTACAAACTTTTCAGATATAGAAATTCCCAATCATCCAGATTTTAATAAAAGATTTTACTTGTCTGGAAGTCATAAAGAACAAGTATTAGATTTCTTTACAAATGAAATCATATTATTTTTAGAAAGTAATATGTACTATCATATAGAATCTAATCAAAACGGTTTGTTAATTTTTAAAAAAGAAAGATTAGCAAGTGTAAAAGAAATAAAAGCAATGATAGATTTTGGATTGCGATTTGAAAAATTAATTAAAGAAACAGCATATGTTAGGGCTTAAATTACCAACAGACCCAAGATGGGTAAATATAGCAGAAAAAAATATTGATGAAATTTTAATAGATCATGCACACTGTGAACAAAAAGCAGCTTCTACAGCAATTTCATTAATTGTAAGTTTTCCAGAATATACAGAATTAGTGCAAGAAATGATTGCATTGGTAAAAGAAGAAATGAGTCATTTTAAATTAGTGCACGACAAACTAATTGCTAAAGGAGTTGTTTTAGGTAGAGATAGAAAAGATGAGTACGTTGCAGATTTAATTACTTTTTTCCCAAAAGGAGGAAGCAGAACAACACAACTTGTACATAGACTTTTGTATGCTGCTTTAATAGAAGCACGTAGTTGTGAACGTTTTCGTTTGTTGTCAGAAAATTTAAAAGACCAAGAATTGGCTAAGTTTTATAGAGATTTAATGGTTTCAGAAGCTAATCACTATACTTTGTTTTTAAACTTTGCTAGACAATACGGAGATAGAGTAGAGGTAGATAACAAGTGGCAAGCTTTGTTAGCTTATGAAGCTAAGCTTATGGAGAATCTAGGGAATAAAGAATCCATACACGGATAAGAACTATGTATAGTAAAGAAGAAGCTGCAAAAATTAGAAAAGAATTTTGGGTTAGTTACGGAAAATCATTTCCAAGAAAATGGGTGTTATACAATACCAGAATTAAAGACTTCGGATTTAAATTTGTAGCAGACAGAAAAAAAGCAATGGTGGTTTTAGATATAGAATCCACAGACAGCATTCAAAGAGAGTTACTTTATGACCAAATGGTGTCTCTTAAAAAAATTATAGAAACCGAATATCTCTCAGAGGTTATTTTTGATAAAGATTACTATTTAGAAAACGGAAAACTAATTAGTAGAATTTATGTAAACCACAATCAAAAGTTTAGTATCAATAATAAAGACACATGGTCTAGTTGTTATACGTTTTTTAATAAAACCATGCATCAGTTCGAATTGTTTTGGTACGAATATCAAGATTATATAGAACAAGCTGTTGTAAAATAAGTTCAAACCAACACTATAATTGTATTGTATCAGCATTTTAAACCTTTATATAGTGTTGAAAGCAGTATAGTTAAACAAGTTTTTTTGATTTATTGTGTCGTTACCTTTCAGGTCGGGCTATCACTACTCGCTTTTTTTGGTTTTAAATAAGAGTAATAAAGATTGTTTATGGGTAACTGCAGCTAAAACTTTTCATATTTCAACAATTCAAAAAAGAGCTCAAACAAGTCGTTCTATCCCTAACGCGTATATATAGTATAGAATCAGCAAAAGAATAATTAAAAAAAGAAAGCGTTAAGTTTAGTGTATAAAGTACGAGTAATAAGGGTTTTAGGTATTTTAGAAAAAAATAAATAAAAAAAGGTTAAAAAAGATTAGGAAAAAAGCAAAAAAGGTGCGTATCTTTGCAGCCGCAACAGCGACTAGGTAACTAGTTCAAAGTTGAAGTTCATATAAGGTTTTAAGGGTTTTTAGAAGGAGTTTTAACAAGCTTCACGATAGAAGAAAAAAGATTTAAAAATATTTTAAATTTTATTTGTTTTAGAAAGAAAAAAGTTCTTATATTTGCATCCGCTTAGCGAAGCAGCTAAGTTGCTAACTTCTAAGGGAGTTAGTTGTATGAAGAGTCTGAAAAGACGTAAGTTCATTGATACTATTGAAAATTGACAGCGTAAAATTAAAGAGTAAATTACATGCTGATATTTGGGGTTAGTTTTTCAGATATTGAGTATGAAGATTTTTTTGAGCATCATCATAATTTAAGACATAGTAATATGTCAAACAAAATAACGATGAAGAGTTTGATCCTGGCTCAGGATGAACGCTAGCGGCAGGCTTAACACATGCAAGTCGAGGGGTAACAGAGATTGCTTGCAATTTGCTGACGACCGGCGAACGGGTGCGTAACGCGTATAGAACCTACCTTAAACAAGGGGATACCCCATGGAAACGTGGACTAATATCCTATGGTGTTAATAATTCGCATGGATTATTAATTAAAGATTTATCGGTTTAAGATGGCTATGCGTCCTATTAGTTAGTTGGTAAGGTAACGGCTTACCAAGACATCGATAGGTAGGGGTCCTGAGAGGGAGATCCCCCACACTGGTACTGAGACACGGACCAGACTCCTACGGGAGGCAGCAGTGAGGAATATTGGTCAATGGAGGCAACTCTGAACCAGCCATGCCGCGTGAAGGATGACTGCCCTATGGGTTGTAAACTTCTTTTATAGAGGAAGAAACTGTGGTACGTGTACCATACTGACGGTACTCTACGAATAAGGACCGGCTAACTCCGTGCCAGCAGCCGCGGTAATACGGAGGGTCCAAGCGTTATCCGGAATCATTGGGTTTAAAGGGTTCGTAGGCGGGCTAATCAGTCAGAGGTGAAATCCCATCGCTTAACGATGGAACTGCCTTTGATACTGTTAGTCTTGAGTTATATGGAAGTAGATAGAATATGTAGTGTAGCGGTGAAATGCATAGATATTACATAGAATACCGATTGCGAAGGCAGTCTACTACGTATATACTGACGCTGATGAACGAAAGCGTGGGGAGCGAACGGGATTAGATACCCCGGTAGTCCACGCCGTAAACGATGGACACTAGTTGTTGGGCATTAGCTCAGTGACTAAGCGAAAGTGATAAGTGTCCCACCTGGGGAGTACGGTCGCAAGATTGAAACTCAAAGGAATTGACGGGGGCCCGCACAAGCGGTGGAGCATGTGGTTTAATTCGATGATACGCGAGGAACCTTACCAGGGCTTAAATGTAGGATGCATTGTTTAGAGATAGACATTTCTTCGGACTTCTTACAAGGTGCTGCATGGTTGTCGTCAGCTCGTGCCGTGAGGTGTCAGGTTAAGTCCTATAACGAGCGCAACCCCTATTTTTAGTTGCTAACAGGTTAAGCTGAGGACTCTAGAGAGACTGCCGGTGCAAACCGAGAGGAAGGTGGGGATGACGTCAAATCATCACGGCCCTTACGTCCTGGGCTACACACGTGCTACAATGGCAATGACAGAGGGCAGCTACCTGGCGACAGGATGCGAATCTTTAAACATTGTCACAGTTCGGATTGGAGTCTGCAACTCGACTCCATGAAGCTGGAATCGCTAGTAATCGCATATCAGCCATGATGCGGTGAATACGTTCCCGGGCCTTGTACACACCGCCCGTCAAGCCATGGAAGCTGGGGGTGCCTGAAGTCGGTCACCGCAAGGAGCCGCCTAGGGTAAAACTGGTAACTAGGGCTAAGTCGTAACAAGGTAGCCGTACCGGAAGGTGCGGCTGGAACACCTCCTTTCTAGAGAAAAGAGATGTATGTTATGAGAAGTCTATTTACTTTTTAATTAGCTGTTAATTTTTATATATATACACAATCACATATTGAGTCTCGTAGCTCAGCTGGTTAGAGCGCTACACTGATAATGTAGAGGTCGGCAGTTCGAGTCTGCCCGAGACTACAACTATAGTATGTGTTTTTGTGAAACAGGAAATTCTAGAAGCAGAAATAATTACAATTACGAATTAGTAATTACTAATGACTAAAAACTAATTACTAACTACTAGTAATGGGGGATTAGCTCAGCTGGCTAGAGCGCTTGCCTTGCACGCAAGAGGTCATCGGTTCGACTCCGATATTCTCCACGATTCAATTGACAATTAACAGTTGGGAATTAGCAATTAAAAAATTGTTCATTGCACATTGTAAGATTGAAAATTGAAAGAAAGTTCATTGACATATTGATAATAATATTATAAAAATAATATTACTTGAGTAGACATTATCGTTTATCATTTAGATAGACGATTAATAAAAATACAACAATCGCAAGATTGTAAAAATTAAAGACGCAAAAGAGTACAATAAGCTAATTAAGGGTGTATGGCGGATGCCTAGGCTCTCAGAGGCGAAGAAGGACGTGATAAGCTGCGATAAGCTACGGGGATTTGCACATAAGAGTTATATCCGTAGATTTCCGAATGGGGCAACCCACTATGTTGAAGGCATAGTATTCGAAAGAAGGCAAACCCGGTGAACTGAAACATCTAAGTAACCGGAGGAAGAGAAAATAAAAATGATTTCGTTAGTAGTGGCGAGCGAACGCGAAAGAGCCCAAACCGATTTTGTTACGGCAAGATCGGGGTTGTAGGACTGAAACATCAAGAAACAATCGAATTAGAATAACCTGGAAAGGTTAACCAAAGAGGGTGATAGTCCCGTATAAGTAAGAGAAGTAATTGTATCAGATTCCTGAGTAGGGCGGGGCACGAGGAACCCTGTCTGAATCTGCCGGGACCATCCGGTAAGGCTAAATACTCCTGAGAGACCGATAGTGAACTAGTACCGTGAGGGAAAGGTGAAAAGAACCCTAAGTAAGGGAGTGAAACAGATCCTGAAACCGTACACCTACAAGCGGTCGGAGCCCACAAGCTGGGTGACGGCGTGCCTTTTGCATAATGAGCCTACGAGTTACTTTATCTAGCAAGGTTAAGGATTTAAGATCCGGAGCCGTAGCGAAAGCGAGTCTTAATAGGGCGTTTTAGTTAGGTTGAGTAGACGCGAAACCTGGTGATCTACCCATGGGCAGGTTGAAGCTTTGGTAACACAGAGTGGAGGACCGAACCCGTTGACGTTGAAAAGTCTTGGGATGACCTGTGGGTAGGGGTGAAAGGCCAATCAAACCAGGAAATAGCTCGTACTCCCCGAAATGCATTTAGGTGCAGCGTTGTATTAGTTATATAGAGGTAGAGCTACTGATTGGATGCGGGGGCTTCATCGCCTACCAATTCCTGACAAACTCCGAATGCTATATAATGATTTACAGCAGTGAGGGCATGGGTGCTAAGGTCCATGTCCGAGAGGGAAAGAACCCAGACCATCAGCTAAGGTCCCCAAATATATGTTAAGTTGAATAAACGAGGTTTGTTTGCCCAGACAGCTAGGATGTTGGCTTGGAAGCAGCCATTCATTTAAAGAGTGCGTAACAGCTCACTAGTCGAGCGAACGAGCATGGATAATAATCGGGCATAAACATATTACCGAAGCTATGGACTTTATAAGTGGTAGGGGAGCATTCTATTTGTGCTGAAGGTGTTCTGTAAGGGATGCTGGAACGGATAGAAAAGAAAATGTAGGCATAAGTAACGATAAGGCGGGTGAGAAACCCGCCCTCCGAAAGACTAAGGTTTCCTCAGCGATGCTAATCAGCTGAGGGTTAGTCAGGGCCTAAGGCGAACCCGAAAGGGGTAGTCGATGGACAACAGGTTAATATTCCTGTACACGCACCCATTAAAAGTGACGGATTTCCCAGATTTACTCGTACTGACGGAATAGTACGGAGAGCTTAGCCTTCGGGCGAAGCGAGTAAAAGTAAGAAGTTCCAAGAAAAGCGAGGGCTGCGTCCTGTACCGTAAACCGACACAGGTAGTTGGGATGAGTATTCTAAGGAGCTCGAGTGATTCATGGCTAAGGAACTAGGCAAAATAGACCCGTAACTTCGGGAGAAGGGTCGCCCTGAATAAATTCAGGGCCGCAGTGAAAAGGTCCAGGCGACTGTTTATCAAAAACACAGGGCTCTGCTAAAACGAAAGTTGATGTATAGGGCCTGACACCTGCCCGGTGCTGGAAGGTTAAGTGGAGGGTTTAGCTTTTAGCGAAGATCTGAAATGAAGCCCCAGTAAACGGCGGCCGTAACTATAACGGTCCTAAGGTAGCGAAATTCCTTGTCGGGTAAGTTCCGACCTGCACGAATGGTGCAACGATCTGGACACTGTCTCAGCCATGAGCTCGGTGAAATTGTAGTATCGGTGAAGATGCCGATTACCCGCTACGGGACGAAAAGACCCCGTGAACCTTTACTATAGCTTAGTATTGTGTTTGGATAAGTAATGTGTAGGATAGGTGGGAGACTTTGAAGCGGCATCGCTAGGTGTTGTGGAGTCATTGTTGAAATACCACCCTTTGCTTATCTAGATTCTAACCCAGCGATGGGGACAGTGCTTGGTGGGTAGTTTGACTGGGGTGGTCGCCTCCAAAAGAGTAACGGAGGCTTCTAAAGGTACCCTCAGTACGCTTGGTAACCGTACGTAGAGTGCAATGGCATAAGGGTGCTTGACTGCGAGACCTACAAGTCGATCAGGTTGGAAACAAGAGCATAGTGATCCGGTGGTTCCGCATGGAAGGGCCATCGCTCAAAGGATAAAAGGTACTCCGGGGATAACAGGCTGATCTCCCCCAAGAGCTCACATCGACGGGGGGGTTTGGCACCTCGATGTCGGCTCGTCACATCCTGGGGCTGGAGAAGGTCCCAAGGGTTGGGCTGTTCGCCCATTAAAGTGGCACGCGAGCTGGGTTCAGAACGTCGTGAGACAGTTCGGTCTCTATCTGTAGCGGGCGTTAGAAATTTGCGTGGATTTGACTCTAGTACGAGAGGACCGAGTTGAACTAACCTCTGGTGTATCAGTTGTTCCGCCAGGAGCATTGCTGAGTAGCTACGTTGGGAAGGGATAAGCGCTGAAAGCATATAAGCGCGAAACCCACCACAAGATGAGATTTCTTTAAAGGGTGGTTGTAGATCACGACCTTGATAGGATACAGGTGTAAAGGCAGTAATGTCATAGCCGAGTATTACTAATAACCCATAGGCTTATGTACTTGCGGGCTTTAATAACGTATACAATCGAGTAATAAAAAAAGTATAATATTGGTATCAATATGTTAACACATAATCAATTTACAATTGGCAATGTACAATTATGAAAAAAAATCGTAATTATTAATTGACTAGTTTGTAATTGAATAATCTTAAGGTGATTATTGCAATAGGGCTCACCTCTTCCCATTCCGAACAGAGCAGTTAAGCCTATTAGCGCAGATGGTACTATCGTTAGATGGGAGAGTATGTCATCGCCTTTTTTTGAATCCCGATTCTTTATTAGAATCGGGATTTTTTGTTTTACAGAACCTTCATTAACATTGTAGTGATGGCTTTTGGGGTATAGAATTTGCTGATTACTAGTTTTTTAAAATATTTCCTCTAGGTTTATCTGCTTTTTTTAAAACAATATCTGAATGTAAAAATTGAGCTGCTTTTGCAGAATCTGTTACTTTAACAGCACTACGTTTTAACATTTCAGATTCAAATTTGGTTAATACAATTTTTCTTAAGCCAATTTTTTTCCACTCAGAATTGGGTCTGCATTCTTTTTTTATAGCTTTTGCTAAAGACAGAGCATCTAACAAAGCTTGGTTTGCACCTTGTCCCTTAAACGGACTCATAGGGTGTGCAGCATCTCCAATAAGTGTTGCTTGTCCACAAGTTTCTAGAATTTGAGGGGGTAACAATTCTCTATCATACACAGGATAACCTGATATTTTAGATTCAGGTGTAGCTGCAATAATTTCTGGAATAGGAGAGTGCCAATTTGTTTTGACACTAGCTTCTTTTTTTAAAGCAGAGGAACCTAATTGACTTAATTTTTGAGCTTCTTTTTCTGGCATAGGAAAACTAAGTTGCCACATAATGGTATCTGTATCAAAAGGCATCATGTATATTCTTTCAGTTCCATTGGCTGTTTGAAATACAGTTTTGGAATCTAACAAATCGCTATTTATATTTTGGAGTTTTTTTAACGGGCAAATTCCTAAAATCACCATACAATCTAAATAACGTAAAGGAAATAAATTGTTACCAATTAAATGTTTTCTTACAGTACTTCTAATTCCATCTGCTCCTACAATTAGGTTGGCGGTACTTTTGGTTAATTTTCCGTTGACTAAAAACTCTAGCTCAATATTGTTATTATCTATTGATTTAAATTGAGTTAGTTGATGTCCCCATTTTATTACTGCATCATTATCTTTTAATTGTTCTAATAAAGCCAAACGTAAAGATTGACGAGCAATGTGTATATTGGAGCGTTTAGGTATTGAATTGATGTTAGAAGAAATCCACTTTCTAGTTCCCCACTCACCTAAGATTGTTCCATTTGTATTGTGAACCAAATGTCTGGTAGAAACAATTCCTTTTTCTAAGGTAATAATACCAAATCCTTCTATAGCCTTGCTAGCTTGTTGTAGTGTTAAACCATAGCCTTGAGACCTTGTGTTAAAATTGTCATCACGTTCGTAAAGTGTAAAAGGAATTCCTCTGTGTAAGCAAGCAACAGCTAAAGCAACACCACCTATACCACCACCAATAATTGCAATTTTGGGAGCATTTTCTAAATCTATTATGGGAGGGTTTGTAGAAGGGTTTAATCCTGATCCTGAACATTCTGAACAAGAATATTGATGTCCTTTAGGAGGTGATGGAGCATTTTTATGATTAGGGTTTTGATGATATTCTTTTAAAGCAATTTTATAGTGAAGCTTTACTTTTTTACTAACACCTCTACTTTTAGTTCCTTCTCCTTTGCATGTTTTACATGTAGTCCAAAAAAGTTGCTCCTGTTCCAATAGTTTTATTTAAATAAATGTTTGAGTAATGGGGTGGGATAAAAGTAATCAATTTTATGGAGTTTCTAGTTTAGAAATTATAGTATGGTTTTTGGAAACTTGAAAATTTGATAAGTCTGATGTTGCTTTAAGTTAAAATAGGACTTGTTTTCTAAGGTAGAAAATCAGAATTTAATATGTTCGTTAAAACATATATTTTATAATAAAAACATCATATGAAAGTTACTTCTAGATTCCATAATTTGAATCAATTTTTAAAAATTATTAAGGCATTATTTACTGTGTTCATTGTATTTATGTCTTTTGCATTTACACATCCAGCTGAGAATGCAATATTAGAGAACAAACTAGTAAAGGTTGCTGTTAACAAACAAAATGGAACGTTTACTGTGTTGGAAAAAAAGTCTAATCAATTGTGGAAATCGGATCCTTGGGTAAATGCAGCAGGCTTATTAACTGTGAAAAATAAAGGAAAAGCAGAAGATTTAAATATCTCATTAAGCAAGAGTATTACAGTTGCTAAATTAAATGAATATGTCATTGCAATTACTTTTACAAATCCAGTATTTGAAAATGGAAAAGTAGCCTCAGGAATTGAGATTAAAACAGAATTAAGTTTAGAAACAAAAGAAGCAAAACTTCATGTAAAAGTAGTGTCCGTTAAAAGTGCAGGATATAATGTTACAGAATTAAGGTATCCTTCTAGAGCTTTTAGTTTAGAAACAGATGTAGATAAAGGAGCGGCGGTAATACCTCAAAAGCAAGGACTTATTTGCCCATCTTATATTTTTCCTATGAATGGAGGTTCTTTTTGTATGTGGGACGATGCTACATATTACGCCAAAACAAGCGGTAAGTTACCTTTGTATGATAATGGAGCAGGATTGACTATGCCTTGGTGGGGAACGCACAACCAAAAATCTGCAGTTGTTGGAATTGTTCATAAATCAGCAATGCCAAAAATGTTTTTTAATATTAATAACAATGGACAATACTTGTTTAATAGTGTTGGTAAAATGTCTCCTTACAAAAGAATTGAGTTTTTAGACCCTGTTTGGAATTTGAATAGAAAGAATGAAACAAAAATGATAACTTATGAGTTTATTCCGAACGGAACGCATGTAGATATGGCAAAGGCTTATAGGAAAGAAGCAATTAAAGATGGTTATTTTGTGTCCTTAAAAGAAAAAGCAAAAAGAGACCCAGATGTAAATAAATTAAAAGGAGCTATTTATATGGGAGTTTATGGTGGATATCCCCACTATGTAGAAATGCCTGGAATGGCTTTTACTTTTAAAGAATTAAGCAATATTATTAAAACTACACATAATGAGTTAGGTGTAGACAATGCATTTTTTCATGCATGGGGAGTTTTTTCTAATTTTGTTCCTAATTGTTGGCCTATAAATGAGAATTTAGGAGGTGTTTCTGGTTTGAAAGAAGCTGTAGACTTAACTAAAAAGTACGGATATCTATATTCTTCTTACCACGCCTATTCTGCTACTTTAGAAAATGATCCAGAGTTTGATACCGATTTATTTGCAGTAAAAAACGGAAAGCTAGTAAACACAGGAAGTAGGTGGGCAAATATAGATCCTGATAAACAATTAGGTTTGGCAAAAAAGAGTTTGCATAAAGAAATTGCTGCTTTGGATTTAGAAGCAGATATTACAGATATTTCTTTTGCAAGATTGTCTGATGTAGAAGAGGAAAATGTTGGATTGTACAACTTGGCAAAATACATTGATTCGTTAAACTTGGTTAATGGAACAGAGCACGGACAACAACAATTTATTCCTTATTTTGATATGTTTGAGGGATTGACTTATTTACCTACTGGAGGAAATTTAGCACAATTTTCTCATAGAGCACCATTATTTAATTTAGTTTACCACGATGCTATTGCTGTTTTTGGTAAAATTCAAGATCCAGATAATCAGATTTCTATTAATGGAGATTTTAGAGTAAAGTCTTTAAGAAATATGTTGTACGGATTGGGTAGTACTATTTTCTTTTCTCCTTATGAGTTTGATGGAATGAAAGAAATGATAAAAATAGCTAATGAAGTAGTAAGCCCTGTAAACAAAGAAACATTTTTTGCAGAGTTGACTAGCCATACATATTTAAGTGATGATTTTAAGTTACAAAAATCTACGTTTGCATCGGGTACTGAAGTAATTGTAAATATGGGGCCAGTGGCACAAAAAACAAAAGAAGGATTAAACATTCCTGCTTTTGGTTGGTATGTAACTTTAGCCAATGGGAAAATACACAAAGGAAGCTTTAGAATTTCTACAAAGTAGGGAATTTTAACTAATTGTGACGTCCTAAAAAACCGTTACAGTTTTATAAAAGATTAAATTTATTAAATATCATCACAAATCATGATTTGTGATGATATTTTCTTTTTATAGGACTTTATCCTTATTGTGTCCTGTTTATGCATTTGTTCAGGAGTCTTCATCAAACAGGACAAATGAGGTCTTTGAGTATTGTATATTTTGATAGCTTCTTTTACGACCTTTGACATTAAGCTAATATTTAGTTTTGAAATATTGATCAGGAACTCTTGTTTTAAAATACCATTCACTCTTTCTGCTATTGCATTTTGATAAGGGTCATAGGACTCAGTCATACTACATTTGATTTTTGCTTTCTTAAGTATTTCTTGATATCTATTGCTGCAATATTGCAGCCCTCTATCGGAATGATGAATTAATTGATTTTTGGGGTATACTCTATTTTTGATAGCCTTTTTCAATGCTTTAATACTAGCATTTACTTCAAGGGTATTATCTAGAGAATAGCCCATAATCTTCTTGGAATAAGCATCGGTTGTTAGTGATAAATACATCGGATTTTGTCTATTCCCCACATAAGTAATATCAGATACCCATACCTGCTCTGGTCTTGTAATACTCAGATGCTCAATCAAATTCTTGTGCTTTCTAAATCGATGATGAGAGTTAGTGGTTATATGATAACTTCGTTTGGGTTTGATTAATAGATGATTTGCTTTGAGAATCTTAAACAACCTATCTCTACCCACTCCTAATTCCCGTAAAGGCTGTTGTAAAATATGATACAATTTCCTTGTACCAATACGAGGTTGATTCCCACGAATAGAAACAACTAAATCAACCACTTGTTGAGCTATTTCTTTCTTTTTTTTCTTTGAATGTACCGCTCTATAATATACCTGTCTGCTCAACCCAAGTAACTCACAGGTAGCAGAGATACTTTGCTGATAATCTATTCTAAACATATCGATTACTTGGGTTTGGAGTTTTTTCTGATAGGAATATTATACTCCTTTTCAGCCAGATCAATCATCATATCAAATAAGATAGATTTCTTATCGGATTGCTCTAATTGTTTTTCTAAATGTGCCTTTTGTTTTTTTAATAATCGAACCTTTTGTTCAAGTTCCATTAATTTTTGTTCGGAAGTCTTGGGCATATTGGAAGGTGTTTGATTTTCCCAATCAAAGTTACCATATTTTCGTAACCAACTTACAACAGTACTTCTTGCCTGGATACCATATTTACGTTGAGCAGCGGTTGTGGAAAGTTCACCACGCTCAATCTCTAATACTACTTGAAGTTTAAAGGACATAGTGTAGTCCTTTTGAGTACGCTTTACATAATTTTTATTCATTGCTAAAAAATTAGTGTAACGCTATTTCAGGACGGGACAAATAATAAATAAAAAAGAGCTTTGTGAGTATTTACAAAGCTCTTTTTCGTAAATGTTTTTTTTTCAAAGAGCAAATAGGTCATCGAGCGGAGTCGAGATGTGGAATGCTGAATGGTGTTTTAATTACATTAAAGTTGTTAGGTTCTCGATTTTACTTTAATATTTACCTAGTACAGGCTGCTTAAACACCATTTGAATAGTGTTCTAAAACCAAGTTTTTTACAATGATTACTTTTGATTTTTTGCTATTGTTTGATTATAGTAAGGCTTAGAAAATTTGAATTCTATATTCTTACTTTAACACCTTTTTGTTTTCCATTTTAAACTAGTCAACATAGGTCATCGAGCGAAGTCGAGATGTGGAATGCTGAATGGTATTTAATTACATTAAAGTTGTTAGGTTCTCGATTTTACTTTAATATTTACCTAGTACAGACTGCTTAAACAATATTTGAATAGTGTTTTAAAACCAAGTATCCTTTTATAGTTAGAGATTGGTGTTAACAAATTCAGTTTCATTTAAGTTATGCGCTATATATGAGTTGTAATTCATTCGGAATAATATGCAATTATACCTACTAAAGGTACTCACTTATATTAGAAACCAATAAAATTGTTTTGAACAGATTTAACAATACTGTTAATAAAATTTTTCTCGCATTAGTGATTGAACGGCTTGTATAAGCTCTTCTTTTGGTTCTCGATTCCGCTTGAACATCCAAAAGAAAGCGAGTAGTGAAAGCACGACCCGAGTGTAGGGAAGGGGAATGCCCTAAGTAGATAAAAAGATATTACATCTCGACTCCGCTCGATGACCCATACATAAAGAAAGCAAAAAAAAAGGATGATTACTTAATTGGTATGGACAGCCCCCCAAAAAGTTGGACAGTTAAAAAATTAATTATTGATATGAGCTCGATATTTTATCGGGCTCATTCCATTTAAAGCTAATGATATTCTATCATTATTATAATAGCAAATATATTCATTAATTTCCTTTTCTAATTGCTCAATCGAGTTCCATTGTTTTAGATAAAACAGCTCAGATTTTAAAGTTCCAAAGAAATTTTCAATAATAGCATTATCTAAACAATTCCCTTTTCTAGACATACTTTGAATCATCTTGTTCTTTTTTAAGATATTCTGATATTTTTCCATTTGATATTGCCATCCTTGATCCGAATGTAATAACACATTTGCTGCTTTATACTTTTTAAAAGCTTTCCCCAGCATTTGAGTTATTTGTCTAAAATTAGGACTCCTAGAAATTTGATAACTAATGATTTCTCTACTACATAAATCAATAATTGGAGACAAATAAAGTTTTTGACCTTTAACTTTAAACTCTGTAATATCTGTAGCCCATTTTTGATTGGTTTTAGAAGCCTTAAAATTCCGTTTAAGTATATTGGGAGCTATTTTACCTTGACCTCCTCTGTAAGAACGATACTTTTTAACTCTAATCAAAGATTTTAACCCTATGGACTTCATTAGTCTTAATACTGTTTTATGATTGATGATAATCCCTCTGTTGTTTAGTACTAAAGTGATTCTTCTATAACCATACCTACCTTTGTGTTGATGGTAGATTTGAGTAATAAACCTTTTTATAAATTCATATTTATCAGGCTCTTTACTTTTTTGTAAATGATAATAAAAACTACTTCTAGCCATCTTTGCATGATGTAACAATACCGACAAATCATGCTTATGCCTTAACTCATTTATGACTATTGCTTTTTCTCTCTGGCTTGAGCTAAGGCTTGTAACTTTTTTAGCAAATCAAGTTCTGCTTTTAAAGATTGATTCTCTTTTAAAAGCTTTTCTTCTCTAGTTAATGGTATAGATTTATTTTTTCTAGACTTGGATTTCATTCCGATAGGTCTTCCTTTAGGTTGATTTTTAAGACCTTTCAAACCTAAGGATTTATATCTTCTTTGCCAATTAATAATACTAGCACCACTTCCAATATCAAATAGAATACATGCTTGCTCTAACGAAAGATGTTCTTTTTCTATTCGTTGTAAAATATCAAGTTTAAATGATGATGTATATTGTTTATTTATCTTTGGTAACAAACCTTGAACTCCTTTGTGTTCATATTGCCTACACCAAAGAGAAAGAAGAGAACTATCAAAACCTAGCTCTTTACTCAAACTAGTTATAGAGTGTTCTCCTTTAAGAACCAACCTTACACATTCTTGTTTAAAGTCTAATGTGTATTTTACTTTTCTAGACATAAAAATACCCCCAAATTGTGTCTAACATTTTGGGGCACTCTAGTAATCATCCTTTTTTATAAAGTTTATTTGTTTTTTGTTGATTGGTTAAGTCGACTATAATATAATACGAACGAACAAATCAACAATCAAATATTAAAGTTCTAATGCTTTTTTAGGATTGTTGTTCATTAACAATTCAATTGGGTTTTCTATAGCTTCTTTAATAGCTACTAAGAAACCAACAGATTCACGACCATCTACAATTCTGTGATCATAAGATAAGGCAACATACATAATTGGTTGAATAACCACTTGACCGTTTACAGCCATTGGACGTTCTACAATGTTGTGCATACCTAAAATAGCAGATTGAGGTGGGTTGATGATTGGTGTAGATAACATAGATCCAAATACACCCCCGTTAGTGATTGTAAAAGTACCACCTGTCATTTCATCTACAGTAATTTGTCCATCACGAGCTCTTAAAGCCAAACGCTTTACTTCTGCCTCAACTCCTCTAAAAGATAAGTTTTCTGCATTTCTAATTACAGGAACCATTAATCCTTTTGGACCAGAAACTGCAATAGAAATATCGGCAAATTCATTTTTAATTTGGTAATCACCGTCAATCATAGAATTAACATCAGGATACAATTCTAAAGCTCTAGTTACCGCTAAAGTAAAGAAAGACATAAATCCTAAACCAACTCCGTGTTTTGCTTTAAATTCTTCTTTGTATTGAGCACGTAAATCAAAAACAGGTTGCATATTAACTTCGTTAAACGTAGTTAACATAGCTGTTTCATTTTTAACAGAAACCAAACGTTGTGCTACTTTTCTACGTAACATAGACATTTTTTTCTTTTCAGAAGCACGGCTACCAGTGGTAGAACCCATAGCAGGAACTGCGTTAATGGCATCTTCTTTTGTGACTCTACCATCTTTACCTGTACCTTGTATGGTATTTGGTTGAATTCCTTTTTCGTCTAATATTTTTTTAGCAGCTGGCGATGCAGTTCCAGAAGCATATGTTTTTTCATCGTTTGATGGTGCATCTGCTTTTGGATTTTCTGGCTCAGCCTTTTGCTCTTTTTGTTGTGGAGCTTCTTCTTTTTTCTCTGGAGCAGCAGCACCTTCAGGTCTATCTGCATCCATATCAATTAAACATACTACAGCACCTACGGCTACAGCATCACCTTCTTCTGCTTTTAGAGTGATGATTCCACTTTCTTCTGCAGGCAATTCTAAAGTTGCTTTGTCTGAATCTACTTCAGCAATTGGTTGGTCTTTTTCTACATAATCACCATCTTCAACTAACCAAGTTGCGATTTCTACTTCTGTGATCGATTCCCCTGGAGAAGGGACTTTCATTTCTAAAACCATGATAATATTTTATATGTTATTTGTTTATTTAGTGTTCTTTGTTGTGTGTTATGCTTGAAATACTTTGTCTAGTACAGCTTGATGTCTTTTCTTAAATCTGGCACTAGATCCTGCAGCAGGTACAGAGTAAAACTTTAAAGAGGCTACAGATAATGGAACCAATTCAAAACGTTGTAACATGTAAGACCATGCTCCCATATTTTCTGGTTCTTCTTGTGCCCATACAAATTCAACATTGCTAGGATAAGAATCTATAACAGCTTGTATTTTTTCTTTGTGTAAAGGAAATAACTGCTCTATACGTACCAAAGCAACAGATTCGTTTTCTAATTTTTCTCTTTCTTCTAACATATCGTAGTAGAATTTACCAGAACAGAAAACGACTTTTTTAACGTTTGATTTGTTGATGATTGGGTCATCAATCACTTCTTGGAATCCTCCATCAGCTAATTCTTCAAGAGTATTTACAGCTTTAGGATGACGTAACAAACTTTTAGGTGTAAAAACAATTAGAGGTTTACGGTGGTTACGTTTCATATGACGACGTAACAAATGATACATGTTTGCTGGTTCTGTACAGTTTGCAACGGTCATATTATCATAGTCACATAATTGTAAATATCTTTCAATTCTTGCCGATGAGTGTTCTGATCCTTGACCTTCATAACCATGTGGTAACAACATTACAATACCGTTTTGCAACTTCCATTTGTCTTCGGCTGCACAAATGTATTGATCAAACATAATTTGTGCTCCGTTACCAAAGTCTCCAAACTGTGCTTCCCAAATAGTTAAAGTGTTTGGATGAGCCATAGCATAACCATAGTCAAAACCTAGAACTCCATATTCTGATAATAAAGAGTTGTAAATAGTCATGACTCCTTTGTTATTTTGATTGGTGTTTAATAGGTTGATTCTTTCTTCTGAAAGCTCATCTCTTAAAATAGCATGACGGTGGCTAAATGTACCTCTTTCTACATCTTGTCCAGAAATACGTACATTAAATCCTTCTTCTAACAAAGAACCATAGGCTAATGTTTCTGCCATTCCCCAGTCTAATTTGTTGTCTTCAAAGACCATTTTAGCACGACCTTCTATAATACGTTGTGCTTTACGTACAAACTTAACTCCTTCTGGATTTTGAGATACGACTCTTGTAATATCTTCTAACTTGTTTTTAGGATAGGTGGTGTCTATAGGGGTTAACATTTCTTCCAATCCTTCTCTCACAAAATTCTCCCAAGTTTCTTCCATAAATGGAATTACTCTAGAAGTTTCATCGCTTTTAGCTTGGTTGAATTTATCTTCTAATAAGTTTTTGTATTCGTCTTGTAGAGATTGTGCATACGCAGCATCAATATTTTTTTCAGCAATTAGCTGATCAATATAAATATCTCTTGGGTTTTTATGTTTAGAAATGTTTTTATACAATTGAGGTTGTGTAAACCTTGGCTCATCTCCTTCATTGTGTCCGTATTTACGATATCCTAATAAATCGATGAAAATATCACGTTTAAACTTCATTCTAAATTCTAAGGCTAGTTCTATTGCATGACAAACAGCTTCTACATCATCTGCATTTACGTGTAGTACAGGAGATAGAGTTACTTTGGCAACATCGGTACAATAAGTACTAGAACGAGCATCTAAATAGTTGGTGGTAAATCCTACCTGATTGTTAATAACCAAGTGTAAAGTTCCTCCGGTTTTGTATCCGTTTAGTCTACTCATTTGTATTACCTCATACACTACACCTTGTCCAGCTACGGCAGCATCACCATGAATAATGATAGGTAATATTGCTTCTTCGTTTCCGTTGTAAATGGTGTCTATTTTAGCTCTAGCAACTCCTTGTGCAACAGGTCCTACAGTTTCTAGGTGCGATGGGTTAGGCAATAAGTTCATTTTCATTACCGCCCCATTTTGATAGGTTTTACTACGAGTTAACCCCATGTGGTATTTAACATCCCCATCAATATTTTCTTCATCAAAATCTTTTCCTTCAAATTCAGAAAACAAATCACGAACAGGTTTTTTAAAGATGTTGGTTAAGGTATTTAAACGACCACGATGAGCCATACCTAACACACACTCTTTAACTTTGTATTTTTCTGATGCACTCTTTAAAGCTGTAGCTAAGGCAGGTATTACTGTTTCTCCTCCTTCTACAGAAAAACGTTTTTGACCAACATATTTAGTTTGTAAAAAGTTTTCGAATCCAACTGCTTGGGTTAGTTTTTTTAGGATGTATTTTTTTTGATCTAAATTAAAATCTGCGTGATTTGCATTTTTATTCAATCTGCTTTGCCACCATTTAATTTCTTCTGGTTGACGAATATACATATATTCAATTCCAATAGAATCACAGTAAATTTCTTTTAGTCTATTCACAATGGTTTCTAGTGTAGCAGCACCAATACCAATTATTTCTCCTGCGTTAAATACTGTTTTTAAATCGTCGTTTGACAATCCAAAGTTTTGAATATCTAAAGTAGGTTCATAATGTCTACGTTCTCTAACTGGGTTGGTTTTGGTAAATAAGTGTCCTCTAGTTCTATATCCGTTTATTAGGTCAAGAACTAAAAATTCTTTTTTTACCTCTTGAGGTACTTCAATATTGTTTTCTCCCTCATATGATTCGTTAGCCAAATCATATCCTTGAAAAAAACTTTTCCAACTAGGCTCAACACTATCAGGGTTTATTTGATATTGCTCGTATAAATCGGCAATAAAACCTGTATGAGCAGCATTAAGGAAAGAAAATTTATCCATGTTAATATGTTGTCTTTATTTTTGTTGTTCGTTGTCTAACTAACAAAATTAATTTATTTGTGGTTTTAACGCTATAAGTATTTGTTTTATTCTTTAAAATCATAAAAATTATAACAGATTGATTTTTTTTGTTTTTTTTAGAAAAAACTATTTTAAATTTATAAAAAGTATTATATTTGCAACCGCAAAGAAAAATTTGCTGCTATATGCAACTTCCTCCTTAGCTCAGTTGGTTAGAGCATCTGACTGTTAATCAGAGGGTCCTAGGTTCGAGTCCTAGAGGGGGAGCAAAAAAAGCCTTCACAGTATTGTGAAGGCTTTTTGTTTTTTAAGATTTTAAGGTAAAAAAAAGCACTTGAAAATATATTCAAGTGCTTTTTGTATTTGTAATGCTTACTGTTATTTAGTTTTTAACGTGTAAAGCTTCGTTCAATTCAATAGTTTTAGGGTTTGGTCTACATTCTAAATGACCGTTTGTAGAATTTAATAAGAATAGTAATTTTTCTTTTCCGTTTAATTCTGCTCCTTTTACAATGTTTTGTCCTTCTTCTACAACAGTTCCGTTAAGATCAACAGGTTGTTTGTCTGCATTGTATAACCAAACTTTAGCAGCAGCAGTAACATATACTCCAGCAGCAATAGTACATCCAAATCCTAAAGAAATTCCTGTTCCAGAGTTGGCTCCTAACAAACATTTGTCTCCAATAGAAATCACGTTTTTATTTCCTCCAGATAAAGTTCCCATAATAGAAACCCCTCCACCTAAGTCAGAATCGTGACCTACAATAACTCCTGCAGAAACACGACCTTCAATCATTGCATTTCCTTTAGTACCTGCGTTAAAGTTAATGTAACCTGCTGGCATTACCGTAGTACCTACTGCACAATGCGCTCCTAAACGAACTTGAGATCCGCTAGCAATTCTTACTCCGTTTGGTACGTGGTAATTTACCATGTAAGGAAATTTATCTACGTGAGATACAATAATGTTTTCTCCTTTAAAAGTAGCTTTAATTCTTTCTGCAGATAAATCTTCTGGTAAAATAGGGCCGTGGTTGGTCCAAGCAATGTTGTTTAATTTTCCAAACACACCCTCTAGAGACAATCCGTGAGGCAATACGTGTAATTGAGATAAACATTGTAATTTAAAGTATCCTTCTACAGCATCTGCAACAGGTTGATCTTTATCGAATAAGAAATAAGCAACTACATCTACTTCTTGATAAGTATTTGTAGGAACTGAAATATTTTCTAACAATTGTTGAATTAAGATAATATTTGGATGTTTTTCAATTTCTCCATGAAAAGCTGCAAAGTTGTCAAAAGCTTTTTGTAATTGTTCTTTAGAAACAGTTACAAAACCATTTTCTGCTCCTTTGTACCCTACAACATCTTGTAACAATGCAGCAGTACCAAAAGCAGAGTCCCAGTTAATGTTAGGAAAGTTTACGTCTAAAACTTTATCTCCCTTAGATCTACGAATTCCCAATCCAAATGCTAATGGTTTTGTGTATCCTTCTGTAGCTTCAACTTTTGCTACATATGCTTTAAAATCTTGTAATGTATTCATGTTTATTTGTTTTCAAAAAATGATTTTGGCAAATATAAGTGTTTGTAATTAGCTATAAAAACAGATGGAAGTCTTGTTTTTTATAAAAAGTCTACATTTTCTTTTAGAACTATATCTATAGGTAGGTAGTAATGTGAGTTGGGTTCCTTTTTATGAATTAGGTAATTAAATAATAGTTTGATACCATCGTAACCTTGCTGATAGGCTTTTTGGCTGATTAAAAAATCGATAATCCCCATTTTTAAGTATTTTATGTTTTCAGAAAGATTGTCAAAGCCACCTAATTCAATATCTTCTCTTTCTATATCAATCATACTTTTAGCTACAATGCTAATTTTACTTGAGGGCACAAAAATACCTTTTATGTTAGGGTTGCAATCTAAGAATTGCTTTAATTGTTTGTTTAGTGTTTGTTCTTGTTCTATGGACTGAAGATTAAGTCGTTGTACTTTAATAGATTTATCTGATTGTTTAAAAAAAGATTCAAATCCTTTAATTCTATTATTAATACCTGTGTAATTAGTAATGTTTTTTCTTATTTCTACAATCAATACTTCAGACTCTTGAGGCAATACCCAGTTGAACAATTTTCCAGCTAAATAGCCTCCTTTAAAAGAGTTTTGACCAATAAAAGACAAATTATTAATTCCCTGAGTTTCGGAGTTAATAGTAACGTAAGGAATTTGTTGTTGATCAAGTTGTTGTACCAATTCTAATGTTTCTTTTTGTAGCAAAGGAGCTAACAATACAGCATTAGGTTTACATTGCATCATTTTGTGAAAAGATTGAATGTAGGATTCAGGATTGAATTGATCGTATTCAAAATTATGAACCCCAATTCCTAATGGTTCTATTTCATCTTTAGCATCTAGAACACCTTGTTTAGGAGAATTCCAAAATTCATTAGAGTTTTTAGCACTAGGAAATAAAGTAGCTATAGAGAACTTTTTTTTAGAAGCCAAAATACTAGCAATAGGATTTACGGTGTAATTATTTTCTTCAATTATTTTTAGAATTTTAGCACGTGTTTTTTCAGAAACTCCTCCACGGTTGTGTAGCACTCTATCTACAGTTCCTGCCGATACGTTTGCTTTTTTAGCAATGTCTTTAATTCTATTCAAAAGGTAAGGGTTAAAATGTTGATAAAAACAAAAGTAAATTAAAAAAAAATAGTAAATATTTATTTTAGTTAAATAAATATGTATTTTCGTGTACGTACACGAAAAATATAACATACAAAATGACAAAATTATTTAATATTAAAAATCAAGTAATTGTAATTACAGGAGGTGCAGGAGTACTAGGTGGAAGCATTGCAGAACATTTAGCTAGTGAAGGAGCTAAAGTGGTAATTATTAGTAGAAGTGAAAATACGGTTGCTGATAAATTAGCTGTTTTAAAAAATATAAGTGATACTGTTTTAGGCTTTGCATGCGATGTGTTAAACAAAGAAGCATTAGAACAGGTAAAAGATAAAATTATAAATCAATGGGGAAAAATAGATGCATTAATCAATGCAGCTGGAGGAAATATGCCAGGAGCTACTATTGGACCAGAAAAATCAATTTTTGATTTACAAATGGATGATTTTAGAAAAGTATCTGAATTAAATTTAGATGGAACCGTATTACCGTCTATGATATTTGGTAAAGAAATGGTAGCTCACGGAAAAGGTTCTATCATCAATGTGTCATCTATGGCTGCAGCACAAGCTTTAACAAGAGTTGTAGGGTATTCTGCTTCTAAAGCGGCAATAGATAATTTTACCAAATGGATGGCAACAGAATTGGCATTAAGACATGGCGATCAATTAAGAGTAAATGCTATTGCCCCTGGTTTTTTTATCGGAAAACAAAATTTAAGATTGTTAACAAACGAAGATGGTTCTTACACAGATAGAGGAAATACCATTATTCAAAACACTCCCATGAAACGTTTTGGTAAGTCAGAAGAGTTAAACGGAACGGTTCAATGGTTGTTAAGCGATGCTGCAAGTTTTGTAACAGGAATTGTAGTACCTATAGACGGTGGATTTAGTGCATTTAGTGGAGTATAAAAAATAAGTAAAATGAATTATATTAAAATAAGTACGGTTTTAGTTTTATTACTATTTAGCAATTCTTTTGCCCAGCAAAAAAAGAATGTATTGCTTATTTGCGTAGATGATTTAAGACCCGAACTAAAATCTTTTGGGGCAGATTATATTGTATCTCCAAATATTGATGCGCTGGCAAAAAAAGGAAGAGCTTTTTACAATCATTACGTAAATGCACCAAGTTGTGGTCCTTCTAGATATACAATGCTTACAGGTTTGTATGAAGAATTAGGAATGCATAAAAATTCCAATGATGCCTTGTTTAGAAGACAGCAAAAAATGACAAGCAATCCTAAAGCGGTTGTTCCTAGTATGCCAGAATGGTTTAAAAAACATGGGTATACAACCGTTTCTTTAGGAAAAGTATCTCATCATCCAGGAGGAAAAGGTGGTGAAGGTTGGAATGATCCTAGTGAAGTTGAAATGCCTGGTGCTTGGGATAAAAGTTGGATTCCTGTTGCAGAATGGAAAAGCCCACAAGGAACCATGCATGGATTGGCACACGGAGAAATTAGAAAAAAAGCAAGTGATATGGCTGTTTTTCAGACAAAAGAAGGGCCAGATACTATTTATCCAGATGGACATATTACCAATGCTGCTTTGGCTCAGTTAGAGGAGTTTACCAAACAATCTAAACCCTTTTTCTTTGCTGTAGGATTTATCAAACCTCATTTACCTTTTGGTGCTCCCAAAAAATATTACGATATTTACGACGGAGTTGAGATTCCCGAAGCTCCATTTCCAACAAAACCAAACTGGAATTCTACGTGGCATGGATCTGGTGAGTTTATGAAATACAATCGATTGTATAAAGATCCTAGAAAGGATAAAGTTTTTGCAAAAGAGGTAAAAAAACACTACGCTGCTTGTGTTAGTTATGCAGATGCGCAGGTTGGGAAAGTTGTTGAGAAATTAAAAGAAACCGGTTTAGATAAGAATACAGTTATTGTACTGTGGGGCGATCATGGGTGGAGTTTGGGAGATCATGCCATTTGGGGAAAACATAGTTTATTTAATGAAGCTTTGCATTCACCTTTAATTATTGTCGATAAGTCGATTCGAAAAAAAGGGAAAGGAACCAATGCTGTTGTAGAAACGGTAGATATTTTTCCAACCTTGTGTGATTTGACAGAATTGCCAATTCCTGCATTTGCAGATGGAGAGTCTTTGAAACCAATGTTACAAAACGTAAAAACAAAAGGTCATATAGCCTATGCGTATAGAAAAAATACAAAAACGATAAAAACAGCAAGGTATAGATTCACTTTAAAAGGTGAAAAACCTATAGAGTTGTTTGATCATATAAAAGATCCGTACGAAACAAAAAACATAATTGCTCAGCACCCTAAAGTTGTAAAAGAGTTGGTAGCATTGGTAAAATTAAAAGATTTAAAAAGAGAGTAAAATGAAACAAACATTTAGATGGTTTGGTGTAACAGATTCAGTTCAGTTATCACACATAAGGCAAGCAGGAGCTACAGGTGTAGTTACCGCTTTACATCATATACAAAATGGTGAAGTTTGGGAAGTGGAAGAAATCATGAAAGTGAAAAAGATGATAGAAGAAGCTGGATTAGAATGGTCTTTTATAGAAAGTATTCCCATTCACGAGAACATAAAACTACAAAAAGGAGATTATTTACAACGTATAGAAAATTACAAACAAAGTATTAAAAATGTAGCCGCTTGTGGTGTTAAAAACATTTGCTACAACTTTATGCCCGTGTTAGACTGGACTCGTACACAATTGTTTTGGCCTTTAAAAAATGGAGCTACTGCTTTGCGTTTTGACAAAGTAGAAATGGCAGTTTTTGAAGTGTATTTAATGGAGCGAGCAGGAGCAGAGAATGATTACACAGAAGAGGTTTTAGAAAAAGCAAAAGTAGCTTTTAAAACTATGGATGATACGGAAAAAACACGTTTGTCTG
Organism: Wenyingzhuangia gracilariae; assembly: GCF_056387575.1. NCBI lineage: Bacteria > Pseudomonadati > Bacteroidota > Flavobacteriia > Flavobacteriales > Flavobacteriaceae > Wenyingzhuangia > Wenyingzhuangia gracilariae. The sequence goes on from NZ_CM150748.1 coordinate 2,992,886, forward strand.
ATTGTATTTTAAAAGGATTGCCTGGTACGGTAGATGATTTGTCTATGGAGGAATTTAAAGCAATGATTGCTCAATATGATGGAATGACTCATCAAGATTTAAAAAATAATTTATCGTTCTTTTTAAATGAAGTTATTCCTGTTGCAGAAGAAAATGGAGTGGTTATGGCCATACATCCAGATGATCCGCCAATGGATATTTTAGGATTGCCAAGAATCATAAAATCAGAAAAAGATTTAGAAGATTTGGTTGGTTTTATAAACAGTCCATCTAACGGAATTACTTTTTGTACCGGTTCTTTGGGAGCCAATCCGGATAATGATTTACCTAAAATGATAGAAAAATTTGGAGATAGAATTCACTTTTTACACTTAAGAAATGTACGCAGAGAAGCAGATGGTAGTTTTTACGAAGACGAACATTTAGGAGGCTCTAGTGATATGTACGAGGTGGTAAAAGCGGTTACCAAGATAGAAGAACAAAGAGGAATAGAAATACCGATGCGACCAGATCATGGACATCAAATTATAGATGATTTAACCAATAACAAGGCATATTGTGGTTATACAGCTTTAGGTAGGTTAAAAGGATTGGCAGAATTAAGAGGTTTAGAACTAGGAATTAAAAGAAGTATACGATAAATGAAATCAGTTAAAAAAGACGAAAATTTTATGAATGATGATTTTTTGTTGCAAACAGAAGTAGCAAAAAAATTATATCATAACTACGCAAAAAAAATGCCGATCATAGATTATCACAATCATTTATTGCCAGAAAAAATAGCAAAAAATGAGTGTTTTAAAGATATTACAGAGGTTTGGTTGTCTGGAGATCATTATAAATGGAGAGCTATGAGAGCCAATGGTATTGATGAAGAATTTATTACAGGAACAACAACAACCTCTTATCAAAAATTTGAAAAGTGGGCAGAAACAGTTCCTTATACCGTAAGAAATCCGTTGTTTCATTGGATACACATGGAGCTTAAAAAATATTTTGGAATTACAGATATTTTACAACCAAGTACGTGTAAAGAAATTTATGACAAAGCCTCTAAAAAATTACAGAATACCACGCCAGAACAATTGTTGCTAGAAGCAAATGTAGAAGTAGTTTGTACTACAGATGATCCTATTGATGATTTAAAATGGCACAAACAAATTAAAGAAGGTAACTTTAAAATAAAAGTATTACCGACTTTTAGACCCGATGCTATTTTTAATATTGAAGGAAAAGGTTTTGTAACGTACATACAAAAATTAGCAGACAGATCTAAAATTGAGATTACAGATTTACAAAGCTTAATAGCTGCATTACAACAACGTGTAGAATTTTTTGATAGTTTAGGTTGCAAATTGTCTGATTTTGGAGTAGCAGGCCCTTTAATTTATGATGTTTTTTCTGAAGACATAGCCAACGAGGCTTTGGTTGCTGTTTTGGCAGGAAAACACATATCAAAAGAACAAATAACGCATTATAATTCTTATGTGTTGTATCAATTAGCAACTATGTACCATGCAAAAGATTGGGCTCAACAATTCCATTTAGGATCTGTAAGAAACAACAACGATCGTTTGATGCGTAATTTGGGAGCAGATGTAGGATGTGATTCTGTTTCTGATGACACTTATGCTCACCAAATGTCTAAATTGTTTAATCAATTGGATAGCGATGAAAAATTAGCAAAAACAATTACGTACAATTTAAATCCGGCAGAAAACGAAGTGTTTGCAACTATGATGGGGAACTATAGTGGAAGCACTCCAGGTAAAATGCAATGGGGTTCTGCTTGGTGGTTCTTAGATCAAAAAGATGGAATGGAAAAACAACTACAAACCTTGTCTAACATTGGTTTGTTAAGTCGTTTTGTAGGAATGTTAACAGACAGCCGTAGCTTTATGTCTTTCCCTAGACATGAATATTTTAGAAGAATATTGTGTAACGAAATAGGAAGAGATGTTACCAATGGAGAAATACCAAACGATTTGGAATTTTTAGGAGGTATCGTAGAAGATATATGCTATTACAATGCTCTAAATTATTTTAAATTTTAGTCATTTATTAAAAAGTTGCTTTGTTCAAAAGCAGAATGCTAGTTTTTAAAATAATTGGCATCAATCTATTTTTACATTATGTTATGAGAGTTTATTATTATTTAATTGGGTTTGTACTGTTGGTGTCTTGCAATAAGTTAACAGAAACCAAAACGTTAACCTTAGCCCATAGTTTGCCTATTTCTCATCCAGTACACAAGGGAATAGTAGTATTTCAGCAAGAATTAAAACAAATATCTAAAGGAAAGTTAGATGTTAAAATTTATCCTGATGGACAATTGGGAGATGAACGTGAAGCTTTAGAGTTGTTGCAAATAGGAAGTATTTCTATGACCAAAGTAAGTGCAGCCACTATGGCCAATTTTGTGCCAGAATACGGTGCTGTTAGTATTCCTTATATTTTTAGAGATAAAGAGCATTGTTTTAAAGTATTAGAAGGTGAGATAGGGAAAGAACTATTGCAAAAAGGAGACGATAGATGGTTAAGAGGATTGTGTTTTTACGATGCAGGTGCTCGTAGTTTTTATACCGTAAATAAACCAGTAGAATCTGCAAAAGATGTAAAAGGATTAAAAATTCGTGTAATGAACGATCCGACAGCTGTAAAAATGGTGAGTGCTTTAGGAGGATCTCCTACACCTATGGCTTATGGAGAGCTGTATACTGCTCTGCAACAAGGAGTGGTAGATGGTGCAGAAAATAACATTCCGTCTTTTGTAACGTCTCGTCACTTTGAAGTCTGTAAGTATTATAGTTTTGATCAGCATACCTATATTCCGGATGTATTAATTATGGGGACAAAAACATTAAATCGTTTGTCTGTTCAAGAAAAAGAATGGGTGTACAGTGCTGCAAGAAAATCGGCTCAGGCACAAAAAAAGTTTTGGGAAGATTCTGTAAACGAAGGACTAAAAGTTTTAAAAGAAGCAGGAGTCCAAATTTATTATCCAAACAAACAACCTTTTAGAGATCAAACGCAATCTATTATAGAAGATTTTAAAAAGAAGTCTTTTGGGAATTTAGTAGAGGCAATTCAAAATACAAAATAAGATGGAGCAGTTATTTAAAGGAATTAAAAGAGTACTAGAGCTACTATTAATAGTAATATTTGTGGTATTGGTTATAGATGTGGTATGGCAGGTAATTGCTCGTTATGCTAAAATTAGTTCAGGGTTTACAGAAGAGCTTTCTAGATTTTTATTAATCTGGTTAGCTGTAATTGCAACTGCATATTCTAGAAGTTACAAAGGTCAAATGGCAATTGATTTTTTCTACGAAAAATTCAGTACCAAAGGAAAATACGTTCTTAGTTTGTTTATAGAGTTTTGTATTATGTCTTTTGCAAGCGCAGTTATGGTTGTTGGAGGTATAAACTTGGTGAATATAACTCTAAAACTAGGACAGTTGTCTCCGTCTTTAGGGTTTCCAGTAGGGTATGTATATAGTATTGTGCCTACATGCGGAATTCTTATTTTGTTTTTTAGTTTATATCACATTATCAATTATATAAGAGATTATAAAAAAGGAATCTCTACAAGTAAAACAGTTTAATTATGAGTATAGCAGTTATTGGAGTTATCACACTTTTTGTGATTTTGTTTGCCTTGTTGTTGTTAAAAGTTCCGGTTTCTTATAGTGTAGGAATTGCTACCACGGTTACTTTGTTAATTAGTTTGCCATCGGTACCAGCCATTACCACAATTATGCAACAAATGACAACAGGAATAGATAGTTTTGCCCTATTGGCCATTCCGTTTTTTATTTTGGCAGGAGATATTATGAATAGTGGAGGAATTGCCAATAGATTGGTGAATTTCTCAAAATCTTTGGTGGGTAGTTTTCCTGGTGGTTTGTTATATGTAAACATTATATCAGCCATGTTTTTTGGAGCTGTTTCTGGTTCTGCAGCAGCATCAGCATCAGCAATTGGAGGTATTTTAGCCAAAAGAATGGAAAAAGAAAATTATCCAAAACCTTTTAGTGCTTCATTAAATATTACCTCTTCTACAGTAGGGTTAATTATTCCACCAAGTAACGTATTGATTGTTTTTGCATTAGCAAGTGCAGGAGCAGCCTCTGTAGAAGCGTTGTTTTTAGCAGGATATTTACCAGGAATTTTATTAGGATTGGCTTTTATTACTTGGGCAGCTATAGTTGCAGTAAAAAGAAAGTTCCCTAAAGAAGAACGTGTTCCTTTAAAACAATTATGGGATGATTTTAGAAAAGCTATTTTAAGTATTTTAATGATTATTGTAGTTGTAGGAGGTATTGTTTTTGGAGTGTTTACAGCTACAGAAGGGGCTGTAATAGCCGTAGTATATGCTTTGGTGTTAAGTTTTTTTTATAAAGAAATTTCTATAAAAGATTTAGGAACTGTAATTGTAAAAAGTTCTAAAACAGTGGCTGTTGTAATGTTTTTAATTAGTACATCAATGGCATTGTCTTGGTTGTTTGCTTATAACGAAATTCCTCAAATGATTTCGAACTTTATGTTGTCTAATTTTGACAGTCCTATATTTATGTTATTGGCCATTAATATTACCCTGTTAATTGTAGGAACTTTTATGGATATGACTCCTGCGGTGTTAATTTTTACCCCTATATTTTTACCTATTGTAACCGAAATAGGTATGGATCCGGTACATTTTGGAATTGTAATGGTATTAAACCTATGTATTGGTTTGTGTACTCCGCCTGTAGGAACGTTGTTGTTTATAGGTAGCGGAGTTGCAGGAATAGAGGTAAGTAAAGTAATAAAACCCTTGCTGCCTTTTTTAGCAGTTATGATTTTGGTGTTACTACTAGTTACATTTATTCCTCAAATTAGTATGTTTTTACCTAATTTGATGGGGAAATAGATATAGATTGGTTTGTTGTGTAATTGATGATCTTAATTAGATTAAAATTATTCACATAAAATGTATAATAGTAATCAATATTAAATTACACCTCTATATCCTTTAATTGTACTTGTAATGCTTTGGTAGAAACTTGTATTTCTATCAATAATAAAATCAAAGAAAGCATCATAGAATTAAGGCTAATGATAAAAATAACATCAGCAGTTAAAGTCATTTCTAAAAAAAGCACAAGCATTGTTAATACCGCTCCCATAAAGCTTAAAATGGCAAAACCTTGGGTGGCTCTAATTAAAGTCAATCGTTTGCTTAAAATTTTAATTTGTACCCCAATGTTTTTTTCATGAGAGGTTTTGTATTCTTTATGTAATTGTCTAACCAAGGCAGCAATAGCCAAATAGCGAGCATTGTATGCTAACATGGTTAAAGAAATTGCAGGAAATAACAAAGCCGGAATACTCATAGTTAAATTCATAGAAAGTGTCTTTTTATAGGTGGTTAAAAGTACAAAGAATCTAACGGATATTAATGAGTTTAAAAAAATCTATGATTTAGGTTTTAGCAGGTCTAATAGTTTCAAAATTTGAATTATAGGTTGTATCTTTGCCACTTCTTAAAACAAATAACTCATGAAAGCAGGTATTGTAGGATTACCAAACGTAGGAAAATCAACTTTATTTAATTGTTTGTCTAATGCAAAGGCTCAAAGTGCAAACTTTCCGTTTTGTACAATTGAACCAAACATTGGAGTGGTAAACGTACCAGATCCAAGATTAGAAAAATTAGAAGAATTGGTAAATCCAGAAAGAGTTGTACCTGCAACTGTAGAAATTGTAGATATTGCTGGTTTGGTAAAAGGAGCTAGTAAAGGAGAAGGATTGGGAAATCAGTTTTTGGCAAACATTCGTGAAACAGATGCTATTTTGCATGTGTTACGTTGTTTTAATGATGATAATATTGTGCATGTTGATGGATCTATCAACCCTATTCGTGATAAAGAAACCATTGATATAGAACTGCAACTTAAGGATTTAGAAACGGTTGAAAAACGTTTAGAAAGAGTAAAAAAGTTAGCTAAAACAGGAAATAAAGAGGCTCAGGCTGAATTTGATGTTTTAGATAAAATAAAAACATCTTTAGAATCAGGAGTTTCCGTTCGTGCTTTAGAGTTTACAGAAAAAGAATTAGAATTTATAAAACCTTTACAGTTTATTACCATTAAACCAGTAATGTACGTTTGTAACGTAGATGAAGAAGCTGCTGTTGATGGAAACGAATATGTAGAATTGGTAAAAGAAGCTGTAAAAGATGAAAAAGCTGAGGTATTGGTATTGGCTGTAGGTACAGAAGCAGATATTAATGAATTGGAAAGCTACGAAGAACGTAAAGAATTTTTATCAGACGTTGGTTTAGATGAGCCTGGAGCTGCAAAATTAATTCGTTCTGCATACAAATTATTAAATTTACAAACGTATTTTACCGCAGGAGTTAAAGAAGTAAGAGCTTGGACAATTAATATTGGAGATACAGCTCCGCAAGCTGCAGGAGTAATTCATACAGATTTTGAAAAAGGATTTATTCGTGCAGAGGTAATTAAGTATAATGATTATGTTGCTTTAGGAAGTGAAGCAAAAGTAAAAGAAGCAGGTAAATTGTCTGTAGAAGGAAAAGAATACATTGTACAAGATGGAGATATGATGAACTTTAGATTTAACGTATAAGTTTGTTAGTACATAGCATATAAAAAAAGAGAGCCAAAAGGCTCTCTTTTTTTGTGATAGTTTTTTTTACTTGTATTTAATTATAAGATGACATTAGTTTTTTTAAAAAAGAATATATTTAATTCCATACTAGAAATATCTATTTAACAAACAACTATTACAAAATGAAAAATGTATTTAAAAGTACAGATACTGACGAAATTATAGAGCGTATAGAAAATTTGTCAACAGACAGTCAGCCCAATTGGGGAAAAATGAACGTGGCACAAATGTTAGCGCATTGCAATGTAACTTATAAATTTATTTATGATGATATTCATCCTAAAGCAAAAGGCTTAAAAAAGTTTTTATTAAAGTTATTTGTGAAAGGAGTTGTGGTTGGAGACAAACCTTATAAAAAGAACAGCCCAACAGCTCCAGAGTTTGTTATTGCTGATGAGAAACAATTTGAAGTTGAAAAACAACGTTTGATAGCTTATATAAATAAAACTCAGCAATTAGGAGAAAATTATTTTGATAAAAAAGAATCTCATTCTTTTGGAGTGCTGTCAAAAAAAGAATGGAATACCATGTTTGCCAAACATTTAGATCATCATTTAACGCAGTTTGGAGTTTAATAAAAAAGAGAGCTTTTTGGCTCTCTTTTTAGTATACAATTAAGATTATTGTTTGATAAGTTTTTTGGTGATTTTGTTCCCTGTGGTTTCGGTTATCGTAATTAAATACATTCCTGGAGCTAAATCACTTATAGGTATTGTAATGTTGCTTGATTTGTTATAGGTGTTGTGCTTTACAATGTTTCCAGATACATTGGTAATAACAATATTTTGTATTGTAGAATTACTTTTAATTGTTATAAAATCTTTGGATGGATTAGGAGATATAAAAGTACTTTGCAAAGTTAATGAGCTATTATACTTTAATATTTCCTCTGTTATTTTAACATTAGTTACAGAAAGTCTTGTAAAAGCATCACCAGAAATAGAACTTGCTGCTTTGCGGTTTTTATTTACATTAACACCGTTAACTAATTTGTTTCTACACAATGATGTGTAAACAGCATGAGTAGGTTCATATACTTCAGCAGCATTAATTCCTTGTCCGCTTTTAACCCATGCATTACAAGTTCCTTCGTCATATCCTTCAAAAAATATTTTGGCATTTCCTTTATTGTTAATAGTAGTTCCTAAAAAAGTATTGTTAATATTGGTTTGATTTCTTCTAGCTCCAATAAATATTTTTTCTCCTTCATCAATTAAAATAAAAGCACTAAGACTTGTAGAGGCATTAAAAGTATTACCCGCTATATAAATATTTCTTGGTCCATAGTCGTGTACATCTCTTTTACATTCTTTACCTGCTGCAAAAGTAACTCCATCGGGTTTGTAGCTTGTGGTAGTTTGATCTGCTTCTGCAATACACTGTGTATAAGCACGTCTTTCATTACTACCTTTAATTAAATATGTCCAATTAGGATAGGTGTTGCTAGCTGCTTGCTGAGAAACACGTTTATGACCTTCTGTTCCTGCTAATGATATGTATTGGAATTTACTGCTTCCAGTAGGATTCATAGAAAAAGTATTGTTGTAAATTTCTACGTTTCTAACAAATTGCTCAAAGTGCAATGCTTGTCCGTAACCAGCAGCTCCGGACATTCCAGCAAATTGATTGTGTCTAATGTTATAATCGCTAATTTGTACACCTCCTATATGAAAAGATTCAACTTTTTCAAAAACACAGTTTTTAACTGTAGAACCGCTTAAACTAGTGCTTGTTGTAATTCTAGTTCCTACATCTTTACCGTTTACAACACCAGTTTTTATTCTGTCATTTCCGCAGTCGGCAATAACACCTCTTTTATATCCTGTTTTAAAAACACAGTTGTCTATCACAAATTGATCGACTGCAGTAATTACTTTCCCTCTTCTATTTGTGTCTCTGTTTAAAATTAAAATACAAATATCTGCAATGTCTTCAAATTGAGAATTTTTAACTTCTAAACCGTGAGTAGCAAAACCAATTGGCCCTGCAATTCCTTTTTGATTTGATTTTTTGAATAAAACATTGTCGAACTTATGATTTTTACTCACTTTGGTTACATGGCCATCAGAATCTTTTGTAGGAGCAAAAATAAAAATACTGTTATCGTAAGATTTTAATTTGTTGGCAGCGTTTAGTGTTAAATTTACCATTTTAATATTTTTACCATAAGCCCTTATTAGTCCTTTAGATTCTGCCGATAGTTTTAAAACAGTATTTGTTCTAGAAGCTCCTAAACCTATAATTACCAAATTAGATCTGTTAATATTTATTGGTGATGCAAACATATAGGTACCCGCTTTTATTTTTAAAGTATCAATATTGGTGTTGTTTACCATATTAATGATTTCACTTGCTGTGTTTGCTGTTAAAGATGTTTGTGAAAAAGAATTTTGATAAGACAATAGTCCTACTAAAATTAAGAGATAACTAAGTTTTACTTTTGAAAAATAATTCTTCATAATAATTGTATTAGATTTAAGTTAGGGTATAAATCTATCCTTGTGATTGTTTGTTTAATGAAACAAATGTGTTTTTTGTAAGAATTTTACAATTAAATACGTGTTTTTGTAGTAAATAATAGTTTTTGAGTAGTCTTTTTAGGATATTAATTAGTTTTGTTGATTGAGTTAGAGAATAATAAAAAAAGAGAGCTATTACAAAATAGCTCTCTTTTTATAGAATGTATTTGAAAAGAAATTAATCGTTCCAGTGTTTGTCAATTACTTTTTGAATGTGAGGGAATTTATCTCCATCTTCTTCATTTAACTCCTTACGTTTTGCTTTTAATTGTTCCTTTAAATCAGCAATAATTTCTTTGTACTTAGGGTCGTTGTAAGCATTGTTCATTTCTTTAGGATCTACAGTTAGGTCATAAAATTCCCAAGCTACAGGAGTGTCCATTGTAAACCTGTTTCCCCAACTTTTTTTGTTCCATTCAGCATCAGGTTTGTGAACATCTACCCAATATTTTCCGTAAAAGAAAATCAATTTGTATTGTTTGGTTCTAATTCCAAAGTGAGCTGGATTTGCATGTGCATGTGCCATGTGCATCCAATATCTGTAATATGTAGATTGTTGCCAGTTTTTAGGTTCTTTTCCTTTTTTAAGAATGTATTCAAAACTGTTTCCTTGCATTTTTTTAGGAGGTTTTCCTCCAGCTAAATCAATTAATGTAGGAGCAAAATCTGTATTGTTTATAATAGCATCTGTTCTTGTTCCAGGTTTAATTTTTTTAGGATATCTAACAAAGAAAGGCATTCTCATAGATTCTTCATACATCCAACGTTTGTCTATGTAATCATGTTCTCCAAGCATAAATCCTTGATCTCCGGTATATACAATAATGGTATTGTCATACAATCCTTCTTTTTTAAGGTATTCTATAATTCTAGCAACGTTATCATCTACACCTTTTACACAACGTAAATACCTTTTTAAATATTCTTGGTAGGTTTCATGAATGTATTCGTTCCCTTCTAGCCATTTAGGAGATTCAATATCTAACTTAGGATTGTTGTGTTTGGTGTATTGTTTACTCCACATACGCATTCCCATGTGTCTAATGGTGTTTCTTTTAGAAACAGAAGAACCAATTTCGTGAATTAATGAATCATCTACACCTCTAGTTGCTATAGATCCATTATTTCCGTTGTGGTATAAACTAGCAGGTTCTGGTATATGAACATCAGCTAAATAATCTTTGTAACGTGGTGCATATTCAAAATCATCATGTGGTGCTTTAAATTGGTGCATTAAAAAGAAAGGCTTGTTTTTGTCTCTTTTGTTTTTTAACCAATCTAGAGTAATATCGGTAATTACATCAGAACTATGACCTTTGTGAACTTTTCCTTCGTAATTTTTAGAACCATATTTTGCATAGTTCATTCCTGTTTCTGTTAGGTTTGGATCAAAGTAAGAACCTTGCTGACCGTGTTCCATAAATACGTTATAGTAATCAAAATCAGGTCTATTTCCTAAGTGCCATTTTCCTACCAAGGCAGTTTGGTATCCTAATTTTTTAATTTCTTGAGGCAAATAATGGTGTTCTGTTTCTACATCACCTTCTAAATCTAACACCCCGTTTTTTTGGCTGTATTGTCCTGTAATTATAGATGCTCTACTTGGAGTACAAATGGAATTGGTTACAAAACAGTTGTCAAAAATCATTCCTTCTTTAGCAATTTTATCTAGCGTAGGTGTTGGGTTTAACACAGCAAGCCTACTTCCGTAAATTCCAAATGCCTGAGAGGTATGATCATCAGACATAATGTAAAGAATATTGGGCTTTTTTTGTGCGTTTGTTTTTTGAGTTAGGCTAATAGCGGCTAATAGAGTTGCCAAACCTAGTAACAAAGATTTAGTATTCATTTTTTAAATTATTTTGCCATAAATGTATTAAGATTACTTTGTATGCAGTAAAACATATGTTTTTTTTAGAGAGAATATTCGTTAAATCAAAAGTAATCGTACAAATTAAGGTTGCTTTTGATGGAAAGTAAAATGTTATTTTTTGATACAAATGATTGTTTGTAGGTAAAATGTAAATGCTATAAGTTTAGCTAGAAACAACAATTGTGTTGTTTGTTTTAAAGGTTTTTACAAGTTGTCCAGTTATAGTACGGATAGAAATAGTGATAATTTTAGTAATACCTGTATTGTTTAAGGTTTTTTGCTAGAAGGTTAAGGGTAAGAATTACGTGTTGTTAATTCTAAAAGTTAAGCCACTTTTTTCTGTTTTAGAATCAATTATAGAGAAAGAAAAGGGAATTGTAGTTGATGTTTTTATCTTTTTTAGGTTTCTATAAAAGTTTAGTTTAAAGAGTATTCTATTTGTTTTTTTGGTACTTAACTATGTATAAACAACTACTTTTGATTTGTAAAAAGTAATGAAAACTAAAAGAGGAATGAAAAACATATCGCAAAATTCTTTAGGAGTGTTTATTGCCTTGTTGGCAGTTTGTTTGTTTTCGTCAAAAGCAATTATCGTAAAGTTAATTTATCAATTAGAAGTACCAACATTACATGTTTTGTTGTTAAGAATGTTGTTTTCTGTGCCTTTTTACATAGGGGTATTGTTGTATACAAAAAAAGAAACCAAAGAAAAACTAACCAATACACATTATGTATGGTTGTTGTTTTTAGGTATTGTAGGTTATTATGTGGCTAGTTTTTTTGATTTTTATGGATTAAAATATTTAACGGCAAGTTTAGAACGTATTATTTTGTTTGTTTATCCAACATTGGTAGTGTTAATAGGAGCTGTTTTCTTAAAAACAAAAATTACCAAGCAGCAAATTTGGGCCATTGCCATTACTTATTTTGGAGTTTTTATCACGTTCGGATCAGAGTTGCAAATAAACCATAGCAACAATGTTTTGCTGGGGGCAGCATTTATTTTTATAAGTGCATTAACTTATGCATCTTATTTGGTAGGGAGTGGTTGGCTAATTCCAAAATTTGGAACATTAAGGTTTACCTCTTTAGCCATGATTATAGCTTGCTCTTCTGTTTTTATACACTATTTTATAACAGATAGAAGCTCTGTTTTAATGTATCCTAATCAAGTTTATTTTTACAGCTTAGGAATGGCTTTTTTCTGTACGGTATTACCTTCTTATTTGGTATCTTTTGCTATTCAGAAATTAGGGGCTTCTAAATTTGCTATTATAGGAAGCATGGGGCCTATATTTACCATATTGTTAGCAGCTTTGGTGTTAGGTGAAAGTATTACTTTTGTACAAGCTATAGGTGTAGCAATTGTAATTGTAGGAGTTAGAATTGTGTCAAAAAAACAAAAATGAATAAAGTACTAGTAGTCATAAACAAGCAACGCATATTTTTAATAGGGCTATTGGTTGTTTTAATAAGTTTTGCATTTACGTACAATGTTCCTTTTTTTTGGGATGCATTGTCTAAATCTTCAAGAGCTACTTGGTTTTATGAACATCATTTTGATCAGTGGGTAGTGCCAACAGAAATAAATTCTGGACATCCACCATTTTGGACTTTATTATTGGCATTTACATGGGAATTTTTTGGTAGAAGTTTACTGGTTAGTAGAATGCTGTTGCTAGTGCTGAATATTGGAGTCGTATATCAGTTACAGTTGTTGATACATACATATAAACGGCAAAGAATTCCTTGGTATTGGTACTTAATACTTTTTATAGAGCCTACTTACTTAGCACAAACCACTATTTTAAATAATGATGTTTTAATGTTGTTTATGTGTTTAATGGCATTTAACACCATTCAAATAAATAGAGTTTTATACAGCTTGGCAATTACAGGGCTTCTGTTTTGTAATTTAAGAGGAATGTTCTTTTTGGTTGGTTTTTTTATGTTTGATATATATGTGCATTTTATCAAAACAAAAAACAGAAAAAAAGCACATCAATTATTGTATGCCTATGTTTTAGCCTTAGGTTGTTTTACAATGTATCTTTTTTATCAATACTCAGTGTTAGGTTGGATTATCAAATCACCTCAAAACATAGCACATAGAAGTTGGGTAGATTTAAAACAATTTATAGTAAATGCTATATCTATAATTAGAGTTTTTGCAGATTATGGCAGGTTTTTATTTTTGACAATTTTACTAATATGTTTGATAATTGCTTTTAAACAAAAAAAGAAATTATCAAATAAAATTAAAGAATTGCTCTGGGGGTTTTGTTGCCTTTTGTTACCAAATATTTTGGTAATGTTGTTGTCTACAAACCCAATTGGTCACAGATATTTAATGCTTTTTTACCTTATAAGCCTTCTTGTATTTGTAAATTTGCTACATGTAACAATACAACAAAAGAGAAAAAAAATAGGCTTGTTTTTTTTGTCGATTATGTTTTTAATTTCTGGACATTTTTGGATTTATCCAGAAACAATATCACAAGGTTGGGATAGTTCGTTAGCCTATCTAAATTATTTTCCAGTAAAGAAAAAAATGCAAAAATATGTTGTAGATCATCAAATTCCAATAGATAGTATTGGTTCTAAAACAAGAAATCCAAGTTTGTATATAGAATATTTGTCTAAAGGGAACCAAGTAAATTATGTAGAGAATAAAACCATTAAAGATGTAAAATATTACTTGCATAGCAATATAGAGAATCAAACCAAAGATGACGAAATTCTTGAATTAAAAACTCATTGGAAACTGTTAAAAGAATACAAACAAAACGGTGTATTTGTTCGTTTGTACAAATCACCGAACAAATAGGGGATTCGTGTAAAACCTGTTAATAATTACTTAAGGATAGTTGTTGATAAACTACGATAAAAGCTTAAATTTAACCTAAACCTAAAAATTAGAAACCTCTTCATGAATCAAGAAACAAAATATACCGAAGACAATATACGATCGTTAGACTGGAAAGAGCATATTAGAATGCGACCAGGTATGTATATTGGGAAGTTAGGAGATGGATCATCACAAGATGATGGTATTTATATTTTGATTAAAGAAGTGATAGACAACTCTATAGATGAGTTTGTAATGGGTGCAGGTAAAACCATTGAAATTTCTGTAAAAGATGAGGTGGTTAAAATTAGAGATTACGGACGTGGAGTTCCTTTAGGAAAAGTAGTTGATGTAGTTTCTAAAATGAACACAGGAGGTAAGTACGATTCTCGTGCCTTTAAAAAATCTGTTGGATTAAACGGAGTTGGTACCAAGGCCGTAAATGCTTTGTCTAGTAGTTTTTCTATTCAATCTATTCGTGATGGACAAACAACTACAGCAGAATTTGAAAAAGGAGAGTTGGTCAATCAAACCCCTTTAGAAGCTACTACAATAAGAAGAGGAACTAGAGTTATTTTTCATCCCGACAATAGCATTTTTGTCAATTACAAATTCCGTAAAGAATATGTAATTAAAATGATTAAAAATTATGTGTACCTAAATCCAGGATTGACGATTGTTTTTAATGGAGAAAAGTATGTTTCAGAAAACGGGTTGAAAGATTTACTGGAAGAAAACATACATGAAGATACGTTGTCTTATCCTATCATTCATTTAAAAGGAGATGATATTGAAATTGCCATGACACATAGCAAAACTCAATATAGTGAGGAGTATCATTCTTTTGTAAACGGACAACATACCACACAAGGAGGAACACATCAAAATGCATTTAGAGAAGCTGTTGTAAAAACCATTAGGGAATTTTTTGGAAAAAACTTTGATGCTTCAGATGTTCGTAAATCTATAGTAAGTGCCATTGCAATTAAAGTAATGGAACCTGTTTTTGAAAGTCAGACCAAAACAAAGCTAGGATCTACAGAAATGGGAGGAGATTTACCTACGGTTAGAACCTATATTAACGATTTTGTAAAAACCAATTTAGACAACTATTTACATAAAAATCCTACCACTGCCGAAGCCATTCAACGTAAAGTAATGCAGGCAGAAAAGGAGCGTAAAGAACTGTCTGGTATTCGTAAAATAGCTAGAGAACGTGCTAAAAAAGCAAGTTTACACAATAAAAAATTACGAGATTGTAGAATACATTTGGCAGATTCTAAAAAAGAAGGACATTTAGACACATCTTTGTTTATAACAGAGGGAGATTCTGCAAGCGGATCTATTACCAAGTCTCGTAACGTAAACACTCAAGCTGTGTTTAGTTTAAAAGGGAAACCTTTAAACTGTTATGGGTTGACTAAAAAAATTGTGTACGAAAATGAAGAATTTAACTTGTTGCAAGCAGCTTTAAATATTGAGGACGGAATAGAAAATTTACGTTATAACAATGTAATTATTGCTACCGATGCCGATGTGGATGGAATGCACATTCGTTTGTTATTAATTACATTCTTTCTACAATTTTTTCCAGAGGTAATTAAAGAAGGACATTTGTATATTTTAGACACACCACTCTTTAGAGTTCGTAATAAAAAAGAAACCATTTATTGTTATTCCGAAGAAGAAAAACAAGCAGCTATAGAAAAATTAACAGGAAAAGCAGAAATTACCCGATTTAAAGGGTTGGGAGAAATTTCTCCAGATGAGTTTCAACATTTTATTGGCGATAATATTCGTTTAGATCCTGTAATGTTAGATAAAGAACAATCTATAGAGTCTATGTTAGAATTCTACATGGGTAAAAACACACCAGACCGTCAAGATTTTATTATTGACAATTTAAAGTATGAATTGGATGTAATTGAGGAGAATTAGTCTCTAAAATAAATCGATATCAATATAAAGAAGTAAAACATAAATACCAGTTGCAACTATATGCAAGACGACATCAACAATAACCAAGAAGAAAATCAATTTGAAACTCCTAAAGAGGTAGAAAGTCAAGAGACCATTACCAAAGTTACAGGAATGTACAAAGAATGGTTTTTAGATTATGCTTCTTACGTAATCTTAGAACGTGCAGTACCAGCCATTGCCGATGGTTTTAAACCAGTGCAAAGACGTATTATGCAATCTATGAAGGATTTGGATGATGGACGTTACAACAAAGTAGCCAATTTGGTAGGGCATTGTATGCAATACCATCCACACGGAGATGCTTCTATTTCGGATGCTATGGTGCAAATTGGTCAAAAAGAGTTGTTGATAGACATGCAAGGAAACTGGGGGAACATTCTTACAGGAGATCGTGCAGCAGCAGCTCGTTATATAGAGGCTCGTTTGTCTAAGTTTGCCTTAGAAGTAGTGTTCAATCCTAAAACTACAGAATGGCAAGCTTCTTATGATGGTCGTAGAAAAGAACCAATTCATTTGCCTGTAAAATTTCCAATGCTATTGGCACAAGGAGGAGAAGGAATTGCAGTAGGATTGTCAACAAAAATTTTACCACACAACTTTAACGAGTTAATAGAAGCATCAATCAAAATATTAAAAGGAAGAAGTTTTACACTCTACCCAGATTTTTTAACTGGTGGAGTTATAGATGTAACCAATTATAACGATGGTGCTAGAGGAGGAAAAGTTAGAGTAAGAGCTAAAATTTCTCAGTTAGATAAAAAGACCTTAGTGGTTAACGAAATTCCATATGGTACCACAACTTCTTCGTTAATAGAGTCTATTTTAAAAGCCAACGATAAAGGGAAAATTAAAATCAAACAAATAGAAGATAATACAGCAAGAAATGTAGAGATTTTAATTCATTTACCACCAGGAATTTCACCCGATAAAACCATAGATGCCTTGTATGCGTTTACCAATTGCGAAATTTCTATATCTCCGTTGTGTTGTGTAATTCAAGAACATAAACCTGTTTTTGTAGGGGTGTCCGATATTTTAAAAATATCAACAAACAATACCTTGCATTTGTTAAAACGTGAATTAGAAATTCAGTTAGGAGAATTGCAAGAAAAATGGCACTTTGCTTCTTTAGAAAGAATTTTTATAGAAAATAGAATTTATCATGATATTGAAGAAGAAAGCACTTGGGAAGGAGTACTTTCTGCAATAGACAACGGTTTAAAACCACATGTGGCTCATTTAAAAAGAGCTATTACAGAAGAGGATATTGTTCGACTAACAGAAATAAGAATCAAGCGAATTTCTAAATTTGATATAGACAAAGCCAAACAAATTATAGAAAGTTTAGAAGATGAAATTGCAAAAGTGCAACATCATTTAGAAAACTTAATAGAGTTTGCTATTGATTATTTTAAGAGTTTAAAAGAAAAATACGGGAAAGAAAAACCTCGTATGACCGAAATTAGAACTTTTGATGATATTGAAGCTACCAAAGTAGTAATGCGCAACGAGAAATTGTACGTTAATAGAAAAGAAGGGTTTGTAGGAACTTCTTTAAAACGAGATGAGTTTGTTGCCGATTGTGCAGATATAGACGATGTAATTGTGTTTCGTAAAGATGGAACCATGATTGTAACCAAAGCTGCACAAAAAACATTTGTTGGTAAAGATATTATTCATGTAGCTATATTTAAAAAAGGAGACAAGCGTACTATTTACAACATGATGTATCGTGATGGTCGTTCTGGACCAAGTTACATGAAACGTTTTAACGTTACGTCTGTAACTAGAGATCGTGAATACGATTTAACCGCAGGAAATAAAAGTTCTTTGGTTTGGTATTTTACAGCCAACCCTAACGGAGAAGCCGAAACGGTTTCTATAGAATTAAAACCTTTGGCAGGTCTTAAAAAATTAAAATGGGATATAGATTTTTCAGAATTATTAATCAAAGGACGTTCTTCTAAAGGAAATTTAATTACCAAATATCCAGTTAAAAAAATAGAGTTCAAGTCTGCAGGAACTTCTACCTTAAAACCTCGTAAAATTTGGTTTGATGATACCGTACAAAGATTAAATGTTGATGGGAGAGGTGATTTGTTAGGAGAATTTACGGCAAAAGATAAGCTGTTAATAGCCACACAATCTGGTAAAATAAAAACCATTACTCCAGATTTAACAACTCACTTTGAAGACGATATGGTTGTGTTAGAAAAATGGATTCCAAACAAACCTATTTCGGCAATATATTATGAAGGAGAAAAGGAAAAATATTATGTAAAACGTTTTGTAATAGATGCTCCAGATAAAGAAGAATTCTTTATAAGTGAACATCCTAAAACACAGTTACAAATTGTAGTAACAGATTTTAGGCCAAATGTAGAGGTTGTTTTTAGCAAACGTAGCTTAGACAATCTAATTATAGATCTAGAAGATTTTATTGCGGTAAAAGGAATTAAAGCTCTAGGAAATCAACTCACCGATGAAAAAATAAGAACAGTAAACAGATTAGAACCTTTGCCTTATGAACCGGTAGAAAATGAAATAGAGGAAGAAAGTGAAGAAGAAGCAAACGATAAAGACCAACCTACGTTGTTTTAATCGATGATAAAATAAAAGATGATGAATAAAAATTTAATTATTAGTATTGCTCTTGGGATAATTGCATTTCTTTTTTTTAAAATACAGAAGTGGAGTATAAATGATAAGTTTGATGTTTCTAAAAATGCCAATATTATAAAAGATGGCTTAAAAACAAGGACATGGATTACTATCTGTACACTTGTCTTTGGTGCCGTATTTTTTTTCTTTAAATCTTTAAGATAAGAAAATGAATAGAACAATAAATAGTGTAATTATTGTTTTCAATTTAGAAAACACCTTTTTTTAGTTAGTCTTTACTTTGTAATCAAAGCAACCCAATCATTTTTATCATCAGGAGCATTTATAATATGTTCTTTATTTAATTTTTCTTTGTTAGACATTGTACCGTTTCTAGGGTTGTACCATTGTATTTTCCAACGTTTGTTTTTTAACTCAATTGTTGTACTGCCTCCTTTGGGTAAATAAACCACATAAGCTTTCCCTTTATTTGCCAAAACATAATCTTCTTTATTTGTTGTTAATTCATCATAACTAACAGCATCAATCATGTAATTCTGAAAATAGTTATCAAAAAACTGAACAGCATAACTTCCTTCTTTGTACAAATCTCCTCTTAGTCTGTGGTCTTGATTGTGAATATCACCATCATTATCTGTATAACCATAATAGTATTCTACACCAGCACCCCCAGACATTAAAGTAGCCCATAAAACTTCATGTCTTACTACATTTAGCGGAATTCTAATTCCTTGACCTGCACTACCTTGTTCGTCATTAGCTACTACCCATTTTTTACCAGCTTCTTTAGATGCTTGAACCCATGTTTTTACACTTTTATGAATCAAGTGTCTGTCTTTTTGAATAGAAGCACCTGTCAATTCTGATTTATTTCCTAAAAGTTGAGGGTATTTTTTGTCTTGTTGTTTAGGAAATGTGTGTAGCACCAAATTGTGATGATAAGGGTCAATGCTGTTGATATACTTAGTAATATCAATCACTACATTGTCTGGAATTACAGTTTCTTCGGTAATGTTCCAGTTTAAGGCTAAGTGATGTGAAAATCTTGCAATTAATTCTCTATAATACAATTTACGTTCTCTGCCATTTTTATTATTGTCCATAAACTTGCAGTTTTCATTTTCCATGGTTTTAAAATGTAGATACAGTCCTTTAGTATCGGCATATTCAAGAATTTTTTCCCATTGTGCTAGCTTGGAAACATCAAATCTATCTTTCTGTAAATGATCCCATAAGTTTTTACGTTCAGCATAGTTCATTCTTTTAGTTTCTCCATTAGGTAAACTTTCGTATTCTTTCATAGATACACTCATTAAATGAGGAAAAATATTTTGATCATCTCCACCTGCATTAAATGTTAAAAAAGACATGGCATTGGCTCCTTGTGAACTTAAGTAGTTTACCACTCCTAAAAGCTCTGTTCCTTTTCCGTTTTGCCAAGTATAACTACTTGCTTCTTGCGGGTTGTAATCTTGTTGATGAGGACTCCATGTTTTACGTGTTCTTTTAAAACTAGCTAGAGTTCCTTTTTTATGATCCCATCTAGGAAATCTTCTGTTTGGAGTGGCATCAAAATCATCATAAGCAAAAGTATTTTCAGGAGAATCGGCACCTGCCTTTACAAACCATTGTCCGTTTGGTTTTTTAGGGTTGGTTCCAGAGAATTTTAAATATCTTTCTCCCACATATTGCAATCTTCCTTTGTTAGGAGCTCTAAAATCTTTTCCTGTTTTGTTAGAAGGTGTTACTTTAAAAGTACCAGTAACACCATCCATATAACCAGCACTTTTCTGATTTTTAGATTCTGAAACAGCAACATCAGTTCCTGTTTTAAAAGCTACTTTATAGGTCCAAGTACCTTTGCTATCTGGAGCAAAATGTACGTTCCATTTGTTTCCTGAAGAACATCCTTCAGCAGGATTTTCGCAAGCAGCGTAATAACCAGGAACGGTATAACTAGTTTTTCCTTTGGTAAAAGTAACATCTAACCTATAATCGGTAAAAGGATTGGGAGTTGCAGTTTCTGAAGTGTTAGGGCCTTCAAAAGTTAGGGTAATTTTATGCCATGTTTTTAATTCTCCAGTTATTTTTTGAGCATGTATTTGAATTGCAAAAGTTAAAAAACTTAAGAAAGCGAGTTTGGTTTTAAAGTACATTTAACAAGTGATTTTGATGTAATTACTAATTGTATTTTGTTTTTGTTGTTAAAAACGCAATAAAAGTAATTAAAAAACACTTAGTCTTTAATCTAAACTATTAAAAAAAGTTGTTTTGTAATTGGGCAATACTTCTGGGTGGCAAATTTTAATAATATCTTTTAAAATAAAATCTGGTCTTAGTGCTCCTAATTCAAAAAACAGCAAACCTCCTGTGGGTCCCGTTGTATTGGTGTAGGTGTATATTTTATGATGAATATATGGAGCAAACTGCGTGTAGTGTTTGTTGTTGTTAGCCAAAGCTTGCTTGTTGGCTGCATAACCTGGAGCAAACCAATAATCGGCATTTTTTGCTTTTACAAATACATCTTCAAACTGCAAAGACAAGCTACCGGTTCCTTTGGTTTGTTTCCATAGGTAATTTGTTTTTGCATCGCTTAAAATTTTGGCAACAAAACTATCTCCAGCAGGTGTGTACCATATTCCGTTGTAAATAGATCCGTACAAAACATTAGGTTGGGTGGTTACATTCTCTACTACTTTTTTAGCTTTTTTATAGCTATTTTCTATTTCTTTAAAAATAGCATTGGCTTCTTTTTCTTTGTTAAGAAATAGCGCAAAAAACTTAATCCATTCGGCCCTACCCAAAGGAGATTCTTCTAGCCAACTAGCATCTACAACAATAGGGATTCCTGCTTTTTTTAAGGTATTAAAGTTTTTGTTTAGGTTGTCTACTGCAAAGGCAAACAATACATCAGGGTTAATGTCTAGAATTAATTCGGTATTCATATGTTCTTCGTGTCCCACATCTGTAATTAAACCGTTGTCAATTCTTTTTCGGGTTTTTAAAGATGATATAAAATGTGTGTTGGGATAACCTTTTAAAAGATGTTCTGAGTTTAAAGCTTCTAAAACTGGTATTTGAGTGGTTGAGGTTGCTACAATTTTTTGAATAGGGGTGTTAACAATAATTTGATTTGGGTTGTTAGGTGTTATAATAGTGTCACCTTTTATTAAAATATATTCATAGGGAGTGGTAGCTCCTTTGTAAGGAGTGTGTACAATTATTTTAGTGTATTTATTAAATGTTTGATAACTAAATCCCTTTGCGTATAGAATGTTATGATTGTAAGAAACTTTTTTGTTTTTGGTGGCTTTTGGTTGACAAGCAAGCAAAGCAAAAAAAGACAAAAAAATATAAAACTTCAGGTTATAAAATGCTGTATTCATTGGTGGTTGTATCTATTTTAACAATGGTTCCGTAGGGAATTTTAAAATTAAAGGAATCGTTTAAATCTGTATTGGTTGTATGCGATAATACACTTCTAATAATTCCAGAATGTGTAACAACAATGGTATTGTTTTCTTGAATGCTTTTATAAACATTTAGAGCTCTAGCAAACAAATCTAAATAATTTTCTCCGTTAGGTACACGAACGTTTACAAAGTCATTCATCCAAGGAGTTGTTTCTTCATTTGGAATGGTATTCCATTCTTTTAGCTCCCAATCTCCAAAATCTAATTCCATTAAATCTGTAGAAGTTTTGTAAGTGGTATTTAGTTTAGCAGCTAATTTGGTACATCTTTTTAATGGGCTACTAATAACAACATCGGTATTTACATATTGTAGTTTGCTTAGTAAAAAGTTAGCTTCGTCTTCAAAATTATCAGCAACATCAATATCTGATTGTCCGTAACAAATTCCTTTTTCTATATCAGGAGTCGTGTGTCTTATAAAATAAAGAATCATAGTAAGGCAATTAAGCTTAGATAAAAAATAACTTCGGTAAGTTGTTGGGTAGCACCAGCACAATCACCTGTGTGTCCACCAATCCATTTGTGAAAGTATGTAGCCAGTAAATACTTGGTAACAAATACCGGTATAAGTGTTAAAAAGACCCAAGGGGTAAAGAAAAAAAGCAAAGGAATAAAGGCAAAAACACCACAGATAAGCACATCTTTTTTTGTGATTCCTACTGCGGATGGTTTTATTTTACTCTTATCAATGTCTTGTACATAAGGTTCTGTGTAAATAAGTGTTGTTGCTGCAAAACGGCTAATGGCATGTCCAGAAATAATAGCCAAAATACAAGTAAAAATGTCTAATTCTGCTAGTGATTGGTGTTTGATTGCTAATAAAATTCCGAGTCCTACAATTCCGTATGTTCCTACCCTGGAATCTTTCATAATGGTGAGAATTTTTTCTTTGGTCCAGCCACCACCAAATCCATCACAAACATCGGCAAAACCATCTTCGTGAAAAGCACCTGTAATCCAAATGGTAGCAGCAATGCTTAATAAAATAGAAATAGAATCGTTAAATAAAAATTGAGCTAAGTAATAAATTAAAGCACCAAAACTACCTACAATAATTCCGACTAATGAAAAATAACGACTACTTTTTGTTAAAATTTCTGGAGAATGATCTATGTTTTTGGGACAAGGGATTCTTGTAAAAAACATGATAGCTGTAAGAAAAATAGCAATTTCTTTTTTCATTTAATAAACAGTGTTGGTTACTTCGGCAGATTCAAAACTTGCCATTTGATTTAAAAAGTTAACTGATGCTTGTACAATTGGGTAAGCCAAAGCTGCTCCTGTACCTTCTCCTAGTCTTAATCCTAAGTTTAAAATAGCATCTGCTTTTAAAAAGTCTAACATTTTAGCATGTCCTTGTTCATTAGAGCAATGCGAATAAATACACTTGTTAAGTACAGATTTGTTCATGGCTTGTGCAGCTAATAGGGCAGATGTTACAATAAATCCATCAACTAGAATAATCATACCTAGTTCAGCAGCTTGTAAAAAAGCTCCGGTCATCATGGCAATTTCATAACCACCAAAAGTGGCCAAAATTTCTATAGGGTCTTTTAGGTTAGGATAATTGTTTTTGGCTTTCTTTAAAATGGCTATTTTGGTTTTAACCCCCTCTTCTGAAAAACCTGTACCTTTTCCTACACATTCTTGAATAGATAATTGTGTAAAAGAACTCATTAATAAGGCTGCCGATGAGGTGTTTCCAATTCCCATTTCTCCAAAACCAATTACATTGGTTCCTAGTGTAAATTGTTTGGTAACTAGTTCTTTTCCTTTTAAAATAGCTTGGTTGCAATCTGCTATGCTCATGGCAGGTTCATTACAATAGTTTTTGGTTCCCTTGTTTATTTTTGCATGTATTAAGTTAGGAACTCCATTAAAATTAAAATTAACTCCAGCATCTACTACTTTTAAATGAATGTTATTTTGTTTGCAAAAAACATTAATAGCAGCCCCTCCTTGTAAAAAGTTAAAAACCATTTGCGAGGTTACTTCTTGTGGAAACGGACTTACAGGTTCTACGTTTACAATTCCATGATCTCCTGCAAAAACAATAATAGTGGGTTTGGATAAAATGGGAGTGGTCGTTTTTTGAATTTCTCCAATTTTAAGTGCAATGGTTTCTAAAACACCCAAAGAACCCATAGGTTTTGTTTTGGTGTTTATTTTATGCTGTAATTCAGATTGAATGTTGTCCATAAGTATTTATTTTAAAATCATTGGAATTCCAGAAACCATAAATGTTGCTTTGTTGCTTACTTTGGCAATTTCTTGATTTACCCATCCTTGTAGTTCTGTAAACTTACGTCCTATTTGGGTTTCGGCATGCACACCCATTCCAATTTCGTTAGAAATAATAATCAAGGTGGCTTCTAATTGGGTTAATTTTTCAATTTCTGCCTTTACAAGTTCTAAACATTTAGCAACATTGTAGTTGTTGTCTGTATAAAAATTGGTTAGCCATAAAGTCACACAATCAATTAATACAACAGCGTTTTTGGGTATTACAGCGCTTAAGTTTTTTTCTTCTTCAATAGTCGTCCAACGCTCATCTCTGTCAGATACATGTCTGTCTACACGTGTTTTAAAATCATCATCCCATATTCTAGAAGTTGCTAAATAATAAGGGGTTGGTGATAGTTCTTCGGCCAATTTTTGAGCATAGCTACTTTTTCCGGAACGTTCTCCACCTGTGATGTAATAAATCATACTTTAATTTTTAACAAAGATTGTTAAGTTTTAACGACAAAAAAAATGGATTTGAAAAAAAGACTAGTTTTGCAGAAAAATAAAAAGATATGACAGTTTCTTCTATGATGCCCGCCGTAACCCAAATGATTTACGATATGGGTTTAGAACACATGCTAAACGGAATTACTTTTGAGTGTCCGCAGCAAGCTTTGCAAGAAAAACAAGTAATGGTGCGTTGTGTTTTAGAAGACAAAGAATATACCAGCGATGAAATAAATACATTGTTTTCTGAAAGCAAAGCTACCGGAAAAAGTTTGTATTATGTAGATGAAGAAATAATGCATAACATCAATCCGTCTTTAGTTTTTACACAAGATGTTTGTGATGTGTGTCAAATTGATACTGAAAGTGCAGAAAGATCTTTGTCTAAGTTACCGGTAGTTCCTAAAACAATTTCTATTACTCCACAATCTTTAAACGATGTTTTTAAAGAT
The DNA here is from genome assembly GCF_056387575.1 of Wenyingzhuangia gracilariae. Lineage (NCBI taxonomy): Bacteria > Pseudomonadati > Bacteroidota > Flavobacteriia > Flavobacteriales > Flavobacteriaceae > Wenyingzhuangia > Wenyingzhuangia gracilariae. The sequence continues at coordinate 3,018,061 of NZ_CM150748.1, forward strand.
GCCATAACAATTGCAACCGCCATGGGGTTTCCAGAAAAAGGGGAGCAATATGTGTTAAGTTTACAGAATGAAATTAAAAAAATAGTAGATACTCTAAGAGCAGGACTAACCTTGCCTAAAAGTGTAATGTTGTTAGAGTGGATAGATCCGTTGTTTAACTGTGGACACTGGATTCCTCATCAAATAGGATATGCAGGTGGAGTAGATTTGCTGTCACACCCATCAGGAGATAGCATTGTGATAGATTGGAACAAAATTGTAAAATACAATCCAGAAGTATTGGTAATTGCTCCTTGTGGTTATACTCAAGAAAGAACTTTGGACGATATGAAGTTTTTAGAAGCAAAACCAGAATGGAAAAACTTAAGAGCTGTGCAAAACAAGCAAGTGTATATTGCAGATTTTGATTTGTTTACCCAATCTTCTGCCAGTACTTTGGTAGATGGTATTAAAGTTTTAGCTAAAATATTTCATCCAGAACTTTTTCCTAAAAAAATAGATTTGGAACAGAAGTATTGTAATTATTTTGATAAAAAGTAATTTAGAACTAAAAAACAACGTACTTTTGCCACGATTTTGGTTTTTATGCTATTCAATGTAAGTTGAACCATAAAATTAAAAGGGAATCTTGTTAAAATCAAGAACTGTACCCGCAACTGTAAACTTAGCCGTAAAAGGTGCTTATTACATTCTTAAACCACTGTTTTAAATAATAGTAAAAACGGGAAGGTAGTAATAAGACGTAAGTCAGGAGACCTGCCAGATTCATAATATAAATTCTTTCGGGAGTAAAGGAAATTTATGATGAAACTATGTAAAGCGTTTTTTTTAATAAGCATATTTTGTTGTGCCAAAACTGTAGCTCAAAATGATTCTATCAATCGTTTAGAGAAAGTGGTCTTGTTGGCTGATACAACAAAGAAACAAGAAGATTTAGGAACTAAAAAAATAACGTTATCCGTAGAGCAAGTTGTAAAAAACCCAACAAACTTCACCGAATTATTAAGGTACAATAGTCCTATTGCTTTTAAAGATTATGGAAATGGAGGGACAAGTTCTGCCAGGTTTAGAGGAACATCTGCCACCAATACATTGGTGTTGTGGAATGGAATCAGTATCAATGCTATAGGAAATGGTCAAGTAGATTTTAATGCCATATCTGCTAGTACTACAGATCAAATTGTGGTAAAAAGCGGAGGAGGAAGTGTGCAATTTGGTTCTGGTGCCATTGGAGGTGTTGTTCAGTTAAATGATATACTCTCTTTTAAAAAGCATAAAAATTTTGATCTGTTTACCAGTTATGGTAGTTACAATACAAGTTCTAATTTTTTTAAAGCCAATATAGGTACAGGTAAATGGGCAATAAAGTTATCTTCTACCTATAATAGTTCGGATAATGATTATGTTTATTTAGACAAGAGATATAAAGATGAAAACGGAAACTTGTTGTATAATGAAAATGGGAACTATAAAAATTATGGAATAGATTTTAGTTTGGGATATCAATTTTCTAGAAGAAACAAACTTTATTTTTATACCACTAAATACTATGGAGATCGTCTTTTTTCTGATGGAATTCCCAATCCATCTAATGCAAATGAGCGCAATGAAAATTTTAATCAACGTAATTTATTAAAATGGAATTTCTCATCTAATGTTTTTCAACAATCTTTAAAACTAGCATACTTAACTCAGGAATTTAGGTACTATAGTAACAAAGCTTTTAAAAATTTTGGTTACGGAAAATCAAACAAAAAAGTAGTAGATTATGATGCTTCATATCGGTTTTCAAATGTTTTAAAGGCGAAGTATTTGATGATGTATGAATCTACAAACGGTTCAACAGATCAAATCCAATCAAGAAATAGAGAAGCATTTTCTTTTGGAGGGATGATATTTTATATGCCTACTGCTTCATTATCTACCTCTTTTAATCTTCGTAAAGAGTTTAATTCTAACTTTTCAGTTCCTATGTCTGTATCGTTAGCTGCAGAACAAAAATTAAATAAAAAGATCACTTTAAAAACCAATTTATCTACCAATTATAGAGTACCCACATACAATGAACTGTACTGGCCTATAGTAGGAAATTTAAATTTAGTGCCAGAAAAATCAAAGCAGTTAGAGTTGGGAGCAGATATAGACATTCATCAATTACATGTCTCAGCTACTTATTTTTATATAGATATAAAAGATAAAATTATTTGGTTACCTACAGGAGGTACTAATTTATGGCGTCCTAAAAACATACAACATGTAGCCAATCAAGGAATTGAGGGAGCTTTGTCTTACAAAGTATTACTGCCTAAAGAACAAAAACTTTTACTTACTGGTAATTATACGTTTACAAGTGCTTTTAACAAAAAAACAAATGCTTCTTTGCCTTTTGTACCACAGCATTTGCTCAATTATAACTTGTCTTATACATATAAAAGGTTAAGTGTGTATTTACAAGGCCTGCACCAAAGCAAAGTATACACAACAGAAGATACATTAAGCAATTATTCTATAGCTAAGGTTACAGTGTTTAATTGTGGAGTTAATTATAGTTTGTTAAATAAAAAACATCACAAATTAATTTTAGGGGGTAAAGTAAACAATGTTGGTAATAATCTATACTACTTTACCAATTTACGACCTATGCCCGGACGAAACTTTAATATAAATATTCACTATAAATTTTAAACTAAAAAAAATGAAAAAATACTCAATTTTTAAATTACTAATACTGCTAAGTGTTGTTTTTGTTTCTTGTACAAAAGAAGAAACTATTGTTCAAAATGTTTTTGAAACAGTAGATACCAACATAATTGTTAGCTCAGAGGGAAACTTTGGAGCTAAAGATGGTTCTGTGTCTTATTTCGGTAAGAATGATTCTGATATATTTTATTATGAAAATGTAAATGGATCAAAAGTAGCAGGACTAATTCAGTCTATTTGTTTTGGAGAAGAAGATGCATATATTATCTTAAATGATGTAAGTCAAATTATAGTGGTTGATAGATATACCTTTAAGAAAAAAGCCATTGTACAAACAGGATTAGGGAATCCAAGATACATGACTATTGTAGATAACAAAGGATATATTACCAATTGGGGAAGCGGTTCTGATGAAACAGACGATTATATTGCTGTTCTAGATTTAACAACCAATACAATAGAAGAAACTACAATTCCATTAGCGAATGGGGTTGAACGAGTAATTACTAAAAATAATAAGTTGTACGTATCTCATCAAGGTGGATATTCTTCTAACAACATAGTTTCGGTGGTAAATTTAGTCGCTAATAATGCGGTGACTACAATTAAGGTAAATGATAACCCTGATGAAATGTTTTTTAACAATGCAGGAGAATTGGTTGTTTTGTGTCAAGGAAAACCTTTAAGTTACGCTAGTACTCCGCCTTATTCAGCATTAACAAACACAACGTCTTCTATAACTTTTATAAATACAGCCGATAATAGTATTAATAAAGAATTGGCTTTTGCAGAAAATACAAGAGCTACGCTAATGTCTTATGATGACGGGAATATTTATTATTATGTAGGAGATAAGGTTTTTAGTATAAAAGACAGCGCTACAGAAATTTCAACTTCAAACGGTATTACTGTAGGGGCTATATATGGAATGAGTACCAAAGACAATCATTTGTTTACAGTTTCCTACTCATTTACATCATTGTGTAAATTAAAAGTTGTAAACATTTCAACTTTAGAGACCGAGTATAGTAGTGCTGTTGGTTTAGGGGCTTCTAAAATTTACTTTTTTTAGACTAATTAAATAGATTATAACGAATAATCTTACAAAGGGTGATGGAGTGTTTATTTATAACACCCCATCACTTTTTTTTATAGCTACAATTTACAATGAGCATTTTAAACCTTTATATAGAGGAAAGGAGTATAGTTAAACAAGTTTTTTTTGATTTATTGTGTCGTTACCTTTCAGGTCGGGCTATCACTACTCGCTTTTTTTGGTTTTAAATAAGAGTAATAAAGATTGTTTATGGGGTAACCATCCTAAATCTTTTCATATTTCAACAATTCAAAAAAGAGCTCAAACAAGTCGTTCTATCCCTAACGCATCTATATAATAAGTAATAAAGAAAGCTATATTAAAAAAAGAAAGAGTTAAGATTAGTGTATAAAGTACGAGTAATAAGGGGTTTAGGTATTTTAGAAAAAAATAAATAAAAAAAGGTTGAAAAAGATTAGGAAAAAAGCAAAAAAGGTGCGTATCTTTGCAGCCGCAACAGCGACTAGGCAACTAGTTTAAAGTTGAAGTTCATATAAGGTTTTAAGGGTTTTTAGAAGAGGTTTTAACAAGCTTCGCGATAGAAGAAAAAAGATTTAAAAATATTTTAAATTTTATTTGTTTTAGAAAGAAAAAAGTTCTTATATTTGCATCCGCTTAGCGAAGCAGCTAAGTTACTAACTTCTAAGGGAGTTAGTTGTATGAAGAGTCTGAAAAGACGTAAGTTCATTGATACTATTGAAAATTGACAGCGTAAAATTAAAGAGTAAATTACATGCTGATATTTGGGATTAGTTTTTCAGATATTGAGTATGAAGATTTTTTTGAGCATCATCATAATTTAAGGCATAGCAATATGTCAAACAAAATAACGATGAAGAGTTTGATCCTGGCTCAGGATGAACGCTAGCGGCAGGCTTAACACATGCAAGTCGAGGGGTAACAGAGATTGCTTGCAATTTGCTGACGACCGGCGAACGGGTGCGTAACGCGTATAGAACCTACCTTAAACAAGGGGATACCCCATGGAAACGTGGACTAATATCCTATGGTGTTAATAATTCGCATGGATTATTAATTAAAGATTTATCGGTTTAAGATGGCTATGCGTCCTATTAGTTAGTTGGTAAGGTAACGGCTTACCAAGACATCGATAGGTAGGGGTCCTGAGAGGGAGATCCCCCACACTGGTACTGAGACACGGACCAGACTCCTACGGGAGGCAGCAGTGAGGAATATTGGTCAATGGAGGCAACTCTGAACCAGCCATGCCGCGTGAAGGATGACTGCCCTATGGGTTGTAAACTTCTTTTATAGAGGAAGAAACTGTGGTACGTGTACCACACTGACGGTACTCTACGAATAAGGACCGGCTAACTCCGTGCCAGCAGCCGCGGTAATACGGAGGGTCCAAGCGTTATCCGGAATCATTGGGTTTAAAGGGTTCGTAGGCGGGCTAATCAGTCAGAGGTGAAATCCCATCGCTTAACGATGGAACTGCCTTTGATACTGTTAGTCTTGAGTTATATGGAAGTAGATAGAATATGTAGTGTAGCGGTGAAATGCATAGATATTACATAGAATACCGATTGCGAAGGCAGTCTACTACGTATATACTGACGCTGATGAACGAAAGCGTGGGGAGCGAACGGGATTAGATACCCCGGTAGTCCACGCCGTAAACGATGGACACTAGTTGTTGGGCATTAGCTCAGTGACTAAGCGAAAGTGATAAGTGTCCCACCTGGGGAGTACGGTCGCAAGATTGAAACTCAAAGGAATTGACGGGGGCCCGCACAAGCGGTGGAGCATGTGGTTTAATTCGATGATACGCGAGGAACCTTACCAGGGCTTAAATGTAGGATGCATTGTTTAGAGATAGACATTTCTTCGGACTTCTTACAAGGTGCTGCATGGTTGTCGTCAGCTCGTGCCGTGAGGTGTCAGGTTAAGTCCTATAACGAGCGCAACCCCTATTTTTAGTTGCTAACAGGTTAAGCTGAGGACTCTAGAGAGACTGCCGGTGCAAACCGAGAGGAAGGTGGGGATGACGTCAAATCATCACGGCCCTTACGTCCTGGGCTACACACGTGCTACAATGGCAATGACAGAGGGCAGCTACCTGGCGACAGGATGCGAATCTTTAAACATTGTCACAGTTCGGATTGGAGTCTGCAACTCGACTCCATGAAGCTGGAATCGCTAGTAATCGCATATCAGCCATGATGCGGTGAATACGTTCCCGGGCCTTGTACACACCGCCCGTCAAGCCATGGAAGCTGGGGGTGCCTGAAGTCGGTCACCGCAAGGAGCCGCCTAGGGTAAAACTGGTAACTAGGGCTAAGTCGTAACAAGGTAGCCGTACCGGAAGGTGCGGCTGGAACACCTCCTTTCTAGAGAAAAGAGATGTATGTTATGAGAAGTCTATTTACTTTTTAATTAGCTGTTAATTTTTATATATATACACAATCACATATTGAGTCTCGTAGCTCAGCTGGTTAGAGCGCTACACTGATAATGTAGAGGTCGGCAGTTCGAGTCTGCCCGAGACTACAACTATAGTATGTGTTTTTGTGAAACAGGAAATTCTAGAAGCAGAAATAATTACAATTACGAATTAGTAATTACTAATGACTAAAAACTAATTACTAACTACTAGTAATGGGGGATTAGCTCAGCTGGCTAGAGCGCTTGCCTTGCACGCAAGAGGTCATCGGTTCGACTCCGATATTCTCCACGATTCAATTAACAATTAACAGTTGGGAATTAGCAATTAAAAAATTGTTCATTGCACATTGTAAGATTGAAAATTGAAAGAAAGTTCATTGACATATTGATAATAATATTATAAAAATAATATTACTTGAGTAGACATTATCGTTTATCATTTAGATAGACGATTAATAAAAATACAACAATCGCAAGATTGTAAAAATTAAAGACGCAAAAGAGTACAATAAGCTAATTAAGGGTGTATGGCGGATGCCTAGGCTCTCAGAGGCGAAGAAGGACGTGATAAGCTGCGATAAGCTACGGGGATTTGCACATAAGAGTTATATCCGTAGATTTCCGAATGGGGCAACCCACTATGTTGAAGGCATAGTATTCGAAAGAAGGCAAACCCGGTGAACTGAAACATCTAAGTAACCGGAGGAAGAGAAAATAAAAATGATTTCGTTAGTAGTG
>NZ_CM150748.1:3027500-3404812 GCF_056387575.1 Wenyingzhuangia gracilariae
ACAGGTGTAAAGGCAGTAATGTCATAGCCGAGTATTACTAATAACCCATAGGCTTATGTACTTGCGGGCTTTAATAACGTATACAATCGAGTAATAGAAAAAGTATAATATTGGTATCAATATGTTAACACATAATCAATTTACAATTGGCAATGTACAATTATGAAAAAAAATCGTAATTATTAATTGACTAGTTTGTAATTGAATAATCTTAAGGTGATTATTGCAATAGGGCTCACCTCTTCCCATTCCGAACAGAGCAGTTAAGCCTATTAGCGCAGATGGTACTATCGTTAGATGGGAGAGTATGTCATCGCCTTTTTTTGAATCCCGATTCTTTATTAGAATCGGGATTTTTTGTTTTATATAACCTTCATTAACATTGTAGTGATGGTTTTTGGGGTATAGAGTTTGCTGATTACTAGTTTTTTAAAATATTTCCTCTAGGTTTATCTGCTTTTTTTAAAACAATATCTGAATGTAAAAATTGAGCTGCTTTTGCAGAATCTGTTACTTTAACAGCACTACGTTTTAATATTTCAGATTCAAATTTGGTTAATACACTTTTTCTTAAGGAATAATGTGTAGTTTTGATGAATGAATTTGTTTTTTAATTTTAAAGAAATTGTTACAGCAACTATGATTCTTTTTGCTGTTATTGACATTATTGGAAGTGTACCAATTATTATTAATCTCCGAAAAAAAGTAGGACACATTCAATCAGGAAAAGCAACTATTGTTTCTGGTGTTATTATGGTTTTGTTTTTATTTGTAGGTGATGAAATTTTAAGCTTGATAGGAGTTGATGTAAATTCATTTGCTGTAGCGGGATCATTTGTTTTATTTTTTTTAGCTATTGAAATGATACTTGGAATAACAATTTTTAAAGATGAAATGACAGAATCGAGTTCTATAGTCCCTATTGCTTTTCCTCTTATTGCTGGGGCTGGAACTATGACTACTTTAATTTCTTTAAGATCTGAATTTGCTGTAGAGAATATTGTGGTTGCTATTTTTATTAATAGTATTTTTGTGTTCTTTGTTTTGAAAACCTCAAAAAAAGTTGAACAGATTTTAGGAGGAGTAGGTTTAAGTGTGCTAAGAAAAGTGTTTGGAATTATTTTGTTAGCTATTGCAGTTAAATTATTTACTTCTAATATTAATCAATTGTTTTAATACTTTTTAGAAGAAAGAATTTTATGAACTATTTTGGATGAAATTAATATCAATAACTGGGTACGCTTCTGTTTCAACTTTGGGAATCAATCCTATGGAGGTTTGGAAATCGTATAAAGAAGAAAAACACTTTTTAGAAGAGTTAACTTTTGATAAAGTAAGCGCTTTGGTAAGTAAGTTGCCAGAGAGTATAGAAGAAGAATTGAATGTCTTAAAAAATTCTAATACAAAATACAAACATTTAGATAGGTCTGTATTGATGGCCATTTATGTAGGAAGATTAGCCTTTAAATCTTCTGGATGGGAATGTAGTTCAAGCTTTGGAATTAACATGGGATCTTCTAGAGGAGCAACGGGATTGTTTGAAGAATTTTATGATGATTTTTCTAAAAATGAACTTGGTAAAACCCATCCCTTAACATCACCCACCACTACGTTAGGAAATTTATCAACTTGGATTGCTGATGATTTACAATCTAAAGGACCAGTTATTTCACATTCAATTACATGTTCTACAGGCTTGCATGCTATTTTAAATGGTGTAGCATGGATTAATTCGGGCATGTCTAATAAATTTATGGTTGGTGCCACAGAGGCACCTAATACTCCGTTTACAATTGCTCAAATGCAAGCTATTAAGATTTATGCAGACAACAAAGATTTATATCCTTGCAAAGCATTAAATCTTGATAAAAAACGAAATACAATGTGCTTAGGAGAAGGAGCAGTTGCTTTTTGTTTAGAAGAAGGAAAAAACGACAAAGCAGTTGCTTATATTGAATCTGTTGGGTATGCAACAGAAAAATTAAAACATAATATTTCTATTACAGATGAAGCAGAATGTTTTCAAGATTCAATGAAAATGGCTTTGAAAAATTTAGATGGTGAAATAGATGTGATTGTAATGCATGCACCTGGAACCATAAAAGGGGATTTATCAGAAATAAAGGCTATAGAAAAAGTTTTTGGTAAAAAACAACCCTCTATAACCTCTAACAAATGGAAAATAGGACATACTTTAGGGGCTTCGGGTTCTTTTAGTATGGAATTAGCCATCTTAATGTTAATGAAACAAGAATTTATTGGAATTCCTTATTTGCCTGATTTAAAACAACCTACTAAAATAGAACGTATTATGGTAAATGCTGTTGGCTTTGGAGGAAATGCAGTTAGTATTGTTTTAAAGAGAAATTCGTAAATAAAGAAGCATTTTTTACTACTTTTACCGAATCAATTAAATGAAACTTATGAGTGAAGTAAGACACAATTGGACAAAGGAAGAAATTTTAGAAATATACAATAAACCTTTGATGGAGCTTTTATATGAAGCAGCAACCATTCATAGGTTACATCATGATCCTAATGAAGTTCAGGTATCTACTTTGTTATCTATAAAAACAGGTGGATGTTCTGAAGATTGTGGATATTGTCCGCAAGCAGCACGTTATCATACAGATATTGAAGGGAATGATTTAATGCCTGTACAACAGGTTAAAGCACAAGCTTTAAGAGCAAAAGCATCAGGGTCTTCTAGAGTTTGTATGGGAGCTTCTTGGAGAAATGTAAAAGACGGACCTGAATTTGACGAAGTTTTAGAAATGGTTCGAACCATTAATAAATTGGACATGGAGGTATGCTGTACTTTGGGAATGGTCACTGAAAACCAAGCACAAAGATTGGCAGAAGCAGGTTTGTATGCTTATAATCATAATTTAGATTCATCAGAAGAATATTATAAAGAAGTAATTTCTACAAGAGGGTTTCAGGACAGATTAGATACAATAGACAATGTTAGAAAAACCAATGTAACAGTATGTTCTGGAGGAATTATTGGAATGGGGGAATCTATAGAAGATAGAGCAGGAATGTTAGTTGCATTATCAACATTAAACCCACAACCGGAATCTACACCAATTAATGCTTTGGTAGCGGTTGAAGGAACACCTTTAGAAGATCAAAAACCAGTGGAAATTTGGGATATGATCAGAATGGTAGCTACCACAAGAATTGTATTGCCAGAAACTCAAGTAAGATTGTCTGCAGGAAGAACTCAAATGAGCCAAGAAGGACAAGCATTTTGTTTCTTTGCAGGAGCCAATTCTATTTTTGCAGGTGACAAGCTGTTAACAACTCCTAATCCTGATGTAAATGAAGATATGAAATTGTTTGAGAAATTAGGTTTGAATCCTATGAAACCATTTACTAAAAAGGTACAACCTAAATCAGTTTCAGCAGAAGATTCTAAATATCAAGCATTGGGAGAAAATCCTAAATGGACTAGACCAGAGCATAAAATTGCTAAAAACGAAGAAGCAAAACAAAAAGCCAAAGAAATAAGAGCAGCTGAAAAGGCTTAAACAAATTTCTAATAAAACATAAAAAAACTCGTAGAATAAAATCTACGAGTTTTTTTATGTTAAAAGATATTGTTGAGCTAGTTTCGTGAAGTTTATAACTTCCTTTTCTCTCCATTGGTTGTTTTGGTTTAAATATTGTTGCATAATTATAGCTACTGTTTCTGCAGAGTCTATACTTGCTTTGGCATCTAAAAATAATAAACGAATTCTTCTAGCTAAAAAATCTTCTATTGTTTTAGCATCTTCATTGTGTACAGCCCAAACAATTTGAGCTTTTATGTAGGAATAATTAGGATGGATTTTTTCTTTTAATTCAGGATTTTTTTCAGTCAAACGTTTAATTAATTTAGCATCCGTACCATAAATGCTTAAAGGATTTGTATCATTTTTTTGTTTGTGATACCCGTGAATATTTAAAAATTCAGTTTCTGATTTTACAAAAGGAATTACGGCAACCATAGTGGCCTTGTCTACAACGTCTTCTGCCATTTTTCTATAGGTCGTCCATTTACCCCCAGCAATACTAATCAAACCACTTTTACTAACCTCTATTACGTGTTCCCTAGAAATTTCGGCAGTATCTTCTGCGTTTCCATTTTTTACCAAAGGACGTAAACCTACAAAAACACTTTTTACATCTTTTTTAGTAGGAGTTTTAGTTAAATATTTAGCTGTGTGAGTTAATAAAAACTCTATTTCATCTTTTTTAGCTAAGGGTTCATAAGAATATTTTTTCACAGGAGTATCGGTAGTTCCAATAATTATTTTATCATGCCAAGGAACAGCAAATAAAACTCTACCATCTTCTGTTTCAGGAATCATAATGGCAGTATCACTAGGTAAAAAACTTTTATCTAAAACAATATGCACTCCTTGACTACTGGTCATTATTTTAGGAGTAGATTTTTGATCTTGTTGTCTAATGGTATCAGAAAAAACACCTGTAGCATTAATGACTGCTTTTGTTTGGATTGTATAAGTTTTAGAAGTATTTACCTCTTTAATAATTGCACCATCAATCAATCCAGCTAAGTTTTTGGTAAAGTTTACAAATTCGGTATAATTTAAAATTGTTGCTCCTTGATCTTTAGCAGTTTGCATCATGTTAATTAGCAGACGGGTGTCATCAAACTGACCATCGTGATAAATTACACCACCACGCAATCCTTTTTGACTAACGGTAGGAATGTAATTAATGGTTTCTTCTTTCGATAAAAATTCTGAATCTCCAAAACCTTCTTTTCCAGCCAACCAATCATATAGTTTTAAACCAATTCCATAAAAAGGACTTTCCCACCAATCGTAAGTAGGAACCACAAATTTTAAATCGTGTACAATGTGTGGTGCATTTCTTTTTAAAATGGCACGTTCTTTTAAAGCTTCTAAAACCAAAGAAAAATTTCCTTGTTGTAAATATCTAACTCCTCCATGTATCAGTTTGGTACTTTTGCTAGAAGTCCCTTTTCCATAGTCTTCTTTTTCTACCAATAAAGTTTTATATCCTCTAGAAGCTGCATCAATAGCCGTTCCAATTCCTGTAGCTCCACCACCAATAATTAGTATATCCCAATGAGTGTTTTCAAGTAAATCTTTCATAATAAAGATGATTTGATGGTTGTATTAAAGGTACTACAAATATTGGTTGATAACTATTTTGTAGGATGCTTAAAACGACAATATTTTACGTGATATATTTTGTATTTTTAATCCTTCCCAAAAGAAAGCATATGTACTTAATTTTTGATACAGAAACTACAGGTTTACCTAAGAGCTATAAGGCTCCAATGACAGATACTGAAAACTGGCCTAGATGTATACAAATAGCTTGGCAATTGCACGATGATATGGGACGTGTAATTGAGCACGATAATTTTATGGTACAACCAGATGGATTTAACATTCCATTTGATTCTGAAAAGGTACATGGTATTTCTACCGATTTGGCTTTGGAACAAGGAATTTCTTTGAAAGAAGGTTTAAATCGATTTAATCAAGTTTTAGAAAAAACCAAATTTTTAGTAGGACAAAATGTTACGTTTGATGTAAACATTATGGGAGCTGAATTTATTAGAGCTGGAATAACTCCCAATTTTAAGGCCTTTGAATTTGATAGTTTTAATTTAGAATCGTATAATTTTAATGCCAAAATTCCTAAAAACAGACCTTTAGCTATTGACGACTTATCTGAAGATGACAAAAACACGCTTGGAATTTTAGATACATGTACCGAGGTTACAGCTAGTATGTGTCAAATTCCTGGAGGTAGAGGAGGAAAATTCAAACTGCCAACTTTAACAGAGTTACATCATTATTTGTTTGGTGTTGGTTTTGGCGAAGCTCACAATGCAACCGCCGATGTAGAAGCTACGACTCGTTGTTTCTTTGAGTTGATTAGAAAACAAGCTTTTACACAAGAACAATTAGATGTAGATCCGAGTTATTTTACAGCGTTTAAAACGCTAAACCCTAAACCGTTTGAGGTAATAGGATTAAAACACTTAAACTTAAAAAAGGAAAGTGATAAAATTCGTAAACGTCAATCGGAGCAAGCAGGAGCTAAAGGAAAAGGGGTTAATGTAAAAGAAAATTTAGCAAAATTAGAAGAAGTTTCTTTTGCACATTTACACAATCATACTCAATACTCTATTTTACAATCTACCATAGAAATAGGTGCTTTGGTAAACACTGCTGGTAAATACAACATGTCTGCAGTTGCCATGACAGATACTGGAAACATGATGGCGGCTTTTCATTTTACCAATGCTGTTGCCGGGTATAACAGTGGAATTAAAGCTAAAAGAGAAGAAGCCGAAGAAAAAGGAGAAGCGTTTGATGGAAAAGAATTAGTACCCATAGTAGGTTGCGAATTTTTTGTTTGTGAAAACCATTTAGATAAAACCAAAAAAGACAATGGATATCAAGTAGTGATGCTTGCTAAAAACCGTAAAGGATATCAAAACCTAGCTAAAATGTCTTCAACCGCTTTTGTGGATGGTTTTTATTATGTGCCAAGGATTGACAGGAAGGTTGTAGAACAATACAAAGAAGATGTTATTGTTTTAACAGGAAACTTGTATGGAGAAGTACCTAGTAAAATTTTAAATGTAGGAGAAAAGCAAGCCGAAGAAGCTCTGTTGTGGTGGAAAGAACAGTTTGGAAGTGATCTGTACATTGAGCTAATGCGACATGGTCAAGAAGATGAAAATGTGGTAAATAAAGTTTTGTTAGAGTTTTCTAAAAAACACAATATTAAAGTAGTTGCTACTAATAATACTTTTTACATAGATCAAGAAGATGCTAATGCGCATGATATTTTGTTGTGTGTAAAAGATGGAGAAAAACAAGCAACACCTATTGGTAGAGGTAGAGGCTATAGATACGGATTGCCTAACGATCAGTATTATTTTAAGTCACCAGATGAAATGAAGGAATTGTTTGCTGATATTCCTGAAGCAATTCGCAATATTCAAGAATTGGTAGATAAAATAACTCCTTTTACTTTGGCTAGTGATGTATTGTTACCCGCTTTTGATATTCCAGATGAATTTAAAGATGATAAGGATTTAGAAGATGGAGGTAAAAGAGGAGAAAATAACTTTTTAGCCCATTTGGTATACGAGGGAGCTAAAAAGAGATATGGAGAAATTACTCCAGAAATTAAAGAGCGTTTAGATCTTGAGTTAGATGTTATTGCCAAAACAGGATATCCTGGATATTTTTTAATTGTAGAAGATTTTATACGAGCTGCCCGAGAAATGGGAGTTTCTGTAGGACCAGGACGTGGGTCTGCAGCAGGTTCTGTTGCGGCTTATTGTTTATGGATTACCAATATAGATCCAATTCAGTACGATTTACTTTTTGAGAGGTTCTTAAATCCGGAACGTATTTCCATGCCCGATATTGATATTGATTTTGATGATGAAGGACGTGGACGTGTTATTGATTATGTAATTGATAAATATGGAGCCAATCAAGTAGCACAAATTATTACTTATGGTACCATGGCTGCAAAATCATCTATTAGAGATACAGCCAGGGTTTTAGATTTACCACTTTTTGAAGCCGATAGAATTGCCAAGTTGATTCCTGGTATGAAGCTTAAAAAAATATTTGGATTAGATGATAAAGAATTAGCAGCTAAGTTACGATCCGAAGAAATGGAAATGGTTAACGAACTTAAACGTATTTCCGAAGGAGATGGGTTAGAAGCAGAAACTGTAAATAAAGCCCGTGTTTTAGAAGGGTCTGTACGTAATACAGGAATACACGCTTGTGGAGTTATTATTACTCCAGATGATATTACCAAATTCGTACCTGTATCTGTTGCTAAAGATTCGGATATGTATGTAACCCAGTTTGACAACTCTGTGGTAGAAAGTGCAGGTTTGTTAAAAATGGACTTCTTGGGGTTAAAAACACTAACCCTTATTAAACATACTTGCGAAATTGTAAAAGCTAGACATGGAGTAGAATTAGATCCAGAGTCTTTTCCTATTGATGATGTAAAAACGTATGAACTTTTCCAAAGAGGAGAAACCGTAGGGATTTTTCAGTACGAATCTCCAGGAATGCAAAAATACATGCGTGAATTAAAACCGACAGTTTTTGCCGATTTAATTGCGATGAATGCCTTGTACAGACCAGGACCTTTAGAATACATTCCAAGTTTTATCAACCGTAAACATGGAATAGAAGAAATTTTGTATGATTTACCAGCTGAGGAGTACAAAAACCGATTGGCTGAAACTTATGGAATTACCGTTTATCAAGAGCAGGTAATGTTATTGTCTCAAGATTTGGCAGGTTTTACCAAAGGTCAGGCAGATACTTTGCGTAAAGCTATGGGTAAAAAGCAGATAGCAGTTCTAGCAAAAATGAAACCTTTGTTTATAGAACAAGCAGCTGCAAAAGGACATGATGCTAAGGCTTTAGAAAAAATATGGAAAGACTGGGAGGCATTTGCATCTTATGCCTTTAACAAATCTCACTCTACCTGTTATGCTTGGATTGCTTATCAAACCGCGTATTTAAAAGCACATTACCCAGCAGAATATATGGCGGCGGTGTTGTCTAACAACATGAATGATATTAAGCAGGTTACTTTCTTTATGGAGGAATGTAAGCGAATGGGACTAACCGTTTTGGGACCCGATGTTAACGAATCTTATGCAAAATTTTCTGTAAATGATGAAGGGGCTGTTCGATTTGGAATGGCTGCTATAAAAGGAGTTGGAGGTATTGCTGTAGATGGAATTATAAATGAACGAAAAGAAAATGGGCCATTTGTTTCTATTTTTGATGTAGCCAAACGTGTTGACCTACGAACGTGTAATAAAAAAGCATTTGAAGGCTTGGCATTAGCAGGAGGGTTTGATTCTTTTGGTGAAGTACACAGAGCACAATTTTTTGCCACTGACGAAAAAGGAATGACCTTTTTAGAAAAGGCAATTAAATTTGGTCATGCCTATCAAGAAAGTATGAATTCTTCACAAGTGTCTTTGTTTGGAGAAGCTTCGGATGTGCAATTACCAGAACCCCAAGTACCACCTTGTGAAACATGGGGTACCATGGAGTTGTTGTCTAAAGAAAAAGAAGTTGTAGGGATTTACATATCTGCGCATCCTTTAGATGATTATAAAAATGAAATGCGATTTACCAATTGTACAGCTAGCTTATTTAAAGAAGATTTAAGAAAGCATGTAGGAAAAAACTTTTCCTTTGGTGGAATTTTAACAAGTGCAGAACACAGAATTGCTAAAAATGGAAATGGGTGGGGATCTTTTATTATTGAAGACTACACGGACTCACATGAATTTAGACTTTTTGGAGAAGAGTATTTGCGTTATCAACATATGCTGGTTCCAAATTCCTTTTTATATTTAAGTGGAACCATTCAAAAAGGGTGGACACAAAAAGATGGTAGTGAGGGGGAACCTAGAATACGATTTTCAGAATTTTCGTTACTATCTGATGTAATGGATAAAAAATGTAAGAAAATTACTTTTAAAATGCGATTGCATGAAATTACTGAAGAAAGGATAGAGCAATTAGAAATGCTTTTATCTGGGTTTACAGGAGAGGGGGCTAAACAGACTATTGGTTTTAATTTAATATCAGAAAAAGATAGAATTGATATTGAAATGCCGTCAAGAACGTATAAGTTAAAAGTATCTTCAGAATTGTTTGAGTATTTAGATAAAGAAGGTTTTGAATACAAACTGAATTAAAATAAAAAGAGGAATCACCAATTTAGATGATTCCTCTTTTTTATTGAGTAGTTATTTTTTCTAGTAGTAAGAAATATTAAAAGCAGATCTTTTTACTTTTTCGTGTCCTTCACCCACTTTACTAACTACACATCTAAAACCAATATAGTCTGTAGACATGTATTCTTCTAAATATCTTCTTTGAGATGGGTCTAACCAAAACTCTCTATCTTTCCAAGAACCACCTTTATAAACTCTAGAGTGGTTTGTAATTAAAGTAGTTCTAGGTTTGTCGTCATACACATACTCTAATTTACCTGTTTCTTCGTTTAAAACTGGAGGAGGGATAATAGGAGCATTGTACATTTTTTTTCTTCTTTCAGGATCTTCTTCTAAATAAGTTCTAGAAGAAGCAATATCTCCATCAGCAAAATCTCTATTGTCAGCTTTTCTAAAAGAAGGGCTTAAATAAGCATCACTGCTAGATATTTCTTCTTTAATAATTTGTCCGGGTAATACGGTAGGAACAATTTTTCCGTTAGGAAGTGTATCGTAACTCATGGTGTTGTAATCAGCAATTATTACGTTACCATTCTCGTCTAATTTAGGTTTTCTAAATACATTTCCTCTAGCGTAATTAAAATCGTTTAAATTGGTGTCCATTTCTGGTCTGTATACATCAAAAACCCATTCAGCTACATTTCCAGCCATATCATACAATCCAAAGGCATTAGGAGGGTAACTTCTTACAGGTGTTGTAATATCTCCATAATCAGAGCTCCATCCTGCAATACCACTATAATCACCTTTACCTTGTTTAAAGTTGGCATGTTGCACGTAGTATTTACTTTGTAAATCTCTAGTTGTTTCTCCGTTCCAAGCGTATTTTTTTCTACCTCTAATGGTATTAAAATAGCGATTTTCTATATCTGCTTTGGCAGCATATTCCCATTCAACTTCTGTTGGAAGTCTGTATGAAGGAGAAGGAGAGTGTCTGTCTATATTTAAGACAACATCTTTTTTATCTACTACAGCAGCAATAGTGGTCGTATCGTTTTCTTTTTCTTCAGGATTGGTTACATATTCTGTATAAATAGAATAATCACCATTGAATAGTAATTTAGGGTCTGTTTCAAAAACTTCTGCATCAAAGTGATTTCTACCTTCTATGGTAACTTGATTATTGGTATATAAAGGCTTTAGAATTCCTTCTTCCATTAATTGCTTTTCGGCTATTCTGTCGGTTCTCCATTTGCAATAATCATTTGCTTGTCTCCAACTAACACCTACTACAGGATAATCTTCAAAAGCTCTGTGCCTTAAGTAGTTTTTAGACAAACCACCATCGTGTCCTAAAGGTTTTTTCCAAACATTTTCGTTAGGAACGGCAGCAGCATATATGTGCTTGTATTTAGGGTTGTCTGGAGGGAATACTTTTTTAAGCCAATCTAAATAAATGAGATATTCTCTGTTGGTTACTTCTGTATCATCAATATAAAAACTTTGTACGTGTACGGTTTTTGGTGGATTGTTAATTCCTCCCATAACGTCTTGTTGAGTTTGTCCCATAACAAAAACACCACCCTCTACAAGAACCATGTTGTCGCTTATTTCTTGTCCTCCATCAGGAGATAATTTAGAAAGTCCTCCGTTTTCTGGCAAACTAAAGTCCATTCCTACGTTTTCAGAATGTCTGTGAGTGCTAAGGTTTTGCTGGTTAAAACAACTTGTTAAGCAAAGCAATATGATGCTAGATTTTAAAGATGTTTTTATGATTTTTTTCATAAAGATTCTAATCACTATAAATGTTAATTGGTACGCAAGATATCATATAATCCTTAATTACACAATTTAAATATGTTGTGTAATTCAGAAGTTTGAAATCATTATATTCGTGAAATAATTCTATAAAAATGAAACTACGTTACTTAGTCTTTATTATATTAAGTACCCTACATGTTTTTGGACAAGAAAAAAAAGATTTTAGCCTTGCTTGGGAAGTAATATACGAACCGGTTTTGCAAAAAAATATAATGCTTGCCAACAACGTAAGTCTTAACAACGAGTTACAACCTGTTTTTTACGAACAGTTTGATATGGAGAATGGTCAAGAATTAAGTAGCTATGAGGTTGGTAATGTGGTTGTTCAAAAGACAACAAATAGAGAATTAGAAACCTTAAATGTAAATGCACTTTCTAGTTCATTTAACCCAACTTTAAGAGTTGTAAAAAATGGAACCAAAAGCCTTTTGGTTTTAAAAGCAAACCCTGTGTATAAAAATACAGCAGGAGATGTTGTAAAGGTTGTGTCGTTTGTGCTTAATTACGGTTTTAAAAGTGTAAGAGCTGCAAGGTTTGGAAAAGTAAACTCAGCAACGTCTCAAATAAACTCAGTTTTAGCAACGGGTACTTGGTATAAAATAGCGGTAGATAAATCTGGAGTTTTTAAGTTAGATGCACCTTTTCTAAAATCATTAGGAATAAATACAACTACAATAAACCCAAGAAACATAAGAGTATTTGGAAATGGAGGTACTATGTTACCCGAATTGCTAACAAAAGCAAGAGAGGAAGATTTGGTGGAGAATGCTATTTATGTATCTGGAGAAAATGATCAGGTTTTTAACGATAATGATTTTGTTTTGTTTTATGCCAAAGGACCTATAGGTTGGAACTTACCATCAAGAGAGAATATTTCTCATGTTCAAAATGTTTATAGTAACTATGCATATTATTTTATAAATGTGGATAGTGGAGTTCAAGGAAAAAGAATTCAAAACCAAGCTTCGGTTAATGGAGCAACCACAAAAAGTATTACCACATTTACAGATTATCAATTTCATGAAAAAGAATTGGTCAATTACATTAGAGTAGGAAGAAAATGGTTTGGAGAAGACTTTACAGTTCGTAATACGCAATCTTTTGAGTTTGTTTTTCCAAATATAGATGTTACACAACCTGTTTATGTTACAGGCTCTTTTTCGGCATCATCAAAAAGTACAACAAGTACCTACACTGTAAAATACGACAACCTAGATGGAGATACAAATACCAACATTCAAGTATTGTCCACAAATATAGAACCTTCTTCTTCTTTAGCTTATGTAAGCAGTTTGGCAAATAATAGTTTTAATGCTCAAAACTCTAATATTAAATTAGATGTAACATGGAATGCCAATGGTGATTTATCTGCGTTGGCATATTTAGATTATTTAGAGGTTACAGCAGATAGATTTTTAACAGCTAATGGAAAACAATATGGATTTGTAAACTTTAATTCAAAGCTAGAATCAGAAATTTTGGAATATAGCATTACCAACAACAGTCAAATAGATGCAATTTGGAATGTAACCAATATTACCAATGTAACCAACGTGTTAGATACAGATGCAAGCACCAATACTTTTAAGTTTAAAGAGCAAACCGATGGGAGTTTAAAATATTATCAATTGATAAAATATGCAGATGCTTATACACCTATAAAATTACCTAATTCTGTTGTCGCCAATCAAAATTTACATAGCCTTTCAAATGTTCAATATTTAATTGTAACCGATAAAAATTTAAAAGAAGAAGCAGAAAAATTGGCTAATTACCATAGAGCAAATACAACTATTTCAGAAACAAATACCAATTTATTAAATGTTAAAGTGGTAGATGTAGATCAAATTTACAATGAGTTTGCATCAGGAGTTCCAGACATAACAGCTATTAGAGATTTTGCCAAGTATTTATACGATCATGGAGATTCTGAAGAAACAAAACTAAAATACTTGTGCTTGTTTGGAGATGCTAGTATAGATTATAAAGGAATAAAATATCCGAATACAAATTTGGTGCCTACGTATTTGTCTACAAGAAGTGCCAATTTAACAAACTCCTACAATACAGATGATTACTATGCGTATTTAGATGAAACAGATGACTTGATAGATGATGGAGAAGTTTCACAAGGAGGACAACTAGATATTTCTACTGGTAGAATACCCGTAAAAACAAAACAAGAAGCAAAACAATATGTAGACAAAATTTTAAACTACTATTCCCCAAAATCTTTTGGAGCATGGAAAAATAAAGTTACCCTTTTAGGAGATGATGGTCAAGAAGGAGAAGATCAAGATTTGATAAAATTTTTAGATCAAGCAGCACAACGAATAGAGGTTAACAATAAAAATTTAAATTTAGACAAACTTTACACAGATGCCTTTAAAGAAGAACAAACAGCAGGAGGAGGAAGTTACCCAGAAATAAAGAAAAGATTTGATGAAGCGTTTAATAGAGGTTCATTAGTTATTAATTACTTTGGACACGGAAATACCTCTTCTTTAGGAGAAGAATCTTTCTTAGGAATTTCAGATATTAGGTCTTTTAGAAATCTAAATACCCTTCCGTTATTTATTACAGTAACTTGTGATTTTTCTAGGTTTGATGACCCTACAATTGTATCTGGAGGAGAAGAATTAATAGAAAGTGCCTATGGAGCAGCAGGTTCTATGATTACAACATCTAGAGAGATTACCATTTTTGCAGGAGAAAAAATTAATAACAAACTAGCAGATTTTTTATTCAGTTTTGACGGAAAAAACCGAACAGTTGCCGAAGCATTAAAAGACACCAAAAACGATTTGATATTATCTAATGAATTGTTTGTTTTCTTTTTTGGAGACCCAGCCATGCGCTTGTCTATTCCAAAAGAAGGAATTGTATTAAATAAAGTACAAAAACATATAATTGATGAAAATACAGGAAATGTAACTTATCAAGATGTTACAGAATTAAACGGATTGTCTAAATTAAGAGTTACAGGAGAAATACAAAATAATGGTACGCTACACAAAGACTTTAATGGACAGCTATCGGTGGTTTTGTTCGACAAAGAAATTGACAGAAAAACGTTGTTAAATGAAGGAACGGGTACTGTAGTAGAGTTTAAATCGTTAGAAAGTAAAGTATTTGTAGGAAAAGCATCGGTTACCAATGGAGAGTTCCAGTTTGATTTTATTTTGCCAAAAGATGTAAGTGTAATCCCCGATAATTCAAAATTTAGTTTTTACGCATCCTCTTCTACAGAGGAAAGAGCTGGAAGCAGTTTTGATTATAAAATAGGAGGAATAGATCCAGATGCAGAAGAAGATACAACACCACCAGAAATACAATTGTTTTTTGAAGATGAAACATTTGTGGACGGTGGAAACACGTCATCAACTCCAAATTTGTTAGCAAAAATTTATGATGAAAACGGAATCAATACATCTTTAAACTCTATAGGACATAATATTTCTTTAATTATAGATGGAGATTCTGCCAATCCTATATCATTAAACGAATATTATACTACGGAATTAGACGATTTTACCAATGGAGTTGTAAATTATCAGTTACCAGAGTTAGAAGTAGGGAATCATACCATTACATTTAAAGCATG
Organism: Wenyingzhuangia gracilariae; assembly: GCF_056387575.1. Taxonomy (NCBI): domain Bacteria; kingdom Pseudomonadati; phylum Bacteroidota; class Flavobacteriia; order Flavobacteriales; family Flavobacteriaceae; genus Wenyingzhuangia; species Wenyingzhuangia gracilariae. The sequence continues at coordinate 3,042,665 of NZ_CM150748.1, forward strand.
GGACTCACACAATAATTCATCAAGTCAAACGTTAAACTTTTTTGTTGAAGAGGATACAGGGTTTAAATTAAGCAAGGTATTAAATTATCCTAATCCTTTTATCAACCATACAGAATTTTGGTTTAAAAACAACAGACAAGGAGATCCGTTAGAAATTAAAGTACAAATTTATACAGTATCAGGTAAATTAATTAAAACAATTAGAGCTACAACAAGTAATTTAGAAGGAATTGAAAGATCTACAACTTGGGATGGAAAAGATGATTTTGGGAATCGTTTGGCAAAAGGAGTTTACTTGTATAAATTAGTTGTAAAAAATACATTTACGAATGAAGTAGATGAGAAAATTGAAAAATTAGTAATATTGTAAAAAACAGAAAAACTTACATGAGAAACTTAAACTTAAACTTAACTACTATAGTTTTGGCAGTGCTTTTTAGTACTTCTTTTTATGCTCAAAATAATACGATTACTACAGTAGCACCATTTTTAAATATTGTTACAGATGCTAGAGCAGCAGGTATGGGAGATGTTGGTGTTGCTTCTAGTGCCGATGGAAATGCATTGTTCCATAATGCCGCTAAAATGGTGTTTCATAAAAATGAAGTTACATTAGGAGTAAATTACACTCCATGGTTACGTAACTTAACCGACGATATTTATGTAGGGAATTTTACGTATCAGCAAAAAATAGATGAAAGAAGTGCTTTTGGAGGAGGTATTAAATACTTTAACTATGGAGAAATAGAAATTACACAGTCTGGAGGTAGCGGGACAGGTCCTAGTAGTTCAGCTTACGAATTAGCTTTAGATGCAGCTTATTCTTTAAAACTAAGCGAGAATTATTCCATGGCTGTAGCACTTAGGTATGTACGTTCTGATTTAAGTATTACAGGAACTGAAATTTCAGACATACAACCTTCAAACGGTTTTGCTGTAGATATTTCAGGATATTATGTTTCTAACGAAATGGCTTTTAGTCAATTTAACGGTGTTGCCAGAGCAGGTTTTAATATTAGTAATATAGGACCTAAAGTAAGCGTGTTGAATAGCGAAGGTTTTTTACCTACCAATTTAAAATTAGGAGGTGGTTTTGATTTTATTGTGGATGATTACAATCAGTTAGGAGTAACTTTAGAATTTACCAAGTTATTAGTGCCTACGGTAGACGGAGAAGACAAAAATTTTATAGAAGGAATGTTTGCTTCTTTTGGTGATGCTCCAGGAGGAATTAAAGAGGAGTTACAAGAAGTAACCATTGGACTAGGAGCAGAATATTTGTATAACAATGCATTTGCTTTTAGGGCAGGATATTTTAAAGAAAACGAAAATAAAGGAAATAGAAACTTTTTTACATTAGGAGCTGGTTTTAAAGCAAGTTCTTTTAATGTAGATATATCTTATCTAGCAAGTAACTCAGTTGTTAACAATCCGCTTGAAAATACACTAAGATTCTCCTTGTCTTTTGATTTAGGAGATATATACGAGTATTAATCCTAAAAATATATTTACATTTGAACCGGCATTTGAATAATGCTGGTTTTTTTATTTATTATATATGTATAACAACGTAATTATAACAGGTACCGGAAGTGCTATTCCTAATAGAATTGTAAAAAACATAGATTTTAAAAATCATGTGTTTTTAAACGAAGATGGTTCTCTTTTTGAAAAAGAGAATGATGAAATTATTGAGAAGTTTAAAGCAATTACAGGAATTGAAGAAAGAAGATATGCTGAAGACCATATTAACACATCTGATTTAGCAACTCAAGCTTCAAAAAATGCAATAACAGCTTCAGGAATAGATAAAGAACAATTAGATTTAATTATAGTTGCTCATAATTTTGGAGATGTTAAAAACGGAAGTATTCAAGGTGATATGCTTCCTAGTTTAGCAACCAGAGTTAAAAACAAGTTAGGAATTGAAAACCCTAATTGTGTAGCTTACGATATTTTATTTGGTTGCCCAGGTTGGGTACAAGGAGTTATTCAGGCCAACCAAGCCATAAAAGCAGGAGATGCTAAAAAAGTATTAGTGATTGGTGCAGAAACGCTGTCTAGAGTTGTAGATGACAGTGATAGAGATAGTATGATTTTTGCAGATGGTGCAGGTGCTACTATTTTAGAATTAAAAGAAGAAAATGTAGAAAGAGGAATATTAAGTACAGCTGCTCAAACCTATGCTTTAGACGAAGCAGATTATTTATATTCGGGGCCATCATACAATCAAAATTTAGATCAAAGTGTAAATTATATTAAAATGCTTGGTCGTAAAATTTATGAATTTGCTTTAACAAAAGTACCTGCAGCTATAAAAGTAGCGATGGACAAAAGAGGTATAGAAATAGATGATATTTCTAAAATATTCTTGCATCAAGCTAACGAAAAAATGGACGAAGCTATTGTAAAAAGATTGTACAGAATTTTTAGAAAACCCGTAAAAAAAGATGTGATGCCTATGTCTATTCAAAAATTAGGGAATAATTCTGTAGCTACCGTTCCTATTTTATATGACATGGTACTTCGTAATCAATTAGCAAATCATACGTTAGCACCTAACAATATTGTTGTTTTTGCTTCGGTTGGAGCGGGAATGAACATCAATGCAATAACTTACAAAGTATAGTTTTACGAATTTACTTTTAATCTTGGGTTTGCAGTAACACTTTGGTTATTGTACAATCCAAGTTTGTATTTTTGATAAGCAGTAATTGCAATCATAGCTGCATTATCTGTAGTGTATTCAAATTTAGGAATGTAGCAAGACCATCCTAAGTTGGTTTGTGCGGTAAGTAGTCGTTTTCTAATTTCAGAGTTGGCAGAAACACCTCCGGCAATAGCTACTTGTTTAATACCAGTTTCTTTAACGGCTTTCTTTATTTTATCCATTAAAATTTCAGCAATGGTGTTTTGAACGCTCGCACAAATGTCATTTAAATTCTCTTCAATAAAATTAGAGTTTTCTTTTACTTGTTTTTGTATAAAATATAAAATTCCGGTTTTTAAACCACTAAAACTAAAGTGATGATCTTTTACTTTGGGTTTGCTAAACTTATATACAGGAGTTCCAGACTGTGCATACTTATCTATTAAAGGACCACCAGGGTAAGGTAATCCTAGAATTTTTGCAGTTTTGTCATAAGCTTCTCCTACAGCATCGTCAATAGTTTCACCTAAAATTTCCATTTCAAAATAATCATTCACTTTTACAATTTGAGTATGTCCTCCACTAATGGTTAAACACAAAAAAGGAAATGTTGGTTTTTTATCGTTGGCATCATCAATAAAATGAGCAAGAATATGAGCCTGCATATGATTAATAGCCAATAAAGGAATACCTAGCGCAAGAGCCATAGATTTAGCAAATGAAGTTCCTACTAATAAAGATCCCATTAAACCTGGACCTTGAGTAAAAGCAATAGCAGATAGATTTTTTTTTGTGATATTTGCTTTTTTCAAAGCAGCATCTACCACAGGAACAATATTTTGTTGGTGTGCTCTTGAAGCTAATTCAGGAACCACACCACCGTATTTAGAATGAATATCTTGATTGGCTACAATATTAGATAGAATTTGTTCGTTACAAATTACAGAAGCACTAGTATCATCGCAAGAAGATTCTATAGCTAAGATGTATGTTTTATCAAGCATATTTAGAGTTTAATTAACTATTTTAGTGGCACAAATTTAGGGTTTATAAAAACAATAATAAAAATACTCGCTCGGTTTTTAATAGGAATAACAGTTCTCTTGTTATTGCTAGTTTTTGCACTGCAATTTGGTAAAACACAAACTCTTATTGTAAACTATGTTTTTGATTATTTAAACAAAAAATACGATGTTTCTTTTCAGTTAGAAGAAATTAAAATTAATCCTTTTGGCTCTTTTAACATTAAAAATGTTTTAATAGAAGATCATTATCAAGATACTTTAATTTATGTAGAGCATTTGCAAGGGAGTTTGGTAGATTTTCATAAAATTAAAAACAAAACAATTTCTTTTAAAAACGTAAACGTTAAAAACGCTTGGGTAGATGATTATTTATACAAAGGAGATTCTATTAGTAGCTTAACCGTTTTTTCCTCAAAGTTTAAAACTTCTAAAAAAAGTAAAACACCTATAGAATTGTTGTTTAAAAACATTGTTTCTAACAATTTAAGATATGTAAGGAGGAACGATGCACAAACAATTGTAGACTTTCATAATATTTCTGGAGTTATAAATAAATTAGATCTTGAGGGACCTAAAGTGCAAGTACATGCAGATTCTTTAAACCTGATAGATGTTTATGGCATTACGTATGAAAAGCTAAAAACAGATTTTAGTTACTCACTTTCTAAAATGAGTTTTAAAAACACTCATATAAAAACGGCCAATTCTAATTTAAAATTAAACGCAGATTTTACATACGAACCTGGACAAATGGCCGATTTTGTAAACAAAGTAAAACTACAAGCCAAAATTGATGAAAGTATACTTAGTTTAAAAGATATACACAAAATATATCCATATTATGCTCAAGGACAGTTATTTGAGGTTACCACAAAATTATCGGGTACTTTAAATCGTTTGGATTTAGAGCAAACAAAAATTATATCAAAAGATCATCAAACTTATTTAATAGGAGATTTTGAATTGAACAACAGCATACAAAACAGAAACAATTTTTGGTTTAGAGCAAAAGATGCAGCTATAGAAATAGTTCCAGCCTCTTTAACACATACGGTTCCTAGTCAATATCATAAAGAATTGCCTCAAAAATTTTATGGATTAGAACAGTTAAACTTTAATGGAGATGCGTTTGTGTCTAGAGAAAAATTAGTGTTAACGGGTGGTTTAGCCAGTAATTTAGGAAACCTACAGGTAAACGGATTGATAGATGAGTTGAACAAAGACACAAAAAAAATAGATGTAAAAATTATTCACGGAGTTGTGTTTAAAAACAAACACCTAAAAGGATTAAAAAATGTAACCTTAAACGGTGTTTTGGCAGGAAATGTATCTAAAAATAAAGTAGCGCTTAATACCAATTTGTATTTAAAAAAAATAGGGTACAAAGAACTAAATTTAACCCATTCTAACTTGTTTTTAAAAATAAATAACAACGATATAAGTGCACAATTTAAAACATTAGATTCTTTACTAACTTTCCAAGCAAATGTAGATTATATACAACAAGCAAAAGGTCAAAAAAAGTACGATTTAGATTTTAAAGTAACCAAAGCCAAATTGTCCAAATTGTTTCCTAAAAATGTGTCGTATCAAAAAAATGTAACAGCCACAGGAGCGTTAAGTATTCTACAAAACAACGATAGTATTGTAGCAAAAGGATTGATAGATGATCTGCATATAGAAACAGCTTCGGATTCTTTAAACTTAAGCGCTATCGATTTAGATTTTTCATCAAAAGGTTTAAATAAACTCATCAATTTAGATTCAAAAAAATTACTTTCCTTAAATGTAGAAGGTGCTTTTGAGTTTTCTGATTTTGAAAAGTTGGTAGAAAATGCATTGTACAAATTTATTCCAGGTAAAAAAACAAGAACAAATGTTAAAAATCAAACCTTAAATTTTGGAGTAGAGGTTTACCCAGAGTTTCTAAAATCTATTACCAATAAAGTTGTTTTAAATCAAAACGTTAAAATATCTGGAGTATTAGATGCTGAAGGAGATAAAGGATTGATTTATGCCACAGCACCATCATTTTCATCACAAGATTTTCAGGTAGATAGTTTAAGAATTTTCTTAGACAATTCTAATCAATGGATCAATTCAAACATATCGGCCAAAAAATTTAAGTTTAAAAAACAAGTGTACGATGACTTGTCTTTATTAGGAAAAAAAATAAACGATACCCTTTTTGTAAGATCTAATTTTAATACAGATAAAATAGACAACAGAGCTGTTTTTAACCTAACAACAGAAAACGATGCTTTAACGTTAGGAATAGAAAATGTATATTTTAAGTATTTAAAATCCACGTGGATTAACAAAGAAAAAAAGCAAAACAAAATATATTACAACTACAAAACAGGAGATTGGTATTTCTATGGAATTTCTTTCGGAAACAAAGATCAAGAGTTTGATTTTGATGGAAGTATAAAAAAAGGAAAATCTAAAAACTTAAGACTAGCATTAAAAAACATTCATTTAGGAGAAATATTTCCAACTATAGATAGTTTAAAAATAGGAGGTATAGCAAGTGGAGAAGTATTTTTTAGGGAAAAAAACACTTTGCTAAAGCCTGATGGAAATTTGATTGTAAAAAAACTAAAAATTAACGGAGTTGATTATGGAGCAATGAAAACCAGCATTAAACCAAGTGGAAACAAATTAGGTTACAATGTAAATTTTAATATTTCTAACAACAACACTCAGAATATTGATGCTACGGGAGAAATTATTGTGAACGAAACCAATTTTTTAGATTCTAACATATCTTTAAATGTTGTTTTAAACAATCTAAAATTAAACTCCTTAAGTCCATTAGGTAGAAATGTATTGTCTGCTATTAGAGGAAAAGCTAAAGGAAATTTTAATTTAACAGGGCAATTAAACGATTTTAATACATATGGTTATATAGAACTTTCTAATGCCGGATTAAAATTTCCCTATTTAAATACCAATTACAATTTTACAGACCATACAAGAATAGACTTAAAAGGGAAAAGTTTTGTGTTTGATAAAATAGATCTAGAAGATAGTTTGTTTAAAACCAAAGGAGTTTTAAAAGGAAAAATAGATTACGATAAATACAACAATTGGACGTTAGATTTAAGAGTAGATACCAACAATCTGCTAGTAATGAATACACAACAACACGAAAATTCTAGATATTTTGGAACTGCTTTTATGGATGGTTTTGCGACCATAAAAGGATTGACGTCTAATTTAGCCATTAATGTTACCGGAAAAACATTGCCAAACACCAAGTTTGTATTGCCCATTAGCGATGTAAAACAAGTAGAAAACAATAGGTTTATTTACTTTAAAGAACAAAAAACAAATCTTACGAATGAAGATGATACTTACTCTCTACCAGAAAATTTAGGAGGAGTAAGCGTTGTCTTAAATTTAGACATTACAAAAGATGCGTTGGGAGAAGTCGTAATAGACCAGACCTCAGGTAGCTCTTTGCAAGGAAGAGCAGACGGTAGGTTGTTAATAGATATAGACAAATACTTTAATTTAAAAATGTATGGAGATTTAGTAGTAGATGAAGGTCTTTATAACTTTAAATATGGTGGAATTGTAAACAAACCTTTTATTGTTAAAAAAGGAGGAACCGTTTCTTGGAACGGAGATCCTTACAAAGCCGAATTAAATATAGAAGCCATACACAGTGTAAAAGCAAACCCCAAGGTGTTGTTAGAAAATCTTGCGGTAAACAGAAAAATTGAAATAGACTTGGTTACTCAAGTAACTGGAGAATTGTTTGACTCTAAGCAAGAATTTATGATTGAAATTCCCAATGCAAGTTCAACGGTGGCATCGGAGTTAGATTTTAAATTAAACATAGATGAAAACTCAAAAATGAGACAGTTTTTCTCTTTATTGGTTTCTAAATCCTTTTTTGATGAAAACAGACTAAACAATACCAGTGCAGTACTGTCTAATACAACCTCAGAATTAATATCAAACGCAGTTACAGATATTTTTAATAACGATGGAGATAAACTACAGTTTAACTTTGGATATACATCTGGAGAAACTTCCGAAGTAGAAGATTTAGCTATAGACAACCAAATAGATATAGGAGTAGAAACAGAAATTAACGATAGAATTTTAATCAACGGAAAATTAGGAGTTCCTGTAGGTACAAAAACACAATCTACAGTTGTAGGAGAAGTTAAAATTGAATTTTTGCTAAACAAAGCAGGAAGTTTAAGATCTTCAGTGTTTAACAGGCAAAACGAAATACAATATTCTGAAGAGGAACAGGGGTATACACAAGGTCTTGGTTTAAATTATCAAATAGATTTTAACAACCTAAAAGAAATGCTTCAAAAAATAGGAGTCAAATCCAAAGAAAAAGCCAAAAAAGAAGACGAAATAGAATTAATTGATGATTAATTAATAAAAGCAAATTTTACAGAATCAGATAAAAAACTATTTTTACAAACATTAAAATAAAAAAATAAAATGAGCACATATACACTGGTAGTTTTAGCAGCAGGAATGGGAAGCCGTTACGGAGGTTTAAAGCAAATGGACACAATGTCTGAAGAAGGAGATACAATAATTGATTTTTCTTTGTATGATGCTATTCAAGCCGGATTTAAAAAAGTAGTTTTTATTGTAAGAGAAGAATTTATAGAACAATTTAAATCTAAATTTGATCAAAAATTAGAAGGAAAAATTCAAATAGAATATGTGTGTCAAGAGTTAGATAAAGTACCATCAGGTTACCCAATTCACCCAGAAAGAAAAAAACCATGGGGAACCGGACATGCATTATTGGTGACCAAAGGAGTTGTAAAAGACAATTTTATTGTTATTAATGGCGATGATTTTTACAGTAGAGAAGCTTTTCAAACCATTATAGGAGAATTGGAAACATTAGATAAAAATTCTCATAATATGTGTATGGTTGGTTTTAATTTAGATAAAACCATATCAGAAAACGGATACGTATCTAGAGGGCAATGTTATGTAAATAGCAATCAAGAACTAACCGATGTGGTAGAAAGAACTCATATAGAAAAAATAGAAGACAAAATTTATAGAAAAGATGAAAATGGAAGTTTGGTAGAAATGGAAAACGATACAACTGTTTCTATGAACTTTTGGGGCTTTACACCCATGTTTTTAGAAGCTTTGGAAAAAGATTTTGTTTCTTTTATGAAGGAAAGATCTGCAGAATTAAAAAGTGAGTTTTTTATACCTACAGTAGTAAATAACGTTATTCAATCTAAAAAAGGAGTTGTTAAAGTACTAAAATCTAATGCAAAATGGTACGGAGTTACCTATGCAGAAGACAAACCAGTGGTTACAAAAGCAATAAAAGAATTAAAAGAAAAAGGAGTTTACCCAAAAGAACTTTGGAGTTAAAAAACAAAGAACTAAGAGGGTAAAAAATACAAAACAAGCAAGTGTTTTTTAGAGCTAATAAACTTAGAAATACTCGATATCGTTTTCGTATTTAAAATTACAACTAAGATTTTAGGCGTTAAATATTATTACTTTTATACATTATAAAATTAGAACATGAATACTAAAGTAACTAAAATAGCCGTAATGACTTCTGGAGGAGATTCTCCAGGAATGAATGCTGCGGTAAGAGCTGTTGTTAGAGCTTGTATATACAATAATATTGAATGTATGGGAATCATGAGAGGTTACCAAGGATTGATTGAAAATGAATTAATTCCTTTAGACTCTAGAAGTGTTCGTAATACAATCAGTAGAGGAGGAACTTTTTTACAATCTGCACGTTCTAAGGAATTTAGAACACCAGAAGGAAGAGCTAAAGCATACGAAAATTTTAAAGCAAACGGATTAGATGCATTAGTGGTAATTGGAGGAGATGGTTCTTTTACAGGAGGAATGATTTTTAACAAAGAACACGGAGTTCCTGTAATAGGAATACCTGGTACTATTGATAATGATATTTATGGTACACAATTTACATTAGGTTATGACACTGCTCTAAATACGGTAGTAGATGCAATTGATAAAATTAGAGATACAGCCTCATCACACAACCGTTTATTTTTTGTAGAAGTAATGGGAAGAGATGCTGGATTTATAGCATTAAATGCAGGAATTGGAGCCGGTGCCGAAGAAATATTAATTCCAGAAGAAAATTTAGGAATTGAAAGATTGGTAGAATCTTTAGAAACAAGTAAAAAATCTGGAAAAACATCAAGTATTGTTGTGGTTGCAGAAGGAGATAAAACTGGAAAAGGAGTTTTTGAACTAAAAGACTATGTAGAAAAGAACATGCCAGAATACGATGTACGTGTATCTGTATTAGGACACATGCAAAGAGGAGGTTCTCCATCTTGTTTTGATAGAGTTTTAGCGGGACGTTTAGGAGTAAAAGCCGTAGATTTGTTAATTGAAGGAAAATCAAACTTAATGGTTGGAATTAATAACAATGAAATTACTGCTACAGATTTAGAAAAAGCAGTAAAGCTTCACCACGACATTAACAAAAACCTATTAAGAGTTGCTGATATTTTAAGCATCTAGACAAAGAACACACAAATAAGTAAATAAATTAATAAACATTATAATTAATTATCATGGTAAAAATCGGAATTAACGGATTTGGAAGAATAGGTAGATTGGCTTTTAGAGCTGCTGCTAAAAGAGAGAATGTACAAGTTGTAGGTATCAACGATTTATTAGACGTTGACTATTTAGCTTACATGTTAAAATATGACTCTGTACACGGTGAGTATGACGGGACAATTGAAGTTGTAGACGGAAAGTTAGTTGTTGATGGAAACGAAATTAGAGTAACTGCTGAGCGTAACCCAGCAGATTTAAAATGGTCTGATATTGGTGCTGAATATGTAATAGAATCTACAGGATTCTTTTTAACAAAAGAAGCTGCTAAAGGACATATTGAAGCTGGAGCTAAGAGAGTTGTAATGTCTGCTCCATCTAAAGATGATACTCCAATGTTTGTAATGGGAGTAAACCACACTGAGTACACTGCAGATATGCAATTTATGTCTAACGCATCATGTACTACAAACTGTTTATCTCCTATCGCTAAAGTATTAAACGATAACTGGGGAATTACAGAAGGATTAATGACAACTGTACACGCAACTACTGCAACTCAAAAAACAGTTGATGGACCATCTGCAAAAGACTGGAGAGGTGGACGTGCTGCAATTCACAACATCATTCCTTCTTCTACAGGAGCTGCAAAAGCAGTAGGAAAAGTAATTCCTGAATTAAATGGAAAATTAACAGGTATGGCATTCCGTGTTCCTACTATGGATGTTTCTGTGGTTGATTTAACTGTAAAATTAGACAAGCCTGCTACTTACGAAGAAATTTGTGCTAAAATGAAAGAAGAGTCTGAAGGGGCTTTAGCTGGAGTTTTAGGATATACTGAAGATATGGTAGTATCTCAAGATTTCGTAGGAGATGTAAGAACTTCTGTATTTGATGCTAAAGCAGGTATTGCTTTAACAGATAACTTTGTAAAAGTTGTTTCTTGGTACGATAACGAAGCTGGATACTCTAACAAAGTAATTGACTTAATTGAATATACTTCTACTGTAAAGTAATTGTAAATCAATATTAAATAAAAAAGCATCCTTTTAAAAGGATGCTTTTTGTTTTTTATGAAGATACATAAATGTCATATTCTAAAAATAAGTTATATTTAAACTTGTATAATATTTAAAGAATATATGGAAATAGCAATTATAGCACATGATGGTAAAAAAGCTGATATGGTTCAGTTTTTAATGGAACACAAAGATTTATTACAAGCTAAAGGTATAAGCCTAATATCAACAGGAACTACAGGTTCTAAAGTGGAAGCTGCAGGTTTAGGTGTTCATAAATATTTATCTGGACCTTTAGGAGGAGATGCGCAAATTGCTGCAAGAGTTGCTGAAGGTAAAACAGGAATGGTTATTTTCTTTAGAGATCCGTTAGAAAAACATCCGCATGAACCAGATATTTTTATGTTAATGCGTTTGTGTGATGTATACAATGTTCCTTTGGCAACAAATCCAGCTACAGCTACTTTATTAATAAAATCAGTATAAAACAAAAAAAGCCTTTATAATAATAAAGGCTTTTTTATTATTCAATGGTGTCTTTACTTTTTTTTCTTCCAAACAAACGTGTAAAAAAGTTTCCTTTTTTCTTTTTGGTACTTTCTTTTTTATCAAAGAAATCAAAGAATTTTTCAATAGTGTTTTCTTCTCTATAAAATTCACAATCGCAATTTTTTACAACATCATCACTAAATTTAGGAAATCCAGCAGCTAATTTTTTGTTTAGTTTATGGTCTGTATAGGTTGTGCCAGTTATTTTTCCTACAATAGGTAGTGCAGCTACAGAACCGCCTCCAATTCTAGAGGGTAAATGTATACTAGGATATTTACAGCCTACCCATGCACCAATAGCAATATTGGAGTTAAAACCTATAAACCAAGAATCACTATAAGCTTGTGATGTCCCCGTTTTACCTGCCCAATCGCCTTTTGTAGAGTAGCTTGTTTTTAGTCTAATGGCAGTTCCTTTATCTACCACACCTTTTAACAAGTATTGCATGGTTTCTAAGGTCTCTGTGCTTAAAACAGGTTCCTTTGGTAGTTTGCTTGGTTTGTGTTCATAGATAATATTTCCTTGTGGATCTTTAATTTTATCAATGTAATAGGGTTCTATATTGTGTGTTCTTGTAGCAAAAGGAATGTATGCATGAACCATGTTTTGTAAAGAAAACGTAGTGGTACCCAAAGCTGTTGATGGGTTTGGGTTTAAATCTTTGGTTAATCCTAAGGCTTTTGCTGTTTCTTGTACTTTTTGATGTCCAACATCAAAATAGGTAGTAACAGTTGGAATATTAACACTTTTGGCCAATGCACCTACCATGCTGTAGTATCCTCCGTTAGTTAAATCGTAGTTTTGTGGTTTCCAATTGTCATAATCTGTATAAGTAACCTCTTCATTGTTAATCCAGTCGCAAGGTTTTTTTCCGTTTTCTAAAGCTGCAGCATATACAATAGGTTTAAAGGTAGAGGCAGATTGATGTTCACTTGTAATTAAATTATAAGGTAAGTACTCGTAATTGTTACCTCCTACATATATTTGAATAGCACCTGTTTGGGTGTTTACTCCATAAATGGCAGCATTAATCATTTTAAGATAGTGGCTAATTGAGTCTATAGGCGAGTACATGTGTGTTTTAGTTTCCCAATCAAAAACAACAGTTTTTCTTTTTTCTTTGGAACGTAATTTTAGTTCTTGGTTAGACAAGCCCTTAATTTTTAATTTTTTATATTCTTTGGTTTGCTCCCACTCGGAAAGAATTAATTGTTGAATTTCTTTTTTATGTTTTAAAATATTCCAATAAGAATCCATAGATTTTTGCAACTTTGTTAAGTGTTCTTTTCTGGCATTTAAAGCATTTTCTTGTAATTCAGCATGCAAAGTAGTTTCTATAATCAATCCATCTTTTTCAACATTCCAAGTGCTACCATCTGGTTTTAAGTGTTGTTCTAGAATTTTTGAAGCGTTGTTTTTTACTTGGTGTAAAAAATAACCATTTGGATTTTGGTTGACTATATTTTTATATTCTGTTTGAATATCTTTTCTACTAGAAATATTGTATTCTTCTTTAGAAATGTATCCTTCTTTTAGCATTTGGTGTAATACTACATTTCTTCTTCGCAAGGCATTCTCTGGGTGCTTATTAGGGTTGTAGTAAGAGTTTGCTTTAAGCATACCCACCAATATTGCCGATTGTTCTAAAGTTAGTTTATTGGTAGATACAGAAAAGTAACGCTGTGCTGCAGACTCTATTCCATATACATTTTCACCAAAAGGTACGGTGTTAAAATACAGTGCTAAAATTTCGTTTTTAGAGTAAATATTTTCTAGTCTATTTGCTAGAATAGCTTCTTTGGTTTTGTTAACTGGCATGGAAAGAATGGAAAAATTCTTTCTCTTAAATAAATTTTTAGCCAGTTGTTGAGAGAGTGTACTTCCTCCACCAGAAGAGTGGTTGCCTAGCAATATTGTTTTTACAATAACTCTAAGCATTGCTATTTTGTCTATTCCTTTGTGCTGATAAAACCTACTATCTTCCGTAGCAATTAAGGCATTAATTAAATGTTTAGGAAGTTGGCTGTACGATATGTTGGTTCTGTTTGTTAAAAAGAACTTTCCTATTATTTTTTGATCATTGCTATAAACAACACTTGCTTGTGCTTGTTTTATTTCTGTTAGTTCTTTTTTATTTGCAATGGGACCAAACCCACCTATGTATACTAAGCCTATAAAAAGACCTAATAAAACAATTCCTAGAATACCAAGCTTTAATAAAAAACGAAAAAGTTTTCGGATCATTTTTTAGGTTTATAAGTGAGCAATAATAGAAATTTCTATATTCACGTTTTTAGGCAACTTGGCAACTTGTACACATTCCCTAGCAGGTGCTGTTTGATTGTTAAAGTAGGTTGCGTACACATTGTTTATTTCTGTAAAATCATCCATATTGGTAATAAAAATAGAAGCCTTTATTACATGCTCAAAGGTAGCACCAGCTTCTAATAAAATGGCATGAATGTTTTTCATTACTTGATGAGTTTCATCAATAATGTTATGAGTTACTAGTTCTCCGTTTTTTGGATTTATAGCAATTTGTCCGGAAATATATAAGATTCCGTTTACAGAAACCGCTTGATTATAGGGCCCTACAGGTGCTGGAGCGTTGGTGGTTTGATATATCTTTTTCATAAGGTTAAGCTATTTGTTGATTGGAAAATTGTTTGTCGTGTAGGTTTTTGTAAAATCCGTCTTTAATATTTATAAGTTCTTGGTGTGTACCTTGTTCTACAATATTCCCTTTTTCTAAAACAATAATTTTATCAGCATTTTTTATGGTTGCTAATCTGTGAGCAATAACAATACTTGTTCTGTTTTGAGTGATTTTATCAATAGCATACTGAATCATTTGTTCGGAATGAGAGTCTATAGACGAAGTAGCTTCATCTAAGATTAAAATGCTAGGATTAGAAACATAGGCTCTTAAAAAGGCAATTAATTGTCTTTGACCAGAAGAAAGCATTACCCCTCGTTCTTTTACATTGTATTCAAAACCACCAGGCAAACTTTCTATAAAGTCTGCAATTCCAATTTGAGTAGCTGCATCTTTAATTTCTTGTATTGTGATTTCTTTTTTTTGTAAGCTAATGTTGTTTTGTATGCTGTCTGAAAATAAAAAAACATCTTGTAAAACTATGGCAATTTCATTTCTTAAAAAATTAAGATCATAGTCTTTAATAGAGGTTCCATCTACTAAAATAGAACCACTATCAATATCATAAAAACGATTGATTAAATTAATAATGGTAGATTTTCCTGCTCCTGTAGCTCCTACAATTGCAATGGTTTCACCTTGTTTTACATTAAAAGAAACTCCTTTTAAAATGGGCTCATTTTTTATGTAACTAAAAACAACATCTTTAAAAGAAATAGTACCTTTAATAGCTTTTGGGTGGTATGTTCCTTGGGTGCTTATATGACTTTGTGTGTCCATTATTTCAAACACTCTATCTCCTGCAACCATTCCCATTTGTAGTGTTGTAAATTTATCAGCAATTTGTCTTAAGGGTCTAAATAACATTTCGGTCATCATAATAAACCCAACAATTTCTCCTTGAGTTACATTTCCGTCAATAGCCAATTCTTTACCTCCAAACCAAACTAATAAACCTATGGCTATAGATGATAGTACTTCGGCCACAGGATAAAAAATAGAAAAATACCAAACGGTTTTTATATGTGCAGATCTGTGTTTTTTATTGATTTCTTGAAATTTATCGTATTCAATTTTCTCTCTATTAAACAATTGAACAATTTTCATTCCTGTAACTCGCTCTTGCACAAATCCGTTAAGATTGGCTACTTGAATTCTAACCTCTTGAAAAGCATTTTTAATAGCTCTTTGAAATATTTTGGTAGCATAAATTAAAATTGGTAAAACAATAAATGCAATAAAGGCTAATTTCCAGTTAATGTAAATCATCATTACTGCAACAAAAAGCATTTTTAAAATATCGTTCACAATCATAAACAGTCCTTGACTAAAAAACTGAGCAATACTTTCTACATCAGAAACCACTCTAGTTACCATTTTACCTACAGACGAATTGTTAAAATAAGCCATGTTAAAGGAAAGAATGTGTTTAAAAAGTTTGGTTCTAATATCTTTAATAACATTTTGTCCCAATAAGTTGGCTAAGAAAATAAAAATTAGCTGGAACAAGACCTCTACAATTAGCGCAGCCAAAATAATAATGACTAAGGTTAAAAAACCTTCTTCGGTTTTGGTATACACGTAGTTGTCAATAGCATTTATAATTAAATAGGGTCTAATTGCTCCTACAGCAGCTAGTAAAATAGATGATATACCGGAAAAAATAAATAAAGACTTGTAGGCTGATGCATAGCCCATAATACGACTAAAAACGTTAATGTCGAATACAGATATTTTTTTATTTGATGCCATTGGTTATTGTGTCTGGGTAAGTTATTTGTGTTAAAAAAAGTCCATGAGCAGGGGCCGATGCTCCTGCATTTATACGGTTTTTACTTTCTATAATTGTTTTAATTTCATCTGGATTTATTTTTTCTAATCCTACATTAAATAAAGTACCTACAATTGCTCTTACCATATTTCTTAAAAATCGATCTGCAGAAATATAAAAAACAAGTTGGTTTGCATGTAAAACCCATTCTGCCTTGTAAATATTACAATTGTATGTTTTTACATCGGTTTTAGATCTAGAAAAACATTTAAAATCAGTATAGTCTAGCAAATAACTTGCCGATTTGTTCATGGCTTCAATATTTAATTTTTTATTGATTTGCCACTCAACATCTGTCGTAAAAGGACTTTTACCTAACAAAATTCTATACTCATAACTTCTTTTTGTAGCATCAAAGCGGGTATGAGCAGCACTGTGTACTTTAAATAGCTGATGAAATACAATATCGTTGGGTAATAATGAGTTGATTTTATAGCAGTATGTTTCGGAATTTAACTCTAAATCAGTATCAAAATGAATAAACATTTGCGAAGCATGAACTCCTGCATCGGTTCTACCTGCTGCAACTACCTCTGTAGGGGTTCGTAAAATTGTAGATAGTGTTTTTTGAACCACTTCTTGCACGCTAATTGCATTGGGCTGAATTTGCCATCCGTGGTAGTTTTTTCCTAAATAAGAAAGTTCTGCAAAATATCTCAAACGTTTGTTTTTTATAAGGGTAAAGGTATTGAATTCATACGGTACAATCAATAGAATCTATAAAAGGGAATGTGTTTATATTCAAAAAAAATATCGATTTTTGTAGGATGAAAATAGTACTTCTTTCGGATACACACGGTTATATAGATGAGGCAATTCTAAAGTATATAGCACAGGCTGATGAGGTTTGGCATGTGGGAGATATTGGTGATATTTTGGTTACAGATACAATTAAAGAAATAAAACCTTTAAGGGCTGTTTATGGTAATATTGATGGAGCCCAGGCTAGAGCAGAGTTTCCTTTGGATCTTAGATTTGTGGTTAATGGTTTAGATGTTTGGATGACTCATATAGGAGGTTACCCTAGTAAGTACAATGTGAGAATAAGAGAGGAGATAAAAAGAAACCCACCAAAATTATTTATTAGTGGGCATTCTCATATTTTAAAAGTTCAATACGACCATAAGCTTAATTTGTTACACATGAATCCGGGTGCAGTTGGTAAACACGGATTTCACTTGGTTAGAACAATGCTTAGGTTCCAAATTATAAAAGGTGAAATTACCAATTTAGAGGTTATTGAGTTGGGCAAAAGAGTTTAGTTGTTTCTGTAAATTTTATCGTATAAGTCTTTGTAAATTTCTAGAACTATTTTTCGTTTTACTTTCATTGTAGGGGTTAAGTGGCCACCATCAATAGTCCATTCATCTGGAGTAATTTCAAACTTTTTTATCTGTTCCCATTTTCCAAATTTAGTATTGCATAACGTAATTTCTTGCTGAATTCTATCAATTACTTGTGGGCAATTAATAATGTCTAAATGAGTATTAATGTTTGGAATTCCTTTTATTTTACACCAATCTTTAACGTATTTAAAGTTGATTTGTATTAAAGCGGCTGGCATTTTTTCTCCTTCACCAATTACAATAATTTGGTCTATAAATCTAGATTGTTTTAATTCGTTTTCTAGCAAATTAGGAACAATGTATTTACCTCCTGATGTTTTAAAAATTTCTTTTTTTCGATCTGTAATTTTTAAGAAACCTTCATCATCTATTTCGCCAATATCTCCTGTACAAAAATAATCTCCATTCATTACTTCGTTGGTTTTTTCAGAATCTTTGTAGTAGCCTAACATTACATTTGGTCCTTTTACTAAAATCTCTCCATCATCGGCAATTTTAATTTCTACATTTTTTAGAGGTTTTCCTACGGTTCCTATTTTAAATTCTCTATTCACAATTTGGTTTACAGCAATTACTGGCGAGGTTTCTGTTAAACCATAACCTTCTAAAATAGGCATTTCTGCAGCAGCAAATACTCTGGCTATTCTAGGCTGTAAAGCAGCACTTCCCGAGACTAAAAAATCTAAATTTCCTCCTAAAGCTTCTTTCCATTTGCTGAAAATTAACTTTTGCGCAATTTTTAACTTTAAACTGTAGCACCAGCCTTGGTTGGTAAAAGGTTCTAATTGTAGACCAATATTTACAGCCCAATAAAATAGTCCTTTTTTTATTCCTGTTAATTCTTGTCCTTTTGCATAAATTTTATCGTAAACTTTTTCAAACAATCTAGGAACCCCAGTCATTATATTAGGTTTTATTTCCTTTAAATTATCACTAATAGTATCCATAGACTCTGCAAAATATATTTGAATACTATTGTATTGGTATAGGTATAAAATCATACGTTCAAATACATGACAAACAGGTAAAAAGCTCAAGGCCTTTGTTCCTTTGTTTGCTTTGGGTAGTCTGGCAGAACTATCTATGGTGTTAGATATTAAGTTTTGATGACTTAGCATAACTCCTTTGGGTTTTCCTGTAGTTCCAGAAGTGTAAATAATGGTTGCTAAGTCATAGGTTTGTATACTGTTTTTTATGTTTTCTAGCAGTTGATCATTGTTTGCTTTTTTTCCAATACTAAGCAATTCTTTCCAGTTTTTAACTGAGTCTATATCATCAAAGCTATATATTTCTTTTAGCTGGGTATTGTTTTTTATAGCGTTTACTTTTTGCAACACTTCTTGGTCTGAAACAAAACAATAAATAGCCTCGGAATGATTTAATATATATTCATAGTCTTTGGCAGAAATGGTAGGGTAAATAGGAACGTTTTGTGCTCCGGTTTGTAGTATTCCCATGTCTACAATATTCCATTCCGTTCGGTTAGTGGTAGAAATGATCGCAATTTTATCGTTTTTTTGAATACCAAGTTCTAATAAGGCTTTAGAAACTAAATTGTATTTTGTAACGTATTCTTGCGTAGATGTAGAAACCCAAACACCATTATATTTTGTGTTAAAAGCCTTTTCTAAGGGTTGATTTTCTAATTGATGAATAGGAAAATCAAATATTCTAGTAACTGATTGCATATATAATTTTTTGGTATCTATTAATGTAGTAATTTTATTTTAGTTTTTCAAGAGAATTATTTCTCTAGCTTTAAAGGGCTTATAATGTCTACATTACTAAAAGCGATTACACCTCTTAATACTCCCGATATTTCATTTTTTAATGCATTAATAATCTGAAGTTTTAAGCCCGATTTATGATAAATAATACTAACCTCTCTTGCAGGATGAGGTTTTTCAAATTCTCTAATTAGTTCTTGGTCTTCTTTTTTTAAATCCATTGAGTGCAAGTAGGGTAACAATGTCATTCCTATTCCTTCTTTTGTCAATTTAATAAGAGTATCAAAACTACCACTTTGTAATGCAAATTTCTTTTTACTCTTATTCCCCAATGTGCTACAAATATTTAAAACACTTTCTTTAAAACAATGTCCATCTTCTAGCAGTAACAAATCTTCTATGTCTAAATCATTGGGTTGCAGATTTTTTTGTTTAAAAAGACGATGCTCTTTGTGTACCAAACCTATAAAGGGTTCGTAATAAATAGGAGATTCTATAATTGTGTTGTTGTTTAAAGGAGTTGCGGCTATGGCAGCATCTAAATGTCCGTCTGATAATTTTTGAATGATATCAGCAGTGGTTAATTCGTAAACAATTAGTTCTACTTTAGGATATTTTTTATTAAAGTTTTTTAAAAATAATGGCAATAAACTAGGCATAATTGTAGGAATAATACCTAATTTAAACTCTCCTCCAATGTATCCTTTTTCTTGTTCTACAATATCGTTAATACGACTACTTTCATTCACAATAATTTTAGCTTGAGCAACAATTTTTTTTCCTACTTCTGTTAATTCTATAGGTTTTTTATTTCTATTAAATATTTGCACCTCTAGTTGTTCTTCTAATTTGTGTATTTGCATACTAAGAGTAGGTTGTGTAACAAAACAATATTCGGATGCAGTGGTAAAGTTTTTATGTTCTGCAACGGCTAAAACATATTTTAATTGAGTAATTGTCATGATTGTTTTTTTAGTATCAATACTATTTATAAATATATTAAAATTATCAATTATAGTTATTTAAATGCTCCGTAAATTGTAGTTACTTTTATAAGGAATTTAAAAAAATATTAAAATGAAAAATATGGTTGTAGGTCTTGAAAATGAATATTCTGTTAAGGTGGCAGAAAAATTAAATGTATTATTAGCAAATTATCAAATTCATTATCAGAATTTAAGAGGTTTGCATTGGAATATTAAAGGGAAAAACTTTTTTGAATTGCATGTTAAGTTTGAAGAGTATTATGGAGATTCTCAATTAAAAATTGATATGATTGCAGAGAGAATTTTAACACTTGGAGGTGTGCCATTACATACATTTACAGATTATTTGGAGGTTTCTAGAATAGGTGTTGGAAAAAACATATCTAAAGACGTAGAGGCTGTTCAGTTGGTGGTTAATGGTTACAGTCAGTTGTTAGAATTAGAAAGAGAAATTCTGAATATGTCTGGTGATGCTGATGACGAAGGAACCAATTCTATGGTTAGTGATTTTATTAGTGAACAAGAAAAAACATTGTGGATGTTAAATTCTTGGTTAGGATAATCAAGAGAGTTTGTAAAAAAATAAAAAGGCTTCTGAATTTCAGAAGCCTTTTTTAATGGTATGTTTTTAAGAACTAGGTTCTTTTAATTGCTTTTTGAGCGGCAGCTACAATAGCAGCAGCGTTTAATCCGTATTTGTCCATTAATTGTGCAGGTGTTCCAGATTCTCCAAAAGTATCGTTTGTGGCAACAAACTCTTGTGGAGCAGGGCTGTTTAAGGCAAGAGTTCTAGCAACACTTTCTCCTAAACCACCTAAAAAGTTATGTTCTTCTGCAGTAACTACACATCCTGTTTTACCAACAGATTTTAAAATTAACTCTTCATCTAAAGGTTTAATTGTGTGTATGTTAATTACTTCGGCAGAAATTCCTAATTCATCTAATTGTTCTGATGCTTGTAAAGCCTCCCAAACTAAATGTCCTGTAGCTACAATTGTAACATCAGTACCTTCAGTCATTTGAATTCCTTTACCAATTACAAATTTATTTTCGTGTTCTGTTTCAGTAAATTTAGGCATATAAATAGGCACTACAGGTCTACCAAAACGTAAGTAAACAGGACCTTCGTGTTCTGCAATAGCAATAGTTGCTGCTTCTGTTTGGTTGTAATCACAAGTGTTGATTACAGTCATACCTGGTAACATTTTCATAAGACCTAAGTCTTCTAAAATTTGGTGAGTAGCACCGTCTTCTCCTAGAGTTAATCCAGCATGAGAAGCACAAATTTTTACGTTTTTATCAGAGTAAGCAATAGATTGTCTAATTTGATCGTATACACGACCTGTAGAAAATCCTGCAAAAGTTCCTGTAAAAGGAATTTTACCACCAATAGTTAAACCAGCTGCAATTCCCATCATGTTAGCTTCTGCAATACCAATTTGGAAAAATCTTTCAGGGTTTTCTTTAATAAATTCATTCATTTTTAATGAACCAATTAAATCAGCACATAGGGCAACAACATTAGGATTTGTTCTTCCTAAATGCGCTAATCCAGCACCAAAACCTGAACGGGTATCTTTTTTCTCTGTGTAAGTGTATTTTTTCATTTTACAGTTCTAACATTAATTGTGGGCAAAAGTAATAATTTTATATGGTTGAAAGTATATAAAATTAGAAGTTTTTAAGTTCTGTGTACAACTTCTGTACAGGTAGGCCTACTACGTTTGCATAACTTCCTTCTATTTTAGTCACTCCAATCAATCCAACCCATTCTTGTATACCATAACTTCCGGCTTTGTCAAAAGGTTTGTAGTTATCAATGTAAAAATTTATTTCCTCTTTAGAAAGTTTGTTAAAATAGACTTCTGTTTTATCTGTAATAATTTTTGTTTTTTGAGTGGTAGCTAAACAAATAGAAGTAATTACTTGATGATTGTTACCAGACAATTCTTCTAACATTTGAATAGCTTGTTCTTTATCTTTTGGTTTTTCTAAGGCTTTGTTATTAGACCAAACAATAGTATCGGCTGTAATTAACAATTCGTTTTTATTTAGTTGTATAGCGTTAGATTTAAACTCTGCTAAAAACTCTGTAATTTGTTCTGCTTTAAAATGATGAGGGTAAATTTCTTGACTATCAATTGTTTTGGTTTCAAAGGGAATGTTTAATTCTTTTAAAAATTGTTGTCTTCTAGGAGATTTAGAACCTAGAATAATTTTATATTTTTTTAGTAATTCTGTAAGCATATTGTTTTGTTTAGTTAAAAAGTACTGTTAAAATTCCAAAGCCTATAATTAATTTAAGAATTCTACTAATTTTTGAAATCTGATTTGTATTGTAGTTCAGTTGTTTGTAACAGTAGGCTAGTGGAGATATTAAAAATAGAACAATAAATAATTTAAAGTAGGTAGTATTGGACAGGTACATGATAATTAAAAAACTAGCAAGCGTTAATCCAATAAGAGATTTACACAATTGTATTGTGTGTTTAATTCCTATAACTATAGGTAGTGTTTTTAAATTGGCCTTTTTGTCTCCTTTAATGTCTTCAATATCTTTGATAATTTCTCTGATAAAATTTAGTAAAAAAGCAAAATAAGCTAGTACAATAATAAGTTGCTTTTGATGGTGATTAGAAGGAATAATCACTAAAAAAAACAGAATAGAAAGAGCTGTAAAACTAGCAATTAATAAATTACCTATTAACGGAGTTCCTTTTAGTTTTTTACTATAGGTGTATAAAAAGATTAAAGAGGTAATTCCGTAAAAAAATAAACTGATATTTTGTAAATAATAACAAGCAAGTGTGCCAAATAATATACCTAATCCATTAAAAAAAACATAAGCCCCAAAAGTTTGTTTGGTAGAAATGGAGGTATAAATTATTTGTTTATGAGGTTTGTTTATTTTATCGGTAACAACATCAAAATAATCATTGATAATATTACCTGCTGCAGCCAAACAAAAAGTACTTATTATGTAAAGTATACTTATAGTGTTTAATTGAGAATATGAGTATATAAAAGTAACAATAAGAGTTTGACTTATGGCGATAAGTAAAAGGTTTTGAATTCTAATTAATTGAAGCCAAGCCAACATTAGTAGTTTTTCTTTATTCTATCTAAAGAAATCTTATTATCACGATCTTTAATCGTTTGCCTTTTGTCGTATAGTTTTTTTCCTTTACACAAACCAATTTCTAATTTGGCAATTCCTTTTTCTGTTAAAAACATTTTTAAAGGAATAATGGTTAAACCAACGTTTTGTACTTCTTTGTTTAGTTTTTTAAGTTCTTTTTTGTTTAGTAATAATTTTCTAGAGCTTTTGGGTTTGTGGTTGTATGCATTTCCATATAAATACTCTTCTATAAACATATTAATAGCAAATAATTCTCCATTGTCGTTAAATTCACAAAAACTGTCTGTAATTCTAGCTTTGCTTAATCGAATGGATTTTATTTCAGTTCCAGTTAATACAATTCCAGCCACATACTTGTCTAGAATTTCATACTCAAACCTTGCTCTTTTATTTTGAATGTTTATTTTTTTTTGCATAATGTATACTTGTTATAATTCGTTAATTTTGTAACGAATGTTGAAACCAAACTGAAGAATTTCTAAAGATGTTTTAGTAATAATGTTTAGTTGAGGCCTCCAGTCTAATCCTATAGTTATAGGAGTTTTCTTAAATAGATATTCTATACCTGCTTCACCATTAACTCCTAATATAAATGGATCTCCTACAAAGGTAGACAAACCTGTTCCAAAATAATATTGAAAATTTAAATTAGCTAAATTGGTGTTGCTTACTGTAAAATCGTATAACAAATTAGCTCCTATACCTTCTCCAAAAGTTATATCTCCGTGCAAACGTGTATGATCTTCAAAATTTACAATTCCATCAATTGCTACATTGTTGTCTCCAAAACTTCCTAAACGAATCCCTATTTCTTGTGCGCTTAAATTAACAGATCCTATAAATATTAATAAAGCAATTATTTTTTTCATTTTTTTTCATTTTTTAGGTCAAGCAAAAATACAAAGATTCCTATATATTAATAAAGGTAGAATAGTCTTTATTTTTACCCTGTTTATTTCTCCAAGCACCTGTTATTTGTTTGGTGTTTGGCAAGTTTGTTTCTTTAAATAAAAAAAGACTACCTAGCAGTTGTTCTTTAATAGGTATGTTTAAAAGTGTTTTAAAATAATCGTTTCGTAACGTTCCTCCGCTAGACCAATAGTTTTCATATTCTTTTTCTGTGGCCGTTAATAATAAATTTTGAATTGCAGCACTGGTTGCAGCTACGTGTTCAATATTTTTTTGATTAAATTCTATGTTCTTATCCTCTGTTGATTCTGGAATCCAAGTAGCTTGTATTAAAGCTGTGGCACAATTTAGCATTTGTATAATTTTACCTCCATCAATATTATTATCTAGATAATGTTTGGCTAAATTTCTACAAGCTTTGGTGTCTAAAACATAAAACCTCCATGGAGCAATAGACTTTAAGTTGTGTTGTTCTACCGCTTGTGTGTTGGCTGGATAGTGAAAAGGAGCTTTTCCTGCCAGTTCTAGCATTTCATTAATGTCATTAAACAAAGTACTAGATTCCTGTATTTCTAAAGGAGTATTGCTAAGTAATTTTAAAGTTCTGCGTTTTGATAGTATGTTTTTAAAAATGCTCATGATTTAATACAAAAAAAATAATGATTAATAAGGTGTGTTTTTTTGATAAAATAAACAGTAAGTAGCAAAACTATCAAACTACAATTAAAAAATAGATTTAAAACAGTTTTTTAACTGTGTAAAAACATTTACTACTTTTTATTTTAAATTTTCTGGAAAAATAACTTTGGAATATGTTTTTATATTGTTGAATACACGTACTTTTGCACGTATAAATACGTAGTAAAATACGTATTTGTTTTAAAATGTAAAAAATAATAGATATGTCAACTTCACAAAAAGCAACAAAATTAGAATTGTTCAATTTAAAAAGTAAGCCCATCCAAACATTTTGGATTACCTCTATAGCTTTTTTTATGTGTTTCTTTTCGTGGTTTGGAATTGTTCCATTTATGCCACAAGTAGTAAAAGATTTAGGCTTAACTCCAGATCAAAAGTGGAACTCAATAATATTAGCGGTAACAGGAACTGTATTTGCTCGTTTATTAATAGGTAAATTATGCGATAAATACGGACCTAGATTATGTTATACATGGTTGTTAGCTATAGGAGCCATTCCTGTAATTTGTATTGGTTTGGTACAAACCCCATTACAATTTTTAATATGTAGATTGTTTATAGGGTTTATAGGAGCTTCATTTGTAATTACTCAATTTCATACATCTATTATGTTTGCACCCAACATTGTAGGTACTGCAAATGCAACTTCTGCAGGATGGGGAAATTTAGGTGGTGGTGCTAACCGTTTAGGAATGCCATTAATTGCTGCTGCCGTAATTAGCTTTGGTGTTGCAGAAACTGATGCATGGAGGTATTCTATGATTGTAGCAGGTGTTATTTGTTTTTTAATGGGAATTGTTTATTATTTCTGTACTCAAGACACGCCTAATGGAAATTTTAAAGCTTTAAAAGCTGCTGGAAAAATGCCAAAACTTAAAAAAGATGAAGCTGGTTTTTCTGTAGCTGTAAAAGATTATAGAGTTTGGATTCTATTCTTAGTATATGCAGCTTGTTTTGGAATGGAACTAACCGTGTATGGAACCATGGATGATTATTTACAAAACACATTTCAACTAGAACGTGTAACAGCAGGGAATTTAGTATTGTCTTTTGCTTTAATGAATATTTTTGCAAGAACTTTAGGAGGTTTTTTTGGAGATTTGTTTGGAAGGTTAAAAGGATTAAGAGGACGTGTTTTGTTTTTAACTGTTATATTGATAATAGAAGGATTGGTCTTGGCTACCTTTTCTACAATAGATAATTTTGTAGTTGCCTTTGTTTTTCTAATATGTTTTAGTTTGTCTGTTCAAATGGCAGAAGGAGCAACGTTTTCTGTAGTCCCTTTTATTAATAAAAAAGCCATAGGTTCTATTAGTGGAATAGTAGGAGCAGGAGGAAATGTAGGAGCTTTGTTGGCCGCCATTTTGCTTAAAACAAAATCAGCTTTTGCAGAGCAGCAGGCAATTGCAGAAACTTTAGGAGCTAGTGAAAAAGTTGTAAAAGCTGCTCAATCAGCAGCTTCTTCTCAAGCTGTTGCTAACGGATACTTTATTATTGGTGTTTTGGTCATATTAACAGCTGTAATTTCTTTAACAATTAAGTTTTCTGAACAAGAAAATAATGAAAAAGAATTGGTTTTAAAACCCAAAACAGTATAATTTAATAAGAGTTATTTGTCAACCTCAACCTTGTTCGTTGAGGTTTTTTTATGCATAAAACTAAAGAACTGACAAAAAACATCTTTTTTATTGTTTGTCAAGTGATTACGGTTTATCAGAACTTTAAAATATATTTAAAAAAAAGTAGAATTGCTTTGGTTTGAATATATTTATTACGTAGTTTTGTTTTAGGTATACGTAGTTTTTATTACGTATATTTAAAAGAGCTACGAAACGTGTGTGTTTTTTAATTAGACAAAGTTATTATAGAAGAATTGGGAGGTTTTTTTAAGATATTTGTTTTGCTAATTGTAGGTTGATTACTATTATTTTGATAGTAGTTTATTAGGTTGAAATAGTATTTAGAATTAGCGTGTTAAAAGTTTTATCTAAAAAAACGTATAACGAATCGTAGCCTCTTTTTTACCATGTATTATCCTTTCTCATATGTGTGAGATAGTTTTAATAGTTTCTAGTTATCACTTGCCATTTCATTAGTCAGGAATGGCAAGTTTTTAATTTTTTTTACGTATAAAATAGAGGTTCTCAAGACGGTTGTCTAGGGAACCTTTTTTGTATTTTTGGAGCTTAAATAATATTTTATGATTTCTGTAGATAATTTAGCAGTAGAGTTTAGTGGACATACACTTTTTAGCGATGTGTCTTTTGTAATTAATGAAAATGATAAAATTGCCTTAATGGGTAAAAATGGAGCAGGAAAATCTACTATGATGAAAATTATAGCAGGTTTACAAACTCCTACTAGAGGAGGTGTACGTTGTCCTAAAGATACTGTTATTGCTTATCTGCCACAGCATTTGTTAATGGATGATAATTGTACCGTAGTACAAGAAGCTTCTAAGGCTTTTGATGAAGTATTTTCTATGAAAGCTGAAATGGAAGATTTAAATAAGCAACTAGAAACAAGAACAGATTATGAGTCTGATGAATACATGAAAATTATAGAGCGTGTTTCAGATTTAGGAGAAAAGTTTTATGCGTTGGAAGATGTGAATTACGAAGCAGAGGTAGAAGTGGCTTTAAAAGGTTTAGGTTTTAAACAAGAAGATTTTAATAGACCTACATCTGAATTTAGTGGAGGGTGGAGAATGCGTATTGAATTGGCTAAAATTTTATTAAAAAAGCCAGATTTAATTTTGTTAGATGAGCCTACTAACCACGTAGATATTGAATCGGTTATATGGTTAGAAAACTTTTTGTTAAATAAAGCCAAGGCAGTTATCGTAATTTCTCACGATAAGGCCTTTGTAGATAACATAACCAATAGAACTTTAGAAGTTTCTATGGGAAAAGTGTATGATTATAAAGCAAACTATTCTCATTATTTAGAATTAAGAAAAGAACGTAGAGCCAATCAGCAAAAAGCTTATGATGAGCAACAAAAAATGATTGCCGAAAACAAACTATATATAGAAAGGTTTAAAGGTACTTACTCTAAAGCATCATCCGTTGCATCAAGAAAAAGAATGCTCGAAAAAATGGAAATTATAGAGGTTGATGAAGTAGATACTTCATCTTTAAGATTGCGTTTTCCACCTTCACCAAGATCAGGAGATTACCCTGTAAAAGTAGAAAACATGAGTAAGTCTTATGGTAATCATACTGTGTTTAAAAATGCTAACATGGCTATTAAACGTGGAGAAAAAGTAAGCTTTGTAGGGCAAAATGGACAAGGAAAATCTACCATGATAAAAGCCATTATGGGGCAAATAGATTTTGAGGGGTCTTGTGGATTAGGACATAATGCCAAAGTTGGATATTTTGCTCAAAACGAAGCATCGTTGTTAGATAATGACATGACTATTTTTGAAACCGTAGACAATGTTGCTGTTGGAGATATTAGAACTCAAATAAAAAATATATTAGGGGCTTTTATGTTTAAAGGAGATGATATTGAGAAAAAAGTAGGAGTCTTGTCTGGAGGAGAAAAAACACGTTTGGCTATGGTAAAACTATTGTTAGAACCTGTAAATGTTTTAATATTAGATGAGCCTACCAACCACTTAGATTTACGATCTAAAGATGTAATTAAAGAAGCTTTACAGAATTTTGATGGTACATTGATCTTAGTTTCTCATGATAGAGATTTCTTAAAAGGATTGTCCGAAAAAGTCTTTGAGTTTAAAGAACAAAGGGTTATTGAACATTTTGAAACGATTGATGTTTTTTTAGAGAGAAATAAAGTAGAAAATTTAAAAGAAATAAACTTTTAAAAAAAAGCTCCCTTTAGAGGGAGCTTTTTTTATGTTATTTAAATAGTATTTTTCTATTTATAATTCCTGCGTTAGTTTTTATTTGAAGAATATATATGGTACTTGATATATTGCTAGGACTTAAATTAATTTGATTTTGATTGTCTAAATGATTCCATGTTTCAAGTTTTTGTCCCACAAGATTAAATAAATCAATAGCTTGTATTGTTAAGTTGCTATTGTTGGTTATTTGTATTGTTTCATTACTACTAGTTATTAAAATTGCTTTAGCTTCTTGTTCTGCAACACTAAGCTTTTGACTTTCTTTAAATGTCAAATAAAATCGATCAGAATAAACTTGTGGTGTTAAGTTTAAGGTAGCTTTACCTTTAGTTAAAGATTGTGTTGTGTTGGTTTCTTTGTCCAATAAATACACTTCTCTGTTTACGTTTTGCCATTCATCAATATCAATAGTAACAGTTCCAGTGTATCCCATTTCTATTTGAATTGGAACTTCTAGATTGTTTGTAATTGCAGGAACCCCAGTAATTACATATTTACGATCATCATGAGGAAATTTCCAACTAATATCAGTAGGTCCATCATTAAAAGAAACTGCATCATAGCCACGATCGTGGTATATTGTTGTTCTCTTGTCAAAAGAAACTCCAATTTGTCTGTGAATGTTTTCGCCTTCTTCATTTAGAAAGTTCATACCTAATTTAATGATTGGTTTTTCAGTAACTAAATTTTGAATACTAGTGTTGTTTTTGGATAAATGTTTTTGAGGTACAGCTTTAAAAAACACAGAGTTATTTCCTTCTGTAATATATTCTCTTTGACTATTGTTAAAAGTAATTGTACCTCCGTTACCATCACCTGATACAAAAAATCCTTGTCCAACAGCAATGTAAGATTTAGGTTCTTTATAAGTACCATTTCCTACATGTGGTGTATCTGCACCTGTGTCATTCTCTGAGTAGTTATCAGCAGAAACTCCCATGTCAATAGTTCTTGTAGCGTATCCTCCAATATAGCCTGCATATTCATGTCCTCTATCACCACCATTATCTTCTCCAACGTGTTCCCAAAAATATAAAGTTCCATCAATAGCATTAACATTATCTTCAATAAATTTTTTAACACTAATAGCAGAAGGATATGGGTTTCCTAATAAATAAGATTCTCCTCCTCCTATAGAAGTGGTTAAATTACCATCATTAGGAACTCCTACAAAAGTGTAGTTTTGCGCTACACCAGGTCCTTTAAAGGTATATCCATCGGTTTGTTTAATGGTTCCTGTAGATTCTTTTAGTATATAATTAGACACATTAGCTTGGTTACTCGCATAGGTGTAAATCCATTCTTTAGCAATACTAATTGGAGTTGTGTTATTTCCATCTTCTCCATCAATAAAATTAATATCTAATGGAGTAGAGTTTGCTGAGGTTGGGGTAGTCCCGTCTTTCATAACACCAGCAACGGTATAGGTAGTACCTCCTGAGTTAGTTACAGGAGACGAAAAATAATTATATCTATACACACTTGGAATGGTAGAGTTTTGATCAATATATAATTTTCCATTACCACTTATTTTTTTAGCATTGGTGTGTGTTTGTATTAGTTGAGCGTTTCCTTTAAGTCTAATTTCAGCTCCTGAATTTATTGTTATATTATCGGTAACAATTAAAGCGTTGTTGTCTATAGTTAGTTTGTTATTACTTGCAATAGTTAGTTTTTTTGCGGTAAAACTTGAGCCTGTGTGTTCGTAGTTTTCACTAATTGTTACAACTCTAGATTTGTCAGGAAAACCTTTAGTCCATGTGTTACCAGTTCTGTTGGTAGTTCCAAAATTATGTACTCCAAGTCTTATGTTGCTAGTGCTGTTTGCATTGTTTATTTCTGATCTTACAGGTGCGTTAGGATGTCTTTTAGGACCTCCATTATTAAGAACTTCATAAGGATCTAGAGCATCATCTACAAATTTAGTCCATTCACTAGCAGTGTATGTTGAGTTATAGCTTGAAATATTGTCATTTCTAACATAAGAAGTGTTGTTTAACATACCGGAAATCACATCAAACTTGTTTTCCCAGGCAATAGCTCCTGTTTCACTTGTAACAATAAGTATATCATTTCCTCCATCAAAATCAGTTATATCATTATTGGTTATAGGAGTTTCGTTAATATTACCTAATACGGAAGAACTACTTTTAATAATAGCCGATTGACCTGCTGTTAATGTTGTGTTTATAGTGTAGGTAGCAGATGGGATGATTCCATTTTGATTTCCACTTGTGTTTTTGTAAAGAGCTAATATAATTGTATTAGCATCTATAGTATTATTACTATTATTGGTAACTTCAATCCATCTTTCTGTGGTAGAATTATGATAAACTTGTGTAATCATAGCAGATTGAAAAGCTGTTACATCTCTAGCTCCAATATAGAGGTCGTAATCTTCGATGTCTAAATTTTTGTAATCATAACTACAAGAGCTTGAAGGTTCTCCGTCTCTATACAATCCAATTCTCATTCTGGTTTTACCAATGCTAGCAGTGCTAGGTATGTTGATAGAAACATTTTCTACAACAGATGTGCTAGCATTAACAGAGGCTACAAATACTTTTTCATTTGTTTCATCAAAATCACCATCAATATTGTAATCAATCCAGATTACTAAATAAGTTGGTGCCCAATTTTGTTTTGTGTAAGTAATGGTACCAGTTAAAGTACTAGCTGCAGAAACGGTTGTAGATACACCTTCATAATAATGATAAATTAAATTGGTGAATGATGTTGTGTTATCTATGCTACCAAAAGAAGTATTGTTTATATAGAAATTTTCAGATTGTGTCTGAGTAAAACCACAATACAATAAGTTTTCTGTAGTAAACGTAGTGCTTGAGGTGTAAGATGCACAATTAGCATCAATAGATACTTGTACCTCGTATTCGGTGTCGTCAAGCAAACTTGTAAGTGTTGTATTGGTTGTAATTATATTGTTAATTTCTGTCCATGTACTAGCACTCGTTTGTTTATATCTTAATTTGAAAGGACCTGTTTCAGGAGAAGACCAGCTAATTGTAGCTTCTGTTTCCGTGACGTTTGTTGCTGTTAAAGAAGTAGGTGTAGCAGGTGTACTAATATTAATTGTTTGATTAGAGGTTTCTATAGTTTCACCATTGTCAAAAGACCAAGTAATTGTATAACTACCGTTCGAGTTAAATGTAGTTGGGTCTGTAGTAGTACCTGTAATTGTGGTTCCACATTGATAGTTTAATATAGGTTGTTCAGCAGTGTAGCTACAATAAGCATTGATAGTTTCTAAATTAGGAGCTGTAAAACTTCCTGAATAATTAGAAACATGTACGTTAGCAGTACAACTAGAAGATAAACCATCAGAATCTGTTACTGTAAGAATAACAGAATTGTCTCCTAAATCATCACAAGTAAAAGTAGATTTATCAATACTAAGAATTAAATCATTAGGAGAATCATAAGTATCTGTAGACCCATTGTTTAATTGGCTAGCTGTTATAGTAGCTGTACCGCTAACATCTAAAGAAATATTTAGATCTTGACAGATAGCCGTAGGTGGAGTTAATACAGGGTTAATAAAAATATTATAATCTTCAATATCTCTAGTTTCATATCCTGTATAACAAGGATCATCAGGGTTGTTATCTCTGTATAAGATTATACGCATTCTTGTTTTACCAGAAGATGCTGTGTTGGGAATAGTAATAGATACATTTTCTGCAATTACAGTTCCCCCTGATTGTGAGTTAGAAAACACTTTTTCATTAGCATCTTCAAAGTCTCCATCAATATTGTAATCAATCCAAATAGATAGTGTTGTTGTTGCCCAATTAGGTGTTTCATAATCAACATTTCCTGTTAAGGTTTGACCTGCTGCTAGCGTGGTAGAGTGTTGATCAAAATACTGATAGATATTTCCACTTAGAGTGGTTGTGTTACTAATATCTCCTAGGTTTGTCTCTTTAATGTAAAAAGTTTCCTGATTTCCTGTAGAGCTCCCGTTTAAACAATACAAAACTTCTACGGTTGTAAAGTTACTGGTGGCTGTGTAAGTAGCACAATCGGCATTAATAGCTACTTGCACATCATATTCAGAGTTGTTGTCTAAGCCCGTTAGGGTAGTACTGTTTCCAGATATGTTTAATTTTTCTTTCCACTTACTTGTTCCTTTTACTCGATATCTTATTTTAAATGGTCCAGCATCAGAAGACGACCAATTTATAGTAGCTGTAGTTTCTGCTATATTAGATATAGAAACAGAAGAAGGAACAGAAGGAGTCGTTATATTTATGGTTTGTGTAGAGGTTTCAATAGTTCCTCCGTTGTCAAAAGACCAAGTAATTGTATAGCTACCATTAGAGTTAAATGTTGTAGGATCCGAAGTAGTTCCTGTAATAATAGTTCCACATTGGTAGTTTACTACAGGAGCAGTAGCGGTATAACTGCAGTAAGTATTTACTGTTTCTAACGTAGGAGCTGTAAAACTACCTGAATATGGACTAACATTTACAATTGCTGTACATGTATCTGTACTTCCATTGCTATCTGTTACAGTAAGTGTAACAGTATTGTCTCCAAGATCATCACAAGTGAAAGAAGTTTTGTCTAAACTGTATGTTAAAGCTATGTTGTTAGCATCATCTTCGGTGTCTGTAGATCCATTGTTTATTTGGTTGGCTAAAATTGTTACACTTCCAGAAACATCTAGGGCTACATTTAGGTTTTGACAAATTGCAACAGGAGCTGTATTGGGACTAGAAATAGCAATGTTGTAATCGTAAATACTACCAGCATTGTAGTCAAAATCTTCATCATCAGGAATAGCTCCAGTAATATCTACAGCAATACGCATTCTTGTGGTTCCTGTAATTGCATTTGAAGGAACATTAAACGTAAAAGTTTCTATTATTTCAGTTGCACCAGATGTATTGTCTTGTTTTGTATAAAGAGTTTCATTAGCATCATCAAAATCATTATCTCCATTAAAATCTATCCAAGCAACTAATCCAGGATTATTATAATGGTCTGTTACGTATTTTACCTCTACTGATACGCTGCTATTTTTTGTTATTGAAGCGGAAGCATTATTAAAATATTTATAGGTTACATCACTATCTTGAGTTACATCTGGTTGATTTAAATCCGTATTATTAACCTTTAGATTTTGAATGTATAATGTATTGTACACCCCAACTTTAGTAGGCTGTGGATAGGGTGATGCATCAGTTATTTGCGAATATCCGTTTTGAAACATGCAGAATGCAATAACTGTAAGTAATAATATGTAGTAGTTTTGTTTCATGTCATTAAAAATTTGTTGGTCTAAATATTTTAAAATGAAATATATACGTAAAGTATATTATTTGGTTTTCTATTTAAAAAAGTTAGCAACTTTACAAATACTTAAATTTTTATCTAAAAAAAAATTTTTTCAAAGATAAAATATTATAGTTATAACATATGTTAAAAATCGATAAATGACATACATGTATTTAATATGATAAAAGCGAAACAAAATAGTAGATAATTTTACATGTGGATGAAAGTTGTTTTTGTGTTAGAGTTTTGTTTGTTTTGTTGTGAAGTTTTTAATATATGGGTTGGTTTAGTGGTGTTTTCGTATAAAAACGAATCTTTTCTTAGGGTTAAGTAGTATTAAAAATATAGTTTAATCGTGTTAAATAGTTCGTTTAATGGTGAACAAATTTAATTCTTCCTATAACAAAAAGTACTTGTCGTTTTTTTAGAGGTATAATTCAGAAAATATTAAAGAGTTGTTTTGTCATTTTTTTTTGAAGATATAGGGGGAGACACTATATGTTTTTGTTGTATTTGAAATTGAAAAATCCTCACAAGATTGCAAGGATTTTTCGTGGGGTCAAACTAAAACTTCAAAAATGATTAACTTAATACTGTAAAATTAAGTTTAATAATTGTAAATCAGTGTTTTGTATTGCTGTGTGTTTCCGTAGTTATGCCTTTATTTTTACTTTAATTGATTTTGATGAAGGAGTGTGACTAGAATGTGCTATCAAATCTATGGGTACTAACGGGTTAGACTCTGGATAATAGGTCGCTACACATCCTTTAGGAATATTATAGGGTACTACAGAAAAACCTTCAACCTGTCTTTTAATATTGTTGTAGTTATTGTACAATGTAACTTTGTCTCCTTTTTTCAGGTGATTGTTTTTCATGTCTTCTTTATTCATAAAAACAACCATTCTTCCATTGTAAATCCCTCTGTATCTATCGTCTAGTCCATAAATAGTTGTATTAAACTGATCGTGACTTCTAGTAGTCATCATAATATATTCATCAGCTTCTGGTTGTATGTTCCCTAGTTTGTTTACGGTAAAATTTGCTTTTTTGTTCTGTGTTGTAAAATTACCCGTTCTTGCTCCGTTAGGTAATTCAAAACCAATGGGTTGTTTTACTCTTTCGTTAAAATTTTCAAAGCCATCAATTGTTTTGTCAATTAAATCTCTAATATTATTAAAATCATCGGTTAAAAAATCCCAATCTACAGTGCTATTTTTTAAAGTAGCTTTGGCAATATTGGCTACAATAATTGGTTCACTTTCTACTTCTTTAGAAGGAGGAATAAGTGCTCCTTTACTACTGTGAACCACTCCCATGGAATTTTCTACGGTAACAAATTGTGCTTTTCCGTTTTTAATAAATTTATCAGTTCTACCCATAGAAGGCAAAATTAACGCTGTTTTACCTGGGGTTAAATGTGATCGATTTAATTTGGTAGATATGTGTGCTGTAAGGTTACAATTGCGTAATGCCTGACTAGTGTATGTAGTGTCTGGGGCTGCCGATAAAAAATTACCTCCCATTCCAATAAACACTTTTACATGCTTGTGATACATGGCTGTAATAGCTTCTACTACAGAATATCCGTGTTCTTTAGGAGGGGTAAATCCAAAATTTTCGCTGATTTTATCAAGTAATTCTTTACTTGGTTTTTCGGCAATTCCCATAGTTCTGTCTCCTTGAACATTACTGTGTCCGCGTACAGGACAGGTACCGGCACCTTCTTTTCCGATGCTTCCTTTCATTAACAGTAGATTTACTACTTCTTGTATATTATCTACCCCATTCACATGCTGAGTTAATCCCATTCCCCAACAAGCAATAATTTTTTGTTTGTTAGCAATTAAGGTGGTAACGTGATTGATTTCGTTCTCTGTTAAGCCCGTTTTTTTTATAAGATTTTCTAAGTTATGTGTTAAAAGTTCTTTTTTAAACTCATCAAATCCAGCGGTTTTGTTGTTAATAAATTCTTGATCTAAAATTTCTGGATTTTTTTCTGCTAGTTTAAAAAGTTTAAGCATAATGGCTTTTAATAAAGCCACATCTTCATTAATTTTTATTTGCAAATAATAATCAGCAATGTCTACACCGCCTCCTATAATTCCTTTAGGATTTTGAGGATTTTTAAAGTTCATCAATCCTGCTTCTTTTAAAGGATTAATGGCTACCACTTTGGCACCATTTTTTTTAGCTTTTTCTAAACAAGCCAACATTCTAGGATGATTGGTGGCAGGATTTTGACCAAAAATTAAAATGACCTCTGCCTTGTATAAATCGTCTAACGTAACAGAACCTTTTCCAATTCCTACAGTTTTAGACAAGGCAACTCCACTAGATTCGTGACACATATTAGAGCAATCGGGTAAATTGTTGGTTCCATACATTCTAATAAACAACTGATATAAAAAAGCAGCCTCATTACTGGTTCTACCCGAGGTATAAAATGCAGCTTCGTTTGGATTATTTAACTGATTTAGTTCTTGCCCAATAATTGTATTGGCATCTTTCCAAGAAATTGGAGTGTAGTGTGTGTCGTTTTCTCTAAGAATCATAGGATGTGTTAAACGTCCTTGTTGTCCTAGCCAGTAATCGCTCTTTGCTTGTAATTCTTGTACACTGTATTTTGCAAAAAATGCAGGATCTGCAATTTTTTCCATAGCTTCCTCGGCAATTGCTTTTACACCATTTTCACAAAATTCACCTAATTTAGATCTATGACTAGGGTCTGGCCATGCACAACCTGGGCAATCTATTCCCTCTTTTTGATTTAGTTTACTTAATACTTTTAAAGAATTTTTAACAGACATTCTGCTAAAAATTTGTTGTAAAGAAATATAAACGGCTTTTACACCAGCTGCACTCTGGGCTTGTTCCTTTATTGTCACGTTTTTAGTGTGTTTCATTAGTTTGTTTTAAGCTAAATTAATCTTGGTAGAGAATTTTAAAATGAAAAATACAATTTTAGAATTATTTGTGTATATATATTTGTACGGTATTGATGAAATATTACACAGAATTAACTGCTAGTTGTTTTAAAACAGTTTATATGGACTCATAAAAATTAAAAAAGGGACTTTTTAAAGTCCCTTTTTTAATGCCATAAATAATAGTTGTTAACTATTGGTAGAATGAATGTAGTCAAAATAATCTGTAAGTAATTTTACTTTTCCAGGAGACATGTCTCGTGTAATAGGCATTAGCAGTGTGGTGTTTTTATAAGGTTCGGAAACACGTTGTTTAATTACTTGATATACTTGTTGACTAATTAAGGTTTCGTTGTTTAAAGGCAAACGCATAGACATGGCAGGAAATACAATGTAGTAGTAGCGCAGTACTTCTGAGTAAACAAAATCCCAGGTAAACTTTTTAGAATCGGGTAATAAAGAATAATCGTCATTTGCATAGGTTCTAAGTACCATGTAGTAATTAGCAAATTGTGCTCCGTTAATTGTTAAAGAAACTTGTTTTACACCTGCTTGTAGCCAATTGGTGTTTAATTGAAAATTAGCAGCTTCTGAAGCTTTAATTACAGTAGAACCTTTATACGTGTTGTTGTTAGCATCTAAAGGAGTAAAGTTAATTGTGTTTCCTAATTTATCACTAAAACCTACATTCATTTCTGTGTATTGATCATAAGCTGCAGCTAGTTGACCACTATCTGAAAATACAATATCAAGTTGTAAATCTTCTGTAACTTCTTGTCCTTGTTTGGTAATGTTAAAATTTAGGGTTTTGGTCTGATTAGGATCAAGATAAACTCCTCTATCATCGCTTACAATTCTGTAAGTTTGTTCGCAGGCATAAGTTGTTGTTAAATTGTGATTACTATCTAATGCTACTAATAATAAATCCCCTAAAGTAAGTTGTTGAATTTGAGCATCATTTAGTGCGATGTCTACCATACCACCTGTTGTGTAGTAATTTGTATGGTCGTATGGAATTTTAACTATGGTAGAAATATTTAGATTGCTTTTTACGGCTAAATATAAATTCCCTGGGTCGGCAGTAGGACTCATAGTGCTTAAGTCATCTCTATTGGCTCTAGGTTTTGGTTTGATAAAAGTACTAGACATATTTAAAGATAAAATTTTACTGCTAGGATCTAGTTGAACATAAGTATCTGCTAAACAAATATTAGAATCATTACTAGGATCAGATTTTAAAAGTCTACCAGGTAAACATGTTGCTGTTTCATTGTTATTCCAAACACCAATAGAACCAATAGTATAACCTAATACTGGATTTATAGGAGCATTTCCTTGTTCGTATTCTGATATAATAGCTTGACGAGAGTAAATAGTCATCACCTCAAACATGGTAAATACAACTGTAATTCCTTTTTCTTCTTTTGCTTTTTCTATAAGCGCAGAAATTTGTGGGTTTGATGCATCGTATTCCCAATCATCACTATACTCAAAAGACAATTGCCAAGAGGTATTGGCTATTCCAAATCCAGGAGGTTGAATGTTTATAGATTTTGCTTGAAAGTTTCCTTGCTGCGAGCTGCTTTCTATTGTTTGTAAAGATCTAGTGTAGCATCGGGTATTTTCATGAATTCTTAAAATAGGATTGTTAGAGTCTCCTATTTGCAATCCTCCAACTAAAATTTGTGTACAAGTTGTTCCTGTTGCATCTATATCTACCATAATTGGAGAACCAACAGGGGTGTTGCTTTGGTTTGCAGGATCTAAAGAACCTAGCAAATATATACCTTGATCAATAATTTCTCCAGTGTTCTGAATGTTGTTCGGGTTTCCAAAAGAAGAAATTTTTGCATTGTTAAACTTCGTAACATAATCACCATAGTAATTCCATCCGGGATTTGATTTTAGGTTTTGAATGGCTTGCTCATCTGTAAGGTTGATTAACAACGGAGACAACATTGCTTTTACAGGATCTACCATAAATTGATTTACATCATCATTGTTGGCAGTACAAACATTGGTGGAGATTCCTCCCCAAAAGTTAATTCTATAACTATTTAAATAAGACATATTGCAATTTTTTTTAGAGGATTAATTATTTAGAACTTTGTGCTTCTAAGAACAAGAAACTGTAATCGGTTTTTATGTTGTTAACCCCTGCAGTGCTATGACAACCCATACAACTACTGTTTTGCTGAATGTATGTTTCCATGGTTGTGTTTGCAGAAATGTTAGGAGTAGGAGTCCCTTGTGGATTTCCAGGGTCGTTAGGGTCTGCAGGCCATTGCATTGTTATTAATTGATAATTTTTCCAGACAGTACCTTGCAGTAGTTTTTGCCATTTGGCATTGGCATTTTGTGCAGATGCAGGTATGGGAGTTGTTCTTA
Source organism: Wenyingzhuangia gracilariae (assembly GCF_056387575.1). Lineage (NCBI taxonomy): Bacteria > Pseudomonadati > Bacteroidota > Flavobacteriia > Flavobacteriales > Flavobacteriaceae > Wenyingzhuangia > Wenyingzhuangia gracilariae. The sequence continues at coordinate 3,082,250 of NZ_CM150748.1, forward strand.
CTACTTGAGTAGCAAAACTAGGTTTTGTATTGTGCAAAGGTTGTTCTTTGTTTACGGGGCATTTGCTTGTAGGACATTCTGGATTGTAATAAGAGTATTGATTTCCAGCAGTATTTTCATTTAGATTTGGAGCATTTTTTATATGCTCAAAAGTTGCCCAAACCCATTGTGGTGAATTTTTAGATTTGTAAATAATATGTAAGCCAACAAGCCCCACTGTAGCTGTTCCTATTTGGTCAATTTCAGCTTCGCAAGTAAAAAAATCAGTAAGAACATCATTATTTCCCATAATTTTCCATGCTGATTTTATTTCCATACTATTAATGTCCATATTCATATTGCTGTTTAGTTTTGCAAGGTTAGAAGCATCATAGTATTGATTGTTGTATATAAAATCAAATTCTGTTTTGTTCATGTATTTTTCATAATACGTGTATTGCAAATTTTGATCTACCAAAGGACCTCCTACAGCTTGAGCAGTAGATGATAATTGTTCCTTTATTGTTGGATCTACTTTAGAAATGGTTGATAGTTTTAATTTTTTTGTATACGTTGTTTTCCATGGCTCGGGTTGTTGTCCGTTTGGAAGAAATACACTTTCCGATGTTCTAAATGTTTGCCATACCACAGTTCCTGAATCTCCAATTTGTTTAGAGGTATCTGCAACTCCTCTTTTAGATGTGTTTGCAGGCCAATTTAGAGCAACAAACATTTGCCAAGCATAGTTGTCAAAATTTGCTTGTGTTCTAGTGGCTGGGTCGTTTACAGGAAAAGTAGGTTGTAAAACAACAGAGCTACTTGTTGATATTTGTTTGGAATATCTGCTAGATTCTTGAGAAACAGCCTTAAAGGCTATAAACAAGAGCATTGCACATCCTAAAATAATAAAGCTTAACTTTTTCATAGTTTTTAGTTTTTGTTAAATGTGTTAGTTATAGTTGTATAGATTACTGCACAAAACGCATGTTTTATGTAGAGGGTTGTGGTTGTAAGGAAAGTGTAAAAAACTATGAAAGAAGAGGTGTTTTTTGAATAAACGAAAGAAACAATTAAACAGGTATTTGTTCACCAGTCGTATATAGCGGTGTGTTTCTAAATGTGTTTTTATCAGTCGATGAATTAAATCAAAAGATAAAAGCACAATAAACGAATACATTAATGGCAAAGGATGCCAACTTAATGTTGTTGTTATTTCTTTTAACATAGCATTATAAATATAATGCTTTATAAACAAGTAGCAATTAAAAAGTAATTTAATTATAATTTGTTTATTATTTATTTATGTTGATATTTTAAATAAAGAATAAACAAGTAAAACTTAATAATAATAGGTTGGCTAACAAAACTAATGTTTTGTTAGTTTGCTGATGTATTTCTTTTAAAAAGTCTTTAGGGTATTAAATATTTTTAAAGCACTTCTAATAGCTCCTTCCATATAGCCAGCATAGGCCTCAGAAGTTTCTGTACCTGCTATCCATATTTTATGATTAAAATAGGATTGTTGAAAAGCATTGTGTCCGTTATTTTGATGAGGTAAAACCAAATCATCATACTCGGCAGAAGTATAAATGTTATTTTTCCAAACCATTTCTTCATAAGTAAGATAATCTCTTGCTTGTTTTCCGTAGTATTTTTCTAATTGCTTTAGAGCTAATTCACAACGTTCTTCTTTGGATATTTTGTGATACACTCCGTTAAAAAATCCTTTTAAAGCGTAAAGATTGTTTTCTTTGTTAGAGTGGTCGTACATTTCTGGAATTGGTCCTACATTGCTAAAAATAGTTCCGCTTAAGTTATTTTCTCTCCAAAACGGAAGTTTGTAACTAAATGCTACTTTAATAGATTCACCCATCCAAGTGTGTGTGTTTTTGGCTATTTGGTAAAAATTGTTTTCTAGCTTAGGATCAAAAGTAATGGTGTTTGTAAGTAGGTGAGGAGGTAGGGTTGTAATTACAAAATCACAGATATAGCTTTTGTTTTTTGTTTTTACAAATACTTTGTTGTCTTGATCTACTATAGCGCTTACTTTTTGATTTAAAAGAATGTTGTCTTTAGGAATATGTGTGGCCAATTTTTGTATTAATTTATGGGTGCCTCCTTTTAGTCTATAACTCGGATCTTGATTTGTAGGAAGTTGTACAATTTGTGGTGGACTGGTAGAAATAGGTTCGTAAATAGCAGTGGTTCCTAAAAGTTGTTCAAATAAATTAAGGTTGAGTTCTTTTAGCAGTTTTAAAATTTCTGTGTGTTGATTGGCAAACCAAGTAGCTCCCAACTCAATAGTTGTTCCGTTGTCTGTTTTTTGAGTATAAATTCTACCTCCTAAACGGTTTTGAGCTTCTAGAATTTTAAACTTGTAATTTGTTTTGCTTAAAAAATAACCAAGAGTAAGTCCTGTTAAGCCACCTCCAATAATTATAATTTCTTTAGTGCTATTATCCATTCTATATGTTTCTAGTAGATTGAGTCTGTAAACTACGGTTTTCTTACATAAAAAAAACTCCATAAATAAATATTTATGGAGTTTGATGTTTTTGTAAAAAAATACCTTTACTTATAGGTTTGGCTGTGGAGTCATTCTTAAGTAAGGTTTAATTTCTTTATGTCCTTTTGGAAATAAATTAGGAATTTCATCATTTTTAACAGCAGGAGTAATTACAACATCTTCTCCGTGTTTCCAGTTGGCTGGAGTTGCTACTTTATGGTAGGCTGTTAATTGTAAAGAGTCAATAACTCTTAATATTTCGTCAAAGTTTCTTCCTGTTGATGCAGGATATACAATAATCAGTTTTACTTTTTTGTCTGGATCAATAATAAATACAGAACGAACGGTTAATGTGTTGTCTGCATTTGGATGAATCATATCATACAAGTCAGATACTTTTTTGTCTTCGTCTGCAATAATTGGAAAATTAACGGTTGTGTTTTGTGTTTCGTTAATATCTTGAATCCATCCGTTGTGAGATTCAACTCCATCTACACTTAAGGCAGCAACTTTTACATTTCTTTTAGAAAACTCTTCGGTGTATTTGGCTACGGTTCCTAGTTCTGTAGTACATACAGGAGTATAATCTGATGGATGAGAAAATAAAACTCCCCAACTGTCTCCTAGCCATTCGTGAAAGTTAATTTCACCTTCTGTAGTTTTTGCGGTAAAGTCTGGTGCAGTATCACCTAATCTTAATGTGCTCATAATCTTTTTTTTAATTGTTTTATATATTGGCTACATAAATCCAAGCTTTTTTACCTGAATGAAATGTAGCTTTTATTCTTTTATAATCGGATACTTCATAGGCATCTGATTGTTTTAATTCTTCGTCTGTAATTTCAAAAATCATACCTTTTATTTCATCATTTGGGTTGGTAGAAATTTGGGCTATAGGGTGGTATTCTTTTCCGCTTTTACGGATAACATCTAGGTCGGTAATTTGTAGTTTTCCTAACACATATCCTTTTAAAGAATCTTTAAAACCAGTTAACAATCTACCATAAGTTTCTAGTTGTACTTTTTCTAACTGTAACGTTCCGTATGAAAATAATAAATGCATGATTTATTGTTTAAAATCACTCAAAGAAACAAGTACTTAAGTTTCTTTGAGTGAAATGGTTTGTCTGTTAATTATTTATAATTATGTATTACAAATACAGGTCTAATTTAACGATTCTTAAAAAATAATTGGTCATCAATAGCATCTAATTCCACAGAACTTTGATTGTTGATGTTTCCTGCTAAAATTTCTTTAGACAATAAATTTAAAACCTCTTTTTGAATGACACGTTTAACAGGTCTTGCACCAAATTCAGGATCAAATCCTTTTTGAGCCAAAGCTAATTTTGCATGCTCTGTAGCTGTTAGTGTAATTTCTTTATGGGCCAATAAATGTGTTAATCCTTTTAAGTGTAGGTCTACTATTTGTGTAATTTCCTTTAAATCAAGAGGAGTAAACATAACAATTTCATCAATACGGTTAATAAACTCTGGTCTTACAATTTGTTTTAAGTTTTGTAAAACTTTTGTTTTTGCTTGTTCTGCAATTAGCTCTTTGTTTTGATCGGTTGCTTTTTCAAACTGCTCTTTAATTATTTCGGCTCCCATATTGGAGGTCATAATAATTATTGTGTTTTTAAAATCTGCCACACGTCCTTTGTTATCGGTCAACCTACCTTCATCTAATACTTGTAATAAAATATTAAAAGTATCTGGATGTGCTTTTTCAATTTCATCTAATAATATTACAGAGTAGGGTTTACGTCTAACAGCTTCTGTTAATTGCCCACCTTCATCGTAACCTACGTAACCAGGAGGAGCTCCTACCAATCTACTTACAGAATGACGTTCTTGATACTCACTCATATCTATACGAGTTAAGGCTGCTTCATCATCAAATAAATATTCGGCCAAAGCCTTTGCTAATTCTGTTTTTCCAACTCCGGTGGTTCCTAAAAACAAGAAACTTCCTAAAGGTTTTCTGGCATCTTGCAACCCAGCTCTGGAACGACGTACTGCATCAGAAACGGCCTCTATAGCCTCTTCTTGTCCAACAACTCTTAAATGCAATTCATCTTCTAGTTTTAATAATTTTTCACGTTCACTTTGCAGCATTTTTTGAACGGGAACACCTGTCCATTTGGCAACAACTTCAGCAATGTCATCTTCGGTTACTTCTTCTTTAACCAAAGAATTTTCTTGGTTTTCTGCCAATGATTTTTGGGCTTCATCTAATCTTTCTTGGGCTTCTTTAATTTTTCCGTAACGCAATTCTGCTACCAAACCATAATCGCCATTTCGTTCGGCCTTTTCGGCTTCTAGTTTGTAATTGTCAATTTCATCTTTTATAGTTTGTACGTTGTCTACAATGTCTTTTTCAGATTTCCATTGGGTATAAATGCTGTCTCTTTTTTCTTGAGTGTCTGCCAATTCTTTGCGTAAAAGTGAAAGTTTTTTTTCGTCTTTTTCACGTTTAATAGCTTCTATCTCTATTTCTAACTGCATTATTTTTCTGTCTAAAACATCTAACTCTTCTGGTTTAGAGTTTATTTCCATACGCATTTTAGCAGCAGCTTCATCCATTAAATCAATTGCTTTGTCTGGTAAAAAACGAGACGTTATGTAACGCTGACTTAATTCTACCGCCGCAATAATAGCACTATCTTTTATTTGAATTTTATGATGTGCTTCGTACTTGTCTTTAATTCCACGTAAAATAGAGATGGCACTTTCTGTATCAGGTTCGTTTACTACTACCTTTTGAAAACGTCTTTCTAGAGCTTTGTCTTTTTCAAAATATTTTTGATATTCATCTAAAGTAGTAGCTCCAATAGCTCTTAATTCTCCACGAGCCAAGGCAGGTTTTAAAATATTGGCAGCATCCATAGCACCTTCTCCACCACCAGCACCTACCAATGTGTGAATTTCATCAATAAACAAAACAATGTCTCCTTCTGCAGAGGTTACTTCTTTTACTACAGATTTTAAACGTTCTTCAAATTCACCTTTGTATTTTGCTCCCGCAATTAAGGCTCCCATGTCTAAAGAAAAGACTTGTTTGTCTTTTAAGTTTTCTGGCACATCACCTTTTACAATTCTGTGAGCTAAACCTTCTGCAATGGCTGTTTTACCCACTCCTGGCTCACCTATTAGCATAGGGTTGTTTTTGGTTCTACGAGAAAGAATTTGTAGAATTCTGCGAATTTCCTCATCTCTACCTATTACAGGATCTAGTTTTCCTGTGCTAGCCAATTTGTTTAAGTCTTTAGCGTATTTGTTTAAAGCATTGTAGGTTTCTTCTGCACTTTGTGAGGTTACTTTTTGTCCTTTTCTAATCTCATCAATAGCAGCTTTTAGTCCTTTTTCTGTTACACCTTGGTCTTTTAAAATTTGACTAACCGTATCTTTATTATTTAATAGAGCAAGCAAAAGGTGTTCTATAGACACGTATTCATCATCCATTTTTTTTGCAATATTACTTGCATCTGTTAAGGTTCTTGCACAGGTGTTAGACAGTCCTATTTGTCCTCCGCTTACTTTAGGAAAACCTTCTAATGTTTTGTCTAATACTTGTGGTAAAACAGAAATGTTTACTTGTAATTTTTTTAATATAAAAGGAGTTACATGCTGGTCTACTTCTAAAATGGCTTTTAGTAAGTGTGTGTTTTCAATTTGTTGATGCTGTAATCCTTGAGCAATTTGCTGTGCTTGTTGTACAACTTCTTGCGATTTTATGGTATAATTATTAAAATTCATAATTTTTTATGTTTAAGGATTTATTTCTTAAATAGCTATTTCTGTACATAGATTATCAATTCTTATTCCTTTAAATAGAAACGGAATATCTGTCTGTTTTATAGACAAAATGTCTTTTTTTTAGTTGGTAATCAGTCTTTTTGTCTTGCTTGTAAGCTATAGATAATAGACCGACTGAGATGTTATTAATAGTAAAAGAAGCAATATATTTGCTGTAGTTATAATATAATAAGATATAGAGTATGGGATTTTTTGATAAAATATTAGGAAGTAAATCTGAAGGAGAACAAAAAAGTGCTAACAAAGTAACATGGAACGAATTAACTTCTGTAGCTCAGTTAGAAGATGTTGTTGCAGTTTCTAAAGAAACTAAGGCAGTTATTTTTAAGCATAGTACACGTTGTAGCATTAGTGCAAGTGTGTTAAATAAGTTTGAAAAGCAAGTAGGAGAAGGATATGCTTTGTATTTTTTAGATTTAATTGCACATAGAGATATTTCTGCTGCTATTGCAGAAAAATTCAATGTGGTTCATCAGTCTCCACAAGCTATTTTTATAGAAAACGGTAAAGTAATTCAGCATGATTCACATTATGGTATACTTGAGCTAACAATGTAAACTGTTTAAAATCAGTTAAATAAATGGTTTTTGTGTTCTAATGTTAATTTAATGTTAATTTAACGTTGTTCAATTGTAAAATAGTTGTATCTTTGTAGTATCAACATAAATACAATTATTATGAAAACTACATTATTTATCTTATCACTATTCGTTGGAATAGTTTCTTACGGTCAAAAAGAAAATGTAAAAGTTCAAAAACAAGGAGAATTGTATCAAATAACTCTTTTCCATGCAAATGGATTAGTTGCACAAACAGGATTTATTACTGCTGATAAAAAATTACACGGAACATGGAAATCATATGACAATCAAGGAGAAAAGGTTTCTATGGGACATTACGAGAATGGAAAGAAAACCGGAAGATGGTTTTTTTGGAAAAACAATACAGAGGCTTTAACTCAAGTAGACTTTGGTTCTGATTATAGAATTGCAAGTGTATACGAATGGAAAGGTAATTCTCAGTTAGCAGATAATGAAAGTGAAGATTAAATCTCCCTTTTTTAAGAATTTTAAAAGCCACTCAATTGAGTGGCTTTTTTTATGCAACGCTTTCTTTGGTATTAGGTTCTGAAACTCCTTGAGTTATGCAAACAGATTTGTGAATACCTTTTATGTATGCATAAAAAGTATTACACCTTGCACAGTTTAATAATTCTACAAAAAATAAGAGTTTCAGAAACTTCTTTTTACGTTTTTTAGAACGTAGTGTTGAGGTACAACACGGACAGGTTCGTTTTTTCATCTTATTAAATTTATGGTTTGTAGCTTATAAAGCTATGCAAAAAAAAAGTCAATCTACTTGATTTTAGTTAATTGACTCTTTCTTTTAGAATTAAAAAGGAAGTTATAAAAGGTATTTTTCTATTACTTCAGCCACACCATCATTGTTGTTAGAGGCTACAATAACATCTGCTTTGTTTCTTAATTCAGGAGTAACATTATCTACCCAAACCCCTAAGCCAGCAAACTCAACCATGCTTAAATCATTACCAGCATTTCCTACAGCAATGGTTTCGTGTTGTTTAATTCCTAATTGTTGAATGAGTCTGTGTAACGTAGCTGCTTTGTCTATTCCTTGTGGCATTACTTCTAAAAAGAAAGGCTTAGAAGTAGCAATGTTAAGATCTGGTCTTTCTGTTTTTAAATGGGCTTCTACTTTTTTTAGATAACTAGGTTCTTCTAACAGCAAACATTTTACACAATTTTGGGTAATACTTTCTTTTAAATTCTGAACCTTATGATAAGGCATACCTGTTAATTTTCTTTCTACATCTATATATTTAGAGTCTTTTGTTCCTACAATAGCTCCATTAAAATAAGTAATAAAAGCAGTGTTGTTTGCTTGGCTATAATCATAAAGCTGATGAATGTCTTGTACATTTAAAGTTTGTTCAAAAATACATTCTTCTGTAGCCATATTAATAATTTGCCCTCCGTTAAAAGATATAATATAGGAGTTGTATTGGTCTAATTCAAGTTCTTTTGCAAACTGAATCATGGCTGGAGTAGGTCTTCCAGAAGCTAAAACAACGTAAATTTCTTTTTCTTGGGCAGCTTTAATGGCTTTTTTATTTTTGGCAGATATGGTGTAGTCATCTCTTAATAAGGTGTCATCCATATCTAATACAATCATTTTATAGCTCATAGATTTTGGTTTAAAAATTAAATTTTTGTTTGGTAATTATATTCTGTAGTTGCAATTTAATATCGTTACTAGTATCTAAAATCATTTGATTGTTTGTAGGAAATGGCACTTTTTTATTAGATAACATATTTAAGTGTATATCTGTTAAAGCTCTACGATCTCCTTTTTGATTGGCATAATAATGTTCAAAAATAAATTCGCTATTTAAAGGAATACTAGCCAATATTTGTTAATTCTTAAAATTTAAAAAACGAGCAGTGGCTTTAATGGTGCAGTTTTTACTTTGTATAAATTGATGGAAAGTACTGGTTACTTTAATTTTTTTATCTTTTTTAATATCGTTTCCGTTTTTGTCCTTTTTTACATTTCCTTTTTCGTCTAACACATATTTTTCACCATCTACAATTTCTTTTTCTTTTACAAGCAAAGTTTCTTTAATGCGTTCAGGACTTATGTGTATTTGATTGTAGGTTACTAGTAACACGTAATCATAATTTGTAGTTTCATCAAAAGAGTTTTGGTAGCTTACCCAGTAATTATTTAACTGATATTCACTTAAGTTTAGCAAGTTGTTCGCTAATCTTTTGGGAATAATTTGTCCTGATTTGTTTTTAAAATCAATTAACACATAATCCATTCCTTTTGCTCTAGATTTGTCTATTAGTTTTAATACATTTTTATAGTTTGGGTTAATACTGTGTAAGTATTTAAAATCTTCATGGGCTTCTCTAATCAACAACTTGTTGTTTTGGTTAAGATTGTTGTTAGCTTTATTGTATAAATAATCTGAAAGTTGATTTCTAACGCTAAGGGTTTTGTGCATGTAATTTTCTAGCTTAAAATGATAGCCAGGGATAGGTAATAACGGACGTATTTTGTTTTGCCTTTTTTCTAATAGTAAAAGGGTGTTGAATTTGCATTCTAAGTTTTCAGCATTTACATCGTAAGTTAAAAATTCAAGAGTTCTTTTGTCTTGATCAACCGCTTTGTTATACGATTCAAACAACAATTGATGAAATTCTGGAGCTTTTTTACCATATCTGTTGTTTTGTAAATAGTTTAATGCTTGCTGAATGGCTTGGTCGTAATTTCCTTGAGCCAAATATTTTTGAGAAGTTTTGAGCCCAGAACAGCTTATTATAAAAAGAAAAAAGAAGAAATAAGGTAGTTTTTTTATCATAAGAACGTGGTTTTTTTAGCTAAACCAATTTTTAGGCCAAATTACAATTAGAAAAAGAATGATAAAATTCTTTAGTGATTTAAGCACGCAAAAGTAAAATTTTCTGTTTTGCTACCATCAAAAAACAAAATAAAGGATAGCTTTCTGAATAGAAGAATATTATAGAAATATATTCTTAGTACTTTTGGTTAAGCATGAATAAATATTTATTATTTTTGCAATTCATTTTCAATCTCAAAAACACCTAGAATATGAAACGTGATCAAATCATATTTGATTTAATTCAAGACGAAAAAGAAAGACAATTAAAAGGAATTGAATTAATTGCTTCGGAAAACTTTGTTAGTGAACAAGTAATGGAAGCACAAGGTTCTGTTTTAACCAATAAATATGCAGAAGGATACCCTGGTAAAAGATACTATGGTGGATGTGAAGTAGTAGATATTGTAGAACAATTGGCAATAGACAGAGCAAAAGAATTATATGGTGCAGAATACGTAAACGTACAACCACACTCTGGATCTCAGGCAAACGCAGCAGTATATTTTTCTGTGTTAGAGCCAGGAGATAAAATATTAGGTTTTGATTTATCTCACGGGGGACATTTAACACATGGTTCTCCAGTAAACTTTTCAGGAAAAATTTACAAGGCAGTTCACTATGGTGTAGATAAAGAAACAGAAGTTTTAAACTACGATAACATTTTAGAGATTGCAAAAGCAGAAAGACCTAAAATTATTGTAGCAGGAGCTTCATCATATTCTAGAGATATAGATTTTGCTAAATTTAGAGAAATTGCAGATGCGGTTGATGCTTATTTATTGGCAGATATTTCTCACCCATCTGGAATGATTGCAAAAGGTATTTTAAATGACCCAATGCCTCATTGTCACTTTGTAACAACTACAACTCACAAGACTTTAAGAGGTCCTAGAGGAGGAATGATTATGATGGGGAAAGACTTTGAAAACAAAGACGGAATTAAGTTAAAGAACGGAAACTTAAAAATGATGTCTGCTATTATTAATGGAGCAGTATTCCCAGGAATGCAAGGTGGACCATTAGAGCACGTTATTGCTGCAAAAGCTATTGCTTTAGGTGAAGCTTTAACCGATGAATATTTACATTACCAAGTTCAAGTAAAAAAGAATGCTGCTAGATTGGCTAAAGAATTGGTAGCTAAAGATTATAAAATTATTTCTGGAGGAACAGACAATCATTGTATGTTAATAGATTTAAGAAATAAAAACTTATCTGGTAAAGATGCTGAACAAGCGTTGGTAAAAGCAGATATTACAGTAAACAAAAACATGGTACCTTATGATACTCGTTCTCCGTTTGTAACATCTGGTATTCGTTTAGGTGCTTCTGCAGTAACTACTCGTGGTTTAAAAGAAGATGATATGGCTGTAGTAGCCAACTTTATTGATGAAGTAATTAACAACTTTGAAAACGAAGAGGTATTAGAATCTATTGCTGGTAAAGTAAATGAATTTATGCAAGACAGACCATTGTTTCAATGGTAAGTAAATAACAATCTTTTTGTAAGATTTAAAAAACCAGAAAAACCATTTGTTTTTCTGGTTTTTTTGTGCCTTTGTAAAAAATAACATTGAACCAATTATGTATAGTTTTAAAGTGTTTAACGACTCTATAAAATCTAGATGTTATTGGAGTTATAGCAAGTGATATGATAAAAAAGATTTTAAAGAAAATGATGATTACAATTTTAGCCATTATAAGTACATTCATAATTGTTTATGTACTGTTTGTTCGTTTTTATCCTAGTTTTGGAGGAGATGTTTCAAAAAAAGAGCAAGAACTTTACAACAAATCGGCACAATTTAAAAATGGAAAGTTTAAAAATACCCAGCCTGTTCCCAAAGAACTTAGTTTTATAGAAAATCTAAAACTAGCTTACACCTTTTTTACAACCAAAGTGCCTAACGGACGTCCTAAAAATAATTTAGAAGTAGAAAAAATATCTTTAGAAAAAATAAAGAATTACCAAGGGAAAGCAAGGTTAATTTGGTTTGGACATTCTGCCTTTTTTTTACAAATAGATGGAAAAAACATATTAATAGATCCTATGTTTGGAGAGGTAGCAGCTCCGCATCCGCTATTGGGAGGTAAAAGATTTAATACGCAATTTCCTATAAATATTAATGAATTGCCACACATAGATGCAGTTTTGTTTTCTCATGACCATTACGATCATTTAGATTATGAATCTATTCTTAAAATTAAAGATAAAACAGATCAATTTTTTGTTCCGTTAGGAGTGGGAGTACATTTAAAAGCTTGGGGAGTAGAGGCTTCTAGAATAAAGGAAATGGATTGGTGGCAAGAAGTATTTTTTAACAACATAAAATTTGTATGTACTCCTGCACAACATTTTTCTGGTAGAAAACTAAATAATGGACAAAGTACATTGTGGAGTTCTTGGGTGATAAAATCGAAAAACGAGAATATATATTTTAGTGGAGATAGCGGTTACGCAAATCACTTTACAGAAATAGGAAACAAATACGGTCCTTTTGATATTGCCTTGATGGAATGTGGACAATACAACGAAATGTGGTCAGATATTCATATGATGCCAGAAGAAACAGCTCAAGCAGGGTTAGATGTACAAGCAAAAAAAGTAATGCCTATACATTGGGCTGGTTTTAAGTTGGGGTTGCATTCTTGGATAGATCCGGTAGAGCGTATTCATAAAAAAGCAAAAGACTTAAACCTAACGATTATTACTCCAAAAATAGGAGAAGAAATTATAGTTAAAGATTCTGTTTCTAACTATTCAAACTGGTGGAAGAATAAGTAAAGATTATTATTTTATAAGTGCTCCAGCTAATGATTTAAAAAAGTTACAAAAGTGTTTGCTGTAAAAGCAAAAGAGTCGCTAAATTAGCGACTCTTTTTTTTAGGTTTTAATTGTTCTATTTTTTGTTGATGGTACAGTTTTCCAGTGTCTTTAGTGTAGTCAGTATCTTGAAAAATACCACACGATGTATTGGCTCTTACCAAAGATTTTTGACTTTGTAATTTTGATAATGCTTGAATGTCCTTAGTTAAATATTTCATAATTGTTTAATAGGTCCATAATTACCATACAAAATTACACAAAATAAAAATTATTTATAAGACAAAGTACGCATACCTGTTCCAGATTCTTTTACTAAAAAAATATTATAATCAGTAATTTTAAAAATACCATCAGATAAAGAACGATTCACTAAGGAAGTGTCGCTTACTTTTTTAGAGTTTGCTTCAATACTTTTGTTTAAATAGTTCATAATTTAAAAGATTTTAAGGTTTATAAAAATATTTGATTATCTATAACATAAGAAAAATGATTCTTACATAAAAAGATAATTTAAATTTTCTTCTTCGTTATTGGACTTGTTACTACTCTGAAGACAGTTTTTTACAGCAGGACTGTTGTAATCATAATTTTGAAATATACCACATGATGTTGAATGATTTACCAATGATTTTTCATTAGATCTTTTTCCTATTTCTTCAATGTTTTTGTTTAAATACTTCATAATCTTAAAGTTTTATTTGTTAGTAATATTCCATAGGATAAAGCTATAAAACACTGACAGTAACCAAGCTGTGTTTTGGCAGTTGAATTGCATCTTTTTCTCAAGGCTGTAATTAATTCATGTATGTTTTTTAATAGTTATTGCTTTGCTGCTATATATTTTAATATTTTTATGATTGGTTAATTTTAAGAAGTATGATTGAAGAATTAGAGTTGCATTATGGATATCTTTTTGAAAAAGAGTTATTGCAAGAAATAAGTGTAATAGGAGTTGTAAAAGAAGTGGCTGCAGGTACAACACTTATGAGTATTGGTCAGTATATAAAATCAATGCCTTTACTAATTCACGGAGCTGTTAAAATATTAAGAGAAGATGATGAAGGAGATGAATTGCTTTTGTATTTTTTAGAAAAAGGAGATACTTGTGCAATGACTATGAGTTGTTGTGTTGGAACTAAGAAAAGTGAAATAAAAGCAATTACAGAATTAGACACCAAACTAATAATGATTCCTGTAGAAAAAATGGATGAATGGGTAGGAAAATATAAAAGTTGGAGAAATTTTGTGTTAGATAGCTATCATAGCAGATTGATGGAGTTATTAGAAACTGTAGATACCATTGCTTTTAAAAAAATGGATGAACGTTTGCTAAAATATTTAAATGATAAAGTAGCTGTTACAGGTAGCAACTTAATTAAAAGTACACATCAGGAAATAGCTTATGAACTCCATACATCAAGAGTTGTTATTAGTAGATTGCTAAAAAAACTAGAACAACAAGGAATGATAGAGCTGCATAGAAACTCTTTAGAAATATTATAAAAAAAGCCGATTCAATATAAATGAATCGGCTTTTTTTAGAGCATTATTTACATAGAAAGTTCCCTTAACTTTTTTTCAAGAAAACTTTCATGTGTAAGAACGTTAGATGTAGGCCTATCGGCACTAAAACTAACGAGTTTACCTTTTTTGTCAAAAATCATATAATTAGGAACCCAGCTTATTTCCAAAAACTTGTTAATTCTAGATTCTAAACCCATAGGAATTTGATAGTGGTTTTTGTTGCTAAAAGAAGTTTGAAAAATTTTTCCCCAAGAGTAGTTTCTTCTACTTCCTACGTATAAATAAACAAATACGATGTCTTTATTTTTTAGTTTTTTTCGCAAATCACGAGAATGAGGCATTGAAACTCTACAAGGTCCACATTGCATGTTCCACATATCTATATACACTACTTTTCCTTTGAATTTTTTCATCATTTTATCAAAAGTAAGTTGGTTGCCATTACTGTCTACCAACATAGTTTTGGCAAATTCTTTATGCAATGGTTTGTTGATTAGTTTTTGTTTGTCGTAAAACTTTTCCAAATTACGGTTGATAAATTTTTGACTGTATTCACTTGTTTTTAATTCTTTAAATAATTGAATAGAAAGGGTGTCGTATTGGTTTCTAAGTAGTCCAGAATGGATGTTTTTAGCCAATACATATTCTCTTGTTAGGCCCGATAAGGAATCTGTAAGCATTTTGTTAAATGCTTTTTTGTAAGAGTGTAAAGATTTTAAGTTTAAGTTTTTAGAAAATTCATTGAATTTTGTGTAAACTAAACTATGAACATCATTTATGTAAGTAGGAGAAAAAGCTTTTTCATCATTTACAAGAAAAGAGAAGTTATTTAGCTGGTTGTATTCTTTGCTTAGCTTTAAAGGCGATTTTAGTTTGTTCCTATAGGCATAACTTTTGACATAGTTTTTTAAGACATTTTGCGATATAATTTCGGTAGAAATTATAAAATATTGAATAAACTCTTTTTCAAAGTTGGTTTTATCATACTGATTAAAATAATCCAATCTTTTCTGTTTTACCTTATTTATTTGTTTTAAGAATACGTCAGGTGTAGACTTAGATCTTTTGTATTTGTAATAAAAGCTCATATCTGCAGCTCCGTTTTTTTCAGCTTTAAATAAAAAGTTGTTTTTCTCGGCTCCTTTTCCTGAGTATACAATATCATCTGCATCGGCTATTAACGTAAAATGATCTGTAGGTAGTAAACAAATTTCATGATAATATCTTCCTGTATAAATTTTTCCTGTTGTAATACGTGAAATGGGAATTTTAATAGAGAAGTTTCCTGCCTTGCCTATGTTTGTTTTAACTATTTTAGGAGATGTTATAGGGTTGTCATTTAAAATTAGTTTTACTTCTTCTGCTTTATTAGAAAGTAGTTTACCACGAATAGTAACCTCTTTTATTTCTTGAGAAAATAATTGCGCAGAAAGTATGCTAAAAAGCATAATAAATGTTTTTTTCATAGTTTTTTTTGATGAAAATACAAATAATATGTACAAATGTTATTTATCAAGAAATAAAATATATAGTTGTTATAAAAAAAAGCCGATTCAATATAAATGAATCGGCTTTTTTTATTTGTATGTGTTTGGTGTTTACATCAAATCAATATGTCTGTCGTGGTATCCTAGTAAGTACAAAACACCATCTAATCCTAAACTAGAAATAGAGCTTTCGGCACTTTCTTTTACCTTAGGTTTTGCATGAAAAGCAATTCCAAGTCCAGCTAAATTCAGCATTGGTAAATCGTTAGCACCATCACCCACAGCAATTGTTTGGTTAATGTGAATCCCTTCTTTTTTAGCAATGGCTTTTAAGAATTCGGCTTTTTTGTTTCCGTCAACAATTTCACCTATATACCCACCTGTTAAGGCTCCATTTTTTATTTCTAATTGATTTGCATGTACATAATCAATACCTAATTCTTTTTGTAAATACTCTGCAAAATAAGTAAATCCACCAGATAAAATAGCGGTCTTAAATCCGTAGTATTTTAAGGCTTTAAATAGTCTTCTTGCTCCTTTTGTAATAGGTAGGTTTACCGCAACTTCACGTAAAACATCTTCGCTTAAGCCTTCTAGCATGGCCATACGTTTTTTAAAACTTGTATTAAAGTCTATTTCTCCACGCATTGCAGATTCTGTAATGGCAGCTACTTGTTCTCCAACTCCAGCCAATTCAGCTAATTTATCTATAACTTCTGCCTGAATTAAAGTAGAGTCCATATCAAAACAAACCAAACGTCTGTTTCTACGGTAAATGTTATCTTCTTGAAAAGATAAATCTACATTTAAGGTTCTAGAAATTTCCATAAACTTAGAAGTCATAGCTTCTTTGTTTTTTACTTCTCCTCTTACAGATAGTTGAATACAAGAACGAGGTTGCTCGTTGTTTTCTATTAAAGAAGTACGTCCGGTTAAACGTTTAATGGCATCAATATTTAAATCTTCTTCGGCCATTACTCTAGTTACTGCAGATACTTGTGCAGCTGCTAGTGTTTCTCCCAAAATAGT
This sequence comes from Wenyingzhuangia gracilariae, assembly GCF_056387575.1. NCBI lineage: Bacteria > Pseudomonadati > Bacteroidota > Flavobacteriia > Flavobacteriales > Flavobacteriaceae > Wenyingzhuangia > Wenyingzhuangia gracilariae. The sequence continues at coordinate 3,098,845 of NZ_CM150748.1, forward strand.
TACAATGTAACGTGGTTTTCCTTGGGCTTTTACCCAGTTTTCGTAGTCTTCTATAGAAATAGGAATAAACTTAACCTTAATGTCAAGTTCATAAGCTTTAAATAGCAAGTCTTTTAAAACAGGAGCAGAATCGTTACCTGCCGGCACTTCAAACAACATTCCTAAGGATAATGTGTCGTGAATATCTGCCTGACCAATATCTAAAATGTTAGCTTTGTATTGTGCTAAAACAGAGGTTAAACCTGCTGTTACTCCAGGTTTATCTTGTCCTGAAACTTTTAATAAAATGACTTCTTTGTGCGCATTTGCCATATGGAAATGGTGTTTGTTTTAAAAGTGTAAAAATGCCCAATCTAGCTGATATATACAAAGTAATCTACATAATTTTTTAGTGTAACCTTTGTTACTGTGTGTAACTTTTATGACCACTAGTTTTGTATTTCTATTCTTATGTTATTATGAAACAATATTTTCCTATTCTAAACTGGTTGCCTAGCTATAAAAAAACATTTTTTTATGGTGATGTAATGGCTGGGATTACTGTTGGAATTTTATTAATTCCGCAAGGTATGGCTTATGCCATGATAGCAGGTTTGCCTCCAGTTTTTGGACTATATGCTGCATTAATGCCACAAGTAATATATGCAATTATGGGAACCTCTAGACAATTGTCTGTGGGACCTGTAGCTATGGATTCTCTATTGGTAGCAGCCAGTTTAGGAGCTTTAAGTGTTACGGGCTTAGAGAATTATATTGCCATGGCCATATTCTTATCTTTATTTATGGGGCTGTTTCAATTGTTATTGGGAATTCTACGATTGGGGTTTTTGGTTAATTTTTTATCAAAACCTGTAATTAGTGGGTTTACATCTGCAGCCGCTATTGTAATAGGATTAAGTCAGCTAAAGCATTTTTTAGGAATCTCCATTCAGGGAAGTTCTAAATTACATCTTTTAGCAGCTCAAGTTTTTACACACATTACAGAAACACATTGGGTTACCTTGTTTATTAGTTTTTTAGGAATTGTAATTATTGTGCTTTTAAAAAAATACACTCCTAAAATTCCATCAGCTTTGGTGGTTGTGTTTTTGGGAACATTGGTAGTTTATCTGTTTAACTTACAGGATTTGGGAGTAAAAATTGTAGGCGATATCCCTAAAGGATTGCCTTCTTTAAAAGTTCCAGATTTTAATAATATTCCTTTGTCAGAATTAACACCTTTGGCCTTAACTTTAGCATTAGTGGCTTATATGGAAGCTATTTCGGTTTCTAAATCTTTAGAAGAAAATGAAGATCATTATCAGATAGATGCGAATCAAGAATTGGTGGCTTTAGGAATGTCTAACATTGTAGGATCTTTTTTTCAATCTTATCCTACCACAGGAGGTTTTTCTAGAACAGCAGTAAACAATCAAGCAGGGGCACATACAGGAGTTTCAAGCATTGTTAGTGCTATTGTTATAGGGTTAACCTTATTGTTTTTAACACCGTTGTTTTATTATTTGCCCAGTGCAGTATTGGCATCTATGATTATGGTAGCGGTCTATAATTTAATCGATTTTAAAATGCCTGTTCAGCTGTGGCATCAAAATAGAGATGAGTTTTTTTTGTTAATCACCACATTCATCATCACTTTATTTATAGGGATTACTCAGGGAATATTGGTAGGAATTATGGCTTCTTTGGTATTGATGATTTATAAAACGTCACAACCACACATTGCCGTATTGGCTAGAATAGAAGGAAGTAATTATTTTAAAAATATAGAACGATTTCATCAGCAAGTAAAACACAGAGACGATTTGTTAATTGTTCGTTTTGATGCACAATTATTTTTTGGAAATAAAGATTTTTTTAAGAAAACATTAGAAGGGTTAGTGGCTCAAAAAAAAGAAACTTTAAAAGCTGTAATTCTTAATGCAGAATCTATTAGTTATATAGACAGCAGTGCCAATTCTATGTTAATTAAATACATACAAAGTTTAAAAGAACAACACATAAAGTTTTTTATAACAGGTGCTATTGGTCCTACAAGAGATGTGTTGTTTACCAATGGGATTGTAAAAGAATTAGGAAAAGAAAACTTGTTTGTAAGAACTTATGAAGCCGTAGATTGTTTTGATGGCATTATATGTAAAGATGATTTGCAAAATAAAATTTGTCAGCAAACGGTTCGTAGAATGTAACTATTGTTACTGTACAGAAGTTAGAATAGCTTTAATTTTGATAGCATAAAAAAAATAAAAGAATGAAAATAGAACAAATTTATACAGGATGTTTGGCTCAAGGAGCTTATTATATAGAAAGTGAAGGAGAAGTAGCTATAATAGACCCATTAAGAGAGGTGCAGCCTTATATAGAAATGGCCTCTAAAAACAAGGCTACTATAAAATATATTTTAGAAACCCATTTTCATGCAGATTTTGTAAGTGGTCATGTTACCTTGTCTAAAAAAACGGGAGCACCTATTGTATATGGACCCAATGCCAACCCTACTTTTGATGCCATTATTGCAAAAGACAATCAAGAACTTAAATTAGGAAAAGTTACCCTTGTAGTTTTGCATACTCCGGGTCATACCATGGAATCTACCACTTATTTGTTAAGAGATGAAAACGGAGCTGATTATGCTTTGTTTACGGGAGATACTTTGTTTTTAGGCGATGTTGGTAGACCCGATTTGGCTCAAAAAGCTGCAGATATGACTCAAGATGATTTAGCTGCTATTTTATACGATAGTTTACGAACTAAAATAATGCCTCTTTCTAACGATTTAATTATTTATCCTGGCCATGGAGCAGGTTCTGCTTGTGGTAAAAATTTAAGTAAAGAAACCAAAGGAACCTTAGGAGATCAAAAAGAGAATAATTATGCTTTAAGAGCAGATATGACCAAAGCTGAATTTGTAAAAGAAGTAACCGATGGTTTGTTGCCACCACCTCAATATTTTCCTTTAAACGTAAAAATGAACAAAGAAGGATATGAAGATATTGCTGAGGTTATAGCACAAGGAACCCATGAATTGTCTGCAAATGAATTAGAGTTGTTGGCCAATGAGGTGGGAGCTTTGGTGTTAGATGTAAGAAGTCAAGAAGATTTTGCCAAAGGTCACATTCCGCAATCTATATTTATTGGGATAGATGGAAGTTTTGCTCCATGGGTAGGTGCATTAATTGGAGACGTTAAACAGCCTATTGTTTTGGTAACTCCAGAGGGGAGAGAAAAAGAAACCATTACACGTTTGTCTCGTGTTGGTTTTGACAATACTTTAGGATATTTAAAAGGAGGTTTTGAAAGTTGGAAAACCGCAGGTAAGGATTATGACACTGTTCGTCAAATAACGGCTTCTGGTTTGGCAACAATAATAAACAAAGCAACTCCTGTTTTTGATGTAAGAAAAAATAGTGAGTTTTTATCGGAAAGAGTTCAACATGCAAAAAACACACCCTTAGATGCTATTAACGATTATTTAAAAACATTTCCTACTACTAGTAATTTCTATATTCATTGTGCAGGTGGTTACAGAAGTATGATTGCAGCATCTATCTTAAAAAGTAGGGGGATTCATAATTTTATAGATGTGGTAGGTGGTTTTTCTCAAATAAAAGAGTCAAAAATTCCTGTAACAGATTATGTTTGTCCATCAACCTTATAAAAAATGAAACAAATAATTTATATAGGTATAGGAGTTGTTATTGTTGCATGGTTTGTGTTTCAGAAAATTAAAGAGCAGCAATTAAAAGAAAATAGATTGTATATAGCAGATTTTAAAAAAGCATTGAAGCAAGATAAAATTCAACTAATAGATGTTAGAACAGCTAGAGAGTTTAAAGCAGGACATATACCCAAAGCAATAAATATAGATGTATTATCTCTATCTAATTTTAAAGAACAAATAGAGACTTTAAACAAAAATAAACCAACTTATATATACTGTCGTTCTGGTAAAAGAAATTTAAAGGCTTTGGATCAAATGCTAAATAGCGGTTTTGTAAATATTTACGATTTGAAAGGAGGATATATAGCTTGGGAAAACAAGTAGAAGCTTATTAAACTAGTGCATAAATAAAAAACTCAGAATTGTATAATTCTGAGTTTTTTATTTTAATAATAGAAGTAGTATTATACTAATTGTGCTTTTACTTTTTTGAATAAAATACCCATTTCACCTGCAATTAGTTTAGATGTGTTTAAGTAAACGTCTTTTTCATTAAGTTCTCCATCGCTTGTTTTTGGATCTGTATAAGGTAAATGAAAGCGAGCAGATGCATCTAATATAACAGGACAATTTTTATCAGCATGACTGCAAGTTGTAATTGCTATAAAAGGAGTTTTATTCACAGGATGTTCTACAATTTTAGAAAAGCCCAATATGCTTTTAGTGCTATTGGTGTAATTTATAATGTATTTAGGATTTTTATGATTGAATTCTTCTAAAACAAATTTAAAGCCACAGGTTTCTAATGCTTTTAAGGTGTTGGCATGAAATGCAGTTTCTGAAGTTCCACCAGAGAAACTAAAACCATTGTGAATTTTAAAAAACTCCATAGCGTAATATGCCCATACTTGTGCTAATTGACTACGTCTAGAATTATGGGTGCAAATAAAATTAATATTTACAATTTCTTTGGTGTTAATTGTTTGAGCTATTTTGTTTGCAATATTTTGTAGTAATTTTTCTCTTTGAATATCTAACTTTGTATTGCGAATTGCTTTTTCAAAAATTTCTTTCACGTTTGTTTTTTGTAATAAAGACATTTGCACGGGTATATAATGTTGTAAGAAACAAATATACAGGGAAGAATATAATCATATGTTAATATATAATTAAGTAAAATGAAATTTAAAATAGGGGACAAGGTATTGGTAAAAGACTCCATTGTTAAAGGAATTGTTGCTAAGTTATTGAAAAACAAAGTTTTTGTTTTAGATGAAGATGGTTTTGAGTTGCCTTATGATGAAAGTGAGTTAATTTTAGTTAACGTTGAGCAATCTAAACTTTCTATGTACACAGATATAAACAATAAGATGCTGTTGCAAAAAGAGAATTTAAAAAATGATGTAAAACGAAGTGTCAAAAAAAATAAGCAAGAAAAATATGGAGTTGTCATGGAGGTAGACCTGCATATAGAAAAATTAGTAAAATCTAAATCGGGTATGTCTAATGCTGATATTTTAAACAAACAATTAGATATGGCTAATCATAAAGTTAATTTTGCAATAAAGAATAGAATTCCAAAAATTGTTTTTATTCATGGAGTGGGTGAAGGTGTGTTAAAAGAAGAATTGTATAGATTGTTTAATAGATTTTCTTTACGCTATGAAGATGCATCGTATCAAAAATATGGTTTAGGAGCTACAGAAGTAAGTTTTTAAATAGAAAAAGCCCAATTGTTACAATTGGGCTTTTTATTGCTTAAGTAAATTTTATTTAAGATTTAAAGTATCTATAATACTTTGAATTTTTTCATCAAGTTTAGCTTCTACTAGCTTAGCTTCTTCATGATTTTTTAATTCTGCTTTGGCACCAAAATAAAATTTAATTTTGGGTTCTGTACCACTAGGTCTAACACATAATTTAGTACCATCTTCTGTATGATATATCAACACGTTAGATTTAGGAACGTCAATTTTAGTTTCTTCACCAGTAAGGAGGTTTTTTTGTATAGAAGATTCATAATCACAAACAAATTGAACTTTAGAACCCACAATTTCTTTAGGTGGATTTGCTCTAAAGTCAGCAATCATTTGTTGGATTTGAGCAGCACCATCCATTCCTTTTTTGGTAATAGAAATTAAAGATTCTTTATAGAATCCGTGTTCTTTATAAATGTCTAATAGTTGTTGGTATAATGTTGTTCCGTTGGCTTTGGCATGTGCTACCATTTCGCAAGCCAATAAACAAGAAGTAACAGCATCTTTGTCACGTACAAAATCTCCTATCATGTATCCAAAACTTTCTTCACCCCCACCAACAAAATCTTTTGTAGGGTTGTCTGCAATGGCTTTACCAATCCATTTGAACCCTGTTAGTGTAATTACGGTTTCTACTCCATAATGATCTGCCAAAACTTTTACCATTTCAGAAGAAACAATAGTTGTTGCTGTAAACTGATTTCCGTTTAACTTTCCTGCTGCTTTTTTTTGTTTAATTAAAAAGTCGGTCATTAAAATCATGGTTTGGTTACCGTTTAGCAACTTCATGTTTCCGTCTAAATCTCTAACAGCAATTCCTAAACGGTCACTATCAGGATCGCATCCCATTAAAATATCGGCATTAACAGCATTGGCTAAGTCGGTTGCCATGGCTAAAGCCTCTGGCTCTTCTGGGTTTGGAGATTTTACTGTAGGAAAGTTTCCGTTAGGTTTAGATTGCTCTTTTACCAAGTGAACATCGTTAAAACCGGCTTTGTCTAATACTTGAGGAACAGACATAATAGACGTTCCGTGCAAAGCTGTAAATACAACTTTTACATCGCTCCTGTTTACGTTTCCAAAAGTTCCGTTTTCTACAGAAACTTTGTGAAAAGCTTCGTCTACCTCTGCACCTATATAAGTTAACAAACTATCGTTTGCTTTAAATTTAATTTGATCAAAAGAAACATTGTTTACTTCATTAATAATCAATCCATCATTAGGAGGTGTAACTTGGCAACCATCGGCACCATATACCTTATATCCGTTGTATTCTGGCGGATTGTGAGAGGCTGTTAATACAATACCAGCATCGCACCCTAAATGACGAACGGCAAAAGACAATTCTGGAGTTGTTCTTAAATCATCGAACAAGAAAACTTTAATTCCGTTAGCTGTAAATACATCAGCAACAACTTTGGCAAACTCTTTACTATTGTTTCTACAATCAAAAGCAATTACTGTTTTTAATTCTTTGTTAGGATTGTTGGCAATTAAAAAGTTAGACAATCCTTGTGTTGCTTTTCCTAAAGTGTATTTGTTTATACGGTTGGTTCCTGCTCCCATAACACCACGCATTCCACCAGTACCAAATTCCATATTTTTGTAGAATCTGTCTGTAAGTTCTTCTGGAGCGTTGTCTATTAGGTTTTGAATTTCTTGTTGTGTTTCTTCATCAAAAGTGGGAGTTAACCACTGTTTAGATGCTTCTAAGATTTCAGAATTTGCCATGTGAGTGCGTTCTATTAAATTATTTTTGGTTTAGTGAGGTAAATATATGGATTTGTAGGTTATATTTCTTTTTCTATATAATACAAATTGCTTGTTTTTTTGTTCTTTAAAATCATTTCGCCAATAAAACCTGCTATAAAAAGTTGAGTTCCTAAAATCATAGTGGTTAGGGCAATATAAAACAAAGGATTATTGGTGACCAATCCTGCTTTTTGATGGTAGTAAAAAACAATTATAAGTTTGGTAATTCCTATATATGCTGTTGAAAAAAAACCAATTAAAAACATAAAAGTTCCCATTAAACCAAATAGGTGCATGGGTCTTTTTCCAAATTTAGATAAAAACCAAAGAGTTATTAAATCTAAAAAACCATTGGTAAAACGTTCTATTCCAAACTTGGTTTCTCCGTATTTTCTGGCTTGATGTTGTACTGGTTTTTCTCCAATTTTTTTGAATCCTACATTTTTAGCTAGTATGGGAATGTATCGGTGCATTTCTCCAGTTACATCTATAGATTTTATTACTTTTTGTTGATAGGCTTTTAAACCACAATTAAAGTCGTTTAATTCTATTCCAGATGTTTTTCTTGCTGCCCAATTAAATAGTTTAGAAGGAATGTTTTTTCTTAATTTGGAATCATATCTTTTTTTCTTCCATCCACTAACCAAATCAAATCCTTGTTGTGTAACCATTTGGTATAGTTCTGGAATTTCTTCTGGACTGTCTTGTAAATCGGCATCCATGGTAATAATTACATCTCCTTTAGCTTTTTTAAAACCTGCGTTTAAGCCCTGGGATTTTCCAAAGTTTTTTAAGAATTTAATTCCCTTTACATTGGGGTTTGTGTGTTGTAAATTTGTGATAATTTCCCAAGAAGCATCGGTGCTACCATCGTCTACAAAAATTAATTCATAACTATAGTTGTTTTGCTCCATTACGGCTACAATCCATTTGTGCAACTCTGGTAAAGAGTCTTCTTCGTTTAATAAAGGAATAACTATAGATAATTGCATGTAATTCTTATTTGTTTCGGACAAATATAGCAGTTATAACCGCAGTAATAAAACCTATAAATAAATTGATAGCAATACTAAATAAAATAGTACCTGGTAAAAATGCATTTTTAGATAATTGTACAGCATTGTTTAAATCTTCTGTGTTTTTAAACTGACCAGTTGCAATTAAACGCTCTCTGTTCATTTGTTCAAAATCGGTAAGAGTAGTAGGTTCTATGCTGTAAATAAATAGTAAAGAATAAGCTATATAAACCAAAGCGGTAATAAAACCAATGGTTAAACCAGGTTTTATAATTTGTCCAAAGCTTTCAAAAGCAACATGTTTTTTTAAATATAAAATAGCATAGGCAACAACAACTACAGGTATAACTAACCCAATTAAAGAAAATACAGAATTTCTTTCTCCAATATAAGGATTGGTTTGCGTTACTGTATTAATAATTACTTCATTTAAGACTAATAAAAGTCCTGATAATATTCCGAATTTTAAGACAGGTTTGGTGCTAAAAAATGAATTCATTTGAATGTTTACTATTAAAATTTAAGCGCAAATATAGGTATTTATTATGCTAAAGTGTAGTGTTAGAGTAAGATGAATTGAATGTTAAAAAATGATTGATGAAATGTTGTGAGAATTGTAATAAGGTTGTAAATTTGCAGCCGGGCAAGTCCTACACAACTAGCTCCCTCGGAATCCCCCAGGGCGGGAACGCAGCAAGGGTACTTGGTTGTAGCGGTGTGATGTAGGGAGCTTGCCCTTTTTTAGACAAGACAATTAGTAAGTTTATTTTACATAAAAACCCAACTATATAATTATATAGTTGGGTTTTGTGTTTTTTGTAATAAAAAATAATAATGAAGACTATTATTACGTTTATTATAAATAAAATTTTTAACATTTAACCTTTGTTAAGTTAATTGTATTGAAAATAAAATCTATGAATGTAATTATAGATAGTTTTATATTTTTGTTTTTTAAAAATTAAAAAAAATGAAGGAAGAAATTTCTTTAATGCCTAAGGGAGATAATGCGGGACTATTTATTGTAGTTTCTATTGTAATGTTTGTTTTAGCAACAGAATATTTAATAGCAAGAAGAAAAGGAAAGAAAATTTTTAGATTTGAAAATACCATTGCAAATATATCTATGGGAATTTTTGATAGGATTGCTGGAGTTTTTATGGTTCCAATTATCTTTTTTTTCTACCATTACTTACACGAATATTTTGCGATTTTTGAAATTCCACAAACAACAATGTGGTTCTTTATAGCTGTGTTTGTTTCCGATTTTGTTTGGTATTTCTATCATAAATCTGGACATAGAATAAACTTATTTTGGGGCTCTCACATTATTCATCATCAAAGTGAAGATTACAATTATAGTGTAGCTTTTAATTTAACACCATTTCAGGTATTTATTAGAATATTGTTTTGGTCAAGTATGCCTATTATAGGTTTTTCTGCAGAAGTAGTTTTGGGAACTCATGCTGTTTTAGGATTGTATCAATTTTTATTACACACTCCCTTAATTCCAAAATTAGGTATTGTAGAAGAGTTTATGGTAACTCCTTCACACCACAGGGTTCATCATGGTAGTAACCCTAAATATTTAGATAAAAATTATGGAGGTATTTTTATTATTTGGGATCGATTGTTTGGAACATTTCAAAGAGAAGAAGAAGAGGTGAAATATGGAATTACAATGGATATTAATTCTAGAGATTTTGTAACAGGAGTGTTTCATTACTATGCCAATCTTATTCATTTAATGAGGCAAATGCCAACGGTTAAAGGAAAATTAAATATTTTATTTAAAGGACCGGATTGGGTGCCAGAAACGGGAGAGTTACAACACTTACCCATCTATGTTCAAAAAGGAACCTACGAGTATAAAGTATATTCTCCTGTAGAAAAAACCTATATTATTGGTAATATTGCCTTGGTAGCAGTGGTGCTGTGTACCATGTCTTATAAAATTGCAGAAGTTCCAAAATTTGGTTTAGAAGTTATGACTTTTTATATGTTAGTTACTTTGGTAACCATTGGAAGAATGATGGAAAAACAATCTGTACTATTTTTAGAACTTTTTAAATATGGAATTGTAGCTGCATACATTTTATATTCATTCCTATAATTGTGATTGAAAGCTTATATTTGTTTTATAAGTATCACATGAATGAATGAAAATCTAAATCCTGAAAGCACAAATTATTCTAACAATGAATTGGATGTAGAAAAAAAACTACGTCCTCTATCGTTTGATGATTTTACTGGACAAGAACAAGCTATAGAAAATCTTAAAATTTTTGTAGAAGCAGCCAATATAAGAGGAGAGGCTCTAGATCATACTTTGTTTCATGGCCCTCCAGGATTGGGAAAAACAACCTTAGCTCATATTTTATCTAATGAGCTAAATGCAGGAATTAAAGTAACTTCTGGACCTGTTTTAGACAAACCTGGAGATTTAGCAGGATTGTTAACCGGTTTAGATGAAAGAGATGTATTGTTTATTGATGAAATACACAGACTTAGTCCTATTGTAGAAGAATATTTGTATTCTGCAATGGAAGACTTTAAAATAGATATTATGATAGAGTCTGGACCAAATGCAAGAACTGTACAAATAAATTTAGAACCTTTTACATTAATTGGAGCAACAACACGTTCTGGTTTGCTAACAGCTCCCATGCGAGCTCGTTTTGGAATTTCTAGCAGATTACAATATTACGATACAGAACTATTAAGCACCATTGTACAAAGAAGTGCACATATATTAAAAGTTCCAATAAGTATGGAAGCAGCTATAGAAATAGCAGGTAGAAGTAGAGGAACCCCTAGAATAGCCAATGCATTATTACGTAGAGTTAGAGATTTTGCACAAATAAAAGGAAATGGGTCTATTACAATTCAAATTGCTCAAATTGCATTAAAAGCACTAAATGTAGATGCTTTTGGATTGGATGAAATGGATAATAAAATTTTAACAACAATTATTCAAAAATTTAAAGGAGGTCCTGTAGGAATAAGTACTTTGGCCACTGCAGTAAGTGAAAATGCAGAAACTATAGAAGAAGTTTATGAGCCTTTTTTAATTCAGCAAGGGTTTATTATTAGAACTCCAAGAGGTAGAGAAGTAACAGACTTGGCTTATAAGCACCTGCAAATTACAAAACCAACAAACCAGGGAGAATTGTTTTAGATATGAAAAAGTGGATTCCTATTTTAGAATGGTTGCCAACATACAACGTAAAGGAAAATTTAAAAGCAGATGTTGTTGGTGGTTTTACAGTAGGAGTTGTGCTAATTCCGCAAGGAATAGCCTACGCATTAATAGCAGGTTTACCACCTATTTACGGATTGTATACGGCTTTGCTACCACAATTAATGTATTTAATTTTTGGAACTTCACAAAGAGTTGCCGTTGGGCCAGTAGCTATGGATTCTTTAATTGTGGCAGCAGGAATTTCTACATTGGCTGTTGGAGGAACCGATTTGTATATTACGTTTTCTATTTTACTAGCTTTTTGTGTAGGAATAATACAGTTAATGTTGGGAATAGGTAAACTAGGGTTTATTGTAAACTTTTTATCTAAACCTGTTATTAGTGGCTTTAGTTCTGCTGCAGCCATTGTAATAGGAATTAATCAATTCAAAAATTTATCGGGAATTCCAATTCCTAGAAGTAATCGTTTGCAAGAAATTTTACTTTCTTTAGTGCATCAAGCAAACCAAGTAGAAGTACAAACCCTTTTGGTAGGGATTGTAACCATTCTTATTTTACTATGTATAAAATTCACAAAATCAAAATTACCAGGTCCTTTATTGGTGGTGGTTTTGGGGATTATAACTCTATATTTTACACATCCGCTATTGCCAAACGTAGCAGTTTTAAGAAATATTCCATCCGGATTGCCTTCTTTTAGCTTGCCAAACATAACCATTAAAATGATTCTTGATCTATTGCCTATTGCTCTAACATTGGCAATTATTGGTTTTTTAGAAACTATATCAATAGGTAAAGCCATAGAAAAAAGTACAGACGAGGTGATGATATCTCCCAACAAAGAATTGATAGCATTAGGAATGATGAATATTGTGGGTTCTATGTTCAAATCATATCCTTCTACAGCAAGTTTTTCTAGGTCGGCAGTGAATGAAGATGCGGGATCTAAAACAGGTTTGGCAGCTTTGTTTTCTATTGTAGTTCTTGTTTTGGTGTTGCTATTTTTAACCCCTTTTTTTTATTACTTACCTAAAGCGGTATTGGCAGGAATTATTATTGTATCGGTTATTAAGTTGATTAATTACAAAGAAGCTATACGTTTATGGAAATTAAATAAAAGTGATTTTTGGATGCTGATAGCTACTTTTTCTGGAACTCTTTTTTTAGGGATTAAAGAAGGAATTACCATAGGAGTAGTTTTGTCTTTATGTATGCTAATTGCTAGAACTTCTAGACCTCACGTAGCTGTTTTGGGTAGAATTCCAGATACAAATGTTTTTAGAAACATAAATAGATTTGAAGAGGTAGAGGTAGATACTCATATTTTAATTTTAAGATTTGATGCCAGAGTTTATTTTGCCAATGCAAATTATTTTAATGAAGTTTTACAAATTAAAGCCAAAGAAAAAGGAGAAAAATTAAAACTAATTTTATTAGACTGTGAATGTATTAACGGGGTAGATAGTACCGCTATACAAATGATTGAGTCTGCAATAAACTTTTACAACGATAAAGGGGTAGAAGTATATTTTTCTAATGTAAAAGGACCTGTAAGAGACATGTTGACCAAAAGTGGTATTGTTGATAAAGTTGGATCTCAAAAGTTCTTTATCAACAATAACGATGCTTTGACCTATTACAAGACAGGTAAATTAGATAGAAATCAAGATTTAACAGACTATATTGGGCAAGCCAATATTTAATTATGCTTGATGCATTGGAGATAGTAAATCTGTAACCGTTTTAACAGGGTTAAAAGTTTCTATAGGTACTTCTACAAAAACAGTCAACCAATCTGCCATACCACCATTCCATAAACCAGGTAATTCTAAACCTTTAACAGGCTTTCCGTTTACGGTTTTGTCTGTAACAAATACAGCATCGTGGTCTACAAATTGAGTCAAATCAAATTTAGTTCCTTCAAAATTCTTAATTGCACAAACAATGTCTACAGGGTTAAAATGTGTAGATTGATGAAAAATTTCTAATTGTTCTTTGTCCTCTTTATCAATTTGAGCACCTTCTATAATTTGTAAACTAGGTTCTTCATCGTTTTTTCTAACCCAAAATGGTCCTCCACCAGCATCTCCTTGGTTTTTAATCATACCGCAAACTCTAATAGGTCTGTTTAAAATGCTAAACAACTTGTCTTTAGTACAATCTTTGTCAGAAATTTTGATAAAAAAGTTTTCTATAAGAAAAAGCTGAATTTCTTGAAGGTTTAACTCTTCTGAGTTTTGTTGAATTGCTTTTAAATAAAAGTGAATTTGTTCTTGTAAAGAAAGTAATTTTCCTGCAAGAATTTGCTTGTATTTAATGGTTTCTTCCATATGATTTTGATGAGATACATTGTCTATGTTTTTTATAAAAACAAGATCAGCATCTAAATCATTTAAGTTTTCTATCAAAGCACCATGTCCACCAGCTCTAAAAACATAGTCTCCGTTTTCATCTTTAAAAGGTGTGTTGTCGTAGTTTACAGCTATGGTGTCTGTATTGGCTTTTTGAATAGAAAAAGTAATGTTAAAATGAACGTTAGAATTGTCGTAATTAGTTTCAATATAATCGTTTACCGATGTTTTAAAAACATCTATAAAATTAGGACTTACTGTAAAATGAATATTTACAGTTTGATCTTTACCGATACAATAATGTAAGCTTTCATCAATTTGTTCTTCTAACGCAGTTTTGTTGTCAATATCGTATTGATGAAATTTAATCAACCCTTTTGGGGTGTTTTGATAATTTAAATTATCTGGGCTTAATAAAAAGTTTAAGAAATCTAACTTGTTCGCTAAATTGTCTAGTTTTTTTATTTTAGGATAGATTTTGTGAAACTCAATGATAATATCTTTGTAAAAAGGAAACTTATGTAAGTTGTTAAAAAAATATTGAGACATTGGGTTGTTTATTTTTGAGTTGTAAAACTCACACAAACCTTTAAACATTCTAGAAGCTAACCCTGAAGCGGGTGTAAATTTATATACCACTAAATCTTGTTGTTTAATGTTGTATATATTCATGTACTTACTCCTGTCTAGGCTGTTTATTGTAATAATTCCATCGTTTATTTGGGCTATTCTATCTAATTCAATAATTGGAGTACCTTTTACAAAAGCAATTAACTGTTGTGTTAATTTTTCGTTAGAAATTCCTCTTTTATCAATTTCTTGTTTCAGTTTTTTTTCAAGCCTCATAGCTATTGTATTATTTAAAAATGTCGTTTTCTTCAAAAGCAGTGCCTATCACTACTAAAGTAGCACCGGCATTGTGTATTTCTGTAATTTTTTCGAGAGATCTAATTCCTCCTCCTACAATAATAGGAATATTTACGGAATTAAATACTGCGTTAACAACATCTTTTCCTACCGGTTGGGAAGCACCACTACCAGCTTCTAAATACAAAAGCTGATGTCCCATGTATTGCCCTGCAAGGGCAGTGTCTTTTATCAGGTTAGTGTTTAGAGGATTTATAGGATTGGTTTTAGAAACTTTCATGGTACTAGTTTCTTTCTTTCCGTCAATTAAAATGTAAGAGGTAGATACAATTTCTAAACTACTTTTGCTTAAAAAAGGAATGGCTTTTACTTGTTGATGAATTAAATATTCTGGATTGTTACCTGAAATTAAATTTAAAAATAACAAAGCATCTGCATAGTTTGTAAGATGGGTGTAATCTCCAGGAAAAAGAACCACGGGTATGTTAATGTGTTTTTGTAGTTCTTTGGCAATAATTTCTGTTTGCTGGTTGCACACTGTACTTCCGCCAAGCAATAAAAAATGAATAGGAGCTTTATAAATTCTATTACAGATGTTTTTTACATCTGCAACAGAAACTTTGTCTGGGTCTATTAAAACAGCAATTAATTTTTGGTTTTCTTGTTTTGCAGTTTGTAAGGTGTTAAGAAAGTTCATTAGTTGATATAGCTGTAGCTAAAGAGTAATTTTCTATTTGATAAAAATAAATATCGCAATTTTGTTTTAATTCAGGGGTGTTAATAAATCCTTTTGCATTTTCTGTACAAAAATCAGTAACAATCAAATCATTTTTAAAACTCATACCTCCGCTTGGGTGAATTTTAAACATAGATTCTTTAGCTCCCCAAATAAAAGTCAATTTTTTAATAAAATCTTCTTCAGTCAATTCTTCTTGATTAATATCTGTAAATCTATGTTTGATTACTTTTATTTTGTCTCTATTTTTTTCAATATCAATCCCCACAATGTCGTTAGAAATTACAATGGCAGAAAAATCAAAAGAGTGTGTAATAGAAATATTTTGATGATGAACTAAAATAGGTTTTCCATAATTGTTATAATACAAATCATCATCGGTTAAATTGATGTGGTTTAGTAGATGACGAATACTTAAAAATCCTTTCTGATGAGATTCTGATTTCATCGAATTTACTCTATTTAAACTGCTTTTAGATAAATAAACATCCCTTAGAATAGCTATGCTCTCGGTTATTTTCCAAACGTAAACAGTGGTGTTTGGGTTAATTTGGATTGTTTTAAATAAAGGCATTTATTATAGTAAGGATTTCGTAAATTTGCAGTCTAAAAGCAACAAAGATAGTAATATGAGTTTAGAAACAACATACGTACCTTATAAAGTAAAAGATATTTCTTTAGCAGAATGGGGTAGAAAAGAAATTCGTTTGGCAGAATCTGAAATGCCAGGATTAATGAGTATTCGTGAAGAATATAAAGGACAAAAACCTTTGGCAGGTGCAAGAATTGCAGGGTGTTTACACATGACCATTCAAACAGCTGTTTTAATTGAAACCTTGGTAGATTTAGGTGCAGAGGTTACTTGGTCTTCTTGTAATATTTTTTCAACTCAGGATCAAGCTGCTGCTGCTATTGCTGCTGCTGGTATTCCTGTTTATGCTTGGAAAGGTATGAATGAAGAGGAATTTGATTGGTGTATAGAACAAACCATTTTCTTTGGAGAAGATAGAAAACCTTTGAATTTAATTTTAGATGATGGAGGAGATTTAACAAACATGGTGTTAGATAAATATCCTGAATTGGTATCTGGAATTAAAGGATTATCTGAAGAAACAACTACAGGAGTTCACCGTTTAATAGAACGTGTAAAAGCAGGAACATTGCCAATGCCAGCTATTAACGTAAACGATTCTGTAACCAAATCTAAATTTGACAACAAATATGGGTGTAAAGAATCTTTAGTAGATGCAATCCGTAGAGCAACGGATGTAATGATGGCTGGTAAAGTAGCTGTAGTTGCAGGTTATGGAGATGTTGGTAAAGGTTCTGCAGCTTCTTTAAGAGGAGCAGGAGCTAGAGTTATTGTTACAGAAATAGATCCTATTTGTGCGTTACAAGCTGCAATGGATGGTTTTGCTGTTAAAAAAATGGACGATGCTATAAAAGAAGCAGACATTGTAGTTACTACTACAGGAAATAAAGATATTATAGTAGGTCGCCACTTTGAAGCTTTAAAAGACAAAGCTATTGTTTGTAACATAGGTCATTTTGACAATGAAATTGACATGGCTTGGTTAAATAAAAATTACGGAAATACCAAAGTAGAAATTAAACCACAGGTTGATTTGTACAACGTAAATGGAAATGATGTAATTATTTTAGCAGAAGGACGTTTGGTAAACTTAGGTTGTGCTACAGGACATCCAAGTTTTGTAATGTCTAACTCTTTTTCTAATCAGGTTTTGGCACAATTAGAGTTGTGGCAAAACAGCGATGCTTATAAAAATGATGTGTACACATTGCCTAAGCATTTAGATGAAAAAGTTGCACGTTTGCACTTGGCTAAAATAGGGGTGGAATTAGATGTTTTATCAGAAGATCAAGCAAAATATATTGGTGTTACTGTAGAAGGTCCATACAAACCAGAATATTATAGATATTAAGAAATAGAACTATTCTTATTAAAAAGCCTCACAAATTGTGAGGCTTTTTTTATACGTTTAAAAGATGCTTGGTTTGGGTAATTTCACTGTCATCATCACATTCAGCAAGCAATGTTTCTAATGTTTTGTTTAAGACAGGGTGCTTAAAGTTAGAGGTAATTTCAATCAAAGGAATTAATACAAAATTTCGAACATGCATTCTAGGATGTGGAATTATTAAAAGCTCTGTATTAATGATTTCATTATTAAAAAAAACAATATCAATATCTAAAGGTCTAGCTTGGTAACCTGTATTGTTAGAATTTCTTGTTCTACCTAGTTCCAATTCAATATCCAATAAATACTTAATTAATTGTTGAGCATTTGCATTGGTTTCTAAGGTAATTGCAATGTTAAAAAAATCATCGCTTTTAAAACCCCAAGGCGGAGTTTGGTATATAGACGATGTTTTTAAAATACGTCCAAAAACAGAAATTTTTTGAATAGCATTGTTTAGGTTCTCTAGTTTGTTCCCTAAATTAGTCCCTAATGATAAATGAGCAATGTTCATGAGTGTTCATCTCTTTTGGCAAAGAAATCATTTATATTTGTTTTATTAAAAAATTGAAGAATGAATTTTATTAAAAGTGTGCTATCTTCTATGGTAGCCATATGGTTGGTACTTGTTGTATTGGTAATAGCTAGTGTGGGAATTGTAATAGCGGTTTCTGATGATATTGTAAAAGAAGTAAAACCCAACAGTGTTTTAGAAATTAATTTGTCTGGAGAAATGAACGACTTTTCACCTGTAGGTATAGATCCTGTTTCAGAGTTGTTAGGTTTTGAGGATAAAACAGTTGGATTTAACAATCTTTGTAAAGCGATAGAAGGAGCTACTTATGATAAAAATATAAAAGGAATTAGCATAACAGGTTGGCCTAGTAATATGGGGTGGGCACAAGCTACAGCATTAAGAAAAATGCTATCTACTTTTAAACAGAAAGGAAAATTTGTATATGCTTATAACGATGTTTATTCGCAAAAAGATTACTATTTAAATTCTGTAGCCGATTCAATTTTTATGTCTCCATTAGGATATGTAGAGTTAAAAGGATTGCATTCAGAAGTTTTGTTTTACAAATCTTTTCAGGAAAAATATGGAGTTAAAATGGAGGTCATAAGGCACGGAAAATACAAAAGTGCTGTAGAACCTTTTATTGCTGATGAAATGAGTGATGCCAACAGAAAACAAATTAAAGAATTGATAGAAGGGTTGTGGAAGGAAATTCACAAATCTATTTATACTTCTAGAAACATTAATGTAGAACAAGCTGTTTTAAATTTATACGGACAGTCATCTAAAACAGCATTAGAAAACAAATTAGTAGATGCTGTGGTTTATAAAGACATGTATATACATAAAATAAAAAGAAGGTTGGGGGTTGAATCAGGAGAACTTAAAAAAGTAGCTGTTACAGATTACATGGCTAATCAATCTCTTTTAGATTTAGGTAATAAAGGAGATAAAATTGCTGTGGTATATGCACAGGGAGAAATTATTTATGGAGAAGGAGAGCTAAATATTATTGGTCAGAAAAAAATGATGAAAGCTTTAAAAAATGCTGCAGATAACAAAAAAATCAAAGCCATTGTGTTTAGAATCAACTCTCCTGGAGGAAGTGCTTTGGCATCAGATTTAATTTGGAGAGCAGTAGAAAAAGCCAAAGAAAAAAAGCCTGTAATTGTTTCTATGGGAAATGTAGCGGCCTCTGGCGGATATTATATTGCATGTGGTGCAGATAGAATTTTTGCAGAGCCAACAACCATTACAGGTTCTATTGGGGTTTTTGGAATGTTGCCAAACGCAGCAGAGTTGGCCCAAAAAATAGGAATCAATTCAGAAGTGGTAAGCACTCATAACAATGGAGTGCATTATAGTGTTGTACAGCCTGTAGACAAACGTTTTAAAAAAGTAGTAAAAAATAGTATAGAAACCATTTACGATGAATTTTTAGACAGGGTTGCCAAAGGAAGAAATATGACAAAAGACCAAGTAGATACAGTAGCACAAGGTAGAGTTTGGACTGGAGTAAAAGCTTTAGAAATTGGTTTGGTTGATGAATTAGGAAGTTTAGACAATGCCATTGCTTATGCGGCCAATTTAGCTCAGGTAAAAGAATATTCTTTAAAGGAATATCCGGAATACGAATTAGACTTTAAAGAATTGTTTGGTTTAGGATCTTTAATAAAATCCGATTATTCCCTTAAAACATTGCTACACACTACAGGATTAGAAAAGCTAGAAAGTGTTCAGAAAGTTTTTAAAATAAAAGGAGTACAGGCTAGAGTTCCGTTTGAGATGAGTATAGAGTAAAAAATATAAATTACTAGTAAAAAAAGATAGATGAAAATAAATATTTCCAAAGCGATAAAACAGTTTTTCCCGAATCCGTCTTTGGATTTAGTTTACTTTGAAGCTATCGCTAATGCGTTAGATGCAAATGCTACAGAAATAATTTTAAAAATAGATATCCAATCGTTCGAAAATGCCAAATCTTTAAAAATTGAAATAACAGATAATGGAGGTGGTTTCAGTAATAGAGGATTTGATCGGTTTTGTGCTTTGTTGGAAACAGACTCGCCAGATAACAAGGGGTTAGGGCGTTTAGTGTTTTTGAATTATTTTAAAAAAGCCAGTTATGACTCATTTTCTCAAGATGCAAAAAGGATTTTTGTTCTAGATGATAATTTTGAAAATGAATTTGATAGAAGAACTACACTAGATACTTATGGAACAAAACTATTGTTATCTAACTGTAAGTTAAGTAGTATTAGGACTTATGACTACCTTAGAGCAGAATCACTTGCTAAGTCAATAGAATTACATTTTCTTCCAAGATTGTTTCTAATAAACAAATCAGAAAAAGAAGTAAATATAATTATTGAAGTTAATACTAATGTGCCAAATCCAGAAAAGAATTTTTATGAAGACAGAAAAATAATATCATCTAATAATTTACCTGAGTTAAAAAGCAAATTTTTTAAAATAGAGCAAACAGATTTGTATGCTAATTTCGAATTATTATATAAAGTTGAAAAGGATTACGAAAACTCCAATTTAATTATAGCTCTAAATGCTGATAATAGAACTATACCTATTTCAGATATTATATCAAAAGATAATATTCCACAAGGCTATAATTGTATATTTTTAATTCAATCAGATTATTTTAGAGGTAAGGTAGGTAATTCTAGGCAGAAGCTTGAATTAGAAAAGAATCAATTTAATGCTTTAAAGTACTCTATTATTCAAGAAGTAAAAACAATACTAGAGTTAGAGATACCTTCAATAATTGATAGAAATAAGAGTCAGAAAGATTTTCTTGATAAGAAGTATCCACATTTGGAAGGGTATTTTGATAATAATATTGCAGGTTTAGTTGATAAAAATAAGCTTCTTGAAAAAGCTCAAGAAAAGTTTTTTAAAGATCAAAAAGAAACACTAGAGGTGAATCATTTAACTGATTCGCTTTATAAAAAATCACTTGAAGTTTCTTCTCGTGTTCTTACAGAGTACATTCTGTATAGGAATTTGATAATTCAAAAATTAAAAAACACTAATTATAAGGACAGTGAGTCAGATATTCATGAGATGATTGTTCCAATGAGAGAAACATTTAGTTCTAAAACATATTTTACAGATTTATATAGAAATAATGCATGGTTGTTAGATGATAAATTTATGTCATATAATACTATTTTAAGTGATCAGGAACTTTCTAAATTAATAGATGAATTGAGAATTGAAGAAGAAGTTGAACAAGATAAATCAACAAGACCTGATATTTCGATAATTTTCAATGGTAATCCAGAAAGTCAAAAAGTTGATTTAGTAATTGTTGAGCTTAAAAAAAGAAAAGCAGGTCTTCACGAAAATGAGAAAGTAATAGGTCAAATTCAAAGACGTGCTAGAAGACTGCTAGAGTTTTATCCAAATAAAATTCAAAGAATGTGGTTTTATGGAATTGTTGATATAGATGATGATTTTGAACTTTATCTTGACTCTAATGAATACACCGAGATTTTTAGTGTTGGTAAAGCATTCTATAAAACTCAAAAAATTGTATACAAAGTTAATGATGAAAAATTTGAATGTCCAATAGGTATAACAATTCTTTCGTTTGATGCGTTTTTAGATGATGCAGAAAAGAGAAATGAAACATTTTTAAATATATTAAAAGAATCAATAAAAAAATCAAGTAAGAATGATTAAATAATAAACACCTTACCACTTTCCGCCAATTCCACATTTTCAAATTCCGTTTGGGCTTCCGTTTTAAACTGATTTAAATCACTGTATCTGCTAGAGTAGTGGCCTAAAATTAGTTTTTTAACCTCTGCTTGTTTGGCAATACTCCCTGCTTCCTTAGCTGTGCTGTGTTTGGTGCGTTGGGTTAAATTTTTTTTGTCTTCTAAAAAAGTAGATTCATGATACAACAAACTAACCCCTTTTATAATAGGAACAATATCGGGTTTGTAGGCAGTATCGCTACAAAAAGCATAACTTTTAGCAGGTTTGGGAGGTAGTGTTAAATCCTCATTTTCTAAAACGGTTCCATCTTGTTTGGTAAAGTCTTTTCCGTTTTTTAGATTGTGATAATCACAAATTTCTATTTCGGGTTCATGGATAATGTTCTCCATGTTCAGTTTTCTTTGTCCTTCTTTTTCTTGAAATAAAAAGCCATTGGTATATACCCTATGATCTAAAGGAATGGTGGTAACACTTATTTTTTTATCCTCAAAAATTACTATAGGTTCTGTGCTTTTTAACTCATGGAAAAGCAAGGGAAAAGCCGTCCAAGAATTAGACAGTTTTAATTGTAAAGTTATAATTTCTTTAATGCCTTTAGGGCCGTAAATATGTAGTTCGGTTCTACGGTCTAACAAACCAAATGTAGAAATTAAGCCCACCAAACCAAAAAAGTGATCTCCGTGCAAATGAGAAATAAAAATATGTTTAATTTTTGCAAAAGGAACTTTGTGTTGTCTTAACAAAACCTGTGTTCCTTCTCCGCAATCTATTAAAATATGTCTTTCGTTAATTTTTAGGTATTGAGCCGTAGGGTGTGCATTGGTTCTGGGTGTGGCTGAATGGCAGCCTAATATGGTTAGTTGAATTCCCATTAAAAACCTAAGTCTCTAGTCATTTCATCCATGTCTATAATGTCTTCTGCTTCTGTTAAGGTAGGCACTACATTTAGTTCTTCTTCAAAAGCATCGGCATCAAAACCAGAAGCTACAATGGCAAAAGATTGATTGTTTTCTGTATGAACTACAGCATATTCTTCTAAAGACTGAATTTCTTCTTCTTTTATAGCAATGTTAGAAAAATCTAACACTATGTTTTTGTTCTTTAAATCTGTAAACACATTAGAAAACTCTTTGTAAAAAGAGTTAAAATCTGTTTTAGCAGTAAGAAGAGTATATTTTTCGGATGAGGTAATCTCCATTCTATTATTTTTTAATTTTTGATGCTAACAAATAAATACAAGCCATTCTAATGGCTACACCATTTTCTACTTGGTTTAGTATAATTGCCTGATCAGAATCAGCAACATCAGAGGTAATTTCTACACCACGATTAATAGGACCAGGGTGCATAATGGTAACTTCTGAGTTAAGTGAATTTAGTAATTTTTTGTCAACACCATACAATTGGGTATATTCTCTTGTAGATGGGAAATATTTAATATCCATACGTTCGTTTTGTACACGTAACATATTGGCAACATCTGCCCATTCTAAAGCTTTTCTTAAATTGGTTTCTACACCAACACCTAAGCTTTCTATGTACTTAGGAATAAGAGTTACAGGTCCGCATACTTTTACTTCGGCACCTTGTAGTTTTAAAGCATAAATATTAGATAGTGCTACACGAGAGTGTAAAATATCTCCTACAATTACTACTTTTTTACCTGCTACATCTCCTAGTTTTTCTCTAATAGAAAAAGAATCTAGCAAAGCTTGTGTAGGGTGTTCGTGGGTTCCATCGCCTGCGTTAATAATTCGGGTGTCTACATGTTTGGCTAAAAACTCGTGAGCTCCAACATTGGGGTGTCTCATTACAATAATATCTACTTTCATAGACAATATATTGTTTACAGTATCTATTAAAGTTTCTCCTTTTTTAACAGAAGAACCCGATGCAGAAAAGTTAATAACATCTGCAGACAAACGTTTTTCTGCCAATTCAAAAGATAATTTAGTTCTTGTGCTGTTTTCAAAAAATAAATTAGCAATGGTTATATCTCTTAATGAAGGAACTTTTTTGATAGGTCTGTTGATCACTTCTTTAAAATGATCGGCCGTCTCAAAAATTAAATCGATATCTTCTTTTACTAGGTGTTTAATTCCTAATAAGTTTGGAACACTTAACGTCTTCATTTACTTGTCTTTCTTGTTAATAATATAAACGGCATCTTTAGTGGTGTCATCACTCCAGCTTACCAAAACTTTTTCTTCGTTAATTACATCTACAGTAGCACCTTTATAGTCTGGCTGAATAGGTAAATGTCTACTAAAACGTCTATCTATTAGCACTAAAAGCTCCACTTCTTTGGGTCTTCCGTATGATTGAATAGCGGTTAAAGCAGCATTTATACTTCTACCAGAAAATAAAACATCATCAATAAAAACTACTTTTTGATCTTCTACCAAAAAATTAATTTCAGTAGAGTTGGCATTCAAAGGTTCGTCTCTACGTCTAAAATCATCTCTGTAAAAAGTAATGTCTAACTTTCCTACTTTAATGTCTTTAACACCGTAATCGTTCTTAAGAATTGAAGCAATTCTTTCAGAAAAATAGGTTCCTCTAGGTTGTAGTCCTATTAAAACAGTATTAGAAAAATCACCGTGATTTTCAATTAATTGACAAGCCAATCTTTGAAGTATGATTTGAATTTTTTTTGAGTTTAGAAGTATTTTATCACTCATAAGGTCTAAGTAAATTAGTAGTACAAATATAGCTTTTTTGTTGATTAATTTGTTAAAAACATTTGATTCCACTTAGTGATAGAAACCTACTTTCTGTGTATTTTTATGTAAGATGAATAG
Organism: Wenyingzhuangia gracilariae; assembly: GCF_056387575.1. Taxonomy (NCBI): domain Bacteria; kingdom Pseudomonadati; phylum Bacteroidota; class Flavobacteriia; order Flavobacteriales; family Flavobacteriaceae; genus Wenyingzhuangia; species Wenyingzhuangia gracilariae. The sequence goes on from NZ_CM150748.1 coordinate 3,123,219, forward strand.
CTTGTAGGCTACTAAAACCATAAAACATGATGTCATTATCTAAATTTGAGGAAATGCTAAAGACAAATGATGTGTATTTTTTTGATACAACTGAGTTTGAGGAGATTATCCATTATTATTTAGATGAAGGAAATACATCGATGGCTAAAAAAGCTGTTTTTTTAGCATTAGAACAGCATCCAGATTCTGCTGATATTAAATTAATTCAGGCAGAAATAATGGTGTTCGAAGATAAATTAGACGATGCCAAAACGTTGTTAGATAATTTAATGGCCATTTATCCGTCTAATGAAGAGGTGTATATTCAAATAGCCAATTTACATTCCAAAAAAGACAATCATACCGAGGCAATAAGGTTTTTAGAAATAGCCAAAGAATATACAGATGATTTGGCTGATGTTTCATCTTTGTTAGGAATGGAGTATTTGTATTTAGATGAATATGAGAAGTCTAGAACTCATTTTTCTATTTGTTTGGAAACAGATTTGGAAGATTATCAGGCTTTGTATAATATTATTTATTGTTACGAAATGGAATCTGCCCATAAAGAAGCCATTGAGTTTTTAAATAATTACATCAATAAAAATCCGTATTGCGAGGTTGCATGGCATCAAATAGGAAGACAATATTTTGTATTAAAAGATTACAAACAAGCACTAAAATCTTTTGATTATGCTGTGGTGATAGATGAATCTTTTATAGGAGGATATATAGAAAAAGCCAAAACATTAGAAAAACTAAATCGTTATGATGAGGCTATTAAAAATTACCAAATAACGTTAGATTTAGACGACCCTACAGCGTATGCTTATTTAAGAATTGGAGAATGCTATAAATACAAAGGAGATGCTGCCAAAGCAATTTATTTTTATAAAAAAGCATTGCACGAAGATCCTTTGTTAGACAAATGTTGGATGTTGTTAGCTGTTATTAGCAGTGAACAAAAAAGTTATGACAAAGCATTACATTATTTAAACAAAGCGATTGCCTTAGATGAAACCAATGTGGAATATTTGCGTTTTCAGGCAGATATTAATTTGCGATTGAATTTTTATGAAGAAGCAGCTGATACTTTGGAAAAATGTATAGAGTTAGGAGAGTCTGGAGTAGCTGTTTGGGTAACTTTGGCCGATATTTGGGTGCTTATAGGAGAGTACAACACCGCATTGCTTACTTTGATAAAAGCCAAAAAGCAACATCATAATTTTGCGGAAATAGAATATAGGTTGGCTTGTTTGTTTTACATTTCTGATCAAAAAAAGGAAGCCTTTTTACATTTAAAAACTGCTTTAACGTTAGATTTTGAATATCACTACACAGTGCAAGATTTGTATCCTACAGTTTTTAAAGATCCAGAAGTTGAAAGAATGATTTCAAACTTTTTGGAGAACTAGTTTTTAAATTTATTTTTGCCAAAACACTTTTAATGAAAAGATCACTTAAAGATTATGCCGTTATTTCTTTAAAAGGAATGGCAATGGGTGCTGCAGACGTAGTGCCTGGGGTTTCAGGAGGCACTATTGCTTTTATTTCTGGAATTTATGAAGAGTTGCTAACCACCATAAGTAACATCAACCTATCGTTGTTAAAAACATTAAAAGAAAAGGGACTAAAAGAAACTTGGAAACAAGCAAATGCTAACTTTTTAGTGGCTTTGTTATTAGGAGTTGCCATAAGTGTAGTTTCTTTGGCTAAAGGAATTTCTTTTTTATTGAGTACCCAACCTATTTTGGTATGGTCTTTCTTTTTTGGCCTAGTGTTGGCTAGTATTTTTTATGTAGGAAAACAAATTAGTAAGTGGAGATTTCAAGAGGTTATAGCTTTACTTATAGCAGGTGCAGTGGCCTATTGTATTACCATTGCAGAACCTTTGGTGAATGATGAGGCTTCTTATCTTTTTTTATTTTTAGCAGGAGCCCTAGCTATTTGTGCCATGATTTTGCCAGGAATTTCTGGAGCTTTTATTTTAGTGTTATTGGGAGCTTATGAAGCCATTCTTACAGCGGTTCATTCAAGAGATTTACAAGCTATTGTAATTGTAGGTTTAGGGTGTGTTGTTGGTTTGTTAAGTTTTTCTAGAGTGTTAAAATGGATGTTTCAGAATTATAAAAATTTAACATTAGCAGGCTTAACAGGTTTTATTATTGGTTCTTTAAATAAAATATGGCCATGGAAAGAAACCATAAGTACCAGAATTAATTCTAAAGGTATAGAAGTGCCTGTATTGCAAAATAGTATTTTACCTGCAAATTATACAGAAGATGCCCAGTTGACAGTAGCCATAACCTTAGCTGTAGTTGGTTTTCTATTAATTTTTGGATTAGAAAAATTAGCAAGTCATAAATCATAAACATGTTTCCAAAAGGAAGTTTACTGTATAGTTTGTTACTCTTTGTCAAAGGAATGTTGATGGGGATTGCAAACAAGGTACCAGGTGTTTCTGGCGGAGCAGTGGCTTATGTGTTAGACTTTTACAACGAATTGATTTATTCTTTTCAAAAAATTAATGCCAAAGCATTTGCCTTACTTTTTAATAGAGGTTTTAAGAGTTTTTTTACTTATATAAATGCTAGGTTTTTAGTGTTTATTGTGGCAGGTATAATAGTTAGTTATTTTACAGTTTCTAAATTATTAGATTATTTTTTAATACACAATGAACTAAATGTATGGTCTCTTTTTTTTGGAATGATTATAGGTTCTGGAATCTATTTAATTAAAAAATATGAAAACTGGCAACTAAAAAGTTACCTGTCTTTGTTTGTAGGAATTTTTATAGGGATTGCTATAAATTTTATAGAACCAAGCACAGAAAATCATAATTTATGGTTTGTGTTTTTGTGTGGAGTTATTGGTGTTTCTGGAATGACTATTCCTGGTTTGTCCGGATCTTATATCTTAATGTTAATGGGGAATTATGTGTTTTTATTAGTAGATACTGTAAATGTATTGTCTAAAGTACTAATGTCTCTATTGGCAGGAAATTGGGCCGTATTAGACGAACCATATCATCAGGAATATTTAATAATTATAGGGGTTTTTACCTTAGGATCTGTGTTCGGATTGATCTTTTTTTCTCAAATTTTGGCTTTTGTATTGGTAAAATGGGGAAAAATAGTAAATGCCTTAATTATTGGTTTTATAATAGGATCTTTAGGTACTGTTTGGCCATGGAAAAATAAGGTCTTTGCACAAAAAAATGGAGCTATAATATTAGACAAATTCAACAATAAAATAATTATTGGGTTCGATAAATTTTTTCCAGACTTAACACTGCATCAAAATTGGATAGCCGTAATATTTGTTGTTACAGGTGTTTTGTTAGTGCTTGGGATAGAACGTTTTTCAAAAATAAATTAAAATGAATAAAGTTACATTTGGATTGGTAGGAAGAGATATATCGTACTCTTTTTCTAGAGGATATTTTACAGAAAAGTTTACCAAAGAAGAAATAGAAGGACATGAGTATGTTAATTTTGATTTGCAAGATATTTCTTTGTTAAAAAAAGTGATAGAAGAAAAAGAAAATGGGCTAAAAGGATTAAATGTTACCATTCCTTACAAACAAGAAGTTCAGCAATTTTTAACTTCTATAGATAATGATGCCAAAGAAATAGGAGCTGTAAATACCATTAAAATAAACAATGATGGTACGGTGGTTGGTTACAATACCGATGTGTATGGTTTTCAAAACTCAATACTTCCTTTTATCAAACCTCACCATACAAAAGCTTTAATACTAGGAACAGGAGGGGCTTCTAAAGCGGTGGCTTATGCATTTAAAAAATTAGGTATAGCATATAAATTTGTGTCAAGAACAGCTACGGATACTGTTTTGGGGTATCATCAGTTGAATAAAGAAATTATAGAAGAGTACACTATTATTGTAAATTGTTCTCCGTTAGGTACATCTCCAAAAACAGAATTAAAACCAGATATTCCTTATCAATTTATCAACAATCAACATTTGTTGTTTGATTTGATATACAACCCATCGGAAACTACATTTTTACGTTTGGGAAGAGAGCAAGGAGCAGCTACCAAAAATGGGTTGCAAATGTTGGAGTTGCAAGCAGAAAAATCTTGGGAAATTTGGAATAGTTAATCAATTATAAAACATAGAATTTTGTGAATGTTCGCTAGAAAAAGTTTGGTATAATTTTGGTAACTTAGATGTGTATATCACATTAAAATATACCATTATGAAAAAAATAATATTCTCATTACTTTTTTTATTTGTTGCCATAGGGTTTTCTCAAAACAATAAAGATCAAAATCCCAACTATAAAGAAGCTTATCAAAAATATGCAACTGTTGCCAATGATTATATTAAGCAACAAGGAACAACAGCGCAACAAACCTATGTGGCTATAGACCCTATAGAGGAAAAAAGAATACGTAAAAAAATTCATAAAGACCATAGAGCTATGCGATCTTTGTGGAGACATGAAGAACGAATGGAAAGAGCTAAAAACACTCGTTATTACACACCCTATTATTCTTCTAGAGTTGCGGTTTATGGAGGAGTAAGTTATCCTTTTTACAGAAGCAGATTCGGAATTCGTTTTCCTATAAACAATTGTAGATTTTAATAAAAAACAAATCAATAAAATAAAAATGAAAAAAGTAATATTTACAACCCTTTTGGGGATGTTGGGTTTTTTAAGCATCACATCTTGTGCTAGAAAGATAATAAGGGTAGCTACTGATGAGCAAATTGATATTAGTGGAAGATGGAATGATACCGATGCAAGATTGTCTGCAGAAGCCTTAAGTAGCCAAATTGTAATGGGAGATTGGATTAATGAGTACAAAGCTGAAACAGGAAAAAAACCAACGGTTATTGTAGGTTTGGTAAGAAACAAATCTCATGAACATATAGATGCTGAATTGTTTACTATAGAAGTAGAAAAAGCGTTGGTAAAATACCAAAAAGCAAGAGTTGTTCAAGGAGGAGAAATGAGGAATGAATTAAGAGCAGAAAGAGCAGACCAACAAACCAATGCTTCTGTATCTACTATGAAAAAATTTGGTTTAGAAACAGGAGCTGATTTTATGTTGCAAGGAACTATTAACTCTGTTGTAGATGCTTTAAAAAAACAAAAAGTAGTTTATTATCAGGTAGACTTAACGTTAACCAATATTCAGACCAACGAAAAGGTTTGGTTTGGGGATAAAAAAATTAAGAAATACATAAAAAACTAAATAATAAATAAAGGTAAAAAGCTGCTTAGTAACTATACGCTAAGCAGTTTTTGTTTCTTTTAAGTTTATGAAAACGAAACAATTGAGTATACGTTTTTTTTATTTGATATTAATTTTATGTCAAATAAGCTGTGCCACCTACCATTCTTTAAGTCAAAAATATCAAAAAGAAATTGTAGCAGGCGAGTTTACAAATGCAATAGAAAGTATAGAAAAAAATAAATTTCTAAATAAAAAAAGAAATGAATTACTGTATTATTTAGAAAAAGGAAAAGTAGCTTATTTAAACGGAGAATATGAATTAAGTAATGAATTGTTTAATAAAGCAGATGTATTTATAGAAGATCAAAAGAAAAGCTTAGCTGCTGGGGTGTTGGGAGTAATTACCAATCCAGAAAAAACACCTTATAGAGCAGAAGACTTTGAGAAAGTTAGCATTCATTATTACAAAGCGTTAAATTATATTTTTTTAAAGTTGTATGATGAGGCTTTGGTAGAAGCTAAGAGAATTAATTTAGAACTTCAAAAAATAAACGATTCTTATCCGGCAGGTAAAAAAAATAGATATACTACAGATGCTTTTGCATTAAACTTACAAGGAATGTTGTACGAAGCAACAGGGAATTTAAACGATGCGTTTATATCTTACAGGAATGCAGTAGAGTTGTATTTAGAAAATAAAGGAACTTATTTTGGAGTGGCAATTCCAGAACAACTAAAAAAAGATGTTGTTAATACTGCGCATGCATTAGGTTTTGTACAAGAAGAAGAAAAATACAGCAAGTTATTTGGTATAAAAAACAATAAAAATATAGTAAGAGAAGGAGAACTTATAGTGTTTTGGGAAAATGGTTTAATTCCATATAAATCACAATCTTATTTTACCTTTGTGGCATTGCCAGGTAGCAATAATGGATTTGTAAACTTTAGCAATCAAGAGTTGGGAATTAATTTTCCTGTACCTACAAATTCAAACAGTACAAGTGTTTTAAATATAGCCTTCCCAAAATATCAAAATAGACAATCTTATTATACCAAAGGAAATATTATAGTGAACAATAGCTCTCACAAAAATTACTTTGAATTGATAGAAGATTATAAAACCATTGCATTTAAAACATTACAAGATAGAACACTAAGAGAAATTGGGAAAATTGCATTAAGAACTATAGCCAAAAAAGTATCGGAAAACGCAATAAAAAAACAAAACGAAGGATTAGGGGTTTTGGTAAGTTTGTTTAATGCAGCAACCGAAAAAACAGATACAAGAAATTGGCAAACGTTGCCCAATCAAATATTGTATAGTAGAATATCGTTGCCACAAAAAGACAATAAAATAAAAATAGAGGTAAATTCTATACAAGGAATGCCTGTAACAAAGGAATTTAACGTTAAGGCAACAAATAATATTCAGTTTTTAAACTATATTACTCCCCAAATTATATTGCCTAATTAATAGTATTTTTTAGCTTTAACAAATTAAACAATTACAACAATAGAAATGGATAAAGAAATTCAATCAGTAGATTATAAAACAATGTCGTTAGAGGCTTTAGTAGATAGATTGAAAACAATTCTTAGTGAAAAACCAATACAAGACATCAAGGAAGAAGCAAATGCCATAAGAGCATCTTTTTACTTACAGTATAATGAGTTGGTAGAAAAAGCAAAAGAAGCCTTTGTTAATGATGGAGGTAATGAGATAGATTTTGAATTTTCGCAACCAGTTCAAGTAGAATTTAAAACACTTTGGAAAGCATATATAGAAAAGAAAAATGCACATCATCAACAAATAACTCAAAGCTTAAAAGACAATTTAGCTAAAAGAGAAGCTGTTATAGAAGGAATAAAAGTATTGATAGAAAAAAATGATGTATCAAGTTCTTATAAAGAATTTCAACAACTACTATCAGATTGGAAAGAAATAGGAGCTGTATCTTCAGATAAATATCAAGAAACTTGGGGGAATTATCACCTATATGTAGAACAGTTTTATGATTTGTTACATTTAAACAATGATTTAAGATCTATTGATTTTAAACACAATTTAGAAGCAAAACAACAAATAATAGAAAAAGCCAAAGAACTATTAAATCATACAGATATACAATTTGCTTTTAATGAATTGCAGGTGTTGCATAAAATTTGGAAAGAAGATACAGGGCCTGTAGCTAAAGAACATAGAGAACCTGTTTGGCAAGAATTTTCAGAAATAACCAATGCAATTCATAACAAAAAATCAGAATATTTTGAAAAGCTAAAGAAAGAAGAAGAAGCAAATTATTTAAAGAAAGTAGCTAAAATACAAGAATTAGAAAATTTTGATTTTAGCAATAATAAAACTTTTGGAGATTGGAAAAAAAGCATTGATGCTTTTGATCAATTAAAAGAAGAATTTTTAGCGATAGGTAAAATTCCAAAAAATAAAACCAATCAAGTTTGGGAAGGATTTAAAGCATCTACCAAAGCTTTTAATACGGCTAAAAACGATTTTTTTAAAGAAAGTAAAAAGCAACATAACGAAGCATTGGCACAGAAAAAAGCTTTGATTGAAGAGGCTTTAAAATGGAGAGATTCTGATGATTTGGTAAAAGCGACAGAGGCTTTTAAAAGAATTCAGGCAGAGTGGAAAAGAGTGGGTTTTGTACCTAGAAAACAAGCAGATGCTTTATGGAAAGAGTTTAAAAGTATTTGCGATGCTTATTTTGATAAGTTAAATACATTTAAAAAAGAAGGAACACCAGAGCAGCAAGAAAATTACGATAGTAAAGTTAAGTTTTTAGAGGTAATAACTAATGGAGATATTACTGAAGAAAACATAAATGAAATTCTAAAAACTTGGGTGCAAATAGGTATAGTTCCTCCCCAAAAAAATAGCATAGACCAAGATATACAAACATACATTCTAAAGAGTTTACCATTACAAAAAGAAGAGTTGGCTACTGAATATTATAAATATCAGGTAAAGTTGGCTTATTGGTCTGCAATAGAAAGTAAAAAGTTACAGGATGAACAAAATAACTTAAGAAAAGAAGTTGATACTGTAAATAAAGATTTAAAACAGTTGGAAAATAACTTAGGTTTTGTTTCAGGAGGAAAAAAAGGAAATCCTTTGTTAGAAGTTGTTTTAAAGTCAATAGAAAAAGAAAAAAACAAATTAAAGTTAGCTAAAAAGAAGTTAAAATATTTAAGGAGCGTACAGCAGTAATAAGAAATACAGAATAAAAAAAAGAGAAGCTTTTAGCTTCTCTTTTTTTTATTCTGTTAACAATTTTTTTCGAATTCTACTTAGCTGAATAGGAGTAATACCTAAATGAGAAGCAATATGATATTGAGGAATTAATTGATCAATATTCTTAATTCGTTTTCTTAAGATTAAGTACCTTTCGGTAGCATCTTTAGATAAAACGTCTATAAATGCTTCTTCTAATTTGGTATACTCTATTTCTAAAGCCCTATACATAAATTCGCTAAACTCTACACTTTCTTGTCTAAATTTAGTTAAATCGTCTTCTTTAACTTCTACAATCAAACAGTCTGTTAAACATTGACAAGCAATTTTAGCAGGTGTTTTGTCTATTGCCGATTTTAATGAAGTGGCCATGTTACCTGAACAGGTAATAGATTTATTTATTTCTTGAGAATCTGGAGTTTCTTTCATGTACGTTCTTGTTATTCCGTTAAGAATAAAAAAAACTTTATCATTAATACTTCCTAATTCGCATAAATGATCTCCTGATTTGTAAGGAACTACCGAGGATATACTCAGTAGTTTTTGAAAATCTTCATTAGACAGTGGGTAGATGTCTTTGATGAAATTGATTAATATTTCCATTAATGTATGTTGTTAAAGGTGGTGTACTTACTAACAAATGTAAGTATTTGTTTAGTAAAAAAATAGTTATTTAAGTAAACAATCTGTTAAATCTGTTAATAAATGAAAAAGTATTCCAATGGCTACAAGCCTTGTTTTTTTAGGTATTAACATTATAAAATAGATATATATTATGGGAAAACTATGCAACGGATGAAATTGAATACTACATCTATTGGTATCAAATATTGGTGTTGCTATTAGGTGGTCTAAATCTATTAGCATAGTACTTATTAAAAGTATCCAATTTTTTTTCCAATTTTTTGGGTTATATACATAAGCAATAATTCCTGGTGCTAAAAAATGCATTCCATAGTGTATGAAAAAACTAACAGAAAACATTTTTTAAATTTAATTTTTCTAAATAAGTAATGGCACTGGGTCCTTCCATAAAAATAAGGTCTAAAATACTTAGGTTAGGAATAAAACCATGTTTGTCATCAAATACTTGAATGTATTTATCAAAATTAATACCCAATTCACCTTTTGAATGAATCCAATCTCTTAAGTCAACACCCTCTAAATTTATTGCATATGCTTTGCTGTTTTTAGTAGGAATGTTTTCTTGTAAGGCATCCATTACAAATTGGTGACAAGCATTGTGTAGGTCTGACAAATAGGTGTATTTTGTTTCTAAGATTGTATGTAAATCATGCTCGTAAAATTCAAAAAAAGGTGAGGAACTATATGCTGATTTTAAAGATCTTAAATGCAGTTTTTGCCAATCCTCTGCATAGTTAATTTCTACGTTAGGTGTTATAGTCTTTATCTCTTTACTTTTGTTTACAGGAACATTTAATAACAACTTACCGTTGGCAGCATAAATGTAGCAACGTGTCCTGTAAGTTTGCTTGGTAAAATGATCGTGGAGTTCAAACGTAGTACTTTTTGACTGTACAATAGCAGCGTATTGTGCAATTGGTGCAAAATACGCTGGTTGAACAATAATATTTTTTGACATATTATTTTTTTCTTCTTTTGTAAACTTCTTTTCCTAAGTAATAAAGACCAAGAAAAACAATAAAATATAGAAAATAAGATTTAGGTTCTCCATCTCCATGCACAGTAGTAAACATTCTGTCCCAACGTATTTTTTTATTAATAGCGGTTTGGTTTTGGTCTAAACTCATCCAAATAAATACAGGTTTTCCTACTACATGGTCAAAAGGGGTGTATCCCCAATAACGTGCATCTAGTGAGCGTTGGCGGTTGTCTCCCATCATCCAAAAATAATCTTGTTTAAAAGTATAGGTATGGGTTTCTTTTCCGTTAATGTAATATTTTCCGTTTTTAATTTCAAAGTCATTGTTTTCGTATTCCGAAATAATTCTTTTGTAAAAAGGAATAGATTTTTTATCTAAAACAACTTGATCTCCTTTAGCAGGAATGTATATAGGTCCGTAATTGTCTTGACTCCAAGCGTATTGTGGATCATGTGGAAAAATACTAGGGTCATAAGTCCCTTTAGGATCTATGCTTCTTTTAATAGAAATAACCTTAGGGTCTTTTTGCATTAACAAAGCATGTTCATTGTCTAGATTTATGTAATATTTTGTTCTTTCTCTATTTAGTACAGAGGCTTCATCAGGATTTACATTGTAGGTGTATACAATTTCATCTCTAGTAAAAGGTTTGTTAGTGTCTACATAATAATTAAATTGAGGCTTGGCTCTATCTGGTAAAACGGTTTGTTTTCCGTTAATAAAAATATAACCATTTCTAACTTCTAAACTATCTCCAGGTACACCTACGGCACGTTTTACATAGTTGGTTTTTTTATCTATAGGTTTGTAGGTAAATTTTCCAGAGTTGTCTCCCCACATTAAGGCAAGGGAGTCCGATGGCCAGTTAAAAACCACAATTTCATTTCTTTTTACTTTCTGAAAACCAGGAAGTCTAAAGTAAGGCAGTTCAATTCCTTTAATGTAAGAACGCAATCCTGTACCAGGTATAGAATCATGCACCATAGGTAGGGCAATTGGACTTATAGGTGTTTTTGCACCGTAATGAAATTTACTAACAAATAAAAAGTCACCAATTAATAAAGATTTTTCTAAAGATGATGTTGGAATGGTAAAAGGTTGCATTATGTAGGTGTGTACAAATGTTGCAGCAGCTACAGCAAAGGTAATAGAGCTTACCCATTCTCCTGTTTTACTTGGTGGTTTAATGCTTCTATTTTCATTGTATTTTAACTTATCAAAAACAACATAGTTTAAGTAAAAATTATAAAATCCTAAAGATAAAATGGCCAACCAAGTATCTTTGGTGTCAAATTTTCTAAAACTTCTAGCTATTTCTACCCAAATAACAGGGAAAATTAACAAATTAATTACTGGAATAAATAAAATGATGACCCACCATTTTGGACGTTTTATAATGTCCATTAACACAATGGCATTGTATACAGGAATGGCTGCTTGCCATGCTTGTTTACCTGCTTTTTTATATAGTTTCCAAGTACCTGCAAAGTGTAATACTTGTACTAGTATAAAGAATAATATCCAGTTCATTTCTTTTATTTTGTAATTATAAACCTAGTACGTCTCTCATAGAGAATACTCCTTTTTTATCTACCAACCATTCTGCTGCAATAACGGCTCCTAAAGCAAATCCTTGGCGGTTATGTGCTGTGTGCGTTATTTCTATACTGTCTACTTCTGATGTATAGTTTACGGTGTGTGTACCTGGAACTTCTGGGCTACGAATGGCTTTGATAGGAATGTTTAATTCATCTGTAGCTTTGTCAACTTCCCAACCTTTGTATTTGGTGTTTTCAATAACTCCTTCGGCCAAAGTGATAGCTGTACCACTAGGTTCGTCTAATTTTTGTTTGTGATGAATTTCTTCCATAGTAACGTTGTACTGAGATAAGTTCTTCATCATTTTTGCCAAATGTTGGTTCAACTCAAAAAAGATATTTACACCTAAGCTGTAGTTAGAAGCATATATAAATCCTCCATTTTTTTGTTCACACAATTCCACCATATTGTTATAATCTGCCAACCATCCTGTGGTTCCAGATACTACAGGAACTCCGTTGTTAAAGCAGTTAGAAATGTTTTGAACAGCAACAGTAGGAATACTAAAATCAATAGCAATATCTGCTAATGTAATGTCATATTCTTTGGTGTTTTCGTCAACAATTACTACGATTTCATGACCTCTATTAACAGCTATTTTTTCAATAGTCTGTCCCATCTTTCCATATCCTAATAATGCTATTTTCATGTTTAAAAATTTAAATTTAAAGACAACCCTACATAATTTTTTTTAGATGATGGTTCTTGCATCAATTGAGGGTCGAATGTTATATTGTCTGATATATTAAATTGTAGCAAGTGTGCATCTATACTTGCTTCTAATATTTGTAACGCATACAAACCTACAAAAGTTAACAAAGATGTATCTCTGTTTCTTCTTAAAATTTGTTGTGCACTTTCTAAGCTTTCGGTAGAAAATGTATTAATGAATTCATCGGTTTTACCGGCTTGTCTTTGTTTAAAAGCAGTTCGGTATCTTTTGTAGCTTCTGTTGTTAATACTGTAGTAGTACAAGCTACTAGCTAAAGCTCCATATACAATAGGTATTTTCCAATAACGACCATTATATGCTTGTCCTAAGCCTGGAATTACAGCAGAATAAAAAGCAGCTTTTGCAGGAGACAAAGGATTAAAACTATCTTGATCTTCTAAAAAAGCTTTGCTATCCATAGATAAACTTCCTTCTTTTATTTCTTGACTATAAGATAGATGAAAGCATAGTGTTAGTAACAGTAATATGAAAGAACGATTATTCACTTAGATTTAAAATGGCTTTAATTTGATTAAATTCTTTTTCGGAGTTAAAAGAAATAGAAATTTTACCTTTTCCTTTTTCATTGGCAGTAATAGCCACTTTTTGTCCAAAAAAACGATTGAAAGTTTGTTCGTTGTCTTTTATAAAAGTAGGAACACTAGGAGCTGTTTTGGGAGCTTTGTTCTGTTTTATTTGTGCTACTAATGCTTCGGTTTGTCTTACAGACAGTCCGTCTTTTAGTATTTTTTCGTAAATCTCTAATTGCTTTAAACTATTGTCTAAATTAATTAAAGCTCTACCATGTCCCATGCTTACAAAACCATCTCTCATTCCTGTTTGAATAATAGGGTCTAGTTTTAACAAGCGTAAATAATTGGTAACTGTAGATCTTTTTTTACCTACACGTCCTCCTAATTCCTCTTGGGTTAAGTTAATTTCATCTATTAATCTTTGATATGATAAAGCTACCTCTATAGGGTCTAAGTTTTTACGTTGAATGTTTTCTACCAAGGCCATTTCTAGCATTTCTTGGTCATTAGCTAAACGTATGTATGCAGGAATTGTTGTATTTCCTATTAATTTAGAAGCTCTAAATCTTCGTTCTCCAGAAACTAATTGAAATTTATCGTTTTCTAAACGTCTAACAGTTATGGGTTGTATTACTCCCAAAACTTTAATAGATTCTCCTAACTCTTTTAAAGCTTCTTCATCAAAAAAAGTTCTAGGTTGAAAAGGGTTGACTTCAATTTGTTCTAGCTCTAATTCTATAATGCTTCCAATAATTTCAGTAGCTTTTTCATGATTAGCACTACGAACACTCATGTCATTTTCTTTCAATAATGCAGAAAGACCTCTACCTAAAGCTTGTTTTTTTGTTGCTTTTGCCATATGTTTAATTCTTTGTAATCACTTCGTGAGCAAGGTTAATATAGTTTACGGCACCTCTACTTGTAGCATCGTATGCAATAATACTTTCTCCGTAACTTGGAGCTTCTCCTAAACGAATGTTACGTTGTATAATGGTTTCAAAAACCATGTCACTAAAGTGTTTTTTAACTTCTTCTACTACCTGATTAGAGAGTCTTAGTCTAGAATCATACATGGTTAGTAAAAGCCCTTCTATGTCTAGTGAAGGGTTGTGTATTTTTTGAACACTTTTAATGGTGTTTAATAATTTTCCGAGTCCTTCCAGTGCAAAATATTCACACTGAATAGGAATAATAACAGAATCGGCAGCTGTTAATGAGTTTAAGGTGATTAAACCTAAGGAAGGAGCACAATCTATAATAATAAAATCATACAAATCTTTAATAGGTTTAAGCACATCTTTTAACATATATTCTCTATTTTCTTTGTCAACCAATTCAATTTCAATAGCCACCAAATCTATATGAGCGGGTATGATATCAACATTAGGAGAATTGGTTTTTACAATAGCTTCTTGTGCCGTGCAAGTATGTTCTAAAATTTCGTAAGTTCCTTTTTCAACGGTTTCAATATCTATACCTAAACCAGAGGTTGCATTGGCTTGGGGATCGGCATCAATAATTAAGACCTTCTTTTCTAGAACTCCTAATGAGGCTGCTAAATTTACCGAAGTAGTAGTTTTTCCAACTCCTCCTTTTTGATTGGCAATGGCAATAATTTTTCCCATGAATACATCTAGTTTATGTTGCTCGTAAAAGTACAATTATTTGTGTGTAACTAAAAGTTAAGATATTAACAATTATGATACCAAACAATGTGTTTTTTTGTAGGTTTTCTATTATGATTTAATGTTTTTTTCGGGAATGTTTTTTAGAATTTCCGTTAAAAATTTCCAAAATTTTTGAGTTGATGAAATAGAAGCTCTTTCATCTGGAGAATGGGCTCCTCTAATGGTAGGTCCAAAAGAAACCATTTCCATGTTAGGGTAGGGTTGTCCTATAATACCACACTCTAGGCCTGCATGACAAGCGTTTACATGAGGTTCTTCTTTAAATAAATCTTTATAAAGAGAGGTCATTACTTCTAAAATACTTGCATTTGGATTGGGTTGCCAACCAGGATAAGTTCCATCTGTAACAACTGTAAAACCTCCTAAACTAAACGTAGCGGTTAGTTTGTTCACCAAATCAAACTTTTCACTTTCTATAGAAGATCTTGTTAAACAAGCAAGGGTTATGTTTCCGTTGTTAACATTTACAGAAGCTAAGTTGTTAGAGGTTGCTACCAAATCTGTAATACTAGGATCCATAGTGTATACTCCGTTATGGCAAGCGTATAAGGTGTGGATTAAGTTAAATTGTGTGGTAGCATCTAAACCTGTTTCAAAACTTTCTGATGAACTTAGTAAAATGGTTAAGTTTTCTTCTTTTACCAACCATTCTTTCTGAATATTTTTTGCAATTGTATCAAATGTTTCTTGAGTGTTTTGATGATTTTCTATGGCAATAAAACAATTTGCTTCTCTGGGAATTGCATTTCTAAGTCCACCTCCTTGTAAAGAAATTAGTTGAAACTTAATGTCCTTTTGCAATTCAAATAAAACTCTTGTTAAAATTTTATTGGCATTTCCTAATCCTTTATGAATTTCCACTCCAGAGTGTCCTCCTTTTAATCCGTTTACGGTAATTTTATAAAAAGAACTGTTTTGGTTTACTGAGCTAGGTGTGTAGGTTTTTGTAGCGGTAACATCAACACCTCCTGCACAACCAATAGTAATTTCATTATCTTCCTCGGTATCTAAATTTAACAGAATATCACCAGAAATAAAACCTGGTTGCAATTCAAAAGCACCGGTCATACCTGTTTCCTCATCAATGGTAAATAAGGCTTCTAGTTCCGGATGTTTAATGCTATTATCTGCTAGCAAACTCATAATGGCTGCTACTCCTAAACCATTGTCTGCACCTAAGGTAGTTCCTTTTGCTTTTACCCAATCACCCTCTACATATATTTCAATTCCTTGAGTGTCAAAATCAAAAACGGTATGGTTGTTTTTTTGATGTACCATGTCTAAATGCGATTGCAAAGTCACCTTTTTTCTGTTCTCAAATCCAACAGAAGCAGGTTTTTTAATCAATACATTTAAGGCTTTGTCTTGCGTGGTTTCTAAACCTAATTTTTGTCCAAAAGAAACCATAAAATCAGAAATGGCTTGTTCTTTTTTAGAAGCTCTAGGAATTGCGTTAATGGAATTAAAATGAGCCCAAATTTCTTTAGGCTCTATGTGTGATAGTGGGTTGTTCATTAGATTTCTATAATTATTTCTGATAAAGGTTTTCGCACCTTTTTTTCTTTGGCCATAAAATCATCTTCTGCTCTAAAACCAACAGGTAGCAATAATGCAGATTTTAGGTTTTTAGATTCTAGGTCAAGTACTTCATCAATTTTAGAAGGAACAAAACCTTCCATAGGGCAAGAGTCTATTTTTTCTAAAGCACAAACAGTTAATAAATTTCCTAAGGCAATGTAGGTTTGTTTGGCAAAAGATGCGTGTTTGTCTTTGGTACTTTTACTATCAAAATCGTTAATTAAAAAATCTCTAAAAGGTTTAATAGTTTCTTCAGGAGTTTTTCGTTCACTAATAACTCTATCAAAGTAGTTCGCAACATCTTTTCCGTCAAAATGGTTTGGATAACATAGCACTAAAAGGTGAGAAGCATCGGCTACTTGCCTTTGGTTAAACGCGTGTGGAACTAACTGCTCTCTTAACTCTTGATTTTCTACAATTACCAAACTTAAGGCTTGTAAACCGTAGGATGTAGCTGTTAAGTTAAAGGCTTCTTTTATTAATTGCAATTGTTGTTTGGATAGTTTTTTGGTGCTATCAAATTTTTTGGTTGCATATCGCCACTGAAGGCTTTCTATTATATTCATGTGAAAAATCTTGTGTATAGGCAAAAATAAGTTTTTTATTTTTTAACTTACTGTATTCAACCAGATTCTACAACGCTATGAAAGAGTCTTTATTGCATTTAGTTTGGGAACAACAGCTATTTGAAGCTAGCAATTTGTTCACCACAAAGCAACAAGAATTAAACATACATAAAAAAGGAAGCTTAAACCATTTACAAGGTCCAGATTTTGGAAATGCTATAATTTCTATTGATGGACAAAAATGGGCAGGAACTATAGAGATTCATGTAAAATCTTCGGATTGGTATGCGCATCAACATCAAAAAGATCCCAATTATCAAAATGTAATTCTACATGTGGTTTATGAACACGATGTTGAGATTTTTGATTTGCATAGCAATGAAATTCCTACTCTAGAACTAAAGCAATACATACAAAAAGATGTTTTATTGAAATACAAAAAGCTGATGAGCAATTCTAAGCAATGGATTTTTTGTGAATCGGAATTAAAAAATACGGATGTTTTTAAGTTAGAAAGTTGGTTAGAGCGTGTGTATGTAGAGCGTTTGGAAAGAAAAGTAGGGGAGATAGAAAAGGTTTTTACAACGACTGGGCAAGATTGGGAAGCAACATTGTTTTTGTTAATGGCCAAGTATTTTGGTGGAAATGTAAATGGAACTATTTTTTTAAATGCTTTTTCTCAGATTGATTTTTCTATAATTAGAAAACAAATTTCTAATAAAAAAACAGCTTCGTTATTATTTGGATTGGTGGGGCTGCTAGAAGATGAACATGTAGAAGACATGTATTATGAGTCTTTGCAAAAGGAATTTTATTACCAAAAACAAAAATACCAACTAGAAGATTTACAGTTGCCAAAACTTAATTTTTACGGATGTAGACCTCCAAATTTTCCAACCATTAGACTGGCACAGTTGATTGCTTTTTATGAAAAACATTTAACAGTGTTTGCTACCATTTTAAGTTTGGATACAGGAATAAAAGGTTATAGAGACTTTTTTACCATTGAAATGGAAGCTTATTGGAAGCAGCATTATAATTTTAACAAACCTTCTAAAAAATCGGCCAAGCAAATTAGCAAAGGTTTTGTGGACTTGTTGTTGATGAATGTAATTGTTCCTGTTTTGTTTTTTTACGCTAAAAGCAAAGGAAAAGACCAAAGCCATTTGTTAGATTTAATGTATGAAATTCCTGCAGAAAAGAATAGTGTAATTTCTAAATTTAATCAATTAGGAGTTAAAACAAATTCGGCTTTACAAACTCAAGCGCTACTAAGACTTAAAAAAGAATATTGTGATAAAGAAAAATGTGCTGAATGTGTTGTTGGTGTAGATTTAATTAAGAAAAACTAAAGATCCATTTCTACCATTTCTGCTCTAGCTCCAAATCTAATTGGTAAAATACTGGTACCTATTCCTTTTGAAATGTACATTTTAGGTTCTGTGTTTTTGTACCAACCTTTTAAGTATTTTCCACTTCCTTGTGGTTTAAAAGGAACCAAGCCTAAAAATGTAATTTGTCCACCGTGTGTATGTCCAGAAAGAACTAAGTCAATTGTTAAGTCTCCTTTTTGTTTGGCAATAATATCTCTATACTCTGGGCAATGAGATAAAACAATGGTTGTATCTACTTTTTCTATATTTTTTATTGCCTTTTTAAAATCAGGAGTACCACCTATATAATCATCAACACCAATAATAGCTACGTTACGATTTTTAATAGCTACAGTTCTATTTTCGTTAATTAATAACTCGCAATTATGATTAGAAAAGGTGTGCTTTAGTTTGTTTAAATCTACATTACCCCAATACTCCCAATTACCAGTAATGGCATATTTAGGAATGAAATTGTCTATTAAATTTAAAAATTGATGAAGCAATTCTATTTTATTGGTTTCATCAACAGAATCTCCTGTAATAAAGATAAGATCTGGCTGTAAAGAATTTATTTTTTTGGCAATAGATTTGTGAAAATAACGAAGCTTGTCAAAATGTAAATCAGAAATTTGAATGATTTTAATTTTGTTGGTGCCTGATTTAGAAATATCAAAATAATTCCAATCAATCACATATTTTTCGAACCAAAGAATATCTAAAAAAAAAGTTCCAATGGAAGCTATTATTCCTGTTTTGATAAATTTTCTTCTAGATATTTTTATCATTTATCAGGATGTTTTTAAAACAAAAGATCTATTAATACAATTTAGGAAACTTAGCCGGATTTGCTTCGTGGAACATAGTGTATACTTTTTCAAACACATCATCGTGAGAAGGTTTAGAAAAATAATCACCATCACTACCATAAGCAGGTCTGTGTTCTTGAGCTGAAATACAAATAGGTTTACTGTCTAAATATTGATAAGCATTTTGCTCATCTACAACTTTTTGTAAAATATAAGCAGAAGCTCCACCTGGTACATCCTCATCAATTATGGCTAATCTGTTTGTTTTAGAAACACTATAAGAAATGTTGTGATCTAAATCAAAAGGCATTAAACTTTGTACATCTACCACCTCTGCATTAATACCCACTTGTGCCAACTCACGTTGAGCAACTTCCATTACAATTTTTAAAGTAGAACCGTAAGAAACCAGTGTAATATCTGTTCCTTCTTTAATGGTTTCAGTATACCCAATAGGGGTTAAAAACTCACCTAAATTGTTTGGTTTTTCTTCTTTTAAACGGTAACCGTTTAAGTTTTCTATTACAATTGCAGGTTCGTCTGTTTGCAAAAGGGTGTTGTAAAAACCAGCTGCTTTGGTCATGTTTCTAGGCACCAATAAATGCATACCTCTTAAACAACTTAAAATTAAAGCCATTGGAGATCCAGAATGCCAAATACCTTCTAATCTGTGTCCTCTTGTTCTTACAATTAAAGGTGCTGTTTGTTTTCCGTAAGTTCTATAGCGTAAACAAGCTAAGTCATCACTTAAGGTTTGTACAGCATATAAAATATAATCTAAATATTGAATTTCAGCAATAGGTCTTAAACCACGTAAAGCCATTCCAATACCTTGTCCCATAATGGTGGCTTCTCTAATACCAGTATCGGCAACACGTAGCTCTCCGTATTTGTCTTGTAAACTTTCTAATCCTTGATTTACGTCTCCAATTTTACCGGCATCTTCACCAAAAATAAATAAGTTGTCGTGTTTTTTTAAGAGTGCATCAAAATTATCACGAATAATAACTCGGGCATCTACAATTTCTTTTTTATCGGTATAAGTAGGTAACTTTTCAGCAATAGAAGAAGCACCTTTGCCAAAGTCGTTTAATAATTTAGAACTGTATTTTTCTTGTGCTATAGGTAAATTTTTACGAAGCCAGTTTTGCAATAGAGCTTTGCTTGGAATGTTTTCTTCTCTTATGTAGCTTAATATTTTTCTGGCAGTACCATAAATATCTTTACGATGAACTTCTGTTAAATCCTCTAAATCGTTTTTGTATTTTAAAATAAAGTTTTTGTTAATACTTTCCTCTGTAATTTTATCAAGTATAGCTAATAAACTTTGTTGTTCCTCTTTTAAAGGTTTTATAAAAGCTTGCCAAGCAGCTCTTTTAGCAGCAGAAACTTCTTGTTTCGCTTTTTTCTCTATGGCAATTAATTCTTCTTCACTTTTAATCAATCGCAAGTCGGCATCGTTCTCGGACAAGTCAAAGTCTAAAATCCATTCACGCATTTTTTTAATACAGTCAAAGTCTTTTTCCCACTGCAAACGTTCTGCACTTTTGTAACGTTCGTGCGATCCAGAAGTAGAGTGTCCTTGTGGTTGTGTAACTTCATCAACATGAATCATTACAGGAACGTGTTCTTCTCTAGCAATTTGAGATGCTTTGGTATACGCTTCTATAAGGCTTGAATAATCCCAACCTTTAACGTTAAAAATTTCTATTCCTTTGCTGTTTTTATCTCTTTGAAATCCTTTTAAAACTTCGGATATATTTTCTTTGGTTGTATGGTGTTTTTGATGAACTGATATTCCGTATTCATCATCCCAAATACTTGTAACCATTGGAATTTGTAAAACTCCTGCAGCATTTATAGCTTCAAAAAAATGACCTTCACTGGTACTGGCATTTCCAATAGTTCCCCAAGCGACTTCGTTTCCTTGTTTGCTAAATTTTTCGTACCCTTTTTGTACGGTTTTTTCTTGTCTGTATAATTTAGAAGCATAGGCTAAACCTACCAAACGAGGCATTTGTGCAGCTGTACAAGAAACATCAGAAGCGGTGTTGTACTGTTCTGTTAAATTTTTCCATTCTCCATTTTCATCCAAACTGTGTGAGGCAAAATGTCCTCCCATTTGTCTACCTGCAGCAAACGGTTCGTGTTCTATATCTGTATGTGCATACAAACCAGCAAAGAACTGCTGAGGTGTTAATTCTCCCAATGCCAACATAAAGGTTTGGTCTCGGTAGTAACCCGATCTCCAATCTCCTTTTTCAAAAGCTTTGGCCATGGCAATTTGCGGTAATTCTTTACCGTCACCAAAAATTCCAAATTTTGCTTTTCCTGTTAAGACTTCTTTTCTACCCAACAAGCTACATTCACGGCTAAGTACAGCTATGTAATAATCGTTTAAAATTTCTTCTTTAAATTGATTAAATGTAAGTTCTTGTTCTTTTTTTGAATCAACAGTAATAGGCATAGTTTATCACAATTTATAGGGTATAAAGTTAGTTAATTATGATGGGATATTAAAAACTATAAAAAGTTAGCTATTAACAATTGTTAAAAGAGCTGTTGTTTTAAAAATTTTATGATGGGTTGAGCTTTTAAGGTAACTACAAATCGGACGTTGTGTATGTAGTTATCTTGCTGTGTAACAAAGCCTTCTTTGTTATAAATGGGTAAATAAAATTCTAAAATATCAGGAATAAAGTTTAATCGGACTCCAGTTTCATAATCAAAAAAAGGTGAATAACGACGGTTTTTTAACAATGAAATGTTGTTAAAAATTTCTACCCATCTAATTATTCCGACACTTGTGTTGATACTTGTGAGCCACTGATTTGCAAATCCAGGATTGTTTTGAGAAACAAATCCTCCTTGAGATTTAAAGTATTGTTGACTTAAAATTCCGCTAGTTTCAGATCGTCCTAAATACGGTAACTCAAACAAATAATCGTTGGCAGTGTGTTGGTTAAAACTAAAATAATCACTAGTTGTGTGGTTGGTAATAAATGCTCCTCCATAAAACCTAAACTCTATAGCTCTTTTTTGATTGGTTAGATGTCTGTACCTAAAATCTACATTAAGTTTAGAGAATTTAGTGGCTATTTCTGTATTAACGTTTAGTTGGTAGTTGTGAATTAATTTATTCATTTTAAATAAATAATCTAATTTGAATAAATGATAATCGTCTTCATCTGTTTTTTGAATTCCAGGAGCAACCTCTTTATCAATTACTAAAAAACGAGCTGTTATTTTATTAGTTCCTAAAGCTCTAAAATCTTTTTGTTTAAAGCTCAAAGAAAAGTAGGGGGCTACGGTATTGTAATTTAAATCTGGAGCATAGTGGTAATTACTTCCTGAAATTCCAAAATTGGTTTGATATATAATAGTGTTCTCAGGAAATACAGAATAATCAACATTAAAGCCTCCTGTTAAACTTTTGCTGGCGGTGCTAAAAGTAGGGCTAATGGCATATTCTAAATTTTGATGTAAAAAGGCTTTGTTTTGTATGCTTAAACCTAAAATAAAACCATCGTAGTAGTTATAATCTCCTTCTGGTTTTAAAAAAACTTGATTTTTTCTAGGGTTGTTTAAATCTTTTAACAAGCTAATTTGTATAGGACGTTCAAATAGTTTGGGTTTTTTATTGTCCCAGTTGTTTCTGTAGTTAATTTCAGGATAGATGTTTTCATAGTTCAGTACAACTTTGTCAAGAGAGTCGTTTTTAATACAAATTTGTTTGATGTCTTTAAAACCATCAATCCAAGTTTTACTTTTTATTTGATTGCCTTTTAAACCGTAAACTAATACAGGTGTGGTAATGCTTCTTTTGTTTTTTATAGTTACTTCTACGCTGTCTTTTCTAAAATTGGTATCTACAATTTTATGATCTATTTTTTTCTTGGTATTGATCCACTCTTTTTGAAACCAGCGAATGTCTTTGTCTGTATTACTCTGTAAATTGTCTAAAAAATCTTTAGAACTAATGGTTTTTCCTCTATTGCTACTGATGAAATTGTAAATACTATTGTCTAAGGTTTTTTCACCTATATATTCTTTTAAAAATAAAAATCCAATTCCAGATTTGTAAGGAGAAATTACTTTTTTATTGTAGTTAGAAAGTTTGTTGTACGGAGTATCTAAATCTTGATCTAAATTTTCTCTGGCCGTAATTTGATTGACCATGTTAAACTTATTGTTAAAGCTCTGCTTGGCAATATTCATAGATCTAATTCCCCATATGTTAGATAGCCTTCCTAATAATTTAGCATTGGGATGGTACTCATTCATGTACTTGGTAAACAAATAAATTTCTAAACCTTCGGCAAACCAGTAATCTTCAATCCTGTTGATGTTTACCACTTGTTCCACATATTGGGTAACCAATGCTTTAAAAAATTCAGCCTCCCATTTAAATTCACTTTTAAAAGGATGTAACTGACTAGGTAAGTATTTTAGCTCGTATATTGGATTTTGATTGTATATTTTTTTATCTACCACTATTTTAGTGTGAGGTAAATAACTTAAATGATCGTTTAAAAAAAATATCATTTGCTGCATTTTCATTTTTTGGGTAGCAACAGGAACTTTGTTACTGATAAAGTTGGTAACAATTTTGGCAGGGTAGGTAGGAACTTGTAAATAAGAACGTAACAACGCTATGCTTAAATCTGTATGGGTAATTCCTTTTCCGTTTAAAAAAAAGATGGTTTTTCCCCCTTCTGATGTTTTTTGTTTGTTAAAATTACTGTGGATGTTATAGCCCACGGGAGTGGTAAACTCTATATTATAATCTGTAGGTAATTTGTATTGGTAATTTAAATTTTGATGAGAGTCTAATTGCCATTTTCCGTTATAAATAGCAGGAGTAATATGCCAATCTTCTAAATAAAAATCTATTCCTTTTTTACCGCTACCTGTAAATTTTGCATTGGGTATTTTAATGGTATAATTAATGTCTAAAGATGTACTATCGTTTGGAAATAAAGGATTACTAAGGTTTACAAAAACTAAATCTTGTAAATGATGTGGAATGTGAAAACTTGCTTTTTGTTGGTTGGAAGAAATGTGGTGTATAAAACTATAACCTCTATCGTTTTTTTTAGAAAAATAAAAATCGGTTTTATAATCTTCTAACAATCTTTTGGCTAAAGGAGTATCGTCATTTAGGTAACTATTAGCCCAGTTCCTAAGCACAATTTCATGTAAGGTGTCTTTGCTGTGGTTATAGTAGGTTATTTGTTGTTGAATTTCTAAAAGACTACGTTCTGGAAGTAATTTAGCATTTATAGTCAATTGATTGTTTTGACTATAAATGCTGCAACTAATTAGTAAAAAAAAGAATCGTAAAATTAGTTTCAAGTTTAGAAATTTGGTTTTAGTTTGTATTTGTTGTAAAAGTTGTTTAAATGTTCAATAGCCTCATCTGCTGTGTCAACTAATCTAAATAAATTTAAGTCTTCGGGGCTTATTGTTTTGTAATCATTTAGTAATCTTTCTTTAATCCAATCTAAGAGTCCTTTCCAATAATTGGTTCCTACCAATACAATAGGGAATCTTCCAATTTTTTTGGTTTGAATTAATGTAATAGCTTCAAAAAGTTCATCCAAAGTACCAAAACCACCTGGCATGACCACAAAACCTTGAGAATATTTTACAAACATTACTTTGCGTACAAAAAAGTAGTCAAAATCTACACTTTTATCTCTGTCTATCCAAGGGTTGTTGTTTTGCTCAAAAGGCAATTCTATGTTTAAACCAACGGAAGTACCTTTTCCTCTATGCGCACCTTTGTTTCCTGCTTCCATAATTCCGGGTCCACCACCTGTAATAACACCAAAACCATTTTGTGTTAATTTGTAGGCAATTTCTTCGGCAAGTATATAGTTGGGGTCATTTGGTTGGGTTCTGGCAGATCCAAAAATACTAACACATGGACCTATTTTTGCCATGGTTTCAAAACCATTGACCATTTCGGACATAATTTTAAAAACAGCCCAAGAGTCATTACTCTTTATTTCGTTCCAGTTTTTTTGTTCAAATTTATTGTATATTTTTTCGGCTTCAATTCGTTCCTTTTCTGTCATAATTTATTGTTTAATACTTAACCTAAGTTAATATACAAAAATAATAGGAGTTAAAGTTCTTTTTTTAAGAATTGGGAGGTATAACTTTTTTTGTTTTTAGCTACTTGTTCTGGAGTTCCTTGGCAAACAATTGTTCCTCCACCTTTTCCACCTTCGGGTCCTATATCTATAATATGATCGGCCAATTTAATTACATCCATATTGTGTTCAATTACTAATACAGAGTTTCCTTTATCTACCAATTTCTGAATTACATTCATTAAAACTCTAATATCTTCAAAATGCAATCCTGTAGTAGGTTCGTCTAAAATATAAAACGTATTACCGGTGTCTCTTTTAGAAAGTTCGGCAGCTAGTTTTATTCTTTGTGCTTCTCCTCCAGATAATGTAGTTGATTGTTGTCCTAAGGTAATGTAGCCCAAACCAACTTCTTTGATGGTTTTTATTTTTCTGTGAATTTTAGGAATGTGTTCAAAAAAGTCTACTGCCTGATCGATGGTCATTTCCAAAACATCAGAAATAGATTTTCCTTTATAGCGAATTTCTAGTGTTTCTCTGTTAAAACGTTTTCCTTGACAGGTTTCACATTCTACATGCACATCTGGTAAAAAGTTCATTTCTATGACTCGCATTCCACCACCTTCACAAGTTTCACATCTACCTCCTTTAACATTAAAAGAAAAACGACCAGGTTTGTAACCACGAATCATGGCTTCGGGGGTTTTGGCAAATAAACTTCTAATTTCATCAAAAGTTTTGGTGTAGGTTGCAGGGTTAGAACGTGGGGTTCTACCAATAGGAGATTGATCTATATCGATAATTTTATCAACATGCTCTAAACCTTCTATGCTTTTATAAGGTTGAGGTTTTTTGACTCCATTGTATATATGTGCATTTAGAATAGGGTATAGGGTTCCGTTTACTAGTGTAGATTTTCCACTACCCGAAACTCCGGTAACACAAACCAATTTACCTAAAGGAAAATGAGCGGTTACGTTTTTTAAATTGTTACCCGTAGCTCCTTTTAAAACCAATTCTTTTCCGTTTCCTTCTCTACGTTTTTTAGGAACTGAAATTTCTTTTCTTCCGGTTAAATAATCGGCAGTTAGGGTTTCTACTTTAGAGAATAATTTATAAGAACCTTCACTTACAATTTGTCCACCATGTACTCCTGCACCAGGGCCAATGTCAATCACATGATCGGCACGTTCCATAATATCTTTATCGTGTTCTACGACCAAAACAGAGTTTCCAACATCCCGTAATTGTTCTAAAGAATTGATTAGTTTTTCGTTATCTCGTTGGTGCAATCCAATACTTGGTTCGTCTAGAATATACAATACTCCTACCAATTGAGATCCAATTTGAGTTGCCAAGCGAATACGTTGTGCTTCTCCTCCAGACAAAGATTTAGAAGTTCTGTTTAAAGTTAAGTAATCTAGTCCTACGTCTAATAAAAACTGGATACGTGTTCTAATTTCCTTCGTAATTTCAGATCCAATGGTTTTTTGTTTGTCACTTAATTTGTCATCAATTTTAGAAAACCAATCGGCCAATTCTTTAATGTCCATAGAGGTTAAAACTCCTAAGTCATATCCATCAATTTTAAAATAAAGAGATTCTTTTCTTAAACGACTTCCGTTACATTCGCTACAAACAACATCGTTCATAAAGTCTTTAGCCCAACGTTGTATGCTTTTAGAATCTGTATTTTGATGCTGATTTTCTATAAAAGAAACAATTCCTTCAAAATCTATTTGATAGGTTTTGGTAACTCCTGCAGCTTTGGCTTTTACATTAATGGTTTCTTTACCTCCGTTAAGAATTACTTGTAAAGCCTCTTCAGGAATTTTAGAAATAGGATCGTCTAAACGAAACTGAAAGGCACCTGCAATGCTTTGTAGTTGTTTAAAAATCCAAGTGTTTTTTTTGGGACCTAAAGGTATAATTCCTCCATCTTTAATAGAGATATTGTTATCTGGAATTACTTTTTTTAATTCTATTTCTGCTACATGGCCAATTCCGTTACATTTGGGACAAGCTCCTTTAGGAGAGTTAAAAGAAAAAGAATTGGGTTCTGGCAAAGGATAAGAAATTCCGGAACTAGGACACATTAAAGCTCTACTAAAATAACGTGCATTTTTCTCGTTAAATTTCATCACCATTAAAACACCTTCTCCTGCATACATAGCTGTTTTTATGGTTTCTTCTAAACGTTTTTCTTGTTCAGCATTAATCACCAATCTGTCAATTACAATTTCAATGTCGTGAGTTTTGTAACGGTCTACTTTCATGCCTTTGGTAATGTCTAATACATTTCCATCTACACGTACTTTGGTAAAACCTTGCTTGGCAATTTGTTCAAACAATTCACGGTAATGCCCTTTTCTAGATTTTACTACCGGAGCTAATACCAATGTTTTTTCACCATCAAAATCTTGTAAAATTAATTCTTTGATTTGCTCATCAGAATAACTTACCATTTTTTCGTTGGTGTTGTAAGAATACGCATCGGCAACACGAGCGTATAACAAACGTAAAAAGTCGTAAATTTCTGTAATGGTTCCTACCGTAGAGCGTGGACTTTTATTGGTGGTTTTTTGTTCTATGGCAATTACGGGAGATAGTCCATCAATCTTATCAACATCAGGTCTTTCTAAGCCTCCTAAAAACTGACGAGCATAGGCAGAAAACGTTTCAATATAACGTCTTTGTCCTTCGGCATAAATGGTGTCAAAAGCTAAAGAGGATTTTCCACTACCACTTAAACCAGTAATTACTACTAGTTTGTCTCGTGGAATTTTAACATCAATATTTTTAAGGTTGTGTGCTCTAGCTCCTAGTACTTCTATAAATTCGTTGGTTGCCATATGTTTTTTTACAAAAACACGAAGTTACTATTTTTTGCTAGGATTTTAAGTTTACAGGTTGGATTCTATATTAAGTATATAAGTTTTAAATAAATCATAAAAAAAAGGAGAAATCAAATAGGTTTCTCCTTTTATACTTTAATGTTAAAAGCAAATTATTTTTGCCAATATTTGTTCATTGCTTTAGTTTTTTCTTTACCCACAATTGCACTTATTTTTTTACTAGCTTCTTTTTTTACTTCTTTACTTTTTAACTTTTTAGTTTCAGAATCTAAATCACTCTTATTGATTTTTTGTAAAGCTATTTTTTTCTCTTTTTGTACTTCCATTACTTTTGTAGTTTCTGCAGGAGTTAAACCAGCATGTTTTATAGATCCTTCAAAAGTTTTTCTTTCTTGTGCATTAACGGCTAAACCTAAGAATAATGCAAAAATAAATACTAATTTTTTCATTTGTATATTGTTTTAAAATTTAACTACAATAATAGAAATGATAATCGTCTATGTAGGTTTTAAATGTTTTTTTATAAAACAATTATGGTTTTTTTAGAGAAATATTACTCTGTAAATGAGTGTTTTAATTGTCTGAAGGTTAAATTGATTCTAGGAGATTTAACTAACGTAGTAGGAGGTAACTTGTGCAGCCAGTTTGTTTGTGTGTTCCCTTTCATAATTAATAAACTTCCTTTTTCTAAAACTATAGAAACGGTTTGTTTGGTAGTTTTGTGTTTAAAAGAAAATTTTCTATCAGCTCCAAAACTAATAGAAGCTATTACGGGTTGATTGCCTAAGATTTTTTCATTATCGGAATGCCAACCCATAGTTTCGTTTCCGTTGTGGTATAAGTTTAATAGGCAAGCATTAAAAGTTACGTTACATTTTTTTTCTGCTATTTTTTTTAGGTCGATGAGTTCTGTAGTCCATGGCAAAGCTTGTTTTATAACATTAGAATATCTATATAAAAAACTAAAATCGCCATACAATGCAACTTTTCGTTGGGTAACAATGTGTTTGCCAAATAGGTTGGCTTCATCGTTTTTCCAGCTTATAGACGATTTTAATAATTGATAATAATGTTGTGCTTCAGCCAAACTTAATAAATTCGGGTGGTAATAAACTTCTCCATCAAAAGGTAGTAGGTTGGTTGGGTTTGGGTTAAATAAATCCATTACTCTGTATCTGTTTTTGCGGTTTCCCAACCAATAAGAGCTTGTTTACGAACGGTTCCCCACATATAGTTTCCAATAATTCCTGTAGCTCTAATGACTCTGTGGCAAGGAATTAAAAAAGCTATGGGGTTGTTACCAATAGCAGTTCCCACAGCTCTTGATGCTTTGGGTTGTTCTATGTTATTGGCAATAGCTCCGTAAGTACTTAATTTACCTATGGGAATGGTTAATAAAGCTTCCCATACTTTTAATTGAAACGGAGTTCCTTTAATATGTAAAGGTAAAGGTGTTTCTTGTTTTTCTAGTTTATGGAAAATGTTTAAAGCTTTAATTTGTAACGGATGTTCTTGATGTATGTAAGTAGCATTACTTAACCTATTTTTTAAATGGATGATTTCTGTTTCTAGATCATCAACAAAAGAAATGTTACAAACCCCTTTTTGAGTATTGGCAACAAGCACAGTTCCAAAAGGACTAGGGTAGAGGTAGTAGTAAATAGTTAAAGTTTGCCCGTTGTTTTTGTATTCTCCAGGTGTCATTCCTTCAATACTCACAAACAAATCATGCAATCTACTAGTGCTAGACAAGCCCATTTCATGACTTGTTTGGAATAAAGTATACTCAGGCTTATTTAGTAATTTTTTTGCGTGTTGTACATTTAAATATTGCAAAAACTTTTTAGGGCTAACACCTGCCCATTCTGTAAATGTTTTTTGTAAATGAAACGGACTCATATGTACTGCTTTAGCCAAATCTTTTAGTTGAGGTTGCAGTGTTGCATTTTCTTGTAAAAAAGTAATGGCTTGGGCAATTGTTTTGTAATGTGTTGGTTTCATAGATAGGAATGTGCTGCAAAGGTAACTTTCCTTTTTAACATCTAAAATCTGATTCTTGTGAAACGAAAAGATGAAATTTTTAGAAGTACATCTCTTTTATTAAAATCGATATTGATTGTTTTCTGTATTGGTTTGTTGCTCTATAATGAGCTTGATTGATTTGTAAATTACTTTTTTTAAATCTTCATTTATTTTGTTTTGAAACGAAAATTTTTGATTCACCTCAATTTCTATACCTGCATAGTTTTTAGAAAACTGTTTTCTTAGTGTTTTGGTAAATCCATCACTTACTCCTTTGTACGGGTAGTTAAAACGAACGTTTAATTCTGGAGCTCTTTTTTTAAGTTCAGCTTTTAGCAATTGGGCAATTTTTTTCTCGTTAGGAGATGAAGGATCGTATAACAAGCCAATATCACATTTTCTAGTAACCCCATTAAGAACAGGAGTAAAACTGTGTACCGATAAATGAAAGATACAATGATGACTGTGTACCAAACTTTCTATTTGTTGGGTGATTTTATCTCTATAAATAGAATAGTATTGCTGAATTAAAAGCTGTTTTTCTTTTTTGCTTAACGTTTTTGTAAACTCAGAAAACAACATAGGATGATGCAAAGATCTGTTTAGTTCTATAAACAACCTGCTAACTTCATTACTTTTGTGATATACGGCTAAAGGCCTTAGAAATTTAAATAAATCTAAGGCTCCTTTGTCATAAGCTCTATGGGTGTGTAAAACCAATTCATTCCCTTTAAAAAGAGCATTGTACGCTAGGGGAATGTTATTGCCACCGTGTTCACAAGTTAAAACTACCTTCATCTTTTTAACTACCAAATAAAGCATTTTGTTGTAAACAATCCGCTAATTTTGTGTAAACTTTCTGAATGTTGATTTCAGAAAAATTGTTTTGTAAAGCATTTTCTATACGTGTAGATAGCGTTCCTTGTTCTAAAATAAATTCAATTGTAGGTTTGTACATTTCAGGAATGTTTGTTGCTACGGTTTGGTACAAATGTCTCCAAATATTTTGAACTGTTTCTACAGATGGTATTCCTAGTTCTTTTGTGTAATTTGTGTTTAAAACGGTATAGTTTTCCCCTTGTCGAATGGTGTTGTTTAAAATAATAGCCAATTCTTTTTCATGCCAATTTTTTTGAGAAGACAAAGAAGTAAAAGGATGATAGACCAACATTTTTAAAACCTCAATTACCAAAACAGCAATAGAAATATCTGCTTTTGGACATTCTTGAATATCCATAACTCTAATTTCAATGGCATTTCTATCAAACCTAGCAATGGCACCTCTAGAGTTTACAAAATAATGATCTAAGACCTTTTCTTTGTCAAAAGGTTCTATGGCTTTTTTGATAGGTTCAAAAATAATAGTCTCATAATCACTTTTACTAAAAACCTGTTCTGGAATTACGCTACCCGCTATTATAGGAATTTCTTTTTGATTGTATTTATAACTTTCCAAACGGCTGTCTTTGTAATTTGTAAGTTTTCCATCTAGTATTGGAGAGCTAGCACATAAACCAGGTAATATAGGCAACAAAATACGAATAGCTGCATGCAGTTTTTCAAACTCCTCATCGTTTGCAAAAGGGAGGTTAATGTGCATACTTTGTAGATTACTCCATCCGTGTCCTTTGCAATCAAAAATAGTATTGTATAGTTCGTAAATTTCGTTAGAACCGTGTTCCCAAAGTTTGGTTTCGGTAAAAGGATTCATTAACGGATGACAAGCTGTTCCTAATAATTTGCTGTTAGTTTGTGCTAACAAGTTGTTAATTTCAATAATGTTTTGATGAAAATGAACATCCAATCCTGTTAAATTAGTTACAGGATTTTGTGTTTTAATTTCTACCACATGAGCAACCAATTCGTTACTCCAACCAATGGTTCCGTTGTCTATATCATCAATTAAAGTACCGTTTTTAGCCGTTAATAAATTGGCTACCTTAGGTTGTACTTTAAAAGTGGAATTGTGAATTAACATGTATTCAAGTTCAATTCCGTAAACTTCAAATAATTTATATTTTGTTTTCATCTTAAGATAAAACTCTAGTTTTAAATGCTTCTAATATTGTGGTGTAAATTAAATCTCCGTAGTATTCGTCTTCTACACCTACATCAATGTTTGGGTTGTCGTTAATTTCTATCACCATAGGCTGGTTGTTCACAATTTTAATATCAATACCATACAATCCTAAGCCCATAATTTTGGCAGATTTTAAGGCGATATTGATGACTTTTTTAGGAACTTTTTCTATAGGAAAACAATCAGACTCTCCATCTTGTTCTTTTTTCTTTTTGGCATTCCAGTTGTAAATTTGCCAGTGATCTTTGGCCATAAAATATCTACAAGCATAAAATACTTTTCCGTCTATAACCCCAATTCTCCAATCGTAACTAGATGGGCAAAATTCTTGCGCAATAATTAAATCGGACTCTTTAAGCATACTGTTTGTAAGTTCCTTGTACTCTTCTTCTGTTTTGGCTTTTTTAACTCCAAAAGAAAAAGTAGAATCGGGTGTTTTTAATACACAAGGCAAACCAATTTCTTGCAACACTTCTTCCTGATTATTTACGTGAATAATTTTGGTTTTAGGAGTGTTAATATTTGCATTTTGTAAAGCTTCTGCCATGTACACTTTGTTGCAGCATTTTAAAATGGCATCAGGATAATCTACAATAGCAATATCTTGTTGCTGTGCTTTACGAGCAAAGGTGTAAGCCTCATTATTTACCTCGGTACTTTGTCTAATAAATAAGGCATCAAAAGAAGTTAATCTAGACAAATCTTTAGGTTCTATAATTTCTGCATAAATCTTTAGCTTTTCTGCAATTTCTATAAATTTTTTGATGGCTTTGGCATTGCTAGGAGGAGCAGGATCGTTTTTGTTAACCAAAATAGCCAAATCAAAATCGTACTTAATTTGTTTGGGCTGATCGTATCTTTTTTTGGAAAAATATTGACTAGCAAATTCTTGTGCCAACTCTATATGAGCAGCAGGTATTTCTGCTTCTGTAATGGCTCTAATGCTTTGTACATGCCATTTGTAATCAAAATTAAACGTAATTCTTAAAAATGGTATTTGAAAGTGTTTGTAAAACAAAGCACTTAGTTCCTTGTATTTTTGAGCAACGTTTTGTCCAAAGTAAATACTTAGAGTAAAGTTCTGAGATTTGATAGATTTTAAACTTTGTTGAATAATTTCATCAAATTCATCGGATACAATTTTAACCAATTCTAACTTGTCTAAATCTACTAAGTTTTTTACGGTAGGAGAAACACGGTGTCCTCTGGCTTCGGCTAATAAAGAAACATAGTAACCTTTAGATTGGTAACTATAATCTTTACATAAATTAAAAATCCTTCCCTTTTTTAGTAAAGAGTATGTAGGATTTGTAAGGTAATCTTGTGAAGAAATAACTGTAATATTATCAACTAAAAAACGCCATTTTTCTGGTTGATTTACAACTAAATACTTGTTCATTTAAAATTTTTCATTTGTGTTGTATTTTTAAATAAATGTATATGAAAAAAGAATACAAAATCATTTTTTTTTTAAAGAAGTAATCATTGTTAAAAACAAAAGAATGTAGGTTTGGTACATGAATAAAATAAAAAAAACGGTAAAGTAAACTTCACCGTTTTTTAACTATTTTACAAGAGTTGTGTTATTTCAATTTCCAAGTTCTAACCCAATCATATTGAGTGGTTCTTTGTTCCCAAGTTCCACTTTCTACCAATCCTCCATCATCTGGTAACGGATTCCAATCATAAGTTTCAATAGCCATTTGTAAAAAAGCAGGCATATCCCATTCAACTGTTGGATTTAGTGTGTATTTGTATTCACCATCTAAAAAACATAAAATTTCTGTAGGGCTTTTCCACCAAGCTCCATAAACATAAAAACGTTCATGATTTTTTGTTGGAGTATAGACCATTTTTTGATCTCTTTCACTTTTAGGGTGACAATTTGTTTTTCTATGAATAGCATTGGAATGGAAGATACCGTCCCAATTTTTTGCCCATTTTTCTGTTTTCTCTGTCAATCTACCCACACATTCTTGTATGTCTAGCTCTTCTTTTTTTTCACAATCGTATTTGGTCATTAACCAAAAAGTAGAAGACATAACTGTTGCGTTGGCTTTCATTCTAGTTTCAAAATACCAGCCTACTTTACCTGCGTGTAAAGAACGTACAATGGCTCCTTGGTGGGTAAATGTTTTCCCTTTTTTAACAATAGGTTGGTCTAATTTACTAACGGTTACATTCATTTTTCCGTTTTTAACCACAACATTTTCTGCTTTAAAAAATCCTGGAGCTCTTCCGTCCCAGTTCCATCCGTTTCCAATAGGTTCATCCTGCCATTTTTTATGGTTAAGTTTAGAACCTTTAAATTCATCTGACATGTTTTTTACAAGGGTCCATTTTTTTTCTAAAGGTTTAGGATCTTCTCCTTTTGTAAAAAAAGGTGTTTTTTGAGCAAAACCCATAAGTGTACATCCTAGGTAAAAAATAAGTAAAGAAAATATTTTTTTCATTGAGTATTTAGTATAAAAATTATTTTACTAAAATATCAATGAGATGTGATAGAAGGGGGGAGTAAACAACTATAAGCTAACACAAATGATGAAAAGAACTACGAATGTTACTAAACAACTTATAAACATTTGTTTTCTAGAGGGGGGTAAGTTAATAGTATAAAAAAACCGCTATCTATTTAGTTTAGATAACGGTTGTGAATAGCTTATAAAGGTTTATTTATTTTAAAGCACCAATCATGTCTTCTGGTTTTACCCATTCGTCATATTGTTCAGGAGTAACATAACCTAAACGCACAGCTTCTTCTTTTAAAGTAGTACCGTTAGCATGTGCAGTATTAGCAATTTCAGCAGCTTTGTAGTAACCAATTTTGGTGTTTAAAGCAGTAACCAACATTAAAGAATTGTTTAATAATTTTTCAATCACCGGATAGTTTGGTTCTATTCCAATAGCACAGTTTGCATCAAAAGACACACAAGCATCTCCAATTAAACGAGCAGATTCTATTAAGTTTTTAGCCATTACAGGTTTAAAAACATTTAGTTCGTAATGACCTTGTAATCCTCCAACACCAATAGCAACATCGTTCCCCATTACTTGTGCAGCTACCATCGTTATAGCTTCACACTGAGTAGGGTTTACTTTACCAGGCATAATAGACGAACCTGGTTCGTTAGCAGGAATGATTAATTCTCCAATTCCAGAACGTGGTCCAGAAGCCATTAAACGGATGTCGTTAGCTATTTTGTTAAGAGATACCGCTAATTGTTTTAAAGCTCCGTGAGTTTCTACAATGGCATCGTGAGCAGCTAAGGCCTCAAATTTATTTTCGGCAGTTACAAAAGGCAACCCTGTAAATTCTGCAATTTTTTTAGCAACCAAAACATCATATCCGGCAGGAGTGTTTAACCCCGTTCCTACAGCGGTTCCTCCCAAAGCTAATTCAGCTAAATGAGGTAATGTGTTTTTTAATGCTTTTAATCCGTGGTCTAATTGAGAAACATATCCAGAAAATTCTTGCCCAATGGTTAATGGCGTAGCATCCATTAAGTGAGTACGACCAATTTTTACAACATTTTTAAAAGCTTCAGATTTTGCCTTTAAAGTGTTTCGTAGTTTTTCAACTCCAGGAATGGTAGTTTCTACAACCATTTTGTAAGCAGCAATGTGCATTCCTGTAGGAAATGTATCGTTAGAAGATTGAGATTTATTTACATCATCATTAGGAGCAATTACTTTTTCTCCTTCACCAATTACTCTACCAGCTAGTTCTTGAGCTCTGTTAGCAATAACTTCGTTAGAGTTCATGTTAGACTGTGTACCAGATCCTGTTTGCCATACAACTAAAGGAAATTGATCATCGTGTTTACCAGCTAAAATTTCATCACATACAGCAGAAATCAAATCTTTTTTAGATTCTTCTAACACACCTAAATCAAAATTAGCATGAGCAGCTGCTTTTTTTAAGTAAGCAAATCCATAAATAATTTCTAGGGGCATACTACCAGAAGGTCCTATTTTAAAATTGTTAATAGATCTTTGAGTTTGTGCTCCCCAATACTTATCGGCAGGTACTTTTACCTCACCCATAGTATCTTTTTCTATACGATATTCCATTGGATATTATTTAAAATTGATTATGATATCCCAAAGATAAGCGAAACCAAAAATTAGAAAAATGATTCATCTCATAAAATAAAATTAATTTTTAAGATTATACGGATTGCATGTTTTTTACTAAGTATTTAACAAAAATCGATGTAGTTGATGATAATCAATTTTATTTATTAGAGTAGTAGAGTAGCATCAATTTAAACAATTTAGTTTGAGTGTATTTTTGAAAAACCAATCAAACTGCTCTATGTATCGTAATTATCGCTTTTTTATATTTTTAATTTTAGTAGTAACAACCACTTCTGTTTTTTCTCAAAAAAAAGAAGAATCATTTGTAAAACAAGCTTCATTTTATCACGAAAATGATGCTTTCTTTGCTCCTAAAAATCAAGATGATAATTATACGGCTGGACTTAGGTTAGATCTGGTAACTAGAGAGCTTAAGTTTTGGCAACCTTTTTTTAAATTATCAGGAGATAATCCTAAGTACTATAATCATATTAATTTTGGTTTCCAATCTTTTACTCCTACAGACATTACTAGGAGTGATGTTATAACAAGTGATAGACCTTATGCATCTTATACTTTTTTAAGCTTAGGACGTACTCAATTGTTTAAAAACACAGTGTTTTATTCAGAGCTATCTGTTGGGGCTTTAGGGTTGCCTTTGGCAGAGAGAGCACAAATTTACATTCACAAAAAAAAAATTTTTGGTACAGATAGACCAAGGCCAATGGGGTGGAAGAATCAAATTGAAAATGGAGGAAGCTTGGCTGTAAATTATAAGGTAAATTATTTGTATGTTTTTAATGATGCTATTTCTCATAATTATGTAATTCCATCAATACGTGTAATGGGGAATTTTGGGAATTATATTTCAGATGTATATGTAGGAACACAATTGTCTCTGTTCAATATTAATTACACTAGTTCGGCTTTAAACTTTAATGAGAAGATAGGATATCATTACAAAAAAAGTGATAAAACTAGGTTTAATCTTTTTATAGAACCAGGTTTGAGATGGAATATTTATAACCCAACGTTACAAGGTGCTTTGTTTTCGGACAATTCTGTATATACGTTAGACCGTTCTAAAGTAAATGACTTTTTGTTTGATATTAATTTAGGAATGAATTTAATTATAAAAGATGTATTGGTTCTTAAATATACATTAACAAGAAGAACACAAGAGTTTTCTTTTGGTAAAAAATCTCATTGGTGGGGAGGCTTTGGTTTAGGAATAAAGCTTTAAAAAAAGAACCTTGTTGTTGCAAGGTTCTCTTTTTTGTATGTTATAAAATTTCTTTTAAGATTTTTGTCAAATTAGGATTTGATGGTCTTGGTGCGTTTGCTGTAACAATATTTCCTTCTGTGTCTAATAAAATAAAACGCGGAATCCCTGTTACTTGATAAGCTTCCATAAAACTATTATCTCCATTGGCAAACAATTGAATTCCTCCCATATTTTCATCTTTAATCATGTCTTGCCATTTGGCTTTTGCATTTGGATTGTCTACCGAAATACTTACAAATTTGATGTTTTTTTTATGAAATTTTTCTTCCACTTTTTTAAGAAAAGGGATTTCTGCTTTACAAGGTGGACACCATGTAGCCCAAATATCAATGTATACATAACTTCCTTTTAAGTCTGCTAAACTGGTTGTTCCTCCTTTGTAGTTTTCATAGTTAAAGGTTGGAGAAGCATCTCCTTTTTGTAAACTAGCACCTATCCCATTAATAGTATTGTATTGGCTTTTAAGATTTTCTACAAAAACAGTTAAGTTTTCTTTTTCTGTTTTAGAAACCACTGGGTCTATATCTGGATTGTTTTGTAATAAAGATTCAATTTTAGCAACCATTGTATCAATATAGTTGGTAAATGCGGCTTTGTCTAAACTATTAAGACTGTCTATTTTTTCGAATACTTGTTGGGTAATTTGTTCTCTTTGGTGTAAATAGTTGTTTACTTTTTTACCTTTTCCTTGATAACGAATACTGTTTTGAAAATCGTTTACATCTACGTTAACAACTAAGTTGGTGTTTTTATTTAAAAACAGCGTTTTTCCTTGGTTTCCAATTTGTAGGTAAGCAAACTCACCATCAATATTAATAGTGTCTTTAAATGCACCATTTTCTATTTTAATGTTTTTTACATTGTTTTGAGTTCTCAAAACAACCTCTGTAATATCACTAGGCAAATTTTGTATTTCTCCTTCTATGCTTGCATGTTTAGGAGTGTTGTTACATGCTACGGCTAACAAGGTTGTACTTGCTATAAAAATTTTTTTAAGATGATTCATTTCTTTTATTTCTATTATAAATCTATTAAAGTTGTTGTATCATATATCGAGCCAAATCTGATGGAAATTGCTACTGAATTTTACAAAATCTAAGATATAAAAAAACACCTCTGCGTAAACAGAGGTGCTTTAAATATGTTTGTTAAAATTGCTTATGCAATCATAGTAACAGGATTCTCAATATATTGCTTTAATGTGTTTAAGAAAGCTGCACCAACAGCACCATCAATAGTTCTGTGGTCACAAGATAAAGTTAAGTTCATTACGTTACCAACAACAATTTCTCCGTTTTTAACAACAGGTTTTTGTTTAATTCCTCCTACCGATAAAATAGCAGAGTTAGGTTGGTTAATAATAGAGGTAAAGTTATCTACACCAAACATTCCTAAGTTAGATACTGTAAAAGTACTTCCAGACATTTCTGCTGGAGTTAACTTTTTGTTTTTAGCTTTAATAGCCAATTCTTTTACTTCTGCACCAATTTGAGTTAAACTCTTAGTGTCTGTAAAAGGAATTACAGGTACTACTAAACCGTCTTCAATAGCTACAGCTACACCCACGGCAATATGTTCGTTATAAATTGTTTTTTCAACAGTCCACTCTGTGTTAATTTGCGGATGCTTTCTTAGGGCCATAGCAGAAGCTTTTACCACTAAGTCATTGAAAGAAACTTTAGTATCTGGTAACTCATTAATTTGTTTACGTGATGCGATGGCATTGTCCATGTCAACATCTAAACTAATGGTAAAGTTTACATTTTCTGTTTGAGATTTGTCTAAAGCTCTTGCAATTGCTTTACGCATGTTAGAGTTTTTCTCTTCTCTTTGAGAAATTTCACCAGCAGGAGCTGCAGGAGCCGCTTTTGGAGCAGGAGCTGCTTCAGTAGCAGGAACATAGTTCTCTATATCTACCTTTACAATTCTACCACCTTCACCAGTACCAACTACTTTTGCTAAATTAATTCCTTTTTCCTCTGCTAAAGCTTTGGCTAAAGGAGAAGCTATGATACGTCCGTTTTCAGAATTGATAGCGCTTACCTTTTTAGTTGCAGTAGGAGCCGCAGCTGTTTTTGGAGCTTCTGTTTTAGCAGGAGCAGGTGCAGCAGCTTTAGGAGTTTCTTTTTTAGGAGCCTCTTTTGCTGGGGCTGCAGGAGCAGATCCAAAATTAGCTGCAACATTAGAAACATCAGTTCCTTCTTCACCAATAATAGCTAATAAGCTATCAACAGGAGCCGTTTCACCTTCTTGTAAACCAATATACAGTAGAGTTCCTTCGTTAAAAGACTCAAACTCCATGGTTGCTTTGTCGGTTTCAATTTCAGCTAAAATATCACCTTCTTCTACTTTGTCTCCAACTTTTTTCAACCAAGTTGCTACA
Organism: Wenyingzhuangia gracilariae; assembly: GCF_056387575.1. NCBI lineage: Bacteria > Pseudomonadati > Bacteroidota > Flavobacteriia > Flavobacteriales > Flavobacteriaceae > Wenyingzhuangia > Wenyingzhuangia gracilariae. The sequence goes on from NZ_CM150748.1 coordinate 3,162,936, forward strand.
GTACCATCGGTCATTGTATCGCTTAAACGAGGCATAGTAACTATGGTAACACCATCAGGAATAGTAGCATCTTCAGCAGGAGCAGCAGTAGTTTCGTTATTGTTTTCTTCAGTTGTTGCTTCAGGAGTTTCTTCGGTAGCAGTTTCAGAACCACCATCTAACAATCCAGAAATATCTTCACCTTCTTCACCAATAATAGCTAATAAGCTATCAACAGGAGCAGTGTCTCCTTCTTGCAATCCAATATGTAATAAAGTTCCTTCGTTAAAAGATTCGAACTCCATTGTAGCTTTGTCTGTTTCAATTTCTGCTAAAATGTCTCCTTCTTCTACTTTATCACCAACTTTTTTAAGCCATTGAGCAACTGTCCCTTCGGTCATAGTATCACTCAAACGTGGCATTGTAACTATTGTAGCCATATTATTTTTCTTGGATTATTTATGTTTTACAAATGGATAATTTTCTTGTTCGTATACCATGTCGTATAATTGTTGTTTGTCTGGGAATGGAGATTCTTCAGCAAACTTTTCACATTCTGCAACTTTGGCTTTTACGTCTTTGTCTATTTGTTTGATTTCATCTTCAGATAAGTATTCTTCTTTTTTGATGACATCTAAAACTTGAGTAATAGGATCAATTTTTTTGTATTCAGCAACTTCATCTTTTGTACGATAGTGTTGTGCATCAGACATAGAGTGACCTCTGTATCGGTAAGTTTTCATTTCTAAGAAAGTAGGACCATCTCCTCTACGAGCTCTATCAATTGCTTCTTCCATTGCTTCTGCAACTTTAATAGGATCCATTCCATCTACAGGTCCACAAGGCATTTCGTATCCTAAACCAAGTTTCCAAATTTCTTGGTGGTTTGCTGTACGTTCTACAGATGTTCCCATTGCGTATCCGTTATTTTCACAAACAAATACTACAGGTAACTTCCAGTTCATAGCCATGTTAAATGTTTCGTGTAACGATCCTTGACGAACAGCACCATCTCCCATGAAACATAAAGTAACACCAGGAACACCATGGTATTTATCACCAAAAGCCATTCCAGCACCTAAAGGAATTTGTCCCCCTACAATACCATGACCTCCGTAGAATCCATGTTCTTTAGAGAATATGTGCATAGAACCACCCATACCTTTAGAGGTACCTGTTGCTTTACCATACAATTCCGCCATCACTTTTTTAGGATCTACTCCCATTCCAATTGGTTGTACGTGGTTACGGTAAGCAGTAATCATTTTGTCGTGCTTTAAATCCATAACGTGTAAACATCCTGCTAAAATTGCTTCTTGCCCATTGTATAGGTGCAAAAATCCTCTAACTTTTTGTTGAATGTAAACTGCTGCCAATTTATCCTCAAACTTTCTCCAGAAAAGCATGTCCTTGTACCAGTTGATATAGGTTTCTTTGGTGATTTCTTTCATGATTTAATTTAAATTATTACAATAAACAAACTAGAATATTTCTATTTAGTTTGGTGTTTTTATTCGTCGAATAGAGGCAAAAATAAGACTTTATCACTAAGTAATAAACATCTGAAACGACTTTTTTAATTGCTCTTTTTTAAGATTTTAGCTGCTTTTCAAAAAAACAGGTTTGAGTTTCGTGGGAGGTGTAAAAGTGTTTTTGTTTATTTGTTTGTTTTTTAGTGTTTTAGGTTTGTTTTTTTGCGTGTTTTTTGTTTTTGAATATCGTTAAAATAGTTTTTGAAAAAAATCGTGTTTTTTTTCAAAAATAAGATTTAAACAAAAACGCTATCAATGTTAATATTGATAGCGTTTTTTAATTTGTATTTTGTGTGTTAAGCTTCCATATAACTTTCTATAGGCTCACAAGAACATACTAAATTTCTATCGCCATATGCATCGTCTACTCTTCTAACAGAAGGCCAAAATTTATTTTCAGACTGTAGAGGCAATGGATAAGCTGCTTTGGTTCGTGTGTATTTAAAGCTCCAAGAATCTGATGTTAACATTTTTTGAGTGTGTGGAGCATTTTTTAGAATAGAGTTTTCATCGTGATGCTCTAATTCATCAATTTCATTTTTAATGCTAATCATAGCATTTACAAATGTATCTAACTCACTTTTATTTTCACTTTCTGTAGGTTCTATCATTAAAGTTCCTGCAACAGGGAATGATACAGTTGGGGCATGAAAGCCATAATCCATTAAACGTTTAGCAATATCTACTACTTCAATACCTTTTGTTTTAAATTCTCTAAAATCAACAATCATTTCATGGGCACAAAAACCGTTTTCACCAGAATATAATATGTTGTATTCTGCTTCTAATCTAGATTTGATGTAATTGGCATTTAAAATTGCATTTTGAGTGGCTGATTTTAAGCCTGAAGCACCTAACATTTTTATGTAACCATAAGATATTAAGCATACCAATGCAGAACCCCAAGGTGCAGCAGAGATGGCTTTAATAGCTTGGTTTCCTCCTGTTTTAACAACAGGATTAGAAGGTAAAAAGGGAGCTAAATGTTCTACTACACAAATAGGTCCTACTCCAGGTCCACCACCACCATGAGGAATGGCAAAGGTCTTGTGTAGGTTTAAGTGACAAACGTCTGCTCCAATTGTAGCAGGGTTGGTTAAACCTACTTGTGCATTCATATTGGCACCATCCATATATACTTGTCCTCCGTTGTCGTGAATAATTTGTGTGATTTCTTTAATACCACTTTCAAAAACTCCATGAGTAGAAGGGTAGGTAACCATTAAACAAGATAAGTTGTCTTTGTGTAAAAGGGCTTTTTCTTTTAAGTCATCTATATCAATATTTCCATCTTCGGTTGCTTTGGTAACAACTACTTTCATTCCTGCCATTACTGCAGATGCCGGATTGGTTCCGTGTGCAGATGATGGAATTAAACAAATATTTCTGTGGTTGTCTCCTCTAGATTCGTGATAAGCTTTAATAACTAAAAGTCCGGCATATTCTCCTTGCGCACCAGAGTTTGGTTGTAAAGATGTTGCATAAAAACCTGTAATTTCATTCAAATCTTTTTCTAAACCTTTTAAAACTTCTTGATAACCTTGAGCTTGATCAATAGGTACAAATGGATGAATGTTTCCCCAGTTAGGCCAGCTTAAAGGTAGCATTTCCGAAGCTGCATTTAGTTTCATAGTACAAGAACCTAAAGAGATCATAGAGTGGTTTAAAGATAAATCTTTACGTTCTAATGTTTTAATATAACGCATCATTGCAGTTTCTGAATGATGAGTGTTGAAAACAGGATTTGTTAAATATTCTGATGTTCTTTTGTGTTCTGGTTTTACATCAACCTCTACTAATTTGTGAATTTGTGTAAAGTTTTTTCCTGTAGCTTTGGTTAGAATACGAACAATCTCGTTTATATCTTTAAGATTGGTGGTTTCGTTAATAGCTATAGTTACAGAGGTTTCTGAGTTGTATAAAAAGTTAACATGTAGCAATTCTGCTATTTCTTTTACTTTGCTTGCAGAGGGTACCGTTACATTTAAAGTGTCAAAAAACACATTGTTTACTTGTTCAAAACCTAATTCTTTTAAAGCTAAGTTTAAAGTATATGTGTGATTTAAAATTTTATTGGCAATGTATTTTAATCCTTTTGGTCCGTGAAAAACACCGTACATACCTGCCATTACAGCTAATAAAACTTGTGCTGTACATATGTTAGAGGTAGCTTTTTCTCTTTTGATGTGTTGTTCTCTAGTTTGCAAAGCCATACGTAAAGCACGGTTTCCATCCAAATCTTTGGTAACTCCTATAATTCTACCTGGTAACGATCTTTTGTAGGCTTCTTTTGTGGCAAAATAAGCAGCGTGAGGTCCGCCATAACCCATTGGAATTCCAAAACGTTGTGTGGTACCTATTACAACATCTGCACCCCATTCTCCTGGAGGAGTTAATAAGGTTAAGCTTAATAAATCTGCAGCTACAGCAATTCTAACCTCTTTGTCGTTTGCTTTTTTAACAAAGTTTGTATAGTCAACTACTTTTCCGTTTTTTCCAGGGTATTGAACAAGTCCACCAAATACATTTTGGTTGAATTCAAATGTTTCGTGATTTCCAATGATTAAATCAATGTTTAAAGGAGTTGCTCTAGAGCTTAAAACATCAATAGTTTGTGGCAATACGTTTTCTGACACAAAAAATTGTAGAGCGTTGTTTTTCTTTTGGGTTCTACTTCTTGTGTTGAATAATAAAATCATGGCTTCTGCAGCAGCAGTTCCTTCATCTAACAAAGATGCATTGGCAATTTCCATTCCTGTTAAATCTGTAACCATGGTTTGGAAATTTAACAAAGCTTCTAATCTACCTTGTGCAATTTCTGCTTGATATGGTGTGTAGGCTGTATACCATCCTGGGTTTTCTAAAACATTACGTTGAATAACTCCAGGGGTAATGGTAGGATGATAACCTAAACCAATGTAGTTTTTAAAAAGTTTATTCTTTACAGATAGTTTTTGAATATGATCCATGTATTCGTATTCACTCATTGCTGGGGCTAACTGCAAATCTTGTTGCAAGCGAATATCGCTCGGAATGGTTAAATCAATTAGTTCGTCTATAGAGTTTACATTAATCTGAGCAAGCATTTGTGCTTGTTCATTTACATTTGGACCAATATGTCTATTAGCAAAAACATCTGTTTTCATGCGAAAAGAATAAAAATTTGAAAGACACAAAAATAGGGATAATAAAAGTTTTATTTTTGATTAGGAATTAAATGTTTTAAGCAATTTTGCACTGTGTTGTTGATAAGTATGTTTATTAAATGAGAATTTTTAAAGGTTTGTTTCAGTTTTATGTGTTTAGCAACATACATGTGTCTATAGCAGTTGCTTGTTTGGTGCAGATTACAGGAGTTCTTTTTAAGGTAGATGTATTTAATGAGTCTCTTTTATTGGCCAATGCTACCTTTGTAGCTTATCATTTAATTAGATATTTAAATAGATTTAAATATGGAAAAATTCACTTGTTAGATGGGTTTAGCAATCAATATAAGAATTTAATTCTGTGTTTAAATATGATTGCATTTATTGGTGCTTTTAGCCTTTTTTTAGAGTTTGAAATTTGGGAATTGTTACGGTTAGTTCCTTTTGGTTTGTTAACCTTGTTTTATGCTTTTAGTTTTTTAAACATACACGGAGAACGTTATTCTTTAAGATATGTACCAGGGTTAAAAATTTTTATTATTGCATTTGTTTGGGCTGGGGTCGTTGTTTTTTTTACGTTGAATTTTAGTGAAAAAACCATTCTTTACTTTTTGGAGTTGATGTTGTTTGTGGTTGTACTAACCATTCCTTTTGATATTAGAGATGTTCATTTTGACAAAAATAAATTAAAAACGTTGCCTATTGTTTTAGGAGTAAGAACAACAAAATACATTGGAATTGTTTTGTTATGGTTAAGTGTATTGTTGCATTATTATAATTTTAAAATTTATGGTTTGTGGCAGTTTGTTGTTGTTTGTTTGTTGTTAAGTGTGTTTTTGTTGTTGTCTAAAACAAAGCAAAGCAAATATTTTGCTTCTTTTTGGGTAGAGGCAGTGCCTATTGTTTATTATTTATTGTTATGGATATAAAAAAAGCCTCTACAGAGTAGAAGCTTTTTATAAAAATATGTTTTGTACTGTTATTTAATGAAGTTTAAAACAGCATCAATGTCTACGGTGTTCCAAGTTTTACTAATTCCATCTTCTCCAGTATGTAAAACTTCACAGGCTTTGTGTAAAGAAGCTAATGCTTCTTCTGCATGCCATGCATGTAAGTCAATAGTAGCTTTTAAGTAAGCTGTGTTGTTTTGAATGTTTAATGTAAATGGTAAGTCGTGAGTCTCGTTATTCATAGTCAATGCAATAATACCACTAGTACCTGTAACGCTTGTTACTTTTCCAGATAACAGTTCAGTATTATCCATAATTCCAAAGAATAAAGATTTTAGCTTGGCATCTCTAACACCATTGTTGCTAAATATACTGCTTACAGGAATTGAAAATTCTACATTTTTTAAAGCTTCTTGTAAGGTTGCTGCTTTAGAGTTGTTGGTAACTTCTGCTTTTTGAAACTGACCTTTTACACCTGTTTTGTTAGTGAATTTGTATCCTACCCAATTAACAACAACAGTTTCTGCATCTAATTGATAGGTTGAGGTTTGAGTTGTATTGTTTTCTTTTTTACTTTTTTCTTTACAAGCAGTTAAAGAAATTACAGCTAATAGGATTAACGTTATTTTTTTCATGTTGATGGTTTTTAATTATATTATTCTGTTGGTATGTTTTTCAACCAGTTTTATGTATTCTTTCTTAGCTCTTTTAGGAGAAATACCTCTTAATTGCATCCAAGCATTAAATTTAAAAGAGCTTCTTAAATCTCTTTCTTCTTGAGTGTTGGCGTTAAAACTAAAGTAATGGTCTCCTTTTGTAGCTTGTTTAAAATAAGCATAAAATTCAAGCATAATATCTGGAGGTAGAGGATCCATTTCTGAAGCAATTCTTACAGCTTTGTCAAAACGTTCTTTTAATAAATCATCTTTATCCATAGTGTTGTTAATGTATTATATAGAGGCAATGATGTCTTCGGCACCTTTTACTTTCTGATTTAAAGATACATTAATTTTAGCATCTAGAGGAAGGAAAACATCTACTCTAGAACCAAATTTAATAAAACCAGCATCTGTTCCTTGTAAAACTTCTTGTCCTTCTTGGGCATAATTAACAATTCTTTTAGCCAAAGCCCCAGCAATTTGTCTGTACAAAACTTCACCAAATGTTTTGTTTTCTACAACAATAGTGGTTCTTTCGTTTTCTTCAGATGCTTTTGGGTGCCATGCCACTAAATATTTTCCAGGATGATATTTACTATATTTTACCAATCCGCTTAAACCATATCTGGTTACGTGTACATTTAATGGACTCATAAATATAGAAACTTGTAATCTTTTGTCTTTAAAATATTCTGGTTCAAAAACCTCTTCAATTACAACTACCTTTCCATCAACAGGAGCCACTACATGACTGTCTGATACTTTAGTGTGTCTTTTTGGGTTTCTAAAAAATTGCAATACAATTACAACAAAAAATAAAGCAACGGTATAGATAATGTATTGTAACCAAGCGATGTCTTTTAACAAAAAATAAGTTAAATCAGTAGCAATAAGAGCTAAGATAAGTGTGGTAATAATAATAAGTTTTCCTTCTTTGTGAAACATAATTTATGAAATAAGTTGTAAATAAAAATATATAAAAGGAGATGCGAATAAAAGACTATCAAAACGATCTAATACTCCACCATGTCCTGGAATTAAATTACCACTGTCTTTAATTTTAGCAGCTCTTTTAAACATAGACTCTACCAAGTCTCCTAATCCTCCAAAAATACTAATTACAATACTTAGTCCCAACCATTCTATTAAAGAATATTGAGTAAAATATTTGGCAAGTATTGTAGCTGTAATTAAGGTGAATAGGATGCCTCCTAAAGAACCTTCGATAGTTTTGTTAGGAGAAATTTTTTGGTATAGTTTGTGTTTCCCAATCGCTTTACCTGTTAAATAAGCAAAGGTGTCTGTAGACCATATAAGGATAATACAACCTAAGAATGTAGTTCCTTGGTAAGTGTTTGATGCATTGCAAAAAGGAATGGCAAGTATAATGGTAAATGGAATAATGGCATATAAAAAAGTTAGAAATATAATTCCTAAATCTGTAAAAGGATTGTTTTGTTTTTTCTTAAAAAGTAAAATTAAAAAAGCAAAAAACAATAAAACATATATAAAACTAGCGTTGGTAATTTGGTTAGAAAATAGTTTATTAATAGGGGTATAGTATTCTACAACGTTTAGGCTTCCTACAGAAAGTAAATAAGTTGTGGTTCCTAAAATGTAAAAAAATGGAGTTTTGTAATTGCTTAATTTTTGAAATTCAAAAATGGCTACAATCATAAAAAAGAAAAATAATAAGTAGAAAGAAATACTACTATACAAAGTTGCTCCTATAAGTATAGAAACAAATATAATTCCTGAAAAAGCTCTTTGAAGCATAGTGGTGTGTTATAAATCTTCTACTAAAATTAGATATAGGTTTTTTGAGTTAGACACTCCGTAACTTAAGAAATTATCTTTAGGTTTTTCTAGAGTGTAATTTCTAATATCACAAATATTAGTAGGGATTTTTGTCTTACAATTAGATTTTATTCCTGTTAAGCCTTCTCCCATGTTTTTTACAATTTGGCTGGTGTAAGCTAAAATAATAAAGTTACTGTCTAGTTCTCCTAATTTCATTTCACTAATTTGATTAGAAGATAGCATAATGTTTCCTGAGTCTGCCACGAGGTGTTCACAAGTAGAAAAAAAAGGAAAATCTTTATGTGAATTGGAAACAGTAGTATCTGTAATCATGCAAACTTCTTTTAATTCGTTGTTAATACATGAAACACTTTTCCAATTGTTTTCTAACAATATTCTCTTAAACGTTGCTAAAGCTTCTTTTTGAGAAATACAGTAAAGAAATTTCCCTCCTTTATTAATAAAGTTATTAACAAACAAATCATCTAAAGATAAAACAACGGGTTGTTCGTTGATTTTTTTTTCTTTAGATGATGGTTTGTTGACTGAAGTTTTAAAAAATTTACTAAATAAACTCATTTAATAATTAACCTCCAATTTTTAACTTTCAGCTTCAGAAATACCTTCTTCAGCTTCTTGTTTTTTTAATTTTTCTTCTAATTTTTCGCTTTCGCTTAAAAAGGCTCTTTTACCAAAAATTTTGATCAAATCATCTTTAAAAATAACTTCTTTTTCTAATAAACGATTGGCTAGTTCGGTAAGTTTGTCTTTATTTTCTGTTAAAATAGCAATGGCTCTTTGGTATTGAGTTTCAATTAAATTGCTAATTTCTTCATCAATTAGTTTTGCAGTTGTTTCGCTATAAGGTTTTGTAAATCCATATTCTTGACCGCTTGAATCATAATAAGTAAGGTTTCCTACTTTGTCGCTTAAACCATAAATACTAACCATAGCTCTAGCTTGTTTGGTTACTTTTTCCAAATCACTTAATGCTCCTGTAGAAATTTTATTGAAAATAATTTTTTCGGCAGCTCTACCTGCTAAGGTAGCACACATTTCATCTAGCATTTGTTCTGTTTGTACAATCATTCTTTCTTCTGGTAGGTACCATGCAGCACCTAAAGATTGACCTCTTGGCACTATAGTAACCTTTACCAAAGGAGCAGCGTGTTCTAACATCCAACTAGCAGTGGCATGACCTGCTTCGTGAAAAGCAATGGTTTTCTTTTCTTTGGCAGAAATAATTTTATTTTTCTTTTCTAAACCACCTACAATTCTATCAACAGAGTCTAAAAAGTCTTGGTTTTCTATAACTTCTTTCCCTTTTCTAGCAGCCATTAAAGCAGCTTCGTTACAAAGGTTGGCAATGTCTGCTCCAGAAAAACCAGGTGTTTGTTGTGCTAGGAAATCAACTTTTACATCGTTTCCTAATTTTAATGGTTTTAAGTGTACTTTAAAAATAGCAGATCTTTCGTTTAAGTCTGGTAGGTCTACATATATTTGTCTATCAAATCTACCAGCACGCATTAGTGCTTTGTCTAAAACATCTGCACGGTTGGTTGCAGCAATTACAATAACGTTTGTATCTGTACCAAAACCATCCATTTCTGTTAGCAATTGGTTTAAGGTGTTTTCGCGTTCGTCATTACCACCGGTCATGTTGCTTTTTCCTCTTGCTCTACCAATAGCATCAATTTCATCTATAAAAATAATGGAAGGAGATTTTTGAGCAGCTTGCTTAAACAAATCTCTAACTCTAGAAGCACCAACTCCTACAAACATTTCAACAAAATCGGAACCAGATAAAGAGAAGAAAGGCACACCCGCTTCACCAGCAACTGCTTTTGCTAATAAGGTTTTACCAGTACCTGGAGGTCCTACAAGTAGGGCTCCTTTTGGTATTTTACCTCCTAAATTGGTGTATTTTTCTGGACTTTTTAAAAAGTCTACAATTTCCTGAACTTCTTCTTTGGCTCCTTCTAAGCCAGCAACATCTTTAAAAGATATTTTTATTTTTTGTTTTTCGTCAAACAATTTGGCTTTGGACTTACCTATGTTAAAAATTTGTCCGCCAGCACCGCCACCTGCTGCACCTCCAGACATTCTTCTCATAAAAAAGATCCAAAGTCCGAAAATAAATATAAATGGTAAAAAGCCTATTAAAGAATCAAACAAATCGGTTCTGTTATCAAACTTTAAGTCAATATTTAAATTGTACTTTTCTTTGTTTTCGTTGATTAAATTTTCAAAGTTTTCTAAGCTACCAAAATTATAGGTTAGTATAGGTTTGGTAGGTGCCCAAGGCAACATATTGTCTTGAGTTTTATTGGTAAAACTTTTTTGTGCTTCTTTGGTTAAGTGTATTTCAGCATAATCATTATTAACAATAAAAATGTTTTCTATATTGTTGGCACGTAATAATTCTTCAAATTTATTTTTAGAAATATCAGTGCTTGTGTTGCTGTTTCCAAAAAAATTAAAAGATAAAATTACAGCTATAATAGCTGCATAAATCCAATAGGAATTGAATTTAGGTTTGGGTTGATTATTTTGTTTACTCATTATTTTAAAAATATACGATTAAGAGTCCGAAGAAATTTTAGTGATTTTTGCATCTCCCCACAATCCTTCAATATCGTAAAGATCTCTAGTGGTTTTTTGAAAGATGTGAACAATTACATGTACATAATCTATTAAAATCCAATTGGCTTGGCTTTCTCCCTCTATATGAAATGGTTTTTCTCTAGCTTCTTTTCCAACAATTTTTTGAACTGAACCAGACAAGGCACTTACGTGTGTGTTTGATGTTCCGTTGCAAACCACAAAATAGTCGCATATTGTGTTGTCAATTTCTCTTAAATCAATTAATTGAATATCTTGACCTTTTAACTCGTCAATCCCTTTTATAATGGTTGTGATTAACTGATCGGTACTTACGTGTTTTTTAGACATTAAAAAATCTTTAGTTTTGTAGCAAAGTTATCGTTTTTTAGGCGATTACTTGTATTATTGTAATTATAATTTATTCGTGAATATAATCAAACTTAATGCCATCGACTCTACAAGTCTTTTTTTGAAAGATTTGTCAAAAAAAAATGTCCTAGAAAATTTTACAACAGTTGTTGCAGATGCTCAGTACAAAGGTAAAGGACAAATGAATACACAGTGGCATTCTGCCAACGGTAAAAATCTATTGTTTACTGTTTATGCAGCTTTAAAGGGTTTGCCTATAGAAGCTTCTCCCTATGTTAGTTTTTTAGTAGCACTTAAAGTAAAAAAGGTTTTAGATGCCTTTTTAGCAGATAAAACTAAAATTCAAATTAAATGGCCTAACGACATAATGTCATACAATCAGAAAATTGCAGGTATTTTAATAGAGAATATAATTAAAAAAGAAGCTGTTGCAGAAACTTTTATTGGAATTGGGCTGAATGTAAATGAACTTCTTTTTCCTGATTTTTTACCCAATGCCACTTCTATGGCTGCTATAGGTGGAATAGATTATGATAGAGATGTTATTCTACATCATATTTTAGAAGAATTGCAAAAAGTGGTAACGGTTGATTATATTTTGCAACACAAGGAAAGCATTAAAAAAGAATATTTAGCTTGTTTGTATAAATTAAATACTCCATCTATGTTTAAAGATATGGAGGGGAATGTTTTTATGGCTAAAATCATTAATGTTTCTAATACGGGTTTGTTGGTTGTAGAAAAAGAAGATGAGTTGGAGTATACTTATGCGGTAAAAGAAATTAGTATTCTTTAAATTGTTTTAAGATTATCGCTTAAAGTGTTGATAAAGTTTGTCAATGGTTTTTTAACCATCATAGCCATCATAGGATTAAAATTTCCATCAAATAATAATTGAGCATTGGTTTGGTTGTCATCAATACTATTTAGTACTACGGTTAAACTAAAATCTAATTTGCTAGAAGCTGCTCCTAAGACTATTTTGCTAGTAGGTGTTTGTTCCTTTAAAACCAATCTTATTTCTGGCATTCCAGATAGTGCAAATAAAAACGATTCTCCCTCTACTTCAAATTTTTGAATATTGCTAGGCATTAATTGCTCAAAGTTTTTTAAATCTGTTAAAAAAGAATAAACAGCTTCCGAAGATTTTGAAATGTTAATTATAGGAGTTTCTAGTTTCATAAAATTGATAATTATATTTGATAAATATAGGGAATAGAAATAAAAAGCATCTTAAAAAAATAAGATGCTTTAAGGTTTAGTCTTCTTCATTTGTCCATTTGTCTGGAGCTTTTCTCCAGGCTTGAACCAATGCCAATTCTTTGGCTGTAATGTAATTGTCTTTTACCGCTTGTTCTAATAATATTTTGTAGTTACTTAACGTGGTTAAGTCAATATTTGCTGCTTTAAAATTTTCATCAGCAACAGGAAAACCATACGTAAATATAGCCATCATTCCTTTTACGTTTACATCTGCTTCTTTTAGAGCTTCTACAGCTTGTAAACTACTTTTTCCTGTACTAATTAAGTCTTCTACAACTACAACATTAGATCCTTTTTCTAAATAACCTTCAATTTGGTTTTTTCTTCCGTGTTTTTTTGGCTCTGGTCTAACATACACAAAAGGGATTCCAAGCTCTTGAGCTACCAAAACTCCTATAGCAATTGCACCTGTGGCTACACCAGCTATTACATCGGGTTTCCCGTAGTTTTCTTCAATGGCTTTTGCCATATTTGTTTTTAAGAAATTTCTGATTACTGGATAAGAAAGTGTAATTCTATTATCGCAATAAATTGGAGATTTCCAACCCGAAGCCCACGTAAAAGGGTCGTTAGGTTGTAATTTAATAGCTTTTATTTTCAAAAGCTGTTCTGCGGTATTATTTGCTGTATCTTTGTTAAAAATCATAGTGCAAATGTATAAAGTTTTTATCAATGAAGTTCCAGTTTTTTTTACTGAAAACAATGTTCGTGTAACTGGTTTTAAATCTGTATTATATCAGGAACTTGATTGTCAGTTTCTTTTTCATGAAATTTCAAAAAATCATGAGGTAAAAATAAATGTTATTTGTGACAATTTGGAAAATGATTGGCTCAATTTTCTGTTAAATTTTGAAGTTAGAGAAGCAGCAGGGGGTGTGGTGAAAAACCAGGCAGATGAACTTCTTTGGATTTATAGATTTGACAAGTGGGATTTACCCAAGGGTCATATAGAAAAAGGAGAATCTAAAAAAATAGCTGCTGTAAGAGAAGTAGAAGAAGAATGCAATTTAGGCGGTCTGCTTATAGATAAAGAGCTAGAAACTACGTATCATGTATTTGAACATAAAGGGAAAAAAATTATGAAAGTTACCTATTGGTTTTTAATGCATACTCAAATCAATAATCCAACGTTAATACCTCAAGAAGAAGAGGGAATTACTCAAGTTTGTTTTAAAAACAAACAAGATTCTCTAAATTGCCTAACCAATACTTATGAAAATATTAAGTTGTTGATGAAAGGTATGTTATAAATATGTAAAGAACTTATTAGGTTTTCGTCTTAGTATCAAATTATTTTTTATGAAATTAACAATTCATTTCTTCAAATTCTTAACTTTTTTTTCAATTTTAACAGCCACTTCTCAGGTTTTTGATCCTGTTTCTTGGACTACTTCTGTAGAACAAAACAGCAATGGAGAAACCGTTTTGGTATCTACAGCAACAATAGAAGAAGGATGGCATTTGTATAGCCAATATATAGATGAAGGAGGACCAATACCTACTACATTCTACTATCCAAAAGAAATTAATACCCTGGGCAAAACATTAGAAGATGATGGGGAGGTTGTAGATGACCCTACTTTTGGAATGAAGTTGAAATACTTTGAACACCAAGCCGTTTTTAAACAAGCAATAAATGTAAAAGAAAAAGCTACAGTGCTAAAAGCATCTGTAGAATATATGGTTTGTAATGATGAAATGTGTTTGCCACCTAAGGAAGATGAATTAATTTTTGACCTATCAAATGTTGATCAAAAAACATTTACCAACACTTTGTCTGAAACCGATGACGATTTAGAAAATAATGAAGAGGATAAAAGTTATGCAATGTTGTTTTTGTTAAGCTTTTTGGCAGGATTAACAGCTTTAATAACTCCTTGTGTATTTCCTATGATTCCTATGACGGTAAGTTTTTTTACCAAACAAAGTAAAAGCAGAGCTTTAGGAATTAGAAATGCAATTGTATACGGAATATGTATTGTGCTAATTTATGTATTGTTAGGAACTGTGGTTGTAGCTGTGTTTGGTCCTAGTGCCTTAAATGAATTGTCTACAAACGTTATTTTTAATGTTGTGTTTTTTATTATTCTATTGTTTTTTGCTTTTTCTTTTTTAGGAGCTTATGAATTGGTGTTGCCAAGTTCTTGGGGTACAACCTTAGATGAAAAAGCAGATAAGGGAGGTTTTTTAGGGGTCTTTTTTATGGCCTTAGCATTGGCTGTGGTTTCTTTTTCATGCACAGGGCCCATTGTAGGAACTGCATTGGTAGAATCTGCTTCGCAAGGAGGAATTGCACCTATCGTATCTATGTTGGGTTTTTCATTAGCAATTGCATTGCCATTTACTTTGTTTGCCATTTTTCCGGGCTGGATGAATTCTTTGCCAAAATCTGGAGGATGGTTAAATACCGTAAAAGTCGTTCTAGGGTTTTTAGAACTGGCTTTGGCTTTTAAATTTTTATCAAATGCAGATTTGGTACTACAAGCACATTGGTTAGAAAGAGAGGTGTTTATTGCAATTTGGATTGTAGTATTCTTATTGTTAGGTCTGTATTTATTAGGAAAAATAAGGTTGCCACATGATTACCAAGCTATAGAAAAACTATCGATAAGTAGGTTGATGTTGGCCATGATTAGTTTTGTGTTTGTAGTTTATATGATTCCTGGTTTGTTTGGTGCACCTGTTAAAATAATAGGGGCATTTGTACCTCCGTTAGATTATAGTGAATCTCCAAATGGGGTGGGGGCTACACAAACAACAAGTACAGCTCATACAAATTTACCAGAGGGAGCGCACATAATGGCTCCGTACAATATTTTAACGTTTAAAGATTACAATTTAGGTTTGGCCTATGCACAAAAAGTAGACAAACCCATTTTATTAGATTTTACAGGTTATGCTTGTGTGAATTGCAGAAAAATGGAACAAAATGTTTGGACTCATCCCGAAGTATTAGATATACTACAAAACAAAGTAGTCTTAATATCTTTACATGTAGATGATCGACAAGCTTTTGATGCTCAAGAAATTTCTCCATTAACAGGAAAACCTTACAGGTATAAAGGTCAAAAGTGGGCACATTTTCAAGAACAGCGTTATAAAACCAATGCACAACCTTTTTATGTGATTTTAGATTCTAATGGGAATGATGTTTCTAAACCTGTAGGATATACTCCTAATGTTACCAAATATTTAAATTGGTTAAAAAAAGGTGTTAAAAGTGTAAACTAATTAAGTATTTGGTAAAATTCACTTAACTGCTAAAACGCAGTAGTATTCTAGTTTTGTATTTATGATAGATAAGTACAATCAGTATAAGTTTAGAGTTTTATTGCCTTTTGTGGTGCTATTATTGGCATCTGTTTTCTTTTTTAGTTTTCAAAAAGGAGATTTGGTTTTGTGGTTAAACAAATATCACACTCCTTTGTTAAACTTTATCTTTAAAAAATTAAGTAGTGTAGGGAATACGTTAAGTATTTTTTTATTCTTACTGATAGTATTACGTTCTAAGTTTAAATATTTATACTTTTTTGTGTTGGCATTTGCCATAGAGTCTTTTGTAGTTATTCTTTGTAAACATTTAATTTTTGATGGTACTTTTAGACCTTATCTTTTTTTTAAAGAGCAAGGAATTTTAAATACTATTGATTTTGTACATGGAATAAAAATTAGAAAAACAGATTCTTTTCCGTCAGGACATACGGCTTACTCTTTTTTTATAGCCACTTTTTTTGCTTTAAAACAAAACAAAATGAATACAGCAATTGTTGTGTTTTTATTAGCTTCCTTAATAGGCGTTTCTAGAATGTATTTGGTTCAGCATTTTTTTGTAGATGTTTTTACAGGAGCCATTGTGGGAGTAACAACCACATGTATAGCTTATGTTTTGGTTTTTAGAACTAAAAAAAGTTGGTACAATTCTAGGTTGATAATCAATCCTAAAAAAGAAAGCTTCATAGTTTTAACAAACGATTAAATAGTATGAATTTATTAGAGTCTAAATACACTTGGTTGTGGGTGTTTTTATTTGCTTTTGTTTTTTGTTTGTTTGGTGATGGAAATTCTATCATTTACATTTTAGATGAAGCGAAGAATAGCGAAGCAGCAAGAGAAATGTTGGTGTATGGGAATTGGTTTAAACCTACCTTTAATAATGTGATAAGAACAGACAAACCACCTTTGCATTATTTTTTTATGATGTTAGGTTACAAATTATTTGGAGTCAATGCTTTTGGAGCACGATTTTTCTCAGCTTTCTTTGGAGCGCTTACTATTTTAATTACGTTTTTGTTTACAAAAAAGCATTTAGGAAATCAGGTGGCTAAAATTACTTTGGGAGTTTTATTGTCTTCTTTTTACTTTATTCAAGAGTTTCATTTAGCAGTACCAGATCCATACTTAATTTTTTGGATGAGTTTGTCATTCTTTTGTTATATAGAATTTTATCTTTCTCAAAACAAAAACATATTATTAGTATTGTATACAGCTATCGGTTTTGGAGTATTAACCAAAGGTCCTATAGCTATGGTAATGCCGGGGATAATAGCTTTGTTGCATTTAGTTCTTTATAAAAAATTAAATGCTAACGTTTTTTTAAAATTCAAGTTTTTTGAAGGAGTACTTTGGGTTACTTTGTTAAGTTTTCCATGGTTTTATTTAGCTCATATACATACCAACGGAGTGTTTACAGAAGGTTTTTTCTTTACGCACAATTTGAAACGCTTTAGTGGAGAAATGGAAGGACATGGAGGGATATTTTTAATTACCATTGGGTTTGTTGTTTTAGGCATGTTTCCTTTTTGTTTGTGGATTTTTAGAGCTATAGGAGCAGGGCTTAAACAGGCAAGAAAAAATATTTTTATTTATTATTGTACATTGGTGGTTCTTGTGTTTGTAGGCTTCTTTTGTGTTTCGGCTACTAGATTGCCTAATTACACAATGCCTTGTTATCCTTTTATAGCCATTGTATTGGCTTGGTGGTTCAGCAATGTGTACAACAGCCAAATAGAGGTAAAAGCAAAACATATAGAATGGATTGTTTTAGTATTTATTTCTTTAGCACTTCCAATAGCAGGATATATTGGTTTGTCTTACGAACCGCAATTAACAACTAAAAGTTGGTTGGCCTTTGTTTTGTTTTTTGTGCCTTTAGGAGCAGGTTTGGCTTACTTATTTTTTTTAAAATCAGCTCTTAAAAAAAGTTTTTTGAGTTTGGTTGTTACGTTTATGGTGCTAAGTTTGGTGTTGTTTGGTCTTATATTCCCTAAGTTAACTAAGGAAGCTCCTGTTGAAAAATACAAAGAGCTTGTAGGAACAGAAGGACCTGTTATTGTGTACAAAAGAATGGATGCTGCTTTTCCTATTAATTTTAATAGAACCTATAAAGTAGTAGAGTCTATAAAAGAGATTCATGCTTTTTTTAGAAAGTTCCCAAATGGGGTGGTGATGACCAATACAAGAAATAAAAAAGAATTAGAGCAATTAAGTATCTTTAAAGAATTATTTTCGCAAAAAAGTTTGTTTGAAAACCATACGACAAGAGTTTTTGGAAAATAAGCAAACAAAAAGATTCTTATAATTATGATTTTATCTAAAAAGGAAATCAACCTTCTTTATATTTTTTTGTTATTGGTATACGTGTGTGGATTGTTTATTCCGGTTATGGAAAATGATTCTGCTCAGCATGCAACTATGGCCATGAGAATGTATTTAGAAAATGATTTTTGGAATATATATAAAGGAGGAAAAGATTATTTAGACAAACCTCATATGCATTTTTGGCTGTCTGCCATTTCATTCAAGATTTTTGGAATTCATACATGGTCATATAAACTACCCGCACTAATTTTTACGTTTATTGGTGCATTTTGTACCAATAAATTAGCGGTTCATTTTTATGGAAAAAAAATAAATCATATTGCTGCTTTGGTGTTTTTATCGGTGCAAGCGGTGATTCTGTCTAACCACGATGTTAGAACCGATGCCGTGTTAACAGGAGCTATTGCATTGGCAATGTATAATTTTATAGTTTATTTAGATACATCTAAGTTTTTAAATTTAATTCTAGGTTTTTTAGGGTTGGCCATAGGTTTTTCTAGCAAAGGACAATTGGCTGTGTTTATTTGTGGAGTATTGTTATTGGTGCATGTACTTTATGCTAATAAATGGAAACAAGTTTTTTCTTGGAGAGTATTGTTGGGCTTGGCGGTTTATGTGCTTTTTATAAGTCCTGTTTTGTATGCGTATTATGTTCAGTTTGATTTGCATCCTGAGAAAGTTTTTAACGGATATTCAAATGTTTCTGGAATCAAATTTATTTTGTGGGACCAAAGTTTTAATAGATTAACCGCAACAGGTTTTAAAAATAACAGTCCAGATTATTTCTTTTTCTTTCATACTATTTTATGGGCTTTTTTACCTTGGCCTATTTTAATGTATGTAGGTATGTTTAACAATCTTAAAAAAGCAATTGTTAATCGATTTAAAAAAATAAAAGGGTTTGAATTGGTAAGTTCTTTAGGAGTTTTGTTGGTTTTGTTAGTAATCAGTACTTCTAAATTTAAATTGCCACATTATTTAAATAGTTTGTTTTCTATAATGTCGGTTTTAGTGGTAGGATATTTATGGAGTTTGCATCAAAATCAAAAATTTAAATTATTAAATCGTTGGGCAAATTTTCAAATAGGTTTGTTTGTGTTTTTAAGTGTGTTTGTGTTGTGTTTGTCTTTTTGGGCATTTTCACTATCTAGTTGGTTCATCGTTTTGGGAATTACCATTATTATAACGTTGCTAATGCTTTTTTGGTTTCAAGAAAAAGCAGCCCCTTTTAAAAAATTAATTGTTTCTTCTGTAGGATTAATGGTGTTGATTAATTTTACGTTAAACACGCAGTTTTATCCTAATTTGTTACAATATCAATCTGGAATTGTGGCTAGTAAAATCATCAAAGAAAATAATATAGATGCAAACAATTTGTATTTAAGAGAGGGGATAGAAGCTTGGTCGGTTAGTTTTTATGCACATAAAAATTTAAAAAGAGTTTCGGTGGCCAATATGCCAACCAAAGTTAAAAAAGGACAATGGGTGTATTTAGAAGAAAATTCTTTTTTAGAGTCTAAACAATTAGGAATAGTTTGGTCTAAAGTGTATCCGTTAGAGCATTATAGAATT
This sequence comes from Wenyingzhuangia gracilariae, assembly GCF_056387575.1. NCBI lineage: Bacteria > Pseudomonadati > Bacteroidota > Flavobacteriia > Flavobacteriales > Flavobacteriaceae > Wenyingzhuangia > Wenyingzhuangia gracilariae. Next base: position 3,182,408 of record NZ_CM150748.1, read on the forward strand.
ACTAGGTTAAAGCTAAAATTTTTAAATCCTACATCAAGACCAGAAACGTTAAAAAAAAGATATTTGGTTCAGAAATAAATATCGTAAAAAAGCAAAATGATTATTTAGCAAACAACTCTCTCCGTTTTCAAGATTATGAGTAAGTTTGTCAAATCGAAATAAAAATAAGATGAGTAAAACAAGTTTATTGTCTATTGTAATTCCTGTTTATAACGAAGAAGGAAATGTTACATTGTTAACAGATAATATAGATAAAGGTTTAGAAGGATACAATTATGAAATTATTTATATAGATGATTGTTCTACAGATAATACACGTAAGGAGGTAAAGGAACTAAACCATCCGAAAGTTGTTTTGGTTGAACTTAGAAAAAACTACGGACAAAGTTCTGCTATTGCAGCAGGAATAGATATTGCCAAAGGAGGGTATATTATTACAATGGATGGAGATTTGCAAAACGATCCATCGGATTTACCAGCAATGTTAGACAAGTTGATAGAAGAAGACTTGGATATGATTACAGGAATTCGTCAGAAAAGACAAGACAATTTTGTAAGAACGTTGCCTTCTAAAATAGCAAACTTTATTATTAGAAAAACCACAGGGTTGCATATTACAGACCATGGTTGTGCTATTAAAATATTTACGGCAGAAACAGCAAAAGGATTAAAATTATACGGAGAAATGCACCGTTTTATTTCTTTGGTAACGTTTATGAATGGGGCAAGAATATCTGAAATGCCGGTAAAACATCATGCACGTCAGTTTGGAGTTTCTAAATACGGATTGGGAAGAACTTTTAAAGTAATTAACGACTTGTTGTTAATTTTGTTTCAACGCAAATACATGCAAAAACCTATTTACTTATTTGGTAATATAGGGTTGGTGTTTGCAGGAGCAGGAATGTTAATTAATTTCTACTTGTTAATTGTAAAATTGATGGGAGAAGATATTTGGGGGAGACCCTTGCTAATATTAGGAGTGATGTTGGTTGTTATGGGGATTCAGTTTTTTACCGTAGGAATTATTATAGATTTATTAATGAAAACCTATTACGAGTCTCAAAACAAACGACCATATAACTTAAGAAAAGTAACCACTTTTGAAAAAGCCTAGTTTTAAAAAAGTAGCAGGAAGTATATTAAAAATAGGAGTAAGTGTACTCCTATTTTACTTTGTAGTTACTAAAATTTCTTTTACCGATGTAATTACAATTATTAAGAATAGCAATTTGTTGTTAATTGTAGCAAGTGGCTTGTTTTTAATATTATCTCAGTGGGTATCCTCAATTCGATTGAATGTTTTTTTTCATTCTTTGGGCTATTATCTATCTGCCAAAAGCAATCATGTTTTGTATGCCATAGGAATGTTTTATAATTTTTTTATTCCAGGAGGTATTGGTGGTGATGCTTATAAAGTATACAAGCTTCATAAAAAATTTGATTGGAGTGTTAAAAAGTTATCAGCAGCTATATTTGTAGATCGTTTTTCGGGTTTAACTGCTATAGGTATGTTATTGGTTGTTTTAATTATTCCTTTTGTACAATCGTTAGAGTGGATTTCATCAAACATGCTCTTATACGCTTTAGGAGTTTTGTTATTTTTACTAGTGCCTTTATTGTCTATGTTATTGGTGCAAAAATTGTTTCCATCCTTTAAAAAAGTATATATAAAAACGTTAATATATTCTTTATTTGTACAAAGCTTACAGTTATTATCGGTGTATTGTTTGGTGATTAACTTTGGAGTAAGTTCTAATTTAATTTCTTATTTGTTTATTTTTTTAATTTCAGTAATACTGTCTATTGTATCGTTTGCAGGAATAGGAGTAAGAGAGTTTGTTTTTTACCAAGCAGCAGACCTATTGCAATACAATAAAGATACATCTGTAGCAATAGGTCTACTGTTTACTTTTTTAACAGCCTTAATTTCTTTAGTAGGAGTGTTTTTTCAGTTAAAAAAAGTGGTATTAAAAAAGAGTAAATAAAATTACTTTGTAATAACAATAGTCTTACTTAACTCTTCTAAAGAAGAAATAATAGGAATGTATATACTTATAGTTTTATCGTTAGTGATGTTGTAAGCATAATTAGACAAGGAAACATCGTGCCCAAGTTCAAGTGTTGTGGCAGTGTTTAACACAAAACCTATTTGACTCTTGTATTGTTTTTCATTGGCATTGTACTTTAATTTAATTTCTTTAGGGGTTATAAATAAATGTTTGTAAATAGGGTGTGTTCTAATTTCACTCACACTTAAATTTAATTCTTTTATTTCAGGGTTTTCATCTAAGAAAAGCAAGTCAATTGTTTTTTGAATATTTTTAGTAAAATGATAAGAGAAATTTAAGTCATATGCATAATAATCAGTTCCTGTACTTTCTCTTAAATCATAGAAATCAGTAATGTTTTCTTGATAAATAGCTGGAATGTTTAACTCAAGCTTTAAAGTGTCTCCAACTTTGTAGTTTAATTGCTGGTTTACAAAGTTTTTATCTAAAATTTTTAACTCAACAGGTGTAGAAAGATAAAAATCATGCTCGTTAGAAATGTCTTTACTAAAATCTGTTCCTTCATTCGGAGCAAAACTTCTGTAATCATCGTTACAACCAATTAGTAGTATTGTTGCTATAATTATAAATATTTTTTTCATGGTCTAATTTTAAAAAATGTATCCTGCAGAAAGGTTTAAATAAAGGTTGTGGTGTAAATCTTCTTTGTTTATTAAATAATGGCTATAACCTAAACTTCCTTGAAAAGTAAGCTTGTTAGGAAATGTAAACTTACCTCCTAATCCAAAATGTAAAGCAGTTGTGTTTTCTTCTTTTTTATTTCTACGAATAACATAAGCATTGTTGTTGTTTATGGTTCTGCTAGTTTCATACCATTCAACATCAACCTGTTCAATACCAAACTCTAAAAAATGTCTTATTTTAATACCATAGTTGTTTTGGTAGTCTTTTAAGTAAGTTGGGGTTCTGTAATTATTTAAATAGTATCTAGATTTTAATCCAAAACCTATATTTTCTCTAGCATATTCTTCTTTTATGCTGATATTGGTTAGATTCTTTTTATAGAATACCCCAATACCAAATTTTGAAGATATAGCTCTTTCGTATTCTAGCCCTATGTTAGGGCCACCTCCATTAATAATAAGAGAAGTTCTAATTTCATTTTTACCAAAAACAGGTGGTTCTTGGTTTTCTTTTTGCTGTGAATATCCAAAGAATGGAATTAATAACAGCAAACAATAGCTAGTTTTCATAAGTTAATTTTTAACGGATAAAAATAAATATTCTTTACATAAAAGATGTGGGAGAGTTAAAAGGTTGCGTTAAGTTTAAATTAAGTCTTCTTTTATAAGAAGTTAAAAAACTGATTGTCTGATGTTTTAAAAAGATAAAATATTTGTATATTTGCAGTCCTTTTTGGCGAGCTAGGTTTACGAAAAGGAAAAAAACAATTTAATTATAACATCTTTAGTTGTAGTTACTCGCTTTAAAAACATGACAATCAGCTGAATACAAATTATTTTAGACAAATGTCTGAAGAAAACACAAACGCAGTAGAAGCTCAAGAGCAAGAAACTGTACAAGTAAACCCACAGGAATTTTTAGCAAACTTTAACTGGCACAAATACGAAGAAGGTATTGATGAAGTTGATGAAGAGCAATTAAAAGCATTTGATGCAGCTTTAGAAGGAACTGTAGGTTTCGTAAACGAGCGTGATGTAATAGAAGGAACTGTAGTTCGTATTACTGACCGTGACGCGATCATCGATATTAACTCTAAATCAGAAGGAGTTATTTCTTTAAACGAATTCCGTTACAACCCTAACTTAGCTGTTGGAGATAAAGTAGAGGTTTTAGTTGATAGAAGAGAAGATCACTCAGGACAATTAGTATTGTCTCACAAGAAAGCAAGAGTAATTAAAGCTTGGGATAGAGTTATTGCTGCTCAAGAATCTGGAGAAGTAGTTAACGGATACGTTAAATGTAGAACTAGAGGAGGTATGATTGTTGATGTTTTTGGAATTGAAGCATTCTTACCAGGATCTCAAATTGATGTAAAACCAATTAGAGATTACGATCAGTACGTAGACAAAACAATGGAATTCAAAGTTGTAAAAATCAACCACGAATTTAAAAACGTTGTTGTATCTCACAAAGCTCTTATCGAGGCTGATATTGAAGTTCAGAAGAGAGAAATCATTTCTGGATTAGAAAAAGGTCAAGTATTAGAAGGTGTAGTTAAAAACGTTACTTCTTACGGTGTATTCGTAGATTTAGGAGGAGTAGATGGATTAATTCACATTACAGATTTATCTTGGTCTAGAATCAATCACCCATCTGAGGTAGTTGAATTAGATCAAAAATTAAACGTTGTAATTTTAGACTTTGACGATAAGAAAACTAGAATCCAATTAGGATTAAAGCAATTATCTCAACACCCTTGGGATGCTTTAAGCGCTGACTTAACAGTAGGTGATAAAGTAAAAGGAAAAGTAGTTGTTTTAGCTGATTATGGTGCGTTCATCGAAGTTGCTGAAGGAGTTGAAGGATTAATTCACGTTTCTGAAATGTCTTGGTCTACTCACTTACGTTCTGCACAAGATTTTGTAAAAGTAGGTGATGAGGTTGAAGCTCAAATCTTAACTTTAGATAGAGAAGAGCGTAAAATGTCATTAGGTATTAAGCAATTACACCCAGATCCATGGGCAGATATTACTGCTAAGTACCCTGTTGGTTCTGTACACAATGGAGTTGTACGTAACTACACAAACTTTGGAGTTTTTGTTGAGTTAGAAGAAGGAATTGACGGATTGGTATACATTTCTGATTTATCTTGGACTAAGAAAATTAAGCACCCATCTGACTTTGTGGCTGTTGGTGATAAATTAGATGTTCAAGTGTTAGAATTAGATGTAGAAAACAGAAAATTAAACTTAGGACACAAACAAACTCAAGACAATCCTTGGGATGCTCACGAAGCTACTTATGCTTTAAATACTGATCACGAAGGAACAGTTAAAGAAAAGTCAGACAAAGGAGCTGTAGTTGAGTTTGCTGATGAAGTTGAAGCATTTGTACCAGGTCGTTTATTAGAAAAAGAAGACGGTTCTAAAATTAACAAAGGAGATACTGCAATTTTCAAAGTAATTGAGTTCTCTAAAGAATTTAGAAGAATTGTTGCTTCTCATACAGCTACTTTTAAAGAAGCTGAAGCTAAGAACATTAAGGCTCAAGCTAAAAAGGTTGAATCTTCTGAAAAATCAACTTTCGGAGATATTGCTGGTTTAGCAGACTTAAAGAAAAAAATGGAAGGAAAATAAAAAGTAGTTCCATTTTATAGAATACTAAAAAGCTGATTTGATGATTCAAATCAGCTTTTTTTATAGATCATATTTGTATATTTACAGCACCTTACTAACAAACCAAAAAAATAAATATATGATATTAATTGCTGATGGTGGTTCTACTAAAGTTGATTGGATTGCTTTAAACTTAGACAAATCAGAAAGGTTTAAAACAAGAACAGAAGGGTTGAACCCAGCGATTGTGACTCCTGCAACATTAAAGAAAAGAGTTTTAGACAATATTAATTTAGAACCTAATAGACAAGAAGTAACGCAAGTGTTTTTTTATGGAGCAGGTTGCGGTACATCTAAAGCAGTAGAAGCTCTAGAGAAAGTATTTCAAGAAATTTTTGTAAATGCCGAAGTAGTGGTTGCTGAAGATATGTTGGCAGCTGCCTATGCAGCATCAGAATCAGAACCTGCTATTGTTTGTATTTTAGGAACAGGCTCTAATAGTTGTTATTACGATGGAAAAACAACAACTTCTACTTGTGTTTCTTTAGGTTGGGCTATTATGGATGAAGCTAGTGGAAATTATTTTGGAAAAAAATTAATACGTGATTACTACTACAAAATAATGCCCGAAGAGATTAGAGAAAAGTTTGAAAAAGACTTTAATCTAGAAGATGATTATATAAAAGAGCAGTTGTATCAAAACGAAGCACCAAACACTTATTTGGCAACACATGCAGCTTTTATGTTTGATTTTAAAGATCATGATTATATTACAGGATTGATTGAAAAAGGAGTAGAAGAATTTTTCCGTTACAGAGTATTGCCTTACGGAAAAGGAAAAGAAACTCCTGTTTATTTTATAGGTTCTGTAGCTTATTATTTTTCTAATATAGTAGCCAAAGTAGCCGAGAAATTTGATTTGACTTTTGCAGGTGCTATTCAAAGACCAATTGATAATATGATTGCTTACCACAAAAAATACTTAATTAAATAAGTATTAAAATCACATAGATTAAAAAAAGGATACTAAAATAGAGTGCCCCCAAAATGTTAGACACAATTTGGGGGTATTTTTATGTCTAGAAAAGTAAAATACACATTAGGCTTTAAACAAGAATGTGTGAAGTTAGTTCTTAAAGGAGAACGCTCTATAACTAGTTTGAGTAAAGAGCTAGGTTTTGATAGTTCTCTTCTTTCTCTTTGGTGTAGGCAATATGAACACAAAGGAGTTCAAGGTTTGTTACCAAAGATAAATAAACAATATACATCATCATTTAAACTTGATGTTTTACAACGAATAGAAAAAGAACATCTTTCTTTAGAGCAAGCATGTATTCTATTTGATATTGGAAGTGGTGCTAGTATTATTAATTGGCAAAGAAGATATAAATCCTTAGGTTTGAAAGGTCTTAAAAATCAACCTAAAGGAAGACCTATCGGAATGAAACCCAAGTCTAGAAAAAATAAATCTATACCATTAACTAGAGAAGAAAAACTTTTAAAAGAGAATCAATCTTTAAAAGCAGAACTTGATTTGCTAAAAAAGTTACAAGCCTTAGCTCAAGCCAGAGAGAAAAAGCAATAGTCATAAATGAGTTAAGGCATAAGCATGATTTGTCGGTATTGTTACATCATGCAAAGATGGCTAGAAGTAGTTTTTATTATCATTTACAAAAAAGTAAAGAGCCTGATAAATATGAATCTATAAAAAGGTTTATTACTCAAATCTACCATCAACACAAAGGTAGGTATGGTTATAGAAGAATCACTTTAGTACTAAACAACAGAGGGATTATCATCAATCATAAAACAGTATTAAGACTAATGAAGTCCATGGGGTTAAAATCTTTGATTAGAGTTAAAAAGTATCGTTCTTACAGAGGAAGTCAAGGTAAAATAGCTCCCAATATACTTAAACGGAATTTTAAGGCTTCTAAAACCAATCAAAAATGGGCTACAGATATTACAGAGTTTAAAGTTAAAGGTCAAAAACTTTATTTGTCTCCAATTATTGATTTATGTAGTAGAGAAATCATTAGTTATCAAATTTCTAGGAGTCCTAATTTTAGACAAATAACTCAAATGCTGGGGAAAGCTTTTAAAAAGTATAAAGCAGCAAATGTGTTATTACATTCGGATCAAGGATGGCAATATCAAATGGAAAAATATCAGAATATCTTAAAAAAGAACAAGATGATTCAAAGTATGTCTAGAAAAGGGAATTGTTTAGATAATGCTATTATTGAAAATTTCTTTGGAACTTTAAAATCTGAGCTGTTTTATCTAAAACAATGGAACTCGATTGAGCAATTAGAAAAGGAAATTAATGAATATATTTGCTATTATAATAATGATAGAATATCAGTAGCTTTAAATGGAATGAGCCCGATAAAATATCGAGCTCATATCAATAATTAATTTTTTAACCGTCCAACTTTTTGGGGGCTGTCCAAAATTTAGTATCCTTTTTTTTGATTAACGTCTATAACTATTACTGTTTTTTCTGTAGCTATTAGATTCTGTTTTGTTGCTTCTCTTTTTACGAGAGTCCTCATTTTTGCTTTTCTGTTTTGTAAATTCTCTTTTAGCAGAAGATGTTTTTAACTCTTTCTTGTATTTTTTAGATTTTTTGGTTGGGTAGTATCTATCAGCATACTTTCTACTGTTATTTTTAACGGATGTATAATGTTGGATCGGTTTTCTAACTACATAAGCATGATGATGTCTTGTAGGCCTTTTGTAGTGTCTACTTATAGGTTGGTAGTGGTAATTAACTCTGTTAACAAACCCTGTGCAGGTGTAATTTCTACCATAATTGGTATATCTAATGTTTAAATTTCCAACTCGTTGTACATGTCCATATCTGTTGTAGCTAATATGCACGTTACCAACTTTGTTTACTCTTCCATTGTAATCGTAATAAATATGAGTGTTGTTAATCCTAACAATATCACCATATCTGTTTCTTTGAATGTATGGTGTGTAATTATAACCAGAATTAAAACTTACATTAACAAATGAGGTGTTGATGTGAACTCTAGAGTTTCTTGGATTGATAACATTAAAATCAAATTCACCATTTTTAAATATGGCATATTCAACACCATTTTCAACAAAAACAAAAGGAGTGTCGTTATGGTATGTAGTGGTGGAAAATGCTGTAGCTGTAATTAAAAAGCAAGTAGCAAAAAACAAGAATAACTTTTTCATGATCTACTATTTTAAATGGAACAATGTCTCTTTATTTCAAGTGACTTAACATGTGTTAGAATCCAAAGAGCATGCCATAAATCTATCAGCTAGATTGGTGTAGTGTTTATTGTTTTGTTTTTCAGTGTGTTATTTAATAAAAAACGGCTTGAAGAATAAGTTCTTTAAGCCGTTTTTAAAAGTATATTATTTTATAAAAGATCTAAAACTCTTTCCAGAGCCATGCCTCTAGAACCTTTAATTAAAAGAGTGCTGTTTTTAAAATTAAACTCAAAGTTTTCTTTTAAATCTTGAAAAGAGGTGAAAAAATAAGCTCCGTTTTGTTTGTGTTGATAAAAGTTTTCACCTACAAAAACAATGGTATCAAGTTTACTGTCTAAAGCTTTTTGAATAATGTTTTTGTGTTCGGTGACACTAGTGCTTCCTAATTCAAACATATCACCTAAAATTACGGATTTATGAGTTTCGTCAAGTGAGTTCAAATTATCCAAAGCGGCTTCCATACTTGTAGGATTGGCATTGTAGGCATCTAAAATAATTTGATTGCTATTTTTTTGAATAATTTGAGAACGATTGTTTTCAGGAATATAACTTTCTATGGCTTTTTTAATATTTTCATCAGCAATGTTAAAATGGTTTCCTATGGCTATGGCAGCAATAATATTATTGTAATTGTATTTACCAATTAGGTTGGACTGTATTACATAATTATCATAAGCTAACTGAACGTAAGGAGTTAATTCTAGTAAAGGAGTTTCGTGTGGATTGATAAAAATACATTCGCAATATTCTGCTTCTTCAACCATTCTTTTTTCCTCTTGATTTACAAAAGCAGTTCCTTCTGAATTGGCAATGTAATTATACATTTCAGATTTTCCTTGTATAATTCCTTCTTCAGAACCAAAGCCTTCTAAATGGGCTTTTCCAAAATTGGTAATGTATCCGTAGTTAGGAGCTGCAATAAAACATAAATGTTGAATTTCTTTTAAATGGTTGGCACCCATTTCTACCACTCCAATTTCAGTTTCGGAAGTCATGCTTAATAAGGTAAGAGGAACTCCAATATGGTTGTTTAAATTGCCAACAGTAGCAGTTACATTGTATTGTGTTGCTAACACTTCTCTAATTAATTCCTTAGTAGTTGTTTTACCATTACTACCCGTTAAAGCAATAATAGGAATGGCTAAATATTCTCTGTGGTAATGTGCTAGTTGTTGAAGTTTGTCTAATACGTTAGGTACTAAAATAGTTCTATGGTCTATGTAGAATTCTTCTTCATCAATAACAACATAAGCAGCACCCTGCTCTAAAGCTTGTTTGGCAAAAGTGTTGGCGTTAAATCGTTCTCCTTTTAAGGCAAAAAAAATAGCTCCGGGTGTTATTTTTCTAGTATCGGTAGTAAAGTTTTGTTTTTGTTTTAAAAACAGTTCGTGTAGTTCTAGTGTTTTCATAGATACTATAATAAAGTCATTAAAGAAGAGATGTAAATTCCAGCAGTTTCTGTTCTTAGTCTGTTGTTTCCTAAGGTTACTGGAATAAAGTTAGATTGTATTGCGTTGTTTATTTCCTTAGGAGTAAAATCACCCTCGGGTCCTACCAGTACTAAAATATCAGTTGTAGGTTTGGCAATGTGTTGTAAATATTGTTTATTGTTTTCGTCTTCGCAATGTGCAATAAATTTCTGAGTTGCGTTTTGCTTACTTAAAAACTCATCAAAAGAAATAGCCTGGTTTAAAACAGGGACATGAAATTGTAAAGATTGTTTTACAGCAGACTGAATAATTTTATTCATTCGGTCTAATTTAATTACTTTTCTTTCGGAATTTTTACAAATGATTGGGGTAATTTCATCAATTCCAATTTCTACCGCTTTTTCTAAAAACCATTCGTACCTATCGTTTAATTTGGTAGGAGCAATGGCAATGTGTAGGTGAAAAGGTCTGTTTTTTTCTTTAAACTCAACGGAATGAATAGCCACAGTACATTTTTTCTCGTTGGCTAAAGTTATTTGAGTTGTAAAAAAAACTCCTTTTCCATTGGTAATATAAACGGTGTCTCCTTCTTTTTTTCTAAGTACTTTTATCAAATGTCTACTTTCATCTTTGTCAAAAACAAAAGTAGTATCTGTAGGTTGTATATGTTCGCTAATAGATAATATCATCTGCTTAATAACTTAAAATTACATCGTCCATTTCCTTCTTTTTTACTTTACGCTTTTTGCTTTTTTTGCGTTCTTTTTCTTTTTTCTTGCGTTCTTTTTCTTCGCGTTTTAATCTAGCTTCTTCTTCTTTTCTGTCTTTTTCTTCTTGTTTTCTTAAAGCTTCATCTTGCTGTTTAAAGTATTCGTTTAGAATTTCTTCTTTGGTTTTGTTTTTTTCGTCTAACAAAATTTCATCAACAAACTCTTCTTCTTTTTTTTCTACTTTTTTACGGATAATAGGTTTTGGCTCGTCATCATTTTCTTCTACATCAATATATTCCCATCTATCGTAATGATTGTCTATTCTGTACGAAGCATTAATTCCAAATTCAGATCCTCTATTGTTTTTACCAATTGCAGCATTGTATTGTATGGCTACAGATAAATCTCTGTTAACCAAAAAAGGAGTTCCTATTCCTACATTAAAATAATTAAAATCTTTAAGGTGATGATATCTGGCTTCTACATACGGATTGAATCTTTTGGCAACAACATAAGAAGATGAGATGGTGTAGATAAACTCTGGCATATCTCCTCCTATGTATTTATAATCAAATTGATTGTTTACTCTAACTTTTTGATTGATGTGGTTTTGAGTAATAATACTTGTAGAAAAAGTAGTACTACCACCATTGCTAAAGTTTAAGTTGGTTAGGGGAGAGTTAATTTCAAACTTAGCAGCTACGCTAGGAATTAATCCGTTGTATCTAAAACCATATCTTCGTTTCCAACTCTTTTTAAGTTCTGGACTTTCTTTTTGAATGTGTTGATAGATCAAATACTTTAATCCTAAAGAAAGCATTTCGGTACCTGTAATATTTCTGTTAATGTTGGTAAAATCTTGTGTGGTAAATTTGTGAGTTAAAGAAGCTTCTAATTTTTCTTTCCAAAAACCAAATCTTATATTAAGATCGTTGCTATAAGAATTTGATGGAATGTTAAGCCTATTTAAGCTATTGTATAAAATGGTGTTTTCAAATTGAATAACATTAGTTCCTAGTGCATACGGAGTTTCTGTGTGCCCTGGTTTGTTAGCGTTTATAATATTTGTGTACTGTGCGTAATTTGTAGTGGTATATAATAAAAAACAAAAAAAGCTAATAAGGAGTTTGTTCATATGTACAAAAAATTATAGCTGTAAATATAATATTTTATACTGGGGTGGTTGGGTTCGTTCTCAAATTATTATTTTTGAATTTCTAAAGAATTTTTAATGCAAGAAGCAAGTTTTATGGGATTGATTAGAACCCTAGTAATTATAATAGCAGTATACTATGTTCTTAAGTTTTTTATGAAGTATATTGCTCCGGTTTTATTGGTAAAATACGTACAGAAAAAAACAGGGCAACAAATGCCAAATGAACCAATAACCAAAGAAGGAACAACTACCATTGATAAAAAACCACAAGAAAAAAACATTGTAAATGACAATGTTGGTGAATATGTGGATTATGAAGAAGTAGATTAACACTCTAAAAAAGTAGATTTTGAAAAACAACAATATGTTGAAGCAGATAGCTGTTTACATAGGAGTACTTGTTACTTTTTGTGTAGTAGCTCTTTTTTATTTTAAGCCAGTTTTAAGTGGAGACAAACTTTTTCAGAGCGATATTGCTCAGTTTAGAGGAATGTCTAAAGAGTTAAACGATTTTAGAGAACAAAAAGGAGAAGAAGCCTTTTGGACAGATGCTGCTTTTGGTGGAATGCCATCGTATCAATTAAGTACTTATTATCCGCACAATTATTTAAAAACTGTAGATAGTCTTATTCGCTTTTTACCAAGACCTGCAGATTATTTGTTTTTATATTTTGTTGGTTTTTTTGTGTTGTTAACTGTTTTAAAGTTCGATTGGAAATTGGCCTTAATAGGTTCTCTTTCTTTTGGATTTTCTACCTATTTTATTATTATTTTAGGAGTAGGGCACAATGCAAAAGCACATGCTATAGGATACATTCCATTGGTGTTGTCTGGAATGTTGTTGCTGTTCCAACGTAAATTCTTAGTTGGATTTGTATTAACAGCTGTAGCCATGGGACTTGAAATTCAGACAAGTCACCCACAAATGACTTATTATTTGGTGTTTTTATTAATTATTACAGGATTGTTTTATGTGTTAACTCAAATGAAACAAGGGGCTATAAAACAAGTAATAAAGCCTATTTCTTTTGCTGTTGTGGCTATGCTAATTGGTTTGTTAATGAATGCCCAAAGTTTATTAGCAACCAAAGAATATGCAGCACACAGTACACGTAGTAAAAGTGAATTGACCATTACTCCTGATGGGACACCAAAAAAAGCATCTACAGGATTGTCTAAAGATTACATTACTGAATATAGTTATGGAATTTTAGAAACATTAAATTTATTGATTCCAAGGTTAACAGGGGGAGCAAATAGCGAAGATTTAGGAACAGACTCTAACACATACAAATTTTTAGCACCTAAAATAGGAGCTAGTCAAGCAGCAAATTTTTCTAAAAATGTACCTACCTATTGGGGAAGTCAGCCAATAGTAGCTGCACCTGCTTACATAGGAGTGGTGTTTGTATTGTTGTTTTTTGTTGGAGCTTTTTTGGTAAAAGGTTGGTTAAAGAAAGGATTGATAGCGGCTACTATTTTCTCTATCCTGATGAGTTGGGGTAAAAACTTTGGTTTTTTAACCGATTTTTTTATTGATTTTGTTCCGTTGTATAACAAATTTAGAGCCGTATCGTCCATACAAGTTATTGCAGAAGTTTGTATTCCCTTGTTAGGAATGTTAGCTTTAAAAGAGTTGTTTTCTGATGAGGTTTCAAAATCAGAAAAAATAGAAGCTCTTAAAAAAGGAGGAGGAATTGTAGGAGGAATTCTAGTTGTCTTTGGATTGTTAGGAGGATTCTTTTATTCTTTTGTAGGAGGGAATGATGCTTATTACAATCAACAAATTCCAGGGTTTATAGGAGCTTTGCAAGCGGATAGAAAAGCCATTCTATTAGCAGATAGTATCCGTTCTATAGTTTTAGTAGCTGTTACCCTTGGTGTTGTTTGGGTGGTGTTAACTGATAAGCTTAAAAAACAATATGGAATTCTTGTTTTAGGATTGGTATTGTTGTTTGATACCATGGGAGTTGCTAAAAGATATGTAAACGATGATGATTTTTTACCAGCTTATAAAGTAGAAAAACCTTTTTCTCAAACATCGGTAGACAAACAAATATTACAAGACAAAGGTCATTACAGAGTAGTAAACTTAGCAGGGAATTTTATGAGTGATGGGGCTACGTCTTATTATCATAAATCTATTGGAGGATACCACGCTGCAAAGTTGAGAAGATATCAAGAGTTGGTAGACTTTCAATTGTCTAAAAATAACATGGAAGTGTTTCATATGCTAAACACTAAATATTTTATTACTCCCAACGAAAAAGGACAAAAACAAGTACAACGTAATCCTGATGCGAACGGAAATGCTTGGTTTGCAAGTAATATTATAGAGGTTAACAATGCTAACGAAGAAATTTTAGCGCTGTCAGATTTTGATGCTAAAAACGATGTGATAGTGAATGCCAATGAGTTTTCTGTAGCTAAAGTAGCTCAAGATACTACCGCAGTCGTAACGTTAAAATCTTACCAAGCCAATCAATTAATTTATGAGTATCAATCTGAAAAACCACAGTTGTTAGTGTTTTCAGAAATTTATTACCAACCAGGATGGAATGCTTATATAGATGGAGCGTTTACGCCACATTTTAGAGCCAATTACGTGTTAAGAGCTATGAATGTTCCTGCAGGAAAGCATGTGGTTGAATTTAAATTTGAACCACAAGTAATTCAACAAGGAAGCATGATTAGTTTGTTGGGGTATGGTTTGTTGATTGTATTATCAGGATTGTTATTTTATGTGACTTCAAAAAACAAAAAATAACATGCGTATAGGAATGATTTTAGACAAAACGTTTCCACCCGATGTAAGGGTAGAAAACGAAGCATCAACCTTGGTAAAACAAGGACACGATGTCTTTCTGTTTTGTTTAAAATATGATGAACATCAACCCCAAAAAGAAGTGATCAACGGAATTCAAGTTTGTCGTTATTCTTCTAGTAAATTAGAGTATAAATTATCGGCACTGGCTTATACTGTTCCGTTTTATACTTGGATGATGGCTAAAAAAATACAGTCATTCATCAAAACAAATCAAATAGAAGTTTTACATATTCACGATATTAGAATTGCCGATGCAGTTTTTAAAGCCAATAAAAAAAGCAAACTAAAAACCGTGTTAGATTTGCATGACAATTTACCAGAAATCATGCAGTTTTATCCACATTTGCAAAAATTCCCAGGGAAGTACATTATTTCTCCTAAAAAATGGAAAGTAAAAGAAGAGGAGTTTATTCAAAAGGCCGATAAGGTAATTACAGTTTCTCCAGAGTTTGTGAATGAGGTAGTGACTAGAACTAAAATTGACAAAAACAAAATAGTTTTGGTTCCAAATACCATCAGAAAAAGTTTTTACGATGAGGCTGTTACAGAAGTATCTATTTTAGAAAAGTACAAAGATTGTTTTGTGATTTTATATTTAGGAGATACACATTTAAGAAGAGGTTTACAAACTGCAATTAGTGCCGTATCAACGTTGTCTAAAAAAATTGCGAATCTAAAATTGGTGATTGTAGGAAGCAATACTACAGATGCTATTTTAAAACAACAAGTATCGGATTTAGGAGTAGAAAAATATGTAGATTTTGAAGGTTGGCAAAACGTAGCCTTATTTCCATCGTACATAAAAGCAAGTACGGTTTGCATTTCTCCGTTGCATAGAAATATTCAGCACGATGTGGCTTATGCAAACAAATTGTTTCAATACATGAGTTTTGAAAAACCTGTTTTAGTAAGCAATGCCACTGCGCAAAAAACATTGATTGAAAAAGTAGATGCTGGTTGGGTACATGCAGATAAAGATGTGGCAGATTTTACAGAAAAAGTATTACAATTGGCAAACAATCCTGAGTTAAGAATGCAGAAAGGAAAGAATGGAAGCAAGTTTGTGAAAGAAGAATTTGTATGGGAAAAAACGTCTGAACAATTGATAGAATTATATAATCAACTATAGATCTTGAAAGTAGTCATTATTACTTATTATTGGCCTCCAGCAGGTGGCTCTGGAGTACAGCGTTGGCTAAAGTTTGTAAAATATTTACAAGACTTTGGTGTTACTCCTGTGGTATATACGGTAGACAATCCAGATTATCCAATAACCGATGCTACTTTACAAGCCGATATTCCTGAGAGAGTAGAGGTGATAAAACAACCTATTTGGGAGCCTTATCAATTGGCTTCTGTATTTTCTAAAAACAAAAATGTAAAAACAAGTGCAGGTTTTTTAGGAGCCAAAAAAGGAGTGGTTTCTAAGATTGCTACTTACATAAGAGCAAATTATTTTATTCCAGATGCTAGAATGTTCTGGATCAAACCATCGATTACTTATTTAGAAAAATACATATCAGAAAATAAGATTGATGCTATTATTTCTACAGGACCACCACACACAACGCATATGATTGCATTGGGATTGAAAAAGAAATTAGGAATTCGTTGGATTGCAGATTTTAGAGACCCATGGACAGAAATAGATTATTTTCATCAATTACCATTAACTCAAAAATCAATTCTAAAACATCAAAAATTAGAACAACAAGTTTTAAAAACTGCTGATGAGGTTTTAGTGGTAGGACAAACTATGAAAGCATCTTATGGTGAGTTTTCTAAAAATGTACATGTCATCACCAATGGATTTGATGGTGAATTGAGCAATGAAACGAATCTAGATAAAGAATTTACCATTACTCACGTAGGGATGTTAAATGCCGATAGAAATCCATTCATTTTATGGGAAGCTTTATCAGCTTTAAAAGAAACTATTGATTTTAAAGTTCAGTTAATCGGAAAAATAGCAATTGAAGTACAACAAAGTATTCAAGATTTTGGTTTGTTAGACAATGTTTCTTTTGTGGATTATTTACCTCATGAAGAAGTAAAAGCTTATCAACAAAAATCGCAAGTATTGTTATTGGCAGTAAACAATGTACCAAGTGCCAAAGGAATTGTAACGGGTAAAATTTTTGAATATTTACAAGCACAAAGACCGGTTGTGGCCATTGCACCTACTAATGGAGATTTGGCAGTAATTTTAGAAAAAGCAAAAGCAGGTTTTGTGATAGACTTTAAAGAAACTGAAAAGTTAAAAGAAATACTTGTAGATTTACACAAACAATACCAGCAAGGTACGTTAAATATAAATGCAGTGGGAGTGGAGCAGTACCATAGAAAGGCATTAACAGCAGAATTAGCAAACATTATTAAATCATAATTTGAAAAAAATAGTTACCATATTAGGAGCAAGACCTCAGTTTGTAAAAGCTGCGGTGTTAAGTAGAGTAATTTCTGAATACAATACTATTGAAGAAGTTATTATACATACAGGTCAGCATTACGATAATAATATGAGTAGGGTGTTTTTTGATGAAATGCAAATTCCCGTTCCTAAGTACAATTTAAATATTAATGGGTTGAGTCATGGAGCCATGACGGGACAAATGCTCTCTAAAATAGAAGAGGTTTTAGTGTTTGAAAAACCAGATGCGGTGGTGGTGTATGGAGATACCAATTCAACATTAGCTGGAGCATTAGCTGCTCAAAAATTGGGAATAAAAGTGGTTCACATAGAGGCTGGTTTGCGTTCTTATAATATGAGTATGCCAGAGGAAGTAAATAGAATTTTAACAGACAGAATTTCTAATTTATTATTGTGTCCTACACAAACTGCAATTGACAATTTAGAAAAAGAGGGCTTTGCAAATCACAACATAAAAATTGTGAATTCTGGAGACATCATGAAAGATGCAGTGGAGTTTTATAGTGCTTTGTCTGATGAAAAAGCCACGGTGTTACAAAATAATAACTTACAGACTAACAAGTTTGTATTGGCAACCATTCATAGGCAAGAAAACACAGATGATTTATCTGCTTTAAAAGGAGTTTTTGAAGGATTGACGAAAATTCACAATACCAAACAAGTAGTAATGCCATTGCATCCT
The DNA here is from genome assembly GCF_056387575.1 of Wenyingzhuangia gracilariae. NCBI lineage: Bacteria > Pseudomonadati > Bacteroidota > Flavobacteriia > Flavobacteriales > Flavobacteriaceae > Wenyingzhuangia > Wenyingzhuangia gracilariae. The sequence continues at coordinate 3,200,207 of NZ_CM150748.1, forward strand.
AGAACCAAATCAGTTTTAGAAAAACACAACTTAAATTATCCTATTACTTTTATAGATCCTGTTGGGTATTTTGATATGTTGGCTTTACTAAAACATTGTGCATTGGTAGTTACCGATAGTGGAGGTTTGCAAAAAGAAGCTTTTTTTAACAACAAACCTTGTGTAATTGCAAGAGAAGAAACAGAATGGATTGAATTGGTAGATGGTGGTTTCGCTAAATTAGCAGGAAGTAATGCGGAAACTATTTTTAATGCCTCTGAAGAATTACAAAAAACAAAACACAACTTTTCTGTTTCTTTATATGGAACTCAAGTGGGAGAAACAATTTACAGAGAAATTAAAGAGTTAATTGAAAATAAATACATCTCGACTCCGCTCGATGACCAATTTTGTGAAGAAATATAAATTTTTGTGTATCTGATAATTTGAGAGAATATAAATAGCTAATAGGTGTTCAAGCGTAGTCGAGAACAAAAGTGTTTCTAATTTTGCTCGATGACCAGTTTTGTGAAGAAATATAAATTTTGTGTATCTGATAATTTGAGGATATATAAATAGCTAAGTAGGTGTTTAAATGTAGTTGAAAATAAATATATTTTGATTTTGCTCGATGACCAGTTTTGTGAAGAAATATAAATTTTGTGTATCTAATAATTTGAGGATATATAAATAGCTAAGTAGGTGTTTAAGTGTAGTTGAAAATAAATACATCTCGACTCCGCTCGATGACCAATTTTGTGAAGAAATATAAATTTTGTGTATCTGATAATTTGAGAGAATATAAATAACTAATAGGTGTTCGAGTGTAGTCGAGAACAAAAGTGTTTCTAATTTTGCTCGATGACCAGTTTATGTGAAAAAAATATAAACTATGTATATCTAATAATTTGAGGAAATATAAATAGCTAAGTAGGTGTTTAAGTGTAGTTGAAAATAAATACATCTCGACTCTGATCGATGACCAGTTTTGTGAAGAAATATAAATTTTGTGTATCTAATAATTTGAGAGAATATAAATAGCTAAGTAGGTGTTTAAGTGTAGTTGAAAATAAATACATCTCGACTCCGCTCGATGACCAGTTTTGTGAAGAAATATAAATTTTGTGTATCTGATAATTTGAGGATATATAAATAGCTAAGTAGGTGTTTAAATTGTAGTTGAAAATAAATATATTTTGATTTTGCTCGATGACCAGTTTTGTGAAGAAATATAAATTTTGTGTATCTAATAATTTGAGGATATATAAATAGCTAAGTAGGTGTTTAAGTGTAGTTGAAAATAAATACATCTCGACTCTGATCGATGACCAGTTTTGTGAAGAAATAAGAATTTTGTGTATCTGATAATTTGAGGATATATAAATAGCTAAGTAGGTGTTTAAATGTAGTTGAAAATAAATACATCTCGACTTTGCTCGATGACCAGTTTATGTGAAAAAAATATAAACTTTGTATATCTAATAAATTGAGGAAAAATAAATAGCTAAGTAGGTGTTTAAATGTAGTTGAAAATAAATACATCTCGACTCTGATCGATGACCAGTTTTGTGAAGAAATAAGAATTTTGTGTATCTGATAATTTGAGGATATATAAATAGCTAAGTAGGTGTTTAAATGTAGTTGAAAATAAATACATCTCGACTTTGATCGATGACCAGTTTTGTGAAGAAATATAAATTTTGTGTATCTGATAATTTGAGGAAATGTAAATAGCTAAGTAGGTGTTTAAGTGTAGTTGAAAATAAATACATCTCGACTCTGATCGATGACCAGTTTTGTGAAGAAATATAAATTTTGTGTATCTGATAATTTGAGAGAATATAAATAACTAATAGGTGTTCGAGTGTAGTCGAGAACAAAAGTGTTTCTAATTTTGTTTAACCAACAACCAACAACCAACAACCAACAACCAACAACCAACAACCAACAACCAACAACCAACAACCAACAACCAACAACCAATAACCAATAACCAATATATGGGAATCGTTTTAAAAGAGTCATATAAAAATACAGTTACCTTATTGGTAGCTATTTTGGTGGGAGCTATAAACACCCTATTTTTATACGTGTATTTTTTAGATGCTTCTTACTATGGTTTAATCACTTTTGTGTTGTCTACAGCATTTATTCTAAAACCTTTAATTGCGTTAGGAGTAAATTTTAGCATTGTTAAGTTTTTTTCTGCTTACACCGATAAAGAAAATAAAGACAAATTTTTAAGTTTGGCTTTGTGGCAACCCCTTTTAGTAATTGTTCCATTAGGCTTTGTATCGGTTTTGTGTTACGAATATATTTCTACGTTATTGTCTGAGAAGAACCCTTTGGTAAAAGAATATACTTATCTTATTTTTTTGGTAGCTATTGCCAATGCTTATTTTGAAATTTTTTATGCTTGGGCAAGAGTTCATTTAAAATCGGTATATGGAAATGTGTTAAAAGAATTGTTTGTTAGAATAATGGCCACTATATTGTTAGTTGCGGTTTATTTTAAATTTATCAATAGTCATCAGTTTGTGCTTTGTATGGTTGCTGCCTATTTTTTGCAAACGTTATTAATGATGTTGTTTGCATTTCAACAATACCATCCCAAATTCTCTTTTCAGTTACCTAATAATTTTAAAGAAGTTATAAAATACAGTTTGTATATAATTTTAGCAGGATCTGCAGCGACGATTCTATTAGATATAGACAAGTTTATGATTCCGCAAAAAGAAATATTAGAACAAGTTGCTTTTTATGCAGTAGCAGTTTATATAGGATCGGTGATAGAAATTCCGGGTAGAGCCATGAGTCAAATTGTACAACCCTTAACGGCAAAAGCTATTAACGAAGGAAAAGATGATGAGGTGTTAGATTTGTATCAAAAAACATCTATTAACTTAACAATTGCTTCGGGATTTATTTTTGTATTGGTCAATTCAAACATATCTTCATTGTACCAATTGTTGCCGAATGATTATACAGGAGGAGTGTGGGTGGTTTTAATGATTTCCGTAGCCAAATTATACCATATGTTTTTAGGAAACAACGGAGCTATTATATCTAACTCTAAGCATTATAAAATTTTGTTGCCTTACGGATTGGCAATGGCTTTAGCTGTAATTGTATTGAATACAATATTTATAGAACAGATAGGGATTAATGGTGCTGCTTTGGCAACTTTAATAGTTGTGTTTGTGTTTAATACCTTAAAGATTTTATATGTAAAATCTAAATTTAACATTCAGCCTACAACTCCTAAAACATGGTGGATTTTAGGATTAATAGCCATTGTTACATTTATAGGTATCTGGGTAAAATTGCCATTTCATCCTATTGTAAATATGCTAATAGAGTCTGTAACATTATCGGCAGTGTACCTATTTGTAGTTGTAAAAGGGAATTTGTCAACGGACTTATCTGTTCTATATCAAAAACTGATAAAAATAGTTAAAAAGTAAACAGGTTATTTTTTAGGTCCAGCATTTTGGTAATGGATATATAATCAGTATATTTGCACCCGATTTAAATTTAATTAAAAAACAATCATTATGAATCATTACGAAACTGTTTTCATTTTGAATCCCGTTTTATCTGATACTCAGGTAAAGGAAACAGTACAAAAGTTCGAGGACTATTTGGTTTCTAAAGGTGCCGAAATGTTGCATAAGGAAGATTGGGGGCTAAAAAAATTAGCTTACACAATCGAGAAGAAAAAAAGTGGATTTTACCACTTATTCGAATTCAAAGCTGCTGGTGAATTAGTTGCTCCTTTTGAATTAGAATTTAGACGTGACGATAGCGTTATGCGTTACTTAACTGTAAAGTTAGATAAGCACGCTGCTGCATGGGCTGACAAAAGAAAGTCTAACTTAAAATCTGCAAAGTAATTATGGCAAATATCGATCAACAAGCAAAAGGTGGAGCTAAAGGAGATGTTAGATACTTAACTCCATTAGACATAGAAACTAAGAAAGAAGCTAAATACTGTAGATTTAAGAAAAAAGGAATTAAATACATCGATTATAAAGATGCAGATTTCTTAATGTACTTAGTAAACGAACAAGGTAAAATTTTACCAAGACGTTTAACAGGAACTTCTTTAAAATATCAGCGTAAAGTGGCACAAGCTATCAAAAGAGCACGTCACTTGGCATTAATGCCATATGTTGGTGATTTATTAAAATAATAAGTAGACAATCATGCAAGTAATATTAAAACAAGACGTTGAGAACTTAGGGTTCATAGACGATATCGTAGAAGTAAAGAATGGTTACGGACGTAACTTTTTAATTCCTACAGGAAAAGCTGTTTTAGCAACTGAGTCTGCTAAAAAAGTTTTAACAGAAACATTAAAACAACGTGCTTTTAAAGAAGCTAAAGTTATTGAAGAGGCTACTGCTACTGCAGAAGCTCTTAAAGGATTAGAGATTAAATTGAGTTCTAAAGTAGGTCAAGGAACTAAATTATTTGGTTCTATCAACAACATTGATGTTGCTGAGGCTTTAGAGAAAGCTGGACATTCTATTGAAAGAAAATTCATCAAAATTGCTGGAGGATCTATCAAAAGAACTGGAAAGTATACTGCTGCAGTTCGTTTACACAGAACTGTAACAGCTGATTTAGAATTTGAAATTATTGCTGAGTAATTTTAGCAATACATCTTATATAAAAGCTCACTAGCAATAGTGAGCTTTTTTTAGTTTTTTTACATAAAGTTTTATTTAAATGAAATACATTCAATTAACCAAAGAGCAATTAGAAGAATTACACGAAGAATTTGCTAAATTTTTAGCAACCCAACAGATTGATGTTAAAGAGTGGAATGAAATTAAAGCCAATAAACCTGAAATGGCTGATGAAGAATTGAATATTTTTAGCGATATGGTTTGGGAAGAAGTATTGTCTAAAGCAGAATATGTAGAGCATTTTTCAAAATCTAGTATCAATTTGTTTTATTGTACAGAAGGAGTTATTCAAAGAATTATGATAAAATCTAACAATAAAGAAATTGATTTATCATCACAAGAAGGAATCCAAACGTTGTTAAATAATCCTAAAAGTGAACAGTTTGAATTTTTTAAAGGAGCTAAAAAATACGGTAAAGAAAGAAATTTAGAAATATTTGATTTGATTTTAAAAGGAGCAAGTATTAATAAAGAAGGTGCTTTGTATCAGAATTTTAAAAAGTTTGTAGAGTAGGTACTTATGATAGATAAAGACTTAGTAGCTTATTTAGAAGAGTTTGTAACGCCAGAAAGAAAAGCATTGTTTAAAAGTGTTTTAGAAAATAGAACTAGACACTTTGCGGTTGTGTTAGAAGACTTGTATCAAAAACACAATTGGAGTGCAGTAGTACGTAGTTGCGATGTTTTTGGAGTACAAGATATTTACACCATAGAAAATAAATACAGTGCATATATTTCTAATGGAGTGGGAAAAGGAGCTCAAAAATGGGTAGATTTTCACCGATTCAAATCTCGAGAAAATAATACGCAAGATTGTGTAAATGCTTTAAAACAAAAAGGATATCAAATTATAGTAACTACTCCTCACGAAGATTCCTCTTTTGTGTCAGATTTTGATATTACTAAAAAATCAGCCTTTGTATTTGGGGTAGAAGGAGCAGGAGCATCAGACTTAATTATGGAGCAAGCAGATGGTTATTTAAAAATACCAATGTATGGCTTTACAGAAAGTTTAAACGTATCTGTAGCAGCAGCTATTACGTTACAAAACACAACAGATAGATTGCACAAATCTAAAGTGAATTGGCAATTTACAGAGCAAGAAAAAGAAGAAACTTATGTGAGTTGGCTAGAAAAATCTATAGGTTCTATCAAACTTATTAAAGAAAGATATTATAAAGATTTAGAAAAGTAGGGTAGGGTATTTTAAAACATAGTTGTTTTAGTTTATATAAGCTCTGCAATTATGACTTTACTAATAAAATTTTTACTCATCGGTATAATATTGGTGTATGTTTCTTGTACTCAAAAAGACGAAGTTCTATTCTCTATAGATCAAGAAAAAGATAGTGTGCTGAATAACAAATTGTTGCATTGGTTTTTTTTACATCAATCCAATATAAGTGCTATTTTAGATTCAGAACCTAAAACCCTTTTAAGGGATACCAATGTTTTTAATATTGGTTCTGATTTAAAAACGAATTTTAATCCTCAAAAACTCCCAAAAAATACTAAAATATCTTTGGCTAAAACAGGAATCTTTATCAATAAAGATATTGTTTGTAGTCAGAGGAATATTGTAGATACTCCTACTTAATTACTTTTATCATAATTCTAAAACTATTTCTATTTTACCTGATAAACACACTTTAAAGAAGATTGTCAAAAGTGATTTTTTCTTAGTAAAAGAAGGTGTTTATCATTAAGAAAGCAACCCATAGTACAGAAAAAGAAGACCATTACTCTATAAGAAAATCAACAACTTAAAATACGTGTTACGTGAAATTTACTGAGAATTATTAAGAAGTTTCTAGGGTAGTTTTTTGAGTGTAAGTGTTTAATAATTTTAAATTATAAAAGATGAGTATTAAAAATATAATATGGACGGCAATTTCTTGTTTTTCTTATCATGAAGAAAAAATAATAACAAATGTGTTAAGGGTCGAGTTTTCATTACTAAAAACTAATTCAGATGGGTTGGTTACTTATAAGGGGAAGTTATACACAGGGTTTGCTGATGAATACATGCCTGATGGTAAAACTTTAAAAATGACATGTAGTTATAAAAATGGTTTAAAGCAAGGCAAATTAAAGCGTTGGTATTATAATGGTTTAATAAACTATGAAACGTATTATGTGAAAGGGCTTAAGCAAGGAAAAACTAAAGTTTGGTATACAAACGGACAAGTTCAAAGAGTTGCTACCTATTTTAAAGGGGTTTTACATGGTAGAGAAACGGTTTGGTATGCTACAGGAGAAATACAAAAGGAAAGAAATTTGTACTATGGACAAGAGCACGGGATGCAAAAATCTTGGCGAAAAAATGGAGATCTCTATGAAAACTATCAGGCAATAAATGGGAGAGTATTTGGAGTGCTAGGAGATAATATTTTTTATAGGCCTGAAAATGAAAAGGTTAAATGATTTATGTGTTTTGTTTCTAGTGTTCTTTATTAATGCGTGTCAGTCAAAAAAAGAAAATGCACGCACAGTGTATAGATTACCCTATTATAAAGAGGCTTCTTTTACTCCTTATAGAGATTTGTCCACTAAAGAATTAAATACCTTTCATAAAATAGATAGTTTTAGTTTGATAAATCAGAAAGGGGAAATAGTCAATCAAGATACCTTTAATAATAAAATCTATGTAGTAGATTTCTTTTTTACAAAATGCTCAGGTATTTGTCCTAAAATGACTTCTAATATGAGATTGGTTCAAGATGCATTTTTAAAAGATGAAGAAGTTTTGTTGCTGTCTTTTTCTGTAACTCCTAATATAGATTCAGTAGCTGTATTAAATCATTATGCAGAAATAAATTATATAGTTGCTGATAAATGGCATTTGGTTACAGGCAACCAACAACAGATCTATAAATTAGGAAGGCATTCTTATTTTACAGAAGAAATTTTTAGAAATGAACAAAATTCAGATTCATTTTTACATACCAAAAATTTTGTTTTAATAGATAAAAATAAACATATACGGGGTATTTATAACGGTCTAAACAAGCTAGCCATAAAACAATTAATAACGGACATTAAAATCTTAAAAACAGAGACTCTATAAAGGCTTTTGTGTACAGATATATCAATCAATAGAACAAATGATTTTTAAGTTGGTTTTAAATCATTTGGTCTAGTTAATGATGTGTTTAGAACTGTAATTTTTATACTGTTGTGTGTAATTTTATGGATTAAATAATTTTATTGAATCTGTTAAAAAAAATAAAATGAAAACAACAAGTTGTATACTACAAGCCACTTTTATATTCCTAACAATTGTAGGTAATGCTCAAAACAATTTTTTTAAACGTTTGTCTAAAGAAAAAGTAGCATCAACCAACGCTGTGGTTTGGGAACAAGTAGCTCCTGGAAATGCAGGATTTGCAAATTTAATGAGGTATCATCCTACCATTCCTAAATTAATTACTCAATGTCCAGATATGTGGAATGCTTATCAATCTGAAGACAATGGTAAAAATTGGTATGGAATTACAGATTATGATGGAGATGCATCTTTTTATCATCTTAGAGATTTTGAATATTCTGTTACCAATGCCCAATTTGGTTTGGCATTAACTTCTTCTCAACTGTGGAAAACAAATAACTTAGGAAAAAGCTGGGAAATTGTAAAATATTGTCCTTGGTATAAGTTAGATGATGATGGAACAGATAAAGACAGTTGGCGAAGAAAAGTTGCTGCAGTTACCATAGATCCGACCAACGAAAATGTATGGTATGTAGCAGGAGGAGGAAATGTACGTCAACAAGATTGGATGTCTTCTTTGCAAGAAATTACAGCTAAAAACCCAAGAGGTAAAGAAGGAGGAAAGTTTATGCATATTGGTAAGTTATGGAAAACGACCAATGGAGGAAAAAGTTGGAAACTTATAACCAACGGATTGCCAGAAAAAATACAAATATGTAGAGTGGTGGTAAATCCTAAAAAACCAAAACAAATATTTGCAGCCTCTAATTACGGTTTGTTTAAATCGGATAATGGAGGGAAAAAATGGAAACAAATATCAGGTCAGTTTGATAATGATATTATTATGGATATGGATTTTTATTACAATGCAAAAACAAAAGAGTTTCAATTGTTTGTGATAGATCAAACACAATACATACCTAAAGGAAAAACAACTATTTGTACAGGAGGAATTTTTTATTCTAAAGATGAAGGTAAAAGTTGGAAAAACATAAATGGAGATTTGTATTTAGACATCAATCAACTATCGGGAGGAGTTCCAGATAATTATTATTTATATTTATCTAAGTGGTTTGGGTTGCCTAAAAATAAAGTAAAAAAAATGTATCCGGAATTGCCTAAAAATGCCTTACAGCGTTTTAATATGATTAGTACAGACCCAAGTAAAGAAGGAGTTGTGTATGTGGGTTTTGCCGATCCACAAATAGGAAAGTCTATAATGCCTGGACGTTTGTGGAAAACAGAGAATTATGGAAAAAAATGGATAAACACAGCTCGTTTGTATCAAGAGACTTGGGAAAAAGATAAAGCGTATTGGGATGCAAGAGAAAATCCAACACATCAAAATATGGAAGTAGGACATTCCTCTCCTCATATGCGTTTTGGAAAGAATTATGCTTTGCGTTCTATGCGTGGTTTAGATGTAGGAGTTGATGGAAGTGTAATGATAATATCTGATCATAGCACGATGTTAAGTACCGATAGAGGAGCAACTTGGAAACAGGTAGATGAAAAAGTAACCGCTTCAGGTGCAATTATAGGAACAGGAAATAGTAATTTACCTGGACTAACCATAGCACAAGATAAAAGACATAAGACCACTTTATTAGGTTCTGGAGAGCATAGGTTGTGGATTCCAGAAATCACAGAAAATGGAAAAATAGCGTTAAAATTTATTCCAAGTGCACAAGAAACAGTAAGTAATATTGTTTTTGATCCGTACAATGCTAAAACGGTATACGTAACATCTAACAGGCAAGAAGCTAAGCAGTATATGTTTAGAAGTTTAGACGGGGGACTTACTTGGCATAAACACGGGGTAGCAACACCTGCAACCAATAAATGGAAAGATGATTTTTATACCAATGGTTTGTTAATAGACCCAATCAATCCAAATTATATGTATTTTGGAATTACACATATTGACAATCCTAAAAAAGGACATCAAGGGGGATTTTATGTTTCTAAAGACAATGGGAAAACGTTCCAACAAAGTAATCAAGGGTTGCCATCGCCAGCCAGAATTAATGATGTACAGTTTGACCCTAGAGACTTTTCAAAACAATCATTATTTGTAGCAGCAGAAAAAAATATTCATAATTACAAAATGCCTTTGTCAGAAGGAGGTTTGTATCATTCAACAAATAGAGGGCAAACTTGGGAAAAGGTAAAAACACCTAACGAAGTAGAAGGAGTTCAGTTTGTGACTTTTGACAATACCAACCGTATGTACATAACCACAGGTTATAGAGGTGGTGGTGCTGGACTTTGGTATTCTGATGATTTTGGAGAACATTGGGAGCAAATATTTAAAGAACCTGCTACAGAGTGTTTTGCAATTTCTCCTTTTGATCATAATTTAATGGTGGTTACTACTAAATTTTTATCTAAAAATCCTGGAGTGTATTTAAGTAAAGATAGAGGACAGACTTGGGAAAAAATAAACAAAAGTATTGTCATTCCACACCAAATAGAGGATGTAAAGTTTGATTTGCATAACCCAGCTGAAATGTGGCTAGCTACTAAAGGAGGTGGTTTTTATAAAGGAAAAATAGAACAAGGAAATTATGTACAAGTAGTAAAGGTTACCACCCCAGTTATAGCTATTAAAGATGAGAATTCGGTACAATTAAAAACGGAAATTCTAAATTCTGAATATAAAAAAGAAAAAATTGTTTGGAAGTCTGAAAACCCTAAGATAGCTACAGTTGACCAACATGGAATTGTAACACCAGTAGGCAAAGGAAATGTTAAAATATGGGCAACGGTACACAATAGATTTACAGATTATAGCGTTGTAACAGTTTTTGAATAGCAGGATTAGTGTTGGTTATAAAGTAAAAAAGGGAGTGCTTGTATAGAGTGCCCCCAAAATGTTAGACACAATTTGGGGGTATTTTTATGTCTAGAAAAGTAAAATACACATTAGGCTTTAAACAAGAATGTGTGAAGTTAGTTCTTAAAGGAGAACGCTCTATAACTAGTTTGAGTAAAGAGCTAGGTTTTGATAGTTCTCTTCTTTCTCTTTGGTGTAGGCAATATGAACACAAAGGAGTTCAAGGTTTGTTACCAAAGATAAATAAACAATATACATCATCATTTAAACTTGATATTTTACAACGAATAGAAAAAGAACATCTTTCTTTAGAGCAAGCATGTATTCTATTTGATATTGGAAGTGGTGCTAGTATTATTAATTGGCAAAGAAGATATAAATCCTTAGGTTTGAAAGGTCTTAAAAATCAACCTAAAGGAAGACCTATCGGAATGAAACCCAAGTCTAGAAAAAATAAATCTATACCATTAACTAGAGAAGAAAAACTTTTAAAAGAGAATCAATCTTTAAAAGCAGAACTTGATTTGCTAAAAAAGTTACAAGCCTTAGCTCAAGCCAGAGAGAAAAAGCAATAGTCATAAATGAGTTAAGGCATAAGCATGATTTGTCGGTATTGTTACATCATGCAAAGATGGCTAGAAGTAGTTTTTATTATCATTTACAAAAAAGTAAAGAGCCTGATAAATATGAATTTATAAAAAGGTTTATTACTCAAATCTACCATCAACACAAAGGTAGATATGGTTATAGAAGAATCACTTTAGTACTAAACAACAGAGGGATTATCATCAATCATAAAACAGTATTAAGACTAATGAAGTCCATAGGGTTAAAATCTTTGATTAGAGTTAAAAAGTATCGTTCTTACAGAGGAAGTCAAGGTAAAATAGCTCCCAATATACTTAAACGGAATTTTAAGGCTTCTAAAACCAATCAAAAATGGGCTACAGATATTACAGAGTTTAAAGTTAAAGGTCAAAAACTTTATTTGTCTCCAATTATTGATTTATGTAGTAGAGAAATCATTAGTTATCAAATTTCTAGGAGTCCTAATTTTAGACAAATAACTCAAATGCTGGGGAAAGCTTTTAAAAAGTATAAAGCAGCAAATGTGTTATTACATTCGGATCAAGGATGGCAATATCAAATGGAAAAATATCAGAATATCTTAAAAAAGAACAAGATGATTCAAAGTATGTCTAGAAAAGGGAATTGTTTAGATAATGCTATTATTGAAAATTTCTTTGGAACTTTAAAATCTGAGCTGTTTTATCTAAAACAATGGAACTCGATTGAGCAATTAGAAAAGGAAATTAATGAATATATTTGCTATTATAATAATGATAGAATATCATTAGCTTTAAATGGAATGAGCCCGATAAAATATCGAGCTCATATCAATAATTAATTTTTTAACCGTCCAACTTTTTGGGGGCTGTCCATATAGGCACTCCTTTTTTTATTTAATAAGTTTTACTTCTTTAAGTGTTGCAACATATTCACATCTTTCAAAAATAAAGGCAAAATCATGAGCCACAATTTGTTCTTCTATTTTTTTTCCAATACGAGCATCAATCCAATAATCTGGACAAGGTTTTTGATGAACATGGCTTTTATCTCTGTTCCATTCGCCTTTGCTTAATACATATTGAATGTCTAAAGAGTCTAAGTTGTATTGATTTAAAACTAATTGAGCGTTATTAGCTATTTTTAAGGTGTCTCTTAATTTAATTTGTTTTAACACTCTTGCATTAAAACCGTAATCAAACGTAGTTCCTTTTTGTTTGTTTATATAGGTTAAGGCTATAACACCTAAAGCCAACCCTCCTAAGTAATAACCAAATCTTCTTAATAATTTGGCATCAATTTTACTTAATAAGTCTTTTATCATTTTGTATTAATTTGTAGCTCCAAAAGTATAAAAGTCAAACGGATTGTGTAGTTCTTTAAGAGCTAAATAATCAATAAATTAATGTCTGTAAACGGAATGTGAAACCATTCTCCAACAGCTTTTTTAGTAACAATACCTTTGTACATATACATACCACTTCTAATAATTCTATCGTATTTAACGGCAGATTCAAAACCACCTTCATCACCTACGGTTAAAAGGTAAGGAGTGATAATATTACTAATAGAAATGGTTGCTGTTTTTGCGTATCTAGAAGGAATGTTTGGTACGCAATAGTGCATTACTCCATATTTAACAAAGGTAGGATTGCTGTGTGTTGTAAGCTCAGAGGTTTCAAAACAACCTCCTCGGTCTATACTTACATCAATAACAACAGCCCCTTCTTTCATTACAGAAACCATGTCTTCTGATACAATAATAGGAGCTCTGGTTTTTCCTTTAATGGCTGCAATAACAACATCGGCTCTCATTAATGCCTTTTCTAAGGCTTTGTGATGTATGGTAGAAGTGTATACAGGAATATTTAAATCTTGTTGTAGTTGTCTTAGTTTGGTAATGGAGTTGTCAAAAACTTTAACACTTGCCCCTAATGCTTTGGCAGATTTTGCAGCAAATAATCCTACGGTACCAGCACCTAAAATAACTACTTCACAAGGAGGTACTCCACTAATGTTACCTAACAATCTACCCGAACCACCATTTTCTGCATTCATCAATTCTGATGCAATTAAAATAGAGGCTGTACCTGCAATTTCACTTAACGATTTTACAATAGGGTAGCTGTCGTGCTCATCTTTAATGAAATCAAAAGCAATGGCAGTAATTCTTTTATTAGCTAAAGCTTTAAAATATTCTTTAGATTGTGTTTTTAATTGCAATGATGATACTAAAAAACTTTGTGGAACCATGTACTCAATTTCTTGTAACGATGGTGGAGATACTTTTAAAATTAAATTACACTCAAACACTTCTTTGGTGTTGTAACTTATTTTAGCTCCTGAATCTGCATATTCTTTATCGGTAAAGTTAGAGGCCAATCCGGCTCCTGTTTCTAGTATAATTTGATGTCCTTGCAAAGTCATAGCCGCAACAGCATCTGGAGTAAGGCAAACTCTTTTTTCTTCGTGGCAAGTTTCTTTAGGGATTCCTATAAATAAATCTCCTTTTTTAGGAGTTATTGCCAAACGTTCTTCTTGAACATGAAATTCAATTTTACCAAATGCAGCTATACGTTTCCCCATAATTTACAACTAATCAAAACAAGTAATAGGTTTATTTAAGGCACAAAGTTCTAGTATTGTTAGAATTGGTCTTAATGGTAATTACCTGCGCATCTAAAGGTAGTAAATTTTCTACATTCTCGGGCCATTCTATAAAAGACCATCTATTGTTATATAGGTAATCTTCAATCCCCATATCATAAGCTTCGTTTTCATCTTCTATGCGATAGAAATCAAAGTGATATAAAATATCATTTGTATTGGTTTCATATTCATTAACCAAAGCAAAAGTAGGAGATGAGCTAATAGTACACCCTAATTGATGAGCTAACTCTTTAATTAATGTAGTTTTACCAGTTCCCATGGTTGCATAAAACAAAAGGGTTTTGCTTTTGGTATGCTTTAAAATTTGTTGTGCTGTTAAAGACAGCTCGTTTAAAGAATAGGTGATTTCCATTTTTAGATTGTAAAAAAGAATTATTTTTTTTCAAAAACATAATCCATATAATACACTTTAGATTTTTGATCAATTAAATGATAGCCTTTTTCTTTCATAAAGTTTATAAAATGGGTATTGTTTTCAAATTTAACATCTTCACCCTTTTCATCTACAATATACAGGTAGGCAAGGTGTGGGTTTTCTTTGGTTCTAGGAAGTTCTTTTCGGGCTACAAAATGAGGTTTTTTGCTATGTGAATGCAAACTAATTTTAAAAGTAGTGTCTTTTAAAGTATCTGTTTTCTTTTCTAATTTATTTTCTTTAAGATTAATTACGGTAATGGTTTTGGTTAAAATTACAGATGTTTTTTGATTTGTTTTATTAAAACAAGACACTAGAATTAAAGAAATGAACGTTAAAATAATTTTTTTCATCTTACATTTTTAAAGTTAATAAAATCACTTTTTTAAAACCTGTGTAATACAATTTTAAATAAAAGTGCACCTAACTGGATTCGAACCAGCACGTCCATAGGACACTACCCCCTCAAGATAGCACGTCTACCAATTCCGCCATAGGTGCTTTTAGGTAATGACCACAAATATCTTTAATTTAATTGAATTTTGCGTAAGTTTTTAAATACATCGCAAAAAAATAGGGAATCTATTTGATTCCCTATTTTTATAATGATGTTTTTCTTTTAAAGAATTGCGGTAGATACACGTTTTTTTACCAAGTAATCATCTAACGCTAAATGAGAACAATCGTGACCAATTCCACTATTTTTAATACCACCATGCGGTAAGTAAATGGCATATTTTACTCCGTTTATTTGTATTTCTCCAAATTCTAATTCCTCTGTAAATCGTTCAATTCTACTATGGTTATTGGTAAAAATATAAGAAGCTAGTCCAAAATCTGTATTGTTAGCTAAGGTTAGCACTTCATCATCCGATTCAAAACTTAAAATAGCAGCTACAGGTCCAAAAGTTTCTTTGTTAAACAAATCCATATCTTTTGTAACTCCAGAAATTACGGTAGGTTCTATCCAGTTTCCGTTTTCTGGTAAATTTTCAGGAATTTTACCTCCATATTCCAAAGAAGCTCCTTTGTTAACAGCATCTTGTATTAGGTCAAACATTCTGTCTCTGTCTGCACGAGCCACCATTGGTCCCATAAAAACATCGGGGTTTTCTTTAGTACCAAAACCTATTTTTAATTCAGAAGCTCTTTTTACGTAGGCTTTTAAAAATTTATCATAAATATTTTTGTGAACAAATATTCTATTAGCAGCAACACATATTTGTCCAGCATTTCCAAATTTTAGCCCAATGGCTAAATCTAAAGCTTTGTCAAAATCTGCATCTTCAAAAACAATAAAAGGAGCATTTCCACCTAACTCCATTCCTAATTTTTTAATAGAGGTTGTGCTGTCTGCAATTACACGTTGTCCGGTAGCTGTAGATCCAATCATGGTTAATACGGCAGGAATTTTACTTTTTGTCATGGTGGTAGCAACTTGACTACTAGGCCCAGATAAAATATTTACAACTCCTGCAGGAAAATTAATACTGTGTAGAATTTCTCCAATCATGTAACTTGATAAGGGAGATAAAGCAGAAGGCTTGATAATGATAGAACACCCAGCGGCTAAAGCAGGACCTAGTTTAAAGCCTACATTTAACAAAGGAAAATTCCATGCCAAATAGGCAACCGCAACACCAGCGGGTTTTGCGATCATTTTATGAGTATGTGTGTTTTCATAATCTGGAATTTGCTCATCTCTTAGGTTTTTCATGGCATTAGGATACCAATCTAATGCATTTACTACGGCTTCTATATCTTCTGCAGCACCTGCATACGTTTTTCCCATTTCATGAACCATTGCTGTTTTTAGTTCGTGTTCTTTTTCTAAGACAGCTATTCTTAGTTTTTGCATCCATTCAGTTCTTTCAGCTAAAGATAGTTTGGACCAATATTTAAATCCTTTTTGGGCTGCAATTAAAGCTTTTTCAGCATCTTCTTTTCCAGCTTGTGCTACTTCTGCAATTGTTTCTCCAGTAGCAGGACAAATAACGGCAGCTCTTTTTTTGTTTTCAGCATCAATTAAGGCACCGTCAATGTATAATTTTTTATAACCAAAGTTTTCAGTAATCATATATTTTACGTTTGCTACAAAGGTACTATTTGTAACTATTGCTTTTTGGTACTCAATAGTCAATTTATGGCTGTATTTTTACCATTTGTGTAAAATAAATCAAAATGAACCTTATACAAATTATAGTATAAAAGAAACTATTTTTGTTGGTTTGGTGGGGAAAAGAAAAAGCCTAACTAAAAATAGTTAGGCTTTTGTGACCGGGCTGGGGCTCGAACCCAGGACCCTCTCCTTAAAAGGGAGATGCTCTACCAACTGAGCTACCAGGTCAATGAGGGGGCAAATATAAAGCTTTTTTTAAATGCTGAAAACTTTTTTTAGCTTGTTTTTTTCTTTGATATTTGTTGAATCTAATTTGAAATGCATAAAAACATGAAACTGATTCTTTTAGGGTATATGGGCTGTGGTAAATCTGCCATTTCTAAAGCACTATGTAATCAATTAAATTACAAAAGAATTGATTTGGATGATTATATAGAAGAAAAAGAACAAATGTCTATAACCCAAATATTTGAAACTAAAGGAGAAATTTATTTTAGAAAAGTAGAAACAGCTTATTTGTTAGAACTGTTAGAGTTAGATGAAGATTTTATATTGTCTTTAGGTGGAGGTACCCCTTGTTTTGGAAACAATATGGAATTGGTCAATCAACATGCAACATCGGTTTACTTAAGTGCAAATATTCCTACATTAGTTGCCAGATTATTGCCCGAAAAAAGCAAAAGACCTTTAATAGCAAGAATAGAAGACGATGATTTGCCAGAGTTTATTGGAAAACATTTGTTTGAAAGAAGACCTTATTATTTACAAGCAAAAATAGCAGTATCTGTAGATCAAAAATCAGTGTTTACTATTGCTAAAGAAATAGTTTCAGCTTTATAAGTTCTTAACACAAGTAGGCAATAGCATTGTTTTCTTGACTAAAATCTACTTCTATGTGTTCTTGTAAAGAGGTAGATAAAGATAAGCCTTTAAAATCTGCTTTTACAGGATATTGTTTGTGGTTTCTGTTCACCAAAACAGCTGTTTTAAAAGAAGCTAAAGGAACGTGTAAAAAATGTTTTACTCCGTAAATTAAGGTTTTACCAGAGTTTAAAACATCATCAACCAAAACTATATTTTTGTTTTCATATTCTTTTTCAGAAATACTGGTTGTAATTTCTGCTAAAGGATTTTTTTTGTCTAAATAAAGCTCACATAAAGTTATTTTAAGGTCGCTAATTTCTTCTAAATGCTTTTTTAAGTGTTTAGAAAAAATAAACCCATTTCCATTTATTCCAGCTAAAATAATTTCATCAGTCTCACAATTACTTTCCAAAATTTGAAAAGCAATTCTTCTTGTTTTTTGAGTGATTTCTTTATGGTTTAATATAATAGACTTGTTCATGGATATGAATTTAATTTTCATTGTCAAAAATACCATTTTCTTGGTATTCATCTAAATCTCTTCGGTCTTTTTTGCTAGGCCTACCGGTTCCTTTTTTTCTGTAATAATCTTTTGCAAACTTTAACATATCTTCACGTTCAAAAGCCTCTTTTGGAGTTGTGTCTTTTCTATATAAGTCTACTAATTTGGCACCTACTCTGTTAGGAGGAATGTCTAAAACCTCTAACTGATAGTTGATTTGATTTTTACGAACAATTAATTTTTCGCCAATATAAACTTCTTTTGAAGGTTTGGCATTAACATTGTTAAGTTTAACATGACCTTTTTTACAAGCTTCGGTAGCTAAAGATCGAGTTTTAAACATTCTAATCGTCCACAAGTATTTGTCAATTCTCATTGGTAATTTATACGTGATTCTTTTGGCTAAGATATGAAAATTGTAAATTGCGGCTTGAAAAACAATAGATAATGAATTTTAGAAAAATAATAGTAGCTGCTTTTGCAGTATTAGTGGTTGGATGTCAGGAAGATACAGAGGTGTTTGATCATGCTGGACAATATAAAAAAGAGAAAGTAGAAATAGAAAACTATTTGGCTACTCATTATTATAGTACAGACAGTGGTCTGTTTGAAGATTTGGTAGAAGGGGAAACATCTTTGGCTGAGGATACCAATTTAAAAGCAATCACAACCAACTATATAAATATTGATTACACCATGTATACTTATGAAACTGTTGAGGGAACAGGGGAAAGTCCAGATGCTGATGATATTGTAAATATAGAATATGAGTTGTTGTCTTTAGAAAACGAATTGTATCAAGAAAACAAGGTAAACGATGCTTTTTTAGATTTAAGCTCTGTAATTCCAGGTTGGCAAATTGGATTGCCTAGTTTTAAAGAAGGTGAATCTAATGAAGATGATCCAACTTTACCAAGACAATATAGCAACTCTGGAGAGGGATTAATGATTGTACCATCTGGTTTGGCTTATCAAAATTTTGGAAGTGGTTTAATTTCTGAAAACGAAACGTTGATATTTAAAATTGTATTAAGATCTGTAGGTAAAGTAGGAGATGATGAAGAATAAAACAGTAAGTATATACACATAAAAAAAGCTCCAATTTATTGGAGCTTTTTTTATGTATTGGCCATGGCAATTAATTTATGAACCGTATTCCAGTTTCGGGTAGTTGCTGTAGTTTTTAATAGTTTTTCTATGCTGTTGTTATTCAATTTAGAGCTGCTGTATGTTGTGTTGTAACATATATGTATGATTTCAGAATTAATTTGGTAACGATCATTCCCAAAATCTTTTTCTTTAAATGCATTAAGATTTTTATATCCGTTTCGCGTAAAAACAAAGTAATTCCTTTTTTCCATTTTTTGAAAAGGATGACTGTTTACTAGCTCTATAAAATGCTCTAAATGATATGAAAAAACATCAATACTGTATTTGTAATTTGTACTTATAATTTCTTTTATAATTAATGAAATAGCTCTTGAATCAATAAGATTACTTTCTATTACAAAATTTCCACTTTGTATATAACTATTAACTTTTGTAAATTCATCAACATTGGTTAAAAGAGAAACAAAATCTTTCATAACAATTTTGTTTTTACCAGCCACATTTATTCCCCTTAAAAGCACTATGTATATCATATCAATTTAAACAGTATTTTTTTTTAAAAGTATGACATATATTATGTTATTTAGAATAATGATGTATTATTTTTGTTTAAAACTATAGAACTATTATGAGTAAAGCTATTTACATTGCTGCTTCACATTCTAACAGTGGTAAATCTATTGTAACCCTTGGTTTAATGCGATTGCTGTTAGGGAAAACTACAAAAGTAGGATATTTAAAACCTATTATTACTATTGGAAAAAATCAAAAAGACTTTCATATAGAGACTATTTTGTCTCACTTTGATTTGGATATTGATTACAAAGATGCCTACGTGTTTACAGGCAAAGAAGTGATTACTAAAAGAAATCAAGGAAAAAGCGGAGAAATTATAGATACAATTATCAAACGCTACAAAAAAATGGAATCTAAATACGATTTTGTTTTGGTAGAAGGAACAGATTTTGAAGGAGATGCCACCTCTTACGAAGCAGAATTAAATGTAATGATTGCTAAAAACTTAGGAATTCCTGCCTTGATTATTAGCAAAGCTAAAAAAGGAATTTCTGTTCATGACTTAATAGAAAATACCAAACTAATTTACGATACGTTTATCAACGACCAAGTAAATGTATTGTCTGTTGTTGTGAACAAAGCTAATAAGAATCATAAGGAAATGATTGAAAGTCATTTGAACAACATACTTCCAAAAGCTGTTGTTAAATCGGTTATTCCTTATTCTAACAAATTATCTAGCCCAACGGTAGCAGAAATTGTAAGAGAATTAAATGCAGAGGTTTTGTTTGGAGAAAATGGTTTGAACAATCCTATTAGTGCCTATGGAGTTGGAGCCATGCAGTTAAGAAATCATTTAGAGCATTATGTAGACAACTATTTGGTGGTAACACCTGGAGATAGAGCCGATATTATTTTAGGTTCTTTACAAGCAAACAGTTCTAAAAACTATCCAAAAGTATCTGGAATTGTATTAACAGGAGGTTTAAAACCAGAAAAAACAATTTTAAAATTAATTGATGGTTTGTCTGATGTTGTTCCAATTTTATCTGTAAAAACAGGAACTTTTGAAGCGGCCACAAATGTAGCCAATGTACAAGCACAAATTTACTCAGAGAACACCGATAAAATTTTAGCATCGCTTAGAATTTTTGATAAATACGTTCCTACAGAAGAATTAACCAATGCACTCATCAAATTTAAAGTAAATGGAATGACACCAAAGATGTTCCAATACAATATGATTGATAGAGCTAGTAAAACCAAAAAAAGAATTGTATTGCCAGAAGGAAACGATCCAAGAATATTAGAAGCAGCAGCTATGTTGGCTACGCTTAATATTGTTGATATTGTTCTGTTGGGTAGCTTAGATGAAATTAAAGAAAAAGCAGAAAAAAATGGAGTGGTGCTTAATTTTGATAAAATTAAAGTAATCAACCCAATAGAATCTGAGTATTTTGAATACTTTGCAAATACCTTATACGAATTAAGAAAACACAAAGGAATGAACTTAGATATGGCCAAAGATACTATGACAGATGTGTCTTATTTTGGTACCATGATGGTTCATAAAGGAATGGTAGACGGAATGGTTTCTGGAGCTGTAAACACCACACAACACACCATTAGACCAGCTTTACAGTTTATTAAAACAAAACCAGGAGTGTCTGTAGTTTCTTCTATCTTTTTTATGTGTATGGAAAACAGAGTCGCTATTTTTGGAGACTGTGCTATTAATCCAGATCCAACAGCAGAACAATTGGCAGAAATAGCTATTTCATCAGCAGATTCAGCCGCTAATTTTGGTATAGAACCAAGAGTGGCTATGTTGTCTTACTCTTCAGGTTCATCAGGAAAAGGAGCTCAAGTAGACAAGGTAAGAACTGCTACAGAAATTGTAAAAGAAAAACGTCCAGATTTAAAAATAGAAGGACCTATTCAATACGATGCTGCTGTAGATGCAGGAGTAGCAAAAAGTAAAATGCCAAATTCAGACGTGGCAGGAAAAGCAACTGTTTTGGTTTTTCCAGACTTAAATACAGGAAACAATACGTACAAAGCAATACAAAGAGAAACCGGAGCATTGGCTATTGGTCCTATGTTGCAAGGATTAAATAAACCTGTAAACGATTTAAGTAGAGGTTGTACCGTAGACGATATTTTTAACACCGTAATCATTACCGCTATACAAGCACAAGAATTATAAAATATGAATGTATTAATTATCAACTCAGGGAGTTCATCTATTAAATATCAATTGATTGAAATGCCTGCAGAAAAAGTAGTTTGCGAAGGTTTAATAGAACGTATTGGAATAGGGCAAGAAAATTCAAATTTTGTGTACAAACCTGTTAACGGTGATGAAATTAAAATAGAAGGAGCAATTGCAGATCACAAAGAAGGTTTGTCTTTATTAGTATCTCATTTGTTTGATGAAAAAGTAGGAGTAATTGCCAAAAAAGAAGATTTACAAACTATTGGACATAGAGTTGTACACGGAGGAAGTTTGTTTGACAAAGCAGAAATAGTAACTCCAGAGGTAAAAGCAGAAATTAAAGAGTTGTTTTCTTTAGCACCTTTACACAATCCGGCACATTTATTAGGAATTGAAGTTTGTGAAGATTTATTTCCACAAGCCAAACAAGTAGTAGTGTTTGATACAGTTTTTCATCAAACCATGCCATCAAAAGCTTACAAATATGCATTGCCTAAACAGTTGGCAGAAGAGAAAAAAATTAGAGTTTATGGTTTTCATGGAACCAGTCATAAATATGTTTCAGAAAAAGCCAATGAATTTTTAGGAACAACACAAACCAAATTAATAACTCTACATATTGGAAATGGTGCTTCTGTGTCTGCTGTGCAAGACGGAATTTGTGTAGATCATTCTATGGGGTTTTCACCAACTACAGGGTTGGCTATGGGAACTCGTACTGGAGATATAGATCCTGCAGTTATTGTACATTTGGTTAAAAACTTAGGGTATTCTGGGGAAGAAGTAAGCGATTTAATCAACAAACAAAGTGGTATGTTGGGAATGACAGGTTATTCAGATTTTAGAGATTTGGTAAGTCAATCAGAACAAGGAAATGCCGATTGTAAAGAAGCTTTGGAATTATACGCATATAGGGTAAAAAAATACATTGGTGCATACACAGCAGCTATGAATGGTTTAGATGCCCTTGTTTTTACTGCCGGAGCGGGTGAAAACTGTATTGAAATTAGAGAGTTGATTTGTAAAGAATTAACGTATTTAGGTATTGAAATAGATGAAGATTTAAACAACCAAAGACCCAAAAAACTAACAGAAATTCAGGCTAAAAACTCCAAAGTAAAAATTTTAATTATCCCTACTAACGAAGAGTTAGAAATAGCAAAACAAGCTTACGAACTAGTATAGGTAGTTTGTAATTAAATAAAAATCTAAACCCTCTATTTTATTGATAGAGGGTTTTTTGTGTAATAAAGTTATGTTTTGTACGACTTATAAGATGCTAATTATTACCCTAAACACATGTCTCAACATTTTTGGTTTATAGAAAATGTAAATCTATTTGGGAAACTTTGCCCTCACAAGTTTAAAGAATATGCATCATGTCATCAGTTTATAGATTTTAAAAAGAACGATTATGTTTATTTCTCGTCAGATAGAGCTAACAAACTCTATTTAATTCAATCAGGAAAAATAAAAGTAGGGTATTATACTTCTGATGGAGATGAAGTTGTTAAAGCCATTTTAAGCAAAGGACAAGTGTTTGGAGAAAAAGCATTGTTAGGTCAAGATACCAGAAGTGAATTTGCACAGGTGTTAAACAATACAACCACAGTTTGTCCTATTGAGGTAACTACCTTGCATGATTTGATGAGAGACAATCAAAATTTTGCTTTAAATATTTATAAGTTCATCAATTACAGAATAAAAAAATTAGAACGAAGGTTAGAGATTTTAATGTTTAAAGATTGCAAAACAAGAGTTGTAGAATTTCTTATAGATTTGTCTAAAGATTTTGGAGTGCCTAACCCAGCTAACAGAACCATAGAAATAGAACATCCATATACACAAAAAGACATTGCTAATTTGATAGGAGCTTCTAGACCCAGTTTAAATATTATTTTAAATGAATTGAAAGAGCAAGGACAAATAGAATTTACCCGAACTAAAATTATTTTAAAAAAAGAGCTTAGTGTTAGCTAGCTAACAAAACAAAAAAAGAATCTATTCTACATTTGATTTTATAATCAAAAATCAATTTAAGATGAATAAGAATTTTTTTACTGCCGGTGTTTTGACATTGGCAATGTTGCTTGGCTCTTGTAACAATGATGATGATAACAAATCTGTAGTAGAAAGCGCTAACAATTTAGAGTTATCTATAAACGGATTGTCAAATTTAGGAAGTGATTTTGTTTACGAGGGTTGGATCATTGTAAACGGAAGTCCAATATCTACAGGAATATTTACTGTAAACGAGAAAGGAGAGTGGTCTGCAAATTCTTTTAGTGTAGATGAATCAAGTTTAGCAACCGCTACCAATTTTGTATTATCCATAGAGCCTAAAGTAGATTCAGATCCAGCACCATCGGCAACAAAAATTTTAGTAGCAAAATTTTCTGGAAATTCAGCGAGTGTTGTAGCAACTACCATTCCTGGAATTAATAGTAATGGAGATGGTGAATTTTCTGGAGCTTGGGGAAACTATTTTTTAAGAACTCCAACAGATGAAACAGGAACAAATAATGGAAATGATGAATACGGAATTTGGTTTGGAACTCCTGCAGCACCACCAACAGCAGGTTTAGGAGGTATGCCAGAATTAGAAACTACCTCGGGGTGGAGGTATGAAGGTTGGGTTGTTGTTAATGGAACACCAATTTCTACAGGAACTTTTACCAGTTTTACAGAAGCAGATGCTTCTAATCAATTTAGTGGTGCCGAAGCAAATGCTGGTCCCCCAATTCCAGGTGAAGATTTTTTATTAAATGCACCTACTGGAATAGATTTTCCTTTAGATGTTAGAGGGAAAACAGCTGTTATTTCTTTAGAGCCTTATCCAGATAACTCTCCAGCTCCTTTCTCTATAAAACCTTTAGTAGGAGTAGTAAGTGAGACAGCAGAGTTGGCTCCTACAGTTCATAATTTAGAAACCAATTTATCTAGTTTTCCTACAGGAACTATTGTTAGAAAATAAAATATCCTAAAGGGGGAGTAGTAGTTCTAGTGATTTTATAACTGATAAGGATCCTTTTAATTGTCAGCAAGATTTAGTTTTTCTAAGAACAACAATACAATATTATAAACTATAAAAAAGCTCGATAGAATTTCTATCGAGCTTTTTGTTTGGGTTTATTTTTTAACCGTTTTAATTTGTATTAAATCTACTAAAAAGGCAAATAACATAGAAAAGTAAATGTATCCTTTAGGAATTTCAAAATGCAATCCTTCACCAATTAAAGAGACTCCAATCATCATTAAAAAACAAAGAGCTAAAATTTTAAAAGAAATATGTTTATTGATAAAATTTACAATGGGTTTAGATGCAAAAATCATAATTAAAACACTAATAATTACAGCAGCATACATAACATATAGGTTTGTAACCATTCCTACAGCGGTAATTATAGAATCAATAGAAAAAACAATGTCTAGAATTAAAATTTCAATTAACAAATTGGCAAATGTTGGATTCTTAATTTTCTTATCAGATTTTTGAACATCAGTTTCTGTGTGATGAAATATTTCTGAACTAGCTTTGTATAACAAGAAAATTCCACCAATTAGCAAAATAATGTTCTTACCACTAAAGCCTAATCCAAATATTGAAAATAATTGATTGTCTAGTTTTAAAATCCAAGACACAACAGTAAGCAAACCAATTCGCATTACAGCAGCCAATCCCAATCCAATAACACGTAGTTTGTCTCTTTTCTCTTCAGGAAGTTTATCTGTAAGTATAGAAATAAAAATAATATTGTCAATTCCTAATACCACTTCTAAAAACACTAATGATATTAAGGGGATAATGATTTCTTGTAGCATGGTTTCAATTTTTTGCTCAAATGTAATAAATTAAAAAACCCTCTAACAAGTTAGAGGGTTAAATATAAGCAAGATGTTGTTTAAAATTATTTTACTTTTTCGACGATGGCCTTAAAAGCTTCTGGGTTGTTCATAGCTAAATCTGCTAAAACCTTACGGTTTAACTCAATGTTGTTAGCTTTTACTTTCCCCATAAACTGAGAATAAGACAATCCATGTAAACGTGCACCCGCATTAATACGAGTAATCCATAAAGCACGGAAAGTTCTTTTCTTGTTTTTTCTATCACGGTAAGAGTAAGACATTGCTTTCTCAACCGCATTTTTTGCTACTGTATAAACGTTTTTACGTCTACCAAAGTAACCTTTTGCTTGCTTCAAGATTTTTTTTCTTCTTCTTCTTGAGGCTACTGAATTTACTGATCTAGGCATAATTTCAATGTGTTTTGTAGTAAGGCCATTTACAATCTACAATTTTCAATTTTCAATTAGCAATACGATGATTCTAATTGTTGTATTGTCCACTGTATAATTGTTAATTGTTATTTGCCCACTCCATGGTTAATAATTTAATATTCCCTGTAAACTTAAATTACTTTAAGTTTAACATGTTTTTAATACTCGCTTCGTCGTTCTTGTGAACTAAACCGTCGTGAGTTAATTTTAATTTACGCTTTTTAGACTTCTTTGTTAAGATGTGACTTTTAAAAGCGTGCTTTCTTTTTAATTTTCCAGTTCCAGTTACTTTGAATCTCTTCTTAGCACTAGATTTTGTTTTTAATTTAGGCATCTCTAATTAAGTTTTAATTCTTGCTTATTCTTTTTTAGTACAGAGTACACAGTATTGTGAACAAAGACGTTTTTTATTTTTAATAGTAGTTTAAAATTTGCTCACTACTTTTTAACCTTAGGGGCAATAAACATAATCATACGTTTACCCTCTAATTTTGGCATTTGTTCTACTTTACCATATTCTTCTAATTCTTGAGCCAATTTTAATAATAAAATCTGACCTTGATCTTTAAATATAATAGAACGACCTTTAAAGAATACATATGCTTTTAATTTAGCACCATCTTGTAAAAACTTAATAGCATGTTTCTTTTTAAATTCATAATCATGCTCATCAGTCTGAGGTCCAAAACGGATTTCTTTTACGGTTACCTTAGTCGCTTTCGCTTTCATAACCTTATCACGTTTCTTTTGCTCGTACAAGAATTTCTTGTAATCTATAATTTTACAAACAGGAGGAACCGCTTTAGGAGAAATCTCTACTAAATCTAACTCTTGTTCTCTTGCAATCTGCTTGGCTTTTGCTATAGGATATACACCTATTTCAACATTTTCACCAACCAAACGAACTTCATCCACGTAACGAATGTCGTTGTTGATTCTGTGTGGATTTTCTTTAATTACTCTTGCAGGTCCTTTTGACCTTCTTCTTTTAATTGCTATGGCTCTATATTTTTACTCTTGTATTGCTACAAGAAAATTAAACTCTATTTAAATGGTACTAGTGCTTTGGTTATTTCATCAGATATGTGTTTGATGAAGTTTTGTATAGAAAAAGTTCCTAAGTCTCCTTCTCCATGTTTTCTTACAGAAACACTTTGTTCTCCTTCTTCTTTTTCTCCTACAATAATCATGTAAGGAACTTTGCTAACCTCTGCATCTCTAATCTTTCGACCTGTTTTTTCATTTCGGTCGTCAATTAGCGTGCGAATTTCGGAATTTTCTAGCAATTCTGAAACTTTTTCAGCATATTTCTGATATTTCTCACTGATTGGTAGGATGATAACTTGTTCTGGCATTAACCAAAGTGGAAAATTACCTCCGGTATGTTCTAGTAATACTGCAATAAAACGTTCCATAGATCCAAATGGAGCACGGTGAATCATCACAGGTCTGTGGTCTGCGTTGTCCGACCCTTTGTAAGTCAAATCAAAACGTTCTGGTAAATTGTAATCTACCTGAATGGTTCCTAATTGCCAACTTCTTCCTAAGGCATCCTTAACCATAAAGTCTAACTTAGGACCGTAAAATGCAGCTTCACCTGTTTCTACAACATAATTTAATCCTTTTTCTTTGGCTGCGTTTATAATTGCATTTTCTGCTTTGTCCCAATTTTCATCAGAACCAATGTATTTTTCTGGGTTTTCCGGATCTCTTAAAGATACTTGTGCTGTAAAGTCTTCAAAACCTAAAGAACCAAATACATACAGTACCAAATCAATTACATCTTTAAATTCTTGATCTAATTGGTCTGGGGTACAAAAAATGTGAGCATCATCTTGTGTAAAACAACGTACACGTGTCATTCCGTGTAATTCTCCACTTTGCTCATATCTATAAACAGTACCAAATTCTGCATAACGTTTTGGTAATTCTTTATAAGAATAAGGTTTGTAATTAAAAACTTCACAGTGGTGCGGACAGTTCATAGGTTTTAACAAGAACTCCTCGTCCATTTTTGGAGTTTTGATAGGTTGAAAACTATCTTCCCCATATTTTTCATAGTGACCAGAAGTAACATATAATTCTTTCTGCCCAATATGTGGTGTCATTACCATTTCGTAACCAGCTTTCTTTTGTGCTTTTTTTAAGAAATCTTCTAAACGAGATCTTAAAGCAGCTCCCTTAGGCAACCATAAAGGCAATCCTTGACCTACTTTTTGAGAAAAAGTGAACAATTCTAATTCCTTACCTAGTTTACGGTGGTCACGTTGTTTTGCTAATTCTAACAATTCTAAATATTCCTTAAGCAGTTTAGCTTTTGGAAATGAAATTCCATAAATACGTGTTAATTGAGGATTCTTTTCATCACCTCTCCAATAAGCACCTGCAGCACTCATTACTTTAACAGCTTTTAAAATTCCAGTATTAGGAATATGACCTCCACGACATAAATCTGTAAAATCATCATGGTCGCAAAAAGTAATTTCTCCGTCATTTAAGTTTTCAATCAACTCAATTTTAAACGGATTGTTTTCTTCTTTGTACTTTGCCAAAGCATCAGCTTTAGAAACTTCACGTAACGTAAATTCGTGCTTACCTCTAGCCAATTCTAAGAATTTAGCTTCAATTTTAGGAAAATCATTTTCAGATACTTTGTGGTCTCCAAAATCAATATCGTAGTAAAAACCATTTTCAATAGCTGGTCCAATGGTTAATTTTACACCAGGATATAATTTTTGAATGGCTTGTGCTAGTACGTGTGCAGAAGAATGCCAAAAAGCTTTTTTTCCTTCTGGTTGGTCAAACGTATATAAGGTTAAATTACCGTCGGTGGTTAATGGGGTTTTGGTTTCAACGGTTTGTCCATTAAAGCTTGCAGAAATTACATTTCTGGCTAAACCTTGGCTAATGCTCATAGCCACATCCATTGGAGTACTGTTTTTTTCGTACTCTCTTACACTTCCATCGGGTAAAGTAATATTAATCATTATAGATATTTTTTTGCTGAGCAAAGATAGGGTATTAATTGTAAGTTTAAAACAAACAAAATTAAAGTTTCAAAACCTTTTTATATAAGTTAAGTTGCATGTAATGGTATGTTTTAGAGGTTGTTAAAATTGAATGTGATTCTTTGACTTTTAAATTTTTAAATCATTGAATAAAAAGTTACTTTTGCGCATGCAACAAAAAGTACTTATTCTAGATTTCGGATCTCAAGTTACGCAGCTGATAGCTCGTCGAGTGAGAGAATTGAACATTTATTGTGAAATTCACCCATACAACAGCGAAAAATATAATTTTGCTGACTACAAAGCAGTTATTTTATCAGGATCTCCACATTCAGTTCGAGGAGAAAATGCTCCTAAAATTGATTTATCAGAGGTAAAAGGTAAAAAACCATTATTAGGTATCTGTTATGGAGCTCAATACTTAGCACACTTTTTTGGTGGTGAAGTAGGAGCATCAAATACCAGAGAATATGGTAGAGCCAATTTATCTTTCTTAGACCACACCAATCCTTTATTTGATGAAATTAAAGAAGGAAGTCAAGTTTGGATGAGCCACTCTGATACTATTTTAAGTTTACCAGATAATTATGAATGTATTGCAAGTACTCCAGATGTAAAGAATGCAGCATATCATATTAAAGGAGAAGATACTTATGCAATTCAATTTCATCCAGAAGTATATCATTCTACAGATGGAACTAAATTGTTAGAAAACTTTTTAGTAAAAATTGCAGGAGTTGCTCAAGAATGGACACCAAATAACTTTGTAGAAACTACGGTTCAAGAAATTAAAGACAAAGTAGGAAATGATAAAGTTGTTTTAGGATTGTCTGGTGGAGTAGATTCTACCGTAGCGGCTGTGTTATTAAACAAGGCTATTGGAGACAATTTGTACTGTATTTTTGTGAACAATGGTTTGTTACGTAAAAATGAGTTTGAAAGCGTATTAAAACAATACGAGGGAATGGGCTTAAACGTAAAAGGTGTAGATGCTTCTGAAAGATTCTTAAAGGAATTAGAAGGATTGTCTGATCCTGAGTTAAAACGTAAAGCCATTGGAAAAGCATTTATAGATGTTTTTGATGCAGAAGCTCATTTGATAGAAGATGTAAAATGGTTGGCACAAGGAACTATTTATCCTGATGTAATTGAATCTGTTTCTGCAGATGGAGGACCCTCAGCAACTATAAAATCTCATCATAATGTAGGAGGTTTACCAGACTTTATGAAATTAAAGATTGTGGAGCCTTTGCGTATGATTTTTAAAGATGAAGTTCGTAGAGCAGGAAAATCTATGGGAATTGATCCTGAATTGTTAGGACGTCATCCTTTTCCAGGACCAGGATTGGCAATTCGTATTTTAGGTGATATTACCGCAGAGAAAGTAGCCATGTTACAAGAAGTAGATCATATTTTTATTCAAGGATTAAAAGATCACGGATTGTATAATTCTGTATGGCAAGCTGGAGCTATTTTATTACCTGTACAATCTGTAGGAGTAATGGGAGATGAGCGTACATATGAAAAAGCAGTTGCTTTACGTGCAGTAGAATCTACCGATGGTATGACTGCTGATTGGGTAGATTTACCTTATCCTTTTTTACAAGAAATATCAAACAAAATTATAAACAGTGTGAAAGGAGTAAACAGAGTCGTTTACGATATTAGCTCTAAACCACCTGCAACAATTGAGTGGGAATAAATTTATAAGACAAAATAAAAACACCAACCTATATAATAAGGTTGGTGTTTTTATTTGTATCTGTTTTAAAGTTCAGAGGTTTGTTTTTAACTTTTGATGGTCCTTATATTTGGTATAATATATGTAATATTGTGTTTTGAAAATGAATTCCTATATGAAACGAGTATTTAGAGTTTTTAGTTTAATGTTTATGGTAATGAGCCTTTCTTTATCGGCACAAGAACTAAAAGAATATAAAGTTAAAAAAGGAGAGTCCTTAAAAGATATTGCAGAGAAATTTGACGTGAGTTATAGCGCATTGTTAAAAGCAAATCCAGAAATTCCTAAAAAGCCTAAGAAAAAAACAATAGTAAAAATTCCATCAAGAAAATTTAAAGCTGTAAAGCATCCTAAAGATGAAAGAGCAGATGTAAGAGGAGGTTTTTTTAGCACAACAAACTCATCTAAAGATTCTATTGTTACACACATTGTAAAGCCTAAAGAAACATTGTATAGTTTGTCTAAACAATACAATATAACAATGTCTAGTTTAATTAAACAAAATCCTGTTTTGGCTGTTGATGGGTTAAAGATTGGTCAGGAATTAACAATTCTGTTTCAAGCACCAGAACCATTAGTTTTAAAAGTAAACACACACACAGTGGCACCTAAAGAAACTTTGTATGGGATTTCTAAAAAATATGGAGTTAGTATTCCTGAATTAAAAAAAGCAAATTCAGAACTTTTAGCAGAAGGTTTAAAATTGGGAACGGTATTAAAAATTCCAGCACCATCAAAAGAAATAGCTCCAAATAAACATATTATAAATCAAGGAGAAACATTGTATAGTGTTTCTAGAAAATATGGTATTAGTGTTGCCGAGTTGTTGGCCGTAAATGATACTGTGGTTGCAGATAGTTTGGTAATAGGGTCTGTGTTGGAATTGCCAACTAAAGTAATTACAAAAGTTACTACAAGTACTGTGGCTCCTATTTACAAGAGAACTCCTTTAACTTATACTTACCAACAAGGAGATTCAATAGAAACAGTGTTAGAGGAATTAGGAGTTAGTAAAGATTCTTTAAAATCCATCAATCCTAGCTTTGATTCTATTTTAGAAAACGGAGGGAATTTATTGGTGGGATTAAAAAAACAACATGTTTTGTTTGAAGATCATCAATGGTTTAAAGACTCTGTGGTGGTAGATAAAGTTATAAATACCATGATTATGTTGCCTTTTGATTTTAAAAAGAACGATACACTAACACAAGAAGTGTTGTTTGCAAATCCTAAAGGGTTGCCAAGTATTGTTTCTGATTTTTACATGGGAGCAAAAATGGCTATTGACTCACTACAAAAACAAGGAGTTAAAATTAATGTATCGGTTGTTGATACTGAAAAGTCTGTAGATTCAATTCATAAAAAAATAGAATCTATAAAAGCGTTGAATCCAAATTTAATTATAGGTCCGTTGTATACAAACAATACCATGTATGTAGCTACACAATTTCCATCGGTTCCGGTGTATTATCCTATTTACTCTAAAAAACAAAATAGATTTAGAAACAGTAATATTATTAAAACGACAACTCATAGAGATTTGTTTGAGAAAGAGGTACTTGCTTTTATTAAAGAAAATAGAAAAGGAGAACACTTAATTATTGTAGGTGATAATCAGAATATAGCTCAGTTAAGAGCTTATCAAAAAACATTAGTAAAAAGAGATAGTCTAGGAAATGCTATAGAAGGAGATGTAACACTTTTAACATTGTCTAAAGGATACATTTCTAGACAAGATTTTTTGGCAAAATTAAAATTAGAACAAGCCAATTGGGTTTTAATAGCAGAAAATAGCAACGTAATAACTGCCGATGTGTTTAATAACGCAAGATTAGTACCTAAAGAGAAAGATACATTGTTGGAAACCCCTTTAAGAATATTGTCTTTTGAAAAATCGGAGTATGCTAATAAAATATCATACGAAACATTGGCAAAATATAAATATACTTACGCAACTGATGAGGTAGAGTATATAGCTGTTAAAAACAAAAGTTTTGAGAAAGCGTATTTGCGTATGAACAATGCATATCCTAGTGATTATGCTATAAAAGGATTTAATGTAACGTACGATGCTGTTTTAAGAACTATAAAAGGAAAAAAAGCTAAAGATGTTTTTGGAGCTTCGCATAGATACAAACAAGCTTTTTATTATGTTAAAAACGGTGTTCCAGTAAAAGAAAATCAATCGGTGTTTGTAAATGCAGTAGAAAACAACAAACAAGAAGGTTTAAAAATTATTAGACTAAGGTAGTTTAGAACAAATTTCCTGAATCACATTATCAAAAGGAGTGTAACTAAAATTGGTTACGCTCTTTTTTATAGCATCACCCTTGTAATATCTTTTTTTGTGTGCAGCACGAGCGCTGTATTTGTTTAGTCCAAAATTAACAATTCCAAAAGTTAAGGCAGTAATAAAATTATTCAATCTCCATGTAATTTCTGTAGCTATTCTGCCTGCTTTGTATTTTGGAGGATGTACATTTAAATGTTTGGCAATTAAGTCAAAAATAGATTTGTAACTACGGTTTTCTGCAACCAGTACAAAACGTTTGTTATAAATAGTACTATTCATTAGTGTTACCATAGCGTTTACAACATCTTGTACAGCTACAACACCAACAATTCCTAAGGTGTAAAAAGAAAGTCCTTTTTTTATTTTTTTAAATAATTGACTAGAGTTTACGTTCCAAGCTCCAAATCCAAAAATAACACCAGGGTTTACAATTACTACAGGTATTCCTTCTTGAGATGCCCTCCAGACTTCCATTTCAGCTCCGTACTTGGTAATACTGTAATCGCTATGATCACCTTCTGGATTCCATTCACAATCCTCATCAATAAAGTCAATACCAGGAGTTTTAGCAAGCGTAGCTATGGAACTAACATAGCAAAGTTTCTGAATCTTGTTTTGAATGCACAAGTTTACAATATTGGCAGTTCCTTCTATGTTTATTTTTCTTAATTGCTCTCTATCTTTTGTGTTAAAAGATACTTTTGCTGCAGCATGATAAACATGTGTAATTCCTTTAAAAACAGCTTCTAGTTCAGGAATATTAATAATGTTAGCTTTTTTCCAGATAATGTTTTGATAGTTTGTTGTGTTACCATACAATTCAAAAATTTCTTTGGTTGTGTTTTGTGTTTCTTTAGTTCTATAAATAGCCACTACTTGGCTGTTTGTTTTACATAAATTGTATAACAAATGTGCTCCTACTAAACCTGTACCTCCTGTAACTAAAATCATAACTCGAAAATAATCAATTTTAGGTGATTATAATTGTTAATTTTGTTTTTCAAAGTTTTTTAAAATGATTAAAAACGAATTAAGAAAAAAGTACAAAATACTAAGAGCCTCCTTGTCAGAAGAGGATATTACAGCTAAAAGTATGGCAATAGCCAATCAGCTTTTAAAATTAGATATTTGGGATAAAACCTATTATCATTTATTTTTAAGTATTGCCAATCAAAAAGAAATAGATACAGAGCAAATTTTACATATTTTATTTGCTAGAAATAAAGAGGTTGTTGTTTCTAAATCAGACTTTAAAGAACATACACTATCTCATGTTTTATTAACAGAAAACACAAAATTAGCGGTAAATTCTTATGGAATTCCAGAACCACAAAACGGATTGTCTGTGCCAGAAAATAATATAGACGTGGTCTTTGTTCCTTTGTTAGCATTTGATGAACAAGGAAATAGAGTAGGCTATGGAAAAGGTTTTTACGATGATTTTTTAAACAAATGCAAACTAAATGTTTTAAAAATAGGATTGTCTTTTTACAAAGCAGAACCTCAAATTACAGACGTTTACAAAGGAGATGTTCCTTTAGATTATTGCGTAACACCCACCCATATATACAATTTTAATGAACAATAACTTAATAGAAAACACCATATCTTTTGTAAAAGAACAATTAAAAAACGCAGAAGGTGGTCACGATTGGTTTCATATAGAAAGAGTTTATAAAAATTCTTTATCTATTGCTAAAACAGAAGTTTGTAATCTACAAATTGTAGCTTTAGGAGCGTTGTTGCATGACATTGCTGACTCTAAATTTCACAATGGAGATGAACAAGTAGGCCCCACAATAGCAAAAGAGTTTTTAAAAGCACAATTGGTAAGTGATGAGGTGATAGAGCACGTGGTAAAAATTATAGAAAACATTTCTTTTAAAGGAGGAAAAGTACAGCAAAACTTTCATTCAAAAGAATTAGATATTGTTCAAGATGCAGATAGATTAGATGCTATTGGAGCCATAGGAATTGCAAGAGCATTTAATTATGGAGGTTTTAAAAATAGAGGAATGTACAATCCTGAAATAGCTCCAAATTTACACATGACCAAAGAGGAGTATAAAAAAAGTACTGCACCAACCATCAATCATTTTTATGAAAAGTTGTTGTTGCTAAAAAATAAAATGAATACCCAAACAGGTAAACAAATTGCAGAAAAAAGACATCAGTTTATGGAAATGTATTTAGAGCAATTTTACAAAGAATGGGAAGGGAGTTTGTAAGGAGTTAAATTATGTTACGACCTAATAAATGTTAAGCAACTGCTTAACTTTTTCATAGCAATTTTTTCCTCCGGTATCTTTTTTAGGTGCCGGAGGTTTTATTTTTCCTCTAAAAGTAAATAAATATCTTTTTTAGCTTGTTCTATTTCTTGTTTATTGGTTCCGTCATAAAAACCTCTAATTCGTTTTTTGGTATCTACTAAAATAAATTGCTCTGTATGAATAAAGTCTTGGTCTCCTCCATCACCTTCATCTAAAACTGCAAAATAATTTTTACGGGCCAATTTGTAAATTTCTTTTTTAGCCCCAGTAGTAATATGCCATTTTCCAGAAACCGCACCATGTGCATTGGCATACGTTTTTAAAACAGGAACACTATCCATAACTGGAGTTACAGAATGAGATAAAAATTTAACCATAGGAGTGTTTATAAATTCTTGTTGTAAAATAGCCATATTGTCAGTCATTATAGGACAAATGGTTCCGCAACGTGTAAAAAAGAAATCGGCAACATAAATTTTGTGATCAAAGTCAGCTTCAGTAACCGTTTTACCATCCTGATCTGTTAAAGTAAAAGAACCAATAGTGTGATTTTTAGATTTGTTTAGCAAACTTTCATCTACCAATCTAGGATTAATATCTATAGGGTTATATATTGGCAAAGATTTTGCTCTGCTGTTTAAATGATATAAATAAGAAATAATAATAACAGACAATACACCCATGGCTATAAAGGTGTATTTAGACTTGGCAAAAAAGTTTGATTTCATGCTAAAAATTTTATCAAAGTTACAAAGCATTTTAGAAACTTTAGTCAAAAAAAGTAGAACACATAATTAAAGTTGTACATTTGTTCGACTTAAAAAAGAATTACATTATTACATGGAAAATTTAATTATTGCAGGGCAGTTTTTGTTAAGCCTTTCTTTATTGATTGTATTGCACGAATTAGGACACTTTATTCCTGCAAAACTATTTAAAACCAAAGTAGAAAAGTTTTATTTATTTTTTGATTACAAATTTTCTCTATTCAAGAAAAAAGTAGGAGAAACAGTCTATGGAATAGGATGGATTCCTTTAGGTGGTTATGTTAAAATTGCAGGTATGATTGATGAAAGCATGGATACAGAGCAAATGAAACAACCAGCTCAACCTTGGGAATTTAGATCAAAACCGGCATGGCAAAGATTGATTATTATGTTAGGAGGGGTGATTGTAAACTTTATACTAGGAATTCTTATTTACATTATGATTTTTGCTGCTTGGGGTGAAGAAACCGTAAGTCCAAAAGGAATTAAAAATGGATTTGCTATTCACGAACATTTTAAGCAATTTGGATTTAAAGATGGTGATACTTTTTTAGCCATTGATGGAAAACCCGTAGAGAATGTTTTAAAAGTAAGTAAGTTCTTGTTTTTAAGAGATGTTAAAAATATAGAAGTTTTACATGCCGATGGAACAACAGAAGTACTATCTGTGCCAGAAAATATAGGAAAACAAATGTGGCAACAAAACATAATGGAGCCTTTTACACCCTTATTTCCTGCAGTTATAGATTCTGTAATTGCTGATCAACCAGCATTTAAATCAGGATTTATGAAAGGCGATGAAGTTGTTTCTGTAAATGGAACCCAAACACCTTATTGGACAGATTTTACAGAAAAAATTCAAAAATCAGAAGACAATCCATTAGAGGTAGTCGTTAAAAGAAATAATTCTTTAGTAACACTTACTGTAACACCACAAGATCAAAAAATTGGAGTAGCTCCTCTTTTTATTACAAGCCAAGTTGCAACAGTAGAACACAAACAATATAGTTTTGCAGAAAGTATTTCTAAAGGATCTGCAGCAGCATACTGGACTTTAAAAGATTACATGGGACAGTTTAAATATGTGTTTACCAAAAAAGGAGCAACCAGCATGGGAGGGTTTATTTCCATAGCAAAAATATTTAAACCTGTTTGGGATTGGAAAGTGTTTTGGTCTAATACAGCTTTCTTATCTATTATGTTAGGATTTATGAACTTGTTGCCAATACCTGCTCTAGATGGAGGTCATGTAGTTTTTACTTTGTATGAAATGATAACAAGAAGAAAACCAGGAGATAAGTTTTTAGAATATGCTCAAATTACAGGATTTGTATTGTTATTATCGCTATTAGCTTTTGCCAACGGAAATGATTTATACAAACTAGTAATGGGGTGGTTTTAAAAAAATAACTTAAAATTATCAGATAAATGCAAAGCTGCTATTAACTATTAATAAGCAGCTTTTTTTATACTACAAATTTTATAAAAAATAAGTATTTTAGAATTTCAAACATTTGTATAGATGATAGAATTAGCAGGAATTATTATTTTAGGAATTATAGCACAATGGGCAGCATGGAAATTAAAACTACCTGCTATTTTACCATTAATATTAATAGGTTTAACGGTAGGACCCGTTTCTACTTTAATTACCAACGATGGTTCTAAATGGATAGAACCTGTTTGGAACGGAACCAATGGTTTGTTTGCAGGGGAAAGTCTTTTTTATTTTGTGTCTTTAGCCATTAGTATTATATTGTTTGAAGGAGGTCTTACTTTAAAGAAAAAAGAAGTTTTAAATGTAGGTCCATCTATTATGAGGTTAATTACCATAGGAACAATTATTACTTTTTTTGGAGCGGGAATAGCGGTGCATTATTTGTTTCATTTAAGTTGGTCAATCTCTTTATTATTCTCATCCTTAATTATTGTGACAGGACCTACTGTAATTACACCCATTTTAAGAAACATTAGATTAAAAAGAGACGTTTCTGCCATTTTAAAGTGGGAGGGTATTTTAATAGATCCTATTGGTGCATTAGTAGCAGTATTGGTGTTTGAGTTTATAAGTATAGAAAATGCAGGGGATTATACACAAACAGCAATTATAGAGTTTGG
The DNA here is from genome assembly GCF_056387575.1 of Wenyingzhuangia gracilariae. Taxonomy (NCBI): domain Bacteria; kingdom Pseudomonadati; phylum Bacteroidota; class Flavobacteriia; order Flavobacteriales; family Flavobacteriaceae; genus Wenyingzhuangia; species Wenyingzhuangia gracilariae. Next base: position 3,238,373 of record NZ_CM150748.1, read on the forward strand.
AAAAATAGTTTTGTTTGGATTTACCTTTGGTTTTACGTTTGCTCATGCCTTTAATTTTATTCTTAAAAATGGTTTGGTTCCTAAATATTTGCTAAATGTATTTACGTTGGCTTATGTGTTAGGGGTTTTTGTGCTGTCAGATTCTTTTGCGCACGAATCAGGTTTACTTTCTGTAGTAGTTATGGGAATGGTTTTAGGAAACATAGACATGCCTCATTTAAAAGAAATTTTAGATTTTAAAGAGTCTTTAAGTGTATTGTTAATTTCAATTCTATTCATTTTGCTATCTGCCAATATGAATGTTAAGGATTTTGATTTAATCAACAATTGGCAAACCTTAGCATTGTTTGGTGTCATTATTTTAGTAGTTAGACCGTTAGGAGTATTTTTAAGTACCCAAGGATCTGGATTAAAATTTACAGAAAAAACCTTTATTAGCTGGGTAGGCCCAAGGGGAATTGTAGCAGCGGGTATTGCTTCTTTATTCGGATTAAAACTGGTTGCAAAAGGAGAGCCAGGAGCAGAATATATTACACCATTGGTATTTGTAATTGTATTAGGAACTGTATTGTTAAATGCTACGACAGCAAGATTGGTAGCAAGATTGCTAGGAGTTTATGTAAGATCTTCTAAAGGAATTTTAATAGTGGGGGCTTCTGAAGTTTCTAGAGTAATAGCAAAGTATTTAGAAAAAAGAAATAGATATGTAGTGTTGATAGACAACAATGCAGATAAAATAAAATTAGCACAAGATATGGGCTTAAATGCCGAAGTTGTAGATGTGTTTTCGGATGATGTTAGTGATAATATAGAATTTGCAGATATGGGGTATTTACTAGCGTTAACAGGTAGTAAAAAAGTAAACACACACACCATTCATAGTTTTAGAAAAAGAATAGATCCTTCTTCAGCGTTTAGATTTGTTTCCGAAACAGAATTAAGTGATGGAAAACGAGACGAAAATGCCAATTTTTTATCATTAGAAGATGATTTTATTAGATTTAGTGAGTTGATTAGAGAATATCCACAGGTCAATGAAATTCCTATAAATTCTCAAGAAGATTTTACAGAAAAACATCAACAATTAACAGAGCAACCCAATACAATTCCTTTATTTGTAGCCGATGAAAAAGGAGAGTTGTATGTAATTGCTGCAGCTAACAATAAAATAGTTATAGGAAAGAACTGTAAATTGATATATATAGGAGAGCCACTGTCTAAAAAACAGATAGTTATAGACAAGTGAAATTTGATTAAAAAAAGCAAGGAGTAAAAAAATAAATGTATATTTGCATTCTCAAAAATTAATAACGTAGGTCGTGAACCTACACAATTTAAAATTATGTCAGTAAAAATTAGATTACAAAGACACGGTAAAAAAGGAAAACCTTTTTACTACGTAGTAGCAGCAGATGCTCGTGCAAAAAGAGATGGTAAATTCTTAGAAAAATTAGGAACTTACAACCCAAATCACAATCCAGCAATCATAGACTTAGATGTAGATGCATCTGTAAAATGGTTAGAAAACGGAGCACAGCCTACTGATACTGCAAAAACAATTTTATCTACTAAAGGTGTTTTGTTAAAAAAACACTTACAAGGTGGTGTTAAAAAAGGAGCTTTAACAGAAGAACAAGCAGAAGCTAAATTTAAAGCGTGGGTAGAAGCTAAAGAAGCTGCTATTCAAGCTAAAAAAGATGGTTTAACTGCTGAGCAAGCTGCAGAAAAAGCAAAAGCATTAGAAGCAGAAAAAGCTGTTAACGAAGCACGTATTGCAGCAGCAAAAGAAGCTGAAGAAGCTTTATTAGCTGAAGCAAAAGCTACAGAAGAGGCAGCAAACGCTACTGAAGAAGCTGTAGAAGAGTCTAAAGAAGAAGCTGCTGAGTAATTTCTAAAACACGATTTTATGCGCAAAGAAGAATGTTTCTATTTAGGTAAAATCGTTAGAAAGCACAGTTTTAAAGGAGAAGTTGTTATCAAACTAGATACCGATGAACCCGAACTTTACAAAAATATGGAATCAGTCTTTGTGGAACATGGCAAAGATTTGATTCCATTTTTTATTGAAGAAAGCTTATTGCAAAAAGGAAATCAACTGCGTGTTCGTTTTGAAACAGTTGATACAGAGCAAGATGCTGATGCAATTATGAATTCTGGAATTTATTTGCCTCTTCAATTCTTACCCAAATTAACAGGAAACAAATTTTATTTTCACGAAGTATTAGGTTTTACAGCAGTAGATGTAAACTACGGTGAATTTGGAATTGTAAATGGAATTAATGACACAACAGCACAAGCATTGTTTGAAATTGAGAACAATGGAGTGGAGGTTTTAATTCCAATGATTGATGAATTTATTAAAGAAATAGACAGAAAAGGAAAACGAGTGGTTTTAGAAACTCCGCCTGGTCTAATTGATATGTATTTGTCATAAATTCTTAGTAAACATTTGTATTTTTACGCTAGTAAAAAATCTTAATGTTTCAATTCAAACAATTTTCTATCATCCAAAACAAATCAGCCATGAAAGTGGGAACTGATGGTGTTTTGTTAGGAGCATGGACTCCTGTGGCTCAAAAAAAAACAATTTTAGACATAGGTACAGGTACAGGTCTAATAGCTTTAATGTTGGCTCAAAGAAATGAGATAGCAAACATTGATGCCATAGAGGTTGATAAAGATGCTTGTGATGAGGCAGAAGTAAATTTTAAAAATTCCAAGTGGGGTAATCGGTTGCGATTACAAAATATTGGATTAGAATTTTATACTTCTACTAAAAAATATGACTTAATCGTTTCCAACCCTCCTTATTTTACAGATACTTTTAAGTCTAAAAAAACAAAACGAACTTTGGCAAGACATGTTGATGGATTGTCTTTTGAGAAATTATTAAAGTATTCTAATAAGTTGCTAACGGATAATGGAGTATGCGCTTATATAATTCCCTATAAAGAAGAAGCTAGTTTTATATTATTGGCAGAACAGATAGGTCTTTTTCTAAACAAAAGAACAAGGGTTAAAGGTAGGGATGATTTAGAATATAAGAGAAGTTTGCTTTGTTTTTCCAAAAAGAAAGAAAGTTGTGAAAACAATGATTTAACTATTGAGATAGATAGACATGTTTACACAAAAGCGTATATTGAATTAACAGAATTGTTTTATTTAAAAATGTAGTAAGTATGAAAAAGTATATTGTTATGGCAGCAGTTAGTGGAGCTTTGTCTGTAGGTTTAGGTGCTTTTGGAGCACACGGACTAAGAAATGTATTGTCTGCAACGGAATTAAATAGTTTTGCAACAGGAGTTAGGTATCAAGCAATTCATAGTCTATTGTTATTGTTGGTAGTTGTATTACCGATACTATCTGTCCGTCAAAAAAAGAAAATAGCCAATGTATTGGTTTTAGGAATTGTAATGTTTTCAGGCTCTATTTACCTTTTAGCTCCAGGTTTGGTGCCTTCTAAATACGTATGGTTTATAACACCTTTAGGGGGAACTTTATTGTTGGTAGGCTGGCTAATGATTGCAATATATGCCTTAAAAGAAAAAACGACTTTAGGAAGCTAAAGTCGTTTTTTTTATTGAACAGTATCTTTTTTATTAAGTTCTTCTGCTTTTTTTAGTTCCCTTTCAGTTTCTTCTTTTAACTTTTCTTCCACCTTTTTTCTTTTTTTTTCTAATTGTACTTCTACTAGTTTTAAGATTTCTTGATGTTGTTTAATATCATATGTGTAGTATTTTAAACTATTATTAAAACTTAAAGAATCGGTATTGTGTTCTTTAAAGATAAGTGAATGGTAGTTTACATTCCTATCTCCATTTTGGTTCACTGTGTTTTTGGCAACCTTAGCAACATAAGTATCTACTAAAATAGCAACCATTTTATCTTTAGAAAGTAAATTTTTAGGTTTTTTAGGGATGGTATTGCTATTACAGGCAAATAAAAAAAATAGTAGTAAAGTGTAAAATAAAGACTTCATAACCTTATCTGTTAAAAGTGATTCTTTTTCCTTTAACATCATCATTAAAAACACCATTGTCATAAATTAAGTTTCCGTTGACAAATGTATGGGTAATAGAATTGTTAAATGTGGTTCCTTCAAATGGACTCCATCCACATTTGTAAAGAATATTGTCTTTCTGTACAGTCCATTTTTTTTCAGGATCTATAAGTACCAAATCAGCATAATATCCTTCTTTTACATAACCTCTTTTTTCTATTTCAAAAAGAATAGCAGGGTTGTGGCACATTTTTTCTACTACTTTTTCTATAGTTATTTTTCCTTGGTCTACATAATTTAACATGGCAGGTAAAGCGTGTTGTACTAAAGGACCACCACTTGGTGCTTTGGTGTATATGTTTTGTTTTTCTTCTAAAGTATGTGGAGCATGGTCTGTAGCAATTACATCAATTCTGTCGTCTAACAAAGCTTTCCATAAAGCACCCTGGTCGTTTTTAGTTTTTACAGCCGGATTCCATTTGATAAAAGTTCCTTTTTTAGCATAATCATCGCTGTTAAAGTTTAGGTGATGTACACAAACTTCAGATGTAATTTTTTTCTCTTTTAAAGGAATATCATTTCTGAACAATTCAGTTTCAATAGCGGTAGATAAATGAAAGATATGCAAACGAGCTCCTGTTTTCTTTGCCAATTCAATCGCTTTTGAAGATGATAGGTAACAAGCCTCTGCACTTCTAATCACTGGATGTTGTTCAATAGGAATATCTTCTCCAAATTCTTCTAAAGCTTTTTGCATGTTTGCTTTAATGGTTTCTTCATCTTCACAGTGAACTGAAATAACCATGTTTGTAGAAGAAAATATTTTTTCTAACACTTCTGGATTATCTACCAACATATTTCCTGTAGATGAACCTAAGAATAATTTAATTCCGGCTACTTTTTTAGGATCGGTTTTTAATAATTCTTCCAAATTATCATTGGTTCCTCCAAACATAAAAGAATAGTTAATGTAAGAGTCTTTAGAGGCTATGGTAAATTTATTTTCTAACAACTCTTGCGTAGTGGCTTGGGGAACTGTATTGGGCATTTCTATAAAAGTAGTAATTCCACCAGCTGCAGCAGCTCTACTTTCTGTGGCTATATTGGCTTTATGTGTTAAACCTGGTTCTCTAAAATGTACCTGATCATCTATAGCTCCTGGTACTAAGAATTTACCTTTGGCTTTTATAACGGTTGCACTTTTTGGAATTTTAATGTCTTTAGCAATGGTTTTTATAATTTCGTTTTCAATTAAAACATCTCGCTTAAAAATTTTTCCTTCGTTCACAATTTTAGCACCTCTAATAACAGTACATCCCATAATTTATTTTTTTGTTAGTCCTTTAAATTTCATTTTAATCACACCAAAAATAGCTTCACTAATAATAGAGCTGTCTAATTTTGAAGTCCCTTTAGTTCTGTCGGTAAAGATAATGGCTACCTCTTTAATAGAAAAATTATAAAGCCATGCTTTGAATTTCATTTCTATTTGAAAAGCATATCCTGTAAATCGGATGTGACTAAAATTAATACTTTCTAGTACTGCTTTTTTATAACAAATAAAACCTGCTGTGGTATCAAAAACAGGGATTCCAGTAATAAATTTTACATATTTAGAAGCACAGTAAGAAAGAATTAGCCTTTTAAAGTCCCAATTAATTACATTTATTTTGTTGTTAATATATCTAGACCCTATGGCTAAATCAGCTCCTTGTTCACAAGCTTTTATCAGTCTAGGAATGTCTTTTGGGTTGTGTGAAAAATCAGCATCCATTTCAAGAATATAGTCGTAATTTTTATCAAGAGCCCATAAAAAACCATGTATATAAGCCTTACCCAAACCTCTATTTTGAGTTCTAACTTCTAAATAGAGGTTTTGATAAATGTATTGCAGTTTTTTGACGGTTTCAATAGTGCCATCGGTAGAATTATCATCAACAATTAAAATATGATACGTAGCATTAACATGATGCACAGCTGTAATAATAGTTTCTATGTTTTCAACTTCATTAAGTGTGGGTATAATAATTAACGCTTGTTGCATACTTGATTTTTGTTTTGTCAAATTTACGTTTTTTTATTCCTAATTTTACAGCAACATTTGTACCCTTTTAGACAGCACACACATAATGGCAGAAAAATTAGATTTAACATATTATAATCAAGTAGGAATTGTATTGCTACTTCCTTTGTTGTTTGTGTTTTTAATGAGTATGGTAGATTTAAAAAGGACAAAAATGTTTTTTACTACTTTTTTTTCTAATAGGTATTTTTACAACTACTCTTTGTTTACAATTTCGTTGTATTATATTTTTGTTTTTGGGTTTATGATTACCGTTATAGCTCCGTTAATATTGCTTTTACAATATGAAGTAACCTATATTTATGAACATTTTTTAGGATTGTATTTTAAAGTATTAATGTGGAGTTCTTTTTATTTTGTGGTTAAATATTCACTAGTAGAAATGTTTAACTTTTTTAGGAACTCTAAACAACAAGGTAAACAAATGTTGATACTGGAAATCAATTATTTAGCAATAATATTATTGGTTTTATACTTGTTTGTTTTGTATGTTTTTTTACATTTAAATCAATTAAAAAATTGGTCGTTAATTGTTGGGATCTGTGCTTTGGTTTTATACGTTATAAGGCTTTTAGCACTGTTTGGTAATAATAAAAATGGTCTCTCAGGTAAATTGTTTTATATTATTTTGTATCTTTGCACACTAGAAATATTTCCGTTTATTTATTTGTTTAAGGGATATATAGAGTAAGAAAAAGATGAAAGTAAAAACAATATTGGTATCTCAACCAGAACCTAAATCAGATCAGTTGTCTCCGTTTTCCATATTATCAGAAAAACAAAAAGTTAAGGTAGACTTTAGATCGTTTATACATGTTGAGGGATTAACGGTAAGAGACGTTCGTAATCAAAAAATAGATTTAAGTAAATATTCTGCTATTATTTTAACAAGTAGAAATGCTGTAGATCACTTTTTTAGAATAGCAGAAGAAATGAGGTACAAAGTGCCTAATGAATTAAAATATTTCTGTCAATCTGAAGCTGTAGCCTATTATTTACAAAAATACGTAGTGTATAGAAAACGTAAAATATATGTAGGAAAAAGAAGTTTTCCTGAATTGTGTGAGGTGATTAAGAAACACAAAACAGAAAAATTCTTATTACCATCATCAGATAAATTAAAAGACACAATTCCTGAAGCTTTAGATACAATGGGGGTAGATTGGAGAAGAGTAGATTTGTATAGAACTGTAACAAGTGATTTGTCTGACTTAGAAAATGTTTTTTATGATGTGTTGGTGTTTTTTAGCCCATCAGGAATTCAATCGTTGTTTAAAAACTTTCCAGAATTTAAGCAAAATAACACAAGAATTGCTGTGTATGGAAATTCAACAGTAAAAGCAGCTACAGAGGCTGGGTTAAAAGTTGATATTTCAGCTCCATCGCCAGAAACACCTTCTATGACAATGGCTTTAGAAAAGTACATAAAAGAAGTTAACAAGAAATAATTTTATATTTTTGTAAGTACAAAAAGCCTATTTTTTAATAGGCTTTTTTTTATTTTTAAAATTAACAATCCATGTTTCAGATAGGAAAAACAATAGTTTCAGAAGAAGTTTTAGAAAAAGACTTTGTGTGTAATATAGCGGCTTGTAAAGGAGAATGTTGTGTTGCAGGAGATGCTGGTGCTCCTGTCTTAGATGAAGAAATCCAAAAATTAAATGAAGTTTATCCAAAAATTAAACACCTTTTGCGATCAGAAGGTGTACAGGCTATAGAGGAACAAGGGACTTATACAACATCAGAGTTTGGAGAGCACGAAACAACATTGGTAAATGGAAAAGAATGTGCCTTTGTTACGTTTGATGAGAAAGGAATAACCTCATGTGGAATAGAACAAGCATACAATAAAGGTTTGGTCGATTGGAAAAAACCGATTTCTTGTCATCTATATCCTATAAGAGTTCAGGATTATTCTGAATTTTCAGCCGTAAACTACAATACTTGGGATATTTGTGACGATGCTTGTACTTTAGGAAAAGAACTACAAGTACCTGTATACAAGTTTTTAAAGAATGCTTTGATTTTAAAATTTGGAGAAAATTGGTACTTGGAATTAGAGAAAGTCGCAGAAGAATGGAAAAAACAGAAGAACAAAAAATAAAAAAGCACATTTAAAATTTATAAAAAAAGCCTTTATAAACCCTTTGTTTATAGGGCTTTTTTTAGTATTGGAATAGTCTTATTTAAAATAGTTTTAAATATAATTAATTGTTTTTCAGTTCTTTGTGTTTTTGTGGTGTTTCCGCAGGTTTTTAGCCAATTGTTAAGAACTTTTATGTTTTGTGGAAAAGTATATCTTTTATTCAAGACTATTTTTTGCAATCTTTGTTAACACGAAAAAACAATTACTCAAGAAATAATAATATAAGAATATGTCTCAAGTTGAACCAATTTTACAAGAAGATCCAAATAGATTTGTAATTTTTCCTATCCAACACCAAGATATTTGGGAATGGTATAAGAAACAAGAAGCAAGTATTTGGACTGCTGAAGAAATAGATTTACACCAAGATGTAGTAGATTGGGAAAATAAATTAAATGATGACGAACGTTATTTCATTAAACATATATTAGCCTTTTTTGCAGCTTCAGATGGAATTGTAAACGAAAATTTAGCAGAAAACTTTGTAAGTGAAGTTCAATACGCAGAAGCAAAATTCTTTTATGGTTTTCAAATTATGATGGAAAATATTCATTCAGAAGTATATTCCTTATTAATTGATACCTATGTTAAAAACGAAGAAGAAAAAAATAAATTATTTAAAGCTATAGAGTATTTTCCTGCGATTAAATTAAAAGCAGATTGGGCTTTAAAGTGGATAGAGTCTGAATCTTTTGCAGAACGATTAATTGCTTTTGCAGCCGTAGAAGGAATTTTCTTTTCGGGAAGTTTCTGTGCTATTTTCTGGATGAAAAAACGTGGATTGTTACCAGGGTTAACTTTTTCTAATGAATTGATATCTAGAGATGAAGGATTGCATTGTGACTTTGCAGTACATTTACACAACAATCACATTATAAACAAAGTACCAAAAGACCGTATTAAAGAAATTATTACCAACGCGTTAGATATAGAAAAAGTATTTATTACAGAATCTTTACCTGTAAGTTTAATAGGAATGAACGCTAAGTTAATGAGTCAGTATTTAGAGTTTGTAACAGATAGATTATTGGTAGAATTTGGATGTGAAAGAGTTTACAATTCTGAAAACCCATTCGATTTTATGGATATGATTTCCTTAGAAGGTAAAACAAACTTTTTTGAAAAACGAGTTTCCGATTATCAAAAAGCAGGAGTAAAATCTGGCGGAACAGGAGAGATTAGCTTTGATGCAGATTTCTAAAAAATAAATAAAAAAACTATTTTAATATTTTTTCCACTATGGATTCAACCATAGTGTTAGAATATTATTCTCTATAAATTAAAACTTTAAGACTATGTATGTAATCAAAAGAGATGGGCACAAGGAGTCTGTGATGTTTGACAAAATCACAGCAAGAATTAGAAAAATTTGTTATGGATTAAACCCATTAGTAGATCCAGTAAAGGTAGCCATGCGTGTTATTGAAGGTTTATATGATGGAGTAACAACTTCGGAATTAGATAATTTGGCAGCAGAAATTGCAGCAACGTTAACAACAGCTCATCCTGATTATGCAAAATTAGCAGCTAGAATCTCAGTATCTAACTTACATAAAAACACTAAAAAGTCTTTTTCAGCAACCATGAAAAAACTGTACGAATACGTAAACCCTCGTACAGGTTTAGAATCTCCATTGTTGTCTGATGAGGTTTATAAAGTTATAGAAGAACATTCAGCAGAATTAGACTCTGCCATTGTTTACGATAGAGATTTTAATTACGATTATTTTGGTTTTAAAACATTAGAACGCTCTTATTTGTTAAAAATAAACGGACAAATAGCAGAACGTCCGCAACATATGTTGATGCGTGTAGCTATAGGTATACACTTGGATGATATTGAAGAGGCTATAGAAACTTATAACTTAATGAGTAAAAAGTTCTTTACACACGCAACTCCAACATTGTTCAATTCAGGAACTCCAAAACCACAAATGTCTTCTTGTTTTTTATTACAAATGCAAGATGATAGTATTGATGGAATTTATGATACACTAAAACAAACAGCAAAAATCTCTCAATCTGCAGGAGGTATAGGTTTGTCTATTCACAATATTAGAGCTACAGGGTCTTACATCCGTGGAACCAACGGAACGTCAAACGGAATTATCCCTATGTTAAAAGTGTATAACGACACAGCACGTTATGTAGATCAAGGAGGGGGAAAGCGTAAAGGTTCTTTTGCTATATATATTGAACCTTGGCATGCCGATGTTTTTGAATTTTTAGACTTAAGAAAAAATACAGGAGCAGAAGAAAAAAGAGCAAGAGATTTGTTTTTGGCACTTTGGATTTCTGACCTATTTATGAAACGTGTAGAAGAAAATGGAGAGTGGACTTTAATGTGTCCTAATGAATGTCCTGGACTATATGATACTTATGGAGAAGAATTTGAATCTTTGTATACACAGTACGAAGCACAAGGAAAAGGGCGTAAAACCATTAAGGCACGTGAGTTGTGGGAAAAAGTGTTAGAAGCACAAATAGAAACAGGAAACCCTTACATGCTGTATAAAGATGCAGCAAACCGCAAATCAAATCAAAAGAATTTGGGAGTAATACGTTCTTCTAACTTGTGTACAGAAATTATGGAATATACAGCAAAAGATGAAGTTGCTGTGTGTAACTTAGCTTCTATTGCAATTCCTATGTTTGTAGAAACCAACGATAAAGGAGAAAAATTCTTTAACCACGATAAATTATATAAAGTAGTTAAAAAAGTAACCCGTAATTTAGATACCGTTATTGATAGAAACTACTATCCTGTTAAAGAGGCAGAAAACTCTAACATGAGACACCGTCCAGTTGGATTGGGAATTCAAGGTTTGGCAGATGCATTTATTATGTTACGTATGCCATTTACGTCTGATGCAGCTAAAGAGTTAAATAAAGATATTTTTGAAACGTTGTATTTTGCTGCCGTAGAATCTTCTATGGAAATAGCCACTGCAAAAGGAGCATATTCTACTTTTAAAGGTTCGCCAATATCTCAAGGAGAATTTCAGTTTAATTTATGGGGAGTAAAAGACGATGAATTAAGTGGTCGTTGGGACTGGGCAACATTAAGAGAGCAAGTAAAAAAGAATGGAGTTCGTAACTCTTTATTAGTAGCTCCAATGCCAACAGCATCTACTTCTCAAATTTTAGGAAATAACGAGGCTTTTGAACCTTATACATCTAACATTTATACACGTAGAGTATTGTCAGGAGAGTTTATTGTTGTAAATAAACACTTATTAGAAGACTTAGTGGAATTAGGTTTGTGGAACAATGCTTTAAAAGAAGAGTTGATGAGAGCTAATGGTTCTATTCAACATATTGAAGAAATTCCAGCCGATTTAAAAGAGTTGTATAAAACTGTTTGGGAATTAAGTATGAAAGATATTATTGATATGTCTAGACAAAGAGGATATTTTATCGATCAATCTCAGTCTTTAAACCTATTTATGGAAGATGCAAATTACTCTAAATTAACATCAATGCATTTTTACGCATGGAAATCAGGTTTAAAAACAGGAATGTATTATTTAAGAACTAAATCTGCGGTAAATGCAATTAAGTTTACTTTAAATAACGATAAAAAACAAGAGGACAAACCGATGTCTCCTGAAGAATTTAAAGCCATGGTTTTACAATCTAAAGAAAATCCAGACGACTGCGAAATGTGTGGGTCTTAAGAGATAGGGTATATTATTATATTATAAAACTGGCTTCTGTAACAGAAGCCAGTTTTTTGTTTTTTAAGCAGGTAAATGTTTGTATTATTTTGTATATTAATGAGATATATATTTAGGTCAATAGGTGTTTTAACATTTGTTAACTAATTCTGGAGAAGAAATGTAATATTTTTGTAAAAGCTAAATAAAAAATAAATGCTATCTAAAATAAAATTAACAATAATATATTGTGTACTGTCTGTTGGTCTTTTTGCTCAAAAAGGACCTGGTGGGGTTGGACAAACAAATGGAAGTTCTATGTATCTTTGGTTAAAAGCAGATGCAGGTGTAACTCAATCATCAGGGGTAAGTGTATGGGCAGATCAATCTGGAAACGGAACAAATGTATCGGCTCCAACTACCAGTCAAAGACCTGCTTATGTAGCTAGTTCTAGTGCTTATAACAATATGCCTATTATAGATTTTGATGGGATAAACGGAACTAGTGGAGATGAGTTAATTTCTTCTTCTTTTTCAGATATATTTGATACCAGTCATACTTTATTTATAGTTTGGGATATAGAAACAACCTCTCCTAATTCTGAATCAGGAATATACTCTATGCCAGGTAATTTTGGTGATGGAGCTTTTCAATTTGATATGTACAATAATAATATTCATTGTTATAGTAATTCAGATGTTGCAATAGAAAGTTACTCTAATTATAACAATCCTACTATTTTTAATGTATTTAGAAACTCAAACCATACATTAGATGTGTATAGAAATGAATCTAGTATACTTTCGGGGAGAAGTATAAGTGATAGCAATGCATATAATTTAACAACTCGATTTCAGATAGGAGTAGATAGAGATAGAACAAATTCTAAACATCTAGAATCAAACGTAGCAGAAATTATTCATTACAAATACACTTTAAATTTAGCAGAAAGAATTATTGTAAGTAATTACTTAAGTGCAAAGTATGCTATTGCTATTACAAATGATTTTTATAATGAAGATAATTCAGCAAACGGAAATTTTGATTTTGATGTCGTAGGAATTGGACAAGCAACAAATGGTTCTAATAGTGTTAGTGCACAGGGAACAGGAGCGTTAGGATTAAGTAACCCGTCATCATTAAGTAATGATGAATATTTGTTTATAGGACACAACAATGCTTCTGTAACTGTAGATGAAGAATCTAATTTACCATCAGGGTTAAAAAATAGATTGTCTAGGTTGTGGAGGGCTAGTAAAAGAAATGATTTAGGTACAGTAACCATAACTATGGACTTAAGTTTTTCGGCTAACAAAGCTAATTTTACAAGCTCTAGTTTAAGATTATTAGTGGATAATGATACTGATTTTGTTACAGGAACAACTGTTTATAATGCCTCTAGTTATAATAGCTCTACAGGGATTGCAGTTTTTGAAAATGTAGATATTTCGGATAATGATTATGTAACGATAGCAAGTAACGATGCAACTCCTTATTATTTTGGAACTTCAGGAACAGGAGGAGGAGATCCAGTTGACAAAGGGGTTGATGGTTATGAAGGACCAGGAGGAATAGGTTCTGTAGATGGAGGTGCTATGTATATGTGGATGAGACCAGATGCAGGAGTAACAGCTTTGTCAGGAGAAATTACTGCATGGGCAGATCAATCAGGATATTTACACAATGGTGTGAGTACTTATTCATTAACACCTAATTCTACAAATCCTGAATTTGGAGCTAATCAAATCAATAATTATGATGTGTTGACACTAGATGGTGTTGCTGATGCCATGATTTTTGATATAGATGATTTTACAGACAGTTCTTATGATATGTATTTTGTTTGGAAAAAGAACGAAGCTTTAGAGAATAATGCATCTTTGTTTTCTAATAGTGATAATTCTAGTGATAGTGGGTCTATACAAATATCTCACACAAATGATTCTAATTTTTATATAAGATCTAATGGATCGGGTAATATAAGCTTGGGAGACTACTCTTTTACAGAATCTAATAATATTTTAGGATTTAGTAGAAATGCAGACAATACACTTGATACTTATATTGATGGAGTTTCTCAACAAACAGGAACATCTTTAACAAACGCAACAAATATGGCTGGCTTTAATAATATTAAGTTAGGGGTAAATAGAGCTACAGCTAGGTATTTAGGTTTAAATTTAGCAGAGGTGTTAATGTTTAATAAAAACATTAACGAAACACAGAAAATAATATTAAATAACTACTTAAGTGCCAAGTATAATATCAGCCTAAGTATTAACGATAAATATAGTTATGACAACGGTTCGGGGTTATTTGATCACCATTTGGCAGGAATAGGAAGACAAACAACAACAGATTATCATTTAGATGCTAAAGGAACAGGTCCTGTTAGAATAAAAAATGCATCTGATTTAGATGTAGGAGAATATATGTTATGGGCTTGTGATCAAATCAATTCAAATTTTGATTTTCAAACAATACCATCTGCTAATTACGTAGAAAGACTAACCACCAAGTGGAGAGTTGATGAAACTGGCGGAAGTGTAGGAACCGTTGATATTAGTTTTACGGCATCGGAATTAAATATTACAACAGAAATAGAGGATAGTTGTGTAAATTATGTATTAATTATTGATAATAACTCAGATTTTAGCTCACCATCACAACAAATAGAAATGACTTTATTTGACGGGAAAATAAGTGCAACAGGTGTTAATTTTGCTGATGGAGATTATTTTACATTACAATTGGCTAATACTATTGTGTATAATGGTTCGTGGAACCATCCATTAGCTTCTAGATCTGGTTCTAGTACACCAAATACAAATGATGATTGTTTTGATGTAAGAGTGTTAAGTGGAAATGTAACAATTAATAATAATGCAGAGGTGAATTCTGTAAATGTTGCTAATAGTGCTGTTTTAGCAATGGCTACAGCAAGAACACTAACCGTTACAAAAGGAATAACATTAAATTCTAGCGGAGAGCTTAAAATGCTAGGTACAGCTCAATTGGTACAAGATCCAAACGGATTGATAACCACCAATCCTAATACAGGAAGCGGATTTTACAGTCAATTTACCACCCCAGCTAAAGATGTATATTCTTTTTCATACATAAGCCCATCAACAAGCAATGGAACTACTTATAATTTAGAAACTAATTTAAAAGATGGTAGAGGAACAAATGCGTTAACTTTAACCAATGATGGTAAAGATTTTGTGTTTGACGGTGATAATAGTGATGGTAGTCAAGGATCTAATTCAACCACCTTAAGTGAAGAATGGTTGTACACATATCCAAGTGATGCTTTAGGTTTTGTTTCACAAACACCAAGCAGCAATGTTGCAATAGGTTTAGGATATACTATAAAAGAACCAGGAACTACGGCACAAACTTATATATCTAAAGGAATTCCAAATGCTGGAGAGTACTCTTTTACAATTGCTGAAAACTCTGTTGCTTTGTTAGGAAATCCTTATCCAAGTGCTTTGAATTCGGATGTGTTTTTAACAGACAATCCAAATGTAGATGCGTTGTATTTTTATGAAGATCAAACAACAAGTAATAGTCATTATTATGAAGACTATGATGGAGGATATGCCGTTTACACACTAAATGGAGGAGGTGTGGCAGCATCAACATCTGCTTATGACGAGAGCTCTTTTGCAGGAACCTTAACTCCTGAAGTGAATATACCAGTAGGTCAAGGATTTTTTGTGTCTATAGAAGAAGATGTTCCTGGAGGAACTACAGCTCCGGTTGTATTTAAGAATTCACAAAGAGTTTCTGCTGTGTTAGGAAATTCATCAGTATTTTTTAAACAAAATAGCTTACAGACTTTAGAAAAAAATAGGAACATACTACCATCTTTCCGTTTAGGAATTGAAATGGAAGTAAATGATAAATTTTACCATAGACAATTGGGGGTTAGTTTTAAAGAAGGAAATACTTTAGAAACTTTTGATTTTGGTTATGATGCAGGGTTGTTTGATGAGAAAGGTAAAGATGCCTATATAGAAGTGAATGGCAAGAAATATATTTTGGCCAGCGCAGGAGCTATATCTCAAGAAACAGAAATTCCAATTAAAGTTGTGTTAGATGAAGACAAAGAAGTTTTGTTTATGTTAGATGATGTAAACGAAATTGATGAAATATATTTAAACGATAAAGAAGAAGCAACTCAAACATCATTAAAAGGAAACGTAGTTAAAAAGAATTTAATAACTGGTGTTTATGATAATAGATTTTCTTTAACCTTTAAAGAAGATACTTCATTGTTAGTAGATAAATTAGATGAAAACAAATTAAAAATAGAAATTGCTAATAAAATAATTACAGTTACTTCTAATGTGTATGATATTAATACACTAAGTGTTATAGATTTTACAGGTAAAATAGTTAAAAACAGTAATACAAACGTTATAAATGTATCAGGAATAGTTTCTGGTGTTGTTATTTTAAAAGTAAATAGCAAGCAAGGTGTTTTAATTAAAAAGTTAGTATTCTAATTTTTAATTATGTGCAATATATACTAAGCATCTGTAATTTTACAGATGCTTTTTTTATGGTTTTTAGAAAAATAAATTTCTTAGAAATAAAGCAACAAATGTTAATGTTTTTTATAATGACAAATGTTATGTTTTTTGTAGCTTTGTGTCAGCTATAAATAAAAAAAAGATGAAGTTTTTTCTAAGTGTTAATCTGTTTATATTCACAACATTAAGTGTTTTTGCACAAGATTTAGGGCCAGGAGGTGTAGGCTCTACAGCATCAAACGGTACTGATTTAATGCTTTGGTTAAGAGCAGATAAAGGTGTTGATATTTCAAAACCTTCTGCTGTAGGACTCCAGTGGTCTGATTTGTCAGGGAAAGAAAACTTATACACACCTCACGGACCTAGTAACACACCTACTATAGAAGCAAATAAAACCAACGGAATGCCTGCGGTTGTTTTTGACAACAAATCAGAAAAATTATACAGCGAACCTGTTAAAGGACAATTAAGTCAAAGCACACACACAATTATTGTGGTATGGCAAAGTAAAGAATCAAGTCCAAAGAAAGGAAGAAGAGTGTTTTCAACAAATGGAGGATATGAATTATCGGTAAACAAAAAGAATTTTGAGTTTAATTTTCCAAGCGGATCACCTAAAAAATACACTTTTGGAAAAGTACAAGATTATTTAAACCCTACAATAACATTTATAAGTAGGACTGGAGATAATAAATTAAAAATTTATAAAAACGGAGTTCTACAATCAACAACAAGTATTACGGATCCAAATCATTTTAAATGGACATCAAATATGAGTATCATGTTTGGCGATCTTAACTATTATAGAACAACAGGAAACAAAGCATTAAAACAAAATATTTTCGAAGTAATTCATTCTAGAGAAGATTTTGATGCGGAAATAGTGGATAAAATTTTAATAGAAAATTATTTATCAGCAAAATATAACATTCCACTAGGTGCAAATGATGTTTATAAAGGAGATGACAAAGGATATGATTATGAAGTAACAGGTATTGGTAAAGATAATAATAACAACTCTAGAACATCTTCCAAAGGAACAGGAATTGTATCAGTAAGCAATCCAAGTAACTTAGAGAAGGATGAATATTTAATATGGGGTCAAAATAAAACCAATGATTATTCTTTTACAGAAATATCAGGAGTAAAAAGATTAAATACAATATGGGCTACATCTTCAAGAACATCAACAGGAAATAACAAAGCAGATGTAGGTACGGTTACAGTGAGTTTAAAATTGGCTGATTTGAATTTTGGAACAGATCCAATCCCAACAGATTTTAAAATGTTAGTTTCTTCGGATGCAAGTTTTGGAACTATAGATCATTCTTACGAAGCTACGATTGCAAATGGAGTGGCAACTTTTACGGAGGTAGATTTAAAAGATGCTGATTATTTTACATTTCAGTATCAGAAACAAGTAACATATGTATATGATAGACATAACGGAGGATGGTCTCCTAGTGCACCTTCAGATTTAAGTGAATCATCTCCAGTAATTATAAAAAATGGATTTGTAAGAACACTTGGTTTTAAAGCAAAATCATTAGAAATTAAAGAAGGAACAGCTTTAATATTACACAATGGAGCAAGTATTACTGTTAAAGATGAAGTGATAGCAGCCGATAATTCCTACTTAATATTATATAATGGAGGACAATTGTTACAAACACATACTGGAAAAAATAAAAATTCGGGAACAGGCTTTTACACATCGTTTACACCACCAGCTAAAAATAAGTATTCATTTAGTTATATAAGTTCTCCGGTAAGTAACAACAAATTAAATTATTCTTTTGCAGGAAGCTTAAGAGATGGAAGAACGAACTCTATTATAGGACGAGATTTTTATTATGATAATGAAGGTTCTGACGGATTACAAGAAAGTAATAAAACCATTATGAGTACAGAATGGATAAATAGTTATTACGATAATGGAAACTGGAAGATGGAAAGAAGTACTGGAACTGTTCCTATTGGTCAAGGATTGGCAATTAAGGAACCAGGAACCTTAGCACAAACATATGTAGCCAAAGGAGTTCCTAATAGTGGAGATTATGAATTTTCAGTTAGTAAATATTCTACAAGTTTATTAGGAAACCCATATCCAAGTGCCTTAGATGCCGATAAATTTTTAGAAGACAATAGTGATATTATAGATGCTTTGTATTTTTATGAAGATAAAAGTAAAAGTCATTACAGGGTAGAGTACCAAGGAGGTTATGGAGTGTATACAAGACACGGTGGTGGAGTTGCGGCATCGGTAACTGTAAATGGAGAAAAATTTGAAGGAAAAATTCCAACAAGATATATTCCCGTAGGGCAAGGGTTTATGGTAAGTACACCCACCTCAATAAAAGGAAAAATTCAATTTAAAAACTCTCAAAGAGTTATTCATAAAATAGGAAGTACCTCTAGGTTTTTTAAAGCAGCAAAATTAAAAACCTTAAAGACTACTACAGAAAATTATGATGACATAGAATCTTTCTTAAAAGAAGTACAAAATGAAACACCAACACCTGTAGACAATGAGGAACCATTGCCACAAAACCAAACAACATCTTTAAGATTAGGTTTTGAATTTAATTTAGAAAACAATACTAAGTTTCACAGGCAAATAGGGATTAATTTTAAAGAAGGGAATAATTTTGGAGAAAGAAAACCAGGTTATTACGCAGAATTGTATGATGAAAACCCTACAGACATATATATAGAACATCAAGAAAATAAATACGTTTTGGCAAGCGCAGGAAGTGTTTCTGATGAAACAGAAATACCACTAAAAGTTGTTTTAGAGCAAGACAATGAAGTTGCATTTATGTTAGATGGTGTTAATAATATAGACAAAGAAATCTTTTTAAAAGATAAAGAATTAAGTGTTAGTGAACCTTTAAAAAACAAAATTGTTAAAAAAACATTAAAATCGGGTGTGTATAGCGACAGATTCTCTTTAACCTTTAAACAAGAAGGAGAATTATCAACAAAAAAAATAAACCCGAACAATGTAAATGTTCAAATTCAACAAAAAACAGTTACAGTAACATCTAATGTGTATGATATAACTAAGCTAAGCATTATAGATTTTACAGGAAGAACCATCAAAACTTCCAATACAAAAACAATAAACGCACCTTTAGAAACTTCTAACATTCTTATTTTAAAAGTAGAAAGTAAACAAGGGGTTTTAGTAAAAAAGTTATTTTTATAGGATTCATAAAATAATTAAAACTTCACAAGCATCTGTAAAATATTACAGATGCTTTTTGTATTTATAAATAGCTGATGAATTATAGATAAAATGGACTGTAGTTTATTTATATTTGTGCTTTCTAAAATATAAGGACCTATATGGCACAAAAACCAAGTATTCCTAAAGGAACTAGAGATTTTTCACCGGCAGAAGTAGCAAAAAGAGATTATATTTTTTCTACCATTAAATCGGTATTTCAAACATTTGGATTTCAATCTATAGAAACACCTTCTTTTGAAAATTTACAAACCCTAATGGGAAAGTATGGAGAAGAAGGAGATCGTTTAATTTTTAAAATATTAAACTCTGGTGATTATTTAAAGAAAGCAGATGAAACGTTGTTAAACAACAAAGACAGTCAGAAATTAACAAGTATAATTTCTGAAAAAGCATTGCGCTACGATTTAACAGTACCTTTTGCACGTTATGTTGTACAACATCAAAATGAAATAGAATTCCCATTTAAGAGATATCAAATTCAACCCGTATGGAGAGCTGATAGACCTCAAAAAGGACGTTTTAGAGAGTTTTACCAGTGTGATGCCGATGTTGTAGGAAGTGATTCTTTATGGCAAGAAATAGATTTTATTCAATTGTACGATACCGTATTCTCTAAATTAGGGCTAGAAGGTGTAAGTATAAAAATGAATAATCGTAAAATTTTATCGGGAATTGCAGAAATTATTGGAGCAAGTGATAAGTTGATAGACTTTACTGTAGCTTTAGATAAATTAGATAAAATTGGAAAAGAAGGAGTAACTAAAGAAATGATTGAAAAAGGAATTTCTGAATCGGCTTTAGAAAAAGTAGCTCCTTTGTTTAGTTTTACAGGAACCAATCAAGAAAAATTAAAACAACTACAAGAAATGTTAGTTACTTCTGAAGAAGGAACTAAAGGAGTAGAAGAATTAAGATTTATTATTGATAACATAGAATCGGTAGGATTACAAACTGCAAATCTAACTTTAGATGTAACTTTGGCTAGAGGATTGAATTATTACACAGGAGCTATTTTTGAAGTTGCTGCTCCTGAAAATGTAAAGATGGGATCTATTGGTGGAGGTGGACGTTATGATGACTTAACAGGAATCTTTGGTTTAAAAGATATGAGTGGAGTTGGAATTTCGTTTGGATTGGACAGAATTTACTTGGTTTTAGAGGAATTAAATTTGTTTAAAGAAGTAGAATTGCCTAGACCAGAAGTTTTATTTATAAATTTTGGTAATGATGAGGCTTTGTATGCGACAAAAGCAATAGCCAAGTTAAGACAAGGAGGAGTAAAATCAGAATTGTACCCAAGTGCTGCCAAAATGAAAAAACAAATGATGTATGCAAATAAAAGAAGCATTCCGTTTGTGGTTTTAGTAGGCGAAAAAGAAATGGCAGAAGGTAGTTATACCTTAAAAAACATGGAATCAGGTAAACAAACGATGTATAAATTAGAAGAATTGCTACAAGTAATAATTAATTCGTAAATTTGCATCTTATAATTTTATAAATATGTCCCAAGAAATTGACATAATGAACTACGAAGAAATAGATGATATAGGTGATAACCACATTGGAGATGTAACACGCACACCGTTACGTGATGATGCGTTTGAGTTATCAGATGAAGAAAAGATAGAAAAGATTCAAGAAAATGTTCTTGAAATCATGGAAACTTTAGGATTAGATTTAACAGATGATAGCTTAAAAGGAACACCTAGACGTGTGGCTAAAGCTTATGTTAAAGAATTGTTTGGTGGGTTAAATCCACAAAACAAACCTAAATTATCTACCTTTAACAATAGTTACAGGTATGGAGAAATGTTGGTAGAAAAAAACATAGTGGTTTATTCTACTTGCGAACATCATTTGCTACCAATTGTTGGTAGAGCACATGTAGCTTATATCTCTAAAGGTACAGTGGTAGGATTGTCTAAAATGAACAGAATTGTAGATCATTTTGCAAAACGACCACAAGTACAAGAGCGTTTAACAAGACAGGTAGTAAAAGCTTTGCAAGAAGCCTTAGGTACAGAAGATGTAGCTTGTATTATTGATGCCAAACATTTATGTGTAAATTCTAGAGGAGTAAAAGATATTGAAAGTTCTACTGTAACAGCAGAATTTGGAGGTGCTTTTAAAAATGTAGAAAAGCAAAAAGAGTTTAGAGACTACATTAAATTAGAAACTAAATTTTAGTGTTTTACAAAAGAAATCAAAAAGCCTAGCAAATTTTGCTAGGCTTTTTTGTGTTAATTATCCTCGTCGTCCGAATCATCTTCGTTAATAATGTCATCATCTACCTCAATGTCTGCATCTTCGTTTGGAGTGTCATCATCAGAATCATCATCAGAAAAATTATCAATAGCTTTGTCTAATTTGGTTCCTACTTTAACTAAATAAATGTCATCGTTTAATTTAATTTCTAAAGCTTCAATTTGTTCACCTTTATGGTTTTTAAACTTTAATACATCTCTGTCAGTATATCCATCAGGATAGTCTTCCATAATAATGTTTAAAATTTCATCAGTAACTTTTGTGTGGTCTATAATAATTCTTTTCATAATTACTACGTTTAGTTAAGGGGTATTATTATTCTTCGTCGTTATTAAATTTACCAAGTTTGTTTTCGTTTTTAGAAAAACTGTGTTCGTCAATTTCTATACTATCGTCTTTCTCTAGTTCAAATTTGTAGCTAAGCATTTTATAGTACAATTTAGCAGCCAATGCTTCAGATGATTTGTCGTATTCTAAAGGAGAAAGTCCCACTAAATTAATTCCGATTACATTTTTTTCTGCAAAAACAGTTTTAAGAAATTCTAAAATTTCGTACCAAAATAAACCACCAGGAACAGGTTTGTCTACTCCAGGCATAATAGAAGGGTCTAATCCGTCTAAGCTTAAAGAAATAACTACATTGTCTGTCATTGCTTCAATAGCGTTTTCCATCCAATAATCATCTGTAGCCAATTCGTTTGCAAAAAATGTTTTGTCTGTGTCTACAACTGTTTTTTCTATGCTAGCCATGCTTCTTATACCTACTTGTATTAAGTTGGTTGCTTGACTTGCGTGGTACATAGCACATTGGTTGTTTATTTTGTCTCCGTTTATTTCTTTGTGCAAACGTGCATGTGCATCTATTTGTAAAACAGTTAGGTTTTGGTAGTGTTCGTTAAAAGCTTTAATAGCTCCAATAACCACTGCGTGATCTCCACCAATTACCGATACAAATTTGTTTGTTTTTAAATAGCTTTTTACATTTTCATATACAGCTAAAGACATGCTTTCTGCATTGTTGGTATCTGCAACAACATCGGCCAAATAAATACCTTGTTTGTAGGCTTCAGAATCAGTTTCTATGTCGTATAACTCTAAGTGTTCAGAAGCGCTTAAAAAAGCCTCTGGTCCTTTATGGCTGTTTTGTTGCCAAGTGTTTGTTCCTTTATAGGGAACAGGGATTACTACTACTTTTGAGGTTTCTTTTTTTGCATATTCGTTAGAAATGCCTGCGTAGTTAGTTTTCATAACCTAAAATTTTTAAAAATTCTTGATGTGTTTGTTTTTCTCTGAAAACGGTTGTTGTTAAGTTTCCGTTTTCATCTCGGTTTAATATTAATTGTTTGGGTTGTGGAATTAAACAGTGTTGTAAACCTCCAAAACCTCCTATAGATTCTTGATATGCCCCTGTATTAAAAAATCCTAAATACAAAGGTTTTTCAGGATGATAAGTTGGTAAGTAGATAGCATTACTGTGTTGTTCGCTATTGTAATAATCATCACTATCACAAGTTAATCCTCCTAAAAGAACTCTTTCATATCCTTCATTCCATCGGTTAATGGGTAGCATAATAAAACGCTTGTTTATGGCCCAAGAATCAGGTAGAGTAGTAATAAAAGAGGAGTCTATCATGTTCCAAAGCTCTCTATCGTTTTGTTGTTTTTGATACAAAACTTTGTAAAAATTAGCTCCACTTTCTCCTACAGTAAAACTTCCAAATTCTGTAAATATATTAGGAACATCTACACCTGCTTCTAAACAAACGGTGTTAATTTGATTTACGATTTCATCAATCATGTATTCATAATCATACTCAAAACCTAAAGATGTTTTTATAGGAAAACCACCCCCAATATTTAAAGAATCTAAGGTTGGACAAATCTTTTTTAATGAAACATATACTTTTAAACATTTGTGTAATTCGTTCCAATAATATGCATTGTCTTTAATACCTGTGTTAATAAAAAAATGCAACATTTTTAAATTAACATTTGGGTTTTCTTCAATTTGTCTTTTGTAAAAAGGAACAATGTTTTTGTAACCTATACCTAATCTAGAGGTATAAAATTCAAACTTAGGTTCTTCTTCTGATGCAATTCTAATCCCTACATTTAAACACTCATCAACTTGTTCTTCTAATAAAGATAACTCTTCGTAGTTATCAATAATTGGAATACAGTTTTTGTGCTTTTTATTAATTAAATCTGCAATGTTATGAATGTATTGTTCTCTTTTAAATCCGTTACAAATCACAAAAGTGTTTTTGTTTATTTTGCCAGAATCTAATAATGAGTTTACAATATTTATATCAAAAGCAGAAGATGTTTCTATATGAATATTGTTAGACAATGCTTCGTCTAAAACATGTTTAAAGTGAGAACTTTTTGTACAATAAGAATAAAAATATTTTCCCTTGTAGTTGTATTTTTCAAAAGCATTGGCAAACCATTTTTTTGATTTTTGAATGTTTTCAGAAATTTTTGGCAAGTAAGTAACTTTTAAAGGAGTTCCGTGTTCTTCTATTAAACTAGCAATATCAATATCATGAAAAGTTAGTTCGTTCTTTTCAGTTAATTTAAATTCTTCTTGTGGAAAGTAAAAAGTTTGGTTGATTAAATCTATATATTTATTACGCATTTTATTATTTTTTTGTGAATTAAAAATGATGAACCTCCTAGGAGGTTTGTTTACATAAAAAAATAATAGGTATTAGACTCTAATCACCAAATACACGTGTCTTAACCTTAAAACTTTAAAAGGATTGTTTACAAAAAGGAAAAATTTTGAAGAAAACTTTTTTATTTCGTTATAACTAACCGTCATATTATGTAAACTTAATATCTTCATACTTACATAACCGAAAAATAAAAATTGATACATTTTTACAATTCTATATAAGGGCAAAAGTAATTTTTTTTTTGAACTGAAAAAGTATTTTTAAAAAAAAGTAAAAAAAAAACAACAAATCTTATTTGTTGTTTTAAACTGTTGTTAGGTAGTGGTTTAAGAATCTTGTTTGTAACAGAATACAATATTTAATTTACAATCTTGTTATTAAAAAATGTTTAATTCTTGTTTAAAATGTTAAATAGTATTAGCGCTTAATTAAAAACCAAAAGGCAATCCTTTTTTGGCAGCATTAGCCATTTCTTGTTCATTAATTTTGTCCGCTTTTTTCAGAGCATCATTCAAGGCTAAAATTAAATAATCTTCTACCGCTTCTTTGTCTTCTAATACATTTTCATTAATGTCAATTTTTTTTATTTCTCGGTTGGCTGTTACCGTAACGTTTACCAAACCACCTCCCGATGTACCTTCAATTAAAATGGTATTTAAATGTTCTTTAGCAGCTTCTACATGTTTTTGTGCTTCTTGCAACTGCCCCATCATTTTAGACATGTCTCCAAACATAATTTGTGTTTTTTTAATTTTTTGGCAATATAAAAAGTTTATCAATACCTTCACAAAATAGATTTACAAAGCATGATAAACATTCTAAAAAGAAATGTAAGTATCCTAGCAGGATTTATTACTTTTACTGCCCTAATTAAATGTCAAAAAATGAAGGTGATAGAAGCTCCAATAGCCCATAAAATTCCAACAGAATTAAAAAAGCATAACGATGTTAGAATAGATAATTACTATTGGTTACGATTATCGGATGCAGAAAAGAATGCAGAAATTCCATCAGAAAAAACACAAAAAGTATTAAGCTATTTAAGCCAAGAAAATACTTTTTATGAAGAAGAAACCAAACATACTTTAGAATTTCAAGAAAATTTGTTTCAAGAAATGAAAAGTAGAATTAAAGAAGATGATAGTTCTGTACCTTTTTACAAAAACGGATATTATTACATTACTCGTTACAAAACAGGAAATCAGTACCCTATTTATACGCGTAAAAAAGGTTCTTTAAAAGCAGAGGAAGAAATTTTGTTAGATGTAAATACATTAGCAAAAGGGTTTGAGTATTTTGATGTAAGTGG
Organism: Wenyingzhuangia gracilariae; assembly: GCF_056387575.1. Classification (NCBI taxonomy): domain Bacteria; kingdom Pseudomonadati; phylum Bacteroidota; class Flavobacteriia; order Flavobacteriales; family Flavobacteriaceae; genus Wenyingzhuangia; species Wenyingzhuangia gracilariae. The sequence goes on from NZ_CM150748.1 coordinate 3,264,302, forward strand.
ACTTTCTATAAGTACCAATAACAAACTATTGGTTTATGGAGTAGATGATACAGGAAGAAGACAATATACTCTTAGAATAAAAAACTTAGAAACAGGAGAGATTTTAAAAGATACGATTGAATTTACCACAGGGTCTGCAACATGGGCAAATGATAATAAAACATTGTTTTACAACAAAAAAGACCATGTAACCCTTAGAAGCGATAAAGTATATAGACACAAATTAGGAACGGCAACTTTTGAAGATGTTTTGGTCTATCATGAAAAAGACGAAACCTATAATGTGTATGTTGGAAAAACAAAATCTAAAAAATACATTGTAATAGGATCTTATAGTACTTTACAAACCGAATATCAATTTATAGAAGCAGATCAACCTAATAGTGAATTTCAAATTTTTCAGAAAAGAGAAAATGATTTAGAATACAGTGTTATGCATTATGGAGATTACTTTTATCTCTTAACCAATAAAGATGGGGCTACAAATTTTAAATTGATGAAGACTCCAGTAACAGCAACATCAAAAGAAAATTGGGTAGATGTAATTCCACATAGAGAAAACGTTTTGTTAGAAGATGCTACTATTTTTAAAGACTTTTTAGTGTTAGAAGAAAGAGCAGAAGGTTTGGGTAAAATAAGAATTATTCGTTGGGATGGTTCGCAAGATTATTACCTGCCTTTTTCAGAAGAAACCTATTCTTGCTACGTATATAGCAATCCAGAATTTGATACAGAGTGGTTACGTTACGGATACAATTCTATGACCACACCTAGTTCTGTAATAGAATTTAACATGGTGTCTCAAGAAGAAAAGGTGTTAAAAGAACAAGAAGTACTAGGAGGAAAGTTTCATAAAAAAAACTACACAAGTAAACGTATTTGGGTAACAGCTAGAGATGGTAAAAAAGTAGCTTTGTCTATTGTACATCACAAAAACACAGTAGTTAACAATCAAACACCTGTGTTAATGTACGCTTACGGATCTTATGGGCATACGGTTGATGATAGTTTTAGTACCACAAGATTAAGTTTGCTAGATAGAGGATTTGTTTTTGCATTGGCTCATGTTAGAGGGTCTGAATATTTAGGTAGACCTTGGTATGAAGATGGAAAATTGTTGAAAAAGAAAAATACGTTTAATGATTTTGTAGATTGTGCCAAATATTTAATAGATCATCAAATAACATCACCTAAACATTTATATGTCATGGGAGGTTCTGCAGGTGGATTATTAATGGGAGCTGTGGCCAATATGAATCCGGAGTTGTTTAATGGAATTATATCTGCTGTTCCTTTTGTAGATGTAGTGACTACTATGTTAGACGAAAGTATTCCTTTAACTACAGGAGAATATGACGAGTGGGGAAATCCTAACGAAAAAGAATATTATGACTATATAAAATCATATTCACCATATGATAATATAGAAGCAAAAGAGTATCCTAATATGTTGGTAACTACAGGTTTGCATGATTCTCAGGTTCAGTACTGGGAGCCAGCAAAATACGTAGCAAAATTAAGAGAGCTTAAAACGGATAACAACAAGCTATATTTGCATACCAATATGGAAGCTGGTCATGGTGGAGCATCGGGTAGGTTTGATGCTTTGAAAGAAGTGGCCAAAGAGTATACGTTTATCTTAGATTTAGAAGGAATAACAGAATAATGTATTTGATATTAAACAAAAAAACCGAGCATATAGCTCGGTTTTTTTTGTATAAATTAATTAAAAATAATTAATCATTATCATTTAAGTTAATCCCTTCATAGGCATTCATTCCATGTTCATGTATGTCTAAACCTTCAACTTCTTCTTTTTCAGAAACACGTAAACCAAGAGTCTTTTTAATGGCAAAAAGAATAATAAAAGAAGTAATTAAACAAGTAATTCCTATAACCATTACTCCATAAGCTTGTATTCCTAGTTGACTTAAAGAACCTGTGTTAAATACACCTTTGTCTCCCCATATTCCTACAGCAAGAGTACCAAAAATACCACAAATTAAGTGTACACCAATTGCCCCAACAGGATCGTCTAATTTTAATCTATCAATTATACCTACTGCAAAAACAATAATTACCCCTGCAATAAATCCAATAATAATTGCATCTATTGGTGACATTAAATCTGCTCCAGCAGTAATTCCTACCAAACCAGCTAAAGAACCGTTAAAAGCCATGGTAACATCATATGTTTTAAATTTAAAATATGAGGTTATAAAAGCTGCAATAATTCCAGAAGCAGCCGCTAAAGAGGTGGTTACTAACACAAGAGATACCACACCAGGATCTGCAGATAATACAGAACCACCGTTAAAACCAAACCATCCGAACCATAATAGGAAAACTCCTAAAGCAGCCAAAGGCATATTGTGTCCTTCTATAGGTTTAATAGTTCCATCAGGTAAATATTTACCAATACGAGGCCCTAATAAAATAACAGCAACTACAGCTGCCCATCCACCAACAGAATGCACCAAGCTAGATCCTGCAAAATCATAGAATCCCATTTGATCTAAAAATCCACCACCCCATTTCCAAGAACCTACAATAGGGTAAACAACCCCAACATAAATTAAAGAAAAGATTAAAAAGGAATTTAATTTAATTCTTTCTGCCACAGCTCCAGACACAATTGTAGCAGCTGTTGCAGCAAACATTCCTTGAAATAAAAAGTCTGTCCAATATGTATATCCATCTGCATAAGCAGCTGTTAATCCTCCTTCAGGTAAAGAAAGTCCCCATCCTGCAAAACCAAAAACTCCAGAAGAAGCTTCTTCAAATCCAGGATACATTAAGTTAAAACCACATATTGTATAGGTGATTAAACCTATGGCAACAATCATAAAGTTTTTAAATAAAATGTTGATAGCGTTTTTAGATCTGGCCAATCCTACTTCTAAAGCAGAAAACCCTAAGTGCATAATAAATACCAAGGCAATTGATATCATCATCCACACGTTGTTTATTGTAAAGTTTAATGTAGTTTCCATAATTTTATCTTAAAGTTTCTCCTCCTTTTTCACCAGTTCTAATACGGTAAGTTTCATTTACGTCGTATACAAATATTTTTCCATCACCTACTTCACCAGTAGAACCTGATTTTAAAATGGCATCAATGGCAGCTTGTTCGTAGTCATCATTTACAATTATAGATAAGAAACGTCTTTGAATGTCTGCTGTACTAAAGGAAATACCTCTGTAGACTTTTCCAACTCTTTCATTACCTAAAGCGGTTACATCCCAATAGGAAAAAAAGTTAACTCCCACCTCGTGTAAAGCTTTTTTTACTTCAGAAAACTTAGATTTTCTGATGATTGCTTCGATTTTTTTCATTGTTTTAGTTTTATAATCAGTGGCAAATATAATAGATATGAATTGAATAGCCTTTTTAGAGAACAAAAAAAGTACGTAGTGAGTTGCGTTTCACTACGTACTTTAGTATTTTTTTTTAAGTATGTACTTGTTATCTCAGGGTTTCTCCACCTTTTTCACCGGTTCTAATACGGTAGGTTTCGTTTACATCATAAACAAATATTTTTCCATCACCTACTTCACCAGTTGCTCCAGATTTTAAGATGGCACTTATGGTTGCTTCTTCAAAATCGTCATTTACTATAATAGATAAAAATCTTCTTTGTATGTCTGCAGTACTAAAAGAAATACCACGGTATACTTTACCAACTCTTTCGTTACCCAATGCAGTTACATCCCAATAAGAGAAAAAGTTTACCCCAACATTGTGTAATGCTTCTTTTACTTCAGAAAATTTAGATTTTCTAATAATTGCTTCTATTTTTTTCATTTTAATACTATTTTATAAATTAAAGATACATTTTTTGCGAATAAAAAAACAGCCTAATTCTAGATAAGATTTAGGCTGTTTTTCATATAAAATTAGAATGAATTTTATTATTCGTTATAAACTCCAATTCCGTGTTCAGCTTTATCTAAACCTTCAATTTCTTCTTTTTCAGAAACTCTAAGACCAATAGTTGCCTTTAAGATAGAGAATACTATGAAAGCGGTAACTAAAGCCCATCCTGCATATGCTAATGCTCCAATAGTTTGTACTCCTAATAATGCAGCACCACCACCGTTAATTAATCCACCTTCGGTAGCAAATACACCAACTAAAATAGTACCTAAAGTACCACAAACTCCGTGTACAGAAACAGCACCTACTGGATCATCAATTTTTAATTTTTCATCAATAAAAGTAATTGCAATTACTACTAATACACCACCAATTAATCCCATAATTGCAGCAGAACCAGCAGAAACGTTAGCACATCCAGCAGTAATAGTTACCAATCCAGCTAAAGCTCCGTTTAAAGTCATAGAAATATCTGGTTGTCCGTAACGTAACCAAGTGTAGAATAAGGCAGCAGCAGCTCCACATGCAGCAGCTAAGTTTGTGTTAATTAAAATGTTACCAACAGCAATTACATCTTCTTCAGAACCAAAAGCTAATTGAGAACCTCCGTTAAATCCAAACCATCCTAACCATAAGATCATTACACCTAATGCACCATATACAATGTTGTGTCCTGGTATTGCTTGAGAAACACCATCTTTATATTTACCAATTCTTGGTCCAACTAACATAGCTCCAATTAATGCAGCCCATCCACCTACAGAGTGTACAATTGCAGATCCAGCAAAGTCAATAAATCCTAATTGAGTTAACCATCCGTCACCTTGCCATTGCCAGTGTCCTGAAATTGGGTAGATAATTACTGTTACAATAAAAGAGAAAATAATATAAGTGGTAAATTTAGTTCTACCAGCTACAGCTCCAGAGACAATAGTTGCAGCGGTTGCAGCAAATACAGTTTGAAAGAATAGGTTAAACATATCTGCACCTTCGTTGTAAAATAAAGAAGGAGTTCCTATAAAACCACCAATAGTTTCACCATACATTACTGTATATCCTATTGCCCAAAACCCAATAGAACCTACAATTAAGTCCATTAAGTTTTTCATAATAATGTTTCCTGCGTTTTTAGATCTTGTAAATCCTACTTCTACTAGGGTAAATCCTGCTTGCATAAAGAATACTAAGATTCCTGATATAATGATCCACAAAGCTCCCATGATTGCACTTGTATCCATAATTTTTAAATTTTAAAAGTTTTTAGTTTTGGTTTATTTTAATGTGTCACTTCCTTTTTCTCCTGTACGGATACGGTAAGTTTCTAATACTTCTGATACAAATACTTTTCCATCACCGACTTCACCTGTAGAAGCTGTTTTTAATAGTGTTTCTATTGTAATTTGTTCAAAATCATCATTTACAATAATAGACAATTGACGTCTTTGGATATCATTAGTACTAAAAGATACACCACGGTATACTTTACCTACTTTTTCGTTTCCTAGCCCAGTCACGTCCCAGTAAGAAAAGAAGTTAACACCTACATCGTGTAAAGCTTCTTTTACCTCAGAAAACTTAGATTTTCTGATGATTGCTTCGATTTTTTTCATAATTGAAAGTTTAAATTTAGGTTGAATATATTTTTGTTATCTGGCAAGACTCACACCTTGCCAGATGATTTATGTTTTAAACTTTTCTAGAATTAGAAAGAGTATACAGCAGCAACTGTGAATTGAGTAAAGCTATCTTCAGCAGATCCTTCAATAATAGCATCATCAGAAGAGTCAACTCTTAAGTCAGCAATAACGCTTAAGTTTTCAGTTAAAGCTGCATTTGCAGTTAAAGTGATTGCAGTTACACTAGCACTGTTGTCAGAATCAGCAACTCTTTCAAAGTATTCAGGACGTAATCCTAAAGAGAAAGAATCAGAAATAGCTTGTTGTAAGTACAATGCCACACCTTGGTATCCAGCTTCAGTATCTGAAGATCTAGAAAACGCAGTGTTAATACCTAAATACGTAGATTCAGCTAAGTCAAACCCTCCAGTATAGTCAATATATAATTGATCTGTAGCACCAAATCCATCAGCACCATATGCAATGTTTAAGTATTGACCTTTAAATCCTACTTGAAAACCTAATTGAGCATACTCGTTACCATAACCAGTTCCAAAGTTACCATGTGGGTTTGTTACAGCTAACATAAAAGATAAATCTTCAGAAGCAGTATAGTCTAATTTAGCACCAACATGAGTAAATGGTCCTTCATTAAATAAATAAGATACAGTATAGTTAAAGTTAGCTGCAGGAGAAATTACTTCATATCCTAAAAATGTGTTAAACTGTCCGGCAGTTACTGTTAATTGATCGTTTATAGAGTAGTAAGCATACATTTGGTTAACAATACTTCCAAATCCAGAAGCATCTGCAGATCTTGGTCCGTAAGCTAAATCTACAACAGCACCAGCTTTTCCAGCTTCATAAGAAAAAATTGTGTTTGCCATACCTAAACCAAACATAGTTGCGTTTTGTGGAGCATCAACTAATAATCCAGGAGCACCAGGTCCATCTACAGTGTTTACTGTTCCATAAACATCAACAGTTCCAGATACAGTTAATTTTCCTTCTTGTGCAAAAGTTAACATACCTGTTAACATGATTGCTGATAAAATAATTTTTTTCATGATAAAGTTTTTTGTGTTTTTAAGTTTTATCTGAGACAAAGCTACGTATTAATACGTATTGTGCAAGAAAAAAGTACCTGCTTTTTCGCAGTTTTATACGTATTGCTAGTGTTTACTAACTAAGTAGCTGTAAAAAAAATAGTTTTTTTACTTGTTTTTTATAATTGTTGTATATACATTTGTTGTAGTTACAACTATTTAAAACTGTTAAAACAATGCAAAATCTAAATAATAAAGCTGTCATAGAATTAATGGTTTCTGGAAATTATATGGTGGAACAATTAAACGGTTTTATGAAAACATATGATTTAACAGTACAGCAGTATAATATTTTACGTATACTGAGGGGGCAAGATGGATTACCTATAAACTTATACGTATTACATGAACATATGATTCATAAAATGAGTAATACTACCCGATTGGTAGAAAAACTTAGAAAAAAAGGTTTGTTAGAACGTAAGACTTGTGAGGAAAACCGACGAAAGATTGAGATTTTTATAACAGACAAAGGTTTAGGACTTTTGGCAGGTATAGATCAAACATTAATAGACTATGAAAAAAAACTAACTCAAAACTTAAACAAAGAAGAATTAATTCAATTAATAAGATTATTAGAAAAAATAAAGCAATAAATTAACAACAAAAATTAAATAAAATGAAAACAACAAAAATTAAATCAGGAATTTTAGCAGTTTTAGCTGTATTTACAATGTCTCTATCTGTTTATGCAGGTAAAAAACCAATAGATGTAAAAAAGAGTACTATTGAATGGGTAGGTAAAAAAGTAACAGGTAAACACAATGGTACAATTAATTTTAAATCAGGAAATGTCGTTCTAAAAGAAGGAAAACTTGTAGGAGGTTCTTTTACAGTAGATATGAATTCTATAAATGTACAAGATTTAGAAGGAGAGTATAAAAACAAATTAGAAGGACATTTAAAATCTGATGACTTTTTTGGAGTTGCAGCACACCCGACAGCAACTTTTGTAATTACTAGTGTAGAAGGGAATACTGTAAAAGGAAACTTAACTATTAAAGGACACACAGAAAAGAAGGCATTTACATTAGTTAAAAAAGGAAACACAATTTCTGGAGATGTTAAAATAGACAGAACTAAGTTTGATATCCGTTACGGATCTGCTTCTTTCTTTGACAACTTAAAAGACAAAGCTATTAATGATGAGTTTGAATTGTCTGTAAACATTGTATTTTAAATAAAATAGAGTTTAGTTTAAAACTAAAGGCTTGATAGTTAACTACTATCAGGCTTTTTTACTTATATAATTATTTAGGATATATATAAAGACCACTATATTTAGTAAATTCGCACAAGAAACAAATAAGAATACATGTCTAAATTTGAATTAAAATTACCTAAAATGGGAGAAAGCGTAGCAGAAGCTACGATTACTTCTTGGTTAAAAGAAGTAGGAGATGCTATTGAATTAGATGAGTCTGTTGTAGAAATAGCTACAGATAAAGTAGATTCTGATGTTCCATGTGATGTGTCTGGTGTACTAATTGAAAAAAAATTTCAAGAAGGAGATGTTGTCAAAGTAGGTCAGGTTTTAGCAGTAATAGAAACTGATGCTGATGCACCAAATCCTGGTTTAACAATAGCAATTCCAAACAACAAAGTTGAATCTGCTGAGGTAGAGGAAGCAATTTTGACTGTTGAGGCAGAGGTAGATCAAGCTATAGAGAGTACTACAAATGTCAAAAAAACAACCATAACCAATACTGATGGGAATTTTTATTCGCCACTTGTAAAAAATATTGCGGCTAAAGAAGGAATTTCTCAACAAGAATTAGATGCTATAAAAGGTTCTGGTTTAGATGGTAGAGTAACCAAAGAAGATATTTTAGCCTATGTAAGCGATAAATCTAAAGAGGTTAAAACCGAACAACCTGTAAAAAAGGAAATGGCGACTAAAGAATTAGGAGATAAAACAATTCAGATTCCAAAAGAAATCGTTCCTAATATAGAAGTAAATACAGGAGATGAATTGATAACCTTGTCTAGAATGGGGAAGTTAATTTCGGATCACATGTTACACTCTAAACACAAGGCAGCGCATGTACAATCTTTTATAGAGGTAGATGTAACCAATGTGGCAAAATGGAGAGCTAAGGTAAAAGACAGTTTCTTAAAAAGAGAAGGGGAAAAATTATCTTACACACCTATATTTATGATGGTGGTGGCTCAAGCGTTAAAAAAATATCCGTTGGTAAATATTACGTTTGATGGAGAAGATAAAGTAGTTGTTAAAAAAGTCATTAATTTAGGAATGGCATCTGCATTGCCCGATGGAAATTTAATTGTACCTGTGATTAAAAATGCTCAGGATTTAAACTTGGTGGGCATGACTAAAAGTGTAAATGATCTGGCTGCACGTTCTAAATCTAACAATTTAAAACCAAACGAGGTTAAAGGGGGTACGTATACAGTTACTAATATTGGTGGCTTTGATTCCGTTTTTGGAACTCCAATCATCAATCAGCCAGAATGTGCAATATTAGCCATAGGGGCTATTAGAAAAGTTCCTGCGGTTATAGAAACACCAGAGGGAGATTTTATAGGGATTCGTCAAAAAATGTACTTGTCACATTCTTATGATCACCGAGTGATAAACGGAGCTTTGGGAGGAATGTTTATAAAAGAAATTAAAGATATTTTAGAAGCTTGGGATGTAAATAAAGAAATTTAAAACCAAATAATAAAGCAAAAAAATCCTTTTAGAATGTTCTAAAAGGATTTTTTTTGCTTTTAACTAAAACATCAATCTTCTTTTGCTTTAAATACTTCTGTTAATATTTTTGTAGAACTCATGTTAGGTTCTTGTATATGAAGAAGGTTGCTAACTGTAGGTGCTATTTGAGTAATGTTTACAGATTTTTTTACCACTTTACCTTTGGCAATACCACTTCCGTAAAAAATAATAGGAACATGTGTGTCATAATTGTATCCGGTTCCGTGTGTTGTTCCACCTTTTATATAGCTGCTACTAATAATTGTAGGCTCTAGGGTAAATATAACATCACCAGATAGTTTTTGATTGTACCCTTCTTGAACCAAACTTAAAGGAGCTTTGGTAAATTCTGTTCTTTGCAATGTGTGTGCAGAAACCACTTTGTGAATATCTGGATATTCTATAAGTTCTTCTATAAGTTCATTCTCAATTTTTTCGATATTTAGGTTTAATGATGAGATTTCTTTTTTATTCAAAAATATTTGATTGTTAGATATGTTTTCTATCAGCTTGGCAGATTTGTATTTTTTAAACGTAAAATCGGTTAATTTTTTATACAATTCTTTATTTGAAAAATACCCGCCAGGAGCTTTATGGTCTATTAAATAATGTGGAATTTGTACTACCGCATGATCTGCTGTTAAAAACAAAACATAATTATCGTTTCCAACTTTGCTGTTTAAAAAATTAATAAAATCATCTAAATCTTTATTTAAACGCAAATAAGTATCTTCTATTTCTACAGAAGCTGGACCGTATTTGTGTCCGATATAATCGGTGCTAGACAAACTAACAGCTAAAAAGTCTGAATGATTTTTGTCTTTTCCTAATTTTTCGTTTTTAACAATTTGCTTGGCAAAATCTAAAGTAATACTATTTCCAAAAGGAGTGGTTTTTAACAAACTATAATTTCCGTTTTCGTGTTTAATTTTAGGCAAGTCATGTGGAAAAATAGGTTTGTCTTCTGTGTGGAATGTTCCTTCAAAATACTGGTTGTCTGTAGTACATTCTGTGTAGTCCTCTATTTTTTTAGAGGTTACCCAAGGACTAGCCAAATATTCATCTAATTTAAGCTTGTTTTCGTTGTTGTATGTGTGTACCCAATTAGGTAATTTATCTGTGTAAAAAGAACTAGTAATCCATTTTCCATTATTGGCTCCATCAAACCAATATGCAATGTCGGCAGTATGTCCAACAGGTAAAATAGCCGATCTGTCTTTAATAGCTATTCCAATAGATTTTCCTTTAAAATTTTGAGAAATTTTTAGTTGATCTGCAATGGTAGAAGCAATTAATCTATATGGAGATTTAGCACCTTCTTTAGAACTAGAACCAATTGTTTTGTGTTTTTCATCATCTACCACATAAATAGATTTTTTTTCAAATTTATCATACCAGTTGTTTCCAATAATCCCATGGTTTTTAGGAGTTGTACCTGTGTATACAGATGCATGACCAACAGCTGTATAGGTAGGTATGTAGTTGTAATGTCCGCTTTGGTAAAGTGTACCGTCAGCAATTAATTTGTTAAATCCTTTAGAACCAAATTTATCGTTAAAACGGAGTAAGTAATCATATCTCATTTGATCTACAATAATCCCCACTACCAATTTGGGCTTTTTTTGAGCGTTTACAATGCATAAATTGCACAATAAAATAAAGCTCATTAATTTTTTCATAAGAATATATAATTTTAAAATATTAATGGGGTTAAAAGTAATTAGAATACACTACTTAATTGTTAAGGATTTGATATTTTAGCTAAAAATCTATAGAATGACTTATATAAAAAGTATTGGAGCTTATGTAATTATGCTAAAAAGTGTTTTTAGAAGACCACAAAAAGCAAAAATCTTTAAAGATGCAGTATTAAGAGAAATAGATGATTTGGGAGTAAAATCAATAGGTATTGTTGCTTTTATTTCTTTTTTTATTGGAGGAGTTGTTGCTATCCAAACCGCGTTAAACTTAGAAGATCCTATTATTCCTAAAGATTTAATTGGTTTTGCCACCAAAAGATCTATGATTTTAGAATTCTCATCAACCTTTATAATGGTTATTTTAGCAGGTAAAGTAGGTTCTTATATTACTTCAAGTATTGGAACCATGCGTGTTACAGAGCAAATAGATGCGTTAGAAGTAATGGGGATTAACTCCTTAAACTACTTAGTATTACCCAAAATAATAGCCACTGTTTTCTTTTATCCTTTTATTGTTTTGTTAGCAATGACCTTAGGTATTCTAGGAGGATGGATTGCTGGAGTGGTAACAGGATTGTTTGAACAATACGATTATATAGCAGGAATTAGAATGGATTTTAAACCTTCTTTAATAAGATATAGTTTAATAAAATCTACCGTATTTGCATTTTTAATAGCTACTGTTCCTTCTTATTTTGGATATTATGTAAAAGGTGGTTCTTTAGAAGTAGGTAGAGCAAGCACAAAAGCAGTGGTTTGGACAATTGTAATGATCATTATTACCAATTATTTTTTAACCCAAATGTTATTAAGCTAAATTGTTATGATAGAAGTAAAAGGAGTAGAAAAAGGGTTTGGATCAACCCCCGTATTAAAAGGAATTGATGCCATTTTTGAACCCACTAAAACAAGCTTAATAATAGGGCAAAGTGGATCTGGTAAAACCGTTTTCTTAAAAACGTTATTAGGATTGCATTTGCCAGACAAAGGAATTATTGAATTTAATGGAACTAGTACAGAATCTATGTCTGTTGATGATAAAAGACAATTAAAACAAGATATAGGTATGGTTTTTCAAGGATCTGCCTTGTTTGATTCGATGACAGTTGAAGAAAATGTTATGTTTCCGTTAAAAATGTTTACAAAGCAAAGTAAAGAGGAAATGTTGGAAAGAGTAAATTTTGTACTTAACAGAGTAAATTTGGTAAATAGCAATCAAAAATTTCCAGCAGAATTATCAGGAGGAATGCAAAAACGAGTGGCTATTGCCAGAGCTATAGTAACCAAACCTAAATATTTATTTTGCGATGAACCGAACTCTGGTCTAGATCCTAAAACAGCAATTGTAATAGACAAATTGATACAAGAAATTACCGATGAATATGAGATTACAACGGTGATAAATACCCATGATATGAATTCTGTAATGGAAATTGGAGAAAAAATTATTTTTTTAAAAGATGGTTTAAAAGAGTGGGAAGGAACCAGTGATGATATATTCAAAACTGATAATGAAGCAGTTGTGGATTTTGTGTACAGTTCCAATTTATTTAAAAATGTAAGAAAGGTATATTTAGATAAATAAAATCTAAAAATAGTTTTGTGTAACTGTATAAAAGTCCTATATTTGCACCCGCAATAACGAATGGCGTTTATGACCTGGTAGCTCAGTTGGTAGAGCATCTCCCTTTTAAGGAGAGGGTCCTGGGTTCGAGCCCCAGCCCGGTCACTAAGACAAAAATTAAACAACATTCAATTGCATGGTGAGATACTCAAGTGGCCAACGAGGGCGGACTGTAAATCCGCTGACTATGTCTTCGAAGGTTCGAATCCTTCTCTCACCACGGACGACCTGGTAGCTCAGTTGGTAGAGCATCTCCCTTTTAAGGAGAGGGTCCTGGGTTCGAGCCCCAGCCCGGTCACAAAAGCTTCCCTTTTCAGGGAAGCTTTTTTTATGCTTAAAATAAAAATGTTTGAATTCCCTTTTTTTTTAAAATATCCTCTTTTTTAAGAACAATTCTATACTTATAAATTCATTTCATACATCTACAGAGACATATAAGCACTTTGTTTCTTCTATTTTTGGTGTTTAGAAGAATAGCGTGTGTTAACTCTTTACAAATATTACTGTTTGTGTAGTTGATGTAAAAAAGTTTTTGCCTTAAAAATTAAATGGAATTAAAAATGAAAATCAAAATTTTGTATGGTTTCTGTTTGCTTATAAGTATGTCTTTGCTGGCTCAGAATAAAATCAGAATTAAAAAGAGTTTTAATAGTAATTGGAAATTTAGTTTGTCCGATAGTTTACAGTATTCAGAAACAACATATCAGGATGCTGCTTGGAGAGAATTAAACCTTCCGCATGATTGGAGTATAGAGCAAAAACTGAGTGAATCAAATTCAGGTAGAAATGCATGGCTGCCTGGTGGAATTGGATGGTATAGAAAAGAATTTGTATTGCCAAAAAAACACAAAGGAAAGTATATAGAAATTCAATTTGATGCTATTTATAGAAATGCTAAAGTTTGGATTAACGGAATTTATGTAGGAGCACAATACGACGGATTTACTAGTTTTTACTACGATATAACTGAATTTTTAAAGTTTGATGAACCTAATGTAATTGCTGTTAGAGTAGATCATTCCGACCAACCAAGTGCTCGCTGGTATACAGGATCTGGAATTTACAGAAACACTTGGTTAACCATTACCCACAATACACATGTAAAGAATTGGGGTACAAAAATAACTACACCTAAAATAAACAATAAAGAGGCAACAGTTGAAATAGAAACCTTAATAGAAAACTTTGCTAATAAAGAGCAAGTAACTCTTAAAACTACTTTGTTTGATGAAGCTAATAATCAAGTAGGGCTAGCAACAAACGTTGTCAATACTACCTTAAATACAACCTACAAAACCTTACAAAAAATAACACTTAAAAACCCTAAAAGGTGGCATGTTGATGCTCCTAATTTGTACAAAGCACTTACTCAAATTATTATCAATGGACAAGTGGTAGATGATTACGAAAGTGTTTTTGGAGTAAGAACCCTAAAGTTCGATGCTAAAAAAGGATTCTTTTTAAATGAAAAATCTTTAAAAATGAAAGGAGTTTGTTTGCATGTAGATGCAGGTTCTTTAGGTGTAGCGGTGCCTATTGAAGTTTGGAGAACAAGATTACAAACCTTAAAAGAAATAGGTTGTAATGCGATAAGAACAGCACACAACGTGGCAGCACCAGAGTTTATGAATTTGTGCGATGAAATGGGGTTTTTAGTAATGGACGAGTTTGTAGATAAGTGGAATGATGATGGTTTTGTGAGGGGAAAAACAAGAAAAGGAAATTTCTTTAACCCTATGGGGTTTGCCAATCCTTATTTTGAAACAGAATGGCAAAAAAATTACGAGCAATCTATTCGTAGAGACATCAACCATCCTAGTGTAATTATTTGGAGTGTAGGAAACGAGAATCATTCCCCAGGAACAATTGAGCAGAAGGTGGGGTTGAAAAAATACACCAATTTTGTGAGGACTATAGATACTTCAAGACCTGTGATTTCGGGAATGGAAAGAGGAAGAGATGGTGTACCCTCGCAAAAAGTAAAAGACATTATAGAAACCTGTGAGTATATGGATTTAATTGCATTGAATTACGGAGAACAATGGTGTAAAGCTATTGGAGTACAAAATCCAGGAAAACCTTTTGTAAGCACGGAAAGCTATACGTATTTTAATAGCACAGCAGAAAAAAGATTTGCCAATATAGAAAAATCACCTTGGTTTAATGTGTTAGAGAATGAACATAATATGGGACTGTTTTTATGGTCTGGAATGGATTATTTAGGAGAATCAAAAAAATGGCCAAAATTGGGTGCAGATAGCGGTTTGTTAAATTTTGCAGGTTTCAAAAAGAACAGAGCTTATTTTTATCAATCCTTATGGACAGATACTCCAATGATTAAAACCTATGTTTATCAAGGAGATGCAGATGATTTTTCTACTTCAGGAAGATGGGGTTGGCCTCCAATGGATGCAACGTGGAATTTAGAAAAAGGAAAAGCATATGATTTGGTAACCTATACCAACTGTGATGTGGTGGAGTTGTATGTGAGTGGAAAAAAAATAGGAACTCAAAAAATGGTAGATTTTCCAAATAAAATCATGAAATGGAAAAAAGTAGTTTATCAACCTGGTGAATTAAAAGCAGTGGGGTACACTAACGGAAAAAAAGTAACAGAAGATGTGTTATACACAACAAAAAAAGCATATAAAATTCAATTAAAGACTAATAAACAGGAGTTGCATAAAGGAGATGTTGTTCAGGTAGAGGTAAGTGTTTTAGATAAAAAGGGAAAGTTAGTAACTTGGGAATCGGAAGACTTAACAGTGTTTGTTAGTAACAATGCAAAAATTTTGGCTTTTGATAATGGAGATATGCAAGATCATTTAAGTTTTACAAACAAAGAAAAATGCAAAACCCATCAAGGAAAGTGTTTGTTAATTCTTAAGGTGTTGGAAGAAGGAAAAATAGAAATAATAGTAAGTGCAGATCATTTAAAAACAGCAAAACAAGTAATTAAATAGTATGATATCATTTGTAATTTCAATAGTCATTTTAGTAGTAGGCTATTTTGTGTATGGAAAAATAATAGAAAACATTTTTGTTATAGATCCTAATAAAGAAACCCCAGCCATCAGTCAGAGAGATGATATTGATTATATGCCTTTGCCTTTGTGGAAAGTTTTTTTAATTCAGTTTCTTAACATTGCTGGTCTAGGCCCTATTTTTGGAGCCATTGCAGGAGCAATGTATGGACCATCGGCTTTTTTATGGATTGTTTTTGGATGTATTTTTGGAGGTGCAGTTCACGATTATTTTTCTGGAATGATGTCGTTACGTCATGGAGGGTTAAGTATTAGTGAAGTGGTTGGGGTTTATTTAGGGAATGCCATCAAACAGTTCATGCGTTTTTTTACAGTGGTATTGTTAATTTTTGTGGGAGCTGTTTTTTTAGTAGGTCCCGCCAAAATAATAGATGGAATGACAGCAAATGCTTTAGGAATTTCTGTTTGGGTTGCTTTTATTTTAATTTATTATATATTATCAACCTTGTTACCTATAGATAAGGTTATTAGTAAACTGTATCCTGTATTTGGAGCAGCAATGTTATTTATGGCTTTAGGTTTGCTGGTGGTTTTGTTAACGGGAGATTATCATATTCCAGAAATAATTCCTTCTAATTTGGTTAACATGAAACACAATTCAGAAAACACACCTATTTTTCCTATGTTGTTTATTACCATTGCTTGCGGAGCAATTTCGGGTTTTCATGCTACACAATCTCCTTTAATGGCTCGTTGTGTTAAAAATGAAGTGGAAGGAAAAAAAGTGTTTTTTGGAGCTATGATTACTGAGGGAATTGTTGCTTTAGTTTGGGCAGCAGCAGCCATGGTGTTTTTTGGTGATGTAAATGGACTAAACCAAGCAATGGCTGAAAATGGAAATAGTGCAGCGTGGGCAGCCAATGAAATATCGTTAAATATGTTAGGGAGTATAGGTGGAATTTTAGCAGTTTTAGGAATTGTTGCAGCTCCAATTACTTCAGGAGATACAGCTTTTAGATCTGCAAGGTTAATTCTAGCAGATGTGTTTTCGTTCGATCAAAAAAGTATTTATAAGAGATTGTATATTAGTATTCCTTTATTTGTAGTGGCTTTTGTGTTAACCAAAGTAAATTTTGCTGTTATTTGGAGGTATTTTGCTTGGGCCAACCAAACATTAGCAGTTATTGTTTTGTGGACTATAACGGTCTATTTAATAGGTAAGCAAAAGAATTATTGGGTTACGTTGTTACCTGCCATTTTTATGACTATGGTTTGTAGTACTTATATTTTAATAGCTCCAGAAGGTTTTCAGTTAGAAAAACAATGGGCTTATACGCTAGGAGCATTGCTAACAGTAGCAATTACTATTTTATTTATAGTGTTTGTTAAAAGAAGTAAAAAATAAAAAAAGTTTAAAATTTTTTATAAAATGTGAAAGCATGCCTAGTAGGTGTGCTTTTTTTATTGTAAAAAATTAACAGAGAAAGACATCTAATTTACATAGATAGATATAACTTTTCTTGAATTGTAATTATTTCGTATTCATAATTAAACTATTAAATTTTAAATATTATGAAAAAACAATTACTTCAAATATCAGTTATGTTTTTGATGGCTTTTGGGGCAAATGCTCAAATATCAAATGTTGATGCATTTGGTTTTGAATTGACAAGTGTAGATTACAGTGGTGGAACTTCTGATGTTGTAACAGCTTGGACTCAGGTAGGCGGTTTTACGCAATCAAATGCTGTGGCAAGAACAGGTACTTACAGTATGTTAGCAGATTTTTCTACTACGATACCAATAGCAACACCTAAGTTACAGACATGGAGGTCTAATGTAAATAAAGAGGGAAACTTTGATTTTGATAGTGATGCAGGATCTGATGTAAATTATGCGATTGTAGGTTATGTGTATGTTGATGTTGCAACTGATGGAGTTTTAAAAGTTACTTCTCAAAAAAATGGTGGACAGTTTGAACAAGCTACAATTGATCTTAGTACGGTAACACCAGGTACGTGGACAATGTTTAGTAAATCTTTTGATTTTACGAATGCTGATGGAAGTGCTTATTGGTCTACAGTGAACTTTGCTACCTTGCCAACTATAAAAGCTAAGATTTATCTGGATGATGTTGCTTTTGTTGAGACTTCAACTTTATCAACAGCTACTTCAAAAATAGAAGGAGCTTCTGTAAAAGCAGAAAACGGTTCTATTAATGTTACGGGAGCAGATTTAGATGCAGTGTATTCTATTACAGGTCAACAAGTAGGAACTACTGGTTTGGCTAGTGGAGTATACATTGTTAAAATATCTAAAGGAACAAAACAAGATGCTATTAAAGTTGTACTATAATTATTGATAGTACTTCTAAAATTTTGAAGAAAAGCCACTGATTTAAATTCAGTGGCTTTTTTGCTTGTTATTTTTTAAGTATTATTTTATAACCAAAGACAACGAATAAACTATGGAGTACATTCCTTTTAGAAAAAAGATATTTATTTGGACACAAAACACCGTTTTAATTTAATAACAAAAAATGAAGTCATTAAAAATATTTATGAGTTTAGGATTGGGATTGCTAACATTCATCCCACAAGTAAAAGCTCAAAAAGTAGATGTGAAATCTGCTTTATATAGCATAGAAACTGATTATACAATTACTAAGGTAAGAACAGCTGTAAACAAAAAAGAGTCTTACATTGTAGGAAGTAGTTTTGAAGGTACCGCAATAGGGGTTTCTTATAGTGGAAAAACTTTATGGGAAAACAAGTTGTCAGGTTTTATGAATCACGATTTGTGGTGTAGAGATTTAGATAACGATGGAAAAGATGAAATTGTAGTTGCCAATGCAGATGGTTCTATTTATTGTTTAGACTTTAAAGGAAAGTTATTGTGGAGTTTTAAAAAGAACGATGCTCCTATGTATGCAGTAACTATTCTTAAAAAAGGAAAAGAATCGTATGTTGTGGCTGGTGGTTTTGATAAAAATATTTATTACTTATCTCCCAAAGGAGTATTGTTAAAAACCATTCACTCTTCTGTTTTTTCTATTGAAAAGCCATGGAGTAAGTACAAAAAGGAAATGCCTAAAAGTAACGAATGTGTTGCCAATTTTATAAGACCTATTAAAAAATCAGATGGAACAGAAGTTTTGTTGGTCTTAGGAAGTAACAATCATATGAATGTGCCAGGAACTATGTATTTCTTTAATCCTTTAGAAGATGTTCCATTCAAAAAAACAGCAATTCAAGCTACCAAAGATTTAAAGAAAAAAATTAGAATTAGACCTATTGGGCACATAGAAATTACAGATATAAATAACGATGGGAACGAAGATGTAATTTTGGGAGCTTCGGCACATGTAAATGATTTGTTGGTATCTACCTATGATTTACAAAGCGATACATTCCGTTTTAAACAAATTAGCAGAGTAAAATTTGGGTATGATATTGTACACACCGTTTTAATTAATGATGATACTTTTTTAAGTAGAGCAGGAAGTCAAATACGTTTATATACAGCTCAAAACCCTACAAAAGAAGAAAAATTAGAGGGAACATATGCGTATAATGATTTATGGAAAGATGTGAATACTGGTAAAGTATTATTGGCTAGTGCTCAAAGTGGAGGTAGTTGTATTCATGTTATCGATGTTCATCAAAAAGATTGGAAAAAGAAATTTACATCTTTAAGCCCTAAGGGAAAAATAGAAAAGATTCTTAAAGAAAGAGAGTTACTTGCCAAAAACTTAAAAGATTTTGAAAAACCAAAAGAGCAAAACAAATCCGAATCTGTGTTTTTGATGACAGAAGGTGTTCCTGATCATTTGGTAGGTCTAAAAAATAAGATCGATAGAAAGTATCAAACCCCAACGTTTTTAAATTCTATATTTATGAGAAATGTAGAAAAATTTGATAGATCTAATTTTGAAAATGCCAAGTATAAAAAAGCAAGAGATAGAAGAAAAAAATATACGTTAACACAACAGCAAGCTTTAGAAACAATTACAAAAAAATATGTAGGGCAACCAGGAGTTGCTTATTGGGCAGGGCATGGTAATGATCCGTTTATGTTTAGTTTAGAAACTACTAAAAAAGTAATAGACAAAGCAGACGGAAAAAAGACGGTGTTAATTTATCCAGAAGTAGAAGATCACAATCCAGAAAATTTAAGGTTTTTAACCAATCATTTACTATATCCTTTGGCTACTTATGCAAAAGGAAAAAACACAAATGTATTTTTAAGAAATAAGAACGTGTTTTGGTTGGGTTCAAATTATTTAAACCAATGGTCTAGGTTAATGTCTGGGGAGTTTGCAGATGTGTTTGTTCCTTCTATGGAAGAAACCACAGATAAAACAATGGAATTAAGTTTGGCAGGTAGAATGGGAATGTGGACAAGTGGTGCTGTAAATGGTTGGGGTACACGTGCTGTTCCAGATAATGTGTCTATAGATAGAGCTCGTCAGTTGGGATATCAAAGATTGCCAAGTCATTTTCTAAGAATGTTAATTTTTCACACTTCAAACGGAGCACAGTTTATCAATAACTTTTCAATAAATCAAGATTACATGAGTGTTTACTGGGAGTTAATAGCTAAAGGAGCTTTGTATGTGCCTAAAAGAAATGAAGTGTTGAGTATTTCTCCAGTGCACATAAGTATGAAAGAGCCAGATCATCATTTTTTAAACGATGGAGCTAATGTGAAATGGACTACTTTTTATGATGAAGAATTTGAGAAAAACAATCCGTTTGTGTTTAGTAGAATGAATGGTTCTTGGCCAGGAGCACAAGTTACCAATTGGGATTTTTCAAGGTATGCAGCAGGAGTAAAAGAAAGAAGGGTCAATTTTCTAGCACCTTATCCTAACGGATTGGTTTTAATTACTCCTCCTCAAAAAGGTGTGTTTGCGGATAAGAATGCTCCTAGAGGCTTCTTAAAAGATAATTTGCATCCTATTTATAAAAATATTTTAAAAGAATTTATTACTGATGGTCGTAATTATTACTCTGCTGATGGAAAGCAAACTTATAAGGCTGATGAGTATTATAAAGAGGTAGAAACAGCAATTAAAGAAGGGGCTAAAAAAATGCCGATTACAGTTTCTGGAGATGTAGCTTGGGTAGTAGCTCAAATTGCTCCTAAAAAATTAAGGTTAACATTAATAGACAATGGTTATATTAACCCTAAAAAGAGCAAAGCATATGTTCAGTTTCAAACAGTACAGCCAGTTGCTATAAAAGATGTATTAACGAATGAGTCTTTTAATCTAAAAGGAACAAAAATAGAATTAGAAATTCCGTTAGGAGGGTTTAGATTTATAGACGTTACCATTAAAGAGTCTTTGTAAAAAATACTTATTTGGATTGAAAAAAAACAGCACTTTGAAGAAATGTAAAAGCGCTGTTTTTTTATAATATTTCTAGATATTGAGTACTTGTCAAAAAAGTATTGAATTTTATTAATATTGTATTGATGTTTTTTTAGTGTTTTTTTTACATTAACAAGATATTTAAAACCAAAAATTTATTAATATGATAAAAAAACTACTAAAATCGGGAATCTTGGCTTTGTCAGCTTTTATTGGAGCAGAATTACAGGCTCAAACTTTTAATTTTGATACAGATTTACAAAACTGGTCAAAGAGTTGGGGGGAAACGAGTATTGTTTCTCATGCTTCTGGAGAAGGTGTAGCAGCAAGTGGAGCATTAAAACTTGAAAGAACAGGTGCAAATTCAAATTTTGGAATTAAAAACAATGGTTCTGGTACAGTAGTAACAGGGATCAATGCAACCACAACTAAGTTTATAAAAATTGTTTATAAAAATGAAACAAACGGAAATCAACTTAGGTTAGGAGGAACGAATGGAAATAATGAAGTAATTAAGACTAATGAAAGTTTAAGTATAGACTTTGCTATTGGAGTTAATTCAGATGAATATGTAACTACGTATTTGGATATGAGTAATTATACGCTATGGACAGGAGATATATCTAACTTTTATTTAATGGTAAGAGAGAATGAACCTGATACAGCAGGTGATGCTTTTTATTTAGATGAGATAGAGTTTTTGACCTCTATGCCAGCTACTACTTATTCAGAATTTATTCAAAACCCTGGTTTTGATGGGCCTACAGGAATAACCCATTTAATTGATAACAACAAAACCTTTGTTACTAGAGGTGTTACTTCAACTCAAGTGCATGATGGTTCCCAAAGTTTAAAACTTAATTTTACGGGGAATGCAGATTCAACGTATTGGATCTTTAGTAACTATGAAAAAGTATATGAAAACTCTTATTCTGCAGGATCAATGATTCAAGTAAAAATGTGGGTAAAAACAAATAGAACTACTCCTATTAAAATGTCTGCAAGAGTTAGGTTAACCAATGGTGGAGTAGAAACATCAACAAAACCAATTGCTAGTGTTTCTAGTACTAATACAGCAATGGATTGGGAAGAGTTAACATTTAATTTAAACTGTCCTGATGCTTTTGATGGAGTTACTTTTTGGTTTTCTATTAATTATGGAGATGGAAATTCAGAAAATTTATTGGCAGGTGATGTTGTGTATATTGATCAAATTTCTGCAAGTATTACAGGGGCTACGTTATCTACAAAAAGTAACAAAATAGAAGGAGCTGTTGTAGATGCTGCAAATGGAGTGATTTCTGTTTATGGAGCAAATTTAGATGCTGTATATACTGTTACAGGACAACAAGTAAAAAACACAGGTTTGGCTAATGGGGTTTATATTGTTAAAATTTCTAAAGGAACTTTACAAGAAGCTGTAAAAGTAGCTTTGTAAACATTACAAACCATTAAAAGTATATATGTTTGTCTAAATTTTATTCAAAAAAATATTTAACAGTGTTTCTGTACTAAAAAGCACAATATATATACGTACAAAATCATGTTGTTACTAACTAGTAAATATCTTTAGATACTTATATAATTAGTAACAACATTTTTTTTATGAACTTAAAAAATTACTTTTTACAAGTATTGCTTATCGTAAGTAGTACTACTATATTTTCTCAAAAAGTCTACAATTTTGAAGCACAAGCTTCTAATTGGAAAACAACTGAAAATAGCTTGTGGAGTTTTACCTCAAGCAAAGCCTCTCAGGGTTCAGAATCTTTAAAATACAGTGTTCCTAATAATGCTACTGCAAAAGAATTAGGTGCTATTTATAGTATAGAAACTCATCATACCATTCATAAGATTAGAACAGCAAATTATCAAAACACCTCTACAATTATTGCAAGCTCTTATGAGGGAATAGTAATGGCTATAGGTTTTGATGGAGTCATTCTATGGAAAAACGCACTGTCTGGATATATGGTACACGATATGTGGTGTGCAGATCTTACAGGTGATGGAAATGATGAAGTTGTGGTGGCCAATGCCAACGGAACTATTTATTGTTTAAATACAAGTGGAAAAGAGTTGTGGCACTATCAAAAAAACGAAGTGCCAATGTATTCTGTTGCAGTGGTCCAAAAAAATGGAACTCCTTATGTAGTAGCAGGAAGCTTAGATTTAAATTGTTATTACCTATCTAACACAGGTGTACTGATCAAAGAATTAAAGTCAGCAGATTATTCTAAAGAAAAAACATGGGGAGATACAACTGCTAAAGACTTTGTGCACTATGCCAACTTTTTAAGACCTCTAAAGAAAGATGCAAACAATGATTATTTAATCATGCATGCAAGTAACAATCCATCACAAGACAGAGGAGCTATTTATGTGTTTGATGTTTTAGAAGATATTCCTGTTAAAAGAGTAGAAACTATAGGGACTAGTCCTATAGGAGAATTAAGATTTTCTGACCATGACAACGATGGGAATTTTGAAATATTATTAGGAGCATCCAATCATCAAAACAGTGCAAATGTATCTCGTTTAAACTTAGTAGATGATACTACAGATCAATACAAATTAACCAAATTAGGTTTCGGATATTCTGTAGTACAACCAGAATTAATTACGGATGTTGTTACTGAAAAATACTTTTTTTTAGTAGGAAATAAAATAGTATTGGTAGATAAGAATTTAGATATAGAAAGCGAAGAAAAGCTAGAAACAAAGTATTCATATTACGATATGTGGAAAAAGCCAAACTCCAATCAAATAATTTTAGCAAGTTGTCAAAGCGGAGGAAGCCAAATTCATATTATGGATACAGGTAATCCAGACTGGAAAACAGCGTATCAAGAATTAATTCCCACAGGAAAGCTTAAAAATATTATAGACAATACTGCTGCTATAAGAACCAACTTGGCTTCTTACATAAAACCTAGTACACAAAGAGAAGCTAGAGAAGTATTGTTGATGACAGAAAACACAAGTGAAGGACTTGCCAAAACAACAGCCAATAACATTAGAAATAATTATACATCTCCTGTGTTTTTAGGAGGTAGCCATATGTCACAAGCAGAAAGCTGGGATAGATCTGCCATGGCAAATACCAAATACATGAACCGAAGAGATGGTAGAAGAAGTTATGTATATACTCAACAACAAGCTATAGATCACATTACTGCTTGGTATGATGAAACTCCAAAAGGAGATAAAGGAATTGCGTATTGGGGAGGGCATGGAAACGATCCTTATATGTTCCAATTAGCAACCACTAAGCAAATATTAGATTATGCAAATGGTAAAAAAACAGTATTAGTTTATCCTGAACTAGAAGATCATTCTGCAGATTTTGAATGGGTAATGAATGACTTATTTTATCCTTTAGCAGATTATGCAAAAACTAAAAATGCAAATATTTATGTAAGAGCCAAACACAATTTTTGGCAAGCTAATGTGTATTTGCCAATGTGGAATGGTTTGTTGTCTGGAGAATATGCTGATGTATTTGTGCCTTCTATGGAAGAAACCACAGACAAAGCTATGGATATTAGTGTTGCAAGTAGAGTGGGGGTTTGGGCAAGTGGTGCAGTAAATAATTGGGGAACAAGAACAGTTCCAGACAATCCTAGTTACGATAGATCTAGACAATTTTGTCATCAAAGATTGCCGAATCATTTTTTACGTCATTTAATTTATCATATGTCCAATGGAGCAACATACATTAACAATTTTGCTGTAGATCCGGATTATATGAGTATTGTTTGGGAACTAGTAGCTAAAGGGGCTTTGTTTGTACCTAAACCTAATGAATTATTAAGTGTTTCGCCAGTGCATATTAGTATGTTGGAGCCCGATGAAGACTTTTTGGTAGAAGGAAGTAGTTTAAAATGGGCAACTCATTATGATGAGGCTTTCCTTAACAACAATCCTTTTGTGTTTAGCAGACAAAATGCCAATTGGATGGGAGCAAAAAATACTCCTTGGGATTTTTCTACTTATGCAGGAAATGTAAAGGATAGAAGACAGAATTATTTACCTAATTATCCAAACGGATTGGTTTTAATTACACCACCACAAACAGGAATACATGCAGATGTTACAGCTTCTAGAGGTTTGTTAAAAGATCATTTACACCCTATTTATAAAAATATTTTAAAAGAATATTATACCGATGGTAGGTATTATTATTCGGCAGACGGTACACAAACATTTAATGCAGATGAATATTACACAACCATAGAAAATGAAATAAAAGAAGGAGCAAAAGATTTGCCTTTAACAGTTTCTGGTGATGTTGCTTGGACGGTGGCACAAACATCTCCAACCAATTTAAGATTGACAATAATTGATGGAGGGTATCTTAATCCGAACGATAGAACAGCAGTTGTGAAATTTCAAAAATCCAATCCAATTTCTATGCAAGATATTTTAGATCATACGCAGTATAGTTTGTCAAATAAAGATGCTGTAAACGTAGAAATTCCTAGTGGAGGTTTCCGTTTTATAGATATTCAATTAAGTTCACCTTTAAATTAATTCCATCATGAAACAAATAGTAAAAATTTATGTTTTGTTGATGGTTGCAATATCAACAACAAGTAAAGCACAAGAAAAAGTAAATATTTTAAATACAGATTATTATGGTTTTGAAGTAACATCAGGTGATGATGGTTGGTGGATGCAACAACCTGAAAATTTTTCTATAAGTACAGATAAAGGAGCTGATAATTCAGTACATAGTTTAAAGTATGCAAATAATACTACTTTTTCGGGAATTAAAAAAGCCTTTGGAAGTACTACTATTAATGATATGTTGATTGATGTAAAAGCGGGTACTTATATGTTAAAAACTATGATTTGGTTAGAGGCAGAATCAGAGTTGTCAGCAGTAAAAATTAATTTTAGAACTGATGGAGAAAGTGAGGTAAATGCAGTGTTTGATTTGTCTGCTGTAGCCAAAAATCAGTGGGTTGAAGTTGCTACAGAATTAACAACTCCTCACGATTTTGTAAATACTAATGTTAGGGTGTTAATGCAGTCTAATTATGGAACTGGAACCATGTATTTAGATGATTTGCAATTATTGACTGATGCTCCAGAAGAAGTGGTTTCTCTTCCTTTCTTAAGTCAAATTGAAACTATGGATGAAGAACATTTGACCTTAAATAAAGGAACTTATACGGTTAGTTTACAAGTATGGATTGATGAAAACACAACCATATCTAATTTTTATACACAAGTTTTAGATCCTTGGGTTACTTTAAAATGGGATCTTTCATCAGTAGCTCAAAAAGAGTGGGTAACACTTACGCAAAAAATGGTTTTAAATAAAAACGCAGTCAATGCTGTTTTTAGGTTGCAAGTAAACAACCAACCAGAATTTGGAGGAGGAAAAGGAAGCTTTTATGTAGATAATCTTAGAATAGAACAAATAGAAGAAGAAGATTTAAATGTGGAAGAACCGTTGTTGGAAAAAGAGGTTTTGTTTTTCCCAAATCCTGCATCAGAATTTGTAGAGTTTAAACTACCTATAAATAGTAAGGTTGAGGTTTATAATGCTCTAGGAAAAAAAGTAAAAGAAATAAAAATAAACACATTATTACATAAAGAGGTTGTTTCTAATCTAGCCAATGGTGTTTATTATCTTAAAATTTACAAGCTAAAACAACAAGTTACTCAAAAGTTAATTATTCATTAAGTTTATAAAATAGATTGTTTGATATGTAGGTTTAATTATTTACTCTAAAAGACATTAGAGTAACTTAGACATACATAAAAATCAACCCTTAAAATTAGTTTTACCTTAAGTTTTAAAAATCAAATGAAAAAAACAAAACAAAATTTAATAGCCTTATTGAGTATTATTCTTTTAACAAGTTGTGTTACCAAAGAAGAAAAAAAAGTTGATAAGAACTTAAAACCTAACATTGTATTATTTGTGGCAGATGATCATGGTAAAGATGCTTTAGGATGCTATGGAAATTCGGTAATTCAAACTCCCAATTTAGATAGAATGGCATCAGAAGGTGTACGTTTTAACAATGCCTATTGTACAAGTGCTAGTTGTGCAGCAAGTAGATCGGTAATTTTAACAGGTAAATTTGGGCATGCTACAGGGTCTTACGGTCATGTGCACGATTATCATCACTTTAGTACTTATGACAATGTAAAATCGTTACCTGTTTTGTTAGAAGCAGGTGGTTACGAAACTGCAAGAATTGGTAAATATCACGTAGCACCAGAATCTGTGTATCATTTTAATACGGTGTTAGAAGCAGATCCAAGAAGTACTTTAGAAATGGCAGATGCTTGTTTAGATGTGATCAAATCAGATAAACCATTTTTCTTGTATTTCTGTACAGACGATCCGCATAGAGGGCATCCATTTGTTTCAGAACCTTGGAATTTACCCAATACGTTTGGAAATAAAAAAGAACCTTATCCGGGAGAAATTCAAATGGTTTATGACCCTAAAGATGTAGTAGTGCCAGATTTTTTACCCGACACAAAAGAATCTAGAGAAGAAATAGCACAGTACTATCAGAGTATTTCTAGAATAGATCAAGGTTTTGGTAGATTAATGTCTCATTTAAAAGAAGCAGGAAAGTTAGATAATACAATTGTTTTGTATATATCAGACAATGGAATGGCTTTTCCAGGAGCAAAAACAACGGTTTATGAACCAGGAATTCAGTTGCCTTGTATTATTAAAGATCCTACAAAAAAGGGAAATAAAGGAGGGGTAAACAACGCTAAAATATCTTGGGTAGATTTAACACCAACTATTTTAGACATGGCAAATGTTGCTTACGATGTTAAACAATTTCATGGAAAATCTTTCAATTCAATTATAGAACAAGAAAATCCAAAAGGATGGGATGATGTATATGCATCGCATACTTTTCATGAAATTACTATGTATTATCCAATGAGGGTTGCTATAGAAAAGAATTATAAATTAATTTGGAACATTGCTTGGCAATTAGATTATCCATTTGCTTCAGATTTGTGGGCATCGTCTACATGGCAGAGTGTGTACAGAAATAACGAAAAAATGTATGGAAACAAAACAGTAGAGGAATATTTAAGACATGCTGATTTTGAGTTGTTTGATTTGGAAAATGATCCAGGAGAGGTACACAATTTAGCAGATAAAAAAGAATATCAAGATGTGTTAAAACACATGAAAGCCAAGCTGAAAAAATTTCAGTTAGATACCAGAGATCCTTGGTTAATTATGTGGGATCACGATAATTCTTTACAAGGAACAGGAGTAGACTTATAAAAGAACAAAAAGTAAAAAAATGAAACGTAGAAATTTTATTAAAAATGCAGCTGGTGCCGCAATGGCAGCAAGTGTATTGCCATTAACATCATGCACATCTCTAGATGGGGTTGCAGCAGGTATTAATAGCGAGAATACAAGTAATACAGGGGGTGATGATCAATGGCATCAATTAGGAACGGGGAAAAAGGTTCCCAATCCAAATCGAAAAAAAACAGTGGTTTATGATGTAGTAGTTGTTGGAGCCGGTATTGCTGGGATTTCTGCGGCAGTTGCTGCTGCAAGAAATGGAGCTAAAACAGTATTGATTAATGACCGTCCTGTGTTAGGAGGAAATGCATCTAGTGAAATTCGTGTTACATTAAATGGAGTAAATCATTTAAAATCAGGAAGAGCAGAAAGAGAAACAGGAATTGTTGAAGAATTGATGTTGGAAAACAGGTTGTACAATCCACAAGAGTCTTATCCTGTTTGGGATCATGTAGTTTATGATTATGTAGTTAGAGAGCCTAATTTAACAGTAATGCTTAACACACAAGCTATTGATGCTGAAATGAAAGGTACAAAAATAATTTCTGCACGTTGTTGGCAATTAACTACTGAAACGGAATTTATAATTAAAGGAGATGTGTTTATAGATTGTTCTGGTGATGGATTAATGGCTGCAAAAGCAGGTGCGTTATATAGAACAGGAAGAGAAGGTAAAGACGAATTTAATGAAAAGTATGCTCCAGATAAACCAGATGGATGGCAAATGGGAGCTTCTATTCTTTTACAAGGAAAAAATCATGGAAGACCTATGCCTTATACACCTCCTTCTTTTGTGAAAAAATACGATGGAGACAATGCTCATCGTGAAAGAAAAATAGATCAATATTTAGATGGATATTGGTGGGTAGAGTTAGGTAGTGATCATGATATTATTGATGTACAAGAAGAGAATCGTCACAGTTTAATGGGGTATTTACATGGAGTATGGGATTATATTAAAAACTCAGGAAAATTCCCAGGTTCTGAGAACTATGCTTTAGAATGGGTAGGATCTTTGCCAGGCCGTAGAGAATCTAGACGTTTTATAGGGGATCATATTTTATCGGAAAGAGACTTGACAGAACATAGACATTTTGAAGATGCTATCGGTTTTGGAGGTTGGTCTTTAGACGAGCACAATCCAGGGGGGATTTTAGATATTAAAGAACGACCAAGTTTTTTTCATCAAAAATTTAAAACAGTATATGAAGTACCATTTAGTTCATTGTATTCTAAAAATATAAATAATTTAATGTTTGCAGGACGTAACGCAAGTTTAACACATATTGCTCTTTCTTCTACTAGGATTCAAAGTACTTGTGCATTGATGGGGCAGGCGGTAGGTACTGCAGCAACTATTTGTGTGGATAAAGGGATGACTCCAAGGGAGGTTCGTAATAAACATATTAAACAATTGCAAGAAATGTTAATGAGAGATGATGTGTACATTCCTAAAGTAGTAGCAAATGACCCTAATGATTTAGCCCAAAAAGCAAGTGTGATTTTTGGATCTTCTACAAAATCTGGTGATGCTAAAAATGTAATCAATGGAATTTCTAGAGATATAGATGGGAAAATTAATCACTGGCAGTCAGAAAGCTTACCTGCTGTTTTTCAAATGGAATGGGATAGTCCTGTTAAGCTTTCTAAAGTGGAGATAAAGTGCGATACCAATTTACAGAAAAACATAACGATGAGAAAACAACCTTTAACTGAATGGCAAAAAAAGAGTTATATAACTACGGTGCCACCAGAGTTAATGCGAGTGTTAGACTTAGAAGTTAGAGTAAATGGAGCATGGGTAAAAGTCGGTGAAAAAGATAGGAATATTGCTCGTTTGATTAAATTTAATTTTGATCAAGTGAAAACATCTGCAATTAGAATTCATTTAAAAGAAACTTATGGACAGTCTACAGCCAAATTGTTTGAAGTCCGAGCTTATGAGTAAAATAAAAAGTTTATAAGAAGTAAAACAAGTATTGCTATTGGTCTATGTAGGTAAGTATTTACCAATAGCAAACTTGTTTTTTTATAAAAAAAAGCACCAATTTTGAAGGCTTACCTTTAGCAACAATCTCTAAATTATTTAGCTAATGAAATTTAACATTAACCAAATAATAATTAATAAATGTCTTCAGAAAAAGAAATTTTTAGCAAGTCAATTTATTCTTTGTTTAATACTTTTGTTTGTGGGAGTAGACCTGCATTCTGGAACGCTACCTAATCCAACAAAACACACACACAAAATACAGGTTTATCAACCTGCGGTAGACAAAGAAAAAAACATAGAATGTAATTTAATAGAAGAGGTGTTGCCAAATGGAACACAACGTTTTTACATAGATGTAAACTCTGTTAATTGTGGAGAAAACATATGTGAAGTGATTGTGGTTCGAATGTTTTTTGATGAATTAGGAAGATATCAGTACATTGATTTAGAACCTGGAGACGAGTTAGAAAAAGCCAAAGGAAAACCATTTACCGAAGAAGATTATACGAAACTAGAAGAAATTTTAAGAAACAAAAAATCAGAATTAAGAGTTGTTTTTAAAGAAGATTTGGTTACAAGTGATGTGGTTGAAAGAGGAAATGCAGATATTGATGGGATTTCAGGAGCTACATCTTCTATAAGTCCATCCGAAACGGTAGAGGGTGCTGTTTGGACATGTTACACATTGTGGCATTGGGCAAATGGTGATGTGGTTAAAAATATTAGACAAATTAAAGCTAGTCAATTAAACAATACACAATTAATTGACGAGTATTTGGAAAAAACAGATTTTGGATATAAGCAATTTGCATTAGAATACCTTAAAAAAAGAAAAGTATACAATGTACCTGCAGTAAGTAAGGTAACACAGCAAGGAATAAAAGCCAATTACAAGGTGTTTAAAGAAGTGCTTTCTTATATAGAAACTAGTCCAGACACTATTTATTACAACGTTCTTAACAACCTTTTTGTAAATGGAGATTCTAAAAAAAGAATTGCTTGTTTAAACTCCTTATCTTATGTAGAAAAACAAAACTATTCTGCTTTTTTTGATGAATTAAGTGCTCAAATAAATTCCTTTACATATCAAGAAGTAGAAATGTTTTTAACCCTAGTACAAAGAAAAGACTACCACTCAATCATTTTAAAAAAGGAATTGCTAAAAATGTTAGAGAGTTCTAACTTTTTAGTAGCTAGAAGAGCCTATTGGTACATTGGTAATAATAATTTAGAGCTTTCAAAAAAAGAACAGAAAAGCGTATCAAAATTTCAAAAAAAGTATAAAAACAGATTATAATAAATCAAGAATAATGAAGCGAGAAAATAAAATGTTAAAAGTATTTGTATGTATGCTTTTAGCAGTTATTACAACAGCAAATGCAAAAGAAATTATTAGAATAAAGTCTTCTAATGATGATGTAACCACGGTGGTTAGAAATGCCATTGAAAATACAAATGATAAAGATATTAAGCTTGTTTTTGAAAAAGGAGTTTACAAGTTTTTACCAGATTATGCCAAAGAACAGTTTTCTTTTGTTACAAATCATGGAAATGGATTAAAAAAAATAATCTTTTTGTTTCAAGATTTTAATTCGGTAGAAATAGAAGGAAATGGAGCAGAGTTTGTTTTTCATGGTCAAACAGCACCTTTTCAGTTTATAAATTGTAACAACATTTCTGTAAATAATATAACAATTGATTGGGATATACCTTTTAGTTTTCAGGGAGATATTACGGCTGTTAATGCAAAAGAACACTGGTTTGAATTGAAGCCTTATACCAAAGGTTATTCTTGGAATTTCTCAAGAGGACACATTACTTTTCCTAATATTGATGGATTTCACTTTTTTGAATTAGGAAGTACATTAGCATTTGATAAAGATACAAAGCAGGTTGCTTATGGTGCTTTTGATATGTCTTTAAGACCTAATAAAGTAGAAAAAAAGGCAAACGGAATTTTACGTATTTACGATAAAAACATCAAACATTTTCCAAGAGTAGGTTCTGTATTTCATTCTAAAGGACCACACGAACAAAATAGATATGCTCCTGCGTTTCAAACTAAAAACTCTAACAACGTTGTTTTTAATGGAGTTACAATTCACCATGCCTTAGGAATGGGGTTTTTGTTTGAAAGAACAGATGGAATTAAAATTTTAAATTCAGGAATATATATCAAAGAAGGTTCAGATAGAGCTATTTCTACCATTGCAGATGCGACTCACTTTGCCAATTGTAAAGGAGATGTTTTAATAGAAAATTGTCGTTTTGAAGGAATGTTAGATGATGGTACAAACGTGCATGGAACTTATGTAGAAATCAATAAAATTATTAATAAAAACACGGTTAGAGTTGCGTTAAAACATTTTGAGCAAACAGGATTTGAATTTGCAGGAAAAGGAGATGAGGTTTGGTTTATCAAATCACCAAATCCAAGTAGAGGAGAAGTAAATGTTGTTAGCAACGTAAAATATGTAAACGAATATTATTCAGACATAACGTTTAAAAATGAAATTCCTGCCGATTTAAAATTAGGAGATATTTTAGAAAACAAAACATGGAATCCTGTGTTTACTATGAGAGGGTGTACCATTCGTGACCATAGGGCTAGAAACATAATTATTAAAACTCCATTAAAAATAGTTATAGAAAATAATGATTTGTCATCAATGATGTCTTCAATCATGCTTAGAGGAGAAAGTTATTTTTGGTATGAATCTGGAGCGGTTGGAGAAGTAATTATTAGAAACAACAGATTTAAGCACGTAGCCTACGGAGGAGCTCCTGGTCATGCTGTTTTAAAAATATCTCCAAGATTAGGAAAAACCTTTGATCAAACAGCTTTGTATGATAGAAATATTGTTTTTGAAAACAATAGTATTGAAACTTTTGACAATTGTATTGTTTGGGCAGATAGAATAGACGGATTAACCATAAAAGGAAATACCATAAAACAAACCCATACAGAAAAACCACAATATCCAAATCAACCTGTTTTTTATCTTAAAAACAGCAAAGATGTTTTGATTACTAAAAACAAATATGAAGGAAATGTTACCCAATATTTTGAGGTAGATGCTATTACCCAAAAAACATTAAAAGTAAAGAGAAACAAAGGGTTTAAGTATACAAAGTAATTCTATAGGATTTAAAAATAAACAAGCACAACCTACTATGGTTGTGCTTGTTTGTTTATATGTAGTGCTTTAGCGTTTATACCTGTTGGTAAAAGTTGTAATAAAACTGCAATTGATACTATTTTTGAGCATCGAAAATTAATTACAAACAAAATGAAAAAAATAGTAATAGGAGTTTTAATGCTTTTATGCTTTCAGTTTCAAGCACAAAACTTAGAAAGTGAAGCAAAAACAAAAATAAAAGCTCTAGAAAAGCTAATTAAAAAAGCAGAAAAAAAAGGAATTGATGTTCTAAAAGAAAAAACAACAATTAGAACTGCCGAAATATTTTTAGAATTTGCTAAATGGGATGAGCAAAATGTTGCAGAAAATACCAAGGCATTTAAGCTGGTTACTTCTTATAAGGAGGAAGCAGATAAGTATGCAAAAGAATTGCCAACTTTTGAAAGAAAAGATGTGGTGGTTATGCTAGATGAAGCTTTTGAAAACTTAAAAAAAGTAATCAAAAAAGAATACAAAAGAACCGCATCACCTCATGTAGATTGGACAAAGGCCTATGTAGATAAAGATCAAATTATTTACAACAATCAACCAGTATTTTTAGCAGATTATACGTGGAAACCTGAAACAAAGAAATTGACAGAATACCATGGAAATCAAGATGGTTTTTTTATAACTCCTACTTATGTAGAAAATGAAAATGGTACTTTTTTAAGTTGGAAAAAGAAAGAATTAGATGCTAAAGGATCTGGTTCTTTAGGGTTTATTTTCTTCAACCACAAATCAGTTCCAAAATGGGCAGAAAAAAAATACGGACCTAATTTTAGCATGAGAGAAGATACGTATACTGCGTATGATATAGACAACCCTGGAGCAAGAATAATTCAAAAAGCTTTGATAAAAGCAGTGGCTCATAAAGCTGCAGGTCAAAAGTTTTCGGAATTAGGTTATATGCTGTGTAACGAACCTCATTTTTATACGCAAGCAGATAAAACTAAGAACAAAAAACCTTGGGCTTCTGGAGGTGTGTCTAACTATACGATAGAAAAATTTAAAGTTTGGTTGGCAGAAAAACACAAAACCATTAACGAATTAAACAATGTTTGGAAAACAAACTTTAAGAGTTTTGAAGCTGTTGAAATTCAAATTCCTATTGATATTAGTTTAAGAGGAACACCCAAATGGTATGATTGGACTGTGTTTAACATGTACAGAGTAACAGAGTGGTATAAATTTATGAAAGATGAAATTTTAAAATACGATCCTAACGGAAAAGTACATTTAAAAATTATGCCAAATTTATGGACAGAAAATGCACGTGTACACGGAATAGACTTAGAAGCTTTAACGGAAATGAGCGGAATTATAGGGAACGATTCGGGTGCAGAACACAAAAGAATTTGGCAAAAAAAGCCATATGAATGGGAAGAGCACTATGCGTTTGATTGGAGAGAATTGTGTATGGGTTACGATTTTATGAAATCAGTAAGTCCAAACAAAATTAATTTCAATTCAGAATTACATTATTTGTCTACCAACAGATCTCGTAATTTACATATGGATCCTGCTTATGCAAGAGCTTCATTTTGGTTGGCACATACGTATGGTATGACAGCAAGTCAAATTTGGTATTGGCCTAGAGAAGCCAATGGAGCTATTTCTAAGAAAGCTAAAAACGATAAAGGTTATGCGGGTTCTAACAACATGCAGCCAAGAGTTACCAATGAAGTAGCGATGACTTTGATAGATTTAAATAGTTTTGGTCAAGAAATTATGAGTCTGCAACGTTTAAGAAAACCATTAAGAATTTTTTACTCTAAAACATCTGCAATTAACAAAACCAAACACATGGATGATGTGTTTGAATTGTATGAAGGATTACATTTTAATGGAGTTCCACTAGGTTTTGTAACCAAAGACATTATTAACAAACAAAGCAACAGCCATTGGGATGTAGTTTTAGTTCACAAAACCCCATTTGTAACTCAAGAAGAATTTAATGCAGTACAAGCTTATTTAAACCAAGGAGGAACAGTTGTTATAGATAAAGAAAGTTTTAAGAAAAATGAATATGGTCAAACTTTATCTAAAAAATTGGTTAAAGGTAAAGGTGCTTTATTATATGTTTCTACGAGCACAGAAATGGAAGATAAAGCAATGCATATATTAGATGAAAAAGATTTGTTGGCTAACATTTGTATAGAAGAAACAAATAAAACAGGAGTAAAAGGATGTACGTGGAAAGCAATTGCAAAAAAAGATGGAAAACAAATTCTATCAATTGTTAATGTGGGAAAAACACCTGCTACTTTAAATATTACAACTAAAAATCGTCAAAAGGTAAATTGTAAAGATTTAATTAAAGGAATTAACGTAAGCAGTCAGCCTGTTTTACAACCAAACGAAGTTTATTTTGTGGAAGTAACAGCTCAGTAATTTTAGAATATTTAATTATTATTTTTTTTTTTCAAAAACCGGTAAATCTTAAAAGTTTACTGGTTTTTGTTTTTCTATTCATATAGAATCCTTTTTTGTCTTTATAATTTATTGCTGCATACAAAAAGTATACACATAGAAACAAGTAGAATTAATGAAATAACGTAATTGTACCCTGTAAAAATAAAGTTAAAAGATTAAGAATGTTTGATAAAACAAGTTGGTTGATGTTCTTGTTGTTAATGATTTCTTTGGTGGGGTATACCCAAAAAAAAGAAATTCAAATAGTGCTGCTAGCAGGGCAATCTAACATGCAAGGACATGGGAATTATGAAGAGTTAAGTACAGCATCAAAAGAAAGGTTGAGCAAAGCTGTTAAAAAAGTAAACTTAAGCACTGCAACATCTACCAAAAACACTTTTCGTTCTTTAGCTCCATATAAAGGAGGGATAAGTAAAAAGTACAATTTTGAAAAACATTTTGGACCTGAGCTTTTTACAGGAATTGTATTTTCTGAAACATTTCCCAATCAAGAATTTTTACTAATTAAAAAAGCAGTTGGAGGTACATCTTTATACGGAGCTTGGAATCCAGAATGGACAACGGAAAAAGCAGAAGTATCGGAACGTGGAGCAGAAAGAAAACAGATGAAATTGTATTCAGAACATATCAATATCATCAAAGCAAATTTAAAAAGATTAGACAAAGAAGGCATTGCATATAAAATTATAGGAATGTTGTGGATGCAAGGAGAAAGTGACACCAATTCCGAATTAACAGCAAATTCATATCAACAAAATTTACAAAAATTAATAAATGCTTATAGAAAAGATTTAGGTATTAAAGAGTTGCCTTTTGTGATAGGACAAGTTAATGTGTTGCCAAGAAAATATAAGCAAGGTCCTGCAATTGTTCGTAAAGCCATGGAAACAGTGGCTAGTAACGATAAGAATGTAGCCATTGTAAAAACAGGTACAGATAAAATGTGGTCAGATTTTCCAAAACATTCAGACAACACACATTACAACACAAAAGGACAAGAACGTTTAGGAACCGCGTTTGGAAAAACCTTAATAGAGTTAATTCGTAAAAATGAAAGCCAATAAAATAGAAAGAATGAGGAAGTTTAAGAAGCAAATTTATTTGTTGTTATTGATGATTACTCTTGTTGGGTGCCATACAGCATCTAAAAAACAAGTGTTAAAAGGAGAAGTGGTTGTGTTTACCAAGGAAATTGCTGCAGATGCATCTGAATCAGTTATGTCAAGGATTCTACAAGCAAATGAAAAACCAATTTCAGAAATTAAGTTCGAAAAAGGAACCTATCATTTTTACCCAGACAAGGCCTATGAAATGTACCGTAACATTTCTAATCACGATGATCAGTTAACAAGAACTCCGTTCCCTATCGTAAACATGGAAAATGTAACGATTGATGGACAAGGTTCTACATTTGTTTTTCATGGAGTTATGATTCCTTTTATCATTCATCAGAGTAAAAATATTCAAGTAAAAAATCTTTCTGTAGATTGGGGAATGACTTTTCATAGTGAAGGGCTTGTAGTGGCTAACAATAAGAAAAACAATACATATGATTTACAATATTCAAAAGAATATCCATATGAAATAAGAAATGGACAATTGATATTTTTAAAAGAATATTACAGTCATAATATGGGACAATCTATACTGTTTAATCCAAAAACAAAAGCTGTTGCTTATGAAACAGAAAAATACTCTAACTGGTTTAGTGTTGTTCAGAAAGTAAAGGTGCAAAGAAATTTCAAAGAAATTAAATATCCATATAAAACAGATAAGCAAGATCCTTTACACAGTTATGTGGGTAAAGAATTTAAATGTTATGTAAAAGAAGTAAAACCAGGTGTTGTTAGAGTTTTTAATCACACTAAAAAATTACCTAAAGTAGGGTTAATTTTAGTAAGTAAAGGAGACAAAACTGTAAATAGAACTTCTCCAGGTTTTCATATTACAGAAACATTTGGTTTTAAAGGGAACAATGTAAACATCAACCACTCAGGTGGAATGGGCTTGATTGCAGAAAATTCATCGGATTTAATTTTAGATAATTTTAATGTAGTTCCATCTAAAGGAAGAATGGTTTCTGCAACAGCAGATGCTACTCATTTTGTAGGATGTAGAGGAAAAATTGAAATTACAAACAGTACCTTTCAC
This sequence comes from Wenyingzhuangia gracilariae, assembly GCF_056387575.1. NCBI lineage: Bacteria > Pseudomonadati > Bacteroidota > Flavobacteriia > Flavobacteriales > Flavobacteriaceae > Wenyingzhuangia > Wenyingzhuangia gracilariae. The sequence goes on from NZ_CM150748.1 coordinate 3,302,367, forward strand.
AATCAGTTAGATGATGCTGCAAATATTCATGGAGCTTATAAAGAAGTATTTGAAGTAATAGATGAACATACCTTGGGTATTCGTTCTGGACATTTTCAGCAAAAAGGATTTTTACTAGGTTTTAAAGGCGATAAAATAGGATTGGTAAGAGAGGTAGAGTCTTTAAACCCGTATGAAACACTTACTTTAAAATCATATAAAATAATAAATGGAAGATATGCTGTAGCTACTTTTAAAGAACCATTACCAAAAAGAATTAAAAATGAAGATTTGTTAGAAAATTTAGATGCATATCCAGATGTAGTTGTTAAGAATTGTACCATTAGTAGGAATAGAGCTAGAGGATTGTTGTTAGGATCTAAAAAAAGCAGTTTGATTGAAGATAATTATTTTCATACAGAAATGACTGCAATTTTAGGACCAGCACACGTAGACCATTGGTATGAAGCTAGTGTGTGTGCCAATGTAACAATTAGAAACAATACGTTTAAAGATTGTGCTTACGGAGGATCAAATATTGGTGTTATAAAGTTAACTGCAGAAAAAGACATTCAAGAGCGTGTGTTTAAAAACATTAGAATAGAAAATAATACTTTTGATCAGTTTGATAATTTAATTTTAGAAATAGATAAAACAGAAAATTTAATTTTTAAAGGAAACACTATAACCAATTCAGGAACCTTCTCAGCTTTGTATCCAAACAATCCTGCAATTATTATTCAAGAATCAAAAAATATTAAATTTCAAGATAATAGTTATAAAGGAAAGGCTACACAAATTTTAAAGACTGATGAAAGTGTACTTAACTTAAAATTTCAATAAAATTAGCAATACAGAATTTAATATTCTTACATTGTTTTGAAGTTAGTAGTTTAAATCCAGCCCTTATTCGGCTGGATTTGTTGTAAATAGTACTTACAGCGACATCTATTTAACGCACAAGTATATCTTATTGCTTTGATTTTATTTTCTTCGTTTTAAAGAAATAATACATTTATGAATATCTATAAAAAATTAATAAGCTCTTTAGTATTGCTTTTTACAATGTCAGTCTATAGTCAACAATCTAAACCCAATGTGTTGCTAATTATGGTAGATGATATGAATGATTGGATTGGTGCTTATGGAGGACATCCGCAAGCCATTACTCCTAATATGGATGCTTTGGCAAAAAAAAGCACGGTGTTTAAGCAGGCTTATTGTTCAGCTGCGCTATGCAACCCATCAAGAACAAGTATGTTAACCGGATACCAACCTTTTAGAACAGGTGTTCATGGTAATGAAGAAAATTTTAGAAAACAAAAAGGATTTGAAAACACAGTAACGTTGCCACAGTATTTTGCTGCCAATGGTTACAAAACAGCTGCAGCAGGTAAAATTTTTCACAGTCCAAGAGGAACTAAACCTACTCCTAAACCAGGGAGTGATCCTGGTTCTTTTCAACAAGAACACAAAGGTGGTTTAGGATGTCAATTCCCACCAAAAGAATTACGTCATCAGCATGGAATTGATTTTAAAGGAGCAGGAGTAAAAGGAAGTAAAACAAAGTCTTTTGATTGGTTAGGGGTTGATATAAAAGATGAAAAAACGCACGATTGGAAATCATCGGATTATGCAGCACGTTTCTTAAAGGAAAAACACAACAAACCTTTCTTTTTAGCATGTGGTATTTTTAGACCTCACTTGCCTTTATATGCTCCACAAAAGTATTTTGATATGTTTGATGAAGCTAGTATTCAGTTACCTGAAGTTTTAAAAAACGATTTAAAAGATGTAGGTAAAATAGGAAATAATTGGACAGGTAAAAAATTGCATAGTGAGGTTTTAAGAACCAACAATTGGAAAGCTGTAGTAAAAGCTTATTTGGCATGTTTGGCCTATGCAGATGCTTGTGTAGGAAATGTATTAAACCAATTGGAAAATAGCGAATATAAAAACAATACCATTATTGTATTAATGGGAGATCATGGTTGGCATTTAGGAGAAAAAAAACATTGGTCTAAACAAACGCTTTGGGAAGAGGCTACAAAAACTCCTTTAATTGTTTACAATCCATTCAACGGAGCAAAAGGAGAAAGTACTAGAACGGTTTCTTTAATAGATGTATATCCAACATTGTTAGAAATGTGTGGTTTGCCTAATAAAACAGATTTAGATGGGAATAGTTTTGCACATTTGGTAGCCAATCCAAAAGGAAAATGGAATCACTCAGCTTTAACTTCTAAAGGAGAAGGGAACTATACTCTAAGAAGTGAAAATTATAGATACATAGTTTACAGCGATGGTTTTGAAGAGTTATACGATCATAGAAAAGATCCAATGGAGTGGAATAATATTGCTAAGGATTCAAGAAATAAAGAGGTTTTAAAAAAGTTTAGAGAAGAATTAAAAAATATTGTTAAGTAATGATTAGAGTAACTCTATTAGTTTTAGTTGGGTTTTTATTGAATCCAGTCTTTAGTCAGCAAAAATTTTCAACAGCAGGTTTTTATAGTGTTGATAATAGTCCTCGACAGGTTTTTAATTTTAACCCTGGTTGGAGGTTTTTTAAAGGAAAAGTAACTGGAGCCGAACGTGTAAATTTTGATGATTCTGAATGGGAAGCTGCAAATTTACCGCATGGTCTAGAAATATTACCAGAAAATGGAAGTGGAGGTAGAAATTATCAAGGAGAGGCATGGTATAGAAAAGAATTTGTAGTTGATAATACGATATCTTCTGATAAAGTATTCTTGTATTTTGAAGCTGTTATGGGGGTTGCCAAAGTTTGGGTAAATGGAAAAAAGGTAGCAGAACATTACGGAGGTTACCTTCCTTTTGCAGCAGATATAACTACAGTTCTTCATAAAAACGGTAAAAATGTAATTGCTGTTATGGCAGATAATAGTGATAGTAAATTGTATCCGCCAGGTAAAAAACAAAACGGTTTAGATTTTAGCTATTTAGGAGGAATTTATAGAGATACTTATCTTATTAAAACAAAATCTGTACATGTTACTTTGCCAGAGTTAAGTAGTACCATAGCAGGTGGTGGTGTTTTTGTGGGAACTATAGATGTAGACGGTAAAAATGCAAAATTAGGGGTTAGAACAGAAGTGGCAAATCACTCTACCAAAACTCAACTTATCACTGTTAATTCTGTATTAGAAGATTCTAATCATAAAGAAGTAAAAAAAATTACTCAAGAACTTAAACTAAGACCTGGAAAAACCAAACAATTGTCTAAAGAGTTTAAAGTGAACAATGTGCATTTATGGCATCCAGATGATCCTTATTTACATTTTATAAGAACCGATGTGATTATTAATGGTAAAGTAGTAGATCAAATGAGGACTCGTTTCGGAATCCGATTGTTTGAAATGAAAGGATCTGAAGGGTTGTTTGTTAATAAAAAATATGTAGGTAAAAAATTGGTCGGGGTCAATCGTCATCAAGATTATGCTTATGTAGGAAATGCAGTTCCAAATTCTAGCCATTATAGAGATGTAAAATTATTAAGAGAAGGAGGAAGTCATATTATTAGAGTTGGTCATTATCCACAAGATGATGCTTTTTATGATGCTTGTGACGAATTAGGAATGTTAACTACAACAGCAAACCCAGGATGGCACTTCTTTAATTTTAAAGACAAAATTTTTGAAGAGCGTTTGTATCAAGATACTCATAATTTAGTTAGAAAAGATAGAAATAGACCTTCTATATTGTTATGGGAAACAGCATTAAACGAAACACCTTCACAGCCCGATCATGCAATGCATAATATGCACAAGGCAGCACATGCAGAATATCCTTTTCCAGGTATGTTTACAGTTACAGATTACGAAGAAGCTAAAAAAGGAGGATTAGATGTATATTATCATGGTAATGATAAAAAAATAAATTCTTTTAATAGAGAATTTGGAGACGGGGGAGAGGTTGATGATTGGTATTCTCAAAATTCTATTGTAAGAGTAAAAAGAGAGTGGGGAGAAAAAGCAATGTTAGACCAGTCTTTAAAACAAGCAACTTATTTGTCAGAAAGATTTAAGACAAGTAAAGTTCGTATTGGAGGAGCTATGTGGGCAGGTATAGACCATCAAAGAGGTTATCATCCAGATCCTTTTTGGGGTGGTCATTTAAATGTATTACGATTGCCACGTTATACCTATTATTTGTATCAAAGTCAGAATTCACCAAATTATAAATTAAACGGAATTAAAACAGGACCTATGATTTATAATACCAATGAATTAACTCAGTTGTCAGGATCAGATGTTGTAATTTATAGCAACTGCGATGAAATTAAATTGACGTGGTTAGGTAAGGATTATGGAACTTTAAAACCTAGTACTGATGCAAAATATAAAGGATTGCCACATCCGCCTTTTGTGTTTAAAAACGTTTTTTATTTAGATGATATTAGAAATAGAAAACTAAGTAAAAAAGGAGTCCTTAAAACAATGGTTGCAGAAGGTTTTATTGATGGCAAATTGGTAGTGAAAAACGTAAAAAAATATGCACTTAGATCTGAACAAATAAAGTTAAGTCTAGATGATGAAGGAATGAGTCTAATAGCAGACGGATCTGACTATGTACCGGTTAGAGCAACAATTGTAGATAAAAATGGAGCTAAAAAAGTATTGGCACAAGAATATGTTTATTTTGAAGTAGAAGGACCTGCTGAAGTTATAGGAGGGATTCAAAACCAAGGAAATCCAGCAAGAACTTCTTTTGGAGTAGCAACAGCTCTTATTAAAGCAACACACAAACCGGGTGTTATAAAAGTTAGAGCTTTTGTAAAAGGTTTAAAGTCAGATGAAATTGTAATTACCTCTAAGTTACCAAATACCAAATTGCTTTTTGATAAAACCTATTTGGGAAATTCTAAAACTAAAAATAAAGACAAAGTAGTTATAGAGCAAACAAAACAAGAAAAGCTGCCAACAAATATTAAAGAGTTGCAAGAAGAAGTTAAAATGTTACGATTACAAATTGTAGGAAAAGATCAAGCCTTAATGGAATTAAGAAGTAATCCAAAAGGAAAATAATTTTTAGAGTATGAAAAAAAGTATTTATAGTTATAGCATTATAAAAGTATTGATTCTTACGTTAATTTTAGTAGGAAACACTAACGCACAAAATAAGCCAAATGTAATTTACATTTTAGCCGATGATTTGGGATATGGAGATTTAAGTTGTTATGGACAAAAAATATTAAAGACTCCTAATATAGATCGGTTGGCTAAAAAAGGAATGAAATTTACAGATCACTATTCAGGAAATGCAGTTTGTAGTCCATCAAGAGCTGTGTTAATGACAGGACAAAACCCTGCACACGTATATATTACAGGAAATTCCAAAGAAGAACCTGGTATGGATGCAGCTATGACTAATTTACCAGAATTGTTTAAAAATGCAGGTTATGCTACAGGTGCATTTGGTAAATGGGGCTTGGGAGATACTACTGCAAAAGACAATCGCAATCCTTTACATCAAGGATTTGATGAGTTTTATGGTTGGAAAACTCAGGTAACCGCTCATACTTATTATCCAACAAAAATGGTTCATAATGGACAAGAGGTAGCCATTAAAAAAGGAACCTATGTACACGATGTAATTATGGATCATGCATTTGATTTTATCAAAGAAAATGCAAAAAACAAGCAACCTTTCTTTTGTTATATACCTACAGCAATTCCACATGCAGCCATGCATGCACCAGAAAAGCTGCACAATAAATGGAGAAAAAAACTCCCTCAGTTTGATAGCATCATTGGAAAATATTATGCCGATCCAGAGCCCACTCCAGATGTTATTAATCCTATTGCTGGTTTTGGAGCTATGGTAGAGCATTTAGACAATCAGGTGGGGCAAATTTTAAAAATGTTAAAAAAATATAAAGTAGATAAAAACACTTTAATCATTTTTACAAGCGACAACGGAGCACATCACGAAGGGGGACATGATCCAGAGTTTTGGAATTCTAACGGTCCTTTAAGAGGAGGTAAAAGAGACGTATATGAAGGTGGAATTAGGGCTCCTATGTTGGCTTATTGGCCTACTAAAATTAAAGCAGGATCTACCACCAATTTACCAAGTGCTTTTTGGGATGTAATGGCTACTATGGCAGATATCACAAATCAGCCAATTCCTAAACAAAGTGACGGTATTTCGTTTTTGCCAACCTTATTGGGGAATACACAAAATCAACAAAAATCAGATTATTTGTATTGGAAGTTTACCAATTGGGACGCTACTAAACAAGCGGTAAGAATAGGTAATTACAAAGGAATTTCAATTCACTACAACAAATCAAAAAAACATAAAGAACATACTGCTGCTTTTGAGTTGTATGATTTGTCTAACGATATAGGAGAAACTCATAATATTGCTGCAAGTAAGCCAGAAATAGTAGCTAAAATGGAAGAAATTATAAAAAACTTAAAAGGAAATTAAGATGATTAATTTTAGACTTATAGTGCTTGTCGGTGTATTCCTTCATAGCCTTACCAGTTATGCTAGTAAAGGAGTATTAAGTGTTGACGGAGAAAAAATTCTATATAATCAAAAAAAAATAAAGCTTGTAGGGCTTAGATGTTCTAATGCTTTGTTAAGTAATAAGAGTACATATGATTTAATTTCTAATTTAGACTCATATAAAAGTTATGGATTAAATACTATTTCCATTTATATAATGGGTTCTAGGTTTGGTGATGTAAAAGGATATTTGCCCAATGGTGAAATGAATCCAGTTTATAAAAAAAGATTAAATAAAATTCTCTTAGAAGCTGATGAGAGAGAAATGATTGTAATTGTAGGTTGTTTATATTGGGGAACTTCTAAAGCGAAGGAAGAATTACTAAAATGGAAACAGAAAAACGCTAACAGAGCAGTATCTAATACTGCTTCATGGCTTAAAAAGAAAAAATATCAACATGTGATTTTAGATCCAGATAATGAAGGTATGGCGGTGAGAGAGATGAAATGGCAAATAGAACCACTCATTCAAGCTGCGAAGAAAGCAAACCCTAATCTACTAGTAGCTAATAATACTAGAAAAAAATCAATTAGTGAAGACCTGAATATACATTTTGCTAAGCCTAAACCAGGAAAACCGTGGTTAGAAAGCGAGTCAACACCTAAAAAAACACCACTTAGAAGTTATTGGTATACATATAGCAGACAAACATATGATAAAGATAGTACTTTCTACAATTATTCCAGAATTGGAAGATATACTATAGAGATGAAAAAAGATCAATTAAAAAAAACAAAAGAATTGATAGAAAATTCTAATGGTCTTTTATTAGCTTCTACATGGTTGCAATGCGGCTATAATGAAAACATTAAAGGTCCTTTTTATAATGTAGGAGGTATGTCTAATTTAGGTTCAGGAAAAAAATTACACGATAAATGGAATAAAGATATAGATAAGATTCATAAAGAGGCTGGAATTTTATGGTGGTTAGATTTCATAAAATCAAAGTGTAAAATTAATGAGTAGAATAAGAAAATATTTAATATAGAGAGGGGATAATTTATTTCTTATAGTAAAGTATAAACCATTAAACAAATAAAATATATAGAGTGAAGAATAGATTATTATGATATTAAAAAGACATAATCTTTATCTCTAAAAATAAACATTGTTAGTATGAAAAAAATAATTTACATATTATTAATAACGACTTCTTGTTTTGGACAAATAAGTTCGTTAGTTAAAAGAAAAACTATAGATAAAAATTGGTTATATTTAGAAAAAAACACGAAGCAATTACCTATAGAAAAAGATGATGAGTATCAAAAAGTAAATATACCACATACTTGGAATGCTATCGATGGGATTACTCAAAAAGAATATAGAAAAGCTAGTTCTTGGTATAGAAAGTATTTAAATTTTACTAAAGAAGATTTGTCTAAAAGGATTTATATCCGTTTTGGAGCTGCAGGACAAGAAGCAAAAGTATTTATAAATGGAGAAGAGATTGTACATCATTTAGGTGGATATAGTGCTTTCTCATGTGAATTAACAGAAAATTTGTCAATAGGGACAAATAAGATAGATGTTTGGGTAGATAATAAAAAGAATAAAAAGCTAGCTCCTTTAAGTGCTGATTATAATTTTTATGGAGGTTTATACCGTTCAGTAGAATTAATCATAGCTCCTAAATTAAGTTTTGCTAAAAATTATATAGCCAGTTCTGGGGTACGAGTTTGGAGTGAGAATGTAAGCGATAAAAAATCAGATATTAAAGTAAAAGCTCTAATTGATAATGGTAATAAAGAAAATACAGATGTTGTTGTTGTTGTTAAAGTAATAAATCCAGAGAATAAAGTAGTCTCTAAAGGAAAGAAAAAGATTACAGTCGTGTCTGGTAAAGTTACCTCTATTAATATTCCTATGTCTGATATATCCAAACCTGATTTATGGAGTCCTGAAAACCCAAATTTGTACAAAGTAAATATAAAATTATATAAGAATAAAAAAATAGTTGATGTTGTAGAAATAAATCACGGGTTTAGATGGTTTGAGTTTACAGCTAATAAAGGATTTTTTTTAAATGGAAAATCATATAAGTTGAAAGGAATTAATAGGCATCAAGATTATTATTTAGAAGGTAATGCAGTAAATTCAAATAGGCATTTAAATGATATTGAATTTATTAAAGAATTAGGTGTAAATTGGTTGCGTTTAGCACACTATCAACAGGATGATTATGTGTTAAAATTATGTGATTCCTTGGGGATTTTAGTTTGGGAAGAAATACCTTATGTTAACAATACCTCTAAAGAACCAGAGTTTGAAAGTAATTTAAAATCAATGTTAAAGGAATTAATTACACAACATTTTAATCACCCGTCTATTATTTTATGGGGAATGGGTAATGAAGTATGGCTAGGAGATAGAGGAGATGGTAAGTCAGAAAATTATGATATGATCTCTAGGCTTAACAACTTTATTCATAAAGAAGACCCTATTCGAAAAACTGTTTTTGTAAATGGAGATAATAATAGGCCTATAGATCTACAAGTAATTAATATTCCAGATGTTTTTGGATATAATTTATATAGAGGTTGGTATGGTAGAGATTATAACACTTTGACAGAAAGATTGAATGAAATTCATACTAAAGCTCCAAAAAGACCGATTATTCTTTCTGAATTTGGTGCAGGTTCTGATGTTAGAATTCATTCTGAAAAACCACATAAGCAGGATTTTAGTATAGAATATCAAAATAAATTCATTCTAACTTATTTAGAGAAAACGGATAAACTTAAGTGGTTAAATGGTATTAATTATTGGAGTTTAGCTGATTTTGGAGCTGCACATAGAAGTGATTCTAAACCTCATATCAATCAAAAGGGGCTATTGACTTTTGATCGTAAGAAAAAGGATGCATTTTATCTTTTAAAATCAAAATGGAGTAACAACCCTGTTGTATACATAGAATCTCCTTATTGGAAAGAACGTTCGGGAAACCCAAATAAAACGTATCGTGTTTTTTCTAATATGGAAGAGGTAACATTATATCATAATGGAAAATCTTTAGGAAAACAAAAAAGTGATTTTGTGTGGGACTTAAAGCTAGTAGAAGGTAAAAACACTTTGTTAGCCAAAGGAGTTTCAGGAACTGTTAAAAAAGAACATACGTTTAATTTAACTTACCAAAAAGAAAAGCCAACTTATAAAGTAACAGCTAGCTCATCGTTGTCAAATCATCCAGTAGAATATATTGTAGATAAAGATTACGAAACTTATTGGAGTACTACCAGTAATAGTGTAGTAGAATTAGATTTGGATAGAATTTCTTTAGTGAATGGAGTTGTAATGCATGTACATAGAACTAAAAAAATTAAAAGTTATAAAATAGAAATTAAAGGATCTGTAGATGGAGTTTTGTGGAAATCTCTTTGGGCAGGAAAAACAGAAAGATCTAAACAAAACATCTTTTTTGCTAAACAAGCAGAAGTAAGATATTTAAAAATTGAATCTAAGGGTAACAATTTTGATAAAACAAATAATTTCTCTGAAATAGAGCCGATTATTACCTTAGAGAAACGTGAGCTAAACTTGTACGAAAAAATTGGAGCAGGAAAAGATTAATTATTAAATCATGAATAATAGAAGAAATTTTTTAAAAAAAGTAGGATTAGGAACTGTGGCAGTTGCAGGAATGTCTGCAAGTGCAATGGAAAAATTAACAGCTATTGATGGAAGTTTATTATTTCACGATAACATTGTTAAAGGTGATGGAAAGCAATTAAAAATAAAAGTTACAGCACCCTTGTTTTGTCCGTATCATAGTATCGGGATTGGTGTTGAAGGTGAAAAAGGAGGTAATTCGTATTATTATTTAAATACTCCTTTTGAGCACAATCCATTTACGATTGAAGCATCTGGTATGTCAGGTTCTCCTGTAATTAAAGATGCTAAAGGGAAATTTGTAGGATTTATGACTATGCATGGTTTTGAAAATTCTACTTATAGTTTTGATGGTAGAGAAACCTTAACAATCAATATTCCTGAAGGTCAAGAAGTATTTGTAGATGAATCTGGTAATGGTGATGAAGCTTGGAAAGAGTACAATACCATCATGATGAAAAGGTTAAATATTAACCCTTATAAACAAACTCCTAAATTTTGGGAAGATGTAGAATATTGCACGTGGTCAGAACAAAAATATTTATCAACCAAAAGACACGAACATTTTCATTTGCTAACGCATGATTTTGTGAAAAATTACTTGGATAAAATTATAGAATTTGGCTATCCAAAAGGGAAAATGACTTTAGATCACGGCTGGGGAATGTTTCCTGATGGAAGTATCAATTCAGGTTTTGGTTCTTGGGTTCCAAACCCAGAAAAGTTTCCAAACTTTAGAAAAACAATGGATATGATTAACGAAAAAGGATTTACTCCTGGATTGTGGATTGGATTTCCTAAAATTCATAAAAATAGTTTGGCAGCCCAACAATATCCAGAGTTGTTAGGAAACTTTAAACAAGGGTCCAAAGCAGATAGAAAAGATGATATTCAGTGGTTAAACGGAAAATCGGATATTTTTGACTATGCTACAGAAGTTATATCTAGATTTCATAGTATGGGAGTCATGAAATTTAAAATAGACATGTCTTACAATACAAAATCAGACATGTTAGACATTCATAAAGCGTTGTACAAAGCCGCTAAGTTGATTGATCAGAATATTGAAATGGAGTTTCATGTACCTGATATCTTTTTTGCCAAACATGCAGATGTAGTAAGAACCAATGATGTATGGTTAAAGGATAATTACAATTGGCAAGGACGTGTAAAAACGCATTATGAAATTTGTTATAAATCGTCACCAGGTCGAGGAATAAATTTAGATCACATTGGAGGTAATGATACAGGAGCTATTACCGAAAAAAAGTTTTTAGAACATTTAGAAATGTATAAAAGCAAAAAAGGCTATCCGTTAGTATCTGTTTTACCACATCACTTTGGAAAAAAATGTATAGCAAAAACTGGAGAATATTTATGGGAATATGAAAAAGGTCCTAAAAATATATTGTCAGATTTTTATAAAAAACAATAATGGTAAAAAACAGAATAATTTTTATTTGTATTTTTTGCTTGGTAAAGATGGCTACATATGCACAATCATCAACTTATATAGATGATAAAGGTGTTATGCGTTGGGCTAAAAATAAACAAGAGGTTTGTGTTTTTGGAACAAATTATTCGGTGCCTTTTTCATATTGGAACTATAGAGAACCTTTAATTAAAGGAAGATATAAAGAAGCTATAGATCAAGATGTGTATCATATAGCTCGTTTAGGCTTGGATGGATTTAGAATTCATGTTATGGAATCTTTTATAGCTGATGAAAATGGAAATCTAAAAAACAATATTCATTTAGATTTGTTTGATTATTTACTCTTTAAGTTAAAAGAAAAAAACATCAAAATGTATATAACTCCTATGTATTTAGGAGAATCTAAAGGAGGTAGTTTTACAGACAAATACAATTTTAATGCGGGTTGTTTGTCTAATCAAGCTGCTTATCCTGCACAAGAAAATTATTTAAAGCAATTTCTATCTCATATAAACCCATATACAAAAATTGCTTATAAAGATGATGCTGATATTATTGCTATTGAAGTAGTTAATGAGCCTAAACATTTTAAATATCCAGAGCTAGTTATTCCTTATATTAATAGAATGATTGCCGCTATAAAAAGCACAGGATGTGATAAACCCATATTGTACAATATGACTACCTGTGTAGATCAAATAGATCAAGTTTTAGCATCAAATGCTGAAGGAGGAAGTTTTCAATGGTATCCAACAGGTTTAACAGCTAATCACGAACAAAAAGGAAATTTATTACCTAATGTAGATCAATATTTAATACCGTTTGACCAAAGGTTAAAAAAGGCTAAAAGACCTAAATTTGTATATGAATTTAGTCCAGCAGACACTAAAGGAGCTTATATGTATCCTGCTATGGCAAGAAGTTTTAGAGAAGCAGGTTTTCAGTTTGCAGCGCATTTTGCCTATGATCCTTTACATGAGGCACATACAAATATAGAGTACAAAACTCATTTTTTTAATATAGCCTATACCCCAAAAAAAGCAATAGGAATGATGATTGCTTCAGAGGTGTTTCATGAACTTCCTCTAGAGAAAAGTTACGGAAGATTCCCTTTAAATAATAAATTTGAGTCTTTTTCTTTGAGTTATGAAAGTGACTTGGCAGAAATGGTCACGAATAAAAAATTTCTATATAGTAATAATACAAAGTCAAAACCTAAAAATCCAAAAGAACTAGAATTGATAGCTGGTGTAGGAAGTTCTCCATTAATTCATTACAATGGAAGCGGAGCCTATTTTTTAGATAAATTAGAAGATGGAATTTGGAGATTAGAACTTATGCCGGATGCACATTATGTTGCAGATCCTTTTTTTGTTCCTTATATAAATAGAGAAGTTGCCGTAACAATTTCGAGAGAGCATACGATACAAATTAAGCTTCCTGACTTAGGGGATAATTTTAAATTAAAAGGTTTAAATAAAGGAAATTATATAGAAGTAATAGCAAATAAAGCCCTTGTGAAAGTAAAACCAGGTGTTTATTTGTTATCACAAAAGGATAAAAAATATGTGCCAAATAAAAAGTTAAAAGAATTTTACATTCCAACAAATAAAATGCTTCAAAAAAGCTATTTGTTGCATCAACCACCTTTGACAATATCAAAAGGAGAAAATTTAAGATTAGAAGCAGATATTATTTCAAACTCTAAGATTGAACAAGTAGAGCTTGTGGTCTTAAATAATGGTAAACCAGATGTTTTATCAATGCAACAAAAAAGTAATGGATTTACATATGAGTTATTAATTCCTGAAAAATATATTAAAATTTCTAAGTTCTTTAGATATCATATTAGCTACAAAATAAAAGGAGAGTATTATAGTTATCCGGGAGGCAAAAAAGACACATACTTATTAAATAGACGTATTTATAGTGATGATGAAAGTATAGATAAACAGAAGCCTTATAGTATTAGTGTGATGGAATTAAATACTCCAATAACACTTTTTAATGCAACAAAAGATTGGCACCAGATTACAAAAATGACAAGATCTGATAAAATACAAGTATTTCCATCAGCATTTCCTAATCAATATAAAATAAGATTTAAGAATCCAAAAAAAAATAAATTTGGAAATGATTTTACGTTTAAATTTTACTGTGCAGATAAAATAAAAGGCAGAATAAAAGAATTGAAGTTAAAAAAAGAAATAGTTATTAAAGCTCAGGCTACCACTGATGATTTTAGACCTATAAAAATACAACTTTTACTAAAAAATGGAAGTGTTTATTCTGGAGAAGTCAATATAGGAAAGGAATTAAAACAGTATACTGTCTTTTTGCAAGACCTTAAGCCGAATAAGGCTATTCTTTTGCCAAGAGCTTATCCTAAATTTCAGGCTTATAATTTTAAGTCTGCTTTAAAATCAATATTTAATATAGATGAGTTAGAAGCCATTCAGGTTTCAACTTCTATAAAAGAAAAATCAATAGATCTTTATACAGTTAGTTTGCAATAAAAACTGTTTTATTTAAAAAATTAGGAATATTATATTTATTCTGTTTAGATTAAACCAATTGTATAATTAGGTGTCGTATAAAGAGTAATAAACCAATAATTAAAAATTAAATGTATTTAAAAAATCAATTTAAAAAAATAATATTCTTTGGGGGAGTTGCATTGTTTGGCTATTATGCACAAGCAGCCAAAAAAGAACCTATCAAACCCAATATTTTATTTTGTATTGCCGATGATGCTTCTATGAAAAGTTTTGGAACTTATGGTGATTCCTTTATAAACACTCCTGCTATAGATAAGTTGGCAAAAGAAGGATTGACTTTTGAAAACGCATACAATTGCAATCCTAAATGTGCACCTGCAAGAGCGTGTATTGTTACAGGTAAATACAGTTGGCAGTTAAAAGCAGCCACCAATCATTGGCCTAAATTTCCATCAGAGTTTAAGTTTTATCCACACTTACTAATGGAAAAAGGTTACAAAGTTGGGTTTACAGGAAAAGGATGGGGACCTGGAGAATATACAACCAAATACAATCCTGCAGGACCAGAATACAATAAGCACAAATTAAAACCGCCTCACAAAGGAATTAGTAATATTGATTATGCAGCCAATTTTGAAGCTTTTTTATCAGAAAAGAAAAAAAACGAATCTTTTTGTTTTTGGTTAGGAACCAAAGAACCTCATCGTTTTTACGAGTTAGATTCATGGAAAAAAGAAGGAAAGAAATTAACAGATGCTAAAGTACCACCCTTTTATCCAGACAACGTAACGGTAAGAGGAGATATTTTAGATTATGCTGTAGAAGTTGAATGGTTTGATTTTCATGTAGGAAAAGCCATCAAATCTTTAGAAAAAAGAGGATTGTTAGAAAACACATTGGTAGTGATTAGTTCAGATCATGGAATGCCGTTCCCTAGAGTAAAAGGACAAATATATGAAGAAGGTTTTCATGTACCATTAATTGCTTATTGGAAAGGAAAAATCATCAAAGGTAGAAGAGTAGAAGATTTTGTAAGTTTTCCAGATATTGCTCCAACATTTATGGAAATAGCAGGTTTTAAACCACATGATCAAATGACAGGAAAGAGTTTTGTAGATATTTTATTTTCAAAAAAATCTGGACAAATAGATGTTACTAGAGACCATACTCTTTTAGGGAAAGAAAGACACGATATTGGTCGTTCTAATGAAGATGGAACCGACTTGTCGTATCCTGTAAGAGCTATTAGAACCAAAACATATTTGTATGCACATAACATTCAACCTGAAAGATGGCCTGTTGGAAATCCTGAATATGGTTTTAGAAATGTAGATGGTTCACCAACAAAAACATTTTTAATGAACATTGACCCATACGATAATGATTATCGTTTTTTTGAGATGAGTTTTGCTAAAAGACCAGAAGAAGAATTGTATAATATTCAGAAAGACCCTCATTGTATGGTGAATTTAGCTACGCTTCCTGCTTACAGAAATACATGTAAAGAGTTACGTGCTCAAATGGAAAAAGAATTGATAGCACAAGGAGACCCTAGAATGTTAGGGAATGGAGAAATTTTTGATCATTACCAGTATTATGGAAAAAGATTAAATTATAAAACAGGTGAAAGAATGCCTGCCATTAAAGATTAAGTATACAAATAATATTTGATTACTTCTGTATTAAATACTGCATGAATATTTCTCTTAATTGAAATAAATAGTAAAATAATGAAAACGAAAATTTATAGACTATTGTTGGTAATCATAACACCAACAATAGTTTTATCATCTTGTAAAACAAGTACTAACTCTTCTAAAAAAGTTGAAAAAAAGCCTAATATTTTATGGATTATAGCTGAAGATTTGTCCCCTTATATGGGATGTTATGGAGATTCAATCAATCAAAGTCACACACCTGTAATAGACCAATTAGCTAAGGAAGGTGTTCTATACAAGAGAGCTTATGCTACAGCTCCTGTTTGTTCAGCAAGTAGATCTGCCTTAATTACTGGAGTTATGCAAACAACCACAGGGACACATAATCATAGGTCTAGTAGGTTTACTAACGGAAAAATTGTACCCGATAGTTTACGTATTTTATTGCCAAAAGGAATGAAGACAATTCCTGAATTAATGAAAAAAGCAGGATACTTTACCTTTAATAGTGGTAAGGATGATTATAATTTTCATTATGATAGAAGATCGCTTTATGATGTAGGAACTAAAGATGATTATATAGCTGGAATGAATGGTTGGCAAGGGAACTTTGCTAAAGATTTTAAAACGGTTAAAAAATATGTATGGAGTTCTAGAAAAGATAAGAATCAGCCATGGTTTGGTCAGGTACAGATAGATGGTGGTAAAAAAGATGATAAATATGTTCGTAAAGGTGAGAAACTGGCTGTTAATGATGTGCCATTGCCTCCATATTTCCCTAATATCCCTTCACAAAGAGAGGCTTGGACCAAACATTACAATGCCGTTAGAGGTTCTGACGTTACAGTAGAACATATTTTAGAGCAATTAAAGGCTGACGGTGAATTAGAGAATACAATCATATTTTTCTTTTCGGATCATGGAAGTCCAACTTCATTAAGACACAAGCAATTTTGTTACGAAGGAGGAATGCAAGTTCCTTTAATTGTTAAAGGAAGTCATCCAAGTATTGAAAAAGGTACAGTGGTAAATAAATTGGTTTCATTGTTAGATGTATCTGCTACAACATTAGCATTAGGAGGAGTAAAACTGCCAAACTATTTAGATGGACAAAATTTATTTGCTAAAGAATTTAATGGTTCTAAATATGTAATAGGAGCAAGAGATAGATGTGATTATACAATTGATAAAATTAGAACAGTAGTTTCAGAAAGTTATAGATTGATTAAAAATTATTACCCTAACAGGCCTATGTTACAAGCAGGTTATAGAGATAATAGACCTATTGTTACGGAATTTAAAAAAGCGTATAAAAATGGTCTTTTAACAGAATATCAAGAAAAACACTGGTTTGGTGTAAGACCTGTTTATGAATTGTATGATTTAAAAAAGGATGTGCATCAAATGAACAATTTGGCAGAAAATCCTATGTATTCAAGTGTTTTAAAAGAACATCAAGAAGTATTGGAAAATTGGGTGATTGAGACAGGAGATAAAGCACAAGGACAAGAGTCAGCAGCTCAATTAAAAGCTACATATGATTTATGGAAAGATGTACCTCGTTTTAAAAACGCAAAAATAAATTCAGAATACGATCAGTTTAAGTAAATTTTTAATCTTATACTAATTAATACAGTATTTGTTGTAAGATTTAATGAATAAAAAAATATGAATAAAAAAAAACAAATTTTAGCATTACTATTCTTTTATGTAGCTTTTACCTCTTTTGCACAAAGAGAAACTACATCTTTTAATGAAAATTGGAAATTTGCTCGTTTTGGAGAAATGTCAGATGGTACTACCAAGGCAGAACCTAAAGATCTAGATGAAGTAACTTATGATGACTCCAATTGGAGAGTCTTAAACCTACCTCACGATTGGGGAATAGAAGGTCCCTTTAGAGCAGATTTACCTAATCAAACAGGAAAGTTGCCATGGGCAGGAATAGGGTGGTACCGTAAAGTATTTACAGCTACAGAGTCAGACTTATCTAAAAAAGTATTTGTAGAGTTTGATGGAGCCATGTCTAACACATCTGTTTTTGTAAACGGAGGTTATGTAGGAGAGTGGGCTTATGGATACTCTTCTTTTAGATTTGAAATTTCTCGTTATTTAAAACAAGGAAACAATACCATTGCTGTAAGATTAAATAACAAAGCAGCATCTTCTCGTTGGTATCCGGGTGGAGGAATTTACAGAAATGTACGCTTGGTAAAAACCAATCCAACTCATATAGCACATTGGGGAACTTTTGTAACCACACCTAATGTTTCTAACAAAGAAGCTACTGTAGAAATTACAACAGAAGTTGTTGGAGATAAAAAAGATGTTCAGGTAATGCATGAAATTTATACAACAGGTAAAAATGCAGTAAAAGTAGCAGAGCAAAAAATACCATACTATCAACCAAGTAGCATAACCATTTCGAATCCAAAATTGTGGGATTTAGAAAATCCAAATTTATATACCTTAAAAACTACTTTAACTAAGAACGGAAAAATTTTAGATGTTTATAACACCACTTTCGGAATTCGTTCTATAGAGTACAATGCCAATGGTTTTTTCTTAAACGGGAAAAAAGTAAGAATGAATGGTGTTTGTCAACATCACGATTTAGGACCTTTGGGAACGGCAGTAAATGTAAGAGGAATAGAACGTCAAATAGAAATTTTAAAATCTTTTGGAGTCAATGCCATTCGTACTTCTCACAACCCACCAGCTCCAGAATTTTTAGAATTGTGTGACAAAATGGGAGTTTTGGTACAAGTAGAAGCTTTTGATGTTTGGGGAAAGAAAAAAGTAGATAACGATTACGCTTCTTTATTTGGTGCTTGGCACGAAAAAGATTTGATCACGATGGTAAAAAGAGATCGTAATCATCCGTCTGTAGTTATGTGGAGTACAGGAAATGAGTTGATCGAGTTAAGAGAAGCAAACGATGCTCCTTTGGCAGCTAAATTGGCTGATATTATTCGTTCTGTAGATACGACTAGACCTACTACATTTGGAAACAGTAGACCCGAGGCTGCTACCAATGGTTTTCAATTTACAGCAGATGTTTTTGGATTTAACTACAAACCACACATGTATAAAGAGTTTAGAAAAGAAAATCCAAACATGCCATTGTATGGAAGTGAAACTGCTTCTACAATTAGCTCGAGAGGAGAATACTTTTTTCCTGTAAACTTTGATGATAAAAAACAAGGAAACGGAGGTTTCTTTCAAGTAAGTAGCTACGATTATTCGGCTCCAAATTGGGCAGATATCCCTGAAAAAGATTTTGAAGCAGAAGATAAGTTCCCTTGGTTGTTTGGTCAGTTTGTATGGACAGGGTTTGATTATATTGGAGAGCCTACACCTTATAACAAAGACAAAACCAACTTGTTAAACTTTTCTGATCCTAAAGAAAAAGCTAGAATGAAAGCCGAATTGGCTAAAATGGGTAAACAAATTCCACCACGTAGTTCTTATTTTGGAATTGTAGACTTATGTGGTTTCCCTAAAGACAGATATTATTTGTATCAATCTAAATGGAGACCAGAATTACCAATGGCACATATTTTACCACATTGGAATTGGCCAGAAAGAGTAGGGAAAGTAACTCCTGTATTAGTTTATACTTCTGGTGATGAGGCAGAACTGTTTTTAAACGGTAAATCTTTAGGGAGAAAAAAGAAAGGTCAATACGAATATAGATTGATTTGGAAAGATGTAGTTTATCAAAAAGGAGAATTAAAAGTAGTTACCTACAAAAACGGAAAAAAATGGGCTACAGAAAAAGTAAAAACTACAGGTACTGCAAACAAAGTTTCTTTAACTGCGGATAGAACTAAAATAAAAGCAGACGGACAAGATTTATCTTTTATAACTGTAGAAATTAAAGACAAAAAAGGACAAACAGTTCCTAGAACTCACAATGTTGTAAGTTATACCATTAGCGGACCTGGAGAAATTGTAGCGGTAGGAAATGGGGATGCTACAAGTCATGAATCTTTTCAAGCTACTACAAGAAAAGTGTTTAATGGAATGGCATTGCTTGTGGTAAAATCTAAAAAAGGAGAAACGGGAAAAATTACAGTAACTGCTGCTTCTAAAGGATTAAAACCTACAAAGATTAAGTTGATTACAGAATAATGAAAACAATAAAAAAATATATCAGTTATGCCTTTGCTGTGTGTATGTGTTTACATGCTGGTTTGATGGCTCAAAATAAAATGCCCAATGTTGTGGTGTTAATGGCTGATGATATTGGTTTGGGAGATTTAAGTTTTTATCAAAAAGAAAGAGGTGTTAAAAAATTAACTGTAGAAACTCCTAATATTGATAAGTTAATCAACCAAGGAATGCGTTTTACCGATGCACATTCACCAGCATCTTTATGTGCACCTACTCGTTTTTCTATGTTAACAGGAAATTATTCTTATAGAAACGCTAAACCTTTTGGAGTGTGGACTCCAAAAGCAGATGCTTTGATAGATAAAAACGGATATACAACCAGTGCTCGTATTGCCCAAAAAGGAGGATACACAACCGCCTTTTTTGGAAAATGGGGGCTGGGTGGTTCTTGGGTAAAAGAACAAGGTAAAAAACAAGATGATGCATATTTAAACGGAGGAGCGTTAAGTTATGGTTTTGAATATGCTTGTGAATTGCCAGAAGGAATTCAGAACGAACCTTATGCTTTTTATGAAAACAGAAAATGGTTGCCGTTAAAATCAAACTCAGTTTTAAAAGAGTTAGATGCCAATCAAACAGGATATGCAACGGCAAAAAAACACAAAACACGTGGCGGATTGGGAGATTCTAATTGGGATCCAAAAGCAGCAGGGAATATTTTAGCACACAAAGCAGTAGCTTATATAGAACGTCAAAAGAAAAACAAACCGTTTTTTATGTATTACTGTAGTCAGGCTGTACACATTCCACACGAACCACCTGCTGTGTTTGATGGTGTTAAAGTGGCAGGAACCACACCTGGAGATCATGGTGATATGATTTTTGAATTGGATTTACAAGTAGGATTAATTGTAGAAGCTTTAAAAAAAACAGGGGCTTATGAAAACACCTTGTTCATTTTTACGTCAGATAATGGAGGTTTGTCTTTTGATCAAGGAATGAAAAAAGCAGGGCATGATACAAGCAATGGATTGTTGGGAAGTAAAGGATCTATTAACGAAGGAGGACATAGAGTTCCCTTTGTTGCAGTTTGGCCAGGAAAAATTAAACCCAATACAATTTCTAACGAACCTATTGTGGGGCAAGATGTAGTGGCTACTTTGGCAGCTTTGTCTCATCAAGAATTAGACAAAACAAAAGTGTTAGATTCAGCGAATTTATTGCCATATTTTAAAGGAATTGCCAAAGGAAAAGCACATACTTATTTAATGCATCAATCTGCAGGAGGACCTAGTTTTGCTTTAAGAGATGGAGATTGGAAATTAATTTTAAAATCAGATGTTAAGAAAAAAGCAAACAAGGTAGGAAACTTAACCAATGTAGCTTTGTTTAACTTAAAGGATAATTTATCGGAAGATGAATCTAAAAATTTAATTAACGATGCAAAATATGCAAAGAGAATTGCAGAAATGAGAGCTAAGTATATTGAACTTAGAGAAACAGGAATAAGTACGGTAAATTAAAAAGAAATATTATAGTGTTCCATAGCACAGAAATCATTATGGTTTCTGTGCTTTTTTGCTTTTAATTGTAAAATTCTTAAAAAAATACACCACAAGACATTTTATGGATGTCTGAATACAAACAAAGTTAAACAAAAAGGAATATTAGCTGTCTTAAAGTAATACAGATATAAATCAATTTAACGTATGAAAAAAAATCAAGTAATAAAATCTTTAAGATTTTTGAGTTGCATAGTTACACTAACATTGTGTAATAAAGCAGCCTATGCAATTGCAAAAACAACAAATTTTTCTACCAAGGAAACTACGGTTAGAAATGCAGTAGTAGGAACAGTAAACAATAAAGAAGTTTTGTATGTTTCTAGTTTAAGTGATGGAGTAGGTTGTTATACTTTGGATGGTAAAAAAATATGGAATACAAACATTGAAACACCAGCAGTTATTTTTGAAATTGTAACTGCAGATGTTGATGGAGACCATAATGACGATTTATTAGCTGCTTCTGCCAATGGAACTGTTTATTGTTGGGGGAGTAGTGGAAAATTGTTATGGAAATTTACAGCAAATCATAAAGTTCGTTTTTCTGAAGTAGCTGTTGTAAACAACGGAAAAACACAAATTTTTGCAGGAGGGAATGACTCTTATTTGTACGAATTAAATGCACAAGGTAAATTGGTAGGTACTACTAAAATAGAAGGAGTTGTTCGTAAAATTGAAGCAGGGAATTTTATAAACAAACAACAACAAGACCTGTTTGTAATGACTTATTCTCACGACAAATTCCGTTGGGATTTTATGGGGATTATAGATGCTACTACCAAAAAGACAGTCCAAAGTTTAGATTATAAAAAATCTAAAAACAAAGACTTAAGCAAAGCCATGATTACAGATTTAGAAATAGCAGATTTGAACAAAGATGGTTTGTCTGATATTTTATTTTTTGGAGATGTTAATTGGATTCCAGTTGTTGTTGGACTTGATGCAAATTTTAATGTAATTACAGCATACAAAGGAACTAGAAAAGATATTCAGAGATATGCCAATACCAAAGGAACTTGTTTACTACCAATAAAAGACGAAATAGCATTTCAATTTGGTGGGTTTATTCATAGAGTAGATCTTACAGGTAAATTGATAGAGAAAATAGGAACTAGATACGCAAATGAACATGAAATTGTATACAGTGATTTTGTGTTAGCCCCGCAATCAGAACAACTAATTACTGCAGGTGAGGTAGATGGTGGAAATGGAGTTTATGCGTTTAATCTTAAAAAATCTTCTTGGTTGTCTACCAATCATCGTTTAGAAGGAACCATGGCACAAGTAAAAGAAAATTTAGACTTGCTATATCAGCAAATTTTAGATTTTAAAATGCCTAGTTATCAGAAAAAATCTGATGAATCATGGGTTATGGTAACAAGTAAAAAAATAGATGGTAAGGTTCAAAAATTAAAAGGAAATGAAGTTGAATTTGTCATTCAAAGAGCACCAAAAGAAGGTACAGATAGAGCTCCTTTGGTAGCTAAAATAGGAAAAACAGCTTTAAAAAAAGACAAAAGAGGAAAATACCAAGACTCTAGAAAAGCTATTGTAAACATGGCCAAAGAATATGAAAAAAAGGGACAACATTTTACCTTTTGGGCTGGTCATGGAAACGATCCTTTTTACATTCAAATAGAAACTCTAGAGCAAATTTTAGAAGCAGCACCTACAACTTGTAGAGGTTTTGTATATGCTGAAATGGACAATGTAGATGATCCTAGAGTGCAACATTTTGTAAGAGAATATGTGCCTAGATTGGCAAAAGCTATTCGTAAAAATAAAAATAGAGCCAAATTATATTTTAGATATAAAAATACTTTTTGGGGATTAACCAACAAATTACCACTATGGCAAGAATTGTTTTTTTCTAATAAATACAACGATATTTTAGCTCCTGCATCAGAAGATACAAGCAACAGAACACAAGACATTAACCTTACGGGTAGAGTAGGAATGTTTGTAGCTGGTTATGTAGATGATTTTGCCATGCGTTTGATTGATGACAATCCAACAAGTTGGAGACCTTTAAGTCCAGGAGGACAAAAATCGATATCTCCTTATTTAAGACAAGGAGTAATGATGGCTGCTTATGGAGCAAAACATGGTGTGGTTGCAGATAATAATTTTATAGAAGAACCAGGATTAAATATTTTATTCGGATTGATGAAGTCTGGAGCGTTGCCAATTGTTAAAAAAGAGAACATTATGTCAATAGGTTCTTGGCATTTAATTAAAGAGGTAGATGCTCATTTAATTCATTCCATAGACAGTCATCACTCTTTAAAACAATACAAGCCTACTGATACCGAAGACCTGTTTTCTGTTACTCAAATGCATTGGGCAGGAACTGATATTCCGGCTCACGATTATTCTAAAATTGCTTTAGGGGTAGATTATAGATGGTTGAATTATATGCCTGTAATGCCAAACGGAATGGTACCAATAGCTCCAATAGAATATGCAAAAGAATTGGAAAAAAGTAAAATACCTTATAGTGTAAGTAATGGTTCTAAAGGAATTTCTAACGGAAATTTAGTGGCCGCAAAAACATACATGAGTGAGTTTAAAGATATTTTAGCCAAAGGAAAGTCACAATTACCAATTGTAGTCAATGGTGCATCTTGGAGTGCTGTTAGAATCGATAAAAATCACGTTCGTGTTATATTGGTAGATCCAGGATATATTGAACCAAAAGATAGAGAAGTAGAAATTACATTTCATGGAAACAAACCTAAAACAGCCATGGATATTTTATCAAAAGAACAAGTAAAAATTTCTAACGGAAAAATACAAACAAAAGTATTAGCAGGTTCTTTGCAATTTATAGACTTAACTTATTAAAAAATAAATATGAACAGAATTGTAGTATTAATAACCCTTACATTTTTAATAGGATGTAAGGGGATCAACCTAAAAAATAATAAAAACGTTAAGCCAAATAAAGTACAGGTTGTTCTTTTAGCAGGACAATCTAATATGGCCGGAGGTGGAAATTATGAAGAGTTAGAGGACTCCTATAAAGAGAGAATTAAAAAAGTAGCAAATAGAGTATGGGTTAGTCAATCAAACACACTTCAAAAACCTTTAAGTTTTTACAAAAACAAACCTAGCGAAAAATACAATTTTGAGCAGCGTTTTGGTCCTGAGTTATTTGTGGGCTTAACATTGGCAGAGCAACATCCAAATCAAGAGTTTTTGTTAATAAAAGAAGCCAAAGGGGGAACGGCTCTTTATGGTGCATGGAACCCAAATTGGTCTCAAGAAACGTCTAAACTTATAGAAAAAGGAAGTAAAAAACAAAGTTGGAACCTTTGCCAAATTCATATAAACAGCATTCAAGAAAATCTAAGAATTTTAAAAGAGAAAGGAAAGGATTATGAAATTATAGGAATGGTGTGGATGCAAGGAGAAAATGATGGTTTGTTGGATGTAGCTGCAGATTCTTATGATCAAAATTTAGAAGCCTTAATTCAAAAATATAGAAAAGAATTTTCGGTAAAAGAAATGCCTTTTGTATATGGACAAATTAATTCAAGATATGGTGTGGAAAACGGAGCAAAGCGTGTTAGAAATGCTATGGAACGTGTAGATAAAAAGGTGAAGAATACGGTAATGATTAAAACAAAAGAAGGTTTGCCTTGGACAGATTACCCTAAACATAAAGACAATGTGCATTACAACACAGAAGGACAAAAAAAATTGGGAATTGCTTTTGCAAACGCATTGATTAAATTAAATAACAAATAAAAATGATGAAGTTAACAAAATTAATTGTTTGTTTTATAATGGTTCATTTTATAGGATTATCTCAAAACAAACCCAACGTATTATTTATAGCAATAGACGATCTTAACGATTGGATAGAACCCTTAGAAGGAAACAAGCAAGCCATAACTCCTAACATGGATAAGTTTACTAAAAAAGGTGCAATGGTGTTTAATAATGCTGTTTGTGCTGCTCCAATTTGTGGGCCTTCAAGGTCTGCAATTTTATCAGGTTTTTTACCAAGCACTTCGGGTGTTTATGGTAACGCACATGATATGGTATATTCAGATGTGGTAAAGAAAAATGCTACATTACCAGAATACTTTTCAAAAAACGGATATCATACTTTGTCTAATGGAAAAATATTTCACAAGCATGGTACTAAAAATGGATTAACAGATTTTGGAGCATGGGCTTATGATGAGTTTGCAAGAGGTAGAAGGTATAACAATGATAAAGCAAATCCTAAGTTTTTAACTTCTTCTAAAGCAGGAATAATCAATGGTCAAAAAAGTAATGATTTTAAAGACAAACGTAGCAAATTAAGTTGGGGACCTACCAAAGATACTTTTGAAGAAACCGTAGATTATGCTGTGGCAGATTGGGCAACCAAACAATTGCAAAGAGATTTTGATAAGCCTTTCTTTATGTCGGTAGGTTTTATAAAACCACATTTACCTTGGTTTGTACCTAAAGAGTTTTTTGATATGTATGATGTTGATAAAATAGATGGCATTATTATAAAAGAAAATGATTTAGAAGATATTACCAATGCTCAAGGAAAACAAATATTCAAACCTTCTGGTGAGTACAACTGGATAAAAAAACACAACTTAGGAAAACAAGCTACAAGAGCATATTTAGCTAATATTTCTTTTGTAGATAAGTGCTTGGGAATGGTCATGGATGCTTTGGAAAAAAGCGGACACGCAGACAATACCATTGTTATGATATGGGGAGACCATGGTTGGCACTTGGGAGAAAAATTGCGATATCTTAAAAATACGCTGTGGGCAGAAGCGGTTAAACCTCCTTTAATGGTACGATTGCCAGGAATGAACAAAACGTTGTATTGTGAAAAACCTGTTAGTTTGTTAGATATGTATCCTACCTTGGTAAACCTTTGTGATTTGCCTAAAAAGAAAAATATTGAGGGACATGATTTTTCTACATTGTTAAAAAATCCAAAAGCAAAATGGGAATATCCTGGAGTTACAATTTCATCCAGTGGTACTTCGGTTTTAACAGAAGATTATCATTACATTCAATATACATCTGGTGTCGAAGAATTATATGATGTAAATAAAGACCCAAGAGAATGGGAAAATTTAGCTCATAACAAATCGTATAAAAACACAATAAATGAGTTGAAAAAATGGGTGCCTAAACAAAGAACACCTGCCAAAAAGGAGCATTATCCAAAGCCTAAAAATTATGTAGATGCAGATCAGGACCCAACCATAAAACAACACAGAAAATTAAGCGAATTGCAATAAGTAAATTTAGAATTCATTAAAAAACCTAAGCGAAAGTTTAGGTTTTTGTCATAGTAGTGTTTCTTGTTGTATGGATAAGATTTAAAGAGACAAAGTATAAACTTACACATACATAGTACACAATGGCTTTTAAGAACTTCGTAAGTAGTATAAGATTAATAATTAGTAAATGAAAAAAATAAATATAATAGCAGTAGCCCTGCTAGGGCTGGTTGCTTGTAAAACGTCCAAAACAAAAAAAGAAACGCATCAAACAAAACCTAATATCATCTACATTTTAGCTGATGATTTGGGAATTGGTGATTTAGGTGTGTATGGTCAGCAAAAAATTAGCACACCCAATATTGATGCATTAGCTGTAAACGGAATCAAATTTACTCAACATTATAGTGGAGCTGCTGTGTGTGCTCCTTCAAGATCTTCTTTAATGACAGGGCAACATACAGGTCACACACCCATTAGAGGAAATATGGAAGATAAAATACACGGAGGTCAAATTCCTTTACCAGCAAATTCTATTACCATTGCCGAGATGTTAAAAGAAGTAGGATATACAACAGGTATGTTTGGTAAGTGGGGATTGGGTTTTGGAGAAGGAGACCCCAACAAACAAGGATTTGATGAGTTTTATGGTTATAACGATCAAAAATTAGCTCATAGATATTATCCACCTTATTTAAATCACAATCAAGAAAGAGATTCTTTAAAAGGAAATGATTGGACACAGACTGCTGTATATGCTCAAGATAAAATTCAAGAAAAAACATTAAAGTTTATAGAAGATAATAAGAACAAGCCTTTTTTTGCATACGTACCCATAGTTTTACCTCACGCAGAATTAATATCTCCTAAAGATTCTATTTTACAAAAATACATAGGTAAGTTTGATGAGGTTCCTTATAAAGACCATCCTTATTCATCGGACTATGGACCTAATATTGTTGAATATAAATACTGTACACAAGAAACACCATATGCTGTATATGCTTCTATGGTAACAAGAATGGATGCTTATGTTGGTCAAATAGTTTCTAAATTAGAAGAATTGGGAATTGATGAAAATACCATCGTAATGTTTACTAGCGATAATGGAGCTCATAATGCAGGAGGTGCCAATCCAAAGTTTTTTAATAGTACAGCTGGTTTAAGAGGAATTAAAAGAGACTTGTACGAGGGTGGAATTAGAACTCCATTTATTGCTTATTGGCCTAACACTATAAAGGCAGGTTCGGTTTCAAATCATGTTTCTGCTTTTTGGGATGTAATGCCTACGTTGGCAGATGTAGTAGGGGTTGAAACTCCAAAACAAAGCGACGGTATTTCTTTTTTACCTACACTGCTTGGTAAAAATGAACAGAATACACATAAATATATGTATTGGGAATACAATGTAAAAGGAGGAAGAAAAGCAGTACGTATAGGAAAATGGAAAGGTGTTATATACAAGGTTAGCAATCAGAAGTCTAAAATTGAATTGTACAATTTAGAAAAAGATGAATATGAAACAATCAACGTAGCTAAACATCATCCTGAAGTTGTTGCAGAGATAAAAACAATTATGAATAACGCTAGAACTAAAAGTTCCTTTTTTGAATTTTAAAAACAATGATCATGAAATATTTAAAATTAATTATAATTCTGTTTTTTTCATTTTCAGGAATGTCCCAAGAACATATCAACTTTGATAAAGGTTGGAAATTTATTCAAAAAGATGTTGTTGGAGCAGAAAAAGTAAATTATCAAGATGCCAATTGGAGACAGCTAAATTTACCTCATGATTGGAGTATAGAAGGGGAATATAAAGAAACACATCCTATGGGAGATCAGTGTGGATATTTGCCTGCTGGTTTTGGATGGTATCGTAAAACAATTACGGTTCCTAAAGAATGGAAAAATAAACACGTAGAAATTGCTTTTGAAGGGGTTTTTATGAACAGCACCGTTTGGGCAAATGGAGTAAAGTTGGGAGAAAGACCTTACGGATGGATTTCTTTTGCATATGATGTAAGTGAAATTATTAAAAATTCAGAAACCATAACGTTTGCAGTTCGTGTAGACAATAGCAAGCAACCATCGGCCAGATGGTATACGGGTAGCGGAATTTACTCACACGTTTGGATGGATGTTAAAAATCCAACACATATTGTAAGAGATGGGGTATTTGTAAAAACCAAAGGAAACAAAGTGATGGTAACTACAGAAATAGAAACCAAAAACGTTTCTAAAAAGCAAAAAGCAATATTAAGAACGGCTATTATAGATGCAGATGGAAATCGATTGACGGAAAATAAGCTTAAAACAAAAACAGCATCAGAAGTAGAGGTGTTAAATCATGAATTTTCCATTCAAAATCCAAAGTTATGGAGCCCAGAACAGCCTTACTTGTATACGTTGGTTTCCGAAGTTGTGGTAAAAGGTAAGGTAGTAGATGTCGTAAAAACGCGTTTTGGGGTAAGAGATATTGAGTGGAAAGCAGAAACAGGTATGTGGCTAAACGGAAAAAATGTAAAGTTGCAAGGGGTTTGTAATCATCAAGATGCTGGAGCTTTAGGAGCTGCAGTTCCTGATAAAATTGTCAGGTTTAGGATTCAGCAATTAAAAGATATGGGGGTCAATGCCATTCGTACTGCTCACAACCCACAAACTCCAATTTTTTATGATTTGTGTGATGAAATGGGAATGATTGTAATGGATGAAATTTTTGACGGATGGGTAAGAAAAGCACCTCACGATTATGGAGCACATAGTTTTGAGGAATGGTGGCAAAAAGATATTACAGATTGGATTCGTAGAGATCGAAATCATCCATCGGTTTTTATTTATAGTGTTGGGAATGAAACCAGAGGTGAAGTAGCCAAAGATTTGGTAGCACTTTGTCATTCTTTAGATGCTACACGTCCTGTTACTTCAGGACACTCAGGTTCCGAACATATGGATGTCTTTGGTGTAAATGGACATAGTGAGAAAAAAGGTTTTTTTGATCATTTAAAAGAAGAAAGTGACGGTAAAGTTTTTATAGGAACTGAAAATACACATACATGGCAAATTAGAGGTTTTTATAGAACGCAAACTTGGTTTAGAGATGGATATCCTAGTGAACGTCAAAAACCTTATGAATGTCCAGACTTAACTCCTAAAGAGGTTTTTACTCACGATTGGATTGATGCAACAGAACGATCTAACGAAAAACAACGTTTTAGATCTAGTTACGACAATGCAATGGTTCGATTGACCTCACGTAGAAACATTCAACAAATACGAGACATTCCTAACCATGCAGGTTCTTTTAGATGGACAGGTTACGATTATATTGGAGAAGCAAAATACCAAGGAGGATGGCCCTTTAAATCTTTTATGGGAGGAGCGATAGACATGGCTAATTTTGAAAAAGATTTGTTTTACCTATATCAAAGTCAGTGGACTACCAAACCTATGGTACATATTTTACCACATTGGACACATCCAAAAGTAGAAATAGGAACAGAAATTCCAGTATGGGTGTATTCTAATTGCGATGAGGTAGAATTGTTTTTTGACGGAACCTCTTTAGGAAAAGACATTCCAGGTAAAAATTGGGATGAAATGCAATGCGATTGGATGGTGAAATGGCAACCAGGTACGTTAAAGGCTGTAGGTTATAAAAATGGGAGAATTGTTGCAGAGCAAGTAATAAGAACTGCAAACACTCCAACGCAAATTGAGTTGTCTGTAGACGGAGCTAACTTAGAAGATAAAGAAGGAGATTTGGTTCAGGTTCGTGTAACGACTAAAGATGCTAAGGGAGAGTTTTATCCGTATGGAGAAAACAGAACCTATTTTAAGGTGTTAGGATCTGGTAGAATTAAATCATTAGACAATGGAAGTCCTGTGGATGTGGAGCAACATGTGGGGCCTAATCACAGAAAAGCATTTTATGGTTTAACACGTGCTTATATAGAGTCTACAGATTCTAAAGGAGACATATCTTTAGTAGCTGCTTGTATTTTAGGAGAAAAAAGATTGATTACTTCTAAAAAGGTAAGTATTGATACAGATATTATCAATCTAAGAGGAAAAAATCAAAAAGCAGATCTAAAGATTTATTATACTACAAATGGGGATAAACCTACGAGAACATCAACATTGTATACTTCTAGTTTTGAGGTAGAATTAGGTACTACTGTAAAAGCTTTGTTAGTGTTAAATGGAAAACCTATTCAGATATTAGAAGAGCGTTTTGCTAAAAATGAAGGTTTTACTTGGAATAAGGAAGAAGATGTAGAAATTGCAGGAG
The DNA here is from genome assembly GCF_056387575.1 of Wenyingzhuangia gracilariae. Taxonomy (NCBI): domain Bacteria; kingdom Pseudomonadati; phylum Bacteroidota; class Flavobacteriia; order Flavobacteriales; family Flavobacteriaceae; genus Wenyingzhuangia; species Wenyingzhuangia gracilariae. The sequence continues at coordinate 3,333,296 of NZ_CM150748.1, forward strand.
AACAAGCTGAAGAAGCTAAGTTGCATGAAGCAGAAGCGGTTAAAAACGGAGCAAAGTTTAAAGGAAAAGGTTTTGTGAAGTTAAAGAATGTAAAAGGAGCTTCTGTTGAATGGTACTATGAAAATGATGGAGGTACAGGTGCAGCAGCTATGTTTGTACGTTATAGTGGAATTGCAAAAGATGCTTTTGGAACTTTTGTAAAAGTAACCGTAAATGGAAGGGTTGTAAACGAAAAATTGTTTTTAAGAAATACCAGAAATCACTTTAAATCTTGGAACAAAGTAAAGGTTCCAATCTTTTTATTAAGAGGAGCAAACACTATTAAAATAGAAACTGTAGATGCTAGAGGTGTAGGTATTGATGAAATTTTAATTCAATAACAAAAGAAAGATCAATTATTTTAAAAGCTCTCTTATACAAAATAAGAGAGCTTTTTTGTGCATAAAATAGCTTGGTTTCGCATTAATTAAGGTGGTGGACTTTGAGTTGTTAGGAATTAAAAACGGGTAGAAATCTTTATAAAGACTAAAAAAAAATGTACCCTAGTAGACAAATAATAAATTTCATAAGACATCTTTTTTCTGATGTCCTTGTATTTTAGGTTTATCGATAAAAACTATAAAAACATGAGAATTATTGGACTTTTACTTTTTAGTGCTTCTATTTTTTTAGCATGCTCAAAAAAATCTGTTGAAACTTTTGAACAAGAACAAGAGGAAGAGGTACAACAAGAACAAATAACTACAAATGAACCCGAAAAAGTATTTGTAGAATCTGATTTTTATAAAGCTCCTACAACTTATTCAGTCATCAAAAATCTAGTTGAGGATTACGGTGTCGATAATTCTTTTGATACAGATGATAGTAATTTACTTCAAATAGCCATTAATGATATACATTCACTAGGAGGAGGAAAACTTATTATACCAGAAGGGAATTATTCTTTTGCAGAAATCAAACTAAAATCCAATGTGCATATTGTTATAAGTCACAAAGCAGTATTAAGACCTTCGTTAAGAGGTGACGATAGAAATTTTAAAATATTTAGCTTTGCCAGAGATCAAGATAAAGTAGAAAATGTTAGTATTACTTCGGATGCAGAAAACAAAAAGTTTACGGTAGATTTAAGGTTTGGAGACAATAGAAACGTAGGTGTGTTTGGCTTTGGTTACACCGAAAATTTTTTAATATCTGGAGTTTATATTTTAGATAAATTGACTGTTTTTTCATCTTTTACTTTTGGAATTTCTGAGTATAACGGCGATTGGAAATTTTCTAAAAATGGTGTTGTTAAAAATGCCGTTACCGAAGGAGCTCACTACGGCTATGGATTGGTACAAGCACAAGCGTTACAAAATGTATTGTTTAAAAATATTGACGGAGAAGGAGGAGTAACCCTACGATTGGAAACTGGAGAAAAACAAATGAACAACCTACAAATAGGGGGAGTGTTTGATATTTATGGTGATCAAATTTCTTGTGCCAACGGAAATGCAGCAGCTATGATTTCTCCTCATGCAATGCATTGTGGTAAAGTTTATTTGCAAAATATTTATTCTAAAAGTAGTGGATTTGCTGTAAGAATAGGTGATGGATTTGTGTCAAAAAAATATACAACTCCAGGATTAAAAAACGGAACTTTTGAAAGTGTTGAGTTAAGAAATGTACATGCAGACTTTGGAAACAACGCACAGTTAAAGTCCAAACATTACAAATACATGCCTTGTGAGCTAAGAGATCAAATTGGCACAACTCCCATTGACCAAGAAGGAACAAGTTTCAATGGTCCATCTGTTGCAGGAGTTTTAAGTACTGCAAACTATCCTATTGTTTTTAATCAAAAAGCAATAATTGCCAAGGGGTTTGTAGCAGGTTACGAGTATGTAGATGATAGTGATGCTATTGAGAATTGTGAACAGAAATAATTAGAAAACAAAATAAATATACAAATGAAATTTTAATTCAATAATATTTTATTTGCTATATATTTGGTAAAAGCCCTCCAAAAAAGGAGGGCTTTTTTATTTTAATATTCGCACTTGCTAAGGTCGTTTTTAACATAGTAAGATTTGTAATTTTTAGCTTTAGGATCTTTACAACCACATAAATCTAACAGTTGAATGTTTTTAAAATCTATAGGATGACTTTCTGCTTGTAAAGCAATATATCCTTCCGATAAAATGTCTCCATCTTTATTGTTCCAATCATCAGGGTTCATTCCCCATTTTTTCCATTGCTCTCCTTTGTATTGTTTGTTTGGTTTTGTAGCACCAATTTGTGGTTTTTTAAATTGTAATACAGTATCGTTTTCTACAATAAATGTAACAGATTCTCCACCTAAAACAATAGCTTCTGCATGTACCCACTGGTCTCCATTATAAGTTTTAGAGTTAGAAGAAATGCAGTGTTTAAAATTAAGAGTATCTCCCATAACAACAGCAGTACCAGGAGTACAAACATTAGCCGTTGTGCGTTTTTCATTGTCAGACAATCCACCTAGCAATTGCAATTCAATAGAAACAGGAAAGTTTTGTGCTTTTAAATTACTTTCTGCAGACTGAGAATGTAGCATAATACCACTATTTCTATTGTTCCCTTTTTTACCACCTTTGGTTTGTTTTCCTACAAATCTATAATCAAAAGCCAGCTTGTAATATGAATAAGGTTTTTGATAATACAAATGACCGAATTTGTTGTCAAAATCATCGTAATTATCATATTTAACTCGCAGCATATTGTTTTCTACAACAAAAGTGTTTTTGTAATTTTCATTCAGTTCTAATCCAGATATTTTTGAGGTCCAACCAGATAAATCTTTTCCATTAAATAAGGAAATCCAATTTTCTACAGAATCTTGTTTGTTAGTTTTAGTAGTGCAAGACTGTAAAACAAAAAGACTAAATAGAAAAAGGTAAATAGGTTTAAAATGCATAATTTTTTGGTTTATAGTTAAGGTTTAAAGATAGTTTTTTTGAGAGAATTGTTTGTGGAATGTATTCTAAAAGACGAATGATGTACAGATTGAATTAAAAAATAGAATTAGACTCTATAATTTTATCAAACGAAATAAGAAATATAAAACAATGAGTAAAAAAAAAGTTTTTAGAATTATTCAATTAACCTTATTAAGCTTAATTGGGTTCAAAAGTTTTGCACAACAAAGCACAAAAACAAATGTTATTTGGATTATTACAGACGAACACAACTTTAGAACCTTAAGTTGTTATAGAGATCAATTAGCTCCAGAACAGGCTTATCAATGGGGTAAAGAAGCGGCTATAGAAACTCCTAATATTGATGCGTTGGCAAAAAATGGAGTTCTTTTTAATAGAATGTATTGCAGTGCTGCAGTTTGTACAGCATCTAGAGCATCAATGTTTACAGGAATGTATCCTATGACTTTAGGAATTCCTAACAACTCTAACAAAAAAGGAGACGGTAAATACCTAAAACCGAACGTAACAACTATTGCAGATGTTTTGTCTAAACAAGGATATTATACAGGATATGCAGGAAAATGGCATTTGGCAGAAAGTAGATCTGCAGATGGAAATAAAGACCATGATGAATGGTGGAATCCATACCCAACCAATCATCCTGAAGACACATATGGTTTTTTAGATAAAAAATTTATGTTTAATGGAGGACACGACAAGTTTAAAGGATTGGATGCAAATGGAAATCCTTACAACGCATCTAAAAGACCAACATTGATTGGGAAAGACAAATATGGTCAGCCATTGTACGAGGATAAAAAATCTAAAAATGTAAAATTTACCACAGATTTTTTAGGTGATAGAGCAGTTGAGTTTATTGGTAAAAATAAAGACAAACCTTTCTTTTATGTGGTAAGTATTCCAGATCCTCATACTCCTGATATTGCAAGAACTCCATACGATACTATGTATAAAAACATGAAAGTAGAGTTGCCTAAAACGTATCATTACTCTTTTGAAAATAAAGAAAAGTTACCAAAGTGGCAAAGTCCAGACAATAAAACAAATAATCAGGAAAAGCTTAAAAATAGCATTAAGCAATATTTGGGAATGGTAAAAATTGTAGATGAAAACGTAGGGAGAATTTTAAAGAAGCTAGAGTCCGAAGGTATTTTAGAAAATACGATTGTAATGTTTTCGTCAGATCATGGAGATTTATTGGGAGAGCATGGACGAGTAAATAAAGGAACTATTCACGAAGCATCTGCCAAAATTCCTTTTGTAATGGCTCATGGTAAAAAAGGTAAAAATCCGTTAATACCAAGAAATAAAGTAGTAAACTTAGCTGCAAACAATACAGATTGGATGCCTACTTTTTTAAGTTTGTTAAACATTCAATGTCCTAAAGTAGCAGGAAGAGACTTAAGTCCTATAATTCAAGGAAAAGCACCTGTAAATTGGAAAGATGTTTCCTTTTCTAGATTAGGTTACTATGCAGCCATTACCAACAGATACAAATTAAGTGTAATGGGAAATGGAAAACCATGGTTGTTTGATATTGAAGCTGATCCAGACGAAATTAAAAATTACATTGATGATAAAAACTATTCTGAGGTTGTTGTAAAATTGGCAAAAGAGTTAAAAAATTACATGAAAATATCTGGAGATACTAACAAAAAAATTAATGAGCAAGTAGATAAATTATTGCAGAGACATTTGTAAAATTAGTAAAACAGCAAAGTTTGCAAACTTAAATAGAACCTATATAAGTTTGTAAACTTTTGTTAGATTCCAATCCCATTTTTTTTCTAATTCTATATCTAGATGTATGTACACTTTGCAAAGAAATATTTAAGACTTTAGCCATTTCGTGACTGTTAAAATTCAGTTTAATTAGCGAACAATGTTTCAATTCCGTAGGCGAAAGATCTGGATGTTTTTTGCAAAGTGTTTCATGAAAATGACTGTTTACTTCTGTAAAGCTTTTGTTAAAGTCTTTCCAGTATTTATTGCTTCCTTTGGTATGTTTTTTATAAATATTTTTATATTCTTCGGGACTGTTTTTTTTGATAATATCTAATAAAGACTGAATGGTTTCTTCTTTTTCAATCATTTTTAAAGCATGGGCAGTAAGTTCTTTATTTTTAATTTGTAAAATTTCTTGATTTTTTTTTCGATCTAATTTGTTAACAATCGATATTTTCTTGATTTTGTTTTTCTGGTATAGAAAAATGTAAACAATCATAGAAATTAACACAAGCCCTATAAGTAAAAATAAAATCAGTCTTAACTTTTGATTTTTGTTTTCAATAATAGCAAGTTGATCATTTATAATTTGTTTATTCTTGGCAATTTCTGCTGCGTATTTATTTTTAATAACAAATAGTTGATGCGTATTTCTATTAGTAGTTCCAAATAATCTTTGATAACTTTTTAGAGATTCACTTAAATAATAAACAGCATTTTTGTAGTCTTTTTGCAAACTATAGATATCAGCAATTTTATGTAATAACGTTGGTTTTATTTCTAAATGCACTTTTTGTTTTTTCTGAAAATTTTCTGCCTTTTTATAAAAAAGAAGCGCATCGTTATAGCGCAGTTGTTTTTTTCTAAGATCTCCTAAAAAAGTAAGACTCATTACTTGGTAAGGAGAATTTGTTTCTTTTAAAAACATGTTCCCTCTAAGCAACAGAGAATCGGCTTTTTTTAAATTTCCTAGTTGTAAATTACAATAACCTATATCTGTTGTGGCATAGGGCAGTTCTTTAGAATTGTTGTTTATATAAACACAAGAATCTAAATAGCTTAGTGCTTTTTGATAGTTTTTTTGTTCTCTCCAAAATGTTGCTATTGAAAAATAAGAAGAAATAACAATTCCTTTTTTTATTCTCTTTTCTTTAAGTAGCTTTTTAGATATTGTTAAAGCTTTGTTTAAATGATATAAAGAAAGAGAATCTTTATGGTAAATAGTGTATAAAATTCCAAGACCTCTGTGAATTTCTTGTAACTCTACAGGATAGTTTTTGTTTTGTGTTAATAAAAGAGCATCCCAAAGGTTGTCAAAAGCTAAATTGTACTCTCCCTTATATCTGTGTTTGTTGTTTAGTTTTAGTAGAGTGTCTATACTTTGTAAAGTATCTGTTTTTTTAGTTTGCTGCTGTAAAGCTTGTTCAGGTTTTTGTTCGTTTTTTATTCTGTGTTTAACGGAAAGACCTTGGTTTTCTATGTTTTGTGCCTTTGTTAAGCATGAGAGTATAAAAAAGAAAAGTACGATATAGGAGTTTTGTAGAGTAGTCATACACCAAAAGTACTAAATAGAAAAATTGAGAAATGAAACATATGACTAATTAAGAAAAACATACGTATTGTTCGTTTGTTTTGTAAATTGATAATATTGCTGTTCTAAAAACTAATTTTTTAGAGGAATAAAATTAAGATTGAATAGTATTTGAATAGTTGTTTTTTTTAACAGATTAAAAAAAACAAAGACTTTTACATATTAGCTTTTAAAATATAGCAATAAATAAAAGGTTCAATAATGTATCATCCAGATTTACTTATGAAAAACAAAATAAATATTCTATTCATCATTGTCTTTTGGACACAAGTATTATCATCACAAATTAAAGTTTGGCAAAATCCAACACGCTATAAAAGTATTAAAACCGAACAATGGGTTGTAAACGATTTAATTTACAAGACTAAAAAAGAAGTTAAAAATCCTTTTGATAAGCAAGTGTATGCCATTGTAACAGATGCAACCACGGTTCAAAAAATTCCAATGTTTTACAACGGAAATAAACAATGGATTTTTAGATACTCTAGTGCAACAGTTGGTCAAAAAACATTCGAAATTCAATCAGAGATTAAAGAGTTAAATCGTAAAAAAGGAAAAATAGTTGTCATAAATAACACCAAACAAAACAGACATGGAGGAGTGGTTTTAAACAAAGAAAATCCTCAGCATTTGTTTTATCAAGATGGGACTCATTATTTTAATTTAGCTTTTGAGTGCGATTGGTTGTTTGCTTTGGATTATGGTCAGAAAGAAATTGCTAAAACCAAACATTTGCTTTCGTTGGTAGAAAAAAATAAATTCAATCAAATTGTTATGAATGTTTATTCATACGATGTAAAATGGCCAAAAGACAAAAAATTGTTAAAATATCCAGAACATGAATATGGAAGTAGAGAAGATATTTTTCCGTTTTTAGGATCCAATTCAAATCCAGATTACAGTGCTTTAAATATAGCATTTTTCCAGCATTTTGATAAAGTAATTTCACAAATGCACGATAAAGAAATAGTAAGTCATTTAATGATTTATGTTTGGAATAAATTGGTAAATTGGCCAGATATGGGGTCAAAAGAAGACAACATGTATTACGATTATGTAATTAAAAGATACCAGGCTTTTCCTAACATTATTTGGGACGTGTCTAAAGAAGCGTTGCACTACCAAAGAGCTACCAAAGAATACATTTCCGAACGAATTAAAAGAACAAGAGAGTTAGATGCGTTTCATAGATTGGTTTCTGTTCACGATTATGGTTTTTGTAGAAATCATGCCAATGAAGTTGATTTTATTTCTATGCAAAATTGGCAACATACCTTGTATCAAAATATGTTAAAAGCAAGAACAGATTTTCCTAACAAACCCATTTTTAACATAGAACATGGCGGATACGAAGAATCACCTTATGTAGTTTTTCCAGGAGCTTATGACAATGCAGAAGCATGCCTAAGAAGAAATTACATGTGTTTGTTCGCAGGAGGGTATACAACCTATTACTGGCAAGGAGCCTCTTGGAATGCAGTAATTCACAATCCATTTGAACAACCAGACAATTTTATCAAACCTAAGTTTGAGTATTTTAAACACATGAGAACTTTATTTGATACTGTAAACTTTGAAAATTGCAAACCTATTGCTAAGTACAATTCTAGCGGATACAATTTAACCAATAAAAAAGATGGAATTGTTTTGATATATGCTCCTAAAGAAAACAATTGGGTAGGTGCATCTAAAGTAATTAAAGATAATTTTGATTATAAAAATGCTACTCAGCAATGGTTTAACACCTTAACAGGAGAATTTTCTAAAGAAGAAAAATATGTAATAAAAGGAATTGCGTTAGAGTTTTGGGCATCAAGACCTTGGGAAAACAAAGCAGATGCAATTCTAATTGTTAAAAATTTAAAAGCCAAATAAAAATAATTATACAATCATAAAACAAAAGTAAACACCATGTTTAAAACAAAATTCCTAGTAGGATTATTACTATTAAGTGTCGTAAATGTAGTTATGGCAAAAGATCCCGTTAAACCCAATATAGTTGTTATTTATTTAGATGATTTAGGTTATGGAGATTTAAGTTCATACGGAGCCACGGAGCTAAAAACTCCAAATATAGATGTGCTAGCTAATGAAGGAATAAAATTCACCAATGGTTATGCAACATCAGCAACATGTACACCTAGTCGTTACGGTCTGTTAACAGGGGTATATCCATGGAGAAATAAAAAAGCTAGAATTTTACCAGGTTCTGCACCATTAATTATTTCTACACAACAAGAAACATTGCCTAAAATGTTACAAAGAGCAGGATACAAAACAGGTATTGTAGGAAAATGGCACTTAGGTTTGGGTGATGGAAATTTAGATTGGAATGGAAAAATTACTCCTGGTCCTAGACAAGTGGGGTTTGATTATTCTTACATTCTAGCAGCTACCCAAGATCGTGTACCAACAGTATATATAGACAATGAAAAAGTTGATGGATTAGACCCTAAAGATCCTATTCAGGTTAGTTATAAAAAGAACTTTCCAGGAGAGCCAACAGGAAAAGACAATCCGGAGTTAACCACCTTAAAATGGCATCATGGGCATAATAATAGTATTGTAAACGGAATACCTCGTATTGGATACATGAAAGGAGGTGAAGCTGCAAAGTGGACAGACACAGACATGGCAGATCATTTCTTAAAAAAAGCGCAAGAGTATGTAAAAAATAATAAAAAAGAACCATTCTTTTTGTACTATGCAATGCAACAACCACATGTACCTAGAACACCACATCCACGTTTTGTAGGAAAATCTGGAATGGGACCAAGAGGAGATGTAATTTTAGAAGCAGACTGGGTTGTAGGACAATTTTTAAACACATTAGAAAAAGAAGGTGTTTTAGAAAACACATTAATTGTTTTTTCTAGCGATAATGGACCTGTGTTGCAAGATGGTTATTACGATGATGCAATTCAAAAATTAGGAAATCACACACCAGCAGGACCTTTAAGAGGAGGAAAATATAGTTTGTTTGATGGAGGAACAAGAGTACCTTTTATGGTGTATTGGAAAGGAACCATTCAGCCTAAAGTATCAGATGCTTTGGTTTGTCAAATGGATTTATTGGCTTCTATGGCTCAATTAGTAGGAGTAGAACCCCAAAAAACAGACAGTCAAAATATATTACCTGCTTTATTAGGTAAAAGTAACAAAGCACGTAAAGAGTTGGTGTTAGAAGCCAATGGTAAAACATGGTATAGAACAGGAAATTGGGCTTTAATACCACCTTATAAAGGAGCAACATTAAGTTGGCATTCGTTGGTAGAATCGGGGGTTTTAGAAGAGGTACAATTATACAACGTACAAAAAGATCATGGAGAAGAAAATAATGTGGCAAAATCGAATCCTAGAACTGTAAAAAAACTATTAAGTAAGTTTGAAAAGATCAGAGGAAAAAAATATTCAAACATTAAAAAATAAAATGAAAAAAATATTTGTTTTAGGAGCACTGTTGATAAACAGTGCTTTTTTTTGCACAAAAAAAACGTTATTACCGTTAGAAACACCTAAAGCCAAAGCAAAAGGAAAAAACAAAATTTTACAGAACGGAAGGCAATTTTTTTTTGCTAAAAGTAGTATTCAATAAGCCTCTTAATCATCCCAAAAAAAAGTCCTAATCATAAAAAAATGATTAGGACTTTTTTTATAAACCATAAGGTAAATAAAGGCTATAGGTTAGCAACCAAGTGTTTTAATTGTAAAATATGTACTCAAAAATATAATTACTAAACGTCAAAAGACATATTAAAGAGTAGCATTCTCTAGATTTGTATAGGTATTAATAATAAAATAGAGTATTAAATGAAAAGATTTGTGTTGTTTGCTTTTGCATTATTTGTGGTATTAACATCTTATGCACAAGAAAAACCTAACATTGTGCTATTGTTTGTAGATGATTATGGTTGGGCAGATATCGGTTATAGAAATAGTTCTTTTGAAACCCCAAATTTAGATCGGCTAAAAAAAGAAAGTTTAGATTTTCAGAGAGCCTACATTCCTACCCCTACATGTAGCCCTAGTAGATTGTCTTTGTTAACAGGTAAAGAAGCCGTTCGTTTGCAAATGGTAAGACATATTGCATTAGATCCTAAAAATCCAGAAGCAAAATATGGAATGTGGAAAACAGATCCTGTGCAAATGCCTTCTTTAAATTATTTGCCATTAAATGAAACTACTTATGCAGAAAAAATTAAAGAGTACGGATACTATAATCACTTTATAGGAAAATGGCATTTAGGTCATACAGGTCGTTACCCTATAGATCAAGGGTTTGATAGTGAGTTTGGTGTAACAGATGCAGGACATCCAAAAAGTTATTATTATCCATTTTTTAAACCTTCAGAAGATCCAAAAGGATTTATGAAAGGTTTTGAAAAAGGAGATTATTTAACAGATGTATTAACGGATGGGGCGGTTGATTTTATTAGCGGTTATAATAAAAAACAACCCTTTATGTTAACGTTTTGGTACTATTCAGTACACGGACCCTCTGTAGGTAGAAAAGATTTGTTAAAAAAATACAAAGACAGAGGAATTACAGGTAAATATGCAGATCATCATGCCATGGTAGAAGCTATGGACGAATCTGTAGGAAGAGTTAGAAAAGCCTTAAAAGAAAAAGGAATAGAAGACAATACCGTAATTATTTTGTTATCTGACCAAGGAGGGGCTTATACCAATGCTCCTTTAAGAGGAGGTAAAAAAGGAGGCGATACTTTAGCAGAAGGTGGAGCACGCGTTCCGTTTATGATTAAGTATCCAGGAATTACCAAAGCCAATACAGAATCTTTTGTACCTGTGCAGTCTATTGATGTGTTTCCTACTGTTGTAGAAATAGCTTCAGGAAAAAAATATAAAAACAAAAATATTCAAGGAGTAAGTTTAATGCCTTTATTAAAAGGAGAAAATATTAAAGACAGAAACTTGTTTGGATTTAGAAGTTACGAAGATCAATATACCTCTATCATTCGTGGAGATTGGAAAATCATCAAATACCATTCAGGAAAATATCAAATGTACAATGTTAAAACAGACCCTAGTGAATTGCATGATTTGATTGGTACAGGGTTAACAATGGAAAAGAAATTAAAAAAGTATTTAAAAAAATGGGAAAAAAGAGCAGTGCCTGCTTTTGGTCCACATCAATTAAAAGAATAGTCGCATGAAGAGTTTACAATTAGGAATAACTTTAACTTTATTAACAAGTTTATTTGCTTGTAATACACCACAAGAAAACAAAAAAACAGTTGTAAAAAAACAGTTAGACAAACCCAACATTATTATTTTATTGGCCGATGATTTAGGTTATGGAGAACTAGGTTCTTATGGTCAAAAAGTAATCAAAACTCCTTTTATAGATGAGGTTGCAAAAAAAGGAATGAAGTTTACTGATTTTTATGCAGGAACCTCTGTCTGTTCTCCTTCTAGAGCTGTTTTAATGACAGGTAAACACACGGGGCATTTAAGTATTAGAGGAAACAAAGGAGCCATAAATGGTAAGTGGGATAGAGTTCCTTTACAAAAAAATGAAATTACGATAGGAGAAGTATTACAAGATGCTGGTTACCAAACAGCCATGATTGGAAAATGGCATTTAGGAGTGCCAGAAGATACCTCTACTTGGGCAAAAGGAAGAGGTTTTGATTATGCCGTGCAAGAACAGTGGGGAGAAGATAAAAACGGAAAAGAAATTGACGAAAGAGTTCACTGGGTAAACAACAATCAAGATTCTATTTTTTACAATTACAATAATTACAAGTGTTTAGATGAGTTTAGAACTAATTTTGCTTTAGATTATTTAGAAAAAAAATCAGATGAAAAACCTTTCTTTTTATACATGTCTTACAGAATTCCACACGCACACGAATTCTTTTTAAGCAAAACAGACTTGTATAAAGATAAAATAGAAGAATGGCCAGAAATAGAAAGAAGACATGCAGCTAGAATAACCATGTTAGATGAGCAAATTAAAAGATTGTTTAACAAGTTAGAAGAAAGAGGAGAGTTAGAAAATACTTTAATTTTAATTTCTAGTGATAACGGACCTACCAATGAAAATCATCATAGTTACAAGTTTTTTAACAGTTCTGGTAGTTTAAAAGGATTTAAAAGAGACGTGTATGAAGGAGGGGTAAGAGTGCCTTTAATTGCTTATTGGAAAAACAAAATAAAAGAAGGAACAACTACCAATTTTCAAGCTGCATTTTATGATGTAATGCCAACACTAGCCGAAGTAGCAAAAACAAAAGCACCTAGTAATATTGATGGAATTTCTATTTTGCCACTTTTGCTAGGAAAAGAACAAAAGCAAACACACGATTTTTTATATTGGGAAATTCAAGAAGGAAAATCGGTTAAAGGATTTAGACAAGCTGTTAGAATGGGAAATTGGAAAGCAGTTCGTTATGCAGACAAATACCATACAGAATTGTATGATTTAAGTAAAGATTTGTATGAAACTACAGACCTTTCAAAAACACATCCAGAATTGGTTGCCAAGGCCAATACCATTTTAAAAAGAGAAAGCAAAGTCAATCCTCATTTTCCATTTTCAGGAGGAATCTTTAAAAAATAACAATTACATAAAAACAAATTAAAGCACCTTTAGACATGCATGTCTAAAGGTGCTTTTTTTTAAGATGTTCATTTATAGTTCATTTGGTTTAAGGTAATTGGGAAATGAACAATAGAAAAAAACGGAGAAATACATTAATTAAACTAAAGAAGACTTCTATGCTTTTCCTTTTAGGTTAATTTGTATTGATGAGTCTTCTTTTGAAAAGACGTTTTTCTATGAAAATAAATTTAATAAAATGATTAAAAAAACATTACCGATTGTATTATCGTTTATAATGTCATTTGCCTTTGGACAACAAAAACCAAACATTATTTGGATTATGGCAGAAGATATGAGTACCGATTTAGAGTGTTATGGCATGCCAGATGTAAAAACACCTCATTTAAATAAAATGGCTGCCGAGGGAATTAAATTTAACAATGCCTTTGTAACCAACCCTATTTGTTCACCAAGTAGATCATCTATGATGATAGGTACCCATCAGGTAAAAACAAATACACACAACCATCGTAGCAATAGAAACGTTCCTTTAGATTCTCAATTTACACCGTTTACCAAATTGTTAAGAGATGCTGGATATACAACTATTTTAGGACATCATGGTGTGTATACTTTAGGTAGAAAAATAGATGTAAACTTTAAACACGAACCAATAGGAGAATGGGATGGTAAAACCAAATTCGGATTGTTTGATAAGTACGATACTTTTGAAAAAGAAGACGAACCTTTTTTTGCTCAAATTCAGTTAAAAGTTACACATAGAGGGCCTTGGTGGGATGAGATTAGAGAAAAATCTGCACATCCGGTAAACCCAAATACACTTACACTACCACCATACATGGCAGATCACCCTGCTATTAGATTAGATTGGGCTAAATATTTAGACCAAATAGAGTATATGGATAATGAGGTAGGAATGATTTTTAAAGAGTTGGAAGAAAAAGGAATGGCAGAGAATACCGTTGTTATTTTTATAGGAGATAACGGACGTTGTAATATTAGAGGAAAAGGATATTTGCAAGATCCTGGTCTTAGAATTCCGTTGTTAATTCATTATCCAAAAAACATAAAAGCAGGACAAGTAAGCAATCAAGTAGTTTCTTCAACAGATATTACAGCTACTATTGTAGATTATGCAGGAGTTAAGGTTCCTAAATACATGACGGGACAGCCAATTTTTAATAAAAAATTTGATAGAAAATATGTGTACGGAGCTAGAGATTTATGGGATGAAATTCAAGAAAAATCAAGAGCCGTTACTTCCGGAAAGTGGGCTTATATAAGAAACGATAAACCAGAAATTCCTTACGATGCACATCAGGCTTATTTAGAATTTTACAGACCTGCAGTACATGTAATGAGAGAATTGTATAAAGAAGGAAAGTTAAACGATGCTCAGAAACCATTTTTTGAACCTACAAAACCTAAAGAAGAATTGTACGATTTAAAGAACGATCCGTATCAATTACACAATTTAGCAAACAATCCTAAATATGCTAAAATTCTTAAAAAGTTACGCAAACAAACCAAGTCGTTTGATAAAAAAATGAAACCAGTAAGTACGGTTTTTGAACCTATTAAAATGACAGGGCCAGCAGTTGTAGAGTGGCTTAAAAAAGAAATGCCAGAAGATTATAAAAGAATGCAGGCAGGAGAAGAAATAGGATATAAAAGAATTACATCTTTATATAAAAAAGCGCATAAAACTAAAAAGTAAGATATATGAATTTTAAGAATAAATGTGTTGTAGCTGTTTTAGGTATTGCTATAGGTTTGTTACAATCATGTCAACAAAAAGAAAGCATACAAGAAAAAACAAGCATTAATTCTGGTTGGAAATTTAAACGTTTAACAAACAAGAATCAAATAGATAAAGGTTGGGAAACGTTCAGTTATTCTGATGAAGATTGGACTCAAGTTTCCTTGCCACATACCTCTAATATAGAGCCTTTAGTAGTAAATAATCAATGGCAGGGGATCTGTTGGTATAGAAAAAAACTAGAGGTTCCTCATATGGAAAAAAGTAAAAAGGTTTATTTGGAGTTTGAAGGAGCTATGAATTATTCTAAATATTATGTTAATGGAAAATTTGTAGCAGAACATCAAGGAGGATATTTGCCTGTGGTATTAGATGTTACCGATTATGTTACCAAAGGAGAAGAAAATTTGATAGCCGTAAGGTTAGATAATACAGACAACTTGGTAACTGGACCTAAGCCTTTAAAAAGATTAGATTTTAACATGTTTGGAGGTTTGTATAGAAATGCTTGGATGCTTGTTAAAAACAAGGTCCATATTTCTCATGCAGCACTTGCAAATAAAGTTGCCGGAGGAGGTGTTTTTGTAACCTATCCAAAGGTTTCAGAATCAGAATCTGTTGTTAGTGTAAAAACAAACATTGTTAATCAAGCAGAAGAGGATGTTATGGTTCAAGTAGTTAATACAATTTTATCTAATGGAAAAGTAATTGCAGAACAAACATCAGATCAATCTATTTCTACAGGGAAAAATATAGATGATGAAGTTCGTATTGTTGTTCAAAACGCAAAACTGTGGTCTCCATCGGAACCTAATTTGTATACCTTAGAAACTAAGGTGGTACAAAACGGAGAAGTTGTAGATAAGGTTGTCAATCAAATTGGAATTAGAGAATTTGTGTTTAAAAACGATCAATTATATATAAACGGAGTAAAAACGTTTTTAAGAGGAATGAATCGTCATCAAGAATATCCTTTTGTAGGTTATGCTTTGTCTGATAACGCACAATATAGAGATGCCAAAAAAATAAAAGAAGCGGGTTGTAATTACATCCGTTTGTCTCACTATCCACAATCACCTGCTTTTATGCAAGCGTGTAATGAATTAGGAATTGTAGTAATAGATGCTATTATGGGGTGGCAATATTATGGAGATAATGATGCTTTTAGAAACTATTGCTATACATCTGCAACGCAATTGATACGCAGAGACCGTAATCATCCTTGTGTATTGGCATGGGAAGTATCCTTAAACGAAACCAAAATGCCTATCTTTTTTATGGAAAAGTTACACAGTATTGTACATGCAGAATACCCAGGTAAAAACGTGTATTCTTGTGGATGGATGGATGATGTGTATGATATTTATTTACAAGCACGTCAGCACAGAATTATGCATCCTCATCCTTTAAAAGAAAATCAACCTTATTCTGTTTCAGAATACGGAGACTGGGAGTATTATTCAAAAAATGCAGGATTGAATCAAGATCAATTGCCAAATGATTTACGAGATGAGTTTAGTAGTCGTCAAGCACGTAGTTTTGGAGAAGAGAGAATGTTAAGACAAGCATACAATGTTCAAGAAGCCCACAACGATAATTTAAGCACCAAAGCATATTCTGATAGCTATTGGGTAATGTATGATTATAATAGAGGATACCATAACGATATTGAAAGGTCTGGAATTATGGATGTTTTTAGACTTCCAAAACTTGCGTATTATTTCTATCAAAGTCAGCAAGATATTTCTGAAGGAGAAGTTTTAAAAATAGCTTCTTATTGGAATGAAAAATCGCCTTTAAACGTAAAAGTGTATAGCAATTTTGATGAAGTTGGCTTGTATTTAAACAATAAATTAATAGCAAAACAAACACCAGATACGGATAAAAATTCAACATTATTACAACATCCACCATTCACTTTTAATTTAAAGAAATTTGTGCCAGGTACATTAAAAGCTGTAGGGTATAAAAACGGAAAACCAGTAAAAGAAACTACAGTAACCACACCAGGTGAACCAGTTGGGTTAAAAGTATGGTTAGATGTTTCTGGAAAAGAACCACAAGCAGGAGTTCAAGATGTTGTTTTTGTATATGCAGCAGCTGTAGATAAAAATGGAACCATTGTACCTAATTATTCTGAGAAAGTAGCTTTTACAATTCATGGAGATGCTCGTTTGGTAAACATTGGAGAAATAAATGCAGAAGCGGGAATTGCTACAGCAGTTGTAAGAATAGGAGATAAATCAGAACCAATGGAAATAGAAGCTATATCGGGTGTTTTTGTTAAAAAAGAAACGTTTAAAGTAAATTAATAATAAAGAATTGAGCCGTACTGTATAAGAATAAATGATTGTTGGTACAGTACTTAAATAGTTAAAAAATGAAAAAAGATAAAACACTTAAAAGGCTTTTAATGTTGGCCTTATTTTCTATGACGAGTTTGTTTGCAGCAACTCCAAACAATACATATTTATTTAAGACAGATATTGCAGATGATGCAACACCAGCCGTATTGCAAAAAGTCTTGAGTTTAGATAAACAACAAGCTAGTGAGTTAAAGTTTGAAAAAGGGATTTATCATTTTTATTCAGAAAAAGGATTGGAGAAATTTTGTCACATATCCAATCATGATGATGTGATGGTTAGAACCGCTTTTCCAATTTTTGATTTTAAAAATTTAACTGTAGACGGTCAGGGATCTACATTTATATTTCATGGAAAAATGATTCCTTTTTTAATAGATGGATCTAAAGATATTACCATTAAAAACGTATCTGTAGATTGGGAAATACCATTTCATAGTGAGGCAACTATTGTAGCTGTAGATAAAAAAAATAAAACGTTTGATATGGCTATTTCTAAAGATTACCCTTATGAAATAAGAAATAATCAATTGTATTTTGTTAAAGAATATTATGAGCATACTTTAGGACAAGCTATTATGTATGATCCAAAAAGAAAAGCAATAATGTTTGATACAGAAAAGTATACAGGTTTGTCAACTTCTAAAAAAAATAAAATATCTAGAAACGTAGAAACAATAAACTATAAATATGAAGTAGATATTAGAGGAAAATTTTTTAAAGATTTAGGGAGAGAAGATAATTTAGTTGTTAAAGAGATAAAACCAGGTATAGTAAGAGTATATAATCATAGAAGAAAATTACCTCCTGTAGGAATGGTATTAACATCAAAAGGAGATCAATCTGTAAATAGATTGGCACCAGCTTTTAGAGTAACCCATACAGATGGGTTTAACGGAACCAATGTAAATATACATCATGCCGGAGGTATGGGAATTATAGCAGAAAATTCATCAGATTTAATTTTAGATAATTTTAACATTACCCCTTCACGTGGAAGAATGGTTTCTGCAACAGCAGATGCCACACATTTTGTTGGATGTAGAGGAAAGGTAGTTTTAAGAAATTCAACATTTCAAAATCAGTTAGATGATGCTATGAATGTACATGGAACTTATCAAAAAATTGTAGATGTTTTAGATGAGAATAGATTAGGAGTTCGAATGGGACATTCACAACAACAAGGTTTTCAAATAGGTAAAAAAGGTGATGTTATAGGTTTGGTAAGATTGTCAAACTCATTTTATCCATATCATAAATTAACTATAAAAAGCATTCAATATATCAACGGAAGATATCAAATTATTACGTTTAATGAAGCTTTACCTAAAGATGTACAGCATGGAGATTTGATAGAGAATTTAGATGGTTATCCAGATTTATTAGTAGAGAATTGTAATATAAGTAATAACAGAGCAAGAGGGTTGTTAATATCTAACCCTGTAAACACTGTTGTAAGAAATAACTTTTTTAGTACAGAAATGGAAGCTATTCTAATTCCTGTAGAAAGCGGACATTGGTATGAGTCTGGAAACGGAGCCAATATACTTATAGAGAACAACGTGTTTCAAGATTGTACTCATAGTGGACAAAATAGAGGTGTAATTCGTTTTGTTACCGATGATGATAATGAAAATATAGCTTTTAAAAACATTACAATTACCAAAAACACGTTCAATCAGTTTGATAATTTAATATTAGAAGTCGCAAATACAAAAGGACTTATTTTTTCTAAAAATACAATTACAAACTCAGGAACATTTCCAATGTTACATCCAGAAAATCCTGTAATAACAGTTAAAACATCTAGTAATATTGTTTTTAAGAAAAATAAATACAAAGGAAAGGCAGATGTAATTCTAAAAAAAGATGCATCAATGTCTAATTTAAAGTTCAAATAAACAAAAAGGACTAAGTGCTAAAGTGACAAATAATAGCTTTTCCTTTAAACTATAGGTTAAAATTTATTAAAGTACTTAGTATTTTGCTAAATTCGTAATCAAAATATTTTTAAGATCTATATAATGAATATAAAAAAAATCATATTATCTAGTTTGGCTTTAATAGCTATAGGTAGTACCATCTCTTGTAAGTCTAAAGGAGATAAAGAAAAAAAAGAAACAGCAAAAGTAAAACCTAATGTCGTTGTAATTTACTTAGATGATTTAGGGTATGGAGATGTAAGTGCATATGGAGCTAAAGGAATAACAACTCCCAATATAGATAAATTGGCTAATGAAGGAGTAAAGTTTACAAACGGATATGCATCATCGGCAACTTGTACTCCAAGTAGATATGCATTGCTAACAGGAGTGTATCCATGGAAAAACAAAGATGCTAGAATTTTACCAGGAACAGCACCTTTGTTAATATCTACAACTCAGCAAACACTGCCTAAAATGTTCAAATCTCAAGGATATGATACAGGAATTGTAGGGAAATGGCACTTAGGGTTAGGAAATGGACATACAGATTGGAACAAACACATTTCACCAGGACCAAATGAAGTTGGTTTTGAGTCTTCTTATATTATGGCAGCAACTCAAGATAGAGTTCCAACAGTTTATATAGAAAATGGAGATGTAGTTGGTTTAGATCCTAACGACCCAATAGAAGTTAATTATAAAGAAAACTTTGAAGGACAGCCAACTGGTAAAGACAATCCAGAATTGTTAAAAATGATGTGGCATCATGGACATAATAGCAGTATTGTAAACGGAATTCCACGTATTGGATATATGAAAGGTGGAGAAGCTGCTAAATGGAAAGATGAAGATATGGCGGACCATTTCTTAGCAAAAGCTAAAGCTTATATAAAGGAACACAAAAACAATCCGTTCTTTTTATACTACGCAATGCAACAACCACACGTACCAAGAACACCACATCCTCGTTTTGTAGGAAAATCAGGATTAGGGCCAAGAGGAGACGTTATTTTAGAAGCAGACTGGGTAATAGGTGAATTTGTAAAGTCGTTAGAAGAAGAAGGACTTTTAGAAAACACACTTATTGTATTGTCAAGTGATAACGGACCGGTATTAAATGATGGGTACAATGACGGAGCAGATGAAACTCTAGATAAACACGATCCTAAAGGAGGATTAAGAGGAGGAAAATATAGTTTGTACGAAGCTGGTACTAGAGTTCCTTTTATTACATATTGGAAAGGACACATTCAGCCTAAAGTATCAGATGCTTTGGTTTGTCAAATGGATTTATTAGCATCTTTAGCAACTTTAGTGGGAACTGAAGAAAAAACTACAGATAGTCAAGATTTATTAAATGTGCTTTTAGGAAAAAACAATCAAGGAAGAGAAGAATTAATCATAGAAGCAAATACAAGAACAGCTTTAAGAAAAGGAGATTGGATTTTAATACCACCATATAAAGGACCAAAAGTACTAGAGCAAGTAAACATAGAATTGGGAAATGGGGATGATTTTCAGTTATTTAATGTAAAGGAAGATTTAGGACAAAATAACAACCTTGCTGCATCTAAACCAGAAGTTTTAAAAGATATGATTGCTAGTTTTGAGGCCATCAGAGGAAAAAACTACTCAAATACTAAAAAATTAGAATTAAAATAGTTGTAAATTAATTTTAAAACAAGACATAAAACAAACCTACTAAGTACAATAGCTTAGTAGGTTTGTTTTGTTTTAAAATAGAGGAGACTATATTCTTGTATATCAAGAAAAAACTCGTATATTTGCGATGGAATAATTGAAAAGGATTAGTGGGGCATTAATGCCCCACTTTTTATACATATATATGGATAAAAAAAAGGTAGAGGAATTAGTTTATAAAGCATTAGAAGAAAATACTTCTTTGTTTTTGGTTGACTTAACAATTGGAGCCGATAACAAAATTTTGGTAACAATTGATGGTGACAATGGAGTTCCTTTAAAAGAGTGTATACGAGTAAGCCGATTTGTAGAAGCAGATTTAGACAGAGAAGAAGAAGATTACAGTATAGAAGTAGCTACACCAGATATTGCCAAGCCTATTGTTATGAAAAGACAATATGTTAAAAACATTGGTAGAATTGTGAATGTAACTACAGCAGAAGAAAAATACGAAGGTACTTTAGCAGAGGTTAATACAGAAAACATAGTGTTAACTTGGAAAACAAGAGAACCAAAACCAGTAGGTAAAGGAAAAGTAACTGTAGACAAAACAGCAACTCTTGCGTACAACGATATAAAAGAAACAAAAGTTAAAATATTATTTAGTTAAAATATTTAAATGGAGAATATAGATTTAATCAATTCATTTTCAGAATTTAAAGACGATAAGAATATTGATCGTGTAATGTT
Organism: Wenyingzhuangia gracilariae; assembly: GCF_056387575.1. Classification (NCBI taxonomy): domain Bacteria; kingdom Pseudomonadati; phylum Bacteroidota; class Flavobacteriia; order Flavobacteriales; family Flavobacteriaceae; genus Wenyingzhuangia; species Wenyingzhuangia gracilariae. The sequence continues at coordinate 3,354,593 of NZ_CM150748.1, forward strand.
AATGTCTATCTTAGAAGAAGTTTTTAGAGCTGCTTTAAAGAGAAAATATGGTTCTGATGATAATTTTGATATTATTGTAAATCCAGATAAAGGGGATTTAGAAATATGGCGTAACCGTGTGGTTGTAGAAGATGGATTTTCAGAAGATGATAACGAAGAAATTGAATTGGCTGAAGCTAGAAAAATTGAACCTGATTTTGAGGTTGGAGAAGAAGTTTCAGAAGAAATTAAATTACATCAGTTAGGACGAAGAGCTATTTTAGCATTACGTCAAAATTTAATTTCTAAAATATATGAACACGATAGCACAAACTTATACAAAAAGTTTAAAGAGCTAGAAGGAGACATGTATTCTGCAGAAGTACATCACATTAAGCACAATGCGATTATATTGTTAGATGATGAAGGAAACGAAATTGTATTGCCTAAAAGTGAACAAATTCGATCTGACTTCTTTAGAAAAGGAGATTCTGTAAGAGGAATTATCAAAACAGTAGAATTAAGAGGTAACAAACCTGTGATTATATTGTCTAGAACTTCTCCAGAATTCTTAAGAAAATTATTTGAACAAGAAATACCAGAAGTGTTCGATGGTTTAATCACTATAGAAGGTGTTGCACGTATTCCTGGAGAAAAAGCAAAAATAGCTGTAGATTCTTATGACGATAGAATTGATCCTGTAGGAGCCTGTGTAGGTATTAAAGGATCTAGAATTCACGGAATTGTACGTGAATTAGGAAATGAAAACATTGATGTGGTGAATTATACCAAAAACACACAATTATACATTTCTAGAGCCTTAAGCCCTGCTAAAGTTGTAAAAATGGATATCTTTGAGGCAGAAGGAGATACCAAAGCTAGAGCTGAGGTGTATTTAAAACCTGAAGAAGTATCAAAAGCAATTGGTAGAAATGGTGTAAATATTAGGTTAGCAACCCAATTAACCGGATACGAAATTGATGTATTAAGAGAAGGAGCAGAAGACGATGAAGATGTAGAATTAACAGAGTTTTCTGACGAAATAGAAGCATGGATTATTGACGAATTCAAAAGCATTGGTTTAGACACTGCAAAAAGTGTGATAGACAAAGATGTGGCTGAATTAGTGAGCAGAACCGATTTAGAAGAAGAAACAATTATTGAGGTTCAACGTATATTAAAAGAAGAATTTGATAAATAAGGTAGTCAGTAGCCGTATTTCAAAACATCTTCTTAAATAAAAAATAGTAAAAAGTATATATGTCTGTAAGCAAAACATTAAGGCTTAACAAAGTTTTACGAGAATTAAACATATCGTTAGATAGAGCGGTAGAGCATCTTTCGGCCAAAGGCTATGAAATTGAAGCACGTCCTACGGCTAAAATCTCTAATCAAGAATATCAAATCTTGTTAGATGGTTTTCAAACTGATGCGCAAAAGAAAGCCGTTTCTGTAGAGGTAGGTGAAGAAAAGCGTAAAGAAAAAGAAGAGTTGCGTTTGGCTCAAGAAGAAAAGAAACGTAAAGAAGAGGAGGAAAGAAATAGAATTTTAAAAGCAAAAGCTGAAAAGTTAGAGGTTAAAACTGTTGGTAAAATAGATTTAGATAAACCTAAAGAAGAAGCTAAAGCAACTCCAACTCCACCAAAACAAGAAGCACCTGTTAAAAAAGAAGAGAACATTTCTGAGGAATCAAAACCAAAGGAACCTCAAGTTATAAAAGCAAGTGCACCTAAATTAGGAGGTTTAAAAATTGTAAAATCGGCTCCAGTTCCTGAGCAGAAGCCAAAGTCTGTGGTAAAAGAAGAGCCTAAAAGAGTAGAAACTCCTAAGGAAGACAAAAAGCAAGAAATTGCTAATGTAAAACCAGAGGTTAAAAAGGAAACTCCTAAAGTTGAGAAAGTAGAAGTAAAAGGTAACGAAGGAAAATCTCCAGAAGAAGGAGGAGAACCAGAAGCTTTAAAGACTCAATATCAAAAATTAACAGGACCTAAGTTAACAGGAGCAAAAATTGATTTAAAGCAATTTGAAAGACCTAAGAAAAAGAAACCAGATCCTAAAGCAAATGCAAATAACAATGCAGATGCTAGAAAGAAAAGAAAAAGAATTGTAAAACCAGGAGGAGGTACTCCAAATCCAAACAACAGACAAGGAGGACCTGGAAATAACAATAGAGGAAATCAACAAGGAGGAAACAGAAGAGGTCCAGGAAACAGAGGTGGTAGATTTAATTCTGCACCAGTAACCAAAGAAGAACCTACAGATGAAGAAGTACAAAAACAAGTACGTGAAACTCTAGAAAGATTACAAGGAAAATCCAAAAAGAATAAAGGTGCTAAATACCGTAGAGAAAAACGTGATTTACACCGTCAGCAAACAGAAGATGCACAAGCACAAGAAGCAGCTGAAAGCAAAGTATTAAAGGTAACAGAATTTGTTACTGTTAGTGAAGTTGCTACAATGATGGATGTATCTGTTACTGAAATTATTTCTGCATGTATGATGTTGGGAATGATGGTAACCATGAACCAACGTTTAGATGCTGAAACTATTAAAATAGTTGCAGAAGAGTTTAATTACGAGGTTGAGTTTGTAGGTGCAGAAGTAGAAGAATCTGTTGTAGAAGTTGAAGACAAGGAAGAAGATTTAGAAGAAAGAGCCCCTATTGTAACAATTATGGGACACGTAGATCATGGTAAAACATCTTTACTAGATTATATTCGTGAAGCCAATGTAATTGCAGGAGAATCTGGAGGAATTACTCAACATATTGGTGCGTATTCAGTTAAAATTGCTACAGGTCAAAAAATAGCCTTTTTAGATACACCAGGACACGAGGCCTTTACAGCAATGCGTGCACGTGGAGCTCAGGTAACAGATTTAGTTATTATTGTAATTGCAGCCGATGATGATGTAATGCCTCAAACAAAAGAAGCAATTAGTCATGCACAAGCAGCAGGAGTGCCAATTGTATTTGCATTAAACAAAATAGACAAACCAACAGCCAACCCAGACAACGTAAAACAACAATTAGCAAGTATGGATATGCTTGTTGAAGATTGGGGAGGAAAATACCAATGTCAAGAAATATCAGCAAAATCTGGTCAGGGGGTAGAGGAATTGTTAGAAAAAGTAGTTTTAGAATCTGAAATTTTAGAATTAAGAGCAAATCCAAACAAACCAGCTTTAGGTACAGTTGTAGAAGCTCAATTAGACAAAGGACGTGGATATGTTTCTACCATTATGGTACAAGCCGGTTCTTTAAAAATTGGAGATTATATTTTGGCTGGTAAGCACTCAGGTAAAGTAAGAGCTATGTTTGATGAAAGAGGAAGGAACGTAGAAGTTGCTCCGCCATCAACACCGGTATCTATTTTAGGATTAGATGGTGCACCACAAGCAGGTGATAAGTTTAACGTGTTTGAAGATGAAAGAGAAGCAAAACAAATAGCTTCTAAGCGTTCACAACTACAAAGAGAACAATCTGTAAGAACACAAAAGACCTTAACATTAGACGAAATAGGTCGTCGTATTGCTTTAGGAGACTTTAAAGAGTTAAATATAATATTAAAAGGAGACGTAGATGGTTCTGTTGAAGCATTAACAGATTCTTTCCAAAAATTATCAACAGAAGAAATTCAAGTAAATATTTTACACAAAGGTGTAGGAGCTATTACAGAATCTGATGTGTTGTTAGCCTCTGCTTCAGATGCAATTATTGTTGGATTTAACGTAAGACCAGCAGGAAATGCTAGAACAGTAGCCGATACAGAAGAAGTAGACATTAGAACATATTCTATTATTTACGATGCAATTAACGATTTAAAAGATGCGATGGAAGGTATGTTATCTCCAGACACTAAAGAAGAATTGTTAGGTAATGTAGAAATTAGAGAAGTTTATAAAATTTCTAAAGTTGGTAATATTGCAGGATGTATGGTTGTACAAGGTAAGATTACTAGAAATTCTAAAATTAGAATTGTAAGAGATGGTATAGTTGTACATGATGGAGAACTAGCTGCCTTGAAACGATTTAAGGATGATGTAAAAGAAGTGACTAAAGGATATGATTGTGGTGTTCAGATTAAAAACTACAACGATATTGCCATTGGTGATGTGATAGAATCATACGAAATTGTAGAAGTAAAAAAGAAACTATAATTAAAAATAAAGTTCTAAAAAAATCCAAAAAGCTCATCTATATAGATGAGCTTTTTGGTCTACTTAACATATTGATAATAAATTTAATATAAATTCATTGTGTATTTTATTTATTAAACACTATGTTTGTTCTTTATTAAATATTTATTACAATTAAAAGTGAAAAAAGGTACAGTAAAATTCTTTAATGAATCAAAAGGTTTTGGATTTATTATAGATAATGAAACAAAACAAGATTATTTCGTACACATCTCTGGTTTAATCGATGAAGTTCGTGAAGGAGATGAAGTTGAATTCGATCTAAAAGAAGGTAGAAAAGGTTTAAACGCAGTAGAGGTTAGAGCTCTATAATATTATTTCTTTTTACAAAATTAAACCTCATATTCTTTTATGAATATGAGGTTTTTTTATATAATAACCTTTACTTTATAAAATAAAAAACTCTTTAAACTTACTTAGTTTAAAGAGTTTTTTTGTAGGGTTATAAACTAGTTGTTTATTTTAAAATAGAAGCTAATTTTTCTCTTTCTTCTTCAGCTAATGCTGCATCTACTAAAATACGTCCAGAATATTCATCAACAGTTATTTTTTTACGACTAGCAATTTCTATTTGAACTTGCGGAGGGATCGTAAAGTAAGAACCACCAGCAGCACCTCTTTCAATAGCAACTACAGCCAAACCGTTTTTTACATTACTTCTAATTCTGTTGTAAGCAACTAACAAATGATTGTCTATTTTTTCTGACATTTTATCAGAAAGTGCTTTCAATTCGTTTTGCTCGTTTTCCGTTTCTTTTAAAATTTCATCCAATTCAGATTTTTTATGATCCAAATGTGATTGTTGAGCATTTAATTTATCGGTAGTTCTAGCAATTACTTCGTTTTTTTGCTCAATTTTAGCATACGCTTCTTTAATTCTTTTTTCTGCCAATTCAATTTCTAATTCTTGAAATTCAGCTTCTTTAGTTAAAGAATCAAACTCACGATTGTTACGAACAGATTTTTGTTGTTCTGTATACTTTTTTACCAACTCTCTAGACTCCTCGATGCTGATTTTTCTGTTAGCTATTTCTGTTTGAAAATTAGCTACATCTTGATTTAGTTTTTCAATACGAGTAGTTAACCCACTAATTTCACTTTCTAAATCTTCTATTTCTAAAGGTAACTCTCCTTGAACGCTTTTGATTTCGTCAATTCTAGAGTCAATTAATTGTAAATTATATAAAGCTCTTAACTTGTCTTCTACAGATACTTCTTGTTTAACTGCCATAATAACTATGAGTAATATATTGGGTTTGTACTTTTATTCGATAAAATGATTGCAAAATTACGAAATTTTTCTTTAAGATAATCAACTAATAAGTTTTTTGTAAACTGTTCACTTTCATAATGTCCAATATCTGTAATTAAGAGTTTTCCTTCTGCCTTATAAAATTCATGATATTTAAAATCAGCAGTTATATAAGCATCTGCCCCATTAGCCAACGCAGCACCAATACCAAAACTACCAGAACCTCCTAATACAGCAATTTTTTGTATGTTTTTAGTAAGTGGTTTAGAATGTCTTATGCATTCTGTTTTCATGTTTAATTTTACATAATTTAAAAAATCAGAAGTATTCATTGGGTGCTCTAGTTCTCCAATCATACCTATTCCAATATGTTGATTTTTATTTTCTAAAGTAGTAATCTCGTAAGCAACTTCTTCGTAAGGGTGTGCTTTCATCAACGCAGCAAGAATTTTACTTTCTAAGTGTTTAGAAAAAGTAATTCCTATTTGTGTTTCTTGTTCTTGTTGTAAAACTCCTTTTTTTCCAATTACAGGATTAGAATTATCATTTCCTTTAAAAGTACCAATACCTTCTGTATTAAAACTACAGTTGCTATAGTTCCCTATGTTTCCTGCACCTGCTTTGTAAAGAGCTTCTCTAACTTGATTTGCATCTTTGGTAGGAGCAAAGGTTACTAATTTTTTTATAGTTCCTTTTTGAGGGATTAAAACTTTTTTGTTTTTAAGATTCAGTACATCACACATTTTGGCACTAACACCATTAAAAGAGTTGTCTAGTGCAGTGTGTGTTGCATAAATCGCAATGTCGTTTTTAATGGCTTTTATAACCACACGTTCTACATAATTAGAACCGTTAAATTTTTTTAACCCTGCAAAAATAATGGGATGAAAGCTAACAATTAGGTTACAGTTTTCTTGAATGGCTTGATCCACAGTTTCTTCAAGTGTGTCTAATGTAACCAATACTCCTGTGACTTCTGATGCATAATTTCCAACCAAAAGACCAACATTGTCAAAATCCTCTGCATATGCTAAAGGAGCTATTTCTTCTATATAGTTTGTAATGTCTTTAATTTTCATACTCAAAAATACAGATTTTGTTCTATTTGTTGTTTGTAGAACGGAATTGTTTTAGTTTTGAATGCACTATTCATTTCTAAATAAAACCATGCGCTTGATTCCAATTTTAAGAATATTTCTGTTCCCTTTGTCGGTGCTTTATGGAATTATTGTATCTGTTAGAAACCTGTTGTATGATTATGAATGGTTATCTTCTACCAAATTTGACATTCCGTTAATAACAGTGGGAAATTTAAGTGTAGGGGGAACAGGTAAAACCCCTCAAATAGAATATTTAATTCGTTTGTTGCAAAATAATTATTCGGTAGCTGTTTTAAGTAGAGGTTATAAAAGAAAAAGTAAAGGTTTTGTGTTAGGAAATTCAAAATCGACCGTATTAGATTTGGGTGATGAGCCTTTTCAATACCATCAAAAATTTGATAAAATACATGTAGCAGTTGATGGAAATAGGGTAGAAGGAGTGAAACAACTAAGAACGTTACAACCCAATACTGATGTTGTTTTGTTGGACGATGCTTATCAACATAGAAAAATTAAAGCAGGTTTTCAAATTTTATTAAGTTCTTACGATAGCTTATTTTACAATGATTTTATGATGCCTACAGGGAATTTACGTGAATTATGGTGGGGTAAAAAAAGAGCCAATTGTATTGTGGTAACTAAGTGCCCAGAGGATTTATCAGAAAAAGAGCAAACTAAAATTGTAAAAAGGATTTGTCCGACTATGCATCAGCAAGTTTATTTTACTAAAATTGGTTATGGAGCTAATGTTTTAGGTTTTAAAGAAATTGCTTTGAATCAATTGATTGAAAATAGGCTAGTCTTAATTACAGGAATTGCCAAACCTAAGCCTTTGGTAGCTTATTTAGAAAGTTTGGGAGCTGCTTTTGAGCACTTAAACTTTCCAGATCATCATCATTTTACCAAAGAGGAATTAACAATTATTAAAGAAAAAGCAAAACACAGTAAAATAATAACAACAGAAAAGGACTATGTCCGTTTAGAAAACCAAATTTCTGAATTGTATTATTTGCCTATTGAAACTTGTTTCCTAAATCATAAATCAAGCTTTGATCTGCAGATTCTAAATTTTGTGAAAGGGTTATGATCTTTCTTTTGCTGTTAAATTGATAAAACAAGGAGTAATTGTTTTTTTGTCTTCATCTACTTGTAAAAAAGCGGTTCCTAAATCTCCACTTTTCCATTTAGCATATTCACTAGAAGTACCAGCTATGTAACATTTTAAGTAATGATTTTCTAATTCATCTTGTATGTTCTTAATACTAAGGTTTTTAGTCTTTTTTATGAATTTAGAAACGTTAAAAGAGCTTTCTTCTGTAATCGCATTTAGTATCGCTAGTGCATAATTATCACCATTTTGATGCGTAAAAATAGAACCGTTTTCGTAATGTGTTCTGTATTCTAAAATTTCAACTTGTTCAAAAGCAACATTAGGCTCATCCAATATGGCAATTTTACTAAGGGTATTGTTGATGTAGTTTTCTATTTCTGGTTTCATAATAAAGTAATTTCATAAAAAAAGCTATCTATAAATTTATAGATAGCTTTTTAATATTGTATAAGTTTTTTAGTAGTTAAAAACTCCAAATTCACTAGAAATCTCTAAAGATTTAGTTCCTTCTGTTTTAGGAGCTTCTACACGACCAATAATTTTAGCATCTACATTAAAAGATTTTGAAATGGCAATAATATCTTCTGCAATTTCAGCAGGAACATATATTTCCATTCTGTGCCCCATGTTAAATACTTGATACATTTCTTTCCAATCTGTACCAGAATTTTCTTGAATCAATTTAAATAATGGTGGTACATCAAACATGTTGTCTTTTACAATATGTAGGTTTTCTACAAAATGTAAAATTTTTGTTTGAGCTCCTCCAGAACAGTGTACCATTCCGTGTACTTCTTGTGGTGTATATTTAGCTAAAATAGCTTTAATAATTGGAGCGTACGTTCTTGTTGGCGATAGTACCAATTTACCAGCATCAATAGGAGAACCTTCTACAGTATCTGTTAATTTTGTGTTTCCAGAATACACCAATTCATCTGGTACAGCTGCATCAAAACTTTCAGGATATTTTTCTGCTAAATATTTATGGAAAACATCGTGTCTTGCAGAAGTCAATCCGTTAGATCCCATTCCTCCATTGTAACCTTTTTCATAAGTAGCCTGACCAAAAGATTCTAGTCCTACAATAACATCACCAGGCTGAATGTTTGCATTGTTTACAACATCGCTGCGTTTCATTCTAGCAGTAACAGTTGAGTCTACAATAATAGTTCTTACCAAATCTCCAACATCAGCAGTTTCACCTCCTGTAGAATGAATGGTTACTCCAAATTCTTTTAATTCAGCTAATAACTCTTCCGTTCCGTTAATAATTTCAGAAATTACTTCTCCAGGAATTAAATTTTTATTTCTACCTATAGTAGATGATAGCATAATGTTATCGGTAGCTCCTACACATAGCAAATCATCAATATTCATAATTAAAGCATCTTGTGCAATTCCTTTCCAAACAGATGCATCACCCGTTTCTTTCCAGTACATATAGGCCAAAGAAGATTTTGTTCCAGCACCATCTGCGTGCATAATCAAACAATAATCCTTATCGTTTGTTAAATAATCAGGAACAATTTTGCAAAATGCTTTCGGAAACAAGCCTTTGTCAACATTTTTTATTGCATTGTGAACATCTTCTTTAGAAGCGGATACTCCACGTTGGCTATATCTTTTACTTACTTCAGAACTCATAAATTATAAATTAAGGTATTTTAATGGTGGTGCAAATTTAGTTATTTGATTTTTATCAGCCCTAATAAAAAGCAATAAGGTTTAAAACTGTTAAAAGTCAGTTTGTTTTATGGGATTAACACTAGATTAATGTTTGGGTATTGATAATTTAATATATGTTTTTTTACGAATTAGTGAAAAATCGAAATACTACGTAAAAATACGTAGTATTTCGATTGGCTGTTCGAATAATTATTTTATATTTGCTTTCGTTAAGATAAAAAGAAACTTTTATTAAATATAATATTTTATTATGGCTAAAATTAAATTAGAGTACATCTGGTTAGATGGATACTATCCAACTCAAAACTTAAGAAGTAAAACTAAGGTTGAAGAACACGAAAATTTTCAAGGAACTTTAGAAGAATTAGGAGATTGGTCTTTTGATGGTTCATCTACGTTACAAGCAGAAGGTGGTTCTTCTGACTGTATTTTAAAGCCAGTAGCAATTTACCCAGATCCTGCAAGAATTAACGGATGGTTGGTAATGACAGAAGTTTACAACGCTGATGGAACTCCACACGAGTCTAACGGACGTGCTACTATAGATGATGATAATGATGATTTCTGGTTTGGATTTGAGCAAGAATACTTTATCATGGATACTGAAACTGAATTACCTTTAGGATTCCCAAGAGGAGGATACCCTAAACCACAAGGTATGTACTACTGTTCAGTAGGTGGAAAAAATACTCACGGACGTGATTTAGTTGAAGAGCACGCTGATTTATGTATTGAAGCTGGATTGAACTTTGAAGGAATTAACCAAGAGGTTGCTTCTGGACAATGGGAATTCCAATTGTTTGCAAAAGGAGCTAAAAAAGCTGGAGATGAAATTTGGATTGCTCGTTACTTATTAGACCGTTTAACAGAAGGTCGTGGAATGTACATTGAGTATCACCCAAAACCATTAGGTAAAGATATGGACTGGAATGGTTCTGGTATGCACGCAAACTTCTCTAACTCTGTGTTAAGAGAGTGTGGTTCTAAAGAAAAATATGCTGAAATTTGTGAGGCTTTCCGTCCTTTCGTAAAAGAACACATTGAAGTATATGGAGAGTTTAACGATCAACGTTTAACTGGTAAACACGAAACTGCTGCGATTACTGATTTCTCTTGGGGAGTTTCAGATAGAGGAGCATCTATCCGTATTCCAATTATCGCTGTAGAAAAAGGATACAAAGGATGGTTAGAAGATCGTCGTCCTGCTTCTAACGGAGACCCATACAAAATTGCTGCACGTATTATTAAAACAGTTAAAACTGTTTGCTAATAATAAGCACTATAAAATTTATAAAGCCCTGCAAAGTTGCAGGGCTTTTTTTATGGATATAAATGAGTAGTTTTAGCTTATGATTTTATTTTTAATAATTGCATTTGTTTTAAGTTGGGGTATCTATAGTTATAGAACTTCAAAATCTAATAAAAACAGAAAAATACCTAAAGACTTACATGGTTTGTTGTTAGCAAATGTGCTGTTTTATCAAAAGTTAACCTCAGATCCTGAAAAAAATTGTTCAGAGAAAGAATACATGTTTTTTTAAAAGAAACCTATATAGAAGCAGTCGGTTTTCAATTAGAAGATTTAGACATTGCATTGGTGGCTGCTAGTGCTATAATTCCTGTTTTTTATTTTAAAGAATGGAAATATTACAATTTAACAACTGTTTTATTGTACCCAGATTATTTTGACAAAGATTTAAATTACATAAAAGAAAATAGGAATATTGGAGGTTTAGTGGGTACAGGAAGGTTTAAAAACCAAATGATATTATCTAGAAAGGCATTACATTATGGTTTTAAAAATAGAACAGATAAGAACAATACAGGAATACACGAATTTGTTCATTTGATAGATATGTTAGATGGAAGTATAGATGGAGTTCCAAGTATACTTTTATCGAATAGTTATGCACTTCCTTGGTTAGATTTAATTCATAAGGAGATGGAAATTATCAATAAAGACCAGTCAGATATACGCGCTTATGGAGGTACAAATCAACAAGAATTTTTTGCCGTTGCTGCAGAATATTTTTTTGAGCGACCAGATCTTTTAAAACGAAAGCATCCTGATTTGTATAAAATGATGGAATTGTGTTTTCATCAAAAACAATAATAAATACTATTTGGTCTTTTATGTGACTTTTGTTACTGTGTACTTTTCTTTTGGCGATTAGATTTGTCATAAGAAAACTATAGAAAATGAAATTAGATATTATTGTAATAGGTGGCTTGTCTGCAGGACCATCTGCAGCAGCAAAAGCAAGAAGACAAAACGAGAATGCCAACATAAAAATGTTTGAAAAGTGTAGAAACATTAGTTATGCTACTTGTGGGATTCCTTATGCCTTGTCTGGGGTTATTAAAACCAGAGAAAAATTATTAGTGGTAGAGGCTGACTTGCTTAGAGATAGATTTAATATTGACGTACATTTAGAAGAGGAAGTGATTGATATTTTACCTGATGCGCATAAAATAGTGACTACAAAAGCTACTTATAGCTACGATAAATTAATTTTTACTACCGGAGCTAAAACCGTAGTTCCTAAAATTACCAATTTAGAAAGAGCTCTCAATTGGTCTCCTTGTAGAACTTTGGAAGATTTTGATAAAATCATGAAAAAAGGAGCGATTGATGAAGCTGAACATATTACCATTATGGGGGCAGGTTTGATTGGTGTAGAGGTTGTAGAAAATTTGATTGAGTTAGGTAAAAAAGTAACTCTTATAGAAGGAGGAAGTGGAGTGTTGCCTATGTGGAGTTCTAAATTTAGAAAGTTTGCTCAAAACACTTTAGAAGCTCATGGAGTAGAGGTAATTACCAATACGTTTGTTAAGCAGGTAATGGTAAAAGAGGGAGTTATAACAGAAATAGTAACTCCGTTAAAAAACGTTGCTACAGACTTTTTAATTATGAGTGTGGGTATTAAACCCAATACCGATTTGTTAGTTGCTAAAGGAGCAGATCATATAAAAAATGGAGCTTTAAAGGTAAACGAAAAAATGGAAACATCTTTACCAGATATTTATGCAGCTGGAGATTGTGCAAGTATTAAAAATACACAAACCAATGAACATGATTATTTGCCTTTAGGAACACATTCTAACAAAGGAGGAAGAACAGCAGGAGCAAATGCAGCAGGAGGAAATCAAACTTTTAAAGGAGGTTACAAAACAGCCATTGTTCAGGTTTTTGAAAACGTATTAGGAAGAACAGGTATGTCTTTGGATTATTTAATTAAAAATAAAATAGATTTTAAAACCAATTTAATTATTACAGGAGCTACACCAGGATATTTTCCAAATCAAAAAGATTTAATAATAGAAACTTATTACGATTCTAATACAGGCAAAATATTAGGATGCGAAGCTTATGGAGAACATGGAGTAGATAAAAGAATTGATGTGATGAGTACGGCTATATATGCAGGGCTAACAATACAAGATTTAACCAACTTAGATTTGGCTTATGCACCTCCATTTTCTCCGGCAAAAGATCCGGTTGTTGTTGCTGGTTTTGTTAGTTCTAATGCTTTAAATGATGGGTATAAAGAAATTTCGGCAGAAGATTTACAATTAAAAATAGAACATTTGTCTAAAGATCGTTATCAGTTAATAGATGTAAGAACAGCTTTAGAAATTGCAGAAAATGGTAAAATTCAGAGAAGTATCAACATTCCATTAGATGAAATTAGAACTTTTGATTTTACTGCTTTTGATCAACAAAAAGAAACCATTGTGTATTGTGCTAAAGGAATGAGAGGATATTTAGCTTTTTTACAACTAAAATCAAAAGGGTTTACAAATATTAAAAATATGTCAGGTGGATACAAAATTTGGAGTTTGTTAAATTAAAGTGTTGATTGACAGTTGACAGTAGTTTTTTTACTTTAGTAAGACAAAGTTTAATATCTTTTGTATTTTTGTAACAATGAAACTAATAATCCAGAAAATATTGTCCCTGTTTATGGCATTTGTGGTGTTTGTCTCCACGGTGTCTTTTGCTATAGATATGCATTATTGCGGCGATGTGTTAATGGATGCTGCTGTTTTTAAACAAGTAACATCTTGTGGAATGGAAAAAACAGTTTCTCATCAAGAAAAACAGAAATGTGCAGAAGTTTATAACAATTGCTGTAGTGAAAAACAAGTTGTTGTTAACGGGCAAGAAGAGCTGCAACTTTCTATCACTAATATATCTTTAGAAAAACAATTATTTATAGTTGCTTTTTTAAACTCTTATCATTATTTACTACCTACTTTTTCAAAAAAAGTAAATAGCAGTTATACAGAACCCTCTAGTTCTGCAACACGGTTACTCTATAAAATAAACGAGTCTTATTTAATTTGATATTTAAACAATAAAAACAGTTTTCATCCTAAGAATTTATTTTTTTAAGGATGTGTTATTGTATGAGGTGTTTTTACATCTATTTTTAATTGTTTAAGAATCTAAAATAATGTTAAATAAGGCTATAAAATTTTTAATAGAAAACAAATTAGTTGCCGTTTTATTTCTATTGTTTTTAATAGGATGGGGAATCATAAGTTCTCCGTTTAATTGGAACATAGGGTTGTTGCCTAACAACTCTGTAGCTGTAGATGCAATTCCAGATATTGGAGAAAATCAGCAGATTGTTTTTACTCGTTGGGAAGGTCGTTCGCCACAAGATATAGAAGATCAAATTACTTACCCTTTAACTACGTCTTTATTGGGAATGCCAGGTGTAAAAACCATTAGAAGTTCCTCAATGTTTGGAGTTTCTGTAGTTTATATCATTTTTGATGAAGATGTAGAGTTTTATTGGAGTAGAAGTCGAATTTTAGAAAAACTAAATTCATTACCCAATCAATTATTACCAGACAATGTACACCCAACCTTAGGCCCCGATGCTACAGGATTGGGACAAATATACTGGTACACATTAGAAGGACGTGACCAAAACGGTCATGTAACAGGAGGCTGGGATTTACAAGAACTCCGAAGCATTCAAGATTTTTATGTAAAATATGCATTATCCGGAGCAAGAGGTGTTTCCGAAGTGGCTTCAATAGGAGGTTTTGTACAAGAATATCAAATAGATGTACAACCAGAATTAATGAGACAATATGGAATAGACTTGTCTCAGGTAGTTAAAGCTGTTAAAGAAAGTAACAAAGATATTGGAGCACAAACATTAGAAATTAATAGAGTTGAATATTTGGTGAGAGGTCTAGGGTATGTTCAATCAATATCTGACATAGAAAATGCAGTGGTTACTTCACAAAATTACAAAGCAATTAGAATAAAAGATATTGCTAAAGTGTCCATTGGACCTGCATCCCGAAGAGGTATTCTTGATAAAGAAGGAGCAGAGGTTGTAGGAGGTGTGGTTGTTGCTAGGTATGGAGCCAATCCTATGGAAGTAATTAATAATGTTAAAGAAAAAATATCGGAATTAAGCAAAGGGCTTCCTTCTAAAGTATTGGCAGATGGTAGAACTTCTCAATTAACAGTAGTTCCTTTTTATGATAGAACAGACTTGATAAAAGAAACATTAGGCACCTTAAATGAAGCGCTTGGTTTAGAAATTTTAATTACTGTATTGGTTATTGTTTTTATGGTTTTTAATTTAAAAGCTTCGGTATTAATTTCAGGATTATTACCTGTAGCAGTACTTATGGTGTTTATAGCTATGAAAATTTTTAAGGTAGATGCCAATATTGTTGCTTTATCAGGAATAGCTATTGCCATTGGAACTATGGTAGATGTTGGAGTAATTTTATCAGAAAATATAATTAGACATCTCAACGAAGAAAAAGAAAAAAAGAACATAGGTAAGCAGAAAAAAACAATCAATAAAATTGTTTACAATGCAACTTCCGAAGTGTCTGGAGCAATAATAACAGCAGTACTTACAACAGTGGTTAGCTTTATTCCGGTATTTACAATGATAGGTGCAGAGGGAAAACTTTTTAAACCTTTAGCATATACCAAAACGTTTGCTTTGTTAGCTTCTATACTTGTTGCTTTGTTTTTAATTCCTCCTTTTGCAGCGTTTTTATTTCGTAAAAAAAAGATGAAATTAAGTGTTACATACCTGCTGAATATTCTTTTAATTTTAATAGGAATATTTGGTATAGTAAAAGGTTTTTGGTTAGGAGTAACATTGGTTGTATTTGCAACAGCTAATCTTTTAAATACCAAAAATAAAATAACAAACCCACAAACAAGTTTTACACATATTATTGTTTCAGGAATAACTATTGTGTTTTTATTGGCAGAGTATTGGAAACCTTTAGGCATTACAAAAAATTATTTTTTAAATGTTGTTTTTGTAGGGACTATATGCTTTGTTTTGTTAGGAGTATTATATGTGTTTAGGTATTATTATACACGTATTTTAAGGTGGTGTTTAGATTATAAACTATTGTTTTTAACAGTGCCTGTCGTGATTGTAACTCTAGGTTTCTTTATCATGAAAAACACCCAAAAAGAGTTTATGCCTTCTTTAAATGAGGGAACATTTTTGTTAATGCCCACTTCAATGCCTCATGCAGGTGTAGAAGAGAACAAAAGAGTGCTACAGCAATTAGACATGGCAGTAGCAAATATTCCTGAAATAGAAACTGTTGTAGGAAAAGCTGGAAGAACGTCATCTGCCTTAGATCCAGCCCCTTTATCTATGTACGAAAACATTATTCAGTACAAACCAGAATACAAAGTAAACAGCAAAGGAAAACCTGTTCGATACAAAGTAAATAAACAAGGTTTATTTGTCTTAAAAACGGGAGAGATGGTAGCGAATCCAAATACCGTAAAAGGGGCAAAAATGTCTAATATTCATACAAACGATTTAATTCCTGATAAAAAAGGGGAATATTATAGAAATTGGAGACCTCAAATAACATCACCTAATGATATATGGAACGAAATTGTACATGCAACAAAGTTACCAGGAATTACATCGGCACCTAAATTACAACCCATAGAAACTCGATTAATTATGTTGCAAACAGGAATGAGAGCTCCTATGGGAATAAAAATTAAAGGACAAAGTTTGTCAGAAATTGAAGCTTTAGGAGTTGAATTAGAAAATTTGTTAAAACAAGTAAAAGGAGTTAAGCAACAAGCTGTGTTTGCTGATAGAATAATAGGAAAACCTTATGTGTTAATAGAAATAGATAGAGAAAAAATAGCACGATACGGAGTTCGGATACAACAAGTACAAGATTTGTTAAAAGTAGCTGTAGGAGGAAATATATTAACATATACAGTAGAGGGAAGAGAGCGTTATGGTGTACGAGTACGTTACCCTAGGGAAATGAGATCGGATCCTACTGATTTGAAAAATATTTATGTACCAATTAAGCACGGAGTTTCTGTTCCGTTAAGTGAGTTGGCCACACTTAAATACGAACAAGGACCTCAGGTAATTAAAAGTGAAGATACTTTTTTAGTAAGTTATGTTTTGTTTGATAAAGAAGAAGGGTTTTCTGAAGGAGCTGTGGTTCAAAACGCACAAGATTATATGCAACAACAAATAGAATCAGGAATGTTAAAAATTTTTAAAGGGGTTAGTTATCAATTTACAGGAACTTATGAAAATCAAATAAGAGCAGAAAAAACATTAATGTTTGTAGTGCCTTTGGCTTTAGGGATTATTTTTTTCATTCTGTATTTTCAGTTTCGTTCTGTGGCTACATCTTTAATGGTTTTTAGCGGTATAGCCGTTGCTTTTGCAGGTGGTTTTATAATGATTTGGTTGTACGGGCAAGATTGGTTTTTGAATGTTCATTTTTTAGGACAAAATTTAAGAGATCTCTTTCAAATACATACCATAAACCTTAGTGTAGCTGTATGGGTTGGGTTTATTGCGCTTTTTGGAATAGCAACAGATGATGGTGTGGTAATGGCTACGTATTTAACACAAACATTTAAAAAAAATGAGCCTAAAAATAACAACGATGTAAAAACTTTAGTTGTAGAAGCTGGTGAAAAACGAATTAGACCTTGTTTAATGACTACTGCAACTACCATTTTAGCTCTTTTGCCAGTTTTAACATCAACAGGACGTGGTAGCGACATTATGATTCCTATGGCTATTCCTAGTTTTGGAGGAATGTTAGTTGCTTTAATTACTTTGTTTGTAGTACCTGTATTGTATTGCTGGAAAGCTGAGTTGAATTTAAAAAATAAAAGGAAATGATGTTTCTATTAAAAAATATAAAAAAAATACCTTTTTGTATATGTATGCTTTTGGTTACCAACCTATGTGCACAGGAATTAGATGTAATAATACAAGAAGCTTTGGTCAATAATCTTAACATTAAAAAACAAGAATTGAGCTATAAAATTACGGCAGAAAAAGAAAATGAAGTGGATTATTTACCCAATACAGATGTTAGCGTTGGCTATTTTATAAGCGAACCAGAAACAAGAACAGGTGCTCAACAATACAAAGTATCTGCCAAGCAAATGTTTCCGTGGTTTGGTAGTGTAACAGCAAGAAAAAATTACGCAACATCTTTAACAAATCTAAGATATCAGGAAGTAGCTATTGCCCAAAGAAAATTAATGGTTTTGGTTTCTCAAGTTTATTATCATTTGTATAAAAATAAAGCTCAACAAAAAGTAGTAATGCAGTATATAGGTTTGTTGAAAACCTATAAAAAACTGCTTTTGTCTAAAGTAGAAACGAATCAATCTACAGTGGTAGATGTACTTCGCTTAGAAGTTCAGCTAAACAAGGCAAAAGAACGAAAGCAAATTTTACATCAACATTACATAGCAGAACAAATAAGATTAAAAAACATTTTAAATAGAAAAAGCAATAAAGAAATAATTGTTGTAGATACATTAATGATGCCTTCTGTAGAGTTTGATGAAGCATCAAAAAAAATAGAACTGCATCCAGAATTAGTAAAGTATGATAAAATGTACAAGTCTATAGAAGAATTAGAGTTGCTAAACAACAAACAAAGCAAACCTTTATTAGGTGTGGGAATAGATTATGTAAATGTTGTTAAAAGACCTAACATGAATTTTGTAGACAATGGTAAAGATATTGTTATGCCTATGGTTTCTGCTTCTATTCCTTTATTTACCAAACAATACAAATCAAAAAGTAAACAAAACAAACTGCATCAGCAAGAAGTATTGTTAGAAAAACAAGAACGATACAATGCTTTAAACACACTATTAAATAAATCAATTACAGAAAGAACGTCGGCAAGGATTCAATATGAAACACAGCTTAAAAATGTAATTCAAACAAGCAATGCGTTAAAAATTTTAATAAAAAGTTATGAAACAGCAAAGGTTGATTTTACCGAATTATTAGAGGTTCAAGAGTTACAACTTAATTTTAAAATAAAGCAAATAGAAGCTATAAAAGACTATTATATACAAACTACAATTATTAATTATTTAACATTATAATTATGAAACAGAAATATAGTATTAAAGGAATGACATGCCAAAACTGTAAAAGTTCGGTAGAAAAATACATACAAGAAATAGAGGGAGTTTTAGAGGTAAATGCCAATTTAGAAAAAAAGGAATTGGACATTACAACTACAAACCCTATTGCTATAGACAAACTACAAGCGGTATTACCTCAAAAATATATTTTAGAAGCACAACAGAAAAAGAAAGAGTTTACAGAGGTTTCTGGTCTAGAAAAAAGTAAGTTTCAACAATTAAAGCCCTTGTTTTTAATTTTAAGTTACATCAGCATTGCCAGTGTGCTAATGCATTATAAAGATTGGAGTTGGACAGAATTTATGTTAGATTTTATGGGCTTGTTTTATATAGTTTTTAGCTTTTTTAAAATGTTAGATTTAAAAGGATTTCCTGATTCTTTTAGAATGTACGATCCTTTGGCTAAAAAAATATCTGTGTATGCTAAAATATATCCGTTTATAGAAACCATATTGGGAGTTCTGTTTTTAATGCGTTTTCAAATAACATTAGCTTTGGTAATTACACTTGTTGTTTTAGGAATTACAACCATAGGTGTTACCCAAACGTTGTTAAATAAAAAATCAATACGATGTGCTTGTTTAGGTACAGCCTTAAAATTACCAATGACCGAAGCTACATTTATAGAAAATGCAATTATGATTGTAATGGCTTTGCTAATGTTAACCGTATAAATAAAGTACTAATGAAAAATAATAACATCATTATTTATGCCTGTTTGCTTTTAATAGGAGTATTTGTTGGTTGGTTGCTTTTTGGTGCTTCTATTCGTAATAATACAAATCATAAGCACGAGCATTCTACAGAAAAAAAGGAACAATGGACGTGTTCTATGCATCCACAAATTATGCAGCCAGAGCCAGGGAATTGTCCTATTTGTGGTATGGAATTAGTTCTTGCAAATAGCGTAAAAGAAGACTTGTTACCCAATCAGTTTAGGTTAACAAATAATGCTATGGCTTTGTCTAATATTCAAACCACAATAGTAGATATAGAACTGTCAAAAGAATCAGAAATAGAACTTTCAGGTACATTAACAGAAAACCAAACAACAACAATTGCTTTTCCTGCTCATTTTAATGGAAGAATAGAAAAACTCTATGTAAGTTACAAAGGGCAAAAGGTAACAAAAGGACAGGTAGTAGCAAGTGTGTATGCTCCAGAATTAATTACAGCACAACAAGAACTTTTAACAGCACATCAGTTAAAAGAAATACAGCCAGAACTGTACAAGTCTGTTAAAAGAAAATTGCTTAACTGGAAAATAACAGAAGCACAAATAGATGAAATTATTAACAATCAAAAAGCGCAACCTGTTTTTAATATTTATGCACACCACTCGGGTATCGTATCAGAAATTATGGTGCACCAAGGAGATCATATTATGGATGGACATGCAATTTTTAAAATGGCTAATTTAGAAACCATTTGGGCAAATTTTGATGTGTATGAAAATCAGATTGATTTGTTTAAAATAGGCCAGAATGTTACTGTAACAACACTCAATACTCATAAAAATTACAAAGGTGTTTTAAGTTTTGTAGATGCTGTTTTAAATAACAATACCCGTACCTTAAATGTTAGAGTAGAACTTAAAAATCCACAAGAAATATTAAAGCCGGGAATGTTTGTAAAAGGAAAAATAAGTTTACAGTCAACAACAAATAATCAAAAAATAATAATTCCTCAATCTGCTGTTTTATGGACAGGTAAACGCTCTGTAGTGTATCTTAAAACACATGCAGATGAACCCATTTTTGAAATGAAAGAAATTACAATAGCAAACAAAATAGGTACAAATTATGAAGTTTTAGAAGGTCTTAATGTTGGAGATGAAATAGTAACCAATGGTACATTTACAGTTGATGCAGCAGCTCAATTACAAGGAAAAAAATCGATGATGAATAGAGATTTAAAAGCTAACAAACATAAAATAGTAGATGTATCTCCAAAATTTAAAACGTACTTACATAAGGTGTTTTTTAGTTATTTGGAACTTCAACAAGCATTGTTAAAGAATAATAAAACTCTTAAAACTGAAAAAGCAAAAGAGATACTAGTGCAAATAGAAAACATGAATTCTTTTGCCTTTAAAAATGTCAATGCTAAAGAACAATGGAAACAATTAAGCAAGGATTTAATGTTAAATGTAAATGGCATAGCAACAAACTCTACGGACAAAGAGACCTACACATATTTTAATAAATTTACATTAGAATTAATTAAAACAATAGAGTTGTTTGGAACTCCACAAAAAGTATATGTGGATTATTGTCCTATGGCAATAGAAAATAAAATAGGGGGACATTGGTTAAGTGTAGATAAAGAAATTGTAAACCCATATTTTAAAGGCAATATGTTAGGTTGTGGAGAAATTCAACAAATCATAGAAAAATAATCATCAAATTATAATATAATGAAAAAAGTAATTTTAAGTATGTTAGTTGTTGCAACTTTAGGTTTTGTTAGTTGTAAAAACAGTCAAAAAAATACATCAGAAACAACAGAAGTTACAGCAAGTACCTCCACAAGCTTTGGGGTAAGAGGAAACTGTGCAATGTGTAAAAAAACAATCGAAAATGCAGCCAACAGCGTAGACGGTGTTACAAGTGCAGTGTGGAGTGTTAAAGAAAAGAAAATAGACGTATTGTATGATTCTTCTATAACAGATGAAAGTTCTATTCATAAAGCCATTGCCGCATCTGGTTACGATACAGATAAAGAACAAAGAGTGGCTTCGGCTTATGAAAATTTACCAGGTTGCTGTCAATACAGTTCAGACATGAAAATGGGAAAATAAAAACAAAAAACCACAACAATTTAGTTGTGGTTTTTTGTTGTAACAATTTTAATGTAAGTTTTTAATGTTTTAAAGAACTAATAAATTAAATTAACCGAACGATTGTTCTGAAATTAATTATATTTGCCATATGAGACCACAAAAAGTAAATGATATAGAGTTGTTAGGCAGATTAATGTCTGTAATACGATCTAAAGGCTATGACGGTGCTAGTTTGAATGAATTAGCAGAAGCTTCGGGGTTAAAAAAAGCAAGTTTGTATCATCGTTTTCCAGGAGGTAAAAAAGATATTGTCTTGGCGGTTTTAGGTTTTGTAGAAGATTGGTTTCAAAGTAAAATACAAACTATTGTAGATGATGATAAGCTTACCAAACAAGAAAAATTACATACAGTTGTAGACAACATTAATGGTTTGTATAATTGTGGTGTAGAGTCTTGTGTTGTTGGAGCATTAACCTTAGGTGGTGGATTGGCACATTTTACAGATGAGTTAAAAGTTGGAATAGAAAGTTGGATTGCATCGTTTTCTAAAATAGGAGTAGAGTTTGGCTTTACAGAGCAAGAGTCACATCAAAAAGCAATACAAGTTTTGGTTAAAATACAAGGATCTTTAATAGTGTCTAAAGCATATGGAAATACCAATCCATTTAATAATGCATTACAAGAAATTAAAGAATTATATGAAGGCTAAAAAAATTTAATCAAATATTTTACCGAACGTTCTGTAATAAATTAAAAAAAAGACGAACTAATAAAATAAATTATTCATTAATTAATAAAATCAAGTAAAATGAGCAAAGTAGCAATTGTATTATTATCAGATCCAAAATCAGGATCAGAAGAGTCTTTAGGAAGATTATTTAACGCGTTGGCAGCAGTATATGAATACAAACAAGCAAACAAAGAAGTAAAAATAATTTTTCAAGGTACGGGAACAAGGTGGCCAGAAGTATTGCAAAATGAAGCACACCCAGCACATAAAATATTTAAAGAAATTGAAGATAAAGTAGAAGGAGTGTCTAGTGCTTGTGCAGATGTTTGGGGTGCAAATGCATCGGGATTTGATTTGTTAGGAGAGAATAAAATACCAAATACTACAGGAGTATCAAGTTTTTTAAAGCTTGAACAAGATGGATACAAGGTGTTAATTTTTTAATAAAATATTAAACCTATCTATTAGATAATAGATAGGTTTTTTAGAACTTAAATATCATGGAAAGTATTTTTAATCAAGGAGAACTAGAAATTCAAGAAAAACTTGGAGTAAGACAAATTGCTGAACAAATAGGAAAGTCTTTTACTAATAAAATTATAAAAGGAGCAGTTCCGTTTATAGAAAATCAGACCATGGTTATTGTTAGTACTACAGATGCAAATGGAAGAATGTGGACGTCTATTTTATTAGGAGTATCTGGTTTTATAAAGGTAATAGAACAAGACAAACTTTGTTTGGATTTGATAAAAGTACTTAGTGACAAAGAAGATATTTTTTATAGGAATATTCAATCGGATCAACACATTGGGTGTTTGTTTATAGAACTGTCTACGCGTAGAAGATATAGAGTAAACGGAACTGCAAAGTTGATAGATACTAAAATTTATTTAAATGTTATAGAAGCATATCCTAACTGTCCAAAATACATTCAACAACGTATCAAAAACAAACCAAACCAAATTTATAAAATTCCAGCTGCTAAAAAACAAGGCACAATGCTAAATACATCTTTAAAACAATGGATAGTAAATGCAGACACTTTATTTGTAGGGAGTAGTGGATTAAATGGCAGAACAGATGCATCGCATAGAGGAGGTCCTAGTGGTTTTGTGGAATGGATGGATGAAAGTACGTTAAAAATTCCAGATTACAGAGGCAACAATTTATATAATACTTTAGGGAATTTTATAGAAAACCCCAAAGGAAGTTTATTGTTTATTGATTTTGAAAAAAATAAAACATTACAATTAACAGGAACATCTAAAATTAAAACAGATTTAAATGATCAAAAAGAACTAGAAAAATCTGGAGGAACAGGTAGGTTTTGGTTTTTTACAATAGAAAGTTGGATAGAAACAGAAAACCATCATAATACAGAATGGGATTTTGTTAGTTATTCTAAATACAATCCAAAATATTAAATTTATATATACATAAAACAAAGAAGATTATGGAACAGAAACACCCTTTACCACCGTTTACAGAAGAAACGGCAAAGCAAAAGATTCAAATGGCAGAAGATGCTTGGAATTCTAAAGATCCCGTAAAAGTATCTAAAGCATATACTGTAAATAGCGAATGGAGAAATAGAGACACATTTGTTAATGGAAGAGACGAAATACAGGCTTTTCTACAAAACAAATGGACCAAAGAATAAGACTACAAGTTAAAGAAAGAATTGTGGGCTTTTACAGAGAACAGAATTGCGGTGCGTTTTGAATATGAATACAGAAATATAGAAGGACAGTGGTTTAGAGCATATGGAAATGAAAACTGGGAATTTGACGAGAATGGACTGATGCAAAAACGTTTTGCAAGTATCAATGATTTGGCAATTGAAGAGAAGGATAGAAAACTCTAAGATGAAAAAACATCCAGCTTCACAAATTTGTGAAGCTGGATGTTTTTCTAAGTACCGTTTGTTAAAGCTTTAATAAGCTCCTCTAATGTGTTGATGTATATTATCTGAGTAAAATCCTTCAAGTTCTTGCATAAGTTCATCAGAAAGTGAAGGTAGTGTACTTACTTTAGCATTTGCTCCAATGTGTTTTGATGAGCTAGCTCCAGGAATAATGGTAGTTACTTCTTTATGATCTAAAATCCAACGAAGAGACATTTCCGTAATAGACATAGACTCAGGACAAAAAGAGTGTAGTTCGTTTGAAAGTTTTACACCTGTTTTAAATGGGATACCCGCAAAAGTCTCTCCAACGTTAAACAGCTCTCCATTCTGATTGAAATTTCTATGGTCTTCTTCATGAAAAATAGTGTCTTTAGTAAATTTTCCAGTTAACAAACCACTAGCTAATGGCAAACGCACTATAATCCCTACACCTTTTTTAGCTGCTTGAGGGAGTAGTTCTTTTGTGAGTTTTTGTCGGAAAATATTATAGATGACTTGTAGAGATTGCAAACCTTCTTGTTCAATACACAACAACCCTTCTTCTACTGTTTCTACACTAGCTCCGAAGTGGGCTATTTTCCCCTCTTCTTTTAAAGTTCTTAACCAGTTGAAAATATCTCCTTTTTTTAATTCCTCTATAGGAATACAGTGGAGTTGTAATAAATCTATACAATCTGTACCTAACCTTTTCCTAGAAGCATCTACGCTCTCTCTTAGGTTTTGTTCTGTGTAGTTGTCTGGAAAAACTCCCTGCTGGCGACCATATTTGGTAGCAACTTTGATCTCTAAATTACGTTGTTTTAAAAACTCACCAATCAATTCTTCGCTTTTACCATCTCCGTATACATTTGCTGTATCAAAAAAAGTAACCCCATTTTTAACTGCTTCGTCAAGTATTTCAAAAGCTTGTTCTTTGTTAAGGTTACTTCCCCAGTTTCCTCCAATTTGCCAGCATCCAAGGCCTACTTCACTAATCAAAAGATTGCTGTGCCCTAAGTTTCTTTTTTTCATTCTGATTAATAGTTGTAAAAAGAGTTATTTATAAATTATTGTTTGTCTAAAGTTAGTTTTTTTGTAGTAAACCTTTTAGTCCTAAAGTTTAAGGATAGTCATTGATATAGTTTTAATAAAAAAACCGTTTCTAAAAAGAAACGGTTTTTTATGTGGTGCCTCCAGGAATCGAACCAGGGACACAAGGATTTTCAGTCCTTTGCTCTACCAACTGAGCTAAGGCACCATGCTTAACTTAGCGGTTGCAAAAATAATCTTTTTTATAGATAAATAAAGGATTTTGCACTTAAAAATTTAACTTTTTTACAGAAAGATAAATATCTATTTCATACTGAGGTTTTTAGCTGTAATCTTTTTTTTGAAAGAAGATTATTTTTGTCTAAGCCGTAAGTTAGCGGTACTTTTACGAACATATATAGAAACTTTTTAAATATGCGTATAGGAGTTGTTTGTTATCCTACCTTTGGAGGGAGTGGAGTAGTAGCTACAGAAATAGGAATGGCTTTGGCTAACAAAGGCTATGAAGTTCATTTTATTACTTACAATCTACCTGTTAGGTTAGATTTAATTTCTAGTGGAATTCATTTTCATCAGGTACAAATAGAGGAGTATTCTTTATTTCATTACCAACCCTATGAGCTTGCATTGTCCAGTAAAATGGTTCAGGTTGCCGAAAAATACAATTTAGAATTATTACACGTGCATTATGCAATTCCACATGCTTATGCTGCTTACATGGCCAAACAAATGTTGCGTGAAAAAGGAATTGATATTAGAGTAGTAACTACCTTACATGGTACAGACATTACCTTGGTAGGTAGCCATCCTAATTACAAAACAGCTGTAGAGTTTAGCATCAATCATTCTGATGTGGTAACGACTGTATCTAAAAGTTTAAGAGATGATACTTTCCGTTTGTTTGACATAAATAGAGAGATTGAAGTTGTTTACAATTTTATAGAAATAGATAAATATGCCAAACATCCTATTGGTGGGGCAGATTGCGAACGAGGAAGTATTGCCACAGAAGATGAATTTATTCTAACTCATATTAGTAATTACAGACCCGTTAAAAGAGCAAAAGATGTGGTAAAGATTTTTGCCAAGGTTTTAGAAAAAAAGCCTGCAAAATTAATGTTGGTTGGTCAAGGACCAGATATGATAGAGGTAAAACGTTTGGCCAGAGAGTTGGGAGTTTTTGATAAAATTTTATTTTTAGGGAATAGTCTAGAGGTTAATAAAATACTTTGTTATTCAGATGTGTTTATTCTACCTTCAAAATCTGAAAGTTTTGGATTGGCAGCTTTAGAAGCTATGGCAGCTAAAACTCCAGTAATATCTACAAACACAGGAGGTTTGCCAGAGGTAAATATACATGGAGTTACAGGTTTTTTAAGCGATGTTAAAGATGTGAATGATATGGCTAAGAACACCTTAAAATTGATAGAAAATAAAGAAGTATTAAATACGTTTAAAGAAAACGCATTTGAAAGAGCTAAAACTTTTAGTATAGATCAGGTATTACCGCAATATGAAGCTATTTATAAAAGTTTGGTAGTACCAGCCTAAGTTTATTTAAATGCAATACATTAAAAAAAGGTCTTTATGAATTTTCATAAAGACCTTTTTTAATAGATGTATGTTTACTAATTAGATTTTTTTCATTTGATCTTTCATCAACTTAATTTGATCAGAAAGCATTCCATGTTTGTCTAATTTTTTAGCCTCATTTAACAACGTAGTTGCTTCTCTTTTTCTACGTTTGCTCATGGCAATACCTGCTAAGTTTAATTTAGCCATAGCAATATCATGCCCCATACGAAGTCCAATATTTAAAGCTTTCTTTAATAGCTTTTCTCCTTGAGTCATGTTTTTTTGTACTACCATTAACCCTTGCAAATAGTAGTAATATGCTTGTTGAGAAGTAATTAAAGCCATTTCTGGGTTTTTAATTTTATTTAGCCACTTTTCAGTTCCTTCTAAATTTTGTTTTCTCATTTGTAAAAATGCCAATAATAAAATTTCATTTTTAAAGTATAAGAAGATAAAAATTCCTGCCAATAAAAGTAATAAAATACCATTTCCGATATTTTCATCAATAAATTGTAAAACAGCTAATACTGTTACTCCTGCTGCTAAAACTAGTTTTAAATATTTGTGAAACATGTTTATTGTTTGTAATTATAAGATTTGCGAATTTACATTATTAATAGCAGATTTTACAGTCCTATTTATTTTTTGTAGTATTTTTTAAACTTCAAGTAAGCCAGTATACCTAAAATGGCAACTATAGCTATAGAATAGTACACAAAATTAGGAGTTACTACTTGGTCTCCGCTAGCGTATGAGTGCAGTCCTGATAAATAGAAGTTTACTCCAAAATAGGTCATCATAATACTAGCAAATGCATAAATGGATACAATGTTAAATGTAAATTTACTTCTTAGACCAGGTACCAATCGCATGTGCAATACAAAAGCGTATATCATAATACTGATTAATGCCCAAGTTTCTTTAGGATCCCAACCCCAGTATCTACCCCAACTTTCGTTAGCCCACATACCTCCTAAAAAGTTACCAATGGTAAGCATTACAACTCCAACAGTCATGCTCATTTCATTAATAATGGTTAACTCATCAATTTTATGTTTTAAAGATTTTTTGTTTTTGTCGGTTGTTAAAATCATTAAAATCAAAGCAACCAATCCTAAAATCATACTCAAAGTAAATGGTCCGTAACTCGCTACAATAATAGCTACGTGAATCATTAACCAATAAGAGTTTAATACGGGTTGTAGGTTTGCAATTTGTGGATCCATCCAGTTCCAGTGTGCAATCATCAAAATCATAGAGGCAACAAAAGCTGTTGCAGCAATGGTTAACGATGATTTTCGTCCAAAAATTAATCCAAACAACATGGTTGCCCAAGCTACATAAATAATAGATTCATATGCATCAGACCAAGGAGCATGCCCACTAATAAACCATCTTACTCCTAAACCGGCTGTTTGTAAAACAAATAAGAATATTACAATAGCTATAGATCCTTTAATTAACAGTCTAACAACTTTACCGTCTTTAAAAATTTGAAAGATGATAAATAAGAACAATAAAGTACTGATGTACATATAGTAAGAAAATAGCTTCTTAAAAATATCATATTTATTGTACGTAATTTCAAAATCTATTTTCTTTTGACTTGGATAAACTTCAGCTCCATACTTTTTTTGGAAATTTTTAATTCCTTCTAAAATTTCATCAGCTTCGTTATAATTTCCTGTAGTTTTTGCTTGCCATAATGTTTGTCTGTAAGCAGGAATTATTTGTTTTACAAAAACAGAGTCAATTCCTGTAAAACCTGCAGTACTTAACTCTAATTGTGAAACCCATTTGTTGTTTTCATCGTTTATTTTTGGATAAATACGTAAAATACTTCCACTAATTGCGGTGTACAACAAACCTACTCTTTTGTCTATATTGATGACGTCTTTTTCAAAAGCACTTTTCTTTTGATTTTTTTCAGCATCGGCCACGTAAGAAGTTAGTTTGTAATTTCCTGTAGGGTCTATAAAATTAGATAAAGCAGCGTATTTTGTGTCTTGATCTATTCCTAAAATAGTACGAATTTTACTGTTTTTCTTTTCCAAATATATAATTGGAGCATCGTACCACATTCTTGGATTTTCTATAATAGATATAAATACTTGATTGGCATCTAATCCATTGTATGTGTCTTTTTTACTTACTTTTCTTAGCAATTCACTAGCAAAAGTGTTTACAGGTTTCATTCTACCACCTGCATCTTGAATTACCAATTTACTAAACTCCAAAGCATGCTCTGGTTTTACAGCATATTTAAGAATGCTTGCTTTTACTTCTTCTGGGTTTAAAGCTTTTAACTGCTCATTGGTTTGTGTTGCTTCATTATGTGCAGCGTGGTCGTGTTGTTCATGATTGTGACCTTCGTGGTTGTGTTCATCGTGATTGTGCTCTTGTGCAAAACTAAAAGAGCTTACAAGTCCTAACAATAATGCTATGGTAGTAGTTTTGTTTTTTAGTTTGTTTAAACGTTTACTTAACAGACCAAAACGGGTTTCTTTCATAAATAGTGTTAATAATAAACCAGCATACAAAGCAAAATACCCTATATAGGTTATAATAGTTCCTATTGCATCGTGGTTTACAGAAAGTCTTGTTTCTTCTTTTGGTCCCGATAAATCGTAACTAGACTGAAAGAATTTATAACCTTTGTAATTTAAAATATGGTTCATAAAAATTCTAAAATCAAATGTGTTGTTGTCCTTTTCATCAATAACAGTTACTTCACTAGCATAAGAAGCAGCAGATTCTGACCCAGGATATTTTTCTAACTGAAAATCGTTTAGTTTTATGTAAAAAGGCAAGGTTAACATTCTAGATCCGTAAGAAATATTAAAATTTAAATCGGCCAATGTAAAAGGAACAGGCTTGTTAGACGTGTATTGTCCTCCTTTTACTTGGATTAAAGTCATTTTACCTTTAGAAGTAACTTTTAGTGTAAGCATGGCTTCTGGAAAAGATTTTTTGTCTTTGGCAGAAATTACTTTCATTTCTCCTGTAATTGGTTTTTCTGGAACCACAAAACTCAATCCTGCAATTTGATGCAAGCTTAAGTAGTTAAATTTTTGAGTTTCGTTTTTAAGAATGGTTCCATTGTACCTGTCTGCCATTCGCATAAAAGTACCATCGTGTTTAGATTCTAAAAACAATTCGCCATTACGTTCTGTAAAGTTTATAGAGGTTTCTTTACCGTTTTCGTAACCTACTAGTATTCCGTGAATGTTTTCAATATCCCCTTTTTTAATATAATGGTCGTGTCTGCTACCAGAGCTAGATTCTACAAAGTGGATGTATTGCTCTCCATTTTCAGATTTGGTAAATTCTGTTTTTGCATTTGGAATATAATCTGTTAATTCTATATCAACTTCTTGTCCTCTAAAGTCTGTAGAAAAATGATAAGATGCTTTTCCTTTAGCAGACAAAAGAATAGGAGCATGTACATTTTTTTCTTCTTTAAAATTATGAATGTTTAAGTTTAAATATGTTTTTTCAGAAAAAAACACATTGGACTTTTCTCCCTCCATAATAGGCATTATTCCTTCGTAACTTATGTATCTTGTAACAGCGGCTCCAATAATAATTAACAGAAAAGAAAGGTGGAATAACAATACAGCCCATTTGGCTTTTTTGTACAGTTGGTATTTAAAAATATTTCCTATAAAATTAATGACAAATAAAGCCATAATAGCTTCAAACCACCAAGTGTTGTAAACTAAAGCTTTAGAAGTTTCTGTACCATAATCATTTTCTATAAAAGTAGCTACCCCCATTGCGGTGGCAAATACAATAAATAGCACAGCCATTAAGCGGGTACTGTAAATAATATTCCAGATTTTTTTCATCGGATGCGTAAGTTTTTTAAAGTTGCTAAATTACGTAATATTGAACGAAATACTTAGCAATAATAGAGCCAATGTGTAAATGTTTTTAGAATATTTGCAGGATATTTTTTTAAATCAGATTCTTATTTTTTTCTTGCTTTTTAATGTTGTGTATTGATGAGTTTGTATAAGTGTTAAAAAGTGTACATTTCCATATAAATAATATTGTTGTGAATTGATTTCAAATTGTGTTTTTATGTGAGGAATCACAAGTTGCAAAGTAATATTGTTGGTTACACTTCAGTTGTGAATTGATTTCAAATTGTATTTTTATGTGAGGAATCACAAGTGAAGAAATCAATTTCAAATGCACATCCTCGTTGTGAATTGATTTCAAATTGTATTTTTATGTGAGGAATCACAAGTTTAAAAATCTTTTAGATATATCTGAACAAGTTGTGAATTGATTTCAAATTGTATTTTTATGTGAGGAATCACAAGAATTATGAGAGAAAAAGAAATACCTGTAGTGTTGTGAATTGATTTCAAATTGTATTTTTATGTGAGGAATCACAAGCTTCATTCCAGATTCCTACGCACCTAGTTTGTTGTGAATTGATTTCAAATTGTATTTTTATGTGAGGAATCACAAGATTTATTTTTATAAAGAGCGTGACCCCTTTGTTGTGAATTGATTTCAAATTGTATTTTTATGTGAGGAATCACAAGAATCATAGAGTTTTCGCCCCAGTCTCCATCGTTGTGAATTGATTTCAAATTGTATTTTTATGTGAGGAATCACAAGTCAAGTCACCTATATAATGATGAAGTTGACGTTGTGAATTGATTTCAAATTGTATTTTTATGTGAGGAATCACAAGTAACAGTATAAGAAGCTACACAGGTATTTCGTTGTGAATTGATTTCAAATTGTATTTTTATGTGAGGAATCACAAGATTACCTCTATTTTAATGTTCTTTATAAATGTTGTGAATTGATTTCAAATTGTATTTTTATGTGAGGAATCACAAGTTAAAATTATGGGATTGTTTGACGACAAAAGTTGTGAATTGATTTCAAATTGTATTTTTATGTGAGGAATCACAAGCACATTATCTGGAGTAGAAAAAACCATTGGGTTGTGAATTGATTTCAAATTGTATTTTTATGTGAGGAATCACAAGGGGTTAGAAGATTTTGATAGTAACGCTATTGTTGTGAATTGATTTCAAATTGTATTTTTATGTGAGGAATCACAAGTGTTTTGGGTTTATATATATCATATTGACTGTTGTGAATTGATTTCAAATTGTATTTTTATGTGAGGAATCACAAGAAAGTGGTTTAATTAATCTAATGGATTTTTGTTGTGAATTGATTTCAAATTGTATTTTTATGTGAGGAATCACAAGATAAGTTTCTTTTGTAAATGCTTTGATATTGTTGTGAATTGATTTCAAATTGTATTTTTATGTGAGGAATCACAAGAATTATACTCATAAGTATCTACATAGGACTGTTGTGAATTGATTTCAAATTGTATTTTTATGTGAGGAATCACAAGGTTTAATATATAAGTTTCTTGTACTTGCGCGTTGTGAATTGATTTCAAATTGTATTTTTATGTGAGGAATCACAAGTTCCACGACGTTGTGAATAATTCCAAGCATGTTGTGAATTGATTTCAAATTGTATTTTTATGTGAGGAATCACAAGTATGAAAGAAATCTTTAATAGTTAGAAACGGTTGTGAATTGATTTCAAATTGTATTTTTATGTGAGGAATCACAAGAGAATCCTTACACCCATTACGAATAATATTGTTGTGAATTGATTTCAAATTGTATTTTTATGTGAGGAATCACAAGCGAATAATCCAACAAAACTTCATCTATTCCGTTGTGAATTGATTTCAAATTGTATTTTTATGTGAGGAATCACAAGATATTATTTCTTTTTTAAAACCAACAGCCCGTTGTGAATTGATTTCAAATTGTATTTTTATGTGAGGAATCACAAGTTACCTAATGAATGAATTTTTGTACTAGGTGTTGTGAATTGATTTCAAATTGTATTTTTATGTGAGGAATCACAAGATAACAAAAGACCTATTTATTTGAGTTACTGTTGTGAATTGATTTCAAATTGTATTTTTATGTGAGGAATCACAAGTAATTTTGGTTTTACCTAAATAGGTGGGTTGTTGTGAATTGATTTCAAATTGTATTTTTATGTGAGGAATCACAAGGCAGCTTTTAAAAACAAAACCAACACCAACGTTGTGAATTGATTTCAAATTGTATTTTTATGTGAGGAATCACAAGTGTGTTGCCTTACACTTCTGCGGATGGCTTGTTGTGAATTGATTTCAAATTGTATTTTTATGTGAGGAATCACAAGTATAGAGTTTGAAGATTCTCCTAAAATGGCGTTGTGAATTGATTTCAAATTGTATTTTTATGTGAGGAATCACAAGCAATTAGATGCTCAAGAACCTACAGATTACGTTGTGAATTGATTTCAAATTGTATTTTTATGTGAGGAATCACAAGACCATTTCTTAACATCTGCTACAGGTTTACGTTGTGAATTGATTTCAAATTGTATTTTTATGTGAGGAATCACAAGACATTTTTAGAGCAAACAATTAACATTTTAGTTGTGAATTGATTTCAAATTGTATTTTTATGTGAGGAATCACAAGTTTGCTCTCGTTTTGTTTTGCTAAATTAAAGTTGTGAATTGATTTCAAATTGTATTTTTATGTGAGGAATCACAAGTAATTTACTTAGTGCTTTAAGTCGCTATACGTTGTGAATTGATTTCAAATTGTATTTTTATGTGAGGAATCACAAGTTCATCAAACGTAGGATTATACTCTACTACGTTGTGAATTGATTTCAAATTGTATTTTTATGTGAGGAATCACAAGCGGAGGTTCTGCTAAAGCAGCTGCAGAAGCGTTGTGAATTGATTTCAAATTGTATTTTTATGTGAGGAATCACAAGTAATTACAGAAACAAAAAAAATAGTTTTGGGTTGTGAATTGATTTCAAATTGTATTTTTATGTGAGGAATCACAAGTTATAGAGGGCATGACCTCGCTCAGTTCCGTTGTGAATTGATTTCAAATTGTATTTTTATGTGAGGAATCACAAGTTTTGCAGTTAACACATTATTAATAGCTGTGTTGTGAATTGATTTCAAATTGTATTTTTATGTGAGGAATCACAAGCTAGTATTAAAAAAACCTATTATTTTATCTGTTGTGAATTGATTTCAAATTGTATTTTTATGTGAGGAATCACAAGTTTTACCGAAGTAACCACCGCTAGGTGCTTGTTGTGAATTGATTTCAAATTGTATTTTTATGTGAGGAATCACAAGAACAAAGAAGCCAATCAACAAAACATAAGGGTTGTGAATTGATTTCAAATTGTATTTTTATGTGAGGAATCACAAGTAGCTTGCGCATATATTAATGCGGTTGGAAGTTGTGAATTGATTTCAAATTGTATTTTTATGTGAGGAATCACAAGGCGGGAGGTGTGTATGCTGAGTATGTTGCTGTTGTGAATTGATTTCAAATTGTATTTTTATGTGAGGAATCACAAGTGAAAAAGCTATACTTAAAGCTGTTGACGAGTTGTGAATTGATTTCAAATTGTATTTTTATGTGAGGAATCACAAGACATCAATAAAATTATGAAAATCTTTTTCGTTGTGAATTGATTTCAAATTGTATTTTTATGTGAGGAATCACAAGGTCAATCCCCAAAACTTTAGATAAATAAAGGTTTGGGGATTGTTTTTTAGAAATATAAAAAAGATTTATTTTATCTATATCGTTAATGTTAAACTCCAATTTTAAAATTCTAAGCTTTTGATGATAGAGCTAAGTAAAGAATTATTTAATGCATTTTATATAAAATTTATTCTGTGTACTTAAGTTGATCTCATCTCGACTCCGCGCGATGACCGTTTGTAATAATTGATTATTTATAAGCTCTAGTCCTTAACTTAACTCTACTCGATGACCTTTGTTAAAAAAGTTCTAATTGTTGGGTAGTACCTGGTAAATCTGTTTGTTTTTTACCATGAAATAATTCCATATTTCCAAATTGTTTGTCGGTAACACATAAAATTCCAATTTTACCATGTTTGGGTAAGGCATTTTTAACACGTTTGATATGTACATTGGCATTTTCTCTACTTGGACAATTGCGTAGGTAGATGGAGAATTGAAACATATCAAAACCATCTTTAATTAAATCCTTTCGAAACAAATTTGCAGCCCTTCGTTCTACTTTGGTTTCGGTAGGCAAATCAAAAAATACCAATACCCACATAATTCTATAAGCGTTAAATCTGTCTTGTGACATAGGTTATCAATCTAGTTCGGGGTATTTAATAGTTCTTAGTTCTCCTGTATAACATTTGTATAAAGAAGCTGTGGTGGTGGTAACAGCGACTAATAAAGGTCTTTGTTGTCCATCTATCCAAACATCTTGTGTAGCAATTCCTAATAAATAGGCTTTTACATCTTTAGTTAACTCATCTGTCTCTCCAAAATTATTCACATAATTTACCACCATTTTATCTACAAAAGGACGGTAGGGTTCCATCACATCATCTGCCAAACAATAGGGATTGTATTTGTTTTTATGAAATAAGCCCAATACAGGTAATAAACCAGAACTTACCAAAGCTCGGGCTACAATGCTCCGTAAAATAGCATAACCAAAATTTAGCAATGCATTGGGAGCATCTCCAAATCGGTTTCGTTGAAACTCTGGAAATAAATGTTTCCAATAATGTTGTGCAGCTTTTCCTTCGGTATTGGTAGTATCTCCACTTTTGGTGGCGGTTCTATATTCTTCCATAGGCTCATAAACTCGGTTGTTGAGTTTAAGTAAAGCTTCTTGGTTTTTAATTTTTTGTTGGATGGTTTGTTTCCATAATTGTTTTTTTAAAGGTTCGCTTACGTCCAATTGATATTTAACACGTTCTGAATGTTCTGTGTGTCCGTAAAGAGGCAACGTAATTCCAAAAGGCAAATGATGAGCATCACAAGTTACAATACACACTCCGTTTCCTTGCAAGCTGTTAATTACCTGTGTACTAATAGTAATTTGATAATGATCTAAAACCAACAATGCCATGTCTTCTATAGGCACAGATCCTTTTACCTTTCCCAAAGGTTCTTGAACCAATAATTGTTGGTTTTTTAGTTTTAAATGTGCA
Source organism: Wenyingzhuangia gracilariae (assembly GCF_056387575.1). NCBI lineage: Bacteria > Pseudomonadati > Bacteroidota > Flavobacteriia > Flavobacteriales > Flavobacteriaceae > Wenyingzhuangia > Wenyingzhuangia gracilariae. The sequence goes on from NZ_CM150748.1 coordinate 3,390,472, forward strand.
GGATTGCCTATGTAGATGGTGCGTTTGATCATAATCCAATTATTGATTAATATTCTCCAACTTGAACGATATTACCTAGATGATTGGTTCTTACTTTGATTATATTTCTTAAAGGCTCTGTACTTCTAATAGAATTATAAGTGATTCCGGATAGTTGTTTTTTATTTTTTAGTATATCACTATCTATGGCCTTAGTTTCTAAATGATGTGTAAACAAATAATTCTTGGTTGATATTTTCTGCACTCTAAACAAATGAGGACTAATCAAAGCATAATTTTTTTCATCTAATAAATCTACTTCTTTAGGATTGAAATCATCTGTAGAAAAAACAAATAGTTCATTTTGTTTGAGTGTAAATAAGAATTCCCAATCTTTGTCTTTGTTGTAATTTTTGTTTACTATAGGCAGGTCTTGATTAACTCTAGCAATTGCATCAAAAAGAGAAACTACTTGTTCTTGTAGTTTTCCTTTTTCATCTTTGTAAATAGCCACATGATGATTGTTTCCGGTACTTACAAAATCTACAGGTTGAGTATTACCATTTGTATCTAAAATAAGATTTCCTAAATGGTCTTTTTTGTCATGTAAAGATTCTACGTTGGCAACTCCAGAAATGGTAACTCTTTTGATAGCGATTCCCTTTTCTTTATTCAGCCAAATAGGATTGTTATTTAAGTCTGAAAAAGCAGCTTTTTTATCTCCATTAAATGTATCTATCCTTTTGTACAATAGCTCACGGATTTTGGCATCTAGTACTTTTTCTATTTTTAAATCGGGAGTTATTTCTTTACGAATGGTATATACATCTTCGTATTTTTTTGTAGTAACAGTTAAAGGCATTTCTTTACCATTAGCTAATAGTATAGGTGTTTTACTAAGTACATTTTTACCTCCAAATGCTTTTTTAGGATCGTTGTTAAATTCAGTTATTCTTTTTAATAATAATGTTCTGTATTCTGGTTGTGTAACGGTTTTAATTTTATCTACAGTAAAGGCAGTTCCAATTTTTTCTTGTTTTACGATTTCTTTTTTTGAGCGACCATAAACAGTTTCTTTGTGCAATTGCCCTCTAGGAGTTAATTGAACTTTTTTTGAAGTTCCCTTTTTAGCCTTTGTGATATTAATATTTTTAGTTACTACTTTATTTTTAGTTTTAAAAGAGATTAAAATACTTTCTATGTGTTTTTTAGCTTCTGTTCTAAAGTTAGGCATAGGTTGTGAAAATATTCTTTTCCCTTTATCGTTCTTATTTGTGATAATTTGTTGTATCGAATATATAGGGCTCGTTTTGTTATTTTTAGCCTTTAGGTTATTAATATATTGAATATGATTGTGTGTTGTGAAAGCTACTGCTAAAGCATCCATAGCATGGTGTCTATGGTCGTTTCGTTTGGTCCAATCTATAATTTGTTCAACTTTATTTCCATTTTTTCGTTCTTCTAAAACAGTTAAACCAAGTTCTCTATATTTAGGAAGATTTAATTCTTTCATTACATAAATCAAATCCCAATCTTCTCTTAGTTTGTCTGTAATACTTCCTGTAGTAGGTACTACATTTCTAACAACTTCCTGTAACATGTTTTTCGCTTTCTTAGCGATGTATTGTGTGTTTTTTAAATCCCTTTCAATAAATCCATCAGGCAAGTTGCTTTCTTTCATTAAAAGTTTGGAATATTTCCCTTTAGAAATAACACCGCTATCATATAAAGTTTTTACTCTTAAAACATAATTTTCTAAATCGTGATTGTATTTATCTTCCATAAAATCATAAGAAGTCATGTCTGATTTTATAAGATTTACAGTTCTAAATGCCAATGTTTTATTGGAAAATGAGTCATCAAACAATTTTGCTTTAGGGATAATATGCTCTATGTCTATTTCTTTAGAAAATAGTTTATGAGGTTCTATGTATTGATTGGTGTATAAAGTTTTGAAACCATTTGTTTCTAACTCTTGATACAAACGATATTTAACGACATCATTTTTAGTGGGATTTTTAATGTTAAAAGGAGCTTTTTGAAGCGTTTTTTTTATGTCCTCATTTCTCTTTGTGGCAGAGGCAATACCAGAAGTCATTTCTTTACGTTGCTTTGCAGATTTTTTTAATTCTCTAGCCAATTCAATTCTAATTTCATCAGGTTTTCCATAGGTGTCAATAATTTGATTGACAACATTTACTAACTGATTTAGAATCTTTTCTACAACCGGGTTTCTTAAACTATTTTTAGGTAATAGTTCTAGTTTTTCTTTTAACTCTCTCTTTAAATTTTCTTCTTTGGTAATGCTGTTAGAGTGATTATAACCTGCCAATGTACAAGCTTGTGAATATTCATTTCCATCTTGTAAGTGAGGAATAATTTTACGGATGGCCTTAGTACTTAAGTTTCCATAATCTGGTTGTAAGCTAATATTTGCAAATAGAGAAGTATATTTTACAGGAATCCCAAATTTTAAATGAAGCTTCTTTTTAAGATTTACAGCTGTTTTTCCATAAATAGCTTCATCTTCTTTACTAATTTTAGAATCATCTTCGACTGAGTATAATAAATGCCATAATTGATAAGAAAGTTGTTGTTCAAAGTTATCATCATTAATGTCAAAATCTAAAATGTTAGGATTGATTCCTATTTCTGGTAAAGTCGCTTTTAATTCTTCTTTTATTTCCGAAGCATTTTTTTTACTCCAATCAAAACCATGTCCTTCGTTTTCAGAAATTTGTTGCAATACATTGTAAATAGCTTGATTGGTATTATTTCCTTCAATAACTTCAAAATTACATTTCCAATTTTTTGATTTTAATTTCAGTAGTTTTAAAACTTCAGCACTTTTTAATTTTCCTCTTGTGTTTAGTTCTTCAAAAATTAAATACTTTTGTTCTAGAGTTAATATTTCTTCAGGAAACTCTTGATTAAAAAGGTTTACTGTAGTTTCTTTTTTAGGTGTAAAACTAAGGTTATTTAATACTTGCCATATTTTGTATTCTTGAAATACAGGAGATGATTTAGGAACAACTCTTGGACCTATTGTTTTCTTTTTAACTTTATTTTCAACTATTATTTCAATTGTTTTTTGTTCAAACTCACAAATACTAATCAATCCTTTTTGAGACTTTAATTTTCGTTGATAAAAAATAATAATATCTCTTATTTCTTCTTTTAAATTAGTTGTTAGCTCTGGATGGGATTTAGCTTGTGTTTCCCAAATTTGTTCAAACTCATCTAAATAATCTTGTCTATAAAAAACTTGATTTTTTAAGCTTGTATGTCTGTCTTTTTCTATTTGTTGATACAAGTATTCTCCTACGGTTATTTTATTAAAGTATAGTTTTTTACTTCTATCCCCAATAGCTCCCAAATACCCACTAGATTTGTTTAAATCATTATTTACTTCTTGTAATACAATGGCTAAAGTTTCTAAATCAATTTTAGTATTTAAGGATTCACTTCTCCATTTGTATTTTTCTAATCTTTTATCAGTAGCTGTCCCTTTTTGAGTAATTCCTTTGATGTTAAATGGCTCTTTACAAATAGCCCATGTTTGGTTTTTGTTTTTACCTTCTAAATTTTGGAAAAGTTCATCTGTTAATATATCCGAATAAAATTGTTTTTGAAACTTCCAGATTTTTGAAAATTCACTTTTTAAATCTGATTGGTAAAAATCAGGAATATATTTTTTTCCATCTATTAATAGCTGATATACATATTGACCAGGAGTTATGTTGTTTTCATACAATTCTTTGGCAACAGACATACCATCAATTAAAGTTCCCTCCTCTTCATTTTTAGCTTTTCTACTACTTTTATATCCTCTTTTTTTATTGATAGTTAATAATATTCTAGCAAATTCTTCTTTTGTAACAGGTTTTTTGGCTGCTTTAGCTCTTAGCTTTAGTGTTTCAAAAGTAGAATTACTGCCTATTTCTGTTAAAACTGATTCTTGTTTAAGAATATTGTTTTTTAGTAAAGCTTCTATTAAGTTTTGTCTTCTTAATTTAAAACGTTGTAAATTTTTACGAGCACCTCTTTTTAAAGTTCTATCAGTATTTACAGATAAAGGATTACCTTTTTCAAAGTCTGTAACCTCATCAGTACTTAAAGGATTTACTCTTACTCCCAGCTTAATAATTTCAGAAGTTTCATTTTTATTTTCAGCTTCATTTACTAAAGCCCAACCAATAGATGTGGTTCCTAAGTCTAGTCCTAGTATTTTTCTCATAATATTGTATATATCCACTACTAGAGATAGTAGCAGATTGTTAATGTTTTTTAGAAGTCTTAAATAGCAATTTTTAAAAGACTGAAATAAATGTAATGATTTATGTTAAGATTTACCAATAATTTTTATATTAGCATTACAATTTGAAATCAATTCACAATAAGGATTATTCCGTTGTGAAAACATTTAAAACGGCAACTTCGGTTGTCGTTTTCTTTTTAATAGGTTATTCAGTTTTTAGTACTTTGTTTTTTGAAAGAATCATTTATATTAGCGATAAAAAATATTTCATGAACAAATTTGATGTAGCTGTAGTAGGAAGCGGACCTTCAGGAGCTTCTGCAGCCTTTCATTTAGCTAAAGCAGGACTTAAAACAGTAATTTTAGAAAAAGAAACACTACCAAGATATAAAGTTTGTGGAGGAGGTTTTGTGTATAGAGGTAGAAAAAATATGCCTTTTGATATTTCTGAAGTAGTAGATATTGAGTTTAAAAAAATTGATATCTATATGGGGGATATTCATTTTACGACGGAACGTGATGAGCCCATTGTGTCTTTAGTTATGCGTGATACTTTTGACAACTTGATTGTTAAAAAAGGACAAGAGTTGGGAGTAGAACTTATAGAAGGTTGTAAGGTTACAAAATTAGAAAAGAAAGATGATGTTGTTGAATTGGAAACAACTCAAGGAACTATTTCTGCGACCTATGTTATTGCTGCAGATGGTGTGTATAGCCAAGTAGCAAAAATGGCAGGCTGGAAAAAAGACACCAGAACGTTAATTCCAGCATTAGAATATGAAATAGAAGTAAACGATGCCGATTTTGAACGTTTGTCTAAAGAAATACGATTTGACATAGATGCGATTCCTGCAGGTTACGGTTGGTGTTTTCCTAAAAAGAATCACTTATCTATAGGAGTAGGAGCAATTCTTAAAGATGATAGAAGAATAAAGGAATATTGTGCAGAATACATTAAATTCTTAGGTATTGAAGAAATATTACATATAGAAAAACACGGATACCAAATTCCTGTTACTCCTAGAACAGATGGTTATGTGAAAAACAACGTTTTTTTAATTGGAGATGCAGCAGGTTTTGCAGACCCTTTAACAGCAGAAGGAATTTCTAACGCAATTTACAGTGGTAAATTAGTAGCCCAAGCAATTGTAGAAGCTGGAAATGATAGTGAACAAGCTGCTAAAACGTATACAGATATTATAGAAAGTACCATAATGCCAGAATTGTTAACCTCTATGAAGTTGGCTAAATTGTTTTATAGTAACAAGTTGATCAGAAAAACATTATTGAAAAATTATGGTCAACGTTTTGGTGAGGCAATGACTGATATTTTTATGGGAGATAGATTGTACCCTAAAGATGTAATGGGAAAAATAAAAGAAAAACTAAAAGAGAAAATGGCTTTGTAAAAAGCTATATGTAGAATATAAAAAACGCTTAGCCATATATATATAGCTAAGCGTTTTTTTGTTATATGGTTTGTTTGGTCTTTTTACCCTGAAAAAGATAAATCACACAAATTAAGATAACGACTAATAAAATAGAAACTCCGTATTTGTGCAACCATGTTACAATAGTTTCAAAATGTTTGCTCGTTAACCAAAAGTAAAGTATTCCTGCAATAACACCTATAACACCACTAATTCCGTATTTTTTAGAACTAGTTAAACTTTTAATGTTTTGCAATAAGGCAGAAAAAGAAAAAGCAACAATAACAACAACAACTAATGTACTAACAAAACTAATACTGTTAGAGTTTATGTTTAAAGAAGTTAGCATTAAAATTAACAATTCACTTATTATAATAGTGATTAAAGCTCCAATTTTCATATATAAATTCGTTTAATTTTAGATTAAAGATATTACATAAAAATAAAAACCTCGCTAATTTTAGCGAGGTTTTTATTTTTATAAAATTTTATAGTTTTAAGCTATTCCGTCTATAATTGTATTTAATGTAGTACTAGCTCTCATAACTGCAGATGTTAATTCACTATTCATACTGTAGTAACCACCAATATTAGCAGGTTTTCCTTGAACAGAAATTAATTCTTCAACTATTTTAGCTTCGTTAGCTGTTAAAGCTTCTGCTACTGGAGTAAAAATTTCTTTCAACTCAGCATCTTTGTTTTGAGCTGCTAACTCTTGAGCCCAATATAGTCCTAAATAGAAGTGAGAACCTCTGTTATCTATACCACCAATTTTACGTGTTGGAGATTTGTCAGTATCTAAGAATTTACCAGTTGCAGCATCTAAAGTATCTGCTAATACTTGTGCTTGTGGGTTGTTGTATTTATCGCTTAAATGCTCTAAAGAAACAGCCAATGCTAAAAATTCTCCTAAAGAATCCCAACGTAAGTAATTTTCTTCTATTAATTGTTGTACGTGTTTTGGAGCCGAACCTCCTGCACCAGTTTCAAACAATCCTCCACCATTCATTAAAGGAACAATAGATAACATTTTAGCAGACGTACCTAATTCTAAAATTGGGAATAAATCTGTTAAGTAATCACGTAATACGTTACCTGTTACAGAAATTGTATCCAATCCAGCTTTTACTCTTTCTAAAGTATATTTTGTCGCTTCAATAGGGGATTTGATTAAAATTTCTAATCCTTCTGTATTATGGTCTTTTAAGTATTTGTTTACTTTCTTAATAATTTCTGCATCGTGAGCTCTGTTTTCATCTAACCAGAAAACTGCAGGCCATCCTGTAGCACTTGCTCTGTTTACTGCTAATTTAACCCAATCTTGAATAGGAGCATCTTTTACTTGACACATTCTAAAAACATCACCAGCTTCAACAGTTTGTTCTAACAATACATTTCCTTCTTTATCTATAACTTGTACTGTTCCTGCTTCTTCTAATTGGAATGTTTTATCGTGAGATCCGTATTCTTCTGCTTTTTGAGCCATCAATCCTACGTTTGGAGTAGTTCCCATGGTTGTAGGGTCAAAAGCACCATTTTCTTTACAAAAATCTATAGTTGCTTGAAAAACTCCAGCATAACATCTGTCTGGAATTAAAGCTTTTGTGTCTTGTTGTTGTCCTTCTGCATTCCACATTTGTCCTGAAGTACGAATCATAGCTGGCATAGATGCATCTACAATTACATCAGAAGGTACGTGTAAGTTGGTAATACCTTTGTCTGAATTTACCATAGCAACAGCAGGAGCATCAGCATAAACAGCATCAATAGCAGCTTTTATTTCGTCTTCCTTACGATGACCAGCAATTTTAGCATATACATCTCCCAAACCATTGGTTGCTGTAATTCCTAGTTCTGCAAATAAATCAGCATATTTCTCAAAAACATCTTTATAGAAAACTTCTACAATTGCTCCAAAAATAATTGGATCAGAAACTTTCATCATGGTTGCTTTCATGTGTAATGATAACAACACTCCGTTTGCTTTAGCATCTGCAATTTCTTTGGCAGCGTATTCTTTTAAAGAATTGATGCTCATTACAGAACAATCAATTACTTCTCCGGCTTTTAAAGGAGCGTATCCTTTTAAGTCGTTTCCGTTAAAAGTAATTTTAAATTCAGTAGCATTTTCTATGGTTGTAGATTTTTCTGAACCATAAAAATCATTCGCATCCATAGAAGCTACATGCGTTTTAGAGTCTTTGCTCCATGCTCCCATACGGTGTGGGTTTTTCTTTGCGTAGTTTTTTACTGCTTTAGGAGCTCTACGGTCTGAATTTCCTTCACGTAATACAGGGTTTACGGCAGACCCTAATACTTTTGCATAGGTTGCTTTTATTTCTTTTTCCTCTGGAGTTACTGGAGTTGCAGGGTAGTTAGGAATGTTAAAGCCTTTAGCCTGTAATTCTTTAATAGCTGCCTGTAACTGAGGTATAGATGCTGAAATATTAGGTAATTTAATAATATTAGCTTCAGGAGTTTTAGCCAATTCTCCTAGTTCAGCCAAAGCATCAGAAATTTTTTGATCATCTGTTAAAAATTCAGGAAAATTAGCTAATATTCTTCCTGCTAAAGAGATGTCTCTTGTTTCAACTTCAATACCTGCTTTACTTGTAAAAGCTTTGATAATTGGTAATAATGAATACGTTGCTAAAGCGGGTGCTTCGTCTGTAAGCGTATAGATGATTTTTGAATTTTCTGTTGCCATTTTAATTCTTTAATATTTATTTTTTTGATAGTTCTATTTTATAAACACAAGGGTTATAAGTTTTGCAAATGTACTAATATATTTAGCTTATTTGGTATCCTGTTAAAATCATAACGATTTTATGAAAAACTGTGCTATTTTAAATTTATAAAAAAAGCTCAATACTAGAGTATTGAGCTTTTAATGTGTGGAATAAAAAGAAATTATTTTCTTCTAACTTCTTTAATTCTTGCTTTTTTACCAGTAAGTTCTTTAAAGTAATAAATTCTAGCTCTACGAACTTTACCTTGTTTGTTCAATTCAATTTTTTGAATAGCTGGTAAGTTGATAGGGAAGATACGTTCTACACCAACTGTTCCAGACATTTTACGGATGGTAAATGTTTCAGAAGCACCAGTTCCTCTTCTTTGGATTACTACACCTTTAAAAAACTGTGTTCTTGTTTTAGCCCCTTCTTTAATTTCGTAGTATACAGTAATTGTATCTCCGGCTTTAAAGTTTGGTAATTCTTTTTTTGCTACAAATTCGTCTTGTACAAATTTTACTAAATTTTCCATTTTAGATTTTTTATCATGGTTGTTTTCTAAAATAACATTCACGAGTATCGTCAGAGGTTAATTTAGGACTGCAAAAATAAGAACAAAAAATTACATAATCCTAAAAATGTTAAAAAAAAATGAATTATTCCTCTAACAAGTCAGGTCTAACTTTTTGTGTGATTTCTAAGGCTTTGTCAGATCTCCATTCTTCTATTTTAGGAAAATTTCCACTAGTTAGAACTTCGGGTACTTTGGTTCCTTTGTAATCGGCAGGTCTTGTGTATACTGGTGGAGATAATAAATCGTCTTGAAAAGAGTCTGTTAAAGCAGAGGTTTCATCACCTAAAACACCAGGAATTAATCTAAGAATGGTGTCGCACAATACAGCAGCACCTAATTCTCCTCCGCTTAAAACATAATCACCAATAGATATTTCTTTGGTAATAAACAAATCTCTTACGCGTTGGTCTACACCTTTGTAATGACCACATAAAATAATCATGTTTTCTTTTAAAGAAAGTGTGTTGGCAGTGCGTTGGTTTAGTGTTGGGGCATCTGGAGTCATGTAAATAATTTCATCATAATCTCTTTCTGCTTTTAGTTTGCTAATACAAGTATCAATAGGTTCTATCATTAATACCATTCCGGCACCTCCACCAAATTGCATATCGTCAATTTTACCGTAATCATTAATGGCATAATCTCTTAAATTATGAAAGTGAATTTCTGCTAAACCTTTGTCTTGAGCTCTTTTCATAATAGAGTGCTCAAACGGACTTTGGATCAATTCTGGCGATACGGTAATAATGTCTATACGCATATAAAAGTTTTTTGCAAAAGTAAGTGTTTAGTATCAAGTATCAAGTATCAAGTAGAAAGTATTCAGTACAAAGCTATCCGATTACTACTAGATACCATATGCCCGATACTTTGTACTATACAGAAGCTTTAATCATTCGATCGTTTCCAAATACATCTTTTTTAAGTTCAACATGTTTAAATCCAATGTTTTGTAACAAATCAATGGTTTCTGTTCCTAAATATTGATTGATTTCGTAATACAATGCTCCGTTGGGGCTTAGAGCTGTTTTGGCCAACTCGGCAATTTTTTTATAAAAAATTAAAGGATCATCATCTGAAACAAATAAGGCTAAATGAGGTTCGTAATTCAATACGTTTTTTTGCATTTCTTGTTTTTCTAAATTTCTAACATAAGGTGGATTGCTAACAATTACATCATAAGTTGCTGTAAGTTTTTCGGTTGCTAAAATATCTTGATGTAAAAATTGAACATCTGCTTTATTGTGAGTTGCATTTCTTTGGGCAGTTGCTATAGCTTTGCTAGAAACATCAATAGTAGTAACCTTGGCATTTTTTATATGTTTAGCGAGTGCAATAGGAATGCATCCGGATCCGGTTCCGATGTCTAAAATAGTAGAGGTTGTGTTGGTAGAAGAATCGTTTAAAATCCAACGAATTAATTCTTCGGTTTCGGGTCTTGGAATTAACACATGCTGATTTACTTCTAGTTTTAAATCCATAAACTCTGTAAAACCAATTAAATGTTGAATAGGTTGATGTTGACTTAATCCGTTTAAAATTTCATCAATCTTAGAAACTTGTTCTCCTAAAATTTCCATATTTGGATTTAAAGCAAAATCAATTTTAGATAATTTTAATACATCTTCTAAAATCAATTTAAAAAAAGAATCCAATTCAGTTTTAGGATAATGACTCTCTAAAGTGGTATAAAGTTTTTGTTTAAATGTTAGTAAAGTCATTAATTGGTTTATTTATTGATATTTTTGTTGCAAGTACAAATATACACATATGAAGTTCGTAAAATTAAGTTTCCTTTTTATTACTACAGTTTTTGTAGTGTCTTGTTCCAATTTAAAAGCTCCAGAATATAGAGGAGTAGGTGGTGTAAAGGTGTCTAAAATTATTAATGATTCTATTACGATTAAGGCGGGTTTAAGGTTTAACAATCCAAATAGAGTAGGCGGAAAAATGTCTTTAAAAGACATACACGCAGTGGTGAACAATATAGATTTAGGAAATTTAAAAAACCAAGAAGTAAAAGTACCTTCTAGAAAAGATTTTTCGGTTCCGTTGGAGATTAAATTGTCTTATGGTCAATTGTTTGATTCTAAAAAAGGATTGTTAGGGTCTATTCTAAATAGTATTTTAACCAACCAAATAGATGTAAAGTTAGATGGAAAAGCTACGTTTAGAAAATTTTTAGTTACCAAAGAATATCCTATTCATTTTTCTGAAAAAGTTAAAATATTAAAATAATGGATGCTGTACATTTAACATACATGCAACGTGCAGTTAATTTGGCAGAAAAAGGAACCAGATTGGCTTATCCTAATCCGTCTGTAGGAGCTGTAATTGTATGCGATGGTAAAATTATAGGAGAAGGTTATACAAGTGCTTACGGAGGTCCGCATGCAGAGGTAAACGCAATTAATTCGGTAAAAGATGAAAGTTTGCTAAGTAAATCTACCCTATATGTTACGTTAGAACCTTGTTCACATTATGGAAAAACACCACCCTGTGCTAATTTAATAGAAGCTAAAAAAATTCCTAAAATTTATATAGGTTGTATGGATACTTTTTCTAAAGTATCGGGTAAGGGAATAGAAATTTTATTAAAAGCAGGAAGAGAAGTACATGTAGGAGTGTTAGAAGAACAGTGTTTGGAATTGCACAAACGGTTTTTAACGTTTCATAACAAGCAAAGACCTTATGTAATTTTAAAATGGGCAGAAACTAAAGATGGGTTTATAGACAGAGAAAGAGTAGTTGATGGAATTGAAGATGCCAAACCTACATGGATTTCTAATGAGTTGTCTCGACAAAAAGTGCATCAATTAAGAGCGTTGGAACATGCCATTTTAGTGGGGACTAAAACAGCATTAAAAGACAACCCTACGTTAACGACTCGTACATTTGGAGGAATGTCTCCTATAAGAATATTGATAGATAGAACCTTAAAAGTTCCTGAAACATATCATTTGTACAATGGAAAGGTAAAAACCATTGTTTTTACAGAAAAACAAGCAGTTCATGAACAGGTGGTCTTTAAAACTATAGATTTTTCTAAACGTATTTTGCCTCAAGTTTTGGCAGAATTGCATCAGGAAAACATACAATCTGTATTGGTAGAAGGAGGAAAACAATTGTTAACTTCTTTTATGGATGAAAATTTATGGGATGAAGCCTTTGTTTTTGTAGGAGCAACAACTTTTGATAAAGGGGTAAAAGCACCAGATTTAAAAAAGAAACCACAAAAACAATCTGTTGTTGGTGGAGATTTATGGCAACATTATAGCAATATTTAAATGATTTATCTTTTACTGAGTATTCTTTTTACAACAGCTGTTTTTTTAATACTAAAAGAGTTTAATAGGTTTAATATAGACAATCTTGTAGGGATTGTAGTTAGTTATTTTACAGCATTATTTATAGGTAGTTTTTTTAGTGGTTCTTTTACTTTTACTACTTTTTATGTAGACAAGCCTTGGGTTTGGGGGGCTGTTGGAATTTCTATAATTTTTATTATTGTATTTAATTTAATGGCACTCACTGCTCAAAAAGGAGGTTTGTCTGTAATGTCTGTTGCCAATAAAATGAGCGTAGTAATTCCCATTGGTTTTGGTGTACTGTTGTATAATGAAGCATTAGGACCTTTAAAAATACTTGGAATTGTAGCGGCTTTGATAGGGGGTTGGTTTACGTCTAAAAAAGAAGGAGTAGATAAGTTTGACAAGCGTTTTTGGTATTTACCTTTTCTTATTTTTATAGGGAGTGGCTTGGCAGATTCCTTAATCAATCACATGCAAACTTTTTTAGTTCCTCAGCAGGAAATTGCCATTTTTTCTACTTCATTATTTTGGTTTTGTGGAGTCATAGGAGTTGTGGTGTGTTTGATAAAATATGCATTAGGAAAAATCCGTATTACATTTAAAAGTATTGTTGGAGGTTTGGTTTTAGGAGTCCCTAACTATTTTTCTATCTATTACATTTTAAAAGCTTTGTCTCACGGAACCATACAAACAGCGTTAGTGTTTTCTTTAAACAACTTGTTGGTGGTGTTGCTATCTGTTTTTTTAGGAGTGGTTTTGTATAAAGAAAAATTAAGCAAACAGAATTATATAGGAATAGGAATGTCTGCTGCGGCCATTATTATACTTTATTTTGCTATATGAGTAAAGAGTTAACCACATATAAAACAATTGATACATCTGTAGAGCAAATACTTTACAAAGAAAAGGGAAGTAAATTTATTGGTTATTTAATTCCTGTAACCACAGAGAATGACGTTAAAGAAGCATTAGAAAATATAAAAAAACAATATCATGATGCTAGGCATTGGTGTTATGCATATCGTTTAGGGTTTGATGGATTGATATACAGAGTAAACGATGATGGAGAACCTAGCAATACAGCAGGACAACCTATTTATGGACAATTGCTAGCTTTTGATGTTACCAATGTTTTGTTAATTGTAGTACGTTACTTTGGAGGAGTTAAATTAGGTGTAGGTGGGCTGATAAAAGCTTATAGAACTTGTGCAGAAGAAACACTACAGCAAGCTTCAATAGAAGAAAAAACAATAAAAAATACACTTCTTATTAACAGTTCTTATGAAAACGTAAATAAGGTAATGCGTGTTATAAAAACATTTGACTTAGAAATACAACAACAAGAAATGTATTTAGATTGTAATTTTACATTATTAGTACCCAAAGCTATTTTTAAAAATGTCATCCAATCTTTTGAAGAATTACGTTGTGTAAACATTAAACGATTAGAGGAACTATAAATTATTGATTTATAATTGTGTTTAAAATATTTTCTGGACACCTGATAGGTCTGTTTTTTTTCATGTCTACAAACACCAAGGTAGATTCTCCAGTTGTTAACAATTCATTGTGTTGATTATACACTTTGTAGGTAAAAATTATCTTTACATCAGGAACCTGTTTTATAGCAGTTTTAACGGTTAAAAAATCATCGTACTTTGCGGGTTTTTTAAAAACAGTATTTAAGTTTACAACAGGTAGCATTACACCTTGATCTTCCATACTTTTGTAAGAGATGCCAGCATCTCTAAGCCATTCAATACGAGCGGTTTCGAAGTATTTTGCATAGTTGCTATGGTGTACATATTGCATTTTATCTGTTTCGTAATATTTTACTCTAAAACTATAATCCTTACTTATCATATGTTAATCTTTAAAACCTAATATATTGTATGTAAAAAAAACATTAAATACAATAGGCAAACGGTTTTTTTTTAATGAATTTTATTCACACATTTGTAGTCCCCAAGAAGTACCTTATTTAATTGATTTAGGTCAGTCAATTTGGTGCAAAAATAACAGAATAAAACTAAACTAATTAAGTGCTAACGAATACT